>CAWGLN010000013.1:0-155805 GCA_963823435.1 uncultured Gammaproteobacteria bacterium | reverse complement strand
CGCTTTGCGATATTCTCGCCGGGCGACCGTCTGACCGGCCGCAACCGGACGCCGTAGCCGGTTTGGCCAGCGTGACAGCTGGCCTGGCGGAACCTGTTTCCGTGCACCTCTTATTTCGCGCTTGCGCAGGCATGCCTTCTCATGAGGGAATAATGCGGCGCGTTGATTCCCAACAGATACCAACGAATTTGCGTGCCAGCTGCGCAGGGTTGGAGCGGGGAAAGTCTTAGGCAATTTATCCAGGGGTGAAAAAATGGAACAAACGACGCAACGGCCCTGGGAAGTTCTGCGCGAATTAACCGAGCTGGACCAGGCTGACAAGCTCGAGGCCTACCTCGAGACCCTGGATGCCAACGAAACCGTCAGGGCGATTTTCCGGCTGAGTCACGATGAGCAGCGCAAATTGTTGCTGACCATATCCCCCCAGTCGGCCGCCGAGTTGATGGAGGATGTACCGGACTCCCACGTGGCGGACTTGCTGGATGAATTGGAGCCCGAAGAGGCGGCCAGCATCGTCACCGAGATGGACAGCGACGATCAGGCTGACCTGTTGGCGGAACTGGATTCGGAGGATATGGAGCGAATCCTGTTGCACATGGACAGTGAGGATGCCGCCGACGCCCGAAAACTTATCACCTACCCGGCGGACACGGCAGGCGGTTTGATGATGACCGAGTTCATCAGCTACCCGGATGATATGACGGTCAAGGCGGTTATCCAGGATTTGTCCACCCGGCCTGACGACTACGCCTTGTACAACGTGCAATACCTGTACGTGTTGGGCAAGACAGGGAAGTTGCGCGGTGTGCTGCGGCTGCGAGACCTGGTTTTCGGCAATCCCGACCTGCCCGTCAAGAAGGTGATGGCGCCGCCTGAGGCGGTACCGGTCAGTACCTCGATGGAGGACCTGGGTGCATATTTTGATGATCACGAGATGTCGGCGGTGCCGGCGGTCGACGAACACAACAAGATGGTCGGGGTGGTGCGCCGGCGTGCCGTCTACGACGCCCTGGCGGAAAAGGCGGAAGAGGACAATCTGAAAGCGCGAGGCATCGTCGGTGGCGAGGAACTGCGTTCCATGCCCGTATTGACGCGCTCCGGTCGCCGCCTGTCGTGGCTGAGTGTCAACGTGCTGTTGAATATCCTGGCGGCCAGCGTGATCGCTTTTTTCCAGGATACCCTGAGTGCGGTAATTGCCCTGGCGGTGTTCCTGCCCATCGTGTCCGATATGAGTGGATGTTCGGGTAACCAGGCCGTGGCGGTCAGTATGCGTGAGCTCACCCTGGGTGTTGTGAAGCCCGCCGACGCCATGCGTGTGTTATGGCGAGAGGTTCCTGTAGGGATGATTAATGGCCTGGCCCTGGGCGCCCTGGTGGCATTGGCCGGCTGGATCTGGCAAGGCAATCCCTGGCTGGGTGTGGTGGTCGGCTCGGCCCTGGCGATGAACACCGTGGTGGCAGTTGCCATAGGTGGCACCGTGCCCCTGATACTCAAGGGTTTCAAGGTAGATCCGGCCATAGCCTCGGGACCGGTGCTGACCACCATCACCGATATGTGCGGCTTCTTCCTGGTGCTGGGCATCGCGACCCTGATGCTGCCCCGGTTGATCGCCTAGTCGTCCCGCGATTTCGGCGGCACCAGGCTGAACGTCATGCCGGCTTTCTCGCATAGCCGGGCTATGAGTTGCTGACCCAGGGCCACTGCCGGAGTCCAGAAACCGCCAGGCAAGCTGCGAGGGTGGCTGTCCCTGGCCAGGCAAACGGCACTTTCTCCCAGCATTTTGCAGGTGGCGCCGTAGCCCGGGTCCCTGTCTGCGGTCACTTTCGCGGTCAGGCTGATGTCGTCATTTTCAGGATGTTGGGCCACCAGCAGGATATCAAACATACCCTGTTCGCGTTCCTGCTGGCTGGGGCCCTCCCCGGGCTGGGGCAGGAAAAACCGGTTCAGCAAGGTACGGGTGGGCGGCATCGCGGCCAGGGCGACAAAGCCCCCAAGCGAAGCCGTCAACATGGCGGCCCTGGCGAATCCTGCGGCACCTCTACCTGTCATCATGGCTTCGCTGTAACGAAAATTCCGCCCGTACGACCAGTCGGACAAGGCGTTGGACCGGCGCACGATCTTGGTGTTGATATTGGCCATGATGAAAGGCGCGATCCACGACTGCACGTCCTCATCCCAACGCGGGGCCTGGGGATCGGTTGAGGGCGGACCCTTTTGCTCACCTGCCGGATTGAGAGAATAGGGATGGGCCAGGGTTCTGCGCACGGACTTGTCGCTGGCGCCGGCTTCAAACGCTGCGAGCATACTCGCAGCAGTACCGCCGCTGAACTTGCCCTTCATCCTGCGCACCCGCAGGGCAACCTCCGAGGCCGCCACACCGTGCCGGGTCTTCATGGCGTTTTGCACAAACAGCGTTCCCAGGTCCGAGGGCAGGCTGTCGAAGCCGCAACAATTGACAATACGGGCGCCGGATTTCTTTGCCGCTTTTTCGTGGGCATCGATCATGGCGCGTATCCAGTGGGCTTCACCGGTGATATCGCAGTAGTCGGTGCCATGCTTGGCGCAGGCCGCCACGAGTTCGCTGCCGTATTTTGCGAAGGGTCCCACGGTGGAACACACCACCCTGGTGCGTTTGACCATGTTGGCCAGGGATACCCCATCGTGACTGTCGGCCAGGATAATCGGTAGCGTACCGGCGTCCTTGCCCAGCGATTTCCTGATCGCTTCCAGACGTCCCTGGTTACGACCCGCAATCGCCCAGCGCAAGTCTTTCCCCACCCCGTATTCCGAGGCCAGGTAGCCCGCGACCAAACTGCCGGTGAAGCCGGTAGCTCCCCAAATCACGACCTCAAATTCGCGTTCCTGGTGGTTGGTTTGTGTCATGCGAGTTCCTTTCAATGGTGGTCGTTGATACGACGTCCGGTACGTGTGACCGGGTTTAGCTGCTGTCCCGAATGGCCCGATCCAGGTTCTCTATAAGCAAGTCTGCCTGGGATTGGGCAAAGACCATGGGCGGGCGCAGCTTCATAGCATTGTTGCGTGTCCCCGTGAGTCCGACAAAGATACCCAGCTCCTTCAAGCGGTTAATCACCCGGGCGGTTTGGTCAACCGCCGGGGTTCGCAGCTTGCGGTCGGTAACCAGCTCCACCGCATTAAACAGACCGGCGCCGCGCACATCGCCGATCAACTCATGGTGGTCCATCAATTCGCGCAGGCCCTTGCGCAGATACTCGCCCGTGACGCGGGCATGTTCCTGCAGTTGCTCCCGCTCCAGGACGCGCAGCACAGCAAGGCCCGCCGCACAGGACACCGGGTTGCCGCCGAAGGTGTTGAAATAGTGCCGTTTTCGGGCGAATTCCTCGGCGATGGCCGGGGTGGTGATCACCGCGGCGATGGGGTGTCCGTTACCCATGGGTTTGCCCAGGGTAACGATGTCGGGTAGGACGCCGTCATGTGAAAACCCCCACATGTGGTCACCGGTACGACCGAATCCTGACTGGACCTCGTCAGCAATGCACAGGCCCCCGGCAGCCCTGACTTTCGCGTAGGCCGCCTGGAGGTATCCGGGCGGGGGCGGGAAGACGCCCTCGCTACTGAAAATGTTGTCGAAGATTACGCTGGCAGTACCCTCACCCCGCTCGGCCAGCTTGGCGATAGCCTGGTCCAGGTGGCTGGCGTATCGGGCGACCGCATCCTCTCCCCGGTACAGGCCGCCATAGATGTCCGGGCCGGGTACCGTTTCCAGCCAGCTCTCCCGCATGTCTGGCGGGCAATCTTCGGGCGACATCTGGAAAACGGCGGTGGTGTTTCCATGATAGGCATGGGCGGAAACAATGCATCCGCGGTTGCCACTGTTTGCGCGAGCGATTTGCAGGGCCAGGTCATTGGCCTCGCTACCGGTGCACACGAACATACACACGCTGAGGTCACCGGGCAGCGTGGCAGCAAGACGCTCGGACAACTCCACGATGTTTTCGTGCAAGTACCGGGTGTTGGTATTGAGCGTTCGGGACTGGGACGCGATGGCCGCAGCCACCTCGGGGTGCGCGTGCCCCACGTGGGCCACGTTGTTGTAGCTGTCGAGATACCGATTGCCCTGGCTATCGAACAGCCAGGCTCCGTCACCGCGAACCACGTGTACCGGCTTGTCGTAAAACAGCCGCATCGCCGGTCCCAGCGCCATACGACGTCGTTCCAGCAATGCCCGGTAATGTTCGGGCGATTCCTTGTCAGCAGAAATGGCGCTGCGCCCCGGGTAGCCTGCGGCCCGGCGCAGGGCCTGTACCATCTGGTCGTAATCCGTCGCAGCCAGCGCTTCCATGGCCTGCCAGGTGGAAGGGAAGTCGGCCAGGATGTAGTCGGTGTTTTCCGGGTGCTCACTCGCCCGCCACTGGGCGATGGTAGCGGACATGGCCATACGGCCTGCAATAAGACCCGGGATCAGTTCGATTTCATCCTCTTGCAGCGGATTGACAGCCTGGTAGGCTGAAAGCATGTCGCACACCGCAGCCACAATGTCCCGGGTGCCAAAGACCTGGTAGGTGGCGGCCACGGCAAGGTCGGTGACCAGTGGCGCGTGCACCATGTCCCCGAAATCAATCATGCCTGCCAAAGAGTCAGGATCATCCTTGCTGACGATGACATTGGCCGGATTCATGTCATTGTGAATCACCTGGGCCCGCAAACCGGGCAACCGCGGTTGTACGTAGCGCTCAAAGTAGTCCAGGGCATTCTCCACCAGCGTCCTGTGCCGGGGTTCCTTTATGTGATGCAGATGTGTCCGTGCGTCCAGCGTGCGCTTTACATCCCATAACAGGTCGTGCTGCGCGGCTGGATGAAAATATCCCTGCATGGCCTTGTTCAGGTGGGCAAGGAATTGGCCCATGGCCCGACGCAGGGCCGGACTGGTCTTGCCGTGGCCGCGGTCCGATAGCGGCACCCCGTCCAGCCAGGTCACCACGCGCAGCAGGTAGGTCGTGTTTGCATGCGCATGGGCGTGGATGATCTCGCCCCCGGCACTTCGCACCAGGCGGGGAAGTGCAAGATTCGGGTTACACAGACCGGCGTACTCAAGCGCAGCACTTTGAAACTCCAGCACCTGGGCCGACTCGGCGGGGTTGGCGATTTTCAATACATACTTCTCGCCGTCTTCGCTCTGCAGTCGAAAATTCTGATCGCGCTCGCTGACCAGGTTTCCCGCCCTGGCCCGTATCCCGAAATACTCCATCGCCATCTGTTCCGCCTGGTCCCGGGTAAAATCGGGGGCGGGTGTTTCCAGCACAGGGAACGAGGGCGTTATGTCTGTCATTGGGCGGCATCCGGGTAAAGCCGCAGTGTAACGGAGTGGCCTGTGAGACAACAGATTGGAGGCGCGTATACTTGTGTGTGGACAGGGTCAGGTTTTCATTGGTCCGGGTGGCGAAACCCGGGTAGCGAGGCAGCAAAGCATGGTGAATGTGTTGTTCCTGTGTACCGGTAATTCCGCTCGCAGTGTGCTGGCGGAGGCGCTGATGAACCATTGGGGCAAAGGGCGTTTCCGCGCCTACAGCGCCGGCAGTCAGCCCACCGGACGGATCAACCCGCTGGCGGTGCGATTGCTGGCCGGGATGGGTATGACGGATTACCAGGGTCGCAGCAAGAGTTGGGATGAGTTTGCCGCCGGCGCGCCGCCCATGGACCTGGTATTTACGGTTTGCGACAGCGCAGCGGCGGAAACCTGCCCGATTTGGCCCGGTCATCCATCGACCGCGCATTGGGGCACCGAGGACCCGGCTGCGACTGAAGGCAGCGAGGAGAAACGCATGGCCGCGTTCGAGCGTGCTTTCCGGATTTTGCAGCACCGGGTGAAAGCCTGTGTGGAACTGCCGGTTGAAGAGATGGGCGCTGAACAGTTGCGACAACGGCTGCTTGAGATCGGCAGGAGTGTGCCCAAGAGAGAGGACAGGGAAGTCAAATGAACAGACAGGAAAACCCGGCCAGGCCCGCTGCCCCCATGAGTGTATTTGAGCGCTACCTGAGTGTCTGGGTAGGTCTGTGCATCGTCGCGGGCGTGGTGTTGGGGCACGTGTTGCCTGCCCCGGTCCAGGCGCTTGGCGAAATGAAAATTGCCGAAGTGAATATTCCGGTGGCGATCCTGATCTGGTTGATGATCATTCCAATGCTGCTCAAGGTGAATTTCGGGGCCTTGCACGAGGTGCGCGAACACTGGCGGGGTATAGGCGTCACGGTATTTGTGAACTGGGCAGTGAAGCCGTTTTCCATGGCTTTGCTGGCATGGTTTTTTATCCGCGGTGTGTTTGCCGAGTACCTGCCGGCGGATCAGATCGACTCCTATATTGCCGGTCTGATCATCCTGGCGGCCGCGCCGTGTACCGCCATGGTATTTGTCTGGAGCGGCCTGACCGGTGGAGAGCCCAATTTCACCCTCAGCCAGGTGGCCCTGAATGACACCATCATGGTGTTCGCCTTTGCTCCCATCGTTGGATTGCTGCTGGGTCTGTCCTCCATAGTCGTACCCTGGGACACCCTGCTGCTGTCGGTCGTGCTGTATATCGTGATTCCGGTGGTGATTGCACAGGTATGGCGCAGGGTGTTGCTGGGTATGGGGCCCGCGGCGATGGCGGTCGTGTTGAATCGGCTGCAGCCCCTGTCGCTGGTGGCGCTGCTGGCCACCCTGGTGTTGCTGTTCGCGTTTCAGGGTGAGCAAATCATTGCCCAGCCCATGGTTATCCTGTTGTTGGCCGTACCCATTACCATCCAGGTGTATTTCAATTCGGGACTGGCTTACCTGCTGAATCGCAAACTGGGTGTGGCCCATTGCGTGGCCGGACCCTCTGCCTTGATCGGAGCGAGCAATTTTTTCGAGCTGGCGGTGGCTGCGGCGATCAGTCTTTTCGGTTTTACCTCCGGGGCTGCCCTGGCCACCGTGGTTGGCGTCTTGATCGAAGTGCCGGTGATGTTGTCTGTTGTCCGTATCGTTAACGCCAGCAAGACCTGGTACGAGCGGGGCCTGGCGGGTCGCTCTGTGCCCTGAATCAATCGGGACAAACCCGTTCAGCGAGTCAGGCAAGTCCGAGGGCGGCGCCCAGCTCCGCTGCCAGCACAGCGGGCTCAAGGCTGCCCGCCGGGTAGACGCGGCAACATGCACCGGAGCCCTGGCTGGGCCCAAACAACTCCCTGCCGTTCACCAGGATAGTGGGGGACGGGTAGCGCCCCATGGCGGCGCCTGAAAGTCCGTCGGTGGTATCAATCTCGATCACCCGGCAATCCAGTGCCAGTTCCTTAATAGCCTGGTCCAGCGCCTGGCGTGCCGGTTCAGCCGTCCGGCATCCCTGAAAAAATACAAAGTGAATTATTGCAGGGTGATCCAAGGCAGATTTCCTTCGTGCTATGTTTAGCGACGGGCTAACTCCGGGTACGATGGCAGTCATAGAGTTTTCGGACATCACACCGGTCATGATACAGGTCTTAGGGAGAACAGCAGTGCTGGGAACGATGCAGGATTTTCCGCTAACCATCAGGATGATTTTCGAGTATGGCCGCAAGGCTTTCCCGGACAGCAGGGTTAGCACGATGACCTCGCAGGGGTACCGGGAATCCACCTACGCACAGGTGGCTGAACGCTCTGCCAGGCTGGCCAATGCGCTCGCCGGTCTTGGGGTCAGGGAAACGGACAGGGTTGGAACATTCTGCTGGAATAACCAGTCCCATCTTGAGGCTTATATGGCCGTCCCCTGCATGGGCGCGGTCTTGCATACCCTCAATATCAGGCTGTTCCCGGAGCAGCTTGTTTACGTGGCCAATGATGCGGAAGACAAGGTAGTGATCGTGGATGACAGCGTCCTGCCGCTGCTGGCCAGGGTCGCCTCCCAGCTCAAGACGGTGGAAACCTACATCGTGGTGGGCGACGGCGATGCCTCGGCGCTGGAGGGGCATGGTGCCCAGGTCCTGAGGTACGAGGAATTACTGGCCGCTGCCAAGACCACCTGCGACTGGCCGGACCTGGATGAACGTTCTGCGGCCGCCATGTGCTACACCAGTGGCACCACCGGCAATCCCAAGGGCGTGGTGTATTCGCATCGCTCGTCGGTGTTGCATTCCTGGGGTATCACCAGCGGGGCGATACTGGCACTGAATCAGTACGACGTCATACTCTCGATAGTTCCGATGTTCCACGCCAACGCCTGGGGTCTGCCGTATGCCGGCTGGATGGTGGGTGCCAACTTCGCCATGCCGGACCGTTTCCTGCAGGCCGAACCATTGTGCCGCTTCATCCAGGACCACAAGGTCACCATGGCTGGTGCGGTGCCGACCATCTGGAACGAGGTATTGCGTCACGCCGATGCCAACCCGGTGGATTTCTCCTCTGTCCGCATGGTGATCTGTGGCGGTGCGGCCCTGCCCAGGTCGCTCATCGAGGGCTTCAGGGAGCGCCATGGCGTGTCTATTCACCAGGGCTGGGGGATGACCGAGACCAGTCCGGTGGCGGCCATATCCTATCCGCCCAAGGGTACGCCGGAGTCCGAGGAGGTGGACTGGATATCGATGGCCGGGCAGGTGGTCGCCGGCGTTGAAATCAGGCTGATAAACGATGCAGGGGAGGAAGTGACCTGGGACGGTGAATCCACCGGCGAGATCCAGGTAAGGGGTCCGTGGATCACCGGGTCGTATTATCGCGACGCGGATCCCGACAAGTTTGTCGATGGCTGGTTGTGTACGGGAGATGTGGGTTCACTGACACCCAACGGATACATCCGGATCACCGACCGGGCCAAGGATGTGATCAAGTCAGGTGGCGAATGGATTTCGTCGGTGGAGTTGGAAAACGCCATCATGGGTCACCCGCAGGTGGTCGAGGCGGCGGTGGTAGGTGTACCGGACGAGCGCTGGGATGAGCGGCCGTTGGCCTGCGTGGTGCTGGCCGAGGGTGCAACGGTCACCCCGGAGGAGTTGTCCGAATACCTGGCTGCCAGGGTTGCGAGGTGGTGGTTGCCGGAGCGCTGGAGCTTTATTGCCGAGGTGCCCAAGACCAGCGTCGGAAAGTTCGACAAGAAAGTCCTGCGTGCACGTTTTGCCGAAGGCGACCTGGATATTCGGACTCTCATGTAAGCGAGTTGGCGGTAACTCCGTATTACCAAAAGGCGAAATTTTTTCTAGACTGCGGGCGAAGGTCTGGCAAGGCTTGAACGCTTTACCTGCCTGTTGTCAGGAGGTGTCCCGTGAGCGAGTCGGTAATTGTTTTTCCAACAGATTTTTCGATCCAGTCCCTGGCTGCGGTTGACTGGGCTCGCAAGATGGCTGCGGTGGAAAGTGCGCAGATTCACTGTATTTATTCCATCGAAATGCCCCATTATTATGGTGCTTTCGTTAATTCTGCCGCGATGATGCCGTCGGCCAATGAACTGGAAGACTATGGCAGGCAACGCATGACCGAATTCCTGGACCAGAACGCAGAGCGATTTGACGCCCCTCCCGTTACCGCTGTGCTGGTAGGCAAGCCGGCGATACAGATCGTCGACTACGCCAGGGAACACAAGGCCAGCATGATCGTAATGTCTACTCATGGTTACCGGGGCCTGCGCCACGCCGTGCTGGGTAGCACTACCGAGGCTGTGTTGCGGGACGCGAATTGTCCGGTGCTGGTGATACGCAGCAAGGGCTGAGACCATTTTGGCGTCCCCCCGGGTACCGCAGGCGTGTTGCGGCGCAGCCGGGATTCTCCCATCTTTACTCGTCCGGCAGGCCGGGGCCGATCTTCCAATATCGTGTGAATGCTTTAGTCTTGGCCGTGGATATTGCCGTATAACAAGATGACCGTGGTCGGGACCTGGCCTGAGAAGATGCTGTTTTTGTAGTGGTTTTCACGATTTGCCCCGTATTCATATAGGTATCCGCCACAGTTGACAATAAAGTGCCTGGATCGAAGACTTCGCATCCTGAGGGGAGAGAGTTTGAAGACCATATTGATGTTAGCTCCCATCGCCTATGTGGGCGTCGGCGGGATGCTGGGGGCGATATTGCGCTACCTGCTGTCCCTGGGCAGCCAGGCGCTGTCGCTGAGCTTCCCTGCGGGGACCCTGGTGGCCAATCTGGCCGGGTGTTTCCTGATAGGCGTGATTATGCAAATGGTCTTCAGAACAGAGTGGCCTTCCACCGAGATGCGCCTGTTACTGGCAACGGGTTTTTGCGGTGGGTTCACTACCTTGTCTTCTTTCGTGTACGAGATGCACACGTATTTGAGCGAGCACGACTATTTTCTCGCTGCGGCCTATATGACCGCAACGCTGGTTGGCGCCATGGCATGTTTTTACCTGGGCATGCTCCTGGTGTCGGCTTTGCTGAGGTAGAACAATGGCATTGGCGGAACAGGCAGTATTGATGCGTATCTTTGTTGGCGAAGCGGACAAGGTTGGGCATTCGCCACTGTATGAACGCATCGTGCAGAAGGCCCGGGCCGACGGTCTGGCCGGGGCGACGGCCTGGAAAGGTGTGACTGGATTCGGTGCGACCAGTACCATACGTACCGCTCGTGTGCTGGATCTCTCGGCGGACTTGCCGGTAGTGATTGAACTGGTGGACGAGGAAGTGAAATTGAAGAACTTTCAGGCTGTCCTGGATGAGTTGTTTGAGAAGGCCGACTGCGGTGGCCTGGTGACGCTGGAGCGTGTAAACGTGCACCGCTACCTGGCGAGTAAGGGTCGGGTCTCCGGGGCGGGGCATTCCTAAAATACGGTGGGGTCTTGTGGCAAATACCATGCATATTGAAATTAAAAAAGGTTTGAACTTGCCGATCTCCGGTGCGCCGGAACAGGTAATTGAGGACCGTGAAACAAGTGCCGTGGCGCTGATCGGATTCGACTACGTTGGCCTTAAGCCGAAGATGCTGGTTGAAGAAGGTCAACAAGTGAGCCTGGGGCAGCCCATGTTCCAGGACAAGACCAATCCGGATGTGCTTTTTACCTCTCCCGGCGCCGGTGTTGTCCGGGCGATTACCCGTGGCCACAGAAGAGTGCTGCAGTCAGTGGTGATCGATCTTTCAGGCGATGCGCAGGAAACCTGGGAGGCCCAGGGAGAACAGGGACTTGAAAGCCTGGATCGGACGAAGATTCGCGAGATGCTGAGGACTTCAGGTCTATGGACTGCCTTGCGGACCCGTCCTTTCAGCAAGATCCCGGCGATTGACGCCGAACCCTACGCACTGTTTGTCACGGCCATTGATACCAGTCCACTGGCGGCCGATCCCGCAATCGTGATGCGTGGCCGGGAAGATGAATTCCGGGCTGGATTGTGTGCGCTGGCTACGCTGACTCCGGGCAAGGTACATGTTTGCACGGCCGCTGGTGTCACACCGGGCATGCCAAAGTCGGATCAGATCAGTCATACCGAGTTCTCGGGTCCGCATCCTGCCGGACTGGCCGGGACCCACATTCACATGCTCAGCCCGGTCAGCGTCAAGCGCAGGGTTTGGCACATCGGCTACCAGGATGTCATCGAAATAGGGCACCTGGTGTTGACCGGCAAGCGGGATCCTTCACGCGTAATCGCCCTTGCAGGTCCCAGGGTCAAGAGACCTCGTCTTGTTCGTACGCGTCTGGGTGCATCAACCCGGGAGTTGTTGAAGGATGAGCTGGTGTCGGGTGCAAGCCGCGTGATATCCGGATCGGTTCTTTCGGGACGGCGAGCGGCGGACTGGAGCGCCTACCTGGGTCGTTACCACACCCAGATCTCGGTGATTGGCGACGAGGTAGAACGCAAGTTCCTGGCCTTCGCCAGGCCGGGCCCGAGAAATTCTCGGTTACCCGCACCTTCGCCTCCAGCTGGTTTGGTGGCTCCAAGCTGTTCAATTTCACCAGTTCGCAAGAGGGCAGCCCCAGGGCAATGGTACCCATTGGATCCTACGAGGGCGTGATGCCCCTGGATATTCTTCCTACCCAGTTGCTGCGTGCAATCCTGGTCCAGGATACCGACGAGGCCCAACTATTGGGTTGTCTGGAACTGGATGAGGAAGACCTGTCCTTGTGTTCTTACGTATGTCCCAGCAAGTACGACTTCGGTCCGGTGTTGCGGAGTAACCTTGAAATGATTGAGAGGGAAGGCTGATGCGTGCTCTGCGTCGATTGCTGGATAACCTCCACCCGCTGTTTGCCAAGGGTGGCCGCCTGGAGAAACTCCACGCGGTATACGAGATGGTGGACACGCTATTTTATTCCCCGCCGGATCGAACCCGGGTTGCTCCGCATGTTCGCGACGGCGTAGATCTCAAGCGGGTCATGTACGCGGTAGTGATCGCGGCCACCCCCGCTGCCATCTTCGGCATCTGGAACACGGGCTACCAGGCCAACCTCGCGATCAGCGGGCTGGGTCTGCCTGCGCCGGATGACTGGAGGGGCGCGATCCTGGCGATTCTGCATGTCGCCTATGATCCTCGCAGTCTGTGGGACTGCATGTGGCACGGCATGGTGTATTTCCTGCCGATCTACGCGGTGACCCTGGCGGCAGGTGGTTTCTGGGAAGTGCTATTTGCCGCAGTTAGAAATCACGAAGTCAACGAAGGTTTCCTGGTCACTTCTTTGCTATTCGCCCTGATCCTGCCGCCAGCGATTCCGCTTTGGCAGGTTGCACTGGGTTGCAGTTTTGGCGTTGTAATTGGCAAGGAAGTGTTCGGCGGAACCGGCAAGAACTTTCTCAATCCGGCGCTCACGGGCAGGGCATTTTTGTTCTTTGCCTACCCGGCGCAAATCTCCGGCGACACGGTCTGGACTGCGGTAGACGGCTTTTCCGGCGCGACGCCGCTGGCTGTAGCCGCCACAGGTGGCATGACGGCGCTACACGGTGGTGATGTGAGCTGGATGCAGGCATTTCTCGGGACAATCCAGGGCGACCTCGGATCTACCTCGGCGCTGGCCTGTATTTTTGGTGGCCTGCTGCTTATCTATATGCGTATCGCATCCTGGCGCATCATTCTTGGTGTTTTCGGCGGTATGGTGATAACCAGTCTGCTGTTCAATTTCCTGGGCACGGATTACACACCCATGGCCAGCATGCCCTGGCACTGGCACCTGGTAGTAGGTGGCTTTGCCTTCGGCATGATGTTCATGGCCACCGACCCGGTGAGCGCGGCGATGAGCAATACCGGTCGACTGATCTACGGCGCCCTGATCGGCGCGCTCACGGTCGTGATCCGGGTGGCTAATCCAGCCTTCCCCGAGGGAATCATGCTGGCCATCCTGTTTGCCAACCTGGTTGCACCGCTTATTGACTATGGCGTCGTCAAGGCGAATATCCGCCGTCGTCGCCGCAGGGAGGAATTGGCATGAGTAACGACTCCTGGCAAAAAACGCTGTTCGTGGCGTTAGTGCTTTGCCTGGTTTTCTCGGTCCTGGTTTCCGGGGCCGCGGTAGTCTTGCGGCCCACCCAGGAAGCCAATGTGCGTCTGGATGTGCAGCGTAATTTGCTTCTGGCGGCAGGTCTTGCCGAGGCCGGTGCACCGGTCGCCAAGGTAAACGAATTGATGGGGTCGGTAGAGGCCCACATCATCGACCTGGATACGGGCGCTGAGAATACCCAGGTGAATCCCGAGACCTTCAATGCCGTCACCGCTGCCCGCAAGCCGGATACAAGCAAAGCCCTTGATTCACAGGAAGACATTGCCCGCATCAAGCGACGTGCAGATATGGCCAAGGTCTACTTGCTGAAGAAAGATGGCCAGTTAGCGGGCGTGGTATTGCCGATCTACGGTTCCGGTCTGTATTCGACCCTGTATGGGTTCATCGCCCTGGATGCCGACCTGCGCACAATTCGCGGGCTCAAATTCTACGAGCAGGGCGAGACGGCCGGACTGGGCGCCGAAGTGGATAACCCGCGCTGGCTGGCCAAGTGGCAGGGCAAGCTGGCAGTGGATGAGACAGGCCAACCCCTGCTGGAAGTGGTCAAGGGTGGAGTAAAACCTTCCTCACCCCTGATTGATTACCAGGTGGATGCCATTTCGGGTGCCACCTTGACCAGTAATGGTGTGACGGCACTGCTGCGATTCTGGTTGGGCCCAGAGGGCTTTGGTCCTTACCTTGCCAGGCTGAAAGAGCAACAGAAGGAGGCGAGCTGAAATGGCTGTCGACAAACGCATAATTCTTGATCCGCTGGTCGATAACAACCCCATCACCTTGCAGATGCTGGGTATTTGTTCGGCCCTGGCGGTGACAACTTCCCTGGCCGCATCCCTGCTCATGTGCCTGGCGCTGACTGGGGTGATTATCGCCTCCAATGCCAGCGTCAGTCTGATCCGGAAACAGATACCGACCAATATCCGGATCATCGTGCAGATGACCATTATCGCTTCACTGGTCATCGTGGTGGACCAGTTGTTAAAGGCCTATGCCTTCGACCTGTCCAAGCGCCTTTCGGTGTTCGTGGGTCTGATCATAACCAACTGTATCGTGATGGGTCGCGCCGAGGCTTATGCCATGAAAAATCCGGTCTGGCCAAGCATCCTGGATGGACTGGGCAACGGCCTGGGATATAGCGCGGTCCTGATCGTGGTGGCCGTGATAAGGGAGCTTTTTGGCACCGGTGGCCTGATGGGTCTCCAGATCCTGCCAAAAGTGACCGAGGGTGGCTGGTATTACCCGAACGGCCTGATGATGCTGGCGCCCAGCGCGTTTTTCATTATCGGTCTGATGATCTGGGTCGTGCGTGTACTCAGACCTGCCCAGGTTGAAAAGCCGGAGTACCGCATTAGTCACGTGCACAGGACGGAGCTAAGCTGATGGATAGCCTATTCTCGCTTTTTATCCAAAGTGTCTTCATGGAGAACCTGGCGCTTGCGTTCTTCCTGGGCATGTGTACGTTCCTGGCCGTGTCCAAGAAAGTGGAAACAGCCATTGGCCTGGGTGCGGCGGTAGTGGTAGTGCAGGCTCTGACGGTACCGGTCAATAACCTGATTTTCCAGTACCTGCTCAAGCCGGATGCACTGGAATGGGCCGGTATTTCCGGGGTCAGCCTGGAATTCCTGGGTCTGATCAGCTACATCGGTGTGATTGCCGCGATGGTCCAGATCCTGGAAATGACCCTGGACAAGTTTTTCCCGGCGCTCTACCACGCACTGGGTATCTTCCTCCCCCTGATCACCGTGAACTGCGCCATTTTGGGTGGCACCTTGTTTGTGGTTCGTCGTGACTACGGCTTTATCGAGGCCACTGTCTACGGTATTGGCAGCGGCTTCGGTTGGGCACTGGCTATAGTCTTGCTTGCGGGCATCAGGGAGAAGCTCAAGTACAGCGATGTGCCGGAAGGTCTCCAGGGACTCGGGATTACCTTTATTACCGTGGGCCTTATGTCCATGGCATTCATGTTATTCGGTGGAATTCATCTCTGATCGCGTTGATCGGGGCCTAGCCGGGATTGTGGCAAATGATTGAAATCGTACTGGGAACTGCCTTCTTTACCGGGATTATCCTGATCCTGGTGGTTGTGATCCTGTTTTTCCGTTCCAAGCTGGTGGCATCCGGCTCGGTTGACATCACGGTCAATGGCGAACGCGTCGTGCAAGCGCCCGTGGGCAGCAAGCTGCTCGGGGCGCTGGCTGATGCCGAGCTGTTTATTCCCTCGGCCTGTGGCGGCGGTGGCACTTGCGGTCAGTGCCGGGTGAAGATTCACTCGGGTGGCGGAGTGATCCTGCCGACCGAGCGCTCGTCGATCAACAAGCGCGAAGCCGCCGAGGGGCATCGCCTGTCTTGCCAGGTAATGGTCAAGCAGGACATGAAGATCGAGGTGCCGGAAGAGGTGTTCGGCGTGCGCAAGTGGACCTGCACGGTGCGTTCCAACCACAACGTGGCGACTTTCATCAAGGAACTCGTCATGGAACTGCCGGAAGGCGAGGACGTGCCGTTCCGCGCCGGTGGTTATATCCAGATCGAGTGCCCGGCCCACAAGGTCAATTTCTCCGATTTCATCATCGAGGAGAGATTCCGGGATGATTGGGACAAATACAAGCTTTGGGATCTGAAATCCGAGGTGACCGA
The DNA here is from genome assembly GCA_963823435.1 of uncultured Gammaproteobacteria bacterium. Lineage (GTDB taxonomy): Bacteria > Pseudomonadota > Gammaproteobacteria > Steroidobacterales > BM003 > CAKZML01. The sequence continues at coordinate 139,789 of CAWGLN010000013.1, read as the reverse complement.
GCCGCTGATGCGGGCCTACTCCATGGCCAGTTATCCCGGTGAGAAAGGTATCATCATACTTAACGTGCGTATCGCCACGCCGCCTCCCGGGGCTTATGGTGTTGTACCGCCAGGCAAGATGTCTTCGTTCATTTTCGACCTCAAGCCGGGTGACCCCGTGATCATCTCGGGTCCCTTTGGTGAGTTTTTCGCCAAGGAAACGGATGCGGAAATGGTATTTATCGGCGGTGGCGCCGGTATGGCTCCCATGCGCTCGCATATTTTTGACCAGTTATTGCGTCTGGATTCAAAGCGCAAGATCAGTTTCTGGTACGGGGCCCGCAGCAAGCGTGAGATATTCTATGCCGAGGAGTTTGACGCCCTGGCCGAAAAGTATCCCAATTTCACCTGGCACGTTGCCTTGTCGGATCCGATGCCGGAAGATAACTGGACCGGTCCGGTGGGATTTATCCACCAGGTCGTGTATGAGATGTATCTCAAGGATCATCCGGCACCCGAGGATTGTGAGTACTATATGTGTGGTCCGCCCATGATGAATTCGGCTGTGATTCACATGCTGGATGAGCAGGGCGTGGATCCGGAGAATATTTTGCTGGACGACTTCGGCGGTTGATCCCCGGGAGAGCGTAGTGGAATTCTTATTTGCTTTTGTTGTGACCGGTCTTGCGCTTTTTGGCTGCGCTATCGGCGTGATTTTTGGTCGCGAACCCATCAAGGGCAGTTGTGGCGGAGTTGGCAAAGACTGCCAATGTGTAAACGCTGCCGCAGGAACGTGCAGGAGACGCAATAATGCCCATCAGTAGCATCAAGGTTCGCGATTTCATGACCGCCGAGGTCATAACGCTCAAGCCGGATATGGAAGTCATGAAAGCCGTCAATCTGCTGATTGACTACGGCATTTCCGGGGCTCCTGTGGTGGATGAGATGGGCGACGTGGTCGGGATGTTCACCGAGTACGATTGCATCAAAGCCGCGTTGCATGCCGGTTACCATGGCGATATGGCGGGCCGGGTCGACGAGGTCATGGCCAAGGAAGTGGCCAGCGTGCATCCTGACACCTCTATTCTCGACCTGGCCGAGCGCTTTGTTAACAAACCCTACCGACGCTTCCTGGTCATGCAGGACGAGCGCATGGTGGGTATGATTGCCCGGCGCGATGTGCTCAAGGCACTTAGAAAAATCTACTAGTTCACCATCTATGACACAGACCAGCCCTGCCGGGGAGGCCTGCCGCTGGAACCATGAGTCTGCGGAAGGCTGTCTAATGCCGCTGCGCTGGGGTATATTGGGGACCGCCTTAGGGGTGGCCAATACGGCCTGAGATGTCGATCGCCAGGGAGGTGGTCGGGAACCCTTTGAACCTGATCCGGATAGTACCGGCGTAGGGACTAGGTGCCTTTCCCGGCAAACCAGCCACCTTACCGTCGCTTACCGGCTCTCCCGGAAATTCCGCAGGAGAATCTCGGTCCATGAATCGTGTCACTTTTTTCACCCTGGTTACTGTGATGGGAACCCTCATCCCGGGATCGGCAACTCTTGCCCAGGATTCGTCGGCACAGGCGATAGAAAGTATCACGGTCACCGCCTCCCTCAGGGAGGCGACCCAATTGGCGACTTCCGCCAGCGTCACCGTGCTCGACCAGGCCTTGCTGGAGGAGGTGGGGCAGCAGCACCTGGAAAGCGTGGTGCAGTTGATACCAAATCTGAACTGGGCCGGTGGCACCTCGCGTCCACGCTACTTCCAGATTCGTGGAATTGGCGAGCGCAGCCAATACGAGGGTGCCCCCAACCCCTCCGTTGGTTTCCTGGTTGACGATATAGACTTCAGTGGCATGGGTGGGGTTGCCACCTTGTTTGACACGCGCCAGGTAGAGGTTCTGCGTGGACCCCAGGGCACGGTGTTTGGGGCCAACGCCCTGGCCGGTTTGATCTCTGTGCGAACCATGGATCCTGGTGATGCCTTTGAGATAAACGCCGAGGCTACCGCGGGCAGTGATTCGGGCCAGGCGATGGGTCTGGCCCTGGGCGGACCATTGAGCGAGCGACTGGGGTATAGACTGGTAGCCCAGCGTTCCACCCAGGATGGCTTTCGTGACAATCAGTATCTTGGCGCCAACGACACCAATCAACGGGATGAATTGACTACCCGGGGCAAGCTGAACTGGGCGATAACGGATACCTTGCGGGCGAAATTCACCGGCATGCTGGTGAATCTGGATAACGGTTACGATGCCTGGGCAATTGATAATTCACTGAACACCCTTTCCGACAAGCCGGGTGAAGACAGTCAGCGTACGGCTGCGATGGCCGCCCGTATTGAGTGGGATGCCTCGGAAAGTGTGTCCTTGTTAAGTATCACTACTGTGGTCGACAGCGATGTGCTGTTCAGTTTTGACGGCGACTGGGGTAATGATGACAGCTGGGGCGAATATGCTCCCTACGATTTTTTTTCTACCACCTGGCGCGAGCGCAGCAGCCTGGGCCAGGAATTTCGGCTGGGCTCCCGCCCGGGCGCGGAGATCTTGCACGCCAGCACCGCCTGGGTCATAGGTTTGTATGGCCTGGATATCGAGGAGACCAACGATATTCTTGATACTTATAACGGTGACATTTACCGCTCGCTGGACAGCAGTTACCAGGCCACCAACCTGGCCCTGTTTGGTCAGCTTGATTCGCAGCTGACAGAGAGTTGGAGTCTTGCCTTTGGTCTGCGCCTCGAGCAACGGAAAGCAAGCTACACGGACAGTCAGGGCGTTAGCTTCAGCCCCGTCGATAACATGCCCGGTGGCCACTTGACGCTGGCCTATGAGTTATCTCCGCTTGCACGGTTCTACTCTACCCTGGCTCGTGGTTACAAGGCGGGGGGATTCAACATTAATCCGTCGATACCCGAGGAGCGCAGGATATTTGACCCGGAGTACCTTTGGAATCTGGAATTTGGTTTCAAGGTCGTGTCGCCCCGACACGGTTTGGCGGGGTCCGTCGCCTTGTTCTACATGGACCGGGATGATGCCCAGGTCAGCACTTCGTTTCAGGATGACCCCAGCGACCCGCTGTCCTTCACGTTCTATAACGACAATGCCGCCGAGGGCGTGAATTACGGTCTGGAAGGAGAGTTGCAATGGGACCTGGCCGAGGGCTGGGCTTTGAACGCGGCCCTGGGATTGCTGCATTCAGAATTCCGGGATTACGAAGCGGGAACCCGGGTGCTGGATGGCCGGGAGCAGGCGCATGCGCCAACCTGGAATTACAGTCTTGGCATCAGCTATCACGCCGAGAAGGGTTTTTTTGCGCGAGCCGATGTAGCGGGCAGAGACAGTTTTTACTTTTCCGACAGCCATGACCAACGCTCCGAGGCCTATAGCCTGGTCAATGCCCGTGTGGGATACGAGGGTGTGCGCTGGAGCGCCTGGTTTTGGGCGCGCAATGTTCTGGACCAGGTCTACCAGGTGCGGGGGTTTTACTTTGCCAACGAGCCGCCGGACTGGGAAGACAAGTTGTATACACGCCAGGGCGATCCCCGCCAGCTCGGCCTGACCTTGAATTTTCGTTATTAACCCGGATTTCGGCAAGACAGCAGGTGCCCGATGAACGTTACCGTTGAGATAAGCATGTACCCCCTGACCACGGATTATCTGCGTGGCATTGTCGACTTCATTGAGGCGCTTAATAGCCACCCCGAGCTGGAAGTGCTCACCAACCCGACCAGCACCCAGGTCTTCGGTGATTACGCCACCGTCATGAGTTTGCTGTCACGTGAAATGCGGATGGCTCACGAGTCGGGCGAGCAGGCGGCGTTCGTCATGAAGGTCCTGGGCGGAGACGTGCGGCCGGTAGCTTGAACATGCAACAGCTGATAGTTGAATTCCTGGCCATGAACTTCCTGGAGCTGACCGCGGTGGTGCTGGCCATTGCCTACCTGTTGCTGGCGGTCAGGGAAAGCCTGTGGTGCTGGGGGGCTGCCTTTGTAAGCACCGCTATCTATTTGTACCTGTTCTTCGCAGCCAGGTTGTATATGGAATCCGTGCTGCAGGTGTTCTACCTGTTCATGGCAGTCTATGGCTGGCGGCAATGGCGGCGCGGCGAGAGTGGTGGGAAAAAACTGGACGTCAGCACGTGGCCCTTGATCGTACACGTGTGGGCCGTGGTCTGCATACTCGCCTTGAGCGTAGCATCGGGGTGGATGCTGGCCAGTTATACCCAGGCTGCGTTCCCTTACCTGGATTCATTTACCAGCTGGGGAGCAGTCTGGACAACTTACCTGGTCACCAAGAAAAAGCTGGAGAACTGGCTCTACTGGATAGTCATAGACAGCATATGTATCTATTTGTATGAGCTAAGGGGGCTGCAACTCACCGCTATCCTGTTTGCCTTATACGTGGTCATATCGATTTTTGGATACGTGAGCTGGCAACGTGTGAGCAGGCAGAACCTGGACAGCCCCGCGTGAATAACCCAGAGCAATTTCTCCCCTATCTTCTGCGCAAGCTGGGCTTGCCGGGAAAAGCCAGTACAGCACGCCTTGAGCCAATGCCCGGAGGCAACCCGAGTTCGGCCCAGCGGCTGACTGTGGGGGATGTCCGCTACGTGGTCAGGCGCGGAACATCCACGGCAGGGGCTCGCGATCTTGGCCGGGAATTTGAGGTGCTGAAGTTGCTGGAAGGAAGTGGACTGGCGCCGGCGCCGGTACTGCTGGACTCGGGAAAACGGTTCATCGTCTATGAATACCTGCCCGGGGTGGCCTGGTCACGCAATATGCTGACTGAGGACGACGCCCTGGATACCTTGACGGATTCGCTGGTGCGTTTGCACAGCTTCAGTCCTGCGGGAACGGTACTGGAACCGGTGAAAAGGGTGGAACGTTACTTGCTGAACGTGGAGCCGATCAAACGCTCCGTTCTCACCAGGCTGTGCGTCAGGGCCGTTGCGAGGCTGCAGGACAGGAACCTGGCCCTGTGTCACCAGGACCTGTGGTGCGGAAATATTATCCAGGGTTGGAGTACCCGTTTTATTGACTGGGAATATGCGGACGGAGGCAGTCCCCTGGTCGATCTGGCGACCTTGATTTGTTATCACGATATGAACGACGAGGAGGCCGAGAAGATTTGGCGGGCCTACGTCAACAAGGCCGGCTGGCAGCCCCCACGCGAAGATCTGGATGCATGGTGCACAATCGTGGACTGTCTCACGGTGGCGTGGTGTATGTATATCAGCTTACTGACTCCGAGACCGGAATTGACTAACCTTTTCTACTTGGGTGCTGTTGCCCGGCTGGGCCTGGATCCCGCTACCTGGATTGAGAAACCTGCTTCCTGAGTGAATCAGGCGGCTGGAATCCTAGTACAATGCCGCCAGCCTGAGTCAGATGTCCGATGAACCGGAGACAATCTTGAGCGTTTTTCAACATATATCGTTCGATGACCACGAACGAGTGGTTTTTTGCAGCGATCCGGCCACTGGCCTGAAATCCATTATCGCAATCCATTCCACGGCACTGGGCCCGGCTGCGGGCGGCTGCCGTATGTGGTCCTACGCGTCGGATGATGACGCCATCAAGGACGTACTGCGACTGTCCAAAGGCATGAGCTACAAGAATGCCATGGCGGGTCTGCCGATGGGTGGCGGTAAGGCCGTCATCATCGGGGATGCTCGCCACGACAAATCCGACGAATTGTTCCAGGCCTTCGGTGATTTTGTCGAATCGCTGGGTGGTGGCTACATTACCGCCGAGGATGTGGGGATCAATGTCTCCGACATGGAGATTGTTGCCGGACGCACCAGCTACGTCAGTGGTCTGCCTCACGAGAGTGGTGCCGCCGGGGGTGATCCTTCACCCAAGACTGCGCGGGGCATTTTTCACGGTATCAAAGCCGCTGCAGCACACAAACTCGGCCGGGAGAATCTGGAGGGTCTGCGTGTCGCAGTGCAGGGCGTGGGTCATGTAGGTTACTACCTCTGCCAGGACCTGGCTGCAGCGGGCGCCCGACTGATTGTCGCGGATATTGATGATCAACGTGTGCAGCGGGTGGTCGACGAATTCGGCGCGCAGGCGGTAACCGGGGATGACATTCTGCTGCAGCAGGCAGATGTCCTGGCGCCTTGCGCGCTGGGTGGAATTCTGGACGCGCACAGTATTTCCAAGTTACAGGTCGCCATCGTTGCCGGCGGCGCCAACAACCAGTTGGCCACCGATGCCGACGGTGATGCCCTCAGGGACAAGGGCGTTCTCTACGCGCCAGACTACGTGATCAATGCGGGTGGCATCATCAATGTGGCCTACCAGTATTTTGGCCTCGGGGATGATCGCGAGGTGATGGCGCGACTGGAAGACATAGGTGGTCGTTTGACGGAAATATTCCAGGCCGCGGACAAACAGGGCTTGAGCACCAACAGGGTTGCTGACGCCATGGCCCGGCAGCGTATAGGTCGATAGCGCGTTTCTCCCCTGGCCTGGATCAGGCAAAGCTTCGGAGCACGGCATGTGTCGATGGATGGCATACAAGGGCACACCGGTATTCCTGGATGACTTGTTGTTCGGGACCGAGTATTCCCTGATCCAGCAAAGCCTCGCGGCCCGGCGTAGTGATTCCCGCACCAATGGCGATGGCTTTGGCATCGCCTGGTATCAGCATCGCGAATCACCGGGGCTTTATCGGGCCATCCGACCTGCCTGGAACGATGAAAATCTGCGTGATCTTGCCAGCCAGATAAATTGCTCCGTATTCCTGGCCCATGTCAGGGCGGCCACCGGCTCGGAGATACAACGCAGCAACTGCCACCCCTTCCGGTACGGCAAGTGGTCCTTTGTGCACAACGGACTGATCCAGCATTTCGATATGATCCGGCGCACATTGCTGCTCCAGGTGCGTCCCGAGTTGTTCAATTACATTCGCGGCACCACGGATTCGGAATTGATGTTTTACCTGGCACTTGGCCTGGGTCTGGAGAATGATCCCGTTTCGGCGCTGGAATTGATGACCGGCTTGGTGGAAAACGTGGCCGAGGAGCACGCTATCGCCAACGCGATGCAAATGACTGTGGGTCTGACCGATGGAAACTCTGTTTACGCGGTGCGCTATTCCACTTGTGGGAAATCGCGCACCCTGTTCCACAGCAAGACCCGGGGCGCGCTGGCCGAACTAAACCCGGAGGCCGCCAACTTTGACGAGCAGTCTGTGGCAGTGGTGTCGGAGCCCTATACTCACCTTGATGACTACTGGGAGGAAATCCCGGAGAGCACGGCGGTGATTATCAGTGAAGCCGGGATCGTTCGGCGTAGCTTCACACCGCGTTTGCCGGGGCAAGGTCATTTTTGATCGGGCTGCAGGCGAATCGACCCTGGTTCAAGGCGCCAACCGCGTGAGGAAGTTAGAGAGGGTCGGCCAACTGGCGCCAGGCTGAACAGATCGGGTTCCCTGCTCAGGGCGCCGGTCCCAGGAACATCTGGTAGGCTGGATTGCTGGTTTCTTCCCAATATGCGTAGCCCAGCTCCGACAGGTGTTGACCGAAATCCTCCCAGTCACTTGCGGGAACCTGCACACCGGCCAGCACCCGGCCGAAATCCGAACCGTGATTGCGATAATGAAACAGGCTGATGTTCCAGCGGCTGCCTATGGCCTGCAGGAAATTCATCAGGGCACCGGGGCGTTCAGGGAACTCAAAGCGAAACAGGTGTTCGTCGGCCAGGCTTGGGCCATAGCCACCCACCATATGACGCACATGCAGTTTGGCCAGTTCGTTGTCACTCAGATCAAGTGTGCCGAAACCCGACGCAAGCAGGTGTTCCAACACCTCCCGGCGTTCCTTGTCGCCGCGCTGCAGTTGGATACCGACAAAAATCCGGGCCTGGCGATTGTCCCCGTAGCGGTAGTTGAATTCGGTCACTACGCGTCGTCCCAGGGCCTCGCAGAAATTCAAAAAGCTGCCGGGTTTTTCGGGAATTTCTACCGCAAATAAAGCCTCGGTGTGCTCGCCAATATTGGCTCTTTCGGCAACATGCCCCAGCCGGTCAAAATTCATGTTGGCCCCGGTCACGATGGCTGCCAGGTTCAGGCCGCTCGCAGGCTTCAATTCCAGGTAGCGCTTCAGTCCGGCCAGGGCCAGCGCGCCGGCAGGCTCGGATATGGAGCGGGTGTCGCTGAAGATGTCCTTGATTGCCGCACATATTTCGTCGGTTGACACGAGAATCACTTCATCCAGATACTTCTGGCAAAGCCTGAAAGTCTCATCCCCGACCCGTCTCACCGAAACACCGTCGGCGAAAATACCCACGTGATCGAGAGTGACCGGCATGCCGGCCTCAAGGGCGGCATGCATGCTCCCCGCATCCAGGGGTTCCACCCCGATGACCCGCGTGTCCGGGTGCAGGTGCTTGACGTAAGTGGCTACTCCCGCGGCCAGGCCGCCGCCACCTACGGGAACAAAAATCGCATCAAGTTCTTGCGGCGCCTGACGAAGAATTTCCATGCCTACCGTACCTTGGCCCGCGATAATGTCCGGGTCATCAAACGGATGGATGAAGGCCAGGCCTTGCTGCCGCCCGAGTTCCAGCGCATGTTGGTAGGCGTCATCGTAGGTTTGGCCGTGGCTGACGGTCTGCCCGCCCAGGGCCTGTATTGCCAATACCTTGATACTGGGCGTGGTGGTGGGCATCACGATGACCGCGCGCAACCCCTTGCGCTGGGCCGCCAGCGCCACGCCTTGTCCATGATTGCCGGCCGAGGCGCAGATCACGCCCTGGCCAAGCTGATCAGGACTCATTCCGGAAATCTTGTTATAGGCGCCACGCAGTTTGAATGAGAAGACTGGCTGGAGGTCTTCGCGCTTGAGCCAGACCTGGTTGTCCAGTCTTCGTGACAGGCTGGCAGCCACTTCCAGAGGCGTCACCCGGGCGACATCATAGACCCGCGCTGCAAGAATTTTCTCGATATAGTCGTTGTGCATTATTTCCCTGCCTGACCTGGCGAGACTAACTTTCCTGTCGCCCATGTCAATCGTTCATTCTGTCGAGGCTCACAGCGCAGGGTTCGCCATCACTCTGCTTCCACAGCCGCGGGAGGGTGGTGGTTATCGCGAGATTCAGCTTCAATGAACACCCTCTTGATTGAACTGTCCACTGCCTTGATCTCCCGGGTCAGCAGGGTAACCAGGGACTCCAGCTCTCCACTTTCAAGCTCATCCGAAAAGTCCAGGCTCACATTCACCACGATGAAATTGGGCCCCATATGCAGGGTCGCGATCTCGTTGACATTGTCGATTTCCGGGTGCGTTTGGATACTATGCCGGATAGCCTCGACCACGGTTTCGTCCGCGCCCTCACCGATCAACAAGCCCATGGTTTCCCTGGCCAGCCAGATCGCCGTCGTCGCCAGCACCAGGCCGATGACGATGGAGGCTACACCATCCCATACCGGCGAGCCGGTCAGGTGAGTCAGGGTTACCCCCGCCAGTGCAGCCAACAGGCCTATCATCGCCGCGCTGTCTTCAAACAGCACGACGAAAAACACCGGGTCCTTGCCACGCCGGGCAGCCTCGAGGTAACCCAGTCCGTTGCGAACCTTGTTGAACTCCTGCAAGGCAACTGAAAACGAGACGCCCTCGAAAACCAGGCTTGCCAGCAGCACCGCATAGGCGACAGCCGGTTTGCTCATCTCGGTGGGGTGTTGTAAATGCCAGACTCCCTCCCAGATCGATACGCCCGCACCCAGGCCAAACAGCAGGATGGCGACCATGAAGCTCCAGAAATAGATTTCCTTTCCGTGGCCAAAAGGGAAGCCGGCGCTTGCCGGCCGCTGCGCCCGTTTCATTCCCAGCAACAACAGTGCCTGGTTGCCGGTGTCCACCAGCGAGTGGACGCCCTCGGACAACATGGCAGAGCTCCCGGTGACGAAGGCTGCTCCGAATTTTGTAAAGGCGATAAGAAGATTGCCAACCAGGGCGGCGATAACGACTTTTCCGGCAGATGCTGACATGGAGACTTCCAGGGGCGAATCAGGCGTCCGATTATAACGGCAATCGGGCCCTGGTATACCGCCGGACCAGGGGAGCCGGGCATTCTCCGGTTGTTCTGGTGTCTCCAGGTGGACAGCGGGTGCAAGGATTGTCCAAAATGCCTGAAAACCCAAGGAGACACACAGTGTCGGAAAGCACCACGCGTCAGTCTGAAACCGCCTTGCTGAAAAGGGTGATCGTCCGGCATCCCAACGATGCTTACCTCGACCCGGCAAACATTGAGTCGCAGTGGGAGAGGCTTAACTACCGCTCCCCACCCAATCTGGACAAGGCGATTGTCGAATATGAGTACTTCCTCAAGCTGCTTGCGAATGAAGGGGCGGAAGTTATTTTAGCGGGTCCCGGTGAGGGGCTGTGTATGGACAGCGTGTATGTGCGTGACGCCTCCATCATCTGTGACAGGGGTGCCATCCTGTGCCGCATGGGTAAGGATGCCCGGGTGGCCGAGCCTGCCAACCTGGGCCTGGTCTACCAGCGACTGGGAATCCCGGTGTTGGGTTCAATCCGAAGCCCGGGCTTGCTGGAAGGCGGGGATTTCGTCTGGCTGGGGCCACGCGTGGCAGCGGTTGGAGAGGGGTACCGGACCAACCAGGAGGGAATCGACCAGCTAAGGACGCTGCTTGGGGACAGCGTGGATGAATTGATTACCGTGCCCTTGCCACATTTTCGTGGTCCATCCGATGTGTTCCACCTGATGTCTGTCATCAGCCCGCTGGATAATGACCTGGCCCTGGTGTACTCGCCCCTGATGCCCGTGCGTTTTCGCAAAGCCCTGAAAGAGCGCGGCATTGGTCTGGTCGAGGTGCCGCCGGAAGAATTCAACGATATCGCGGGCAACGTGCTGGCCATCGCGCCACGCAAGGTCATGATGGTGGCGGGCAACCCGGAAACCGTCCGGCGTCTGAATGATGCGGGGGTGGAGGTGCTGGAATTTTCCGGTTTCGAAATCAGTACCAAGGGCGATGGCGGACCCACCTGCCTGACCCGACCGCTTGAAAGGCAGGCCTAGGGAGCCTCTGATTTGTTTCGGAAGAGGTGGTTTTGACAATTTTAATTGACGTTTCTGGACCGTTTGTTTCCTTTGGAGGTTTGGGTGTTTAATTTATTGAACACCTTTGATATGATCCGCTGAGGTTTTCAGAGCTTCGCTGGACACTGTCCCTGCTGACAAAGGCGCTGTACTGCCTGGGTGCGGGGACCGATGTCGGGCTACAGACCGGGGCAGTCATGAAGGTGTAAGGCACCCTGTGCAACTGCCAACAAACATGGTCTCGCCCGACACGCCTGTCTTCACTGGAGACCGCTCTCGCTTCCATACCACCACCTGGTAACCAGAATGGCGGACAGGAAGCGGCGCAGGAGGCTTCATTTCCTCAAAAAACCAGGTTAAGAGTGGGAAGCTGCCCTGGGCCAAAGGTCTTGTGGGATGCTCTCGATGCATGAGTCGCGATGGGGTCTGACCTTGGGCGACCAGCCAGCAGGAACGAGGTACCGGACAAGGGCCGGGCGAGAAATAGAATGAAAAGCAACAGACCGGTAATCGGTGTTTCCGCCTGCAGGCGGCCTTTCATGAACCGCCACATTCACGGTGTTCTTGAGCAATACCTGAATGCGATCAGCGAGGCTGCCGATGCCATACCGGTGATGTTGCCGGCCATGGGTGACGCCATGCTGGATGACCAGGTCCTGGACAGGCTGGACGGCATTTTCCTGACCGGCAGCCCGAGTAATATCGAGGCCCATCATTACGGCGGAGACGTCAGCCGCAACGGCTCGGATCACGATCCCCTGCGCGACACCACTACATTGGGTCTGATTCCCCGGGTTATCGAGCGTGGCATGCCCCTGCTGGGGGTTTGTCGCGGCTTACAGGAAATGAACGTTGCATTTGGTGGCAGCCTGCACCAGAGAGTGCATGAGCAGGAAGGTTTCGATGATCATCGTGATGATCACGATCAGCCCGTGGAACAGCGCTTCTTGCCGGCGCACGATGTTCGCTTCCAGGCCGGGGGGCTTCTGCACACCTTGACGGGAACCGAATCTGCCGCAGTGAATTCATTACATGGGCAGGGCATCGATAAACTCGGCGCCGGATTGCTCGCAGAAGCATGGGCGCACGACGGGTTGATAGAGGCATTCAGAGTCGAAAACGCGCCTGGATTTACACTTGCGTTGCAATGGCATCCGGAATGGATGGCAACGGAAAGCCCGGTCTCAACGGCGATATTCAGGGCATTTGGCCTGGCGGCAATTCAGTACAGACAAGCACGGTGATTTATGTTGGAAAATAACGAAGACTCGGATTTCATCGAAGAGTGGCTCAAGGAGCGCGGCATATCCGAGGTTGAGGGTATCGTGCCGGATATGGCGTGCGTGGCCCGGGGCAAATTTGTTCCGGCCAGCAAATTTCGCCGCGAGGGACTGAAGCTGCCCGAGTCGGTGTTTATTCAGACGGTGACAGGCGAGTGCTCGGATACCGACCTGGTGGATGAGGTCGACCACGACATGATCCTGCGTCCGGATGCGTCCACCATTCGCATGGTGCCGTGGGCTTCCGAGCGTACCGCCGTGGTGATCCACGACTGCTTCACCCAGGATGGAGACCCGATCGATATTTCACCGCGTTACGTATTGCGCCGGGTACTGGATCTGTACAAGGCAGAGGGCTGGCGTCCGGTGCTGGCGCCGGAAGTGGAGTTTTTCCTGGTCAAGCCCAACACTGATCCTGATATCCCGCTGGAGCCGCCTGTGGGTCGATCCGGTCGCCAGGAGACCGTGCGCCAGGCCTTCAGTATCGACGCGATCAACGAGTTTGATCCGCTGATTGACGATATTTACGACTTCTGTGAGGCGCAGGAAATCATCGTGGACAACCTGGTGCATGAATCCGGGGCTGCCCAGTTGGAAATCAACTTTTTGCACGGGGACCCCCTGGATCTTGCGGACCAGGTATTCCTGTTCAAGCGCCTGGTACGCGAGGCGGCCATGCGGCGGAATATTTATGCCACCTTCATGGCCAAGCCCATGGAGAACGAACCGGGCAGCGCCATGCATATGCATGTCAGCGTTGTCGATGAAAAGACCGGCAAGAACATTTTCACCGATGCCAAGGGCGAGGACAGCCAGGCATTCCATTCCTACATTGCAGGACTTCAGCGCTACATTCCCGAGGCCACCATGTTGTTCGCCCCCTATGTGAACAGCTACCGGCGCTTTATGGGCAGACTGTCGTCACCCATAAACGTGCAATGGGGATATGACAATCGAACTGTCGGGCTGCGGGTTCCACGTTCGGATCCGGAGGCGCGACGGGTGGAGAATCGTGTGCCGGGTGCGGATGCCAATCCGTATCTTGCCTTTGCCGCCACCCTGGCCTGCGGGCTACCTGGGTATGAAGCAGAAATTGTCACCGAGCAAACAAGTGATAGGCAGCGCTTACAACTTGCCCCACAGCCTGCCTCGAGAGGTTTCGCAAGCGGTAGGTATGTTGCGGGCCAGCGAGGGCATGCGCCAGATGCTGGGTGATCGATTCATCAGTGTGTACTGTGAAATGAAGGAAGAGGAATACACAGAGTTCTTCCGGGTCATCAGTGCCTGGGAACGAGAATACCTGCTGCTGAATGTGTGATGTCAGGGCAGCCATGGTCTTGATGGCTGCGGATTTTGATTTGGACGACGCCAGTGGTGGCAGTGACAACAATACGGGGGTGTAAGTGATGGGTATTAAAAAGCGGACGACAAAAGAATGGCAAAAGTTGGACTCTGCCCATTACCTGCATCCCTTTACCGACTTCAAGGGACTGGCGGAAAAGGGCTCGCGCATTATCGAGAAGGCTGATGGCATTTACCTGTGGGATGCCGATGGCAACAAGATCCTCGACGGCATGGCGGGTCTTTGGTGTGTGAACATGGGATACGGCCGCCAGGAACTGATTGATGCAGCCACCCGTCAGCTCGAGCAGCTGCCTTATTACAACAGCTTCTTCCAGACCTCTCATCCGCCGGCTATTGCGCTGTCCAGGTTGCTGGCCGAGGTGGCCCCAGAGCACCTGAATCACGTGTTTCTTCGCCGGCTCCGGTTCCGAGTCGAATGACACGATCATTCGCCTGGTTCGCCGTTACTGGCAGCTCAAGGGTCAACCTGATCGCCAGACCATCATCAGTCGGGTCAATGCCTATCATGGCAGCACCATCGGCGGCGCCACCCTGGGTGGCATGAAGGGTATGCATGATCAGCTTGGCCTGACCATTCCCGGTGTAGTCCATATTGAGCAGCCATACTGGTTTGGCTACCACGGAGACCTGGACAGGGATGCCTTTGGGCTGGATACCGCGCGCGCCCTGGAGAGAAAAATCCTGGAGCTTGGCGCCGAGAACGTTGCGGCCTTCATTGGAGAGCCCATACAGGGCGCGGGCGGGGTTGATAATTCCGCCGGCCACCTACTGGCCGGAAATCCAGCGTATTTGCGACGAGTACGGCATCCTGCTGATCGCCGACGAGGTCATCACCGGCTTTGGTCGTCTCGGTGAGTGGTTTGGGTCTCAGTATTTCGGGATCAAGCCGGACCTGATCACCTTTGCCAAGGGCGTCACCTCCGGTTACCTGCCCCTGGGTGGCGTGCTGGTAGGCGATCGCGTGGCCGGGGTGCTGACCACGGACGGCGGTGAATTCACCCACGGCTATACCTACTCGGGTCATCCGGTTTGCTGTGCGGTCGCGATCAAGAACCTGGAACTTCTGCGTGATGAGCACGTGATCGAACAGGTCAAGAACGTGACCGGGCCGCATTACGCCAAGCGCTGGGCGGAACTGGCGGACCATCCGCTGGTGGGTGAAACGCGTACCGTCGGGATTGATGGGTGCCATCGAACTGGTCAAGAACAAGAAAACCAGGGAGTTGTTCACCCCCAAGGGTGATGTCGGATTCATCTGCAGGACTGCCTGTTTTGCCAACGGACTGGTGATGCGTTCGGTGGGCGATACGATGATTTCTGCACCCCCGCTGGTGATTACGGTGGACCAGATCGACGAGATGGCCAGGCTTGCGCGCAAGTGCCTGGACGACACGGCGGCGCAGGTTCTGTAGCGGAAACCGCTTCCTGCCCGGGGGCAGGAAGCTATTCCCCGGGGGAGACTATGACTTCAAGCGGCCATCCTGATACCTACTACGTTGCCACGGCCGTAGGCATGCAAGACCATCCCGAACTGACGCAGGACCTGCAGGTTGATGTCTGTGTCATCGGTGGTGGGTTCACCGGGCTTTCGGCTGCCCTGAACCTGGCGGAGCGGGGCTACAAGGTGGCGCTGCTGGAGGCCGAGCGTATAGGGTTTGGCGCTTCGGGGCGAAATGGCGGACTGGTTGGAAGCGGGCAGCGCAAGGATGTGCTGGAGATGGAAGAGGCCTTCGGCTATGCGACCTCTCGCACGTTCTGGGACTTTGCCGAGGCGGCAAAGACCGAGATCCGCGAACGCGTCGCCAGGCACAACATCCAGTGTGATCTGCAGAAAGGACAACTGGTTGGCGTGCACAAGAAAAGCTACCTGGGTTGGGCCCAGGAATTGTCCGACGCACTGGCGCAACGCTACGACTACCCCCATACACGTTCGGTCGCCAGGGAAGAAATTCGTTCGCTGGTGGACACACCCACGTTTCTCGAGGGATTTCTTGACGAACAGGCGGCGCACCTGCACCCCCTGAATTTTTCGCTGGGTCTGGCGCGAGCGGCGAAGGAGGCCGGGGTACTGATATTTGAGAATTCCAGGGTAACCGGCTACACCCGTGCGGATCCGTCATTGGTGAGCACCGCAAGGGGTTCTGTAAAGGCCTCTTTTGTAGTCCTTGGATGTAACGGCTACCTGGGCAAACTGGAAAGCAGGGTGGCGGGCAAGATCATGCCGATTAACAATTTCATGATTGCCACCGAGCCTCTGGGAGAGGAGCGAGCGAGGTCAATCATCAGCCGTCGCATCGGCGTGCATGACAGTCGCTTCGTGGTGAATTATTTCCGTATGTCGGAGGATCACAGGCTGTTGTTTGGTGGTGGTGAGAATTACCGACCATCCTTTCCCGGGGATATTCTGAATTTCGTACGTCCCTACATGATCAAGCTGTTTCCACAACTGGACGACGTGAAAATCGACTACGCCTGGGGCGGCACGCTGTCGGTAACCGTGAACCGCCTGCCACATATTGGACGGGTGAAGCCAAATCTGTTTTTCGGCCAGGGCTATTCTGGTCACGGTGTGTCAACCTCGGTGTTCGCAGGCAAGATCATTGCAGAGGCCATAGCCGGTACGGCTGAGCGGCTGGACGTGTTTTCAAAACTTCCGATCCATACCTTTCCGGGCGGCACCTTGCTGCGCTATCCCGGTATGGTTTTGGGAATGTTGTTCTTTTCCTTGAAAGACAAACTCTAGGGAACCTCTGATCTATTCATGAACTCGACTCTTGCGGCTAAAAAATCCAGCTTCTGCGTTGCCAATCTTCGCAGTAGTCCCACTACTACGTGCGATTGGCGCCTTGAATCTGAATCTTTTCGCCAACAAGCTACTTTGTCCAGAATAAATCAGAGGTTCCCTGGACGCGCCGGGGCGGCCCCCGGATGTATGCAAGCGGGAGATTCCTGACAATGGATATTGGCGCAAGACTCAAGGCAGTTCGCGGAATGCGTGGACTATCCCAACGCGAGTTGGCCAAGCGTGCCGGCGTAACCAACAGCACGATCTCCCTGGTAGAGCAAAATCGGGTGAGTCCGTCCGTGGCTTCCTTACGCAAAGTGCTGGATGGCTTGCCCATGACACTGGCGGATTTCTTCACCTACGACTTTGAGCACGATGAGGGACACTTCTACACGCGTGAAGAACTGGTCGATGTGAGCAGCGATGAAATATCGATGTTGCTGGTGGCGGCCAACAAGAAGGATCGGGCGATGAGCATCCTGCACGAGTTTTACCCGCCCGGATCAGATACCGGTCCGGAGACCCTTACGCACAGGGGCGAGGAGGGTGGTGTGGTGATCCGGGGCAGCATCGAAATCACCATTGCGGGCAAGACCCGCATCTTGAATGCCGGGGATGCCTATTATTTCGAAACCCATTTTCCCCACCGCTTGCGGAATCGTGGCAAGGAAGTCTGCGAAATCGTCAGCGCCTGTACACCGCCCAGTTTTTAGCCGCTGTAAACCGGCTTCCGATTATCCCTGGGGCCCGTAGGATGCACTCCGTGCGCCATTGCTATCGTCCTGAGCCCGTAGGGTGCACTCCGTGCACCATCTATAACGGTGGGTGAAACGCACCCTGCCGTGCGCCGCACAGCTAGATATTTCTCAAATACCACTCGTATTCCAGGGCCGTGACCTCGGCATTGAACTGCTCGTACTCCTGGTGCTTGATGTCATAGAACATCTTCACAAAGGTCTCGCCCAGGTAGTCCGGCAGGACCGTGGAGGCGGAGAAAGCTTTCATGGCTTCATGCCAGGTCAGAGGCAGGTCGCTGGTGAGCTGTTTGTAGGCATTGCCCACGGTGATGTCCGCGGGCTCAAGTTTGTTGCTGAGGCCGTGATGAATACCAGCCAATACTGCCGCCGTCAGTAAATACGGATTGGTGTCCGCGCCCGCGACCCGGTGTTCGATGCGGCTTTCGTCGCCCAGGGTGGCCGGGATACGCAGACCTGTGGTTCGGTTGTTATACCCCCACGCCCTGTTGGTGGGGGCATAGGAATCCTCGCGGAATCTGCGATAGGAATTGGCGTTGGGCGCGAATATCAGCATGGACTCGCGCATGATATCGGCCAGGCCGGCCACCGCGTTACGCAGCCTGGGCTGCCGGTCGGGGTCGCTGTCGCAGGCGAAAATATTATTGCCGTCTTTATCCAGGACGCTCACATGAATATGCATGCCATTGCCTGCGTGCTGGGGATAGGGCTTGGGCATAAATGTGGCAGTGTAATTGTGACGTCGGCTGGCGACGTCACGAATCAAGCGCTTGAGCATGACCGTCTGGTCACAACCCAGCATCGGATCATCGGTGTGCGCCAGGTTGATTTCGAACTGACCCGGGGCATATTCCTTTACCGCCCCTTCCGAAGGTATCCCCTGGGCGATTGAGGCGCGTCCGATCTCCGCCAGGAAGGGCGCGTAGTCTTCCAGCTCGACGATGCTGTAGACCTGGCTGCAACTCAGGCGTTCACCCGTAACCGGGGAGAACAGGGGTTGGGGTCGGCCCTGGGCGTCACGGTCGCGGTCGACCAGGTAAAACTCCATTTCCATCGCAATGACTGGTTTCAAACCGTCGGCACGAAAGCGCTCCAGCACCTGGTGAAGTACGAACCTGGGGTCGCCATAGAATGGCGTGCCATCCATGTTGGTCATGGTTAGCTGTAACTGGGCGCGCGGTGGACTGCGCCACGGCACCACGGTCAACGAGCCCGGGACAACCCGGCAAATACCGTCGGCATCGCCGGAATCCATACCCAGGCCGGTCTCCTCCACTGTCTCGCCAGAGATGTCCAGGGCGAACACCGAGAGCGGAAGATTCATGCCGGATTCCATCACCTTGTCGACGGCGTTGATATCAGCACGCTTGCCTCGCAACACCCCGTTGGTGTCGCAGATCAGCAGTTCCGCTGTCTTGATATCAGGGTAACGGTTCAGAATTTCCTGTGCGGAATAGTAACTGCCGCTTCTATGTTGCTTGGTGTCGTTCATAGTATTCGTTAAATAAAAGCATCAATGGTGCACTTCGCTGCGAGCCACGGGGTGGGTCGACATATGACTATCTTACGGAATGCATTGGCAAAAGACGATAGTAGGCAGTAGGAGGAACCGGGTGTTTTGGGAATCACGGGAGGCAAGTGTCTATTATCTTTTACATTGGGGCAAGTTATTCTGATTTTGCCGGGCGCCCTGCAGGTTGATTTGCCGGCTTCACGCAAAGTGTGGGTGACTTGCCTTTGGCCGGGAATCCGTTGACAGTTCGGACGGGTCGACGTGACCGGGAGATCGAGGAAGATGACAAGCAAGATTACCCGCAGGGAATTTCTGAATGGCTCCCGGGTGGCCCTTGCCAGCGGGCTTCTCTGCCCATGGGTGGAGCTCTTTGGGGTCCCGGTTCCCAAGCAGGGTTCGGTCAGCTACCCGCCAGAACTCACCGGTATGCGTGGCACTCACGATGGCGCCTGGGAAAATGCCCACGCCCTGGTGGCGGCCGGCTCATGGCAAGGACCTGTACCGGCCGGTGATGAGCACTATGATCTCGTGGTGGTGGGCGGCGGAATCAGCGGCTTGTCGGCCGCCTGGTTTTATCGGCAGGAGCATCCCGGTGCTCGTGTGCTGGTATTGGATAACCACGATGACGTCGGGGGGCACGCCAAGCGCAACGAATTTACCCAGGCCGGTCGTTTGCTGATTGGCTACGGTGGAACCCAGTCCATAGATACGCCTTCCAGTTATAGTCCCCGGGCGCAGGGCCTGTTGCGTGACATCGGTATCCGCACGGAAAAGTTTTACCAGTATTTTGACCAGGATTTTTACCCTGGAAAAGGTCTTGGTAGCGGCGTTTTCTTTGATCGCGAAACCTTCGGTATAGATCGCCTCGTAAGCGGGGTGCATGAGCGTAGCTGGGAAGACTTTGCTGCCGACACGCCGTTGGGTGAGCAAGCCAAAAAGGACCTGGTGCGCCTGTACAGCGGAACCGTGGACTATTTCCCGGGCCAGGACAAGGCCGGGGCCAGGGCCAGCCTGTCCGGTGTCAGCTATGCAGATTTCCTGCTGAAAATTGCCCGGGTCGACCCGTCCCTGGTGCAGTATTTCGAGCGCCAGGGACTGGCCTTCTGGGGTTACGGTATACGTGATTTGCCTTGTGATGAAGTGCTG
Source organism: uncultured Gammaproteobacteria bacterium (assembly GCA_963823435.1). Taxonomy (GTDB): domain Bacteria; phylum Pseudomonadota; class Gammaproteobacteria; order Steroidobacterales; family BM003; genus CAKZML01. The sequence continues at coordinate 119,904 of CAWGLN010000013.1, read as the reverse complement.
AACTGGGCCGGCTTTTTTCCCGGTCTGGATTCGATACGCGAAGACAAGTCCAGGCACGGCGAGGAGCCCTATATTTTTCATTTTCCCGATGGCAATGCGACGCTGGCAAGGCTGCTGGTACGCGGACTGGTGCCTGGGGCGCTGCCGGGGCAATCGATGGAGGACTCGGTGCTCAGTCGGCTGCGCTATGAGGTGTTGGACAGACCCGCTCAGGATGTCCGCATACGTCTGAACAGTACCGTCGTGCATGTCGCAAACGATGAGGATGGAAAAACGGTTTCACTGGTGTACCTGGAGCAGGGTAAGGCGCGAAGTGTAAAGGCCGGTGGCTGCGTGCTGGCCTGCTATAACAGTGTGATTCCCTATCTGTGCCCCGAGTTGCCCGACAGCCAGCGAGAGGCGTTGCTGTACGCGCCCAAGATACCGCTGGTGTATGTGAACGTACTGCTGCGTAACTGGGAAGCCTTTGCACGATCTGGGCGTGCATCAAATCACTGCGCCAGGCGCGTTCTTCAGCAGGGTGACCCTGGATTTCCCGGTCTCCATGGGTGGCTATGAGCATCCCGCCGCGCCGGACCAGCCGATGCTCCTGCACCTGGTGCATGTGCCCTATGCGCCGGAGGTGCCGGGCAAGGACAAGATCAGGGCCGGCTAGACGCAAGCTCCTCGCCCTGGAGTTTGACGACTTCGAGCAGCAGCTTCGAGATCAGCTTGGTCGCATGCTGGGGCATGCGGGATTTGAGTTTGATCGGGACGTAAAGGCGATTACCGTAAATCGCTGGCCACATGGCTATGCCTATGAAGGCAACAGCCTGTGGGACCCGGTTTTTGAATCAGAACAGGACAAGCCCTGGGTGCGTGGTCGGGCGCGTGTCGGGTCGCATCTGCATCGCCAATTCCGATGCCCAGGCCTTTGCCTACACAGATGCCGCGATAGACCAGGCCTGGCGAGCCGTAAGCGAACTGGGTTGACCGGGCAATCGGGCAACCCGGGGTTGATCCAGACGGCGGAAGCCAGCCTGCCGGGTCGATGGTGGATGCTGGCGGGTATCTGGCTGGTGAACGTGTGTATCGGCCTGACCATGTTCTGCATGGCGCCGCTGGTATCGGTGGTGGCCGCAGACCTGGACTTGAGCCTGGTGGCCATGGGTTCGATACTGGGTGCCTGGCCCTTGCTGTACATGTTGGTAGCCCTGCCCCTGGGCGCCGTGGTCGACAGGATTGGCCTTCGCCGTTGCGTCACCCTGGGTGCCTGGATTGTCGCGCTGTCGGTCCTGCTGAGGGGGCAGGCGCAGGGCTACGCCAGTTTGTACATGGCGGTGGCCCTGCTGGGTCTGGGCGTGCCCCTGATATCCATTTCAACGCCGAAACTGGTGAACTACTGGTTCCCCCCGGGGGAACGCGGCACCGCTACCGGTTGGTACATGAGCGGACCCTCGGTGGGTGCGATGCTGGGTCTGGCCCTGACCAATCTCGCGGTCATGCCCGCGGTGGGTCATCAATGGCGCATGGTCATGCTGGTGTATGCCCTGGTGACCGCGATGGCTGCCAGCACCTGGTGGGTAGTGGCCTACCGCCTGGGGCCACGCGGACCCGCCGATCGCGAGCCGGGGAGGGCCATGCAATGGGCGCAGTATTTACGGCTGCTGGAGCGCGCCTCCGCACGCAGGGTGTTGCTGTTGGCGACAGGATCATTCCTGTTCATGCACGGGCTGAGTAACTGGATCCCGGAAATATTGCGCAGCGCCGGAATGGATGCCGCCAGTGCCGGTCTGTGGGCGGCGTTGCCGGTAGCCATTACGGTACTGGGTGCGATCCTCGTGCCGCGTATGACACCGGCTGGTCGGCGGGCACGCATGCTGATCATGCTGTTCCTGCTGGCCTCCGTGGCGGCGCTGCTTCTTACGGCGTCGGGTTTTGGCTGGATGGCCCTGGGACTGGTCTTGCTTGGGGTGGCACGCAGCGCCTTCTGGCCGCTGACCCTGTTGTGCCTGACCGAGGCGCAGGACATGCAACGCAGCGAACTGGCGCCGGCAGGGGCCCTGTTCTTTACTTTTGGCGAATTGGGCGGGGTGCTGGGCCCGGTGATAATCGGAGCGCTTGCCCAGTTCTCCGGTTCATTTGGGCTGCCTCTTGTCGTGCTGGCGGGTCTGTGCCTGGCGCTTGCCCTGGTCAGCCTGTCACTGGAGCGTCTGCAACGGGCCGGCAGCTAAGAACTGCACAGCGCGTGGCGGCCGGGGTGGCGTGATCAGCCTTTTGGGTCACCGATACACCGGGCCGGATATCCCTGCCCGTCTACAGCCAGTCGAACTTGGCGCTGAAATGTCGCAGCACGGCGGGCGCTTCAATAATACGCATGCCACGAATGGCTTCACGTCGTTCCCACACGTTGCCGATGGCTTCCACCACGTAATCCATGTGGCTCTGGGTATACACACGCCGTCGGTATCGCCAGACGCACGAGGTCCCAGTGGGCCGGTGTTTCCTTGCCGGTGTGAGGGTCTGATCCAAACATTACGGTGCCGATCTCAACCCCTCGTATTCCCGCCTCGCGATACAACTCAACCGACAGGGATTGGCCGGGGTACTGGAGGGGCTCGATATGCGGCAGGAATCGCCGGGCGTCGATGTAGACTGCGTGACCGCCTGCCGGGAACACCACCGGCACTCCGGCGTCCTTCAGGTGGGTGACCACGTAGCTGGTGGATAACAGGCGGTAATGCAGATAATGCTCGTCCAGGATCTCGTGCAGACCCACGGCGATGGCCTCAAGATCGCGTCCGGCCAGACCGCCATAGGTAGGGAAGCCCTCGGTCAGGATGAGAATATTGATTTCTTTTTCCGCCAGCTGGGCATCGTTGGTGCACAGGAAGCCGCCGATATTGGCGAAGGCATCTTTTTTCGCCGACATGGTGCAGCCATCCGCATGGGAAAATATTTCCCGGGCGATATCAATCGCGGCCACGTTCTCGTATCCCGCTTCCCTTTGCTTGATGAAATAGGCGTTCTCGGCGAAGCGACATGCGTCGATATAAAAGGGGATTCCCGCTTTCCTGGCAATGCGGCTGACGTCCTTGATGTTGGCCATGGACACCGGCTGACCACCACCTGAATTGTTGGTGATGGTGAGCATGATCATGGGTATGTTTTCACGCCCGTGTTCGGCGACCAGTTGCTCAAGTGCGGCGATATCCATATTGCCCTTGAACGGGTGGTCCAGGTCCAGCATGCGTGCCTCGGGACAGGGAATATCCACGGCCTTGCCGCCGAAGAATTCTATATTCGCCTTGGTCGTATCAAAGTGGGTGTTGTTGGGGATGATGTTACCGGCCTTCACCGTCAGGCTGAACAGGATGCGTTCGGCGGCGCGTCCCTGGTGCGCGGGGATGATGTGCTGGAAGCCGAATATGTCCTTCACCGCATCTTCGAAGCGATACCAGCTGCGGGCGCCGGCGTAAGACTCGTCGCCGCGCATAATGCCGGCCCAGGCCTCGGCGGACATGGCGCTGGTGCCCGAGTCAGTCAGCAAATCGATGAATACGTCTTCGGCGCGCAACTTGAACAGATTGTAGTGAGCTGCGGCGATCATGCTGTCGCGTTCTTCCGGCGTCGTGGCCTTGATGGGCTCGACCATCTTGATTTTGAACGGTTCGACAATGGTCTTCATTTACTGGCTCCAGGAGAATCCGGTCGCTACGGGAATTTGAAACAGCGAAGTGTAAACCCTTATGCCATGCCAGTCAGGGAATCCGGCCCGGAATACGGCCTGTTCGAAGGTTCCACGAGGTCTGGTTTGGTTGATTTGACCGGGCTGAAGGGGCCGGATCGGATTAAAGTCTTTGAAATCAGGCCCGTTGCGTACAAAATTACGCGTTTCGCAAACCTTATGGATAATCCATGATCAGTTCCAGGCTCAAATTCTTGTTACCTATTGGCATCGTGGTGGTTGCTTTGATTGCCGGGCGAGCCATCATCAGCAGCAAGCCCAAGGCCGAGCGCATGGCGCCGCCGGTAGTGCCGCTGTCGGTGGAGGCCACCCGCCTGGTGAGCACGGATTACCAGGTCATGGTCACGGCGGATGGCACGGTACGCCCGCGTACCACCAGCACCCTGATTCCCCAGGTGCCAGGCAGGGTCATTGAGGTATCCCCGAGTTTCCGTGAGGGTGGTTTCTTTGAAAGGGGCGATGTGCTGCTGCGTATAGAGCCGCGGGATTTCGAACTGGCCCTGTCCAGTGCCCAGGCCCAGGTCGCTCAGGCCAGCGCGGCCCTTGAGCAGGAGCTGGCCCTGGCCGAGGTCGTGAAGGGTGACTGGGAGTCGCTGGGAAAGCAGGCGCCCAGCCTGGGTCTGCGCAAGCCCCAGATCGCCGCCGCCAGGGCCGCGTTGTTGTCTGCCGAGGCGCAGCTTGAGCGTGCGCAGGTGGATCTGCAACGCACGGTTATCCGTGCGCCCTATGCAGGCAGGATCCTGGAGCAGAATGTGGACATCGGTCAGTTCGTGTCGGTGGGCACCACGCTGGCCAGGATTTATGCCGTCGATTACGTCGAGATTCGCCTGCCCCTGGGCAATCGCCAACTGGAGTATGTACGCCTGCCCGAACGTTTCCGTAATGATGGCAATGTGACCAGCCAGGATGGCCCGGCGGTCACCATCGAGGCCGTGGTGGGCAGGACAGCCTATACCTGGGAGGGTCGTATCGTGCGGGCGGAAGGCACTATCGACACCCAGAGCAGGCAGTTGTACGTGGTGGCCCAGGTGGACGCCCCCTATGCACGCGGTCCCGAGGGGCGACCCCCCTTGCGTATAGGGCAGTTCGTGCAGGCACGCATCCATGGCACCTTGCTGGAGAACGTGATCGTGATACCGCGCTCGGCCTTGCGTGAGGGCGGCGAGGTGTTGCTGGTTGATGAGGACAGCATCCTGCGCAGGCGTGACGTGTCCGTGCTGTGGAGCGACGAGACCCAGGTGGTGGTGGCCGATACCCTGGCCCCGGGCGAGATCCTTGCGCTGACGCCCCTGAGTGTCAGCGCCGCAGGCAGTCCGGTGACAGCTACCGTGGATGGCGTTGCTTTCAAGACCGGCCCTGCGACACCACCCGGCGTCCAGCCTGGGTCCGATGCCGCCTCGTCTCAATAAGCAACCGGGGTAACCGCCATGAAGAGCATGATCGCCTGGTTCGCTGACAATGATGTTGCTGCCAACCTCCTGATGTTCCTGATACTGGCCCTGGGTCTGTATTCCCTGAGTGCCCGCATTCCCCTGGAAGTGTTCCCCGCATTTGAGCTGGAATTGGTCAGTATCCAGGTGCCATTCCCGGGCGCGACGCCGGCTGAAGTCGAGGAAGGGATCACCATCAAGATCGAGGAGGCGATTAACAGCCTGCCGGGGATCAAGACCATCCGTTCCAGCGCCGGTGAAAACCTGGGCTCGGTGACGGTGGAAGTCGAGAACGGCTACGACCCCAAGGACCTGATGAACGACATCAAGGCCCGGGTCGATTCCATCAACACCTTTCCTGCCGACGCGGAACGACCGGTAGTGTACGTGCCCGAGATGCGCCGTGACGTGATCACCCTGGTCGTGTCGGGGGATCTTTCGGAGCGAGAATTGCGTCTGGCGGCAGAACACGCCCGGGACGACCTGCTGGCCCTGCCAGACATCACCCAGGTGGACCTGGACGGTGTACGTAATTACGAGATTTCCATCGAGGTCTCGGACCAGACCCTGCGACAGTACGGCTTGACCCTGGGTGAGGTGGCCGGTGCCGTGCGCAGCGGTTCGCTGGACCTGGCGGCAGGCCGCGTGAGAACCCCGGGCGGCGAAGTGTTGCTTCGCACCCAGGGCCAGGCCCGGGCCGGAGTCGAATTCGAGGACATTGCAGTGCGCACCGACGGTCAGTCACGTCTGACCGTGGCGGATATTGCCCAGGTGCGTGATGGCTTCAGCGAGGATCCCCTGGAATCGCGTTTTAATGGCAGACCGGCAGTATTTATCGACATCTACCGGGTCGGCAGCCAGAACGCCATTGACGTGGCCGACGCGGTCAAGGCATACGCGGACAGGGCTGAGGAAACGCTTCCCGCTGGCGTACACGTGGATTACTGGCGTGACCAGTCCAAGGTGGTCAAGGCCAGGATCAGCACCCTGGTGCGCAACGCCTTGCAGGGAAGCGTGCTGGTGCTGTTGCTGCTGACGCTGTTCCTGCGTGGCTCGGTGGCTTTCTGGGTGTTAATGGGGTTGCCGGTAGCTTTCATGGGCGGTATCGCCCTGATGCCCTTGATGGGGGTGACGCTAAACCTGTTGAGCCTGTTCGCCTTCATCCTGGTGCTGGGTATCGTGGTGGATGACGCCATTGTCACGGGTGAGAATATTTTCACACGCCTGCAAAAAGGCGAGAACCCCAGGGATGCGGCGATCCTGGGCACCCAGGAAATTGCCGTGCCGGTCACCTTTGGTGTGCTGACCACGGTGGTGGCTTTCATTCCGTTGCTGATGATCGAGGGGCGTGCGCGGCAAGTTGTTCGCCCAGATACCGATGATCGTAATTCCTGTATTGCTGTTTTCACTGATCGAGTCGAAGCTGATTCTTCCCGCTCACCTGAAACACGTACGGGTACGCAACCTCAAGGACAGTGAGCACGCCCTGCCGGTACGTATCCAGCGTCGCGTGTCGCGCTGGCTGGATGCGACAACCCGCGGCGCCTACGAGCCGGCGCTGCGCTGGGTTATTCAACATCGAAGCCTGGCGCTGTCCGGATTTATCGCAGTGGCGATCCTGTTGTTCAGCCTGGCCATCAGCGGTCACTTGCGGTTTATTTTCTTCCCCAGGGTGCAAAGCGAGGTGGCCCAGGCCAGCCTGGTCATGCCACCGGGAACGCCCTTCGAGGTCACCGAGGCAGCGGCCAAGCGTATTGCCGGGGTGGCCGAGGACATGCGGGCGGATTATATCGATCCGGAACTGCAGGAAAGCATTATCCGGGACATGACGGTGAGTATCGGTTCCCAGCGCGGCGGTGGGGCGCAGTCCCATGTGGCCCGCGTGTCCTTCGAGATCCTGGCTCCCGAAGATCGGACTCTTGAGATAAACAGTTCCGAACTGGTGCGCGAATGGCGTCAGCGCATCGGCCAGATACCCGGGGCCAAGGAATTGAATTTCCGGGCCGAGATTGGGCATACCGGCCTGCCCATAGACGTGCAATTGTCGGGGCCATCCTTCGAAGATCTGAGGGCGGTGTCTATAAGAGTAAGAGAGTTGCTGAACACCTATCCGGGCGTGTTTGACATCACCGACAGTTTCGATGGCGGCAAGGAAGAGATCAAGCTCGAGCTTAAGCCGGAGGCCGAGTTGCTTGGGCTGACACTGGAAGACATGGCTCGCCAGGTGCGCCAGGCTTTCTTTGGCTTCGAGGTGCAACGCATCCAGCGGGGCAGGGATGAGGTGCGTGTATTCGTGCGCTACCCGGAAAACGATCGACGCAACCTGCAGACCCTGGAAAACATGCGTATCCGGACTCCTTCGGGAGCGGAAGTACCGTTTTCCGAAGTGGCCCAGGCCACCTACGGCCGGGGGTTTGCCGAGATACGCCGGGTAGACCTTGCACGCACCATCAACATCACGGCGGATGTAAACAAGGAGAGCGCCAACCTGGAGGGCATCAAGGCTGACTTGAGCGCCCAGATTGCCATCATGCAAAAGACCTATCCCCGGGTAGGTTACAGCCTGGAAGGGGAGGCAAGGGAACAGCGCGAGTCTTTCCGCAGCCTGGGCATAGGATTGTTGTTCACCCTGTTCGCCATCTTTGCCCTGTTGGCTATTCCTTTCCGTTCCTACCTGCAGCCCCTGATCGTCATGAGTGTGATTCCTTTCGGCGTAGCCGGCGCCATGCTGGGGCACCTCATCATGGGTATGGACCTGACCATCATGAGCATCATGGGCATGCTGGCCTTGTCAGGAGTGGTGGTGAACGACAGCCTGGTCCTGGTGGATTACATCAATCGCCGCCGGGCCGAGAACATGCCATTGAAACAGGCGGTGTACGAGGCGGGTATCGCCAGGCTCAGACCGGTGCTGCTTACTTCCCTGACCACTTTTGTCGGACTCATGCCGCTGATCCTGGAGAAATCCACCCAGGCCCAGTTCCTGATCCCCATGGCGGTGTCGCTGGGATTTGGCATCTTGTTTGCTACTGCGATAACCCTGTTGCTGATCCCCATCAACTACCTGTTGCTGGAAGATATGCGGGGCTACCTGGGACGCTTGTTCGGGCGTGTGCCGGCGACGGTGATCGAGCCCGGCGCCGGATAAAAAGGTCGCTCCTGACCCCCCTGTCTGTTCCCCGCCTGGGCAGGTTCAGAAATCAGACGGTCTGTGCGGGGCTGCGCCTGGCATGGATTTGTTCCAGATTCGGCGTGATTATTGGTGTGCACTATACTCTTACCAGGGAGACGCGAAATTCCGGGGGAAGGTGCGCGTGCCGCTTCATCAAGGTTTTAAGCTGGGTACAGTGCTGGTCAGACCGGTGGAGGGTCTGCTGGTCGGGGAGCAGGGAAATGTCCCCGTGCATCCCCACGCCATGGAAGTGCTGCTGTACATGGCACGGCAACCGGGCAGCTTGCTCACACGTGAGCAGATCATGCGGGCAGTCTGGGGTTCTAACCAGGTTGCCCAGGATACTCTGACCAAAAATATCGCCGAGCTTCGTCATGCGCTCGGCGACGATCCCCATCATCCGATGTTTATTCAGACCGTGCCCAGACGGGGTTATCGACTGGTGGCGGCGGTTACGCCTCTGGGCACCCCGGGTCCGGCCCAGTCAATGGATTTCGCGGTCGGGCCGTTCACGCGCTGGTGGAACGAACTGAGGCGGAGGCGTGTATTCAAGGTCATGACCGTCTACGCGGTTGTTGCGTGGGGTGTGGTCCAGGTGGCCGATATATTGACGCCCATCCTATTTGATCAGCCTACCTGGATCATGACCATGCTGTTGGTCATGGCGGTTATGGGCGCCCCTGTCGCCCTGACGATGGCCTGGGTGTTGCAGGTCACGCCCGATGGCATTGGTGTCGATGCTGCCCGGACCAGCGTGAAGAAGTCGATCAGTAGCCCGGCACTCATTTCGGTGGGAATCCTGGCTGCGTTACTGGTGGGTTTCGTGACCTACTCCCTGGTCATGCCGCCGTTTGTAGACGGCCGGGTGCGCATCGCCGTGCTACCGTTGGTGAACATTGGGGCCGAGGAGAACCAGGCATTTTGCGATGGTCTGACCGAGGATTTGACTTATATCCTGGGACGCATACCCGAGCTGAAAGTAGCCCCCAACAAAGCAACGGGTCTGTTTCAGCACGCATCGCTTCAGGACGCGGACATCGCCCTGAGGTTGAATGTCACTCACCTGGTAGAAGGAAGTTGCCGTTATGACGGCGAACAGATTCGCGTTACGGCACAATTGATTGAAGCCGAAAAAGGGTTTTCAAACTGGTCCCAGGCCTATTCGGTTTCACCCTCGAATATTTTCCAGATTCAGGAAGATATTGCCAGGAAGGTGGCCCGCTCCCTGCGCCTGGTTCTTTCCTCGGGTACGGATAAGGAACTGGATGCGGAGCCCACCAAGAACGGTGAAGCCTATGCAGCTTACCTGAGAGCTCGCGGATTCCTGCGCAGGGCCCGGACGGAACAGAATCTCACCAGTGCCGAAATCCAGTTCAGGCAAGCGTCCAACCTGGACCCCGGCTATGGGGATGCTTACGCCGGCCTGTGTGAAACCTACCTGGCCTGGTACGAATTGCTGCGGGACGTAGGGCGTTATGAGGAGGCTGAGCGCGCTTGTGTACAGGCTCTGGTGAAGAGCAGAGCGAGCGTGGAAGTACATCATGCCCTGGCCGAGCTATACCGCTATGCCGGGCAATATGAACGTTCTCTTGAAGGGTTCCAGCGGGTCATAGAGCTGGACCCGGCGTTTGCAGACGGATATGTGGGGAAGGCCAGGGTGTTAGCAGAGCTGGACCGACCGGAGCAATCCGAGGTCGAATTCAAGAAAGCCATTGAAGAGGATCCGGTGTATTGGGTATCAATCAATGCTTATGGGGCGTTCCTCATGAAGCGTGGTCGATATGCCGAGGCTGCTGAGCAATTTGGCAAGGTCACGATACTGGATCCAACCAGTTCTTCCGCCTATAACAATCTGGGCGCTGCCAATATCATGACTGGCAATTTCGAGCAGGCTGGCGAGGCCTTCGAGCAGTCAAATACCATCGAGCCAGACGCTGCCGCCATGTTTAATACCGGCAATATGTACTTCTACGCCGGAGATTTCGACAGGGCCCAGAATTTTTATCGCAAGGCCATTGAATTAACTCCGGACGATTATCGTCTGTGGGGTGGGCTGGGTGATGCACTCCACGCGCTCGCTGCCGTCGAGGCCGCTTCTGCTGCGTATTTCCGGGCAACTGAATTGGCTTCTGCGTCATTGGAAGTGAATTCTGCAGACCAGGTGACCAGGGCCGGCCTCGCTCACTATATGGCACGGACAGGGTACTTCGCGGACGCAGATGAGGTGATAGACATAGCTGCGACTGCTGCCCCCGATGATATGGATGTCAGGTACTACGAGGCCTTGGTGAGAGTTGAGCAGGGCAGGGTGGAGCAGGCCCTGGCGGCAATTGGCGCGGCGCTGACGGCGGGTTATCCGCCTGGATTACTGGCCGCAGACCCCGGATTCAAAACGCTGCATAGCGATATGCGGTTCAAGAGCTTATTGGGACGACCGTGATTGCAATACAGTCTTGGGAGGGAATGCTGATGACTACATCCAGAAAAGTGGTGCAGGCTTTTATTTGGGGTTTGTTTTTTGTGATGACACTGTCAATGGTAAGTGGTTGCGACCCTATAAGAACCTATTCGCCAGGCCAATCAAAGGCAAAACCCGACTGCAACAGAAGTAACCGGCCCGAAATTTATACGGTGAAGGTCATGTTTGACAGGGGGTGCGTTGTGAACGCGATTCCAGACGGCGAGAGTGGATGTACTTCGGATGACGGAGACAACGCGGTCTGCCTTTGCGCAAGCAGAAATGAAAGACTGGCATGGAAGGCGGACACCAATGATGTGGAGTTTGCAGTCCATTTTTCCCCGTTTAACAATGGCAGTTTTGCGTCGAGAAATGGTGAAATTCCGGGAGAAAGAATAAGGATTGTTGGCAAAGCACCTACAAACTCAGAGGTTGAATACTATTACTCGATCACCTCGGAAACAGACACCTGCGCGGTGTATGACCCGCCGGTGATCGTCAAGCAATAGCGATTGACAAGGGTGAATGCGGCGCTGGTTGCGATCGTAAGCCGGTTGGAACTTACGCTGGGTTGGCCCGCTGTGTCGGTGGTGATGATGGGCGCGCAAATAGTCGGGGACCCAGTTGTAATGGCCTCCGACTCTGGCGGAAATCAGCCGGTGTAGCGCTGGAAAACCAGCGTGGCGTTAGTACCGCCAAAGCCAAAGCTGTTGGACATGATGGTATCCAGCTTTGCACCCTCGCGTAGTTTGCGTACTACCGGCACACCTTCTGCAGCCGGGTCCAGGTCCGTGATATTGGCCGAGGCTGAAATGAAGTTGTGCTGCTGCATGAGCAGCGAATAGATTGCCTCGTGGGCGCCTGCTGCGCCCAGCGAATGACCGGTAAGAGACTTGGTCGAGGTTATCGCCGGTATCTTGTCACCAAACACTTCGCGTACCGCACCGAGTTCCTTGGCATCACCCACCGGGGTGCTGGTGCCATGGGCATTGATATAGTCAACCGTCCCGTCTACCGTGGCCAGGGCCTGTTGCATGCAGCGCACTGCACCCTCGCCGGATGGCTGTACCATGTCGTAGCCATCCGAGGTTGCTCCGTAACCAACCAGTTCGGCATAGATGGGCGCGCCACGGGCCCGGGCGTGTTCCAGTTCTTCAAGCACCAGCACACCGCCGCCACCGGATATCACGAAGCCGTCCCGGTTCAGGTCATAGGGACGAGAGGCCGTGGTAGGCGAGTCATTATATTTCGAGGACAGGGCGCCCATGGCGTCGAACAGCACCGTGGTGGTCCAATGTTCTTCATCGCCACCGCCTGCAAACACGATGTCCTGCTTGTTCCACTGGATCTGTTCATAGGCGTTGCCTATGCAATGGGCGCTGGTAGCGCAGGCCGAGGTGATGGTGTAGTTCACACCTTTGATCTTGAAGGGCGTGGCCAGGGTCGCGGTGTTGGTGCTGGACATGGTCCTGGGCACCATGAAGGGCCCGACTTTCTTTGGTCCCTTCTCACGCATCGTATCCCAGGCCAACAGCAGGTTCGAGGACGAAGGTCCACCCGACCCCATGATGATGCCGGTACGCGGATGGGAGACCTGGCTTTCCTCCAGACCGGAATCGTCAATCGCCTGCTGCATGGCCAGGTAATTGTAGGCCGCACCGTTACCGAGAAAGCGCATGGTCTTGCGGTCGATAAGATCGGCTGGTTCGATCTTGACGGAGCCAGCCAGGTGACTGCGAAAACCCAGGTCGGCATAGGCCTGGCTAAACTCGATACCCGACTTGCCCGAGCGCAGGGACTCGAGCACTTCATTCTTGTCGTTGCCGATACTGGAAATTACTCCCAGTCCAGTTACTACTACACGTCTCACATCGTCTCCTAGAAATCGTCTGTTGATTTGAACAGGCCAACGCGAAGGTCTGTCGCTTCGTAAATTACCCGGCCGTCCACTTCCATGGTGGCATCGGCAATACCCATCACCAGCTTGCGCAGGATCACTCGCTTGAGGTTAATGCGGTAGGTGACTTTCCTGGCCGTGGGCAGTACCTGGCCGCGAAATTTCACTTCGCCAACACCCAGCGCCCGACCCTTGCCCGGAGCATCACTCCAGCACAGGAAAAAGCCGACCAGTTGCCACATGGCATCCAGACCCAGGCAACCGGGCATCACCGGGTCACCTTCAAAATGGCACTTGAAAAACCACAGCTCGGGGTTGATGTCCAATTCGGCGACAATTTCGCCTTTATCGAACAGTCCACCCTTGTCGCTGATGTGGGTGATTCGGTCCATCATCAGCATGTTTGGCAATGGCAGACGACCGTTTTCCGGGCCGAACAGTTTTCCGTGGCCTGCCTCGAGCAGCTCCTCACGGGTGAAGCTGCATTTTCTAGAGCTCATCTTCTTCAATTCCTTGGTCAAAATGGGGTTTCCCCACTGCAACGCGCCGGCGTGCCCGGTGTTTACCGGTGTACCAGGCCTGATTGTGACAATGAGATTGAGGTTTGAGCCTCCGCTGAGGCACTAATAGGGCCAAGGATGTCACAGGAAAGGCGCAATAAGCTATAACGCGGTGCAACATCCGGGCTTGCGGGCCAGGGCATCCAGGGTGCTCAGCGCCCCAGCCATTGCAGAGCAGGCTCCTGTATGTCGGCCAATTGCTCGCGCAGGCTCAAGACATGGTCTTCCCAGTAGCGCGTCGTATTAAACCAGGTGAAAGCCCGGGGAAACGCCGGGTCATTCCAGCGACGGGCCAGCCAGGCTGCGTAATGAATCATACGCAGGCTGCGCAGGGCCTCGATCAGAACCAGTTCGCGTGCATCGAAACGGGCAAATTCGCTATAGCCTTCGAGCAGATCCACAAGCTGGGTGGTCATCTCCTGGCGATCTCCGGAGAGCAGCATCCACAGGTCTTGAACCGCGGGTCCCATGCGACTGTCATCCAGGTCCACAAAGTGCGGGCCACCGTCGGTCCACAGGATATTGCCGGGATGACAATCACCGTGCAGGCGGATTATGGCGACGTTTCCCGCCTCTTCAATGCGCTGATCCACCGCATCCAGCAGGTCCCTGGTGACCGAGTCATAGGCCTCTTCAATGTGCGGCGGAATCCAGCCTCCGTCCAGCAGGGTTTCACGGGCATCGTCACCGAATTCCTGGATCGACAATTCTGGTCTGTAACGATAGGAACCGGCTGCACCGCGCATGTGTATGCGGCCCAGGAAGCGTCCCAGCCACTTCAGGGTGTCAGGGTCGCCAAGTTCCGGCCAGCGCCCGCCCCGCCGTTCAAATACGGCAAAGCGGTGATCAGCAAAATGATGCAGGGTGTGTCCGTTACGAAGCATGGGCGGGATGACCGGTATTTCCGCCGCCGCCAGCTCAACACTGAAATCGTGTTCCTCCAGTATTGCCTCGTCACTCCAGCGGTCGGGCCGGTAAAATTTAGCCACCAGTGGAGGGTCTGACTCCAGCCCCACCTGGTAGACGCGGTTCTCGTAGCTGTTCAGCGCCAGCATGCGTCCGTCGCAGACGAAGCCCAGTGACTCCACGGCGTCCAGCACGGTGTCGGGATCCAGGCTGGCGAAAGGGGTCTGGTTGGTGATTGCGTTCATCGTATAGCACGCTAACACAACTGCAAGCAGTTGGCGGAAGAGGTCCTCAGCTCATCCAGTCCTGGAGTTCCGCCAACTCTCTTGCCGCCCGTTGTACCACCGTTCGACCCACCTCAATGGCCTCGGCCGCCCGGTGAAAATCCATCAATTGGAAATGCCCCAGGTTTGGGTTGAGCATGATGTTGGGTGGCTCGCCGGCTATGCGGCTGCGTGTGATGCGGTCCTGCATGATATTGACGGATCCGGCGATCACATCGAACAGACCGGGTGGATTGTTATCGGGTTGGTCCTGGTTGTCCTGCTGGTCGCTGCGGAAGGTATTCATCAGACCGTCCATCATTTCGACCCAGCGTTCCCGGCTGGCCCAGCCGCCTTCCGATGTTTGCTCTGGTTCCTGCTCGCCGTCGGGCTTCGCTTTGGGCGTCTGGAGCTTGTTGAAGCGCGTAGGCTTGCCGTAGTGGGCGTTGAGATTCACAGCAATCACGTAGTCGGCGCCCAGTGCGCGGCACAGTGATATCGGTACTGGATTGACCACGCCGCCATCGATCATCCAGCGCCGCTGATAGAGCATGGGAGAGAAAAGACCCGGCAGCCCGCTGGAGGCGCGCACGGAATTAAGCATCGAACCCTCCTGCAACCAGATTTCCTGACCGGTGTGCAGGTCTGCGGCGACCGCGCCAAAGGGTATGGGCAGATCTTCGATATTGAAATCTTTGATCTGCTCACCAATGGCCCGCATGAGCTTGTTACCACCCATGACGCCACCGCGACTAAAAGCCGTGTCCAGAAGCCCCCAGACGTCACGCTTGGTCAGTCCCATAATCCAGCTTTCAAGGGTATCCAGTTGGCGGCTGGCATGGGCCGCGCCCACCAGGGAGCCCACCGAGGCGCCGGCAATGATATCCGCCTTGATACCTGCGTCCTCCAGGGCCCGAATAACGCCTACATGGGCCCAGCCTCTCGCTGATCCGCTGCCCAGGGCCAGTCCAATCTTGGGTGATGTCATGTTGATTCAGTCTATCCTTGTTTCAGCTGTAAAGTCCGCGTCTGCAATTGAATTATCGGGACGGCATCGAACCCCTTGTCGTGTTTATAATACGCCTATCGGAGACTCCCCACAGTGGGAGGTTCGCACGAACGGGGGTCGGTAGCGGGGGTTTTATGATTCGGGTAGTGGCACAAAACCTGTACGGCTCGATAACCATGCTGTTGTTCGTGCTCAATGTCGTGTTGTGGGCTATCCCCATCCTGGTGATATCCATATTCAAGTTGCTGGTCCCTATTCGCGCATGGCGCCTGGTTGCCAGCCGCTGGCTGATGAAGTGCGGTGAGAACTGGATCAGTTTTAATCGTGGCATCGTTGGATTGACCCAGGATATCAGCTGGGATTTTCGTGGCGTGGACGCGCTCCGTCGCCAGGAATGGTACCTGGTGGTATCCAATCACCAGTCCTGGCTGGACATCCTGGTGCTGCAACTTGCGCTGAACCGGCGCATCCCCTTTCTGAAGTTCTTTATCAAGCAACAGCTAATCTGGATACCGATACTTGGCCAGGTCTGGTGGGCCATGGACATGCCGTTTATGAAGCGCTACTCACGCGAGTTCCTGGCCAGGAATCCGCAGATGCGAGGTCGTGATCTTGAGGCCACCCGCAAGGCCTGCGAGCATTTCTCAGAGACACCCACCAGCGTTATGAATTTTCTGGAAGGGACCCGGTTCACGCCGGCCAAACACCAGGACCTGAAATCGCCCTACACCCACTTGCTGCCGCCCCGCCCCGGGGGTGCAGCGTTTGTGCTGGGCACCCTGGGCAAGTCCCTGCATGCCCTGCTGGATGTCACCATCGTGTATGCCGAGGGCAGGCCCAGCCTGTGGGACCTTTGCACCGGCAAGGTCAGCCGCGTGGTGGTGGATGTGCACGAGTATCCGATCGAGTCCTGGCTGCTGCCGGGCGACTACCAGGGGGACAAGATATACCGGGCCCGCTTCAAGGAGCGTTTGCGTGAGCTGTGGCAGGCCAAGGACAAGCGTATTGGAGAGATCCGAGCGCAAGAGAGCTTGCCGAACGGGGCCAAGGATTCTGCCCGCTAATAGCCCACGCTGAGACTGAGTATTGCATTGATGCCGGCTGCATCGACGCCCGAGCCGTGTTCCCGGTAATTGTGGTCGAACAGGTTCTCAAGTCGAAAACCCAGTTCCAGGTTGTCCCGTGCCTGCCAGCGCAAGGATAGGTTGGTGCTGCCCCAGCCGGCCGTGCCCATCGGGTCGATGCGCGGGTCGCCCATATCACGGTCGCTAAGTCTGTCCTGTTGTCCGGCGAATATTACCCAGGCGTCAGCCTCCAGTCGCTCACCCAGCGGCCAACTCACGCCCAGGCGACCATTCAGGGGCGGGATACGGTCGGCCGGCTGGCTCAGGCCGGCGGCGTCGTATTCCTGACCGTAAGTCCAGTTCAATACACCGAACACGGTGCCCCCACCCGGGGTCCGGTAGCGTATACCTGACTCAAGACCTTCCAGGTCCACCTGGTTAATGTTTTCACTGCGCACCACAGTGCGGCCGTCCGCTGTGATTTCGCCGGTAGGAACCGTGGCGATCTGGTCCTGGTACTGGCTGCGCCAGATATAGACCTCCAGCTCCCAGGGACCACGATGGTATTTCAGGCCCGTATCCAGGGTGACCACGGTTTCCGGCTGCAGGTCGGGGTTGGCGATGTTGAAACGATTGCCGGGTCTTGCCCCCAGGCCGCCCAGGTCATACAGGTTGGGTGGCCGGAATCCTCTTCCCACATTGAAGGACAGCCGCAGCCCGTCAGCCAACAGGTAGCCCAGGCTCAGGTTGCCGGTGAGGTCGTCCGGCTCCAGGAGAAAACCACCGTCGGCGTCGGCTGGCGCCTGGATAGTGAAACGGCTGTAACGCATGCCTGCTGCCAGGGACCAGCGGTCACCGAGCCTGGTCTGTCCGTTCAGGAACACTGCCGAGCTGTCCATGCTGGAGCCATCAGGAAAGCGAGGACTCAGGGTTTCCTGCAGCCCGCTGTCCAGCGCAAGACCCTGGCGCGCGCTCAGAACCGTGTCCATGTAGGTTTCCAGACCCAGGGTGAGCAGGAGACTGTCGTTTGGCGTGAACTCCGCCTGCAGTTTCAGGCCGTCCAGTGTGCTCTGGTTTTGTTCCAGGATACGCAGGTCGGAGCCATAGTCCCGGGTTCTCCTGTCATCCTGGATCACCTGGCGTGCCAGGTGCAATTGCAGGGTGTCCAGCAAGCCGGCAGCGGGCGTCCAGGTATAGGACCCGTGCAGAGATTCCCGGGTATTGGGTTCGAAAAAGAATTCCTCTGAGCTGGGCGTGTCCTGGCCAAAACCCGGGATCAGTTCGTCCACCCTGGGCGTGGAATCCTGCCGGGTGGACTGGGCGCTGAACATGAGTGCGTGGCCGTCCAGCGGTGTGAACAGCAGTTTGCCGTTGGCTGACCTGGAGGTGTAGTCGCTGGGGTGCAGGTATTCACCACCACCCGTGCGCCGATCATCACTGTTTTGCATGCTGGCGCCGACCATAAAGGCCAGCATCGGCCCCCCGGCTTCCAGGTCTGCGTGCAGAACACGCAGGCGTTCCGCCGTGTCCATTGAGGTGTAGAACTTGCCCGAAGCGTCCCACTCGCGGGCATGCGTGGGGGTCGGCGTGATGACGTTAACCACTCCGCCCATGGCGTCGTGGCCGTACAAGGTCGGCGAGGGGCCGCGTACGACTTCCAGCTGGCGCACGTTCAGGCTGTCTACCAGGGCCAGGTACTGGTTTGGCGCGCTGCGAAAGAACGCATTGTTCAGACGCATGCCATCTACCAGGTGCAGGACCTGGGATCCCTTTAGTCCCCTGAGGACAGGCGTGCCCTGTCCGGGGGTGGTTTGCTGAAACCAGGTGCCGGTTTCGCCGCGCAAGGCTTCGGGCAGCACATGCATCCTGCCTTCGCGCATTTGCCTGTCGCCCACCACGGTTACTGCTGCGGGGGATTCCAGCACGCTTTGCTCCCTGGCGCTGGCGGTGACCTGCAGGGTCTCGATAGAGGCCGTCTGCAGACTCTCGGTGTTCGCTTCGTCTGCCAGGGCGATGCCGGAGAGCGAAATCAGCAGGCCGCATAGTCCCAGTAGCGTCTTCCCGGACAAGACCGGGTGAGCGCAGGCTTTGTCACGTGATATGTGTGCTGGAATGTTGACGTCGAGACTCCTCCGTTTCTGGCAGAGCGGCAGTATATCTGTCTCCTGGTGCATCAAGCTATCCGGTCTGCAGGGGTTGTCGCCACTCAATCAGCAAAAAATTGACAACGCTGTCAATTCTTGATAACTATTTAGTTCAGCCGGGGCAGTAAAACCACTTTCAGATCAAGGTTCTCAAGATTTTCCGGGCTCTCACAATAAGCCTTGTTAAATTAAAATTTCAATTTTTCAATCGCTTACGTACACCTCATTTCACACGGTTACCTAGAGACTTCAGTCATGCACTCAATATTTTCCCTGCGCCGTCTTTGCATATTGATGATCATATTACCGGCCATCGCCCTGATCGCTGGTTGCGACGGAAAAGGACCCGAGCGGATTGCGGGGACACCTGCACCGCCGGATACCTGCTCCGATGCGATTGATTTTGAGGATGCTTGCGGGCCGTTCGTCTTTAGTGACTTTGGCGGCGGTGCGGCGTCAGTCATTAACAATCCGGATCCCGGTGGGATTAACACCACCGCGAAAGTGGGCCGGATGCAGAAATTTGCAGCAGAAGTGTATGGCGGCAGCACCCTGGACCTGGGCGGCGCCGTGGATTTTGCGGCGGGCACAGCCTTCACGATGAAAGTATGGTCATCGCGAGCGGTGCCTGTTCTTTTTAAGCTGGAAGGCCTGGACCAGGAAAGGTCGGTCAACCACAGCGGCAGCGGTGGCTGGGAAGAATTGTGCTTCAACTTCACCGGTAGCACGGCCGGACCGGCTGCCACGGCGATAACCCTTATCTTCGATTTGGGCGTCATGGGTGACGCCACCAACGATCCAGGCAACTGGACTTTCTACTTTGACGGAATCACCCAGGTCGCCGGCTGCGGAGCGGCTGGCCCCGTATACGAGCTGGTGTTTGCGGATGAATTTGATACGGCCGGTGCGCCCTCCAATGCGAACTGGACCATAGAAACCGGATACGGTCCTGATGGAAATGGCTGGGGCAACAACGAGTGGCAGTTGTATACCACGGCGCCAGAGAATGTCCGTGTAGAAGGCGGCAACCTGGTGCTCGAGGCCCAGTGCCCGGTAGCACCCTGCGGCGTGCGCGACGGATCGATCACATCGGGCAAAATCAATTCCCTGGGCAAATTCAACTTCAAGTTTGGAAAAATTGAGGCGCGCATCAAGCCGCCGGTCGGAAAAGCAGCGTGGCCAGCTTTCTGGAGTCTGGGCACCAATTTCCCAACCGTTGGGTGGCCACGGTCCGGCGAAATTGATTTCATGGAAATGCACAATTTCTATTCTGACGCGAATACGACTCATACCACGATGCACTGGTGTGACGATTCCGTGCAAGCGCCAGCAAACTGCTGGACCTATTTCACAGACTACACAACGCTCCCCAACTCCCTGGGCGATGACTTTCATATATGGGAAGCGGTCTGGGATGAGAACCAGATTGTAGGAAAAATAGATGGGCAGGTGTACTTCACCAAGGCAATTGATCCCGCCACAATGGATGAATTTCTGAACGAATTCTTTCTGATCATGAACGTGGCGATGGGTGGAACGCTGGGTAGCGGCGATCAGCCGCCCGATGGTACCGAGATTTACCCCCAGACCATGCTGGTCGACTACGTCAGGGTGTACCAGGAAGCGGGTACCGGTGGGACCGGAGGTGTTCCGGATGTGGTGCTGTACGCAACGGATCCGTCTGTACCGGTGGACCTGGTGTATGGCGTGGACTATACCGGCTATGAGCCGTTCGGCTCGGGTTCGGTGTTTGATGGCCTCTACGCCGGTGATGCGGACTATAGTCCGGCATTTGCTGTCACAACGGGAGCCGATTACGGGGCCAATATCGGTCAGTTTGCCTATGTCGGCTTCCAGCCGGGTTTTGCCTCCGCCTATGGCACGCTGGAGTTCAAGGCCAAGGGTCTTTCCAACGATATTATCCGTGTGAAGTTCCTGGATGGCGGTGCCTATCTTGATGTCAACCTGGCCACCAGCGGCCTTTCTACATCGCTGGGTAATGGCTGGTACCAGGTATCCATTCCCCTTTCCAGTATGAGCGGAGTGAACACGGCTACCGGCCTACTGTTCGAGACAGACAATGCGTCGCCTGCCCAGTTCACATTCCTGATGACTGACATAGGCTTCAGTGGCACCGCCGGTGGTGGCGGTGGGACCGGAATTGTTCCTGACGTGGTGTTGTACGCCACGGATCCGTCCGTACCGGTGGACCTGGTGTTTGGCGTCGATTACACGGCCCTTGAGCCGTTTGGCTCGGGTTCGGTATTTGATGGCACTTATGCTGGTGATGCGGACTACAGTCCCGCATTTTCCGTCACTACAGGACCCGACTACGGTGCCAATATCGGACAATTAGCCTTTGTCGGATTCCAGCCGGGGTTTGCAGCCAGCTACGGCACCCTGGACTTCAAGGTCAAGGGCATGTGGAACGACGTGATCCGGGTGAAGTTCCTGGACAACGGTGCTTATCTAGATGTGAACCTTACCGCCGGCGGTGTGTCGACGTCCCTGGGTAATGGCTGGTACCAGGTATCGCTCCCTCTCTCGAGTTTGACCGGCGTAGACACCGCCACGGCCCTCCTGTTTGAGACCGGTGGAGCGTCTCCGGCGCCGTTCACTTTCCTGCTGACCGATATTGGATTCAGCGGCACTGCCGGCGGCGGTGGAGTCGGAACCGGCATCATTCCTGATGCCGTTCTGTATGCGACCGATCCGGCGGTCAATGTAGACTTCGTGTTTGGCACCGACTACACGGCGATAGAACCCTTTGGTTCCGGCTCGGTGTTCGACAACAACAACACCAGCGATGCAGACTTTAGTCCTGCCTTTTCAGTGACCACCGGCGCTGGTTACGGTGCGCAGGTAGGTCAGTTGGCCTTTATTGGTTTTGCCCCCGGATTTGCCAGTGCCTACGGGACCCTGGATTTCAAGATCAAGGGCATCAATAACAACCTGGTACGTGTGAAGTTCCTGGATGGCGGTACGTATCTTGATGTCACGCTGACCAGTTCTGCCTTCTCTACCCTGCTCGGCAACGGCTGGTACCAGGTCTCCATACCTCTGGCGAGTCTGTCGGGAGTGGATACCGCGATCGGCTTGCTGTTCGAGACGGACAACACGGCCGCGAACGCGTTCACCTTCCTGATGACCGACATCGGCTTCAGCGGTACCGCAGGCGGTGGTGGCCCCAGTGGAGAACTTGCCATCAATGGTGACTTTGAAGCCGGCGATCTCAGCGGTTGGGTGGTAATACCCAATGGCGGCAGCATTACCGCGGATAATACCCAGAACAATGGTGGTTTATGGTCGGGCCATTTGGTAGCCGGCGCTGGGCAAAACCCGGTACTCAAGCAGGAGCGTCTTGCAGCCGGCACGGTGGTGCCCGGCGATACGATTAATATTTCCTTCGACATGAGGGGTTCGGCAGTAGCTGGCGGGGTCATTTTTCCGGAGCTGATTTCCGAAGGCGCCGGTGGCGCGGCCGTCGGCAATCTCCTGGACACGATTGCGGTTCCCACGGCAGGCTGGACCACTTACACATATAGCCCTGTCGCGGGTGCTGATGTGAGTGGTGGTATCACGTTCCAGATCGCCGTGGTTTGCGGGGCAGACAATGCCTGCTCCAATGATGTGTACATAGACAACGTTTCCATCACGATTAACGGTGGTGGTGGCGGTGGTGTTGCCAACCCTGGCGCGGCGGTTACCCCGCAAGTTGTGCTTTACGCAACTGATCCCGCCGTCCCTGTGGACCTGGTCTTTGGTGTCGATTACACGGCGCTTGAGCCTTTTGGCTCGGGTTCGGTGTTCGATGCATTCTATGCCAATGACACCACCTACAACCCTGTCATGGCTGTTAGCAGCGGCGCTGGATATGGAGCCAATATCGCGCAATTAGCCTTCATCGGCTTCGCGCCAGGTTTTGCTGCCGGGTATGACGTCCTCAATTTCAAGATAAAGGGAATCCCGGGCGACTTGATTCGCCTGAAATTCCTGGATGCGGGCGGCTATCTCGACATTAATCTGACCACAGATGCCGACGTGACGCTGCTGGGTGATGGCTGGTATCAGGCTTCAGTGCCGTTGACCCGGTTTACCGGGGTCGATTCCGCGACCGGCCTGTTGTTTGAAAGCAATAACACCTCTGCCACTGCGTTTACCTACTTCCTCACGGATATTGGTTTCAGTAACGCAGCGATTAACAATGGGCCAGCCCCGGATGTTGTCCTGTACGCGACCGATCCTGCGGTCAACGTTGACCTGGTGTTTGGTGTGGATTACACGGCGATTGAGCCCTTTGGCTCAGGCTCGGTGTTCGACAACAACAACACCAGCGACGCGGACTTCAGCCCGGCTTTTTCCGTTACCACCGGCAGTGGCTACGGGGTCCAGGTGGGTCAGTTGGCTTTTCTTGGATTTGCTCCCGGGTTCGCAACCGGCTACGGGACTCTGGAATTCAAGATCAAGGGCATCAATAACGATCTCGTACGTGTGAAGTTCCTGGACGGCGGTGCGTATCTTGATGTGACCCTCACCAGTTCTGCTTTCTCGACCTCACTGGGCAATGGCTGGTACCAGGTGTCGATCCCGATAACGAGTTTCACGGGGGTGGATACGGCGACCGGTCTGTTGTTTGAGACTGACAATACAGCGGCGAATGCGTTCACCTTCCTGATGACCGACATTGGCTTCAACACGACCAACGGTGGGGGGGGTGTCGGCACCGGCATTATTCCGAGCGTTGTTCTTTACGCGACCGATCCGGCCGTTAATGTCGACCTCGTGTTTGGCACCGACTACACGGCCATAGAGCCGTTTGGATCCGGCTCGGTGTTTGACAACAATAACACCAGCGACGGGGACTTCAGTCCGGCCTTTTCGGTGACCACCGGCAACGGTTACGGCGTGCAAGTGGGTCAGCTGGCGTTTATTGGCTTCGCCCCCGGATTTGCGACCGCATATGGTGCCCTGAATTTCAAGATCAAGGGTATCAACAATGATCTTGTGCGCGTCAAGTTCCTGGACGGCGGTGCGTATCTTGACGTGACGCTGACCAGTTCTGCGTTCTCGAACTTGCTGGGCAACGGTTGGTATCAGGTATCGATACCCCTGGCGAGCTTTACCGGAGTAGACACCGCGACCGGCTTGCTGTTCGAGACCGATAACACGGCGCCCGACGCCTTCACGTTCCTGATGACCGATATGGGCTTCAGTGGCAGCGCTGGTGAATTGGCGGTGAATGGTGACTTCGAAGCTGGCGACCTGAGCGGCTGGGTAGTGTATCCAAATGGTGGCAGCATTACCGCGGACAATACGCAGAACAATGGCGGATCATGGTCGGGTCATGCTGTTGCTGGAGCAGGGCAAAACCCGGTGCTCAAGCAAGAGCGTATTGCCGTGGGTACAGTGGTGGGCGGCGATATCATCGATATTTCGTTTGATATGAAGGGTTCGGCTGCCGACGGCGGCATCGTTTTCCCCGAGTTAATCTCCGAGGGTGCCGGTGGCGCCACAGTTAGCCAGATTCTCGAGACAATTGTTACGCCTACCGCTGGATGGACGACCTACTCGTACAGTCCTGCGGCCGCTGCCGATGTTAGCGGAGGCATCACATTTCAGATCGCGGTGGTCTGCGGCGGAGCTCCAGCCTGTTCCAACAACGTCTACATAGACAATGTCTCTATTACTATCAGGTAGCGGGTGGGGTGACAGTGATGCAAATATTCAACGTTCCTCAAGAAAACAATTTCAATAAAAGAGTAGTCGCTATGGCAGGAATAAGCTTCTTCGCGGGCCTAAAAAAGCTCAGCAGCATTATGGCAGTCTTTCTGTTTCTTTGTGTTTCGTTCGCTGCATCCGGCGAATGCCGCCGAGAAGGTAACGACATTCAAGGATGAAAACGGCTGGAAGCTGAAGGTCGATGGCAAGGACTACTACGTAAAGGGTGTGGATTGGGGCTACACGCCGAGGGGCGAGAATTACAACTACAACTTGTACGGTCAATCCGATGATTTCATCCGCAAGGTCCTCGACTACGACTTTGGCCTGATGAAAGCCGCGGGCGTAAACACGATCCGCAGTTTCGGCTTCATGCCCCCCAAATGGATCACGTATGTCTACCAGGAATACGGGATCATGACGGTTATCAATCCGCTCATGGGGCGATACGGGTACAACGTTGGCGGCAAGTGGATCCCGTTTACCGATTACTCCGACGAACTCACGCGCGCGACCCTGAAGAAGGACATGCTGGAGATCGTTAACCAGTACAAGAACACCCCGGGCGTGCTGATGTTTGCCTTCGGTAACGAAAGCAACTACGGCCTGGACTGGAAGAGCTTCGAAATCGAAAACCTGCCGGAAGGCGAGCGCAACACGGCAAAAGCCAAGTACCTGTACAGCCTTTTCAATGAAGTGATCCGCTCCGCCAAGACCATCGACTCCGAATCATCCGTTCACCATCGTCAACGGCGACTTCCAGTACATCGACCTGATTGCCGAGCTACTGTCCGGACATCGATTTGCTGGGCATCAATGCCTACAGGGGCAAGAGCTTTGCAATTCGGACAAATCTCTGGACGGACGTCGAAGAAAAGCTCGATCTTCCGGTTGTATTTTTCGAGTTCGGCAGTGATGCATTTAATGCAAAAGAATTCCATGAAGACCAGCTGGCCCAGGCCGCGATCCTCAAGTACCAATGGCAGGAAATGTACAACAAGGCCTACGGGAATGGCGAAGAAGGCAACTCGATCGGCGGCTTTGTCTTCGAGTGGCGCGACGAATGGTGGAAGTACCTGCAAGTTGAAGATCTGGATATACATGACACGCACGCGTCCTGGTCCAATGGCGGTTACAAGTTCGATTGGGTCGACGGCAAGAACAACATGAATGAAGAGTGGTTGGGCATCACCGCTCTCGGAACGCCGAACTCCGACGGCGTGTACACCGTCAGACCCAGGATGGCCTACGATGTGCTTTCAGAAATCTGGCAGATGGATCCTTACGCTTACAAGAAGGAGGCACTAAACCAGGCGTTCGATAACATCAACATGGACTACCTTGCCTTGAAGAGCGAAGTTCGTGTGCTCAAGGGCGAAAGCAAGGAAAAGCGCAAGACGATTGAGCTTCACCGGCGGCAGGCTCATGGGCCAACTACTCCTGAAGGGCATGAACAGGACATCACCGAGCAGGGCGAGAATGGCACTGGATTTCTCGGACGGCGAAATGGTCTTCCTGGATTTCGGATTCCAGCCCACTGAGCGAGATCGAAGGGCAATTTCACTGAACATTCTGGGGAACGTCGCTGACACGCGAACCAATCGAATTTCAGTACGGCCAAGAGGACTGCCCATTGACGGTTGCTCTCCCCCGCGGTACCCTGGTGATGATGGCGTCAATTTCGTGACTACAACGACTTTCAAGGATCGTGAAAGAGTCGAGATTTATGATTTCGAAGCGACCTACAAGGGCGAGGCCCTCGACTTCACGGCCTTCTATCATGTGCCTCGCTACCACTGGGGTATGAAGGTGACTTCTTTGGCCTCGTGCGAGAGACAACAGACCTGACCGGATATACCGGCGAGGATATCTGGAATGCGAAAGCCCCCGAAGGCGTCGAGTTTGCGGGGAAGGGAAGTCTGGAAGGCCTGAAAGTGGTCTTTGGGCCGGAAGTGTACTGGGGTGCGAACCCGAAGGCCGTACTGAAGTACAGCTCGAACCTTGGACATTTCGACTACACGTTCATGCATTCCGAAGACGTTGCCCGACAAGGCGAATCATCGGGCCCAGGCCACAGCGGCGACCGAAAGTACAAACGCGCCAGACCACGCTCTATGGCAAGACGAATCTCACCGACAAGATCATCCTGGAGCTTGGCGGCATCATGGCATCCACCGAAAAGGTAGATGACGAATATGTTCGGGTGTCGGGAGACGACATCATTCTCGACCAGATTGACTTCAAGGACACGCTTGGGATTCAAGGCGAGACTGACTTTCGATCTACTGGGCACGCAAGCGTACCTGGCCGTCCAGTACGCCGGGCTGGTGGCCGATGGTGGCGATGCTCTCAAGGAATTTGGCACACAGCCTGCCCTACTGCGGAGTTCGGCAACAAGGAAGAGTATGAAGCGGGAGTCATGATGAACTTCGGCGACTACATGATCTTTCCGCGCGTCCTGTATCGCAAGAATCTGGTGGATGCCAATCCCTTGCTTCCGCCGGACATCACGCCCCCAGGAGATCTCTTTCCGGGCGTGAGCCCGCGAAACCGCGATGATGACCCTTTCGCAGTTCTGGATAACAGGGAAGCGAAAGCCGGCGAGATCTTCTTGACCTAGGATCCGACCGGTGCGACGCCATTCTATGACTGGGATAACGACTGGCGTGAAGACGCCGCGCTTCGCCTTTAACGTCGGTGCCAATTACACCAACTACTCCACGTTCACTGACGCCTATTAGTTCTTCTTCGATGTAACAGGGTATAACGCGTCATTTGGGCAGGGGCTGCCCGAGGAGGAGGTGTGGACGCTCTCGAGCAGGATGGTATTTAACCCCAACCAGTGCGCGAAATATATTCTGAATCTGGTGCACGGTTTTGATCAGTCGACCGGAGATCCGACCGGCGGTACCCGCAAGTTCTACGAAGCTGAAGGCAAGGTCATTCTGAACAAGCGCACATCATTTCCGGCTATTTCAAGAAGGATGCCTGGGGACCCTATGATTTTCACCGCCAATTCAATATTACCTTTCCGGAACAATTCAAACTGGATTACGCGATACTGCTTGACGATCTCTTCGATGAACGTCGATCGACAAAAGTGGGTGTCAGGGTGCTATACAGGACGGTCGATGAGAATTCGCCAGGCGATGAATATCTGGATGGCCAGAACGACTGGATGTTCCAGACCGTTTTCTATTTCACTTTTATGTTCTAGTGGCTGCGTATGCAGAGTCGAGGATTTGATATTATGAGAAGCCTGAATCAAAAAGAGGTCTATTCAGTTGCCTCAAAAGGGTTGACCCTGGCAATGCTTGGCCTTGCTCTTCTGGCTGCCGGCGGGTGTGGGGAACGCAGCGACAGCGACGGTGTCATTATCACTACCATTGTGCTGCCTACGGATACGCTGTTGAACCTGAATTGTATCGATGTGGGCATCGCTGCGGAAACCTGTGTGTTGGACGATCCGGAAAATCCGTTCAGGACGGTGCCAACCAATGAATACGATGTAAATTTCCCTGATGCGGAAACCAAGTTTGACCTGGCCAATAACATCCCCGTTGGACCGACCGGTGCAAAAGCGAGGTTTTATCTCTGGGCGACGGCGCTGGCGAGACGACCTTCAGGTGAAAACCAGTGGTACACAGCGCGCGCGCTGCACGAGCTGTTCGACGCGAACAGTGACCCGATCGTGCGCGATCAGGCTCTGAAAGCGTACCGTTCCGTTCTGGACAACTTCTTCGGATCAGTAACGTTCTTTGAGTGCTGTGGAGGGGTGTCCTTTTCAGCAACGCTAAACGAGCTGGTTGCCGATGACTTGTACAGGACGGAGGCTACCGGGTATGTGAGGCTCGTACCAGGTGCCCCTCTTTTGGTCCTGTCTCTTTTGTCGGAGTGGGGTTACACCTATAGACCGGCTACGCCTCCTGATTACAATGATGGATTGGTATTTGTAAGCGGCGGTTGAGAGATCGGGATAGGGGCTTGTGAAT
The DNA here is from genome assembly GCA_963823435.1 of uncultured Gammaproteobacteria bacterium. Classification (GTDB taxonomy): domain Bacteria; phylum Pseudomonadota; class Gammaproteobacteria; order Steroidobacterales; family BM003; genus CAKZML01. The sequence continues at coordinate 91,564 of CAWGLN010000013.1, read as the reverse complement.
ATCCGCGTTGCCTCGCAGGAATCCTGATGCGCGCAGCTGCGCGTGTGCAAGTCTTGTTGTTAGCCAGCCTGTTGTCGCTGCCCATGTTCGCATGGGCCGAGGCTATCCCGGTGGAATTGCGACAGACTGGACAGGGTTGGCAGCTGCTTCGTGGGGGTGTTCCGTATTTCATCCGCGGTGCCGGCGGCGATGCGTCCCTGGAGGCGCTGGCGGCCGCCGGCGCCAACTCGGTGCGCACATGGGACGCAGATAACATTGGAGCACGTCTCGACCAGGCGCATGCCCTTGGCTTGTCAGTAACTGTTGGTATCTGGCTGGGCCACGAGCGCCACGGTTTCGACTACAGCGACAAGAACCAGGTCGCAGAGCAACTGGAACGCGCCCGCCAGACCGTACTTCGCTACAAGGATCACCCTGCTGTCCTGCTATGGGGCATAGGCAACGAGATGGAGGGCTTCGGGTCAGGCGACAATCCGGAGATCTGGGCGGCTGTCAACGAAATTGCCGCCATGGTGAAGCGTATCGACACTGCCCATCCGACCATGACCGTTACCGCCGAGATTGGTGGCGGGCGTATTGCTGGTGTGCACAAACACTCTCCCGCTGTCGATATTCACGGCATTAACTCTTATGGTGGCGCGCCATCACTGCTCGAACGCTACCGTGCCGCCGGCGCGACCAAACCCTACGTGCTTACCGAGTTCGGACCAGCCGGGGAATGGGAAGCCCCCAAGACCCCCTGGGGAGCGCCGATTGAACCGACCAGCAGCGAAAAGGCTATGCGCTATCGAATTGCCTATGAGCAAGCGGTCACCAACGCCCAGGGCGTCGCACTGGGCTCCTATGCGTTTACCTGGGGTTCCAAAATGGAGGCCACGGCAACCTGGTTCGGCATGTTCGTGGATGACGGTGGACGACTAGCGGCAGTCGATACCATGACCGAGCTATGGACCGGCAGCCCGCCCGGGAATCTCGCCCCAACCGTCCAGCCTCTGGCGCTTGAGGGCCCAGGCCAGCTGAATCCGGGCCAGGAGCTAGGTATACATGCCGCGGTGGCCGATCCGGAAGAAGGACCGGTCAGTGTGCGGTGGGTACTGCGTCCGGAACCCCGCGAGTACGCGACTGGGGGCGACTTCCGCCCGGGGCTACCGGACATCGAGAGCGCTGTCATTGAAGGTCGCGCTGATTCTGCCCGCGTGCGTATGCCATTGGAGCCCGGACCGTACCGGTTGTTTCTATACGCCAGGGATACCGCGGGCAACGCAGCGACGGCCAATGTCCCGCTGCTGGTTAAGGGCCAGGTGCGCACGCGATTGCCACTGGTCTTGTACGAAGACGGTTTTGACGGCATGCCCTGGGTTCCCTCCGGCTGGATGGGTTCTTACGAGTTCCTGACGCTGGACGGCAACCATACCAACGACCCTCATACGGGCAAGGCCTGCATCAAGTTGCGCTACGTGGGAGAGTTGGGCTGGGTCGGCGTAGCCTGGCAGAACCCGGTGAACAACTGGGGTGACAAGGAAGGCGGCTATGATCTATCTGGTGCAGAGCAATTAGAGGTGTGGGCACGCGGAGAATATGGCGGCGAGGAAGTCAGCTTCGGCATTGGATTGCTCGGCAGCGATACTGCGCATCCCGATTCAGGCAAGACCAGCATCGACGACATTGTGCTAACCAGGGAATGGCGGCGCTACCTCGTTCCGCTGAAGAAGGTCGATCTATCGAGTATCAAGACGGGATTCGTGATTGGCGTCACCGGGCGGCAGACACCCGTGACCGTTTACCTGGACAGCATTCGCTTTATTCGCTGAATCTGGACGCAAGCCATGGGAAGCAAAAATCACATCGTGGTCAGGCTGCTGCGACATCGAATGAAAGATATTCAACGATCCTGGTGGGGTGCCGGGCCGGTTGACTCGCGAATTTGAATCGTCGCGGGCAGGATAACTTCTCCCCGTAGCGGCGGGCTGTCGCGAGATTGATCGATCATGGCCAATGCCGCTCGCTCAGCCATGGCAGCAAGTGGTTGCCTGATGGTTGTGAGTGTGGGATATATCTGTTGGGAGAGTGACATATCATCGAAGCCGGAAACAGACAGTTGCCCGGGTACTTTGATGCCCATTATGTTTGCAGCCCGAATAACACCAGCCGCCATGTCGTCATTTGCCGCAAAAATGGCAGTAGGTGGACGTTGCAGGCCGAGCAACTCGATCGCTCTTGCTTCGCCAGACCCATAGGAATTATCACCATCCGCGACCAGGCGCTCCGAAAAGGTCAAGCCACATTGCCGCAAGCCGTCCTGGTAGCCAAGATAACGATTGCCGACTGCCCTGTGATCCGGATGTCCCTTGATATAGGCAATTCTCCTATGACCAAGCGACGCAAGATAACGTGTCAACTCAGCGCAGATTTCCCGGTCATTTGTCGCAACTGAAAAGTGCTTTTCGCTCTCGGAGCCAGGGGATAATCGCACAAATGGAGTCCGTGTTGTCTCAATAGCGCGGACTATTCTCGACATGTTAGACAGCGGTGCCGCAAGTACGATTCCGGCGGGCCGAACCTGCTCAATAAGCCCTTTCAGTTCCTTACACACACTCTTGTTGCGATAGCTACAGGGATGAATCAGTAGCTCGTAGTTGGCCGACCTGCATGCTCGCAGCGTGCCTTGCTGCATTCTGATCGCGAAGCCGGAGCCCGCAATCGCGTATAGGGTGGGGTCATCATAAATCAGGGCAATGAGACGAGACTGAAGACTCGCGAGATTTCTGGCCGACTGATTTGGGCGGTAATTAAGTTTGGCGATTGCGTTGATGACTTTTTTGCGAGTTGACTCGCGAACATTGGGCTCAGCATTTACGACACGGGAAACGGTTTTGATCGATACGCCGGCAAGCTCGGCTACGTCATTTATTGTCGCGTTAGGCATTGTGTCGGGGCTTCCAATCTGAATTGTTGTTATCGATCTATTGATGAATTTCGAAGCTTTTTTGCAGCGCAGGGAAGTCGATCATCAGACACGGTTCCCAAGCCGCTTGATTCATGGTGTTATCCAAAACCAGGGCCAATACCGGCGAGCATGCGTCAGGATATACTGACGCCTTTTCTTACAGAAGCCCGGTTTCTTGGCAGGCGTTCAGGGTACAATTCCTGCATGACTATTTTGGGCGTTCGTTCGACGGTGAACAGCCCCCAATGCTTCTCCGGCTCCAGTGGATCCGGCGAGCCTTTCCAGGGCTCGTCAAACGCCTCGAAGACAAATGTAAGAATCTTCTCTCTCGTGCTCCATTCAAGCAGCTGTTCGTAGTAGCTTGCCTGCAGCTGCTCCGATGCATTCCACGGGTCGATTCCACGCCCATTGGAGGCGGTAGTCCATCCAGCCTCGGTGATAATTACTGGCTTCCCAGGATAGTGATGCACAACCGAATAGTAGTTCTGTTTGGTATATTCGAGAGCGTCTTCCATCGTCCGGTATTCCCAGGCAGGATAGGTATGCACCGAGATGAAGTCCAGTTCCGCCGCCAACGGTTCCAGCTTGTAGGTCCAGGGCACATAGTTTTCACAAAACGTGACCGGCTGTGTAATGGCGTTTTTGACCCTCGCTACATAAGTCAGAAGCTTATCCACCGGCACCATGTGATCAGTCCACTCAACGCTGGCTTCATTTCCAACCGATACTGAGAACACGATATGCGGGTAGCGTTTGGACAGGGCGATTAGCCTATCTACTTCATTGCTGTTGGCCTGCTGGTTGGCTTTGAGCGTCTCCCCGCTAAACTCAGCGCCCCAGGGGCAGTGCGGGTTATTTGTTTCCGCTGCAATGTCCAATCCCAGCATTACCTTGAATCCCATCCCCTCCCGGGAAATCACGTCCAGCACCGTTTCAGCATGAGGGCTGCAATCGTAAAGCCTGAGCAAGGTCCAGTTTTTTTCCAGGATTAGCAGGTCCTCCCTGATCTGTGCGTATGAGGGGAAAAGACCATCTCGCGGACTTTGCCCCTCACGGTAGCCCGAATAGCATATCGCGTTTCCATGAGAGACGCCTAAACCATGGCTGCGGTCGGATTGATTGTCCCGTTTCTCAGACATATTTGGGGTTTCCGTCCTTGTCCCACAGACCCCAGTAGGCGCCAACATCCCCCTCGGAACTCACTTTCCAGGCTTCGTCAAACGCTGAGAAGTAGAAAATATCGATAGCGTCATCTTCTGCCCACTGGAAGGTGTTAATAAAGTACTTGATCGCATTTTCCCACGATGGCACGGCACCCCCTTCGGCGGTGCCGAGGTTTGGCCAGCCGGTCTCACTAATTATGACTTTCTTGCCTTTGCCTGCGTGAACCGCTCGACGATACATCTCCTTCATATAGAGCAATGCGTGTTCGGCCGGGCAACTCTCCCAGAAAGGATAGCAATTGGCAAAAATGACATCACACGCTTCGGTTACACGCGGGTGATCAACAAATTTGAAATAGGCGTCGACGTAGCCGACCTGAACATTCGGGACAGCCTGCTTGACCCTGTCCATGTAGCAGATGAGCTCATCCTCTGTCAGGTCTCCGCGAAGGAGCACTTCGTTACCCACTGCGAGCAAATCGACGTGGCCCGCCTTGATGACCTGGATGGCACTGGCCAGTTCCTCCTCGTTATGATCTTGGTCTTCGTCCAGCCAAACTCCCACCATGGTTTTCAGCCCACTTTGCTTTGCAATTGCGGGAATCAACTCATGCCCCTCTGTGCAGGAAAATGAACGAATCCATCTAACATGGGGTTGTATGATTTTCATGCGCTCGCGTATTTGTGCTGCACTCACCTGGCTGCCAGGGCCCTGGCCGTCTATATAGGGACTGAACGAGAGCCCGTGAATTTTTGCCTCAAGGATCTGACGCACGAGTGAACGCAGATTCCCGGCCGAATAGTCTGAAAAATCGAGGCCAGCCAGGCTCATATTTCTTTGGTAATAATTAGACATTGACGCCTCTGAAGTATCAGTAATTAGTTTTCATGTCGTTGGATGTGCGCAGCCTACTCTGCAAATAACAGGTCAGCTCCAAATTTCACAGTGAGTTGACGTATTCGGCCGCTACGGCGGAAAAGTTCGGCACTGACTTTGAGTGACAACTGCAATTGCGGCAGGGCCTGTTTTTCGCCATTGTCCCAGGCCACGACAATGCCCGGACTAGCATCATTTCTGAGTTCGTAAACTACTGGAACCTGGCACCAGGTAAAAGCGAGCGAGTCCGTGGCTAGTGTCAATTCCTGCCAGTTTCCTTCAACATCCAGAAAGCGAAACCGATGAGGATTTGAAACAAATTCGCTAGCCCGCAGCAGCCTTGGCTGAAAGTGGACAGCACCGCGTTCGACCCGTATGCCAAGTTCACCGAAACGTGACAGTATTTCTTCCTTGACCTGCCCTGTCATTCCCGGTTGCCTCGCACCGCCGTGTTTGGGCGTGTGAGAGTAGGGGTCAATCGGGAAGGCACCATATTCAGCTGGCGACTTATTAAACCCGATACCTTCCCGTACACGATAATAGAGACGCCCTAGTTGCCGCCGAATGGCCTCATCGGCGTTTTGCTCGTGTGCATTGAAGAAATTCTCCTGTACCGCTAGCAATAGCTTGGCCACCATGTGCCAATAGATACTACCAAGACCCTCGAAAGCGAACATGCCGCCCGAGCGTCCTGTAAATGATTTGTGCCTAAACACCTTCTCGTAGAGGGCCCGCAGCGGGCGACGTGCCGAATTGAGTGCGTCGCCGTATTCAGCCTCAAGCGCATCAAGTCGATTATTCAATTCGCCAACATTAGTGAACCTGGCGTTGAAGCGATGGCACCCTCGGGCATCCCTCAATACAATTCGCTCGTCGTCTTTGCTCAGCATTGTCTGGAGCAATGGAATGGTCTTCACATCGTCTTCTGCTATGCGGTTCTTTTCCAGAAACCCCGGCAATTGCCGATCCGGATAAAGCATGAAGGAGCGCTGATCGGGACTGTAAACATCGCTATCAAACAGGGCATGCACTATCGACACAGCCTCTTCTGGCGCAATGGCACCGCTGCTTAGTGCCGCGACCTGGCCCTCGAGCATCGGATAAAAGGTGTCAGCCGTCGCGGCGCCGGGTTGCAGATCCAAAAGGTTGTACGCATGGTAAAGGCCGTCCTCGCGCCTGTTGTTGGCGATACTGTGATCAATTGCCGCAATAGCGTCGTCCAGCAGGGCCATTATGGCATCCAGGGGGAGGGTTATACTGCCGGAGAAAGCTTCCTGCGCGTAAACCGTCTTACGGTAACGGCTCGCAGCCTGTCCAAGTTCCTCGAGCAACTTAAACCGCTGGACAGCACTGAGCGGGTTTGCACCGAGTAACGGACGCTTGGCGGCAAGGGTCGCCGCTGTCTCCCCAAGCCACTGGCCAACCTCGCTCGACAACGTGATCAAGCCAGCCTCTGTTGCCAACAGTTGCTGCAGAAAGCGCACGTATCGGCGCAGGTAATACAGCGTTACCATTGACAGACCCTGGCCGACCAGGGCGTTATTGGCGTCATTCCATTCCGGGCGCTGGGTGTTCATCCAGATGCCGCCGTCGATAACCAGGTTGCCGAGCTTGCTAAGCAAGGGCACCAGCAGCTTTTCGAGCAAGTTGACCTGGTAAACCTCGCCATTGGAACCCAGTATCAACTTGCCGTCGGCACCCATTCTTGCGACGGTTTTCTCTATGCGGCTGGCCAGCGCCTCATCATATTCCACTGTGCTCTTGGGGTTCTCCACCAATGCATCAAATGGCTTGATCCTGTACGGCACGTTGGCGTAACAGAAAATCGGCTCGCGCAGTAATTCGCTAAGCCGGGACGGATGAAAGGATCTGGAAAGCTCAAGTAATTTCTGCAAATAGATGATCTGGTGATCACCCCAATAGCCGATATAGCTCCAGGGATTGTCGGGCTCCTCCACCTCCCAGTCGATGCCGTCCTTGGTGATGCGATAAGGATTGTAGCCGTCCATTGTGGACGCGTTGACGAACTTGGCAATAATGTTCTCGACAAAATCAGGATAGCTGAATGCAAGCGCCTCCCAATTCTGAAATATATCCCGCCAGTTGCCTTCATAGGAAATCAGGCGCTTGCCGTATGCGTCTTTCAGTTTGATCGCGAACTGGTTCCAGGGACGACTGGGGTCGCCGTGGCGGCGGCCAAATCTGATCGGCAGGTATTCCTGGCAAAGACGTTCCAGCTGCGGGTCACCTGCTTGCCTTATAGTCGCTAGCAACTCGGTGAAATTCAACTTGTCTGGCAGCCCCTGGAGCAGATCCTGATTACGCCGATGCACATCGAAATTGAATTGTTTGATTGTGCAGGCGAAGTCCCAGGCGGATACATTGTAGTTATCATCGAAGATTCCACCTCGTAGAACATTGAACAGCACATTGGCATAGTGGTGCGCTGACACGCTTTCTTCGGCCGCTACCTGAAAACAGTCGCTTCCAGCCATGATGCGCGCCAGTTCATCTGAACCCCGGTTGACGGAGAGGTCGATCGCCATCGCGACCTCTTCCGGGTTCGTCAAACGCTGTTGCAACTTGACCACCTCGCCCTGGCTGAGCTCGATGTTCGCCACGATTTGCCACTTTTGTGCTGCCTTGGGAGCAAGCGTCAGGTTGACGTTCACCAGATAGGCACCGCGGATGCCCCGTCTGTGCACTTCCGTCTTCGGTGTGGCGCCAAACCGAAAGTCGTGAAGTTGTTCTGAGGAAATAAGCACTGTAGGCTTGCCAAAACCAAGGCAAAAAGCCGTGTTCGCCTTGAGTGACTCGCAAGGCTCTGCACGATCACTGATTCCCGAGTACAGAGTAAACAACGCCAGTCCGGTCTGTTCGTCCAGCTCGGTCCACTTGTAGGCGTCTACCAGATTGCTGGTATTGGACTGGGCGTAGCGGGGCGTTCCTGCCGGAAGAATATTCTGCAACCCATCAACCAGTTCGATGTTCGCAAGTTGATCACCGAAGTTATGCAGTTCGCATTGACGAGCGAATCCGAAGTCGTCACTGGTAACCCAGGTGTAGCGAAACGCCAGTTGCAGGTCATGGTTAATTTCTTCGAAACACAACTTGTTTCCCAGCAGGTTCTTGTAAAGGTTACGACTGATCGAGTGACTTCCGTCTCGCTCCTGGTTAAAGGGTTCCCATTCGTGGGTACTCTCGTCAGAGTTAACCCGCAGCATGGTCTTGCTGCCGGTATGACCGGTATTTTCGTGGATTTTGTCGACCGTAATATAGGGGAACAATGCCGTTTCAGGGGATACGCGGCCCGCGGTCAGTCCTCCCGTTGAGGAAATGAACAGCCAGTGGTCAACATTCGATATAAGGCTGATGAAGAACGGCGCCATCTTATCCACATTGCGTATGGTGTAATAGCGCTCCCCGGCAAAATCCACAAAGGCGCCGGATATACTGTTTTCTTCTGTCACGTAAAGATTCAAGATTCAATCCCTGGAGTTATCGCTTGGCGCCAACGGGTTGAGGCACCAAATGTGAGTAGGCTCGCAGACGGTGGGATTGTCTGTTGGCGAGCCTGGGCGGGTCGTGCTGTCGGCGGGTTTGCTGCCGAAATTATCGCAATTGGCGACCAACGGCCTGTTATGTGCGTCCTCCAGATATTGGCCTGTGCGGGCATCAAGCTCGAGTCTCGGGCCGATTCGGCTTCCTTGCTGGCTATAATTTTTCTCCGCCGAGTGCGAGCAAAGCTCGACATGCCCGTCATTGTAAAGACCAGCCATCCGGCTGTCCGTCGATATAGGGTGAGCAGAACTATTCAAGACAACCCCCCTTCGCAAGCGACTTGACCCCCGGAACAACACAGGGTCGGCTTGGTACCTGTAGTCGCTGCATCGCCGCGACCCTCCGTTGCGGTCTGCAACACGCGTAACCTGCTACACGCTGCCGCGACGCGCTTCGAGTTCGAAGCGAACTTCGTGTGCCTTTTGCTCGGTTAGCGAATAGGTCGCGATAGCCCAGATCGCGATGCCCGAAGCGACGAACGGAACGAATGCATCAAAGATTCTCATCAGATAGATGGTGCGCTCCGCCTGCGCGCCTCCAAGGTCTACGTCGAAGCCGGTTGCATTCAAGGAGGAATCCACCTGCCGCAAGCGCGGCCGCCATACCAAGCTTGACGACCCACCAGAATATGGAGCCGTACATCCCCTCGCGTCTCTCGTGGGTGTTCAGTTCGTCCGCGTCTACTACGTCGGCAATCATTGACGGCATCAGCGTGAACAGCCCGCCCAGGCCGAAGGCCATCAGAGGAGCGGGCAGCAGCAGCAGCCAGGGAATATCCGGGTTGTAACAGACCCACTTGAGTGCATAACCGACCATGGAAACGCTGGTTGTGACGAAGAATGCACGCCGCTTGCCTAACTTCGTACCAAGCCAGGTCACGAACACGATAACGCAAAACGTCGAGATTGCGCCCAGTGTACCGGAGTAACCCGCGTACCTGGCACCCTCAACCGTGTCGCCGCTAAAGACGTAGTAGATGATTACGTAAAACTGGAACGACGCAATCAGCATGAAGCCGTTGAACACGAGAAATGTCGCCGCACACAGTTTCAAAAACGGCTTGAATTTCAGGCTGGTTGCGAAGCCACTTAGGAAAGACTTGATGCTGCGCCACATTAGAGCCCCGGCGCTCTCCGGTTGCCGCTGTTTGACTGCGGCTTCCGTCACCGCGATAGCTTTGAGACGTTCCCTTAGGAAGATAGCCGGCAGAACACCTATAACAACTACGACCACACCGATTATGATTGCCAGGCCAGCCGCTCCGTCAACCATATTGTCAAACCACCGCTCGGTTTGCATGATCAGCAGAAACCAGGGTGCAATAACATAGGCAAGCTGACCAATAAAATTCTGCACACCCATCAAACGGGTACGTTCATGATAATCAGGGGTGAGTTCGTAGCCCATGGCAACCCAGGGCGTAGCGAACATTGTGTAAGCGAGATAGAAAATAAGGGAGCCGACAAGGAAATACCAAAAATAGAAGGTCTGGGTCTTATCCGCCGGGAGTTGCCATAGCAGCGCGAAAATTACCCCGACCGCGATTGCGCCCAAAAAGATATAAGGTCGCCGGCGACCCCATCGTGTGTTCGTGTTGTCGGAAATGTAACCCATCAAGGGATCGGTAAGTGCGTCGGTCAAGCGCGGCAGCGCGCTAACCAGGCCAACCAGTGCGGGATTCATACCGAGACCCAGGTTCAGGACAATGACCATACCGCCGATGGCCGAAGCGAGCAGGTTATTAACGAAGGCTCCGAGTCCGTAAATCACCTTTTGAAGCGGCGGGATTTTGTCCTGAGGTGCCGTTTGATAGTGGGTAGTTTGGCTCATTTTAGCTCTTATCCCGAAGTGCCGGCTTTTTTGAATTAGCGTTAATCCTCCATCAAATTGACAGCGTTGTCAATTCTTGCTAAAAATGGTTCAGGCTGACGCCATAAAAAATGAAATTGTAGAAGATAGGCTGTAGCCAATGGTGTCTCCGGTTTTGGGCGGGTCGGCAATGCGCCAGGATGGCGGGTTCGACCTAAGTGGTGGATATGTTGTCTCGGTTACGGGCAAGTCTCAACCAGGGTATGCCAATAACTCTAGGGCTGACTCTGCTGATTATTCGAGTCTTTTTTGATAGCTGCCCTTTGCGGCCAGCGGTTGATTAAATGAATGAGCGCTTCAACCTTGAATCCCGAGAATAAGGCGTTGACTGTCGAGCAAAGGGTAGATGCGTTGCTTGCCCAGATGACACTGGCTGAGAAAGTCGGTCAGATGTGCCAACTCAATGCCAGTGAGGGCTACGCCCCGGACTATCTTGCACACGGATTGCGGGCCGGCCTGATCGGCTCGGTGCTCAACGTGGTCGACGTTAATGTGGTCAATGAGCTGCAACGTATTGCTGTTGAGGAGAGCCGTCTTGGTATTCCGCTATTGGTCGGTCGTGACGTCATTCATGGCTTCAAAACGGTCATGCCCATCCCGCTCGGGCAGGCGGCTACCTGGAATCCCGGGCTGGTAACCACGGCGGCGCACCTTTCCGCGCTTGAGGCTGCGACGACCGGAGTCAACTGGACCTTTGCACCTATGATAGACGTGTCGCGTGACGCTCGGTGGGGACGAATTGCCGAAAGCCTCGGAGAGGATGTGTTCCTGGCAAGCCAACTGGCTGTAGCGATGGTGGAAGGTTTCCAGGGTGAGGACCTTTCGGCAACAGGCGCGATTGCTGCTTGCGCCAAGCACTTTGCCGGCTATGGCGCTGTAGAAAGCGGCCGCGACTATGCCACTACGAATATCCCCGAAAATGAGCTGCGTAATGTTTACCTACCTCCGTTCAAGGCGGCGGTCGACGCCGGTGTCGCCAGTCTAATGACATCATTTAGCGACCTCAATGGAGTGCCTGGGACTGGCAATGAGTTCCTGCTCAGGCAGATCCTGCGTGACGAATGGAATTTTGACGGTTTGGTGGTAAGCGATTGGGACTCGGTTCGACAGCTGCAAATTCATGGGCTGACAGAGAATGACAGCGAGTCTGCCTGCGCAGCGATAACCGCGGGTGTCGACATGGAAATGGCGGGTGATGCCTATATCAACCATGTAGCTACACTCGTGGAGAAAGGACGAATAAGCGCAACTACTATCGATACTGCTGCTGCGAACATACTGCGCGCCAAGTTCCGTCTCGGCCTGTTCGAGAATGCATATACCAATCCAGGTGAGCTTCCGTCCATTGCAAACGAGCATACTCTTGCGACGGCGAGGACCCTCGCGTTGCAGAGTGTTGTCATGCTCAAGAACGAGGATTGCGTGCTCCCACTTTCCGCCGGCAAACTCAGATCAGTTGCCGTCATTGGGCCACTGGCCGACGCGCCCTACGAACAGCTGGGCACATGGGTCTTTGACGGTGATACCCGCCTAAGTATCACTCCGCTGCATGCCATTCAAAACTTGGTCGGTCACCGAAGTCGATGTTCGTTACCTTCGGGCCATGGAAAATTCTCGCAGCAGGGCCAGTGAGGCATTCGACGAGGCTGTGCAGATAGCCCGCGAGTCGGATGTAACAATTCTGTTTCTCGGGGAAGAATCGATTTTGTCCGGGGAGGCGCATTCACGTGCCGATATAAGCTTGCCGGGTGACCAGGCGGAGCTGGTGCGCAGTATACGCAAGACCGGTAAACCGGTAGTCGCGGTGATCATGGCGGGCAGACCGCTGACCTTAACCAATATCCTGGACCAGGTTGACGCTATTCTGTTTGCCTGGCATCCGGGGTCCATGGGCGGACCGGCAATAGCAGATCTATTGTTTGGTATTGAATCGCCATCAGGCAAGTTGCCCGCAACATTTCCACGCATGGTTGGCCAGATTCCGATCTACTACAACCAGAAGAACACCGGCAAGCCGCCATCTCCGGACAAGGTCGTGCACATAGATGATATCAATGCCTATGCGCCACAGGTATCTCTGGGCATGACTGCATTTCATCTCGACGCCGGCTATACACCTTTGTTCGCATTTGGACACGGCTTGTCTTACGCGCAGTTCGATTACCAACACATTTGCATCAGCGCGCATGAAATTAGCATCGGCGACACAGTGAGCATCAGCGCCGAAGTGAGCAACAAAGGCCAGGTTGCCGCCGAGGAAGTTGTCCAGCTTTATGTACGGGACCTCGTCGGCAACGTCACACGACCTGTCAAGGAGCTAAAGGGTTTCCGGCGCGTGCACCTCAATCCAGGACAGGCGATTGTCGTGGAGTTCGACCTGCATACCGATGATCTTGCGTTCTACGGACGTGACATGCGTCTAATCACCGAGCCGGGTCAGTTTCATGCCTGGATCGGCGGCAGTTCAGAAGCGGCCCTGCGAACCGAATTTCGCGTGAGAGAAAGCCACTGATTGACTGGGTTAAAGCATGGGAGAGAACAGGCGAATCGCGAGAACCATGTGGGCCCATGCTTTACTGCACGGAAAGTCCGTCAGTGTTGTTGAGTCGGCTTGGCCGTCGCAGTGGAGTTTCGCACGCGTGTATTCGGGTCCGACGAGAGGCGCTGCTCTTCTGACTTGCGCTTTTGCTTTACAACACCAGACCTAAACAGGCCCTTGAGCAATATACCGCAGCAAGTAACAAGTGAGCGACGATGATCAGCACAACTAAAGTTTCCTTGCGCGGATTACGCACGTTCTGCGTTGCCGCACGATACGAGAGCTTTCGCACAGCAGGTGAAGAGCTTTTTATTACTCCGTCTGCTGTCAGTCATCAAATAAAGAGTCTCGAGGAGGAGTTGGGTGAGCAACTTTTCGATCGTACAAGTCGCGAACTGAGCTTGACGGAAACGGGCCGGTCGCTCTACCAGGACGTCAGCCCGCTGATTGACCAATTGGATACCCTGACTGCCAAATACAAGAAGGGCGCTACCAGCAGTTCGATTCGAATTTCGGTGCAACCGTTTTTCGCCAGCGAGTACTTTGTCCCGCGCCTGAGTGAATTTACGGCCAGGCACCCGGAAATCGATATCCAGGTTGGCACCAGCGACGAGTCCGCGGAGAAACACCCCTCGGATTCGGATCTGTCGATTCGACTGTTTCGGTCGCCACCGTCAAATATGCCGTCACGCCTGCTCTTTCCGCTACGGGTGGTGCCGGGAGGCTCACCGGACTTTAAGAAGAAGATGATTGTCAAAAACAAAGCGATCGTCAGCGAGTTTCCGATTATCGTGCATGAATCTCATCCCAAGGCCTGGGCCCAGTGGGCGAGCGCGGCGGGCATTCGACTTCCGGATAATCCCAAGGTTATCCGACTCGACTCGATGATTGCCGTGGTCCGGGCAGCCCAGCGTGGCATAGGTGCGGCGCTGGTCCCTGTACCTATCGGCAATTTGTGGTTCGATGAGGGAAGTGTTGTTCGGCTATTCAAAAAGGAACTGATTGCTGACGCCAGTTACTACCTGGTCTGGACGGAGGATAGGGCAGAGGATGAGAGCATTATTCGCCTGCGAGACTGGATACTGGAGAATTTCGCGAAGGAACCGTGAGATTTTCTCAACCCTGAGCTGAAAATTACCCGTTTGCGGCCTTTCTTTGCACCGCTTATCGTTTGCGTATCGATCTGCTAAAGCAGGTTGGAAAACCACCAAAACGTTAGGTTTACAAGGAGAGATAACTATGCATAACAAGGCCAAACCTGCACGTGATCCTTTCACGTTTAGTCTCGGTGGAATGAAGGCGATTGCGTCGTTCGCGGTTGCCCCCGCCATTGCCAATGATCGAATCATCCAGGATCGAGATGACCAGCCTGACCAGAATTGCGATGATAGTCAGGGTGATGACTCCGATGGGAGTGATCACAGTTGGCGCTCGAGACTCTGCCCTGTTAGGCAAGCTGCATAGTGGCTTCCGGGGCGGGGAGGTTGGGATTTTAGATCGCACAGACTTGGCTGAACGGATTGTACTGTGAGATGCTGGGCAGCGGTACCATTTACGGATGTAACGCCAGAAACAATGACTCTGCTGGGCTAAGGGCCTGCCCTGGTTGTGGCATACAGCGATAGTGGACCAGGTTTACCGGAACGGGTGAAATCATCTGCTACCGGTGATTTTAGAACTAAACCAGGCGAACAAATTCTTGATCGATTTTCGCGGAAAAGTGGCCCTGGTAACCGGCGCGACATCGGGCATAGGCCTGGCATCTGCGCTGGAACTGGCGGGACTCGGCGCCGACTTGATGCTGACCGGACGCGACCCGCAACGTGGACTGGCCCTGTGTGACCAGATTCGATCCCTGGGCCGCAAGGCGGAGTTCATTGCCGGCGATGTCAGGGACCCTGGCTTTTGCGCGACCGATGGTTGACGCCTGTGTGACGCGTCTTGGCAGGCTGGATGTGCTGGTCAACAGTGCCGGTGTGTGCAAGGTCGCTTCCACACTAGACACCACGGATGAAATCTGGCGTGAAACCATGGCGGTGAATGTGGACGGCACATTTTTCACTACACGTGCGGCCCTGCGTGTAATGGTCGAGCAGGGGTCAGGCAATATCGTGAATATTGCTTCGGACTGGGGTTTGGTAGGCGCCCCGGAAGCCGCCGCCTACTGCGCCAGCAAGGGCGCGGTAGTGATGCTCACCAAGGCCATGGCCATGGACCATGCCAGGCAGGGCATTCGCGTCAACGCCGTATGTCCCGGGGATACCGACACGCCCATGATGGAGCACGACTATACCCAGCGTGGCTTGAGTCCGGAACAGGGCAGGGCGCTTGCCGGCGAGGGTATTCCCATGGGGCGCATAGCCAGTGCGCAGGAGGTTGCCCGGGTCGTGTGTTTCCTGGCCTCCGATGCAGCCAGTTATATTACCGGTGCAGCGTTACCGGTTGATGGCGGGCATAGCTCGATGTAGACAAACAAGGGTGGCCCATTGCCGGGACGCCAAATGGAGAGCCGCAATGGGGCCGTTGGGTTCGCTGAAAATCCTCGACTTTACCACGCTGTTACCCGGGCCCTTCGCCAGCATGTTGCTGGCCGACCTGGGCGCGGATGTGCTTCGGGTGGAGTCGCCCGGACGGCCGGATCTTGCACGCACAACGCCACCACTGGATGCGACCGGTGAGTCGGTCATTCACCAGCACCTGAACCGGTCCAAGCGTTCGCTTTCCCTGGACTTGAAGCACCCGCGGGCGCCGGACCTTGTAAAACGCCTGGTATTGAAATACGACGTTGTTCTGGAGCAGTTCAGGCCAGGGGTAATGCAGCGTCTGGGTCTGAGCTATGAGGAGCTAGTTCAGGTAAATCCTCGGCTGATCTATTGCTCTATCACCGGCTACGGGCAGGATGGCCCCTGTCGGAATCGCGCCGGGCATGACAACAACTACCTCGCCTTGTCCGGTGTGGCCGAGGGTTGCCGATCTGCCGGCGAGGCCCCGGTGCCGGCCTCTGTCCAGGTTGCCGACCAGGCCGGTGGTTCACTGTATGGATTGATAGGCCTGTTGTCCGCTGTCGTGCATCGGCAGGTCACCGGCCGGGGGCAGCAGGTGGATGTGAGCATGACCCATTCTGCGTTCGCACTGAATGCCCTGGCGGGCGCGGCGGCCCTGGGCGCCGGAGTGAACCAGCCTGGCGGTCACGGGCCCATCAGCGGCGGAGGGTTTTACGGTTACTACCGAACCGGTGACGACCGCTACCTGTCGGTGGGAAGCCTCGAACCCCAATTCCGGCAGCAACTGTGCCTGGCCCTGGGCCGGGAGGACTTGCTGCCATTGGCGATGAGCGTGAAGCCGGCGGATGAGCTGGCTTTTCGCGACGTGTTGGCCAAGGAGTTTCTGCAGCGCGATCTGTCGCACTGGGTCAGCGTGTTCGAACCGCTGGAGGCCTGCGTGGAGCCGGTACTGGATTTGGCCGAAGCCGCTTCAAGCGCCTTGATGAGCGCACGCAACATGGTCGTGGAGGTGCCCCGCGAGGGTGGGGGCAGTCAGAAACAGATTGCCTGTCCGCTGAGATTTTCCGGCACCCAGGCCAATTACCGGCACGTGGGGGTGGCGCTGGGCGCTCACAACCAGCAGGTATTGCAGGAGCTGGGTCTTGCCGCCGCCGACATACAGGAACTGGTCGAATCCGGCGCGCTGGGCTAGCCGGAAGCGCCGACAGCGCTCGTCACCGGTAGCGGACTGCCTGTCTTGCCCGCCCGCTTGCGGGCTTTTTTCCACGCCTTTTGCAGCAGGTAGGAATATTCCGGACAGTCGATCTGGATGGTGTGGCTTTCCGACAAGGTGTAGTCGTTTTTCATGGTCCGGTCGAAGGCCAGCATCTGTCTTTCCATCTCCGCACTATCGGGCAATACAGCCTCGCCGCCCAGGTAGTCGGCGATAAAACCGGATTGAAGTTCCGCAATCGGCATCATGGCGCAGACCGGCTGCACCAGACCAAGGAAGGCCAGGTCTCTATAGCGCGGGTCGAAGATGCGTTGCCACAGCGGGATGCTGTTGTCGGGCGCGCTGACCAGGTCCGGATCGAAGAATGGAAATTCGATGTTGTAACCGGTTGCGGAAATAATCGCATCAACCTGCTCTTCCGAGCCATCCTCGAACACCACCCTGTCTCCCTTGAGTTCCCTGATATCACCCTTGGGGGTGATGTCTCCATGTACCAGGCGGTTGAACAGTTCCTGTGAGACCGTGGGGTGACGGCTGTGGAAATGCTCCTTCGGAGGCTTGAGGCCGACTCTTTCCGGACTGCCGGCCATCAGCTTGATGACCGTCTCCATGGTCAGGTCCCAGAGTGCAAGACGCAGACGCCTGGGCACCAGTGTCCGGAGAAGGCGCTCGCCCGGGCCAGCTGCTTTCATCGGATGTCTGATGAATTTGTCCTGGGGAATATTGCCCAGGACCTTGGGGATTACCCACACGCCCGAACGCTGGGCCAGGAATACCTTTTCCGCCCCCTGCCCGATATGCCCAAGTTCGCAGGCGATGTCCATGGCTGAATTGCCCATACCCACGATCACCACCCGCTTGCCCTGCAGGTCATGTGGGGTCCTGGTATCCACATAATGGTGGCTGTGAAAATGTATACCGTCAAAATGGCCGGGGTAATCTGGCAGACGCGGACTCCAGTGATGACCATTGGCCACCACCAGGAAATCGTAATCTTCGGTGTACGGTCCGTCGGGGCCTTGCAGGTCGATTTTCCAGCCACCATCGGGCCGGCGTTCACAATGGCTCACCCGCGTGTTGAACCGGATGTGTTGCCGCACATCGAATTCTTCGGCATAGCGCTCGAATTCCGACAGGATTTCACGGTGCGTGGGGTATTCAGCGATTTCCGGCAGGAACTTGAAATCAGACAATTCCATCATGCGCTTGGAGGTGTTGATGTGCAGCGATCGATAACAGGTCGACATACCGTTATCGTTCTGAAAGCGCCATATGCCACCCAGCCCGCTGCCCGCCTCGAACGTATCGAAGGAGATGTCATGTTGCTTGAGCACCTTGGACAGAATCACGCCGCTGGTGCCGGCGCCGATAATGCAGACTCGGGGAAGTTGTTTCATTGCTTGTCGCCAACCTGCCTGGGGAACATTGCCACTTCCTGGCGACCTTGATTGTAAGCGAAAAGACCCGGGTTCAGGACACCGATCTCAGATCAGGTGGCTTGGCAGAAACGGTAAAGCAGTAACGTAGGGTGCACTCGTGCACCGTCCATAGGCTGCGTAAAACGCAGCCTACCCTGCAGATTCGCCAGGCGGTGCGAAAAGAGTGCATTCAAGGCGTCTATCGCAGATGAGAGAGACTTGCCAAGGCGGGCAACCCAGAAGGCGGGTTTTGCAGAGTCGGGATACGGGCGCATGAATAGAATCAGAGATTCCCTAGGCCTCGGGCGGGTGGTTGGGAGGGAAATCACCGGCGTCTATCGTAGCCCGGTAGCCGTGCCAGGTTGCGTGCCCGATCAAGGGTATGGTGATTGCCAGCCCGAGGAAGGCGGTGGCAAAGCCGAGCGCGGTGGCCAGCACGATGAGCGTAATCCACACTGCCATGGCGGGCTTGTTGCGAAGTACGGCATTGATGCTGGTGATGACGGCGGTGACGGCGTCGACCTTGCGGTCCATCATCATGGGTAGGGAAAACGCGGCCAGGCTGAAGGTGATGACCGCAAACATGGAACCCACCGCGCTGCCGATGCCGTAGAAAGTGAGGAATTGCCGCCAGTCCGGGTCCGCTTCCATGGGGAAGAAAATATGCAGCATCGAAGCTGCCCTGGCCCAGATCAGGAAAATCACCATGAGCAGCAGGGCGAATACCATCGCGTTACCCACGCACTTCTTTTCTTCCCTGAAACAGCGAGCCAGCGACGGGTTCCTGTCCGCGCTGCAGCTGTGCGCTGATGGCATACATGCCAATGGCCATCACCGGTCCGATGAAAATGAAGCCGGACAGCAGCGCAAGCAAGATCACCCAGTTGCCCAGTTTCAAGCGCCATGAAGCTGACCAGGTAGCTCATCGCGGTAATCGCCAGACCATAGCTCAGGCTTTGTCGGGGGGCCCTGCGGATATCCGACCAGCCGGCCCTGATCCAGTCAAAGGGAGCAGTGGCACTTATGCGGCGGCAGGGCGCAACGATCGGTGCGCCGACTTCCTCCCGGGTCTCTGAATTATTTGATAACTCTGGGGCCATCCTGAGTGAATACTCCCTCGTTGCCCGTCCTGTCGAAGTGCCGCATGCATTTTTTCGGAGGTGCTGATTTTCAAATACCACATTCTGACCGTCAGGGTAAACCGCGGAACCCCGGTTCTGGTCAGGTACCCGAATCCGGGGTCTGCAATAATCGGCCTCTGCCTGTCTGTTTTCGTGAGCCGGACAGTGCCCTTATTGACGGCTTGAATCCCTGGCTCATTGCTTGCTTTTCAGTTTGGTCGGAGGAAATCGCAGACCCTCCTCACTGGCAACAGAATGTCGGCTACACTAGCCTGACTGATTGCCCAGATGACAGGCCGTGAAGACATGCGGGAACAGGCTTTGGTGGAGTATCGCGAGACCTACCGGCGGAAAGAGATTCCGGAAAATTACCGTGGGCTGGTGCACCTGTTCTTCACCTTTGGCTCGGGTATTGCGGTTGTCCTGTTCTGCGCCTGGCAACTCGACCAGGTTCAGCCGGCGCAATGGCTCACCGTTCCGATCACATTACTGTACGCGAACCTGTCGGAGTACCTGGGGCATCGCTTTGTGATGCACCGGCCGGTGCGCGGTCTGGGTCTGTTGTTTGAGCGGCACGTCGGTCAGCACCACCGGTTCTTTTCTCACCAGCACATGCAGCTGGACGGTACCCGCGATTTCAAGGTGGTGCTGTTCCCGCCGGTATTGATCGTATTTTTTGTAATAGCTTTTGCGCTTCCGGTAGGCATAGCGTTGTCCCTGCTGTTTGCCGGGAATGTCGGGTTTTTGTTTGTGGCCACCGCGGTCGCCTATTTTCTGAATTACGAAATCTTGCACCTGGCCTACCATTTGTCGGAAGACTCGTGGCTGGGTCGACGCGGACTGATTCGCCGGCTGCGGGCATTGCATACCAGTCATCATGATCCGCGTCTGATGGGCAGCTGGAACTTCAATATCACCTACCCGGTGTCTGACCTGCTTTTTCGCACTTTCAAGGGGTGCGGGGCCTCCCGGCCGGAGCCGCCTGCGGCAAGCACGTATTGAAGAGCCAGGGTCTAAAACGAAGAATCTTCAGACAGAAATAGAATATTTTGGAGCCTGCCATGCAAAATGTGCTCAAGACACTGCACACGGAACACGCGCACATTTGCCGTGTGCTGGATTTTCTGGAGGCCCAGGTGGGGGTGCTTGAGCAGGGTGGTATCCCCGAGTGGGACCTGATGGGCGATGTCATGCATTACATGACCAATTTTCCCGATCTCTACCATCACCCCAAAGAAGATCTGATTTTCCAGCGCTTGCGCGAGCGCCAGTCAGGCGCAGTGGCTGACATTGACGAAATCCTGAGCGAGCATCATGAACTGGCGGGTATGGGTCTGAAGTTCCGGGCCGCGATCCAGGAAGTGGAGTGTGGTTCCGTCATGTCAGTAGTGGAATTCAGCATCATGGCGCGCGCCTATTGCGAGGTGCAGCGTCATCACGTGGAACTGGAAGAAAAAATCCTGTTTCCACTGGCGCGCCAGTTCCTGGTGCCGGATGACTGGAGGGAGATTGACGAGGCCATAGAGTCCCGTGCCGATCCCATTTTTGGTCATATGGTCAAGGATGAGTACAAGCTGATTCGCAGCGCACTGGTCGATTGAGACGTCAATCCTCTTGAGGCCGGCGCTGCCGGCGCTATGTTAACTTCATCATACGTTCCTGCTCTGCGGCGTGCCGCTGGTGTTCTTATGGGGTCGCGATCACCGTGCATGATCAGGTGTGACGCACACGAAGCCTGGGGCGATATCGATAATGAGTTGTTGTCACCATTACTACTCCCTGGCCGACGGCTGCGAATCCGCATTTTCGGTGGACATGTCCAGCATTACCGTGGGCCCGGGTTGTCTGTCCGAAGCCGGTGACAGGCTGAAGGCGCGCGGGCTTGCGCGGGTGGCCGTGTTCACCGACCAGCGCGTCAAACAGCTGGAGTTTTTTCAAAGCGCGATGGATTCGATCGCCAGGGCAGGGCTGGATGTCGCGCTGTACGATGGCGTGCGGGTCGAACCCACGGACGAGTCATTTCGGGAGGCCGCCAGCTTTGCGGCCGATGCGCGACCGGATGGTTATCTGTCTATCGGGGGTGGCTCGGTGATGGACACCTGCAAGGCAGCCAATCTGTACGCCACCCACCCTGCGGATTTCCTGACCTATGTCAACGCCCCGGTGGGTGAGGGCCGGCCTGTTCCGGGGCCGCTGAAGCCGCATATTGCCTGCCCCACGACCTGTGGCACCGGCAGTGAGTGTACCGGTATCGCGGTGTTTGACCTGCTGCATATGAAGGCCAAGACCGGTATTGCCTCAAGACACCTGAGACCGAGCGAGGCCCTGATCGACCCCCGCTGCACGCACACCCTTCCGCACAATGTGCTGGCCGCCAGCGCCTTCGACGTGCTCAGCCATGCGGCGGAGTCGTATACGGCGATTCCTTACAGCGCCAGGCCGGCGCCAGCCGACGGCTTCCGCACGCCCCATGAGCCAGGGCGCCAATCCATGGAGCGATATGGGTTGCGAAAGAGCGCTGAAAATTCTTGGACGGTATTTTGAGCGGGCGCTGGCCGATTCGGCTGACCTTGAGGCGCGTGAGCAAATGATGTGGGCGGCAACCCTGGCTGGCATAGCCTTTGGCAACGCCGGGGTCCACCTGCCACACGGCATGTCCTATGCAGTGGCCGGGCTGGTGAAGGATTACCGGGTGCCGGACTATCCGGATGATCATTCCATGGTGCCTCACGGCATGTCGGTAATCGTCAATGCGCCGGCGGTGTTCAGGTTTACCGCCAGCGCCTGTCCGGAACGCCATCTCGAGGTGGCTCAATGGCTGGGCGCGGATTGCGGGGACGTCAACCACGACGAGACCGGCGAGGTACTGGCCGAAAGGCTGGAGCGCCTGATGAGAAAAGCGTGCTTTCCGGGTGGCCTTGCC
Organism: uncultured Gammaproteobacteria bacterium; assembly: GCA_963823435.1. GTDB lineage: Bacteria > Pseudomonadota > Gammaproteobacteria > Steroidobacterales > BM003 > CAKZML01. The sequence continues at coordinate 69,429 of CAWGLN010000013.1, read as the reverse complement.
GCGATAGGCTATGCTGAGAGCGACCTGGACGCACTGACCGATGGCGCGCTGCCCCAGCAAAGGTTGCTGTGCAACGCGCCGCTTGCGGTGGACAGGGCCGTCCTGAAAGAATTGTTTCGTACCGCACTTTCCTATTGGTGACGCATGAGCGATATACCCACCCGCGATCAGTACGCATATTTTCTGCCCATCCAGACACGCTGGATGGACAACGACGCCTACGGTCATGTGAACAACGTTGCCTACTACTCGTATTTCGACACCGTGGCCAATCATTACCTGATTCAACGGGGTGGGCTGGATATAGAAAACAGCCCGGTCATCGGGGTGGTTGCGGAATCCCAATGTACCTACCGCAAGCCGCTGGCTTACCCGCAAGTGATAGAGGCCGGTCTGCGGGTGGATTTCCTGGGTAACCGGTCGGTGCAGTACGGCATCGCGATATTCGCGCAGGGCGCCAGCGAGGCAGCCGCCTTCGGGCGATTTGTGCATGTTTTTGTCGACCGGGGCAGTAACAAACCCGTGTCACTACCCACGCCCTTGAGAACCGTCCTGGAAGCGATACTGCGTGAGGTGTGAGACAGCGCAGCCTCGCCCGGCCCCCGCCGGCAGCGGCCATCATTACGTGCTGGTTCCCCGGGGAGCCTCTGATTTATTCTGGGCCCAGCAGATTGGGATCTAAAAAAGTCAGATTCAAGGCGCCAAGCGAACGTAATAGTGGATCTATTGCGAAGATTGGCAACATAGAAGCTGGATTTGTTGGACCCAAGATGCAAGCTCATGAATAGATCAGAGGCTCCCTAGATGATGCAATCCGGAAGCAGCAGGTGGGTGCTGGTGTTTTCCAGTCTCGGTCATGCCTATATGCATATGCTGACGGCGTTTTTCTTTGTCCTGGCCCTGGCGCTTGAGCGGACCTGGAACATGCCCTACCACGAACTGGTACGGCTCTGGGCCCTGGGCGCCCTGATGGTCGGGGCTGCAGCGATCCCGGCCGGCTGGCTGGCTGACCGCTGGAGCGCGCCGGGCATGCTGGTGGTGATGTTTTTCGGCATGGGTCTTGCGTGTTTTGCCTGCGCCTTCAGTGACTCGTCATTCAGCCTCATGCTGGGGCTGACTTTCCTGGGCCTGTTTGCCGCTATATATCACCCGGTCGGCATCCCCTGGCTGGTGCGCAGTGTCACGGCCGGGGGTAAGGCGCTGGGCGTGAACGGAATATTCGGCGGTCTGGGGGTGGCGTTCGCCGGTACGGTGGCCGGGCTGCTGGTGGATAGCCTCGGTTGGCGCGCCGCCTTCGCCGTGCCAGGCCTGGCCTGCGTGGCCACAGGTGTGGTGATGCTCTGGGCCTGGCGCAAGGGCTTCTTGCCCGAGGGTCGTCAATCCGTGTCCACCGGGCGAGACCTGGGCAGAGCCGCGCTCTTGAAAGTGTTTGCCGCCCTGATGCTGGGTATGTTCTGCCTGGGCTTCATCTACCAGGCCTGTCTGACGGCATTCCCGAAGCTGTTTGACCTGAGATTGGGCGATCTCACGGGTGAGGGTACCCTTGGGGTCGGCATGCTGGTCACTTTTGTATACGGTGTATCCGCTGTTTTCCAGGTAATCGGCGGGCACCTTGCGGATCGCTATTCCCTGAAATGGATTTATCTGGGCGGATTCGCCCTGCAGGTGCCGCTGTTGTTTGCATTAAGCCAGTTGTCCGGTATTTCCATGGTCGCCGGGGCAACCCTGACCGTGCTGGTGATGACCGCGTCCCAGCCCGCCGAAAGCATGCTGCTGTCGCGCTATTCCCCCGCTGCCTACCAGGGCCTTGCTTTTGGGGTAAAATTCGTCCTGGCCTTTGGTGCGGCACCCCTTGCCATCAGCCTGGTGTCCTGGCTATTGGCCGGTCCCGGCGGCGGGGCCCAGCTGTTCGTAGCGCTGGCCGCCCTGTCCGGGCTGGGCGTCATCGCGGTCTGGACCTTGCCCCGTGATGTCTCCCGGGGTGTGGCTCCGGGTTAACATGAGCGCTTGGGTGGCTGTACAATGAAACTGCCGTCGGGTTTGCACACTGTATTAGGGAAGCAGGACATGAATATTTTCAGAACCACGTTGATACTGGCGCTGCTGGTCCTGGTGTCGGCATGCTCCAGTGGTCCGAACCTGCGCTCGGACTTCGACCCCAGCGCCGATTTCAGCAAGTACAAGACCTATGGTTTTGTGCGTGTTACCGGCACCGACCAGGCCCAGTACCAGACCCTGGTAACACAACACTTCAAGAGAGCGCTGCGCGAGCAAATGGACGCCCGTGGATACCAGTACACCGAAACCAATCCAGACCTGCTGCTGAACTTCAATGCCATCCTGTCCGACAAGGTGAAGGTCACCACGCACCCGAGCTCGGGTATGTATTACGGTTACCGGGGCTATGGCGCCTGGGGCAGTTACGGTAGCTACACGGATGTTCGTCATTACACTCATGGCACGGTGAACGTGGACATGGTGGACGGCAAACGTCAGCAACTGGTTTGGGAAGGCGTGGCCGAGGGCACCGTGAAGGAGTCCAGCAAGGAAGATATCGGGACGCGTATCGCAAACGTGATTAACCTGATCATGCAGCAGTATCCATTCCGCGCCCAGGCCGATTAGTGTTGCCGCAGCCGGCAAGCGACCGCGGGGTGACCGGATTTGATTGCCGGCAGTGACTAGCGCGGACAAGTGTTCGGCTTTGGCGGCACAATCCAAAGAGCCGCTGGCGGGGTCGGCTGAGCCGGTGGATTGCTGGGTGATGCTGGAATACCGGGGCAGTATGGGAATCCCGGGCGCTGGAGCACAACGATTTACCCGCCCCGGTTCAAGGCTGGTTAACGCCGGGATTGAGGGCTTGCGAGCGCGAGGGTTTCAAGACCCGCCCCCAGTTGATTCGCCAGCAACACAATCGCGACAAGCAACACCTCAGTCTGTTCGTGGGATTCACCGACATGGTCGAGCCCAGGCTGTACGAATTCAGTGCCGCTACCTACGAGGAACTCACCGCGATCGATCTTCGGCTCCCTGGCCGGGAATCGCGAGACCTATACCGAGAATCTGGTAAGCGGCGAGCGTTATTTCGTCTGCACCAATGGCCGACGAGACGCCTGTTGCGCCCTCCACGGCATGCGTGTGTATGCCGAATTGGCCGCGCAATGTCAGACCGCAGCCTGGCAGACCACTCACCTGGGCGGACATCGCTTTGCCGCCACCCTGGTCAGCCTGCCTTCCGGCGCGGTCTACGGACAGTTGCAGCCGGAGGATGTGAGCAGCTTGCTGAAGGCGCATGCGGCGGGCGCCTTGCTGCTGCCGAAATTGAGGGGTCTCAGCAGACTGGACATGGTGTCACAAGTGGCGGATATCGCCCTGCGTGAACGCAGCGGACAGCATCAACTGGCTCGCTACAGTTTGCTTGAGGCGGACAGTCAGAATGGCGTCGAACGGCGGGTCTTTCTGGACAATGTTGATCAAAGTCGCCAGGAGATACGACTGAAGCTTCATACTCAGCCCATACGGTTCCGCGCAGGATGCGCAGAGGACACCTTCAAAAGCCGGGTCTTGTACCAGGTCCTGCCTTAACCCCCGGACTGTTGTGCGGCGGTAACCCGGGCGCCGACAGCCTGGACCTGCGAACGCAGCCAGCTCAGGGCCGGGTCGGATTCAACGCGCTTGTGCCAGTACATGCGAATTTCCAGCGGCGCGACCTCGAACGGCAATTTCAGGCAATGCAGGCCGTGCATGGCGGCCAGTGATGCGGGTGCGCTCAGTGCCAGGTCGGTGCTGCGTACCACCTGGGGCGTAAGCAGGTAGTGCTGACTGCGCAGCAGGATTTTTCGTCTGCTGACCGAGTCGCCTGAGGGCCAGGTCCACGTGGCCCGGCCCCCGGCGTCTGCTGGAGGGCATGACATGCTGCAAGGCCAGGTAGTCATGCCAGTCCCAGCGTCTTGCCGACGATGGGATGATCGGGTCTGACCATGCACACGTAGTGGTCGCTGCAAAGCAGGGCGTGCTGTAACTGGGGATCGGTGTGCAGGACGGCATCGATGGCCAGGTCGGCCTCACCGGTGGCGAGGTCCCGTGACAGGTCCTGTCTTGCGCCCTGGAAGGTCTCCAGTGATACCGCGGGCGCGATCTCCTGCATTCGGCGCAGCAGGGGTGGCACGAGAATGGCCTCAAGCAAATCCGAAAGACGCAGGCGGAAACACCTGGCCGAGGCGCCGGGGTCAAAAGTTACCCAGTGCCACGCGGGTGCTTTCCAGCAGTTTCAGGGCGCGTCTGATTTCCGGTGCAATCGACTCGGCCAGCGGCGTGGGTTGCATCCGGCGTCCGCTGCGTACGAACAGGGGATCGCCGAATTCCTGGCGCAGACGCGCCAGCGCATTGCTGACCGCCGGTTGCGTGATGTGCAGGATTTCTCCGGCCCGGGTCAGGCTGGCTTCGCTGAAAATCACCTCGAACACCCGGTACAGATTCAAATCCATGGCTTTTTTGTTCATCGGACCCCGGTTTTCAAGAAATCATTTTCAGTGATGATATGTGATAAGCAAGATCAATTGGAATAATTAATGTCGACAATTTATGGTGATAATCACTACGCGACTGAAGAGTCGCCCGACCCAGCCTTGCACGGAGGTGTTCAATGGATTTTTCCTATAGCCCCAAGACCCGTGACCTGTTGCAGAAGCTGACGGCGTTTCGCGACCAACACATCATTCCAAACGAAGAACTCGTGACCCGCCAGATTAATGAGGGCGACCGCTGGGCGCCGGTCCCGGTAGTGGAGGAATTGAAGGCCCTGGCCAGGTCCCAGGGTCTATGGAACCTGTTTTTGCCTGAACCCGAGTATGGCGCCGGACTGAGCAACCTGGAGTACGCCCCCCTGGCCGAGGTCATGGGCTGCAATGAATGGGCACCGGTGGTGTTCAATTGCAGCGCCCCGGACACCGGCAATATGGAAGTGCTCGTGCGTTACGGTAGCGATGCGCAGAGAGAGCAATGGCTGACGCCCTTGCTGGAGGGTGAAATTCGTTCCTGCTTCGCCATGACCGAACCGGGTGTTGCTTCCTCGGACGCCACCAATATGCAGGCAACGGGTGTGCTGGACGGTGACGAGTGGGTGCTCAACGGGCGCAAGTGGTGGGCCTCCGGCGCCGGTGATCCACGCTGCAAGGTCGCCATCTACATGTGCCTGACCAATCCCGAAGCCGAGCGTCACCAGCAACATTCGCAGATCCTGGTGCCCATGGATGCGAAGGGTGTGACGGTGGTGAGACCGCTGACGGTGTTTGGCTACGACCACGCGCCCCATGGTCACTGCGAAATCATCTTCGACAACGTGCGGGTACCGGCGGACAACGTCATCCTGGGCGCGGGCCGCGGCTTTGAAATTGCCCAGGGACGCCTGGGTCCGGGCCGCATCCATCATTGCATGCGCTCCATAGGCACGGCCGAAAGAGCCCTGGAAATGATGATACGACGAGGCATGCAGCGCACCGCGTTTGGCAAGCCCCTGCTCAAGCTGGGCGGTAACTTTGACGTGATCGCAGAATCCAGGATCGAAATCGAACAGGCGCGCTTGCTGGTGCTCAAGGCGGCCTGGTTGATGGACAACGTCGGCAACAAGGCGGCGGCCAGCGAGATCAGCCAGATCAAGGTGGTGGCGCCCAATGTCGCCCTGCGGGTGATTGATCGTGCCATCCAGATGCACGGTGGTGCCGGTGTCTGCCAGGATTTCCCGCTGGCGGAAATGTACGCCAACCAGAGAACCCTGCGGCTTGCCGATGGTCCCGATGAGGTGCATCGTATGCTGGTTGCCCGGCGGGAACTCGCGAAGTATCGGGAACTGTTAAAGTAGTCCGAGAAATCCTGCATTTATTCCTGGGCGAAGGCGATCGCTTGCGACAATACTTTACGAGACTGGCAAGGGTGAAGATGGATTGCCTGTAAGAGATGATTTCACGAGTTGATCAAAGGTTTCCCGGGGAGCAGGCATGAACTTGGTAGATAGCGCAACGTCTGTACGCAGGGGCGAGGAACTGAATCTGCCTGCGCTGCAGACCTACCTTGAGGACAAGCTGCCGGAGTACGCCGGTCCGCTGGAGGTGAAACAGTTTCCCTCGGGATACTCCAACCTGACCTATCTGCTCCAGGTGGGCGAGAAGAAACTCGTTTTGCGACGGCCTCCTTTTGGCACCAAGGCCAGGTCTGCGCATGACATGGGTCGCGAATTTCGCGTGCTCTCGGGTCTGCGACCGCTATACCCATACTGTCCGGAGCCCTTGCTGTATTGCGAGGACGAAAGTGTTCTCGGTGGTGAGTTCTATCTCATGACCAACATCGAGGGTCTGATCATACGCAAGGATTATCCGCCCGGTCTGTCCATGTCCCCGGAGCAAGTTCGCCAGCAGTTCTTTAACCTGATCGATGCCATGGCCCAGCTGCACCAGGTGGATTACCAGGCGGCGGGATTGGCGGAGCTGGGCAAGCCCGAGGGCTACGTCGAGCGCCAGGTACGCGGCTGGAGCAAGCGCTACGAATCAGCCATCACACCGGACGCGCCCGACTTCAAGACCAGCATGGCCTGGTTGCGGGAAAAGATGCCTGGTGATTCAGGTTACGTCGGGATAATACACAATGATTTCAAACTGGATAACGTGGTCTGGGATGTTGCAGACCCGCTGCGTCTGATTGGCGTACTGGACTGGGAGATGGCGACCCTGGGTGATCCGCTGATGGATCTCGGCAGCACCCTGGGGTACTGGGTGCAGAAAGACGATCCGGATTTTTTGCGGGCCGGCCGCCTGATGCCCACCGATATCGAAGGCGCACCCAGTCGCAGGGAGATTGTCGATCGCTATAGCGAGCGCACCGGTTATTCCATGCAGCACATGGATTTCTATTTCTGTTTCGGACTGTTTCGCCTGGCCGTGATTGCGCAACAAATATATTACCGCTACTACCATGGACAGACCGCGGACAAGCGCTTTGCGGATTGCATAAAGTGGGTGCAAGGGCTGGAGCGCATGTGCCAGGAACTGGTCGACAATTCCAGTCTTTAGATTCACCGACCGAAGTTGCCCGGGAGGATAACAATGGCTTCAGACCTGTTTGATCTGAGCGGAAAAGTTGCGCTGGTCACCGGCGCCAGTCGCGGAATCGGTGAGGCCACGGCGCGTCTGCTGGCCAGGCACGGCGCACGGGTAGTGGTCGCCAGTCGCAAGCTTGATGCCTGTGAGACGGTGGCCGCCGATATACGCAGGCAAGGTGGTGATGCGGTGGCCATGGCCTGTCATATCGGCGACATGGACCAGATTGAAACCCTGTTTGCCGGTATTGATGAGACATTCGGCCGCCTGGATATCCTGGTCAATAATGCCGCGGCCAACCCATACTACGGTCATATCCTGGACACGGACCTGGCGGCGTTTAACAAGACCGTGGAAGTGAATATCCGCGGATATTTCTTCATGTCTATCGAAGCGGGCAAACGCATGCGCAAGCAGGGCGGTGGCGCCATCGTGAATGTGGCCTCGGTGAACGGTGTGCGACCCGGTCCCATGCAGGGCATTTATTCCATCACCAAGGCGGCGGTGATCAACATGACCCAGTCCCTGGCCAAGGAATGCGGACAGTTCAATATCCGGGTCAACGCCCTGCTGCCGGGCCTGACCCGTACGAAGTTCGCATCGGCCTTGACCGAGAATGAACAGGCGCGTGATTACTACCTGAAATTTGTGCCCCTGGGACGCATGGCCGAGCCGGAGGAAATGGCCGGCTCGGTGCTGTTCCTGGTGTCCGATGCGTCCTCTTACGTTACCGGTTCCTGCATCACCGCCGACGGCGGATACCTGGCCTGAGCTCGGCTGGTTTCGGGGCCACACACGGAGAATGTCTGTCATGTTTGATTTTTCAGGGAAGGTCGTCCTGGTTACGGGGGCCGCCTCGGGACTGGGTCTGGACTGCGCGGCCGCCTTTGTCGAGGCAGGTGCGCAGGTCATGCTGACCGATGTGCAAGTGGAGCTGGGGTTGGCCGCTGCGGGCCGGCTTGGCGAGAAGGCGGCGTTTCTCGAGCACGACGTGCGTGACGAGTCTCGCTGGCAGCAGGTGGTGCAAGAAACCGTCGAGCGCTTCGGTGGTCTGAATGTGTTGGTCAATGCCGCGGGAATCGCCTTGTATGCGGGGATTGAGGACACCAGCCTGGCCCAGTTCCGGAATATCCACGCCGTGAATGTGGAGGGCGTGTTCCTGGGCTGTAAAAACGCCATCCCGGCCATGCGTCAATCAGGTGGAGGTTCGATTATCAACCTGTCATCGACAGCAGGTCTGCGTGGGGTCGGTAAATTGACTGCCTACTGTTCAGCCAAGGGCGCGGTACGCATGCTGACCAAGTCGGTAGCGGTTGAGTGTGCAGAGAAAGGCGACAATATACGCTGCAATTCCCTGCACCCGTCGTACACGGACACACCCATGGTCCAGGGCTCTGATCAACCTTGGCGGCGACCCCGAGCTCATGCGCCGGCGTCTGGAAAAAGTCAGTCCGATGAACAGGCTGGGACAGCCGCGCGAGGTGTCCAATGCGATCCTGTTCCTGGCCTCGGACCAGGCCAGTTTTATCACCGGTGCCGAAATACCGGTGGACGGCGGCACCACGGCACGTTGATGCACGTTCAAATCACCGGCGGTCCCAGATCGTCGCCAGTCCCTGTTCAATCCTCGGCCAGGAGGTGCATCAGACTGGAGGTGTCCCAACGCCGGCCGCCACGCGCCTGGACCTGGGCGTAGAACTGATCCACCAGGGCGGCTACCGGGACACGGGCTCCATTGCGCCTGGCCTCGTCCAGGGTGATGCCCAGGTCTTTGCGCATCCAGTCCACGGCGAAGCCAAACTCGAATTCACCGGCGCACATGCTGCGTGCGCGGTTGTCCATTTGCCACGATTGCGCGGCGCCCTTGCTGATGACGTCGATCACCAGGTCCATGTTCAGACCGGCTTTTTGCCCGAAATTCATGCCTTCGGAGAGACCCTGGACCAGCCCCGCGATGCAAAGCTGATTGACCATCTTGGTAAGCTGGCCGGAACCGGTTTCCCCCAGCAACACGCAAGCCCGCGCAAAACTGTCGATAACCGGTTTGGCTCGATCGAAAGGTGCCTGGTCGCCGCCGCACATGACGGTCAGTACACCGTTCTGGGCACCGGCCTGGCCACCCGATACCGGTGCGTCGATAAAGGCCACGCCGGTCTTGGCAGCCAGGCTATAGATCTCACGTGCGACCTCCGCCGAGGTCGTCGTGTGATCCACCAGGATACTGCCGGCCTGCATGCCGGCAAGGGCGCCCTCGGGACCCAGTACGACCTGGCGCAGGTCGTCGTCATTGCCCACACAAACAAACACGAATTCGGCCCCCTTCGCAGCCTCCGCAGGTGTCGGAAAATGACTTCCACCATGCCTGGAAACCCATTGGGTCGCACGCGAGCCGGTGCGGTTGTAGACGCGGGTCGGGTGGCCCGCGGCTTGCAGGTGTCCAGCCATGGGCGCACCCATGACGCCGAGACCGAGAAATGCGACAGTGGCCATGTAAACTCCGTATTTGAGATGATTGCGACAGTGTACCCGGTTGCGCGTGGAGAGTTTAGCGTCAGGGGCAGGAGAAGAACGTGGTGAGCGAAATTTTACTATTACGACATGGGCAGGCGTCATTTGGTGCGGAGGACTACGATCGACTGTCGAACACCGGTGAGACGCAGGTACGTATGCTGGGCCAACACCTGGCGGAGCTGGGCATGGAGTTTGATGCGGTGTACAGCGGCGCGATGCGGCGGCAACGTGACAGCGCGCGCCTGGTGCTTGAGGGTATGGGACACACGAGTCCGGAGAGGTTTGCATTGCTGGAGCAATTCAATGAGTTCGACCACCTGCCGGTATTACGCGAATACCTGGAGGGAAGGGCAAAGCAAACGGAGGACGCCGTCGACATCGAACGTTTGAGCCGGGATCGCGGATATTTCCAGACCGTCTTCAATGCCGCCACATCTTCCTGGATAGCCGGTGAATTACAGGGCCCGAACCTGGAAACCTGGGTGGAATTTTGCAGCCGGATAGAGGATGGAATGCTCACCTTGCAAAAAGATATAGACCAGGGAGGGCGTGTAATGGTGAGCACCTCTGCGGGCGCCATCAGTGTTGTCCTGCAATCGGTTCTTGGCACCCCCAGGCATGAAGCCTTGCGCCTGGCCTGGGTCATCCGGAACAGTTCGCTGACGCGTATCCTTTGGGATGGGAAGCGGGCATCCATGGAGATGTTCAACAGCGTCGCTCACCTGGAACGAGGTGACCGAATGGATTTGATTACCTACCGCTAGAATTCGTGGCCTGGTAATGGCTGGCGCGGCCGGCACGGGACAGGACGCCATTGCAGACGCCGGCACCGGAGCAAGCCAAGCCTGGGCTTTTTTGTTGGCGAGACCTACCAAGGTCAAAATCAATCCGCTAACATCACCGATTGCAGAATCTCCGGAACGATGGATTACCTTTATGAAACAGCTGATTTCCGCTTGTGCCGCCACCATGCTCTTGTTGTCAGCCGGCGTCGTGCATGCCGAATGCGCGTTTCCCAGTGCGGATGGCCTGGCTATCCCTGATGGCAGCCAGGCAAGCAAAGAAGAGTTGCTGGCCGCGATCCAGCGAGTCAAGGAGTTCCAGGCAACCATGGTTTGGTTTCGTGACTGCCTGGACGAAGAGTTGGCTTCGATGGAGCAACCGCCTCCGCTGGAAGCCACGCAGTTCTATACCTTGCGCTTTAACTCTTCCATTACTACCGAGGAAGAAGTTGCGGCCAGGCTCAACGCCGAAATACGCGCTTTCAAGGCGAGAGCTTCGGAATAGGCAGCTAACTAGCGCGAGCTTAGTAACCGGCGTCTGCCGTGGTGGCTGAACAACTTGATGAATTCACCGAATACCGCCTCGGCGAGTTGTTCGGTCTCCGCAATCTTCGCATGGGTTTCACCCAGCACCCGCTTCGGGTCAACCTCGCCCCCCATGGCCTCGATTTCCCGCTGGTGCGCGGGAACTTTCAGCCAGCGCCCGATCAATTGACGGTCTACCTCCAGGTGGAACTGCAGACCGTAGGCGTTGTCGCCGTACTTGAAGGCCTGGTTGGGACAGACCTCGCTGCTGGCAAGGTGGATGGCCCCTTTTGGCAGGGCAAATGTGTCGCTATGCCACTGGAAAATTTTTTGCGAGGGCTTGAAATGCCGAAACAGTGGATCTTCCCGCGCCCGCTCCGGCACATTGATGGTGTGCCAGCCAATTTCCGGTTTGGAGCTGGGTCGTACCTTTGCGCCCAGCGCCCGCGCCAGTAGCTGCGCCCCCAGGCAGATGCCCAGTACCGGCAGGCGCAGGCGCACGGCCTGTCGTATCAGTTCGATCTCCGTGCTCAGGTGAGGGTGCCTGTCGGTTTGACAGGCACCCATGGGGCCACCAAGCACGACCAGGCCGTTATAACCGTCCAGGCTTGGCTGGGCCTCGGGCGCGCGGCTGAAATTGACATAGCGGATACGAAAACCGGCGGCTTTCAGCTGTGGATTCAGGGTTCCCAGGGGTTCGTAAGGCACGTGCTGAAAGACCAGGATTCTTTTCATTTTCTCAAACGGGAAGAATTGAATCGGGGCAGGAGGTTTATCACGTCCCGGCCCGGAAGATCAATGAATGTCCTTACGTCGAGGCTTGACGTGGCCTTCGACCCTTGCATACACTCAGATTCTACTCATCGAGACCGGCAGAGGGACAGGCCCGAAGAAGCCGGGGCAACCAGCGAACCTAACCAGTTCGAAATGGTGCTAACTCCTGCGGGACCAGTCTCTTGGCTGGCCGCCGATAGATGAGCTGCCGTGCAGCGCCCGCGCTGGTGAAGGACACGGTAACTCCCATCTACGGTTCCTCGCAGGGTTTCACGAAGAGAAACCTGATCCCGGTCATGGCCGGGTGTGAACGAGTGAGGACCGACCCTGTGAACGATCGCGATTTCAAGGCAATAGCTCTCCAGCCGTCCCTGGCGGAGCTGTGTCGCTGTCGAAGCTGTTCGCGGTGGCTCGGTGCCGAACTCCCAAAAACCAGCCCGGATTTTTGCGGGCCAGAGAAGCGGAAATGAGCAAGAAAGACCAGGAAGGCCGGACCGGCGCGGTGCGCGCCGGTATTGAATCTGACAGGCAGTATGGCGCGGTGGCACCGCCGCTGTACCTGACCTCCAATTACACGTTTCGCGACCTGGGTCAGCCCCGTACCTACGATTACACACGCACCGGAAATCCGACCCGGGACTTGCTGGGTGACGCCCTTGCGCAGCAAGAGGGCGGGGCCGGCGGAGTTATCACTGCCTCGGGTATGGCCGCGGCTACCCTGGTCTGCCAGTTGCTCAAGCCGGGTGATCTGCTGGTGGCGCCGCATGATTGCTACGGTGGCACCTATCGCCTGTTTAATGCCCTGGCGGACAGGGGGCAATTCCGGGTGCTGTTCGTTAATCAGAGCGACCCGCAGGCATTGGCGATTGCCCTGGCCGAGCGTCCCAGGCTGGTATGGGTCGAGAGTCCCAGCAATCCGCTATTGCGTATTGTCGACCTTCGCGCCTTGTCACGTCTTTGTCGTCTGCATGGCGCGCTGATGGCGGTGGATAACACCTTCCTGTCCCCGGCCCTGCAAAAGCCGATCAGCCTGGGTGCGGATATCGTCGTCCATTCCACGACCAAGTATCTAAACGGGCACAGTGACGTGGTGGGCGGCGCGGTGGTGGCGGCCGACCCCAGCCTGCATGAAGAACTTGCCTGGTGGGCAAATTGCCTGGGTGTCACCGGCGCGCCCTTCGACAGTTTCCTGACCCTGCGCGGTCTGAGAACCCTGCATGCACGTATCCGACTGCATGAGGAGAATGCGCAGGCGGTGGTGGAATTGCTGTGTCATCACCCGGCAGTCAGCAAGGTGCATTATCCGGGTTTGCCCACTCATCCCGGGCACGAGATCGCCGCCAGCCAGCAACAGGGATTTGGTGGCATGGTCAGTTTCGAGCTGGAAGGCGGTGCGGAACGGGCCGGCGTGTTTCTGAAGGAACTGCAGTTGTTCTCGCTGGCTGAATCCCTGGGTGGTGTGGAGAGCCTGGCGGCACATCCGGCCACCATGTCTCACGCTGCCATGGGTCCTGAAGGACGCCGGCTGGCCGGGATCAGCGACGGCCTGGTTCGCCTGTCAGTAGGGATAGAAAACGCCGAGGACTTGTTGGCTGATCTGAAGGCAGGCCTGGACAAGGTCCTGAAATCGGATTCCCATGTCTCCTGGGCTGAAGCCCTGTAGCAGGAAAACCACCGGTGCCAGTCGCCGGTTTCAGGGAGGCAAGTCTTGTAGTGGACAGGTCGGTATGGGAATTAGACGATCATAGTGACTCTTCACGGTGGCTGGTCAACGCTCGCCGGGTGGTTATCAAGATTGGCTCGTCGCTGCTGGTCCAGGCCGACAGCGGCAAAATAAATCGTCACTGGCTGGGCACCCTGTGTGAGGACATCGCCGGTATGCGCAGCCGGGGACAGCAGGTGGTGCTGGTATCTTCCGGTGCGATCGCCCTGGGCAGAAGGATGCTGAGTATGGGGCCGGGCGCCCTGCGACTGGAGGAGAGCCAGGCCGCTGCCGCTGCCGGACAAGTACTGCTGGCGCATGCCTACCTGGAGACGCTGGCGCTCAGTGGACTGCAGGTTGCCCAGGTATTGCTGACCCTGTCGGATACCGAGCAACGTCGCCGCTATCTGAATGCACGCAATACACTCAAGACCCTGCTTGACCTGGGCGCGATCCCGGTAATTAACGAAAACGACACCGTGGCGACAGAGGAAATTCGCTACGGTGATAATGATCGACTGGCCGCGCGGGTGGCACAGTTGGTAAGCGCCGATTGCCTGGTTCTGCTGTCAGATATCGACGGTTTGTATAGCGCCGATCCGGGTCTGGATCCGCAGGCACGCTTCATTCCCCTGGTAGAGGAATTGACACCGGAAGTGGAGGCCCTGGCGGGAGAATCGCGTTCGGATGTGGGCAGTGGGGGCATGGTGACCAAGCTCATTGCCGCGCGCATTGCGCTGGGTGCGGGGTGTCATGTCGCGATAGCCGATGGCCGCAAGGAACACCCCTTGTCCAGTCTGGAAAACGGAGGGCGTTGCACCTGGTTTGTACGTCATGCCTCACCGGCGGCGGCACGCAAGCAATGGATAGCCGGCAGCCTGAAACCGCGTGGCAGTTTCAAGCTGGATGCCGGTGCGAGGTCCGCATTGTTGTCGGGCAACAGCCTGCTTCCCGCCGGCGTGACGGCGGTGCAGGGTGATTTTGAGCGCGGTGACGCGGTGCAGTTGCTGGGTCCCGACGCCCGGGTCCTGGGACATGGGCTGAGCGCCTACTCCAGCGCCGAGGCCCGCAGCATCATGGGCGTTCGAAGTTCCCGTATAGAGCAAATACTGGGTTACCGTGGACGGGACGAACTTGTGCACCGGGATGACCTGGTCTTGTTTGGAGCCTGAACCCCATGGGTGTGACAACAGATTACGATGACCTTGCCCGTACCATGGACCAGCTCGGGATGCGCGCCAGGCAGGCGGCCCGGGTATTGGCCGGTGCCGGTGAGCACCAAAAAAACCAGGCCTTGTCGGGGGCCGCGGACTGTCTCCGGCAGCGCCTGCCTGAAATCCTCGCGGCCAACGCCAGGGACATGCACGAGGCGCGAGAGCGCGGCCTGTCCGACGCATTGCTGGACCGGCTGATGCTGGACCCGGGACGGGTGGAGGCCATGGCCCGGGGTCTGGAGAGTATCGTCGGTCTACCCGACCCGGTTGGCAAGGTACTCGCCGAATGGGTTCCACCCAACGGCCTGTGTATTCAGCGGGTGAGCGTACCCCTGGGCGTGATAGGCATCATTTACGAAAGCCGGCCCAATGTGACCGCCGATGCCGGTGCCCTGTGTCTTAAGGCCGGTAACGCCGTCATCCTCAGGGGTGGTTCCGAGAGTTTCCATTCCAGCGGGGCGATACACGCTTGCCTCGCCCGGGGTCTGGAGACGGCCGGACTGCCTGCGGACGCCATCCAGATGGTCCCCACCACTGATCGCGATGCCGTGGGTTACCTGTTGGCCAACATGACGCAATACCTCGATGTGCTGGTTCCCCGGGGCGGCAAGGGCCTGGTGGCCAGGGTCGAGCGCGAGGCCAGGGTCCCGGTACTGGGGCATCTGGAGGGCATTTGCCACGTGTATGTGGACGCATCTGCGGATCCCGTCGTGGCCAGGAAGATCGTGGTCAACTCCAAGATGCGGCGTACCGGAATTTGCGGCGCTGCCGAGACCCTGTTGCTGGACCGTCAGGCAGATCCGGAGTTGCTGGCCGAATTGCTGGCTGGGCTGATCGAGGCGGGCTGCGAAATTCGTGCCGACCAGGACTTGCGCGAGCGCTATCCTGAATTTCCCCCGGCCACCGAGCAGGATTGGTCAACTGAATACCTGGCCCCGATTATCTCCGCAGCCATGGTTGACGGCGTGGACGGCGCCATCACCCATATCCAGCGTTATGGCACGGGGCATACCGAATCGGTTATTGCCCGCGACACGGCGATTGCCGAGCGCTTTCTCGCCGCCGTGGACAGCGCCATCGTCATGCACAATGCGTCCACCCAGTTTGCCGATGGAGGCGAATTTGGTATGGGTGCCGAGGTGGGTATCGCGACCGGTCGCCTGCACGCGCGTGGGCCGGTCGGGGTTGAGCAACTTACCAGTTACAAATACGTGGTTCGCGGCAAAGGGCAGTTGCGGCCCTAAGACCCTTGTCTCCAGCCCAAGCACGTCGCGGTAGCAGCTTTCGGACTTCCTGCCACTCCATCTTGAACCAGGGAGTGAATGGCTCGGTCTGCTCGCTGCATTTCCTGTTCCAGTTGCGCGGGTTCGACAAAACGCCAATCCTCGACTTCGTTGAGATTGGCGACCACGGTCTCATCGCTACGTCCAAGGTAAACCGAGCACAGTTCGTGCTCCGATCCCTGATCACCAAAATTGGCCTGGTATTCGAACTTGTACAGGAAGTGCAGGGCGCAATGTAGGCCCAGTTCCTGCAGCAGGCGCCGGCTTGTCGCTGTCGGCATGTCCTCGCCCTCGCGCGGATGGCTGCAGCAGCTGTTCGACCAGTATCCACCCCAGAGACGTTTTTGCGAGCTGCGCTTTTGCAGCAACAATTCGCCTTTCGAATTAAAAATAAACAACGAGAAAGCGCGATGAAGTATGCCTTGCCCATCGTGGCAGGCGGCCTTGTCCAGCGTGCCCGATCTCCCGGTCCTGCTGGTCAACCAGGATCAGGTTTTCTGATTCGCTGAAACGATCTCGTGTTCCGGCATCGAATTACTCGACCACGACTTCGGTGGCCTGGTACCCGGCCGCGCGTATTGCCTGGATCACTTTCTCACTGTTATCGGTACACAGCGCGATCATGGAACCACCGCCACCGCCGCCCGTGAGTTTCGCGCCCAGTGCGCCGTTATCACGAGCCAGGTGAATCGAGTTCCTCGAGTTCCCAGCTGGACACCCGCAGGCTGTTGAGCAAACCCTGACAGACATTCATCAGGTCGCCCAGTTGCTCAAGGTCGCCCTTGCGTATGGCATCTATGGCCTGCAGGGTGAGGCCGTCGACACCCTTGAACACACGGTTGTAAACCCGCTTGTTGTTCTCCCAGGCCTTGCGCACCCGCGCAACCATTCCCGCAGTCAGGCTTTCAATGCCGGTCATGCCGATGACGAAGCGCATGGGCGCACCGATCTCCAGATCGGTGAACGTCGGGCTGCGGTTGCGCTGGTAGACCATGGCCTTGCCAAAGGTCGCAACCGTGTTGTCCACGCCCGAGGGTGTTCCATGGGCTACCCGTTCGCATTCGAAGGCAAGATCGTTTACTTCGTCGTCGCTCAAGGCCAGGTCGTAATGCCTGTCCAGCGCGCGGATAATGGCCACGGCCACCGCTGCCGAACCACCCAGACCCATGGCCCGCGGGATATCCGAGTACACCTCGATGCGCATGGGTTTTTCCAGCAAGCCCAGCTTTTCGAGAATAACGCCGGCGGGGCGTTCGAAAGACTGCCGCTTGTCAGCATCGCGGTGCAGGCGTTGCTCCACGCCCCAGCGTGGGACGATCAACTGGACACCGTCCTCGCCGTCCTGCACCCGTGCGCGTACCGCCAGTGGCACGGCTGCGGCGATGGCATGGCTGCCATACACCACGGCGTGCTCGCCCAGCAGGATGATCTTGCCGTGCCCTGCCGCCAGGTCCAGGTGTGCCAGTTCCGCCTGGCTGGGATCTTCCGCGGCCATGGGAGCGGACAAGCCCTTGATTATTTCCTGGGCCTTCCAGATCTTGATTTCACCACTCTCGACCAGGCGGTCTACGACCACCGGAAATATGTCCGGTGTCGCGCCCGCGGCGGTAGCCACAGAGCGGGCATGCAAGGTCATGTGGCCCTGCTGAATACCGTCAGTGGCCAGGGCGCGCAGCGCCGAGAAGTTCTGGGCCAGACCGACTATACCCATGACTTCCGCAAGCTCGGTGGCGCGGCTCACATTGAGCATGCGCAAGTTCAAGGCCACGGTGGGATTGGTCTGCAAGGGGCCTCCCACGATGCCCACTTTCATGGGCATATCGATTTCACCGACCAGGTTGCCATCGGAATCGGCATACCAGCGGGTTAGAGAGGTGTAGCGTGAACCGCGGGCGGCATACGCGTGGGCGGCGGCTTCAATTGCACGCCAGTCGTTACCGGTCGCAAGCGCCACGGCATCCACGCCGTTCATGATGCCCTTGTTATGGGTGGCGGCACGATACGGATCGATTGCAGCAAACTGGCTGGCAATGATGATGCCGTCACGCACCGACTCCCCTTCGAAGCCCCGTCCGGCAAGCAGACCGGGAGGAATACACACGCTGCCTTTAATCAGGGCGCGGTCGGTCAAATTCGAGAGTATGCGCAGGAAAACCCTGCCGCCGGAAATACCTTCAATCAGCGAAGCCACGCCCTCGCACATGGTATTCACCAGGTTGGCGCCCATGGCATCCCGGGTGTCCACCAGCAGATGCACCACCAACATTTCCATGTTGGAGTCGCTGGCGGGGTGCAGGATGACTTCCAGGTCTTTGGCGCCGCCGCCGCGCGCCACCATGCGCGGATGCAGGCTGTTGGCCAGGTTGAGGACTTCCTGCTTGCGCTCCAGTAATTTGAGCTTGGCGCGTGAGGTGTGGGGGACATCCACCACCTGGATCTGTCCAATCAGCAAGGGATCGGTGCTTTCAACCTTGTAACCGCCGGCCTTGCGGGCGATTTTCGCCGCCGCGCTTAACGCCGCCACGATGGACGGTTCCTCGACCGCGAGCGGGACGACATAGTCCTTGCCATTGATCCGAAAGTTCGGGGCCAGACCGACGGGCAGGCCGAGGACGCCCACCACGTTCTCGATCATTCGATCGGCATTTTGCAGACTAAGTGTGTGCTCGCCGCTTAGCAGCGATTTGAAATCCTGGGAATTAAGAAATCCCTTGTCCCTTATTGCGCGGACGCGCTCCGGAACCGACAGCTTGTAAAAGGCCGGTATTGCGGAATCGGTCTTGTTATCGGGCGATTTGGTATTCGACGACATAAAATCCGGCTATCCACATTAAAGTCTTGGCAGGCTCCAGATTGCCCGCAACATCCAGGGCCGTCCAGAACAGCGTATTGTCGCGTGTAACGTCAGGTTTTCCAAGGCCAAAGTCCGGGAATCTCTGATTTATTCACGAACTCGTGTCTGGCGTCCAAAAACGCCATCTTCTGTGTTGCCGATCTTCGCGAGCCAGGCGCACATGCACGCAAGATAGCGTCTTGAATCCGGGTTTTTCGCTCACAATTCACTTCGCACGGAACCGCCCAGGGGTTCCCTAGTTATGCCCGGTCAACCCCGTGGGTTCTATGTTCAGATCGGGGCAATGGAACCCGAGTTGCTCAGCCTGTTGGCAAAACTGCGTGAGCGTAGCAGGGTCAGTACCCAGGGCCAGGCCCATATCCCCACCCCCCGCACCCGATGGCTTGTACACCAGGCCAAGACCCGCCGCCTGTTCGGCCAGTTGCTCATGCTCGGGTGTGAAGACAGGGATACCGGAGAATTCCTGTAATCGGCGGAGATCCTCGCCATAGGCGCTTATGGCCGCGAGCAGCAAGTTTGCATCGCCAGCCTGCATGGCCTCGCATGCACGCCTGGCGCCCTTGCCCAGTTGGTCTTTTATCTTCTGCCAGTCCCGGGGATTGGCACGGGCCGCGATTTCGAGTGAATTCAGCATGTCCGGGGTAGAGGCCGGCCGGCCGGTCCAGACAGTCTTGAACAGAATTCCCGGTGGCATTTCCCTGGAGACCAGGCTGGCGCGATAGGCGCCGGGCCGGCGACAGAACTCCAGCACACCGCCAACCAGGCTTGCAGCCAGGTCTATCCCGCTACCCCTGTCCCCCTGGAATGCGCTATGTACAACTACCAGGTGGGCCAGCTGTTGGCGGTCGTCCAGCGCTATCTTGCCCGCCCAGCGTTCGAGCGCATCGGTCAAGGCGACGGTCAGCGCTGCGCTCGATCCCAGCCCCAGCTTCTGGTCGCCACTCGATGCATAGAATTCAGTGGTATCCAGGACCAGGGTAAACGCGGGCAAGCTTGCCAGTGAAAGGAGATCCAGGTTGCTTATTACGGTGTCAACCAGGGCGAAGATCCGTTGATCCGACCGGCTGCGCCACTCCGGATACCCATCCCTGGTGAATGTGAAACTGCCTTTGCGGGTGCGATCCTGTACTGAGGTGACGTGCCAGCGCTCATCAGGCGATGGCTCCATGCTAACCCGGGCCCGCCTGTCTACTGCCATTACCAGGCCGGGGGCGCCGTCCAGTACGGCGTACTCGCCGGCCAGGATAAGTTTGCCAGGCGCGCTGACTTCCATTGGACTTACTCCTTGTCCAGCCGGGCTCCGGCGCCCAGTCCGCAACGAATGACTCTTTCTACACCCGCCACCCCAGCCAGCGCCTTGCAGACCTGCTCCAGGGCCTCGGGCAGACACACTGCCTTGACCTGTGGGCCTGCATCCACCGTGAAAAACACCGGCACGCCCTGCGTACGCAGGGTCCTGATCCTCAGCAGGCATGCCACTGTGGCGGCGTTGAAATACAACAGGCCGGGCTCGGAAGCCATGGCCAGGCCGTGCATTTTCAGACAGCTGTACTCGCTGACCCGGGCCAGTGCCATGAAATCCCTGTCGCTGATGGCCTGCCTGGCGCGGGCAAGATCATCGTGTGAGCTGTCGACCCAGGCAGGGTAGAAGGGTGAGGTGAGGCGACTACGCTCCATGCCCTCGGTGGAACCTCACGGACTTTGCCGACGACGAGGTAATGGCGATGGCTACCGAGAGGGGCCATTCATGTGCGGCACAGAGGCTGCGTACCGGGGTACTTTGTCCGTCAGGATCGGCTAGCGACAATTCGACAAAGCCACCGAGCAGGGAGCGGGCCGCCGATCCGGAGCCACGTCGCGCGAGGTCGGCAAGTTGCTGGGTATCCAGGTCAAGACCCAGGGCCGAGGCGCCGGCCACGACCAGGGCGGCAAATCCGGAGGCCGACGAGGCCAGGCCGGCACCCGTGGGGAAATCGTTGTCACTGTCGATCCTGGCGCGCAAGGGGCAATCGGCCAGTGCACGAAGATTGTCCAGGCAGGCGGAGACCCGGTTCAGCATGGCCGCCTCGGGTTTACCGTTCAGCAGGAACTGATCCTGCGCCAGGTCTTCTGAAAAACTCACCCTGGTCCGCGTACGTGGCGCGTCCAGCGTGATGGAAATGGAACCTGTCGCCGGCAGGTTCTGTACGATATCTTTCTTTCCCCAGTACTTGACCAGGGCGATGTTCGGCTGGGCCTGCGCGCTTGCCTGCATTGCTGACTACACTCACCGTGCTGCGGAAAGATGTAAACCATACCTTGCCCGGCGTGTTACGTCGACGCGGGATCCCTGTAGTATCATGCCCACGCCGGGTCTTTCAGACGCAACGCGGGAATTCTCAGTGAGTGAATACAGTGCATTCGAGGGGCAGACCTTTGCCCATCGCATGGCTCTTTACCAGCAACGCATTGAGCGTTGTATGGATGAGGCGCTGCCCACCGATGAAATCTCCCCAAAGCCCCTGCACCAGGCCATGCGTTATGCGGTGTTAAACGGCGGAAAACGTATTCGGCCGCTGTTTTGTTATGCCACTGCCGAGGCCCTGGGTGTGGACCCGGCCATGGTGGATGCCCCCGCCGCCTGTATCGAGATGATCCATGCATTCTCCCTGGTCCATGATGATCTGCCGGCCATGGATGATGACGACCTGCGCAGGGGTATGCCCACAGCGCACGTGGCCTTTGGTGAGGCGGTGGCAATCCTTGCCGGTGACGCGCTGCAAATGCAGGCTTTCCACCTGATCACGCGCAGCCCGGCCCTGGCCGGCAAAGCGGACCTGCAAGTGGCGCTTATCGACCTGATTGCCGATGCCGCCGGTTCCATGGGTATGACCGGTGGGCAGGCCATGGATCTCGCAGCCGAGGGCGTCAGCCTGGGTCGTGAAGACCTGGAAACCATGTTCGCCATGAAGACCGGCCGTCTGATCCGCGCCAGCATTCTTGGCGCCTGCCTGTGCGCCGGGGTGGATGATGAAACCATGCGGGAGTACGACCGGTATTCCCGGGCCATGGGACTGGCATTCCAGATCAAGGACGATGTCCTGGATGAGGAGGGTGAAACCGCGGTCATTGGCAAGCCGCAGGGTTCGGACCGCGCACACGGCAAGGCCACCTATCCGGCGCTGTTCGGCATGGACCAGGCCAAGACCCGTTGTGAGGAGTTGTACCAGCAGGCACTGGAAGTGCTGGATCGCCAGGGTGTGGCCGCTGAAGGGTTGCGATGGTTGTCCCAATACGTGATCAAACGCGATTTCTAGCCCGGCGTCGTGTTTGCCCTGGCGGAGGCGGTCCTTCTGGACCGCCACTTTAGCAGGCGCCACCCCAGAAGCAGGGTCAGTGCAACCGCGTAAACCAGGGGCTCCCTGATATCCTCTTTTACCTGCCAGTAGAAATGCCACACAGCCAGGATCGTTATCGGGTAGATCAATCGGTGTAGCAGGTTCCAGCGCTTGCCCAGGCGCCGTATCATGCCCTGGGTCGAAGTCAGTGCCAGGGGCAGCAATAACAGCCAGGCGCTAAATCCCAGGGTGATATAGGGGCGCTTGAGTATGTCCTCGCCGATGGCCGACCACAGCAGGCTCTGGTCCAGCAGCAGGTAGACCGCCAGGTGGGTGCAGGCATAGGCAAAGGCGAACAGCCCGAGCATGCGTCGATAGGCGAACAAGGCCCGCCAGCCGGAAAAATGTGCCAGTGGGGTCACGCACAAGGTGATGAGGAGCAGGTTGAGGGCCCACTTGCCACAGGTATGCAGCAACATTTCCACCGGGTTGGCGCCAAGCTTGAACCCTGCCAGGCCAAAAGCGCCCAGGACCAGGGTCAGCCATGGCAGGCAGCACAAGATGAATACCAGCGGCTTGATCAGCCTGCGTCTGAGCAACAGGGTGTTGACCGGCTTGAGCCACATCTTCAGAAATTTCGTGCCAGGTCCATGCCCGAATACATCGAAGCCACCTGTTCTGCATAGCCATTGAACATCAGGGTCTCTTGCTTGGATGCGAACAGTCCGGCGCCGATGCGTCTCTCCCGTGCCTGGCTCCAGCGCGGGTGGTCCACATCCGGATTCACGTTGGCATAGAAACCATACTCTTCCGGCTGTGACTGGTTCCAGCTGTTGACCGGCGGGGTCTCACGGAAGCGAATCTCGGTGATGGCCTTGATGCTTTTGAAGCCGTATTTCCAGGGCACCACCAGACGCAGCGGTGCGCCGTTTTGATTGGGCAGCACCTCGCCATAAAGCCCCACCGCCAGGATGGTCAGGGGATTCATGGCCTCGTCGATACGCAGTCCCTCGCGGTAGGGCCAGCGCAGAACCGGCACACGTTGGCCAGGCATCCTGGAGGGGTCATGCAGGGTGACGAACTCTACGTATTTTGCCTTTGAGGTGGGTTGAAATTCCTTTAGCAGCTTGCCCAGCGGGAATCCGACCCAGGGTATGACCATGGACCAGGCTTCCACGCAGCGCAGCCGATAAATGCGATCTTCCAGCGTATGACGCGCCAGGATATCTTCCAGGTTGACCTTGCCGGTCTTCTCGGCCTCGCCCGATATGGTGACGGACCAGGGCCAGGGGTCAAATTCCCGGGCATTCGCAACAGGATCTTCTTTTCTGGTGCCGAACTCGTAGTAGTTGTTATAGGTAGTGATGTCCTGGTAGCTGTTGGGGGCTTCAGCCGTGCTGTAGGGGCCGGGGATGATGTTATTGAAGGCGGCCGGCCGAGCGTCCAGCAGGCGGGACGGAAGGGCAGACCCCAGCACCAGGCCGGCTGCGCTGCGCATGAAGCGCCTGCGCCCAAAGTACAGGCGACTGTCGGTAATTTCCGAGGAGGCGATATCCGGTTTTTTTCTGATCAGCATAGGGGCATCCTGTGGGCGTAGCGTGCCAGGCTTCGTTGGAACAGCCTGCAAAGGCCAGGTCTCTACTTTGTTAGTCTGTTGTTAGTACCGTTTTATTACATCTTTTATCACATCTTTTTTCTTCGATGGTCGTGCGGGTGGTCCAGTTTGCCGTGGCTGCCCGGTCAGAGGACAATACAGCGAATGCGATTATCGGGGTGTGTTAGTGAATCCGCTGTTACAAGAATTGATCGATCACCTGGACCTGGAACGGCTGGAAACAAATCTGTTCAGGGGCGAAAGCCGCGATATAGGAAGTCTCAGGGTATTTGGAGGCCAGGTGCTTGGCCAGGCGCTGATGGCCGCCTGCGCGACGGTTGAAGGCCGTTCCGCGCATTCGCTGCATGCCTATTTTTTGCGCCCTGGCGATTTCAACGCACCCATCGTCTACGAGGTGGAGCGTAACCGGGACGGACGCAGTTTTTCATCCCGCCGGGTTGTGGCCATCCAGCACGGACGTCATATTTTTACGCTTGCTGCGTCCTTTCAGGTACCCGAAGCCGGTGTGGAACACCAAAGCACAATGCCCGATGTACCCGGCCCCGAGAAACTGAAGGAAATCGAAGATTATGCCGCAGGTGAGAAAGACAACCTGCCCGAGAAGCTCAGGCGCTATCTGTGGAGTCGTAAACCGTTCAGTTGCCGACCCGTGCAACCCATCGATTACCTGGCGCCGCAGCAACGGGAGCCACGCAAGCAGATCTGGTTCAAGGCCGTGGATGCACTGCCCGATGATCCCAACTTGCACCTGGGCTTGATGGCCTATGTCTCCGACTATGATTTGCTGACCACCTCGACCCTGCCCCATGGACTGGCCTTTATGCAGGGCAATGTACAAATGGCCAGCCTGGATCACGCGATGTGGTTGCACAGGCCTTTCCGCCTGGACCAATGGCTGCTGTATGACTGTGACAGCCCGGTTGCGGTGGGCGCGCGAGGCCTGTCCAGAGGAAGTGTTTACACACGGGACGGAGTACTGGTGGCGTCGGTGGCCCAGGAAGGTCTCATACGCGTGTGGGACGGTCCGAAACACGAGTAATATTCCGACAGGGACGAGGATGCCATGGCAAACGAAGACACATTGCTGGATGCCGCCTGGTCAGGCTATCAGCGGGACGGGGAGGCGCTGGATGGGGCTCTTGCCTTGCCGGCCTGGCTGGAAAGCCATACCGACGCTCACCCGCTGATGATCAGCCTGGCGGATGCCCCGCGGGTAATCGAGCTGGATTTTTCAGCCCGGGCGACCCGCCTGGGCGCGCACGACCTGGCCGAGGCGGGTGCCGCCGAGGCGATAGAGTTGTTGTTGTCTGAGTACGGTGCCTGTGCGGCCCTTGGGCGCTATGCCGAGGACAGGGATTGTTATTCGGGTGAGCAATTCCTGGATGGGGCCCAGGCGCGTTCTGTTCACCTCGGGGTGGATATCTTCGTGCCCGCCGGAACCCGTGTGCATGCTCCGTTTGACGCCACCGTTGTGGCGGCCGTCCTCAATGACAAACACCTGGACTACGGTCCCACCGTGATTCTGGAGCATGCACTACAAGGCGCTCCCAGGGTCTTTTACACGCTTTATGGCCACTTGAGTCTGGATACGCTTGATGCCCTGGCTACCGGTCAAAAGCTGGTCGCCGGAGAGGTGTTTGCACGCATAGGCGACGAGCAGGAAAACGGACACTGGCCTCCCCATCTGCATGTGCAACTTGTCCTGGACCTGCTCGGTGAGACCTCAAATTTCAACGGCGTGTGTGCGCCATCCGAACTGGGCTTTTGGCGCCAGGTCTGTCCTGATCCCTCACCGGTCTTGAAACTGCCTGAACCGGCCGCCAGCGGAGTGGTGCTGCCATCCTGAGAATTGACGCGTTAAGCTTACTGCATCGGTCTGTCGCAACCGGGCAACAGCTTGACGAAAGGCAGGCAAGTTGTTCGGATAGAGACTCAACGGGCAGTGCCTTGGGGATTTTTCCGAGCGAGGCTGGCAGGAAATACGACTATCGTCGGGTCTGAATTTCTGCTCGGTTATCATTCAATAGTGTCGAGTCGGTGTCACGGCTGATTTATTTTGTGGGGTTCCCGGTTATTGAGTAGGATGGCTCAAAGGGATTGCGTACGTTGTTGTGTCAGCGTTTTCACTATCTGATTAGCCAGCCAAAACAGGATCTAGCATACCTATGAAATGGAACCTCCGCCTCGTGCTTGTTGCCACGCTTGTCGCAATATTGGCACCCGCACCTGCAGTATTCGCTGCAGAACCTTTTGACCTCCAGCAATACAAGGGCAAGGTCGTGGTGCTCGATTTCTGGGCGTCCTGGTGTGTGCCTTGCCGACGTTCCTTTCCGTGGCTGAATGAGATGCAGGCAAAATATGCCTCTGAAGGTCTGGTCGTCATCGGTGTGAATCTCGACAACGATGCGGCTGAGGCGCAGGAGTTTCTGGACGAGTTTCCACCCGAGTTCAGGATTGTCTACGACACTGACAAGACGCTGGCTCGTGAATATGACGTCATCGCGATGCCAAGTTCCTATGTCATTGCACGGGATGGCACCATCCACGATCGTCACCTGGGATACAAGGTCGGTTTGCAGGACGACTACGAGGCCGTAATCGTTGAAGCGTTAAGCAAAAAGGAACATCCGGATGAATAAGTCACGTTTGTTGTTGAGCCTGGTCTTTTCGGGGCTGTTGCTGTGTTCGGGTTGTGCATCGATGGGCGTTGAGCCCTGGGATCGGGAGATACTCGCCAAGGATGAGATGCAGTTGACCAGCGACCCTCTCGAGGCGGCCATCGACGACCACATCTATTTCAGTAAGGAAGCATCCAGTGGCGGCCGGGGTTTCGGTGGCGGCGGCTGCGGCTGTAATTGAGGATAGTATGATGAGTCACGACAACAAGCGCTCCATTACCGCCAGCCTTGCCGCCGCTACCTGTTCCCTGCTCGGTAGCAATATGCCTGAACCGGTGCAGGCCCAGGAGGACCCGGGCTGGGACTTCAATACCGCGTTGCTCTATTACGGTGAAGACAACAATCGCGTGCAGGACATCAGCCTGGATATGCTGGCGCGGCGTACCTTCCTGGATGACCGGTTCCTGACCCTGGGGTTGACGCTGGACGCGCTGACTGGCGCAAGCCCGAACGGCGCCCTGGTACAGGACGTGGCGCAGACGTTTACGCGGCCTTCGGGCGACGCCATTTACACTACCGCACCGGGCGAGCAGCCGCTTGACGACACATTTAAGGATACACGCGTGGCTGCCTCTGCAAACTGGCAGCAACCCCTTGGCCGCTTGTACCAGGTCAATGTTGGCGCAAGTGCGTCGAAAGAATTCGACTATATGCACCTTGGCCTCAACGCAAAAATCTCGCGTGATTTCAATCAGCGCAATACCACGCTTTCGGCGGGGTTTGCTGTTGCACATGACGAGTGGGACCCCATAGGCGGTATACCCGCGGCACTGACCCCAATGCTTGACGTTGGTGATTTGAGTAATCGATCGGGTCCGGATACAAAGGATATTTTTGACCTTGTTTTCGGTGTTACCCAGGTCCTTTCGAAGCACCTCCTGATGCAGGTCAACTATTCCTACAGCGATTCCAGTGGCTACCTTAGCGACCCATTCAAGGTCGTGAGCGTGGTGGATGGCGTCACCGGCGATGTGGTGCCCATTCCGCAAACACCGGGAGTTGACGGTCCGTCGCATTTATACCTGCATGAGGCACGCCCGGACAATCGAACGAAACACAGCGTGTACACCCAGGCCAAGTACTACATGAGCGGCAAGATCCTGGATGTCTCGTATCGGTATATGACAGATGACTGGGACATAGACTCGCATACCCTGGACATGCGTTACCGCTGGCCTCTTGGCAAGGCGAGTTACCTGGAACCGCACCTGCGTTACTACACACAATCCGAGGCCGACTTTTATACCCTGAGCCTGGTTGATGGAGCCCCGCTTCCGGACTATGCCTCCGCTGATTATCGGCTGGGCAATTTCGATGCGATTACGGCCGGTCTGAAATACGGATGGAAGACCGGTGGCGACAACGATATGAGTGTCCGACTCGAGTGGTACCATCAATCCGGCACCGTTGACTCGAATCAGTTGATCGGAAACCAGGTCGGTCGCGACAACTACCCGGACCTCAATGCGATAATCGCCCAGTTCAGCTATCGATTCGGCAACTGATCGGTACGGACGGCCGACGCATGGTGAATCATCGGCCTGGCCGCAACCTCCGTATCGACAGGGGAGACGGTTGCTGGCGGGGTACCTTCCAGGCCATGGCCAGCCCCTGCGAGGTGCTATGCGAGACCGGGGATGCCGGCATCGCAAAGCGGCTGACAACACTTGCCGCGACCGAAGCCTGGCGTATTGAGGACAAATTCAGCCGTTACCTTCCAGGGAATATCGTCGACCGTATCAATAATGCCGGTGGTCAGCCTGTGGATCTTGATCCGGAGACAGCGCATCTCATTGATTTTTCGACGACGCTTACCCAGCTGAGTGAGGGTCGGTTCGACATTACATCGGGGGTGTTGCGACGGGTCTGGCGCTTCGACGGCAGTGACCGGATTCCATCCCCCGCAGCCATCGCTGACCTGCTTGAAAACATAGGCTGGCATCGGGTCGACTGGGTGTCTCCGACGTTGCAGATGCCAGACGGCATGCAGATCGATTTGGGCGGCGTAGGTAAAGAATATGCGGTCGATCGCGCTGCTGAACTGCTGCGCAAAGCGACCTCCGCAAGTTGCCTGGTTAATTTTGGCGGCGATCTGGCAATCACCCATCGATCACGACAGCGTGAAGCCTGGAAAGTGGGTATCGAGGCGCTGGATACGGCGCGGCCTTTAGCGGAGCGCCTGCTGAGTTTGCAGGTTGGCGCATTGGCTACCAGCGGCGATGCGCGTCGGTTTCTGCTCAAAGACGGCATCCGCTATGGCCATATCCTTGACCCGAAGACCGGGTGGCCGGTGCCGGATGCACCCCGGTCCGTCACCGTCGCCGCAGATACCTGCATACAGGCAGGAATGCTCAGTACTTTCGCAATGCTCGAAGGTGCCGGGGCGGAGACGTTTCTCAACACGCAGGGTGTGCGCTATTGGTGCAACCGTTGAGTCCGCGCACGCCGGGACTGTCAGACTAGTGGGGTGGGGCTGCTTTCTTGGGGACCGAGTCCCTGAGCGTTTTCTCGGCGACTTCCGCACAGTCGATACAGGTCCTGGCGAACGGCAGTGCCTCCAGGCGTTGTTCATTTATCGATTCGCCACACTCGAGGCATTCGCCAAACTCGTCGGCCTCAATACGCCGCAGGGCGTCAGAAATCATGCTCAGTTCATGACGAGCCTGCGAGCCCAGTGCATCCATCACTTCCTCGTTTTCTCGCTCGGTCGCCTGCTCGGCGAAATCTGCGCTAAGCGGTTCTTCCTCATGCCGGACGTCAGAGGTGATTTGTTCCAGTCGGGTGGTTAATTCCTGGCGCCGTGCGAGCAAGATCTCATGTATGCGTCGATAGTTGTTCACGGCACGCTCCTTGGCTATGCGTATTTCGAGTCAGCGCCGACTGGCTTGGTGGGCTACTGCGTCCTGGGCTGCCTTGACAGCGTCAGGATCACCCAGGAATCGGCTTGTTATTGGCTTCAGCGAGTCATCCAGTTCGTACAGCAGGGGCACACCTGTAGGAATGTTCAGTTCGGTGATCCGGGTATCGGAGACCCCATCAAGGTGTTTTATCAGGGCGCGCAAGGCTATTGCCATGCGCCACGATAAGGACGTTCTTTCCGGCCTTCAGTTGCGGCGCGATGCTGCTGCTCAAAGTAGGGCAGTACGCGATCCAGTGTTGTTTTGAGTGACTCGGAGGTCGGCAGGTCCTTGGGGTTCACGGAGGCGTAGCGCTCATCAAAGCGCGGGTGTTCCTTGTCATCCCAGCCCACGGGAGGGGGCGCAACGTCATAACTGCGCCGCCAGATTTGCACCTGTTCGGCGCCGTGCCTGGCGACTGTTTCGGCCTTGTCCAGTCCCTGCAGCGCTCCGTAGTGCCGCTCGTTAAGCATCCAGCTGCGTTCAACCGGTACCCACATGCGCTGGGTGTTATCCATGACTATCCACAGGGTGCGGATGGCGCGCTTGAGGACGGAGGTAAAGGCCAGGTCGAAGTGGAAATCCTCCTCCAGCAACTGCCCGGCCGCCAGGGCCGCCTCTGCCCGGCCTTTATCGGTCAAATCCACGTCATGCCAGCCCGTGAACAGGTTGGCCAGGTTCCAGGCGCTTTGGCCGTGCCTCAATAGTACGAGTTTGCCAGTCATTTCATGCCTTTGTGTTTAGTGTGCAGCGTCAGCCACACAAACCTAGAGTACCCGGCCGGTGCCGGGCTGCAATTGTGGATAGCCGCATTATGCCAGCAGGGCCAGTTTCCTGATTTCCTGAAGGGATACGGAAAGCGTGGCAAAGTCCATGCCGCCGCCACTGCTGCGCATCTCGGCGATGAGCTTCTGCAGGTGGGCAACCTGTCCCGACACACCAGAGACCCAGCGACTGACCAACTCTTCCGGCGTTCCCTTGCCTGGGTGAGACAGCAACTGTGTGGTCAATTGGCGCTGCAGTGAGAAGATGTTATCTCGCAGTGACCCGCGGGCAATGGCCTGCCAGCGCCCGTCCACCTTAAGCTGCTCGATTTGCTCGAGAATCCAGTCCAGGGAAAGTGCGCGTCCAAGTTCGTAGTAGGTCTTGGTTACGCGTAATTCATCCAGCTTGGTTTCCAGGGCGATCTCGGTAATGTCCAGGGCTGAGAAAGCTGCCGGCAACAGGGCCATACGGTAGGCAACGGCATCCGGCACGCCAATATCACGGTACAAACCGGCGGTCTCTGACACGCGATGGCCCAGTGGCCCCTGGATCGCCTTGGGCAGGGCCTTCAGGGTGCGCTCTATGCCGGGCCGCAGCCTGGATACAATACCCTCGACGTTCAATGGGGCGTCATGGTGTTGCATGATCCAGCCACTGGCATGGCGCAGCAGTCGGGTGATCTGGAACATCATCGAATACTGGACGCTGGCGGGAACCTGGTTGTCGAGGGCTTCGATGTCGACCCAGTCCTCCCGCACACCGAAAATCTCCCTGGCAATGGTGTATGCGCGGGCGATCTTGGCCGCATCGGCACCAGTCTCTTCCATCATCCGCAAGGTGAATACCGGGCCCATACGATTGATGACGCTGTTGCATATCATGGTGGCAACGATTTCACGCGCCAGGGGATGATTACGCAGGATGCTCTCGTACTTCTTGCGCATGGGTGCGGGGAAGTAGCGTTCCAGTTCCACCGAAAGGTAGGAATCCTCGGGCACGTTGGACTCGATCAGGTCCTGGTACAAGGCGATCTTCGAGTAACTTACCAGGAGTGACAACTCGGGCCTGGTGAAGCCGGTCCCGGCCGTTCGACGTGACATGATCTGGACGTCACTGGGCAGGAATTCCAGCGCGCGATTCAGTACGCCTACTTTTCTCCAGCGAGCGCAACACAAAGGCGTGCTCGTTGAGTCGCTCCACCGCGTGGGCTCTCCATCATGCTGATGGCCTGGGTCTGCAGGTAATTGTTGCGCAGAATCAGCTTGCCGACTTCATTCGGTCATACTGGCCAGCAACTTGTTGCGAGTCTTGTAGTTGAGCTCGCCCTTGTCGACCACCTGGCGCAGCAGGATCTTGATGTTTACCTCACGATCGGAGGTATCCACACCGGCAGAGTTGTCGATGAAATCCGTGTTCAAGTGGCCGCCCCTGCGTGCGAATTCAATGCGGCC
The DNA here is from genome assembly GCA_963823435.1 of uncultured Gammaproteobacteria bacterium. Classification (GTDB taxonomy): domain Bacteria; phylum Pseudomonadota; class Gammaproteobacteria; order Steroidobacterales; family BM003; genus CAKZML01. Next base: position 37,970 of record CAWGLN010000013.1, on the reverse strand, counting down.
CAACTGGGTAAGTCCCAGGTTGCCGCCTTCGCCGATGACCTTGCAGCGCAGGTCCTTGCCGTTCACCCGCAGCGCGTCGTTGGCCCTGTCACCGGCATCGGCGTTGCTTTCGCTGGAAGCCTTGACGTAGGTGCCAATACCGCCATTCCACAACAGGTCCACATCCATACACAGGATTGCGCGCATGAGTTGCTGGGGCGTCATTCTTTCTTCGGTAGTGCCCAGCATGGCTTGCACCTGGGGACTTAAATCCAGGTTCTTTTCGCTACGCAGGTAGACGCCACCTCCGGGTGAAATCACGTTGGTGTCATAGTCCGCCCAGCTTGAGCGTGGCAAATTGAACAGCCGCTCACGTTCCAGGAAACTGGTTTCGGGATCAGGATCGGGATCCAGAAAAATATGTATGTGGTTGAAGGCAGCTTTCAGGCGCGTGTGACGCGACTGCAGCAGGCCATTGCCAAATACGTCTCCTGCCATGTCCCCGATGCCGGCCACCGTGAACGGTGTTGTCTGGGTGTCTATGCCCAGTTCGCGGAAATGCCGCTTGACCGCTTCCCAGCCGCCCTTGGCAGTAATGCCCATGCCCTTGTGATCGTATCCGGCGGACCCACCGGAGGCGAAGGCATCCCCAAGCCAGTAGTTATATTCGGCGGACACCGAGTTGGCGATGTCGGAGAAGGTGGCTGTGCCCTTGTCAGCCGCTACCACCAGGTAATAGTCATCTTCATCCTGGCGTTGCACCCTTGCCGGCGGCGTGACCTTGCCATCCACCAGGTTGTCGGTGATATCCAGCAGACCCCGGATAAGACTCTTGTAGCATTCGATCACCTCGGCCTGGATGGCATCCCGATCGCCCTTGGGCAGGTGCTTGCACACGAACCCGCCCTTTGCGCCCACCGGTACGATCAAGGTGTTCTTCACGTTCTGCGCCTTCATCAGACCCAGCACCTCGGTGCGGAAGTCCTCCATACGATCGGACCAGCGCAGGCCACCGCGGGCGACCTTGCCCATACGCAAATGCACGCCTTCCATGCGTGGTGAATATACCCACACCTCGAACTTGGGGCGGGGCAGCGGCAAATCGGGTATGCAAGACGGATTCAGCTTGATTGCCAGGTAGGGCTTGTTTTCGCCGTCGGCCTGTAACTGGTAAAAGTTTGTTCTAAGCGTGGCATTAATGACGGTCAGGAAGGCGCGCAGGATGCGGTCCTCGTCCTGGCTGGCCACACCGTCCAGGGCTTCCTCGATTTCCTCAAGACACTGGTCGGCCAGGCTCTTGCGCTTGCGTTCGCCTGTCTCAGGATCGAAGCGCGCCTCAAACAATTGCACCAGCAGGCGGGCGACACCCGCGTTGCGATCCATGACCTGCGCCATATAGGCCTGGCTGAAAGGCAATCCTGTTTGTAGTAAATATCGGCAGTAGGCGCGCAGCAGGTAGGCCTGGCGCCAGTTGAATCTTGCGCTGAGCACCAGCTTGTTGAAGCCGTCGTTGTCGGTCGTTTTTTGCCAGACGCGGTCGAAGGTCTCCCGGAAGTTGTTACCGATTTCGGTCAACTCGAGAGTGCCTTCGCGGTCCAGGATCATATCGAAATCCTGGATCCAGATTTTCTTGCCGTCTTCCATCACGCAGCGGTAGGGTCGTTCACTGATTACGCGCAGCCCGAGGTTTTCCAGCATGGGCAAGGCGTCGGAAAGAGGAATGGGTGAATCCAGGCGACAAACCTTGAAGCGTAACTTTTTGTCACCGAAGCCCGGTGGCTGGTAGACGCTCATACGCAGTTCGTCAGGCTCATCCTGCAGCAAGGCCATGCGTACGACATCGTAGGTTGCCTCGTAGGGGGTGGCATCCTCCTTGTAGGCAGCGGGAAAACTGGCGCCAAAGCGTTTGAAAAGACCTGTGCCGGTCTCTTCTCCGAGCCGCTCGACAAGCTCAGCCTTGAGGTTGTCTGTCCAGGTTCTCACACCCTCAGCCAGGTCTTCTTCCAGACGGGCCACGTCAACCCGTGGCATACGCCCCTCTCCAAGGCGAATGATGAATTGCACCCTGGCCAATCTGGAATCTGCCACCTGCACCATATGTTCCGAGCTATTGCTCTGGTAGCGGTCCAGCAATATGGCTTCGAGACGCTGACGCACTTCGGTGTTGTACTTTTCACGCGGCACATAAACCAGGCAGGACACAAAGCGGTGGAATGCATCGCGGCGCACGAACACTTTCACCTGCTGGCGTTCCTGCAAACCCAGGATGCCGGTAGTGATGCGTGTCAGTTCCTCCACGCTTGTCTGCCACAATTCGTCCCTGGGGAAGGTGTCCAGCACATGTTGGAGTGCTTTACCGGCATGACTCGCAGAATCCAGGCCGGATCGAGACATGACCTCTGCGACCTTGTGGCGCAGGAGCGGGATGTCGCGGGGATTGCGGCTATAGGCGACCGAGGTGAACAGGCCCAGGAAGCGATTTTCCCCCACCACCCGGCCGGCAGAATCAAATATCTTGATGCCGACGTAATCCAGGTGAGTATTGCGATGCACAGTGGAGTTGGAGTTGGCCTTGGTAATAATCAACAATTCCCTGGCTCGCGCCTGTGCCCGGATTTCGCGGGAGCTTATATTGACCGACTTGGCCTTGCGTGAACTGTTCTTGCGTAATATGCCAAGACCGGTGTTTTCGAGCGGCTTGAGTACGTCTTTTTTCTCACCGCGCAACAGCTCGTATTCACGGTAGCCCAGCAAGGTGAAGTGGTTGTCCGCCATCCAGCGAATCAGGGCCACGCTTTCAGAGACGGTAGCGGCGTCTATGGCAGGCGGGTTTTCTTCAATGTCCTGGGATATCTGCCTGGCTTTTTCACGCATCGCTTCCCAGTCTTCTACCGCACTGCGCACGTCCGCCAGGGAAGACTCAATGCGCTGCACAAGTTGATCAAGAACCTGCTGGTCTGTTTCCCTTTCCACCTCCAGACGCATGATGGATTCCTTGAAGCCCTTGGTGCTCTTGCTGCTCCTGGGTACGATTTCCTTGAGATTCCCCGTTTTGTCACGCAGCACACGCATAATCGGGTGGATGGTCAATTGAACGGTCAGGCCATGTACGTTGATTGCCGCACGTACCGAGTCAACCAGGAATGGCATATCGTCGTTGACGATTTCCAGGATGGTGTGTGCGCTGCCCCAGCCGTCTGCTGCACGGTCAGGGTTGAACAAACGTATCTTCGGGCTTCCTGGTTTGCGCTTCATGGCAAATTCCAGACCTGCCACAGACGCGGAAACCAGGTCGTCAAGATCGTGGTTGGATAAGTCGTCTACCGAAACGTTTCGGTAGAATTGCCTGACAAATTCAATCAGCAGGGGTTGTTTCTTTGCGGCCGGATGGTCACTGGTCCTGGACACGATCTCTTCGACGAGTTTTTTCTGGGCGTCTGATGTACGGCGTTGCATGACTTGAATGACCCCACTGCCGCTTTCCGTCGCGGCCGTAAAAATTAAGCGCTTCGCGAGAATCCTGGCCCGCAGTCGGGCAGGTCGTTCATCTCCGGAATCGCCACAAATATCTGGTCCAGAAGGAATGGTTTGTGAATTGTAACCTCGCTGGGAACGAGGCGAAACATGGTTTATCTACGGGTAGCTTTCAGGCAAAAATTGTGAATCAAAATGTCAGGCTGGCGACAGCGCCTGATATCCCATCGGGTCATCCACTTATGACAACTCCCGGGGCGCTTCGCGGCAGGTCCCCAGTCGGTGGATTAAGCTGTTTCGCCCGATCCAGGAGCCTGTCCAGCAACTCATTGAGTTGCTCCCGCTCACTGCAGTCCAGCTGCTCAAGCAGGCGGGTTTCATAGGCCCTGGCCAATGGTGCAATCCTGGCCAGCAGCGCCTCGCCCCGGGAACTGAGCCGCAGCAGGGTACGTCGCCGGTCCTTGTGATCGATGCGGCTGAGAATCCGCCCCTGTTTGATCAGGCCCGCCACGGCGCGACTTACCGCGACCTTGTCCATGGCGGTGCGTTGGGCCAGTTGCCGGGCGGATGAATCCGGGTAACCCCCCAGTACAGCCAGCACCCGCCACTCGGGAATGCGCAAATCGAAGCGTTTTGCGTACGCGCCTGCCAGCGCGCCGGAGATAGTATTCGCCAGCACGCTGATCCGGTAGGGCAGGAAATCATCCAGTTGCAGACGGGATTCTTTGCTCACGGTGAGGCTCGCTTGAATTAGTTTCAATTGAAACTATAATTTGATCCACTATCTAAAGCCAGCCGGGAAAGCCAACCGGCGGCGTCTATTAATTACCTGCCCGCCGATCTACCAGGAGCATGCAATGGCTGACCTGTTTGACAACCCCATGGGCACGGACGGATTTGAGTTCGTGGAATATGCGGCTCCGGACCCGGAGCAATTACGCGGACTGTTCGCCAGCCTGGGATTTCCGGTGACCGCCAGGCATCGCAGCAAGAACGTGACTCTGCATCGCCAGGGTGATGTGAATTTCATCATCAACGCCGAGCCCGACAGCTTTGCCCAGCGCTTCGCTCGCGAGCACGGACCCTGCGCCTGCGCCATGGCGTTTCGCGTCAAGGATGCCGCACGGGCGCAAAAGATGGCGGTAGAGATGGGTGCGAAGGCAGTGCAAAGCCCGGTTGGCCCCATGGAGTTGAACATCCCGGCTATTGAGGGCATAGGCGGCAGTTTGATTTACCTGGTCGACCGTTACGGTGACCACACCATCTACGACGTGGATTTTCTGCCGGAAAAAAGCACCGGTGAATTCGCCGATGCGGGGCTGACCTATGTCGATCACCTGACCCACAACGTGTTCCGCGGAAACATGGACAAGTGGTCTGGATTCTACGAGAAGTTGTTCAATTTCCGCGAAATTCGGTACTTCGATATCGAGGGCAAGCTGACCGGTCTGCTCAGCCGGGCGATGACCAGTCCCTGCGGCAAAATACGTATCCCGATCAACGAGTCCCAGGACGACAAGAGCCAGATCGAGGAGTACCTGCGTCAGTACCAGGGCGAGGGGATCCAGCACATCGCCCTGGGAACCGACGATATTTACACCACCGTGGACCGCCTGCGCAGCAACGGCGTGGAATTCCAGGATACACCGGAGACCTATTTTGAGCAGGTCGACGAGCGAGTCGCCGGTCATGGCGAGCCACTGGAGGAACTGCGCAAGCGCTGTATTCTCATCGACGGCGCGCCCACAGAAGGGCAGGGCATCCTGCTGCAGATATTTACCAAGAACGTGATCGGACCGATCTTCTTCGAGATCATCCAGCGCAAGGGTAACGAGGGTTTTGGCGAGGGGAATTTCCGCGCCTTGTTCGAGTCCATCGAACTGGACCAGATGCGTCGCGGCGTCATCTAGGGAGTTGGCAATGAAAAACTGGATATCTTTTCCGCGCAGCGAGGGCCAGTCGTCTCGCCAGGCCCATGCCGCCCTGCCCGAGAACACCTACGAGCGTGAACTGGGGAAAGAAGGATTCTTCGGCCCGGCCACGCATATGTATCACCGGCGCCCCCCTACCGGTTGGGAAAGTTTCGAGGGGCCGATACGTCCGCGCGCGTTTGATGCGGGCCAGTTGCCAGAGGGCGGATCCAGCCCCTGGGACGCCACCGAGTTGATGAACAACCGGGCGACGCGTATTCGTTTCTGGCGCTGCGCCGCTGATATGGACCACCTGGTCCGCAACAGCGATGGTGACGAGTTGTTATTTATCCACCAGGGCCAGGGCGACCTGTATTGCGACTACGGACGTCTGGCGGTAACAGAGGGCGACTATGTGGTCCTGCCGCGGGGCACGATGTGGCGTCTGCAGGTGAGCGACCCCCTCAGCATGCTTCTGATAGAGGCCACGAACGACAGCTATCGTCTGCCGGACAAGGGCCTGCTTGGACCCCACGCAATTTTCGATCCGGCGGCGCTGGAGACTCCCCATATCGACGAGGCCTTCACGGCCCAGCAGGACGACACGCCCTGGCAGGTAAGGGTCAAGCGCAATAATCAACTGAGCCTGATCGATTATCCTTTTAACCCCCTGGATGCGGTCGGCTGGAAGGGTGACCTGGCACCGGTGCGCATCAACTGGCGAGACATACGTCCCCTGATGAGTCACCGCTACCACCTGCCACCCTCGGCCCACACCACGTTTCTGTCCGACCGCTTTGTGGTGTGTACCTTCGTGCCACGCCCCTTCGAGACCGACCCCGATGCCCTGAAGGTCCCGTTTTTTCATAACAACGATGACTATGACGAGCTGATTTTCTATCACCAGGGAAAGTTCTTCTCGCGGGACAATATCCATCCCGGGATGCTGACCCTGCATCCCTGCGGTTTTACCCATGGCCCCCATCCCAAGGCCCTGGCGAACATGCTTACCCAGTCGGCAACCGGCACCGACGAAGTGGCGGTGATGATAGACACCCGTGACGCCTTGCATGTGTGCGACAGCGCGGTGGATGTTGAATGGACCGGCTACGTGGATTCGTGGAAGGGTTGACCGGCAAGCAGGTGCCCTGACAACCGACGGTAAAGGTCCAGCCACCTGGTTCCCAGGCAAAAAAAACCCCGCCGAAGCGGGGTTTTTTGCAAGCCGGGTGGCTTACCAGCGATTACCGCCGCCGTAACCACCACCGCCGCCTGAGCGGGGGGCCTTGGGCTTGGCTTCGTTCACCTTGATCTGGCGCTCGTCCATCTTGGTGTCATTCAATTCCTGGATGGCTTTCTGGGCCTCGGCGTCCGTGGACATTTCCACGAAACCAAATCCCTTGCTGCGGCCAGTGTCGCGATCAGTGATCACGGTGGCTGAGTCCACGGATCCGAAAGCGCTGAACGCCTCGGTGAGGGACTGCTCGGTGGCTGAGTAAGGCAAATTGCCTACGTAAAGTTTCCTGCCCATTTACATCTCCTAAAAGGTTGGGTGCCGCTTAAGAGGTGTAGACACAATGCCCGCAGACTCGATAAAAGCGATTTCAAAGGAGCACGAATTATATATGGTTTGATCCTGACAAAAAACAGGATTTTTCAATGTGGCTGGGGTCCTATGATATTGTGAGCGCTGATTCCGACTGCCAGCGAGCTCCCCGTAGCGGCCCAAACGGGGTCTCGGGAATAAGATGGACAGGCGCCGGCGCGGGGCTGAACTACGATTCTCCCCTGTCACGGGCAGGGCAACAGAAGCCGGAAAGCTGTAGACACCAGTTTGCCGACGTATAAACGGGTGCGGGGGATGTGTCCCCGGTATGTTGGCGGGCCTGGCAGCGCGGATTTTCCGCCCGGCATGACTCGCGAAAGGATTGTAACATATTGAATACAAATGAAAATGTAGCGATCCAGGTCGAGGCTCTGCCCAGTGCGTACACCATTGCCGAGGAAGTTGCCCACGCCGTAACCCATGGGGTGGGCGCGTTGCTGAGTATCTGCGGGCTGGCGGTTTTGGTCGCGTTTTCTGCGATGTACGGTGATGTCTGGCACGTCATCAGCACCAGTATTTACGGGGCCACCCTGATCCTGCTTTACACCTCGTCCACCCTGTATCACGCAATTCTTCACCCGCGCGCCAAGTTGCTCCTGCAGCGACTGGATCACGCAGCGATCTTTTTGCTAATTGCGGGTACCTATACACCGTTTACCCTGGTCAGTTTGCGCGGAGACTGGGGTTGGGCGCTCTTCGTTCTGGTCTGGGTCATTGCCATTGTGGGTATGATTCTGGAGTTGGCATGCGTCAAGCGCTACCAGAAGCTGTCGCTCAGTCTGTACCTGGGGCTTGGCTGGATCATCATCATCGCCATCAAGCCGATGCTGCGGTCGGTGGAGATGGGCGGGCTGTTGCTGTTGCTGGCCGGTGGGCTCAGCTACTCCCTGGGTGTAATTTTCTATGCCTGGGAGAGACTGGCCTATAACCACGCTATCTGGCACGTGTTTGTGCTCGCCGGAAGCGCGTTTCACTTCTTCTCCATATTCTTGTACGTGGTTCCCCCGGGTCCATAATGCCCGGCGGGAAATCCTTTCGGGCTCGCAGGTCACCGGGATGCAAGCACTGAGCCCGCCGGTGGCCGATGGCAGGCTGCTTGTCCTTCCGGTTGACCCTTGCGGTGAGCACGCACTGGGCTTGTTGCACCAGGCAGTCCTCGAGGCGCGCGCCTTGTACCCGGATCTGCATGCCCCCGAAGACCCCTGGCCCACGAATCAACCGACCCCTGCCGGCGGGATTTATCTCCTGGCTTATCTGGATGGGCAGCCCGCAGGCTGTGGTGCACTGCGCCCGCTCGATAGGCAGACGGTAGAGATTCGACGAATGTACGTTCTCCAGTCCGCCCGCCGCCAGGGCCTGGCCAGGGTGCTCCTGGCGGCACTGGAACAGGCAGCTGCTGGTCTGGGCTATACAGTCATGCGCCTGGAAACCGGTAATCGTCAGAAACCCGCCATAGCGCTTTACCAGGATTGCGGTTTTGTGCGGATCCCTGCTTTCGGGGAGTATCGTAACGACCCCGTCAGCCTGTGCTTTGAGAAGCCTGTGCACCGTGCTGCCGTCATCCCGCCAGACTTAATGTAAGGTTTTCCTCACGTGATGTATGAATTACTTGACATGATTCGAAATGTCCGGTAATTTTTACATCGTGCCAACTATTTCATACTAACCGCGACTGCCATGGCACCTCAGGCAGGCTGGCAGGAGAGGCAAATGGGACCCGGTTTTCAGGAAAAATTTGAATGGCTGACTATAGCCGGCATGCTTGGAATTTACGGGTATTACTTCGCCCGTGTGCTGCCACCCTCCGGGCCTGACGTACCGGCCGCAGACATTGCCCTGTTTAGCATGCTGCTGGTGTTGCTGGTCATCGTTTTTGTCGTGGGTGCCGTGATCATGGTGCTGCCACACAGACGCGAAGGAGTTCAAGACGACGAACGCGACGCCCAGGTCAGGCTGAAAGGCACGCGCAACGGCTCTATGGTCCTGGCCTCGGGCTCGATGGTGGCAATCGCCTGTGCGCTGATCACCGAGGGCAATTTCTGGTTCGTACATATCATGCTGGCGAGCCTGGTGCTGGCCCATGTGTTCGAATCGGCCTCGCGCTTGTTCTATTACCGCCGGGGGATGTGACATGGGCAAGTCGCATTCTCTTATCAGCAACCGGGTGCGGGCCCTGCGGTTTGAACACCAGGAGATGACCCAGGCCGAGTTGGCGGACCTGGTGGGCGTTACCCGCCAGACCGTGCATGCCATCGAACACAACAAGTATTCCCCATCGCTGGAAGTCGCCTTTCGCATTGCCCGGGCCTTCAAGGTGTCCCTGGAAGATGTGTTTCAGTACCAGGAGGGGCCGGGGAGCTTAGTGGGCCCCAAATCGTGGCCCGATCGGGGCGACAGGCGTGGGCTCGCGGCAAAACTGCCAGGGTTTGCCGGCCGCGCTGACCGGTCTGTTTGGAGTCAGTCCACGCAATAATTCAAGAAACGCAGGGCATTTTGGCGTACAATGCGCGGCTCGACCGTTCCTTTAGAGTCTTCGGCATTTCTGACCAGATCCTCTGTTAGGCGGTTTCAAACCATTGTTGGAGGTATCGTGGGCAGGAAATTATACGTGGGCAATTTGCCCTACTCGGCGACCGAAGAAGCTCTTTCGGAAAAATTTGCAGAATTTGGTGCCGTTGAATCGGCCAAGTTGATCATTGACCGTGACACCGGCCGTAGCAAGGGCTTCGGTTTTGTCGAGATGGGCAGTGATGCAGAAGCCCAGGCGGCCATCGATGGTCTCGACGGCCAGGACTATGACGGTCGGCCGATGAAGGTTAACGAAGCCAAGCCGCAGGAAAAGCGTACTGGCGGTGGCGGTGGCGCCGGCGGCCGTGGCGGCTACGGTGGTGGCGGCAATCGCTGGTAACCCATTTGTCTTTACATACCCATGATCAACGTAGACCCGGTGACCGCACGACTTCGGTCCTGCGGGCCGGGCGAGACGTACGTGAACTTGAATGATTGAGCAGACACCGGTGAAATTGGGGCAGGGCTACAAGATCGTGTCAGTCGGGCCGGCGGAGCCGCCGGCTGGTACCGAAGGCGCGGACTGGCATCAGTATGTGATTGCCCAGGGTCGCCAACAGGATCGAGGGTCACCGGCAAGGGAAACTGAAGGCCGTGACGCTTGCGGTGGAAGAGATTGTCGCTCAGTTGAACGAGCGGCGACTCGGAAAGCGGGGCAGGGTGAACCTGGTTCCAACACCGAAAAAGACCGCCCAGAAGTAGTGAACGCCCCCGCAAGGGGGCGTTTTTTTATGGGTGGTTGCTCGGTCGGTTTATTCTTGCCGTATACCCTGTACTGAAGGATTCTCGCGGCAGGGCTTTGTACCCGTCAGGTCGCGGTGCCCCGGATGACAGCGTCCGTGGTGGTCAGAATCGCCGTCAGAGCCTGCCGCCAGGCGCCAGGCTTCGGGTTATCCAGAGTTGATCGGCGGTCTATGCCGGATCCGAGGCCATTTTTCCTGCCAACTCCTTCACCAGGCGCGCCGCCACGTTGGCGGTCAGCAGGTTGATATCGCGCTCAGGATTCAATTCAACCACGTCGGCGCCAATGACCTGACCGGGGCAACGCGCAATCATGCCGATGACCTCCCGGGTAGTCAGACCGCCGGGCTCCTGGTGGGTCACACCGGGTGCGAACGCCGGATCCAGGCCATCCAGGTCGATCGAGATATACAACGGCCCGTGCAGACGGTCGTAAGGGACATCCGCCACTTGCTCGGCGCCCAGCATCACAACGTCATAACGCTTGCCAAACTCACGCAGTTGAGGATTGCTGCTGCGGATGCCGACCTGTACCAGGTTGTTGACGCAGCCGTCTTCCAGGGCGCGGGCAAAGGGGCAGGCGTGTGAATACCTGTCTCCCTCGAATTCCTCGTACAGGTCGGGATGGGCGTCGATGTGCAGGACGTTCACCGGGCCGTATTTGGCCTTGATTGCCTTTAGCACCGGGTAGGTGATCGAATGATCCCCGCCCAGGCTCAGGGGCGCGCAACCGGCGTCCAGTTCTGCCGCTACGCAGGCGGTAATTTGCTCGCGACTGGCGGCGGCATCCGCTGAAAGCGCCGGAAACTGTCTGACCGCCAGCACCTTGCGGACATCCACGCCGCCCAGGCTATAGGCGCTGGAGGCCTCGTTGAACAACAGTGCGCGTATCATGGCCGGGCCCGAAGCCGTGCCCCGTGCGTAGGAGGAACTTGCATCCCATTCGAAACCCAGCAAGCTGATCATCATCGCGGTTCCCCTTTTCCGAACGTCAAAACAGGCAGTGTCGTGTGATGCCGGTACTGCCGGGTCATTTGCTTCCAGTAAATCCCGGTGGAGTGTATCAGAGCGGCGTTGCCCATTACGCGTCTGCCCTGGCCAGGCCAATGCTTAATCGTCAATCGTTGCCTCTATCCGGTAGCCGTCGGGATCGATGACGAAGGCGGCAAAGTAGTGCTCGCCATAGGCGGGGCGAAGGCCCGGCGCACCATTGTCCTTGCCACCCTGCTTCAAGGCTGCACTGTAAAAGTTCTCGACCGCTGCCCGGGAGGGTGCCGAAAACGCGATATGGAAGCCATCACCGGGGACATGCACGTCGTCACTCCGATGCTTGATGGCGAAGCGGTCATCGCCGCCAGGAACGCCGTAGCCTATGGCATTGCCTTGTGTCCATACCCGGACGTAACCCAGTGCGGAAAGCACGGCATCGTAGAACGCGGAGGAGCGATCAAGATCGGATACGGCAATGGAAAGGTGGTGCAGCATAGTAATTCTTCGCCAGTAGTTGCCTGAGACTACTTTTCTATCACGAGTTCTCCGGCTGTGGGAGATCGGTGGCTTATCAGACCTCTTCCGGGACGTCCTTCTTTGGTGTCGGCTGTCCCGGGTCCCGTTTATTCACCATCGACTTGTCCTGAAGCGCGTACTCGACAGCCTGATGTGCGTGAATTGCGGTGGTATCGAACAGGGGGACCTGGGTGTCCTCGTGTCCGACCAGCATGCCGATCTCGGTGCATCCCAGTATTACCGCCTCGGCGCCGGCTCTTGCCAATGAAGCGATGATACGCAGAAATTCGGCCTTCGATTCTGGCAGGATCTTGCCCTGGCAGAGCTCCTGGTAGATAACCTGGTGAACGATTGCCCTGTCTGCCGCGTTGGGCACCAGTACCTCAAGGCCCCTGCGACCCAGGCGGCCCTTGTAGAAGTCCTGCTCCATGGTGAACGCCGTGCCCAGCAGGCCTACCGTTCGAATACCCGGGACCAGGAGCGCGTCTGCGGTAGCGTCTGCGATATGCAGCAAGGGTATGTCGAGCCCGGCCTCAATTTGCGGCGCAACCCTGTGCATGGTGTTGGTACAAATGAGCAGGAAGTCGGCCCCTGCAGCCTGGACCTTGATAGCGGCATCCAGCAGAAGCCGGCCGGCGGCGTCCCAATCACCCCGCACTTGCAGGTTCTCGATTTCCGCGAAATCAACGCTAAACAGGATTATCCGGGCCGAATGCAAGCCACCCAGCTTTTCTTTTACGCCCTCGTTGATCGCACGGTAGTAATGTAGCGTGCTTTCCCAACTCATGCCGCCCAGTAGTCCGATGGTTTTCACAGTCCCTCGCTTCATTCGCCGGTTGCCACAAGAAACTACAGCTTGCCGGATACTACCGTTGATGCGGCGGCCCGTGTAGTCAGAACGGGTGCGCTACGACCTTTGTTGTGGTGCCGGGCCGAGAATATTCGGTCTGGGGCCTCCATTAACGAGGGGTCTGCCTATAGGCGAAGCTAACGATTCCATACTAATCGTGATCGGTGGCAATGGCCTTGGTTTTGCGGATGGTCATGTAGGACGTGTGGCTATGCTTTAGGCAAACAGGCTGCCGATGCTTGCGAAGAAGATGAAGGCACCCGCCGCGGCGCCAAATATCCCGGCTGGACGGAACGCGTGCCGAAACTTGCTGGCCGACCAGACTGCGAATTGTCTGTGTCGTGATGGCAGCATTATTAGTAGCGCTACACTTGCGCTTATCAAAAGATAACCAATGGCCGAAATCACCCGCGGATAAAGTGTCTGGTCAGCGTAGGTAATGAAGACCAGACCAAAGACGAGCCTGCTCCCTATCTCAAATGGATGAAAATAGGGCTTCTGGCTGAAACTGATAATGCCATTCGACCAGGCCACCGGATTCGCAATCATCATGAGGCTGAAAACGCACATCAGGGCCCCAAAAAAACCTATCATGTACATGTCTCGGTCCCGTCAGCGTTCAAGGTCAAGGGGCAGTGCTTAATATTGACTACCGCCTAATAATGGTACCAGGGTCAGTCAATACATTTTCTGAGAAACCTTATTAAGGCAATAAGCTAACACCGGCACCGACAGCATTCACTCGGCTCCATAACCTTATGATTAATTGCGGTTCGACCCAAATTTCTCACGAACCTCCAGTGATCTGATGCTGAATAGAGACCGGGCTAACGTACAGCTTGGCAACGCGGATGAGTCGATAAGGAAAGCAGCCAGCGCCGTCAAAATTTGAGTGCCCATTCAGGAACACTCCGCTTGGTCCATCTGGCGAAGTCCATTTTTTCGCCCAGGTAAAACTGTCTGTATGCTTTAACTGCGTCTCCCGGAATCTTGTATCTATTTGGCATTGCTTGAGCAAACTCAGTTAATCCTTCATTCTGGTATTCGCAATTCGATATTTCATTGAGCACAAATATTGAATTGTGATCAGAAGCTTTTTCAAATCTAAATCGGTATTCGGCATTTAACGCGAGAGCGAGATTTTTGAGCCAGGCAAAATTGCCATAAGACTGTTCCACCCAGAGTACGCACGGATGTTTAATGTGGGTGGATTTATAGGGTGTAGAAAAGCCTTTCTTATTCAGTGCCGTGCATAACATCTGCACGCTCTCAAGTATCATTTTTACGACGTGCTGATCGCAATGATACTGCGCGCATTTGTCTATATCGTTATCAAGTACGAATATGTTCATCTGGAAAGCTCTGAATCAGCTAACTGTTATTTATCAGGGTCTTCATATCGGGTAAGTATTTACCAGATGTTCCGCGTTTAAAAGGAGTGTTTTCACGTCAGACTTGATCTTGCCCCGGGACTTGCGCCGGTATGTACGGATCGTCATCGCCATCAGACTGTGCAAAAGCCAGTGGAGACTGAGGCCAGGCATTACCCATGCAGACGGCTGACGCTCGAGAGGACGATGGAATATTGATGGAATATTGTGTCAGGTTTATTTGCAGCAATCGGGCAAAATAGACTTGGCACCTTTTTCGCGATTTTTTAGGACTCAGGCTTTCATAATCGGAATGGCAATTGCGGTTCGACCCAAATTATTCCTGGGATGCAATTGGCACCAGGATTTCATTTCGACGAAGAAACCAAGGCATGAACGGTGGGTTGTACCGTGCCCAAATCGGTTCGCCTATCGGAGTCAAGCGATTATTCGCTATCCAATCCTGTAATTTTGACAAGTTGCGACGGTAACTCTTTTCGCTCCAAAAACCCGAATAACTTACCGCAGCAATGAGACGTGCCGGAACCTCGCGAATAGACACGTTTGGATCCTTTGGCTCAGGAGTCGTTTCCAGCGTGAATGACGCTGGCATCATAAAGCTGACAACCCATTTTCCATCCTGCTTCTGCTGGCCTACCGGCGATGTCATCTCAATCTTCTGACTCGATGGCTCTTGTCCAACAGGCGATGTCATCGCCACTTTCTGTTGCTGTTTGTTGTTGCCAGAAATGTACTTGAACAGGCGGCCGAATGCTTCGCTACCGGCATCTTCAAACTCCCCATCTACCGTGGTCTCAGCGAGAATATGGGACTCGTAGTCCCGAAGTTCGAACCCGTCTTCTTCACGAAGTACGTTGTATTTCGCTTCCTCAACGGCCATAGCATTTCCCGCCAATAGTAACGTGGTAATTGTGACCCAACTAATCCGGGCTATCCGCAACATTCTTCAGATTTCCTTTTTAGACTCAGCCATTCTAGACCTAAACCGAAGCTAACCGCCTTTCCCGGCACAGCAGCCAGATATGAAGGCATCACTTTTGAAGCCCAACGCCGAAGGCAACCGCGGCCAGACCGACGCGAAGCAGAGGTTTGGACGTCGGCTTGCCTTACCTTGTTATACTTTGTTCCCGTGCTGTTGCCGGGAGGCGCAAGCTGTTGGTTACAGATTTCGCTATTCGTTTTCATGTGACACGGCAACGTAGGGTTCGCCCTCCTGGTCAACGGTAACGTTAAAATCGATGGGACGACAACATACCTGACAGTCTTCAATATAGTCCTGTTGCAATACGGAGCAGTCAATCAAAACCCCGATGATTTCTCCACAGTAGGGACACTGAACATTCCGCGTAACGACTTGTTGCATAGAGCAGATAACCTCCCCCCGTATTCCTCAAGAATTTGCGTAACGATGTATAACGACTGAGTTCAGCGGCGTTTGAGGCGATGCGCGTTTTTGCGGCAGCAAAAATGGGTGGCGGGTCAAACGTCCCTTGCAACGATTTGTTAGCAGTCTGCTCACCACAGATACATGCTGGACTGTTTGTTCATGATTTTAAGCTTCAGCGCTTCAGAGCATGCCCGTTGGCTTAAGCCATAGCACACATGAAGCGGCAAGAGATGCTCCTCTCGAGGATGACAGAACCTTGCGCCAGGCGCGTCAAACCAATGCGTTAACTTTTGTACTCTCTCTTCTTCCGAGTATTCCGAGTTGCAACACGTTTCATGCAACCACTGCTCAAAGCTGTGGTTCAACTCACTTGTTTTAGCTTCCTCTGGAGCAAAGAATGCCTTCAGATTGTGAAATGAGAACCCCGAACCGATTAGCAGAATAGTTTTTCGGCTCAAGCCGCCTAAAGCGTTGCCAATAGCGATATGAGCCAAGGGGTCTAGCGAGCGAACCAATGAAAGCTGGACGCAAGGAATATTTGCGTTCGGGTACATTATTTTCAGCGGCACAAAAACACCGTGATCCAAACCTCTTTCCTGGTTTAGCTTGACCTCAATCCTGGATGTCTTAAGCAAATGATATATCTCGCGAGCTAACTCCGGCTCACCAGGACATGGATACGTAAAGGCATACGACTCTTCCGGAAATCCGTAGTAGTCATATATCAGTGAGGGAGTGGACGAAGCAGTAATGGTGGCAACATCTTCTTCCCAGTGAGCACTGACCACAATTACAGCATCCGGCAGCCGGAGACGCCCAGCCATTTTTTCCAGACAGGCGACCATTTCACTATGCCCAGGATCTCCGAGAAGCGGCATAGGACCACCCCCGTGAGAGATAAATATGGATTTCATTCTGTCTAGCACCATCTCTCCCCCTGACTGCTAACGTTCGAGCTAATCGGGCTACAGCGGCAGGACGCCAGGCCCGGGCTGTGGAAAATGCAGCGCGCCACAGAACGGGCCTGGTAGCCTGCCGCTGGCGCTCCGCTTGAGCGAGGGGTTAGGCGTCACCGCGCTTCCCGGCGAAAGAACACCATGCTCCAAGCTGGACCGAAGATGAACCAGAAGAAGACGCACCCAAACCCGTATCTATGCCAACGTATAGGAGCTCCGTGACTGCTCCGTTTGCCACCAAGTAGACCAAGACTTCAATGAGCGTGAACGAAATGATCCAAGCAGCAATACAGCGCAGCCAGAGTTCGAACTCGAACCGCACCGCCTTCCATCCGGTCGGTGATCGCTCCGGCGCGGGCCTGCCAGCGAAGCGGTAAGCGAAGTGCGTGTCCGCCCATCGAACTGCGATAGAGCCAAAGGCGATAGTGAAGCCAACGTACACCGCAGCCAGACCGTGCGCGACTGTAGCTGTAGTTCCGGCTCGCAGATCAAGTGCGGCGAACACGATGAGCAGTATGTCGATGACCGGAAGAGATAGCAGAAGCCATCGGCTTGCTGCCTCTCGACGCAACATATAGCGTGTGACCAAGCTGAGTACTAATACAAGCCAGAACGCTAACTCACAGCCGATGATCAGCAGGTAGAGAAGGAGTGACTGGTTCGACATCGGCGGTCGTGGCTCCTGTGACGCCTAACTACTATTTATCGGGGTCTTCATATTGGATAAGTATTTACCAGATATTCCGCTATTAAAAGGACTGTTTTCAAGTTCATCATGATCTTGGGCCGGGACTTACCCCGGTATGCACCGAGTTGGGGGAAGAGCTATCTGTCGCCTGCATCAGAGTGTCAAACCTTGATTTCCCTGGTCTTGCTCAATTCCGATCTGCGCGGAATATCCTGTAACGCAGGCCCGGGGTGGTGCTGACACCAAAGTCTCGACTGACCACATGTCCCTGGCTGTCCAGCACATAGTAGGTGGGGAAGCCGTAAATACTCCAGCTCGCTGAGATGTGTTGGGTTGCCCAGCAACACCGGGATAGTCAGCTCGTGCTCGTCACGAAATTCGCGCACTGCGTCGACAGTGTCGTAGGATAGCGCCACCATGACCATCCCCAGTTCGCCCTCGTCATAACTGTCGCGCAGACCTTGCAGGCTGGACGCGCTGAACGCGCAGACCTTGCACCAGGGTGCAAAGAAGTACACCAGCGTGGGACGACCACGTAGCGAGGAGACATCCATCTCGCCGCCGTCCAGCAGCATGCCATACAGGGGCGGGGCGGTTTGTTGCGGGTCAACGGGAAGCATGTCACGGGTCTGCCATTGCTGTACCAGCAGAAAAACCAGCACGAAACCCGACAACTCCAGTGACCAGCGCAGCCAGCGTGGCCAGTCGGCATAGCCGCGCTTTGTGTCGTTATTATCGCTCACGGCAGATGCGGCCGGGCCAGGTATTCCTGGCTTTGCATTTCCTGCATACGGCTACGGGTACGCTGGAATTCGAATTCCAGTTTTCGTCCCCGATAGAGTTCTTCCAGTGAAACTTCGGCGGAGACGATGAGCTTGACGTTGCGGTCGTAAAATTCGTCCACCAGGGAGATGAACCGCCTGGCCTCGTCCTCGGTGTCACGGGTCAGTTGTGGAATACCCGAGACCAGGACAGTCTGGTAGCAGCGAGCCAGTTCGATGTAGTCCTCCTGACTGCGGGGGCCGCCGCAAATGGCCTGGAAGTCGAACCAGACCACGCCGTCAGCGAGACGGCGGGCGACAAGTGAGCGATCATTCACCAGCAGGCCGACATCCTGCTCACCCTGATCTGGTGCCATGTCCTGGAAATACTGATCCAGGTTCTCGTCCGCCTGCCGGTCCAGCGGGCAGTGGTAAATTTCAGCTTGCTCGAGCACTCGCAGGCGATAGTCGACACCGGCGCCGAGTTCCAGCACCTGGGTATGGGCTTGCAGCAGGGCGATAGTCGGCAGGAAACGCTGGCGCTGCAGACCGTCGCGGTACAGTTGATCGGGCGCCACGTTGGACGTCGCGACCAGGGTTACACCGCGACGAAACAGGGCCTCGAACAGGGTGCCCAGGATCATGGCGTCGGCGATGTCGTTGACGAAGAATTCATCAAAGCAAATGACCCGCGCCTTCATGGCCAGCCGCTCGGCTACCTCCTCAAGAGGATTTTCGAGATTATTCAGGCGCTTCAGTTCGCCATGGACATCGTGCATGAAGCGATGGAAATGACTGCGCATCTTGTAAGGCAGATGCAACTGTTCATAAAAGCGATCCATGAGCATGGTCTTGCCACGACCCACCGTGCCCCAGATATACAGGCCCCTGACTGGGGTAATGGATTTGCGTCTGCCCAGCAGCCGACCTACCAGACCGGGTTGCCGCCGGGTGGGCGCCTGCGCCAGGGTTGCCGAGAGCTGACGCAGTGCTTTCTCGACCGTAACCTGGGCGTCATCCAGGACAATCTGCTGGGTGCGGGTGGAGGAATGTAATGGCATGACTGGGCTTATCGAGAATCCGGTTCGATGCTGTCTGGCTGGCAGTCTAGCAGCATGCGAGGCGCTCCGGCGGGGCAAAAAGCCGGCACGACATTCTGATGAAAAACCGGGGCCGCAGTTGGCGGCCCCGGTCAGCTTGAGTAACCCTACATGCTGCCGTAGTTGGGTCCGGATCCACCCTCGGGTGTGACCCAGGTAATCTGCTCGTAGGGATCCTTGATGTCGCAGGCCTTGCAGTGCACGCAGTTGGAAGCGTTGATTTGAAGTTTCTGACCACCGGCCTCGTTAT
Source organism: uncultured Gammaproteobacteria bacterium (assembly GCA_963823435.1). Taxonomy (GTDB): domain Bacteria; phylum Pseudomonadota; class Gammaproteobacteria; order Steroidobacterales; family BM003; genus CAKZML01. The sequence continues at coordinate 18,803 of CAWGLN010000013.1, read as the reverse complement.
CCACCATCTCGTATACCCCGGCCGGGCAGAAGCGCACGCAGGGGTTGCCGTACTCCTGGGTACAGCGGGTGCTGCACAGATCCAGGTCGGCCACCTTCAGATGCACCGGCTGGGACTCTTCGTGGGCATTGTTCGCAAAATAGACCGAGGCGAGGCGGTCCCTGGGTGCCAGGGTACGCTCAAGATAATCACGCTTCGGCGAAGTGTAGCCGTCCTTTTTCTTCAGACTGGACCAGTCGGCATGATGGGTCAGGGTCCACGGCGTTTTACCTGCGAACACAGTTTCCAGGGCCGCATTGGCCATGCCGCCCCAAAGCCCCCACTTGAAGCCGGGCCGGATATTGCGAACCTTGTGTAACTCCCGGCCGCTGTCCGAGGCGCGGAAGGCCGCATCGAAACCCTCGCAAGACAGGTTTTCGGCGCTGTGTTCCGCCGCCTGCATACCGCAGGCGATGGCCACGTGTATGCCCTTGATCTTGGGGACGTTCAGAGTACCGGCGGTATCGCCGATCAGGACTGCACCGGGCATCTCCAGCGTGGGCATGGACTGGTAGCCGCCCTCAATCAGGGTACGTGCCCCGGTGGTGACGACCTCGCCGCCCTCGAGCAGGGCCTTGACCTTCGGGTGATGCTTGAACTGCTGGAAGGCCTCGAACGGCGCGAAGTCCGGATCCTGGTAATCCAGACCCACCACAAAGCCGATATACACCTGGTCGTTTTCCAGGTGATACAGGAAGCTGCCGCCATAGGTTGCGTTGTCCAGCGGCCAGCCGACGGTGTGCTGGATGTTGCCGGGCTTTACGCGCCCGGGAGGAAGCTGCCACAGTTCCTTGAAGCCCAGCCCATAGGTTTGCGGTTGCTTGCCGGCGTCCAGTTCATAGCGCTTGATCAGTTCCTTGGTGATGCTGCCACGGCAGCCTTCGGCCAGCACCGTCAGTTTGGCATGGATGTCGACGCCGGCGGTGTAGGCAGACCCCGGCGTGCCGTCGCTCTCCAGACCCATGTCGCCCACCCGGACACCGATGACCTCGCCCTGGTCGCCGATCAGGGCCTCGGCGCCTGCGAACCCGGGGAATATGTCCACTTCCAGGGCCTCGGCCTGCTCGGCCAGCCATTTCACCAGGTGCCCCTGGGAAATAATGAAGTTCCCGTGATTGGACTGCTGGGGCGGAGTGGGGAGCCTGGTGGCGCCGGTCTTGCTCAGTTTCAGAAAGGTGTCGTCCCTGGCAGGAACGCAGATTGCCGGGGGAGTCTGCCGCCATTCCGGCAGTAATTGATCCAGCGCGTCCGGCTCGAGCACGGCGCCGGACAGGGCATGGGCGCCCACTTCGGAACCTTTCTCCAGCACGCAGACCGTACGTTCCGGCTTGAGTTGCTTCAGGCGAATGGCATAGGCCAGTCCGGCCGGGCCGGCACCCACCACGGCCACATCGTATTCCATGACATCGCGTTCACTCATGGTCTCATCCTTCCATTAATCTGTATTCGACACTCTTGGTTTGGGCTCGCAGGAACTACTTGGGCTGCATCCTGATGGCGCCATCCAGGCGAATGACTTCCGCATTGAGCATGGCCATTTCGTAGATAAACTTGACCGTGTCCGCATATTCCTCCGGGCGGCCAAGACGTGAGGGGAAAGGCACCTGGGCAGCCAGCGACTTCTGCACCTCATCGGGCATACCGGACATCATGGGGGTCATGAAGATACCAGGAGCGATGGTATTGACGCGTATGCCCAGGCGGGCAAATTCCCGCGCCATGGGCATGGCCATGGCGACCACACCGCCCTTGGAGGCGGAATAAGCGGCCTGGCCTATCTGCCCTTCAAACGCGGCGATGGATGCGGTGCTGATAATGACGCCCCGTTCAAGGTCGGCGTTGGGTGTGTTGTGTTGCATCAGGTTGGCGGCAGCCTTGGCCACGAAGAAGCTGCCGATCAGGTTGATCTGGATGGTCCTGGCGAAAAAACTGCCGTCCATGGGCGCCTCCCGGCCCAGCACGCGACCGGCGCCAATCACGCCGGCGCAATTGACGGCCAGGGTCAGGCCGCCAAAATGCTTGTGTGTCTTTTCCACTGCGGCATTGACCTGGCCTTCGTCACTCACGTCGGTGCGTATGAAGATGGCATTATCGCCCAGGGTCCTGGCTGCGGTCTGGCCCACCTCCTCGTTTACATCCAGCAGGGCAACATGCCCGCCGGCGGCAACGATTTTCTGCGCGCTGGCATAACCCAGTCCCGAGGCCCCGCCGGTTACCACTGCTATGGCCTTGCTAAATTCCATCTGTTCTCTCCCGATAAATAATTCGAATGTCTAGTGAGGTGGTCCGGGGCGCCGCTGATTCATCCTGGACAACCTGGATTGCAGGCCCCGGTCGCAGGTGAGTGGAGCGCGCCCGGACTGGCAACATGGAAGGCGAATTGTTGAGCTGCACGATACAGGTTCATGAGTGGATTGAAAGTTTCCTAAAGCTTGCCGATACGTCCCAGTTTGCTGGCCGGCGCACGGTTGAGCGCGGCGCTGATAAAGCGACCGGCTTCCAGCAGGCGTTCCAGGTCGATCCCGGTTTCTATGTCCATACCCTGCAGCATGTACAGCACGTCCTCCGTGGCCACGTTGCCGGTGGCGCCGTTGGCGTAAGGACATCCCCCCAGACCCGCCACTGCCGAATCAATGATCCGGGCGCCCAGCTCAAGACAGGCATACAGGTTGGCCAGGGCCTGGCCGCGTGTATCGTGAAAGTGCAGACCCAGCTGTTCCATCGGGACTTCTTTGGCCACCCGTTCCAGCATGACCCGCGCCGCCCGGGGAGTGCCCATGCCGATGGTATCGCCCAGGGAGACCTCGTAGCAGCCCAGTTGCAGCAGTTCTCTTGCCACCGTCGCGACCGTATCCACCGGCACCTTGCCCTCGTAGGGGCAACCCAATACGCAGGAGACATAGCCACGCACACGCACGCCCGCTTCCCTTGCCATATCCATGACCGGTTCGAAGCGCTGGATGGACTCGCTGATGGAGGCGTTGATGTTACGTTGATTAAAGGTTTCCGAGGCCGCGGTGAAAACTGCGATTTCTTCTACGCCTACCTTCAGTGCCCGTTGCATACCCTGGACATTTGGCACCAGGGCAGGGTAGGAAACCCCCGGCGCCCGCACGATGTTGGTGTAGACGTCTTCGGCGTCGGACAACTGCGGCACCCACTTCGGGCTGACGAAACTGCTGGCCTCAATCACTTTCAAACCACAGGCGCTGAGTCGATCAATCAACTCCACCTTGGTGGCGGTCCAGATACGGGCATGCTCGTTTTGCAGGCCGTCGCGGGCGCCTACTTCGACGATTTTTACCGTGCTTGGAAAATTTGACATGTTTCGAGTTCAAGCCTTCACGGCGCCAGCCGGGTGGGGTTCAGGTTAATCCCAAGGTTAATCCCAAGGTTAGCCATTCGCTAATCGGATTTGATCCAGGAGGGTGGACGCTTGTCGAGAAACGCATTCAGCCCTTCCTGCCCTTCCTCACTGATCCGCAGCCGCGCAATCATGGCCGAGGTCGACAAGCGCAGCGCTTGCTGTCTTTCGCTACTGATCCCGGCAACTTCTTTTACCAGGCGCTTGGCCTCGGCCAGCGCCCCGGGGCCCGCCTTTAGCAGCATGCTTACCTGCTCTTCTACCAGTTCGTCCAGTTCCTCCGGCTTGGCCACCGCGTGTACCAGGCCCATCTTGCGGGCGTCCTTGGCGGAGATGGCTTCGGCGGTCATGAACAGGCGCCTGGCCTGGCGCGCACCGATGGCGGCTATCACATAGGGGGAGATGACCGCGGGCACCAGTCCGAGTCGGACCTCGGACAGGCACAGCTTCGCTTTTTTGCTGGCGAGGGCGATATCGCAACAGGCGATCAATCCTATCGCGCCGCCAAAAGCATGGCCGTTAATTCGGGCCACCGTTGGCTTGGACATGCGTTCCAGGGTGGCCATCAAGTCCGCCAATTTTACTGCATCGGCGAAATTTTCCTGTTCGCTGTAACCCGCCATGGCGCGCATCCAGTTCAGGTCGGCACCCGCCGAGAAGCTGTCGCCCGCCCCGGTCAGCAGCAACACCCGCACCGCTGAATCCCCGTCAAGTTGTTTTAGCAAAGCGGTCAATTCGGCGATCAGTTCGTCGCCAAAGGCGTTGTGCTTGTCCGGTCGGTTCAGGGTGATCGTGGCAACCCCTCGCCCATCGACGCTGACAAGTATGCTGTCCGACATGCTTTGCACCTCCTGATCTGAACGGTCCTTGCGGGCCATCAGATTACCATCGTCATGGTTTGCGCTGTCCGTATTCAACGCCAGGCTAGGCGAGTTCCACCGCAATGGCAGTGGCCTCGCCGCCGCCGATACAAAGCGCCGCGATACCGCGCTTGCCGCCCCGGTTCTTCAGGGCGTGCACCAGGGTGGCGATGATCCTGGCACCACTGGCGCCAATGGGGTGGCCCAGTGCGCAGGCCCCGCCATTCACATTGACCTTCGCCGGATCCAGGCCCAGGTCCTTGATGGCGGCCATGGTCACCACGGCAAACGCCTCGTTGATCTCGTACAGGTCTACATCTGCATTGCTCCAGCCCAGCTTTTCCTGCAGGGACTTGATCGCGCCCACCGGGGCGGTGGTAAACCACTCGGGGGCCTGCGCAAAGGTGCTGTAACCGCAAATCGTGGCCAGGGGCTTCAAGCCAAGAGCCTTGGCCCTGGAGGCGGAGGCCAGCAGGATGGATGCAGCGCCATCAGAGATGGAGGAGGAACTGGCGGCGGTGACGGTGCCATCGGACTTGAAGGCCGGGCGCAACTTGGGAATACCCGCCAGGTCGCAACGTCCCGGTTCCTCGTCCTGTTCCACTACGTAGGTCTTGCGGCGGAAATCGACAGTAATCGGCACGATCTCGGTGGCGAATGCACCGGAGGCGGTTGCGGCAAGGGCGCGATTCACCGACTCAGTGGAAAATGCGTCCTGCTCCTCGCGGGTGAAGCCGTATTTCCCGGCAGTGGCTTCGGCAAAGGCGCCCATCATCTGGCCGTCGTATATGTTCTGCAGACCGTCATAGAACATGTGGTCGAGAACTTCCTGGTGACCCATGCGATATCCGCCCCGGGCCTTGGGCAGCAGGTATGGGGAGTTGGTCATGGATTCCATGCCACCGGCCAGCACCACCTGGGCGCCGCCCGAGGCGATCAGGGCATGCCCGAACATCACTGCCTGCATACCCGAACCGCACATCTTGTTGATGGTGGTCGCGCCCACGCTCTGGGGAATACCCGCAGCCAGCGCGCCCTGTCGGGCAGGTGCCTGGCCCAGACCGGCCGGCAGTACGCAGCCGTAGACGACCTCTGAAATTTCCGCCGGATCCATACCGGTTTGTTCCAGTACGGCACGATTGGCCGCCGCCGCCAGTTGCGGTGCGCTGACCGGGCCGAGTGCCCCCTGGAAGGAACCGATGGGTGTACGCAGTGCAGAAAGTATGACTACCGGATCGTTTTGCATGATTTCCTTGCTCCGTCTTGTCCTCGCCGATCGGCGCACGTGGGCGCCGCCCATGGCGGCCTATTCAGGATGCGGGTGCCGCCGGCTGTTCGGTCATTCCAATCTCTGGAATCATGCCCCAGCGTATTGCGGCGCACAAGCGTACTTTCCGAGGCCGACCTGCGGCTTTACCGGATGAAATTCAGCTCTACGATTGGTGTAAGGGCCACATTTGAGGCCATTTCTCGGTACCTGCGTGGCTGTCGCGCCCTGTGCGCTCCAGTCCGGTATAATGGCGGGCCTAGCCTGAGTCCCGGTGGAGTTATCTGGATGAATACCGCCCCGAATGCGATGAGCCCTGCCGCGCTGCGCACACGCACACCGCTGCGTTTTGTGAGTGCCGCCTCGCTGTTTGACGGGCACGATGCCGCGATCAACATGATCCGGCGTTTGCTCCAGAGCCACGGCGCCGAGGTTATCCATCTCGGTCACAATCGCAGCGTGGCTGACATCGTCAGGGCCGCCGTTCAGGAAGACGCCGATGCCATCGCCTGCAGTTCCTACCAGGGCGGGCACATTGAATACTTCAAGTACATGGTGGACATGCTCAGGCAGCTGGACTCCGAGCACATACGCATCATAGTCGGTGGCGGCGGCACCATTTCCCCGGACGAGGCGGCGGAACTGGAAGCCTACGGTGTCGAACGCATTTACCGGCCCGAGCACGGCATGAAAATGGGTCTGGACGGGATGATTGACGACGTGATGCAGCGGGTGCGTGCCTGGCCGCGTCCGCAGATCTCGCCCCAACAGCTGAACACCCGTGATCACAAGGACATCGCCAGCATGATTTCCCTGCTGGAAGAGGCCGTGGATCACCCGGAGCAGGTTCAGGCCCTGCGAGAACTCTGGAAGTCGGGTGAGGGCAGGGCGCCGGTGCTGGGGATTACCGGGACCGGGGGCGCCGGCAAGAGCAGCCTGACCGACGAGTTGCTGAATCGTTTCCTGCGTCAGTTGCCCGAGCTGGAAATCGCGGTGCTGGCGGTCGATCCCACGCGCCGTCGCACGGGTGGCGCCTTGCTGGGTGACCGCATCCGCATGAACAGTCTCTCGGATGACCGGATTTTCATGCGCTCCATCGCCACGCGCAGACAGAACCTCGCCACCAGCGCCGTCCTCAAGGACTCGGTGGAGTTACTGCGTAGTGCCGGATTTGACCTGATCATCGTGGAAACTGCCGGCATTGGCCAAAGCGACACCGAAATTGTCGATCACGTGGACTTGTCCATGTACGTGATGACCTCGGACTATGGCGCCGCCAGTCAGCTCGAGAAAATCGACATGCTCGATTTCGCCGACCTGGTGGCCTTGAACAAGTTCGAAAAACGCGGCGCCGAGGATGCATTGCGTGACGTACGCAAGCAGTGGAAACGCAATCGCAAGGCATTCACGCTGAGCGATGACGAGGTGCCGGTTTATCCCACCATCGCCAGCCAGTTTAATGACAGTGGCGTGAACCGCCTGTTTGTCGGTCTGTGCCGGATGCTGGGCGAGCTGGATCCCGGTTCCGCGGAACGCTGGGTCGCCGGTGCGTCATTGCCGGTGTCGGTCCAGCGCAAGCTCTCGGTGATCCCTGCCAATCGGTCGCGTTATCTGGCGGAGATTGCCGAAACCGGGCGCAAGGAACGCAAGACCAACGATCAACTGGCCGAGATAGCCGGTCAGGCCCAGGCCTGTTACCTGGCGCTTCAGATGCTGGAAGACCCCGAACTGCCGACAGCCATGGATCGTTACCCTGCGGCATCGCTTACCCATGACGATGGCGCGATCGCAGGATTGCGCCAGCGTTACAACGAAGCCCTGGATGGTCTTGGCGAGAGATGCCCTGGGGCGCTTGCGAGCATGGCCGGCACGCAAGGCGGCAGTGGAATCCGAGACGTATTCCTACAGTGTTCGCGGTCGGGACATCGAAGGCGAGAATTACAGCGAGACCCTGTCTCACCAGAAGATACCGAAAATTGCCGCACCCCGGCTTACCGGTTGGGCCGATCAGCTCAGATTCCTGCTAAACGAAAACCTGTCCGGTTCCTACCCCTACACCGCGGGCGTGTACCCCTACCGGCGAGAGGCCGAGGACCCTATCCGCATGTTTGCCGGCGAGGGCACGCCGGAGCGTACCAACCGGCGCTTCCATTACCTGGCGCTGGGAAGTCCCGCCACACGTCTTTCCACGGCCTTTGATTCCACCACCCTGTATGGCGAAGACCCGGATGAGCGTCCGGATATCTATGGTCGCATCGGCAACTCGGGTGTATCGATTGCCACCCTGGACGATATGAAGAAGCTCTACTCGGGCTTTGACCTGTGTTCTCCGACCACCTCGGTATCCATGACCATTAATGGTCCCGCCCCCATCATCCTGGCGATGTTCATGAACACGGCGGTGGACCAGCAGGTGGAAAAATACCTGAAGGCGCACGGCCAATGGGAGCAGGCCGAGCAGAAGATAAATGAACTGTACCGTGACACGCCGCGCCCCCGGTACGCAGGTGACTTGCCCGAAGGTAGCGACGGATTCGGACTGGGTACGCTGGGTGTCAGTGGCGACCAGCTGGTTGACGCGAAGACCTACCAGCGGCTGCGCAGCCACGCCCTGGCCCAGGTTCGGGGCACCGTGCAGGCGGATATTCTCAAGGAAGACCAGGCCCAGAACACCTGCATCTTTTCCACTGAATTTGCGCTGCGCATGATGGGTGATATGCAGGCGTTTTTTATCGATCATTCGATACGGAACTTTTACTCGGTCTCCATCAGCGGATACCACATCGCCGAGGCAGGCGCCAACCCGATCTCGCAATTGGCCTTCACCCTGGCCAACGGTTTCACCATCGTCGAGTACTACCTCAGCCGGGGCATGAATATCGACGATTTTGCACCCAACCTGAGTTTCTTTTTCTCCAACGGTATGGATCCGGAGTACGCAGTTATCGGTCGCGTTGCCCGTCGTATCTGGGCCAGGGCGATGAAGCGCATTTACGCTGCCGGTCCGCGTAGCCAGATGTTGAAATACCATATCCAGACGTCCGGCCGCAGCCTGCATGCACAGGAAATCCAGTTCAACGATATCCGCACGACCCTGCAGGCGATGTATGCCTTGTTTGACAACTGCAACAGCCTGCATACCAACGCCTATGACGAGGCCCTGACCACCCCGACCGAAGAGTCGGTGCGTCGGGCGGTGGCCATCCAGATGATCATCAACAAGGAACTGGGGCTGAACAAGAACCAGAATCCCTGGCAGGGATCATTTGCGCTGGAATACCTTACGGACATGGTGGAAGAGGCCGTGTACAAGGAGTTTGAAAGCATCTCCGAGCGTGGGGGTGTGCTGGGCGCCATGGAAAGCATGTACCAGCGTGGCAAGATCCAGGAAGAAAGCCTGTACTACGAGCATCTCAAGCACAGCGGCGAACTTCCCCTGGTGGGCGTCAACACCTTCCTGGCAGATTCCGGGCAGGCGAATGCCGATATCGGCCTGACCGAGTTGATCCGTTCCAGCGACGAGGAAAAGCACGCCCAGGTCACCAATGTGCGTGACTTCCAGCAGCGTTATGCGGACCGCTCCGAGGCGGCGCTGTCGGCCTTGTCAGCGGCGGCCCAGGCGGGTGAAAACACCTTCGAGAAACTGATGGACGCGGTGCAAACCTGTTCGCTGGGTACCATCACCCATGCCCTCTACCAGGTGGGTGGTCAGTATCGTCGTAATATGTAAGGGAGTCTCTGATTCACTCGTGCACTCGCATCGTGCGGCTAAAAGGCTCCAGCTTCTGCGTTGCCAATCTTCGCAATAGCGGGCTATTCCGTGCATTGGCGCCTTGAATCTGAACCTTTTCGCTCACAATCTACTTCGTCCAGAATAAATCAGAGGCTCCCCGGCGCCTCTTCCATTCACTCGTGCACTCGTATCGTGCGGCTAAAAGGCCCAGCTTCTGCGTTGCCAATCTTCGCAATAGCGGGCTATTCCGTGCGATTGGCGCCTTGAATCTGAACCTTTCGCTCACAATCTACTTCGCCCAGAGCAAATCAGAGCTCCCTGGCGGTCCTAAACGGTAGCGGTGGTTTCGGGGGCCAGGTCTGGCTCACCCAGTTCACGCATCATCTGCGCCCGCGTGGCCGCCACCAGTTCCAGGGTCGGATTGGCGGCCAGTTGATTAACCCTCAGGGGCAGCTGAATGATCACTTCCAGCTTGCCCGGACGTGGCAGCCAACTGCCACTCGGCAGAATGTTTCTGGCGCCACGGATTACCATGGGAACCACCGGGAAATCCGCCCTGACGGCAGTGGAAAATGCACCCATGCGAAATCGCATCAAGCCTGGCTCGCGCTGGAATGTTCCTTCCGCAAAAAAGGCCAGGGCCTGCCCGTCTTTCGCCGAGTTCAATATCCGGCGGGCGTCTGCCGCGCTTTTCTTGCGGTCTGAACGTTCCACAAAATGTGACCCACGCGTCGAAGCAGGAGGTGGGCACCGGGTATTTTCCGGATTTCCTGCTTGATAACGAAACTGAATATGGGCGGCAAGGCTGCTGCAATCAGCGGCCCGTCAAGGTAACTGGCGTGATTGGCCACGATCACACAGGGCCCTTCGGGCAGGCGGTCCAGGTGGCGAACTTCCAGCGGAATACCGGCCAGCAACAGGATCAAACGAGAAATCCAGTGAACCATGCGTCTGCAAGTCGCGTGCGAGGGGATAAGCGCCACTGCCAGGATCAGTACCAATGCCAGCAAGGAAAACACCAGCAACGCGTAAATGCCCCAGAGAATATGTAAACAACGTCTAAGAAAATTCATAACTGATCGTCTGCCAAGGTGTGGCGAGCATTGCCAATTCCGTCCTCCAGTGCAAGGCCCGCCCGCATGTGGAGGCAAAAAGACCGGTGTGTCAGGCCGGAAAACAGGCGTCTTTTGTGACTTGTTCCACAGTTATGTTAACGCGCCGGGCGTTATGTGATGCCCATCACGTCCTGTTGCGGAACACCATCCCATACTTCGTCGCACAGTCAATAACGGCGGTACAACCGCGGATTGCCGCGTGTCCCACAGGTCCCGGTCCAGTTGCCCGGTCGCCATCGACCATGAAGATTAGGACCCATTACGGGTGTAATCGCCAAGGATTTGCAATAATGACAAGTATTTCAGCACAGTTACGCGACGCTTCCCCGGATTCAGAACCGGTGGCGGAGGTGAGCATAGACACCTTTCTTGATGCGATATGGATGGAGCGCGGGCTCTCAGCCAATACGCTTTCGGCCTACAAGGCCGACCTGAAGGCGCTGTCGGTGTGGCTGGACAAAAGAGACGTGACCCTGCAAAAGGCAACCCGCGCCGACTTGCTCGCTTACATTGCCCACCGGGTTGAGACCGGTGGCCGCCCCCGATCCACCGCCAGGCAGCTTTCCAGTCTTCGCCGGTTCTATCGCTACCTGGTGCGCGAGCGCATTATCAGCGAGGATCCGACCTCCCAGATCGAAATGCCAAAGATAGGCCGCTCCTTGCCCAAGTCCCTGACCGAGGCCCAGGTAGAAGCCCTGTTGTCGGCGCCGGATACCACCGACCCACTTGGTCACCGTGACCGGACCATGCTGGAGGTGCTGTATGCCGCAGGACTGCGTGTGTCCGAGTTAATCAATTTGCGCATCAGCCAGATCAACTCTGAATCAGGGCGTGATGCGGGTTACCGGCAAGGGTGACCGCGAACGCCTGATACCCATGGGCGAGGAAGCCCTGGACTGGATTGAGCGGTTCTGTGCCGGACCCCGTGGGGAGATACTGCTGGAACGTCAGACCGAATACCTGTTTCCCACCCGCAGGGGTGACAGCATGACCCGCCAGGCGTTTTGGCACATCATCAAGCGCTACGCGGCGAAGGCCGGTGTGGAAGGCAATTTGTCGCCGCATACCCTGAGGCACGCCTTTGCCACCCACCTGCTCAACCACGGTGCCGATTTGCGGGTAGTGCAGATGTTGCTGGGTCACAGTGATTTGTCCACCACCCAGATCTACACCCATGTGGCCCGTGAGCGCATGAAAGAGCTGCACTCCCAGCACCACCCCCGAGGGTGACGCCGTAAAACGGCCTAGCGCTCGAAAGCGCCGGTCCTGCCGCCCGGTTTTGCTAGAATCCCCTACTCGCGTGAACCGGACTTCTTGAAGTCTGGTTGCCCTTGCGTCAGTTCTCTCATTGCCAGTTAGCGGTGTAGCCATGTTCAAGCCCAGCTTTTTGTTAACCGTTCTTGCCACAGCCTGGCTGCTGTATGGTCAGGCCCTGCAGGCCGGGGAGCCCATGAGCCGCGCGGAACTCGCGGCAGAATTCCCGGGTATAGAAGAGGGCGACGTGCATGACAGCCCGGTCCAGGGCCTGTATGAACTCACCCTTGGATCCCAGGTCGCCTATGTGTCGAACGACGGCCGTTATCTGATCAAGGGTGAAGTGATCGACCTTGAGGCCGGATTGAATCTGACCGAGGCGCGCAGGGTGGGCGCGCGCTACCGCTTGCTCAGCGTGCTGGATCCGGCGGACATGATCGTTTTTTCACCCGAGGATCCGGCCAAGCGCCGGTATACCGTCACTGTGTTCACCGATATTGATTGCGGCTACTGCCGTGCCTTTCACCGGAACATCAAGCGCGTCAATGAGCTGGGTATCGAAGTGCGTTACCTGTTATTTCCGCGCGGGGGTCGCCGGCACCGATGCATGGCGCAAGGCTGCCGATGTCTGGTGCGCCGCGGATCGCAAGGCGGCGCTGACGGCGGCCAAAGGCGATCTTGAATTTCCGATTCGGGCCTGCGATGCCTCGGCTGTAACTGCACAGTTCGAACTTGGCGAAACTCTTGGTCTCCAGGGCACGCCCACGATTCTCAGTGAACGTGGAGACTACCTGGGCGGCTACCTGGCGCCGTTGGACCTGGCCGGTAGCCTGCAGAGGGTTGCCTCAAGCGAACCAGGCGCCCACTAGCGAACACCGGTAAAAAGCCGGCCAGAGGCCGGCTTTTCGGTAAGTTTCCGGACAGGCTTATTCTTCCAGCAGGTCTATCTTCCCGGGCTTGTTCTGCCATTCGTCGGCGTCTGCCGGCGCCGCTTTCATTTCGGCGATCACCGGCCACATCTTGGCCAGGCGGGCATTGATCTCGACGAACGCCTCCTGGCCCTCGGGCAGTTCATCGTCGGCGTAAATCGCCTCCACCGGGCACTCTGGCTCGCACAAGGTGCAATCAATGCATTCGTCCGGATCAATAACGAGGAAGTTCGGGCCCTCGTGGAAACAATCCACCGGGCAGACCTCCACGCAGTCTGTGTATTTGCACTTGATGCACTGCTCGGTAACAACGAACGTCATGTATCACTCCAGCCAGTTTCTTCGGAAGTCCATGCCGCCATGGACCGCAGGTTCTGAGACAGGCGTTATTCTGCCACGCCCCGCGCGGCACGAACAGTGTCCGGGTCTGCCGCCTCGCTAAATTGATGTGCAGTGGACGCCGCCCTGCGGGTCATCCAACCACTTTTTCAGCGAGAAGGTAATACTGCGAAACGCGATGTCCTGCCAGGGTATTTCTTCGGGGCTGAACAGACGCACCTCCAGGCTTTCCGCCCCGGCCTCGAACATCCCGTCCAGTAGCCTGGCCCGATACATGATGTGGACCTGGTTGGTATGGCGCACCGAGACAGTTGCCAGCATGCTGCCGATTTCGACCCGGGCGCAGGCTTCTTCCAGGGTCTCCCTGGCGGCGCCTTCCTCCAGGGTTTCTCCCAGTTCCATGAAGCCTGCCGGCGCCGTCCAATAGCCAAGACGCGGCTCGATGGCGCGTTTGCACAGCAGCAGCTTGCCCTCCCACTCGGGAACACAGCCCACCACCACCAGCGGGTTCTTGTAATGAATAATCCCGCAGGTGGAGCACACATGGCGTTGGAAGCTATCGCCCCTGGGTACTTCAAGGACGATGGGCCCACCGCAGTCGCTACAATAGTTCATGTCTGTACCTCGGTTCGCGCCTGCCAATAAAGTCGGTTTTGACGACCGGACAAGCTGAGAGCCGGTTTCTGGGTTTCGATAAATCGCACGGGCCCCGGAGCTCCCGCGATGATTGTGGTGATGTCATGCCCGATGCATTGCACTTTCGTCTGGGCGTGTTCCAAATTGGGCTTGAGGATATCTGCTGACTTCATCATGAGTCCAGCGTCAGGGAGGTAGTGCCGCAGGCATGGTCTTGCAGCCCCAGGGGCAGAACACGGCCGAATCGGCGACCCGCAGCATTCCCGGGCCGATCGGCGGCTGGAATTGCGCCAGTCCGAGAATGAGGAGACCGAACAGGAAACGGCCCGCTGCACGCTCCTCGCTTTCCGGCACCTGGGCCAGAATGTCCCGCATCTTGGTGGCGCCGTCGATGCGGGAAACGATATAGCCTTCGATGGAGAAAGGGTGAGACGATCGAACGGGAAGTACACCTGCTCCGAAAACCGGATCGTCCGCTCCTGACGCAGCAGCGCACCGCGCAGCTCAGCAAACCCGGCCATCGAACGCATGGCGCGAATGATCAGCTCGAAGCTGACGAGAACGTTGCTCTCCACCGGCCAGACCGGAATCGGACCCTCGTCGAAGCGGAATGCCATCTCATCCCAGCGGAAGACGTTGGAGAGGATCTGAAAGGCCAGGTCACGGACGTTGTTCTGCAGAACGTCATGGCTGACCTGCCGGCGTTTCATGAGCGCCTCGGCCGCCAGCCGGTCGTTGAGCCCCTTCAGCGGCCTGCGCGGAATCCGCGGAGATGATCTCGCGACCGGCCAGGAATGCCGGCAGCGTCTCGTCCTCGAGAGACGAGCTGGCCGCAACGATCATCCCCCGGTCCATGATGATGCGCTTCTCGACGCCGCTTCGCGACAGAGTCAGACACCCGCTCCGCTCCTCGAGAAAGAGGTTGCGTAGCTGCTCCGCCAGTTGAGGAGGTGAGCAGTATTCGCCGCTGCCCTCTGATTCCTGGGGCATGTTGGCCGCTAACGACACAGATCCTCCATCGGTCGAGATCCGACTTCGGGTGGAAGATAGGTCCCGATCACGGTATCGTCAAGCGGCCCGGGATCCGGCGAGCTACCCTCCGCCTCGCCGCCGGCGCGCTCCCCGGCTTCGGACCTCCGTAGCGGCAGTGCCACGCACACCGTCGTGCCTTCACCAGGATGGCTGCGCAGCCAAATCCGGCCTCGATGGTGCTGGACCGCCAGCCTGCAGAATGCCAGGCCGAGGCCCGAATCGTGCAGGCGCCGGTGCATGTTTTCTCCGTTACCGCCGACGAATTTTTCGAACACGTGCGCCTGAAGATCCTCCGGGATCCCCTCTCCCGTATCGGAGATGGAAAACACCAGGTCGACACCCTCGACCGCGCCGTCAGCGTCACGCGGCCCCCCTCGGGCGTGTGCTTGATGGCGTTGTTGAGAAGATTCGCCACGATACGTGCTGAGCAGCACGGGATCGGCCTCGACCTGGCGGAGCCCGGGATCGACCCTGTTGTCCATCCGGATTCCATCGCGGGCACACATGCTCCTGGTGTCGTTCAGATTTTCCGCCACGATGTCGTGGAAGGCGATCACCTCGAGCTTGAGCGGCATCTTCTGTTCTTCCATCTTCCCGACGTCGAGGATGTTCAGGATCAGGCGGGTCATCTGCCGTCCGCTCTCGAGGGTGCGCTCGATGCAGCTCGTCCTGTCGCTCCGGTGTCATCTGCGCCTTCTGCAGCTGCATCAGCTGGATGTTCCCCATGATGCCGGCGAGCGGGTTCTTCAGATCGTGAACCACCATCTGGGTCACCGACTCCTTGAACTGCTGCATGGTGAGCAGCTGGCGGTTGGTGTTCTCGAGGGCGATGCGCTGGCGTTCGACTTCGTCCTGCAGCGACTTGACCCGCAGGATGGACCGTACCTTGGCGAGCAGTTCCGTCTTGTTGATCGGCTTGCTGAGGAAATCGTCGGCCCCGGTCTCGAGGGCCCGCACCTTGTCCTCGAGAGAATTGAGCGCCGTGATCATGATGACCGGAAGAAGCCGCGTCTCGTAGCGGTCCCGCAACAGGCGGCACAGCTCGAAGCCGCTCATCTTCGGCATCATCACATCGAGAAGAACGAGATCGGGCGATTCCGTCTCGATGCTCTGTCTCGCCTCTTCCCCATCGAAAGCCTTCGTCACCCGGTATCCGTTCGACCTCAGGATCGACTCCATCAGCCGTACGTTCCGCTGATCGTCGTCGACGACCATGATGGTGGCCGTGCCGTTGTTCCGCTCCTCCTGCATTTGCTCCTCCCAGGCGCCGCAGCGCCGCGTCGGAATCAGCGACCATCGGCCGCGTCCTTGAGAAACGCCGCAATCTGAGTCGGGAACCGAGCCGACTCGATCGGCTTGGTGATATATCCCGAGCAGCCCGCTTCGCGGGCGCGATACTCGTCTCCCTGCATGGCGTGCGCGGTCAGAGCGACGATCGGGATCCGATTCCGGGCGGGGTCGTCGCGGAGAGCGCGGGCGACGTCGAGACCGTCCATTCCGGGAAGCTGAATATCCATCAGAATGAGTCGAGGCGTCACCGTTGCGAGCGCGTCCAGGGCCTCCTCGCCGTGTCTTCTCCACTACGCGAACCCGCCGGCACGAAGCAGGCTGGCGAACAACCGCATGCTCGACGGATTATCCTCGACCACCATGATCAGCTCTCCCGTATCGTCGGGCGCGAGCCTCACGCGTGCCCCGGTTCACCCTTCGTCGTCCCTCGCCGCGCTCGCCACCATCACATGCGCTCGCCGTCGTCGGGCGACGTCGCTGGCGGTGGATGAGCGCTGCCGGTCGACGGGTCAATGCGCCGCCGGCCTCGAGTCGCGTCTCGCGGCCGGCTGAAGGAGAGGAATTCGGAACGAGAACGTGCTGCCGACGTTGATGGAGCTGTTCAGGTCACCTGGCCACCATGCATCTCGATGAACTTCTTCACCAGTGCCAGGCCGAGCCCGGTTCCCTGATACTGGCGGGCGTACGAGCCGTCCACCTGGGTGAACGCCTGGAAGATACGCTCCTGGTCCTCGGTCGCCGATGCCGATTCCGCTGTCGGCCACCGCTACGGTGAGAAGTCTCATCCTCGCGGCTGACGGTGACCGACACCCGGCCCTTCGGCGGGGGTGAACTTCACCGCGTTGCTGAGAAGGTTGTACATGACCTGCTTGATCTTGCTGCGATCGGCCAGAAGCCTGCGGAGTCCCCATCGATTGCTGGACGGTGAGATCGATCTGCTTCTTGCCCGCCTCGATGCGAAGCAGTGCCATCGCCTCCTCCACGACCGGAGCGATATCGAAGCACTCCCGGTTGAGCTGCATCTTGCCCGCCTCGATCTTGGACAGATCGAGGATGTCGTTGATCAGGTCGAGCAGGTGCCGGCCGCTCCCCAGAATGTCCTCGACATGGCTCTTCTGATCCTCCCCGAGGGCGCCGAAGCCGGGATCGAGGAGCAGCTCCGAGAAGCCGATGATGGCGTTGAGCGGCGTGCGCAGCTCGTGAGACATGTTGGCGAGGAATTCGCTTTTCATCGAGCTGGCGCGCTTCAGCTCGAGATTCGATCCTGCAGCTTCTCGTTGACGATCTCGAGCTCCAGCGTGCGCTCCCGCACCTTGCGCTCGAGGTCCGCGTTCATTTGTTGGATGTCTT
The DNA here is from genome assembly GCA_963823435.1 of uncultured Gammaproteobacteria bacterium. Lineage (GTDB taxonomy): Bacteria > Pseudomonadota > Gammaproteobacteria > Steroidobacterales > BM003 > CAKZML01. The sequence goes on along the minus strand of CAWGLN010000013.1, from coordinate 1,595 downwards.
CGATGTGCTGGCGCTTCTCTTCCAGCTTGTCGAGGTAGAGCTTGTAGACATAGTAGATGAGGATGCAGAACGGCAGCGACAGGACGAAGGCATACAGTCCGAAACGGTCGAGGAAGTAGGCCATGCCGAGCGCCAGGGATCCTCCCGCCAGGAAGGAGGGCGCCAAGCCGAAGAAGTTCTCGTGCCAGGCGCGGAAGACGTTCAACCGGTTGGCGAGCGCGACGACTCCGGCGATGCTGTAGTCTTTGCCGAGATAGAAAACGAGCGTCGCCAGCATGAGGGCGACGAGAATGGTCTCCATGCCAGCCTCGACCCCGTCCCCACCGAAGGCGAGGTAGGTCTCGCACGCCAGAAACGTTGTTATGACGAAGGATGAGACGTTGAACAGCGCGCGATAGAGCGCCATGCGCGGCTTGCGGAACGCGCAGAGACTCGAGATACAGATGGCCGCGAGAAGGACGGCCTCCGCCTCGCCGATCAGGATCATCGTGGCGAGGATGAAGGGGTGGGGAGATCGACATCTCGACCCGCAGCCCGAGATGAACCGAGTGGGGGGCCATGATCACGCCGATCAGGGCCAGGGTGAGGAACTGACTGCCGAGATCGAGTGGTGCGTTCGGAAAGACGGTGAAGCCCACGGCGAGGGCCGCGCCCATCGTCGCCAGAATGTAGATTCTGGTGCCGCGGTCCAGTTCGTTCATCCGTCTGCCGTGAGGCTGCGGGGTCCGGGCCGGCTTGCGAACCCGGCTGCGCAGCGGGAAAGACCGGTCAGTTGAGGGATGCCCCCCGGTCGATTTCGTACTTCTTCAGCTTGCTGTAGAGGCTCGATCGGTTGATGCCCAGGACCGACGCAGTGAGCTTCTTGTTCCAGTTGCACTCTGCCAGGGTCTTGAGGATGTAGAGCCGCTCGTTCTCGTAGAGGGAGAGCTTCATGTCGCCGCGCTCCTCGCGAATCTCCTTGAGGTTCGGCGGCAAATCCGAGAGGGTAATCATCTCCCCCTTGGCGAGGACCACCGAGCGCTCGATGGAGTTCTCCATCTCGCGGACGTTCCCCGGCCAGCTGTAGTCCATGAGAGTCTGGAGGGCCTCGTCGGAGAAGCCCTGGAAGGACTTCCCCATCTTCCGGGAGCACTCCTCCAGGAACCGGGTGGCGAGCAGCGGGATGTCCTCGCTGCGCTCCCTCAGGGGAGGAATGAACAGAGGTATCACATTGAGGCGGTAGTAGAGGTCGTTGCGGAAAGTCCCCTTCTCCATGCTCTCCGTGAGGTTCTTGTTGGTGGCGGCGATCACCCGCACGTCCACTTCCAGGGTCTCCTCTCCCCCCACCCGCTCGAACCTCCTCTCCTGGAGGAACCGGAGAAGCATCAGCTGCGTGGCCGGGGTGAGCTCGGCGATCTCGTCGAGGAAGATGGTCCCGCCGTCGGCCAGCTCGAAGCGGCCCCGCTTCTGCTTCACGGCGCCGGTGAAGGCGCCTTTCTCGTGGCCGAACAGCTCGCTGTGAAGCACTCCCTCCGAATAAATGGCGCAATTGGCCTCCACGAAAGGGCTGCTCGCTCGGGCTGTTGTAGTGGATGATCCGCGAGATGAGCCCCTCG
>CAWGLN010000012.1:0-252266 GCA_963823435.1 uncultured Gammaproteobacteria bacterium | reverse complement strand
GCATGAGCCAGACGGTCACGCTGCGTGCGCACGATGGAGCCGATGCGATCGAGATTCAGATCCCCGCCGATCCACTCACATCCGGCTGGTCCGGAGATTATACGAAGGGTGCTCTACGCCTGCTCCTGACCATGCCGGACGAGTCGGTGATTTATGCAGGCCAGTACACGATCGATAGTGGTGATGCGCGCACGAATCTCCGCCAGGCAGTCAGAGCGGATATCTCAACGACATCTTCCGCACAGCAAACCCCCACAGCATCAGAGAGGGAAACCACTCCAGTACCCCCAGCCTTGGTCACCGCTCCGCTACAAATGACGGGGAAACGCCTGGCCGCGATTGACACACTATCGGTGCGGGAGATTGCACCTGCGCCAGTTGCCGTGCTCACACCTTCGCTGCAAATGATCGGGAAACGAGTCACTTTTGTTGATACGTCATCAGGCCGTGCGGTTGCCGTGCTCACGCCTGAGTTGCGTATGACCGGGAAACGCCTCACCGCGATTGGCGGGCTATCGGTGCGGGAGATTGCACCTGGGCCAGTTGCCGTGCTCACACCTTCGCTGCAAATGACCGGAAAACGAGTCACTTTTGTTGATACGTCATCAGACCGTGCGGTTGCCGTGCTCACGCCTGAGCTGCGCATGACAGGGAAACGTCTCACAGCGATTGGCGGGCTATCGGTGCGAGAGATTGCACCTGCACCAGTTGCCGTGCTCACCTCTCCGCTACAAATGACGGGGATACGAGTTACTTTTACAGGCACGGTCACAGACCAGGCCATTGCCGTGGTCACGCCTGAGTTGCGTATGACTGCGGAAACGTCCGCCGACAAGGCTGCGTCGTCCCCCGAGAAACAATTAATCACCATCCACTCTGAGCAGCGGCGGTGATTTACGAATTTGGTCCATGTATGTAGTTCGGGAATATTGAGGAGTCACGTAATGAAATACAAAATAATGGCGATCTTTTCTGGATTGTTGGCATCGTGGCTGTCGACTGCTGCAGCGGCTCAGACCTATGATTTCACTGTGCCACTCAATATATCCAATCTGCCAGAAAAGGTTCGATATTTCAGAGTTGAGTGCACCCTGCTTTTGGCCGATGACTCTATTGTCGGCAACAATTTTGCTCAGCCCAGCGTAAATCCCGGCACGGGTCAACCTATGGAAAGCCAGGTGCGGATTTCCGTGCCGTGGGATCCCCAGTTAGGCGGACCACCTACTCACTACAAATGCAGTCTGTACTTCCCTGGCCCCGACTTGATGCGTGACTGGGTGAGCCCTAGTACCAATCCCGATGCCGATGTACAGCCCGCGCCAGGCACGCCTCTGGTTGAAGTGGTGTCGGGCAATCTGTAGAGGTTCGCACAGTTAGCCAATCAACCATCGCGTTGAGGACGAGGCGGTATGGGTTTCAGATTTCATGCCTGGTATCTCGGTCTTCACTTCCGCACTGCGAAACAAGCGTGATTAGCGACCAGTATTTGGGAGATTTATTGCCATGAGTGCATTGAGAGTTGATGCAGCCGTCGTGATGAATTCGCTCGCAAAATGTGTGCTCATCACGATAGGTCTGGGTCATGCGATAGTCTGTGCTGCGCAGACCGGCACCCCTGAAACACCGGTGCCGTGGCTGGACGTCCCTGCATCGTGGGCCCGCGGCGTCGAGAACAGTGTCGTCGCCGTCGTTCCCGATGACCTGGACTCGGGCGAGTCATTAGTGTTACTCGTTGAACCGATTTCCACTTCAAACGAAACCCTGGCCTCGGACTACGCGCGCGCACTCACGGACCTTGCGCCGTGGACGCCGGTCGGTGATCCGGTCGAACAGGCGCTCGACAGCGGCTGGGTATTTCGTTACGGCGTCGGCGTCGTCGAGCTGGGCGGTGTCAAATACACGGCGGAGACGGCCGTCGCGCGGCACGGCGACGAGATGGCACGATTCTGGGCGCTCGCGGACAGCGACGATACGTTCAATCGCTACAAGGCGGCCATCGGCACAGCAATTTCCAGTGTGCAGGATCTGACCCTCGGAACGGCGGTGGCGGACGCACCGCGTGGCCAAATGGCTGCGCCGGTATCGGTGACACCACCAGACGGCGCTTTCGGGCAAGGTGTTTCGGGTGTGTACGTCGGACTCGAGCGCGGTCTTTCGGCCAGCGCGGGCTTCGGTCAGGGCCCGCAGCAAACTTACAACCAGAACACCGGGCAATTCGAAACCTCGTCAACCGGTATGGCACCCGGCGTGCAAACCAGTATTGCCGATTACACGGAAGTCGACGTGTTGTTTCCCGATGGCAGTTACCGTCGCCGCATGCCGGACCGCGGCCTCGCGAGCGACCTCGCCTGGGATCGGCAGAATCGGCAACCGCTGTGGGGCACCTGGTCGCGTCAGGGTGATGTAATTATCACGAATCGAAGCGGCTATAAGACCACCTATCGCATCAATGGCAACGAGCTGATTTCGGAACGCGACCGTGCGTGGGTGAAACTGCCGCTGCCGCAAAATCAACGTATCGACGGCTCCTTCGCACGCGCCGACTATCGCGATGCGGGCGCGCCGCGGCTCGTGCTCTACGCCGATGGCCGTTACGAAGACCGCGGCGGCTTTTTGCGCATGGTGGGTTCGGCCTCGAATCTCATCGTGCCGGACGGGCATACATTGGTATCGCGCTGGACGGATGCCGAGGCGCAGCGGGCGCTCGCCGGCGGCAGCGGCAGCTACACGTTCGAGGCGTTCACGCTAACGCTTGAATGATCGCGACGGTCGCGTCTGGCAGATTGGCGTATATATGCCGCCGGGTGAAAATATCGCCGCAGCCGCGGCAGCTTGTGATTAATGGGTACCTCCTCATAAAGGATTGATTCCGATGCAAAGAATCTGTGCCAGACGCGAACGAAACTGCCTAGGCTTGGTGGCCACGATAATGACCATGGTTGCATGCGGAGGCGGGTCACCTGACACCTCTGACAACTCCGTCGAAAATAATTCCGGTCCGGCGCCATTGGCGACGGTTACCGGTACACCTGTCGGAGGCCAGTCCAGTGCCACGATTGGCGCCTCCGGCGGCACGCTTGGTGCGTTGGACGAGTCTCTATCGGTAACCATTCCTGCCGGCGCGCTGACGTCGGCCACGGAAATCGCCATTCAGCCAATTACCAACACCGCACCCGGGGGGCTTGGCAACGGATACCGGCTGGCGCCGGCCGGGCAGGTTTTCAAACGGCCACTCGACATCACATTCGCATATGGGGATCTCGATCTCGACGACACTCCGGTCGCAAACCTCGGCGTCATCACGCAGTCGGTCGGTGGCTACTGGCGATTGATAGAGGGAGCCGTGGTCGACGAGGGGGCGAGAACCGTAACGGTCGCGGTAACTCACTTCAGCGATTTCTCGCTGTTCAGAGGATTGGGTGTCTATCCGTATATGTTCGAGAACGAAAATGGTGAAGAGGAGCCAAAGAGGATCGAATATTGCTTTGACCCGCAGGAGGACATTGAGAAAGAAGTTATACCGGCAGAGGACCCAAGCCGACTGGATGATGAGCCGCAGCATGAACCTCGTTATTTGTGCTTCGGACCTTTCAGCGGCCAGCCGCTACCCTTTGACGAGGATGATTATTCCGACGCTGATGACGAAGGGATCGAACAACCAGCACGCACTTACGAGGGCAATTTGCGCTACAGCCATACGAGTCCGGATCAGTCCGTGACGCTGGCCGGTGATGTGACCTGGATCGAAGGGGATCCAGGCAGTGATAGTTTCCTTGCGTCGGGAACAATGCAGTTAAATATTTCGACGGAGTGCTCGCGTCAGGACGACAAGGGTCGTCTCCAGAAGGGTGAGATGAAATTTGCCGGTGCCGTTCGTTTCGAGGGTGAGATGTACCTGGGTGTGCCGGCAGAGGATCGGCATGCCTTTGCTCCTGGGTACAAATTCGGATGACGCGCAACTTGTCTGCAATGGAGTTGCCATGCCCTATGCTGTGTTACTGACTCGTCTCGAGATGTGCGATGTAATGGCGCAGAATTCAGTCACTACTCGGGGATGGGAGGCTCGCTAACGGGCTCGACCATATTGCGCCGAAGACGGCATGCAGCTTGAGTGGAGTTTCGCGCGGACGAAGTAGCCGGTACCAGGGTGACAAGGCGGTCAGACTGCCGGTCCGCCTAAAGAGTCTATCGGGACGCGTTAAACCGTCGTCGAAGCAAATGATCGAGTGACAACTTGCCTGGACCGGTCGCCATCAGGAATAGCAGGACCGTGGCCCAGACGCCGTGAAGTGGATAGGCATCCGGGTACACGAAAATCTGGATGGTCAGCGTCATTACCAGCAACGCCAGGGCGGAAAAGCGGGTCGCCAGGCCCAGTAGCAACAGCACCGGGAAAAAGTGCTCGGCAAAGGCCGCCACGGGTGCGGCCAGTTCCGGCGGTATCAGCGGAAGGTTGTACTCGTATTGGAACAAGGTGAGCGCCGAATCCGACAAGTGCGGCCAGCCGATTCGAAAATCGCCATTGACCAGGTCGATCACCAGGCCCTCGATCTTGGTTTGCCCCGATTTCCAGAATACCGCGGCAATCGAAAAGCGCCCCAGCGTCGCGATCAGCGTATGCGGAATCGATCCGAACATCGCGTTCAGTCGCTCGATACTTCGGACCATGGCGGATGTCGGGCTCGATGGACTATTTTCGCTAGCGAGAGTGGAATTCATGACCGTATTTCCTTGCCTGTGCTGATGCCGGAAACCCCGCCCAGTTGGACCAGGAAACCCAGCGCGCCTACCAGGTCGAATTCAGGGTGAACCAGTTGAATCTGGTCAGTCGCAACGCCAAGGCTTTCGCCCTGGTCGAGCTGTGCAACGAAATCAAAAACCGCCAACTCCAGTCGACGGACCTGGACGTCAAGACCAACGCGGATGACCAGCGCCAGTTCGGGTTGGTACGGATCTACCTTGGCGATCTCGGTTATCCCCTGGTGGGCCGCCCACAGGGAGGTTACGGCGTAGGCTGAGCGCAGCAGTCCCAGCGACGGGTGCAGCGTCAGGTGCACGGCAGACAAATCCTCCACCTGTCCAAGCTGCCGACCAAGGACCTCGGCAGCAAGTTCTTCCGTGTCGGCGGCGTGAAACGCACGCACCCTCAGCAGCTCCAGACGGGCTACGTCGGCCAGGTAGGGGACGGAGGCCGCCGGCGAAAATTGCTCAATGAAATCAGGCAGCGATTCTCCGTAAAACGCCAGCACCCGGGAGCGGGGTGGTTGCTGGCGGACAAACAGACCGGACATGGCCCGAAAGAACTCTTCTCCCACCAGTTCCCGGGTGACCGGAAAGGTATCGGCCAGCGCGTCGATCAAGGAACTGATCACGTTATTACGATAGACCGCGTAACGGGTCTGTGGGTCCGAACCATTCCAGGTGGTCAGCCCCGCCGGGGCCGGCAGTCCTGAATCCAGGAGGGGGGCGAAAAAATCCTGCTGGCTGCTCATGCCCTGGCTTCCTTGAGGCGTGTATTCTCAGTCGCTGCCTGCAACAGCCTTTCGGCCTGATGGCTCTCGGCCAACAGAACCTCCAGCGGTGGTATGTCGGCGTCACGTTCAATCAATGTTGCTTTCGGCCCCACCAGACCCAGGGCGTATTCGTAAAGTTGCCAGACGGCCTCGGCCACGGCGCTGCCGTGGCTGTCTATCAATAACAAGTCCCCGTTGGCGTCTTGCTCGCGGGCGAAACCTGCCAGGTGAATCTCGCCCACCGCTTCAAACGGCAAGGCCCGCAGGTAGGGATAGGGATCGCGGTTGTGGTTCACACACGAAACATAGACATTGTTGATGTCCAGCAGCAAGCCGCAGCCACTGCGTCGGATCACTTCGCTGATGAAGGTGGTTTCGTCCATGGTGGAGTCAGCGAACTCCACATAAGTGGCTGGATTTTCCAGCAGCATCTGTCGCTTGAGGTGTGTCTGAACCTGGTCGATGTGGGCACACACGCCGTCCAGCTTGTGTTCGATATAAGGCACCGGCAGCAAGTCGTTCAAAAACACATCGCCATGGCTGGCCCATGCCAGGTGCTCGGAGAAGGACGCAGGCTGATAGCGGTCAAGCAAGCGCGCGAGCCCGGCCAGGTGCGCGGTGTCCAGCGGCGTGTCGCCGCCTATGGAAAGACCCACGCCATGGATGGACAGTGGGTAGTTCTCACGAATACGGGTCAGGTAGTGGTGGAAAGGTCCACCGTCGACCATGTAGTTCTCGGCGTGCACCTCGAAGAAACCCAGCTCTGGCGAGGTCTCGAGGATCTGCCGGAAATGCTCGGGCTTCAGGCCCAGTCCTGCACGCATGGGTAAGCCGGTGCGGGCGTTAAAAGCGGGAGCGCCGCAACGTTGCGGTGCAGGGGGGAATTGCTCCGTCATCGTGGGCGCTCCGCCTTGGTGTCGAAAAGATCAGGCTTACTTGGCCTCGAAGGGCTCAAGCTGACCTTTACCGGTGGCTGACGTGGGGGAGTCGGTTTCTACGCAGGTACCGGCGGGGACCAATTTCCAGGCATCGGTCTGGTAGTCGACCGTTGAGCTTCCGGCACAGCTGGTGCCGGCCCCGGCCTTGCAGTCATTTTTACCCTTGAGGGCGACGCCGTAACATTTCTCCATACCTTTCATGTCGCCTGCGATGGCGGGTGTGGAAGCGACGGTCAGGAAAGAACCCAATGCGAGGGCGAGTGCGGCAGCTGTAGTTGTTTTGGTCACGTGTTTTCTCCTTGGCTGTTGAATTCAGGAGCGCCAAAAAGGGCGTTCCCGTTGATAACGCAGCTTGTTGAAAAACAGATTTACTGCGTTTTTGCGTATCTGCTACCAACATAGTCGGAGCAGGGGGGCGGTTTCTTACACATATTCGTATTTATTTTGCGTTCCAAGCCTACCCAGGCAACCAGGGCGTAGGCGATCCCAACGCGAACCACATTTCGACGCTTCAATTCGTTCCAGAATGAACCCATTAGACCCGTTCTACCTGTTTGGAGTGCTGTTGTTTTACCAGAAAAAGCTCGGCAATACATATATTTGAATGGTGTGGAGCCGGTAAGGTTCAGTTTTGATGCCATTGGGAGGCTCTTTTTGTCTTCTCGGCCAGACCTGGACTCGGTCTTGCAAACTGCCTGTCCCGTGCCCATCATATCGCACCCCAATTGGAGAGGTTACGTGCCGCAGACGCTTCACGCCACAACCGGAAAAATTTGGCACCCTGCTGGGTCATGCGCCCGGCGGCGTGGCTATTTATTCCTCCCATTACGCGAGTGCCGATCAGGACGAATATCCGGATCGGGAGTCCTATCGCAGTTGTGTCGACGGCGTGTACATGGGTTACAAGTGGCAATGCGTGGAGTTCGCCCGCCGCTGGTTGTTCACGAATCATGGCTATGTGTTTGACGATGTCGCCATGGCCTATGACATCTTTTGTTTACACCATGTAACCCGGCTGGCGGACAATGCATTGTTGCCGCTGCACTCTTTCAGAAATGGCAGCTTGCGCGCACCAAAGCCCGGATGCATGTTGATCTGGGAAGAAGGTGGTGAATTTGAAGTCACCGGTCACGTGGCCATTGTGACCGAGGTGTTGGCTGACCGTATTCGGTTTGCTGAACAAAATATCGAACACAGTCTGCTGCCGAAGGGACAGGAGTGGTCTCGCGAACTCGTCCTTTCCCGTGGCGAGGACGGAGGTTATTTTGTCGATGCGGCTTACCTGGATTCACATATCCTTGGATGGGTCATTCAGACCGCCGATGCCACAGATGCAGAGATCCCTCGGCCACGAGACCCGGACCTGTACAAGCTCAACACCCGCCAGGCTGACCAGCGCGGTCAGCATGAGCAAGATTGGCTGAACACCGCCGACAAAGCTGAAGCGGCCTTCGTCAAGGCCATGCACGGTCACCGCCTGTCCGAGTCCGAACAGGTGTGCGAACACTACCGCTATTTCCGCATGTCCGAATCTGCCGAGCAGGAACTCAAACGTGCCACCAATGAATTGCACCTCATGTTCATGCATGCCACCCAGGCCGTGTTGCAGCATGAGGAGTTGCTGGCCCGCTTTAATATCCCGAAGGCCCTTTGGCCACGACTGAAAAAATCCTGGGAAAACCGGCGTGGGCAGATGATCACGGGGCGGTTTGATTTTTGTGTCACCGAGCGTGGTGTGAAAGTCTATGAGTACAATGCCGACTCCGCCTCTTGTCATATGGAAGCCGGTCGAGTGCAGGGAAAATGGGCCAGGCATTTCGGCGTCACCGAGGGTGAAGATTCCGGCGAGGCGATTTCTGACGCACTGGTGACCGCCTGGCGTGAGGCGGGAGTAGAAGGTGTGTTGCATGTCATGCAGGACACCGACAAGGAAGAAACCTATCACGCACAGTTCATGCGGGCTGCGGCCGAGGCGGCGGGTATTCAGTGCAAGGTGCTGAAGGGCTTGACCGGCCTGGGCTGGAACGACGCAGGCGAGATCGTCGACCCTGACGGTACACCGATACGATTTGTCTGGAAGACCTGGGCCTGGGAAACCGCGCTGGACCAGATACGCGCCGAGTGCGAGGAGGACGACAGTCATCCGGTGTTGCGTACGGCCGAGGATGCGCACCCGTCGCCACGGCTGGTGGATGTGTTATTGCGGCCGGACATCATGGTGTTCGAACCGTTCTGGACCCTGATTCCGAGCAACAAGGCCATACTCCCGATCTTGTGGCAGATATTCCCTGATCATCCGTATTTGCTGAATTCGCAGTTCGAATTGACCGAGGACTTCAACCAGCGCGGCTATGTGAGCAAGCCTATTGCCGGACGTTGCGGTTTGAATATCAGCCTGTTTGACCAGCACGATAAGGTATTGAAAGAAACCGGTGGCCAGTTCGACGCCCAGGACCAGGTCTACCAGGAATTGTGGAAGCTGCCGGACATCGATGGGTACAGAACCCAGGTGTGCACTTTCTCGGTCGCAGGCAAATACGCGGGTAGCTGCGTGCGGGTGGATAAGTCCCTGGTGATCACCTCACAGAGTGATTTGTTGCCACTGCGGATTGTGGAAGACGAAGCGCTGTAAAAACCTCTCGTTATGTGCCGTAGTTCGGTGTGGTAGACGAATATTTCGTCGGCCAAAGGCATTTGCGCCGGATTTAGTCCTGCCGCCGAAACACCTTGAGGTAGTCGCCTTGGTGTGGGGCTGTGGAATGCGACCTGCCTGCCATGATTTTCCGCAATGGCGATTCTCGCCGGAACATTCACCTATATCAGCAATTGCTGATGAATTCTCCCGGTAGAGCCGGGTCTGGACTGATTCATAAAATAGACATTGTTTGGCAGATATTCTGATATGCTTCAATCACCTAGGGAGTTCCGGGTTCTCGATGAGCGAAGAATTACACCGATGCATACGCTCAGCCAAAAACTGTCTTGCCGCTACCCCAGAAGGGTTATGCAGGGCGGTAACGGGCTGGTTTACACCTTATTTACCGATGAATTCTGCGTGTCGGTTGACTAACGGCCGAAAGAACCCTGTCGCGACTCTGCTTCGTGAGACGGCGGTATGAGCAGTTTTTTCGAAGAACTCAAACGCCGTAATGTATTCCGGGTGGGGCTGGCTTATGTCATCACCGCCTGGATACTCGCGCAGGTAGCCGACCTGGCGCTGGACAATTTCGGTGCCCCTGCATGGGTCATGAAGTCTTTGCTCCTGTTACTCCTGATCGGATTCCCCCTGGCGTTGATTTTTGCGTGGGCTTTCGAGAAGACGCCCGAGGGCATCGTGCTGGAGAAGCACGTGGACCGCAGCCGGTCCATCACACCTGTGACGGGCAAAAAGATGGACCGGGGCATCATCGTCGCCCTGGCCATAGCAGTGATCTTTCTGTTGTACAAGGTCAATGTGCCAAGTGAACCAGATGCCGATACTACCGAGCAGGCTGCGACGGATTCTTTGCCAGCTACCGTGAGCAGCCAGGCCGCGGCAGTGTCGGAACAGTCCGTGGCCGTGTTGCCATTCGTGAACATGAGCTCTGATCCGGAACAGGATTATTTCTCAGACGGTATCGCTGAGGAAATTCTCAACGTGCTGGCCCAGGTACCCGGCCTGCAGGTGGCCGCCCGCACCTCGGCCTTCCAGTTCAAGGGCAAGAACCAGGATATCCAGGACATCGCCCGCCAGCTGGGCGTGGCTTACGTGCTGGAAGGCAGTGTACGCAAGGCGGGGGACCGTGTTCGCGTGACCGCCCAGTTGATCAAGGCCAATAAAGGCTTTCATGCCTGGTCGGAAACCTATGATCGGGAGCTCACCGATATCTTTGCCATCCAGGACGAAATCTCCCAGTCCATTTCCAGCGCCCTGAAAGTGCAGCTGAAACTGGGTGACGGTGCCAACAGTGCGGCCGCCGGCTCCACCACCAAGGTGGAGGCCTATGAGGCCTATTTGATGGGCCGACACCTGATAAATCAGCGTACGCCTGACAGCATCAAGGCTGGGCTGGAGCAGTTTAAGCTTGCAGTCGACCTTGATTCCGACTATGCCCTGGCCTATGCCGACCAGGCCGTGGCGACCCTGCTACTCAGCGATAATACTGACGCCTATGGCGACACACCGCTTGCAGAAGTCCTGGCCGGCTCTCGGCCACTGGTGGAAAAAGCCCTGGCATTGGCGCCGAATCGGCCGGAAGTTTTGGCCGCCAAGGGTTTCCTGGAAAAGAATGCCGGGAACACCGAGTTGGCGCTGGACTACTATGACCGTGCCCTGGCAATCAATCCGGCCAATGGAGAGCTGCAGAATTGGCGCAGAACGGTTCTCGAAACTTCTGGCCGTCTGGACCAGGTGCTGGATGCCTCCTCAGACTCGGTCAAGTACGATCCCTTGTCGATTATTGCTCTGTATAACCACGTATACGTGCTGTCCTTGTTCGGACGCGAGGAAGAGGCGCGGAGCACGGCCCAGCGGCTAAAGAGCCTGGACCCGATATGGGGTCAGCAGGTAACAGCCGACTTGCTCCAGGCACACGGGGACCTTCCGACCGCCGCTGAGCACTACGCACAGGCACTGGAGTTGTCGCCCGGTAATTCGATCCCGATTCGTAGCATGGCGTTTGTTCTTGCTCTCGTCGGTCTTAGTCGGGAGGCTGAACGGTTGATGCCCGAAGATGGGTTTGTAAGAGACTTCGTTGTCAGGGATTACGAGACTGTGGTGCAACGCTCTCGGACTGCGATTAAAGATAGTCCCTCCAACTTTGATGCAACACGGAGTTTGTTTTTTGCGCTGAACCTGCTGGGCAAGAGCCGGGAGTCGGTGGATGCGGCGGATGCAATATGGCGGATTACTAGTCAGCGTCCGACAGCCTTGGTACCGGATACGCTAGTGCTGATGGCGCTTGCGGCACGTGAATCCGGAGATGTCGGTCGCGCAAAGTTATGGCGGGAGGCCGCTGCCCAGTCTTTACAGGAGCGGGAACGTGTCGGGATGGCTGGGCAGGTCTGGGGTGGCTTGCACCTTTCACGTTTGGCCATGGCTGCCTACGACAATGAACCGGCAACACTGGCAAGCGAGTTTGAGGCGGCTATCGATGCCGGTTATCGTGACCGCGAATCTCTTGGATTGGAATTGTTCGCGCCCTTTGCAAAAAAGCCTGAGTTCCGTAAACAGCTTGAGCGCCTGGATACCATCCTGGCCGAGCAGCGTGAGCAGATCCTGGCGATGATGTGTGCACCGGATGCCAAAGAAAACGGCTGGGATCCGGCGCCCGAAACCTGCGTGGGTCAGAAGACGGCATCTACTGCGGGTGTTGTCCAATGAGTTCACTGTTCGAGGAACTCAAGCGTCGTAACGTATTCAGGGTGGGTTTGGCCTATGTCGTCAGCGCCTGGATACTAGCCCAGGTGGCGGACCTGGCGCTGGATGCTTTTGGCGCCCCCGAATGGATACTGAAGACCACCTTGGTTGCACTGCTGGTGGGTTTCCCCATCGCACTGGTCTTTGCCTGGGCCTTTGAGAAAACCCCTGAGGGGCTGAAGCTCGAAAAAAACGTGGACCGCAGCCAGTCCATCACTCCGATCACCGGGAAGAAGATGGACCGCGGCATCATCGTGGCCCTGGTCATCGCGGTGGTGTTCCTGGTGTACAAGGTCAATGTGCCGGATGCACCGGATGCGGAGACCGGGAATCCAATTGTTGCCGATGCCGCCGGGCCGAAGGACGCCCAACCCTCGGTAGCGGTATTGCCCTTCGCCGACATGAGCGCCGCCGGTGACCAGGCGTACTTCTCCGATGGTCTGGCGGACACGGTACTGGATGCGCTGGCCCAGGTCCGGAATTTGAAAGTGGCTGCGCGTACCTCGTCCTTTGCATTCCGCGGCAAGCACCAGGACATACGGGAGATAGGCCGGCAGCTGGGTGTGTCCACCGTGCTGGAAGGCAGCGTACAGAAAGCCGGTAATCGACTGCGGGTGATCACCCAGCTGATTGATGTGAATGACGGCACCCACCTGTGGTCCAAGACCTTTGATCGCACCGACGAGGACATCTTCGCCATCCAGGACGAGATTTCCGCTGAGGTGGTCAAGGCATTAAGGGTGAGCCTGGGCGCCGAAGACGCGAAGCGCCTGGCCCAGCGTCCTACCAATGATATCCAGGCATTTGACCTGTACTTGCTGGGGCGGCATGAGTTTGTAAAACGAACCCCGGAGGCGCTGCGTAAGGCGGTGGCCCATTTTGAACAGGCTGTAGCCATTGATCCGAACTATGCCCTGGCCTACACAGGCCTGGCCGACAGCTGGATGTTCCTCAGCACCCAGAACTACGGAAATCTGGGTATCAAGGAGGCAGCCGCTCACGCTAAACCTTACCTCGACAAGGCAGTGGTCCTTGCGCCTGGCTCCTCGGAAGTCTATGCGACACTTGGCCTGTACCTGGACGAGTTCCGGCAACCGGGAGATTTTCCGGGCATGACCACCGTCATGGCACTGGAAAAATCAGTAGAGTTGAACCCGGCCAATATCCTGGCCTTGAACTGGCTGGCCATTCGCTACCAGAGTGACGGACAATACCAAAAGTCCATGCAAGCATTGCGGCGTGCCTACGAACTGGATCCGCTGAATCAGAATCTGCTGACTCAATATGTCCTGGTGGTCATTGCAGCGCGGGGCAGTCGGCGACGGCGCCCGGTATGTGGACCAAGCCATAGAAAGGAATCCACAAGATCCCAACCTTTGGGATTCCAAGGGTAGATGGTTTCTTTTTAATACCCTTGATCTTGACGTTGTCCTGGCATCTGCTTTGCACGCACAGGAGTTGGAGCCAGGGTCGACCATATACGCCCTGAGTTTGGCAGAGAGTTGCTTGTTTCTGGATGAAGCTCGTTGCGCCAGGCTCTGGGTCGAGAAGGCGCGCGGTGTAACGCCGGAAGATGATCGGGTCGCAGAGGGGCTGGCTCGGCTGGAAAAAGCGGAAGGCAACCTGGATCGCGCAGCCGACCTGCAAGAGAAGCTTCTGGATAATGCCCTGGCCGACGGCGACGACTGGACCGCACTGGATGTCCGTTTCGCGGCAGTTGATCTGGCGGAGGTGCGCTTGCAGCAGGGGCGTTTCGCAGAAACCGCAGAGCTGTATGAAAAGGTTTATCCAACCCTTCAGGAGAAGCTCAGCAGGAACGACAACTTTAACATCCCGCGTTTCCTGGACATGGCCTGGGCCTATAGAAACCTCGAGCAGACACAGCAGGAGCAGGCGGCGCTGGCGGAGGCCCGGCGACGCATTCAGGACGCCCGGGATGGCGGGATATCCACGTGGCTCATCGATTTCAGCGCTGCGTTGTTGAGCGCCCAAACCGGAGACAAGGAAGCCGCCGAAGTGTATTTCCAGAAGGCGGTAAACCTGGGTTTCGTCCCCGTCGGCAATTTGAAGGATTCGTCAAAACGCCTTGGTGAATTGCTTCAATACTCGGATGCCTACCGCGCCGCCCTGGCAAAGTCCGAGGAGCGACTGGCGTCCCTGAAAGAAAAAGCGGCGCCGAATATTCAGCTGGCCATCGAGCGGGCGCAAATGTGAAGGATGTGGACAACCTGCTATGAGTGATCCTTCCCTTAGCTTTTTCGAAGAGCTCAAACGCCGTAATGTGTTCCGGGTGGGGCTGGCGTACGTGGTTACCGCCTGGTTGATTGTGCAGGTGGCGGACGTGGCCCTGGATGCCTTTGGCACCCCGGAGTGGGTCATGAAGACCCTGTTGCTGTTGTTGATTATCGGCTTTCCCCTGGCACTGATCTTCGCCTGGGCCTTCGAGAAAACCCCCGAGGGCTTAAAGCTTGAGAAGAACGTGGATCGCAGCAAGTCCATCACCAATGTCACCGGGAAGAGGATGGACCGTGGCATCATCATCGCCCTGGCCATCGCAGTGGCGTTCCTGCTGGTGGATAAGTTTTTCTTGCAGGAATCACCGGGGACAGTGCAGCAGGTAACTGCGGAACAAGTTGCGACGGAATCGCAATCAGCCGAGAAAACCTCAAACCAGCGCTCCATCGCCGTGTTGCCTTTCGTGGATATGAGCGAAGCGGGGGATAGCGCCTATTTTGCCGATGGCTTGTCCGAGGAGTTGTTGAACCTGCTGGCCAAGATCAAGGAACTGCAGGTGGCAGGACGTACCTCGTCGTTTGCCTTCAAGGGCAACAACCAGGACCTGCGGCTTATCGGTGAACAACTCAATGTCGAGAATGTCCTGGAAGGCAGCGTGCGCCGAGCAGGTAACAAGGTCCGGGTCACCGCCCAGCTGGTCAGCGCCAAAGACGGTTATCACATCTGGTCGGAAACCTATGATCGAGAATTAACCGACATATTTGCCATCCAGGATGATATCGCCTCCCACGTGGTAGAGGCGCTGAAAATTGAGTTACTGGGTGCACAGAGCGCATCAATTACACAGTTCGAAACCGCCAGCGCCGATGCCTACAATTCCTACTTGCTCGGCAAGGGCAAGCTTCGCGATATGTCTTTCGTTTCATTGCGCCAGGCCTCGCAGCACTTCAGAGACGCTACCGTCAGTGACCCCAGCTACGCGCCTGCCTACGCGGGGTTGGCGGAGACCGCTGCCAGGCTGTATGAGACCGGGGCGATGTCCCGGGACGAATTTCTCGAGACCGCCAGCGGCGCGATTGATCATGCCCTGGCGCTTGATCCGAATAATGCCGAGGCCCTGGCGATACTCGGTTGGGTGAGGGTGGCAGAAAACCGCTACAAGGAGGCCGAAAAGGCATTCCAGCAGTCGCTGGCCCTGAACCCGAATAATGTAACTGCCCTGGCGGCCTACGGTGACGCTTTGCTGGATGCTGGCGATGCGGAGCAGGCGATGCAAATATTCCAGCGGGCAGCGCGCCTCAACCCCTTGTCGGCGAACGACCAGTGGAATGTGGCGGACGCCCTGGAGAAAATGGGTCGCTGCGATGAGGCCCTGGAAGTCTTTGCAAGGATTCGGGTGCTGGACGAGAAAGACCCATCAGGCTGGTACGGGGCGGCGCGCTGTAAGATATGGGATGGCAGGGTCGACCAGGCTGTTCCTATGCTGATTGAGGCATCACGACTCGATCCGGACGATTTCGAAACGATGGCAGGGGTCGCCCAGATGTACATGCAATTGGGTGCGCTGGATGAGGCACGCAAGTGGTCTGACAAGGCCCTGGCTCTAGGCCCGGATGAACCTTTCCCCTTGTCCGTGAGCGCATATCTGGCGTTAATGGAGGGCGACATTGATAGGGCGCAGAAAATAGCTCAGGACGCCCTGGGTGATAGTTTGACCCACCGCCACGGATCCAGTGACCGCTTCCTGGAAATCGGTTTGCGCCAGGCCAGCAAAGGCGGCGACTACCAGCGACAGCTGGAGCAGGAACAGTTCTACTCTCCTTTGCTATTTGAAAACCCGCCGCGTTTCACAGCCTGGTGGCAGGTGGCCGCGGCGTTCCGTATTGCCTACATCTATCGTCAGCTTGAGAGGACAAAGGAGTATCAGCAACTGATCCGGGCTACTGATGACTACCTGGCCAGGCTCCCGGCCGGATTGATGAAGGGGTATTTGTTGCTCGACGTCACCCGGTTAAACGTTCTGGAAGGCCGTCCCGAGAAGGCTGTGGAGCTTATTCAGAACGGACCGGGAGGCTTTATTTGGGATTGGGCACTGATCAAGGACGACCCGATGCTGGCCTCTGTGAGCGAGGATCCGAGAGTCAAGAAAGCCCTTGCCGGCATAGAGCGAAAAATGACCGAACAGCGTGCGAGCCTAAGAGAAAAACAAAAGCCTGAACAAGCTGCCCCCAGGGAACAATAGAAAAGGGGCCAGATACAATTTCCGTTATTTGTATCCGGCCCCAATAACTGCTGAAAATAAAAATTCAAATAGCCTGCAGGCAAGGAGCAGTCGCGTGAATTCAGACACCGAGACCCGGGCGCCTGACGCTGACAAGCAATGGTTCGGTCACCCCAAGGGGCTCTCTTTACTATTGGCCGACCTTGCTGGCCCTGGTGTCCCGTGCGGCACCCGCCAGTGTCAACGCAACCATGATGGGCATCGCCTTTCTGTCCTTGTTTGTATCGAACCTGCTGGTGGGTTGGATAGGCCGGTTTTATGAACGCATGACTCCGCAGTCGTTTTGGCTGATGCACGCGGGTATCGCGGTGGGCGGGGGTTTGTCGATCATGCTATTTGGCGGGCGAATTCGTCGGGCCCTTGATACCGGTACCCCGCAGCCGATGCGGTCATCGGCTATGACTATCGAAGTCGAGTCCTAGGCGAATCAGTTCGAAGAAGCGCAAAGGGCGTCCCGGCCGGTTGCCAGGCCAGTGCCAGGCTGGCGTGTACGATTGTTCCTGCGGTCTTTTCCAGCTCTGGTCCCGGGCCGAACCGACAATCTCCTTGAAAAACGGTGATAATGCCCCCACGTCTATCAACTGATACGGATAGTTCCCAATTGTTCTTCGCAATCCAAAAAGGGCCATTAAATGTCTCCAAGCAACGGAAGTAACGACCCGGGAAATCCCTGGGCACGCGGGTCCCGGGCACAGCCGCCTGATCTCGATAAGCTAATGCGCGACGGCCAGAAAAGGCTCAAAGAACTCATGCCCGGTGGCGGTTCGCGCGGCGCCATGGGTTTTGCCGCCCTCGCTTTGGTCGCGTTGGGGCTGTGGACGGCGTATTACACGGTGCCCAGCGACTCCGTGGCCGTTATCCAGCGTTTTGGGAAATACCTCAAAGATGTGCCGCCAGGTCTGCATTTCAAACTGCCCCTGGGTGTCGATACGGCGACCATTGTTCCGGTCAAGCGTCAGCTCAAGCAGGAGTTCGGCTTTGGCACGCCAGGTGCCATGGATAAATTCCAAAGCCCCCATCCCCAGGACGCGCAACGGGAAACCCAGATGGTAACCGGCGATTTGAACGCCGCCCTGGTGGAGTGGGTTGTTCAGTATCGGATCGCCAATCCAAGGGACTACTTGTTCGAAGTTCGTGAGCCCAGGGAGACTTTGCGCTATGTGTCTGAGTCAGTCATGCGTGAAGTGGTCGGTGATCGTACCGTGGATGAGGTCATCACCATTGGCCGCCAGGAAATTGAAACCGAGGCCCTGGTGAAAATGCAGGAGCTGGCAACCAAGTACGAGATGGGCGTCAGTATTGACCAGGTTCAGTTGAAGAATATCAACCCGCCGAAACCCGTGCAGGAGTCCTTTAACGAGGTCAACCAGGCTCAGCAGGAAAAAGAAAAGCTGATCAACGAGGCACGGCGTGATTACAACAAGGTTATTCCGCTGGCAGAAGGTGAAAAGGATCAGCGTATTCGCGAGGCCGACGGTTACCGTCTGAAGCGGATTAACGAGGCCGAAGGCGATGCGGCAAGATTTTCTGCCTTGCTGGAGGAATACAAGAAAGCACCGGAAGTGACCCGGCGGCGTATTTATATCGAGACCTTGCAGGAGGTTCTGCCGGGGATAGAGTCGAAGATCATTGTTGATCAGACCACCAACAGCATATTGCCCTTGCTTAACCTGGATTCCCAGAAGGGAGAAAAGCAATGAACCCTTCCAAACAACTCCCGCTGTTGGCGGTAGCACTACTCGCCAGCTACGTTATGTTCAGCTCGGTCTATACAGTGAGCGAAGTAGAGCAGGTGATCATCACCCAGTTCGGCAAGCCGGTCGGGGAACCCGTCATGGAAGCCGGGTTGAAGATGAAGCTGCCCTTTATCCAGGAGGTCAACCCGATAGACAAGCGGGTGCTTCCCTGGGATGGCAGTCCGTCGGATATGCCGACCAAGGACAAGTTGTATATCGCAGTAGACCTGTTTGCGCGCTGGAGAATCGTCGACCCCTTGCAGTACTTTTTGCGTCTTCGTGACGAACGTAGCGCGCAGTCAAGGCTGGACGATATCCTCGGCAGCGAGACCCGCAACGCTGTCGCCAAGCACGAGCTGATCGAAATCATCCGTACCACCAAGGACCGTGTGCCCTTGCGCGATACGTTGCTGACCGATGCGGAGCGCCAATTGAATATGGGTTCCCTGGTGCCCATCAATAAGGGGCGCAAGTCAGTCGAGCAGGAGATTTTCGAAGCGGCGGCCGAAAAGGTCCAGGTTTTTGGTATCGAATTGCTCGATATTCGCTTTAAACGCATCAACTACAATGAAAGCGTGCGTCCGAAAATCTATGATCGAATGATTTCCGAGCGCAGGCAGATTGCCGAAAGATTTTTGTCAGAAGGCAACGGCGAGGCGGCCAGGATTCGAGGCAACCGCGTGCGTGACCTGAACAAGATCCAGTCGGAAGCCTACAGGCAGGTCGAGGAGATTCGCGGTGTAGCCGATGCAAAGGCAACCGAGATATACGCCAGGGCCTATAACCAGAGTCCCGAGGCGCGGGATTTCTACGAGTTCACCCGCACCATGCAGGCCTACAAGGACATCATCTCCAGCGACAGCACGCTGGTGCTGTCCACCGACAGTGACATGTTCAAATACCTGAAGGGCATGACGCCGAAGAAATAGGAACGACGGGGTCGAACCGCGATTATCAAATAATCCGGTTCGACCCCGTTTTTCTGGTTTGACCTGTTTGGAAAGGACTGGATTGTATCCAGCCCGATCAATTAGGCGGCCAGGGTGTCCTGCCCGGAGCCGTGCTTCAACAGGTATTCAAACGCCGCCAGTGACGCCTTCGCTCCTTCGCCCATCGCGATCACTATTTGCTTGTAAGGCACCGTGGTCACATCCCCGCAGGCAAAGATGCCCGGTTCGCTGGTCTGGCCGCGCTCGTTGATGATTACCTCTCCAAAGGGTGTTAGCTCCAGCACGCCCTTGAGAAACCCGCTGTTGGGCAACAGGCCGATTTGTATGAAAACCCCGGCCAGGTCACGTGTGTGAATCTCGCTGCTGGCACGGTCCTGGTATTCGATGGCAGTCACCTTGCCGCTCCCAGCCAGTATCTGTTTTGTCGCCACGTTCTTCAGGATGGATATGTTCTGGCGTTTCTCGGCCTGCTCAACCAGTACCTTGTCAGCTTTCAGTTCGGGCAGGAATTCAAACACGGTCACCGATTTCACGATGCCGGCCAGGTCCAGGGCTGCCTCTATGCCCGAGTTGCCCCCGCCGATCACCGCAACGTCCTTGCCCTTGAAGAATGGCCCATCGCAATGGGGGCAGTAGGCCACACCATTACCTATATTTTCCTTTTCTCCGGGTACACCGAGTTCACGCCACTGGGCGCCGGTAGCGATTATCAGGGTGCGAGTCTGGAGACGCTCGCCAGAGGATAGCTGGACGGTCTTGATGTCACCTTTTTCGATCTTGTCCACCCGCAGATGTTCCTTGAGCGTGATGGTGTAGTCCGCCATGTGTGTTTGCAGTGCGGCCGTAAGTTCCGCTCCGGTAGTCTTCGGGACCGAGATCAGGTTTTCGATACCCATGGTGTCCTTGACCTGGCCGCCCAGCCGATCGGCTACCAGGGTTACCTTCAGGCCCTTGCGGGCAGCATAAATGGCCGCGGAAACCCCGGCGGGGCCGCCACCAATCACGATCACGTCCTGCAAGGGCAGGGCGGACGTTTCGGTGGTCTTTGCCGTGGCTGGATGCAGGGCCATTAACTTGTCCAGGAGGCGGGCGGTGTCTATCTTGCCGTTGGCGAAAAGCTCGCCGTTGAGATACACAGTCGGTACACCCTGGATATTTCTTTCCTCAATCAACTCGGGGTATAGACCCCCATCGATCATCTCGCTGGAGATATTCGGGTTCAGCGTGGCGAACTGGTTCAGCGCCTGGACCACGTCCGGGCAGTTGTGGCATGACAGGCTTACGAAGGTCTCAAACTTCAGGGGTGCCTGGATATTCCGGACGATATTGACGATTCCGGAATCCAGCTTGAGCGGCGTGCCGGAGGAATGCAGTACGGCCAACACCAGGGAATTGAACTCGTGACCACCGGGAATGCCGGAAAACACGATGCCGTTGGGCTCACCATCTACTTCCAGCATGAAGCTCAAGGGGCTACGCAGCCACTCCGGTATATCCCTCTCCTCGAATGACAGGTTCTCGGACACGCTGGCGAAGTCAGTCAGGAACCCCGCCAGTTCGCGGCGCTTGGGATGATCGCCGGTTTGCAGGACCAGGTTTACCCGGCTCTTCATGCCGGCGGTATAGCCTTTGAGGGCGTTAATCAGCTCTGGAGTCAACATGGGTCTGTCCTTGGCGTGTTTTGGGATAAAAAGGTGAGGGCGACGGGGGTCGCCCTCACAAGCTTGCCTGCGTCGTCTAAATCTTGCCGACCAGATCCAGGCTGGGGGTCAGGGTGGCCTGACCTGCTTCCCAGGCGGCGGGGCACACCTCGCCGTCATGGCTGGCCACATACTGGGCGGCCTTGACCTTGCGCAGCATGTCCTTGGCGGAACGGCCTATGCCGTTATCGTGAATCTCGGCCACCTTGATAATGCCCTCAGGATTGGCCAGAAAAGTGCCACGCAGGGCCAACCCGTCTTCTTCGATCATCACGCCGAAACCGCGAGTGAGACGGCCGGTGGGATCACCGATCATGGGGTAGCGGATCTTGCCGATGGCGGGGCTGGAGTCATGCCAGGCCTTGTGGGAGAAATGGGTGTCGGTGGATACTGAATACACTTCCACGCCCAGCTTTTGCAGTTCGTCGTACTGGTTGGCCATGTCTTCCAGTTCCGTGGGGCAGACGAAGGTGAAGTCAGCCGGATAGAACAGGAAGATTGACCACTTTCCCTTTACGTCTTCCGAGCTGATGGTCTTGAACTCGCCGCTGTGGAAGGCCTGGGCCTTGAACTCAGGGATGGGCTGGTTGATATGGGACATGGGGTGGTTCCTCTCGCTGTGGTTTCAGAAATACGGTGCCGCTTGCTTGCCGCGACGTTGGAAAGAAGCATAAATAACTTGAATGATTAAATAAAACGAATAAAATCGAATCTATTAATAGATTTTATGGATTAACTAGTCATGATCTCACTCCGACAACTCGATTACGCCCTGGCAGTGGAGAAAACTCTGCATTTCCGAAAGGCGGCCGACCTGTGCGCGGTCTCCCAATCAGCCCTAAGCACCGGCATTACCGAGCTGGAAAAGCAACTGGGGGTGCAAATTTTCGAGCGTGACAACAAGAAAGTGCTGGTCACACCCATGGGCGCCCGTTTGCTGGCCACCGCCCGGACCATCAAGATTCAGGTGGATGACCTGTACCAACTGGCCAGGGCCCAGAAAACACCGCTGGGCTATCCCATGAGCCTGGGGGTAATACCCACCATCGGCCCGTATTTGCTGCCAAAAGTCCTGCCGGCGTGTGCGTGATAACTTCCCCGATTTTCAGCTGCGCATCGTGGAAGACCAGTCTCGGGTGCTGGTGGATCAAGTGCGTAACGGCGAACTGGATACCGCTATCCTGGCGTTGCCCTTCGATATCGAGGGCCTGCTGGCCTTCGAATTCTGGGAAGAAGATTTCTATTGGGTCACGCATAGTCGTGACAGCCACGAGGACCAGACCGAAATCACCAGTGAGGAGTTGCGCCACAGCCGTCTGATGTTGCTAAAAGACGGGCATTGCCTGAAAGACCATGCCCTGGCGGCCTGCCACTTGCAGACCAGCGAGACGGACACATCGTTTGCCTCCACCAGTCTCAACACCCTGGTGCAGATGGTGGCCGGTCACATGGGTACTACCCTGGTGCCCGAAATGGCGCTGGATCAGCTCGTGTCAGGCAGTGCGGAACTCAAGGCCGTGCATCTGGACGAACCCGGCCCTCACCGCAGGATTGCCTTTATCACCCGGCCCAATTACGCCGGAGTGAGAAGTATTGAGTTATTGATGAAGTTGTTCCGACGGCAGTTGACTCCTTGCCGATAGTAGGCGGTCGATAAATACCCGGTATCATACGACCCGGGACAGACGGTCGTTGTCGCGGAAGCGAACCCTCCCAAAACCGGGAGTCGAAGCGGATGATTGTCGGGAGGCCGGGATAAATCCAGCCTCGTCAGATTTTTGAACAGGGTTGCGCACGAAAATATGACAGTCGAGTTTCCACCGAATACGAACATCAGTCGCAACGCCCTTGCAGTGCTTGCGTCTCTGCCCTTGTTCGAGGGTCTTGAGCCGGAGATGTTGCTGGCGGTGGCTGATGAACTTGAGTGGTTTTGCCTGCCCAGTGGAACGACACTGTTTGAGCAGGGCGATGTGGCGAATTCACTGTATGTCGTGACCAGCGGCTCGCTGGGCGCTTTCAGGCGTGACGACGATGGCAAATTGAATTTGATCGGACGAATTCACCCCGGTGAAACAGTCGGTGAGGGGGGCTTGCTGTCGGGAGGCGTGCGAACAGCCACTGTGCGGAGCTTCCGCGATGCCGATCTGATTCGGCTCTCCCAGGACGCATTTGATGAACTGGTCAAGAAGTATCCATCGGCGATGCTGCATATTGCACGCTTGACCATGACCCGTCTGGAACAGTCACTGCGCCGTGAAACACCACGCTCGTCGTCGAGATCCTTTGCTGTTCTCGGCAATGGACCTGGGGTCGATGCGGTGGGCTTTGCCAGTTCGCTCACCGAAGCACTCGCCAGGCTTGGCAGGACCGAACTGTTCACGCGGGATCTTGTGGCTCAACACACCAGTGCCTGGTTTAACGAAGTCGAATCACGCCGTGACTATGTCGTTTTTGTTGCAGACGAAAGCATGTCTGCCTGGACACGACAATGCATCGCCCAGGCGGATACACTCATTCTGTTGGCCGACGCGGGTGAGGAGCCACAACCGTGGGCAAACTGCGATTTCTCCGGCGCAGATACAAAAGCGCAGGAACGGGCCGAACTCGTGTTGCAGCACAAGCAGACATGGCGGCCTGGTGTGGCAGGGCGCTGGCTGGCTCAGTGCCCGGTGGCGCACCATCACCATGTGCAGGCACAGGCTGACATTGACCGACTCGCCCGGATACTGACAGGCAATGCCGTCGGCATTGTGTTGAGCGGTGGTGGCGCGAGGGGATTCGCACACATCGGTGTTGTCAGGGCCTTGCGCGAGGCAGGGATCCCCATCGACCTGTGCGGCGGGACGAGTATCGGATCAATCATCGCCTCTGGTGTCGCCTCAGGTTGGGACGACCAGCGCTTGGTCGAAGTGTATCGGCGGACATTTGTCGAACGTAATCCGATCGGCGACTACACCTTCCCGCTGATTTCCATCGCGTCCGGCCGACGGGTTTCCCGATTGTTGCGGGCCGAGATGGGCAGCGGTGATATCGAGGATCTGTTGCTCCCCTATTTTTGTATTTCCGCAAACCTGACGACGGGTAAGATGGTCGTGCATCGTTCCGGCACATTGTGGCGTGCCCTCCGCGCATCGGTAGCGATTCCCGGAGTGTTGCCGCCGGTATTCAACAAACAACAGATCCTGGTTGACGGCGGTGTTGTTAATCATCTGCCGGTTGATGTAATGCGAAGCCTCGGGCGGGGCCGGGTGATCGGCGTAGATGTCGGAAGTGAGAACTCCCTGGCGGCGTGCGAGGACGTTGACGAGATGTCCATCCTGTCGAGACTCCGTCTGCTACGTAGTCGTCGCGCACCCAATATCCTTCAGATTCTTCTCTGTTCCGGTAGCCTGAGCACCCAATTGATTACCGATGCCAACCGGCAGCAAAGCAGCATATTGCTAACTCCCGAGCTTGAGGGTATCGGTATGCTGGACTGGCGCGCCTTCGACCAGGCCATCGAAACCGGATACCGCACTACAGTGGAGCGTATGGACGAAATCAAGGAAGCGCTGATACAGGATCGGCGCACCATACGTGTTTGACCACCGGGGTAGGGCTTGGCAGGATCAAATTATCGCGCGCAGTGTAACCGGATCTGGACGATACGGATGACATTTGCCTGATCAGGTTCTTTGATTGGCAATCTCACGGGAAGAGAAATGTATGACTAGAAAATTACGTCTGTAGTAATTGCGATTGGTAGTCTGTGCACGATCACGGCGCCTGCCTTTACAGCGGAGCCTGATGGCCTGCATCAAGACGCTCAGCATCAAGATGTTGCTCACCAGGACGCCCCGGGTCAGAACTTCCAGTTGTCGCCGGACCTGCTGAACCTGCTCAAGGCAGAGATGGTCGAAATTACCGGTGGCATGCAGGGCATCGCGTACTTCCTGGCCACTGCGGACTGGCATTCGATTCAGGAAACAAGCGAAAAGATACGTGATAGTTACATCATGAACATGAAGCTGACACCGGCCCAGGCAATTGAACTGCAGCAAGTGCTTCCAGAGCGATTCAAGCGCCTCGATGCGGAGTTTCATCAAAGAGCCGAGAGACTCGGCGCAGCGGCTGCAGCCCATGATGCCGAGTTGGTGGTCTTTCAGTACTCGCGTCTGCTGGAAGCTTGTACGGTCTGCCACGCGGCCTATGCCGGATCCCGGTTCCCCGGGTTTGGCTCCGATGTCCCGAAGGAACATGCTCACTGAGCGAAAGTGTGCATAGGGTTTTGGGGGGTGAACCACAGGGGACATCCTGGTTCCAATATAATAGACTGAGTCCATCGTGATGCCTGGACCCGGCGCCTACATGGATCACCTCATTCCAATATGACAAAAATCCAAGAAATTCCCTGGCCTCGTATTGTTGCGGAAGCTGCGGCAATCGTAGTCAGTATACTGCTGGCGTTTTCGATTCAAGCCTGGTGGGAAGATCGGCAACAGCAATCCGACGAACGAATCGTCTTGAAGGCGCTGTTGGATGATCTCAACGAGAAAAAAGAGGGACTTGCAGAAGATCGGGTCTATGTACGGGCCATATTCGATTCCGCCACGAAACTGCTCCAGGTTGGAACGGACGACACGTTGACTCTGCCCCCAGATGAAATCGATGGCTTGCTGGGTGATCTCTTTTGGTACTCATCAGGCGC
Source organism: uncultured Gammaproteobacteria bacterium (assembly GCA_963823435.1). GTDB lineage: Bacteria > Pseudomonadota > Gammaproteobacteria > Steroidobacterales > BM003 > CAKZML01. The sequence continues at coordinate 226,828 of CAWGLN010000012.1, read as the reverse complement.
CAGTTTGGAAAGCGCTCCAATGGCCTCACTGATAACTGGCGGTGATATTGCGATGATCAAGAATGCCAGTCTTCTCCAACAGCTGGCTGTACTGCAGAACTCGATTGCAAGCCTTAAGAACCAATACGATGCCGACAAGAGTTTTCACTACAATTCACTGGCGCCGTACCTGACAAATAATGCGAACCTGCCGCAGATTATCGCCGCAATCAAGCATGCTCCAGGCAGACACGAGTCCACTTATAATTTCCCGGAACTAAGCATTTCGAATCGTCGAGACCACACTGAGCTCATCTCAAGACAAGACCTTCAAGGCCTGATTGTGATCAAGATGGATCTCCAGATGGATATTTTCAGGACCATTGAAACCCAGGACCTAACCAAACAACTCGACGACATTACGGCCACCCTTGCGGCAGAATTGGACAAACAGTGAAGCCCGTCTCCGACCCGAGGCGGGAATTCCAGCACACCCTTGTCTCAGGTCAGGTATGGCGCGGGCGATTCGAATTGACCTGGCAGCCCAGCGCCGAATTCGGCCACGATGCGTCTGCAGGGTGCAGCGGAGGACATCCATGGATATCGATCGTTTTGTAGAGGATTGTATTGCCGCCAACCGGGACAGCGATCCGCAGGCGGCGGTCCTTGATGTGCTGGCGCGGGCCGTGCAGCGGCCGACCGATGCACTTGCCGCAATCGGCGAGCCCAGGGAAGCGGGTATCAATGTGTTTCATCAATCGGACACATTGACGATTTTCAGCGCGACCTGGACCCCGCGTATGAATTTGATGCCGCATGATCACTTGATGTGGGCCAATATCGGGATTTACACGGGCCGCGAGGACAACATCATGTGGCGCAGGTCGTCCGGTACGATTGAGGCCTTCGGTGCAAAGGCATTGTTTGAGGGCGACACCGCGCGTCTGTCAATAGACGCCATTCATTCCGTTACCAACCCGCTTGGTCGCTTCACGGGCGCCATTCACATTTACGGTGGAGATTTTTTCGAGACCAGGCGCAGCCTGTGGAATCCGGAGACGCTGGAGGAGGAGGTCTCGGACGGTGCGATCATTCGTGGAATTTTTGAGCGCGAGAACGAGATATTTCGCGGGGAAGACGGGTCCTGACTGTATCAGGACCTGCGATCGAGAATGCCAGATAGAACGCGTGCCATCCAGAATGAAGAGCCCCGCCGAAGCGGGGCTCTTCATTTCAGGCATTCTTGTTAGTCTTCCGAGACGGTCTCGCCGTGGTCGGAAATCCAGGTCCACTTGCCATTTTCCTTCAGGCACACATCGGTCCAGCGCTCGGTTGAGTAACTTACCTCGCCAGTCGCCTTATCGGTGCTCTTGCCGGTAGTTATATAGGTAACAACAGCCAAATTCCCGCGCACGATCACAGACAGTGGTTTGAACAGAATCAGTTGGCTGGTCGCGCCGGCAAAGCTGTCAGCGGCCAGGCTCATTCGATCTGCCTTGGTGGTAGGGACGCTACCCGTTCCCCAACCTACGAAGTCTTTGTGAAAGCAGCCCATGAATTCGTCGACCGATTGGGTCGATACACAGGGTTTTTCAAATGCCAGTACTTCCTGTTGCTCAGCGGTCCAGTCGCCGGCCGAGGCCAGCATCGGGAGAAGCAAGGCGGGGAGGGAAAGTATCTTCGTTATTGTTTTCATTGCGGTTTCTCTCATGTTGTTGTGTTTTTATTCAATCGAGTCAGCTGCGTGTGTATCGCGCCGGTGTCTTCAGAGGCGCCAGAAATCCAGCTACAGCTTGAAGCTGGGTGTGCGGAGTGCGGAGTAGCCGTTGGTGGCGGGCTTCTACCTGGTTGAGGGTGTAGCCTCAAGCATGACGCCTGGAATCGCTAATGAATTAAGTGTAGTAGCTGACTGGGAAAAAGCGAGCGCCTCAGGGATATCTGTGTGGTTTCATGCGGTGTCGACCGGAGTCTTGCCGAAGCCGGGTCGCCTGCCGCCGACAGTCAGATATACTGACATGCCCGTGTAGTGTGAAAGACCTGGATTGACATGCCGAGTGTCTTTACAAACTCGATCGAGATTAACTGTGCCCCCGAGGCGCTCTACCGCTACGTCACCCAGCCCTGGCGCTGGCACGAATGGCATCCAAGCTCCAAATCGGCCAGCTCCTCCGTGGACATTCTCCAAACCGGTGACAGTTTCGACGAGGAAATTGAACTGCAACCACTATCGCCCTTGCCCTTGCGTATGCGACGCATGACCCGTTATCAGGTCATTGAGGCCGATCCGTTCAGGTCGTGGGAAGTACACGGCGAAGCAAGGGACGGCTGGATCCATATCCGTTACGAATTTCATCCTTTCTCGCGAGGGACGAGATTCACGCGCACCCTGAGTTACGAAACAAAAGGCCCAAGCGCTCTGTTGATGCCGTTGTTGAGAAGCCGCGTGGCCAAGGCGTCCCGCATTGCGTTGGCAAACCTGAAGGTCCTGCTGGAGACGGGGCGAGTAGTTCAGTAACCGGTTTGAGTGGACAGGCGGATCTACGGGTTCTTGTTTGCCGTTCGGTTAAGGCGGGTTCAACGGGTTGCGTCGCTTTCTTGTCAGGACATTCGAATCTGGATAGTACCGGTCTCGGGAACAGCACCCGGCTGGCCTTGCGGTGGCGCAGCCCGTCGGCGCATTATCGCGAGAGGGAATGGCCTTGCCACAAGGGAAATTCCCAAGGAGGCAACCCATGAAAATATCGGCCATTGAGCTGTTCCATGTTTCGGTCCCCCTGAAACACACGTTCTGGCCCACGTGGATTCCGGGTTACCCTCAAACCCATAACAATTTCACCCTGATCAAATTAACCACGGACGATGGAATTGAAGGGTATTCCGCCGGGGCTGCGCTCGGTGTCGAGCGGCAGGGCCTGGGTGATCTGATTGGCGGGTATTTGCTTGGGGCAGATCCCGCTGACATTGAAGGGATACAGGACCTGCTAAAACAGGCCGGAATCCTGGGATGGAGGAACTTCTGGATAGAGCCTGCCTGCTGGGACATTATCGGTAAGGGCCTTGGAAAGCCGGTGTACGAAATCCTGGGTGGGAAGGCCAGGCCAATTCCCCTTTACTGCTCGACAGGCGAGATGCACGATCCGGCGCAAAGGATTGATGAACTTCTGGCGATGAAGGAAAGAGGATTCAAGACTGCAAAGCTGCGTGTCAGGAACATCGAACTAAAGGACGACATACGACAGATTGAAGTGATTCGAAAGGGTGTAGGCGATGACCTCGGATTGGGTGTGGATGCCAACCAGGGGTGGCTGGTCAGTATCGTGGACAAGATTCCTGCCTGGGATTTACGCCGCGCCATCGAATTCGCAAAGGCCTGTCACGCAAATAGAATAGGCTGGTTGGAGGAGCCACTGGATTCCAGGGATTACGCAGGCAATGCTGCCCTGAAGGCAGTTTCCGAGGTAAAGATATCCGGCGCCGAGCTTAATTATGGCTGGGACGAAATCAAGATCATGTTCGAAAAGGATTGTTTCGACATTTACCAGCCGGACGCCACATTTGCCGGGGGTATCGCCCAGGTCATGAAGGTCATTGATGCTTGCCATGTGCATGGCAGGGAGTTCTCCCCGCATACATGGACCAATGGCATAGGGTTCTATGTCGGATGGAACCTGGTGCTGGCCGACAATCGAAACAGACTTCCGCTGGAGTATCCCCTGGAAGAGCCCTCATGGGTGCCGGAATTCAGAGAGGGAATCCTTGCACCGGTCATTCCTGACGGCAACGCGATGCTCCAGCCGTTCACACGACCGGGCCTTGGATTCGAGATCGACGACAAATTGCTGAGGAAGTACGGCAAACGTTTTTTCAAACTTACCGAGACCAGGCAAAAGTGGAAGGTCATCAGGCAAAAAGGGCTGAAGACCGCCCTGGAGCTGAAAAAACGGAAAGAAAGCCAGTAATAACCCCCGCCGAGTCTGGTATGGAAAAGAACGAGTCCAGAGGCTTGGTGAGCATCGATTTCGGTCATCCGAGGTTGCCAAGTCGTGCTTTTTTTACTAGGTTCGGTTGGAGAGGTATGTTTTCTCGGGGTGTCGGAAGCATAGGAGGAAGTCATGGGACTGCTAGGTAACCTGTTTTCATCGAAGATCGATTATCCACCCATCGACCCGAACAGCGCCGCGGCGCATCGCGTCGCGCTGGTTGAAAAAGAGCTCGAAGAATTGGCCGGCAAAGTATCTGACCGGCTGGAAGTAGTGCCCTCTGAGCATGCGGCCTATGTCTTCATAGGCAAGCCGCCGTCGAAGTTCGGCCTGGCCTGGATACATGATGGCAAGGTCAGTGGCTTGAATAACCTGGTGCAGGATCACGGCATGAAACCGCTGGAGGTGGAAAAGGTGGTGGATGAGTTGCGCACCGCTTATGAGCATGCCAGCGACGTCAGTCGCTTCTGCACTACCGTGAAAGGCCGCCCAGTGGTGGTCACACCATCCGGGAAGTTGGAAGCGGAAGTCCACAAGATCATCGACCGCATAACGCATTAGCGGCGCAAGGTCCTGCTTTTGGTAGCGAGGGGTTGGCGACGGGCCGGCCACCTCAAGGCAGTCTGTCGCCAAACCGCTCGCGCAGAACTCACCACTGGCCGCGCATCTCGGCGTGTCGCTCATGCAACAGCGTTAGCATGAAAGACTTCTATATATAGCAGGCCACGCCGACGCTCTTTTAGCGGTTGCTATTACCCATGGATTTGTCACACTTCGTGAGGCTCGGCACCGGATTTTCTGCCGGCGCCGGTCAAGGCGTTCCTATGGTTGAACAGGCACGGATAACATTTATGAATTTCTCCAGATATCTTCCCTTGGTCCTGATTGCATCGCTGGTATTGATCCCGGGGGCCCACGCAACGGACGGGTCGGCGCAAAAGACGCCCGGCTACGAGGACCTGCTGGTGCTGTTTGCCGACTGGCGTCGCTTCGAGTCGCCGCCCTTGCTGGATGGAGCGCCGGACTACACGCCTGAGCAATTCTCCGCCCGGCAACCCGCCTTTCTGGCGCTGCGGGAGCGGCTGAATAGCTTCGATATCGCCAATTGGCCGATTCCCCGGCAGGTGGACTGGCACCTGGTGCGGGCCGAAATGAACGGCTATGACTTTAACCTGCGTGTCTTGCAGCCCTGGGCACGCGATCCGGCCTTCTACAACACCGTCTGGATGGAACGCAGTGACGTGCCTGCGCATGAAGGACCTACCCACCACGCGGTGGTGGAGGTGTGGCAGTACGGGTTTCCATTGGACGAGGCCGGACGGCAGCGCCTGGTCAGCGAGCTGCAGGTTATCCCGCCTTTGATGAAACAGGCGCAGACCAACCTCACCGGCAATGCCCGGGATCTTTGGATTACGGGGATACGTGACATACGCGGGCAACGCGCGGCGCTGGACGAGCTGGAGGCCATGGTTGGTGACTCGGGTAGCGAGGAGCTGGCGCAAATCATCCAGGCCTCCAGGATTGCCACTGAAAAGTTGATAGCCTGGTTGGAGGAGCAGGCCGCTTCCAGGACCGGTCCCTCGGGCATTGGCAAGGAGAATTACACCTGGTACCAGCAAAACGTACACCTGGTGCCGATGACCTGGGAGGATGAGGAAAGGCTGCTGAAGCGGGAACTGGCCAGGGCATGGTCATCCCTGAAGCTGGAGGAGCAGCGCAACCGTGACCTGCCGCCCATGGTGGCTGCGAGCACGCCGGCCGAATACGATGCCATGGCGAACGATGCGATAGAACGCATCATGCGCTTCCTGCGGGACAAGGACATCCTCACGGTCACCGATTACCTGGAGCCGGCGCTGCGTGAACACGCAGGTTCCTTTGTGCCGGAGGACAAGCGTCATTTTTTCTGGATTACCGCGCACTACGACCCGGCGCCGCTGTTTACGCACTTCTATCACTGGTTCGAATTGGCGCGTATGGACCGTGAGCCACATCCCAGCCCGGTTCGACAGGGCGCACTGCTATACAACATCTTCGACAGCCGTAACGAAGGTACAGCGACCGGGGTAGAAGAAATGTTTATGCACGCAGGACTGTACGACGACAGTCCGCGCTCACGCGAGCTGGTGTGGATACTGCTGGCCCAGCGGGCCGCGCGGGGCCTGGGCTCGCTATACGCCCATGCGAATGAGATGAGTATGGCCGAGGCCGGCGAAATCCACATGGAGTGGACCCCACGTGGCTGGATGAAGACCGAGCCGGAACTGCGGATTTTCGAGCAGCACCTGTATTTACGCCAGCCCGGCTACGGTACCAGCTATGTCACAGGCAAGTACCTGCTCGAACAAACCCTGGCCGACTATGCCAGGCAACTTGAGGAACGAGGAGAGGAGTTCCAATTGAGAAATTTCTTCGATCGACTCAACGCCATAGACAGTATCCCGATATCGCTGGGTCGCTGGGAGATGACGGGACTGGATAACGAGGTACGCAAGCAGGTTCAGTAACAGCAGGCTGCCGCTAAAACCCTGTCCATTCAGAACTGACTTGCCGGGCTGTGTTCGAACCGCGCTCTTGAATCGAAGCTTTCGGCGTGCCCTGTGGTACGCCGTTCGAAACATCGTGCCGGTCATGAACCAGCCGGATTCGTTTGACCATAAATCAGTACCTTTTCTTCAGTAATACCTGGCAATCCACACTGTTCACCAAGCAGGGTGGACCCCAACATCTTCGCCAGGGCAATGCTTGGTTCATTGCCTTCAAGAATGACATGTACCAGTCGTGGCCAGCCCAAGGTGTTGAAGACGTAGTCGATTGACGCTCTTGCCGCCTCGGCGGCGTAGCCCTTTCGCCGGTGGCCGGGTGCGATCGTCCAACCGACTTCTGGTTCAGGCCACCCCTCCGGGTACCATGGGCCGACCCTCCCAACCCATTGTCCGGATTCCTTGTGTTCCAAAGAGAAGAAACCGTAGCCCCTGATGGACCAGTGCCCGATGACGGCGGCCATGTTTCTCCAAGCCTGAGCACGATCCATTGGTTTTGTTCCCAGGTAACGCACAGTCGATTCGTCGGCCAGGGCCATGGCCCAATCGTCAAAATCACGCTCGGGATCAATCGGGCGGAGTATTAGTCGTTCTGTCTCAATCATCATTCGCTAGATCCTGTTCATGATGAGATGGAGTCGGCGAAAAGAAGATGAACACATGGAGACAGCAACCCAAGCAAATTATAGGGACAGCAACCTTAACCCGCCGACGGATTCTCGTCTGTCACCTTGACGGCCACCTGTTTTGGGCAGGTTTTAAGTGACACTACCGACACGCAACCCAGCCCTATCATTCCCAATGCCGCCAACCTTGGCCAGCCGGAAGGTACGAAAAACCAGATCGAACTTCCGCCCACGACCAGCATCATGGTCAGGGCCAGCCACTTCACGTTGAGCGTAACGCATTGTTTGCGTTCCCAATCCTGCAAGACCGGGCCGAACAGCGCGCTATCCAGAAGCCATCGGTGCAAACGGGGAGAGGACCTGGCAAAGCAAAAAGCGGCCAGAAGGACAAATGGCGTGGTCGGCAGCAAGGGCACGACCACACCGATCAGCGCCACCAACAGCAGCGACAGGCCAACAATTGTCCAGATGTTCACACCGTGCTCCCGGCGATGTCGTCAGGCAAAACCATTGAGCGTCTCTGTACTTAAAAAGAGGATCGGGGTTGAATCGCAATATATTTGACATGCGGATTCAACCCCGCTGCCATGGAGTGGCTAGGCAATCGAACAGCTCATATCCTGCCCACAGCACAACGGTGACTTGATCTTGCCGTGACCGTTCGGGCATTTGGAGATCTGTACTTCGGCGCCACTGTCCAGTTTCAAGGTGTCATTTTTCAGGGGAGCGTCGCATTTTCCGCAGGTCGCGTTGACGCTCATTCCGCATTTTTTACATTCGTAGGTTGCCATTCATTTATTCCTCCAAGGTAAAACCAGTAGTGCTAGTTGTTGACGGTGACACCAGTCTCCGCTGCGCCGGTCGAGTTTTAGAATAGTAGCACCGGATAGTGGTAATTCGTCCTGTCTTTTGGCGTGATCCAGTGTAACTGTTAGCGGCGCTCTTGGCAGTCCGGTCGCTTCCAGGCGCATCAGGGTGATACGCAACAAGCTCGTCTCGGGGGGTATAACGTCACCGGCGCCAAATTACCTGGCCGTGCCACCGAGGACGCGCAGTTTTTCCGTGCGTTCGATAATGGCGTCTCTGATCATTTTGGTTTCTTCGGGACCGATTCGGTCGATGGCCATATTCAGCGATTGGTAGGTCGCCATCACGAGGCTGCGCAGCTTGCGAAACGCCTGCGGGTTCTGCCTGCCGCATACGGTTTCGTCGTTGCTGAGTATTCGCTCGATCACGCCCGGTTCACGCAAGATCACATCGCAGGCGACGGCCATCCTGACAAGCTCGGTGGCGATGCCGCCGAGATGCCGTACCCATATTTGGTGGTTGCTGCCTGCCATAGTGATCGCTCCAACCAGAGATCGCCGTAGTGTATCAAATGCACTGGATAAAGAGTCGAGCTTAAGCGGGTGATCCGGGGTGGCAAGTCCGGCCCCGTCGGTTCGTGTCCGTATTCCAGCCATCATCTACTGGCGACCCGGTGGGGAGGCGCCCAAAGTCTTGCTTCGCACCCGAAAACAGCGGCATTCGTCAACTTGCACCTTACCTTGATAGCATTCAAGATGTGGTGATAACGCTATGTGAAGCAGGCATCCGGATCCGGGAAATCGGGACGCTTGCAAACCGACGGCGAAAAAAGAAAGATTCAGGAGTTCCCGCCCATGAATGATTACCGTCTGATTTACGTGCTAGTCAGCCTGGTATTGTTTGCCGCACCAGTCGCCGCCCCGGCCACTGAAGAGAGACAAGGAAGGTTTGCCCCCGATCAGCACGCTGACTGAAGAGCAGAGCAAGGCCGCAGCCGCCAATTACGAGAAATACTGTGTCCTGTGCCACGGGGCGGACCGGCAAGGCCACGTGAACGATCATGCGCCGTCGCTGCGCAGTAAAAGCCTGTTCGAATCCGGTGTGCCGCACGCCATTCTCCGACCGCTTTCCTACGGCCGCCAGGGCACCGCCATGGGTGGCTACCTGGATGAGGTGGGCGGACCCCTGACCCTGGACGAAACCTGGGACCTGACCTACTGGTTGTTCGAACAATCCGGCGCTGAGCGGGTCGCAATCACCACCAACCCGGTACACGGGGATATCGAACGTGGGCAAGGTCTTTACCAGACGACCTGCGCTGAGTGCCATGGCGAAAACGGCGAAGGCGTGACTGCGCCGGCGCTCGGCAATCAATCTGCCCTGGCTCACAATTCCGATGAGTTCATCCGCTACGCCATTCGGCAGGGTCGGAATGGCACCGACATGGTCGCCTTCGCGGACAAGTTTTCAGCCGAAGATATCGACAATCTCACAGCGTTCATTCGCAGCCGGGCGGGTGGTTGGAAAGCGGAGAAACCGGTCCTTCGGAAATTGCCGACGCCGGATCAATATGTCATCAACAAGGACGGCGCAGACCCCGCCTTTGACTTGACCGATGGCTTGTATGTATCGGCGGCCGACCTGTTCCAGGCCTTGCAGGCGAAGCAGAAAATGATGCTGCTTGATACGCGGGTAAGCTCGGTGTGGCAGACCGCACATATCGAAGGCTCGTTTACCTTGCCCTACTATTCGGATTTCGATGCCATAGAGGCGGACCTGCCCAAAGACGTCATGATAGTGGCCTACTGTTCCTGCCCTCGTGCTGCCGCTGACTGGGTGATTGAGGAGCTGAGAAAGCGGGGCTATAGCGGACCGCAGTACTCTATGAGGGCATTTACGGCTGGATCAATCTTGGATACCCGGTCATGCGCGGCGACATCAGGGAAGAGGGTGATACCGGGCACTGAAAAATGAGGAAGGATCGGTGTAGGAAATATGGAAATTTGACTATTTTCAGAGTATTAAATGCGGTGTGATCCCGCTTTCGCGCGGCTATCCACGGAAACAAAAATGGCGTCGCCGACCGAAAAATCGGCTAGGATAATTATACAAAAGCTGCTTTTTCGAGCACCGGTTGCATTCCGTCACCAGGCGCGGAATTTCAACCTGCCCGTGGCCTGGGTTGCGTGGGGAGTCCAATGACAATAGATATCAATATCAACGGCAAAACCTTATCGCTGGATGCCGATCCTGACATGCCGCTGCTGTGGGCGATTCGCGATCTGGCCGGCATGACCGGAACCAAGTTCGGTTGCGGGAAGGCATTGTGCGGCGCCTGTACCGTGCATGTTGATGGCGAGCCAGTGCTGTCATGCGCATATCCGGTGTCCGCCGCGGCGGGTAAAGCTGTCACCACGATCGAGGGGCTGTCCGCAGACGGCAATCACCCGGTGCAAGTGGCATGGCGCGAGCTGAATGTTCCGCAGTGCGGCTATTGCCAACCCGGACAGATCATGGCGGCTGTGGCCTTGCTCGATAAAAATCCCACTCCGACGGATGAGGATATCGATAACGCAATGAGTGGCAATCTTTGCCGCTGCGGTACCTACACCCGAATTCGGGCGGCGATCCACAAGGCTGCGGAGGTGAAGTCATGAAGGACGTCATCAAGGGCATAAGGCTCATTACCCGCCGTGAATTTATTCGCAATACAGGCCTCGCCGGTGGCGGCCTGATCCTTGCGGCCCACTTCTCGGGCTGCTCGACCGACATGGAACTGCCTGGTGGCGATTTCGCACCCAATGTGTACGTGAACCTGCTGGAAAACGGCGACGTCGAAATTGTCTGCCACCGTTCTGAAATGGGGCAGGGCGTGCGGACCTCGGTCATGCAGGTCATTGCCGACGAGATGGAAGCCGATTGGGATCGCGTAACATTGCTGCAGGCAACCGGCGACGCCAAGTATGGCGATCAGAATACCGATGGTTCCACCAGCATTCGCAAGCAATTCGATCTATTGCGCAATGCAGGTGCGGTTGCCCGGCACATGCTGGTGGCCGCCGCGGCGGATATATGGGGCGTACCTGCTGCCGAATGCGTGGGCCGAAATCACGCGGTGCATCACGCAGCCTCGGGCAAGTCGCTGGGCTATGGTGAGCTGGCAGGGCACGGCGGCGACCTTGCCGGTGCCCGAGAAGTGGAATTCAAGTCTCCCGGGGATTACCGCTACATCGGCAAACCGATGGATCTCATCGACGGCATGGCATTCACGGTTGGTACGGCGACCTTTGGCATTGATACCGTGTTACCGGACATGCTGTACGCGTCGATCGAGCGTTGCCCGGTGGTTGGCGGCACGCTGGTATCTGTCGATGACACGGCAGCCAGGGCGATTGCCGGGGTTGTAGATGTTATCCAGCTGGGTAACGGGACATCCCCACCGATCTTTAATCCGCTTGGCGGCGTTGCGGTGCTGGCCACCAACACCTGGTCTGCCCAGCAAGGCGCGCGAAGCCCTGCAAATAGTGTGGGACCTGGGCGCGAACGCGAGTTACACCTCGGCCGCTTATCGTAAGCAACTTGAATCTTCGGTGCATGCCGAGGGCTCGGTGGTGCTTTCTCGTGGCGATGTTGATGCAGCGCTTGCCGGTGCGGCCAAGACCCTGGAGGCGACCTATTATGCGCCGCTTCTGTCCCAGGTGCCGATGGAACCGCCAGCGGCGGTCGCGAGGATTAATGCCGATGGAAGTTGTGAAGTCTGGGCGTGTACCCAGGATCCGCAAACGGCGCAGGGTGTGGTCGCGGGCACGCTGGGCATTGAGCCCGCGCAGGTAACCATCAACGTGACCTTGCTCGGCGGCGGTTTCGGACGCAAGTCCAAGCCGGACTTCATCGCCGAAGCTGCCTTGCTGGCGAAGAAAGCCGGCAAGCCGGTCAAGGTGACATGGACCCGAGAGGACGATATTCGGCACGGTTACTTCCACTCGGTGAGCTGCCAGTATCTGCGTGGCGGCCTGGACGCCGATGGCAAGGTAACGGCCTGGCAGCAGCGCACGGCGTTTCCCTCGATCATGTCGACCTTCGGACCGGCGGACGGCCCGGCCGGGTATGGAGCTTGGCCTGGGCTGTGTCGATAATCCGTATGCGATCGACAACATGAAGATTGAATCATGCAAGGCGGCAGCACACGTCAGAATCGGTTGGCTGCGATCCGTATCCAATGTGTACCATGCGTTCGCAGCGAGCAGTTTTGCCGACGAGCTGGCGCATCTTGCCGGACGCGACCCGAAGGATTATCTTGCTTGAGCTGATTGGCCCGGACCGGCATGTTAATCCGACCGACAGTGGTGCCGAGTACGATAACTACGGCCAGGACATTGCCGAGCACCCGATAGACACGGCGCGTCTGAAGGGTGTGCTTGCGGAAGCCGCGAAAATGGCAGACTGGGGCCGGAAGTTGCCTGCCGGGCAGTGGCCTCGGCATTGCTGTGCACCGCTCATTCCTCGGTTACGTTGCCACGGCGGCCCAGGTTAGCGTCAGTGACGCCGGCGAACCCAGGGTTGAGGAACTGTGGACGGCCGTTGATGCAGGCACGGTCGTGAATCCGGATCGGGTGCGAGCGCAGATGGAAGGTGCGGGCATATTCGGCATGAGTCTTGCCTTGCTTGGCGAGATCACCGCCAAGGAAGGGGCGATCGTGCAGGGTAATTTCAACAGCTATCGCGTGATTCGCATGAATGAATCACCAAAAGCCATCAATGTGCATGTCATGCCATCGAACGCCAAGCCGGGCGGTGTCGGTGAGCCGGGTGTGCCACCGGTTGCGCCTGCCATATGCAATGCTATTTTTGCGGCAACGGGCAAGCGGGTGCGTGAGCTACCTCTTGCCAATGTGAAGCTGGCGTAGGTTCCATTTGTAATTGACGGGGTCTGGCCGGGGTTTCTTTAAAACCTCGGTTCGATCCCGATAATCAGCTTCGACCCCATATTTCGCTCTCGAACCGTCTAATGTTCCCAGGAGGTTGTGGCCGTAAAGTATTGCCATGAAGCGTGTCTTGCCAAGGTCATCTCGCGTCAGCAGGGTACCTCTAGGTAAATAGCCGCCTCTTGGGCCGAGAATCTCGAAGGAACGTCCCTCGATGTTCACGCGCGCATAGACCCCCGCGCGTTCGCCGTGAAAGTAGAAAATATCACTGCCGGCGACGTGCAAATTATTCGGGATGTGGCATTCCGGCGCTAACCAATTGCCTGTAGTCAAGAAAATCACCGACTTGCATTTTGTCTGCCTGTAATTGGCTGGCCAGGCACTAATAATGGAAAAATCAGAGAGTACAGGCCAAGGTACCGAACTGATCCTGATTATTTTGAACGGTGATCCAGGTAATGGCGCACCGCGTCCTGGACATGCCTGAAACGGTCCCCACCAAGGTGTTTGCCACCATACCAGCGGGTCACCACGACAATATGGTTTTGCAGTCCTTCCCTCTCCAGCATTTGGGCGATCAACATTCCGGCCCCGGATTCGCCATCGTCGTTCTTTACCGGCAGCGCTGTCCTGAAGAAACGCCCAGGTATTGTGGGTCGCTTTCAAGAACTTCTTCTTGCGGCAGAGAGCCTTGATAAACGCCTTGGCCTCTTCCGGCGAACTGCATGGTCCGCCGGACACTGCGTACTTTGAACCGCGGTCTGTAATGATGCCGTCAAATATCTGCATGAAGTCTGTAGGCTGGTTAGGAGAATGATCGGGTTTAAGAAGAATAGGGCCGAACTGGCAATAGCGCAAAATGGAAAAACCGGGAATGAAAAACGGGGGTCAACCGGTTTTCAGGCAACCCTTGCCCGATGCGCAGATGTTGCGGTTCGACCCTATGTTGGCAGAGTCTGGGCCATGCTACCTTTAACGCTCCATACGCCAACCCGGAGAATGCACCATCCCGTCAATACCAATGACCAAGTCCATTCATCCCGGAACATGAGGTCTACCGATTCCTGTCCGCCGTTGGCATCAAGACACCCCGGCATTACTTTATCGATCATGAGACCAGGGTGGCCGACGCGCCGTTTGCAGCGGCGATCCGGTGGTCATCAAGGGCATGGCTCAGGACCTGTGGCACAAGTCGGATGCCGGGGCGCTGGCTTTTTGTGACTTCGATGTCGATACCGTTGAGGCCATGCACAACCGCATGCGTGAGCAGCTTGGCCAGCGGTACTGCCTGGCTCGGGTACCCTGATTGCCGAGCGGGTCGAGTTTCAGCGTGCCGGCAATGCGCCGAGTGAAATCTTCGTCAGCCTGCAAAGAGATCGCTGTTGCGGGGCCATCGTCAGTTTCGGTTTCGGTGGCCTGCTGACCGAGGACTGGGCACGGGAACTCAAGCAGTCCTTGCTCGTCTGGCCGGTTTCCGCGTATACGCCGGAGGAAGCATTCGAGGAACTTGGCGAACACTGGCTCGGAAAAATCCTGCTCGGCAAGGTACGCCAGGAAAAAGCGCTTGTCGACGGTGAAACCCTGTTGGCCTTTCTCAAGAGGCTGTGGGAACTTGATGAGCTGATGGCCCGGGAGCATCTCGGCTTGCTCGAATTGAATCCACTGGTTGTCGACACTGCCGGCGATATTGTCGCGCTGGACGGTGTCGGGCTGCGCGCCGCAGCAGCGGCAGCGGAGTCCTGCCCGGTGCCTTTTGAGGACGACAATTTTCTCAAACCCCGCCGTATTGCGATGGCGGGGGTCTCAGCGAAGGCCGGGAGCGTCGGCGGCCTGATACTGGAGAACCTTCGCCAGTCGGCTTTGGCGGAGCACGGACTGCTGCTGGTCAAACCCGGTGTTGACGATGTTCGCCGGCGTTCGCTGTGTGCCTGACGTTGCCGCATTGGTGGACGATCCGGTCGACATCCTGATCCTGGCCCTGCCCGCGAATGCCTGCGTGGCCATGATCGAGCAGTTGTGTGCACAGGGCGCTGGCGCGGCGGTCGTCTACATCGTCGCCGGCGGCATTGGTGATGGCGCTGACAAGGACGGTTTTGGCGAACGCTTGTCCGGGCTCATCGAGACGCGTCGGCAAGGCGGCCAGTGGTGCCCGGCGATCGTCGGTCCTAACGGTCTGGGTATGCTGCTGTCGCCGTTGAAGTTGAACAGCCTGTTCATTCCCCAGAGCAAGCTGAACGTCAAGTTCCTACGCCGACTCGAACGTGGCGCTGATAAGCCAGAGCGGCGCATTCTTGATTACACGCCTGTCGCGCCATTCCACCCTGAATCTCAAGTATGGCTTCTCGATCGGCAACCAGCTGGACATGAAGCTGTCCGATTTCATGGGTCTGGTCGCGCGTGACAAGTCGGTGCGCGTATTGGGTATCTACGTCGAGGGTTTCGTCGGTGGCGACGTCTGCGCGGTGGCGAAACTGGTCGAGCAATTTCGTGCCGAGAACGCCACGTCATCATTTACAAGGGTGGCCGCTCCCGGCTGGGTCGAGGCGGCGGCCCAAAGCCATACCGGCGCCATGACCGGTGACTACCACGTGCAGAAAAGACTGTTGCACAAGGCCGGAGCGATACTGACCGAGTCGTTCAATCAGTTCAACGCGGTGCTCAAGTGGATGTCGGCCTACCCGGATCTGCGTACGCTCGGCACGCTGGCCATCGTGACCAACGCAGGGTACGAAACGGTCGGAAGTGTCGATTCTCTGGGTGATACTGACCCGGGGCGTCTGTACAAGCTTGGCGAGGATGACCGTACGGTGCTCAGCTACGTGCTTCAGCGGCACGGCATGCAGGGACTGGTAGCGGTATCAAATCCCCTGGACCTGACGCCGATGGCTGACGAGGCGGTTTACTACGATTGTGTTGAGGCGATGATCGAGTTTGGCGCCGGTGTTGTAATCCTGGGGCTGGTCCCCTTGTCGGAACAACTCGACACAGAGTTGTTGATCCAGGCGGAAGCATTTGCGACCCGGCTCAAGTCGCTGGCCCAGTCCCATGGCCGCCCCATCGGTATCGTTATCGACGCCGGCGTGCCGTATCAGGCATACAAGGCCGTTTTTGAGCGCCAGGGTTTCCCCGTTTTCGATGGCATGGACATGGGTGTGCTTGGCATCAATGTGCTGAAGAACAGCCGTTAGTTCGGAAAAAGTGTGGCTAAGCGGGTTTCTTGGCGCCTTTGCCGTCGGCGGGCTGCTTCAGCACCATGTAGTAGCACCATCCGGCAAGGACGGTAACCGCCAAGACTGAAGTGCTCATGAAAACGATGGCGGTAACTGTCACGTTGCACCTCCTGCCGGCGCGTTGTTCCCGGAGTCATCCCGCGGCGGCTGGTTTCCGTCAATATCCAGCCCTGCCGTCTGCCAGCGTCGCGCGCCTATGCCGGTGACTACCATGAGAAAAGCGATCGTTGCGAAAATGAGAAGCCATGCATAGACTACGTTGCGGTTTACCTGACCCGCTCCAATCACGGAACTGACATAGGACGGTACGTTGTTGATGCAGAAGCCGATGAAAATGATCAGCAGGTAGGTTGGCGAAACATACTTGATGATAAAGCGAAAGATTCGCGGAATCCGAAAATCAGCGCCCCGATTCGCTTCCTCGAGAGCCTTGTCGACGCCGAATATCCAAGCGAAGCAAATGATTTGTGTACCGGCGACCACGAAAATCATGAATGTACCGACCCAGAAGTCCAGCGTATCGAGCGCGACCAGGCCCTTGCTGAACCACAGGACGAACAGGTTTCCGGCACCACAAATCGCTGCAACCAGGATGGTCGCGCCGCGGTGCGATAATCCGAGCGCCTCCTCAAAGAATGCCTTGGTCGGCTGCAGCATTGACAATGAGCTGGTGATCGCCGCCAGGAACAGCATGAAGAACCAGATGGCACCGAAAAAATTCCCGAGCGGCATATTGGCGAAAACGACCGGCAGCGCCGAGAAGCCGGTGCTGAACGTACCCCCCGTATTCGCCTGTGTCGCGACGAGCCCGAGAAAGACCACCGCAGCTGTCAGCGTGATCATGCCGCCCAGCGCGACCTCGAAGAACTCGTTGGTTGCGGATGACGTCAGGCTAGACAAAACGACGTCATCATTTGCCTTCATGTACGACGAGTAGTTGATGATTACGCCGAAGCCGACCGACAGGCTGAAGAAAATCTGCCCAGCAGCTGCTAGCCACGTCTGGAAGTTGCCAAGTGCTGCGTAGTCCGGATTCCACATGAAATTCAGCCCGGCCGCTACATTTTGGTCTGGCAGTGCCGGGTTCGGAGTACCTAGCGTCAGTACGCGCACCAGCACGATCAGCGCTAGTATCGCCATAGCCGGCATTGCCCAGCGGCAAAACGTTTCGATGCCGCGAGACAGGCCCCGGTAGAGCCAGTAGATATTGATCGCGAAGGTGATGATCCAGAAGACAACCGACTGATGCAGCCCGCCCTGGCCAATCAGGCCGTCGAAGTTGCTGCCGGTTGTCTCGGCAAAATAACGCTGCGAGTCGGTCACTTGCTGTGTGACCGATTCACTCGGCAGGATGCCGATGCCGCCGGTCAGGTAACTCCACGCGTAGGACAGGCACCAGGACTCGATCATGACGTAGTAGAAATACACTACCAGCGGGACAAGAACACCGAACGACCCGAGGTATCGCGCAGCGCTGCCACGCCCCCACAGGCCCATAATGGCTGGCGCCGAATGAAATCCCTTGCGGCCCCCGTACCGCCCCATCGTCCACTCCGCCCAGCCGATCGGAATGCCGAGCAGAAGGAACGCGATAAAGTAAGGGATCAGGAATGCGCCACCACCGTTTTCCGCAGCGTTTCCGGGAAAGCGCAGGAAGTTTCCAAGGCCGACGGCGGAACCGGCGACAGCGAGAATGACACCAAGTCGCGTTCCCCACGCCTGCTTTCGCAGGACGGGTGATTTGATGCCCATAGACGGATGCTCCTATAGACGGATACTCCTACACGAACGCGGCGAAGTTTACACCGCGACACATAATCCGTGCATTTCTTTCTCCTGAAAGCCACTTAATAGGGTGCATTGTTGGCCGACCGCGCCGATATCCGGGTTAATGTAGCCAGCAGCAACATCGCTTTTGACAAAGTAATAGGCCGGATGCTTGTTGGCCCCGGGCGATACCGCAGCGAATGGGAGGTGCGCGGCGGGCCGTCAGGAGTAAAGGGCACACCGGAGGTCTCAAGCACTGGCCGGATCAGATGCTTTTCCTCGGCAGGGTGGCCCCGATCCTGGAAACCCGGGAGAACGTACTCTTATTGGTGCAGGTTGGGTGACGCACAAACAGGGTTTGGACAAAGGTGGGGAAGGGCGGGGAGTGAAGAAAAAGCCGGGTTGCACCGAACTTTCTGGCAACGGATACCTGCTCTTGTACATCAATTGCGGTTCGACCCCTTTTCAGACCGTCGTTGCTGGCGCTCGCCTGTGGCTCGCTGGTCGAAGCCGGAACAGATGATTGAGAAAGGTGGGGCGGGCGCTGTTACGCAATGCGGGCGGGAATGCTCGCGGCTTTGCCGATCGTTCTGCGGGCACGATGATAATTGCGGTTTGAGCCCAATTCGCCACGTAATTGTTCAAAACCGGGGTTTGAGCCCGATTATTCGCTGTGACATGGCGTGGATCTATCCAGTAGTCTTCTTAAGATCATTTATATAATAGAAACAATAATCTATGGGTTTCCGTGCGGCAGCACTCCTGGGCCTGAACTGCAAAAACCGGGGATTTGAACGTGTTCGATTGTGTTTGGAAGCGATTTGACACCATGGGGTTCAATGAACTACGGTGTGACTCATTGGGTCATAGCTAATGCAGACACTGATCCCAATAGGCACGTTTGAAGGCAAAGCTCGTGGATTGTTGGGTGATGCTGGATTTGACGACATGCTGGAGTTCCTGGCGCGACGACCAAAAGCGGGGCGTGTAATCGTCGGTACGGGAGGGCTGCGCAAAGTACGAATTGCACGGCCCGGTGGGGGCAAGAGCGCGGGTACTCGAGTGATTTACTACTATCACAACGAGGACAAGCCGATATTTCTGTTGTTGATTTACGCAAAGACCGATCAGGGCAATTTGACCGACGCGCAGAAGACACGGTTGAAAAAGCACGTCGATGCAATCATTGACGAATTTGTATAGGACATACGTGATGGACGACAAGCTATTTAGAGAGCTCGATGCGAACCTGAAAGTGGCGGTGAAAATTGCTAAGGGTTCCTCGGTGCGTACGTCTGTGTACGTTATTTTGACACCAGCTGAGATCAAGCGAATTCGCGCAAGCGTCAAAATGTCTCAAACGGTTTTCGCCCGCAAGTTTCAGCTCAGTGTCGATACGGTTAAAGGTTGGGAACAAGGCAAGCGTAAACCTGATGCGGCCGCTGCAAACTACTTGCGAATGATTCAGGCAGATCCGGAATACGTACAACGTACGCTCTCAGCTTGATCACGAAAAAAGGTGTCAGGTTTATTTTTCGGGAAAAGAGCTTCCAAGCGGTGGGGGCGGGAATGCTCGCGGCTTTGCCGCTCGTCCCTCCCTTTGGTCGGGACCGTCGTCGCTGCGCTCCGACGTCCTGCGCTCGCCGGAGGCGAGCTTGTCGAATCCGGAACGCGGCTTGATTCTGGCGGAAGAGGGTGCCGATCGGTAATGCGGGCGGGATTGCTCGGCTCTACGAGCCTCGTCCCTCGCTCGCGCTTCGGGACCATCGTCGCTCACGCTCCGACGTCCTGCGTCGCCGCCTGCCGGCGGCTCCTTGTCGACCCCGCTACGCGGCTTCGTCACACGGCGTCATAAACAATAAAAAAAGGGTGCCTTGTGGGCACCCTTTTTTTATTGTTGGTGGAGGCGGCGGGAATCGAACCCGCGTCCGTAAGTCCTCTGCTACAGGCTCTACATGCTTATCCCATACTTTAATCTCATTTGCGGCTACCCGATGGGCGAGGAAAACCACAAACCAGTCTAGTTAGGTTTTAACGGATTGGCCCCAGACATGCCTCTCTCGCGATCTTGTGATGTATGACCCCTGAAATCCAACCCGCACAAGCACGGACGGGCCAGAGGGCACTAAACTGGTTTTTAAGCAGCTAGTGCGTAGTTGTCGTCGTTGGCAACTAAAGTTTTGCAAACAGTTTTACGAGGAACCTGCACCTCGGCATGCACCTGGAGGTTCGTAACCCACGTCGAATCCATGTCGCCCCCGGTGAAATCCTTCTCTAATCGTCCCGCCTGCGAACAGGCGAGGGCACTAGTTTATCCGTTACCTGTATATGCTGTCGAAAATGTGAAATTCAAGTCCGGTCTTGTTTCGACATCATGCAGCCAAAAATCGCGAAAAGCAACGATATGGCGTCGATCTTCGGTTAAAAGTCTATCTTCTGCTCGCTTTCATGATACGCGATTTCTGCCGTTCCCAATCCCGATCCTTTTCGTTATCGCGCTTGTCGTGCATCTTCTTGCCCTTGGCCAGACCGATGTCCAGCTTGGCCCGGCCCTTGCTCCAGTAAAGACTTAGCGGCACCAGGGTATAACCCTTGCGCTCAACCGCGCCGATCAAGCGGTCGATCTCCCGCCGGTGCATCAGCAGCTTGCGGGTGCGGGTGGGATCAGGTTTCACGTGGGTGGAGGCGGTGGGCAAGGGCGGGATGTGAGCAACCGAACAAATAGGCCTCGCCATTGCGCAGCAATACATAGCTCTCGGTGATCTGGGCGCGCCCGGCCCGCAGGGCTTTGACCTCCCAGCCTTCCAGGGCAATACCGGCTTCCAGGTTCTCCTCAATGAAGAACTCAAACCTCGCCTTTTTGTTCTTGGCGATGGTATTGGAATGCTCGCCCTTGGTTTTCTTGGCCTTGCCGCTCATGCTTCTCTTTAGCCGGGTGTACGCCGCCCGGTGTCGCTCGAAGGCGCGTTCGGTCGGTCAAAATCAGACCTGTGCCGATAGTTGCGGCGAATTATACGGGCCCGGGCTGGCAACCGAAACCTTTGTCTTTTCCGCTATTTTCGTGTTGTTCGGCAGGCATTTTTGCCTCAGAATTCGCACCCTTCGTACAGCTTGGATGAGCAGTTATGAACGAGCATGCTGCGGGTACAGTCAGCCGCAGATCCTCATTGCACGGCCACTGGTCTTCGCGCCTGGCATTCGTGTTGGCCGCGACCGGCTCGGCCGTTGGCCTGGGGAATATCTGGAAATTTCCTTACATCGTCGGCGAGTACGGCGGCGGCGCCTTTGTGATCGTGTATCTCGTGGCGGTCTTTGCGGTGGGTCTGCCCATAATGACCTCCGAGATTCTGCTTGGCCGGCGTGGCCGTCGTAATCCGATTGCCACGATGCGGATTCTGGGCGCGGAAGAGGGTAGTTCGCGCCACTGGCAATGGTTGGGGGTAATTGGTGTCCTGGCCGGTTTCCTGATCCTGTCCTTCTACAGTGTTATCGCGGGCTGGGTGCTGACCTACATTGTCAAAAGCCTCAGCGGAAGTTTCGAAGGCGCCAATCTGCAACAAGTGACGACCCTCTTCGAGTCGATAGCGAGTGATTGGTTGCTGACCTCGGTTGGTCATACGGTGTTCATGGTCATGACCGTGGTGGTAGTGGCGCTGGGCGTGCAGCATGGTCTGGAACGAGCGGTTCGAATCTTGATGCCCCTATTGATGTTGTGCCTGCTAATGCTTGTTGGTTACAGCTACATGGAGGGTGATTTCACCAGGGGCTGGGACTTCATGTTCAACCCGAACTGGCAGGCCTTGAGCTCGCAAGGCATTTTGGTAGCCCTGGGCCAGGCTTTTTTCACCCTGAGCATCGGCATGGGCACGATCATGGCTTATGGCGCCTACCTGCCGGAAGGGGCGCCGATAACCAGTAGCGCCCTGACCGTGGCTCTCGCAGATACCGCGATCGCCATTCTCGCCGGCCTGGTGATATTCCCGATTATTTTTGCCAATGGCCTGGATCCGGCAGCCGGTCCAGGCCTGGTGTTTGAGGCCCTGCCACTGGCCTTTGGTCAAATGCCGGGCGGGATGTACTTCGGTGCCCTGTTTTTCGTGCTGGTGACTTTTGCTGCCTGGACGTCCTCGATAGGACTGATTGAGCCGGCAGTTGCCTGGATAGTCGAGACCTTTTACAGGCCGCGGGCCGAGGCGACCATCCTGGTAGCCTTTGCGGCGTGGCTGCTGGGCATGGGCACCGTGTTTTCGTTCAGCATCTGGAAGGACAAGCTGTTCTGGCAGGGAACCGTGTTTGATAACCTCGAATACCTGGCCACAAATATCCTGCTGCCTTTGGGTGGCTTGCTGATCACGGTGTTCGCCGGCTGGATACTTTGTCGTAACTCCAGCAGTGAGGAACTCGGCGTGGGTACCGGGTTCGTCTATAAGGGCTGGCGTCTGATGGCCAGATTCGTGGCGCCCGCAGCCGTGGTCCTGGTATTCCTTCACGCCACCGGGCTGATCACAGCTTTAGTAGGAGCCTCTGATCTACCCGTGAACTCGTATCTTGCGGCTAAAAGGCCCAGCTTCTGTGTTGCCAATCTTCGCAATAGAACCACTATTACGTGCGATTGGCGTCTTGAATCTGAACCTTTTCGCTCACAATCTGCTTCGTCCAGAGCAAATCAGAGGCTCCCTGGTGCTTTATGGCAGGCACGCCCCACACCGGCAGGCCGCGGTATTTGGCAGCGGGTTTGTTTGACCTTGTTGGTGGTTTAATCCGGTGCGCCGGGGTGGTCTATGACTAGCGTTTCCGAGATGACGGTAGAGGTAGCCTTTGCCTTGCCTGAGAAACAGACCTTGCTTGCCTTGCAGGTGCCGGTGAACACCACGGTGATACAGGCGGTGGAGAGTTCAGGAATTCTTGATCTACATCCCGAGATAGACCTGGCCCGGCAAAAGCTGGGCATATTTGGCCGCCTGGCCAAGCCTTCCGAGGTCCTGCGGCCGGGTGACCGGGTGGAGATTTACCGGCCTTTGAAGGCAGACCCCAAGGAAGTCAGGCGTCGGCTGGCGGCCGAGGGCAAGACCATGGGCAAATCCGACAAGATGGATGATGACGATGGACGACGACTAAGGGTCATCGCCTGGACTAGCCGATCGGGGCGTTTCGATCCAGCGAGGCGACCTTGTCACCGTCGAAATAGACAATCAGGCGATCGCGTATCGGGTTGTCACTGCCGCCTTTCTTGAAGTAATACACGTAGTCCCAGCGGTCGGCGTGGAAGGGGTCCTTCACCATGGGCGTACCCAGGATAAAACGCACCTGGCTGCGCGTCATGCCCACCTCAATCTGGTCAATGGCGTCGGGATCAAGGTGGTTTCCCTGCAGAATGTCTACCTTGTACACGCATCCGGCTAGCGAAAACGCACACAAGAGTGCCACTATCGGTTTGACGACTCTCTGAAGATTCGATTTTTTGTAGGTTTTGCCTGTCACACTGGAGCCAGAATTGTTGGTGAGTGATAATGCGGCGCAAATACTACAACAAAAACGGCTTGGGAACAGGCCCGGACTGCTAAGGGACCTCTGATTTAGTCTGGGCCAAGTAGATTGCTGGCGAAAAGAGTCAGATTCAAGGCGCCAATCGCGCGTAATAGTGGTTCTATTGCGAAGATTGGCAACCTGGAAGCTGGAGTTTTTAGTCGCAAGACACACGTTCATGACTGGATCAGAGGCTCCCTGGAGGACTGAAATACCGGTGAAGAAGGAGCTACGAAACGCGGGTCTAAAAGTCACTCTTCCCAGGCTGAAGATTCTGAAAGTGCTTGATTCCGCCGACAAGCGTCACTTGAGTGCGGAGGATGTCTATCGCCTGTTGCTGGAGCAGGGGGAGGATTTCGGACTTGCGACGGTTTACCGGGTCCTGACCCAATTCGAGGCAGCCGGCCTGGTTAGCCGGAATAATTTTGAGGGTGGCCACGCCGTATTTGAATTGTCCGACAATGCCCATCATGACCACATCGTGTGTGTGGATTGCGGCAAAGTGGTGGAGTTTGTAGATCAGATTATCGAACAGCGCCAGGTGCAAATTGCCTCTGAACACGGGTTCAAGTTGGCTGATCACTCGATGATTTTGCAGGGCCATTGCCAGGACAAGAACTGCCCGGGCCGCAAAGACTCAAACTCCTGACGCTCTCAAAGCGCCTTGCGCCGCGGCTGGCTTGCGGTTTCCAGCATTTCCCGCGCGTGTTCACGTGTTCGTTCCGTGATTTTTACCCCACCCAGCATGCGCGCGAGTTCTTCCACCGTTTCGTCGATGTTGAGGGCATGAATCCGTGTGCGCGTATGCTCCCCGTCGGTCAGCTTGGTGACTTTCAGGTGACGGTGGGCCTGGCTGGCCACCTGAGGCAGGTGGGTAACGCACAAGACCTGGCGCTCGCTGCCCAGTTCGCGCATACGCTTGCCGACGATTTCGGCAATTCCGCCACCTACACCCGCGTCAACCTCATCAAAGATCATGGTGGGGATGCGGCTTGCCGCGGCCGCCACCACCTGAATGGCCAGGCTGATACGAGACAGTTCGCCGCCTGAAGCAACCTTGGACAACGCGGCCGGCGGCTGCCCGGGGTTCGCACTTACCAGAAATTCCACGCGGTCCAGGCCATCCTGCCTGAACCTCGCCTCACCCAACTGTTCCAGCGCCACGACCATTTTGCCGCCCTGCATACCCAGTTGCTGCATGATTGCGCTGACTTGCTGCCCCAGGTCCAGGGCCGCCAGCCCGCGTTGGTCCGACAGGGCCCTGGCCAGTTTCAAGTACGTTGCCTGCGCCTTTTTTGCTTCGGCCGACAGTTTTTCCAGGTTCTGGTCTGCATGTTCCAGTTCATCCAGTTCGTCGGCCAGTTGCACGGCCAGCGCCGGGAGTTCCTCGGCGGCGCACCGATGTTTGCGTGCCAGCGCATGAATGGCGGCCAGTCGCTCCTCCACCCATTCCAGCCGGGCAGGGTCCATATCCAGGTCGGACAGGTAGCGACCGAGCTGGTCCGCGGCTTCTTGCACCTGGATTGAGGCTTCCCTGAGCATCCCCAGGGTCTCCGACAGGTCTGGATCAAGCTTGGTCAATGGCTCAAGCAGGTGCACAGCGCCTGTTATCGACTGGTAGGCATTGACCTCTTCAGCTTCATACAGCACGTCCAGGCAGGCGCGGGATTGTTCCGCCAGCCGGCCCGAGTTAGCCAGTTTCCGGTGCTCGTCCTCCAGTTCCGGCAATTCCTCCTGCGTCAGGTTCAGCAAGCTCAATTCCTCACACTGGTAACGCAGCAGGTCAAGCCGGGCGCTACGCTCGGATTCGCTGCCCTGGAGCGCTTGCAACCGGTCCTGCAGCATCTGCCACTGTCGATAAGTCGTAGCGACCGCCGCCCGTTGCTCCATCAGTTTGCCGTGGAAATCCAGCAGGTCCAGTTGCACAGCCCTCTTGGAAAGGCTTTGGTGTTCATGCTGCCCATGTATGTCCACCAATTGCTCGCCCAGGCCGCGAAGGGTCTGTACGGGTACGCTTTGGCCGTTAATGTAGGCGCGAGACCGGCCGTCGGATCCAAGGCTGCGGCGAACCTGGGCCTGCTGGTCCGCGGCCAAATCCTGCTCTTCAAGCCAGGCTCTGCGCTTCGGGCAGTTGGTCCAGCTCAAAAGTAGCGCTCAGCTCCGCGCGTTGAGCACCATGACGTACGAAGCTGGCATCCCCTCGGTCGCCCAGCAGGAGGCCAAGTGCGTCCAGCAGGATTGATTTGCCCGCCCCGGTTTCACCGGTGAGCACGCTCAGGCCCTGGTCCAGCTCCAGTTCCACCTCATCGATGATGGCAAAGTTTCGAATATGCAGATGAGTGAGCATGGCCTGTCAGTCCTCCGGCCTGGCTCTCAGCATGCTGCTTCGGCCCCAGTGCAGTTTGGAGCGCAGGATGCGGTAATAATCGTAGCCCTCTGGGATGCAGCAGGGTGACCCGGCGTTCAGCCTTGTCGATGGTGACTTGCTTGCCCGGTTCGACCGGGCCCAGGGTCAAGCCGTCGCAGGTTATGTGGGCCCGGGTATCCGGGCGCTCCAGAAGACGGATCACGATCTGGGAGTCGCCGCTGACCACGATGGGGCGGTCGCTCAGGGTGTGTGGACAGATTGGCGCCATTACCAGGGCGTTCATATCGGGTTGCAAGATCGGGCCACCACAGGACAGGGCATAGCCGGTGGAGCCGGTGGCGGTAGCGACTACCAGTCCGTCGCCGCCGTGGGTGTTTACATAACGCCCGTCTATCCAGGTTTCGAAGTCCAGCAACCGACCGGTATCCCAGCGCTGCAGGCAGACATCGTTCAATGCCACCGCCTCGATGACTCCCTGCTGGTTTTCCAGTGTGGCATGCAGCATTTGCCGTTCTTCGGCAAAGTACTGGCCGGCGAGAATCTGCTCCAGCATTTCCAGCATTTTGTCCGGTGTTACATCAGCCAGAAATCCCAGGCGTCCTCGATTCACTCCGAGCAACGGTACTCCGACCTCGGCCGCCGGACGGCTGGCATGCAGCATGGTGCCGTCTCCGCCAACGGCGATCACCATGTCCACCGCCCTGACCAGGTCCTCGGCAGGCAGGCACCGGGTGTCTCCGTCTTCCGGCCCCGGGGCGATGCTGTCCTCAAACAGGACAACACGGCCGTGCTCGCGCAGAAAGCGGGCAATACTGTGGACGGTATCGCTAATCAACGGGTCCAGGGTGCGTCCCATGAGTCCGATAGTGTGAAATTCTGTACTCATAACTATTTGGGCCTAAAATTCCCCGCCGATGGAGTTATCCAGTATATCTGTCTTGCCTGTAAATCTGGTTTTCTAAGGAGCCGCTGATTTATTCTGAGCGAAGTGGATTGGGAGCAAAAAAATTCAGATTCAAGGCGCCAATCGCATGTAATAGTGGGGCTATTGCGAAGATTGGCAACACAGAAGATGGATTTTTTAGACGCAAGACACGAGTTCATGAATAAATCAGAGGTTCCCTAAGTAAACGACACGCTAAGGGCCGATCCGCAATGCTCGCTGCCGCCTGGCGCCGGGCCAACATCCGGCCGGATTTTCGCAAATCCTGGCTTGCTTGACAGCATCGCACCGCAATAGCAATCTTGACCGATCAATGCCTTATTGCAAGAGGTTTTTTGTAAGCCACTCATGCGCGACGTAATCAACGATCAGTTCCCGGGCGAACGGGCGCAGCACCTGCTCAGGGTCCTGGTTCAGCGGTACATTCGCGAGGGCCAGCCGGTAGGATCGCGAACGCTGTCGCGCGACTCGGGCCTGGACCTGAGCGCCGCCACGATCCGGAACGTCATGGTCGACCTGGAGGAGATGGGCTTTATCAGCTCACCCCATACTTCGGCAGGCCGGGTGCCCACATCCCGGGGATTTCGCTTTTTCGTGGATACTCTGCTGCGATTGAAGCCGCTATCCAGCGCCGAAGTACAAAAACTTGCTCGCAAAATCTCGATCGAGGCCCAGGATCAGCAGTCACTGGTGACGTCGACCTCGGCCATGCTGTCCTCACTCACCAGTCTGGCCGGGGTGGTTACGACGCCGCGCCAGCCCCATGCTTCACTCAGGCAGATAGAGTTCCTGCCATTGTCAGACAAGCGGGTGCTGGCCATTATCGTGATCAATGATCAGGAGGTTCAGAATCGAATCCTGCAGCTGGACAGGAATTACAGCGGCGAGGAACTGATCAGGGCCGCCAATTATCTGAATGAGAAGTTTGCCGGCCGGGAACTCGCCCAGGTGCGTGAGATTATCGTGGAAGAGCTCAAACATACCCGCGAGCGCATGAATCAACTGATGCTGGACGCTATCAATATCGCCCAGAGAGCCTTTAATCGTGAGGACCAGGATACCTTCGTGGTGGCGGGGGAAACCAATTTGATGGGCTTCGCAGAGTTGCACGACGTGGACAAGTTGCGCCGCCTGTTCGAGGCTTTCAACGCCAAGCGTGACATATTGGGAATGCTGGACAGGGTCTCCAGCGCCCAGGGCGTGCAGATATTTATCGGCGAGGAATCCGGCTATTCGGTGCTGGATGATTGCTCCCTGGTGGTGGCGCCCTATACCTCTAATGATGAGGTAGTCGGAGTACTTGGTGTGATCGGGCCCACCCGCATGGCCTATGAGCGGGTCATCCCCATCGTGGACGTGGCCGCAAAACTGCTTGGTTCAGCCTTGAATTCAAAGTAAGCCGCCCCCATCCACCAGCATGTGAAAGATTTTCGGCCCCCTTCCGAGCATGGGAGGCCGATCGTTGTGTTTATTGGAGGCCCGAATAATGAGCTCTGAGCAGGAAAATTCCAACGATTCCCCCGGGAATCCGGCATCCGACGCGTCCGGGTCTTCGTCACCAGACGCGGCCGATTTGGTCGGGCAGGGACAGGAAGAGCTGACCGTCGCTTTAGCCCGGGCAGAGGAATTTCGTGACCAACTCCTCAGGGCCAAGGCAGAGATGGACAACATGCGCAAGCGCTCGGATCGGGAGCTGGAGCGGGCCCACAAGTACGGTGTGGAGCGCCTGGCCGGCGAGTTACTGCCGGTGGTCGATAGCCTGGAGA
Source organism: uncultured Gammaproteobacteria bacterium (assembly GCA_963823435.1). GTDB lineage: Bacteria > Pseudomonadota > Gammaproteobacteria > Steroidobacterales > BM003 > CAKZML01. The sequence goes on along the minus strand of CAWGLN010000012.1, from coordinate 198,368 downwards.
TCGGCCTGGAGGCCGCGGGTAGCGACACCCAGGAGGCAGTCGCCGAGGGTATGCGGGCGACCCTGAAGTTGCTGATCAGCGCCCTGGAGAAGTTTGAAATTTCCTGCCTGGACCCGCTGGGAGAGCCATTCAATCCCGAATGGCACGAGGCCATGGCGACCCAGCCATCACCGGATGCGGAGCCGGATTCGGTGTTGCTGGTGGTGCAAAAAGGCTATCGGATACACGACCGGGTCCTGCGCCCGGCCCGGGTGATCGTGGCCAGGGCAGCGGATTAGATTGGGGCCTGCACTTGAAATGTCAGCTGGCAACCCAATTAAACAGTACAAGTTTTTGAACATCCTTTTTGGAGAGTAATTTCATGGGTAGAGTGATTGGAATCGACCTTGGAACCACCAATTCCTGTGTCGCCGTCATGGAGGGCGACAAGCCCAAGGTTATTGAAAACAGCGAGGGTGATCGCACCACCCCGTCCATTGTCGCCCAGACCAAGGACGAGGAGTGGCTGGTAGGCCAGTCGGCCAAGCGCCAGGCGGTCACCAACCCTACGAATACCCTGTCTGCCGTCAAGCGCCTGATTGGTCGTCGTTTCGATGATCCAGTGGTGCAAAAAGACATCGACATGGTGCCGTACACGATCTGCAAGGCAGACAATGGCGATGCCTGGGTGGAAGTCCATGGCAAGAAAATGTCGCCGCCGGAGGTTTCGGCCCGGGTACTGATGAAAATGAAGAAGACGGCTGAGGATTACCTTGGAGAGCCGGTAACCGAAGCCGTTATCACTGTGCCGGCCTATTTCAACGACTCCCAGCGCCAGGCCACCAAGGACGCGGGTCGTATCGCCGGTCTGGAAGTCAAACGCATAATCAATGAGCCGACCGCGGCTGCCCTGGCCTACGGCCTGGACAAGAAACGCGGTGACCGCAAGATTGCCGTGTATGACCTGGGCGGTGGCACCTTTGATATTTCGGTGATCGAGATTGCCGAGGTGGACGGCGAACACCAGTTCGAAGTGTTGGCCACCAATGGCGACACCTTCCTGGGCGGTGAGGATTTCGACAAGCGCATCATTGATTACCTCGCGGCGGAATTCGAGAAGGAAAGCGGGGTGGATATTCGCAAGGATCCGCTGGCCATGCAGCGACTCAAGGAAGCTGCCGAGAAGGCCAAGGTCGAAGTATCAACCTCCCAGCAGAGCGAGGTTAACCTGCCCTACATTACTGCCGATGCCAGTGGTCCCAAGCACCTGAGCATCAAGCTCAGCCGGGCCAAGGTTGAATCACTGGTAGAAGACTTGATCGCGCGCACCATCGCACCCTGCCGCATCGCACTGAAAGACGCCGGACTGAAGATCTCGGAAATCGAAGATGTGATTCTGGTGGGTGGACAGACCCGCATGCCCAAGGTGCAGGATGAGGTCAAGAAGTTTTTCGGACGGGAGCCACGCAAGGACGTAAATCCTGATGAAGCGGTTGCGGTTGGCGCCGCGATCCAGGGCGGTGTGCTCTCGGGCGAGGTGAAAGATGTCCTGCTGCTGGATGTCACGCCCTTGTCTCTGGGTATCGAAACCCTGGGCGGCGTGATGACCAAGCTGATTGACAAGAACACCACGATCCCGACCAAGGCGAACCAGGTGTTTTCAACCGCAGATGACAACCAGACAGCTGTAACGATTCATGTGCTGCAGGGCGAGCGTGATCGTGCGATGGATAACAAATCGCTGGGACGCTTCGACTTGAGCGATATTCCGTCGGCTCCGCGTGGCCTGCCCCAGATCGAGGTGACGTTTGATATTGATGCCAACGGCATCCTGAACGTCTCGGCCAAGGACAAGGCTACCTCCAAGGAGCAGAAGATTGTCATCAAGGCCTCCAGCGGCCTGACAGACGAAGAAGTGGATCGCATGGTCAAGGATGCTGAGGCCCACCATGAAGAAGATCGCAAGTTCCGTGAAATGGTGGAGGCACGTAACCAGGCGGATGGCTTGATTCACGCGACCGAAAAATCATTGGCCGATCTTGGAGACAAGGTACAGCCGGAAGAGCGCAGTCGCATTGAGGCGGCCATTGGTGATGTACGCGAGGCGCTCAAGGGTGACAGCAAGGATGCCATAGAAACCAAGAGCAAGGCCCTGTCCGAAGCCTCGGCTGCCCTGGCTCAGCGCGTGTACCAGGAGCAGGCTGCCCAGGAACAGGCGGGCGCGGCGGGCGAAGCCGCCGGGTCCAGTGACGACGTGGTCGATGCCGAGTTTGAAGAAGTCAAAGGTAACGGCGAAGACAAGAAAGCCTGATACCGATTGAGGTATCCTGCGTCCGAGGTGGTAGCCGCCCCGATCCCCTGTGGGTCGAGGCGGCTTCTTGGGATTAGTAACTCCCGGGAGCTATTGGATTGATTCGGGCCAAGTAGATTTGTGAACGAAGAGGTACTGTCGCCAGGCGCCAATTTCACGTGAGCAATCTCGCGAAGACAGGCAGCCCGGACGGCGGAAATTTTCGGCGCCAACTGCGAGGTCACGAACAGATCAGCGGCTTCCGGTGAAAAAGAATGATGGTGGGGAATGTCCAAACGCGACTATTACGAGGTTCTCGGGGTATCCCGGGAAGTATCGGCGGCAGACCTGAAGAAGGCTTACCGGCGTTTGGCTATGAAGCATCACCCGGATCGCAACCAGGATGATGACAAGGCGGAGGACCAGTTCAAAGAGGTCAAGGAAGCCTACGAAGTCCTGAGTAATGACGACAAGCGTGCGCGCTATGACCGCTACGGCCACGCCGGTGTGGATCAATCTGCCGGTCCTGGATTTGGTGGCGGGGCAGACGCCTTCAGTGACATGTTCGGTGATGTGTTCGGCGATATTTTCGGTGGTGGTGGCCGACGTTCACGCAGCCAGGTGTTTCGAGGTGCAGACCTGCGTTTTCCGCTGGAACTGGACCTGGAGCAGGCGGTGGCGGGAGCGGTTATCACCATTAGTGTGCCCACCATGGCCGAATGCGAGGTCTGTAACGGCAGCGGCGCGGCCAAGGGTTCCAGCCCGGTGGACTGCGACACCTGTGGCGGTGTGGGCCAGGTGCGTATGCAGCAGGGCTTTTTCTCGGTCCAGCAGACCTGCCCGAACTGTCGCGGTAGCGGCAAGACGATAAAAGACCCCTGCGAGGGGTGCTCCGGGCAGGGTCGTGTGCGACAGACCAGGAATCTGGAGGTCAATGTGCCGGCCGGCGTGGATACAGGTGATCGGATTCGCCTGGGTGGCCAGGGCGAGGCCGGGCGATCGGGTGGTCCGGCGGGGGACCTGTATGTTGAAATTCACGTGCGTACCCATGCGATATTCGAGCGCGATGGCGCGGACCTGGCCTGTGAAGTGCCTGTCAGTTTTGCGACAGCGGCCCTGGGCGGGACCATCGAAGTGCCCACTCTGACCGGCCATGTTTCCTTAAAGATTCCCCCCGAAACCCAGACCGGCAAGGTGTTTCGCGTGCGTGGCAAGGGCGTGAAACCGGTGCGGGGTGGACCGGTAGGCGAGCTGTACTGTCGTGCGACGGTGGAAACCCCGGTCAATTTGTCAGATAGTCAGAAAAAGCTGTTGGCAGAACTGGACGACTCGTTGCGTGATGGCGGCAAGCGCCACAGCCCCAAGGAATCCGGTTGGCTGGACAGCGTAAAGAATTTTTTTGAGAACATCGGTACATGAACCCATCCGCCCGATCTCCGCTCCCATTGGCCCTGCTCGGGGCCAGCGGACGTATGGGTCGGGAAGTGCTGGCCCTGTTACCCGGAAATACCCGATTTGAACTTTCCGGGGCGGGCTGTTCGTCGGGCGGTGGGCTGCTGAATCAGCCAGTTTCCATCATCCAGCCAGGCTTGCCCGCGATGCTGTTCCAGGCAGATCCGGTCAAGGTCGTGCAGGGCGCGAAGGTGGTTATTGACTTCAGTCTGCCGGGTGCGACCGAGGCTCATTTGGCGGCCTGCCGGGAGCAGGGCGTGGCCATGGTCTTGTGCACCACCGGTCACGACACGGCCCAGCTTGAGCGCATACGCAGGTTGAGCGAGACACGTGCCGGTCTTGCTGGCGGCCAACACCAGTCTGGGTATTGCCTTGCTCAAGCGCCTGGTGGAGTTGGCTGCGGGGACCCTGGGTGATGAGTTTGACACCGAGATCTTCGAGGTTCACCACCGAAACAAGCGGGATACCCCCTCAGGCACTGCCCTGAGCCTGGGGCACTCCGCAGCCCGGGGTCGGGGCACCAGCCTGGATACGCTCAGGCAGGACCGGTTGCCAGGCGGTGAGCGACTGCGGACCCCCGGTAGCATTGGTTTCGCGGCCCTGCGTGGCGGCGATGTAGCGGGCGAGCACAGTGTGATGTTTGCAGGTGACGGCGAGCGTTTGGAATTGGTCCACAAGGTCAGCAAGCGCGCCACCTTTGCCCACGGGGCCCTAAAGGCTGCGCAGTGGCTGGCGGATCAACCGGCTGGCCTGTATGAAATGTCCGATGTTCTGGGTCTGAATTAGACACGCCGCCTTCCGGACAGTAGAATCCACCCGGTTCAGCATCGAAGGTGCCAAGGAAACTTGCGGCATATGAGTCGGCTGCACGCAGAAATACTGGCGGGACGGGTTAAACTAACCCGCCCCGCTTTGTGTATCCGCTGACACTGAACCGCTTCGTGCCTCACGTTTGTAATACTTAAGGAAGCGATTGTGACGACGCCCGCACTCTTGGCACTGGAAGATGGCACTGTCTTTCACGGGGTATCCATCGGTTTTGAGGGGCAATCAGCCGGTGAGGTCGTATTCAATACCTCGATGACAGGCTACCAGGAGATCATTACCGATCCTTCGTACTGCCGACAGATTGTCACCCTGACCTATCCACATGTCGGCAATACCGGCACCAATAGCGAAGATCTGGAGTCCGATCGTGTGCATGCGGCCGGTCTGGTCATCAGGGACCTTCCTCTTCTGCAAAGCAACTGGCGCTCTGAAAAACCGCTGGACGCGTTTTTGCGCCAGGCCGGTGTCGTGGCCATCGCCGGTATTGATACCCGCAAGCTGACCCGAATCCTGAGAGAGAAGGGCGCCCAGTCCGGGTGTTTGCAGGCCGGTAAGATTGATCAGGCTGCAGCGATCAGGGCTGCACGGGCATTTCCCGGATTGAAAGGGTATGGACCTGGCCAGGGTCGTGTCCACGCGTGAACAATATCAGTGGAACGAGGGCACCGTTTGGCCGGAAGTAGAGTATTTTCCGAGCAAGGCCCACCGTCTGCATGTGGTGGCCTACGATTTCGGCATCAAACGCAATATCCTGCGTATCATGTCCGATTTCGGGTGTCGTATGACAGTGGTGCCGGCTCAAACGCCCGCTGCTGAAGTCCAGGCAATGGCGCCTGACGGCGTGTTTTTGTCCAATGGTCCAGGGGATCCAGAGCCCTGTGATTACGCCATCGAGGCTATCAGGACGCTATTGGAGACCGGTGTTCCCATATTCGGGATTTGCCTTGGTCACCAGTTGCTGGGCCTGGCCTGCGACGCCAAGACGACGGAAGATGAAGTTTGGTCACCACGGCGGCAACCATCCTGTGCAGGACCTGGGCACCCGCCGGGTCATGATTACCAGCCAGAATCATGGCTTCTGTGTTGACGAGGCTGACATGCCGGAGCAACTCGAGGCGACCCACAGATCGTTATTTGACGGAACCCTGCAAGGCATCCGTCATACCCGGTGGCCGGCATTCGGTTTCCAGGGCCACCCGGAGGCAAGTCCCGGTCCGCACGACGTACGACCGCTTTTTGAGAGATTCGTGAAGTCGATGCTGAGGCACCGGGTAGAAGTCAGAAAAACTGAAAATCTTAGTAAAACTATATAATTGAAGTAGTTATAAATGATAGTTAATGTAATTAATCATACCTGGTTAAGGCGCTGAGCGACTATGCCAAGACGTAACGATATCCAGAGTGTGATGGTTATTGGTGCCGGTCCGATTGTGATTGGGCAGGCCTGCGAGTTCGATTACTCCGGCGCCCAGGCTTGTAAGGCACTGCGTGAGGAGGGCTACCGTGTGGTCCTCGTGAACTCCAATCCGGCAACCATCATGACCGATCCGGAGACGGCGGATGCAGTCTACATCGAGCCCATAGACTGGCGCGCCCTGGAGCGAGTTATCGCCAAGGAACGCCCGCAGGCATTGCTGCCCACCATGGGTGGGCAGACCGCGTTGAACTGCGCCCTGGACCTGGTCAGGGAAGGCGTGCTGCAGAAGTACAACGTGGAATTGATCGGCGCCAGTCGGGAAGCTATCGACATGGCCGAGGACCGGGAGCAGTTCCGGGACGCCATGCAGGAAATTGGCCTGGCAGTGCCCAGGGCCCGGATTGCCCATAGCCTTGAGCAGGCCCTGGCAGTGCAGGCGGAGATCGGTTATCCCACCATCATTCGCCCGTCTTTCACCATGGGTGGATCCGGCAGCGGTATCGCCTATAACCGCGAGGAATTCGAGGAAATCGTGGCCCGAGGGCTGGATTATTCACCCACCGATGAGGTGCTGCTGGAAGAGTCGGTGCTGGGTTGGAAAGAATACGAGATGGAAGTGATCCGGGACCGCAATGACAACTGTATCATCGTGTGTTCCATAGAAAACCTTGACCCCATGGGTGTGCATACCGGTGATTCCATCACGGTGGCTCCCACACAGACCCTGACCGACAAGGAATACCAGGTGATGCGGAATGCGTCGCTGGCGGTATTGCGCAAGATCGGGGTTGAGACCGGTGGTTCAAACGTGCAGTTCGCCATCAATCCAAAGAACGGACAGATGGTGGTGATCGAGATGAACCCCCGCGTGTCGCGCTCATCGGCGCTGGCCTCAAAGGCCACCGGGTTTCCGATAGCCAAGGTGGCGGCAAAGCTGGCGATTGGCTATACCCTGGACGAACTGCAAAACGAGATTACCGGCGGTTTGACCCCGGCATCGTTTGAGCCATCCATCGACTACGTGGTCACCAAGATTCCGCGTTTTGCGTTTGAGAAGTTCCCCGGAGCCACTGACCGGCTGACGACGCAAATGAAAGCGGTGGGCGAGGTCATGGCCATGGGGCGGAGCTTCCAGGAGTCCTTGCAGAAAGCGCTGCGAGGTCTGGAGACGGGTATCGATGGCCTGGTAGAACAGATCCCCAGCATTGAAAGCGAGGAAGACCGGGCCCGTTTGGAGTACGAGATTCGTGCCGCCGGTCCCGATCGAATCCTGTATCTGGCTGACGGCTTCCGCCATGGGATGAGTCTGCAGGAAGTGCAATGCGCTGTCAGCCGTGGATCCCTGGTTCCTGGCGCAGATCCAGGACCTGGTGATTGAGGAGGGCCTGATCAGGGATGCGGGTCTCACGGCGCTGGATGCCAAGAGGCTGCGGGCGATCAAGCAAAAGGGGTTTTCCGACAGCCGCCTGGGTCGACTGCTGAGTGTGTCGGAGGGTGAGATTCGGCGGCTGAGAGGGCAGCTGGAAGTACGCCCCGTGTACAAGCGGGTGGATACCTGCGCGGCGGAGTTTGCCACGTCGACTGCCTACCTGTATTCCACCTACGAGGATGAGTGCGAGGCCAAGCCGACGGCGGCCCGCAAGATCATGATCCTGGGCGGTGGCCCCAATCGCATCGGTCAGGGCATCGAGTTTGACTATTGCTGCGTGCATGCGGCCATGGCCCTTCGAGCAGACGGATTCGAGACCATCATGGTCAATTGCAACCCTGAAACCGTGTCCACTGACTACGACACATCGGACCGCCTGTATTTTGAACCCCTGACCCTGGAAGACGTACTGGAAATCGTGCGTATCGAGAAGCCGGAGGGTGTGATTGTGCAGTTCGGCGGACAGACACCCCTGAAGCTGGCCGAGGAACTGGAGGCCGAGGGTGTGCCGATCATAGGTACGAGTCCGGACTCCATAGACCTGGCCGAGGATCGCGAGCGCTTCAAGGACCTGGTCGAGGAACTGGGTCTGAAGCAGCCGCCCAACGGCACCGCACGCAATGTTGAACAGGCAGTGGTAATGGCCGAAAAGGTGGGCTATCCGCTGGTGGTCAGGCCTTCCTACGTGCTGGGTGGTCGCGCGATGGAAGTGGTGTTTTCAGAAGAGGACCTGCGTCGCTACATGAAATCTGCCGTGGATGTGTCCAACGATAGCCCGGTGCTGCTGGATCACTTCCTGGACATGGCGGTAGAGGTTGACGTGGACATCGTTTGCGACGGTGACGAGGTGCTGATTGGCGGCATCATGGAACACGTGGAGCAGGCCGGTGTTCACTCGGGTGATTCGGCTTGTTGTCTGCCACCCAACACGCTGAGTGAGGAAATTCAGCAAGAAATGCGGGAGCAAGTACAAAAGTTGGCCACGGCGCTTAAGGTCGTGGGCCTGATGAATACGCAGTTCGCGATTCAGAACAACGTGGTGTATTTGCTGGAAGTCAATCCGCGAGCTTCTCGTTCGGTGCCATTCGTGTCGAAGGCCGTGGGTATCCCGCTGGCCAAGATCGCCGCCAGGACAATGACCGGTGTGAAACTGAAGGACCAGGGTGTAACGGCCGTACCAAACCCGCCATTTTGCTCGGTGAAAGCCTCGGTATTCCCGTTTGGCAAGTTCCAGGGCAGCGACCCTATCCTGGGACCGGAAATGAAATCTACCGGGGAAGTAATGGGCACAGGCCGCTCCTTTGGCGAGGCCTACGCCAAGGCGCAGTTGGCTGCGGGCATAGTTCTCCCACGCTCGGGCACGGCATTCCTGAGTGTGCATGACAGGGACAAGCCGGGCTGCGTCTAAGCTGGCCAATGAGTTGATTGAACGTGGATTTGAATTGGTGGCCACGGAAGGTACGGCCGAGGCCTTGACGGCTGCGGGTGTTGCCGTGCGCAAGGTCAACAAGGTGAGCCAGGGTCGTCCGCATATCGTGGATATGATAAAAAACGAGGAAGTTGATCTTATCGTTAATACTACCGAAGGCAGACAAGCCATCCGTGAGTCCCGCTCGATCCGGGCGGAGGCAGTTCACCGCAAGGTTACCTACTACACAACGGTTGCGGCGGGTCGGGCAATTATCCAGGCGCTGGACCATATACACGAGGGGGAAGTGAACCGCTTGCAGGACCTCCACGAGGAGATTAAGGCATGAGCAAGGTTCCCCTGACCCTGCGTGGCGCCGAGAAAATGCGCGAGGAACTAAAACGCCTCAAGAGCGTGGACAGACCCGCTGTGATAAAGGCCATCGCAGAAGCCCGCGCACACGGCGATCTCAAGGAGAACGCCGAGTATCATGCCGCCAAGGATCAGCAGGGTTTTATCGAGGGCAGGATCAAGGACCTGGAAGGCAAGCTTTCGCACGCCCAGATCATTGACGTGACCGATATGACCGCCACCGGACGGGTCATCTTTGGCAGCACCGTATTGCTGATTGATGAAGATAGCGGCAGCGAGATTACCTACCAGATCGTGGGGGAGGATGAGGCTGACGCCAAGGCGGGCATGATCTCCTACACCTCGCCGATTGCTCGTGCACTGATAGGCAAGGAAGAGGGTGATGTGGTCACGGTGCGCGCGCCGAGTGGCGACCGCTCGGTTGAAATCCTAGAAGTCCGCTACATCTAAGGAGCGTCTGATCTAGTCATGAACTCGCATCTTGCGGCTAAAAAATCCAGCTTCTATGTTGCCAATCTTCGCAATAGCGGGCTATTCCGTGCGAATGGCGCCTTGAATCTGAATCTTTTCGCCAGCAATCTACTTCGTCCAGACTAAATCAGAGGCTCCCTAGGCGGGACGATATTCATGAGAATTTTCTTAAAACGTCTGGTTCTGACGGTCTGGTTGGGCATAATCTGGAGCGTGGGCTACCTGGCCGTACCGATGTTGTTCGAAAGCCTGGATGATCGTGCCCTGGCGGGGTTGGTGGCAGGCAAGCTTTTTGCCGCAGTGGCCTGGATTTCATTGGCGGCGGGACCAATTATGGCGCTATTGATCATGGCGACCGGTCAGCGCTCCAGGCGTCGCAGCCTGAAATTGATGAGCGTCCTGCTGGTCATGGCCAGCATGGTGTCGGTGCATTGGTTTTTTGCCCCGATGATGGAAGCGGCCAGGCTGTCGGACGGTACACCGGGCGAGTCCTTCCTGATGATTCACGGCGCCTCGTCCCTGGTCTACCTGCTGGGCAGTCTGCTGGGACTGGTATTGCTGTGGCCCGGGAAACTGGACTTGCGGATCAGGAAGGAATCTTGATCTTTGGTTTTTCAGGATTTCTCCTGAACAGGGTCGCGACGTTTCCGAGTCGTTGAATCAGGGTGGACCGGGTCTCCCGGCACAGTTGTTGAATCAATTCGTCTCGAGCCTCGCGATCGCCGACACGAACCCTGACTTTCAGTAATTCGTGGTGACCAAGAGCCTGGTCAAGCTCCTTGATAACGCCTTCGCTGGCGCCGCTTCCGGCCACCATGACGATGGGCTTGAGTGCATGCGCCATGCCCCTCAGGGACTTTTTTTGAGCTTCGGTAAGGTTCATGGCGCGATTATACCGAAACTGAGAATTACAGCAGGAAAAAGGCGCGTGGTCTTTTCGGGAATTCGCATTTTGGGGCTAAAACAATCCAGCTTCTGTGTTGCCAATCTTCGCGAGCCCCACTACTGCGTGCGATCGGCGCCTTGAATCTGTATCTTTTGGCTCACAATCTGCCAGGCCCGGGGTAAATCCGGGGCTTTTATCGCATAAGGTCGGATAAGTAAGGATGGGAAATAAACGCAGCAAGTCCAGCCGGCGCTGGCTGGACGAACATGTCAACGACCCCTTCGTGCAAAGGGCGAACCGGGAAGGTTGGCGCTCGCGAGCGGTATTCAAGCTTGAGGAAGTAGACCTCAAGGAGCGCCTGATCAAGCAGGGCATGCGCATTATTGACCTGGGGGCCGCTCCCGGAGGCTGGAGCCAGTATGCAGCCAGGAAGCTGAAGGGGAATGGCTATATCATTGCGCTGGACCTGTTGGAAATGGCGCCGCTGGACGGGGTGGAGTTCATCCAGGGCGATTTTCGCGAGGAAGAAATACTGCAGAAATTGCTGGATTCTCTGGCGGGGAAGAAGGCAGACCTTGTTATGTCGGATATGGCCCCCAATATCAGTGGCATGGCGGCGGTAGATCAGCCGCGGGGCATGCATCTGGCCGAGCTGTCGCTGGATTTGTGCCGCGAGGCCCTGGCGCCGGGAGGTGCCTTGCTGGTCAAGGTGTTTCAGGGTGTTGGATTTCAGGAATTGCTGACCCAGATGCGTGGGGAGTTTGACAAGGTGAAATCGGTCAAACCCAAGGCGTCCAGACCGCGCAGCCGGGAAATCTACCTTCTGGCGCAGGGGTATGCATTGGTGTAGGGTCTAGCAAGCCCTAAGAAGTGGATTTTGTTGGAAAAACGGGCCTGACGCCTGGCCTGACTGCCGGGGTCTGCGCTGTTATCAGGATATAACCGAGGTTAAGTATTTGAACGACCTGTCGAAAAACCTGCTCCTGTGGATCGTAATTGCAGCAGTGCTGATTACGGTCTTCAACAGTTTCAATACCTCAGCCACGCGAGTGGAGGAGGTCGAGTACTCGGAATTCCTGCGCGAAGTCAGAGATGGCAACGTGGCCGCAGTCACCTTTCAGGACGACAGGATCATCGGTGAGCGCAAGGCCGGCGGAGTCGAATTCCAGACCTTTAACCCTGAAACCAGCAACACGGCACTGATTGGCCTGCTGGAAGACAATGCCGTGAGTTTCAAGGGCAAGCCCCCTGAAAAGCAGGGTTTCTTCATGCAGCTCTTCATATCGTCCTTCCCCATATTGCTGTTGATCGGTGTCTGGGTGTACTTCATGCGTCAGATGCAAGGCGGCGCGGGTGGTCGTGGGGCGATGTCCTTTGGCAAGTCCCGGGCTCGCTTGCTGGGCGAGGACCAGGTCAATGTCACGTTTGCCGACGTGGCGGGTATTGAAGAAGCAAAAGAAGAAGTCAGCGAGATTGTGGATTTCCTCAAGGATCCGTCCAAGTTCCAGCGCCTGGGCGGCAAGATTCCCAAGGGTGTGTTGATGGTCGGGTCACCGGGTACCGGTAAGACCTTGCTGGCCCGGGCCATTGCCGGTGAGGCAAAAGTGCCGTTCTTTACAATTTCCGGTTCGGACTTTGTAGAGATGTTCGTGGGCGTTGGTGCGTCTCGCGTACGCGACATGTTTGAGCAGGCCAAAAAGCAGGGCCCCTGCATTATCTTTATCGACGAAATTGATGCGGTGGGTCGTCATCGGGGAGCCGGGCTGGGTGGAGGTCACGACGAGCGCGAGCAGACCCTGAACCAGTTGCTGGTGGAGATGGATGGATTTGAAGGCAACGAGGGTGTAATCGTTATTGCCGCCACTAACCGGCCAGACGTGCTTGACCCGGCCCTGTTACGTCCGGGACGTTTTGACAGGCAGGTCGTTGTGCCACTGCCCGATGTGCGTGGTCGCGAACAAATCCTCAAGGTACACATGCGCAAAGTGCCGATATCCGAAGACGTGGTTCCCAGTGTGATCGCGCGTGGAACCCCCGGGTTTTCAGGTGCCGACCTGGCCAACCTGGTGAACGAGGCGGCCTTGTTCGCGGCCAGGGCCAATCGCCGTACCGTGTCCATGGCGGAGTTTGAGAGCGCCAAGGACAAGATCATGATGGGTGCCGAGCGGCGCTCCATGGTCATGAGCGAGGACGAGAAGAAACTCACTGCCTATCACGAGGCCGGTCATGCCATTGTCGGATTGGTGGTGCCCGAGCATGACCCGGTTTACAAGGTGTCGATTATTCCCCGCGGCCGGGCCCTGGGCGTGACCATGTTCCTGCCCGAGGAAGATCGCTACAGTTACAGCCGACGCAGGCTGGAGAGTCAGATATCAAGCTTGTTTGGTGGGCGCATAGCCGAGAAGTTGATTTTCGGCGACGACAAGGTGACCACTGGCGCTTCCAACGATATCGAGCGAGCCACCGATATTGCCCGCAATATGGTGACCAAGTGGGGTCTGTCCGAGAGACTGGGACCGCTTACCTATACCGAGGAAGATGGCGAAGTGTTCCTGGGCCGTTCCGTAACCCAGCACAAGCAGGTATCGGATGTGACCGCGCACGCGATCGACGAGGAAATTCGCAAGATTATTGATCGGAATTTTCATCGGGCCGAGACCATTCTGAAAGAACATATGGACCAGTTGCTCGTGATGGCTGCGACCTTGATCAAGTACGAAACCATCGACGAAAAGCAAATCAGTGACATCATGGCGGGGCGTGAGCCGAGGCCACCGGCGGAATGGGATGATGATTCAGGGCCCAGTTCCAGTGGACAGGATGCCGTTTCTCCGGCGTCTGCCGAGACCGGTATCGGCGGCCCGGCCAGCCAGCACTAAGGGAGCCTCCGATCGATTCATGAACAGGTGCAGGCGCCTGCGTTTAACATAGCGGCCGGTGGCAGCCTTGCCACCGGCCGTTCGTTTTTTGGATTAGCAGTTTATGAGCTCCAGCCAGTTGGCAATACTCAAGCCAGGCAAGACGGCAATCATGGGCGTGCTGAACGTCACACCCGACTCGTTTTCCGATGGCGGCCAATACCTTGACAGCCGGGCGGCGGTGGCCCGGGCCCGGACGATGGCAGCCCAAGGCGCCGATATCATCGATGTTGGCGGTGAGTCCACCCGGCCGGGCGCCAACCCGGTTAGCGCCGACGAGGAATGTGCCAGGGTAGTGCCGGTAATCCAGGCCCTGGTACGGGAAATGGACATACCGGTGTCGGTGGATACCAGCAAGCCCGAGGTTATCACCGCGGCGGTCGAAGCTGGCGCCTGCCTGGTCAATGATGTCCGTGCCCTGCAGGAGCCAGGCGCCCTGGAGGCGGTGGCTGCTACGGATGCCTGGGTGTGCCTTATGCACATGCAAGGCAAGCCCCGCACTATGCAGTCCAATCCCCGCTATAATGCTGTGCTGGTCGAGGTTCGTGACTTTTTGTTGAGCGCGGGTGCAGGCATGTACCGATGCCGGGATAGGGCGCGAGCGTTTGATCCTGGATCCGGGCTTTGGGTTCGGCAAGACTCTGGAGCACAACCTTGAACTGCTGGCGAACCTGGGAACATTACGGGAACTGGGACTGCCGATACTCGTGGGTATGTCCCGAAAATCGATGATCGGAGCGATCACGGGTCGTGATGCCGACGACCGGGTGCACGGCAGTATTGCGGCTGCGGTTATTGCCGCCATGCAAGGTGTGGATATCGTGCGTGTGCATGATGTCGCGGGCACCGCGGACGGGCTAAGAGTGTGTGAGGCGGTTAAAGCCCATATGCGGGGAGAGAACAAGAAATGAGCAGACAGTTTTTTGGCACCGATGGAGTGCGGGGCCGTGTGGGTGTGGAGCCGCTCACCGCAGATTTCGCCCTGCGCCTGGCTAACGCCGCGGCCCGTTCAATAGAGCGGGATCGGGGCACGGTTGTGATCGGCAAGGACACCCGCCTGTCCGGGTACATGTTCGAATCGGCACTGGAGGCCGGTTTTGTTTCGGCCGGCTTCAACGCCTTGATGACCGGCCCACTGCCGACCCCCGGAATTGCATTTCTGACGCAAAAATTTGGCGCCGACCTGGGCGTGGTTATCAGCGCGTCCCACAACCGCTACTACGATAACGGCATCAAGTTTTTTGATGGCACGGGCGCCAAATTAAGCGATGAAACCGAGGCCAGGATAGAGAAACTGACCCTGCAGGGTCCCATCACCCGGGATTCTGCCGAGTTGGGCAAAGCCAAGCGTATCGATACTGCCCAGGTTTTTTACGAGGAGTTTCTGCGTGACAGTTTTCCCGCGGGCATGAGCCTGGCAGGTTTGAAGCTGGTGGTGGATTGTGCACACGGCGCGACCTACAAGATTGCACCACGCGTTTTCAGCGAGTTGGGTGCCGAGATCATTCCGATAGGTTGCTCGCCTAACGGTCGCAACATCAATGATGGTTGCGGATCGACCCAGCCTGGTTTGCTGCAGATGACCGTCAAGGGCGTAGGCGCCGACCTGGGTCTGGCCCTGGATGGGGACGGTGACAGGGTGGTCATGGTGGATCACGAGGGGCAACTGATCGATGGCGATCAGTTGCTTTATATCCTGGCCGTGGGTCGCCAAAGAGACGGGTTGCTGAAAGGCCCGGTGGTCGGTACCGTCATGAGCAACCTGGGCCTGGAACGCAAGTTGCAAAGCCTGGGTATTGATTTCATGCGATCGAAAGTAGGCGATCGCTATGTGTTGGAGATGTTGCGGGAGCATGGCGGCACCCTGGGTGGCGAGTCTTCGGGCCATATCCTGTGCCTGGACAAGACCACGACTGGCGACGGTATCATGAGCGCGCTTGAGGTGTTGGCGGAGGTGAAGCGCACTCACAGGCCGTTGGCCGAGTTGGCCGCGGAAATGCCGCGCTATCCACAGCGCCTGATCAACGTCACGGTCAGCCAGAAAATTGACCTGGAGAGTCACGAGGGTATCCAGGCAGCCCGTCAGCGGGTGGAAGATAGCCTGGGTGATCGCGGCAGGGTAGTGTTACGCGCCTCGGGTACGGAGCCGTTGATCAGGGTAATGGTCGAGGGTGAGCAGGAGGCGGAAGTTGAGCGGGCGGCGCAGGATCTGGCGCGGTATGTGACCGATCTGGCCGGGTCCTGATGTCCCGATTCATTGATTTTTTGCGTCTTCATGGGTACTATTTCGCGGCTTTTTCGGGCGGTCAGAATGGCTGCCCGTAATTTTTTGAAGACCTCTCCTCATTTTTTACAATAAGCAAATGGCTGGTGACATGAGAACGATATTGATCGCAGGCAACTGGAAGATGCATGGCTCCCGTGAGCAAAATGCATCCCTGGTGCGCGCCCTGGTGGACCAGGTGGAGTTATCGGACAAGGCCACGATGTTGCTTTGTCCACCCTGTGTCTACCTGTCAGATGTCAGTCGCCAGCTTGTCGGCAGTGGCATTTTTCTGGGTGGGCAGAATTGCAGCACCGAAGCTTCTGGCGCCCATACCGGCGAGGTATCCGCCGTTATGCTCAAGGATGTCGGCTGCGGATACGTAATCGTCGGGCATTCCGAACGCCGGGCCATGTATGGCGAGACGGATTCGGTTGTGGCGCGAAAGTTCCTGGCGGTCCAGAAAGCCGGGCTGATCCCGGTGCTATGTGTTGGAGAAACCCTGGAAGAGCGTGAGCAGGAAATAACCAAAGAGGTTATCCGGCGGCAACTTACCGCTGTGCTCGATCTGTGCGGCGTGGAGGCATTTGCCCACGCTGTGGTGGCTTACGAGCCGGTCTGGGCAATCGGGACTGGCAAGACCGCATCCCCGGAACAAGCCCAGGAAGTGCATGCATTTATGCGTGGGCTGATCGGTGAAAGGGATGTTACAATTGCCGATTCGATTCAACTGCTCTACGGCGGCAGCATGAAGGCATCCAATGCAGCCCAGTTACTGGCTATGCAGGATGTGGATGGGGGCCTGGTTGGCGGGGCATCGCTCCAGGCGGATGAATTTATCAAGATTTTCGAGGCGGCCGCCTAGGCTGAATTCGTACACATGCTTTTACATACAGCAATTCTGATTTTCCATGTATTCCTGGCGGTTGGACTGATAGTCCTGATACTGATCCAGCGCGGCAAGGGCGCTGAGGCCGGGGCTGCATTTGGTGCGGGCGCCTCGGGTACCGTGTTTGGTGCGCGAGGTTCGGCCAGTTTCCTCACTCGAGCCACAGCCGCGCTTGCCACCCTGTTTTTCGCTACCAGTCTTGGACTGGCGTTTCTTTCCGGCCAGGCTCCGGTAACGGTCAGCGTCATGGAAGGCGCCGTGCCCCAGGAATTGGCGGAGGATGCGCTGCCCTCGCTGCTGCCATCCCAGGGCGAGGTGATGGATTTACCCGCTCTGCCTGAGTCACAGCTTCCGGTTGATACCGCGGAGCAGGCCCAGGGTGAAAACAATGAGGAGCCGCCGGTCGTTCCAAAGACTGGCGAGTAAACGGGCTTAGGGTTAACGAAGTTTCTTGCCGATGTGGCGAAATTGGTAGACGCGCCATCTTGAGGGGGTGGTGTCTTAGGACGTGCCGGTTCGAGTCCGGCCATCGGCACCAATTGCTAGGGGGTCTCTGATCAATTCCTGAACGTGTATTTTGCGACTGAAAAATCCAGCTTCGTATGTTGCCAATCTTCGCGAGCCAGTTCGCTTGCAACGGATTGGCGCCTGGTTTCTGAATCTTTTCGCTTACAATTTACTTCGTCCAGGATAAATCTGGAGACACCCTTGGGTACTGTCACCGTGGCTGGTAGGCATTACCGAAAAATAAGGATCGGGTGGGGCTGTTGTTACTGATGTTGCCTCGCAGATACAACTAAATTGCTGGCCTTGCGGCCTGGTTGCCTGAACGCATACTCCCGTCGGCCTCCTCGGGCCACGGGTAGAGGACGAGACGTGATGTTGGAAAATTACCTGCCCATCCTCATCTTCCTGCTAGTAGGCGCCGGGCTCGGCGGTGTGTTGCTGCTCCTGGGGTTTGTCCTGGGTCGCGGCGGCAAGGATGCGGAGAAGCTTTCGCCCTACGAGTGTGGTTTCGAGCCCTTCGAAGACAGCCGCATGAAATTTGACGTCCGCTATTACCTGGTGGCCATTCTTTTCATCATTTTTGATCTCGAAATCGCTTTCCTGTTCCCCTGGGCAGTCGCCCTGGACGGGCTGGGTATGTTTGGATTCCTGGTCATGGCCGTTTTCCTGGTGCTGCTGGTAGTCGGTTTCATCTACGAATGGAAGAAGGGAGCGCTGGAATGGGATTAGCCGAGCAGGGCACGGAGTTACTGCCCGAGGGAGGTGTTCGGACCACCAGCCTGGATGCGTTGATCAACTGGGCCCGCACCGGTTCCATGTGGCCAATGACTTTCGGGCTGGCCTGTTGCGCCGTGGAAATGATGCATGCGGGCGCCGCGCGTTATGACCTGGACCGTTTCGGCGTGGTGTTCCGCCCCAGCCCCCGACAATCTGATGTGATGATCGTGGCAGGTACGCTGGTAAACAAGATGGCGCCTGCATTGCGCAAGGTCTACGACCAGATGCCCGAGCCACGCTGGGTGATATCCATGGGTTCCTGTGCGAATGGGGGTGGCTACTACCACTACTCGTACTCGGTTGTCCGGGGTTGTGATCGAATCGTTCCCGTCGACATTTATGTGCCGGGTTGTCCCCCAACCGCGGAAGCCTTGCTGTACGGAATCATCCAGCTGCAGAACAAGATCCGTCGCACCAACACGCTGTTCCGGTAGACCGAACATGAATCCCAAGTCAGAACAAATTGCCGCCGCCATCCAGGCCAGACTGGGCGACAAGTTGCTGGCGATCGCCTCTACCTGCGGCGAGTTGACCTATGAGGTTGACGACGTTGATTTGCTGGAAGTCTGCGAGGTCCTGCGTGACCAGCCCGAGCTGAAGTTCGAAATGCTGGTAGATGTGTGCGGCGTGGATTATCTGGATTACGGGAAAGTGCAATGGACCACCCGCAGTTCCAGTGGCACCGGATTCAGTCGCGCGGTGGATGCCGGTGCAAGCCCAGCCGACGCCGACGGAAAGCGTCGTTTTGCCGTGGTCTATCACTTGCTTTCGATCACTCATAACTCGCGTATCAGGTTGCGGGTTTTTGCCGATCATGGAGAGGTTCCCATGGTGGACAGCCTGACGGGTCTGTGGAGTTCGGCTAACTGGTTCGAACGCGAGGCATTCGATTTGTTCGGCATCCTGTTCAAGGGGCATCCGGACCTGCGTCGCATACTGACTGACTACGGGTTTATTGGACACCCTTTCCGCAAGGACTTTCCGCTGATCGGTAACGTCGAGGTGCGCTACGATCCTGAAAAGGGACGGGTTGTTTACCAGCCTGTAAGTATCGAGTCACGCACCCTGGTTCCACGCGTTATTCGCGACGATCACCGCTACGAGACAAGCCTGAAGGAGCCTGGCCGCAATGGCTGAGATTCATAACTACACTATGAACTTCGGTCCGCAGCACCCTGCGGCGCACGGTGTGTTGCGCCTGGTGCTGGAGATGGATGGTGAAACCATCCAGAAGGCAGATCCGCACATTGGCCTGTTGCACCGGGGCACCGAAAAGCTGGCCGAGAGCAAGCCGTATAACCAGAGCATTGGTTATATGGATCGCCTGGATTACGTGTCCATGATGTGCAACGAACATGGTTACGTGCTGGCCATAGAAAAATTGCTTGGTGTCGAGGTGCCGCTGCGGGCGCAATACATACGTGTCATGTTCGATGAGATCACCCGCATACTGAATCACCTGATGTGGTTGGGCGCCCATGGTCTTGATATCGGCGCCATGACCATGTTTCTGTATTGCTTTCGTGAACGCGAGGATCTGATGGACTGCTACGAGGCGGTCTCTGGCACCCGTATGCACGCCACCTATTACCGCCCTGGTGGTGTTTACCGGGATTTGCCGGACAGTATGCCGCGCTACCAGTATTCAAAGTTTCGCAGCAAGAAAGAAATTGATCGGCTGAACCAGGTGCGCGACGGCAGCATGCTGGATTTTATTCAGGACTTTTGCGAGCGCTTCCCCAAGTGTGTTGATGAATACGAGACCCTGCTGACCGACAATCGTATCTGGAAGCAACGCACCGTGAATATTGCTGTGGTCACGCCAGAGCGGGCCATGCAACTGGGTTTCACCGGCCCCATGCTGCGTGGTTCGGGAGTGGCCTGGGATTTGCGCAAGAAGCAGCCCTACGAGGTCTATGATCGCGTCGACTTTGATATTCCGGTCGGTTTGAATGGTGATTGTTACGACCGCTACCTGGTCAGGGTAGAGGAACTCAGACAGTCCAACCGCATCATTACCCAGTGTGTTGAATGGTTGCGCCACAATCCCGGCCCGGTGATCGCCGCTGACCACAAGGTCACCCCCCCACCGCGCGAGCAGATGAAGGGCGACATGGAATCGCTGATCCATCATTTCAAGGCCTTCACTGAGGGCTATTGCGTACCCGAGGGTGAGGCCTATGCCGCTGTGGAACACCCCAAGGGAGAGTTTGGCGTGTACCTGGTCTCGGATGGGGCCAACAAGCCTTACCGGCTCAAGGTGCGTGCGCCCGGGTTTGCCCACCTGGCTGCCCTTGAGGAAATGGTGAAAGGCCATATGCTGGCGGATGTGGTCGCCGTGATCGGCACCCAGGACATCGTATTTGGTGAGATTGACCGCTAATGACTGCAGCAGAAGACAATACAGGCCTGCTCTCAGAGCATACCCGTCACGAAATAGATCACTGGGTCGCCAAATTCCCGGTGGGGCGTCAGCGTTCGGCAGTGATCGCCGCATTGCGTGCAGCCCAACACCAGAACCAGGGTTACCTGACCGTCGAGTTGATGGATGCGATAGCCGCCTACCTGGACCTTCCGCCGGTACAAGTGTATGAGGTCGCCAGTTTCTATTCCATGTTCGAAACCGACCCCGTTGGCAGGATTCACATCTCGGTGTGCACCAACATTTCTTGCATGTTGAACGGGGCGGACAAAATCGTCGAGCAGGTGGAGAAGCGGCTGGGAATCAAGACCGGTGAATCCACCCCTGACGGGACGGTTTTCCTGAAATGCGAGGAAGAATGCCTGGCTGCCTGCAACAACGCTCCCATGATGATGGTCGATCACAAGTATTTCGAGAATCTCACACCGGAAATGGTGGATGAGATTCTGGACGGCCTGGAGTAGCTATCATGCAGTTTAACCAGGTATGTTTTGCCACCCTCCAGTTCGAGCAACCGTGGACCATTGTGAACTACTACAAGGTTGGTGGTTACGAGTCCTGGAAAAAGATTCTCAACGAGAAAATTCCACCGGAACAAGTGCTGGAAGAAATCAAGGCGTCGGGTTTGCGCGGCCGCGGTGGCGCGGGTTTTCCTACCGGTTTGAAGTGGAGTTTCATGCCGCGGAATGCCCCGATACAAAAGTACGTGGTGTGTAACTCGGATGAGAGCGAACCTGGTACCTGTCATGACCGTGACATCCTGCGTTTTAACCCGCACGCGGTGATCGAGGGCATGGCGATTGGTGGCTACTGTATGGGCGCCACCGTGGGTTATAACTACATCCGTGGCGAGTTTCTGGCCGAACCCATACCGCGTTTTGAAGGCGCCTTGAAGGAGGCCTACGCAGCCGGCCTGCTGGGCAAGAATGTGCTGGGTTCCGGTGTGGATATTGATTTGCATATGTTTGCCGGCGCCGGCGCCTATATATGTGGCGAGGAAACCGCGCTGCTGGAGTCCCTGGAAGGCAAGCAGGGCAAGCCCAGGTTCAAGCCGCCGTTCCCGGCCAACGTTGGCCTGTATGGCAAGCCCACGACGATCAACAACACCCAGAGCTTCGCCTCAGTACCGAGTATCGTGCGTAATGGCGCCAAGTGGTTTGCAGACCTGGGCGTAGAGGGTTCCGGGGGTCCGGTAGTGTTCTCGGTATCCGGGCACGTGAGCAAGCCAGGCAACTACGAGGTAGGCCTGGGTATTCCGTTTAAGGACTTGCTGGAGATTTGCGGTGGCGTACGGGGCGGGCGCAAGCTCAAGGCCGTTATCCCGGGTGGTTCATCGGTGAAGGTATTGCCTGCCGAGTTGATCATGAGCGCCAACATGGATCATGGATCGTTACAGGCAGTCGGGTCGGCGCTTGGGTCGGCCGCCGTCATCGTGATGGACGAGACCACTTGTATGGTCAGGGTGCTGGAGCGTATTTCCCGTTTTTATCACGCTGAATCATGCGGGCAATGCACCCCCTGCCGGGAAGGTACGGGCTGGATGCACAGGGTGCTCACTCGTATCGTGGCCGGCAATGGCCGACCCGAAGACATGGATTTGCTGGTCGACGTTGCCGGCAAGATCGAGGGTCACACCATATGTGCGCTGGGTGATGCGGCGGCCTGGCCGATCCAGAGTTTCCTGAAGCACTATCGGCACGAATTTGCCTATTACATTGAACACGGTCGCAGCATGGTGGCGGAGCACTCCGCCGACCTCGCGCGAGCCGAGCCAGACCCAGCACAGGATTAGAGCATGAGTGACGATCTGGTCAACATAGAAGTCAATGGCGTTGCGGTGCAGGCCCGCAGGGGTCAGATGCTGATTGAAGTGACCGATGCCCATGAAGTCTACGTGCCGCGTTTTTGCTATCACGAGAAACTGAGCATCGCCGCCAATTGTCGCATGTGCCTGGTCGAGGTGGAGAAAGCGCCCAAGCCCTTGCCGGCTTGCGCCACGCCGGTGACCGAGGGCATGAAAGTATTTACCAAATCTGCACGGGCCATCTCGGCGCAGAAAGCTACCATGGAATTCCTGTTGCTCAATCACCCGCTGGATTGCCCGATTTGCGACCAGGGCGGCGAGTGCGAATTGCAGGACCTGTCAATGGGCTACGGCAGTGACGTTTCTCGTTATAGCGAACGCAAGAGAGTCGTAAAGGACAAGAACCTGGGACCCCTGGTCTCTACCGACATGACTCGCTGCATCCATTGCACGCGTTGTGTGCGTTTCGGCGAGGAGATCCAGGGTATGCCGCAACTGGGTACCGTGGGACGCGGTGACAGGATGCAAATCAGTACCTATATCGAGCGTAGCGTCGAGCATGAGTTATCGGGCAACATTATTGACCTTTGCCCGGTTGGCGCCCTGAACAACAAGCCATATCGATTCAGCGCCCGCGCCTGGGAAATGACCCAGCACCCCAGCATCGCCGCCCACGATTGTATTGGCAGTAACCTGTATTTTCACGTGCAGAACGGGCGGGTGAAAAGGGTTGTGCCGCGTGACAATGAAGATTTGAACGAGACCTGGCTTTCCGACCGTGACCGTTTCAGTTGTCATGCGATAGAGCATGAAGATCGCCTGCTGCGACCACGTATCAAGACCGAAGGCGAATGGCGTGATTGCGAATGGAGCTGAGGCGCTGGAACGCGCAAGCACGTTGTTGCAGGGGATCATCAAGGACAAGGGGGCCGACAGCCTGGGTATCCTCGCTTCGCCATCCTCGACCCTGGAGGAGGCAAGTCTGCTGGCCGCGCTGGCCGACGGTCTTGGTACCTCCAACATTGATCACCGTCTGAGGATGCTGGATTTCCGCGACCAGGCTGCCGATCCACAGTTCCCGAGTCTCGGCAGGCGAATCGCCCAGGTCGAGACGTTGAAAGCGATCCTGGTGGTGGGCAGCACACTGCGTCACGAAGCCCCGATACTCGCGCACCGCCTGCGCAAGGCTGCATTGGCTGGTGCCAGCGTGAGTTTCCTGTGTCCGCAGCCACACGAATACCTGTTCCCGGTTAGTGCCTATATGGACCGCAAGGGCGGTTCCATGACCGAACAACTTGCAGGCCTGGTGGCCGCTGCGGCTGAGGTTACCGGCAAAGCGTTGCCTGATCAGGTGCGTGCAGCTATTACTGGCGCACGTTTCGGTGACCCGCAACGCGAGCTGGTTGCCAGTCTGGCCAAGAGCGGGGAAACCGCCATTGTCCTGGGTTTGCAGGCAAACCGGGATGCGGCCTGGTCTGACCTGCGTGCGCTGGCCGGTGTATTGGCACAGATGACCGGGGCCAGTCTCGGAGTCCTCTCCGAGGGCGCAAATTCAGCCGGTGCGAGTCTTGCAGGAGCACTGCCTCACCGCACCGAAGGCGGCATCGTGCGTGGCAAACCGGGTTTGAACGCCATGCAGATGATCGAGCAGCCTCGTTCCGCCTACCTGCTCGCCAATCTTGAGCCCGCGGCAGATATGTCCGTGGCCGGCGCTGTGGAGGCGATAAAGGCGGCTGACGGCGTGGTGGCCCTTGCCTCGTATGTCAGTGCCGACTTGCTGGAATGCGCAGATGTGCTGCTACCGGTAGGAACGGTGGCTGAAACCTCCGGTACGTTTGTGAATGTGGAAGGTCGCTGGCAGTCTTTTGCCGGCGCTGCGCGGCCGCTTGGTGAAAGCCGCCCGGCCTGGAAGGTATTACGGGTGCTGGGTAACCTGCTCGGTCTGCAAGACTTCGACTACGACTCGTCTGAACAAATCCGCGACGCCTTGTTCGCGCGGGTGGGGGCGGGCAAGGCCTCCAGTGCCTATGATGGCGGGTATTCTCCGGTTACCACGGCAACCGATCATACGATCGAGGTAGCCATGTACGCGGTGGATGGCATGCTCAGACGTTCACTTCCGCTCCAGCAAACCGGTGCAGGCCGGGCGGAGCAAACAGCGGCGCTCGACAGCGCGGCTGCCAGCTAGGAGGTCGACGGGAATTGGATATGTCTGCTTGGGATTCTTTACCGGCTCAGTTGCAAACGGTCGCCATCACCCTGGCGCAGATCCTGGCGGTGACTGTGGTCCTGATCTTGTGTGTAGCCTATCTCACCCTGGCAGAACGCAAGATCATCGGTTACATCCAGAACCGTATCGGTCCCAACCGGGTTGGTCCCAAGGGTCTGCTGCAACCCTTCGCCGATGTCCTGAAGTTGTTGCTCAAAGAGGTGGTGGTGCCGGCCAATGCCGACCGCTTCCTGTTCATTATCGCTCCGGTGTTGTCGATCATGCCGGCACTGGCGGCCTGGGCGGTGATGCCCTTGTTCCCGGGTTTCATCCTGGCCAATATCAACGCGGGGCTGCTGTATGTGCTGGCCCTGACCTCACTGGGGGTCTACGGCGTGATACTCGCGGGCTGGGCCAGTAACTCCAAGTACGCTTTTCTCGGCGCCATGCGTTCAGCAGCGCAAATTGTGGCCTACGAAATCGCCATGGGGTTTGCACTGGTCGCCGTGGTGATGGCCGCGGGCAGTCTGAACCTGGGCGAGATTGTACAGGCCCAGGCGGGCGGCGCAGGACTGCTGAACTGGTTCTGGCTGCCATTGTTCCCGTTGTTCATCGTGTATTTCATATCCGGTCTGGCGGAGACCAACAGGGCGCCCTTCGACGTGGCCGAGGGCGAGTCCGAGATCGTGGCCGGCTTTCATGTCGAGTATTCGGGTGTTTCCTTCGCGGTGTTTTTCCTCGCCGAATACGCGAACATGATCCTGATTTCGGCGCTCACTGCTGTATTTTTCCTGGGAGGTTGGCTGTCTCCGTTCCAGGGCTGGTTTGGCGCTGACACCCTGCTGGGTGCACCGGGCTTTTTCTGGTTTGCACTCAAGACCGCATTCTTCCTGTTTTGTTTCCTGTGGTTCCGGGCAACGTTTCCCAGGTACAGGTATGACCAGATCATGCGTTTGGGGTGGAAGGTGTTCATTCCGATCACGATCGTCTGGATTTTTGTGCTTGGGGCTATGATTGCCTTCAAGCTTCCGCCCTGGTTCGCTTGAGGTTGCCCAGATGCTAGCCGTACGCAACATATTCAAGACTTTCTTCCTGGTGGAACTGCTTAAAGGTCTGCGCCTGACTTTTCGTAACCTGTTCGCACCCAAGATAACCATCCAGTATCCGGAAGAGAAGACACCACAATCACCGCGCTTTCGTGGTCTGCATGCCCAACGTCGATATGCCAATGGTGAAGAACGCTGCATCGCCTGCAAACTGTGCGAAGCAGTATGTCCCGCCCTGGCAATCACCATTGAATCAGAGGTGGCCGACGACGGCACCCGCAGGACCACTCGCTACGATATCGACCTGTTCAAGTGCATCTACTGCGGATTTTGTGAAGAGGCCTGCCCGGTGGATGCGATTGTCGAAACCCGCATTCACGAGTACCACATGGAGAAGCGGGGTGAGAACATCATGACCAAGGACAAGTTGTTGGCGGTGGGTGACAAATACGAAGCCATGATCGCCGCCGACAAGGCTGCCGATGCCCGGTATCGCTGATACCAACTGGAGATGACGGAAACGCCGTGTTGATACAAATACTGTTTTATCTGTTTGCTGCCGTGCTGGTGGGCGCCGCGATCGGTGTCATTACTGCGCGCAACCCGGTGCATTCGGTAATGTTCCTGGTGCTGGCATTTTTCAACTCCTCCGTGCTCTGGGTACTGTTGGGAGCCGAGTTCCTGGCGATTGTCCTGGTGCTGGTCTATGTGGGTGCAGTCATGGTGCTGTTCCTGTTTGTGGTCATGATGCTGGATATCAATGTGGAGCAGGCGAAATCCGGATTCACGCGATACGCTCCGCTGGGCCTGGTGGTGGTGATCATCATGGCGGTGGAATTGGCCCAGGTTATCTGGGTGCGTGACATGGGCATGATAGGCACCGATGAGCTTGTGCCGTTGGCCGCCGACTACAACAACACGCGCGAATTGGGTCTGCTGCTCTATACCGATTATTTTTACGCCTTTGAGCTTGCGGCGGTGATTTTGCTGGTGGCAATTGTTGCCGCAATTGCCCTGACCATGCGCCGTCGGCCCGGACTGAAAGCGCAGAATATTGCCAGCCAGGTGTCGGTGCGCCGGCAAGACCGCGTCAAGCTGGTCAAGATGGATGCGGAGGAGCGGCAATGATCGGCTTGTCACATTACCTGACCCTGTCTGCCATCCTTTTCTTGTTGGCCGTTGTCGGCATCTTCATCAATCGGCGCAATGTCATATTGTTGCTGATGTGTATTGAGTTGATGTTGTTGGCGGTGAATTTCAATTTTGTCGCGTTCTCCCGGTATTTGAACAACCTGGACGGACAGATTTTTGTGTTCTTTATTCTCACCGTGGCGGCCGCGGAGGCGGCCATCGGCCTGGCGATCCTCGTTGTGCTGTTCCGAAGCAAACGCACTATCAACGTTGAAGAACTGAATTCGATGAAGGGCTGACAGATGCAGCAGGTATACCTAACTATCGTCCTTGCGCCGCTGCTGGCTGCGATTATTGCAGGCCTGTTTGGCAAGCACATCGGACGGGCGGCGGCGCACTGGACTACGATCCTGGCGGTGGGCCTGTCGTTTGGTCTTTCGCTGTATACCCTGGTTGGCCTGACCCTGGGCACGGTTGAACCGTGGAATGAAAATGTCTACCGCTGGGCAACCGTCGGTGGCGTGGATATGCAAATTGGTTTCCTGGTGGACAAGTTGACCGCCACCATGATGGCTACCGTGACCTTCGTGTCCTGGATGGTGCATATCTACACCATTGGTTACATGCGTGAGGACCCGGGCTATCAGCGTTTCTTCAGCTACATCTCGCTGTTTACCTTCGCCATGCTCATGCTGGTAATGGCGAATAATTTCCTGCAGCTGTTTTTTGGCTGGGAAGCGGTGGGCGTTGTCTCCTATCTTCTGATTGGCTTCTGGTTCAAGCGACCCACTGCGATAGTGGCGAATATGAAAGCCTTCCTGGTGAACAGGGTAGGGGACTTCGGTTTCTTGCTCGGGATTGCCGCGATAGTCATGTACACCGGTTCCCTGGACTACCAGGAAGTGTTCAGCCATGTGCCAAGGCTGTCCGGGCAGACCATGGAAATTTTCCAGGGTTCGGTCTGGAGTGTGATGAGTGTAATTTGCATCCTGTTATTTATTGGTGCGATGGGCAAATCGGCCCAGGTCCCGTTGCACGTGTGGCTGCCCGATTCCATGGAAGGCCCTACACCGATATCCGCCCTGATACATGCTGCTACCATGGTTACCGCCGGTATCTTTATGGTGGCGCGTATGTCGCCAATGTTCGAGGCCAGCGAGACCGCCTTGTCATTCATGCTGGTGATCGGTGCAACCACCGCTTTCTTTATGGGTTTGCTCGGTCTCGTGCAGAACGATATCAAGCGTGTGGTTGCCTATTCGACCCTGTCCCAGCTGGGCTATATGACTGTCGCCCTGGGCGCATCAGCCTACGCGGGAGCCATCTTCCACTTGATGACACACGCCTTTTTCAAGGCCCTGCTGTTCCTCGCTGCCGGTTCGGTAATTATCGCCATGCATCACGAGCAGGACATGCGCAAAATGGGTGGCTTGCGCAAGTATTTGCCAGTGACCTACTGGACCAGCCTGATAGGGACCCTGGCCCTGGTTGGCACCCCGGGTTTTTCCGGGTTCTTTTCCAAGGACGCGATTATTGAAGCTGTGCACGCATCGACGCTGCCGGGGGCGGGCTATGCTTACGCCGCTGTTCTTGGCGGGGTGTTCGTCACTGCCCTGTACAGCTTCCGACTGTTGTTCATGACCTTCCATGGCAAGGAAAGAACGGATGCTCACACGCGTGAGCATTTGCACGAGTCTCCGCTGGTTGTCACCGTGCCGTTGATCCTGCTAGCTATACCCTCGGTTGTTATTGGCTGGCTGACCGAGGACTCATTCCTGTTTGGCGGCTTCCTGGGCGATGCTGTCAAGGTTTTGCCAGGTCATGATGTACTGGCTGAATTTGGCGCACACTTTCATGGGCCAGCTGGCTTTGTACAGCACGGCCTGGTAGGTCCTGCCTTCTGGTTGGCGCTGGCCGGTGCGATTATGGCCTGGTTCCTGTATCTCAAGCGGCCGGACCTGCCGGCGAAACTGGCAGACAGGTTTTCGGTTTTTTATCGCCTGTTGGTCAACAAATACCACTTCGACGATTTCAATGAAAAAGTCCTGGCCGCCGGAAGCCGGAGCCTGGGCCAGGTGTTATGGCGCACAGGTGACGAGACGGTTATTGACGGTGCACTGGTTAACGGCAGCGCCCGGTTTGTGAACTGGACGGCCGGCGTGGTTCGCCACTTCCAGAGCGGATATCTGTATCACTATGCGTTTGCAATGATCATCGGGCTGACCATGTTGCTCGGTTGGGCTTTGATGACTGAATAAACATGAATTACGAGGGAGCCTCTGGGCTATTCATGAACATGCATCTTGCGACTAAAAAATCCGGCTTCTGTGTTGCCAATCTTCACAGTTGCCCCACCACTGGGTGCAATTGGCGCCTTGAATCTGGATCTTTTCGTCCACACTCCGCTATGCCCGGAATAAATCAGAGATTCCCTGGATGACGACTGGAATGCCATTACTCAGCCTTTTGATCTGGGTGCCTGTTTTGGGCGGTCTGTTGGTGCTCGCCATCGACGACGCCCGCAGTTCGGTTGCGCGCTGGACTGCGCTGGCCATTTCCCTGGTGAGTTTTGTCCTCAGTCTGTTCCTGTACGCCGGTTTTAACCTCGATACCAGCGACAATGCAGTTTGTTGAGATGCGACCCTGGATCGAGAGCTTCGATATCTATTACCAGTTGGGGATCGATGGCATTGCCCTGCCTCTGATCTTGCTGACGACCTTTATCACCGTGTTGGTGGTAATCGCCGGCTGGGAGGTGATTCAGAAGCGGGTGGGGCAGTATTTTGCAGCATTCCTTATCATGGAAGGGCTGATGATCGGCGTGTTCGCCTCCCTGGATGCCATGCTGTTCTACGTATTCTGGGAAGCCATGCTGGTGCCGATGTTTATTATCATTGGTGTCTGGGGTGGGCCGCGTCGGGTTTACGCGACCATCAAGTTTTTCCTGTATACCTTCCTGGGCTCGGTGTTCATGCTGGCCTCGCTGATATACATGTACATGGAATCAGGCAGTTTTGAGATTTCCGCGTTGTATTCACTGCCGCTTGACCTGCATGTGCAAATCCTGATTTTTCTTTCTTTCCTGGCCGCATTCGCGGTGAAAGTACCGATGTGGCCGGTGCATACCTGGTTGCCGGACGCACACGTGGAGGCGCCTACCGGAGGGTCCGTCATCCTGGCGGCCATCATGCTCAAGATGGGCGGCTATGGTTTCCTGCGCTTTAGTCTTCCAATCACACCGGATGCCAGCCGTGAGCTGGATTGGCTGGTGATCGGACTGTCGCTAATCGCGGTTGTCTATATCGGCTTCGTGGCGCTGGTGCAAACGGACATGAAGAAGCTGATTGCTTATTCTTCAATCGCCCACATGGGTTTTGTCACGCTGGGTTTTTTCCTGGCATTTGCTATCGCCGAGAGAGGCGGCAACATGGGCGCTGCAAGCATGGGGTTGCAGGGCGGCATGGTGCAGATGATTTCTCACGGACTAATCTCCGGCGCCCTGTTTCTGTGCGTGGGCGTGTTATATGACCGTATGCACAGCAGGAATATCGGTGACTACGGCGGCGTGGCTAACACCATGCCCGTGTTTGGCGCTTTCATGGTGCTGTTTGCCCTGTCCAACGCCGGATTGCCGGGAACCTCCGGGTTTGTGGGTGAATTTTTTGTGATCATGGCCAGCTTCCAGGCGAACTTCTGGTATGCCTTGCTGGCTGGCACGACCTTGATCCTGGGTGCAGCCTATACCCTGTGGATGGTCAAGCGCGTGGTGTTCGGCGATGTCGTTAACGACAAGGTTGCCGCGCTGGAAGATCTGAATCGTCGTGAATTTTTCATACTGGGTATTCTCGCTGTGTCGGTGCTCGGGCTGGGCTTGTGGCCGGCACCCTTGACGGATTTGATGGACAGTTCCATAGACAATCTGCTCCGTCAGGTCATGACTTCGAAACTGGTTCCCTGAGGGCCGGAGTAACTGGAAGATGAATTTCGTGTCACCGGATTTGACCCCCGCATACGCCGAGATGTTCGTGCTGGCAATGACCTGCCTGGTGCTTGTGGTGGATGCGTTCTTGCGGGATTCGCAGCGTGGTATCACTTATACGCTATCCATGCTCACCCTGGTGGGTGCGGCGGCGATCACCTCCCAGTTTGGTGTGGACGCGAGGATTACGGCCTTCAGCGGGCACTTTGTTTCAGATCCCATGGGCGATGTGCTCAAGTTGGTGGTGTACGCGACCACCGCCGCGGTGTTCCTGTACTCCCGGGATTACCTGCGTCGCAATGATATTTTCCAGGGTGAGTTCTTCGTGCTGGCCCTGTTTGCCATGCTCGGCATCATGGTGATGATATCCGCCGGCAGTTTGTTGAGTTTGTACCTTGGACTGGAGTTGCTGTCTCTTTCACTGTACGCGCTGGTCGCCTTTCAGCGATCCTCTGCCCAGGGCGCAGAGGCGGCCATGAAGTATTTTGTCCTGGGCGCTATTGCCTCGGGTTGTCTGCTCTACGGTATTTCGCTGCTCTATGGCATGACCGGCACTATCACCTTGTCCGGATTGGCGGAAACGCTGACCACCGCCGACCAGTTCAGCCTTCCGCTCCTGTTTGGTCTGGCGTTCGTCGTGGTGGGTCTGGCGTTCAAATTTGGGGCAGTTCCATTCCATGCCTGGGTGCCGGATGTGTACCAGGGCGCGCCAACCGCGGTCACCTTGTTTATTGCTTCGGCTCCCAAGATCGCTGCATTTGCCCTGGCTATGCGTTTGCTGGTTGACGGGCTCGGGGACCTTCAGGGTGGATGGCAGGACATGCTGATTGCACTGGCGGTGCTTTCCATTGTTATCGGGAACCTCGTGGCAATCGTGCAAACCAACATCAAGCGGATGCTGGCGTACTCCACGATTTCCCATGTCGGCTTTATCCTGCTGGGTATTCTCACCGGTTCCCAGGAAGGTTATGCCGCCGCCATGTACTACACCATCGCCTACGTGGTTATGACCACAGGGGCTTTCGGGATGATCATGGTGCTCAGTCGCAAGGGTTATGAGGTGGAACAGCTGGAAGACTTCAAGGGTCTGAACTCACGCAGCCCCTGGCTGGCCGGCTTGATGCTGATGATCATATTCAGCATGGCTGGCATTCCGCCGTTTGTTGGTTTTTACGCCAAGCTGACGGTACTCATGGGCCTGGTTGAGATTGGCCTGACCTGGTTGGCTGTGCTGGCCCTGGTGTTCTCGGTGATCGGAGCTTTCTACTACCTCAGGGTGGTCAAGCTGATGTACTTCGATGATCCCCAGGAGCAGGGCAAACCAGAGGCTGCCACGGATATTCGGCTGCTGCTTAGCGCGAATGCCGCCCTGGTGCTCCTGCTGGGTTTGTTCCCCGATGGGCTGATGAGCCTGTGTATCAAGGTTTTCCAGTAGTTCGGGGAGGCTTGTTCCCGACAATTGCCCCGCGAGAGTTGCTTACTTCGGGCCATATTCTGTAGAATTCGTTTTTTGCGGATGCGGGGTGGAGCAGTCTGGCAGCTCGTCGGGCTCATAACCCGAAGGTCGTAGGTTCAAATCCTACCCCCGCTACCAAAATCGTTTTGGTAACAAGAGCCCCGCAAGGGGCTTTTTGTATCTGGACACCGGCTGCTCCAGGTGTCTGAAATTTAACGAGAAATGGGCCGCTGGCCCATTTTTTTTTAGTGGATAGATGGTAACTAACGAATCGTTAATTGGTTTGCTGGAACCAGTAATTAAAAGCCTGGGATATGAACTCGTGGATCTCGAGTTACGCCTGGGCAGCCACAGTCTTGTACGGATTTTTGTGGACAAGAAAGGTGGTATTACCCTGAAAGACTGCGAAGTGGTGAGTAACCAGGTCAGCGGGGTACTGGATGTCGAGGATCCATTGCCGGGGCATTTCACCCTGGAAGTGTCCTCACCCGGTCTGGATCGGGCACTGCGTACGGCGGATCATTTCCGTATATTTGCGGGCTCGATGGTGAAGGTGCAGAGCAAGACCCTGGTCGCCGGACGCAAGCGCTTCAAGGGTCTGTTAAAGGGTATCGAAGGTGAAGAGATAACGCTGGAAGTGGATGGGGCCGAGGTAAAGATCGCCCTGGGTAACGTTCATTCCGCCCGGCTTGTGCCGGACCTGTAAAGAAATAGTTTCAGGTAACTAACTGATGAATAAAGAAATTTTAATGGTCGTTGATGCCGTCTCCAATGAGAAGGGTGTTGAAAAGGAAATTATCTTCGAAGCCATCGAGGCTGCGTTGGCGTCGGCTACGCGCAAGCGCTTTGGCGAGGATATCGATGTCCGCGTGGCGATAGATCGCAAGACCGGTCAATACGATACCTTCCGCCGCTGGATGGTGTTTGCAGATGATTCCAACGAACTGGAAACGCCGGATTGCGAACTGCGATTGGAAGATGCCCTGGACCTCGACGAGAACGCCCAGCCCGGGGAGTACGTCGAGGAGCCCATGGAGTCCATGCCTTTCGGCAGGATCGCGGCCCAGACGGCCAAGCAAGTCATTGTGCAGAAGGTTCGGGAAGCCGAGCGCATGCAGGTTATCGATGAGTACATGACCCGGGTAGGGGAGTTGCTCAGTGGACTGGTCAAGCGGGTGGATCGCAACGGTGTGTTCGTGGACCTGGGTGGAAACGCCGAGGGCTTCATCCCCCGTGAGCACCTTATTCCCCGTGAACCCATTCGCACCCAGGACAGGGTTAAAGCGTTGTTACGGGAGGTTCGTTCCGAAGCGCGCGGGCCGCAGCTGTTTCTTTCCCGAACCTCGCCGGAGTTCCTGATCGAGTTGTTCAAGCTCGAAGTGCCGGAAGTCGGCCAGGGCCTGATAGAGATTATGGGTGCTGCCCGTGACGCCGGTTTGCGCGCGAAGATTTCGGTTCGCAGCCACGATTCGCGGATCGACCCGGTCGGCGCCTGCGTCGGTATGCGCGGGTCAAGAGTGCAGGCCGTGTCCAATGAATTGGCCGGCGAGCGCGTCGACATCATCATGTACGACGAAAACCCCGCTCAGTATGTGATTAATGCCATGTCCCCGGCGGACGTTACCTCCATCGTCATGGATGAAGATACGCACAGCATGGATATCGCGGTGGACGAAGAGAAGCTATCTCAGGCGATTGGTCGCGGTGGTCAGAATATTCGTTTGGCCAGCGAGCTTACCGGTTGGGAGCTCAATGTGATGACGGAGACTGACGCCGAAGAAAAGGGTGAGCAGGAATCCCGCACCCTGGTCGAAGCCTTCATGAAGCAACTGGATGTGGACGAGGAAGTCGCCGCGATCCTGGTGCAGGAAGGTTTCTCCAGCGTGGAAGAAATCGCCTATGTGCCGGTTAGCGAGCTCAACGCCATAGATGAGTTTGATGAGGATGTCGTGAACGAGTTGCGCAATCGTGCTCGCGACGTGCTGCTTACCCTGGCGATCGCATCAGAGGAAATCATTGACTCGGCGGAACCCGCCCAGGACTTGCTCGATGTAGAGGGCATGGACAAGGCTACCGCGATGCAATTGGCTGCCAAGGGTGCCTGCACCCGCGAAGATCTGGCGGAGCTGGCGGTGGACGACCTGATGGAACTGGACGAAATGGACGAAGAGCGTGCGGGAAAGCTGATCATGAGCGCTCGGGCACACTGGTTCGAGGATTCCGAGACTGCCGGGAACGGCAGCTGAACTAGGAGCACCCATTATGGCTGACGTTACGGTCGCACAATTTGCTGAAGTACTAAAGGTTCCTGTCGAGCGCCTCCTGACCCAATTGTCAGAGGCCGGCATTTCGGCCAGTGGTGCAGAAGACATCATAAGCGACGATTCGAAGATGAAACTGCTTACTCATCTTCGGACGAGTCATGGCCACGCTGAGGGTGCCGTCGCCGGTCCCAGGAAAATAACGCTCAATCGAAAATCAACCACGACTTTACGTACTGCCGGCAGTCAGGGTCGTACGCACACGGTGAATGTCGAAGTGCGCAAGAAGCGCACCTACGTAAGCCGTGATGTTCTGCAGGAGGCAGCGCGCTCGGAGCAGGACGAACTGGACAAGGCAAGGTTGGAAGAGGAAGAGGCGAAACTCGCGCTGGAGCGCGAAGAAGCGGCTCGCGTGAAGGCAGCACAAGAAGCCGAGCAGGCTGAACTGCAAAAGCGTGAAGACGACGCACGCAAGAGGACCGATGCGGAGGAGGATGCTCGTAGGCGCTGCCGAGCAGCGCGCGCGCGATCTCGAGGAAGAGGAACGCAAACGGCAAGATGCCGAACGGGCCCTGCGAGAGAAGCGCGAGGCGCGTGAGAAAGAACGTGAGAAAGAGCGGCAGACTCGTTATGGCCGCAAAGAATTGCATGTCTCTGCCGACAGCAAGGGTCGGCGCAAGCCTAAAAAGGCCGGCCGCCGTCGTGCCGGCGCATCGTCAAGCGATGGTCAGCACGGTTTTGAAATGCCTACGGCCCCGGTGGTTCGCGAGGTTTTGATCCCCGAGAGCATAACGGTTAGTGAGCTGGCCCAGCGTATGGCTATCAAGGCCAACGAAGTCATCAAAGCCATGTTCAAGATGGGACTGATGGTGACCATCAATCAGACGATTGATCAAGAGACCGCTACCCTGGTAGTAGAGGAGATGGGCCACACCGTCAAGACGGTGAGCGACTCGGAACTGGAAGACAAGATTATTGAGGACGCGATCGCCGAAACTGGCGAAGCACTTCCACGTCCACCGGTGGTTACCGTCATGGGGCACGTTGATCATGGCAAAACCTCGCTCCTTGATTTCATTCGCACCACCCGCGTGACTGCTGGTGAAGCGGGTGGTATTACCCAGCACATTGGCGCCTATCACGTAACCACCAAGAAGGGCGTGATCAGTTTCCTGGATACCCCGGGTCATGCCGCCTTTACCGCAATGCGTGCCCGAGGCGCGCAGGTGACCGATATCGTGATCCTGGTGGTGGCCGCAGATGATGGTGTGATGCCGCAGACGGTTGAGGCAATTCAGCATGCCCGGGCCGCGGGTGTTCCGCTGGTCGTCGCGATCAACAAGATTGACCGACCGGAGGCTGACCTGGATCGGGTAAAGAACGACCTGTCGCAACATAACGTTATCCCTGAGGACTGGGGTGGCGAAAACATGTTCGTCAATGTCTCCGCCAAGACCGGCGAGGGTATCGACGAACTTCTGGATGCTATTTTATTGCAGGCCGAGGTGCTTGAGCTCAAGGCGCCGGTAGCCGGTCCGGCGGTCGGCGTGGTGATCGAATCCAGCCTTGAGAAAGGTCGTGGCGCTGTGGCCACGGTTCTGGTGAACCGGGGCACCTTGCGTACAGGCGACATGGTCCTGGCAGGTCATGTATACGGCCGCGTCCGCGCCATGTTTGACGAAGATGGCAAGGTGATTCAGAGCGCTGGGCCCTCGATGCCGGCGGTGTTGCTGGGTTTGTCTGGTTCGCCAAATGCCGGCGACGACCTGCAGGTTGTGGCCGACGAGCGCAGGGCGCGCGAGGTAGCCGAGTTACGCCAGAGCAAGGTGCGCGAGGTCAAGTTGGCCAGCCAGGCCAGCGCGAAGCTGGAGGATGTGTTCCAGCGGTACCAGGAAAGTCAGGCTGACAGCGTGCAGTTGTTGATCAAGGCTGATGTGCAAGGTAGTGCGGAGGCTTTAAGAGACTCCCTGACCAAGTTGTCCAGCGATGAGATTAAAGTCAACGTGATCGCCAGTTCAGTCGGCGGTATTACGGAGTCTGATGTGAATCTTGCGTCTGCATCCGAGGCGATCATTATCGGGTTTAATGTAAGAGCCGATGCCGGTGCCCGCAATGCGGTCAAGGATTCCGGCGTGGATATGCGTTACTACAGCATCATTTATGAAGCGATAGATGATGTGAAGGCAGCCATCAACGGCAAGCTGGCGCCGGAAATTCGTGAGCAGATTGTTGGTATCGCCCAGGTTCGTGACGTCTTCCGCTCGCCGAAGTTTGGTGCGGTGGCCGGTTGTATCGTGACCGAGGGAACTGTGCGCAGGAATAATCCGATCCGGGTGTTGCGCGACAACGTGGTGATCTTCGAGGGTGAACTCGAATCGCTGCGGCGATTCAAGGATGACGTTGGCGAAGTCAAATCTGGCACCGAGTGCGGTATCGGCGTGAAGGGCTACAATGACGTCAAGGTTGACGATCAGATTGAATGCTTTGAACGCATCGAGATCGCTCGCTTTATTTAGCGGGTTGGTGATAACGATATGCCGAGGGAATTTCACCGCAGTCAGCGAATCGCTGAGGAAATACAGCGCTCGGTCAGTGAAATAGTTCGGCTGCGTTTGAAGGACCCGCGACTGGAGAAAATTACGGTGACGGAGGTCAAGGTCAGCCGTGATCTATCTCATGCCAGGATTTTCTACTCGTCCTTCGACCTGAATGCTGATCGTGAAGTCCTGACCGACGCCCTGGCCAGTTCTGCCGGTAAGATTCGACAGTTACTGAGCAGGGAAATGCGTTTGCGCAGGGTACCTGAACTGCATTTCGAATATGACCTGACCCTGGAACAGGCCCAGCGGGTCACCAGTCTGATTGATGAGGCTGTGGCTAGCGATCGGGCGGCAGCGGACGATTCCGACAATTCCTGATTCGAACCCGAATTGATCATGGCAACCCCAAAAATGGCGCGCCGGGCGGTGAACGGCATATTGCTGCTGGACAAGCCCTCGGGTTGCACATCCAATGCGGCGCTGCAAAGGGCCAAGAGACTGTTCAATGCCCGCAAGGCCGGCCACACGGGCAGCCTGGATCCACTCGCAAGTGGCATGCTTCCGCTGTGTTTTGGCGAGGCAACCAAGGTATCGGCGTATCTACTGCTTGCGGACAAGACTTACCGGGTCACTGCCCGACTGGGGCAGCGAACGGATACAGCGGATGCCGATGGCGAGGTTATTGAGGAGGCGCCAGTTCCGGCCCTGGAGGAGGCGGCTGTGAGCAGGGTCCTGGATGGTTTTCTTGGCGCCGGTGAACAGGTGCCGCCAATGTACTCCGCACTAAAGGTGCAGGGACGCCGGTTGTACGACATGGCTCGGAAGGGTGAGCACATCGAGCGTCCCGCCCGACCTATAGTGATTCATAAGCTGACCTTGCTGAATCTGGAGAGAGATCGCCTGACTTGCGATGTGTGTTGCTCAAAGGGTACTTACATTCGGTCCCTGGTGGAGGACGTCGCTGACCGCCTGGGGACCCTTGCACATGTTGAAGTTCTGCGTCGGACAGGGGTGGGTGGCTTTGATCAGTTGCCCATGCTTGATTTCGAGACCCTTGAGATGATGGCCGGCGAGGGCAGGCTCGATGAGGCCTTGATGCCGGTAGATTCGGCCCTGGCCGGACTGGCCGCGGGTGGATCTGGATGCTGATTCGGTCGAACACCTGTTCCAGGGTCGGAAAGTCGCTGTTTCCGCGCTAGAGGCCCGCGGCAGGGTAAGGATTTACGGCCCCGGGGGTGAGTTTGTCGCGATTGCCGAGGCGGGGGATGACGGATTGCTGGTCCCGCAACGTATGTTTCCCGGTCTTCGGCTGGAATTGGGCCAGCCAGAGGGCAAGTGACTGAATATCAACTTGTTTACAAGTCTGCTAACAGGTTAAAATAGCGGGCTTAATTCAGGGCCAGGCAACTTGGAGTCCGGGCCATCAGGAGAAACTTGAAATGCCTTTAAGCACCGAACAAAAGAGCGAAATCGTATCCCAGCACGGCCGTGGCACGGCCGACACGGGATCACCCGAGGTTCAGGTTGCGCTGCTTTCCGCGCGCATCTCGGAACTCACCGGGCACTTCGCAACGCATAAGAAAGACCACCACTCACGTCGTGGTCTGCTCAAGATGGTTAACCAACGTCGCAAGTTGCTGGACTACCTGAAAGAGAAGGATCAGGCCCGCTACCGCGATCTGATCAGCACCCTTGGCCTGCGTCGATAAGCAGTCCGAATCCTAACCATCGACAGAATTCCTATTCAAGGAAATGTAACGTGGCAATTATTAAGAAGTCCTTTCAGTACGGCGAGCATACCGTAACCATCGAAACCGGAGAGGTTGCTCGGCAGGCTGATGGCGCTGTGTTGGTCAACATGGCAGACACCGTTGTTCTGGTAACCGCAGTTGGCTCCAAGACTGCCGATCCGAGCCGGGGATTCTTCCCTCTAACGGTGAACTACCAGGAAAAAACCTACGCGGCCGGAAAAATTCCGGGCGGATTTTTCAAGCGCGAAGGACGTCCCAGTGAAAAAGAAACACTGACGTCTCGTCTGATTGATCGTCCAGTTCGGCCACTATTTCCCAAAGGCTTTGTGAACGAAGTCCAGGTAATCGCCACCGTGATTTCCATGAATACCCAGGTGGACCCGGATATTCCCGCAATGCTGGGTGCATCGGCCGCACTGGCCTTGTCCGGCATGCCATTCAACGGCCCGATTGGCGGCGCCAGGGTTGGATATATCGGCAATCAATACGTGCTCAACCCGACCGCAGACCAACTGAAGACCTCGTCCCTTGACCTGGTGGTTGCCGGTACTGAGCATGCCGTGTTGATGGTGGAATCTGAAGCAGATCGCCTGCCTGAGGATGTCATGTTGGGTGCCGTGATGTTCGGTCACGAGGCCATGCAGACCGCCATCAAGGTGATCAATGAACTTGTTGCGGAGGCGGGCAAGCCGTCCTGGAACTGGGTGGCCCCCGTGGCCGATCCCAAGCTGGCCTCAGCAGTATCCGGTCAGGCCGCAGCGGCGTTGGAAGAGGCTTACCAGATTTCTGACAAGCAGGATCGCTATACCCGCGTTGGCGAAATCAAGGCGGCAGCAGTTGAAGTTCTGTCCGGCGCCGAGGATGCCCCCTGGGGTCGTGACCAGGTGTCAGGCGCCCTGTCCAAGCTGGAAAGCTCGACGGTGCGAAACCAGGTGCTGGATGGCGCCCCGCGTATCGACGGCCGTGATGCGCATACCGTGCGTCCGATTACTGTCCGTACCGGCATATTGCCGCGGACTCACGGCTCTGCCTTGTTTACCCGCGGTGAGACCCAGGCCATTGTGGTTACCACTTTGGGCACGGGTCGTGACTCACAGATTATCGATGCCCTGGAAGGCGAACGTCGTGAAGCGTTCATGCTGCACTACAATTTCCCTCCGTACTCCGTTGGTGAGACTGGTTTCGTCGGTTCGCCCAAGCGCCGCGAAATCGGTCACGGCAAACTGGCCAAACGTGGTATTCAGGCGGTCATGCCTACGACTGAGGAGTTCCCTTACGTCATTCGCGTTGTCTCGGAAATCACAGAATCCAATGGATCGAGTTCAATGGCCTCTGTTTGCGGCACCAGCCTTGCGCTGATGGATGCGGGTGTGCCGATCAAGGCGCCTGTAGCAGGCGTGGCGATGGGCTTGGTTAAGGATGGCGACCGTTACAAAGTGCTTACCGATATTCTGGGTGACGAGGATCACCTGGGTGATATGGACTTCAAGGTGGCGGGAACCGACAACGGTATTACTGCCCTGCAGATGGATATCAAGATCGAAGGGATTACCCGTGAGATCATGCAGGACGCCCTGGCCCAGGCCCGTGACGCCCGTTTGTATATCCTGGGTGAAATGAACAAGGTTCTCGACAAGCCCCGTGCAGAAATGTCTGACTGGGCTCCGACCATCATGACCTTCAAGATCGACCCAGAGAAGATTCGTGACGTAATTGGCAAGGGCGGCAGTGTGATTCGCGAAATCACCGAGACGACCGGCGCCACCATTGACATCGAGAACGACGGCACCATCAAAATTGCCTCGGTGGATGCAGAGTCAGGCCGTGCTGCCCGCAAGCGTATTGATCTGATCACCGCTGAAGTGGAAGTGGGCCAAATATATGAAGGCCGTGTGCAGCGCCTGATGGACTTCGGCGCATTCGTCGAAATCCTTCCTGGTAAGGATGGCCTGGTGCATATTTCCCAGATTTCGCATCAGCGCGTGGAGAAGGTTAGCGACGCTTTGAACGAAGGTGACGTGGTTCGTGTGAAGGTCCTCGAAGTGGACCGTCAGGGCCGTGTTCGCCTGAGCATGAAGGAATTGGAAGAGGCGCCGGCTCAGTAGTAGACGTGCGTCCTGGTGCGCGGGTCGACGAGACTCAAACCCGCTCGCCAAAGTACTCCATGATACGCCGTGGCAACCACAATGCGGGTTGCCACGGTTTTTTTTGCTCTACGAAGCCCACATGACCGCCTTTGGCGCTGTATTCAACAGTGACAGAATCCGAGATGTGTGCCTCGGTGGGCAGGTAGCACGGATCCAGAAAGGGATCATCCCTGGCGTGCAGGACGAGCGTCGGAGTTGCAATACCCTGCATGAAATGGATGCTGCTGCAGCGGTTGTAATAGTCCCTGTGCCCAGAAAAACCATGTAGCGGTGCGGTGACGTGCTCGTCGAATTCGGCGAAGTTGCGACTCTTCAATGCCAGCTCAATATCAATCAGACCGCAAAGATCCGAGCGTTTGGCACGGACCCTTTCTTTCATTTTTCGCATCAGCGCGTACTGATAAAGGCGACCGAGACCCTTGTCAATGGACAGGGCAGCACCGTACAGGTCAAAAGGCACGGACACCGCAACCGCTGCGTCTATGGGTGATTTTTGGCCTTGCTCTCCCAGGTGCTTCAGCAACATGTTGCCGCCGAGCGAATAGCCCGCGACAAAAAGCTGCCGTGGTTGGGGCTGGCGCAGGCGGATATGTTCCAGAACCGCCACCAGGTCCGTGGTCTCTCCCGCATGGTAGCTGCGTGGGAGGCGGTTGATGGTTCCGCTGCATCCCCTGAAATGCATGACCAAGGCGTCCCATCCGGCTTTTTCCGCCTGGCTAATCAGGTCCGCGGCGTAGTTGGATTGGCTGGATCCCTCAAGTCCATGCAGACACATCAACAGTGGCGCACCCTCATTTCTTGCACCGTCGGCGAGCCAGTCCAGGTGCAAAAAATCCCCATCGGAAAGCTCCAGGGTTTCGCGGCGCAAGTTGCTGCGCCGGGGCTGCCGTAAGCCCGCATTTGGCAATATGGTTTGTAGGTGCCGGTTTCCCAGTAATCTTGCAGGCCGGAAGTTGCTGGTTTTAATCATGCCGAATGATGAAACCTGGGCAATTATAAACAGGGGGCCTTACAGCCCCCTTCGGATCACTTTGCCTTGCTACTGGCCTTAGCCTTGGTCTTGGCTTTTTTTCTTGCGGGGGGCGAGGTTTTGGGCGGTGTCGCCTCGGCTTCAGGATGGCTGGGGCCACCTCCGAAAGTTCGCAGCAAATCTTCCTGGACCGACTTCCAGCGCTGATAGTTCTTTTGCGCCACGCCGGTCACTATTCCCACTGGATCAATACCAACCACGCTCTTAATCCTGTCGCGCACTTGTTGCTGTTGGTCCATGAAGAGCTTGAGGCTCTGTTCCAGGTAGCTACCCACCATGGACTGCATGGTGTCCCCATAGGAGCGAATGACATGCGCCAGAAACTCGCGGCTCATTATCGGGTCACCCAGTTGTTCCTGCTCGCTGATAACCTGCAGCAATATATTTCTGGTTATGTCATCCTGGCTTTTCTTGTCAATTACCATGAAATCGATCTTGTTCATGACCAGGCTGCGAATATCGGCCAGGGTGATGTAGCGACTCTCTTCGGTGTCATACAAACGACGATTGGGATATTTCTTGATAATTCTTGGCTTGTTCAT
Source organism: uncultured Gammaproteobacteria bacterium (assembly GCA_963823435.1). Lineage (GTDB taxonomy): Bacteria > Pseudomonadota > Gammaproteobacteria > Steroidobacterales > BM003 > CAKZML01. Next base: position 156,164 of record CAWGLN010000012.1, on the reverse strand, counting down.
GCATGTACCCGGCATTTCGGTTAGGAATCAGGAGTCCTACCGAGGACTCCGCCGCTGTTTATCTACTGCCGATTAGGGCGTTCTGACCATCGTTCGTGGCAGTGCACAAAATTGTACACTATTCATCCGCAGATCATAATCGAAAATCAATGGCTTGCGCCTTGATCCCATGCAGCGCCTCCAGTCGGAAATTGGCCACACCCCAGTCCAGTAGTCGGGCCAGGCTCAATCCGGACATGTCCGGAGTGGTAGACATTCCCAGGACACGCATCGCCATGATGAGGTTTTCCACGGGTCTTGAGTTATCCAGGGCCGGCGCGCCGCTTTGCTTGCTTAATTTTTGACCGCTGACATCGGTTGCTAAGAGAACGTGCCCATAGCGTGGAGGCCGGTATCCCAAGTGCCCCATGACAAAAATCTGGCGGGGAGTTTGCTGCAATAAATCGGCGCCCCGGATGACCTCGGTTATCTCCTGCCGGGCATCATCAACGGCCACTGCAAGTGAATAGCTGTATAAGCCGTCCCGACGCTTGATGAGGAAATCACCGGACTGACGCCTCAAATCCTGGCTGACCTGCCCCTGAACCAGGTCGGCAAAGGTAACCACAGCCTGGTCTACGCGCATTCGAAGAGCAGATTTTTTGTGGGTCAGTAGTGGTGTTTCACTACAGGTTCCGGGATAGACCGGACCCAGGCCCTCCAGTTCCTCGCGTGCGCCAGAGTCCTTGATTTGACTGCGACTGCACGTGCATGGATACGCCAACTTGCTGTGTTGAAGTTGCGCGATCGCATCATCGTAATAAGAACTGTGACTGCTCTGAAAATCTAACGATCCGTCCCACTCCAGTCCATGGGCTTTCAGCGCCTTCAGAATTTGCTCGCAGGAGTCGGGAGGTTGTCGGGGCGGATCGATATCCTCTATCCGAACCAGCCAACGCCCACCTTGCTGGCGAGCCCGAAGGAAACTGGCCAGCGCGGCAAGCAGAGAGCCAAAATGCAGGGGACCTGTGGGGGAGGGCGCGAAGCGGCCTATATACATGGTCTGGCAGGCCGCAGAAGCCAGCCCGTCGAAACGGGCTGCTTGCGGGACCAGGCTGAATTAACGATAGCGATCGTCGCGGTCCCTGAACTGGCGCTCGGCCAGTTCACGGCGTTCCTGGGCTTCCAATGACAGTGTTGCTACCGGTCTGGCTTCAAGCCTCTTGAGGCCAATCTCGTCACCGGTTTCTTCACAATATCCGTAGCTGCCATCGTCAATCCGCTTGATAGCGGAATCGATTTTCTTCAGCAACTTTCGCTCGCGATCACGTGTGCGCAATTCCAGCCCAAACTCCGATTCCTGCGTCGCTCGATCGTTCGGGTCCGGGAAATTTGCCGCTTCGTCTTGCATGTGATGCACGGTACGGTCTACTTCCTCCATCAATTCCCGTTTCCAGTTGAGCAGGATGGTGCGAAAGTGCTCGAGCTGCTCGTCGCCCATATAGCCTTCGCCGCGCTTGGGCGAATATGGTTTCACGCCGTGTATGGGCCCACCGGGCCTTCTCGTCTTGTCCAAGCCGGGCGTACGGGCTTTTTTGGTTGATGACTTGCTTGCCGCAGTCGACTTCACCGGTGCTTTCTTGCTAACGGTCGATTTTGACGCTGCCTTTTTGGCTGGCGCTTTCTTGGCCACAGCTTTCTTGGCCACAGCTTTCTTGGCCACAGCTTTCTTGGCCACAGCTTTCTTGGCCACAGCCTTCTTGGCCACGCCTTCTTGGCCACAGCCTTCTTGGCCACAGCCTTCTTGGCCACAGCTTTCTTGGCCACAGCCTTCTTGGCCACAGCCTTCTTGGCCACAGCCTTCTTGGCCACAGCCTTCTTGGCTGGCGCCTTCTTTGCTACCGGTTTCTTAGCCGCAGCTTTCTTGACGGACGCCTTTTTGCCTGGTTTCTTACTGGCGGTCTTCTTTGCTGCCATTCGATCTCTCCGAGCCTCGGAATTAAAACCCGCTATTATATAGCGGAATTTTCTGTCTTGTTACAAGGAATTTGATCTATTTTTAGCCACTCGTGGCCGGTAATCCTGATTATGGCAACTTTACCAACTCAGGCGCTTGCCATGTCGCTTGGCAGTATTCCGCGACGATAGTGGTATAAATGCCCCCGCGCACGTTGAACTCAGCAGTCAGACGCATGAAGCGTGGCTCAGTGGCGGCCACCAGGTCCGTCAGGATCTGGTTGGTGACCGCCTCGTGAAAAGCCCCGTCATCCCGGTAGGACCACGTATATAATTTCAATGACTTGAGCTCTACACAGGCCAGATTTGGCACATATTCAAGCGTCAGCGTGGCGAAATCAGGCTGCCCCGTCTTTGGGCACAGACAAGTAAACTCCGGTATTTCGATTCGAATTGTGTAATCGCGCCCGGGGTTCGGATTCGGGAAGGTTTCAAGCTCCCGGGATGGGCGCTGGGCGGTGCTTTCAGGGGTGTTTCTGGCTCATCTTCACTCTTGGCAGGCTCTCTTTGAGCCCTGCTATTTGGCATCGTCTTGGGGCAGGGATTACTTTACACTACGCGGATTGTTCAGACCATTCGTTATAAGAGGTTTCATGCGTCTCGCCAAGATTAAAATCGCCGGATTCAAGTCGTTTGTTGACCCGACAACCATCAATCTGCCCAGTAACCTGATTGGCATCGTGGGGCCGAATGGATGCGGGAAGTCTAATGTCATTGACGCCGTGCGCTGGGTAATGGGCGAAAGCTCGGCCAAAAACCTGCGTGGCGAGTCCATGGAAGACGTGATCTTCAACGGTTCCAGTACCCGCAAACCTGTGGGAACCGCTTCGATTGAACTGAATTTCGATAATTCTGACGGTAAAGTAGGTGGGCAATACGCCAGTTTTACCGATATCTCAGTAAAGCGGCTGCTTTCTCGTGATGGCACTTCGAATTATTACCTGAACGGCACCAAGTGCCGTCGCAAGGACATTACCCACCTGTTCCTGGGAACCGGACTGGGTCCGCGGAGTTACGCCATTATTGAGCAGGGCATGATTTCACGACTCATTGAGGCTCGCCCTGAGGAAATGCGGGTCTACCTGGAAGAGGCCGCAGGTATCTCGAAATACAAGGATCGGCGCCGCGAGACCGAGAGTCGCATTTCCCATACTCGGGAGAACCTGGAGCGACTCAAGGACCTGCGCGACGAGGTCGACAAACACATCAAGCACCTTCATCGGCAGGCGAGGGTTGCCGAGCGATTCAAGGAGCTCAAACAAGACGAAAGGCACACGACGGCAGAATTGCTGGCCCTCAAACTCGCAGTAATGGACCAGGAGATCACCCGGCGCAAACATGCGGTGACCGAGCGCCAGACCCGTCTGGAGGCTAGCATCGCCTCACAGCGCGCCACCGAAAATGAGATCGAGACGACCCGGGGCAAGCACACCGAGCTGACTGATGGTTTCAATATTGTGCAGGGGAATTTCTACAGCATAGGTTCGGAAATCGCCCGCCTGGAACAGTCCATACACCACGCCGAGGAGATGCGTCAGCGTCAAACCCGTGATCTTGAACAGGCCGCTCAGGGGCTTAAGGACATTCAAGAACATATTGCGAAGGATCAAAGTCAGATTATTGAGCTGGAGGCGGCGCTGCACGACCTTGAGCCGACCTTTGATCAAGCCCAGGAGAGTTTACAGGCGTCGGCTGTCGATCTGCAGCAGGCCCAGGCGGAAATGCAGGGCTTGCAGCATCGGTGGGACGAGAACAGCGAGCAGATCAATCAGGCCCAGCAAAAGGCTGGCGTTGAGCGCGCGAAGCTGGAGAATCTGGACGCCCAGATAGGACGGTCGCAGGCCCGCAGCGAGCGAATCCAGGCAGAAATTGGGAATACAGATGTTCATCCGCTTCTGGAAAAATTCGATTGGTTACAGCAGCAGCTTCAGACCCATCGTGGCGAACTGGAAGAACTCGAGGCAGCACGGGAAGGTCTGGTCACGCAGGTGGCCGAATTGCGTTCAGAGGAACACGTCGTTGCCGAGGAACGTGACAAACTTAGAGGGGAAATTCGCTCTGCGGGCGGACGTTTGGCATCTTTGGAAGCTCTGCAGCAAGCGGCTCTGGGTCAGAACGAGGCTGCAACCCAGGGACTCCTGGATAAACATGGGCTTGGTTCCAGTCAGCGACTGGCGCAATGTCTGTCGGTTGCGAGCGGCTGGGAGCGGGCGGTAGAAACAGTTCTTGGCGAGTGCCTGGAGGCCGTACTTGTAGAAGACCTCGGTCAGGCTTCGGGACTACTGGGCGATCTTGAAAAGGGGCATCTGGCCTTTTTCGACAGTAGCGCTTCGACCGGGCCTGGCCCGCACCATATGCGCTCTCTGGCTGACAAAGTGTCTGGCGAACCCAAGATCGATTCCCTGTTGGGTGCGATCAGGATTGCAGAAAGTCTGGACGAAGCCCTTGCAATGCGAAGTCAGCTTGGCGCCGGGGAATCCGTGATTAGTCGGGATGGCGTTTGGGTCGGACCGAATTGGCTAAGAGTCACGCGGGGTGAGGATGTTCATGCGGGGGTGTTTGAGCGTGAATCCGAGATACGCAACTTACGTAGTTTTATCGAGGAAAAGCAGGATCTTGCGAATAAGCTTGAGTCGAGGCTAAGCCAGACTCGGACCCGCTTGGAGGAGCAAGAGAGGCAGCGTGAGGGAACCCAGGCCAAGCAGACTGTTTTGTACCGTGAGCAGTCCAGATTAAATGGTGAATTGGAATCTCATCGCTCACAAATTGAACAGGCGACCCGCCAAAAAGAACGCCTCGGTTCCGAATTCCAGGAAGTCTCTGGTCAGCTTGAAGAACTGAAGCAAGCGGTAAATGAGGCTCGTGGGCGACTGGAATTGGCAATTGAGTTACTCGCCCAATTGAACGAAACACGTTCGGGTCTGCAGTCCGAGAGAGAGCAACTGAATCGGCGCGTGCTGGATGCAGAGCGAGGGGCTAACGAAGATCGTGTAAAGGCTCAGCAAATTCAGCTTGAAATTCAGTCTCGTAGAAGTACACGAGAGAACGCACTGGCTGGCATGGATCGTATGCGTTTGCAGTTGTCCCGCTTTGAAGAGCGCAAAAGCGAGCTGGACAAGCAACTCCTGGAAGCGGAAAGTCCAATTCTCGAGCAGAGAAGGGAGTTGCAGGAAAAACTGAAAGGGCGTGTTCGGGTTGAAAGTCGCCTTCAAGAGGCTCGCAAAGCGCTTGAAGATGTAGACACTGTGATGCGCGAGTTGGATGGACGACGTTTGGATCAGGAAATGGCGGTAAATGCGGCTCGTGAAACTCTCGACGAGACGCGCATGGCCGCCCAGGAAATCACCTTGCGCCGCGAGGCCCTGTTCGAGCAATTCCGAAAGACAGAATACGAGTTGGAGGCTATCGCAGTCCAAATACCGGAAGATGCTGAAGTAGAGAAATGGGAGCAACGGCTCGAGAGCATCAGCAATCGTATTGGCAGGTTGGGCCCGATAAACCTCGCCGCAATCGACGAATTCAAGGAGGAATCCGAGCGCCAGGAATACCTGAATGCCCAGAACAACGATCTTGAGGAGGCATTGCATACACTGGAGAACGCGATTCGCAAAATTGATCGTGAAACACGCACGCGTTTCAAGGAGACCTATGACCTTGTGAATGCCGGTTTGAAGCAGAATTTTCCCCGTCTGTTCGGGGGCGGACATGCTTACCTGGAACTTGGTGATGAGGACCTTTTGACCGCGGGTGTAACCGTAATGGCGCGACCTCCGGGTAAGCGAAACAGCAGTATTCACTTGCTTAGTGGTGGTGAGAAGGCGCTTACTGCGGTCGCCCTGGTGTTCGCGATTTTCCAGCTTAATCCAGCCCCATTTTGTTTGCTGGACGAGGTAGATGCTCCTTTGGACGATGCGAATGTCACGCGTTTTTGCGAAATTGTCCGCGAGATGTCGGAAAAAGTGCAATTCTTGTTTATTACCCACAACAAGGTGACCATGGAATTGGCTAACCAGTTGACGGGTGTGACAATGCAGGAGCCAGGCGTATCACGCCTGGTATCGGTTGACGTTGAGGAAGCCGTTCAAATGGCGGCGATGTAACGGAGATCATGGCCGAGCTACGTTGGATCCTATTAATAGCCGGTATTCTTGTAATAGCCGGAATCTACTTGTTCACCCGGAGTCGACAGACCGGGGACGCAGGCGTGGATCGGGATACACCGCACCGCCGGGAGCCCGTGCTGGGTGAGAAGCTGGCCGAATCAGAGGTGACGACCTCGGGGTCAGAACTGTCTCGTGAGCCGCGCCCTCTAGAGGGGTACGCGACCGACAAGGACGGTGACGAGAGCGGCTTCGACAGAGATCGGCAGATCGTAGAAGAAACAGTCAACCTGGGTCGTCCAGAAAAGATTGTCACCTTGCGTGTGGCGTTTTCCGCAGTTAATGGCGTGCCCGGAGAGGGACTGACAGAATTGTTCAAGACTCACGGTTTACGCTTTGGAAACCTGAATATTTTTCACAAGTTCATGACCGAAGGCGGTCGCTCCAAAGGTCCGGTATTCAGCGCGGCCAGTATTACCGAGCCCGGGAGCTTTGATCTGGCCAATATCGAAACCGCGGTAATACCGGGACTTACACTTTTCATGGTGCTTCCCAACCCGGTGGAGGGTGGCCTTGCTTTCGGTTCGATGCTGGATTTTGCGAGAGCTGCAAAGGATCGCTTCGAAGGTGAGGTCCTGGATGAGTCGGGAAGTACCTTGAGCATTCAGCGAGCAGGCTACATTCGCGACGAGATCATTGATTTCGAGAGAAAAAGATCAATACGCAACCGTTAGTCCGTTAACCCGGAACCAAAATAAAGATGAAAGCGGAAGAGGCCAGGCGGCGCGCGGAAGAGTTGGCTAGCCAGCTGAACTACCATAATTATCGTTACTACGTTCTGGATGATCCGGATATTCCCGATTCAGAGTACGACCGCTTGCTGAGGGAATTACAGAGCATCGAATTGGCCTATCCGGAGGTATTGAGGGCTGACTCCCCAACGCCAAAGGGTAGGCGTGGCGCCGGCGGGAAAGTTCGAAGAAGCGCTTCATCTTCAGCCCATGCTATCCCTGGGCAACGCCTTTACCGAGCAGGAACTGTTGGACTTTGATCGGCGGGCAAGAGACGGTCTGGGTTTTTCAGAAAGCCTTCAATACAGCGCCGAGCCCAAGCTGGATGGAGCCGCGGTCAACCTGCTCTACGAGCGAGGAGTCCTGGTGCGGGCGTCGACCCGGGGTGATGGCGCCAGAGGTGAAGACGTTACCCTCAACGTCCGGACAGTACCGACTGTTCCCCTTCGTCTTTTCGGTGCTGATTATCCCGCGAGTGTGGAGATTCGGGGTGAAGTATTTATGCCTTTGCAGGGATTTTCTGCGCTTAATGAGAGGATTGAGCGTGAGGGCGGTAAGCCATTTGTAAATCCTCGGAATGCGGCGGCGGGCAGTTTGCGCCAGCTTGATTCAAGGGTTACGGCAGCCCGGCCATTGACGATGTTTGCTTACGGTGTCGGAGCTTGGGAAGGCCAGTCGAAACCGGATAGCCATTTTGAATTGCTGGAAGAGCTGGGAAGCTGGGGGTTCGCAATATCACCAGACGCCAGATTGGTAAGGGGCCCCGAGGGCTGTCTGGCTTACTACGGGCAAATGCAGGAGGCCCGCCCGAACCTGCCCTACGAAATAGATGGCGTCGTCTTTAAGGTCGACTCTGCAGCCCTTCAGGAAGAGTTGGGTTTTGTAGCACGGGCCCCGCGTTGGGCGATCGCCTATAAATTTCCATCCCAGGAAGAACTGACCGTCATACGTGACGTGGAATTCCAGGTGGGTCGGACGGGTGCGTTGACACCTGTCGCGAGATTGGAGCCCGTTTTTGTGGGTGGGGTCACTGTCAGCAACGCGACGCTGCACAATATGGACGAAATCGAGCGAAAGGATATTCGTATTGGAGATACCGTTTTCGTACGACGAGCCGGTGATGTAATTCCAGAAGTCGTCAGAGTTTTGACCGAAAAGCGTCCCAAAGATGCCAGGCTAATCCAGTTGCCTGCTCATTGCCCGGTCTGTCACTCCGTGGTGGAGCGGATTCCTGGCGAAGCCGTCGCGCGCTGTGTCGGCGGTTTGTACTGCAAGGCGCAGAGGAAGGAGGCCCTGGTTCATTTCGCCTCCAGAAAGGCAATGGACATCGAGGGCCTTGGGAGTAAATTGGTCGAGCAACTGGTGGATGCTGATCTCGTGCACTCACCTGCCGACATTTTTGACCTGTCGGTGGAACAGCTTGGCAGCCTGGAGCGAATGGGTCCCAAATCTGCGGAAAATGTAGTGGCAGCTATTGCAAGGAGCAAAGACACGAGTTTGCCAAAGCTGATATATGCTTTGGGCATAAGAGAGGTAGGAGAGAGCACAGCCAAGGCCCTGGCACGTCATTTTCGAAGTCTTGAGGGTTTGATGGGGGCAAATGAGGATGCTTTGCAGAATGCGCCAGACGTGGGGCCAATTGTTGCGGGAAATCTGGTACGATTTTTTTCCGAGCCACACAATCGCGAAGTAATATCACGTTTGATTGCCCAAGGTCTGAAATGGGAAGATCTTTCGCCAATTCAGGTTGATGAAAATCAGTTTACTGGTAAGGCAGTGGTAATTACCGGTACATTGATCGGCATGAGCCGTGACGAGGCCAGAGATTTGCTAGAGTCGATGGGTGCCCGAGTTACAACTTCCGTAAGTAAGAAAACAGATTTTGTGCTGGCTGGAGAAAATCCTGGGAGCAAAGTCGACAAAGCCAGAGCATTAGGCATCACAATTTGCTCTGAGGAAGATCTAAATACACTTGGAAACTATAAAGCTCGATAGTTTGATGCACTCATCGTGATACTGGGCTGTAAGATCGGTTGTTTTTTAGAAACTTCCGTAAGGGATGCGAGGAGTCGAAATGCAGGCGACTAGGTGGAAGGACAGGAATTGGAACAAACAACACAGAAAATAGTAGAAAATGGTCTGTTTAACGTGCTTAAGCCACTAGCTAGGCTCCTTCTTGCTTGCGGTTTTGGATTTAAGGAGTTTACCGAAATATCAAAGAAAGCGTTTGTTTCTGTAGCGACCTCCGATCATGGCCTACGAGGCCGTCCGACTAATATTTCACGAGTGTCAGTTATGACCGGCCTGACAAGAAAGGAAGTCAGGCGCCTTAGAACTTTGCTTGCGAGTCCCGAGGAAATTATTTCGCTGAAGCGATCGCCTGCGAATAAGGTTTTGGCAGCTTGGCATTCTGACCCGCTTTTTTGTAGTGCCGTTGGGAAACCGAGAAAACTACCCCAGGAAGGCGCAGGTTCGAGTTTTCATACTTTGGTAAGAACTTATGGCGGAGATATTCCTCCCGTTGCCTTGCTTCGAGAGCTTGAAAGGGGCGGAGCAATAAGAGTGGATGATGAGGGTGTGACGCCTTTAACACGGTTCTTTGAGCCAATGCCAATGGATGATGAGTACCTTTCATCATCGTTCTTCTCTATTTCAAACCTTGTTTCCAGTATCGTTCATAATACTGCAGTTGATAGGTCCAAAGAAGGTTATGCTGAGCGTTACGTATTTAGTTCTGGTCTCTCATTAAACTCGTCGGAACAATTCCGACAAATGGTAGAGCAAGGTTCCTTAACTTACCTCGAGTCTCTCGATGACTGGTTAGTGGGGCATAAATCTGGGTCAGATGAATCGCAGGAATCCAATGCAACTGACCCCGCGACCGTCGGGCTCGGGGTCTATTTTTTTAGACAATCCGCAGAATAATAGCAAAGGCTGACGGGCGCATATTGCACCCGTCAGCAAATTCGTTTCTAGATATTATGAAGGTTAGTTAGTACGCCAAATTTGCAATGATCACGCCACCTGGAACAGGCTGAATACCCGTGAAACTCAGCGTTCCTAGATCACCGGTGTCCATTCCAATTGAGTGCTCTAGCAAATTTGTGATGTCAATAATCGCCTTTCCTATTTCGACAAGTCCGATATCTTTTCTGTGCCACTTTGCATCACCGGAAATAATCACGGCGCTCGAACCGGCTACGTAGAAATTGTTTGACTGTTTCATTCCAAGGGCAAAAAGTCCGTTTCGTCCACTCCTTACTACAACCTCCAAACTAACACCCAAGGCCGAAAGTTCCATCGCCTTACGTAGCATCACTTCGGTCATTTTGACCGACTGACCTAGCATTACCAATTTAGATGTTGCTTGATCGACTTTCTCAATAGGCCCGACCAGGACCATCCTTCTACGGTCGATCCTGATGTTATTACGCCTTAAATTTTCTTTTGAAATGCCACTGCCACCCAGTGCCTGGCTGGCGAAACCACTGCCACCGAGTGCCTGACTGTCGATGCCACTGCCACCGAGTGCCTGACTGTCGATGCCACTGCCACCGAGTGCCTGGCTGGCGATACCACTGCCACCGAGTGCCTGACTGTCGATGCCACTGCCACCGAGTGCCTGGCTGGCGAAACCGCTGCCACCGAGTGCCTGACTGTCGATGCCACTGCCACCGAGTGCCTGGCTGGCGAAACCGCTGCCACCGAGTGCCTGACTGTCGATGCCACTGCCACCGAGTGCCTGACTGTCGATGCCACTGCCACCCAGTGCCTGGCTGGCGAAACCGCTGCCACCCAGTGCCTGACTGTCGATGCCACTGCCACCGAGTGCCTGGCTGGCGAAACCGCTGCCACCCAGTGCCTGACTGTCGATGCCACTGCCACCGAGTGCCTGACTGTCGATGCCACTGCCACCCAGTGCCTGACTGTCGATGCCACTGCCACCCAGTGCCTGGCTGTCGATGCCACTGCCACCGAGTGCCTGGCTATCGATGCCACTGCCACCCAGTGCCTGGCTGGCGAAACCGCTGCCACCGAGTGCCTGGCTATCGATGCCACTGCCACCGAGTGCCTGGCTGTCGATGCCACTGCCACCGAGTGCCTGGCTGGCGATGCCACTGCCACCGAGTGCCTGGCTGGCGAAACCGCTGCCACCGAGTGCCTGGCTATCGATGCCACTGCCACCGAGTGCCTGGCTGGCGAAACCGCTGCCACCGAGTGCCTGGCTATCGATGCCACTGCCACCGAGTGCCTGGCTGGCGAAACCGCTGCCACCCAGTGCCTGGCTGTCGATGCCACTGCCACCGAGTGCCTGGCTATCGATGCCACTGCCACCCAGTGCCTGGCTGGCGAAACCGCTGCCACCGAGTGCCTGGCTATCGATGCCACTGCCACCGAGTGCCTGGCTGTCGATGCCACTGCCACCGAGTGCCTGGCTGTCGATGCCACTGCCACCGAGTGCCTGGCTGGCGAAACCGCTGCCACCGAGTGCCTGGCTATCGATGCCACTGCCACCGAGTGCCTGGCTGGCGAAACCGCTGCCACCGAGTGCCTGGCTGTCGATGCCACTGCCACCGAGTGCCTGGCTGGCGAAACCGCTGCCACCGAGTGCCTGGCTATCGATGCCACTGCCACCGAGTGCCTGGCTGTCGATGCCACTGCCACCGAGCGCCTGGCTGGCGATGCCACTGCCACCGAGTGCCTGGCTAGCGATGCCACTGCCACCCAGTGCCTGAATGTCGATGCCACTGCCACCGAGTGCCTGGCTGTCGAAACCGCTGCCGCCTTGGGCGAAGGGGTTGGCAATGACCGGGCCCGTTGTACTAGCGAAGCTGACGGTTGCTTGAAGGACAGCCCCGAAAAGTAATACCTGAATGGAAGTTCTCAGAACTTGCTTCATTTCTTACCCCTACCGTTTGATTTATTTTCTTCGTAAAAATAGATTCCGACTCTTACGCTAACTGCTGGCGTTGTTTTGGCCTCTCGATCTGGAATTTCGTTAGAAGACAGCCAGTTATCTAAAGTTTCCAAAAATTGGGTTCCTAGCTTGGAGACGATGTCGTGAAATTTGCGGGTGTTGAACTCGTTAAGCCGATCATTGGTCACCCATCGCTCAAATCTCGGGGGAGTGTCCGCGTCAATGCTGAAGTTGTGTTCTATGGTTGCGGCTAGGTCATGAAGCACCTCGCCGAAGTACTTGGCATTTTCAGGATCGAGCTCAGACGAGATGAAGTACCGACTAAGGGGCTTGACCTTCCCTTGGGACTCGTCCACAGCACCAACTCTCAACAACTCGTCGAGCATTGCGCGGGCAGGCATGTCACCGCTGTAGCGTCTGACGAGCAAGGAAAATGAGATGTCCGGACTATCGAACGGCAACTCAAGTGGAATGCCGTAGGGACCCGTAAATTCAGGATCTTGGTGCCAACCCTCTAGTACTCTGGCCGCTCTATTAACCCCCTGAGTGGCCAAGCCAGAGTTATTTGTCACAGCATCCAATATTCGCTTTACGTCTTTGCGAGTGAGACCGGTAAGGATGGCTATTCGCGAACCAGATGCGCGTTTATCTTTTTCAGCGAAATCTTCGGCAGCAGATCGCACATATACGTGCTTGATTGCCTCGGCAAGCTCGCCGAAGGCCACTCCATTTTTGATCAAAACCCTGACCAAAGGGCGCAACAGGTGTGAATATGCTGCCAATAGGCCTTTTTTTACCTGGTCGCTCATCAGGGGAAGTGAGTTCTCTACGATTGCCAGTGCCGCAGTCATAATTATGTAATGCCGGTTGCCTCTCAGTGGGAAATATATCCCAAGGCAAAAATCGGTCAAGCTTTCAACATAATTTTCTTGGCAAAATGACAAGAAAGACCAAAATTCGGGGTGCGCAGACCCCTCACAGGACGTGAATTTTTAGATATAAATCAGACTGTATCAGGCGATGTTTCAGGCTAAATGTCAGCCGAAAGGGCTGCCAATGGTAGGGCGGTGGATTATGGTAAAGACAGGCTGATCCGGAACGGTCTCACGGGCCGCCAACGCAACCGGCGCGAGGCGGTTATGTCAGATAATTATGTTGAAGAGTAGGTATGTAGATGGCGATCTGTTGGCAGGGTGGAAGAAGATAGCTGCAGGATCGCGTCTTTTGAGAGCAATTTAGATCATTTTAAGGATCAATGGAAAAACCTGGGAGAGGTCGCCAGATTTAAGCTCATCAATGTTCGGGAGGGTGTTGGGCAGCACTGACGGCAAGCGCAACGATGCATTGGAAACTCTACAATAGCTCGCTGCATAGTTCTGTGAAGGGCATCACGTTTTTGAGAGCCTGCGGTTGGCTGGGCTGCTTATTTTGCTGCCGAGTGACTGATTTCGAGATTGATCGTCGAAATACCCCAATTTTCAGGATTCTGCGCAAGCCTGCCGGGCAGGCCATTTGCAGCATCAGTCGAGTTTAATGATCCGGATACGAAGGGCGTGAATTCGAGTATGCATCAAATCATCAAGTGCGCCATAAATAGTCTTATGTGCCAATAGCTTAGGCATTTTTTCCAGTGACTTGCTGGAGATTTTTATGGCCAAATGACTCATTCCACCCTGGGCGCCTGCGTGACCCACGTGCATTTTGCTTTCGTCGTCAATTTCCAGCATCGTCGGGTTGAGATGTTTTTCCAGCCTCGATTTCACCAAAGAAATTAGATTTATGTTATCTTTATTAGTCATATAAAACAATAATATAGCAGATTTAGTTAAAGTAAAACATTCAATGTGATTGTATCTCAATCACTGATGCCGATCGGCCTTCTCTGGTGTCTGCAGTTGTGTGGTCGGTTGTTCTGCCGAAGCTGGCAGCAGGTCAGCTTTTCTGCTTAACCAAATTCCTTGAAGAAGAACGAAAAGAACCGTTAGACCTAGTAAACCGAACAGCTTGAAATTAACCCAGGTTGCTTCGTCATAGTGGTATACGACATACAAGTTCGCTGCTCCACTAAGCGCGAAGAAGATCACCCACATCAAATTGAGTTGCCCCCACAAATTAGGAGCAAGGTCGATGTTCTTTTCCAGCAAGCGCTGGACCAGTGTTTTTTTGGTCAGAAGTGGCGTCAGGAGAAACGCCAGGGCAAACAGCCAGTTCAGCACGGTTGGTTTCCATTGAATGAATATTTCATTTCTCAGGAAAAGGGTGACCCCGCCAAATACTAGCACCAGGATCAGTGACGTGAGGTGCATGTTGTTGATTTTCTTGTTTTTATACCAATCCAGAAAAAACTGGACGAGGAACGACACGATCAGCACAGCGGTGGCGACATAGATGTCGAAGGCTTTATACGCTACGAAAAACGCGAAGACCGGGAAAAAGTCTATCAATAGTTTCATGGGTGTTGTGATGCCGGTTAAATTTGTAACTGCAGCGATGATACCCTACGTGCCGTCGAGCTAACACACGAGGTCTTTCATGCCTCACTAAAGTAGTTGCGCAACATGACCCAGGTAATTGAGATTCACCCAGACAATCCCCAGGCACGCCTGATCAGTCAGGTTGTAGGCGTTATTAGAGACGGGGGTGTCATTGCCTATCCAACGGATTCCAGCTACGCATTGGGGTGCCACCTGGGTGACAAAGATGCTTTGGAGCGGATCCGTCGGATTCGTCAGGCCGGAAAGAACCACAACTTTACGCTTGTCTGCCGCGACCTGTCGGAAATCGCCGTGTATGCCCGGGTTGATAATTGGGCCTATCGCCTGTTGAGGTCTTTGACACCCGGACCCTACACATTTGTATTGCGCGCTACCCGCGAGGTGCCGCGCCGTCTTCAGAATCCCAAACGCAAGACTATCGGCATCCGTGTACCCGAGCATCCGGTTACCCAGGCGCTGCTTGAAAGCCTGGGGGAGCCATTAATGAGCTCCACCTTGCTTTTCCCCGGCGATGAGCAGCCCCCGTCAAATGCGATAGAGGTGCTGGACAAGCTGTCGGGAAGGGTGGATTTGGTGATTGACTCGGGTGCCTGCGGTTTTGAGCCGACGACCGTAGTTGACCTTGTTGAGGGAGTGCCGGTTATTCTTCGGCATGGCAAGGGCGACACGAGCCCGCTTTCCTAGCTGCTGCGCCGTCAGTATCTGGTGAAAAACCAACCACCATGGGAATTGAGATGGAGTGGGCCGCAGGTTGGTCGGGCAGCTTTCCCTTCCTCCCCAGCGTATACTACGAACGGACCCTGTGTGTACTTGCCGGGTCAGCTTGCCGCGGCGCCAACTTGGGTGTTTCGCGTTCTTTTGTCTTTACCTTGGAGGCGTGAGTGACGAACGGTAGTCGTCCCGAGAATCGTGTAGTTTCCGGAATGAGACCAACAGGTGGTCTTCACCTCGGCAATTATCATGGTGCATTGAAGAACTGGCTCAAACTTCAGTACGAGTACAAGTGTTACTACTTTGTGGCCGACTGGCATGCGTTGACCACTCATTACGAGGATACCTCCAGAATCGAACAAGACTTGTGGGAGATGGTGATTGACTGGCTCGCCGCCGGCCTGAATCCTTCCGCCGCGACAATTTTCATTCAAAGTCAGGTTCCCGAGCACGCTGAGTTGCATCTTTTGCTATCCATGGCAACTCCTCTTGCCTGGCTGGAACGGGTGCCAAGTTACAAAGATCAGCAAGACAAACTGACGGGTCGTGATTTGGCGACCTATGGGTTTCTTGGCTATCCCTTGCTCCAGGCGGCAGATATCCTTCTTTATCGTCCCTCCTATGTGCCAGTGGGCGAGGATCAGGTCGCGCATGTCGAGTTAACTCGCGAGGTCGCTCGGCGGTTTAATTTTCTGTACGGCAGAGAACCGGATTTCGAAGAGCGCGCCGAGCGGGCCTTGAAAAATCTTGGCACGAAAAATGGCAAGCGCTATCGTGAATCGCGACGTCTGTACCAGGAGCGGGGAGATGCGAAGGCCCTGGAGGATGGCAAGGCGCTGGTTTTTGGCAGCCACAATTTGACCGTGGCCGATGCGGAGCGACTGATCGGCTTTCTGGAAGGTGGTGGGCGTTCGATACTGGTTGAGCCGGAAGCGCTGCTCACCGAGACACCAAAAGTGCCGGGTCTGGACGGGCAGAAAATGTCCAAGTCCTATGGAAATACCATCGCCCTGCGGGAGGAGGCCGATGTAGTCCAGCAAAAGCTCAAGATCATGCAAACTGATCCGGCTCGGGTTCGGAGAAACGACCCGGGCGATCCTGACAAATGCCCGGTTTGGGGTCTGCACAAGGTCTATTCGGACCAGCAAACCCGTGACTGGGTCAATGAGGGCTGCAGAACCGCCGGAATAGGGTGTCTGGATTGTAAGGGTAGATTGACTGATGCGGTGCAGGCGGAGCTGGAACCCATACGCAAACGGGGCAAGGAGTTGGCCGGCAATCTCGACTACGTCAGGAGGGTGGTGGCCGAGGGTTGTTCCACGGCCCGAGAGACTGCTCGCGATACCATGGACGACGTCCGATCAGCAATCGGCGTTGATTATTTCTGATCACCAGGAGCGGGAGGTATACCATGTCTGAAAAACCCGAGCTGACGCTGGTGCAGAATGAGCCCGGCCTGATTTTGCAGCATACGGAAATTTTGCCCTATCAAAGTGAAATGCCTTTCGCCGTGGTGGAAGGAGAGCCGATAACGGCACTGCCGCGAGATTTGTACATACCGCCACACGCCCTGCAAGTATTCCTGGAGGCCTTCGAGGGGCCCCTGGACATGTTGTTGTACTTGATTAAAAGGCAGAACATTGACGTTCTTGATATTCCTATTCTGGAAATCACCCGACAGTACGTGCAGTACATCGAGCTTATGCACGAACTGCAATTGGAACTGGCGGGCGAATATCTGTTGATGGCGGCCATGCTGGCCGAGATCAAGTCCCGAATGTTGCTTCCCAGATCTGGGTCGGAGGAATTGGACGAGAACGATCCTCGCGCCGAATTGGTTCGCAGGCTCCAGGAGTACGAGCGCTACAAGCAGGCGGCCGAGGAACTCAACGCTTTACCCAGGCTTGAGAGGGACGTCACCGTTGCTTCGGCAGAAAGTCCTGAACGCAAGGTGATGGAGATTCTGCCTGATGTGACCCTGAAAGAGATGCTGGTTTGTTTCAGGGATGTCATGCATCGGGCAGAGATGTATGCGAGCTTGCAGGTACAGAGAGAAACCCTATCGGTTCGAGAAAGGATGAGTGAGGTATTATCCCGCCTCAGCCCGAGCAGATTCTTGAGATTCACAGAGTTGTTCAAGCCCGAAGAGGGTCGGGCCGGGGTGGCAGTGACTTTTCTGGCAATTCTTGAATTGATCAAGGAATCTCTGATTGAGGTCGTTCAGTCCGAGCCTTTTGCCCCGATTCACGTGAAGCCATCGTCGGCGGGAACTGTCGGTGATGAGGATGGCAACCAACAGCAGGTGTCTTACTAGAGATGGATCAGAAGCGAATAAGAAATATCGTCGAGGCGGGACTGCTGGCGGTAGGCGGACCCTTGAGTATCGACCAACTCCAGGGCCTGTTTGGAACTGACCTTGACAGCATCCCGGAGAAGCAGGATATACGTGATGCCGTTGCGTTTCTTGCCGAGGAATATGCCGATAGGGGTATCCAGTTAATTGAAGTGGCAAGCGGTTTCCGGATTCAGGTGCGAAAGGAACTTGCGGAATGGATTTCCCGTCTCTGGCTGGAACGGCCACCGCGTTATTCGCGCGCGCTACTCGAAACCCTGTCCATCATCGCATATCGACAGCCGGTAACCCGTGGTGAAATTGAGGAGGTACGTGGCGTTGCTGTTTCCAGCAATATTGTTCGAACCCTGCTTGATAGAAGCTGGATTCGCGTGTTGGGACACCGTGATGTTCCGGGCAAGCCGGCCATATTTGGTACGACTCGTGAGTTCCTTGATTATTTTGGACTCAAGAGTCTGAGTGAATTGCCAACCCTGGCCGATATTAGTGATCTGGATAATCTGAACGTCGAATTGGATTTGCCAGACCCGGAGTTTCGGGAAGCCGTTAGAACCCAGGACGCCGGAATGATGGATGATGGCGAGGCATCAGAGGTGTCTGATGCGGAGGAGGCAGCTAGCGAGAGGGAGACTGCGTCTCAGGAAGATGTCACCGTGGAGAGATCAAAGTCCGCGTCCGGGGTGTCGGGCTCACATGGAAATACGGGCCCCGAAGATTCCGGGGGCAGTGCCCGAGGCCCGCGTGCCAGAAAAAGAAGATGTTCGGGTTGCCGGCGAAAATCCCGATGAATTATCCAGTACAGAGAAGGCCTGACCGTCGTGGAAGAACGTCTCCAGAAGCTGCTGGCACAACTTGGCCTTGGCTCCCGTCGCGCCATTGAGCAGTGGATAAAGGATGGCCGCCTGACCGTGAACGGGAAGGTTGCTCAGCTGGGAGACAAGGCCAGTCTCGGTGACCGCATAATGCTGGACCGCAAACTGCTCAAGCTCGGCAAGGCAGGTGTGGGTGGACGGCACCAACATCTGATGTACAACAAGCCGGAAGGCGAAGTCTGCTCGACCAAGCCCGAGGGCGAATTGCGCAGCGTATTTGACAATCTGCCACGCCTGAAAGGCAAGCGTTGGGTCAGCGTTGGTCGCCTTGATGCGGGGACCAGCGGATTGCTGTTATTCACAACCGACGGTGAGTTGGCAAACAAACTCATGCACCCGTCTGGCGGAATTGAGCGCCACTATGCGGTCAGGGTTATGGGGCATCCCAGCGATGAGGATATTCAAGCCCTGATAGACGGGGTGGAGCTGGATGATGGGCCAGCGCGTTTCCTGGAAGTGTCCGCCATGGGTGCCGCCAGTAATAACCCCTGGTTTCAGGTGATGCTGGCGGAGGGGAGAAACAGGGAGGTGCGTCGACTGTGGGCCAGTCGGGGCTTTTCTGTTTCCAGGCTCAAGCGAATTCGATTTGGCCCAATTGACATAGATCGAAGAGTATTGCGTGGCAAATATCGTCCGCTTACTCCCGCAGAAATTTCCGCGCTCTACGCGGCTGCCTGCCTGCCTGTACCTGGCGTAGCCGACAAGCCCCGATCACCGGCCCGGCGGCGTCCAGGCTTTCATAGGTCTTGACCCACGATTTGTACTCAAAACGGGTCACTGGCGCTCAGGGTTTGTCGCCTGCCGGTTCTGACTTTGCATTGCTTATAGGGGCAATCCTGGTACAGGGGACGCGTTGGGAAAATGTCGAGCTTGCGTTGGCGGAAGTGCCCCCGTTGCGACGAATGCACGCTCAGGGACATGCACCGGTTTGCCGGTGTCAGGTCTTCAGGCTCTTTGTCTGACTGTCGAGGCTGAGTCCGGAAACGCCCTTGCTGTCGGCCCCCAAAAGATAAAGGTAGGGTGATAAAACCTCCTGGGGTGCCTTCGAGCTGTTCGGATCCTCGCCCGGGTAGGCGACCTTGCGCATGGCCGTCCTGGTAGGTCCAGGATTTACGCAATTTGCGCGGATGGATGTGTTTTTTTCCGTTTCATCCGCCAATACCTGGGCCAGGCCTTCGATACCGAATTTTGAACAGGCGTAGGCGCCCCAGTATGCCCGTCCTTTCCGGCCCACACCGCTTGAGACGAATACCACCGACGCATCGTCGGATTTTTTCAGCAGGGGTAGGCAGGCCTGGGTAAGCAGGAAGGGCGCAGTCAGGTTCACATGCAGGGTCTTTTGCCACACGATCGGATCATAGTGCTCTATTTGCGATCGATCGCCGAGTATCCCGGCATTGTGAACCAGTCCGTCCAGGCGCCCGTATTCTTTTTCGAGAACCAGCGCCAGTTCAGCGTAGTCCTGGGGTGTTGCGCCCAGCAGATCCAGGGGGTAAATGGACGGGCGCTCCCTCTCCACCGCCATGATTCTGTCGTAGGTAGCTTCCAGCTTTGCAATGGTTTTGCCCAGCAGCACTACACGGGCTCCGCAGGCGGCGCTGGCCACGGCCAGTTCGGCGCCAATTCCGGCACCCGCACCAGTAATCAAGACGATGCGACCGGACAAACAATCACTGTCAGGGCGATAGTTTTGAGCAATACACTGTGCGTCAAGGGTCATATTCGGCTGTCCTGCTTTGCTGATTCGAAGATTCCGGTTCCGGCACCCGTCCGGTGCAAGGCGCTATCTGAAAGTATATCGGGCGTGAAGCCCGGCCCGCCACGGCCCCTAACGGGTTAGACCAATAAGCGTCAGTAATTCCATGGGATGTGCGACGAGGGCGTCGGCCCCCCAAAGACTGGGGTCGCTGCCTGGTTCCAGGTATCCGTACTGCGCGGCCACTACCGGCATTCCGGCGGCGCGGGCGGCCTCTACGTCCCTGATCGCGTCCCCTACATATAGACAGCTGGCGGCATCAAGACCAAGGAGTTGCGCAGCATGGAGCAGGGGCATGGGGTGGGGCTTTGCGCGGGCGCAAGTGTCACCTGACACCACGCAACCGGCACGCTCACTGATCCCCAGGGCCTGGACCAGGGGCGTGGTGAGCCAGCCAGGCTTGTTCGTGACAATCCCCCAGACAATTCCATCATTCTCAAGCGCCATCAGAACATCGTTCATGCCGCCAAACAGGCGTGAATGGGCGCACAGGTCGCGCTGATAAAGGTCCAGAAACCGCAACCTCAGTTCATCGAATTCAGGATGTTGCGTATCGATACCAAATCCCAGTCCCAGCAAGCCACGGGCGCCATTGGAAACCTGGGGTCTGATTCTGTCGTAGGGCAGAGAAGGCCGGCCATGCTCGGTCAGCAATTGGTTGAGCGCAACGGCCATGTCGGGTGCGGTGTCTACCAGGGTGCCATCCAGGTCGAACAATATGCTGACGGGTCTGGAGCAGATGCTCATTCCCTGGCCCGCCCTGTGCGTTGGCAATGCATGAGGTAATTCACGTCTACGTTATTCCCCAGGTAATAGTCCTGGTGAATTGGGTGGTAATGCAGTCCGGTCATGCCTTGGATAGACAGTCCTCTACTACGGCACCAGGCACCAAGTTCGGAGGGCCGAATAAATTTTCGATAGTCGTGGGTGCCTGTCGGTAACATACGCAAGATGTATTCGGCGCCGAGTACTGCCAAAAGGTAAGCCTTGGGATTGCGGTTTAAGGTTGAGAAAAACACGGTACCGCCCGGGCGCACCAGTGTGGCACAGGCGCGTACTATCGATTCGGGGTCGGGCACGTGCTCCAGCATTTCCATGCAGGTGACTATGTCGAAACTCCCAGGCTGTTCACCGGCCAGTTCCTCAACACTGATATTTTTGTAGTCGACATCCAACCCCGTTTCCAGCAAGTGCAGCCTGGCTACCTCCAGTGACGCCTCTGCCAGGTCCACCCCAGTTACGACCGCTCCTTCAGCCGCCATCGCTTCGCTTAGCAGTCCGCCGCCGCAGCCTACATCCAATACCTGACTGCCCTTCAGGCTGCAGCGCTGGGTGACATATTTCAGACGCAGAGGATTAATCTGGTGCAGCGGTCGCATTTCACCTTGCGGGTCCCACCAGCGGGAGGCAAGCGCTTCGAATTGCGCTATTTCACGGGCGTCTGCGTTTAGTTCTGAAATCATATATGCAGCTTATCGGTCTATGCCAAAATCGGACAAGCGCTCGGACCAGTGCGCGGCTTTGTCGAACAGTGACTTCTGGTTCACGTTACTTAATCGACGGGCGTCCATTAACTGTCGTCCTCCGATCCACACGTCGCAAACATCGCTGCTTTCAGCGCAGAAAACCAATTGTGAAATCGGGTCGTACAACGGCTGCATGTGCAGGGCATGCATGTCCACACAGCAAATATCAGCCCATTTGCCCGGTTCCAGCGAGCCGATTTGATCCTCCATTCCCAGCGCCCTCGCGCCATTGATGGTGGCCATTTCCAGGATTCTGGGGGCAGACAGCGCTGATGCATCGCCAGCCGTGATCTTGCCAAGCAAAGCGGCGCTGCGCATTTCTCCCATCATCGAGAGATTGTTATTACTGGCGGCACCATCGGTGCCGAGGCAGACATTTATTCCTTTTTCCGCCAATTCGGCAACTGGACAGACTCCGCTTGCCAGCTTCATATTCGATTCGGGACAGTGCGCCACGCTGATGTTGCCTTCAACTGCCATCGCAATATCTTGCTCGTCAAGACAGGTCATGTGTACGGCAACCAATTGACGGGTCAACAAACCCAGTCGTTTCAGTCTGGCCATCGGGCGTTCACCGCTGGCAGCCTGTGCGTCCGCAACCTCGCCAGTGGTTTCATGCACATGCATATGCACCGGCAATTCCAGCTCATTGGCCAGTCTGCAAATTCGAACCAGCGAGCTGTCGCTTACCGTATAGGGGGCATGAGGAGCAAAAGCGGTGCTTATGAGCGGGTGACCCCTGTATGCATCATGCACCTGCAGTCCTTTTGCGAAGCATTCCTCGGCCGACTTGGCCCAGGCGGTCTCCAGTTCAATGATGGGCATACCTACCACCATCCTCATACCCATGGCTGCAGCAGAGCGCGCGGTCACCTCCGGAAAAAAATACATGTCACTGGCACAGGTGGTCCCGCCGCGAATCATTTCCGCGACGCCAAGTTCAGTACCATCTCTCACGAAATCCGGGCCTACCCACTCTTGTTCTGCTGGCCATATGTGTTCCCGCAGCCATTCTTGCAAGGGCAGGTCATCGGCAATACCACGAAACAGGGTCATTGCCAGGTGAGTATGGGCATTGACCAGGCCAGGGATGAGCGTGTGGTTAGGCCGTTCCTGCCAGGCGACCGTGGCATACTTTTGCCTTGCCTCCGACGTTGGCAGCAGATCCAGGATGCGACCCTGGTGGATCACCAGCGCGTGGCCTTCAAGGGTACCGCCAGGAATCACCGGCACGATGTGCCTGGCTGAAATAATTGTGTCGACCTGTCGGGTCATCGGGCGTGTACCTCTCCCTGGCTGAACGCCTTGCAGGCCGTCCAGGGTGGCGTGAAAAGCCGTATTATATGCAAGGTGGCCGTGGTAGCTACCGGAAGGACCGCGAATTTTTGGGAATCGGGAGTCGTTTGATGGGAAACGCAGAAAACATTGAGCCAGTAAAGTGGCGCAATGACACGCTGGTGTTACTGGACCAGAGACGTTTGCCGGCCAGTGAGGAGTTTCTGGTCCTTAAGACGGTCGAGGAGGTTGCCTGCGCGATTATTGACCTGGTGGTGAGAGGAGCGCCCGCAATCGGCATTGCCGCCGCCTATGGGGTGGTTCTGGCCGCCAGGGCGCGCCTGGCAGAAGGCGACCGGCGATGGCGGTTGTTACTTGCCCAAGACCTGGAGCGCCTGGCCGCGGCGAGACCAACGGCAGTCAATCTCGCCTGGGCGGTTGGGCGTATGCACGACTGCATGATTGGGGTCCCAGAGGCTGAGATACCTGCGCGCTTGCTGGATGAGGCGCGGGCCATCCACGAGCAGGATATTGAGGCCAATCACCGCATGGGGGCTCTGGGAGCAGCGCTTATTGAGCAGGGCAGTGGCGTGCTGACCCATTGCAACGCGGGTGCCCTGGCCACGGGCGGCTATGGTACGGCCCTGGGCGTTATCCGTTCGGCTTGGGAGGCGGGAAAACTCGCGCGGGTCTTTGCGGATGAAACCAGGCCCTGGCTACAGGGAACACGCCTGACGGCCTGGGAGTTAGCGCGCTCCGGGATCCCGGTAAGCGTAATAGCAGATTCGGCTGCCGCGACCTTGATGCGAGAGGGTCTGGTGCAGTGGGTTGTCGTGGGCGCTGACAGGATTACCGCGAATGGCGATGTGATCAACAAGATCGGGACTTATTCTCTTGCCGTCCTGGCCAGGGCTCACGGTGTTCGCTTCATGGTGGTGGCGCCAACCTCGACCATTGATCTGGATACCGCAACCGGGGAGCAGGTTCCCATCGAAGTTCGCGGTTGGGCTGAAATCTGGACTGCAACAGGCTCGAAAAGCCCGCCGCCGGGGGTCGAAGTATTGAATCGCGTATTCGATGTGACACCGGCGGAACTGATCAGCGCTATCGTGACCGAAAAGGGGGTTTTTGCTCCCGCATCCGGGCCGGGAATCGAAACCCTGGTCAAAGGCTGAAATCGGTCCGATTCAGGCTGCATCAGAGGTCTGGATTGTGCTACAATTTGCCGCTTCGAAGCTGGCGCTGTGAAATACCTAAAATCTAGCTTTTTCATTGGCTTAACTATTTTGTGGTCGATAGACCACGAGTCTTGTACATGACTGATATTGCCCCAGAGATTGTCCCCGTAAATCTAGAAGATGAGATGAAGCGTTCTTACCTCGCTTACGCCATGAGCGTGATAGTTGGGCGGGCGCTTCCTGACGTGCGGGATGGTCTGAAACCGGTTCATCGTCGCGTGCTGTTTGCAATGCGTGAATTGGGCAACGACTTCAACAAGCCGTACAAAAAATCTGCCCGCGTGGTCGGTGATGTTATTGGTAAGTATCATCCGCATGGCGATTCGGCAGTCTATGACACCATTGTGCGCATGGCACAGCCGTTTTCCATGCGCTACATGTTGGTAGATGGCCAGGGAAATTTTGGTTCGGTGGACGGTGACGCCCCGGCGGCCATGCGCTACACCGAAGTTCGAATGGCCAAGATGGCCCATGAACTGTTGGCTGATATCGACAAGGAAACTGTCGATTTCGTGCCAAATTACGATGAGTCAGAATCCGAACCCAGCGTGATGCCCACCCGGGTGCCAAACCTGCTGGTGAATGGGTCGTCAGGTATTGCCGTCGGCATGGCGACCAATATTCCACCGCACAACCTGGGCGAGGTTGTCGATGCCTGCATCGCCACTATCGATAATCCCGGCATCGGCATTTCCGAATTGATGCAATTGATACCGGGCCCGGACTTCCCGACAGCGGGCATTATCAACGGCGCGCAGGGCATTTTGGAGGCCTACCAAACCGGCAGGGGGCGCATTTATGTGCGTGGCCGTTCTCATATAGAGAGAAACGAAAGTAGCGGAAAGGAATCGATAGTCGTTACCGAGCTCCCCTACCAGGTAAACAAGGCGCGGCTGCTGGAAAAGATTGCCGGGCTGGTTCGGGAGCGGAAGATCGAGGGTATCACCGAGTTGCGTGACGAGTCTGACAAAGACGGCATGCGCATGGTGATCGAATTGCGCCGCGGTGAACCCAGCGACGTGGTGCTCAACAACCTGTACAAGCATACGCTGCTTCAGAGTGTCTTCGGTATCAACATGGTGGCCCTGGTGGAAGGGCGGCCACAGCTGATCGACCTCAAGACCATGCTGGACTGCTTCTTGCGTCATCGGCGTGAGGTAGTCACCCGGCGCACGATTTACGAATTGCGCAAGGCGCGGGAGAAGGCGCATGTCCTGGAAGGCCAGGCGGTTGCCCTGGCTAACATCGATGAAGTGATAGCCACGATCAAGGCCTCGGCTTCGCCTGCAGAGGCGCGCGTCGCTTTGGTATCGAGGCTGTGGGAATCGGGTGTGGTTACGCAGATGCTGGAGCGGGCCGGCGCCGCCGCCACCCGCCCGGATTCGATCGCCGAGTCCTTTGGTATGGAGGGGGAGAGCTACCGCCTGTCGAGCACCCAGGCACAGGCCATTCTGGATCTGAAACTGCATCGTCTTACAGGTCTTGAGCAAGATAAAATTATCTTGGAATACAAGGGCTTGATAGATAATATTCAAGAATACATCAACATTCTTGAAAATCCAGACAGACTGCTTTCCGTAATCCGGAACGAGTTGGTGGAAATTCGCGATCAGTACGCTGACAGTCGCCGCACTGAAATCGTTCAGGACTTCCGGGGCTTGAGTCTTGAGGACTTGATAACCGAGGAGGAGGTTGTCGTCACTTTGTCACGTGAAGGTTATGCAAAGGCTCAGCCAATAACCAGTTATGAGGCCCAGCGCAGGGGCGGTCGGGGCAAGAGCGCCACCAAGATCAAGGAAACAGACCTGATAGACCAGTTGTGGGTAGTGAATACACACGACACGCTGTTGTGTTTCACCAGCAGCGGAAAGGTCTACTGGCTGAAGGTCTATCGAACTGCCCCAGGCCGGCCGCGGGGCCAGGGGCAAGCCCATGGTGAACCTGTTGCCCCTGGAACAGGGTGAGCACATCAATGCGGTCTTGCCTGTGCGAGAGTTCGACGAGAACCTGTTTGTCTTCATGGTGACCGGTGCGGGCAAGGTCAAGAAGACACCGCTGCATGCCTTCTCCCGGCCGCGGGCCAACGGAATTATCGCCCTGGATCTTCGCGGGGATGACTTGCTGGTCGGTGCGGCTATCACGGACGGCAGCAAGGATGTGATCCTGGTAGGGCGAAACGGCAAGGCCATACGATTCAAGGAATCCGACGTGCGCGCGATGGGCCGAACTGCGGCGGGTGTGCGAGGTATTCGCCTGGCCAAGGGTGATGAGGTTATTTCGCTGATCATCAATGAAGGCGATGACATTCTGACCGCCACCGAAAATGGTTACGGCAAGCGAACGCGGGTTGATGAGTTTTCTACCCAGGGGCGTGGAGGCCAGGGTGTAATAGCCATCCAGACCAGTGAGCGTAATGGCAAGTGTGTCGGTGCCCTGCAGGTCAATGATGAGCACCAGATTATGCTGATCAGTGACGCCGGCACCCTGGTGCGCACCGGCGTGTCGGAAGTCTCGGTACTGGGCCGCAATACCCAGGGAGTCCGTCTGATAAAGCTGGGTGAGGAAGAAAAGCTGGTTGGTCTGCAGCGAATTGAAGCCTTCGCTGATGATGAGGAAATCGAAGAAGATCAAGAAGATGAGGAAGCAGGGCAGCCCGAGGATGGCGAGAGCCAGGCGGGAGAAGCTGACGAGAGCGAATAGCCGTCGACATCGCCGATGTTGCGATGCAGAATGGATCACTGTTGTCCTTCTTCACGGGGAGATCCATGAGACGCGTATTCAATTTCAGCGCGGGGCCGGCCATGTTGCCGGAACCGGTGCTAGAGCAGGCCCGGGACGAGATGCTGGATTGGCATGGGACGGGCATGTCGATCATGGAGGTCAGTCATCGGGGCAAGGCGTTTCTGTCTGTCGCCGAGCAGGCTGAGAGTGACTTTCGGGACCTGCTGGAGGTTCCCGACGACTATGAAGTTTTGTTTATGCAGGGCGGCGCGACCCTGCAGTTCTCCCTGATTCCCATGAATCTGGCGGGCGGTTTGAGTGCTGAATACGTTCAAACCGGAACCTGGTCCAAGAAGGCGATTTCTGCCGCCCGCAAGATATGCCCGGTTGAGGTTGTGGCGGATACCGCCGCAACAGGATTTGATCGGGCGCCGGCCCAGTCAGACTGGATACGAGCTCCCGAGGCCGCCTATCTGCATTACTGCATGAATGAGACCGTACACGGGGTCGAGTTCCCCTATGTTCCGGAATGCGATGATCGACCGTTGGTAGCTGACTGCTCCTCGAATATCCTTTCCCGCCCGATGCCGGTAGAGAAATTCGGCCTGATTTACGCCGGTTCGCAAAAAAATATCGGGCCTGCCGGGCTTACCCTGGTCATCGTCCGAAAAGACATTCTCGATAGATGTCCCGACTCGCTACCGGACATGTTGAACTACCGGAAGATTGCGGAACAGGATTCCATGCTGAATACGCCGCCTACCTATGCCTGGTACCTGGCGGGTCTGGTTTTCCGATGGCTGAAGGCTCAGGGCGGCCTGATTGAAATGGAACGCAGGAATCGACGCAAGGCCGAGATGCTGTACAGGGCCATTGACGGAGTCGGATTTTTATCACAATCCGGTCCAGGTGCAGTCGCGCTCACTGATGAACATCACCTTCACCCTGGCCGACAGCGGACTGGATGGTGAGTTTCTTAAGCAGGCGGAGGAGGCTGGTCTTACAAGTCTCAAGGGCCATCGTTCGGTTGGTGGCATGCGTGCCAGTATTTACAACGCGATGCCGGAAGAGGGCGTGGAAGCCCTGGTGAAATTCATGACGGAGTTTGAAGAAAAATCGGCTTGATTGCCGGGGGAAACCAATGCGATTCAAAATACTGACCCTGAACAATATTTCCGTCGCTGGTCTGCAGCATTTGCCGCGGGAATATTATGAGGTTGCCTCCGAAATTCAGCATCCCGGATGCCATTTTGTTGCGCTCGCATGATTTGCATGGCTCTGCAGATTCCGTCAACCTTGCGAGCCGTCGCAAGGGCGGGTGTTGGCGTAAATAACGTGCCGGTAGAGAGGCTTACCCAACATGGGATACCGGTGTTCAATGCACCTGGCGCCAATGCCAATGCGGTCAAGGAGTTGGTGGTGGCGGGCATGTTGCTGGCGGCGACGAAACATTTGCCCGGCATGGGCCTATGTCAGGAGCCTGAGCGGCGATTCAGAAGAGTTGGAACGGGCGGTGGAGCAGGGTAAGAAGCAGTTTGTGGGCTATGAGTTGCCAAGACGCGTGCTCGGTGTAGTGGGTCTAGGGGCGATTGGTGTCGAAGTTGCCAACGTCGCGCTGAACCTTGGCATGAGGGTCATCGGATATGATCCTGGGATGACCGTTGAGCGCGCCTGGCAGCTTTCTTCCAGTGTCGAACAGGCCAGCAGTCTGGACGACTTGCTGCTCAGGTCCGACATGGTGAGTCTGCATGTTCCGCTCAACCAGCACACTCGCAAACTGATTGACTCCGAAAGACTGGCCTTGCTGAGGAAGGGTTCGGTATTACTTAATTTCTCCCGCGCAGGCATCGTAAATGAGGATGACGTGCAGGAGGCCCTGGACCAGGGGTTGCTTCTATCCTACGTTTGCGATTTTCCATCCCCATTGCTTAAAGATCATCCGAAAGTGGTGGCTCTTCCTCATCTTGGCGCCTCCACCCTGGAGGCCGAGGACAATTGTGCGGTCATGGTCATCGAGAACATGAGGGAATACCTGGAAAGTGGAAATATCCGCCATTCGGTGAATTTTCCCGATTCGGTGATGCCAAAAGCCGGCAGCTGCCGTTTGACTGTGGCCAACCGAAATGTGCCGAATATGCTCGGGCAGATATCCACCTGCCTGGCGAAGGGCGGGCTCAATATTCTGGATATGCTGAACCAGTCAAGAGGAGAGGTCGCGTACACCGTGGTAGATCTTGACCAGAAAGTGCCTGATGCGACCTATCAGCAAATAGCCTCGATTGAAGGCGTGTTAGCAGCAAGGGTGATCTGATCGGCTATGGGTAAAAAGACAGACAAGGGAGCACTGGATCTGGACGACGTGCGAGCGACTATTGATGCCTTGGATAGCAATATCCAGGAACTGATCAGCGAGCGCGCAAGATTGGCCCAGGAAGTCGGGAAAGCAAAAACAGGGGCAGCCAGGGCTGCTGACTATTATCGACCGGAACGCGAGGCCCAGGTTCTCCGTAACGCATTGTCGCGCAACAAGGGACCCTTGGGTGACGAGGAAATCGTCAGGTTGTTCAGGGAGATCATGTCGTCTTGCCTGGCCCAGCAGGAGCCATTGAAAATCGGCTACCTGGGACCGGAAGGTACATTCACGCAAAGCGCGGTTAGCAAGTTTTTTGGCCACTCGGTGCGCTCCATGCCCCTCCAGTCAATTGACGAAGTATTCCAGGAGGTGGAGTCAGGGGTAGCAGACTTCGGAATTGTGCCGGTAGAAAATTCTACCGAGGGTACCGTCAATCACACGGTTGATCGTTTTTTGATATCACCCTTGAAGATATGCGGCGAAGTAGAACTGCGGGTAGAGCAGCACATCATGGGCAAGATGTCCGGTCTTGAGGAAATAAAGCGAGTTTGTGCTCATGCCCAGGCCCTTGCGCAGTGTCGTGGATGGTTGTCGGAGTACTTGCCCGAGGTCGAACGGGTGGCTGTCAGCAGTAATGCCGAAGGGGCCCGTCGGGCGAGGGACGAGCAGGGTACCGCGGCTATCGCGGGCAGCACAGCGGCCGATCTTTACGATTTGAAGGTGTTGGTTGCGAATATCGAGGACAAGCCTGATAACACCACGCGGTTTCTGGTGATTGGGAGAGAGTTGCTCGCACCCAGCGGTGATGACAAGACTTCCATATTGGTGTCCGCCGCAGACACTGATTCCCCCGGTGCCCTTTACCGATTACTTGAACCGTTGGCACGGCATGAGATCAGCATGACCCGCATTGAGTCCAGGCCATCCCGGCAAAGGAAGTGGCACTACGTGTTTTTCCTGGATCTCGAAGGGCATGTGGGTGACCCGGGTCTGAGTAAGGCATTGACCGAGTTGGAAAAACAGGCGTCCTTGTTTCGTGTGCTTGGCTCCTACCCCAAGGCGGTCATGTAGGTTGGAATGATGGATAAACCTGACGACATTGAGGCCGGTCCGGGAGCAGAGGCGAGTTACCTGGTCGAGCCCGGTGGTCAATTGGCGGGGGAAATTTCTGTCCCTGGAGACAAGTCAGTTTCACACCGTTCCCTGATATTGGGGGCTATTGCCGAGGGCGTGACGGAGATAGACGGCTTGCTGGCCAGCCAGGACTGTCTGGCAACCGCAGAAGCGATCCGGGCCATGGGTGTCAGGGTGAACGCCCCGAAGGTCGCGGGAGATTGCTGGCATGTTCACGGGGTAGGTTTGCGTGGATTGAAGCGTCCGTCAGGGGCCCTGGACCTCGGCAACTCGGGCACGTCAATGCGATTGTTGACCGGACTGCTTTGCGCCCAGGACTTTTCCTCGACCCTGATTGGCGATGAATCCCTGATGAAAAGACCGATGGAGCGTGTGGCTATACCCCTGCGCCAAATGGGTGCCCGCATTACGACCAGCGATGGTCGGCCCCCGGTGCGAATTGAACGTAACCAGGGCCTGATCGGCATCGACTACCAGGCCCCGGTGGCCAGCGCACAGGTCAAGTCAGCGATATTACTGGCTGGAATGTATGCGCGTGGAGTGACACGGGTTACCGAACCTGGAATAAGCCGGGATCACACCGAGCGTATGCTGGCGAGTTTCGGGGTAGTGGTGCGACGACAAGAATTGACGGTGGAAATCGAGGCGCCAGCCAGCTTGCACGCGGGCCGGATTACGGTGCCTGGAGATTTGTCGTCGGCCGCATTTTTCATGGTTGGCGCCTGTCTTGCGAGCGAAAGAGGCGTGACATTACGAAACATTGGGGTCAATCCCACGCGCACGGGGGTGATCAATATCTTGCGCAAGATGGGCGCCAAAATTGATTTGGCGATGTTGCCGACCAGGAAGGGGGAGGAACCCATCGCAGATATTCGTGTTGCCAAAAGCCGTCTGCATGGTATCGACATCGTCGCCGCGGACGTGGCTCTTGCTATTGACGAGTTTCCGATCTTGATGGTGGCTGCCGCATGCGCGGAAGGCGTGACGCGTGTTTCAGGTGCGGAGGAACTAAGGGTAAAGGAAAGTGACCGCATTCGGACGGTAGTCGACGGGCTGCGGGCCCTGGGAGCCAGGGTCGAGGAAAAGCCCGATGGCATGGTGGTGACCGGTGGCCCGCTGAAGGGCGGCGAGGTGAATAGCCAGGGTGATCATCGGATAGCGATGGCTTTTACGATGGCGTCGCTCATGGCGCGCGATGCCATCCGAATACTGAATACTGACAATGTGGCGACATCGTTCCCGGGATTTGTCGATCATGCTGCTGGCTTGGGTCTGAAAATTGTCGAAAAGTGGGGCGCGTGATGGATTTGATGCCCCCGGTAATCACAATCGATGGTCCCAGTGCGTCTGGAAAGGGTGCAATTAGCAGAAAAGTGGCGTCCGCGTTGGGGTTTCACCTGCTTGATAGTGGGGCCTTGTACCGCATTGTTGGTCTTGTCGCCTCGCGCAAGGGCCTGATGCTCGGTAATGGTCGCGTTGGTCGCCGGTCTGGTAGAGGATCTGCATATCGAGTTTGAAAGCGATAAAGATTCCGAGGCGATTATTCGAGTGAATGGCGAGAATTTGACCCGGGAAATACGGCTGGAAAGCACGGGTGAGCTGGCCTCCCAGGTTGCGGCTCATCCGGAGGTTCGTAGTGCCTTGATTCGCTTGCAGCGCAGTTTTCGCAAGTGGCCTGGGTTGCTTGCAGATGGGCGCGACATGGGCTCGGTCATCTTCCCGGATGCCCAGGTCAAGGTCTACCTGACAGCCAGCCCCGAGGAACGTGCCAAACGACGGTATAAGCAGTTGAAGGAAAAGGGGATTAGTGTTAATCTCGCCGCCCTCTCCGCGGAGATCGCAGAGCGGGATTACAGGGATCGTACTCGATCCGTGTCACCGCTGTGTCCTGCGCCGGATGCCATGCAACTGGATACCACCGATTTGAATATCGAGACAGGTGGTGGATCGGGTGATGGCGTTGGTGGAAGAGAAATTGCCCGGGCTGCCTACTTAAACAGCCTTTATCGAAGTTGATTTTTCGGGCTCCAAATGGATTTGGAGCTTTTATTTTTTGCCCGTCAGGGAAGGAATCCCAAGACGGTAGTTGGTCGCATGACCATGGAAATTAATCACATGTCTGAAACTTTCGCACAACTTTTTGAAGAAAGCTTTGCTAGCAAGCAGTTCAAGTCTGGCGCCATTATCATGGCCGAAGTCGTCACAATCAGCTCCGACGTTGTTATCGTCAATGCCGGATTGAAGTCTGAGGCCGTAATTCCCACTGAGCAATTCCTGAACGAGCAGGGCGAAGTGGAAGTCAAGGTCGGTGACAAGATCGAAGTGGCCCTGGAGAGCCTGGAAGACGGATTCGGCGAGACCCGCTTGTCTCGTGAAAAAGCCAAGCGTGCACGCACCTGGACCGTTCTCGAGGAAGCCTTCGAGAAGGGCGAGATCGTCAAGGGAATTATCACCGGTCGCGTCAAGGGCGGCTTCACGGTGGAACTGGGCGACGTACGCGCTTTCCTTCCCGGGTCATTGGTGGATGTGCGCCCCGTGCGCGATCCGGCATACCTGGAAGGCAAGGAGCTGGAATTCAAGGTCATCAAGCTTGATCAGCGCCGCAATAACGTCGTGGTTTCGCGCCGCGCAGTTGTGGAAGACGAATACAGCGCCGAGCGTGACGAACTGCTCAAGAATCTTCAAGAAGGCAGCGTCCTTAAGGGTATCGTCAAAAACCTTACCGACTATGGTGCTTTCGTGGATCTCGGTGGCATAGATGGCCTTCTGCACATTACTGATATGGCGTGGAAGCGTGTCAAACATCCCTCCGACGTTGTAAACGTGGGTGATGAGATCGACGTGAAGGTTCTCAAGTTTGACCGTGAGCGTCATCGTGTTTCTCTTGGTATGAAGCAGTTGGGCGAGGATCCGTGGCGCGCAATCGGTCGTCGTTATCCGACCAACACCCGCTTGTTTGGTTCGGTGACCAATATTGCGGACTATGGTTGCTTCGTGGAAATTGAGGACGGTGTTGAAGGTCTGGTCCACGTTTCTGAGATGGATTGGAGCAACAAGAACGTCAGTCCGATCAAGGTGGTTCAGATAGGTGACGAGGTTGAGGTTATGGTGCTGGATATCGACGAGGACCGTCGTCGCATTTCCCTGGGCATCAAGCAGTGCCAGGCAAATCCCTGGGCCGAGTTCTCCTCCAGGTATAACCGCAATGACAAGGTCAAGGGTCAGATCAAGTCGATCACTGATTTTGGCATCTTTATTGGTCTGGATGGCGGAATTGACGGACTGGTTCACCTGTCCGACATTTCCTGGGATCTGCCCGGTGAAGAGGCGGTGCGTAACTTCTCCAAGGGTGACGAAGTGGAAGCCGTCGTGCTTGCCATTGATCCGGAAAGAGAGCGCATTTCTCTGGGCATGAAGCAGTTGGACAAGGACCCGGTCTCCGCCTACATGGCCGAGCATCCCAAGGGTTGCATTGTCACCGGAGTGGTCATCGAAGTAGATGCCCGCGGAGCTGTGGTTGACCTCGGTGATGGAATTACCGGACAGTTGCGTGCCTCTGAACTGGCTCGTGACAGGGTGGAAGACGCCCGCGCGGTGCTTAAGGTTGGCGAGAAGATCGAGGCCAGATTTACCGGCCTGGACCGCAAGTCTCGCAATATCACTTTGTCGATCAAGGCCAAGGAAGCCTATGAGGAAGCCGAGGCTGTGCAGAGTTACCAACGCGAGGTTTCTGCGGGCACCAGCCTGGGAGACTTGCTGAAAGAGCAGATTGCAGGCAAAGATAACGGCTGATAAACCATGTCTGCCCGGCCTAATGGCCGGGCAGACATGCACTTTGGGCTTGATTCTAAGTCTGATTGTGGATACCGTTGGTAAGTGTTTGAATAATAATGGTCTAACATAAGATCAGGGTGCGGGCCCAAATGACCAAATCAGAGCTGATAGAAATAATTGCTCAAAAGCAGAAGCATTTGCCTGGCAAGGATGTCGAGCTGGCGGTTAAACACCTGCTCGAAATCATGAGCGATGCCTTGGCTGATGGTGAGCGTATTGAAATACGCGGCTTCGGCAGCTTCTCCCTGCATTTCCGTCCACCGCGCCAGGGGCGCAATCCGAAGACGGGAGACGCAGTATCACTGGCTGGCAAGCACGTACCGCATTTCAAGCCGGGCAAGGACATTCGCGAGCGCGTAAACGCAAATCGTCACAAACCCATCAAAGCCTGATTCCTGCAGGCTTTCCACCCGGCGACCGGCATCGGTAAGTCCGGTTGGCGGGGTCGCGCCAAGACTACTGGTTTGGTGGTAAATTCGCATTACCCTGACGCCGAATTCACCGGTCAATCAATTTTTGTCTTGGCGTATCTCTGGGGCCACTCCCGGGTATAGGATTGCGCAGGCGCCCCTTTTTGGCGGAAGAGATGATTAGGAAATGCTAAGGAAACTTCTGATTGGATTGCTGGTAGTGCTTTTTGCGGCTGTAGCAATCATTTTTGCCTGGCTCAACCCGGAGGTTGTCAAGCTAGACCTGGCCTTTGCGAGTTTCGAGATCGCGATAGCGACCGCGGTCATCGCTGGTTTGGCGGTCGGTTGGTTATTCGGTCTTTTTTGCGTGGGCGCCTACCTGGTATCCGTAATGCGCGAGCGCAGACGTCTGAAGAAAGCACTCAGGCTGGCCGAAGCCGAGGTTTCGAATCTCCGTGGCCTGCCGATGCGTGATGCCGGCTGAATCAACTTTATTACTGGCAACCCTGTTCGTAATCGCTGCGGCGGCGGGCTGGGCATTTGCCAGATTTACTGACACCAGGCAGCGCCAGTCCGATGCCGCCCAGCTCAGCGCTGACTATTACCGCGGGCTGAATTACCTGCTAAACCAGAAGCCGGATGAGGCCCTGGAAGTATTTATGCGAATGATGGAGCTGGATGATGAGGCGATCGAGACTCATCTGCTCCTGGGAAGCCTGTTTCGGCGCCGCGGTGAGGTCGAAAGGGCCATCAGAATCCACGAAAAAATTATTTCCAGGGCCAATTTGTCGCCTTTGCAAAGCGACCAGGCCCGGTTCGCGTTGGGAGAAGATTACCTCAAGGCGGGGCTTTTTGATCGAGCAGAGGAATTTTTCGAGCAACTGGTCGATTCCGAAACCCATTCGATCGATGCGCTGGAAGGCCTGGTAAATATTTACGAGCAAGAACACGAGTGGTTGCGTGCGATTGAGATACGGCAGCGCCTGGAAAAGCTACTGACCCCCGATGGCAGCAATGTAGTTCCACATTATTACTGTGAACTGGCCGAGGAAGCCCTTCGGCGCAAGGACTTCGGGGGGGCCAAGCAGTTTCTCAAGCGTGCCCGAAGCGGTCGCCGCCGTACTGCTCGTGGTGCGATGATGAGGGGAGATATAGCCCGTGAGCTTGGTGACAGCCAGCTTGCGCTGGAATTGTATGAAAGAACAGTAAAGCAGGATCCCGAGTTGTTGTCGGAGATTCTGCCCAGGGCTCGGAGTTGTTTCGATTCCAGTGAGGCGGAGAGTGGGCAGGAGTTTTCCAGGCTCTTGCAAGGTTGGCTGGAGCGCAATACGGGTATCCGCAAAGAGCTGGCATACGCCAGCATAGTAAATGGCGTGACCGACGTCCCAGTGGTGGATGAGGCCGTTTTACAGTACCTGCGTCAGAGTGAGTCCCTGTCCGTGCTATTTTCTGCCGCTATAACCGCGGACAAAATCGAAAATCCTGATGAAGTCCGGCGCCTCCACCAGGCTCTGCACAAACTGGCTAAACGCGGTTCTCATTACCAATGTCGCGATTGCGGGTTTTCCAGCGTTACGCTGTATTGGCAGTGTCCCAGTTGCAAATCATGGGACACGATAAGGCCGATCGGCTACCTCAGGATTGAAGCGCTACGTGAATCAGGGAAGTAATCCCTCGTAGCCATTTTTGGCTCATTTCCCCCCAAATTCAGAATGTCCTCCACACCCCGGCTAAGTAAAGTCGGGCTTGCGCAATGCTGCGTTTCTTTATGGCGAAAAGCCTTGGAGGTGGAGATGAATCGATTCAGAAAAACATTGGCGGCGGCGATCGTTGCTGGTCTGGGGATGGGCATGGGGGCCGTTTGGGCCGGTCCTGTGGACATCAATTCGGCCGATGCCGATACCCTGGCAAAGGAGTTGGAGGGCATCGGACCGTCTCGTGCCCAGGCGATCGTGGAATTTCGGGAAAAACACGGACCTTTTAAGTCCGCAGAAGAACTGAAGCTCGTCTCTGGAGTGGGAGACAAGGTGCTGGATGCCAACCGGGGCAATATCCTGATCAACGGGAAGGCGTCTGGCGACTAGGCCCGATCGGAGATGTTGTCGTTAACGGGGGCCGCATCTGCGGCCCCCGTGCCAACGTTGGGAATGGAAGGTGGCCCTGCTTGGGGTATGATACCGCGGGTTCTACTGGTTTCAGGTGTCCTGATGGTAAAAAGAATTTCAACTGCTGTTTTTCCCGTGGCTGGCCGTGGTACCCGATTTCTTCCTGCCACCAAATCGTCCCCGAAGGAAATGCTTCCCGTGGTGGACAAACCACTGGTGCAATATGCTGTGGAGGAAGCCGTCGAGGCCGGCGCCACCAAGATCGTATTTGTGACCGGTCGCCACAAGCGCGCGATCGAGGATCACTTCGACAACGACTTTGAGTTGGAACGGGAGCTTGAACAACAAGGCAAAGAAGAGCTACTGCAATTGCTGCGTGAAACCGTGCCTCCTGGTGTCATTTTCGTGTCCGTCAGACAACCCGCCCCTCTGGGCCTGGGACATGCCGTGCTGTGTGCCGAGGGTGTGGTAGGAGACGAGCCCTTTTTTGTCCATCTGCCGGATGATTTGATCCGTGGCGGGGTGTCCTGCCTGGAGCAAATGCGGCAGGTTTACGAGACCACGGGGTGCAGCGTTATAGCAACTGAGCCCGTTCCACGGGAGCATACCGACCGTTATGGCATCGTGGCCCTGGAAGATGCAAACGCGAATCCCGCAAGGATCACCCAGATTGTTGAGAAGCCGCGACCTGATTTGGCGCCATCCACCCAGGCGGTGGTGGGGCGTTACATTCTCACACCGACCATATTTGGCTTGCTACGCACCACCGGACGGGGAGCGGGCGGAGAAATCCAGTTGACCGACGCCATTGCGGACCTGCTGGCGAAGGAATCGGTGTATTCATACAGCTTCAAGGGTACGCGTTACGACTGTGGCAACAAACTGGGATTTCTGCGTGCAACCGTAGAAATAGCCCTGTCCGACCGGGAGATTGGCGGTGAATTTCGCGATCTGCTGAGAAATATTCTTGCGGGCAACGGACAAGCGGGGCGTTAGGTCGACTGCGAATGGTGAGAGTCGGAGCGCCGTTGGGAGTCGATGCTATGGGCGGCCCAGTGGTTGGGCCGTCAACAATGCCATTGTCAGGTCAACTCGGCAGCAGGTGAAGGCCGGAAAACCGGGCGACAGTGCAGTGCCGTGTTTGCCAGACCAGGCTGCTGGATGAAAAAAGCCCCGTCCATTGGAACGGGGCTTTCGAATTGGCTCCCCGGGGCGGACTCGAACCACCGACAGGCTGATTAACAGTCAGCTGCTCTACCAACTGAGCTACCGGGGAATTGTCTTCAACGGACACGCCGCCGAAGGGCCGAGATTCTGCCTTGCCGATCCGGGCAAGTCAAGGCAATGGTCGCGAAAAGGTACTGTTTGCCGAAATCCCTATCCGAGACATTGCTTGAGACGTTCCATCGCGTCACTCAAGCTATTGAAATCCAGTGCATAGGACAATCGCAGATAGCCGGGGGCGCCAAAGGCGGACCCGGGCACGAAGGCCAGGCCGGCTTCCATCAACAAGTGTTCTGCAAGCTGTACGTCATCTTCGACGCCCGGCGTATTCTCGATCGCCTCGCGCACGTCAGGGAAGGCGTAGAACGCCCCGTCGCTGGGCAAGCACTTTACGCCTTTTACGTTATTCAGGCTTTTCACCACGAAATCGTGACGCTCTTTGAAGGCCCCCGCCATCAGGCCCAGGCAGGACTGGTCGCCAGTCAGGGCCGCCAATGCAGCCTTTTGGGAAATTGAGACCGGATTTGAGGTGCTTTGGCTTTGCACCTTCTTCATGGCTTTGACCACCGCTTCCGGGCCGCCGCAATAGCCGATACGCCAGCCCGTCATGGCATAGCTTTTGGATACGCCGTTGATAGTCACTGTACGGTTGTATAACTGCGGGCAGGCCTGAGCGAAGCTCACAAAGGGCTCGCTGCCCCAGTAGATGTGTTCATACATGTCGTCTGTGGCAATAATGACATTAGGATAGTCATTCAGTATGTCACCCAGGGCCACCAATTCCTTGCGGCTATACACAACACCGGTTGGATTGCTGGGAGTGTTCAGAATCAGCATCCGGGTCTTTTCATTAAGGGCTTTGGCCAGTTGGTCCGGGGTGATTTTGAAGCCTTGTTCAGCGCCGGCAAAAATAGAGACCGGTGTGGCGTCGCAGAGCAACACGATATCCGGATAGGAAACCCAGTAGGGTGCCGGTATGACAACCTCGTCCCCGTCCCCGAGTACTGCCTGACAAAGGTTGAATATCGTCTGTTTGGCGCCAGTGGATACCAGGATCTGGTCAAGGTGATAGTCCAGCTCGTTATCGCGTTTAAATTTTTCTATGATCGCCTTTTTGAGTTCTACGATCCCGTCCACCGCGGTGTACTTTGTAAATCCGTCCTGGATCGCCTTGATGGCCGCCTGCTTGATGTGTTCAGGGGTATCAAAATCGGGCTCACCTGCGCCCAGGCCAATGACATCGTGCCCCGCCGCCTTGAGTTCCGCCGCACGCATGGTCACGGCGATGGTCGGAGAGGGTTTAATGCGCTTCACGCGAGCGGAAATTGGTAGAATCACAGGTTTGGCTCCAGCAATGCGCTTCCGGATGGAAGCTCCGTAATGGTACGGGAAAGGGCGGGCGCTGCCAATTGAGTTTGCGAGGCGGGATCAGAGTGTCTGAGATGTTTCAACTTGTATCCAATTACCAGCCCGCTGGTGACCAACCGGCGGCCATCAAGGCCTTGGAAGACGGGCTTGTTTCCGGCCTGGCAAGGCAGGCTTTGCTGGGTGTAACTGGTTCTGGCAAGACTTTCACAGTGGCGAACATTATCCAGAAGGAGCAGCGTCCGACCCTAATCCTGGCGCACAACAAGACCCTGGCAGCCCAGCTATATGGCGAGATGAAAGGCTATTTCCCCCACAATGCGGTGGAGTATTTCGTTTCCTATTACGACTATTACCAGCCCGAGGCTTACGTTCCATCGTCGGACACGTTTATCGAGAAAGATTCCTCCATTAACGCCCACATTGAGCAGATGCGGCTATCCGCCACCAAGGCCCTGCTGGAGCGCAAAGACGTCATTATTGTGGCCACTGTTTCAGCGATCTATGGGCTGGGAGATCCCAAGGCCTATCTGAGTATGGTCTTGCACCTGGATCGGGGAGACAAGGTAGACCAGCGGCGAATCCTGAGGCGTCTTGCCGAATTGCAATATGCCCGCAACGATATCGACTTCGGTCGCGGCACCTATCGGGTACGCGGAGACGTTATCGATGTTTTTCCTGCGGACTCGGAGCGCGAAGGCATACGTATCGAGTTGTTTGACGACGAAATCGAAGCCCTGTCTTATTTTGACCCGCTGACCGGGGAGGTGCTGCGCTCGATACCTCGTCTCACGATCTACCCAAAGACACATTACGTGACACCCAGGGACGTATTGCTAAAGGCTGTAGACCAGATCAAAGATGAGTTGCGGGATAGGCTGACCCAGTTGCGGGATAACGGCAAGTTGCTGGAGGCCCAGCGATTGGAGCAGCGTACCCGGTTTGATCTGGAGATGATCAACGAACTGGGATATTGCTCGGGTATTGAAAATTACTCGCGCTATCTGTCAGGCCGCGAACCTGGTGAACCGCCACCCTGCCTGTTCGATTACCTGCCAACCGATGCCTTGCTGGTGGTAGATGAAAGTCATGCCACCATTCCCCAGCTGGGAGCGATGTACAAGGGGGACAGGTCGCGTAAGGAAACCCTTGTAGAATATGGGTTCCGCTTGCCTTCGGCCCTGGACAATCGCCCCTTGAGGTTTGATGAGTGGGAGCGCCTGGCGCCCCAGACCCTGTTTATTTCTGCAACCCTGGGTGGTTACGAATACCAGCACTCCGATCAGGTAGTCGAGCAAGTGGTTCGCCCGACCGGCTTGCTGGATCCGGTGGTTGAAGTTCGGCCAGTGACTACGCAGGTGGACGATGTGCTCTCGGAGATACGCTTGCGGGCGGCCCAGGACGAGCGAATCCTCATAACCACACTGACCAAGCGCATGGCGGAAGATCTGACCGACTACCTGGCGGAACACGGCGTGCGGGTGCGCTACCTGCATTCGGATATTGACACGGTAGAACGCACCGAAATTATCCGTGATCTTCGTCTGGGAGAGTTTGATGTCCTGGTGGGAATCAACCTTCTCAGGGAAGGGCTGGACATGCCTGAAGTGTCGCTGGTGGCCATCCTGGATGCGGACAAGGAAGGGTTCCTGAGATCCGCCGGTTCTCTGATCCAGACTATTGGTCGTGCGGCGCGAAACGTGAATGGCAGGGCAATTCTGTATGCAGATCGGGTTACCGGATCGATGGAGAGGGCGTTGAATGAGACCAATCGCCGTCGTGAAAAGCAGGTTGCCTATAACGTCGAACACCATATTACGCCACGGTCAATACGCAAGGCGGTCACCGATGTAATGGAAGGAGCCAGGAGCGGGGCACCTGTGCCGGGCCGCAGGAAAGTCGCGGAGGAGCATGGTTTGTACCGGCATATGTCGCCTGCGCAGCTGGCAAAACGCATGCAGCAACTTGAAAAGCAGATGTTCAAGCATGCCCGGGACCTGGAGTTCGAGGAGGCTGCCAGGCTGCGTGACGAGATTGAAACCTTGCGGAAAATGGAACTCGGGCCGGAGGGACAGGTAATTTAACAAAATTAATATGCCAAACGGACCGATTCGCTCTTGTCATATCCACCTCTCTCGGCTATCTTTGTCGACCCTCGAAGACGAGGTTGTAGGCGCGTAGCTCAGTGGTAGAGCACTACCTTGACATGGTAGGGGTCGCCAGTTCAATCCTGGCCGCGCCTACCAAAGGCTTCCCGAAGGGCGATCTCGTTTGAGTTCGCCCTTTTTTTCATTTGTGGAGACGTCTGATGCCTGTGATCAGTTTGCCTGACGGTAGCCAGCGAAAATTTGCCCAACCAATTTCAGTTTTGGCCATTGCCCAGGACATTGGCCCGGGTCTTGCGCGCGCCATGGTGGCGGCGGAGGTGGACGGGAGACTGGTCGACGCCGGTCACCTGGTGAGCCATGACGCGACCGTTTCCATTGTGACCGCCAAGGACCCAAATGGCCTTGAGGTTATCAGGCATTCCACCGCACACTTGCTGGCCCAGGCGGTCAAGCAACTGTATCCGTCCGCCCAAGTGACGATTGGGCCGGTTATCGAAGACGGTTTTTATTACGATTTCGCCTTCGAGAGGGCATTTACCCCCGAAGATCTGGAGGCCATTGAGGCCCGCATGACGGAGTTGGTGGCGCAGGATCTTGGCGTCACTCGCCGGACCTTGCCGCGGGACGAGGCCATCCGGCACTTTCAGGCTATGGGCGAGCAATACAAGGCGCAAATTATTGCTGATATTCCCCAGGGCGATGAGATCAGCCTGTATTGCCAGGGAGATTTTGAAGATCTTTGCCGCGGGCCGCATGTCCCAAGAACCGGCGTGTTGGGCGCATTCAAGCTTATGAAGGTCGCGGGTGCCTACTGGAAGGGCAAATCCGACAACGAAATGCTCCAACGTATATATGGCACAGCCTGGCCGGACAAAAAGGCCCTTAAGGCCTATCTGAACCGTCTGGTTGAGGCTGAGAAGCGCGACCACCGGCGGATTGGGCAAAAATTGGACCTGTTCAGCCTGCAGGAAGAGGCTGGTGGCGGACTGGTGTTCTGGCATCCAAAGGGTGCCCGCATTCGCCGCGTAATTGAGGATTTCTGGCGCGACCGGCATGTATCAGCTGGATATGAGTTGCTATACACCCCTCATATCGCGTTGCAGACCCTGTGGGATACATCGGGGCACACGGATTTTTACCGTGAGTCCATGTACCGGCCGATGGAGGAAGACAATCAGCTATACCAGCTGAAGCCGATGAATTGCCCCTTCCACGTGCTGATTTACAAGAATGCACTGCGCTCCTATCGGGAACTGCCTATGCGCTGGGCGGAGTTGGGGACTGTTTACCGGCATGAAATGTCAGGCGCCTTACACGGCCTGATGAGGGTGCGTGGCTT
The DNA here is from genome assembly GCA_963823435.1 of uncultured Gammaproteobacteria bacterium. Classification (GTDB taxonomy): domain Bacteria; phylum Pseudomonadota; class Gammaproteobacteria; order Steroidobacterales; family BM003; genus CAKZML01. The sequence continues at coordinate 113,541 of CAWGLN010000012.1, read as the reverse complement.
TACCCAGGATGACGCCCACGTATTTTGCACCGAGGGGCAGATTGAGGCGGAAATACTGGAGATCCTCGACCTGACTCTGGATATCCTGGGGTCCTTTGGCTTTGAGAACTACGAGATTGTTTTGTCTACCCGTCCTGAAAAGTCGGTGGGCTCGGACGAGATTTGGGACAAGGCGACCAGCGCTTTGCGCGCGGCACTGGTAAACAGGGGTCTCAGTTTCGGGGTGGACGAAGGTGGCGGCGCCTTTTATGGCCCCAAGATCGACATCAAGATTGAGGATGCGATTGGTCGAAGCTGGCAGTGCTCCACTGTGCAGCTGGATTTCAACCTGCCGGAGCGCTTCGGCATGGAATATGTGGCTGATGACGGGTCCCGTCGCCGCCCGATCATGATTCACCGGGCTCTTTTGGGATCGCTGGAGCGCTTTTTCGGTATTTTGGTCGAACATTACGAGGGCCGATTCCCACTTTGGCTGGCGCCGGTACAGGCGGTGGTACTCAATATTACCGATAGACAGGCCGATTTTGCCGCCGGGGTGGCTGATTCCCTTAGAAAACAGGGGTTTCGCATGGAATCGGACTTGAGAAATGAGAAGATAGGCTATAAAATCCGCGAGCACACAATTCAACGGATTCCATACCTGCTCGTCGTGGGCGATAAGGAAATGGAATCTGCGCTTGGTGGCCGTGCGCACGCGTGAGGGCGAAGACCTTGGGCAAATGAGTGTTGAAGCGCTCGCTCTGAGGTTGCAGTCCGAGTCTGCGAGTCGCGGCCGTAATTGATTTTGGAGGACTGAAATATCGCTGCGTCAAAACGGGCCCGTCGAAATGAGGAGATCACCGCGAACACGGTTCGGGTGATTGATGATGAGGGAGAGCAGAAGGGGGTCATGTCGCTGAATGAAGCGCTTGAGCTCGCTTCGGAGTCAACACTGGACCTGGTTGAAGTCTCTCCTAATGCCGAGCCCCCCGTTTGCCGAATCATGGACTTCGGAAAATATATTTTTGAACAAAAGAAAAAATCCCAGTCCACCAAGGGCAAGCAGAAACAGGCGCAGGTTAAAGAAGTCAAATTTCGTCCGGGCACGGACGAGGGTGATTATCAGGTCAAGTTGCGGAACCTGAAAAGATTCCTCGACAATGGAGACAAGGCAAAGGTGACGCTGCGTTTTCGTGGTCGAGAAATGGCGCACCGGGAACTCGGGCGCAAATTGCTGGACAGAGTCCGGCAGGATTTGGAGGAAGTGGGCTCGGTTGAGCAACTTCCCCTGATGGAAGGGCGCCAGATGATTATGGTGCTAGGACCTAAAAAGAAGTGAGTTGGTAAACGTTTGCCACTCCGCCTGACCCGGGAAAACTCCTGGCAGGGCTATTAAAAACGGAGATAGAAAATGCCGAAGATGAAAAGTAATCGCGGCGCGGCGAAGCGTTTTCGCCGTACCGGGTCGGGCGGCTTCAAGCGAGGCCAGTCCCACTTGAGACATATCCTTACCAAGAAGTCGACCAAACGGAAGCGCCACTTGCGCGCAGCTGCGCAGGTTGCCGAGAGCGATGTGCCGATGGTGCGTCGCATGCTGCCGTTTAGTTAGGGGGTATGGGAAATGTCTAGAGTAAAACGTGGAGTTACCGCCAAGGCCAGGCACAAGAAAGTTCTGGATAAGGCGAAGGGTTATTACGGTGCCCGTAGCAAGACCTACCGGGTTGCAAAACAGGCCGTTACCAAAGCAGGTCAGTACGCCTACCGTGATCGCCGCCAGCGCAAGCGTCAGTTCAGAGCACTGTGGATCGCCCGTATTAATGCCGGCGCCCGTGGACATGGCTTGTCCTACAGCAAGCTGATGCATGGACTGCAGGTCGCTGGGATCGAGATTGATCGTAAGGTCCTGGCTGATCTGGCTGTACACGATGACGCAGCTTTTGGTGCGATTGTTGAACAGGCAAAGGCCAGCCTCGCTGTTTAACCCCGGGTAGTCTGTTCGCAGCAATCTGGAGTTCGCGCAAGTCAAGAGAGGGGAAGGCCGGTTGGCTTTCCCCTTTTTTTGTTTTCTGACCTAAGGAACCTCTGAATTATTCATGAACTCGTGTCTTGCGTCTAAAAAATCCATCTTCTGTGTTGCCAATCTTCGCAATAGCCCCACTATTACCTGCGATTGGCGCCTCGAACCTGAATCTTTTCGCTCACAATCCACTTCAGCCAGAATAAATCAGAGGTTCCCTAAATTCTTTTGGAGATGCCTGTGAGCGAGTTGACTCGCATAGTCGAGCAAGCCCTGGGTGAGATCGAGGCGGCGGTTGATTTGACCGCATTGGACCAACTGCGAGTCCAGTACCTGGGTAAAAAGGGCTTGATCTCGTTGCAGATGAAAACCCTGGGATCTTTACCGGTCGAGGAACGTCCGCTTTTTGGCAAGTTGGTAAATGAGGCCAAGGATGAGGTAGCGAACAGGATTACTGTCCGCCGGGAGATGCTGGAGTCCCAGGCTCTTAATGCGCGCCTGGGAAGTGAAAAGGTAGATGTCACGCTTCCGGGCAGGGGCCGGGTTCCAGGTGGAATGCACCCGGTCAGGCGTTCCATGCGCAGAATTGAAACCTTGTTTCAACGGGCCGGCTTTGCGGTGGAGCGGGGGCCGGAAATCGAAGATGAGTTTCATAACTTCGAGGCACTGAATATTCCCGATCACTCATCCCGCACGAGCGATGCATGACACTTTCTATTTTCCTGACGGGAGGTTGCTCCGGACCCATACGTCACCAGTGCAAATTCGGGCGATGGTGGGAAAGCAGCCACCGTTCAAGCTAATTGCACCAGGCAGAGTCTATCGCTGCGATTCGGATCTCACGCATACACCCATGTTCCACCAGGTTGAAGGCCTGGTGGTCGACCACGATGTAAGCATGGCGAATCTCAAGTCTATTTTACAGCAGTTTTTACAGCAGTTTTTTGAGCGTGACCTGAAAGTCAGGCTGCGTCCCTCCTACTTTCCCTTTACCGAACCCTCAGCCGAGGTGGATATCGAATGCGTGATATGCGGCGGCGTGGGTTGTCGGGTTTGCTCCGGCACTGGCTGGCTTGAAATACTGGGTTGCGGGATGGTTCATCCCAATGTGCTCAGGCAGGTTGGAGTCGACCCCGAGAAGTACACAGGATATGCCTTTGGCATGGGTGTGGAGCGGCTGACAATGTTGCGATATGGCGTTAATGATCTGCGCCTGTTTTTTGAAAATGATCTGCGCTTCCTGCGACAGTTCAATTGAAGGCCCGCGGAGCATATACGCATGAAAGTTAGTGAAAATTGGCTGCGCAGTTGGATCGATCCTGAAGCCGGGATCGAGGAGATTGCCGAGCAGTTGACCATGGCGGGCCTGGAAGTGAAGTCCCTGGAGCGCCTGGCCCCGCAGTTTTCCGGTGTGTTGGTCGGACTGGTCAAGGAAGTGAGCAGGCACCCGGACGCGGATACGCTTTCAGTATGCCTTGTTGATGCAGGTCAGGATGCGCTTGCTGCAAATTGTTTGTGGAGCGCCCAACGTCAGGGCTGGTCGCAGTTATCCGGTGGCGCTGACAGGCGCCCGCTTACCGGGCGGGGTGAAGATCCGGGCCACGAAACTGCGTGGAGTACAGTCAAACGGGATGCTGTGTTCGGAGGCTGAACTGGGCTTCGGGGAAGACAGTGATGGCATTATGGAGCTTGCGGGCAGTCCCCGCGGTCGGCATGGAAATCCAGGAGTACCTCGGTCTGGATGATGCGGTATTAGAGCTGGAATTGACTCCAAACAAGGGAGATTGCCTGGGAATCGCCGGTATTGCTCGCGAGGTTGCGGCCCTGAACGCGCATGTCGTTTGAGATGAATACGATAAGCGTGATCGACCCCTCGGTGGATACGACTCTGCCGGTGGAGTTGCTGGAGCCGGCGGCCTGCCCGATTTACCTGGGCCGAGTGGTCGAAAACATCGATATCAAGGCGGTTACACCGGAATGGATGCGGGAAAGGCTCAGACGCAGTGGCCTGAGGCCGTTGCAACCGGTGGTGGACGTCACCAATTATGTATTGCTTGAGCTTGGCCAGCCCATGCATGCGTTCGATCTGGCGAAACTGAATGGTGGAATCAAGGTTCGCAACGCGAAGCAGGGCGAATCCCTGACCTTGCTTGATGGCCGGGAGGTCGCTCTGGATGCCGATATGCTGGTGATTGCTGATCACGGGGCGCCAATAGCGTTGGCGGGCATTATGGGAGGCCTCCACTCGGCGGTGACCGGGGAGACCACGTCCATTTTTCTGGAAAGCGCTTTCTTCAGTCCTCTTTCGATCGTAGGGCGGGGTCGTCGCCTGGGCTTGCATACGGATGCCTCGCATCGGTTTGAACGTGGTGTGGACCCTTCACTCCAGTACCGGGCAATTGAAAGGGCAAGCCAGTTAATTTTGGAAATCTGCGGTGGGCAGGCTGGCCCGGTTATCGTTGCCAGGAACGAAAAGCATGTGCCCCTGCGACAACAAGTGCCGTTGCGCCGAGCCAGACTGGCCAAGGTACTGGGTGTTGCCGTCCCTGATCCCCAGGTTGAGGCTATTCTGACGAGATTGGGCCTCAGACTGACTGAAACAGACGGAGGGTTGGCTGGCGCTGCCACCAATGCACCGCTTCGATCTTGAAATCGAAGAGGACCTTATTGAGGAAGTGGCAAGGATGTATGGGTATGGCAACATCCCGGAAATCCCTTTGCATAGTGATGTGCTGGTACCAAGGGTTGCCGAGACCGAACTGGAAAACCATGTGCTAGCGGATCGCCTGGTGTCTCTTGGTTACCAGGAAATCGTCAGCTACAGCTTTGTAGACCCCGACTTGCAAGGATTGCTGTTTCCGGAATCGGAGGGCATCGCACTATCTAACCCGATTTCCTCGGAGTTGTCGGTCATGCGAATCTCCCTGTGGCCCGGTCTGCTCCAGGCGCTTGGTCAAAATGTCAGTCGCCAGCAAGATCGCGTCAGAATCTTCGAGATCGGCGTGAAGTTTAATTCACAAGATGCTGAAAATAAAGAAATTAGTTCTTTAGCAGGCCTGACTTTTGGACCGACATCGTCGGAACAATGGGGGCAGCAACCGACGGCCGCCGATCTGTTTGACATAAAGGCGGACGTAGAGGCAATTTTGCGCTTGGGCGGGGCTTTTCACGAATTTGAGTTCCAGTTGGCGGAACATCCAGCCTTGCATCCCGGGCAAAGCGCAAGGATTACCAGGCAAGGTACGCCGGTGGGTTGGATAGGTGCGCTGCACCCCCAGGTTCAGACCTCACTGGGTTTGCGTCAGAGCGTATTTGTATTCGAATTGGAAATAAACGCGGTAACAAGCGGCGAGAATGCCTTTGTTTAAGCCAATTTCGAAATTTCCACGTGTTCGAAGGGACATTGCCCTGCTGCTGTCGGAGAGCATTGCTGCTGCCGATATTTTGGCGGTTGCCCGGGCGGCTGGCGGTGATCTTCTGGTTGACTGTCTGTTATTCGATGTTTACCAGGGATCTGGGATAGATTCCGGACTAAAAAGTGTCGCTTTGGGCTTGATTTTACAGGAATCTTCCCGCACGCTTACTGACCAAGAGGCCGACCACGTAGTAGATCTCGTGGGAGAGGCGATGAAGAACGAGTTTGCTGCCCAGATAAGAGATTAAGCAAATGGCATTGACCAAAGCGGATATGGCTGAGGCGCTGTTCAACGAATTGGGCTTGAACAAGCGTGAGGCCCGTGAACTTGTTGACCTGTACTTCGAGGAGCTCAGGAATGCCCTGGCTAATGGGGAACAGGTCAAACTGTCGGGTTTCGGGAATTTCGACCTTCGGGACAAAAATCAGCGTCCCGGCCGTAATCCCAAGACTGGCGAAGAGATTCCGATTACCGCACGTCGTGTCGTGACGTTCCGTCCGGGACAGAAATTAAAGGCTCGCGTGGAAGCATATGCTGGAACCGGGGAATAACGATCAGTTACCCCCGATTCCGGGGAAGCGCTATTTCACCATTGGTGAGGTGAGTGAATTGTGTGGCGTAAAGCCACATGTACTTCGCTACTGGGAGCAAGAATTTCCCCAGCTGAAGCCTGTAAAGCGGCGTGGCAACCGTCGGTATTACCAGCGCCAGGATGTTCTGATCATCAGGCAGATTCGAAGCCTGTTATATGAACAGGGTTTCACTATCGGTGGGGCCAGGCAACGATTGACCGGCGAGGAAGCACGAGAAGACGTGAACCAGAGTCAGCAAATCGTCAAGCAAATCAGGGGCGAACTGGAAGAAATTCTGAAGATTCTTCGTCGATAGCCTGCTAGCCCTTGTAGTTCTCAAATAATAGGTTATTATCCCGGCCTTCCCGTTGGGGCAGGATAATGTCGGGGCGTGGCGCAGCCTGGTAGCGCACCTGCATGGGGTGCAGGGGGTCGGAGGTTCAAATCCTCTCGCCCCGACCATTTATCCTGGGAACCTTAAAATATCACCAGAAACCTGTCCGCTGATGCTTCGTATCCGTGCGTACACCGTGTCGATTCTTCCGGGTTCACCGGGTTGTGGAGTCGAACTAGCACACGGCCATCGACTCGCCTGGACTGTCGACCAGTCTGACCTGGAATCTTTATTCCGTTTCGCCGCCAGGGGCGGAGTCTTTCGCTGCTTGATCCGATGGCCGGTCTATCACGTAAAGGCCAAGCCCGATCCGGTGGCCGGTCGGCGTCGGAATCTCATTGGCGGCGATCCAGTCATCCAGGTATTCAAGCAGGGCCATTGATTTTTCTTTGGCTAGAATCCTGATAAAAGATGTGTCTGAAATTGCTTTTGAGGCAGGCATGGCGGGTCAAATTTCCTTGTCGGGATATTCCGCTATCTTATAGGGGGATGTCAAAATCGTTGCCATGCGGTCAGGAGCCGCAAAGGTCTCGCCTGGTTTGGCCAATCTTTAACAAGACTCGGTCCAATGAGATTCCCATCTCGAAAAACCAGCGCAACTTGGTGGTGCTTAAATAGCTTGCCAGCCATGGCGAGAATATCTTCGCTTGTCAAGCACGGGTTTGGGTCAGACACGCGTTGTTGCAGCGCAGCAATGGCTAGAGTGCTTTATTAGTGCCAGAAGAGCCCAAAAGGACTTTAAGCCTCATTTTTATAGGCTTGCGCCGAGCGCGGCAGGGTCCCGCAAGAGCCCACGTCCCAGTTTACTCCACCTAAACTATCTGTTATTAGTTTGCACCCGTGGTGTGCGGTATCGACAGAACCGTCCAAAGCGGACTTTGACTCTTTGCTGCCTGCACGCGAGTTTGGTTACGGGTTTAAGATACAGGCTGCTGCGGGCTATCACCGAAGCAGGCCTCACGCGCTGTGGATAGTTTCGTCGACGCTGGTGCCTTTCGCTTGTCATTCGAGAGGCGCCGGTGGGTGTTTTTTGTTCATTGCCGAATATCGGTTAACGATATAGGTTTTGTTTGTTTGAGGGCTCTTCATGTTTCCCAGCAGATCTCTGTTAGTGGCTCTGGTGACCACTGTGTCGCTTCGGAGCCAGCTTGGCGGTTACGACCGTGTCGGCGGATAGTCTTGACGCGGTGTTCGCAGCCAGTGAGCAAAAGCTCAAACTTGCCCAGGCCTCTCAGGAACGTATCGAAAAAATTCAGGAACAGTCCCAGAATGTCCACTCCCAATGGCAGGCTGTGACGAAAGAGATAGATGGTCTTGAGGTCTACAACACCTTGCTGGACAGGCAGATTGCCAACCAGTTGGTAGACATGACGGACCTCAGTAACTCGATCGACCAGGTTACGGTTATTGAACGTCAGATTACTCCCCTGATGCTGCGGATGGTTCAGGGCTTGGACCAGTTTCTTGATCTGGATGTGCCATTCCTGGAAGAAGAGCGTACCGGTCGCGTAGAGCGTCTGCTGGCCTTGCTTGAAAGGTCTGACGTAACGGTGGCAGAAAAATTCCGTTCGGTGATGGAAGCCTATCAAATCGAAAATGACTACGGGCGCACCATCGAGGGTTATCAGCAGATGCTGGATGTTGGTGGAGCCGAGCGTGAAGTCAGTGTACTGCGGGTCGGTCGTACGGGGCTTTATTACCAGTCGATAGATGGCCAGTTCAGCGGCGTATGGGATAAGGATGCCGAGGGTTGGCTCGAACTGACCGACGGCGCGAGCCGTAACCAGATTCGCCAGGGTCTGAAGATCGCAAATAAGCAGGTTGCGCCTGAACTTATGATGCTGCCAATTAATGCTCCGGAGTCCGCACGATGATTAAGAAAGTTATTATGTCTGCCGTCGCCTGCCTGATGGTGTCGGCAACTGCCATGGCGCAGGAGCCCGCCGCCAGTCTTGACGATCTGCTGAAGCGTGTTGAACAAGGCCGGGTAGCTGAAACCAAGGAACACAAGGAGCGTGAAGCCCGTTTCCTTTCTGACAAAGCTGGTCAGGACCGCTTGCTGAAAGAGGCACGCGACAAACGTACGGCAGAGGAGCGTCGAAGCGAGCGGCTGGAAAGCAGTTTCGAAGCCAATGAAATCAAGATTGCCGATCTTCAGGTTCAGTTGACCAAGCGCCTGGGTTCCCTTAAGGAACTATTCGGCGTGCTGCAACAGGTCTCTGGAGACACTGTTGCCCAGTTTCAGAACTCACTGACCACGGCGCAATTTCCGAATTCAGACCGTATCGAGTTCATCACTCAGCTGGGCACCAAAATGGGTACCAGTTCCAAGCTTGCCTCTATTGAGGAAATCGAGCGCCTTTGGCTTGAGTTGCTGAACGAAATGCGCCAGTCCGGCAAAGTCGTCAGATTCAATCGTTCAGCCATTATGAGCAACGGTGACCAGCGCGACATCGAGATGGTGCGAGTTGGCGTATTTAACCTGGTTGCTGACGGCAAGTACTTTCAGTACTCGTCTGATACTGGAAGCGTGAACGAGCTTCCCCGTCAACCCCAGCAGACCCGCTTCGTCGACTCTGCGGCCGATCTGTATGAAGCTACCGACGGCAAAGTGGCATTTGCGCTTGACCCTACCCGTGGACAGTTGCTTTCTCTGCTGATGGATGAGCCTACTTTCAAGGAACGTCTGGATCAGGGTGGAACGGTAGGTTATGTGATCGTGGCACTGGGTTTCGTATCGTTTTTCCTGGCCATGTGGCGTTTGATTGCCCTGACACTGATGAGTGCCAAGGTCAGCTCTCAGCTCAAGAACAAGACTCCCAAGGAAAACAATCCGCTTGGGCGTGTATTGAAGGTCGCGGCGGATAACGCCGACACGGACCGGGAAACTCTCGAGCTCAAGCTTAGTGAAGCTATCTTTAAGGAACGTCCTGCGCTGGAGCGCGGTCTGGCATTCTTGAAGATTATCGCAGTCGTCGCTCCGCTTATGGGTTTGCTTGGTACGGTGACAGGTATGATCAACACCTTCCAGGCGATTACGCTGTTTGGTACAGGCGATCCCAAGCTGATGGCGGGTGGTATTTCCCAGGCGCTGGTAACCACAGTGGAGGGGCTTGTTGTCGCGATTCCGACCGTGCTTTTGCATACCATTGTTAGTGGACGCAGCCGCAAGGTCATGTACATCCTTCAGGAGCAGAGTGCCGGTATTATTGCCGAGCGTGATGAGGGTGGCGCAAGCCGGGGTTGAAACGCTTGACTAAACGGAGCGTATACCGCTGATGTACAGTTTAATTGAATGGTACGACGCGACCAGGGACTTCCTTACGCAGGGTGGCCCGATACTGACCTGGATCGCCTGGTTGATGCTTTTTATGTGGGTGTTGATAGTTGAGCGGGTGATATATCTGCGCACCGAGCATAAAAAAGCGATTCGCACGGCATTGGAAACATGGGAATCAAGGCCTGAGCGGGCGTCATGGAACGCTCGACAGATCAGGGAAGCGATGATTTCGCGGGTCAAGTTGTCGCTTACGCATCCCTTGTCGCTAATTCAAACCTGTGTTGCACTTTGCCCTCTGCTGGGCTTGTTGGGTACTGTAACCGGCATGATAGCTGTCTTTGATGTCATGGCTATCTCGGGAACGGGCAATGCCCGTTCCATGGCCTCGGGTGTATCAATGGCAACGATTCCGACTATGGCGGGTATGGTTGGCGCGCTTTCGGGTGTATTCGCAATTACCTGGCTTTTGAGAAAGGCCGAAGGTGAAATTGAGAGCCTGAAAGATCACATGACAATGGATCATTGAGGATTAAATAATGCGTCAGATGTTTTCCGAAACCCAGAGCCAGGAAGAAGAGAGTGAAATCAACATCACTCCCATGCTGGACGTGGTATTCATCATGCTGATCTTCTTCATCGTTACCGCTTCCTTTGTGAAAGAGGCTGGTATCGAGGTGAACCGACCTGATGCCCAGACTGCGGAGTTGAAGGAAAAGGCGAACATTCTAATTGCCATAACTGCCAACAATCAGATCTATGTCGATCGTCGCCGGGTTGACCCACGTGCGGTGCGCGCGAATATTGAGCGCCTGCATGCGGAGAATCCGCAAGGTACAGTGGTTATCCAGGCCGACAAGGAATCAAAGACTGAAACACTGATACAGGTTATGGATGCTTCCCGCCAGGCAGGTGTATTCGACGTGGCTATCGCGGCACAAGATCAATGAAATATGTACGCATAATAGTTGCCATTGCGATTGCGTCGGCAATCAACTGGGGCTTGTTGTCCGTTAATGCAGTACCTGATCGCGACGGGCGAGAAAGCGCTTACCGACGAATCAAAAATACATTTCGTTGATTTTGTTCGAGTCAAGCGTGACGAAACGGTGGCGCAGAAGGAGATAAAGCCACAGAAGCCGCCCAAGCCCGATACTCCTCCGCCAACCGCACCGCCCAGAAGCCAGGATTCGGTCAATCCGAACGCAATCTCCACTGCGATGGCGCCACTGTCGGCCGAGAAGGGTATGGATATCGGCGGTTTGAGCTACGGGACTGCCGACGGCGACTATCTTCCTATTGTAAAGGTCGCACCCATTTATCCTCGCCGGGCATTGACGCGTGGTCTGGAAGGATGGGTATTGCTTGAATTTACGGTAACCAAGTTGGGTACCGTTGTTGATATCAAGGTGCTTGAGTCGGATCCGCCCAATGTGTTTGATAAGGCGGCCATCGGCGCTGCGGCAAAATTCAAGTACAAACCCAAGGTGGTCAATGGCGAGCCTATTGACACCGCTGGCGTTCTTCACCGAATTTCATTCGAACTTGAAGACTGATGACCCCGGCCCGATCACTTTGAGCAAGTGAGATAATTTCGAATGCCTATAAGTACTGAAATCCTGATAAAACTGTCAAGAACCCTGATCGTGATATCGGTGGTCAACTTCCTTTGGGCGGGTGACGCCCTGTTGTCCCTGGATCGGGGCGTCTCCCTGGCCCAGGAATCTGACAGGAGTGAAGCCCAGACACGCAAGACCCCGGCCATGCGGGAGAAGGTCTACAAACGGCTGGCTGAGGCACAGGAGATGGTGGAGGCGGGCGATACGGCGGGTGCAGTATCCACGCTGAAAGAACTGCAGGACATGCGTGACCTCAATAGCTATGAGGTAGCCCAAACCTGGTCGTTCTTTGGCTATATCTATTACAGCGCTGAGGACTACCCGGCCAGTGTCAAGGCCTACGAGACGGTACTTCTACAGCCGGATATTCCTGTGGGGATGGAAAACAGCACGATGTACACGCTGGCGCAGCTGTATTTCACCCTGGAGGATTACACCAAGGCGGAACAGATGTTGAAGCGTTGGTTCAAGACCGCACCGGATCCTGGGCCCGAGCCTTATATTCTGCTGGGTCAGGCCTACTACCAGTTGGAAAGATACAGGGACGCGATCGGCCCGGTAGAGACAGCGATTGATCTGGCCAGAAAGAGTGGACGTGAGATCAAGGAGAATTGGTGGTTGTTGTTGCGGGTTTTCTATTACGAACTTGAAAATTACCCGAAAGTAGTGGAGATTCTCGAGATCCTGGTTCGCAATTACCAAAAGAAGGATTACTGGGTACAGCTGTCGGGAATGTATGGTGAGTTGGGTCAACAGAGACGTCAGTTGGCGGCTTATGAAGTTGCTTATCTTCAGGGCTGGCTGCAGAGCAATGGAGAGCTGACGACCATGGCCCAATTGTTCATGCAGGATAATTATCCATACAAGGGTGCCCAGATCCTGGAAAAAGGGTTAAAGGAAGGCAAGGTTACCAAGGACTACAAGAATTACCGTCTGCTGGCCCAAGCCTACCAGATGGCGCGTGAAGACAAGAAGTCCATCCTGCCGCTTACCGAGGCAGCCAAGCTTGCCGAGGACGGGGACCTGTATTACCGGCTCGCCCAGGCCTATTCCAACCTGGACCGCTGGCAGGATTGTGTGGAAGCGATAGACATGGCCGTCCAAAAGGGCGGTATGAAGCGTGATGACAACGCCTACGTGCTGCAGGGTATGGCGTACTTCAATATGGACGATCTTGGCAAAGCGGAGCAATCCTTCATGAAGGCGCGCAAGGATGAACGTAGTCGACGCGTGGCCGATCAGTGGCTCAGTTATATTGTCAGCGAGAGAGAAAGGCAGGCTGGGCTTGACCGTGCCCTGGCAGCGCTGAAAGTCAGGAAGTAGTTTTATCCTGCGCCTTCGGAGCGGAGGTGCAAAACAGATTTTGCCGCTAGTATTTGGTCGGTGCTATTGAAGCTCGGCGTGATGCTAGCGGCAATCCTTTATGTCTAGGTCTCGACGATTCTGGAGACCAATCCAGATGCTGGTGCGACACTACAAAGACGGTGTTAACGTGCTTTTGGACCTAGATTGGTGACGGCTTGATCCGGGCCTGTGTTTGCGTCAGCCCGGATACAACAAATGAGATTCCCTGCATATGCGAGCAGATTGTTGCGACCTGGCGGTGCGGCCGACAGGGTTACGATCACGAATGCTGATGGCCATTGCATTGGTCATAGCCCTCGTTGTTGTTCCGGAAGCAGGGGCGAACCCTGGGGCTGACAATACGGTGGAGACTTCACTTGGCCAGCCTGCCCCCGGTGGCTACTGGCTGGACCTGCAGAGTGTCGCACAGGCGCAAGACCTGGGGCAGTCCGATGTGGCAAATAGGTCTGGACAGGGTAAGGCCATCCTGGGTGTACCAGATGCCAAGGACTGGGCGGGTCTTCGCCATGACACGATCTATTTTGTTTCTTACCAATTGGTATCCCTGGGCCTGCTTTATATGGCGCCGGAAAGTGTTTCCAACTGGACCCCGGAGGACAAGGATAGCGTGGGGTTTGATAAATGGTGGGATAACGTTTCCAATCCGCAATGGGATTCTGATACCTGGTGGCTTAACTACGCCTTGCATCCTTATTGGGGCGCTTCCTATTTTGTGCGGGCGCGCATGCGCGGTTACGACTCGCACCAGAGCTTTTGGTATTCCGTTGCCCTGTCCTCAATATATGAATTTGGCGTCGAGGCCATGTTTGAGGAGCCCTCGATCCAGGACATTTTCATTACACCTGCTTTGGGATCGGTGCTGGGCAGCGCCTTCATGAATATCCGCGAGGATATCTATGCCAAGCAGTTTACTGAAGAGGGTATCGGCGGCTGGGACAGGTTCGTTCTAGGCGTGACGGACCCGCTGGGCTGGCTAAACACGCAGGTTGACAAGCTTTTTGGTTATGACGCCCATGTCAACGTGGTGCCTTTTCACGGGAAAATGATGCACGCGCGTTCCCCGGAGGCAGGTGGCGGACCGGACGGTGTGGGCCGGGTATCGGACGATGATACTTACGGGCTGAGGTTTACCGTGCGCTTCTAGGGAGCCGCCCTCTCAGAATCTCTGCCGGATAGGTGAAAACCTGAAATCATGCATCACCTGGCGTATCTTCGCCAACAGCAAACGGTCGGGCTGAGGGATTTCAATATAATCAGCTATTCCGCTCTTTAGCGCCTTCACGGCGTTATCGATATTGGCTTGCCGTGCCATGATGATGGTTGCCCCGGTCAGTCCCATACCCGATAGCTGGTCAATAAAATGCTGGCTGGTATCACCCAGTTCGTCACCATCGATAAGTATGCAGCCGATATTGATGGTGCTGCACAGGTCCACAAACTCTTCGGGTGAACTAAAGTTCAGGATCGGCGCGTTGAGATGTGCCAGAAGGGTATCCAAACCTTGCCGCACAACTGCATCCCGCTGTACTACGCAAACAGCCGCGTCCTGATTTGCATTTTCTGCCTGTTGATCCATTGCTACGCCTCGGGCCACCTGACTGGATCCAGAACGTCTCCAGCAGATTCGGGTAAGTATGGAGTTGGGTATGTCGGTGCAGAATAAGGAATTGCACCTAAGCCAGGGTGGAAACTCCGGGGTGGTCCCTGGAGCCCCTGACTTGCTTGTGCCGAAGAAGATTGTGAGCGAAAGGATTCAGGTTCAAGGCGCGAATCGCACGGAATTGCCAGCTACCGGAATTGTGGCAACACGGAAGCTGGGGTTTTAACCGCGAGATTCACAAGTTCACAGGTAGATCAGAAGCCCGCTAGGTTGGGTTGCGTAATCGCATCACCATTCTAACCAGGTGAGCCAGGGAGGAGGCGCGCATTTTGTCCATCACCCTCGCCCTGTGTATTTCCACCGTTCGTTGGCTGACCTCCAAATCCGCCGCGATGACCTTGTTTGGTCTGCCATCCACGATCAGTTCCAGGACTTCTTTCTCCCTGGGCGTAAGATTTGAGAGTCGCTCTTCAATATCCCGGGTTTCCAACAGTTGGGCGCGGTTACCGGCGTCCTGCTCAATGGCCTTGTTGATGCGGTCCAGCAGGTCCTGATCCCGGAAGGGTTTTTGGATAAAGTCGGCCGCGCCATACTGGATTGCCTTTACCGCCATGGGCACGTCGCCATGGCCCGTGATAAAGATTATTGGCAAAATCGCGTGAATTTCGTTGAGTTTGTCCTGTAACTCCATACCGCTCATGCCCGGCATACGAATATCGAGGACCAGGCATCCAGGATGATCCGGGTCATAGGCGGCAAGGAACTCTGCGGCACCAGAAAATGTCTCAGCGTTCAGGCCGACGGACCTCATCAGCATTCTCAGCGAGTCGCGTACCGGCTCGTCATCATCAACTACAAATACGGTGGGCTTGTCAGCGGGGTTGTCTTTTTTCACTGTCTATTCTCGCGATGGCACTGTTGGAAGGGTAAAGTAAAAACATGCTCCATCACCCTCGGGGTTGTTTTCAAACGTCAGTTCGCCGCCATGGGCGTTGGCAATGGATCGGCTGATCGACAAACCAAGACCCATGCCTGCCTCCTTAGACGTTCTAAAGGGCGAAAAAACGTTTGCCAGCATCTCCTCGGCGACACCCGGACCATTATCCTGAACGGTCATCTTAATCCATTCCGGGCTTGGGATGTCAGTCTTGATAATAATACTGCCCTGTTTATCAGAATCGCGTATTGCTTCAAGCGCATTACGAATCAAATTCAGTATTACCTGCTGCAATTGAACTGAATCCGCCGCAACCTCGGGCAGCTCTGGTGTCAGGAGCAGGCTGATCTTGACCTTGTGGCTTTTTATGTCGATCTCAGCAAGTTTAACTATGTCGCGTATAAGTTGGTTGCAGTCAAGGTGCTCGCGCTTCGTGGTTTTTTGTCTAACGAGTCGGCGCAGGCTCCGAATCACCTCGGCCGCCCTTTGGGCCTGTTTGTCCATCAGGCTAAAAGTCTCGGACAAGTCCGCAACATCAACATGATTCTGGGCCAGGAACCGCTTTCCGGCCTGGGCGTAGGTCGAAATCGCCGTCAGCGGCTGATTGATTTCATGCGCGATACCGGCCGCCATTTCGCCCAGTGTACTCAGGCGGGAAACGTGGGTCAGGCGCTCCCTGAGTTCGCCGGCTTCGTCTTCCGATCTTACCCTGTCAGTGAAATCCTGAATCTGGACAATCAGGAACTCCGGCCGTTCCGAGGCGTCATGCACTGCGCCCGCGCTTAGTTCAACCTGTCTGGTTTCTCCAGTACGGGTCAACATGCGACAGCGCACCGACGTCGCATCCGCATTCAATTCACCGGTCAGGCTATACAGCAGTGATTGAATCCGTTCCCGGTCTTCGTGGTGGACGGCATCGATGAAGGAATAGCCCACAAGCTCGTCCTGATTGGAATCCAGCAGCTTGCACAGGGCGCTGTTGAGGGTAAGCAGGCGACCATTCAGGTCAAGGGTCATAGTGCCCAGGGGGGCATTTTCGAAGATCAGGTTCAGTTCTTCTTCTCTTAATCGCAGCTGGTTCTCGGTTTGACGCCTGACCGTCACATCGTCGCCAGAACTCAGGGTTCCGGTGATGGTGCCGCGTTCGTCACGCAGAATCACATTTCTCCAGGAAATCAACCTGCGTGCTCCAAATCTGTTGAGCGCATAGGTCTCTGCGATTTGGTGCCAGGGGCGGTCACCGCTGATGATCTCCCCGAAAAGCTTTCTGACCTCTTCGCGCTTGTTGCCGGGAATGCAGGTTGAAAACCAGTCCTTTCCAAGCAACTCGGACTCCTGGTATCCAAGGACTTCGCAGCCGCGACGATTAACCAGGGTAATTCGACCCTGAGTATCCAGCCCAAGCAGGATAACGTCCGCAAGGTCGAGGTAATTCTGGGCCCGGTCTCGTTCAACCAGCAGCGCGCGCTCGATGGCCTTTCGCTCACTGATATCCCTGATGATGCCGACAAAATGTGACTGGCCTTCGCTAATCGCGTGGCCCACCGACAATTCTGCGGGGAAGGTCCGCCCGGATTTATGCTTGCCGGTAACCTCGCGCCCCACGCCGATAATTCTCGGTATACCGGTAGACCGGTAATTGTTCATGTAGCGATCGTGTTCACGCGCATAGGGTTCGGGCATCAAGACATTGAGTTTCTGGCCCAGAATCTCGCCCTCGGTATAGCCAAAAATGTCCTCGGCGGCACGATTGAAAGTCTCAATGCAACCATGATGATCGGCCACGACAATGGCATCCACGGCGGCATCAAGAAGCGCCTGTAGGCTGGATTCAGACCTGGCTGTAACGTCAGACATCGGATTTTTTCGGATAATTTTTGTTATACGCGTAGGTACTTGCCACAGGATAGCCTGTTGCCCCGGGCAATTGTGAAATAATACCTGTTCAGGTTTATCGCTGAAAGCCATGCAGGGGAATTCTTGTGACCGAAAAGGCTGTTGTGAAGACCCAAATTAACGCCATTCTGGCGGTACTGGATTCCTCTGTAGAAAAACAGCCCGCGCTTGAGCGTGCGCTTGCTCTTGCCAGGTGCTTTGGCTGCCGGTTAGAGGCTTTTGTGAGCATTTATGACCAATACCTGGCGGGAACGCGCTTCACCGACAGTCCGGGACTGGAGCGCGCCAGAGATGCTCTCAGGGCATCCAGCGAGGAGTGGGTCCGGTCCCGGCTGAAAACGCTTGATATCCGGGGCGTGGAATTGTCGGTTCATGTAGGCTGGGGACCTCCCGGAGCCGAGATCATTCTCGACCGGGCAAAGGCAACGGGTGCCAATCTGATAGTCAAGGAGGCGCGTTATCATCCTCGCCTGCAGCGCGCCTTGTTCAATAACACCGACTGGCACCTCTTGCGGGGCTTCGAAGGGGCCCTATGGTTGGTGAAGCCGAGTGACTGGCCGGATTCCCCCGTTGTCCTGGCTGCGGTAGATCCTTCCCAGGAAAACTCAAAACCCGGCGACCTGGATACCCGCATCCTTGATTTGGCGGGTTCGATTGCCAGGCTGCTGGGAGGCCGGCTGCACGTGGTGCATGCCTATCCATTGATCGACAATTCGATTCTGACCATAGTCGCCATACCCGGTGCTGCCGCGTATCCCCTGGAGGTTTCAGCAGAGGACGTGAAGGTCGAGTACGAGGGCGAGTTGGCGAAATTGCTCGCCGGACGACAGATTGGTGAGGCAAATATTCATTTCTTGCCTGGCGAGCCCCGGGACGTTTTGCTGGAACGGAGCGCGTTTCTTGGCGCCAACCTGATGGTTATGGGCGTGGTGGCCCGTGGGCCCGTCAAGCGTATGATGTTGGGCAGCACAGCCGAGCAGGTGTTGGATGCCTTGCGTTGTGATGTACTCGCTGTCAGGGTGGCCTAGGCACGACAAGGTTCAGGGCAGGCCACCGCGCCGGTCACTCCCGATGATGTGCGGAGGCCGGGATTTAACTGCCTGGTGGTGATCACGGTGAGCGATCTGTTTGTTACCCGGGTCGCTGCAAGGTAGCGACCGAGGGTGAATTTATTAACTCAATAACGAAGATACCAGGAGACCGAGATGTCTATTAAAGTTGGGGATAGGGTACCGTCCGGCAAGTTCGGAATCATGACGGAAGCTGGACCAGGGGCAATTACGACCGAGGAGTTGTTTTCCGGCAAACGCGTTGCCGTCTTTTCGGTTCCCGGTGCTTTCACTCCCACCTGTTCAGCGAAACACCTGCCCGGATTCGTCGAGCACGCGGCCGACCTCAAGGCCAAGGGCATAGCCGATATCGCCTGTTTTGCGGTTAACGATGTCTTTGTCATGCATGCCTGGGGCAAGGATCAGGATGCAGGCAATGTGAAGATGCTGGCTGACGGTAATGGCGACTTCACCAAGGCCATTGGCCTGGAACTGGATGCGACCGGATTCGGCATGGGTTTGCGTTCCAAGCGCTTTGCCATGGTGGTCAATGACGACGTGGTCGAAAAGCTGTTTATCGAGGCGCCCGGAGCCTTTGAGGTAAGTAGTGCCGAGCACATGCTCAACAATTTATAGGCGCCAGGCGCAGCCACGCTGAGGTAGCGGGATTGGTTTGGAACAGGGCCGGGCGCTTTTACGTGTCCGGCCCTGTTCTTATTCTGTGACCCTGTATCAGCCAAGGCGCGACTGGAGTTCAGGAATGACCGTGAACAGGTCACCTACCAGGCCTATGTCGGCTACTTCAAAGATCGGTGCCTCGGGATCCTTGTTCACTGCAACGATCGTTCCCGCATCCTTGATGCCGGTCACGTGTTGAATGGCGCCCGAAATACCAAAGGCGATATACAGTTCCGGAGCAATGATCTTTCCGGTTTGACCGACCTGGGTTTCGTTAGGCACATAGCCTGCATCCACCGCAGCGCGTGTGGCGCCCACGGCAGCCCCCAGTTTCTCCGCCAGATTAAAGATCAGGTCGAAGTTCTCTTTGCTGCCCAGGGCGCGACCACCACAAATTACACGGGGTGCGGTTTGGAGGTCGGGCCTGTCGTTGGCTGCCGCACGCAATTCTCCATAGCGTGTGTGGGTGGGTAGAGCGACATCCAGGCTGATGCTCTGTCACCGTGGCAGATCCACTCGAGGCCACGGTCTTGTAGGAGGCGCCGCGCACGGTGCCAACCAGCTTGCAGTCAGCCGGGGACTCAACAGTTACGATGGCTTCGCCCGCATACATCGGGCGCTGGAAAGTATACGGACCCAGCACGGCCATGATGTCACTGACCTGTGCGACGCCCAGTATGGCAGCCACGCGGGGCATCAGGTCCTTACCGAAAGTGGTGGAGGGCCCCAGGATATGGCTATAGGGTTCCGCCATGGCGGCCACCTGCGGCGCAATGATTGCAGCCAGTGGGTTGATATTGGCCGGGTGGTCTACCTGCAGGACGCCGGCGACACCTTCCAGGGCCGCAGCCTGGGCGGCGACCTGCGCTCCGTCAGTGGCAAAGACGGCCACGTCAATGCCGTCATTTTCGATACCGGCGGCGCAGTTAACGCACTTGGCGGTACTGGTATTGAGCGTGTTGCCGTCATGTTCGGCGATGATAAGAATGCGTCCCATTACAGTAACCCCTTGTCCTTGAGTGCACTGACCAATCCGTCCACGTCTTCAACCATGACGCCCTTCTGGCGCTGGGCAGGCGGATCG
The DNA here is from genome assembly GCA_963823435.1 of uncultured Gammaproteobacteria bacterium. Classification (GTDB taxonomy): domain Bacteria; phylum Pseudomonadota; class Gammaproteobacteria; order Steroidobacterales; family BM003; genus CAKZML01. The sequence continues at coordinate 93,658 of CAWGLN010000012.1, read as the reverse complement.
GTTTTTACGATTTTCAGCTGCGGTTTGAGCGCGACGCCCAGGTCTTCCAGGGAGAGGGTATCCAGGGGCTTGCGCTTGGCCTTCATGATGTCAGGCAGTTTTACATAACGCGGTTCATTCAAACGCAGGTCAGCGGTCAACACAGCTGGAAGATCCACTTCCATCGTCTCAAGGCCGGTATCGACCTCGCGGGTGATAGCGGCCTTGCTATCCGCGAAAGAAACCTCGGAAACGAATGTTGCCTGGGGCCTGTCCCAAAGCGCCGCCAACATGGGGCCGGTCTGGGCGTTGTCATCATCGATGGCCTGCTTGCCAACTATCACCAGTTCTGGCGACTCGCGCTCAATCATTTTAAGCAGGATGCGAGCGGCATCCAGGGGTTCGACCGCCGAATCCGTCTGGACCAGTATCGCCCGGTCAGCACCCATTGCCAGTCCGGTGCGTAATTGCTGCTGGGCGTCGGCCGGGCCAATGCTGACTACAATCACTTCTTCGGCTTCGCCTCTTTCCTTGATGCGCAGAGCCTCTTCCAGGGCAATTTCGTCAAAAGGATTAATGCTCATCTTTACGCCATCGGTGATGACTCCTGAGCCGTCCGGTTTGACCCTGACACGCACGTTGTAGTCAACGACACGTTTCAGGCCCACGATGATCTTATTCATTGAAATACCTCTACTGGCGCATGACCCGGCGTCCGCCCCAGTACGCGGGGACGCCTCCCGGGAGGAAGGCTGCCGGCGACTCGTTTGCCGGGTACGCCGAATGCCTCCTGACGCCCGGATGATACCCTATTGCGCCGCAGCAAGCATCGGTGAAATCCGCAAACTATTGGGGGCTGAACGGCCTCCGTGGAACATCCTCCAGCATCCGGTTTTGCGCCCCGGCGACAGGGCCGGGAAGCTATCGCACAAGACGGTTGCCTGTCGCGGCTATAGCCCCGTAGGATGCGAGGGCAGGGTATGCAATGCCTTGAAAATACTCACCTGGGAGACGGAAACTCGTGAACGAGGCACAACAGCCACCGCTTGCCGGCTTGAAAGTCCTGGATCTGAGTCGCATCCTCGCCGGTCCCTGGGCCAGTCAGTTACTGGGCGACCTGGGGGCCGATGTAATCAAGGTTGAGAGACCCGGTGAAGGGGATGACACCCGCAAGTGGGGACCGCCCTACCTCGAGGATCGCACCGGCAAGGTCACCGGTGAGGCGGCCTATTATCTTTGTGCCAACCGCAACAAGCGATCACTGACCCTTGATATTTCATGTGCAGACGGCCAACAGGTATTACGCCGGATGGCTGCACTGAGCGACGTGTTGATCGAGAATTTTCGTGTGGGAACCATGGCCAGGTTCGGGTTGGACTATCCCAGCCTGAGTCGTGGTGAATCCGCGACTGGTGTACTGCTCCATCACCGCTTTTGGACAACAGGGGCCTGAGGCTACCGCACCCGGTTATGACGCGATGATCCAGGCCCGGGGTGGCCTGATGAGCATTACCGGTGTGGCCGACGGTGAGCCCGGTGGGGGGCCGCAGAAAGTCGGGGTAGCCATGGCTGACCTGATGACCGGGATGTACGCTGCATCGGCCATACAGGCCGCCCTGCTGGCCCGAACCCGCAGCGGCCTTGGGCAGTACATTGATTTGGCGCTTTATGACAGCCAGGTGGCCATGCTTGCGAACCAGGCCAGCAACTATCTGGTTGGGGGTGTCGTTCCTGGTCGGTTGGGAACGGCCCACCCCAATATTGTTCCATACCAGGCCTTCGCCACTGCAGACGGTCACCTGATGCTGGCCGTAGGTAATGATTCTCAATTTGAGCGCTTGCTAAAGGCTCTGGGATTAGGCGAATTGGCAGGCGATGCCCGCTATGCGACGAACCAGGTTCGGGCGGTCCATCGCGGCGAGCTGGTGGAGTTGTTGCAACGACAATTCCTGGCCAAGGATAGCGCGCACTGGTGCCAGTGCCTTACCCAGGCGCAAGTGCCTTTTGGTCCGATCAATCGGCTGGACCAGGTGTTCGATGACCCACAGGCCCGTTACCGGGGCCTGCAGATCGAGTTGCCTCACTCCCTGGCTGAATCCGTACCCTCGGTAGCCAATCCTATTCGTTTCTCGGGGACCCCCGTAAGCTATCGGCATGGGCCGCCGGTGCTGGGGCAGCACAGCCGGGAGGTGTTGGCTGAGTGGTTGGGTCTGGCTGAGTGTGATCTGGAGGCGCTGGCTCAAAGCGGGGTGATCTGAATGTGGGCCAGCGATTTGCACATTATGATGTAACACTTTAAAAAATGTATAATAACTTATTGTAAAATGAACAAAATATTTGAACATCTCTACCGCTCGGAGCTCGTAGTCACCCCGACCAAACGCCTGGCCAGGGAACTGGCCTCCGGCTATAACCGGGAACAGATTCGGAGCGGGGCCCGAGTTTGGGCCACGCCGCGTCTGCTGCCCTGGCAGGCCTGGCTGGTTAGGCTGGAAGAGCAGGCCAGGTGGTCTGACGGCCAGGATCGCGGTCTGGTGTTGAATACTGAGCAGACCCGGGTGGTTTGGGAAAGGGTCCTGGCCGAATCCGGTTTGCTGGCGGACCACGTCCCGGCTTCCTCTATGGTTGCAGAAGTCATGCGGGCCTACCGCGCCGCCGCGGAGTATTTGATTGACATTCCACGCCCCGATGCGGCCCTCAATGACAACGTCGAGGCCTTCTCGACCTGGGCCAGGCGGTATGCGGCCAGGCTGGCTGAGAAAGGGTGGGTTGATCCATCGCACCTGCCCAGGGTTATTGGCGAGTATCTTGAGGCCGGGCAGCTCACCCGGAGCCGATAAACCTGGTGCACACCGGGGATATATGTACGGCTCACCGCCGCCTGCTTGAGGCAATGACCTCGGCGGGCTGGCAGGTCAATCTGCTAGGTACGGAGCGGCCACGTGGTCGGGTTATCAAAGTCCGGGCGGCAAGTCCGGAGGATGAGATCGAGCAGTCTGCGCGCTGGGTGAAGCAGCGCTTGCTGTCAGCCCCGGGTCAGCGCCTGGCGGTCATAGTCCCGGACCTGGCTGACAGCGATGACCGGGTGGCGAGAACGTTTACCGAAGTATTGTCGCCGAAATCCATGTTACCCCGGGCGGACGACACGACCCTGCCGTTTCATATTTCCCTGGGACACTCGCTGGCGCAGCAACCCATGATCAGTCAGGCACTGGCGTTGCTGGACTGGGTGTGTGGGGAAACCGGTCTTGGGACCGTAAGCAGGGTGTTGAGAGCGCAGTACCTTGCCCCGGACCCGAGTCCGTTTGGAAACGGGCCGGGCTGGAGACTGTCTTGCGCTCCCGGGGGTGGCGCGACGTGGAGCTTTCCAGCGCTGTTTTGTACAACCGTGAGAGCAAGGAGCCAGACCCGGGGATAGAGAACACCCTGGGGCCGCTCGCTGAATTGGCCCGGACTGAGCGTGCCCGCGCTCTGCCAAGTGTCTGGGCCGAGCGGTTTAACGGATGGCTGAGCCAGGCAGCGTGGCCGGGATTCCGCTCCTTGAACAGTGTGGAATACCAGGTGCTGGAGGCCTGGAAGAGCCTGCTGGGTGATTTTTCGCGACTGGATCAGGTTAGCGAGTCACTGGATTCGGAACTGCATTGGCCTGGTTGAAGAAACTTGCACGGGAAAAAGTGTTCCAGGCGGAGGCAGGAGATTTGCCGGTACAGATCATGGACCCACGGGAGGCCCAGGGATTGCATTTCGATGGCGCGTGGATGCTGGGCTGGCATGACGAAGCCTGGCCTCAAAACAGCCACCCGTCACCTTTCCTGCCCATCGCGGCTCAGGTCCTGGCGAGGGTGCCTGGCGCCGGCCCGGACGTGCAGTATGACGCTGCGGTGGCGACGTTTGAGCGCCTGGAGAGGCTGGCTGAGCAATGTGTATTCAGCTGGGCGGCCACCAGGATGAGCGTCCACTGCGTCCCAGTGCACTATTAGGTGGTCTGGAGTCTGCCCGACCGGAACTGGCCGATCACGAATATTATTGCCAGGTCATACAGCGGAGCGGTGAGCTGGAATCCCGCCCGTTGGTTGCATTGCCGCTTATTCCTGCGGGTTCACGGGTATCCGGTGGCACCCAGGTCCTGGAGCACCAGTCCAACTGTTCGTTTCGTGCCTTCGCCCAGCACCGACTCAAGGCGGACGCCTTGGAATCACCGGGTCCGGGTATAGAAGCACGTGAGCGCGGCATTCGTGTGCACCGGGCCATGACGACGATCTGGGAGCGCCTCAGGTCGCACGAGAGGCTGTGTTCTCTCGAGCGTGAGGCGCTGGGAGCCCTGGTGGAAGAAGAGGTCGAGAAGGCCTTTCTGGGGACACCGGTAAACGCTTCCGGGCCAAGCCGGGGGCGGATGGTGGAGATGGAGCGCCGGCGAGTCTCAAGCCTGATTGCGGAATTAATGGAGCTTGAGAGGGCCCGGCCGCCGTTCACAGTTAAAGAGCGCGAGCGGGGAACGATTGAAGATCTCGGCGGGCTGATGCTGAGCATCCGGCCTGACAGGGTGGATGTGCTTGCGGATGGCCGCCAGCTGATCCTGGATTACAAGACGGGTCAGGCCAATCCGTCGGATTGGTTTCGGCTTCGACCTTCCTCGGTGCAAATGCCGATTTACCTGGTGGCCCGTGGGGAGCGGGGGCATGCAGCCCTGTTCGTCACCCTCAGTGCCGGTAACGTGATGTTCACCGGCATCCTCGCCGACGATGACATGATGCAAACCGATAAGAAGCAGTGCAAGCGTCTGGACTGGGGCAAGGACAACGGGTTCCAGACCTGGGATGAGCTCTTGTCTGGCTGGCGAGGCCAGTACGTCCGTCTGGCAGAACAATTCAGGCGTGGCGAGATCCAGGTCGATCCAGCTGAGAACGGCAAGGTTTGTGATTACTGCCACCTGGGTACCCTGTGTCGCGTGAACGAACGAGGGCGGGCGGCTTTGCATGAACAATAGCCAGGAAAACCGGAATCGGATTGATGCCGATGCCCGCGAGCAGGCACTGGATATCGCGGAGTCTTTCATCGTCCAGGCACCGGCGGGCTCAGGTAAGACGGAACTGCTCATCCAGCGCTACCTCAAGCTGTTGGCACATGTTCAATCACCCGAACAGGTGATGGCGATCACCTTTACCCGCAAGGCGGCTGGTGAAATGCGGGACAGGGTCATGCAGAGCCTGGCAATGGCCAAGCAAAAGGCGCCCGACGAGCCCCACAGGCAGCTGACCTGGTCTTTGGCAAGGCAGGTACTGGAGCGGGATGCAAGCCAGGGTTGGAACCTGGGAAGCCGTCCCGGTCGAATGTCGATCATGACTATTGATTCGTTCAATTCTGTACTGGCGAGACGTATCTCCATGCCCGCGGCTTTTCCGGTTTCGGCGGGGATCAGCGAGCGACCGAAAGAGCTGTTTGAACTGGCAGCGGAGAGGGTCCTTGAAAACCTTGGGGCTGAGAACCTGGGTGGCAAGAGTATCGAGGTCCTGGTGGCACACCTGGATAACAACCTGGCCAGGCTGGTGGAATTGCTCTCGGGGATGCTGGCTCGTCGCGACCATTGGTTGCGCTACCTGAATTACGAAACGGAGGATGTTCGTCGCGAGTTTCTGGAGAGTTCCATAGCCCGAGTGATAGATGAAAGCCTTGAGGACGCGGCCAGGGTGATTCCGCATTACTTGTTGCAGGAACTGATTTCGGTAGCGGTTGAGGCGGCGAAATTTGCGCCGGAAACAGCAAAGAGCGTACATCTTCTTGCCGGCCTGGGCGCCCCGCCCTTGCCCAGGGCCGGCGAGGTGGACGCCTGGAAGGCGGCAGCGGATTTGCTGCTGACCGGTGGCGGGACCGTTCGAAAAGCCGTCGACGCCCGTATGGGTTTCCCGGCTACCGAGAAGGGCCTCAAGGGCAGGATGACGGACCTGCTGGATACCTTGCGTGAAATGGACGGGGCTGAGGGAGTGCTGGACTCGTTGCGGAAATTGCCACCCTCACACTATACCGATGGCCAGTGGCAGGTGCTGGAAGCCCTGATGGTGGTGCTTCAGCTGGCCGTGGCTGAGTTGGATGTGCTGTTTGGTGAGCGGGACCAGACAGACTATGCAGCGGTCTCCATGGCCGCGGTGCGTTCGCTGGGCAAGGAACAGGCGCCCACTGACCTGGCGTTGTACCTCGACCATCGCCTGCAGCACATCCTGGTCGACGAGTTCCAGGACACCTCGAATGGCCAGTATCAATTACTGCGGCAATTGGTGGCCGGCTGGACTCCCGGTGACGGGCGCACCCTGTTTTGCGTGGGTGATCCCATGCAGGCAATTTATCGTTTCCGTGAAGCCAGGGTGGGTTACTACCTGGACGCCCGGGCTCAAGGTATTGGTGCGTTGAAGCTTCGGTCGTTGACCCTGGAAGCGAATTTCCGTAGCCGCCCCGGGATTGTGGACTGGGTAAATCAGGTGTTTCCTGACGTGTTTCCGCAGGAGGAGGATCTGAGCATGGAGGCTATTTGCTATAGCCCCTGCCAGGCAACCCGCTGTGGGGGCATTGCGCCGGCGGTCGAATTACATGGATTTCTCGGCAGAAACGATGAGGGCGAGGCCGCCACGGTAGTGACGCTGACGCGGCAGGCCTTGTCCCAGAGCGCTGATGGAAAAATCGCCGTTCTGGTCAGGGCACGTCCCCATCTGAAGGCAATACTCGAGGCATATAGACAAGCCGGTATCGATTACCGCGCCGTGGACATCGAAAGTCTGGCAGATCGCCCTGTCGTGCTGGACCTGTTGGCCCTGACCCGGGCCCTGCTGCACCCTGCTGATCGCACGGCCTGGCTGAGCGTGTTGCATGCCCCGTATTGCGGGCTGCACGAGGCGGATTTGCTGTGCCTGGCCGAGCAGGCAGGCGAAGGGAGCATAGCCAGTGTACTGGTCGAAGAAGAGTTCCCGGGTGTGTCCGAGGATGGGTTGCGACGACTGGCTCGCTGCGCCCCGATCTTGAACACGGCGATGACCCGGCGGGGAAGGCAAAATCTCAGGCAGTCGGTGCAAGGCGCGTGGCTGGCCCTGGGTGCACCGGCAGCACTGGCCGGTCCGGGTGACCTGGAGGATGCGGAGTCTTTCCTGTCTCTGTTGGAGCAGGCCGAGGAGGGTGGCGACCTGGAGGATTTGAACATCCTGGATGCCGTGCTCAAGGAACAACGGGCCGCCGGCCTGTCGGCGGCAGACTGCCGTGTTCAGGTCATGACCGTACACAAGGCCAAGGGGCTGGAGTTTGACACGGTAATTCTACCCGGCCTCGGCCGGGTGGGAGCCGGTGCCGAGTCGGCCTTGTTACGTTGGCAGGAGGTGATTCGTCACGGTGACAGGAATGATTTGCTGCTGGCCCCGCTGGCGCCAAAAGGTGACGACCAGGATCCCCTGCATGCCTATCTGGGGAGAATGGAGCGTCACCGTGACCAGCAGGAACTGCGCAGACTGCTGTATGTGGCGACGACCCGGGCCAGGGAAAAGCTGTATTTGCTGGGGCATGCAAAGGCGCTTAAAGACGGCAGCATGAAAGCGGAGCCCGGCAGTTTGTTGTCACTGTTATGGTGTTATGCCGAGGCGAAATTCGAGAGTCTCGAGGCATCTGCGAAAGGTGAGGAGACTGTGCGTCAGAACAGGCCACTAAGACGCCTTGTGAGTCAGTGGAAAGCACCTGAGCCAAGGCAGCCAGATTACCGGTTACCCGCATCCGTTGCCGCAACCCGAACTGACGAGCCGGGACTGGAATACGACTGGGCGTCAGAGTCTATTCGCCTTACGGGTACCGTAATTCATCGGTGGTTGCAGCGCATGGCCGAGGATGGCGAAGACGCCTGGACCCCGCACAGGGTGCGAGAAGAAATGCCTGCAATTCAAGCGGCGTTGAGATACCTGGGGATGCCTGAGTATCACTTGCCTGTAGCGGGCGCCAGGGCGATAGACGCCGTGCTGGGGACCTTGAATGACAGCAAGGGGCGCTGGATCCTGTTCGGTGATCACAAGGAATCATGGACCGAACTTGCCCTGACCGGCGTGAGCGATGGCTTCCCGGTGAACCTGGTCATGGACCGGGTATTTGTCGCCGCTGACGGTACCTTGTGGATAGTGGACTACAAGAGCAGTCGCCACGAGGGATCAGGTCTGCAGGCGTTTCTGGACAGTGAAAAGCAACGCTATGCGGGACAACTGGAACGCTATGTGCGACTGGCCGGGCACTGGCGGCCTGGCGTGCCGGTGAAGGCCGCATTGTATTTCCCGTTGATGAGGGCCTGGTGCGAGCACTAGTCGGTTAGAACGTACCGGTGTGATGTAGCCTGTAACGTCCATCGGGCAACTGTTCACCAACCATGGGCAGCATCGATTTCAGGTCTGCCGGTGTGTCAGGTGTCGCCCCCACGGCCGACTCCAGCACATAGCTGCGATTGCCCGCCAATCTCAGTTCGCCCTCCACTTGCAGGGGGCCAGAACGGGTTTCTATCAGCCCCCTGATGGCGCCGTCGTCCATCCTGTTACCATCAAAACTCGCGCTGAAAGTCCCCAGCGCCATAGGCGCAGATATGTTCTGAACGAGGTTTCCCAGCGCGACCACGCCCTTGATCCGGGTGGGCCATCCGTCCTGCAATTCCGCCCGCTCAATCATCAGACTCACCCTGCCGCCGAGCATGCCGGTTGGAAAGTTCGTGGCCAGGTAGGCCAGGGGTAGACTGCCCTTGACATCATTTAGCTGCGCAAATCCGCCAAATCCCAGGGCGACCTTCCCGCTCAGGGCGCCATCAGGTAACTGGGCATCAAGGCCCAGTTCCAGGCGAGCACGCAACAGACCAGACAGAAATACAGACCAGTCCAGTTTTCCAGCTGCGATGTTATTTACCACCAACTGCCTGGCCGACCCGTTCCATACGGTACCGGACACACCTTCCAGTGACACGTTCGCGGGTAACGCGTAACTAATCAGGCGTGCCGGTGCGCTGGCGAAAAGCCCTATAACAAAGCTTGCAATGCTCAGGATGAGCAGTCGTCTGAGGCTCACGGCTGGCCCCGCTGCAAGGTCAGGCTGGCTTGCACCTGGCCAGGTTGATCAGTGGTTTCGAAGGCTGCGCTTTCGATTTCTATACCGTAATTGCTGTGGAGCAATCCAAGCCAACCCATGACCTGGTTGAAAGAGGCATTTTCAAGTCGCACCCTGATTCCGCTATCGCCTGCCGGCTGGTTTCGCTTCAGGGCGCCGGCCAGCCCGGTCTCGCGTGTGCTGCGGTCAACGATCACGACCAGGGATTCGTTGCCTGCCGGCATTTTTGGACCAAAAGTAGGGCGACTTCCCATCTCGGCAGCAGTGGCCCGAAGATCGGCCAGCAAGAGGGACTTTTCCTCGACCCGTTCGCGCGCTGATTGCGCATGCATAAACAGGGGGCGAAGGCCCAGCCAGAAGACCAGGAATGTGATCAGCATTATCGAGCCGCCGATTATCACGGATCGCTCTCTGGCTTGCAGGGAATTCCACCAGGCGTTCATGATCCGCTCCCTGCAATTTTTATGCGGCCTTCCACACCGTCTGAGCGCGGATTGGCGGACTGAATGGTGACCTGGAAATGCCCGCTGTCCTCCATGCGCTTCTGCAATTGGTCCAGGGTGGTCACGTCTGGCACCCTTAAACGCAGATCCAGCACCTGGTTTTGATAACTTGCCGTTTCCACCCGGGTGTCCTTCAGAGCGGGCAGGATCGTACCCAGTGCCACCACCGTATCCAGAAACTGGCTGGAGCTTCCGGAAGATTGTCCACGCAAGCTTTGCTGAAGCATTTCTAACTCACGGCGTGGGTCATTAATACGAGGGCTGCCGGGAAAAACCTGCCTGAGAGAAACATCGAGTGCGGCATCAAGTTGTGCTTCAACGCCGGAAAGACGCCACAAGGTTGCTGCCTGCACGAGGCACATTACAACCAGCAGGGATGCAGCCAACGTCGCAGGCAGGCGCCAGGGTTTTATGGCGCGTTGCCAGTTTGACTTTGGTGCGAAAGGGCCCTGCAGCAGGTTGACCCGGCCCTTCCGGAACAGGCCCGCAGCAAGTTGCGGCAGGCTGCCGGCGGCCATTTCGCGAAACTCTGCCTCTGGAAAACGTGCCCGGATCTTTTCTATCCACAGCCCGCGCTGATCGCCAAGGGAGCGGTCCAGGTAAACCATTACATGTGTCTGGATGGGGCCAACTTCGCCGTCGGCGGTCTTTGGTATGACCTTGCTCGCTGTTGCCAGCACCGTGTCCAGCATCACCGGGTCGATAGTGAACGCTTCACCGCTGGGGAGACGAAGCATCGCAGATTCAGGCTCGATGATGATGGTGATCGTGCCCGGAATGTCTGGCAGTCCCTGTAACTCGCTATAAATCGCGTTTGCCTGAATGCCCAGTTCTTGCAGGCGATCCATCCAGTCTTGAAAGATATCCAGCGAAATTGCCGTGACCGGGATTCTTCCGTCGTCACGTCTGGCGCCCACGGCAAAATGCATTTGGCCAATATCTTCCGCCAGCTGATCTTCCAGGGCGAAAGAGGCAACCTGTAGCTGCTTGGAGGCTCCCTTGACCGGAATTTCGGCGCTGGTTACGACGGTTTGGATACCTGGAAGCAGCGCGACCACCTTACGGTCAACCGCGAATCTGGCCGCGTCCGTAAGCGGTCCGTGCTGCTCCTCGCCCAGCGCTTCGCCTTCTGACCCGGCGATCAGCCAACTGGCGTCCTGCTCGGATGATGCGCCTAAACGGATAATCAATGTAGATGACATGAGCTATATGCTGCCAAAGGTTCTTATCAGGGGCCTCACCCGGCCAGAGCTGTCTCGCTGCAAAAGACTGTACATGGTGAGGCTGTAAGTGCCAATAGTTACTCTTACCGTCAAGCGAAAGTAATCGCTTGACAATGCGAGGGTTGGCATGACATCGGGATCAACGATCGAGGAGAAAGACTGAAGATCTGGAAAGCCTTCTTCGGCTGCCTCGGCGGCCAGCGATTCAGCCTGGATTATATCAATACCGTCTCCCAAAGAAAGCAATACCACTGGTGCAGCAGTATTCACGTTGAGTTGGGTGCCAGGGGGCAGGGCGGCAACATAGGGCAGCAGCGTACGGAAGGATTCCTCGGTCATACCCTGCACCGCTTGCAGTTCGGTAATCGTGGTGATGTAGGTGTTGGGTGTCCGGTAGGGTACTTCCGAACCGGTGTAGAAATCGTCCTCCGCGCCATCCGGAAAACTACTTTGCGTGTCCGGATCTATCCAGTCAACCATGACCCCGGCCAGGCTGGGATTCAGGTCCAGGGCAGCCAGAAGGCGCTGAAACTGGGCCATCTTCAACGGATCCGCCTCGCCAGCGGAATTAACCAGGTTGTTAAGATTGATTTTGCCCTGCATGTCTTCCAGAACGCCCTGTATCAGGAATTCCTCGGCAGGCAGAGGTGGCAACTGCATTGCCCATTCCTCGCCGAAATGATCAGTAGAGGAATTTTCCAGGTCGTCGCGAAGAATCTCGCTGGCCCAGGCTTCCGCGCCCAGCGCCAGTTGCCTGGACTGCTGAGTCGCCAGCAAACTTTGCGCCCGCCGCTGATTCAGAGAAAAATCAAAGGTCAGGGTGGTGGACACCAGGGTGGCCATGGCGACGATCAGCAGGGCGATTATCAACGCCATACCTTTTTGCCGCCTCATCCCCGGACCTCCAGCAAGCGCTCCAACCGTCCAAACCCGTCCACGTCCAGCGTGATTTCCACCGCCAGGGGCCTGGTGCGCAAGCCGGAGGGACCTTCAGCATCAAGCGGAGGCCATTGGGAGGTCCAATTTCTGGACCCGTCCATGAAACGTATTTCGAACTGGCTGACCCCCTCCAGTATCACTGTATCCACCGGCACGATAGACAGCGTGGCGTCCATGACCAGCCAATGGCGACGGATCAGTTGATTGCCATCCAGGAAATAAGCGATCCGTTCCTGGGTGGACCTGGCATGGCCCAGGGGGTTGGACCAGCCGCCTCTCGATAATTCCAGTCGATATTGCTGGGACATGTCACCAAGGACGGCCGGACGCTGATTATCGCCCACGGGGTCGCGTACGGGCCGGGGCACAGACTGGAGAATATCCTGCTCAAACCGGCGCATGGCCATCTGCAACTCGCTGAGGCGATCGGCAGACTCCGCCGCCGCCCTGGAAATAGTCTGGACCTGTTGAAACCCCCCATAGGTCATGATCGCCAGAATCATGGAAATGGTCATGGCGACCAGCAATTCAATCAGGGTGAATCCGCCGTTAGTCCCGGTCACTGGGTGCTCCTGCCCAAATGGCGTCGGCATCGTTGGTCGGGACCGGGGCGCCCACGAAACCGCTCAGTTGTATCAGGCTGTTTTCCGGGTGCAGGTCACTGGATACGGAGATGTCTATCCGGCGAAGATTGGCCACACCGGTTTCCGATACCTTCTGGGTCCATCGCCAGCGCATCTCGGCCATTTCGGCGTCGCCGGTGGTTTCGTCAACCCCGGGCAGGTTGGCGGCCAGGCGTACCGTGGTCAGGCGATTCTCTGCCACCCAGGAAGCAATCGTCTTTTCGCGCAGATAGGTTGCATTGTAGATGTGCTGGTTGAGGCTCAGGAACACCGCTCCCAGGCCCACGGCAACAACCAGCAAGGCGACCAGGACCTCGACCAGGGTGAAGCCCTGGATTTTCTTGCTACCTTTCACTCAGGGTCTCCGGATTACGGATCAACTGTCCGCCCAGCGTGCCACGCAGCCACTCCGACTCATCAGTGAATTCGGTGTACATCTCAAGGTCAAAACCGGTGTACTCGCCGCTGGAGAGTATCGCGATATGAGGCACCAGGCGTTCTGCATCCTCTTCTACATCCAAGGGAACCTGTTGACCCTCCACAACCAGGTGAAAACGCTGCCCCGGCGCCAGCTCGCGGGAGCGCAGCCGGGGGTCCAGACCTTGATCTTCCCACAGGGCCTTATCGTAGTTGTAAACCAGGAAGCGATAGTTATTGTTTTCCAGCAAGAGACCGTAATCCCGGCCCTGGAGCAGGGCTTCGTCGCTGACCAGTTGCACCAGCGCAGTCAGGCGGTCCATTTCCCGTCGCAAACCGCGGGGGTCCTCAACCAGGCTCATGGACAGTGTTGCCATACCCGCCACCACGCCGATGATCGCGACCACCACCAGGATCTCCAGCAATGTGAAGCCTAATTGGCGGCAACGTATAGTGATCGGAATTGGCAAGCGGTCGCTACCAGTTCCGATCAAACTGCCTGTTGCCCGTTTCGCGTGCGTCACACCGGCCTATTCGCCCCAGTTACCAATATCGGCAGCCGCGCCCTCGCCACCGGGCTGACCATCCGCCCCGTTGGACCAGATGTCCATTTCGGACTGGGTGCCTGGATAAAGGTATTGGTAAGGGTTGCCCCAGGGGTCTTTTGGCACTTTCTTCAGGTAGCCGCCCTGCCGCCAATTACGGATAGAAGGATCGGCGGGCTGGGTGAATAACGCATCCAGTCCCTGCTGTGTGGACGGGTACATAAAGTTGTCAAGGCGGTACATATCCAGGGCGCTTTCAATAGCCTTGATGTCTTGCCTGGCCGCAGTTATCCGTGCCGTATCCACGTTGCCCAAAATATTGGGGACAACCAGGGCCGCGAGTATGCCCAGGATGACCACGACAACCATGATTTCAATCAGCGTGAAGCCACGCATGTTTCCGTTTGAACCGGGGTTTTTCAAATACATAATATTGCTTATCCGACTTGACTTGCTGAGTATAGTTACCGTTAGTGGGCCAGGGGCCCCGACCGGAACCTAATGATAACAGAGACGAGGGTTAAGTCGCTTCGCAATGGGCATAGCAGCTAAAGCATTTGTACCTACGCCGGCGGCCTGGCTGTTTCTCGGCCTGGCGGGAATATGCCTGCTGGCCCAGACCGGTGGTCACCCCTGGCAGGACCTGCTCCAATATCAGCGAATCGGCCTTGAGAAAGGCCAGCTATGGCGATTATTCAGTGCCCACCTGGTACACCTGGGATGGGCCCATGCGTTGATGAATCTGCTTGGCCTGGGTCTGGTGATTGCGCTGTTTGGCCCACAAACCAGCCCACGGATACTGCTCATGCTGCTCGCGGTCTCGGCATTGACGGTGGATGCCGGTCTGTGGTTTCTGCACCCGGAGTTACAGTGGTATGTAGGGCTCTCGGGCGCCTTGCACGGACTGCTTGCCGGACTGTTGCTGCTGCAATGGACTATCCGGAATCGGCGCTACCACTGGCTCATCCTTCTGCTTTCGGTCAAACTTGCGTGGGAGTTTGCCGTCGGGCCGCTACCGTTGACCGGTGAGATTGCGGGTGGCCCGGTGGTCAGTCAGGCGCATCTTTTTGGTGCATTGGGCGGTACGCTGGCTGCGCTGGTTTTCAGCATCGTGAGCCGGCGCAGCTTGATGAGATAAACAGGAAATCTTAAATCCAGGCAATTTTCCGGGCCACATAAGGGCGTTTTCTTGCCCGGTATATCGGGAGCGATCATGGCACTAGCATTTGTATTTCCGGGACAGGGGTCCCAATCGGTGGGTATGTTGTCCGACCTGGCCGCGGAGGATGCGAGCGTTCTGTCGACCTTTGAGGAGGCCTCCGAGGTATTGGGCTACGATCTCTGGCGGTTGGTGCAGGAGGGGCCGGTCGAGGATCTGAACGCGACCGAACGTACCCAGCCGGCCATGCTGGCTGCCGGAGTGGCCGTTTGGCGGATTTGGCGCAAACGTGGGGGACCGTCTCCCACAATCATGTCCGGACATAGCCTGGGTGAGTTCACTGCGCTGGTCTGCGCGGATTCCCTGGACTTTGCCGAGGCAATCGACCTGGTTCGCTTCCGCGGACGCATCATGCAAGAAGCGGTACCCGCAGGCGAAGGCGCCATGGCTGCGATTCTGGGTCTGGAGCATGACCAGATTCGCGAAGTCTGTGCCGAGGCGGCGATGGACCAGGTCCTGGAGCCGGTTAATTTCAATGCCCCGGGTCAGGTGGTGATTGCGGGCAATACCGCTGCGGTTAACCGGGCCGTGGAATTTTGCAAGCAGCGTGGGGCGAAGCTTGCCGTCCTGCTTAATGTGAGTGTCCCGGCCCACAGCGCCCTTATGCGCCCTGCGGCAGGTCGCCTGGAAGAGCGACTGGCGTCAGTACAGGTTCGCGTTCCGCTGGTGCCGGAAATATACACCGTGGACGTTAAGCGCCATGGCAGCCCGGATGCTATTCGCAGCGCGCTGGTGCAACAACTGCATAGCCCGGTACTGTGGGTGGATACGGTACGCGCCATGGTTGCCAGCAACGTGGGAACCTTCGTGGAATGCGGACCAGGCAAAGTGCTGACTGGCCTCAACCGCCGGATTGAGCGGCGTAAGGACATAGACGTGTTTGCTATTTACAACATCGAAACAATTGAAACTGCGATTACAGGCAGTTGGGAGAAGCTTGATGCCGCAAGGTAAGGTTGCTCTGGTGACGGGGGCCAGTCGTGGAATCGGTAAGGCGATCGCGTTGGAGTTGGGTAGACACGGCGCGCTGGTGGTTGGCACTGCTACCACAGCGGCGGGTGCCGGGGCGATATCAGCCTATCTTGAGGAGGCCGGTATTCAAGGCCGGGGTTTGGTGTTGGATGTGGCAAATCAGGCTTCGGTGGATGAGGTGTTTGCCGAGATCAACGGGAACGAGGGAGCACCCGGCATCCTGGTAAACAACGCCGGAATCACTCGTGACAATCTGTTGTTGAGAATGAGTGCCGATGAATGGGACCACATCATTAACACCAATCTCAGTTCCCTGTATCGGACTTGCAAGGCCTGCTTGCGAGGTATGATGAAAGCCCGTCACGGGCGCATCATCAATATCGCCTCAGTGGTGGGAATTATGGGCAATGCGGGACAGACCAATTATGCGGCGGCCAAGGCCGGAATTATCGGTTTCTCCAAATCCCTGGCCAGAGAAGTTGGTTCTCGCGGAATTACCGTGAATACGGTCGCCCCTGGATTCATTGAAACCGATATGACTGGCGCCATGACCGAGGAGCAAAGAGGCGCGCTGACCAGTCAGATTCCACTTAATAAATTAGGTAATCCAGAGGATATTGCTCATGCAGTGGCCTTTCTTGCATCGCAGCATGCGGGATATATCACTGGCGAAACGCTCAATGTCAATGGCGGAATGTATATGATTTAGGCTTGGTATTCGGTGTAGAATGCGGCGTCTGATCCGTTCTGCACTCATTCGGTCTCCAGTGAATGGCGTGCTGTTACAAGGATCGGATTCGCTAGGAGGGATAGGCGGGCACAAAAAGCAGGTGGATTTACAAAACGCGTTTCCACTAGAATATGCCCGCTACGGAGTTTGGTCCGGACCACTTTAATTAATGCTGCTGTTTCCGAAGAGGAAAATTCTGCAATGAGTAATGTTGAAAAAATCGAAAAGCAGGTGAAAGCCATCGTAGCCGAACAGCTCGGCGTGAAAGAAACCGAAGTGACCAACGAGGCTTCTTTCGTAGATGACCTTGGCGCAGACTCACTGGATACGGTTGAGCTGGTAATGGCTTTGGAAGAGGAATTCGAAACTGAAATTCCTGACGAAGATGCTGAGAAAATTACCACCGTACAGCTGGCCATTGACTACATTGTTGAGCGCAAAGGCCAGGCTTGATCGTCGATTTTGAGACCGGCGTCCCCAGCGGGGCGTCGGTGTCTCTTTCACCAGACGTTGAATTCCAGAGGCTTCCCTTGAGCAAGCGGCGCGTTGTAGTTACGGGCCTGGGCATTGTTTCCCCGGTGGGAACCGGTGTGGACAAGGCCTGGGAAAATATTCTTGCTGGCCGCAGTGGCATTGGCAAGATCAGCCGATTCGACGTATCCAGTTTCAGCGCCCATATTGGCGGGGCGGTAACCGATTTCGAAGTGAATGATTTCCTGGCACCCAAGGATGCCAGGAAATTGGACCTGTTTATTCATTACGGTATCGGGGCGGCGGAGATGGCCATCCTGGATTCCGGTTGCGAAATTACCGAGGCAGTAGCCCATCGCTATGGCGTCGCCATGGGGGCCGGCATCGGCGGCGTAACCACCATCCAGGATAATTATCGCAAGTACCTGGAATCAGGCAGTCCGCGCAAGATCTCTCCGTTTTTTGTCCCCGGCACCATCATCAACATGATTTCCGGATACCTGTCCATCAAGCGTGGCATCACGGGGCCGAATCTTTCGCTGGTAACCGCGTGCACCACGGGCACCCACTGCATAGGTATCGCTGCCCGGACGATCCAGTATGGTGATGCCGATGTAATGATTGCCGGGGGCGCAGAAATGGCGACCGCGGAGTTGTCCTATGGCGGGTTTTGCTCGTCCAAGGCCCTGTCTACCCGCAATCATGATCCCGAGGGCGCCAGTCGGCCCTGGGACCGAGACCGGGATGGATTCGTGTTGGCCGACGGTGCCGGCGCCCTGGTGCTGGAAGAGTTGGAACACGCACGCGCCCGCGGCGCGACTATCTATGCCGAACTGGTTGGTTTTGGGATGAGTGGTGATGCGCACCATATCACCGCACCCCTGGATACAGGGGCCGGGGCCAGTCTGTGCATGCAGAACGCAATGAGGGACGCCGGTATATCGGCCAACCAGGTCGATTACGTCAATGCTCACGGCACTTCCACACCACTTGGAGATGCCGCAGAAACCACCGCCATCAAGAGCGCCTTCGGCAGCCATGCCTATCAACTGGCCGTGAGCTCGACCAAGTCCATGACCGGACACTTGTTGGGTGCGGCCGGTGCGGTGGAAGCCGTATTCAGCATTCTGGCCTTGCGGGACGGGGTAATACCCCCGACCATAAACCTGGAAAATCCGGACCCACTGTGTGATTTGGACTTCGTGCCGAATCAGGCGCGGGAGCAAAAACTTCAATACGCCATGTCCAATTCCTTCGGTTTCGGTGGCACCAACGGAACCCTGCTTTTTCAGCGTTTTGAATAGGCGCCAGGTCGCCCCGTGATAAATCAGGGCAAGGTCATTATCCAACGTGCCGATGACGCAGGACCTGCCTACCTGCTCGGTATGCAGGCAGCGAGCCCGGACTACTACCCGTTCTATCTTTGTTCCAGCGCCAGTGGTACTGACGAGGGTCGCTACGACATCCTGATGGCAGCCCCGGGTGAGAGACTCTGGCTGGACCAGTCCGGTACGCTGTGCGGCAGGGATTGCGGGTCTGGCGGGAGTCGTTTTCTGCAAGCCCTGGACAGCTGGTGGGAGGATGAAAGAACAGACGCAGATCCGGATTTTTGTTTGCCATTCAGTGGTGGCTGGTTCGTTTTTCTGGCCTATGAAATGGCCGCAGAAGTTGAGCGGGTACTGCATCTGGAAGCGCACCCCGACTTGCCGATAGCCTTTGCCGTGCGTATTCCCGCTGCCGTGATCTTCGATCGCCTCAAGAATGAAACCTGGCTGGTCTGCGAGCCGGAGTGTTCAGAGCAACTGGAGCGCATGCGTTGTGATCTTGCCCAGGCAAGCGCTGTACCTGTTCCCGAGCATGTACGCTTCGAGAGTCTGCAGGAAGACCCGGCTCAGCCCTATCTGGAAGCGGTGGATCAGGCCAAGCGCCACATCGCATCAGGAGATGTCTATCAGGCAAACCTGGCGCGCACCTGGAAGGCTGAATTGGCTGAACCAGTACCGGCAGTGCAGATTTTCGCACGCTTGACGCGGTCCAACCCGGGGCCGTTTTCGGCGCTGGCTCTTTGGAATGACACCTGGATATTGAGTTCCTCGCCGGAGAGACTGGTTTGTACCAGGCTGGACAAGGTAGAAACACGGCCAATTGCCGGTACCCGGCCCCGGGGCAAGACGCCCGAGGCAGACGCGGCCTTGATGCAGGAATTGATCAGCAATCCCAAGGAACGGGCAGAACACGTAATGTTGATCGATCTTGAGCGCAATGATCTTGGCCGGGTCTGCAAGGCGGGCACGGTCGAGGTCAATGAATACATGGTGCTGGAATCCTACGCCCATGTGCATCACATTGTTTCCAATGTGCGCGGTGAATTGTCGCCTGACACTACCCCGGGTGAAGTGATCGCTGCGGTGTTTCCCGGGGGTACGATTACCGGTTGTCCAAAGGTGCGCTGCATGCAGTTGATCCATGAATTGGAAACCGGCCCGCGTGGTGCCTACACCGGTTCACTCGGATATCTGAATCGGGATGGAAGCATGGATCTGAATATTCTCATCCGCACTCTGGTAAAACGCGGAAATCACCTGAGTTTCTCCGCCGGAGCCGGTATCGTGTCAGACTCGGTACCGGTCCTGGAACTGCAGGAGACGCGCGCGAAGGCCAAGGGTCTGGTCAAGGCGATCGTAGATACGGATGACTGACACAACCTGGATTAACGGCGAACAGTCACGATTTCTGGATGTAGCTGACCGCGGGCTGCAATACGGTGATGGCTTATTCGAAACCATTGCTGTGTTTGACGGTCATCCCCAGTTGCTTGAATTTCACCTGGCGCGACTGGCGCGCGGTACGGTGCGGCTAAAATTCCCTGCAGTCGACCCGGTGGAACTTGAGAGCGAAATTCGGCAGGCCTCGGTCTCCATGAACAAGGGCGTATTGAAACTGATTCTCACCCGAGGTGTCTCAGCACGGGCATACAGGCCGCCGGAGCATGCACAGCCTACCCGGATTCTCTACGCCGGGGCCTGGCCGTCACATCCCGAGAGCAATTCCAGACAAGGCGTGAGAGCCACGGGTGTGCGATCATCGGTTGGCGATTCAGCCGGCGCTGGCGGGCATAAAACACCTGAACCGATTGGAACAGGTGCTCGCGCGTGCCGAGTGGTCTGATCCAGATGTCGCTGAAGGTATAATGCTCGACACGGAAGACAGGCTGATTTGTGGAAGCATGAGCAACCTTTACCTGGTGCGGGATCGCGCTCTCTTTACCCCGGCATTGCACCGTTGCGGTGTACACGGAGTAATGCGGGAGCAGGTCCGATTGGCCTGCCAGGCGCTTGAGGTGGCCTGGAACGAGACTGACCTGTCACTCCAGGATGCCCTGGACGCCGATGAGTTGTTTCTGTCCAACGCCCTGGCAGGATTGTGGCCGGTTCGTGAGCTGGACGGGCATGCCTATGCAGACCACCCGGTTTGTCGGGAACTGCAAGTGTATTTGGCCGGGCGGGGGATACGTCAGTGCGCGCAGGCTTGAAATTCCTGGCAATTGTCCTGCTTTCCGGCATTGTCTGCTTGGCCGGTTCCTGGTGGGTGTTGAATGAAATCATGGATGCGGAGGGTTCCCACCAGACCGAGGTGCAACTTGATATCGCCCCGGGTAGCAGCGTTCGACAGGTCGCTTCTGCCCTGGCCCGGGAGGGCGTTATCAACTATCCAAGAGTGTTTGAGATCTGGGTGCGGCTGGGCGGGAAAGCCACGCGCATCCAGGCCGGCGAATATCTGTTTCAGCCCCGCGTCAGCCCACGACAGGTTCTTGCAAGTCTGGTGAATGGTCGTGTGCTCCTGCATACCGTCACGCTGGTCGAAGGCTGGACCTACC
Organism: uncultured Gammaproteobacteria bacterium; assembly: GCA_963823435.1. GTDB lineage: Bacteria > Pseudomonadota > Gammaproteobacteria > Steroidobacterales > BM003 > CAKZML01. The sequence continues at coordinate 73,055 of CAWGLN010000012.1, read as the reverse complement.
AGGAAACGATCAGGCGTTTGACCAGTACCGAGGTGCTTGAGAACGATCTCTCCGGTCCGGATGATGCAGGCTTGATGGCAGATCTTGGCCTACCCGGACAGCCACCCCGAGGGCAGGTTCTTCCCCGATACCTATCATGTCGCACGAGGCACACCCGATAAGTGCATTGCTCAAGCGGGCCAAGCAGCGCATGGACCAGGAGTTGGAAAAGGCCTGGAGTACCAGGGCGCCGGATATCCCGCTTAAGGACGCCTACGAAGCGCTGATCCTGGCGTCGATAGTGGAAAAGGAAACCGCCCTGGCATCGGAGCGCCCCGCCATTGCCGGTGTGTTTACACGCAGACTGTCTAAACGGATGCGATTGCAAACCGACCCCACGGTAATTTATGGGCTTGGGGCAGAGTTTGACGGAAATCTGCGCAGGACTGATCTGGAGCGCGACGGGCCTTACAACACCTATACCCGTTCCGGTCTGCCGCCAACACCTATCTGCCTGCCAGGCAGACAAGCCCTGCAAGCAGCCACGCAGCCGGCCGCCGGGTCCGCCCTGTATTTTGTGGCAACCGGCGAGGATGATGGGAGCCACTATTTCTCCAGGTACGCTGGAAGAGCATAACCGGGCGGTTGCGCGCTACCTGGCCAGGCTTCGACAGAAACGACAAGAAACCAGGTAGAGGCCGACTAATGCAGGCGCGATTTATTACCGTGGAAGGCATCGAAGGGGTGGGCAAGTCCACCCAGATGGCATTTATCCAGACCTGGCTGGAGAAAAGAGGGCGTGAGGGTAGAGACGACCCGTGAGCCCGGAGGCACCCCCCTGGCGGAGCAGATCCGCGACGTGTTGCTGACGCCTCGAAGTGAAAATATGCCGGGAAATGCCGAGCTGCTCCTGATGTTCGCAGCCCGTGCAGTGCACATACAAAACCGTATTTTGCCGGCCCTGGCGCAAAGCTGGTGGGTGTTGTGTGATCGCTTCACCGATGCGACATATGCCTACCAGGGAGCAGGGCGGGGTATGGGCATGGCCGGCATCCAGCTACTGGAGCAGCAAGTCCAGGGTGACCTGCGGCCACACCTGACGCTGCTTCTTGATGCCCCGGTAGAGTTGGGGCTTGAAAGGGCGGGCAAGCGAGGTCCGGCTGATCGGTTCGAGCAAGAGACCGTGCAGTTTTTCGAGCGGGTAAGACATGGCTATTTGCAGCGGGCGGAAGCTGAACCTGACCGCATAAAGGTGGTGAATGCCGAGGGCAGTGTCAGCCAGGTGCAAGGTCAGATCGCCGAAATCCTGGAACAAGCCTGGGCAGCCTGGGGTTCAGGGGAACACCAGTGACCGCACTCGCGCCGTACCCGTGGCAGGAGCAGGCCTGGCGGACCTTGATGGCCACCCTGGAGTCTGGCCGTTTACCGCATTCCCTGCTGATTACCGGTTCTGCAGGCGTGGGCAAGCAACGGCTCGCCCTGGTGCTGGTGGCCCGCATATTCTGCAAGCAAGCCAAGGGCGATGAACTTGCCTGCGGTCGCTGTGGCAATTGCCTTCTAATCGCCGCCGGATCGCATCCCGATTACGTTTGCCTGACAGTAGAGGAAGACAAGACGCGAATCGCAGTGCAGCAGGTCAGGGATATGATCGGTCACCTGGGTATGAAGAGCTATCGGGGCGCCGAGAAAGTGGCGTTGGTGCACCCGGCGGACGCCATGAATATCAGCTCCGCCAACAGTCTGCTCAAAACCCTGGAGGAGCCTACCGACGGAACATTGCTGATACTGGTAACCGCCCGGCCATCCAGGCTGCCGGCGACTATTCTCAGTCGCTGCCAACGGGTCGAAATCAGACCGCCGGGGCGCGAGGCGGCCCTGGCCTGGTTGGCCAAGGAACACGGCAAGGCAAATTGGGGGCCGGCCCTGAACTTCGCCGCGGGGGCACCCCTGAAGGCAGTAGAACTGAACCAGGCGGGCTACGCGGCGCGTATTATCAGCCTTGAGCAACAGATCGGGGCCATTGTGACGGGCCGGGCGGATCCCACGACGGTGGCCTCCGAATGGGCTGGCAAAGACCCGGCCTTATGCCTGGAGTGGTTGAAAATGTGGACTGGTCACTTGATTCGGGAGCGCAGCCTCGGCAGTCTTGACATAAGCTTGGACGGAGTCGAGGGCAAAGAAGCTCGAAAGTTTTATCCAAAACATCGATTTAAGATTGATTTTCAAGTATCTGGATGATGTAAATCGATCGTTTCGTTTGCTGGAAACCACGGTGAACAAGCAGAGCCTCATGGAGGCGGTGCTTATTCCCTGGGCACATGAGTTGAAGCGTGTTCTGCCAATAGCAGAATGAGGTTGAGATATGAGCAAGCCGGGATTATTGACGCTGACTATCAAGGACAAGAGCGCGCTCTACCTTGCCTACATGCCATTTATCGGTAACGGCGGCCTGTTTATTCCGACGACCACTGCCTACAGCCTGGGAGACGAGGTGTTCATGCTGTTGAACCTGATGGGCGAGGAAGAAAAAATCCCGGTGGCAGGCAAGGTCGTATGGGTGAGCCCCAAGGGTGCGCAGGGCCGGCGTACAGCCGGCATCGGTGTTCAATTCAGCTCCCAGGACAGGGGTAATACCCAGAAAAAAATCGAGAACTACCTGGCCGGCGCTCTGGGCGGAGACAAGCCGACACATACCATGTGAAGCCGCCCAGGGTCAGGATTTCAGCTGGATTTGCCGATTGAAGGGCCGGAAATACTCATGCCGCCTTTGAGTACGCAGGCGTCAAAGCCGCGATCACACAGGATATAGGCGCCGGCAGAGCTGCGTCTTCCTGTGTCACACACCACCACGTAGCGCTTGCCCTTATCCAGTGATGTGAGCTTCATGCGTATGAAATACAGGGGAATATTAATTGCACCGGACTGATGGAAATTCTGGAACTCACTTGGCAGGCGAACGTCCAGCCAGGTCCCACCCTCCATGATGATCTGATCGGCCTCGGCCCTGTCCACCCACTGCAACATAGGCTCATTGAGCAGGGTCTTGAAATCGTCCTTGGCCAGGCGCATCACGGACCCGTCACTACCCATGGTGACCGTGGCATTGCGCTTGGCGTCCGAAATCAGGGCTTCCTCGCCAAAGGTGTCACCCACTTTCAATTCAGCCAGCTTGATGCCGTCCTTGTTCAAGGGGGTTTCCCGGGTTACTACACATTTGCCCCGGGTGATGACATAAAAGAAATCACCTTCATCCCCCTGCCTGATCACGACGTCGCCAGTCTTGTAGTTGACTTGCTGCATACGCATGAAGATTGCCTGGATGTTGGCAGGCGGAATCTTGTGAAAGGCCGTGGTCTGGAGCAGGGTGGTCATCCAGTCGTCATTATCACCGGCTTCCCCGCCACTGCGTAAATCGCCTACCTCGTAGGTTCCGGTCTGGTCCCAGGTAAGCATGACGTCCAGCAGGTCGCTGTCGATGGAGATAAAACTCACGTTGGTCAGGGTCCTGGCACTCGCCTTGCGTGGCAGGCCCGGCGACACCGGGTTACGGGTCTCGGGCGTACCGCCTTTGAGCACCGATAAAACGGTGCCGTCTCGGCTCAGCTCCAGATCGCCCTTGATCAGGTATATCGTGCGGTTTTCCATGTCGGCCTGTTTGAACAGGAAACGTCCCGCTGGAAGTTCGCGTATGGCTGTTTTTTTCACCAGCGCATGCAGATTCTCTTTCTTCAATCCGTCCAGCGGAGAAAAAGTTTTTAACAGGCTGATGCTTACCGTCTGTTCACCCATAAATTCTACGAGTCCGATTTCTGTTCTTTCTTCAGGACAATATTCTTTCTAACCGCAGTCCGCCGTTGCCCGCGTGGTCCGAGCATATAAGGTGGAGAGGCCATAGTACCATAAGGCTTTTATTTGCCTACCTTTGCAGCTTATGTCCAAAGCTCTGGTTGATTCCAGCCCTCGTCCGCCTTAAATCGCGGACCGTGCGCCTGTTCCAGTTCCGCCAGGCGCTCACGCAGGACATTGACACCTCGCGCCCGGGCATAACTGATGGGTCCACCTCTGAAGGGCGCAAAACCGGTGCCAAAAATCACCCCTGCGTCCACCATATCTGCGTCGCTAACCACGCCCTCGCGCAGGCAGGCAACCGCCTCGTTCACCATGGCCAGGCTCAGCCTGTCCGGCAGGTCCTCGGGCATGACTGCATCACCCACTGCTGGTTTTCTGGGTTTACCGTCCTTGTACTCGTAAAAGCCCTTGCCGGTTTTTTTCCCCAGCTGTTTGGCGTCGACCAGTTTCTTCAGACTGCCTGGAACGGGCGCCCCAAATGCCTCACCGAGAATTTGACCCACGTGGTAGGCCACGTCCACACCCACGGCATCAACCAGTTCAATCGGGCCCATCGGCATGCCGAATTCCAGCGCGGTCTTGTCGATCATGGCCAATGGAATGCCTTCTTCGGCGGCCAGCAAGGCCTCCATCATGTAGGGACCCAGGACGCGGTTTACCAGGAAACCCGGTCCGCTCAGGCAGGGCAGGGGCAGCTTGTCTATGCGTTTGCAAAAGGCCAGGCCCAGGTCAACGGACTCGGGATCGGCCTCGCTGGTGTGTATGACCTCCACCAGCGGCATCATTGCCACAGGGTTAAAGAAGTGCAGCCCAATCAGGCCGTGCGGACGGGCCAGGCCCTCGCGCAGGGTTTCCAACGGAATACTTGAAGTATTTGTCGCCAGTAACGCACCCGGCTTCATACGTGGCTCCATGTCAGCGTACAGCGCCATCTTGGCTTCGGCATTCTCGAAGATCGCCTCGATGATGACATCCGCATCAGCTACTCCCGAGCCATCCACGTCGGCTGCCAGGCGCTCCACGGCCGCTTTGACGAAGCAGCGGGTCGCGTATCTTCTTCTGGAATAATTTCTCTGCGCGCTTCAAGGCTGGTTCGATGTACTTCATCTCCCGGTCTTGCAGGGTGACCTTGAGACCGCGCAGGGCACACCAGGCTGCGATATCCCCGCCCATGACACCCGCGCCAACCACGTGCACGCGTTTGAAAGTGGCCTTCTTCTTGCCCCCCATCGATTTCATGCGATCCTGCATGAAGAAAACCTTGACCAGGTTTCGCGAGGTATCCGTCAGCAACATGCGGGCGAAACTCACCGCTTCCTCGTGCCAGCGGGTATCTTCATCAGTGGAACCAAACTGACGCCACAATTCGATCATGGCGAAGGGCGACGGGTAGTGTGCCGGCCTGGCCTTGCGAGAAACCTGCTGGGTCATCTTTTTGGCCAGGAAATCGCGTAACGGTGGCAGGTTCAACAGGCGATTCCGAAGACCTGGTTTTCTAACCGGCGGCGCCTTGAGGAGCAGCTTTCGTGCCTCGGTCTCAAGATCGTCCTCGTCCACGACCTTGTCCACCAGGCCCAGCGTACGTGCCTTGGCAGGCCGTGTCATGGAGCCGGTCAGCATCAGCTGCAGGCCCTGGATGGGACCGGCCAGGTCCACGGCCCGGACTGTCCCGCCGAAACCCGGGTGCAGACCGAGTTTCACCTCGGGGAGTCCGATGACCGCCTTCGGATTGTCCACGATTACCCGGTAATCGCAGGCCATCGCCAATTCCAGGCCACCACCCAGTGCAAAACCGTTGATCGCGGCCACTGTGGGACATTTCAGGGCCGCCAGACGCCGAATCACGCTTTGACCCTGTGAGACCAACTCCCGCGCATGCTGCTCGTCGTCGATATTCCGGAATTCGCTGATATCCGCACCGGCGATAAATCCATTGGCCTTGCCTGACATCACAATCACGCCCTTGGGCAGATCGGTTTCCAGTTCAGCCAGCCGGTCATTGAGTTCCAGCATGACCTCACCGGAAAGCACATTGGTGCTGGCACCGTCCTTGTCAAAAATCAGTCGGCAGATGCCGTCGATATCCCGCTTGAGATGCCAGTGGCGTGTGGAAGTCGAGTCTTTCATGCTTATTCCTCGGTGAGCGCGACCTGGCTGCCAGTGCATGCGGTGGTAGCTTGGGCCGGCTGTAGTCCGGTAACCAGGTCGGATGATATGCAGTCCCCGTTGTGGTGGCAATTACGTATAGCGAATTCAATTCCCCAGGTCGTTGTCTCCGGTCAGTTCAAAATCACAAACCAGGGGAAGATGATCGGAGAATTCCACCCTGGGAGTTTCAAAATGCGTGACCTCGATACCCTTTCCATACAAAACAAAGTCCAGTTCCTTGCGCGGGGTGCGGGATGGATAAGTAGGAAGGCTGGCCACGTTTGCGCTTCTCAGACCGGCTGCGGCCATGAACAGGTATATTTCGTGGTCACCCCAGAAAGTGTTGAAATCCCCCGCAACGATGACTGGCTTGGTAGACTTTTTCACGAGTTCGTGCAGAGACCTGAGCTGAAATTGCCGGTGACGATACTTCAGCGACAAGTGAACGAGGAACACCGACACGTGCTCAAGTTCCAGCTCGATAGTCAGGCGCTTGATCCCGGTGTCAAAGTAGTGAAATCGTTCTCCCCGTATGCTCGGAGCTGCGAGAAAAGCATTTGCCTGCTTGCGCACAATAGGAATGCCACGATTTAGCGACTCTCTGGCCATATTTGCATTGGTAGATCGAAAAATGACCCAGCGACTGGGCTATTTGCTCGGCCTGATTGACCAGGCCGGAGCGGATCGATCCGGTATCTACCTCGATCAAGCCCACGATATCGGGGGTATATGAGTGGATAAAGGTGGTAATGCGTGCGAGATTGGCGCGACTGCTTCGAAGGTAGCCGGCTCCTGGCACGGGAAAGTGGAATCGAGGTCCGTGCCCGGATGCGTAGCGTATGTTCCAAAGTAGCAAGCGCATAGTGTGTGGCTAATGAACTCTCTGAACGTTCAAAGCGGGGTGGTCTGTGATCCACGCGGGCAATCGGATTCAGATTGGGCTATTATAACGCCTTCGGTACGTGGGCACGCGATTTTGCAATACGCTAGAATTGGACCAGTCGAGGTTGGCCCGGGCGGGGCTGGCATTTGGGGGGTAAACAGGGATGTCGCAAGAAAACCCATTCAAAATCTTCGTAGGCCATGTTTGGGAGCCGGACGATGATTATCTTCGGGTGTTTGAATACCTGGAGAGCACACAGAAATTTCTATTACACGAATTGCAGTGCTCCGGATCAGAACCCGGGTACTGACAGGGAGACCATGCGGGCCTGCCTGCGACGTGAAATTGAAAAAGCCGAGGTGGTGATCTTTTTATCCCGTATGTTCGATGCTCACGCAACCTGGATGGACTTTCAGCTGAATGCCGCCCGCGCCATGAAGAAGCCGATTATTGCACTGCCGCCGTTTGGCAGCGAGGGAATATCCTCGCGTGCTGGCGGACAAGGTCGACGAGATAGCCCAATGGAACCCGCGCAGCATTGAGGATGCGATTCGCCGTTGCGCCAGGCATGAGGATACTCAACGATGGGACGTAATTGAATGGGATCCGGATTGAGCCCGCCCTGCAGGAGTGGTTTTGGCGCGAAGGCCGCAGGAACAACAAGGTGGTGCACGCTCCTGTTTATCGGATTGTTCCTTGGGACAACCGAGCAGTTTTGCCTCTAGCCAGATGAATTGTGGATCGGCGTTGGTCAAGCTTGGTGATGGGAAAACCGAGGTGCTGGCCAAATGTGGCGAACCGGATTACAGGGAGGTGGTGTCGGGCGACAACGACAGCAAGCGTGAAGATCTGGGTATACCGGTTCGGTAGCAGTCAGTTTGCGCATACGCTTACCTTCACCGGATTCCGTCTCGACGACATCGTGGTCGAAACCTATCGCTAGGGAATCTTCGATTTGTCCATGAACTCGGGTCTTGGGTCCAATAATCCAGCTTCGAGGTTGCCAATCTTCGCGCGCACTACAAAAGTGCAATTAATATTGGCGCCTTGAACCTGGGTCTTTTCGCTAACAATCCAGGTCACGGTAAACAGTGACGACCACTTGTTCGGCATTAGACACGCCGATGTGCTGGGGAATATTCGTGTTAGGTCGGATGAAAGTCGCAATTTTCACTATCCTGACCTGCCTGTGGGGCTCGGTCGCCTGTGCGGATCAGTTGCTCCTCAATGGCGGGGCGGGACCTCAACCTGGCGCGAGCCAGCGAAACCACAGTCTGGGCCTGGATTTCACTTTCTGGAGCCACGCGAGAAGTTATCGCCAGGAATTTCTCATAGGAGTTGGTTACAGCTACCTGGCTACTGATACCGCGGATAACTCGCAGGTAAGCATCTGGTCGCTATTCCCGCAACTGAATCTATATGCGCCTGAACGAAACGGCGTTCTGCCATTCTTCTTTGTCCGAGCGCTTGGGCCAAGCTATCTGAACTCCCGAAAATACGGTGAGCGGGAGCAGGCCAAGAACTTTGCCTTCCAGGCCCAGGTTGGTGCGGGTCTTATGTTTGGCGAGCAAAAGGACTGGTCACTGAGCGTTTCCTACAAACACTTTTCCAACGCCAGCTTGTTTAGCCCAAACGACGGATTTGATATTCCTGTCGTAATATCAATAGCCTGGAGTTGGTGAGTCCTGGCCATAGCGCCAATGTCTTATTCTGATATCCAGGGCAGCATCCGACTGCGCTGCCACGCCAAGCCAGCAATCGGTTCCAATACTTGCGCTGAATGATTGCAGGACGGCACCCTGTGAATCATGCTCCGAACCCGCATTACCAAGCTCCTCGAATATGCCCTTGGTCGTTATCTTGCTAATGGCTTCCTTGATTACCCAGCGAGTGTAGAAGGCGTCAAGTCTTGCCCGGGAGTCCTTTTGACTGATGCAAGCATCAAGGTCGGTCGGACTGAAAAAAGTCGAGGCGATACCTGTAATGTCGCGTCCTTTGCGGTGATGCTCAATATCACAGCCGACCACTTCCTTGCATAGAGCCAGGCCAACCAGGTTCTTGCTGTGAGTAAGGCTAAAATGGGGGGCGCCGTCGTTACGGCAGAAGGGCTTCCCGTTCTCCCCGATTCCAATAGCGACTTCCGGGCAGGGTACACCGAGTAATCGGCCAAGCGTCTTGCGCAACAGTATTCGCCCCGTCACAAATTGGCGGCGTTTCTGCAGTGATCGAGTTTCCTTAAGACGCTGCTTTTCTGCTTTCGAAAGTAGAGTCAGGTCCCATCGCGACTCATCCAGGATCTCTGCAACGCAAATATCACAGATGAGTCGACTCATTGCCAACGGCGAAAAATCAGCGAGGTATTGATTCCGCCGAAGGCGAAATTATTGCTCATGACAAATTCCGTGTTCATCGATCTGCCTAGCTGAATATAATCAAGATCAGCGCACTTTTCGTCGATATGGTCGAGATTTATGGTCGGGGCGTACCAGTCATTTCGCATCATTTCTATAGTGAGCCAGGCTTCCAGGGCGCCACACGCCCCCATGGTGTGCCCTGTATAGCTTTTCAGTGAGCTGATGGGTACCGGTCTCTTGAAAACACGTTCAGTGGCTATGCTCTCGGCGATGTCACCACGCTCGGTTGCGGTCCCATGGGCGGATACGTATCCGATCTCGGCTGCCGGAATGTCGGCGTCATCAAGCGCCAGGCTGAGGGCTCGCTGCATCGTGTCCGCAGACGGCTGGGTTACATGCTGGGCGTCGCAGTTCGTTCCGAAGCCAACGATTTCTGCGTAGATTGGCGCCCCCCTGGCCGTGGCATGTTCCAGGTCCTCCAGTATCAGGGTGCCTGCTCCCTCGCCAATAACCAGGCCATCGCGGTCTGCGTCGAAGGGTCTCGGAGTCAGGTCCGGTCGGTCATTACGCTGGCTGGTGGCGTACAGGATATCAAACACGGCAGCCTGGGTAGGGCAGAGTTCCTCGGCGCCCCCGGCGACCATGATTTTTTGCTTGCCGAACTTGATCGCCTCGTAGGCATAGCCTATTCCCTGGCTGCCGGACGTGCAGGCGCTGCTGGTAGTGTGAACCCGTCCCCTGATTGAGAAAAACAGGCTGACGTTTACGGCAGTGGTATGCGCCATCATTTGAATATAAGAGGTGGCAGTCAGGCCCGAACAATCTCCATGGCTCAACATTTGCCCGAACGCGTTCATCGGCTTGGTGCTTCCCGCCGACGATCCATAGGCGATGCCGGTTCTGCCATCGCTCAAGGCGGGGTGATCCAGGAGGCCGGCATCCGACAGGGCGGCATTGGTGGCAACCGTGGCCAGGAGTGACACCCGGCCCATACTTCGAATGTTTTTCCTCGGGTATTCCGGTGGAACCGAGAAGTCAGAAATGGGTGAAGCAAGGCGCGTATTTAGTCCTGCAAAGCGATCCCACTCCGGCATGACTCTCACGAAGTTCTTCTCTGCCCTGAGACTCTCCGAGATCGTAGTCCAATCGGCGCCCATGCAGGAAATGCCTGACATGCCGGTGACCACAACCCGGTTCATCAGACCATGCCTCCGCTGACCGACAGTACCTGCCGGGTGATATAGGCGGCCTCGTCGGACATAAGAAATGCAATTGCGGCGGAGACCTCCGCTGGCTGGCCAATCCGTTTGGCCGGGATCATTTTCAACGCCAGGTCGACCTCCAGGCCGTCCAGCATGCCGGTCTCAATCAGCCCCGGTGCCACGCAGTTCACGGTAATGTTTCTGCTTGCAAGTTCGATAGCAAGTGCCTTGGTTGCACCGATGATGCCGGCTTTGGCAGCACTGTAGTTCACCTGCCCTCGATTCCCCACCATCCCCGAGACCGACGAAAGTGTGATGATACGGCCTCCGTTACGCGCCCGGATCATGGGCATGACGCAAGGATGGAGTACGTTGTAGAAACCGTCGAGGTTGGTGCGTATTACCGAGTCCCAGGCGTTTCCATCCAGGGCCGGGAAAGCTGCGTCGTCACAAATACCCGCGTTGCAGACCACGCCATAAAAGGGCCCCGCCTTTTCTATTTGCTGTTCCAGGGTGTTTGCGGTAGCTTCGCGGTCCCTGACATCGAACTGGGCCAGGTCAGCTGTGCCGCCCGCCAGGCGCACCTGTTCCTGGGTTCCTTCGGCGCCCGCCAGGTCGCTGGCATAGTGAATCAGTACGTGAAAGCCATCATTGGCCAGGCGAATCGCAGTGGCCTTGCCGATCCCCTTGCTGGCTCCGGTTACCAAAACTCTCCTAGACACTCGAGTCTCCCTGTGCTGTTGCGCCTGTTACTTCTGGTTGATAGGTGTTGATAGTGGCCTCGATTATCACTTCGGAATCCTGACTAACGGTGCATTGAAATGACGCCATCCCGTTACCCTTGAATAATTCCTCTACATGAATGTCGAATTGCTCCCCGACATCCAGGGTAGAGCGTGTACAGCGATACTTTCTGGTTCCGAGCAGATATCCAAGAGCAATTGGGCTCCCGGAACTCAGGGCCAGATAGCCGGCGTGTACAGCCACAGCTTGGGCCATCCACTCGATGCCAAGGGCGGCAGGCAACGCACCCCGGTTATCAAGAAATATACAGTCTCTTTGCACGATGGCCCGGCAGGTTGCCGTGGTCTCATCAACCTGGGTCAATTGATGCAGTAACATCATTGGCGCCTGGTGCGGCAACAGGTCACTAATATTGAAACGCTCAGGGTCCATCCGCGAATCTTCCTATAATCAAGCTCGCATTGCTTCCACCGAAGGCAAAATTATTGCTCATGCAGACTGGCTTGCCTAGCCGCTCGCCGCGACCGACCAGCGTAATGGGTTCCATCCGCGGGTCTTCCTGTCCGTCCCATACATGCGGCGGAAGCAGTTGCTCGTGATTCAGCTTATCGAGTATCAGGCAGCAAAACGCAAGTTCCAGCGCGCCGGCGGCCCCGAGCGTATGTCCCGTCAGGGGTTTGGTGGATGCGCAAGGAACCGTGGTACCGAAAATTCTGGAAAGGACGTTTGCCTCCATGGAATCATTTTTGTCGGTGCCCGTGCCGTGAACATTTATGTAGCCGACATCGCCTGGTAAGAGGCCGGCCATCTCCAGCGCTTCCCTGATTGCAGTCTCAGGCCCACGTCCGGACGGGTCTGGCGCCGAAATATGGTACCCATCGGAGGACTCGCCAAATCCGATTACCTGAAAAGGACCGGGTTCGCGGGTGATCAGGAACAGGGCCGCGCCCTCTCCGATGTTGATGCCATCGCGATTTTCGCTGAACGGGTTGCAGCGGTTCACTGACAGGGCCTCAAGCGCATCGAAGCCGTTCAATGTGAGACCGCACAGCGTGTCGGCTCCGCCAGCGATCACTGCGTCACAGATACCCGCTTCCAGTAAACGGACTGCGGATATAACCGCCCTGGCTGAGGAGGAACACGCGGTGGAGACGGTGTAGGCAGGACCTCTCAGCCCGGCTATGGTCGAGATAAATTCTGACACGCTCCCGAGTTCCTGCTGCAGGTAGTCATAATCTTTCGGTAGACTCCCCGATTGGAAACTGCTGGCTATGGCGCGTTCGCCCTCGGAGACGCCGGCCGTGCTGGATCCAAGCACGACTCCTATGCGATCAGCGGTGTAGAGTATTTTGGACTGCTCCACGGCGTCCGAGATTTGCGCATAGGTGCTCAGAAGCAAGCGGGCATTCCTGCAGTCAAATCTGGCCAGGTGATTGGGAACAGGGGGCAGCCCGGCAGGAACGCGCCCCACCATTGTGGTTCGACCGCTTATCAATGGTTCGGAGCGAACCAGCCCCGAGTCGTCACCCGACAACAACTTCTCGATGACCCCGGTCTTGTTGTTACCCAGTGAGCAGTTGAGAGAAAAATGCTGGATGTAGGCGGACGGTTTCATGGTCTGTTACTGAACGGCAACCGGTGTAATTGAAATGTTGTAGTTTAGCTCTTTCTGGACCAGGCTCACGGTACTTTGCCAGCGTTCTTCCTGGCTGTAGCGTATTTCAATCAGAGTGCCGCCGTGCGACTTGACTGTTCTGAGCAGTTCATCGTCTGTGACGGTGATTCCCAGCTCACCCAGCGCAGGTGCCAGCGTCGACAGGGGCCAATACGTGAGCATGAAATCGGCCAGCACATATTCAGGCTCCAGTCCCGGGATTGCCACCTGCGGTGGCACAACCGAAACTTGTCTGCCGTCGTATTGAACACTAAACAGAGGGCCTCCCCAGCTGGCGATTGCTGTCATGACCAGGGATTTCCCGGACAGCTCGATATAGAACGGGAGGGTGGCGCTGTCCGCGCCGTAGGTAGCGGTAACCAGTTGGCTGATTTGACGGATTTCGCCGGTTTCCGGCAGCGACGGTCTGAGCCGCAACTGCCAGGCAATCCCGGGCACCGCGCCAATTGTTTCCTGCGGCTGTTGCGTGACGCACGCTGTCAGGCCCTGCGTGACGAGCAGTACGAGAAACATTATTGGTGCGCAGCGGGTGAAGGCGCTCATGGGCAAAACGACATTGCAATAATCACGAGATATCCCCTGACTCCGCGGCAGCCACTCTTGCATCGGGCTGCCGACCGGCAGTACCCATGAAAGGCAATGGTCCGAGAATGTATGCCACCGTAATGCCGATGCAGACGGTCACCCCCACAGCTTGCACCGCTGGCGTGCTACTTAATGACAACAAGCCGAAACTCAGCAAGGTCGTTGCCGATGACATCGCAACCGCCAGCAGGGTGGATTCCGGGTTGTCTCTGCTTTCTGCGAAAAATAGCGAATAGTCGATTCCGATCCCGGTGACAAGTACCAGGGCAAGCACGTGAAACAGGTTTATCGCGATTCCCATAACGGCGAGGGCGGCCAGGGTGGCTGTTGCGGCGATGGCGGGAACCGCGGCGATCGCCAGCGCTTTGTACCATGAGTACCGCAGATGCAGAGTGAGAAATATGATTCCGTAAGCCAGCATCAGGAGGACGCTGATCCGCTCCCGGTAGAGCGCAAAGAGTCTGGAATATTGATCGGCCCGATCTATCAGTTGACCGTTTCCAACCTGGGCAAATGCCGAGCTCGGCTGTTTGCTGTCAAGCAGCAAGATACTGGCGAGGTCACCGTGTGGCGTAACGCCGAGCCACAGGAATCTCCAGGGCAGCGAGGCAGGGCTGTCAAGCCACTGCTCCAGCGTCAGCGGTACGAACTCCTGATCGGTTATTTGGCCCTTTTTCTCCTCAATGAATGCTTTTGTGAAGCCGGCCTTGCCCAGCAGATCTTCGTACATGGGTAAAACCGTGCGCCGGTACAACATGTAGTTATCGTGTTGTTCAGAGTACGCTGGTACGAAACTCGCTGCGCCTATAACCACGGCGGACGCATCGACGCGAAGCAAGTCACGGGCAAGCAGGCTTTCCTTGTGTAACAAGGTCTCTGCGCTGTCTCCGCGGACCACGAAATACCGTTGGCTGGCGGAAAGACCGGTTAGTTCCCGAATCTTGTCTTCCATAGCCATCAATCGGGTGTCCAGCGTTTGCAGTTCCCTGATGTCATCGTTGCTATGCAAGAACGGCAGGGCGGGTAACAGAAAAATCAGGATGGTCAGGCTGAACAAGGCCCTGTTTCTCGGCGAACGCCTGCCCCAGAACCGGACGATACTCACGGACGCCCAGGGCAATCCCCTGGCAGCCAATCCCGGTCTGGCGGAAATGACCGGGTAGAGCATGACGACGAGAAGGTAGGCGACGAAGAGTCCGACTGCCGAGACGATTGCCGCTTGCCGTAGGGCTGGAAACGGGGCAACCGCAAGCATCAGGTAGGCGGCGATGCTGGACAACACACCAAACGTAATCGCGGGGAATATCTCCCTCAAGTTGGCCCGGGAGTCCCATTGCGGTATTCCCCGGTATTGCCTGGCAAAATAATGAAATGAATAATCGACAGCCACGCCGGTCAGGCATGCACCGAACACCAGTGCGAAGATGTGGATACTCCCGAAAATCCATTCCACCAGCGAAGCAGCGATTACGACACTAAACAGGATGGAGGCCGTTATGATCAGAAGGGGCCGGCCGGAACGAAAAACATACAGCACCAGGAAAATAATGCCGAGCAGGGAGCCAAGCCCGATAGTCGTGATTTCCGATCTCGCGTTAGCGGAGCCGCTTCCGGCGTAGATGGCGGTACCGGCGTAAGATATTTCGAATTCGGACCATTCGTCCTCCAGCTGCCCCAGCAAGTCCAGCAGACGATCCTGGACCGCTATGGAAAATGGGTCTCCGTTCAAGTTCATCGGCAGCAAGATCCCGGGCTGACCGGTATCAAGGTTCCACAAGCGACCCTGCTTGAGGGTCAGCAGGCCGCGATTCCTGGTCCGTTGCTGGATGAAGCTGCGTAGTAACAAAGCGGGGTCGGCGGAGTATTCTGCGGGTGATACTCCGCTAAAGGGACTGAAAAAATTAGCCAGGGCAGCCTGGGTCAAAGTAGCCGGATCGGCGACCAATGCCTGCCGGTCGGGCGGGGCGATCAGTTGCCGGCCAAAGCTGCCGTAGAGATCGACCAGAAACCCTTGCTCCTCTACCACCTGACGACGTTCCAGAATTCCGGAATCATCAAGAAACGACTCTATCCGCTGTATTTCTTCGGCCAGCCTGCCCGAATCCCGGTGCTCTACGAACAGGACTACCATGCGAGCCTGGTAGGCAACCAGCGTGTCGTCAGCCCACTCATCGGTGGTCGACTGCGCTTGCTGTGGGAGCATATCGAGGATTCCGGTGGTCAATCCGGAAACCATCAGACAGGCTCAACGGGAGAGACAAAGAACCAAACCACCCGCCAGCAGTAGCCAGGGTCTCCACGGAATAATTCCCCGAAGAATCTCACCACTGGAATTTCCGCTGTTGTTCCTCCGTCAAGGCCGAAGAGCGCGCAGTGTCGATAAACTGGAAGGACTGGATGTTGCCTGCCTTGTCGGTGATTACCAACTGCTCTATGTCCAACTGTCCGCTTGCGATAACTGTCGAAATAGCCCTTTCAATAAGCGTTGATGTGGGGAGCAAGCCAATCTGCCAGCTTTGCTCATCCTGCTTGAAATAGACCTTGAAGTTTTCACTCAGATTGTCGAAATGACCCTGGAACAGACCGAGAAATATTTCCATTATGGCGAAGGGGATGGGATTGTCGCGCGCCAGGATCACGGTAGTCGGCCCGGTGGCAATTCGCTGCGACACTTTTTCCGGAGTCAACAGGAGGCTGCTTGAAAAGGGGCTCGATTGCTCCCACAGCAGGCCCAGGTCACTGGACAGGATAAAACTTCCCTCGCTACTTAGCGTGCCGCTCATTCCGGCGAATGACCGCGATAATTCAAATCGACCTGAAAGAACCGGACTCGGTGCGGAAAGACTCGCAGGTGGCGCCGGGTGGGACGCCAGGTTTTCTTCACTGAATATATCGCCGGCGTGAGCGAGCTGAACCAGCATGAAGAGCGCAACGCATAGGCAGGCGTATCTCATTGTGATTTGGCGGTTTCAACGCGTCGTATCAACGCATCAGGTGACTCAAAGCACATCTCTTTCGTATTCATGTCGACGGCGATCTGGATTGTGAATCCAGTCGTAATGATATCGCCAGTACTCTGATCGAAAATCCGGTACTCAATTTTAAGGCGATTCTCATATTCAACAATTCCCGCCCATACAGACAAGACCTGCTCAAACAGGGAAGATTGAACATACTTGACGCGAATATCCACGATTGGCCATGCATAACCGGACTCGGTCATTTTGCGATACCCAAAATCAATCCTGTCGAGCAGGGCGCAACGAGCCAACTCGAAATACTTCAGGTAGTTGCCGTGCCAGGTAACACCCATAGGATCGGTGTCATAAAAAGGCACCGAAACGGTGATGGTTTCGGCGACCAGAGCCTCAGGGAGTTTCTTCATACAGGGGCCATTCCCTTTCATAAATCTTGCTCGCTATGAGTCGCAGGGCATGCTCAAGGGGTTGATCCTCGGTCACCATGGGCACGAGTGCCGTGACATTCTTGAACATATCCCGCACAGGATGCGTGATCTGGTTTTCCGACAATTCGCCCTGTCGGAAACGCAGGGCCAACGCCTGATTGACAGACAGCAGGGCGGCTGCAGCGACCTGCTCGGTAAGATCGAGAATCCGCATACAATCCCTTGCCGCAATAGTGCCGAGGCTGACCTTGTCTTGATTGTGGCACTCGGTCGACCGGCTGAACACGCTTGCGGGCATGGTTAACTTCAGGGCTTCAGCGGTCCAGGCCGACGTGCCAATCTGGATGGCCTTGAATCCGTGGTTAATCATTTTCCGGTCACTGGCGGCACCGGACAAATTGGCTGGCAGGCCATTGTTGTAACGCGTGTCCATTAGCAGCGCCATTTGTCGATCCAGCAAATCGGCCAGGTTAGCGACCGCCGTTTTCAGTGAGTCCATTGCAAAGGCAATGTGCCCGCCATAAAAGTGACCGCCGTGGAGAACGTGTTCACCTTCTCCGTCTATAATCGGATTGTCATTTGTGCTGTTCAGTTCGGTTTCGATGAAGGATCGAAGGAATGGCAGGGCGTCCTGCAATACGCCAATAATGTGAGGCGCACAGCGTAGAGAATACCGATCCTGTAGCCTGGAAGAGTTTCTCGGCGTCTCCTTGCTGGAGAGGTCAAATCTCATCCATTCGGCTATCTTCTGCTGGCCAGGATGTGGCTTCACGGCGAACAGTTTTTCATCGAAATGAAATGCGTTACCTTTAAGTGAAATGACCGCCATGGCGGTGATTCTTGTTACCAGCCTGGCCAGGTATTCGGCACGCTTGTAGGCCAGGCACGCAATGCCTGTCATCACAGCCGTGCCATTCATGACGGCCAGCCCTTCCTTGGGTCTGAGTTTGATGGGTTCCAGACCAGTGCGCTCCAGCAATTCCCTGATCGGAACCGCTTGCTCACCCTCGTGTCCGTCTCTTTCACCAATCATGGCTGCTGCCAGATAGGACAAAGGCGTAAGGTCGCCGCTGGCGCCTACCGACCCTTCCTGCGGAATGCGGGGCAGGACGTCCCGGTTGATCATTTCACTGAGCAGGTGGAGCAGGGCGGGCCGGACTCCTGAATATCCGCGCGCCAGTGAAGCAAGTCGCGAGGCCATAATGGCCCGTGTCTCGATGGCGCTGAAGCAAGCGCCCATGCCGCAGCCATGGAAACGCGTAAGATTGACCGCCAGGTCTTCAGTGAGTTCGGGAGGCACCAGGGTCGTACACGAATCACCGTAGCCGGTGGTTACCCCGTAAATAACACCGTCTTCCAGAAGCAGGCGGTCGAGGAACTGTACCCCGGTCTCAATTTTTCGCCAGTACTGTGGTGAGTCCGGCAGACCGGTTATCGCGGCCCTCGTGGATATGGCATTTACGTCCTCGATCGTAATTGCACCTAATCCAAACTCTATCGATCGTACGTTTCTGTCAGTCAATGCTCAGCGCTCAATTTTTGTTGGGCGGAAGAGTCAGATCTCCGCCAAAAGTCGTAAAAGTTATACCATTGATATGGGTATCGGATGACCCATTTTTCGAACACTGCGGCAAATTGCTCAATATGCAGCCCGATGTCTTCCGCTACGGGACGCCCTCGGGAGGTGTACCTGGTCGGCCAACGGTCGAATTTCGACCTTGAAGCGTTCACCGATCGCGGGCGCAGGAGATCATAAACACCGGGCACCTCAGCGTGTGGGCCAATATCCATGGTCCTTCCGGAAACTCTGCGTACTCACCCAGGAACTTGACCGGCTGTGTTCGATCGCGTGTGCCAACCGGCGTCCGGTCAGCCGCGATCGCGATCAATTCGCCGCGATCAGTCATTTCCTGCAGTCGTATGGCGGTATCCATGCCGACCTGATCGATGTGAACCAGATTCAAGGTGGCTTCCTGATTGACCCTTTTTAGTGCCTGTCGCAAACCTTGGAGCGTGGATATTAAAAACCAATGCATTTACATTTCGAATGGCAGGTATTCTCTTGCTCATCGCCAGGCAAATTTCGGTATTGCCAAAGTGACTGGTAATCAGGATAGCCCCTTTTCCTTTTGCGAGTGCCGCTATCAGCTGGGCGTCACCTTCAACATCAAGGTCATCCATATTGATGTCGCCTGACCAGACGGCCAGTTTGTCCAACATGGTTTCGCCAAAGCTGAAAAGTGCCTGTAGGTCCGCCAGAACCCATTCCGCTGGATCGCGATGGGTCAACATTCGGGTTTGCGGCCAGGACATGATTCCAGTACTGCTCCGAAAACTCTACGGGTGTTCTTACTGGTCGCGGTGTAGTAAAAGATGACAATCCGCAACACTGCCGAAAACGGTTTTCTCCCAAACCATTTATACAAACGAAACAGCAAAAGAATTCCCGCTACTCCACCCCGGTCACGGGTCTCCGACCAATGCCTGTTTCCAGGTCGAAAAAGCAATGCCGGGAGTCTCCGCAACATTCCCATAACCATCCTCGTATGCATCCAGGAAATGCGCAGATTATCCTCCAGCGCACGAAAATGGGAGAGACCATTGTCCGGATAAACTACCCGGGTCGGAAAAAAGCATGGCTCAACTCCTTCCCAGAAGAGTCTCACCAGGATTTCGGTATCGAATTCCATCCGGGTACCCAGTGAGTGCCGTTAATAATTCTGAGACAGGGCTCAAGCGGGTAAGCTCGAAATCCACACATCGAGTCCTTGATGGCAAAAGAAAGCGTCTCTATCCAGACCCAGAAGTGGGTGATGTAGCGAGCGAAATATCTTACGCGCGGCACGCTATCGTCGAATACCGGTTGACCGCAAATCACCGCATCCGGACGGGCTGCCATCAGTTTCAGCATCGTAGCCAGGTCACTGACGTCGTGTTGGCCATCGGCGTCGATTTGAATGGCATGGCTATGACCCATTTCCGAAATCTTTCTAAATCCGGCCATCACCGCTGCGCCTTTGCCGGAGTTCTGGGAAAGACTTCAGTAAGGTCACCGACCCGTCTGAACTCCGCAAGCTGGTCCAGGACCCGAGCAAGTGTCACTCGTCGCTACCGTCATTCACCAGCAAGACAGGCAAGCGAAATGGTGAGCAATTGAGCCAGGGTTGCGGCGATTGTATTCCCGTGGTTGTAAACAGGAATTAGAATGCAGGGGGAAATCATTACTGACTAAAAAGAATTCCCCCGGTGGCGTAAACCGCACCGGGGCTGGAGTACTTGAAATACAGCTTGCTCTTCAGCGGATTCGTATTGCAGGCCAAGATCAACACTGGTTCCGGGCCTCACGACCTGGTGAAATTTCAGGTTATCCACCCCGGTGAATTTGCCGTTGATGTCCAGATACTGCCTGCCATATTCCTCAGCCCATGCGAGAAGAACGACACCCGGCATTATCGGGGTGTCGGGGAAATGTCCCTGTAAAATAAACCAGGTCCTTCTCAATCGGTAGACTCAGCACGACGCCATCTTCGAGAGGTCGTATCTCATCTTGGCAGTGGTCGTTTCATTTTCTCGTCGGCCTATTATGCATGCGGCGCAGGTTCTTTCCGGATGAGTGAATTGTAAGCGAAAAGACTCAGGTTCAGGGCGAAATTGCACTTGATGGATTCGCGGAGATTGACACCGCCGAAGCCGGCGCTGCGACTCCTGAACACAAAAAATGAACGGGATGAAGTTCCACTAGTCGTCACCCGGGTCAAATAAACGCTGGAGATCTGGAGAAACCGTTTGCCCTGTGCATTTTCCGGTATTTTATCCAGGTAACGGAAATACCTGGGCAAGGTCACGCGATCAAATTGCGCTGGCAAGAAAATCACAAATGGCGCGGTTAAGAGCGGCTTTCCCGCGTGTTTCCAGCACTTGCCTGCCATTGCTGGAAAGCTCCGCTACCAGTGCAATGCGCTCTTGTGAGGATTTTCGCAACGGAAAAACAGCGCTTGTGGACAGCAAGTCGGTTGCATTGGCAAGGGTCTCCATTGCCGTTAAGGACAGTCGCTTTCTCGCCGATTTTAACCACGCGGTCACGTCTGCCGTGGTGCAGGAAAGTGCCGTCTGCCAACGGCTTCCAGATCATCCTCCAGATCCTGCGCGACCATTTGAAAAGGGGACTCCACGATCCAGCTTGTGTCCTGCGCTCGCCGGATTTTAACGCCGGGGAGGGTCCGCCAATGCGCGCTGATCATGTCAGGATATTGCTTTCGATAGGCAATACCGCCGGTCTCGGTGCTGCCAAGAATCTCTATGATGGGGGCGTTGAACGCCTGCGCCGCACCTTGTGCGTCGTGTCCGTCCAGACGGCCGCCCGAACGAAAACATGCGACCGGTTTGCTTGTCACAGCGGACTGGCTGGCCGGAACGTGCCTCAGAAATGTCGGCGTCGTCACGAGAACAAAGGGCAGTTCGATCTTGTTCAGTTGTTCCGGGAATTCCACATTGTCCCTGCAAAACGGACGATTCCGCCTGAGCGGCCAAACAAGCTTGAAAAGCAGGCCGTAAATATGTTGGTGCGAGACGGTGGCGGCAATAAGCGCATTGTCCAGGAGGTCGCCAAACATCCCGTCCTGGACCTCGACCTCCAGGAGCAGCTGCCTGAGACGCTTGCCTACCGCCTTTGGCATTCCTGATGAGCCCGAAGTATAGAAGGTCACGCATATATCATGGCTGAAAAGCGTGAAAGGGCTCGGCGGCGCTGATTGGCTGGTTTCCTGGATGAGGAAGCACCTTCTTGTGGAGTCGTCGTAGTCTGCATTGAGTGCGGCCAAATCGGTGATTATCGCGTCGTACTTGTCGCGGTGCAGGGCCAGCGTTCCTTGTTGATGGTTAGGCAGCAGCACCACATCGATTTTCTGCTTGACACAGGCCAGCAAGGCCGAGGCAAACAGGGCGGTGTCGTCGCAGCAAAGAGCTACCCTGGCGGGTCTGTTGTCGCCGAAGCGAGAAATAATCTGCCTGGTATCCGCGTACAGGTTTGCATAGGTATAGTCCCGCCCGTCCAGTGCAAAGGCGACAAGGGCATCGGCAAGTGGCAGATTCCCCGATTCAATTTCCGTAGTTGTCGCCCTAGGTTTCACGCCTGCCTCGCTCGCGCATCAGAAATCGTCTGAAAATCACTTCCCCTGCAATCAGCGTGCCTATCGCGAAATAGGAAATCAGACCGTTGTACAAAGTCCATATCTCGATTTCTGCCGCCACGGCCGTCCACAGGGCGATAAGGCCATTGATCAGGAAGAATCCGCACCAGACCAAGGTCACCTTGCGTGTGTACGGGATCGCATCCTGTGGCAGGTCCGGATTGCGGACCCTGGCAAAAATCTCAATCATCGAGGGTGGTTGAACGAGGGTGTAAGCGAATGCTGCCAACAAAACGGCATTGACCGAGACGGGATAGAGTCTGAGCAACATGGCTGAGTCCGTGACCGAGGCCGCCATGGGCAGAATTACGCCCAACAATGCAATAGACACGGGAAGCCATCTTCTGGCTTTCTCGCTGGTAGCGAAAAGCGCCAGCCGGAGCAGGAACAACACCCCCAGGAGTCCGCCAATGACAACCGTGCCAAGGGATTTTAGTCCGAAATAGATTAAAACCGGGTATAAGGCGACAAGAATTACCGTTGCCGCCGTGAGAAACCGCCTCATGAACCGGCGAGCAGGCCTTCTACCGAATTGACGATATCTTCAACCGTCCGGACGGCCCGAAATTCAGCAGGGGAGACTTTTCCACCGGTAAAATTCTGCAGCCTGACCACGAGGTCGACTGCGTCGATGGAATCCAGATCCAGGTCCTCGTTCAGACGGGCCTCGAGGGTGACCTTGGAAGGGTCAATTTCGAACAATTCGGAGATGGCCGTTTGGACTTCCGTACATATTTGGTCTCGTGTCGGCATTTTCACTTTCTCACTGGATCTGCTGACCCGTAACCTTGGTCGATCCAGCTATAAAGGCAGCCAGTGTTTCAACCGATGCGAAATGTCCCCGCGTTTCGGACGAATCCGTCCCCAGCACAACTGCGAACCGCTTCTTTATTGCCACGCCCAGTTCCAGCGCATCTATGGAATCCAGGCCCAGGCCTTCCACAAAAAGCGGTGCGTTATCGTCAATATCGTCAATCGAAATATCTTCGAGATTTAGCGAAGATATTATGAGTTCCTTTATTTCTCTCTTTAAATCCGGCACAGGCGATCACTCAGTCGTAGGCAGCGTGTATTTATTACCGATATTGAAGTTCCGGTCAACGCAATTCTCCAACTCGGTCCTCATGTGTTCGGTAAGGTGGCGTGCGGCGCGTGGCAACTCATTGTATTTATTAAGAAAATCCTGTGGATCAATGACCCGGCCCACCACGATTCCGAAGTGGGATCGCACCGCGGGTGAATGGTACCATTTTTCCCCCTTGGTAAGGGTCGGTGGCGAACAGGAAATATGGACAAGGCGTATCGGGAACCCCGTTCTCAATGAAATTTGAGCGGCACCTCTTCGTAATTCGATCGGCTTGCCAGGTCTTGAGCGTGTCCCCTCGGGAAACACGACCAGTTTGCCACCCTTGGCCAGGCGCCGCTCGCAAGCGTGAACAAGCTTTTCGCCCCTGGTGTTAGGTATGAACCCTGCGGCTTTGACCGCGCCACGCAGGACCGGGTTATGCCACAGTTCTTCTTTTACGATGCAATCGAACTGCCTCAGCAATGCACCTATCAGCACGATGTCTATCAGACTCGGGTGGTTTGCCACGAGTATCTCGCCCTTTCCGTGCTGGAGTTCGCTGAGGCCCTGGACCGAGAATGTCAGGATACCCAAGTACTGCATAATAGTGACGAAGCGAGCAAAAACCCAGCAAATACAGCCCTGTATCCTGGCCCGGCGGATTTCCTCGGTTGATGAGACCAGTGCGAGGAACGGAAAAACAAGGGTCGCCATCAGAAGGCCGCCCAGTCCGAAAATGACAAAACAGGTTCCCCTGGCAAGAACCTTGGGGAGTTGGAGTAGTTGCCTAAGCATGTAGGTGATGATTCCGATCATGGCTCCATAGCAGATTTGAACCGGTGGCCGCCCATTTTTCCGGCCCGGGTGTGGTCAGGTGATGAATCAGGGGAAGGTCGCTCGCTACTATCGGATTAACCGAGTCCATCGCGGTCATCATCGGGGTCAGACTCAGGCCTGGGCCAGGCCTGTCGGGCCTGGGCATTTGCAGTACCAGCGCAAAGGCCAGGTCCGCACTGTCCCTGACAAATCCCTCAAACACGGGTGGAATTGTTTCGTCGAAGACCACTAGCAGAACCCGGCGGTCGGGGTTTTTTTTCAAAAACGCAAAACACTCGGTCCAGCCTGCCTCCGCTATATGGCGGGTCGCCGCTATGGTGGTCGTAGGGATGGTGGATTGGAAACAGATACCAAACATGCCGGATGCCGTGTTGTGCACAGACTGGGCAAAGAAAGCCGGAGACAAGTCCTCCTTGCCTGCCAACGATGACAACAGTGTAAGTGTTCGGTGAATTTCACCGTGCCGACTACAGAACACGGCATAATGTACTTCGTGCCGGGGGTTTCCCAGGGCCTGGTGGCATACTTCCAGGGCCATTCTGGACAGTCGGCTAAGCCGGCGTCGCAGCATCGTCGGTACAAACGAGCAAGCCGGTTCCGAAAAGTGACTGGTTTTCCTGATCGTCGACCGGTCCGACCAGGCATCCTGGTCAGGTCTGTCTGGCGACCAGGCGCCCCAGCTAAGGATTTCCATGGTCATTGAGGCGGGTTGCACATTCACCGGACGAAAATCCCGGGTTCAAGCATATTTAACATCGGCGCATTGGTCGGACTCATGTAATTTTATCCGGGGAGCCTCTGATCCAGTCATGAACATGTATCTTGCGGCTAAGAACCCCAGCTTCTGTGTTGCCAATCTTCGCGAGCTGGCTCACTTGCTACCGATTGGCGCCTTGAATCTGAATCTTTTCACCAGCAATCTACTTCGTCCAGACTAAATTAGAGGTTCCCTGGCTGAATTTAGTCGGTATTGAACAAATGTGCTATCGAACCTGTGGCCTGGTACCCAGTCCGGACCGCCGGAGTCATTAGTTCGAGCACGGGTGCGAACAATGGCAAGATACGCGAAAATACGGTCATGGAGTAAGGATCTGGTCTCCGAATCTCAAAAAACCTCGCAAAGAATTTAAGTAGTGATAATCAATTAACCCCCGGTACGATTCAATATGCCGACCGATTTTTCGACCGATCCCTACTCTGCCTACGAGGCCAAGTCCATCGCCCAGCAGATGGCCTTTTCCCCGTTTGTGTTTCAAGCCACCCTGGCTGCCCGTAATCTTGGGCTCCTGGATGTTCTTGACAAGTCTGGTGATGAAGGCCTGTGCGCAGCGGAAATCTCACGCCTTACCGGTGTTCCCGTGTACGGGGTAAAGGTTTTGCTTGATATGGGGCTCAGTTCGAGGATTGTCCGCGCAAAAGCGGATGGCTACGCCCTGACCAAGATTGGCTACTACGTGTTGCATGACCCAATGACCAGGGTGAATTTCAATTTCACCAATGACATTTGTTACGAGGCACTTGCTGCGCTTGAGGCGTCGGTGACCAGCGGCAAGCCGCAGGGGCTCAAAGCCCTGGGAGACTGGCCCACCATCTATCCGGGCTTGTATGAACTGCCGGAACCGGCGAAGACCAGTTGGTTTGAGTTTGACCATTTCTATTCCGACCAGGCGTTTGCCGAGGTTTTTCCCCTGGTCATGGAATGCCGTCCCTCAGTGCTTGTGGACGTGGGCGGAAATACCGGGAAATGGGCAAGAATCTGCGTCGAAAAGAACAAGGACATTTCGGTGGTCGTGGTGGATTTGCCCGAGCAAATAACCTTGTTGCATAAACACATGGCGGGCCATCCAGACACTCAACGCGTCACCGGGGTGGCGCTGGACGTGCTGGATCCGGAAGCCAGCCTTCCAGAATTTCCCGACGTCATCTGGATGAGCCAGTTCCTGGACTGTTTTTCGGAAGACAGAATCTCGAAAATCCTCGCCAAGTGCAGTGACGCGCTTTCGACCCAGGGGCGTTTGTTTATCCTGGAGTCTTTCTGGGACAAACAAGAACACGAGGTTGCCGCCCTGTCAGTGAATGCCACGTCACTGTATTTCACCGCCGTAGCTAACGGGTATAGCCGGATGTACCACTCAAGGGATATCAAGACCCTTTTGACCGGGGCCGGGTTTGAGATCCTGCGGGAAACCAACTCTTTGGGGGTTGCGCATACGCTTTTGGAGTGTGTGAAAAGACAAGGGCAGGGCGCTTAACCCCGGCCACAGACCTGTGCCGGGATATTGGTAATGAGGGGAGCAAGAAGAAATGAGAGTAATTGCAGATTTTTGCGTAATTCCGATGGGAGTGGGCACATCGGTTTCCGAATATGTCACCGAATGCGAGCGTATTTTTCAACAAGCCGGTCTGTCTCACCAGTTACACGCTTACGGCACTAACGTAGAAGGGGAGTGGGAAGAGGTATTTGCTGCCTTGCGCCGGTGTCATGAACGTGTGCATGAGATGGGTGCACCACGAATCAGCACCACGGTAAAGCTGGGGACCCGCAATGACCGGGCGCAAAGCATGGCCGATAAGATCACCAGCGTTGAGGAAAAATTGCGTTCAGGTACCTGATCGGCTCCCGATCGGAGGGTGTTTTCGCAAGCGCGCGCGGATACTGCCGGCCAGCAAATCAACATCCAGGTCGTGGCGACTGGTTACGCCCAATACGTAGGGCAATTCGTCCCTGGTCAGGGCCTCCTTGTTACGGAATTGTTCCTCCAGCACAAGCAGGCTGGCTTCTGAGGGGTCTCCGCCTTCGGACTGGCGTCGAGCGATTCTCCGGCGTAATACCGGCATGGGCGCCTTCACATCCAGCACCAGGTAGTCGGCTCCAAGTTCATTCGCCAAGAGTTCGAAATCCCGCCGTTTTTCCCTTTCCAGGAACGAGGCATCCACTATCACGTTAAAACCGGCTTGCAACATGCTCCTCGCATTATCCAGCAGCAGTTCATAAGTCCGGGTACTGGCATCCGACGTGTAAATCCCCTGTGACACACTGCTTCGGGTACTGGCGTAGCGGGAGAGGCCAAACATCCGCTTGCGTTCCAGGTCAGAACGCATGCGGATACCGGGCAAATACATGGCCAGGCGTTCACTGATCCAGCTCTTGCCCACGCCAGAAAATCCGCGCATCAGGATCAGGCTGGAAGAGCCTGGCTTTGAGAGCCGCAGGGCGAGATTCAGGTGAGCCTGGCAACGCGTTGCTGCGCGGGCCAGGTCACTGGCAGAAACCCCGGGGGTATCGGCCGTGAGCAAGGCTACCTTGGCTCTGACCAGGCTGCGGTAAACCAGGAAAAAGCGAAAAATACCGAGGTCCTGATAGTCGCCACTATGCTCCAGGTAGGCGCTGAGAAAATTGTGCGCCAGGTCTGAGCGGTTTCTCTCCATCAAATCCATTACCAGGAAGGCCACATCGTTTAGCACGTCTATCCATCGCAGTTCATTGCTAAATTCGATACAGTCAAACGCGGTCACCGATCCATCGGCCAGTCTGACCAGATTGCTCAGGTGCAAATCGCCATGACACTCGCGAACTCGTCCAAGTTCTGCGCGGGCCAGCAATCTCGGCTCGAGTTTCCGGAAGCGTTGTTCGGTCCACTGTCCGAGTTGTTCCACACTGGTACGTTGTTCTTGCGTCAGGTTATGGCTACGCAGAATGGTCTCTATATTATCCACGGCAGCGGAGTAGGCCTGGTCGGGCAATTGCTTGACCAGCGATCGCCGGGCCACTGCCGCTCGTTGATGAAAGTTGGTTAGTCGACGGGCAAAGGTACTTAGATCTTCAGGCGTCAACAGACCCGCTTCCAGTTGCTTGTCCAGCTGGGCCGATTGTTCGAAGCGTTTCATTCGTACGGCGTATTCCAGGACCTCGCCGTCACCGTTGATCTGTGGGCCGCTTTCACTGTCAGTAATGCTGACAACGTTCAGATACAGGTCCGGGGCCATGCGCCGGTTTAGACGAATTTCTTCGTGGCAGAATCGTTCTCTGGATTGGAGGCTGGAGAAATCCAGGAAACCGAAATTCACCGGCTTCTTGATTTTGTAGGCATAAGGGCCTGCCAGGATGATCCAGGATATGTGGGTTTCCAGTAACTCCGGTTCGAGGCCGGCCCCGAGGACCCCAGGCGCCAGCAGGGCCTGGATCCGTTCTCGAGCAAGTTGAATATCAACCGATATTGTCACACAGGTTTTCCAGCTACACAGACGGTGATTCTCTCAATTCGCCGACCGATTCCGCATTGGGGATAACCGAGGGTGCGCAGCGTCGCCGATAACGGCATTATTCAGAGTGGAACTCAGGATACCGCCATGGCAGGCATGTCCCTGATAGACTTGGCGTTTCTGCTGGTCGAGACGGATAGCAGTCCCAAGCACGTCGCCGGGTTGCAGATATTCCGCAAGCCTTCGGGTGCGGGCAGGGATTACCTTGATCGGTTGCACGAGAATTGGCTTGCCAGTTCGGTAAGCCGGCCTTTTAACCAGGTACCCAGGTACGGCTTTGGGCAGTTACCGCACTGGGAGGACGCCCCGAACTTCAGCTTGCCCAAGCACCTGTTTCGCCACCGATTGCCGAGTCCCGGCGGCAGGGTTCAATTGACTGATTTGGTTGGGCGTCTCCACTCGGCCAGACTACAAGTCGACCGACCGCCCTGGGAATGCCATTTTCTGGATGGATTGGCGGGTAGGCGTTTTGCGGTGTTTTTCAAAATTCATCATGCCTACGGGGATGGACACAGGATTGGGCGGTGGCTCGGGCGACCCTTGAGCCGCCACAAACGTGATTTTCCGGAGTTTGCCTATTGGCAGACGCCGGGTGGCTCCGAAACAGAGCGCGATGGCGGGTCACTTAGCATGCTGTGGGATCAATTGGCGGCGGTCCCCGGCATTTCTGCGATGGGACTGCGCCAGGGTTTGAAATGGCTGGGACTTGGGCGCAACGGGGCCGCTCCACCATTCAGCGCCCCATGGACGATGTTTAATGCGCGCCTTGGCCCATCACGTCAGGTGGCGCTGCTGCGATTCCCGCTGGCGCGGCTGCGTCGGATCGGACAGACACACGCCTGCACAGTAAACGATGTCGTATTGACACTTTGCGGCCGGGCCTTGACAGCCTACCTGGCTCGGCGTGGCCATCTTCCGCAGCAACCACTGGTGGCCCAGGTGCCTGTGTCGTTACGCTCCAACTCGGACATGGAGTCGGTGGGTAATAAAGTTACCCTGGCCCTGGTGACTCTGGCCGGGGATCTTGCCGATCCAATCGAACAGATGCTGGCGGTGCACAAGGCCTGCAACGAGGCCAAGTCCGAGGTACATGGAATCTCACCAATGGCCATGAAGGGTTATACGAATCTGTTGGCGGGGAGCGTACTGCTGGCGGAGGCAGTGGGTCTGGGGATGTCACTGCCGCCGCTGGGCAATGTACTGATATCCAACGTATCTGGTGACCCTTACCGGCATTACATGGGTTCTGCTGCCTTGCTTGAGGCCTACCCGGTTTCGACACTTATGCCCTCAGTCGCGCTGAACATCACCGTATACAGCTATGCCGGTACGCTGTTTATGGGCATGGTTTGCGATCGGGAGGCCGTACGAGACCTGCCCAGGCTGGCCTCGCAGATGCGCAGGGCCTACCGTGAGCTTTTGGCTGCCGCCGGGCTCGCCTGAAGCGGAAGCTATTCCGGGTCGATGACAATCGGCTCTATATTCTTGCGACTGGCAACCCGTTTTTTCACCGTCGGAGCACGCCGCTTCACGTACTTGTAGCGCTGCCTCAGACGCAGGAGACACTCGTCAAAGGTCTGGCTGATGATGGTCGTGTTATGCACCCTGGCCATTTTCGGCCAGGCTGACTGCCGACCGGCAACGATGAAAGCCTGTATTTCGGCATGCGAGGGATTTGAGAAAATCTTGAGCAGGTCGTGAAGATTGCGATCCGGGTAGATGGTGACATCACCGCTGTAGGTCTGGGTGGCCACCGCATGGGCCTTGTTCACCAGGGCGTTCAGCGGGGCGAAATCAAAGTGCCGTCTCGCCAGTTCCAGCGCTTGCTCCACCTGTATCATGGGGACGGAGAACATGAGTTGGCGCAAGAATGGCAGCAAGCCCTTGCGCGGGTCTTCTTCACGAATGAAGGGCACCACATGCGGGTTGGTCTGACTGACCACATAATGATTGACGTTGTGCATGCGGCTGACTCGCTCTTTCGGCACGTCTCCATGCACCGAGCCATCGATCCATAGGCTGCGTTTCATATGCGGGACAGTCTTGCCTTCAAAGTTCTTGGCCTTCAGTTGCACCGGCGGGTACAGACCCGGGATGGCGGTGCTGGCCATGACCGCGCTACGCACATACACATTGGGCGCGGTGAGGTAATTGAGCAATCTCGGAAACTGGTTGTGGTCGGCTGGCGACACCGAGATATTAATGATGCGGTTGGTACGCTTGTAGGCCTCCAGGAAAGTCAGCCGTTTCACATTCCGGTTGACGGTCCGTGACAGTTGCTGTGGGTCCAGGATTCCCTCGCCCTTGATCATGGACTGGAAACCCATTGTCTGGGCCCACGCCAGGTCCATCTTGCCGGGCTGAAAAATCATCTCCAGCTGGCGATCCGTATTGGTCCCGACCACGCCTGCAACCAGGGCACCTGCGCTTGAGCCGGTAATTACCCTGGGCAGCAGCCTGTGCTCCCAAAGCTCCTTGATAACTCCCATGTGGAACAAACCAAGGGTGGCACCGCCGCTTAACAGCAGGGCGGAGCGCCCAAAGCTCTGCGCCGCGCGCTTGAAGAACTCCAGTTTCTTGCTGGGGGGGAAGCCCTTGATCTCGGTGTCGCAGAGATAATTCAAGGCGCTCCGGACCTCATGCAAATAGTCGGTGATCAGGTATTTGGTGCCTGCCTTGGCGTTCATGTACAGGACAGGATTGGCCATGTTGGCCAGGTTGCCATGCAGTTCCTCGCGCAGGTAGAACACCAGGCGGGGAATATCGTTTGCCTTGATTAATTTCTTCAACAGCCGCGTACGTGAAACCAGGAGCTCGTTGTCGTAGTCCTTGCTGTCGACCTTGCTACGCCACTCGAACATGCCGCTGGCCTGGTCATGGGCCTCGGCTGCATCCAGCCATTGCTGGTAGCTGGTTGCTGTCCCCATCTCCTTTTCGGCATCAAGGGTCCGCTGTATCAGTTCGCGGCGAGTTTTAGAGCTTCGCATTGCAGAAATTAAAAACATATAAAAATCATATACTTAATTGTATTGCCCGAACGGTGGTCAAGTGCTTTATTGCATAGCGTCAAAATCCAGCCGCTACCCCCGGCAAGCTTGTTGGTACCACGTGGCCAAGTCTGCCACAAAGCCCCGGGAATGGCATATGCAAAGGCCGCAATGGTGTTCGATCGTGGTGGGTGGCGCGCCAATCTGCTAGCGTGTCCCGCTTTGGCCGGGCATGAGGATCCAACACCTTGTCTGAAACGATTATTGTGAATCCGCGCTTTTGCGGGCCCCCGGATTCGGGTAACGGCGGGTATGTGTGCGGCTTGCTGGGCAGCCGCTACGGGGGCCCCGCAGAGGTCACCCTGCGCCTGCCGCCGCCGCTGGATCGTTCGATGACAGTCATGGGGGACCTCGAATCCGGCTTGCGCTTGATGGACACAGACCAACTGGTGGCCCAGGCATGCGCTGCCAGCCTGGACCTGAGCGTGCCGGGACTGCCGGATTGGGCGACGGTGCAGGAGGCGGGTCGGCGATATACGGGTTTCCAAACCCACCTTTTCCCCGGGTGTTTTGTATGCGGTCCCCGGCGCAAGCCTGGCGACGGTCTGAGAGTATTCGCAGGCCAGGTGCCAGGCGCCAACGTCCTCGCCGCGCCCTGGAGACCTGGCCGGGAACTTGCGGATGCAAACGGCAAGGTCAAGACTGAATTTGTGTGGGCCAGCCTGGATTGTCCTGGATATTTTGCGGTGTCGACGCAGGCGCAGCCCATGTTGCTGGGCAGGATGACGCTGGAGCGAGAACACGAGCTGGACGTTCTCCAGAACTGTACCGTGCTGGCCTGGTCCCTGGGTCAGGAAGGACGCAAGCACTACGCGGGCACCGCCTTGTTTGATCACACCGGCCGCCGGATAGCCAGGGCCAAAGCGGTCTGGGTGGCGTTGCGCGACTAGTGCCGCACCGGGACTGGCGAGGGGTGAGCTGTCGTGGCATGGTTGCCCGGATTACGTCTGCGAACAGCGGCCAGGGAGATAGTTTGAGTGAAGGCCAGTAATACCACCCTCCATTATCGTGCCTGTCACCTGTGCGAGGCCCTGTGCGGGGTGGAAATCCTGATTGAAAAGGACAGGGTGGTGAGCGTACGTGGCGACCAGCGCGATCCTTTCAGTCACGGTCACATTTGTCCCAAGGCGGTGGCCCTGAAGGATTTGCACGAGGATCCGGATCGTCTGCGCAGACCCATGTGCAAAATAGACGGGCAGTGGCAGGAGTGTGAGTGGGACGAGGCCTACCGGTTGGTGGCCGAAAAACTTGCCCGCATCACCGGCGAGCATGGCCATGACGCGGTGGGCGTGTACCTGGGCAATCCAAATGTCCACAACTGGGGCATGATGACCCACGGCCCCAATTTCTACGGTCTGCTCAAGACCCGGAATCGTTATTCAGCCACTTCGGTGGATCAGTTGCCGCACCAGATGGTGTGCTACCTGATGTACGGGCACCAGTTCCTGGTGCCGGTACCGGATGTCGACCGCACGACCTACCTGCTCGTGATAGGTGGAAATCCCATGGCTTCCAACGGAAGCCTGATGACCGTGCCGGATTTTCGTGGACGTTTGAAAGCACTGCACAAGCGTGGCGGCAAGATGGTCGTGGTAGATCCTCGCCGGACCGAGACTGCCGAGGTTGCCGACCGGCACCTGTTCATACGACCCGGCACCGATGCCTGGTTCTTGTTGGCCCTGCTCAACGTCATCCTGGAGGAAGCCCTGGGGGACACCTCAAGTTACCAGGATTACCTGAAGGGTTGGGACCAGGCGGTGGATGCGGTGCGTCCGTTTACCGTTGCCCTGGCCGAGCGCATGAGCGGTGTGCCTGGCCCGATGATACGGGAGCTTGCGCGCGAGTTGGCTACGGCCGAGGGGGGCGTGTGCTACGGTCGCCTGGGGGTATCTGTCCAGCGTTTTGGTGGCCTGTGCCAGTGGGCTATCCAGCTCATTAATATCGCCACCGGCAACCTGGATCGCAGTGGTGGCTCCATGTTCAACCTGCCTGCGGTGGACCTGGTGGCCGGACCCAACAATCGTCCCGGTCACTTCAACCTGTGGCAGAGCCGGGTTCGCGGGTTACCCGAATTTTCCGGTGAATTGCCGGTTGCCGCCCTGGCTGAAGAGATCCTGACCCCGGGCAAGGGTCAGGTGAGAGCATTGATTCTCTGCGCGGGTAATCCGGTGCTCTCTACTCCCAATGGTCAGCAGCTGGATCGCGCCCTTGCGGGGCTTGAGTTCATGGTCGCGGTCGATTTCTATTTGAATGAAACCACCCGACACGCTGATGTCATATTGCCGCCTACTTCGCCCCTGGAGCACGATCACTACGATCTGGCGCTGAGTGTGTTTGCGGTGCGTAACATCGCACGCTATAGCGCTCCGGCCTTCGACAAGCCCGAGGGCGCCATGCATGACTGGGAGATCATGAGTCAATTGGGTGCCCACCTGGCTCCGGCCCTCGGGGTCCAGTCCAGGCCGGTATATCCACCCACAGCCATACTGGATATGGGTCTAAAGGCCGGGCCCTACGGCGAGGCCCAGGGTTGCTCGCCCGGTCTGGATTTTTCCGAGCTTGCGAAACAGCCTCATGGCATGGACCTGGGCGCGCTGAAGCCTTGCCTGCCCGAACGCCTGGTGCACCAGGACAAGAAAATCGATTGCGCACCGCCTGCACTGCTGGCGGATATCCCGCGTTGCTTCAGGTTTCCGAAAACACCTTGGAGCCGGGTCTGCTTCTTATTGGCCGACGGCATGTGCGTAGCAACAACTCCTGGATGCATAATTTCCACCGGCTGACCAAGGGCAAGCCGCGGCACCAGTTGATGATGAACCCCGAGGATGCCGCCAGGCTCGCTCTGAAAAACGGGCAACGGGTGAGTGTGAATTCACGCGTGGGAGAGGTGTCAGTGGAACTGGATATCACGGATGCGGTGATGCCGGGCGTGGTGAGTCTGCCCCACGGCTGGGGTCACGGCCGCCCGGGTACCCGCCTGCGGGTGGCCGACAAAACCCCCGGCGTGTGCGTGAATGACCTGACTGATGACCAGGATGTGGACGAGCTGTCTGGTAATGCTGTGCTCAACGGTGTGCCGGTCACTGTGGTCGGGCTTGCCGGCTGAGCGCGCCGCGGCTCGGAGCAGGATAAGGGGTGTATGCAAGGCCGGCGGACAGGCCTGCTTGGATACTCTGGTAGAATGAGGAATGCAAGAATGTGGCGATATGCGGTGGCCTGGATGGGGCTGGCGGTGCTGGGTGTCTTGAATGGCAGCGTGAGAGTCCTTACTTACGGGAAGCTGATGCCGGAACTGGCGGCCCACCAACTGTCCACTGTCACGGGCATTCTTCTAATCGCATATGCGGTCTCACAATTTCATCGCAGGTGGCCAATCCGATCCCGGGGTGAGGCGGTAGCCATAGGTCTGATGTGGCTGTGTATGACGGTCATTTTTGAATTTGGATTTGGGCATTACCTCATGGGTCATAGCTGGGCCAGGTTGCTGCATGATTACAATCTGATGCAGGGCAGGGTGTGGTCGTTGTTCCTGTTGTGGCTGGCGCTGGTCCCCTGGTGGGTATACCGAAGGGCGATGGTGGCGCAGCGAATATAGGTACCAGCCGCGATCGGCCACCGATTTAACCGTGGCTTGGTGTGCAGTGGAGAGACCGGGAGTCGTGGCCAGTACCCGCCCGGCAGCGCGATGGATGTGAGCTGACTCCGCCTGTTATAGTGTGATCCTATCCGGTCGCTCCAACGCCTCGGGCTGTTGGGTCGGTTTAATAACGGGGGGTTCCATGGATTGGGCCAATGCGATAGACCTGGCGCGTTTTCAATTTGCGTTCACCATTACATTCCACTTCCTTTTGCCTGCGTTTTCCATTGGGCTGGCCAGTTATCTCGCTGTGCTGGAAGGACTCTGGCTGTTCACCGGCCGGGCGATTTACCTGGATACGTTCAAGTTCTGGCTGAAAATATTTGCCGTAGCTTTTGGCATGGGGGTGGTATCCGGATTGGTCATGAGTTACCAATTCGGGACCAACTGGAGTGTATTCTCAGACAAGACCGGCCCGGTGCTCGGCCCGCTGATGGGCTACGAAGTGCTGTCCGCATTTTTTCTGGAAGCAGGCTTCCTGGGTGTCATGCTGTTTGGCATGAAGAAAGTGGGCAGGCGTCTGCATTTCCTGGCCACCTTGCTGGTGGCAGTGGGTACGGCCTTCTCTGCTTTCTGGATCCTGAGTGTGAACAGTTGGATGCAAACCCCGGTGGGTTATGCATATAACGAGGTAGGTCAATTTGTACCTGACGACTGGTGGGCAATCGTGTTCAACCCGTCTTTTCCCTATCGTTTTGTGCACACAGTGCTGGCCGCTTACCTGACCACGGCGTTCATCGTCGGCGCGACCGGTGCCTGGCACCTGCTGAAGGACAATCAAAACAGCATCGCCCGTCTGATGTTTTCCATGGCCATGTGGATGGCGGTAACAGTGGCGCCCATCCAGATCCTGGCCGGCGACATGCACGGCCTGAATACCCTGGAACACCAGCCGGCGAAAATTGCGGCCATGGAAGGACACTTCGAAACCCGGCGTGGTGCGCCGCTCATTCTTTTCGGTCTTCCAGACCAGGAAGCAGGCAAGGTTCATTTTTCTCTCGAGATCCCGAAACTTGGCAGCCTGATCCTGACCCATGAACTGGACGGGGAAGTTAAGGGCCTGGACGCGTGGCCTCGCGAGGACTGGCCTAACGTGGCCATGGTGTTCTGGAGTTTCCGGGTCATGCTGGCCATGGGCTTCGCGATGTTGGGCCTTGGTCTGATCAGTCTGTTCCTGCGCTGGCGCGGGGCACTTTTTGACCGGCCCTGGATGCTGCGGATCGCAGTCCTCATGGGACCCTCTGGTTTGCTGGCGGTCGTGGCCGGTTGGATTGTGACCGAGATGGGACGGCAACCGTATACCGTGTATGGCCTGCTCAGAACGGCCGATTCGGTTTCTCCGCTGGATGCGCCCGCAGTCGCCGCTTCGTTGCTGGCGTTTATCGTTGTGTACTTCTTTGTGTTTGGAGCAGGAATTTTTTACCTGCTGCGCATGATGGGCAAGACGCCGGTTGCCGGCGACCACGACCACGACCCCGATGCGATGTTGCCGGTCAGGGCCGCTGCCATGTCCCTGGGTCCGGCTGCGACCCAGCGACCGAACCCGGTGGGTGGGAAGGGGGATTTATGATGATTGATTATCCTCTGGTATGGGCAGGATTGATCGGTTTCGCCGTGCTGGCCTACGTGTTGCTGGACGGTTTCGACCTGGGGATCGCGTTGATTTATCCCTGGCTGGGTGGCGAAGCCGAGCAGGATATGGCCATGAACTCCGTGGCTCCGGTATGGGACGGTAACGAGACCTGGCTGGTGCTGGGAGGTGGTGGCTTGTTCGCCGTCTTCCCTTTGGCCTATGCCATCATCATGCCGGCCTTGTATGCGCCCCTGATCGCCATGCTGCTGGGGTTGATACTTCGTGGAGTCGCCTTTGAGTTTCGCTGGCGAACAGTGAGGGCCAAGTTTGTATGGAACTGGGCCTTTACCCTCGGTTCGCTGGTGGCCTCCCTGTGCCAGGGCATCATGCTCGGTACCCTGGTGCAGGGTATTGCGGTGGAGGGTCGCGCCTACGCCGGCGGCTGGTGGGATTGGTTGACCCCGTTCAGCCTGGCTTGCGGTGTGGCAATGGTCGTGGGATACGTCTTGCTGGGGGCGACCTGGCTGGTACTCAAGACCGAGGGCGAGCTACAGGCCTTTGCCCGCAAGGTTGCCTGGTACGCGGGTGTTGGAACACTCGCGTTGATCGGGATCGTCAGTCTGTGGACACCCCTGTTGCAACCGGAATACATGGAGCGATGGTTTGGATGGCCGGCGTTACTGTATGTCGCCCCGGTTCCTCTGCTGGTTGTGGCAGCGGCCACAAGCCTGTTCCTGGGTTTGCGACGCGGGCACGACGCACGGCCATTTCTTTCCGCCAATGCCTTGTTCATTCTGTGTTACATCGGTCTGGTGATCAGTTTCTATCCCTTCATCGTGCCGCCCTCGATCTCTATCTGGCAGGCCGCGGGTCCGGACAGCAGCCTGAAGTTTTTGCTGGTCGGAGCGGTGGTGCTGATTCCCATCATTGTGGTGTATACCGCTCACGCCTACTGGGTATTCAGGGGCAAGATGGACCCCGAGGCGGGCTACCATTGACCACCGAACGGACCAGCGGTGAGGATATGCTTAAGAGAATCCTTTGGTTCGTGACTATTTGGGCGGCAAGTGTGATGGCATTGTGGCTGCTTGCAATGATCTTGCGTGGCGTGCTCAAGTGAACCATTCGTCGCCGGCTAGGAGTGTCCTGGACGGCCTGAATAATACCCACCTGCCCAATACTGCAAAGTCGTGGTGACCTGCCGTTTTCAGGATATTTCCAGTCCGGTGACTTTCCCTGGCCAGGCTCGCGATTGTTCTGCCCAAGTAGCCAAGACTTTGCATCAATACTCAAACTACAATGCCACCAGCGACGAAAGGTGCAGTTGATCGTTCCTTGACTCGAAAGAATATTCAAGCTCAAGAAAGGAAAACAACATGGAAATTCTTTGGCCTGCATTCGGCATGTTTGTCCTGACCTCTGCGGTGGCGATCGCGCTGGTAACGAAGCGTTTTGGGGCAGTAGCGCAAAAGCGGGTGAATCCGGCATTCTATAAACTTTATCGCGACGGTCAGGAACCTGAAGATGTCGCGGTGTTCACCCGTCATACCACCAACCTTTTCGAGCAACCCATATTGTTTTATACCGTGATTGTCATGGCCTACGCCACGGCTCTGGGCGGTGGCGCGATGGTTGTAGCGGCCTGGGTCTACGTGGCTGCCCGATATGTTCATTCTGGCATTCACCTGTTCGGCAATAACGTAATCTGGCGTGTCCGGGTATTTGCCCTGAGCTGGATAGCCCTGGTTGCTCTCTGGGTAATGCTGGGTGTGCGTATGGCCGGCACCGGGTGATGCCTGGCGTGTAGGTCGCAGTACCACACCAGTTGATCTTTGCAGTAAACTTGTTCTTCGAAAAAAAACACAATAACAGGAGAAAACGCCATGAACCGCTACGCTGATTTGACCGGACGAATATTGATGTCTTTGATTTTTCTTGCAGCAGGCATGAACAAGATTACCGGATACGCCGGCACCCAGGGCTACATGGACTCCATGGGAGTTCCGGGAATACTGCTACCACTGGTGATCGTGATCGAGTTGGTCGGGGCAGTGGCAATCATAGCCGGCTACCGCACTCGTCTGTTTGCCTTCCTGCTTGCAGGATTCTGTGTCCTCAGTGGGGCCTTGTTCCACAACGACTTCGCCAACCAGATGGATATGATCATGTTCATGAAGAACCTGGCCATGGCGGGCGGATTCCTGGTCCTGTGCGCCAATGGTGCAGGCGAGTTGAGCCTGGACAGCAAACTCGGCAAGAGTGCCCGGGTATAGTCCAGGGCTCCCTGAATTTTAGGAATATTCCAGCATGTTTTGGCTTTCTATCGTATTACTGGTTGGCGCCAATGTTGCCTATCACATCTGTCAGAAAATGATCCCCGCGCCTGCCAACCCGGTGGTGTCTGTGGTCATCACCTTTGCGGTAGCAACCCTGGCATCAATAGCCCTGTTGCCGGTGTTTCTGCCCGATGGCGGTATCGCGGCGGAACTGCGTAAGCTGAACTGGGCCAGCGTTATTCTCGGCCTGACTATCATTGGCATTGAGGTGGGCTTCTTGCTGCTCTACCGCAGTGGTATGCAAATCAGCCTGGCTTCGATATTTGTCAACGCCCTGGTGGCCCTTTCACTGGTACCCGTTGGGATACTGCTATTCAAAGACAAACTCGTGACCACCGACCTTGTGGGTATCGGGCTGTTGCTGGGGGGTATTTACCTGATTGCCAACAGATGATGACTGGAGGGTGTGAGAATTGTGACTGATCGTGTGACCCTTGAAGTAATGACGTATTTTGCCCGGCAGTCCGAGCCAAGGAGGCAGCGTCTTCTGGTCCTGCACGAGGCCATCTTGCTGGCCGATTCGTTGATTCGCGTTGATATGGCGTACCGCATGCCCACCTACCACCACGGTGATGGTTGGGTAGCCCTGGCCAATCAGAAACATTACATCTCCCTGTATACCTGCGGCAATCACCACATTCAGTCATTCAAAGTTGCTAATCCGGGGGTGAAAACCGGCAAGGGTTGCATTAATCTTTCCGATCGGGATGTTTTGTCCGAGACTTTTGTCGCTGAACTTATCGAGGTTGTCAGGCACGCCATGGAGCAGCCCAAGCCTGTCTAGAGCAACGGGTGAGAGTCGAGAGATTGTGAAGAGTCTGCTGAAGAAACTGTTTCAGGTCCGCTGGCATATCCTGGTGCTGGTTCTTGGGCTGATTTTGCTGGTGATGTCGTTTACCCACGACTGGCGCTATCTGCCTGGCCTGTTCCTGCTGGCGGCCGCCTGGTTGTTGGCGCTGAGAAGAACGCCGGCCACCCTGAGCGTGGAAAACGACAAGGTCCTGATGCGCAACGATCTGGGGTGGATGGTGGACAGTGCCAGTCTGGATGGGGTGATAGAGGTCATCCTGTACCTGCGCCCGATACCGCCCGGCGCCCAGCGCATGGACGTTCGAAATCACCGCCTGCATATCGATACATCAAGGGTCCAGAGGCTGTGCATCAGCGGCTTCACCGAGCAGATCAAGGCGCTGGGTCTGCCGGTGGACAGTAGTCGTCTGCGCAAGGGCGCTTTCGACAAGAAGGCCCCTCGCAAGATCAGGATCAAGTTTCCCGGCCGTCGCTGAGCGGGTGACAGTCCCACATATTCTCCCGAACCCATGTAGAATCCGGCGCCGTGCTGCACTTCGATAACATATGCCTGCGACGCGGCCCCCGAGTTCTGTTCGAGGGAGCCAGCTTCCAGATCCATCCCGGACAAAAAGTGGGAGTCACCGGCGCCAATGGCACCGGGAAATCCAGCCTGTTCGCCATGGTTTGCGGGTTAATTCAGTCCGATGAAGGAGATTTCAGCCTGCCCTCGGACTGGGTGATATCACACCTGGCGCAGGAGATACCCGCTGACAGTCGTCCGGCCATAGAATTCGTGCTGGACGGCGACGCGGAATTGCGGCGTATTGAGAAGGAACTGGCCCTCGCCGAAGCAGCCGGGGAGGGCGAGAAAGTCGGCGCCCTGCACGGACGCCTGGATGCCATTGGCGGGTATGCCGCCGCCAGCCGGGCAGGCCAGTTGTTACACGGACTGGGTTTTGCTGTCGGCGACGAGAATCGTGCAGTAGAGGAGTTTTCGGGCGGCTGGCGCATGCGTCTGAACCTGGCCCAGGCACTGATGTGCCGTTCCGACTTGCTGCTGCTCGACGAACCCACCAACCACCTTGACCTGGATGCGGTGATTTGGGTGGAGAACTGGCTGCGGGACTACCCGGGCACCTTGCTGATGATTTCGCATGACCGGGAGTTTCTGGATTCGGTGGTCGACCGGGTTGCCCATATCGAACACCAGAAGATTGTTCTCTACACGGGCAATTACTCCGCATTTGAGCGACAGCGGGCGGCCCAGTTGGCCAACCAGCAGGCCGAATTCAACAAGCAGCAACGCGAGGTTGCCCACATCCGCGCGTATGTGGATCGCTTCCGGGCCAAGGCAAGCAAGGCCCGCCAGGCCCAAAGCCGCCTAAAGGCGCTGGAACGCATGGAGTTGATTGCCCCGGCCCACGTGGATTCTCCGTTTCACTTCAAATTTCGCAAGGCGCCCAAGGCGCCGGACCCGCTATTGCAACTGGATCGCTGCAGTACCGGGTATGGTGAGGTGACGGTGCTTTCCGGGGTTAACCTGGTGCTGGGCCAGGGTGACCGGGTGGGCTTGCTCGGCCCCAATGGTGCAGGCAAGTCCACGTTAATCAAGTTTATCGCGGGCGAGTTGGCCACCCAGGCTGGCGAGCGCAGACCCGCCAAGGACACGCTGGTCGGGTATTTCGCCCAGCACCAGGTCGAACAATTGGTGCCTGAACAGTCGCCGCTGGAACATCTGCAGATCCTGGATTCGAAGGCCAGGGAACAGGAGTTGCGGAGTTTCCTCGGGGGATTCGGATTTGTTGGTGACCAGGCGTTAATGCCCACGGGTCCGTTCTCCGGCGGCGAGAAATCCCGCCTGGTGCTGGCCATGGT
This sequence comes from uncultured Gammaproteobacteria bacterium, assembly GCA_963823435.1. GTDB lineage: Bacteria > Pseudomonadota > Gammaproteobacteria > Steroidobacterales > BM003 > CAKZML01. Next base: position 31,615 of record CAWGLN010000012.1, on the reverse strand, counting down.
GGTCTACCAGAAACCCAACCTGCTATTACTGGATGAGCCCACCAATCACCTGGACCTGGAAATGCGCCAGGCGCTTGCCACCGCCTTGCAGGATTTCGAAGGGGCCATGGTGCTGGTGTCCCATGACCGGCACTTGCTGCGGGTTGGCTGTGACCAGTTGCTGCTGGTGCATGACGGGAAAGTCAGGGAGTTTGACGGTAGCCTGGACGATTACCCCCAGTGGCTGCTTGACCGGGATAAGGCCGGCTTGGCAGAGGTCGAGAGGGGCATTAGCGAAAATACGGCTGGAGCGCGCAAGGAGCGCAAGCGCCTTGAAGCAGAATTGCGCCGCAGCCTGGATCCGCTGCGCAAGACGGTGCAGCAAGCCGAAAAAACGATGGACGAACTGCACTCTCGCCAGCATGCCCTGCATCTCGAACTGGCCGATCCACAGGTTTACGAGCCCGGCAGCAAGGACAGGTTATTACGTCTGCTCGGCGAGAAGGCCGCACTGGAAAAAGCCTGCGGCGTGGCCGAGGAGCAATGGATGGACGCTTCGGAAAAACTGGAAATGGCCAGGACCGATCTGGAAATCCAGCGGCCAGGGTCTACTGCCGACAGGACGGTAGCGTCATCCCCTGGCGCGATCGGGTATGCTGGCTGTGAGTGTGAGCTTCCACGGCGAACGACTGCCTGGAGGCAAGTCACTGGTTCTCGCCACCTAACGAGCCTGCCTCCCATGCCTACCTACGTTTGGGTACTGATACAACTTGGAAGCGCGTCAGTGAGTGTGTATCACATACTCCTGTACAAGCGCGATCCACGCTCAGCCATGGGTTGGATCATGGCCTGTGTATTTATTCCCTACCTGGGTCCGTTTGCCTATTTTCTTTTCGGCATCAATCGCGTGCGGTCGCGGGCACGTGGCATGAAACGGCGTCTGTTTAGCGTCGAATACGAGTCGGGTGAACGCCAGCCGCACACTCCGGAGCAAGACCAGGGCGAGTCGGTCGATCCCGGGCAGCGGATTACCGGCAAGGCCAAATCTCGCCGGTAACCAGGTCACTCCGCTGTACAACGGTGAAGCGGCCTATCCTGCCATGCTCGAATCCATTGCCCAGGCCCGGCAAAGCGTGGTGCTGGCGACCTTCATTCTCAAGGCCGACCACATCGGTACCGCCTTTGCCAGGGCCCTGGGCGCGGCGGCTGACCGGGGCGTCGAGGTGCTGGTGCTGGTGGACGGTATTGGTGAATGCTATTCACTGCGCAAGGCCTCGGGCCTGCTACGCAAGCACAAGGTCAAGGTAGCGCGCTTTCTTCCGCCCCGACTGTTTCCTCCCAGTATCTACATCAACCTGCGTAATCACCGAAAACTGCTGATCGTGGATAATCAGGTGGCCTACACCGGGGGCATGAATATCAGTGACGACCAGACCTCCCTGGCAGGGGAGCCACGACGGGTATCGGATGTGCACTTTTGCTGCCACGGACCGGTAGTGGCGGAGCTCACCGAGGTATTCTGCCGGGACTGGCATTTCGCCACCGGCGATCGCCTTGTTCTGGCCGGTTCGCCGGCGTCAAAGGCCATGGGCGAAATGCACTGCCGCGTTGTGCCGGATGGGCCGGATGCAGAGCTGGATTCGCTGGCCCTGACCATACAGACGGCTATCAGCGCCGCGACCAAATCCATAGATATCATGACCCCCTACTTTCCTGCCGGGCCGGGAACTGATGACCGCGTTGCTTTCTGCCTCCCTGCGCGGGGTGAAACTGCGGATAATTCTACCAGGCAAAAACAATCTGTTTTACATGCACTGGGCTAACCGCAACTTGTTGGCTGAATTGCTGGACTGGGATATCCAGGCCTTTTACCAACCGGCGCCGTTTTGTCATTCCAAGCTGCTGTGTATTGACGATCACTACAGCCTGATCGGTTCGGCCAACCTGGACCCGCGCAGCCTCAGATTAAACTTTGAATTGGGCATTGAGATATTTTCGGAAAGTCTGAATCGTGAATTGAGGACCCACTTCGAGCAAGTACTCTCGCTCAGTACCCGGATCAGGCATGACGACCTGGCGCGTCGCTCATTGGGCGTGCGCTTGAGGGATTCGGCAGTTGCCTTGCTCTCGCCCTATCTTTAGGCGAGACGGGCAGGGCAAGGGCAAGACTGTATTACGAGGCCAGTAGGCAGAGAGGTCCAGAAGTGGAAACGATTGAATGGGCGGACTTCGCCAGGGTGGAATTGCGGGTGGGCACGGTAGTGGAAGTGCGGGAGTTTCCCGAGGCACGGCGCCCCGCCTGGGTCATGCACGTGGATTTCGGACCGGAGTTGGGAATCAGGAAATCCAGCGCCCAGCTTACGGACCTGTACGACAGCGCCTCACTGCTGGGCAAGCAAGTGGTCGCCGTTGTGAATTTTCCGCCCAAGCAGATCGGTCCCATCATGTCCGAATGCCTGGTGACCGGTTTTCACCGGGAAGATGGCGCAGTGGTACTGGCCGTACCGGATCAGTTGGTTCCAAACGGGGCGAAGCTGGTCTAGGCTGATCCGTGCGATTAGCGCCTGAACGGGTCTTTTCTTCGCAACTGCCAAGTCCGGAACACACCAGAGGCTGCATGGAGTCTCTGGTATATTCGTAAACTCGATCTTGCGGCTAAAAATCCCAGCTTCTGTGTTGCCAATCTTCGCTGTAGGGTGCGTTTTACGCACCATGTCAGACGGTGCACAAAGTGCACCTACGCTTCTGCTCTGCCGTTTCTGGCAAGCTAACTCGGCAGCGATCGGCGCCTTGAATCTGGCTCTTTTTCTTCGCAAACTGCCAAGTCCAGAACACACCAGAGGCTCCCGAGAGTATTTCGGCAAAAGCTTATGGCAGTGACCGGTTAGATAACCTAGGATCAAACACCTTCAGTACATCAATCAGGGAGTGACCAGTCATGGCAAATGAGGGCTACCACGAGCCGATTAGTGAGCTAACAGACGAAACCCGCGATATGCACCGGGCCATTACGTCCTTGATGGAAGAACTCGAAGCGGTCGACTGGTACAACCAGCGTGTGGATGCCTGCACTGATCCTTCCCTCAGGGCGATCCTGGCGCACAACCGCGACGAGGAAAAGGAACATGCGGCCATGGTACTGGAATGGATACGCCGCAATGATCCGAGCTTCGACAAGGAGTTGAAGGATTTTCTGTTCACCACCAAGCCCATCGCACACGATTGATCGCCGCGAGTGAACAGGCTTTTCAGGAGCTCTACCCGGAGGAACTGAGTCATTGCTATGGCTGCGGAAGTCATAACGCCGCCGGGCACCAACTCAAGAGCTACTGGGACGGCGAGCAAACGGTGGCCCGTTTTACACCGGAGCCCATGCATACGGCTATTCCCGGCTTCGTCTACGGCGGCTTGATCGCCTCGCTGATCGATTGCCATGGCACGGGAACCGCAGCCGCGGCAGCCTACAGGGCCCAGGGCAGGGCGATGGGTTCGTCGCCGGCGTTGCGTTTCGTCACCGCTTCGTTGAAAGTGGATTACCTTGCGCCCACACCCATGGGAGTGGAGCTTGAACTGCGGGGATTTCCGGTGGAAATCAAGCAGCGCAAGGTGATCGTGGAAATCACCGTGCAAGCCGGCGACACGCTGTGTGCCCGCGGTCAGGTGATTGCCGTGAAAATGCCGGAGAGTATGCTGCCCGGGTAACGTGGCCGAATACGCTTTTTAGCCCGTTTAGCCCCGGTTTTTGGGTATATTTACGGACTCAATCAGAGGGAATGCCTGATGCTGGAACTTCGTCCGTCCTGTGAGTGCTGCGATTACTCGCTACCGCCGGACTCCACTAGCGCACGGATCTGTTCCTTCGAGTGCACTTTTTGTGCCGCCTGCGCCGATTTGGTACTGCATGGCGTATGCCCAAACTGCCTGGGTGAGTTGCAACCACGGCCCCGGCGCCCGGCAGACCGACTGGCGCGTTATCCAGCCTCGACCGAACGCATACACCGGCCAGGCGGTTGCGGCAAAAAACCGGCGCCTGAGGCATCCTGACGCGTGTCCTCGGGCCGCAAGTCGCGGGCCGACAGGCTTCGATTTCCCTTGCCAGGGTGTGCATTTTTAGTGGTTTAATGGCGGTGCAAAGTTGTATGATCCGGTCCTGTGACGGTCATTCTTGGACTGACCGGGCACAAGGTTAGCGAGTGATTCGGACAGGAGCGATTGCGATGACCAAGGAACGTAGCCAAGTCAAGGAAACCAAGAAAAAGGCGGCGCTGAGCCCCAAGGAAAAAAAGGCCGCCAAGAAGGCCAAGAAGGAAGGGAAGAAATCCCATTCAGCGTGAGATTCTGATCACCCTGACCTGATCATCGCAAAGGTGGGCAGGCGGATATCCGCGTTGGCGGCCGTGCTTCTACTGCATCGGGGTTGTCCACGCGAACGATCTGCCGTACCCGGGTTCACCTTCCCGGGCCAATGTTGTCTCTGGCGCTTAGGCAGTTGAATACATCAATAATTTCGATTTTGCCCGACTCGCGTTAATCGGGTTTTCGATAGTGATACTAAATATATATAAAACAAAGTATTGTGATATCAAATTAATGTAATACTTTAAATAGTATTACTACTCGTGATCAAGAATAAAGATCGGGAGTGTTCCCTTAGTGGTCTTCCAGCCTGGTGTTGTCCTCGCGCATCAGGAAACCGAAACCGTCAAATTCAAAGGTGACCACACCCTCCCATGCGGGTATGGGTGTGGCTTTTCCCGCCAGGACGATATCGAAGGCCTTTTGGGTTTCAGGCAACAGGGCGGGAGATGCCCTGGGCGTGTTGTGCGCCGGGAACAGGGCCTTTAGCTGTGGCGCGAGAGTCGCCAGTCGGGCAATCGAGTGCTTATATGCGGCCAGGTCGGTTTCCGGGAAATACAACCAGATAGGTCCTTCATAAAAAGTGTCGCCCGTCCACATGAGTCCCGCTTGCCGGTCGAGCAAGGCAATTGCATCCTCCGTATGCCCGGGGATTTGCAGGACTTCAAGCTTGCGGTCACCCAGGTCGATGACATCGCCTTCCTTGACCGTGCCGGTAATAGTGAACGGTTTGATTTGGTGATCGACCTGGCTGACACCGTCAGGCAAACCCTTGCACAAGGCTTCGGGAGACGCCTCCATGGTCACCATGTCGCTCTTGGTGCCGTGACTGTTGGCGATGGAGAACTGCGTGGAGACTGACAGGATATTGCCAAATTGGTAATTGCCGCCGATGTGGTCAAAATGTGTGTGGGAGTTCAATACCGTGACGGGCTTGACGGTTAGCTGGTCGACCACCGCCTTGATATCGCCAAGGCCATTGCCGGTATCAAAAAGCAATGCCTTGTCCTGGCCTACGATCAGGTAGGAAATGACCTCCTGCCACTGGAAGGGCTCGTAAATCGCGAAAACATTGGGGTCCACCTCGTAAACCTCAAACCAGTCGTTGCTGGTCTCATGCTTTTCGAACGCGGCATAGGCAGGGCGCGGAAGGCGCTCGCAAAAAGTGGCCAGATCAGCGGCGGACGCGACCAACGGAGCCAGCCAAAGTGCCGCCAAAAGAGTCGCGGCGACGATCGCTTTTTTATTGGGTACGGGATCCTCGGTGGTGCTCATGGCAGTTCCCTGCGGCTAATTTCCGGCGAAATAATCAGTTTACTACCGGGAATTACACATTTGGAATTGCGCCTACGTCTTTCAGGGCGTTTTCCAGTTGTTGCCAGCGTTGCTCCAGCGATCCGGTGTAACCCACGGCCATTCGTACCAGGCCCGCGCCGATACCGGCGACCGCCAGGTCCTCGTCGGTCATCTCACTGGAGGTGCTGCTGCCCGGGCAGGACATCAGGGTGTCAAAGTACCCGAGACTCACGGCCATAAAGCCGAAGCCGTATTTATTCTGCAAGGTCTCCATCAAATCGTTGGCTTTGTCCTGGCCGCCCAGGTCCAGGGTCAGGATGCCGCCAAAGCCAAATTCGGAGCAATAAAGCCTGGTCATCAACTGGTGATCCGGGTGGTCGGGCAGGCCGGGGTAGGCTACCGCCACGCCCAGCTTCTGCAGTCTCTCCGCAAAGACCCGGGCGCGTCGCCCGTGCTCGATCATACGCAGGGCCAGGTGTGGGATTCGCAGGCTGATTTTTGAGGCCACCGAAGGATCCATGGTGGGTCCGAGGATCATCAAGGGCCCCTGGTGCAAGTCCATCAGCCCCTGGATGAATTCTGTGCTGCCACAGACGGCGCCGGCAATGATATCCGAAGCCCCGTTGATGAACTTGGTCATGCTGTGCACCACGACATCCGCGCCCAGCAGGGCGGGGCTCAGGACCAGCGGGCTAAACGTGTTGTCGATGACCAATTGGGCGTTGTGCGCGTGGGCGAGCTTGGCAAGAGCGGGGATGTCGGCGACCCGCAGCGTCGGGTTGGCGATACTCTCGGCGTAAATCACCCTGGTCTTGTCGGTGATGGCGGCGGCGACCGCATCGAGGTCGGTGGCATCCACAAAAGTCGTGTGGATGTTCGCCTTGACCGGCAAAAAATCATGCAGCAGGGCGTAGGTGCCGCCATACACCGTATTTGAGGCCACCACGTGGTCCCCCGAATTGCACAGCTGCAATATCGCGGCCGAGATTGCCGCCATGCCGCTGGCGCTGCAATAGGCGGCCTCGGTACCCTCGATTGCGGCCAGTTGGCGGCCCAGTTGGTACACCGTGGGATTGAAATGACGGCCGTACAGGTAGCAACCTTCCGGCGCAGCCTTCCTGCCTTCGAACAACTCCGGCATGGTCCCCGGCTTCATGACGGTAAACGTGGTGCTTGCCTCGATGGACATATTGACACCACCGTGCTCGCCGAATTCGTGCCGGGTATCGGCCAGGCGCTCAATGGGGTTTTTGATAGTCATGGGGGTGTCTCCGCCGAGTATGAATTTCAATGCGGCATACTTTGCCGTACTTCAGTGTTCGGGAATAGGGGGAATAGCCGCAATTGGTTTGAATCCGGTGCTCACCGGCAAGTAACTGCCACTTTCCTTGATCCGTACGTCATTTGATGGCAAAAAGTACCGCCTGGGTTCCAGTGAATCGATTCGATAGAGTTGTGGACACACAGGAAGCCTTCACTTCGAGTACGGCACGCAGCATGGGTCGCAGGCAGACCTGTATCCAGCCTTGCGGAAACGTGTCATCCGGCCCGATACTGGGTGCCATGCCGGGTCTGGGCGCTCGCTTCAACACACGCTGCAGGAATCTACATGCCGAAAAAATATCTTTTGCCTGTCCTACTCTACCTACTCGGATCAATGCCCTCTTTTGCTCAGGAGGCCGCCGAGACATTAATGCATTCGGTTGAGCAGCTCAGATCTTCTATTGGGCTTTGGAACGTCACCACTGAACTTCTGAATCCTGACGGCACCGTTGCAGATACCCTCGAGGGCACCTACGAGTTTGTCTGGGTGATACCCGACAGGGTAGTGTCCGGAAAGAGTGTCGTGTCCAGCCAGAACCAGGTCTCCGCGATTTTGTTTTACCTAAGCGAACGAAAGGGCATTATCGAGATGTTGTCAGTCGCCGCCGATGGAAATCTGTGGATCATGACCGGTCCGCTGGGTGGCGAAGAGCGCAGGACACAAGTATTCAAAACCCAGGAGGGTGGATCAGGCCAGCTGAAGTTCACCCGCTACAATGTTCTTCCCGACAGCTTCGAGTCGAAAATGGAATACACCGAGGATGGAGGTGCGACCTGGGTTCCCGGGAATCACCAGGTGTTTCGACGCGCGAGCCAATAACTTCAGCGGTAGATTCCTGCCTTGATTGTTGGCACACTCTCGGAAGATGTACCCTGGAGCGACCTGATGCGAGGCCAAGCTCGTAAGCCGATGCAGGAAAAGAGAAATCCGTTCGCTGTCCTGCATATTCGCAATCCGCGCGCCGCTGGTCTCCTGGTGTCGTATTAACACTCAAACCATAGGCAAAAACATGAAACATTTATCCCGCATGGTATTAATCGGATTACTCCTCGTATCCACCAGCGTTTTTGCGCGAGATACGCTCCAGGCTGTCTCTATCGAGGACGCTCTTGCCACGGAAAAAGCCAAGCAAGCATTGGGAGAAAACGTGGCGTTTTTCTTTGGCGAGCAGTCACCCGGTACCGTGGTGAAAGAATTCGGCGAGATCAGGACCAACAAGAAGACCAATGCTTTTGGCAAATCCGACACCGCTGCCTGCCAGTGGGCGTTCCTGTCGGCAATGATCGCCCTGAAAGACCGTGCCCTTCAAGACGGCGGAAATGCGGTGATCAATATCAAGTCGAATTACAAGAACAACCTGACCTCAAGTGAAACTACTTTCCAATGTGGTGCCGGTGGCATCATGGCCGGTGTGGCATTGGTCGGAACTGTGGCCACAATCGAGGAGTGAGGTTGCCTGACTGTCCCGGGTACTGAGACCCCATACGCAGGCTTACAGGATACTGCCTGTATTACCTCTGGGTCAGAGACAGGTTTCCTGCGGTACTGAAAACGTCCAAAGGTGATTGAATGTCTATGCCCATCGCCGGACCTTCGCCCCACGTGCTGGAATTATTCCAGGAGTTCGAGTGAAAGGGCATGTTTGCAACCCGGGTTCATCCACTGCGTTGCAGGAGGGAGTTTACGGCAACACGAGACTCTATTACCTTTACAAGGCTAAATGCGAGTGGGAGTTCTGGTCGTCTATCAGTCCAGCCTTACCGCTACGGCCGGCTCCCGAAGGAGGGCGATTTGAAAGACAGTTGCTGCAGGTTCACCTGGTGGATGGTTGCGCTTATCCTGACCGTCGGTTTGAGTTCCTGCGCCAGCTTGCCGCCCAACACTGATCGCACAGAATCACATGCCTTCACTGACACCCAGGACACCTTCCTGGGTCGTGATTTCGCACGCGAATCCCGGGGTCACCCCGGCGAATCCGGCTTCCTCACGCTCAGTAACGGCCTGGACGCATTCGTTGCCCGGGTTGCCCTGGCGAGTGTTGCCGAGCGTAGCATCGACACCCAGTACTACATGATTCATAACGATGTGGTCGGCAGTTTATTTATCGACAGCCTGCTCAAGGCTGCAGACCGTGGCGTACGCGTTCGCCTGCTGGTGGATGATATTGATCAGGGCGGGCGGGATGAAGGTGCTGCAATTCTGGATTTTCATCCCAACATTGAAGTCCGGATTTTCAACCCGTTTGGTCGAAATGTCGGACGAACTATCCAGTTTGCTACCGGCTTTGGCAAGCAGACCCGGCGGGCCCACAACAAGTCGTTTACGGCTGACAATCAGGCGACCATTCTCGGTGGTCGCAACATCGGTGATGAGTACTTTAATGCTGATCCGAATTTGGCCTTCGCCGACTTGGATGTGCTGGGTGTTGGACCGGTCGCACGCGAGGTATCTGCGTCATTCGACACCTACTGGAATAACTCTCTCAGCTATCCGATTTCCAGCCTGGTGGAGGACTTGCCGAGCAAAGAAGTAGCAAAGGAGCGCAAGCAGCGATTTGATGGATTTATTGAACAACAACGCGAGTCGAGTTACTTGCGCCATTTGCGGGAATCAAACCTGGCAAGGCAACTCCTCGAAAAGAGTGCTAAAGGCGGCGTCGCTTACTCACGGGGAATCGGTAAGGTTGTCGCTGATGATCCTGAGAAACTGAAACAGGCTCCCAGTGACTCAGAGTATCGACTGACTGAGCAACTCAAACCCTACATGGAAGGTCTGACCAGCGATCTGATCATATTTTCTCCCTATTTCATACCGGGAAAAGAAGGATCGGCTTTTCTGGGTTCACTGCGGAAGAAGGGAGTGCGTGTTCGTATCCTGACTAATGCGCTTTCGTCCACGGACGTAGCCGCAGTTCATTCCGGCTATTCGAAATATCGCGAGCAGTTGCTGCGTCTGGGGGTTGAGCTATACGAAGTCAACGAGAGGCTGAGCCCGGAACAGCGGGAGGCAATGAAGGAGGGGGGCATAGGGGATTCAAAAGCAAGCCTGCATGCCAAATCCTTTGTCCTTGACCGCAAACAGGTATTTATCGGCTCCTTGAACCTGGACCCCAGGTCGATAATCCAGAATACTGAAATTGGTGTGGTATTCGAGTCAGAGGAAATCGCGCAGCCGATGGCCGATTGGTTTGACAACAAGATAGATCAAGTGGCTTTTCGTCTGGAACTGGAGGATGACGGTCTTGGCGGCGAACGCATTGCCTGGCACGGGTTGGTGGACGGTAAGCGACAGACCTTGTACGTCGATCCCTATACCAGTCTCTGGCAGCGGTTCGTGGTTGGGTTCATGAAGATATTCCCGGTCGAGTCACAGTTGTAGAGGGTCCTGCCGTTCGAATCCCCTTCGGGCTCGCGAGGAGCCTACGGCATGTCGATCTCGCTTCGCCCGGGGGAAAAGCATTCCATTTGGGCCTGGCATGTCCGTCGGTCCCGGAGATCTGTAAGCCTGATTTCAGTTGCAACGGCTTGATGTAGTAATCTTGCCGGATTGACGACGTCCAGGGTCTGCCAGGATCCGGTACGGTCCGGGCAACGAAGAAACTGTTAGGAATAGGCATGTCGGACTCCTCCGAGAAAATCAATCAACTGAAAATCGACCGCAATACGCCGCTTGAAACCGGAAACCCGTGGCGTTTGTGGGGGATTGCCCTGGCCGTCCTGGTTGCGGGTGCCGCGGGATGGATCTATTTTGGGTCGGGCAACGGCTCGGTACTGGTGGAGACCGATATCGCACGCAAGCCGCCCAGTGTCGCCTCCGCAAACAGCGTGCTGGACGCCTCCGGCTACGTCGTAGCGCGTCAGCAGGCGACGGTGTCCTCCAAAGTCACCGGCAAGGTTGTCGAGGTCCTGGTGGAGGAGGGCATGCGGGTTGAGCAGGGCCAGGTCCTGGCCAGGCTTGATGACACTACCGAGCAAGCGCAGTTGGCGCTGGCGAAGGCGCAAGCGCAGTCGTCCCGCGCCAGGCTTGAGGAAATCAAGGCAGCACTGCGCAACGCGCTGCTCGACAGGGATCGGTTTCGGGATCTTGCCAACCGGGGTGTTGCGAGCCAGTCCAGCCTTGACTCTGCGGAGGCGACCTACGACCAGCTTGCCGCCAGCCTGGAAACAGGGCGGGAAAGCGTCAAGGTGGCGGAACGCAGCATTGGCCTGGCCGAGGACGCCCTGTCCAACATGACCATCACCGCGCCTTTCTCGGGTATGGTGGTGTCAAAGAATGCCCAACCGGGGGAGATGATTTCCCCGATTTCAGCCGGCGGAGGTTTCACACGTACCGGAATATGCACGATTATCGACACCAATTCGCTGGAGATCGAGGTAGATGTAAACGAAGCCTACATTCAGCGGGTCAAGGCAGGGCAACGGGTCTCCGCCACCCTGGATGCATACCCCGAATGGCAAATTCCCTCCGAAGTGATAGCGATCATCCCGACCGCGGACCGGCAAAAAGCGACCGTGAAGGTGCGTATCGGCTTCATCGAGCGAGATGAGCGGATTCTGCGTGACATGGGCGCCAAGGTGTCATTCCTGGGCAGTGAAATGCCGGCGGACGCTTCCCTGGAGACCCAGGGCGTAATGATTGCCGGGGAAGCGTTGCACGCTGACAGTGTCGGTGACTATGTCTGGCTGATTAAAGACAACCTTGTGGAGAAACGCACAGTCCGGATCGGCGGCCAACGAGACAGGCCCCAGGTGCTGGTCGTTGACGGTCTCAATGTCGGCGACAGTATAGTACGATCTTCGGAGAGTCCGCTGATCGCAGGGCAAGCAATAAAAACCCAATAAAAATCAAAGGAGCAATCGATGACCGAGAACCTGGCTTGTCTTCGCGGCGTGAGCCGTACCTACCAGAAGGGCAAAGAGAAGGTCGAAGTCCTGCACGATCTTGACCTGGATATTCCGCAAGGCGATTTTGTCGCGATCATGGGTCCGTCCGGTTCGGGCAAGACCACCTTGCTGAATCTGCTGGGTGGTCTGGACAAGCCCAGCGCTGGCAGTGTCAAGGTGGGTGACGCCGAGCTTTCCTCGATGTCCAATAGCCAGCTGTCGAACTGGCGCTCGACCAATGTCGGTTTTATTTTCCAGTTCTACAACCTGTTGCCGGTTCTTTCAGCGCTGCGCAATGTCGAGTTGCCATTGCTATTGACGAAATTCAATTCGAAAGAACGGATGAAGAGGGCGGCCATCGCCCTGGACATCGTGGGTCTGGCCGATCGCGCCAAGCACTATCCGCGTGAGTTGTCCGGCGGACAGGAGCAACGTGTCGCCATCGCCAGGGCGATCGTGTCGGATCCGTCATTGTTGCTGTGCGACGAACCTACCGGCGACCTGGATCGAGAGACGGCCGATGAAATTCTCAAGCTGCTACAGGCCCTGAACAGGAATCACGGCAAGACCATTGTCATGGTGACCCACGACGCCCAGGCCGCCAGTTACGCGAAACGAACGCTGCATTGTGACAAGGGCACGCTCGAGGTCAGGGAGGCATCGTGAAATACTTCCGCCTGGTTTGGAAAAACGCGTGGCGCAAGAAGATACGCACCTCGCTGACCGTGCTCTCGGTATTCGTTGCATTCCTGCTGTTCGCACTGCTTTCCGCCATGGGCCATGCCTTCAAGGGCGGCGCGGATGTGGCCGACGCCGAGCGACTGGTGGTGATTGACAAGGTGTCCTTGATCAATCCGCTCCCGTTCAGTTACATGAATCGCATTGCGGCGATTGACGGGGTGCAGTCGGTCACCCACGCCTCCTGGTTCGGTGGTTTTTACCAGGAACCGCGCAACCAGTTTGGTCAGTTCCCGGTTGAGCCCGCCGCCTATTTTGCGATGTACCCCGAATTCAAGATTCCGCCTGAGCAACTCGCGGCATGGGTGGCCAATCGCACCGGCGCCGTGGTGGGCCAGGAATTGGCGACCCAGTTTGGCTGGAAGGTGGGCGACAAGATTCCCCTGCAAGCCACGATCTGGACCAAGGCCGACGGGGGTCGTACCTGGGAATTCGAACTGGACGGTATTTTCTCAACGGATGATCCGCGTGGAAGCACCGCCTTGATGCTGTTTCAGTACGACTATTTCGAGGAGGCCAGGGCGTTTGCCAAGGGCACCGTGGGCTGGTACACGCTGCGGGTGCAGCCCGGTGCAGATCCAATCCAGGTGGCCAGGGCCATCGATATGCAATTTGCCAATTCACCGAACGAGACAAAAACCAGTACCGAGGCGGCGTTCGCACAGTCCTTTGCCAAGCAGTTCGGGAATATCGGACTGATCGTGTCCCTGATCCTGGCTGCGGTGTTCTTCACCCTGCTGCTGGTGTCGGGCAACACCATGTCGCAATCGGTTCGGGAACGTATTTCCGAGCTTGCAGTGCTGAAAACTTTGGGTTTTCAAGACAGGGCCGTGCTCGGCATCGTGCTCTCAGAGTCCATACTGATCATGATGATGGGGGGGCTTTTGGGTCTCGGCCTCGGTTGGGTCGTGGTCCAGGGACTGGCCAAGCAGCTTGCCGCGTTTCTGCCAGGTGTATTCCTGGCACCCTCGGCCATGCTGGCTGCAGTGGGATTCATGGTCGGTGCCGGTATTCTGGCCGGAATATTCCCGGCCCTGAAGGCCATGCGTCTTTCAATCGTTGAGGCGCTGGCACGCGGATAGGGGTAGAGCATGAGATTACTGAACCAGATATTCGCAGTGACCTGGCTTAACCTGCGCAACCTTCCGCAGCGACTGGGATCGTCGCTGGTGGCCATCGTTGGCGTTGCCGCCGTCGTCTTGGTGTTTGCGGCAGTCCTGTCCATGGCCAAGGGGTTTGAACGCACCATGGTTTCCGCGGGATCGGATGACACTGCGATCATCATGCGTAGCGGCTCCACGTCCGAGCTCAACAGTGGTCTGTCTAACGATCAGACGCTGATCATCTCCAATGCACCGGGGGTCCTGAAGCAAGGGGACACCACGGTCATGTCCGCCGAGTTGTACGTCGTGGTCGACGTGAAGAAGAGGTCCAGTGGCACCGATGCCAACGTGCCATTTCGTGGCATACAGCCCGGCGCCTTTGCGGTTCGCAAGGAAGTCAACATTGCCGATGGGCGTATGTTTGAAGAAGGCAAGAACGAACTGATCGTCGGCAGGGCGGCACAACGGGAATTCATCGGACTCGCGACGGGGTCGACAATCCGCTTTGGCCAGACAGACTGGACCATCGTCGGTTCATTTGAAGCCGGAGGAGGGGTCTCCGAGTCCGAGCTGTGGACGGATGTTCGGGTGTTGCAAAGTGCCTACCGCCGCGGCAATTCCTTCCAGTCGGTACGCGTCAAACTCCAGGGTCCCGGCAGCATTGATGAATTGAAGACGGCGCTGGAGGCTGATCCCCAGATTAATGCCGATGTCATGACTGAAAAGGAATACTACTCGGGGCAGGCGGCGCCACTCAGCCAGTTTATCAAGATCGTCGGTTATCCCCTCACGCTGTTGATGGCGATAGGCGCGGTGTTTGGTGCACTGAATTCCATGTATTCATCGGTCTCGGTGCGGGGCAAGGAAATAGCGACCCTTCGTGCATTGGGGTTCGGACCGATATCCATCCTGTTCTCCACCATGATTGAGTCCACCTTCCTGGCCCTGGTCGGTGGTCTGCTGGGTGGCGCGATCGCCTTCCTGGTATTTAACGGCTTCCAGGTATCCACCCTGAACGGCGCGAGCTTCAGCCAGGTGGTCTTCGATTTTGCTGTGACAGCCGATCTGCTTGTCGATGGCCTGGTCGTCGCCTTGATCATCGGCGCCTTTGGCGGTCTGTTCCCGGCCATCCGGGCAGCGAGACTGCCGGTGGCACAGGCCCTGCGTGAGTTATAGGAATCAATAACCGGTTCAAGTGGGGATAGGCAGCGAAGTGGGGGGCGAGGCGAAATCAGTGGCGCCCACAGATAGCCTCGCCAGGCCCGAATAAAAACAAAAAATGGAGTCGCAATGAAAATAGCAAGGAACCTGATTGCCTGCCTTGTGGGCCTCATCGTCGGGTCCATTATCAACATGGCTATCGTGGTATACGGTCCGATGTTGATCCCGCCGCCAGCGGGCGTGGACGTGACCAACGCCGAGTCCATCGCCCAGGGTATGCACTTGTTTGAAGCGAGGCATTTCATCACGCCTTTCCTGGCCCACGCCATGGGAACCCTCTCGGGCGCTTTTGTCGCCGTGCTGATTGCTGTCAGCCACAAAACCATCATCGCCTACGTCATCGGCGCGTTTTTCCTGGCCGGGGGGATCACAGCCTCATTCATGATTCCTGCGCCCCTGTGGTTCATCGTGATGGATCTCGGCTTGGCCTATATGCCAATGGCCATGATCGCTGCCCATTACGGCTGCCCGAGACAGGCGGGCGAACAATTGGGGTCGAGCTGAGCCACCCCCTTTTTGCTGGAGTCCCATCCCGACCGGGACCGATCGGGATCAAGATTCGGACGATCAACAGGCAAAAGAGGCCTATTCGGAAGTCACTTCCTTGGGCGGCGCCGTTTCCATCGGATTGGCGGGGTCGGCTGCCCATTCCTGGAGCGAGTTCGTGTAGACGGCCACGTCAGTGTATCCAAGCCGGGTCAGAACGAAGGCATTGGAGGCGGCAGCAATACCACCGCCGCAATAGGTAACCGCCCGGGATTCAGGATCGACATCGAAAATCTCCGCCAGTTCGTCATTCGCACGGTAGTGACCCTGTTCATCGAAGGCCGAGAAGACCGGGATATTCACGGCGCCGGTAATGTGACCGGGTCGTGCATACATGGACATCTCGCCGCGATAACTGGCGGGGGGAAGGGAGTCGATCAGAATGACCTCGTCGCGACCTATGGAGGCGAGCACCTCATCCCGGTCCGCGATCAACTCAGGGCGCACGGCCGGGGTCAGCGTTTTAGCGGTGCGCACGACCTGGTCCGTTGACAGCGGAAGACCCGCAGCGGTCCAGGCCTTAAGACCGCCATCCAGCAAGGCTGCCTGGTCGAATCCGGCCCAACGCAACATCCACCAGACACGTGCAGCCCACATCGAGCCACTCGCGTCGTACAGCACTACCCGAGTATCGTCGCCGACACCCAACGCCCCCATGGTGGCCGCGAACTGATCCACCGGTGGGACCACAAACATCATTTCACTGCTGTTGTCCGATAAGTCACCCATCAGATCGGCGAAACCGGCGCCCGGAATGTGCCCGGCGTCGTAATTGGCCCTGCCGCTGACCGGCCCGGAGCTGCCGTCTTCCATTTTCTTGATCAGGACGGTGCAGTCGAGCACCACCAGGTCCGGATCATTAATGTGTTGGCCCAGCCACTCGGCTGAGACCAGCGTGTCCATGGCGGGATGGTGGCCGTCGATGACCTGCGATTGTTCCTCGGAACTCCAGCCGGCGGTCGTCAGGGACAATGCCAGAACAAAGCAGAGGGCTATGTTTGTGCCAAATCGAATGGACATTTGGACCTCCTATTCGTGATTAGCGATTTTTCAAATGCAGGAGATGGTCAGTTTACTCTTTTTCTCGTACTCATCGATGACTGGTGGGCTCTGCATGTAATGTATACAGGAGCGATTGTTGCATTCATCTTAAGATTTATTACAATCAATAACTTATACAATTCATACTGGTGCAATTTTGTGACTGAAGAAGGGGAGTGGTGCAAACAAACTGCTTGATTCGCCTTCCAGGGCCTTGGGCAAGAAGGCCAAACAACCGTAACTCGACCTTAGAATGAATCGCGGTTCGACACCAATAGTTCACAGTCATACCGAAATCTCGGTTTGAGCTTCCCGCCCCCCAGTTTTCTTATATTTTTTTCTTCTTGAGTATCAGTACTGGCCGGGCTAGCCTTGCGAAAAGCGAGTAACAGGAAACAACCTATGCGCGGCTTGAAGGGCAAAAACGTACTGGTGACAGGTGGGGCTAGCGGCATAGGCCAGGCCACTGCAACGCGTTTTCTTGAAGAGGGCTGTGCTGTTTGTGTCCTCGATCGCAGTGCCGAGGCACGAGCTCGGGTTTGTGAGGAGGTGCCCGGACTGGCCGCCGTGATCGACGCTGACGTGTCGGACATGGCGCAGGTGCGCGTCGCTTTTCAAGAGGCGCTTGACTGTATGGGATCGGTAGACGTGCTGATCAATAACGCCGGTATCAGCATTCGCCATGACTTTCTCAATATTACATCTGAGGAATGGGACGCCGTATTGGGAGTAAACCTGACAGGCATATTCAACATGGCGCAAACCGCTGCACGGCATATGGTGGATAAAGGCAGCGGTGTAATCCTTAATACAGCGTCCACGGCGGGAGACACCGGCTACCCGCACTACGCCGACTACAGCGCCAGCAAAGGCGGCGTGATCGGGCTGACTCTGGCGATGGCGCTCGAGCTTGCCCCGGTCGTCCGGGTCAACGCCATATCTCCCGGCTACACGCTGACGCCGATGCAGCGCACCGAGTACAGTGACGCAATGCTGGACGCCGTCAACCGCAAGATCCCATTAGGCCGGCACGCCAAGCCTGAAGAGATTGCGGCACTGTTCGCTTTCCTTGCTTCGGACGATGCCGGCTTCGCGACCGGCCATGTCTACGTCATGGACGGCGGGGAAACCACCGGGGGACTCTGCAGCCAGTGGGCTCACGAATAGGTAAATGCAGGAGATTCGGCAAATGAGACTGGCAGGAAAAGTAGCCCTGATAACCGGCGGAACCTCGGGAATCGGCAAGGCAACCGCCATTCGATTCGCAGCCGAGGGCGCACAGGTGGCGATCACCGGGCGCAACGCCGAACATGGTGAGCAAGTTGTTCAGGACATCCTCGCCAATGGCGGCGAGTCTGTGTTCATACGTTCGGACGTGCGTCGTTCTGAAGATTGCCGCAACGCCGTTAATCAGACGCTCGAGCGTTTCGGCAAGATCGATGTGCTGTTCAACAATGCCGGCGTATTCCATCCGAAGAGTATCCCGGACTGCACAGAAGAGGAGTGGGACGAGACTATCGATTCCAGTTTAAAGGGCGCCTTTCTGATGTCGAAATACGTATTGCCGTCGATGATTGCCCGCGGCAGCGGCTCCATCATTCACACCAGCTCGGGGTGGGGAATACTCGGCGGCAACAAGGCGGCGGCGTACTGTGCCGCCAAGGGTGGATTGATCATTATGGCCAAGGCAATGGCGATCGATCACGGTCCCGATGGAATACGCGTGAACTGTGTGTGTCCTGGCGATGTGTTGACACCCATGCTTCACGACGATGCCGCCAAGCGTGGTATGGCGTGGGATGATTACGCAGCAGGCGCTGCGAATCGACCTCTCGGTCGCATAGGCACCAGTGAGGACATCGCTAATGCGGTGCTGTATCTGGCTTCCGACGAGTCTTCATTCGTGACCGGTAGTGCCGTGGTCGTAGACGGTGGAGGGGTTGCCGGCTGAGCAGGCTGCTACGGCGCTTTGGTTGGTGATAAGTACGCTGCAAGTCACTTCAACTGGGCTCGCGTAAATACTGTCGGTACAGCACAAATTACGCCACGGTCAACGCCACCACCACATCAGACCGTTGGAGGGGAGCTTGGCTTCCCATTTTTCGCAGAAGGTCTCAAGGTCCCCCTCTCAGAGCCGCTGTCCTGCGACCGGGGAGGTCATCATCACCTGACTCAACACCGTGCACGACGGCCTGGTGAGGGAAAGCACAACGAAGATCGTTGCAAGGGGCAGTGCAAATTTGATTGTCAAAACGACGAGTAAATTCTCACCACTTCATTTTTTTCCCTACGTTCCTGCCGCTTGCCCCGCTGACACCGCCTCCGCCATGGACTCCGCTGCCGCAGAGGAAGAGGTTATCGATTGGCGTCCTGTGATCTGACCACCCGGGGACAGGGCGCATGAACATGAGTTGATCGAGCATGATCTGACCATGATTCAAGTCGCCCTCGGTGAGTCCATAGGTGTCTTCCAGGTCTTTTGGCGTAAGGGTCCTGGTGCTCTTGATGGAAGATCCCAGATTGGGGAAATATTCCGCAAGCGTATCAGTGGCCAGTTTTTGAACTTGCGCACTCTCGGTTTTCCAATCGCTCTCCTTCAATTGGTAAGCTGCATATTGAAAATGGATTGACACAACATTCCCTGCCGTCGTCACTTCCAGATACGGGTGCTCAGAGATTCGGTGGTACTTCGCCGCATCGTAGGCTTTCTCGAGATATTTCATGGATGGAGCTAAAGCAACTGTCCCATCAGGGATACCGTGATTGCCATCCGTCAACAGATGCACCTTCGCAACCGAGCCGCGCATTTTGATGGATTGGACGTTCCATACGAATTCAGGCGGCAATTCCATCGCCCCGACGAGGTCGAGGAAGGTGTGTTTCGGGTCAGCGGCAGAGATGACGTTATTGGCAGCGATCTCTTCGCCATTGGACAAGACAACGCCAGTGGCGCGCATATCTTTGACAGTGACTTGTTTCACTTCCGTTTTGGTACGGATCTCGCCGCCGAAAGATTTCGATGCACTGGCCAGCGCCTCGCTGATTTTTCCGATACCGCCTTGCACTTGAACATGCGACAAGCCGCCGCGATTGGCCCAGTTGTGCATGAGCGTATAGCCTGTTCCCGCGCCGAAGACACCCAGGGTGAAGCCGTGGATGCCAAGTGTCGCGACCGCGGCCTTGACGGCATCAGACTCAAACCATTCGTCCACGAATTCATCTGCAGTCATCGGCATTCCGCGGACGATGCGCATCATGTCCTTGCCACCCAGCATGCGCATGCCAATACCAAGCTTGGCCAGATCCATGCCCTCGCCGAAGCTGAAGCCCGTCGGCAGGCGCGGCATGATCGTGGAGTTTGCACTGTGCATGAATTTCGCGGCCTTGCCCATGAACTCGATGAACGGAATCCAGTTCGCCGCATCTTTTTCGGAGAAGCGCTTGATGGACTCCGCTGCCTTGGCAGGATCGGGGTCAAGCACGAGATGCTTCGAATCCGCCTGGAGGGAAATGAAAGGTTTTCGGACACCATCAGATTGAAGTCCGAATGAGCCCAGGTTCAGGTCCTTGATAATGTCGGGGCGCAGAGTCCCGCCAGGGTGGAGTGAATCCGCGTTGAAGTTCTCTCCAAAAGATTCCGTAACAACCTGCCCGCCGACAATGTCACGTCGTTCAAGGACCAGGACCTTTGCGCCTTTCCTGGCAAGATAACCCGCGGCGACCAGACCGTTGTGCCCCGCACCGATGATAATGTGATCGTATGTGTTCATTTAGGGAGCCTCTGATTTATTCTGGGCGAAGGGGATTGTGAGCGAAAAAATTCAGATTCAAGGCGCCAATCGCACGTAATAGTGGTTCTATTGCGAAGATTGGCAACACAGAAGATGGGTTTTTTAGACGCAAGACACGAGTTCATGAATAGATCAGAGGTTCCTTAGATCCCATCTTTCAATGCGATTTCTGCCGCGAATTTCCCGGGCGAGCCCATGATGCCGCCGCCGGGATGTGCGCCGGAGCCCGCGAGATAATATCCGTTGATCGGTGTGCGGAAGCTGGACCATTTCGTGGCGGGGCGCATGAAGAAGAGCTGGTGCAAAAGCAGTTCTCCGTGGAAGATGTTGCCGCCGGTGATGCCCGCGATGTCTTCAACATCCTTGGGTGTAAGCACCTGCTTACCGATGATGGCGCGACGAATATTGGGCGCATATTTTTCAATGGTCGAGATGACCGTCTCGCCAAAGGCGTCGCGCTTGGCGTCATCCCAGCCGCCTTCGATGTCATAGGGCGCGTACTGCACAAAGCAAGACATCACATGTTGTCCAGGGGGCGCCATGTCAGGGTCGATCTTGGACGGCAAGATCATGTCTATGAATGGCTCTTTCGCGAAACGACCGTATTTCGCATCGTCGTAGGCGCGCTCTATGTAATCAATGCTGGGGCTGATGGAAATCGCGCCATTGTGCAACGCGTTCTCGCCCGGCAGCGCGGTGAAATTCGGGAGTTCGCTCAAGGCGAGATTCACCTTGCCCGAAGAACCACGGGTACGGAATTTTTTGATGGAATGAATAAGATCATCGGGGAGATGTTTTGCCTCCACCAGCTTCAGGAACGTGACGAACGGATCAGCGGATGAAAGCACTGCCTTGGCGTGTATCTCGTCACCATTTTCAAGTGCGACGCCAACTGCGCGTCCACCTTTGACGATGACCTGCTTCACGGTTGCGTTGAGTCTTATCTCGGCCCCAAATGCCACGGCTGAGGCGGCGATAGCGTCAGCGATGCCGCCAGTTCCGCCTTTTGCGAATCCCCACGCACGGAAGGCACCGTCAATCTCGCCCATGTAGTGATGGAGCAAAACATAGGCAGTGCTGGGCGAACGCGGACCCAGGAACGTTCCGATGATGCCGCTGGCCGATTTTGTTCCGAGCAAGGCATCAGTCTCGAACCATTCTTCAAGCATATCTGCGGCGGACTGGGTCATGATCTTTGCAAGACCATACAATTCCTTTTGGGTCAGGGATGAGGCGAATTTGCCGAGCTTCATCAATCCCACCAAATCCTTTGGATGTAGCGACGTCGGGTCGGGAGGCAGGATACTCAGAATGGGCTTGATCGCTTTCGCCAGGCGCGCCATGCGGCGTGAGTACTCGTCATAGGCCTCGGCATCCCTGGGTGAGTGACGGTAAATCTCGCGACGGGTGGTGTCGTGATCGTCCCAGCTGGCGAGATAATCGCCATTTTCCATGGGCGTGACGGTGCTCGGCAACGGCAGGATCTTCAAACCGTGCTGCGGAAGTTTCAGGTCACGGATGATCTCGGGTCGGAGCAGACTGACCACGTACGAGAACTCCGTGAACTTGAATCCAGGGAAGATCTCTTCGGTGATGGTTGCCCCGCCCACCAGGTGTCTGCGTTCGAGCACAACGACTTTCTTGCCCGCGCGCGCCAGGTAGGCGGCGGCAACGAGCCCGTTGTGTCCACCACCGATGATGATTGCGTCGTATTGATTTGTCGGCATATTAGTATTCCTGGCATAGCCCATGATGCATGGCCTATGAATTACATTGCTTGCTCATGGTCCACAGTGCTTATGTTTTCTTCCACGCTGGCTCATAAAACGGCAACTTGACTACTTTCCCAGCGGCATACTTGCGCTGATGATTGACAGTGATTTCCATTTGTACATCTGCATCCAGGTTGTGATGTGGCTTCTGCAAATGTGCCAGCGCAACATACTTCTTCAGCAGCGGCGACCAGGTTGCCGTGGACGCGTACCCTACCTGCACGTTATTGCTCATGATCGGCAGGCTTCCACGCACCGCCGTTCCGGGAATCTGTGGCGGCAGCCCCACCTCCGCATACAGTTTCTCCATGGCCACCCAGTCGATCTCGACGCCAACCAGCTTCCAGTGGGAGCCTTCGCGCTTCTCTCGCTCCAGGGCGCGTCGCCCGACGAAATAGCCAGGCTTGTCCAGCGCCACCGACCAACCCAGACCCAGCTCAAACGGCGACGACTTTTGCATCTCGACCCAGGCGTGCCCCGCAGAGGTGTAATCCACGTCCAGCATGAAAAGACCTGCTTCCACGCGCGCCATGTCCAGCGCAAGAATGCCCACCGGCAGAATCCCGTAATCATGACCGGCTTCCATCAGGGCATCCCAGACTTTGATCCCGTCGTTTGCATCCATCCAGATTTCATAACCGAGATCGCCGGTATAACCGGTTCTCGAAATCTCAACGTCCACACCGCCAAGCCGGTTCTTCATCAGGTTGAAATACTTCAGTCCCTCAACGGATGACTCACATACACGCTGCAACACGGACCGCGAGTTTGGTCCCTGCAAACTAAGCGACGCCACGCTTTCGGTTTGATCCTCGAACTGCACGTCGAGTCCCACGGCGTTCATCATCAACCAGCGCAAGTTGGGTTCTGCGGCCGTCAAACGGAAGCTTGTCTTGTCGAATCGTGCGACGGTGCCATCGTCTATCATCTTGCCTTCGTCGTCGCACCAGCCCGTGTAATAGACTTGCCCCACTTTCATCTTGCTGATGTTACGAGTGGTCACACGGTTCAGCAGGCGCTCTGCGTCAGGTCCCTTGATGCTGTACTTCATCAAGGGCGCCACGTCGATCAACGCCACCGCGTTGCGAATCGCCCAATACTCGCGCTCGATCGTATGTTCGTACGACCCGACAACGAAATGTCCTGCCCACTTACGCCAATTCTGCGGCTGGCATAAGGCGGACGTTCGTTTATGGAAGGGGGTGTTTTTGAGCTGGAGCATAAACGTGTCCTTTACTGACCTAGATCACCAGGAAAAAACTTTTGATGGAACATTCGAATGTGCCCGAATCTATGCCAATAATTATTATTATTCAATTGTTGGAACACGCAGTACTCGCCAATGGTCGGGGTATTGTCGCTGTGTCTTTCTGCAATACCACCATGTGGTACAAACAGATTCGGAATCGTCGCACAAAGCGCGCTGTCCGCGAGTCTGGCTCCGTCGGTTGTCAGGGTAGTTGCCGTCACATGGAGCCGACGAGACTGAGACTAAGTCCAACACAGCATGTGCAAAATTCTGCGAGACATAAATAGAGCGAACAGGTCATTTCTGAGGTTGAAAAGGATGCTCGTCAGGAAGTGCGGGGCCGTTGATCAATCTACAAGCGAAACAACATCAAACTATGCTTTGAAGGTCTCCGTCGACCGGCTTCTGGACTGCCCCCGGTATTGTGGACACTTCGAAGTCTCACAATGAGGCCCGTTCAAAGGCCTCTTTTCTCGGTAAGCTCGTATAGACAACCTTCGCGGCCGGGTTATATAAATAATCCGATTCGGGACCTGCCAAGGAAGGAGGCAGTGATGCAAGACATAGGTGCATTGTTCGACAAGAGCATCGGCGAAATCGAGCGTTTGCTCAACACCAAGACGGTTGTTGGGGACCCAATCACCCTGGAAGGCAACACGCTGATTCCCCTGGTCAACGTGGGGTTTGGTTTTGGCGTGGGCGCAGGGCAGGGTACCGAGGAGGATAAAGGCAGCGGCCAGGGTGGCGGTACCGGCGGTGGCGGCGGCGTGAAGCCCGTGGCGCTGGTGATCATCAACAAGGACGGTGTCCGTCTGGAGCCCATCAAATCCGGTGCGACTTCGGTTCTGGAAAAAGTGGCCGAGACGATCGGGGCGGCCGCGACCGCGAAGAAAGGTAAAATCGTCGAGCACTAGGGTGCCCGGCACATGCTGATAACATTGGTGATATTGCTGGGGCTGTTTATCGCCCTTTTGGCCATCCCGGTGTGGGTCAGTTACACGGTATCCTGGCATCGGATCTTGCGAGCTGACGCGACTGTACAGTGGGCGTTCGGCTTGGTGAATGTGAAGATCCCCGGGCGGGTCGAGAACCCGAAAATCAAAAAAGGACGCCAGGGTCGCTCGAAGAATAGCCGGGGCAATATCCTTATTGCGGTGAGACAGACAGCATTTCGCAGACGGATACTGCGGTTCAGTCGTGACCTGTGGAGGGCGCTGCGCAAGCAGGACGTGAACCTTAAAATCCGGCTGGGCTTGGGTGATCCGGCCGATACCGGCCAATTATGGGCGGTCTGCGGACCGCTGGCCGGGGCGCTTGCCAGCGCACCTGATGTGGCGACCACCATCGAGCCGGATTTCCTTGACCAGACCCTTGAGCTTGACAGCAGTGGCCAGGTGCGGGTGATTCCGCTGCAAGTGCTCTATCTCATCGCAGCATTGATGCTCTCACCGTCGGTCTGGCGCGGAGTTCGGCAAATGCGTGTCGCGAGGTAAGCAATGCTACGCCAGCGCACCCGGGAAATTTTTAGCAGCGCCACGCTCAGGCTTGTTGTGCTGGAGCAAGTCGAAATTCGGCAAGACCACGGTAGGCAATATCACCAGGTATACGGCAAGCTGGAACCCACGGTGCTCATCGTCTACGGTGCGGACAGTGTTTCCGCACTGGACATGCACGCCATGCCGGTCGAGGTGGATAAGCTTCTCGAAGAATTGGGCTAGAATCCCGTTCGATTATTTGCGGTTCGACCCCATTTTTCCTCTTTTCGACTTCCTCCGGCTTAAAGGACGTGCTGCCTTTTGAAGTATTTACTGATAAATTATCTAATCAGGTTGCAGTCGGGCGACCCCGATAGGAGAGACGCGATTATGTCTTTACCCAGAACCCTTGCTTCCGTAAATATTAGTTAGGCGGTCCCGGAGATTCGGTGTACAAGGGCCCGACAACACGACGACCAATCCGACATCTGCTGTTGGTATTTCCTGCGCTCGTAGCTATTGGCACGGCTCTCTTGGCAATCGAGTTCATTGTACTTCGTGGCAGCACCCCGGCAATCGACGGCGAACGCGCAATTGCGTCGCTCGAACAGATCACCCTTGGGGGCATTGACCAGTGGGTGCTCATCCGGGGCCATGACCATACGAAACCCGTTGTCCTTTTCCTTCACGGGGGACCGGGAATGCCAGCCATGTTTCTCGCCCATGCGTTTCAACGCGAACTGGAGCGCGACTTTGTTATGGTCCAATGGGATCGGCGGGGGGCAGGAAAGTCATTTGAGGCGGCGGAGCCGCTCGAGTCGTTGACGGTCCGCCGGACGCTGGAGGACACAATCGCGCTCACAAGGATTCTGTGCGAGCGATTCAAACAGAACCGAATCATGCTGGTGGGGCACTCGTGGGGATCGTACCTTGGTTTGCTCGCCATCCGAGAACATCCGGAGTATTACTCAGCGTACATCGGAACAGGCCAGCTCGCAGGAAACAAAGGCGAAGTGAAACTCCAGCGCCGACAGTTCCTGATGAGAGACGCGTCTGCTACCGGCAACCTGGAGCTTCTGAATCGACTGGCAGCAGGCGGCGATCCTACGGAAGACGATCTGTTTCACCATGGTGCCGAATTGTACAACGCACGGTCTTTCTGGCCGATTCTGCGGACCGGGCTGTTAGCTCCGGAGTACACGCTATCGGATGCCCTGAACGTGAAGAGAGGCGCAGACCTCGTCGGTCGGGAGATGAAATATGACGTTCTCCCGAAGCCACTCGATGGCGAAATCACCTTGTTTGACGTCCCCGTATTCTTCTTCCTGGGGCGGCACGACTACAACACCCCATCATCAATCGCGGCGGATTACCTGGAACGGCTGCAGGCGCCACTCAAGGGTCTCGTGTGGTTCGAGGAGTCGGCGCACTTTCCGTTTTTCGAGGAACACGTCCGCTTCAGCGCTGAGGTGGTCCGGGTCGCGGAACAATTGGAACAATTGGGGTCGAGCCGCAATTAAGTTGTTAAACGGAACCGCAATGAGATTTCGGCCAACGGTAGGGCGGGGCGCCGGGATGTCTCGCGAGTGAACTGGCAGGACGAGATACCCAGGGCGACTCCGCTGTCGGCATTCCTGGTTGGCCTGTTCACCGGTGGCGCACTTCAATGGGGTCTCCGGCAAGATCTTCATTCATTGCCTGGTCAGTTCACTGTCAGCTTGCTCTTGGCCAGCAGCATCGTGCTGTGGTTTGGGTTCGTCGTCCGCGGCAGGGAGTACGAATTCAAGTGGTGGTATGGCTTCAAGGATTTGAAGGGACAAGATCTGGTTCGTGGCACTTGTTGGGTTGGTGGAGCTGCTGTCATCATTTTCATTAGCTGACCACTAAGGTCTGGCTTTACAGGCTTGGCCTGAAATCACAGCAGGGGCCGGGTGTTCGATCTGGAGGTTCAAGCAGGATTACCCCCTCAAATCGCATATCTAGAACTGCGCATAATGTATACCAGGGCGCTTATTGAGTTCGTTATATTTCTCATGAAATCCATTGGCTTATGACGTCTATTTTTTGTGACATTTCGTCAGGTACGCAGTAGAGTTGGGCTAACAACGAACATTCCAGGTCCGCCGGAACCAAAGACAAGAAGAACTTACAACAAGACGCGTACATTCGGATTAATTGCGGTCCGACCCTTTTTTCCCTTAATTTCACGGATACCTAGATAAGAAGACTGGACTTCCCCCGGTTAGCCTCGCTCTGGGCTCCCAGATCGTCCCATTCAGCCATCCTGTGGCCTGAGGGCGCTGTGGGAACCTATTGCTAATTCGTGTGTCTGAACCTCAAGACGTGACGATACCGACCATCGGTAGCGGATCACGCTTCGGGTTGTCGCTGGGCACGCTTTGGGACGAGAAAGGAACCCGGTTGCTGGCAGGTCGGCGTGGTGCCGCAATGTCGGATAGTTAATTAGGCAGGGACAACAGAGGGCCTGGAGGCCTACAAGGGAATAATCATGAAAAAAACGATAATGTTGGCCAGCATGGCGCTGCTACTTGGAACCCAAATTGCTCAGGGACAGGAGCTTTTCACCGTCAGGGAAACGTTGGCCGCTGTCGGATCCAATATCCACCCGCTCTCTGCAAGTGCAAATCTCCCGTTCGACAAGGCCTACGCGCAACTGAGTCCCGAACAGGTCCAGATTGTGCGGTCTGGTTACGAATCAATGCCTGAAGGGTATGAGCCGCCTTATCCGGAAAAAGGTATAAAATCGATATACACTTTGCTGGACAAAGGCCTGAATTCTGCCGCCAGACAGGTGCAGGGAGAGGTGATCGCCAGTGGCCAGGTGGACGAGAACGGACTGATGCAGAGTGTGTCGTTCCACAACTCGCCCAAACAGGACATGCAGACGCTGGTCGCCTGGGTGTTGATGCAGGTGCAATTCAAGCCCGGGATGTGCGGTGGAAAACCCTGCGCGATGGAGTTTCCGATTACCGTTGACTTCCAGCCCCGCGCGATCAATCCGGCGCCTGATCAGCAGGGCATCTGGATTCAGTTCCTGTCCTCAGACGACAAGACAGGCATTGTTTATCCCGGACGGAATTGAGAGGAGTGTCTGTCCACGCATGAGGCCGGCAGGCTTGTTGGGAGCAGGTCCTACCCCTAAGAACCGGGTATAACAACCGCGCATAAATGTATACAAGCGTGTTTATTGAATTCGTTATAAATATTATTTCAATCAAATGGTTATCGTGATTATAGGCGTGATATCTCGTCAATCACCGAGTAGAGTCGCGCTAACAAAAAACTAACTTAGTGCGCCAGGACGGTAGACAAGAAAAACTAAAAACAAGGCGCGTTCATTCGGATTAATTTCGGTTCGACCCTAATTTTTTTCGCCGCGGCAAAGTCTGAAGGGTTCGGGCCGTGGCTGGTGGGCTGGATAAATAATTTGTCGCCCCTCATGGATGAAGTTGACAGACAGTGTGAGGATCCCAATGCATTCGATCATTTCTATGCCTATTTGCATTTGAATAAGGACGGAAGTGCGAAGGAAGTCATCCTTGATCCACAGCAGCCTCTTATTAACACCCAGTATGAAGCAGCGGCAGATCTGCGGAAGCCCAGGCCGCGTAACGTAGCTGTTTCATCCGTGTTGCACAGGAGTTTACGTATCCAGACATTCCGAGGGATGATTTCTGGATTACATTGAACTGGGAAAGCGTTGCTGAGGGTGCTAACGAAGACCCCACCACCGACTAGCGGCTGCTTGGCGGGGCGCCGGGATGTCTCCCGAGTGACCTGGCGGGACGAGATACCCCGGGCGACACCGCTGTCGGCATTCCTGGTTGGTCTGCTCACCGGTGGCGCACTTCGGCTGGGCCTCCGGCAAGATACTGATTCATTCCCTGGTCAATTCACTGTCAGCTTGCTCTTGGCCAGCAGCGCCGTGCTTTGGTTTGTTTTCGTCGTCCGTGGTCGGGAGTATGAATTCAAGTGGTGGTAAGGCTTCAAGGATCTGAAAGGACAAGATCTGGTTCGTGGCACTTGTTGGGTTGCTGGAGCTGCTGTCATCATTTTCATCAGCTGACCAGTAAGGTCTGGCTTTACAGGCTTGGCCTGGAATCACAGCAGGGGCCGAGTGATCGATCTGGAGGTTTAAGCAGGATTATCCCCTCAAATTGCATATCTATAACTGCGCATAATGTATATTATGTTAAGTCACAGATAGATCAGAACAGGCAACTGAGCAAAAACCACTCACTTCAAGTACTTTCTCATTCCTTTGTTCTACAGTCAGTTAGGCAATATTTTTAATGTTAATTCGCCTAATAAGTAGCGAAATACGTGTTTTGACGGTTTACGCCCTGCGATTGCCAGTGCATGACCCATCGTTCACTACCTCTATACGCTATGACCACGTGGTGCATGCCCCACAATTGAGACGTCATCCCGGCGTCTACCTATGTGTTCTTTGTTGTTTGCACAACCTCAGATACGCCGGGTTCTTCTTTCATTGCCGTTCACCAGCGTGAAATCTGACTGACTTCCAGGCCCAAGACCCACAGCTTTCACGATTTGAGATACCGCTTTTGGCCAGATCGATCACTGGTCGGTTTTGGCAGCCTTTGCTCATTCAGCCTCTTGTGGCGTGCATATATGGATCTTATGAGGACTTTCTATGACCACAGGACCTGGCCAGATATCGGAAACCGAATCCTGGGGGTCGATTGCATGGGTTCCAATTTTGCTCTAACCGGCTCGAAGACTACATTGCCAGGTTATTTCGGCTGATTCGGCAGGTTCAACGCCACGGATTTCCATGTTTTTGACCGAAACTGGCAACAAAAAGGTCATAAAACACGTGTCAAAACAATGTGTTACGACCTATTTTGTGAATTTTTAAGGAAAAATCAGGTGATTTGTGCCCGGATTTTCCTGAATCCACCAAGCAATACCTCGGCCATTTGGTCTATTTCGGTCTTGGTCATGGCCGTGGACAAGGTTGCCGAGCAGGTATTGATCAGGATCAGCCCATTGTCGAACGCGTGGTCGATCAGTGCGTTGATGCCTGCCGATTCAGCCGGCGTCGCGTAAGCCGCCCGGTAATCCTTGGGCGGTTCGGGTTTCAGGTGGACACGGAACATGGACCCGCCCCCGGCGACACAGGCCGGTACATCAGCCGTTCGGATAGCCTCGGTGACTTGCTTCATCGCGTACGCGGTCAGTTCATTCAGCTGAGTCACGGCAGCCTTATCGAACAGTTCCATGGTTACCAAGCCTGCGGTCATGGTGATCGGATTGGCCGAAAACGTGCCGGAATGGGGAAACAACACCTTGTCGGCAAGTGGGTTCATCACCTGCATCACGTCCTTTTTGCCCGCCAGGGCGCCTACCGGGAACCCGCCTCCAATCAATTTCCCCAGGGCGGTGAGGTCTGGTTGGACGCTGTACCAGTCCTGGGCACCCCCGTACCCGGAGCGAAACGTAATGACTTCGTCAAACACCAGCAAGGCGCCGTTCTCCTGGGTCCATTTACGCAGTGCCTCGACGTAATTCTGGTCCGCTGGTACGAGACCGACCCGGTGCGGCATCGGATCGATAAGCACGCAAGCCAGATCGGACACGTGTTTGTTCAGGATGGCGATGGATCTTTCGACATCGTTAAAGGGAATCACGACTACGTCATTGAGTGCCGATACGGGGGTACCGTAGGCGACCGGTGTGCTGCTGGGGCTTTCCGAACTGCCCCAGTTGTCCGGCTTTGAGATCTGGCTTATCTCGGCATAGTCATACAGTCCGTGATAGGCACCCTCGATCTTGGCGATTTTGGGCCTTCCGGTGTAGGCCCGGGCCGCCTTGAGGCAACCCATAATGGCCTCGGTGCCTGAATTGACGAAGCGTATCTGGTCGAAACCCGGGTTTCGGCTGCACAGGTGCTCGGCATAGACCACCTCGGCCTCGGTGGCCATGGTGAATGCCGATCCTTTCTGGAGTTGCTCGGTAACCGCCGCCACGACCGCTGGATGGGCATGGCCATGGATCAATGAGGCCATGTTGTTGGCGAAATCGATCCGTTTGACGCCCTCAACGTCGGTTACGTAACACCCCTCCCCTCGCTCTGCATACAGAGGATGGGGTTTTCTCAGTACGGTGTTACGGCTACAGCCTCCCGGCATGACACGCAGGGCACGCTCGTACAAGGACGCACTGAGGGAGGAAGAAGACGGTTTGGATTGCTTCATTCTAACGCTCGTCCCGGTCGCAAAAGAGGTCAATAAAAAGGGCTGTCTGGTGAGACAGGGTCTAGGCTGGAATCAAATTACAGCCCGTTCGTTGCTGTACATAGTCAAAATCGATACCGGGGGCGAGCTCGACCAGGAGCAAACCCTCGGGTGTTACGTCGATAACTGCCAGGTCTGTGTAAATGCGTTTTACAACGGCCTTCCCGGTCAGGGGAAAACTGCAGGTTTTCACTAGCTTGGGCTCGCCCTCCTTGGTGCAGTGCTGGGTGAGCACGTAGATGGTTTCGACCCCCGCTACCAGGTCCATTGCGCCACCGACTGCCGGAATGGCGTCGGACGCGCCGGTGGACCAGTTCGCGAGGTCGCCGTTCTCGGAAACCTGCATGGCGCCCAGTACACAAATATCGATATGACCGCCACGGATCATCCCGAAGCTGTCCGCGTGATGGAAAAAAGCGGCCC
The DNA here is from genome assembly GCA_963823435.1 of uncultured Gammaproteobacteria bacterium. GTDB lineage: Bacteria > Pseudomonadota > Gammaproteobacteria > Steroidobacterales > BM003 > CAKZML01. The sequence goes on along the minus strand of CAWGLN010000012.1, from coordinate 137 downwards.
CGGGGATGGCGGTGATTTGTTTCTTCCCGGCATTCACCAGGTCCGGATCTTCCTCTCCCGGTTTGGGTGTCGGCCCCATGCCAAGCAAGCCGTTCTCGGTGTGATAAATGACCTCGCGACCCTCGGGCACGTACCGG
>CAWGLN010000011.1:0-17309 GCA_963823435.1 uncultured Gammaproteobacteria bacterium | reverse complement strand
AGTGATTACTTGGAAATCCGGTTGCTCATTCTCGTTGCCAATTTTCTTAGTGCAGTCAGCAGATAATACAAGTGAGTTGGCGGAAAACGTGTATTAGATGGCGAGTCTTGTGCATTTCGATTGCACTTTTCATGGTTCAATTCTACTGACTTCTTTCTTGATAAAGACCACAACTGACTATTGGAGAAACCGGCCATGGCAAAGGATCTTGAAAAAAGCAGGGAAGGCGAAGCCCCCGCAAACGAAACAGCAGCAAACGGGATGTCCAGACGTGATGTCTTGCGTGGAGCCGGAGCAGTCGCTGTCGGCGCAGCGGCGATCGCGGCTACCGGGGGAGTGGCTAATGCCCAGGCCGCGGAAGGTAGTAGCAGGGCCGTCAAGAAGGAAATTGACGGTAAAATGACGACCACGATCAGCCTTGATTGGAACGAGGTGTACTACACCAACTGTCCCCTCATCTCCGCCAGCAATGTTGACCAGGAACTGGGCTGGACTGCTGAGGAATATGGGAAAATCGGCGTCAAGTATGCCTATTTCCGCTCGGTCCCTGAGACCGACTGGTACCCCCATTACATTCACAACCAGGACAACCTGATCCGTTTCGGCGGCTTGTTCCCACCCATCCACGTTCATGCAGACTATCGCAGGACCCGAATGCTGGGTCTGACGCACGTCCCCTATGAGGGCGGCTGCATGATGGTGCGTGCCAAGGACAATCTGTTCCGGATGAGTGATCTGAAAGGCAAGAAGATCGGCATCACCAAGAGCCTCAATACGCTCAAGAACGACTGGTGGCGCATCCAGGAACACCAGGGCATCCTGGCGATGCTAATGTTGAACGGAATGACAGTAAAGGATGTCCAGCTGGTAGATTTCCCTTACCCGGACGACTGGTATGACGATCCCGCCATGCTGAAGCCCTTGATTAATCCGTCCTTTTGGCAGCTGAATCGTGACCACAAGCACGACCTGGCCTTCCGCCCGCTGGAAGCTGCGCTGCTTGAGGGCAAGGTGGATGCTATTTACTTGCAGTCTGGTCCGCTACAGCAACTGTCGGAAGCGACCGGCGAACTCGCTGCGATTGAAGATCTGTCCAAGCACCCTGACTGGAGACTACAGGTTGCCAACATCCCTGCGATCATCACCTGCACCGATGTCATGGCCAATGAGCATCCGGAACTGGTTGTGGCGTTTATGAAAGGCATGATCCGGGTCGGGCGCTGGGCTAACGAGTACAAGCATGCTGCCGCAGCTATCCTCAACAAGCAGACGTATTACCTGGATGTCGAGGATACCTATCGGGGCATCAAGGACGTCGACATGGTCCCCAACCTGTCAGCCCAGAACATGGCCATGGTCAACATCGGCAAGAACTTCATGCTCAAACACGGCTACATCAAGAACGACTTTGATGTCGGCAAGTGGGCGGCTCCGGAGTTCTTCGAGCAAGCGGCACGAGAACTGCTTGATGATGCAGTCAAGATGAAGAAAATGGAAAAGATTCCTACCATGCAAGGGCGGGTCGGCTAGTCAGAGAAATCAGCAGCAAAGCTGCGCGGAAGGGCTCGTTACGAGCGCTTCCGCGCAGTGCTGATGTCTAAAGACTTTCCTCGTCAATCGCCGAAAAATAGGGTGCGGGGCCGAACAGGGCGAGCAACTCCCCGGTGAGGGTTTGCTATTGAGCTCTGGAGTTTGCCAGTCTCGACGACAGCCTTTGACTCACTGCGGGTGACGCAGTTTTTTCGCCATACCTCCGCAAGTTACTCAGTGCCTGGAAACCGGGGAGCCGATCCGGATCGGTCTTTGTTCGACGCTGCGCACTGATCCTGTACCGCCCGATGGTTCCAGCGATATCGCTTTATACCCTGCCCGGGTCAGATTCCTGACAGATTCAGTGGCTGGGACAAGCCGGGATAGACCTGGTCTGCCAATTGGCGAGCGGATCATGATGACAAGCACTTTTTGCGAATCGCAGCAGCGGGCGCCCCATGAGAGGCGGGTAACTCCTGCCGGTTCAGGTGACGGTCGCGCCCCGTTTCCGGATGAGATGATGACGCTTTCAGCGAAGCGCGAGGTAGACACCCTGCGTGCGGCGAGCCGACATGTGTTAATGCCTTTGCTCTATAATGCTTGCAGTTCGCAGGCATAGCCTGCTTCCCCTGGAGGGCCCCATGTTGCAACACCGTTATCTCAAGCCTTGCACCGGTCTGGTTCTTGGTCTTGTGCTCGGCTCAATGCTTGTACCGTTGGTCGCCGCCGAGGCGGTGCAGGTTCCTGCCGAGTCCAAGAGTGAACGGCCACGGATCGGGCTGGTCCTCGCCGGCGGTGGTGCCAAGGGTGGCGCGCACGTGGGCGTGCTCAAGGTTCTGGAAGAACTTCACGTACCGATCGACTGCATTGCCGGCACCAGCATGGGCGCCCTGGTCGGGGCCGGCTACGCATCCGGTATCCCGGCGCAGGACCTGCAGGGGTTTATCACCGGTATCAACTGGAAGACGGTGGTAGGTGGACTGGGTCAGCGTGACCTGCAACCGGTCGAACAGAAGCGCGCCGGTGTGACCTACAGTAACAATCTTGAAGTAGGCATCCAGGACGGGGGACTCAAGCTTCCGGGTGGCCTGGTCAACACCAGTGGTATCGAGGATTTGCTGCGTACCTATGTGGCCCGGTCCCGTATGCAGCCGAACTTTGACCGGCTGCCGATCCCCTTCCGCGCGGTTGCGACCGACATGGTTACCGGTGAAATGGTCGTGATTGCCCACGGCGACATCGCTACCGCCATGCGCGCCAGCATGGCGATCCCGGGGCCTTTGCGCCGGTGCACTCCGGGCCGTACATACTTTCCGACGGCGGCATGGTTCGCAACATTCCGGTCGACGTAGCACGCGAGTTGTGCGCGGACATCGTGATCGTCGTCAACCTGGTAGAGCCCGAGGTCAAGCCCGAAAAACTGCAGACAGCGACGCAACTCCTGAGTCGCAGTATGGACGTGATGATCCAGGCCAACGAGGAGCTGCAACTGCAGTCGCTGACGGAGAGCGACATTCGTATCGACGTGATTATGGGCGACATTGGCACGTCGGATTTCGAACGGGTGCCAGACACTATCCCGCTGGGGGAGGAAGCCGCTCGCTTGATGGCCGACCGCCTTAGTGAGTTGGCGGTGCCGAGTGACAGCTACCTTGCCTGGCGTGACAAGGTGACAGCCGGTCAGGAAATTGAGGCCCGCCTCGCGGACGTGCGCTTTGAAGGGCTGGAGCGTGTCAACCAGGAATTTCTCGAACAGCGATCACTGGTACGCCCCGGGGACACGGTAGATGCGGCGGAAATCAGTGCCGAAGGGCTGCGCATGTCGGCTTTGCAGGATTTCGAGTCAGTCGAGTACCGGCTGGAAGGCGACCCGAGCCAGCCCTCGCTTGTGTGGCTCCCCAGGGAGAAGCGCTGGGGTCCTGATTACCTGAAGCTGGACCTGGGTTTGTACGCCTCGGAGGACGGCGACATGGGCTTTGCGGTCTACGCCAAGCACACGCGGACCTGGGTCAACCGGCTGGGGGCCGAATGGCGCAACCAGTTACAGCTTGGCTCCGAGACCCAGTTTTCGACGAGTTTCTACCAACCGCTGACCATCTCCCAGGTGTTTTTCGTCGAGCCGAGCGCGGGCTTCTACCGGACCCTGGAGGATGTGTTCAACGACGGTGATCGCGTGGCAAGCTACGAATTCAATAACCTTGGCGCAGGGATCGATTTTGGTGTCAACCTGAGCAACCAGGCGCAGGTCCGTGCCGGTTATATCTACCGGCAGCGTGATGTCAAAGTGGATACGGGGTCGCCGCTGCTGCCGGAGGTAAACGAAGACGACGCCGGGCTTATGGTCTCGGCAACCTTCGACAGTCGGGACACTCCCTTCAATGCGACCCGTGGTATGGCGCTGGCACTGGAATACCTGCTCAGCGACGATTCGCTGGGTGCGAGCCGTGATTGGGAGAGGGTCGAGATGGGGTTCGGCATGGCGGTTCCGGTACGCAAGGACATCGTGTGGATGACGGTCGCGGGTGGCTCAGACCTGGGTAGCAACCTGCCTCCGGACCGCGCTTTCATGCTCGGTGGGCCGGGGAGCTTCCCGGGCTTTGAACTGGGCGAGTTACGGGCCAACCAGTACTGGACCACAAGCGGCAGTTATCTCTGGCAGGTCAAGGACATCATGTCGATTCGCGGACAGGCGCTGTACGCGGGTCTGCGACTGCAAGCCGGTGAGACCTTCGATCGGCTGGACCTGATCGACGAAGGTCTCATTTATGGCGGTTCTGTCTACCTGACCGGCCGGACCCAGGTCGGTCCCCTGACCGTGGGGATAGGTACCACCAGTACCGATTCCTGGAGTCTGTGGGTGGCGGTGGGGCGGCCGATCGGACATGGCACTATCCTTGAGCGTGGCATCTTCCGGTAGCTGCCAACTGTTGCCAACGAGATTTGTCCCGGAACCCGGAAGACTCGGTGGGCCGGGTGGGGTCACGACCACCCTGGTCGGCGCGAGGCATGATCGGCCAGTCCGGTCTCATTGTCCTTCGGCCACGACTACCGGTGCGCCGCGTTCCAGCCCCAGCCCGTCGGCAGCGCTGCGCTCCGCACAGGCGATTTCAATGACCCCGAAAGAATTCACCAGGGCCAGGTATTCGCCAGGTCTGACTTGTCCGTAGGTGTTGTGTAGCGGGAAGGAATGACCGCCGCTGGTCACCACCGGTCTTGAAAACGAATCCAGCAGCGATTCGTCTATATTGCTGATCAGGTTGCCAAAGGTATCCACCGTCACGATTACCCCATGCAGTTTTGCACCCAGTCTTTCCGGCGCTTCCAGGATAGAGGGAACCAGGTCCTGGGTATGATCACCGGCGTCCTCGGGCCGCAGACGGCCGGCGGCGAGTTCCGCCGCGAGGGGAGCAAAAATATCGCGCCCGTGAAAAGTGGCGCTAACCCGGGTGATGCCCATTGCGGCCAGGCAGGCGGGGCTGACTTTCCAGGCTTTCCAGCGGCCCTGGTCGCGACACAGGGGCTCGAGCAGGCCGTTGTCCGGACCCAGGAATGCGTGACCGTCTCGGATAATCAGGACCAACTCTCTTGCGGTGCCGACCCCGGGGTCGACCACCGCAACATGTACGGTGCCTTCAGGAAAATACCGATAGGCGCGGGATACCCAGAATCCGGCCTCGGCCGGCCAGTGCACCGAGCACTCGTGGCTCAGGTCGACAATACTGGCGCTGCGCAGTCGGCGCAGGATCTGGCCTTTCATGGTGCCGATGAAAGGGCCCTTGTGGCCAAAATCGGTGGTGAGGGTCAATACCCCGCAGGGACTGAAATCGAGGCTGGCGGATGGGTGGGACATCGCTGGATCACCTGCTGCAATGAAGTCTGTGATCCTATGGTCATTACCCGGGCAGGGCAATGCCTGCCGCGCTGGAGCCCGGCCCCGCGGGGCCGGGTCCCGCGGGCTAGTCGTCGCCGGCCCGGTGACTCTTGAAGCTCTCCGCCAGGGTGTGCTGCACGTTCGGCGGAGCCTGCTCGTAATGGCTGAACTCCATGGTGTAGGAGCCTTCGCCCGCACTGTGGGATTTGAGTTTGGCGTAGTAACCTTCCATTTCAGCCAATGGCGCCTGGCCTTCAACCACGGCCTGGTTGCCCGCCAGCATGCGCTGATCGGAAATCCTCCCGCGCATGCTGGACAAATCTCCGGTTACACCGCCGATGCCGGTCGCCGGTACGCTGATCTGCAGGTTAACGATCGGCTCAAGCACGATGACCCCAGCCTTGTCCACAGCATCCAGGAAGGCTTTGCGTCCGGCGGCCACGAAGGCGATTTCCTTGGAATCCACCGCGTGATACTTGCCGTCGTAAACGGTAACCCGCAAGTCCTGCAGCGGAAAGCCCGCCAGGGCGCCGCTTTCGATTGCGCTGCGCACGCCTTTTTCCACCGCCGGGATGAACTGACCGGGGATGGTGCCGCCCACGACCTTGCTCTGGAATTCGAAACCCTCGCCGCGAGCCAGAGGTTCCACCGAGAGGTAGACTTCGCCGAACTGGCCGGCGCCGCCGGTTTGTTTCTTGTGCCTGTGATGACCATCAGCCTTGCGGGTGATGGTTTCCCGGTAGGGTACGCTGGGTGGCCGGGTCTCCACATCCACGTTCATCTGTTCCTTCATTTTTTCCAGCACCACACGCAGGTGCAGGTCTCCCATGCCGTACAGCACGGTCTCGTTGGCCGCGACATGATGTTCCAGTCGCAAAGAGGGATCCTCGGACGTGAGCTTGTGCAAGGCATCGGACAGTTTCTGCTCGTCGCCACGGTTCTTCGGGCTCAGGGCAAGACCGAGCATGGGCGGAGTCATCTTGATAGCCTTCAGGCGGTAGTTGTCCTCGTCGTGCGAATCGTGCAGCAGGGCGTCAAAGAACACTTCATCGACCTTGTTGATGGCGCAGATGTCGCCCGGAATGCCATGCGGTACCTCCCGCATGTCCTTACCCTGCACGGCGTACAAATGGGACACCTTGATCGGTTTGCGGTGATCTCCGACAAACAGCTGACCGCCTGATTTCACGGTGCCCTGGTGGATTCTGAAAACACCCAGCTTACCCAGGTAGGGGTCCACCGATACCCTGAACACGTGCGCAATGGCGTGGGCATCAGGATCCGGATTGATATGGACCGGCTCCGCCTGTGCGCCTTCTCCTTTGACGAACGGCGGAGGGTTGCCTTCGAGCGGGTTGGGCGCCAGTTCCGATAGCACATCCAGCAGTTTGGTGACACCGATTCCGGTCTCGGCGGAAGTGAAGCAAATGGGAATCAGGTGGCCTTCGCGCAGGGCCTTCTCAAAGGCGTCATGCAGCTTGCCAGGTGCCGGTTCCTCACCGGTTTCCAGGTAGTTTTCCATCAGCGTTTCATCGACCTCGACAACCTGGTCGATTACGTGCTGGTGAGCTTCGTCCACCGAGCTTACCGCGGTAGGCGCGCCATGATCGTGGAAGAAGCAGTCTTCAACCGCGGCGCCGCCCTCGGTCGGCAGGTTTAACGGCAGGCATTCGCTGCCGAACAGGCTCTGGATTTCTTCCAGCAAGGGCTGGATGTTGGCGATACCCTGGTCTATACGATTGACCACGATCATACGGCACAGCCCGGCTCGCTTGGCTGCCGCCATCATGCGTCGGGTACCCAGTTCGATGCCCTGCTGCGCGTTAATGACCAGGACCACGGTTTCTGCTGCAGGCAGGACACTGATGGACCGGCCAAGCAGGTCCGGGTAGCCGGGTGTGTCGAGCAGGTTGATGCGATGACCCTTGTAGTCCAGGTGACACACGGCCGGGTTGATCGAATGCTGCATCGCACGTTCCTGGGGGTCGAAATCACAGACTGTGGTGCCCCGGGCCAGATCGCCGCGCTCGGCTATCGCTCCGGCACGATGCAGTAGAGCTTCCACCAAAGATGTCTTGCCCGATCCTGCGTGGCCGACAATTGCAACATTACGTATATCCTGGGTTTTATATTGGCTCATAAGAGGACAGCCCTTCTCGCTTGTTTCAAAACTCGCAGGCGGCGGACCGGGTATATACGCGCCAGCTTCGGTGTATCCCCTGGGCGGGAATGCACCATTCCTGGCGGGCACGTCACGCGGGCTTACCCCCTCACTGATGTTCGAATCTAGACGTTCAACAGCGGCCGGTATAGCAGGGTAAACCGAAGTATCTCCCGATCCAGTCGCCTGGCGCTTTTGCTGAAGTTTCGAACACGCCTATCTTAGCCTGAGAGAAATCCCGGGGAAATACTTATTAACCTGCTGATTATTCTGTAGTTAATTATTGAATTTCCAAGGCGTCGAAGCGGGCTGTGACGCCCGGGTGGACCAGGAGCTTGACCTTGGGCCGGTCTTGAGTGCCAAATTCCTGCAAGTTGCTGAAAACCGGTTTGATGGGGATTCGACTGATGATGACACGACTGACAACCATGCTGGCGCTCTGCGCCCTCTTGCTGGCCTGCAGTGGGCCGAGCACCCACCCTGATGTCTATTCCCGCAAGCAGGCCCGGCAACCCTATGCCACATTTTATGGTGAGGTGACGGCGGTTCGCCGGGTCACGATAGAGGGCGAACATTCCTGGGTCGGGAGCTGGGGTGGGTATATTGTCGGGGCCCAGGTAGCGGGCGAGGCCACCAATTCTGGCGTCGGCGCGGCGCTGGGTGGTGTAGCCGGCGCGGTCGTTGGTCAGTCCATGGAAAAATCAGCGACCACGGAGACCGGTCTGGAAATCCAGGTGAAGATGGATAAAGGGGAGTTGCTTACGGTCGTGCAGTCCGATGCCATCCCATTTGCGCCAGGTGACCGGGTAAAGGTGCTGCGGCGTGGCAATAGCGAGGCCCGGGTCCAGCGGCCTTATTGATCGGCCTCGGCTGCAATTTCCACATTCAGTTGTTCGATCGGGCGGGGCGGCGCCAGGGTGTAGCCCTGGACGAAATCCACGCCAATACTTTTCAGGGCTTTCAGTACCCGTTTGCTTTCCACCGATTCGGCAATCACTTCGCGGCCCAGGGCATGGCCGATTTGGGTTATCGCCCGCACAATTTCGTAATCGCCTTTGTCATCAGCCAGATCCCTAAGGTGGGTCCCGTCTATCTTCAGGTAATCCACGTTCAGGGCCTTCAAATACGCGAATGAACTCACACCGGTGCCGAAGTCATCCAGGGCAAACCGGCAGCCCAGTTCACGCACTGAATTGATGGTGGCGTTGGCCTTGGTCAGGTTGGACATGGCGGCTGCTTCGGTGACCTCGAAGCACAGCTTGGCCGGTGGAACCCGACCCTTCCTGAGGATGGTGACCAGGTTCTCCGTGAATTGGCTATCCATCAAGCTGTCGCAGGAGAGGTTGATAAAGACCCTGCCGATGTCGTCCAGATTGACAGACTCTTTGCTTAATTCAGCCAGCGTGTGTTTTAACACCCAGCTATCCAGTTGCCCCATCAGGTTGTAGCGTTCCACCGTTGGCAGGAATGCGCCCGGTGGAATCTGGCGACCGTTTTCATCCCGCATGCGGACCAGTATTTCCATGTATTTTTTGGTTCTGGCAGGTGCATTAACCGGAAAAATGGGCTGTATGTCGAGCATAAACCCGTCGTCCGAAAGGGCTTTTTTTACTCTCGAAGCCCATTGTATCTCGCCCGTGTAATTACCCTGGGTCTGATCTTTCGGTTCGAATAGGTGGAGTTGGTTCCGGCCCTTGTCTTTGGCCTGGTAACAGGCAGCATCCGCCGCCGAGAGCACGTCCGTGACATTGGCGAAGGAATCATTGATAGGGACCAGGCCGATGCTCGCTTCTACGTTGAATTGACGCTGGTTCCAGGCAAACTTGAAATCCCGGATGGCTCGCAACAGGTTCTTGCTAACCTCTATGGCGTTTTCCCGCGTGCAGTGGTTCAGCAGTACCCCAAACTCGTCTCCGCCCAGGCGCGCGATGGTGTCGCCCTGGCGGACTCTCGCGTGCAATACAGCCCCCAGCTGCCTGAGCAGTTCATCTCCCGCAACGTGCCCGCAGCTGTCGTTGATTATCTTGAATTTATCCAGATCGAGATAGCAAACGGCGTGTTCAGTCCTATCGACTTTTCTATCTTCCAGCGCGCGCTCAACCCGCAGTTCGAATTCCCTGCGGTTGATGAGCCCGGTCAGCGCATCGTGACTTGCGTCGTAGGACAGGCGTTTTGATTGCTCGTGGGCCTCTGTGATATCTGTCAGCGCGCCCTGGAAATACATGACTTCGCCGGTGTGGCTGCGCACGGCCTGGGCATTTTCCAGCACCACGATCTTGGTCCCGTCTCGTTTGCGCAGAACCAATTCGGAATTACGAATTTCGCCCTTCTCCAGGATAGTCCGCGCCCAGTTCTCGCGCGAGTCCGGGTACATGTAGACTTCCTTGGCGATATCCAGGCCAAGCAATTCTTCCTCAGTGCTGTAGCCGAGCAGTCGAACCATGGCCGGGTTGGCGCTCAGGAACTTGCCGTCCAGAGAGGTCTGGAAAACACCGGCGGTTACGTTCTGGAACAGTTCCCGGTACTTCGCTTCCGAGGCCTTGAGCGCCATCAGGGTATGCGTTCGATCGGTCGCATAGCGCAGGGCCTTGATCAGAAGGTTGCTGACTACTTGCTGCTTCACCAGGTAGTCCAGTGCGCCTTTTTCAACCGCCAGCTGGCCGAGTTCCTCGTCCGCCTGCCTAACCAGGGCGATAATGGGTATGTTGCCGGCCTTCGGGTATAAACGCAGGAAGGCAGCAATGCCCTGGGTATCCGGCAATATCAGGTCCATCAAGATGACGTCGATGTCGCCTTTCTTTATCCGCTCCAAACCTTGAGCCAGGTTAACGGCAACACTCAGGTCATAGGTGTAATAGACGGATTGAGCGAGCTCACTCTTGATGAGGCTCACATCTTCGGGGTTGCCATCGATCAGCAATAACTGGTGCGCTGACTTGGACACTCACTCCTGCCTATATTTGGGACAGATCTGCATTGGATGCTTTAGCCTTCTGTATTTGAGTCATAACCTAACTCACTTAAAGAAAAACCGCCAGCAAATCGGATACATAGAGCCTATTCCGTCAGTGCAATATTCACTCGCCGGTTGCGCTTCCCCTTTTTCTCCGTCTTGATCACGACGGCACCCATTATCTCCCCTGTCCGGTGTACATGCGTGCCACCGCAAGGCTGTAAATCCAGGTCCCCGATGTTCAGCAAACGTATCAGACCGGCTCCCTTTGGTGGCGAGACCGAGAGTGTTCGCACGAGTTCGGGTTGGCGGTCCAGTTCCGCACCGGTGATCCACTGGCTGGTGACCGGGTAATCGGCCAGGATCAACTCGTTCAACCTGGCAGTGACGTCTTCCTTGTCCACCGTCTCCTCCATGTCAAAATCCAGTCGACTTCGTTGCGAACCGATATTGCCCCCGGTAACCCCGTGGGGAATCACCATGCCCAACAAGTGCATACAGGTATGCATACGCATATGACGGTAACGCACATCCCAGTCCAATCTTGCCTCGACATGGTTGCCGGGTTCCGGCCAGACCTCCTCTGGATCGGCTATATGCAGGATTTCCCCGTCTTCCCGGCGACAGGTGCCGGTAATTTGCAGCTGTCCGCCACCTTCCCACTCAAGCCAGCCGACATCGCCAGGTTGGCCGCCGCCCACCGGGTAGAACACGGTGCGGTCCAGGACGAGACCCTCGGCAGTATGCTCAATTACCCTTGCCGGGCAGTGCTGAAGATAGGCGTCTTGCTGATACAGAGCATCGGTCATCGGGGAGCCTCTGATCTACTCGTGAACTCGTTTCTTGCGGCTAAAAAGCCCAGCTTCCGCGTTGCCAATCTTCGCAATAGCTGGCTATTCCGTGCGATTGGCGTCTTGAACCTGACCCTTTTCGCTCGCAATCTGCTTCGTCCAGAGCAAATCAGAGGCTCCCTGGCGCCCATTGATCTACTCGTGAACTCGTTTCTTGCGGCTAAAAAGCCCAGCTTCCGCGTTGCCAATCTTCGCAATAGCTGGCTATTCCGTGCGATTGGCGTCTTGAACCTGACCCTTTTCGCTCGCAATCTGCTTCGTCCAGAGCAAATCAGAGGCTCCCTGGAGCCCATTGATCTACTCGTGAACTCGTTTCTTGCGGCTAAAAAGCCAGTTTCTATGTTGTCAGTCTTCCTCATAAGCCACCGTGCCCTGCAAAGGGCACATTGAATCTGAATCTTTTCCCCAACTATCTTCCTTGTCCAGAAAAGATCAAGGCTACTTGCCACTCTCTTGGCTGCGGGTCCCGGTCAGCCGCGGTCTTTCGGCCATCCCCCGCCTGTTGTCGGGGCGGTTTTTAAGGCGGCCGGGCTGGTCGCCGCGGGGGTGTTTTGCGCAGAATCGAGAGTGCTTGGAACAGCATCGGTGGAGTCTGCGCGCGCGTAGGGCATTGAATTTATGGAACTGCTGATTCAGTGTATACGAACTAACCGAGGGGCCGGTAACGGTGTGATTTGACCACCCGGTTCGCCAGTCCTAGTGTTGGGGACGCATCCCAAGAAAATCCCTGAGGAGGTTACAGATGCCTATAGAACACCATCCTCTTGACCAGGAATTCCCCGAGTACGTACCGCTGATGCGCCAACTGCATATCAGCGACGAGGAGTTCCGGGACATGTTCGAGGAATATCACGTTCTGGATACGAAGATCTACAACATCGACGAGGACATCACTCCCGTCGCCGACCACTACGCCGAAGACTTGAAGAAACGCCGCGTCTACCTGAAGGACGTGCTCTACAGAAAGCTGGTAGCGGCGCGTAACGCCTGACCGCTACGCGGGCCGGGCGGTAAAGACATTCGTCTGCAGTCCGGCCAGGCGCCGGGCCGATGCCGACCATGCCCCAATATAGTGGAGAACCCGTTCAGTCGACTTCCAGACCTTCCGGATTGCCTTGCATATTCCGGTCTCGGGAGTGCAGCCGGGCGCCACCATTATCTGTCCTGTGGTTTGAGCAAATCTTCCATGCGCTTGCCAAGTTGCTCGGCGCCTGGACCGGCCAGGACATATTCCCAACCTTCCAGTCGCCGACCGTAGTCCAGAACCACAGAAGCCATGGCCTGGTCGGCACCGTCCGCCAGCGAGAACGCGAAGCTCACCCAGGGTTGCTCGTCCCGGTGCAACGATAGCGCTATTACCAGGCCATTGCCGGTTACGAAACGGCTCTGAATTACGGCTTTGCCGTCGGACTCGCGCAGGCGTCTGACGTCCCGGAAGCCAAGTCGGGCAAGGACGCCGGCGATGCCGTTGGCAACGAAATCCGATTGGGGTTCACGACCAGGCGGGAGGTTCTGGATCAGGAAGTCATGCTCTGACTCTTCCTTTCGTGTGAGGACCAACTCCGTTCCGTCCGGGTGGTGAACTTCCACGCGCTGAATTTGTTCTGGACCGATGTCCAGCAAATCCGGTGTCAGCCACTTCATCGGGTCGGTTTCCAGGACCAGGGGCTGGTTAATCAGCAGGCTGGTCGGCTCGTCGGTCCTGCGCACATAGGTGCCATTGTTCATGGCAAGTTTGCCCACGATCAGACCGCGTTCCTGCCCGGGCAACACTATGGTCAAGACCAGGTTATTGGCTTCAGGGTTAGACGGATCCTCCACTCCCAGGCGATTGTACATGTCAGGTCGGGAGGTCTTTTCTTCCAGCACCTGCGCGTCGGCCAGGATCAGCAGGATGCTACGCAGCTTGCCCGCATCTGCCGGATAACCCTCCTTCTCTTCAATTTCCCACAAGCCCTTACTGAGCCGGATGCTGACCTGCCGGCCCTGGCTATCACGCATGACCAGGCCGGTGACCTGGTTGATCTGCCCGGACAATCCCGGCAAAAGATGTCCCGAATACAGGCCCCCGGTTTCAGCCCGGTGTTGAGCCATCCACCAGGCGATGGTCAGCACCACCAGGGCCAGCGTAAGCAGGGCAATGAATTTCGTCCGGTTCATGCTGTCTTTCGGTCCCTGCGCCGCTTGCCCGCAATCGCTATCCACAGGATCAGGGCCAGGGTAAGCGCCAGGGGGATCAGACCGATGTTGATGAATTTCAGGCTGCTTCCCAGGCGATCGATTTCCCTGTCCAGTTCCAGCCGCACCTGTCGCAACTCTTTTTGTATCCGAACCTTCTCGTCCAGAAATTTATGCAGTTCCACGCTTTGCTCGTCACTGAGCAGCACTGGCATTCTGATCCAGGCGCTGGGATTGCAGACGGGCGAGGCTATCCTCGGTGGTCTTGAGTTGCCCCTCAAGTTCTTGCTCCTTCGCTTGCAGACTGGCCTCGGCCTCACGCCGCAGGGCTTCAACCCGGCCGAAGGGGCGGGTGTAGCCGGCCCGTCCACGTATGCTGATCAGGTCCGAGCTTCCCGACAGGTTGTCCAGCGCGTTAACCAACAGGTCACCGTTGTTGGCAAACGCCGTGGCCAGCCGCTGGTCCATGAAGTTCTGAACCTGTACCCAGAAGCGGTCCGTTAACAGGTCCGTGTCCGCTACCAGGATGATGGACGCGTCTGTGGTCGATGCCTTCAGGTGACTGGCGGCCTCCGTGTCTGTGCCGGGGGGGCCGTTCGGGAAAGCGCTTGCCAGGGGGCCGCTCAGTCGTGCGGCGACCGTATAGATCTGGCCGGTAGGTTCGAAGCCATTGCGCAGCGCGCCGGGATCCGGCATATAGGCAAACCGGTCGGTCGTCACCGGCATGGCCCGTGAGCTGGTTTGCAGTAGAGGCGTCATTGCCAGGGTTGAGTGAGTCTCCAACTCAAATACGCCTGCGGTCGCCACATTCACCAGGTCCAGTTTCGCGGTGATGATGTCATTGCGATTAAATTGCCCGGGTCCGAAACCCAAGAAAGCCAGGTGTCTGACAGACGGGCGGCCGGGGCCCATGGTGACGCTTAACGCAAGTTGCTCGTCTGCGATCACCTGGGCGGGGTTGAAACGTATACCCCATGCACTGAACAACGGGCCCAGGTTCGAGCTTTGGCTGCCGACCCTGGCTGCCAGCAGGTTCTCCTGGTCCATGGCAGGCGCCTCGGACTCGGCGAAGGGATCCACGAATATCAGCGCCCGGCCTCCGCGCATCACAAACTGATCGATGGCGTACAGGGTCTGCTCCGGCAGGTTCTTGGGATGAACCAGTAGCAGCAGATCGATGTCTTCGTCGACCTGATCCAGCCGGGTCGACAGGGTACGCAGCTGGAATAGTTGCTCGGCCTGGTCTGCAATCACCCAGGCCTGACGTAGTTGCTGCGTGGTCGGATCGAAGTCTCGCTGCATCGGCAGGCTGCGAAGCACGCCTATAACCGGCCGCTCCGGGTGGTCGAGGGAGTAAACCAGCTTTGCCAGGTCATACTCCAGGAAGTTCTCCTTGTCCGGGTGGAAGAACGCGATGGTGGACGCGTCATCCACCATATTGGTACCAGCCAAGCCGAAGTAGATATTTTCGCCGGAGGTCCCTATGGGTACCGGTGTCAGCCCAAATTCGGCGGCCATTTCCTCTTCCTCGGAAAACGGCACAGGGTCAATCACACGCAGGTGTATCTTGCCCTCTGCGTTGGTGGAGAACTCCTCCAGCAACTCCCTGACCCGATTTGCGTAATTGCGTACAGCGGGTATGTCCCGGCTGGCGTCCGAGGAAAAGAAGAAATACAGATTGATCGGTTCTTCCAGGCCGCCAAGAATATTTCGGGTTCCTTGCGACATGGTGTAGAGCTGATTCTCTGTCAGGTCCCAGCGGATGCTTCGGAACAGGCTGTTGCTGGTCATGATGACGGTTACAAACAGCAGCGCCAGCAGTGGCAGGGCCCAGGCGTCGTAGGTTTTTTTGCGTCTCGTCTGCATGTCTTATTCCGCCTTCTTCAGGTCGAGAACCAGCACATTGGCCGTCAGCCAGGTGATGATAACGGCCGCGAAATAGACCAAATCGCGCAAATCAATAACGCCCTTGGAGATGGATGCGAAATGGCTGAGGAAACTGAAACTCGAAACCGTGTCTACCAGTACCTGCGGCGCCCAATCCCTGAACAAGTCCAGTACCATCGGGAAGCCGCTGAGCAGGAAGCCAAAACATACAACCACTGTGATGATGAAGGCGACCACCTGGTTGCGGGTCGTGGCGGAGATGCAGGCACCGATGGCCAGGAACGCCCCGGCCATTAACAGGCTGCCAAAATAGGCGGCCAGGATGGCGCCATTATCCGGTTCGCCAAGGTAGTTCACCGTCAGCCACATGGGAAAGGTAAGGGCCAGGGCAATACCGGTGAAGGCCCAGGCCGCCAGGAATTTTCCCAATACCGCCTGGAACAGGGTGACCGGCAGGGTCATCAGTAACTCGATGCTGCCGGACTTTCTTTCCTCGGCCCAAAGACGCATGGACAGGGCGGGCACCAGAAACAGGTAGAGCCAGGGATGGAAGCTGAAAAATGGCGCCAGGTCCGCCTGTCCGCGCTCGTAAAAACTACCCAGGTAGAAGGTGAAAGAGCCTGACAACACCAGGAAAATCACCATGAAGACGTAGGCCAGGGGCGTGGCAAAATAGCTGCGCAACTCACGTCTGAACAAGATCATGACCGGGTTCATAGTTGTCGTCCCCCGGTGATTTCACGAAAAACCTCGTCCAGCCGGCCACGTTCCACGTGCAGGGACTCTGGCGTCCAATCCCTGGCGGCGAGCAATTGCTGCACCGCCCCGAGCACTGTTTTTCCAGGTTTTGCCAAAACCTTCAGGGAAGTTGCTCCATCGGCAAGCCGGACCGCGGCTACGTCCTCCATCTGTCCCAGCGCTTCGTATAAGCAACTCGCTTGCGCGTTGTCCTGCGAGCCTACAAACACCGAATTCTGCAGGGGCGAGCGAGCAGCCAGGTTGTCGGGTGTGTCATCGGCCAGCAGCTTTCCCTCTGCAATAATCAAGGCGCGCGTGCATACCGCGTCGACTTCTTCAAGGATGTGGGTGGATATGATGATGATCTTGTCACTGGACATGTCACGGATCAGTTCCCGGACTTCGTGCTTTTGGTTCGGGTCCAGGCCGTCGGTGGGTTCATCCAGGATCAGTACACGGGGATCGTGCAGGACCGCCTGGGCCAGGCCCACTCGACGCTTGAAGCCCTTGGACAGGGTTTCGATGTTTTGTTTTAGCACCGAAGCCAGGCCCAGGCGCTCGATCACGTAACCCAGTCGTTGACGACGCAGATCACCGTGCAGGCCTCGCAGGTCGGCGATGAACGCCAGGAAGCTTGCCGGTGTCATCTCCGGCGTAGCTGGGCGCACCCTCGGGCAGGTAGCCAATCTGGCGCTTGCACAGCACCGGCTCCTGCTCGACCTGGTGCCCATACACCCGGATGCTGCCTTCGCTGGGCGCAATAAATCCGGTGATCATCTTCATGGTGGTGGATTTTCCGGCTCCGTTGGGGCCCGCAATCGACAAAATCTCGCCGGGCTGACCGAAAGCTCAAATTGATCCACGGCAACAAGGGCGCCGAAATGTTTTGAAACAGATTGTGCTTCAATCATGCAGTCGATCTCGATACCGGATCCCACCCGGCTGCCGGACAGGGTCGTGGTCCAATTGGAAGGAATTTTTCATCGGTCGGCGAAAAAATTCAATTCGTAGCGGCGCAGTGGAAATTTTACCTTCACCCGCTTGCGGGTATGCTGGACCTTCTTGATCAGGTCTTGCGCCCGGCGATTACCAATATGAATTCAAAATCTCTTCACCTGTCGTTGTTGTCCCTGGTTGTGC
>CAWGLN010000010.1:0-96926 GCA_963823435.1 uncultured Gammaproteobacteria bacterium | reverse complement strand
AGCCCCATACCGCCGACTGGTCACATTCACATCATTGAACAACAGGCCACGCAGGTTCACATTGGCCTGCCTCAGTCGCTTCACGCTGGCCTCGATCTCCCGCATGGGATGCACGCCGGCTTTTAGCACCATCAGAGATGCGCCTGCCAATTGCCCCACGATGCCGGCATCGGTCACAGCCAGGATGGGCGGGCTGTCGACGATCACGTGATCGTATTGCTCGGAAAGCACCTTCAGCAAATTGACGAAGCGCTTGTGCAGGAGCAGTTCGGAGGGATTGGGCGGCAATACGCCGGTGGTGACCATTTGGAGATTCGGGATGCAGGTCTGCCGAATGGCCTCGCCGATCTTGATGGTGCCGCTGACAAATTCACTCAGGCCGTTTTCCCTGGCCAGGCCGAAGGCCTCATGCAGGTGGCCGCGACGCATGTCGGCATCCACGATCAGCACCTTCTTGCCACCGGCGGCCAGGATAGCTGCCAGGTTGACAGTGACGAAAGACTTGCCGATAGCTGGGACTGGGGCCCGTGATCATGATGACGTTGTTCTTCACGTCCATCATGCCGAAGTGCAAGGCGGTCCTGAGATTTCGGATGCTTTCGATGGTGGGGTCGTGCTGGTCGGTCAGGGCCAGCACCTGGTGCTCGATGGCGCCGGCCTTGAACTCCTTCTCCAACTTAGTCTGGCGGCGGCTATGGCCGATGACGGCATACACCGGAAGACCGAGGTGCTTCTCAATCAACTCCGGATCATTCACGCCGCCTGAGAGGGCCTTGCGTACAAAGGCCGCCACCACACCGGCGAACATGCCCAACAACAGTGACAGCAGCACGGTCATGGCCTTCTTGGGCTTGACCGGTTTGTAGGGGGTCTCGGCGTAATCGATCACCCGCACATTGCCCACGGTGCCGGCTTTCACCACCCGCAGTTCCTGGGCGTTGTTCAGCAGCGCCGTGTACAACTCGGTACCCACCTGTACATCGCGATGCAGACGCAGCACTTCCTGCTGGGTGCTCGGCAGGTTCTGCACATAGCCATTGAGTTTTTCGACGCTGCGGGTGACCCGGGCGATCTGCTCGTCCATGGCCAGGATCATGGGATGCTCTTCGGTGAAGCGCTGCCCCAGGGCGTCGCGCTCCTGCTGCAGCGTCATCAACTGTTCTTCAGCATCCACGACCTGCTCCAGCAGGGCCTGGGTTTCCATGGGCAGGTCCACCGAGCCACGCTCCAGGCGGTAGTTGTTCAGGGCCACCTCGGCGGCTTCCATGCGGCGCTTGATATCGGGCAGTTGCTGGTCCAGGAACTCCAGGGTCTTCTCCGCCTCGGCGGACTTGCGCTCCACGTTCTGGCGCACGTAGATATTGGCGATCTCGTTGACGATGTCGCGTGTGTGGGCCGGGTTATCACCGCTCAGGACCACGGACAGCACACCGGAGCCCTTGCCCTTCTCGGACACGCTCAGGTCTTTCTGCAAGTCTTCGATTACCGGCAGACGCGGTTGACGGGTGATTTCGAACTCCGTACCCGCATGGGCCACCAGTTCCGGCACGAACATGCTGATGGGACCGGCATCGGTCAGGTTCGATGCGGTCTCCCCCACCTTGCCCTTGAGCAGGAACTTGCCGTCTGAATCGTACAGTTCGTAGGTGTTGTCTTTGCCCGCCACCAACTGCAGGGGTTCATCAATCAGTTTGCCGGGCACGTCCAGGGTATCCACCGTGATGGACTCCCCACCCCAGGCATAGCCATCCAGACCCAGCCAGGGATCGGCCAGGCCTTTTTCACCATGCCGGCGGGCGATGGCCGCGCCGATCAGGGGAAAGTATGTCGGCGTGGCGGTGATATCCAGGCGCAGCTTGTCCACCGCATCGCCCAGCACCATGCGTGAGCGCAGCAACTCGATCTCGGCGGTGATGGAGGCATCGCCTTCCAGCAGGTCACCGATCTCCAAGCGCGCTTAGGCCGGACTTTTGATCTTCCACCTGCAGCAGGGCGTCGGCCTGGTAGATGGGGGTGGCGATCAGGGCATAGGCGATACCCAGGAACAGGAAGACGGCGGTGATACTGCCGATCAGCCAACGCGCACCAATGAGCACCTCCAGCAAATCGTCCAGGCTGATCTCGTCCTCGTCCATGCCGGGACGCTGGACTGGGATGGCGGTACTCTGTTGCGCGTCATTCATAGGCGGGCTTCATGTATTCCACTGGCAGCTACGCTAGGGGATGGCGTAGTTGATGATCTGGGCCGAGGGCAGCAACTGCGTAATCACGCGATTCCACTTCGAGACCCCGGCGGTGTCCACGAACACCACGTCCTGTGGCTGCATGGCGAAGCGCTCGGCCAGCAACATGCCGTAGGCGTACTCGGCATTCAGGTGGAAAATCTGGGGCGTGTCGCTGTCGCTGTGGCGTACCACGTAAATTCGTCCGGAGTTGGCAGTGTTCTGATTCACTCCGCCCGCCTCGCCCAGCGCGGCGGCCAGGTTCAGGCGTCCGTTGATGATCTCCACCGAGCCGGGCTCTTTCACCTCGCCCATCAGATACACTTTTTGCTGGCTGCGATCCGGCACGTTGACGATGTCGCCGTGTTGCAGGGTCAGGTTCTGCGAGGCATCGGCCAGGTCATACAGGGCGGTCAGGTCCACCTCGAACACCTCGCCCTTGCGCGAGACATTCACCCCGCCCTTGTGGGCATTGGGGGTCAGGCCGCCGGCCAGGTTCACCGCATCGGCGATGGTCATGGGCTGGTCGGTCAGGGGCAGGATACCGGGGGTCAGCACCTCGCCCACCACGTACAGCTTCTGGCTGCGGAAGCTTGCCACCCGCACGTCCAGTTGCGGGTTCTTGATGTACTTGCTCAATCTCGCGGTGAGCACGTCACGCAGATCGGCCACGCTCATGCCCGCCACCTGGATCACGCCGATGAAGGGGTAATACAGGGTGCCGTCCTCGCCCACCAGCTGGCCCTGGTCCTCGGCATCGCGGAAGTTGCCGGCCGGGATGGTCAGTTCCGGGTGATCCCAGACGGTGATGGTGAGGATGTCGGTGGGGCCGATGCGATAGGTCTCGTCCTCGGGCGACAGTCTGTTTCGCCATGGCCGCGGCATCGGCCTTGCGCTGTGCTTCGATCTTGCCGATCAGGTCCATGGAGATGGGGGCGATTTCCAGCACCTGGCCCTTGTAGGCCACCGCCTCACCGGGGAACCAGTCCTCGGAGTCGCTGTTTTTCATGGTCATGCCCGGGGCGATGGCGCAGGCCTGCAGGGCGAGTAGTGCCAGGGCGGTGACCAGGGTGCGCGGTGCAGTCCCGGCGATTGAGCCCGTCCGGCATGGTACTGATCCGGGAACGGGTGTTGAATAGAGCTTGGTGTGTGTTTGCTGTTGTTCATGCCTGTCATCGTCTTGTCACGCCTGAATCCGTTTAGCCCAGTCTGCGACCCCGACCCTGATCAGTCGAAGCGCATGCTCGTAGTCCTCTCTCGGCAGGCCGTAGGGGTCGGGCACTTCCATATCCCGCCACTCGCCCAGCCTGTGTACCTTGCCCCGGGCGGTCAGGTCGATCATCGCCACCCCGGCCTTGTGTTCGCTCTCCATCACCAGCACCAGTTCTGCTTCCCTCAGCAGGTTGGGCCCCAGCTGCCGGGCCCGGTGGGCCGAGATATCCAGCCCCTGCTCCAGCATCAGCGCCTGCGCTTCCTCCTGGGCCGGGTTATCCACCAGGGCGGCCAGGCCCGCGGAGTGAATCTTCACCCCGTCCGGGTTGCCCAGCTCGTGCCGCAGCAAGGCCTCGGCCATGGGGCTGCGGCAAATATTGCCCACGCACACCAGCAGGATGTTATTGACCACAGCATTCCCCCTGCACCCAGACTCGCTGCCCCTGGCCCGGCTTCGGCGTCGCGCCACGTTGTACGTGGTGACGAAAACATCGCTGCCATCAACAAAGGGTTGCGAGTCGGTCTGACAGTTTATGTTAAGTGTCCACCGGAAGGCACGGAAATTTCGCAGAATTTCCTGCAAACACTCACCAGATTTGGAATTGCTCCAGAAAATACGTGAAAATGCGCTATTTTCTCCGTATTTCAACGAAATATGAGCATTTATGCCCAAATCACGTCAGGGAGTATATAGAGGATTGGAATAAGAGAGTATGAGAAATTAGTCTCGCTGGATGCGGTAGTAATCCAGGTACCACTCCACGAAGCGCTTGACGCCCTCTTCCACCGGTGTGGCCGGCCGGTAACCCACGTCCCGGACCAGGTCCTCGACATCGGCGCAGGTGTCGGGCACGTCCCCCGGTTGCAGGGGCAGCAGGTTTTTCTCGGCCTTTATCCCCAGGCAGTCTTCCAGCACCTCGATATAGCGCAGAAGCTCCACCGGCTTCTGGTTGCCGATGTTGTACAGCCGGTACGGGGCGCGACTGGTGGCCGGATCCGGATTATCCGATGACCAGTCAGGATTCGGGGTCGCCACGGTGCCCACGGCCGCCACCACGCCGTTGGCGATGTCGTCGATATAAGTGAAATCGCGCTTGTGATGGCCATGGCTGAACACATCGATGGGTTCGCCTGCGAGCATGGCCTTGGCGAACAGGAACAGCGCCATGTCCGGGCGGCCCCAGGGACCGTACACCGTGAAGAAGCGCAAGCCGGTCACCGGCAACTGGTACAGGTCGGCGTAGGTGTGGGCCATCAATTCGTTGGCCTTCTTGGTGGCCGCGTACAGGGACAGGGGATGGTCCACACTGTCATGCACCGAAAAGGGCATCTTGGTGTTGGCGCCGTACACCGAACTGGTGGAGGCATACACCAGGTGTTCCACGGCGTTGTGACGGCAGCCCTCCAGCACGTGCAGGGTGCCGGTGACATTGCTGTCCACATAGATATGAGGATGGCTGATGGAATAACGCACACCGGCCTGGGCGGCCAGGTGGATCACCCGCTGGAAGCCGCTCTTTTTGAACAGCACTTCCATGCCCTGGCGATCGACCAGGTCGAGCTTCTCGAAGCTGAAGTTGTTGTTGGCGCGCAGACGCTCAAGACGCGCGCGCTTCAGATTCACATCGTAGTAGTCGTTCAGGTTGTCCAGGCCGACCACATCGTCGCCGCGGTCCAGCAGGACCTGCGCAACGTGAGAACCGATAAATCCGGCAGCGCCGGTGACGAGAATTTTCATGCGATCAAATCCATTTATAGACGGCCATCCACCTGTTCAGCAGGCAACACATACTTGATGTCGTAGAGTATATGCTCCGGCTTGCCCAGCGCGCGAATGGCGGCCACGTTCATGGCGGCGAATTGCCTGTGGGCCACGGCGATGACGATGGCGTCGTAGGCGCCGGCTTCGGGCTCGGCAATGGGTGCAAAACCGTATTCGTGCTGGACTTCCGCGCTGTCCACCCAGGGATCGTAGACATCCACCGTGGCGCCGAAATTCTCAAGCTCGCGCATGACGTCCACGGCCTTGGTGTTGCGAATATCCGGGCAGTTTTCCTTGAAGGTCAGGCCCAGCATCAGGATGCGGGCGCCTTTCACGTGGATACGCCGTTCCATCATCAGCTTGGCCACCGACAGGGCCACGTAATTGCCCATGTTGTCGTTCAGACGCCGGCCGGCCAGGATCATCTCCGGGTGGTAGCCGACTTCCTGGGACTTGTAGGTCAGGTAGTAGGGATCCACACCGATGCAATGCCCACCCACGAGACCGGGTCTGAAGGGCAGGAAGTTCCACTTGGAACCGGCTGCCTTGAGCACTTCCTCGGTATCGATCCCGAGGCGGTTGAAGATCATCGACAACTCGTTGATCAGGGCGATGTTCACATCCCGCTGGGTGTTCTCGATCACCTTGGCCGCCTCGGCCACCCGGATGCTGGGCGCCTTGTAGGTGCCCGCCTTGATGATGGAGGCGTACAGGTCATCGACGAAGTCCGCCACCTCGGGGGTGGAGCCTGATGTGACCTTGACGATGGTGGTCAGGCGGTGGGTCTTGTCACCCGGGTTGATACGCTCGGGACTGTAGCCGACGAAGAAATCCTGGTTGAATTTAAGACCGGAGACTTCCTCGAGGATGGGCACGCAGTCTTCCTCGGTGGCGCCGGGGTAGACGGTGGACTCGTACACCACCACGTTGCCCTTCCTCAACACCTGCCCCACGCTGCGACTGGCGGAGAGCAGCGGCGAAAGATCGGGGCGCTGGTGATCGTCGATGGGGGTGGGCACGGACACGATGTACACATCGCAGGACTCCATGTCCGCAAGCTTGTCGGTGCAGATGAGCCTGGTGGCCGCCTGAAGATCGGCCTCCTCCGTTTCCAGCGTACTGTCATGGCCCGCGTTGAGTTCGGCCACGCGCTCGGACTTCATGTCGAAGCCCACGGTGTCGTAACGCTTGCCGAATTCCACTGCCAGGGGCAGGCCGACGTAGCCCAGTCCGATGATCCCTATCTTGCAGCCACGACGATTAAACTGACTCATGTTTGCCCTCACCCGTATCAGTCCCTGAAACGCATTACCCTGGACGGTGCACGGAGTGCACCCTACATGTCCAGACTTGCCCGACGACCACGGTCATCCGGATCCAGCCTCACAACCAGTGATTATACCCGAGTGGAACACCCTGCTTCGCGAACCAGTTCACGAAGCAGGGCTATCTATTACAGCAGGAAGTACACCGCCAGCAGACCCGTGATGGACATGGTGACCATGTACGGGAAGGCCATGACGACCATGCGCATATAGGACAGGCGGATCAGCGGCGCCAGCGCGGAGGTCAGCAGGAACAGGAAGGCGGCCTGGCCGTTCGGGGTCGCCACACTCGGGATATTGGTGCCGGTGTTGATGGCCACCGCCAGCAGGTCGAACTGCTCACGCGAGATCAGCCCCGCCTCGAACGCTGCCTTCACTTCCGTGATGTACACCGTTGCAACGAACACATTGTCGCTGATGGCGGAGAGCAGACCGTTGGCGCCGTAGAAGGCGGCCAACTGGTGGGTGCCTTCCATGGTCAGCACGTAGTCGATCACCGGCTTGAACAGGTGCTGGTCGTGGATCATGGCCACGATGCCAAAAAACACGACCAACAGGGAGGCAAACGGCAACGCCTCGGTAAAGGCATGACCCAGGCGGTGCTCGTCGGTGACGCCGTTGAAAGCGGTGGCCAGCACGATCACGGTGAGGCCGATCAGGCCGACCTCGGCCAGGTGGAAGGCAAGACCGAACACCAGGATCGTGGCGGAAATTGCCTGTACGACCAGGATCGCCCGGTCGCGCGGACCGCGCTTGGCCTCCTGCTCTTCCTCGTAGGCGGTGAGCACATTGAGTACGGTGTCGCTCAACTTCGTGCCGAATCCGAACTTGCCGGTGACCTCCAGCAGCACGCAGGTGATCAGGCCAACCACCAACACGGGCATGGACACCGGGGCTGTCTTGACGAAAAAGGTGATGAACTCCCAACCCATAACCTTGCCGATGAGCAGGTTCTGCGGTTCGCCCACCAGGGTGGTTACGCCGCCCAGTGCCGTACCCACGGCGCCATGCATCATCAGGCTGCGCAGGAAGCCGCGAAACTGCTCCAGGTCTTCACGGTGCAGCTCGGCCACCTCGTCGTCGGTGGACGGATCATGGTCCAGGTCCAGCTTCTTGCCTGAGGCCACCTTGTGATAAACGCTGTAGAAGCCGCCTGCCACGGTGATGATCACCGCGATCACGGTCAGCGCGTCCAGGAAGGCGGACAACACGGCGCCGGCCAGGGAGAACAGCAGCGAGAGAACTATCTTGGAACGTACGTTCAGCAGGATCTTGGTGAAGATGAACAGCAGCAGGTCTTTGAGGAAGTAGATACCGGCCACCATGAACATCAGCAACAGGATCACCGGGAAGTTGAACAGGGTCTCCTCGTAAACCGCCTCGGCGGTGGTTAGACCCATGAGAACGGATTCGATGGCCAACAGACCGCCCGGTTGCAGGGGATAGCAATTCAGGGCCATGGCCAGGGTGAAGATGAATTCGCCGATGATGATCCAGCCGGTGATGAAAGGTCCCAGCGACAAACAGCAAGATCGGGTTAATCACCAGGAAGCAAATAATCGTCAGCTTGTACCAATCTGGCGAGTTACCAAGGAAATTCGCTGTGAATGCCCTGGTCATCGTGTTTGGCGCCATGTCCGATCCCCGTAAATAGTTAAAAACCGGCCGGGCGCGTTATGGTTGCCCACCCTGACCGCTCAAAGTGCGCAAGTGTAGTCTTTTTACGACCGTGACGCTAACGTAGTTGCCGTAAATCACCCTGCTGTTTCCGCTATGTCGGCGGGGTCGGATAAAGCTGCCCGGGCCTGGCTCGGGGGCGGCTGGAACACCGTGGAAGTGACCGGCCGATCGGCTCCGGGCACGCGTGGCTGGGAGACCGGGCGTTTGCGGTCGGGGTACGGCAAAACGGGGCCGGACTCATTTGCCTGGACTTGCCCACCCCGTCTCCAGGTGCCTTTACCAAGCGCCGCGCCGCCTGGCCATCCGCAACGCATCCATCTGCAGCTGAATTACGGTTGCCGCCCCCTTAATTCCATTGGGTTCGGTGCGTGGAACGCACCCTACGTATTCTGTGCCGGTTACGGTTGCTGTCCCCCTGATTGGGGTCGTAGGGTGCACTTTGTGCACCATTGGGTTCGGTGCGTGGAACGCACCCTACGTATTCTGTGCCGGTTACGGTTGCTGTCCCCCTGATTGGGGTCGTAGGGTGCACTTTGTGCACCATTGGGTTCGGTGCGTGGAACGCACCCTGCGTATTCTGTGCCGGTTACGGTTGCTGTCCCCCTAACTTGGCGGTTCGGCGGCGCCGCGTGCGCCAGATGCAGCTGCCCGTGTCTTGCTCAAGGGCGTCCAGGAATTGCTCGTGGGCGGCCAGTTCCTCGGCGCTGGCTGCGAGCACGCGCAGGTGCAGACCGTCGCGCTTGAGTGCCTTGTGGCTGGTGTCGGTGGGGCTTACACCGCGCTTCTTGGTGCCCAGCGACAGGGCCGCCTGACCGCCGGTCATGGCCAGGTACACCTCGGCCAGCAACTGGGCGTCCAGCAAGGCGCCGTGCAGTTCGCGACGCGAGTTATCGACCTCGTAGCGCTTGCACAGGGCATCCAGGGAATTGCGCTGCCCCGGGTGGCGGCGACGGGCCAGTTCCAGCGTGTCCAGCACCTGGCAGATGGTCTCTACCGGGCCCTTTTCCAGGCGCGCAAACTCGGCGTTGATGAAGCCCACGTCAAAGGGAGCGTTGTGGATGACCAGTTCTGCGTCGCTGACGAACTCCAGGAATTCGGCGATGACCTCGCCAAAGAGCGGCTTGTCGGAGAGAAATTCGGTAGTCAGTCCGTGTACGTCCACCGCGCCGTCGTCGATCTCGCGCTCGGGGTTGATGTAGCGGTGGTAGGTGCGCCCCGTGGGACGACGGTTCACGACCTCGATGCAGCCGATTTCGATGATGCGATGGCCCTGTTCGGGCTCAAGACCGGTGGTCTCGGTATCCAGGATAATTTGGCGCACTGGGCGGGCATGTCCATGGTCGAAAGATGGATGGGATTATGACGGCCCCAGCCTGTCAGTCAACAGGGTATTGCCGGGCGACTACTCGGATGCGGATTCCGTGCTGGCCAGCATCCAGGCCGGCACCTTGCCGCCCCGACCCAGCCAGGTCAGCGGCGCCACGACGACCAGCAGGGCAACGCCTACGGACCAGTAGGTGGTGAACAAGGTAATGATTACAGGTGCGTATACCAGCGCGTGCGCCAGGTAGCCCTCGGCTTGGCCGCGAACCGATGCCTATCTGCGTTGCAGGTGCAGGGACGGCCAATGTCGGCGGCGTGATGCCTTCTTCGATTTCCAACTCGATTCCCCTGGAATCACTGATTCGAAACGAGCAGGAAATCCATTCCCTTTTCTTTTTCGAAAGCCCTGCTTTATGTCAATTGGAAGCTTAGGTAGGAGTCTAGCCGGGAGAGTTAATAAATCAATACAAAAGCAAGAAAATACATTCATTATTATTTGTGAATCCTAATAGTGATCATTTTGACGCATATATGGTTAGACCGTGTCTCACTTTGGCATACGCTGGGGGAAATCAGGGTGACAGGCACGATTTTTCAATAGCCCTCGCGCAAATCCGAAATGTAAAAAATGGTGACAGGCGCCTATTCAAGGAAAGCTTCCGCGCCCGGATTCCAGCGGGCGGCCGGGGCGCTAAGGGTACTGCGACCGCCCGGTGCTCCCCGCGGCTCGGAAACCAACAATCGGAATTAACTGTATCCGGCCCCTTTTTCAGGCCGGGGAACCTCTGATCAAAAAAATGGTGACAGGCACCTATTCAGGGGACGCGCCCGGATTCCAGCGGGCGGCGGGGCGCTAAGCGGTACTGCGACCGCCCGGTGCTCCCCGCGACTCGGAAACCAACAAATCGGAATTAACTGTATCCGGCCCCTTTTTCAGGCCGGGGAACCTCTGATCCAAGCCGCCAATCTCAAGTGGACGCAAGCCGGCTCTGAAAGATTGGCAACAAACGAAGTCGGGGGTTTTTGGCCGGAGAAGCCGGGACCGCGAATAGCGCGGGGATGTTCTAAATCAGTCTCAGGTTCAGTTTGCCCGTGATGGGACGGCGCAGATTACGCCCGAACAGCTTGTAGTGGATGACGACTCTCTTGCCTTCCAGCGCCTTGTCGGCAAACAGCCTCAGGGGCTTTTTGAACGCCATGACGCTGGCGCCCGGCAACAGGGTCCCCAGGCTCTCGGTTACCTGGTAGGAGGCCTTAAGCTCGGTCACCGTGGGGTAATCGCTTTCATCGTCATAGACTTTGCGCTTGCTGGCGTCGTGCGCAGGGTTGGCGGGCAGGCGCTTGGCCAGCCGGAACTTGGCCGCCCTCGGCACCATCAACGCAATGGAAGCCGCCTGGACTTCCTGTTTTGATTCATTGAATACCACCAGGTTCAGCTTTACCCCTTTCTCCACGAACCGGAAATACTCGTCGCTATCACGGTAGCGCTCATCGAGCTTGTCCAACTCCTTGCGAAGTTCGGCCACCGAGTGCGACTGGTAGGGTTTATCAGCGCCAAACAGGCGGGCATGGGTCAGGCGCGTGATAAAGGTATTCTCATCCGCTGCGGTGCCTGCCTGCTCCTTGGCCTCAATCAGGGTTTCCAGCTTGCTGCGGGCATCCAGCGAGGGCAGCTCGGACGAGTCCACGGTTTGCACTGTCCGTTCATGGGTCAGCATGTCACCGTCAAATCCGATATCCACCTTGCCCGAGAACAGCGGCTCGGCAAAGCGCTCGGCGAACACGGCCTCCAACTGCCGGCGACCCATGCGCTGGGGCGCAGTCTTGACGCGTATCCAGGTATCGCCCCGACGCAGGTGCGCGGAGTGGTCGGCACGCATCATGTAGGGTTTGTCCTCGCAGCCTTCCAGGGTCAGTCCCACCAGTTGCTTGCCATCCACGTAGAAGGACTTGGCCCAAATATCCAGCGGCGGCTCGATGTAATCGCGCACCAGGGCGTGGTAACGATGGGTGCTGTCGATGACTTCCCGGGGAATGCCAGACAGCGCGGCCCCGGCGATGCCGGATTCGGCGCCCAGGATAATAAAGCGTGGACCGTCGACATTGGCATTGGCCAGCGACAGGACATCTCGCAGCAACTCCACCTGGGACTGATTGGTATAGGCGCCACGCCGGAACAGGACCTGCTCGCTCTCCTGGCCTTCCTTTACGATATCTTCAAGCGACTTCAACGCACGTAACTCCCGTCTGCGAACCTGACACTCACACCTGGCGAAAGTGACTCCGTGTCTCGAGGTTTCCCCCTCCTCCGCCAGCAGATGGACACGGGCTTGGCCTGCTTCCACCTTACGCCTTCTTCAACCGCAGGATTCTCTCATATCCCGACTGCCCGCTGCTTGCCCGCTGTCACATTTCTGCCGAACACGCCGCGGGGGACGATTAACGCGGACAGTAACCGTAACTAATGCAATAGTTAGGGGGACGACAATAGTTAGGGGGACAGCAACCGTAACTAATGGAGTTAGGGTTACTGTCCCCATAATTCGTTCCCTTAACTGTGGCGCAGTTAGGGTTACTGTCCCCACTAACTCCCACCCGCAATTAAGGTTGCTGTCCCCCTAACTCACCCAGCTCGTCGATGCCGCGGTTTGCCAATTGGTCGGCCAGCTCGTTGCCTTCCACGCCCGAGTGGCCCAGCACCCAGTGCCAGGTGATCTTGTGCTGACCCAGCGCCCGGTCCAGTTCCATCCACAGGTCCTGGTTCTTGACCGGTTTGTTATCGGCCTTGCGCCAGCCTCTTTTTTTCCAGTTCAGCCATCCACTGGGTGATGCCATCGCGCACGTATTTCGAGTCGGTATACAGGTCAACCTTGCAGGGCCGCTTCAGCGCGTTCAGGGCACGAATGGCGGCGGTCATTTCCATGCGGTTGTTGGTGGTCTCGGGTTCGCCACCGGACAGGTGTCGTTCCTGGTCCTGCCAGCGCATGACCGCTCCCCAGCCGCCCGGTCCGGGGTTGCCTCTGCAGGCGCCGTCGGTGTAAATCGTCACGTCATTCATGCACGGTTCTCGTGGTGGGCTCGGCAAGACCCGCCCCCATGCGGCGGCGCGACCTTGCAGCCGGGCGTATGGGTGTCATGCCATATACCCGTTTCTGGGCGTGCACCATATAGGCTCCGCCGATCACCGGCCAGTAGCGACCACCCAGGTTTTCGATGTTCTCAAGGTGCTTTTCCTGTAGACCCCGCATGGGCCAGGCAAAACAAAAGCGCCGCGAGCTGCGGATCTCAAATCCCAGCAACTTCAGCCAGTCCTCTATCCTGCGCATCCTGATCAGCCCATGACAGTGCGGCGGAAAGCGCTTGCGGCTGAGCAGGCGACGCAAGCCCAGGGGTCCGCCCGGATTCAGCCCCAGGATGATCGCGTGGCCATCCCCGACCAGGATCCGGTCGACTTCCCGCAGCACCTGGTGAGGTGCGGTGCTGCGCTCCAGGGTGTGGGGCAATAACACGGCATCCACGCAATGTGTGGCCACCGCCAACTGCTCGGGCGCGCTGTGCACGCAGGGACCGCCATTGGAGTAGGCATCCACCAGGGCATTTCGCTGGGTGCGGGACATGACACAGGAAGCCCTGCTCATCACCCCAGCGACCAATTTGCAGCATCTGGTGGCCAAACACGCCCTCCAGGACCTGTTCCACCAGGGCCCGCTCCTGGGCGAGCAAATACCGTCCCAGCGGGGACCTGAGCCAGCGGTCGTCCTTGATCGGGTGAGGAGA
The DNA here is from genome assembly GCA_963823435.1 of uncultured Gammaproteobacteria bacterium. Taxonomy (GTDB): domain Bacteria; phylum Pseudomonadota; class Gammaproteobacteria; order Steroidobacterales; family BM003; genus CAKZML01. The sequence continues at coordinate 83,625 of CAWGLN010000010.1, read as the reverse complement.
TGTGTCGGGGGTCGTCATGAACGCAGAGGATACCCGCAGAACCCGGCACTTGTCGCGTTTTCCATAGGGCTGCAAGGGGTCCGGGGCACCTGAAGACTGCCAGGTGTCCCTCCTGTTGACGCACCTGGACGACAACCCGTCTTAAATTGGTGCCTGTCACCCTTTTTGCGTCACCCATTTTCGACGCTGGCCAAAATTGGTCGCCTGTCCCCTCTCCGTAGGGTGCACTTTGTGCACCAATTGGCTCGGTGCGTGAAACGCACCCTACATGCCGCCCCCTGACTCCTAACCTGAACCAGGGGGGGGAGTTACGGTTACTGTCCCCATAACTTCCGTAGGGTGCACTTTGTGCACCAATTGACTCGGTGCGTGAAACGCACCCTACATGCACCCCTGACTCCTAACCTGAACCAGGGCGGGAGTTACGGTTACTGTCCCCATAACTCTGACCCGGATTAGGTGCCTGTCACCCTTTTCTCTTTTTGCTGCGGTTAGACGGAGTCCTGATTTACGCCGGCCACGTGCAATCCATGGCTAATTATGTGAAATTCATCACTTCATCGAGCAGCCTGCATCGGGAGAATGTCCCAATACTGACTGACCGCGAATCGACGACGGACCACGTGGTCCATCCCGCATTCGTCGTCTGTCCCATGACGCCGGCTCGAATACATGTTTTTCGTGGCGGCAGCTGTATTTGATCACCTGCATGGAGAACCGACAATGACGTTGACCGTCACCACGGTTAAGGCATTCAGCGACAACTATATCTGGCTCATCCACGATATCGATGATCCGGCCAGGGTGGCCGTCGTGGACCCGGGCGACGCGGAGCCGGTCCTGGCTGCGCTGGCCGAGCACAAGCTGCAACTGGCCGCGGTACTGATCACACATCATCACCCGGATCATGTCGGCGGCCTGGATGGACTGCTGGCCCATGCGCGGGTTCCGGTATACGGCCCGGCCAACGAGTCCATACCTCATCGCAGTGAGGCCCTGGTCCACGGTCAGCAGCTTCAGGTAGCCGGCACCGGTCTGCGCTTCCAGGTCATGGATGTTCCTGGTCATACCGCCGGGCATATCGCCTATTACGGTCACGGCGCGTTGTTTTGTGGCGATACCTTGTTTAGCGGTGGCTGCGGCCGGTTGTTCGAAGGCACACCGGCGCAAATGGTGGAGTCCCTGTCGGCGCTGGCGTCCCTGCCCGCGGAAACCTGGGTCTATTGCGCCCACGAATATACCCTGTCCAACCTGCGCTTTGCGCTGGCGGTTGACCCCGAAAACCTGGCGTTGCGTAACTACCAGAAAGTCTGCGAGACCTTGCGGGACGTGGGCGAACCGACCATCCCATCGACCCTGGCCATCGAATTAGCGATAAACCCATTTCTACGTTGTCACGAAACTGATATAAAGCGTGCTGCCGAATCCCGGATGGATCGCCAACTGGGAAGCAAGACCGAGGTCTTCGCTGCCATTCGCCTGTGGAAGGACAGTTTTGCATGAGGACCATGTCTTGAAACCCAAGGTATTCAACACGCCGCTGGCATGCCTGCTTTGCCTGGCTTCCGCTAACGCCTTTTCCGACAGCCTTGAGCATTTCGCACCTGCAGGACAGGATGCGCCCGGCTCCACCTTGCTTGAAGCCTCTGCCCGGGACACGGCGCAGTATTCGACCCTGGGCGCCGGCTCGAACTTTGCCGAGATTTCAATCCAGGACACCACCCGGAACCCGGGTGGCTCTATTCCCGAGACACTTGACGATGCAGGTGAACTGGTCGCTCATGTTGGCAAGACACCCAACATTTCCGGCCGACGCCTGACCTACCCGGGCATTTACCTGCCCGAAGAAATCCTGATACCTGCAGCCGAGGCGCCGCTGACGGCCCTGGACGAACCGATAGCAGCGATCACCGCCGGGCTCGAAGGCGGCGAGGATCTATGGGTTCGCCTGCGTGCGGGTTTCGCGCTCGAGCCGGATAACCGCAAGGCCGTGCAGCAGCAGGTGGATTGGTACGCGAGTCACCCCGCCTACCTGACCCGGGTGTTCACGCGCGCCCAGCGCTACCTGCCCCACATCGTGCAGGAGGCCGAAGCGCGCGGTATGCCGCTGGAGGTGGCCCTGCTGCCGGTAGTGGAAAGCGCCTTCGATCCCTTTGCCTATTCGCATGGACGCGCAGCCGGCCTGTGGCAAATCATTCCCGGAACCGGCAAACGCTTCGGTCTGAAACAAAACTGGTGGTACGACGGGCGACGTGACCCGGTGGCTGCAACCAGGGCGGCGCTGGACTACCTGGAATACCTGCACGGGATTTTGGGCGAAGACTGGCTGCTGGCCGTGGCTGCCTATAATTCCGGCGAAGGCAACGTGATGCGGGCCCAGAAGGCCAACCTCAAGCGCTCGCACGGCTACCGACTTCTGGAGCCTGTCGCTGCCCAAGGAAACCGAGGCCTACGTGCCCAAGTTGCTGGCGATACGTGCGGTGGTGGCCGACCCGGAAAGCCTGGGCCTGACCCTGCCGCCGATGGTGGACACTCCCTATTTCGAGGCCGTGGAAACCGGCACGCAGATTGACCTGGCCCTGGCTGCCGACCTGGCCGGGATCGACATCGACGAGTTGTATGCCCTGAATGCCGGCTTCAATCGCTGGGCCACCGATCCGGATGGCCCGCATCGGCTGATGGTGCCGGTGGACGCCGCCCCGGTTCTGAGCCAGGCCCTGGCCGACCTGCCGAACCGCCAGCGCGTCCAATGGTTGCGCTACCAGGTCAAGAACGGCGATGTACTGGGCAATATCGCGGCCAAAAACGGCACCACGGTAGAAGTCTTACGCGAAGTCAATAACCTGAATGGATCCATGATCCGCGCCGGCAGCTACCTGATGATCCCCACGGCTACCCGCAGCCTGGACAACTACAGCAAATCGGCCGACGCCAGGCTGTCGCGCACCCAGTCCCAACCGCAGGGCGCAAGCAAGACCCAGCACATGGTGAAATCCGGTGAGAGCTTCTGGAGCATCGGGCGCAAGTACGGTGTCTCCACGCGAGACCTGGCCAAGTGGAACGGCATGGCCCCGGGCGATACGCTGGGCGCCGGCAAGACGCTGGTGGTGTGGACAGGGAGCACGTCTGTGCAGATCGGCAGTTCACCCGCCGCCGGGCAGGTGCGTAAAGTGACTTACACCGTACGCCAGGGAGATTCACTGGCGCGCATCTCCTCCCGCTTCCGCGTCAGCGTCGGCGAGTTGCAGAAGTGGAATGCCGAGACCCTGACCAAGTCAAAATACCTGCAGCCCGGTCAGAAGCTGGTCATGTACGTGGACGTGACGGCGCAATCCTCGGGAGCCTGACGAAAATGGGTGACAGGCACCTGATTTAGTCACGGGGCCCTCCAGGTATTTCCAGAGACTTCCATCTACGGGAAATAGGTGACAGGCACCTTTTTCAGCCACCTGATTCATGCAGGGCCTCCTCCAGGTAATTCAAGAGGCACGCATCTGCGGGCTGCGGTCCGCTCGCATCTTGTCCCGTCACCGGCAAGGCGACGCCACGAAAAGCCGCAAAATCGGAAACGCGTGCGCATGCAAATGACCAGGCAATCTCCAAAGCCCGGTGGTCTGGTTCCGGCCTTCGTATCACCCGCCCTGCCTTGACCACCCCGGCGACAGTTCGCGCCCAACACCCGGGCCGTGCTGGCTCAAAGACTGGTCATCAGGGTGGCTGTTGCGGCACAATTCGATGAAGCCTGGTCTTTGGGTCGTCCGCAAGACACCCGGGTGGACCCGGCGCCCTGCTTAAAAACGAGTATATGAACACATAACCGCGACCGCGTCAGACCCGAGCGTGATCGCCAGGGGGAGTACACCATGGGATTTCTCGCAGGCAAACGTGCCTTGATCGTTGGCGTCGCCAGCAACCGCTCCATCGCCTGGGGCATCGCGCAGGCCATGCATCGCGAGGGCGCCGAACTGGCCTTCACCTTCCAGAACGAGAAACTCCAGAGCCGTGTGGAAAAGATGGCCGCCGAGTGTAACTCGACCCTGACCTTCCCCATGGATGTGGCTTCGGATGAACAGATCGACGCCGCCTTCGAGAGCGTCAGGCAACACTGGGACGGTCTGGATATCGTGGTGCATGCCGTGGGCTTCGCGCCGCGCGAGCAGCTCGCCGGTCGTTTCGCCGATTCAACGACGCGTGAGGGTTTTGCCATCGCCCACGACATCAGCGCGTACAGCTTCATTGCCCTGGCCAAGGCCGCCAAGGGCATGATGGCGGGGCGTGCCGGGGCTTTGCTGACACTCAGCTACCTGGGCGCGGTCAAGGCCGTTCCGAACTACAACGTAATGGGTATGGCCAAGGCCAGCCTGGAATCCGGTGTACGTTTCCTGGCCAGCGACCTGGGACCGGACAACATCCGTGTGAACGCCATCTCCGCGGGTCCCATCAAGACCCTGGCCGCCTCCGGTGTGTCCGGATTGCGCGGCATGATGAAGGAATTCGAGAAGGCTGCACCCATGCGTCGCAATGTGACGATTGACGAGGTGGGTAATGCCGCCGCGTTCATGTGCTCGGACCTGGCCAGCGGCATCACCGGCGAAATCCTGTATGTGGACTCGGGCTTCCACAGCATCGGCATGACCATCGACACCAGCGAGTAAATAATTAGGGGGACAGCAACCTTATCTTGGTGTCGAAGGCCCTAATTAGGGGGACAGCAACCTTATCTCGCTTTCCGAGGACCGGGTCTTCGTCGTCGTAAACGTTTCCCCGTAAATGCCTCCAGCTTTTCAATAAACATTCTGTCGCCAGCAGGACGGCCGGTTCTGGTGTGTCTGCGCAAGACATCAAGATTTTTCGTTGTCAATTCATCGCTCAAGTAGCCACGCCAATCGGATATTCGCGCACGCATCGGTGCAACGCTCACTAGAGCATCAGGTGTGTCATGTAGTTGCGCAATGGCACTTGACCATCGCCAGTCATCAGGGCGGCTGCACAAGCCAGCCCGTACCGGGTTGAGCTCGACGTATCGCACAGCCGCGTGCAGATGCGTCTCATCCATGACGAATGAGTGAAATCGGCCCTGCCACAGATGCCCAATCCAGCCATGGGCCACATTAATTTTCCTGGCATAACGACGGTGAGCGGCACCAAATAATTTCGCCAAGCTGTGTTTATGCTGAGGTACGGCAACCAGATGCACATGGTTGGGCATGAGGCAATACGCCCAGATCTCGACGCCGGCCTCATCCTTGAGTTCAGTCACCAATTCAAGATAGGCCCGATAGTCCCTGACTTCGAAAAACGTTTTCTGCCCACGATTACCACGCTGCGTGATGTGGTGTGGATAGCCTGGAATCACGAGGCGCGCCATCCTTGGCATAGTAAACCTGCTCTTTCTAGAAGGAATTGGCTATACAGTCTGTCCGACGAATGACGCAAGACCAACCGCCAAATCTGCCTGGAACATGGAGTTATGGTTGCTGTCCCCCTAATTCATAGGGAGTTATGGTTGCTGTCCCCCTAATTCATAGGGAGTTATGGTTGCTGTCCCCCTAATTAAGGTTGCTGTCCCCCTAATTAAGGTTGCTGTCCCCCTAATTGGATTTGGCGTGGGCCTTGGCGGCGACCGCTTCGGGGCCCAGCTGCTCGCCCTCCAGGCTGGCCACGATGGTGGCGCAGGCGGCGTCGCCGAGTACGTTGACGCTGGTGCGGCACATATCCAGGATGCGATCGAATACGAACAGCACGCCTATGGCTTCCACCGGCAGACCGATCGCGCCCAGGATGATGGCGATGGCGACCAGCGAGGCACTGGGGATGCCCGCCACACCGATGGAGGTCACCAGCGCGATGAGCACCACGGAGAACTGCATACCGAAGGTCATCTCCAGACCGTAGGCCTGGGCCAGGAACATGGCAGCCACGCATTCATACAAGGCAGTGCCGTTCATATTCACGGTGGCGCCCAGGGGCAACACGAAACTGCTGATCTTGTTGGAGACACCCACGTTTTTCTCCACACAATCCATGGTCACCGGCAGGGTGGCCGAGGACGAGGCGGTGGAAAACGCGGTAAGCAGGGCCGGTGTCACTCCCTTGTACATCCAGAAGGGACTGACCCTGGCCAGGACCCTGATCAAGACAGGCAGGGTCACCAGCGCATGGAAGGCCAGCGCAGCCAGCACGGTCCCGGCGAATACGGCCAGTGGTCCGGCCGCACCAAAACCCGTTCGCACGATGGTACTGGCCACCAATCCAAACACGCCTATCGGGGCAAACGCCATGACAAACTCGGTCATGCGCATCATGACCTTGAACAGACCGTCCCAGAAACGAAACAGCGGTTCCGCCGCCTCGTGTTCCAGGCGGGTCATGAAGTATCCGAAAAGAATGCTGAAGAAAATCAGACCCAGCATTTCACCCTGGGCTGCAGCTGCAATGATATTGGGCGGTACCATGCGCAGAAATATTTCCACCACGTCGCCGGCGCCCTTGCCACCCACACGTGCCTGCACATCGGAGACATCCGCGTCCAGGGCCAGCAGATCGCGCGCGGGCTGTCCGTCGACCAGACCAGGCTGCACAAGATTGACCAGCACCAGTCCCACCAGGATCGCCATGAAGGTTGTAGTGGCGTAGAACAGAATGGTCTTGCCGCCCAGGCGCCCAAGGTTGCTGGAAGAACCGATACCGGCCACGCCGACCACGATGGACGACGCGATCAAGGGCACGATCAGCATTTTCAGCGCATTGATAAACAGGGTGCCGACAAAGTCGAATGCATTGACCACGGGTACGCCGAAAATGGAGGTGGTTTCGGAAACCAGGGACCCGATGATGCCCGCCAGGACAAGTGCTATCAGAATTTGCCAGTGCAGCTTGAGTTTGGTCATGTGAACTTCCCTACTTTCTTCCTGGCGCTGATTTACCGGCTCGCCACATTATTCAGGCATGCCGCAACAAGAGCAATCAGGATCTGCGCATGCAAGGTGATCCCGTGAACGTGAACCACCCTATCACGTGTGCAGTGATGGATTCGTCCCCACGTATTGCTATTCGGCCACTTGTACCGACGCAATCGGAATCCGCCTGCGTGGGGAAACGGTTCGGTTGAACTCCAACCATCCCGTGATCGCACTATAGCTTCACGGCCTCTTTTTATTCGGGCCCGCCCCTGCCCGGGACGGGCCCGATTCTTGTTACTGCGGTGGCGTCTGCCCAAACGTGTCTTCAAACACCCTGACCGTGGCCCGTTGGCGCAGGTCCTGCAAATAGGTCTCGAAGGTGGCGTTGCCCAGTTGCTGCGCCATGGCGCGCCTGGCAGCCAGGCGGGCTTCGGTGGATACCGACCCCAGCCTGCCCGGTATCACTTCGCTGATCTCGTAGACGACGTAACTGCCGTCAAACTGGGGCATACCCCTGACCAGGGGCGCGTCTGTCGGCTTGGGCGCCCTGAAAATCGCAGCCACAAGTTCTGGCGACGCCTGGCGGTCGCCCCTGCCGACCAGTCGGGCCGGCTGGAAGTCCGCAGACTTCTCCGCCGCCGCGGTCTCAAGTGCTGCACCCTGCTCCACCGCGGCCAGCAACTCGTTGCCTGCCGTGGCGGCCATTTCCCGTCCCTGCTCGCTCTTCAGTGTCTGCACAATGACATCACGGACTTGTTCAAGCGGCTGGGGCTGGGGCAGTTTGTGGTCAGTTATACGCAACACCATGGCGTGATTCTCACCCAGTTCGATCACCCGGCTGTTCTCCCCGTCTTCCAGGGTGCCCAGGCTGAACGCCGCCTCGACCACCTCGGGGTGACCGGGGAAGGATGACTGGTCATCACGGGTAAAACCGGGGATTTCCCTGATCGTCGCGCCCACCGCATCGGCCGCTGTTTGCAGTTCCGAGGGGTTTTCAAACGCCAGCTCGGCAAGCTTCTCTGCCCGGGCGTAGTAACGCTCGGCAGACTTGTTCTTGCGGTACTCCGCTTCCAGCTCGACCCGCACCTGTTCAAAAGTGCTGGACTGACCGGCCTCGATATCGTCTACCCGAAGGATGTGCAGACCGAAGGCCGAGTGCACCGGATCACTGACCTGGCCCTTGGGCAGGGAGAAAATGGCTACACTCAAATCACCCTCGAACGTTTCCGGATCCACCCAGCCCAGGTCACCACCTGACGACGCTGTCGCGATATCGGCCGATTCGGCGGCAGCCAGGGCAGCGAAGTCCTCGCCATCCCGCAGACGGGCGACCAGTTCCTGCGCATGCGCATGGGCAGCTGCCTCGTCGTCGCCTTCCGTGATCAGAATGTGCCTGGCCTGACGCCGTTCGATACTGATGAATTGATCCTGCACTTTTTCGAAATAGGCCCGAAGTTCCTCTTCGGAGACTTGTACTTCGTCGCTCAGATCGGCGCCCTCGATTTCCACGTAGCGCAGGGTCACCGATTCGGGGGTGAGGAACTTGTCGCTGTTCTGCTCGAAGTAGGCCTGAACCGCTGCGTCATCAACCTGGACCGCGAGCTCAAACTGCTGGGGGGTGATCCTGGCGATAGCCACCTGGCGTTTTTGCTCGAATAACTCGATCAGGCGCGTGGTCTCCGAGGCGGTCAAAAACTCGCTGCCGCCAATGCCGTCCTGGATCTGGCCCATCTGCAGCGATTCTCTTTGCTCGGCTTCAAAACCCGCGGCGCTGCGGGCAACACCCGCCAGGCGTGCATGGTAAACATCCAGCGAAAACTTGCCGTCAACCTGGAAGGCCTCGATGTCACGGATGCTCTGCAGGAGCAAGTCATCACCAACCCGGTAGCCGCGCTGTTTGATACGCTGTGAAAGCAATTCACGACTGATCAGGCTCTCCAGTACCGAGCTGCGTATTTGCTTGAGCAACAACTCCGGCAGTTCGTCCTGGTAACTGCGCTGCGCCTGGGAGACCTGGTTTTGTACCGCGTTCTGGTACCGGGCCGCCGGCACTTCCTCGCCGTTGACCAGGGCGATGTAGTCACGACTAAAAAAGCCAAAGTCTACGCCCCAGAAAATAAAGGCGATAGCAATGATGAAGATGATTGTGCCGGCTACCCAGCCGGTCAATTTGTCACGAATTCGCTGCAGCATGTGACCCCGGTTTACTTGTTACTGTCGGCGCCCAATGCGCCGGTTACTCAATAAGTGCGAACACCGCTGTATCACGCACCCGCTTATTGTCGCGCCCCGGACCGCCCGGGGCAAAAAAAAGGCGCCCTGCACGGGCGCCTCACCATTTGGCGGAGTGGACGGGACTCGAACCCGCGACCCCCGGCGTGACAGGCCGGTATTCTAACCAACTGAACTACCACTCCTGATCTGGTGGGTGCTGAGGGGATCGAACCCCCGACCTTCGCCGTGTAAAGGCGACGCTCTTCCAGCTGAGCTAAGCACCCATCGGCAAGGTCAGCACCTGCGAAGGCGCGCTAGTTTACGGCATCCTTCAGAGCTTTTCCAGCCTTAAATCCAGGAGCATTACTGGCACCGATCTGGATGGTTTCACCGGTGCGGGGATTGCGACCGGAACGGGCTGCACGATGTTTAACGGCAAAGGTACCAAAGCCAACCAGGGAAACCTGGTCGCCACGCTTCAACGAAGCGGTAATGGAGCTAACTACTGCATCAACAGCCTTGGTGGAGTCAGCCTTGGAGAGACCAGAGGCCGCGGCAACGGCATCAATTAAATCACCCTTGTTCATAAAGTACCCTTCATATCATGGAAGTTAAAAAAGAACGCCCGTCAATTGTTGCCCGGGGCGTTGTGTGGGAACGGCATTGTGGTTGCTTAGTGGTCCGTCACCGTTTGCTTCGTCTCGACAGTTAGTCCAGTGCGTCCGCCGCCTCCGTCCTGATTCGCTTGAATTTATACCAGCGGCAAAAAAGGGCTGTCAACAAAGCACACCGAAAACAATTTCCTCTAATCAACGAAATTCATGCCTTGAAAAATCGCTACACAAATATTCGCGCATGCACAATGTACTGCGAGTGATTGATTTTTCAGACAACCTGCGTTGTCAAGTAGCAAGCCAATTCACGGCTTGACAAAGTCAATACCCGTTACAGGTCGCAAAGAAAAAGACCCGGCCTGACGGCCGGGCCCAGCATCGAACGCATCAATGCGCGTGGATTTCCTTGCCACGCTCCTCATTAGTCGCCGCCGGCTTGGCTTCTTCCTTGCCCTCCGGACCCGGTACCGGCATATGTTGCAAGGCCAGCTCCAGGACCTGGTCTATCCATCTCACCGTGCGAATATCCAGGTGATCCTTGATGTTTTTCGGAATCTCGGCAAGGTCTTTCTCGTTCTCTTCAGGTATCAGCACCGTGGTAATGCCACCCCGATGGGCAGCCAGCAGTTTTTCCTTCAGACCACCGATAGGCAGAACTTCGCCACGCAGGGTGATCTCTCCGGTCATCGCCACATCCGAACGCACCGGAATCTTGGTCAGCGCCGACACCAGGGCCGTGCACATGGCCGTGCCCGCACTGGGACCGTCCTTGGGCGTGGCGCCCTCGGGAACGTGGATATGCACATCCAGTTTCTGGTGGAAATTCTCGTCTACACCCAGCACCGCTGCGCGACTCCTGACCACGGTCATGGCGGCCTGGATGGACTCCTGCATCACTTCGCCAAGTTGACCGGTGTGTATGAGCTTGCCCTTGCCGGGAACCACAGCGGATTCAATGGTGAGCAATTCACCACCCACTTCGGTCCACGCCAGACCGGTAACCTGACCGACCTGGTCGTTCTCCTCGGCACGGCCGTAACGGAAGCGCCGCACACCCAGGTACTTGCCCAGGCTCTTGGGCATTACACGCACCTTGCTCTTGCGCGGACGCAACAGCAGTTCCTTCACCACCTTGCGGCAGATCTTGGAAATCTCGCGTTCCAGACTGCGCACACCGGCCTCGCGGGTGTAATACCGCACGATGTCACGGATGGCGCCCTCGGAGATGCTGAGCTCATCCGGCTTGAGACCGTTCTGAGTGATCTGCTTGGCCACCAGGTAGCGCGTGGCGATCTTCATTTTCTCATCCTCGGTGTAACCGGGGATGCGTATGACTTCCATACGATCAAGCAATGGCGGCGGAATATTCAGGCTGTTGGCCGTGCACACGAACATCACCTCGGACAGGTCGAAGTCCACTTCCAGGTAATGGTCGTTGAAGGTCGTGTTCTGCTCCGGATCCAGCACCTCCAGCAGGGCCGATGACGGATCACCACGGAAATCCATGGACATCTTGTCGACTTCATCCAGCAGGAACAGCGGATTACGCACACCCACCTTGCCGAGGTTCTGCACGATCTTGCCGGGCATGGAACCGATATAGGTACGACGATGACCACGAATCTCGGCCTCGTCGCGTACCCCACCCAGGCTCATGCGCACGAACTTGCGGTTGGTACTGCGGGCGATGCTCTGCCCCAGCGACGTCTTGCCCACGCCGGGCGGTCCCACCAGGCACAGGATCGGACCCTTGGAGTGTTTCACCCTCTGTTGTACCGCGAGGTACTCAAGAATGCGTTCCTTGACCTTTTCCAGACCGTAATGATCGGCTTCCAGCACTTCCTCGGCCTTGGTCAGGTCGTGATGCACCTTGCTGCGTTTTTTCCACGGCGCCTTGAGCAGCCAGTCAATGTAGTTGCGTACTACCGTGGCCTCTGCCGACATGGGTGACATCAACTTCAGCTTGCCCAGCTCGGAGCTCGCCTTCTCGCGGGCCTCCTTGCTCATGCCGGCCTTGTCAATACGGTCTTCCAGGTCCTGCAGCTCGTTGGGCGCATCTTCCATCTCGCCCAGCTCTTTCTGAATGGCCTTCATCTGCTCATTCAGGTAGTACTCACGCTGACTCTTCTCCATCTGCTGCTTGACCCGGCCGCGGATGCGCTTTTCGATCTGCAGCACATCGATCTCGCCCTCGATCAAGCCCATGATGTGTTCAAGTCGCGCCCGCACATCCTGGATTTCCAGGATGGCCTGTTTCTCGGACAGCTTCAGCGCCATGTGCGCGGCGATGGTATCCGCCAGGCGGCCCGCCTGTTCAATCCCGGCCAGCGAGGCGAGGATTTCCGGCGGAACTTTCTTGTTCAGTTTCACGTACTGCTCGAACTGGGACATCACCGAGCGGGACAGCACATCCATTTCACGGTCATCGGTGGCCACGCTTTCCGGCAACACCGTAAAGTCGGCCGAGAAAAACTCACCGCTATACAACTTGTCTACACGCGCGCGCTCGCCCCCTTCGACCAGCACCTTCACGGTGCCGTCAGGCAGCTTGAGCAATTGCAGGATGGTGGACAGGGTGCCCAGCAGATACAGGTCTTCTGCCTTCGGGTCGTCGATATCCGCTTCAGTCTGGGACAGCAAAACGATTTGCTTGCCGTCCTGCATGGCCTGGTCCAGCGCCTTGATAGAACGGTCCCGGCCCACGAATAGCGGTATCACCATGTGCGGGTAGACCACCACGTCACGCAGGGGCAGCACCGGGATGGCGCCACGCACCTCCGCAATATCCGGCGATTCCGGCGTTTCGGGAGTCAATTCAGTTTTGTCTTCAGACACGCTTCACCTCATGGCCCGGTGATTACCAGACTCTATTACCAACTGGTGCTAGATATGGGGGCTAAGGGAGAGAATTCAATCACGCCGGATATCTCCTGCTGTTCCCCTGCGGCTGAACTGCCGCCCCGGGGTGGCGGACCGGCTTATGCCCTGTCAGGAAGCAGAACCGGCGGGCCGCTGTTTCTCAACAACGTCCACATCGCTACCCTCTGATTCGTATATCACGTAAGGCGTGGTGTCGCCTTCAACCACCGCCTCGTCCACGACCACCTTGGTGGCGCCAGTCGAGGACGGCAGGTCGTACATCGTGTCCAGCAGCACATTTTCCAGGATAGTGCGCAGACCACGGGCACCGGTCTTGCGCGCCATGGCCTTCTTGGCTACCGCCCTGAGGGCCTCTTCCCGGAAATCCAGCTCCACGCCTTCCATTTCGAACAGACGCTTGTACTGCTTGGTCAGCGCGTTCTTGGGCTCAACCAGGATACTCACCAGGGCGTCCTGATCCAGCTCTTCCAGGGTGGCCACCACGGGCAGACGACCCACGAACTCCGGTATCAGACCGTACTTGACCAGGTCCTCGGGCTCTACATCGTGGAACAATTCACCCACGTTCAGGCTGGTCTCGGGGCTCTTGACCTCCGCCACGAAACCGATGCCGCCCTTGGTCGAGCGACTGGCAATGATTTTTTCGAGGCCGGCGAATGCGCCGCCACAAATAAACAGGATATTGGAGGTGTCCACCTGCAGGAATTCCTGCTGCGGATGCTTGCGTCCACCCTGGGGCGGCACCGAGGCCACGGTGCCCTCGATCAACTTCAACAGGGCCTGCTGTACGCCCTCTCCCGAGACGTCCCGGGTAATCGAGGGATTGTCTGACTTGCGAGAGATCTTGTCGATCTCATCGATGTAGACAATGCCGGTCTGGGCCTTCTCCACATCGTAATCGCACTTCTGCAACAGCTTCTGGATAATGTTCTCGACATCCTCACCCACGTAGCCCGCCTCGGTGAGGGTGGTGGCATCGGCAATGGTGAAGGGCACGTTCAACAGACGCGCCAGGGTCTCGGCCAGCAAGGTCTTGCCACAGCCGGTGGGCCCAATCAGCAGGATGTTGCTCTTGGACAGCTCGACCTGGTCCTTGTACTTCTCGGAGCCCTTGTTCTCCAGACGCTTGTAGTGGTTGTACACCGCCACGGAGAGAATCTTCTTGGCCTTCTTCTGGCCAATCACGTATTCGTCAAGCACCGCATTGATTTCGTGCGGCTTGGGCAACTGGTCGTTGCCACCCTCGGAACGCTCGTCGAGTTCTTCCCGGATGATGTCGTTGCAAAGCTCCACGCACTCGTCGCAGATGAACACCGAGGGACCCGCAATGAGCTTACGCACTTCATGCTGGCTCTTGCCGCAGAAGGAGCAATAAAGCAGCTTGCCGTCGTCCGATTTGCCTCGCGTGTCGCCAGTCATTGGAATCCTCAAGTAGTCGACTTTCGAACCATGTTCCAGGGTCAACGTTTATATATCACGCCGGGACTGTCACATGCAAAGAAATAAGCATGGTGCGATTACACCATTATGTCAATATCTCTTTGTTTTATATAAAATTTTTACTCAGATACGGGAGGCACCAGGCGCTTTTCAAGCACGTGATCGATGAGTCCGTACTCAACTGCCTCGGCGGCGCTCATGAAGCGATCCCGATCGGTGTCGGTCTCGATCTTGCTGATTGGCTGGCCGGTATGGCTGGCCAGGACGCGATTTAGCTGGTCGCGCACCTTCAGCACTTCCTTGGCGTGGATATCAATATCCGACGCCTGGCCCTGGTAGCCGCCCATGGGCTGGTGAATCATGGAGCGCGAGTGCGGCAATGCATAACGCTTGCCCTTCTGGCCGCCGGCCAGCAGTACCGCACCCATGCTGGCGGCCTGGCCCACGCAGATGGTACTCACCTCAGGCCGGATGTATTGCATGGTGTCATAAACCGACAGCCCGGCGCTGACAGACCCGCCGGGCGAGTTGATATACAGGTGGATATCCTTGTCGGGGTTTTCCGACTCGAGGAACAGCAACTGGGCAACCACCAGGTTGCACACATGGTCCTCGACCTGGCCGACCAGGAAGACCACCCGCTCTTTCAGCAGACGCGAGAAGATATCGTAGGAGCGCTCGCCACGCGCGGTCTGCTCGACCACCATGGGAACCAGGGTCTGTGCCGTTATGTCCATTCAGTGAGCCTCACATTTATTCTGAACCAGGTAGATTGTAAGCGAAAATGTCGGGTGCAATCTGTGCGTAACACCCGAAATGGTGTGGAAATGCGCCCCGCTGCGAGGACCGCAACGCAATAGGCGGATATTCCGACACACAATGCAGGCTCATGCACTGATCCGAACGATCGTATTCCCTGCCAGACCCTTACTCAGCATCCAGCTTCATCAATTCCTTAAAAGTGGTCTGTTTGTCAGTCACGCTGGCCCGCTCCAGCAACCAGTCCACCACCTGCTCTTCCATGACCATGTTCTGCACCTGGCCCATGGCCTTGGCATTGCTGCGATACATCTTGATCATGTTCTCGGCGTCATCGTAGTCATGCGTCAGCTCTTCCAGCTTCTGCGTCACCCTGGCCGCGTCCAGCTCCAGCTTGTTCTGGCGGATAAGCTCGGCGATCAACAGACCGATGGTCACGCGCTTGCGCGCGGTATCTTCAAACACACCGCGCGGCGGCAGCTTGTCGTGATCCGAGATGCCCATGCGACGGCCGGCATCGTGCTGCAGGCTGTGTATTTCGGAGTCGACCAGGGCCGAGGGCACCTCGATCGGGTTGAGCTCAACCAGGCGATTCATCAGGGCTTCCTTCATCTGCAGCCTGACCGCCTGCTCCAGTTCGCGCGCCATGTTGCCACGAACCTCGGCCATAAACGCCTCGACACCACCTTCGGCAATGCCAAATGCCTTGACGAACTCATCGTCCACTTCGGGCAGGCGGCTCTGTTCCACCTTGCTTACGCTGATGGCAAACACCGCGGCCTTGCCCTTCAGATTTTCGGCCTGGTAGTCCTCGGGGAACTGGACCGTGATGTCGCGCTTCTCGCCAGCCTTCAGACCCTTGATGCCTTCCTCGAAGTCAGCCAGCATGCGGCCCTCGCCCAGCACGACCGTATAATTCTCGGCCTTGCCGCCGTCGAAAGACTCGCCATCCAGCTTGCCGTCGAAATCCACGGTAACCCGATCTTCATCGGCCGCTGCACGCTCGACCACGTCCCACTCACTGCGCTGCTTGCGCAGTTTTTCGATCATGTCGGTGACGTCCTGTTCGACGATTTCCGCCACCGGACGCTCGACCTTGAGCTTGTCCATGGATTCGAACACCACTTCCGGGTAGACCTCGAAGGTCGCCACGTACTCCAGGTCCTTGCCCGCCTCGATACGGCCCGGCTGAATCTTCGGGTTGCCTGCGGGATTGAGTTTTTCCTGGTTCAGGGCGGCGTTGTAGCTGGACTGCACCACTTCCCCGACCACTTCCTGGTGAGCCTGCGCGCCATAATGCTGACGCAGCACCTTCATCGGCACCTTGCCGGGCCGGAAGCCCTTGATCTTGGCGGTGCGCCCGATACGCTTGAGGCGCGACTCCACCTCGGAATCGATCTCCGCGGCAGGTACCTGCACCGTTAATTTACGTCCCAGACCACTGGTGGATTCAACTGAAACCTGCATTCTAAGTCCTCGATATAAAACCGTGATGCGCCATCACGCTGGCACACCACATGAAAGCAAAATCACTAGATGGTGCGAAAGGAGAGACTCGAACTCTCACGGGTTACCCCACAGGAACCTAAATCCTGCGCGTCTACCAGTTCCGCCACTTTCGCGCCGAAGCCAGCATCGGCGGGTTACGCTAAGTCGCCGTTTCAGGCAGTTGCCTCTCATACGTCCAGGCTCTCGAACGCGGCAGTATACCAAGGTCTTGCGCCGCGGTGGAGCCCAATCGACAAGAAAAACCCGGCTTCGGGGACGACAATTGCGCGAGCAATTAGGGGGACAGTAACCGTAATTAGGAGAAGAATTAGGGGGACAGTAACCCTAACTCCCGGGAGTTAGGGTTACTGTCCCCCTAATTTTGTCTATTCTTCCGGGGCGATTTCCAGTTCCAGACCGTCCAGTTCCTCGGTAAAACGAATCTGGCAACTCAGGCGGGAGCCCTCCCGGGTGTTTTCCAGCTCCTCCAGCAGCTCCGCCTCATCCTCGGCCGGTGGCGGCAGGCGGCCAACCCAGTCGTGGGCGATATACACGTGGCAGGTGCCGCAGGAACACAGCCCCCCGCAGATGGCATCCACCCCGTTATCGATATTGCGCAGGCTGTACATCAGCGGACTGCCTGCCAATGCCAATACCTCGACCCGTTTTCCCTTCCTGTCCTTAACCTGGATTTTGGCCATCTGTCCGTCCCTTGCGTCTCACGACATGCCGTCAGTACGGACATTCTAAACGAGGCGAGCATGGTGGGGCTCCAAAAAATACCTGAAACCTGCACAAGGCAGGGACTAGCTATGGGGACAGCAACCCGTAACTCCAGGGAGTTAGGGTTACTGTCCCCATGATTGACGGGAGTTACGGTTGCTGTCCCCCTAATTGAAACCGCCAGTTAGGGTTGCTGTCCCCCGACGGTGCCTCTCACCTGGTCGGCTCGGCCAGACCGCGTCGCTGTACCAGGAAGAACAAGGCCGGCAGCACGAGCATCGTGAGACCCAGGGTGCTGGCCATGCCACCCACCATGGGCGCGGCAATCCTCTGCATCACTTCGGCACCGGTACCGCCCCCGAACATCACCGGCAGCAGACCCACGATAATGGTTGCCACTGTCATCATGATCGGGCGTAAACGCATCAAGGCGCCCTCGATCACGGTGGCGCGCAGGTCCGCCAGGTTGAAGGGCCGCTCCTGGCGCAGGGCCTCGGCCCGGTGCCGCGCAAGGGCATGGTTCAGGTACACCAGCAGCACCACACCCATCTCCACCCCGACCCCGGCCAGGGCGATAAAGCCCACCCCCACGGCCACCGACAGGTTGTAGTTCAGCAGGTACAGCAACCAGACACCACCCACCAGCCCCATCGGCAGGGTCACCAGGATCATGGCCACCTCCCGGAAGCGGCGGAAATTCAGGTACAGCATCAGCACGATGATGACCAGGGTGACCGGCACCACCAGGCGCAATCGCTCATTGGCCCGCTCCATGTACTGGAATTGTCCCGACCAACCCAGCGAGTAGCCAGGTGGCAATGACACGTGCTCGGCCACCACCTGCCTCGCATTGGCCACATAGGAACCCAGGTCAACACCCTTGATGTCCACGAACACCCAGCCATTGGGTCGTGCATTTTCGCTCTTGATCATGGGCGGACCGTCTACCACGTGGACCCTGGCCACCTCGCCCAGGGCCAGGGTGGCGCCCGAGGGAGTGACGATGGGCATCAAGGACAGGGCCTCCGGGGAATCACGGTAGTCGATCGGGTAACGCAGGTTCACCGGGTAGCGCTCCAGTCCCTCGACCGTCTCGGAAATATTCATCCCGCCCACCGCGGTGCGCATAATCTCCTGCAGGTCGGCAATATTGAGGCCGTAGCGAGCAGCAGCGGTGCGATCGATATCCACCTGGATATAACGCCCCCCGGCGGCCCTATCGGCATACACCGACAAGGTGCCCGGCACGTTTTGCAGGGCCTGCTCAACCTGCTTGCCGATGGACTCGATAATCTCCAGATCGGCGCCGGCAATCTTGATCCCGACCGGGGTCTTGATACCGGTGGCCAGCATGTCGATACGCGTCTTGATCGGCATGACCCAGGAATTGGTCACCCCGGGGAAGCGTATTTTCTCATCCAGTTCCTTTTTCAATCCCTCCAGGTCCATACCGGGTCGCCACTGGTCCCTGGGTTTGAGTTGTATGGTGCTCTCGATCATGGTCATGGGGGCCGGATCGGTGGCAGTTTCGGCCCTGCCAACCTTGCCGAAGACAGTCACCACCTCGGGGACCGTCTTGATCAAGCGATCAACCTGTTGCAGCAATTGCTGGGCCTTGCCGGCAGACAGGGCCGGATAGGTGGTGGGCATATACAGCAAGTCGCCCTCGTCCAGGTCGGGCATGAACTCCGTGCCCAGCTTGCTCATCGGGTACAGAGTCACCCCCACCACCACGACTCCGGCGGCCACTGCCAGCCAGGGTAAGCGCAGTACGAAACGCACCAGGGGCCGGTAAATGGTCACCATCAACCGGTTCACCGGGTTTTGCATTTCCTCGCGAATTTTCCCACGCACCAGGTAACCCATCAGCACCGGCACCAGGGTCACGGCCAGGCCGGCCGCGGCCGCCATGGCATAGGTCTTGGTGAAGGCCAGGGGCGCGAACAACCTGCCCTCCTGGGCTTGCAGGGTGAACACAGGCAGAAAACTCAGGGTAATGATGACCAGCGAATAGAAAATCGCCGGACCCACTTCGGCCGAGGCCTGGGCCACGACCTTCCAGCGCTCGCCCTCCTCAAGCTCCTTGCCCTCAAGGTGCTTGTGCATGTTCTCGACCATCACGATGGCGCCATCCACCATCGCGCCGATGGCAATGGCGATGCCGCCCAGGGACATGATGTTGGCGTTGATGCCCTGGGTGCGCATGATGATGAAGGCCACCAGCACACCAATAGGCAGACTGATCAGGATCACCAGGGAAGATCGGATGTGAAACAAAAACAAAATGCACACCAGGGCAACCACCGCGAACTCTTCCAGCAGCTTGCCTTGCAAGGTGGACACCGCGCGACCGATCAGCGCCGAGCGATCGTAGGTTTCCACGATCTCCACGCCTGCGGGCAAGGAGCCTTTCAATTCTTCCAGACGTGCTTTCACCTTCTGGATAGTGGCCATCGCGTTCTCACCAAAGCGCATCACGACGATGCCACCCACGACCTCGCCTTCACCGTCAAGTTCCGCAATGCCGCGGCGCATATCCGGACCCAGGCGCACCTCGGCCACGTGCTTGAGCAGGACCGGTGTACCGTCCGCCGATACCATCACCGGAACCTGCTCCAGGTCGGCCACGCTTTTCAGGTAACCCGACACGCGCACCATGTACTCGGCCTCGGCCATCTCGATCACCGAGGCGCCGGACTCCTGGTTGCCGCGGACAATGGCCATCTTCACCATGTCCAGGGTCAGGCGGTAAGCCCGAAGTGCCTGGGGATCCACCACCACCTGGTACTGGCGCACCATGCCACCCACGGTGGCCACTTCCGATACCCCGGGCAGACCCTGCAATTCAAAGCGCAGAAACCAGTCCTGCAGGCTGCGTAGCTGGGACAGGTCATGCTTGCCGGTGCGATCCACCAGCGCATATTCATACACCCAGCCCACACCGGTGGCGTCCGGACCCAGGGCCGGACTGGCATCATCGGGCAAGCCGGTCGCGTACCTGGTTCAAATACTCCAGCACCCGGGAGCGCGCCCAGTACAGGTCGGTCCCGTCCTCGAAAATCACGTAAACAAAGGAGTCGCCAAACATGGAGTAACCGCGCACATCTATCGCGCCGGGTACAGCCATCATGGCGGTGGCCAGGGGATAGGTCACCTGGTCTTCCACCACCCGCGGCGACTGACCCGCGTAGTTGGTCTTGATGATCACCTGCACATCTGACAAATCCGGAATAGCATCCAGGGGCGTGGTTTTCAGGGACACGATACCGGCCACGCTCAACACCACTGCAGCCAGCAACACCAGCGGCCGGTTATCGATGGACCATTGAATAATGCGGGTAATCATTGCTGCGTCTCCGGGCGGGCCTCGGGCTCATCCCCCATGCGTTGCATACTGGCCTTGAAGCTGGCTTCGGAGTCGAGCAGGAACTGGCCGGAAATAACCACCTTGTCGCCCTCGTGCAAGCCGCTGACGATCTCGGTGAACCCGTCGCTGTGCATACCCGGAGTCACGCTGCGGGGTTCAAAACGGCCACCGCTATGAGCCAGCAGCACCCGGTTATCCTTGCCCGTACGCATCACCGCCTCGCTGGGCACGTACAGCACATCGCTGCTGGGCGCGGCGAATATGCGAACGTCCACGTACTGGTTAAACAACAGATCGGCGCTGGCGTTGGAAACCTCGATCCTGACCGTCACGGTGCGGGTTTGGGCCGCCATTTCCGGGTACACGTAATTGACCTTGCCCTCCAGCGTCAAACCCGGTGCGCCGGAGACAATAATCTGCGCCGGCAACCCCACCGACAACCAGCCAGCCTGCTGGGGAAACACCTCGGCGATCACCCACATCCGGGAGAAGTCCGCCAGGGCCGCCAACTCCATGGCCGGCATTACGTACATGCCCTCGCGCACATTCAGGTCCTTGACCACCCCGTCGTGCGGCGCGCGCACGGCAATGCGAGGGGCAGCCTTTCCGGTGCGTGTCAGCTCCGCCACCTGGGCCTCGTCCACACCCAGGGCGGCAAGCCGCCTGCGCGATGCGTCCAGCAGGCGACCGCCACGCTCCATGGCGGTCAGGAATTCCTGCTGGGCAGTTTCCAGGGTGGGCGAATACAACTCGAACAACACCTGTCCCTTGCGTACCGGGTCTCCCACCGCCTTCAGGCTGGTCTTCTCAATCCAGCCCTCTACCCGGGTATGCAGGTGGGTGATGCTGGAACCGTCATATTCCACCGCCCCCACGGTATCGATCCGTCGCTGCAGGCTGCCACGCACGACCATCGCCGTGCGCACGCCCAGGTTTTGCTCAACACTGGGTGAGATGGTGACCAGGCTGCCCTGGGTGCCATACACCGGGACAAAATCCATACCCATTTCATCCTTGCGTGGCGTGGGCGAGGTGATGGCCGGATTATGTGGATGCCGGTAGTACTGCACCTGCTGCATATCGGCAGTGTCCACCGGGTCCGGCTCCACCTTGACCAGGTGCATGCCGCAGATCGGGCAGGAACCGGGCTCATCACTGCGTACATCCGGATGCATGGGACACACGTAGGTGGGGTCGGTGTGCTTGAGCGCGTGCTCCCTGACCGTCTCGGTCGGCGCGCTGGTCTTCTCGCAAGCAACTGTCAGGGCCAGCACGCCAAGCACCAGCGCAACAGGAATCATCTTGATGCTCATTGTTTTTCTCCCCCGGCACCCAGGTCGCCATCATGGGACGGTACCGGTTGTTCCTGCACCAGGTGCATGCCGCACAACGGGCAATTGCCCGCCTCTTCGCTGCGCACTTCCGAATGCATGGGACACACGTAGCTCGCATCGGTGTGCTTCATTGCATGCTCTTTCACCGTCTGGGTTGCCTGCGGTGGTTCCACCTGCACCAGGTGCATGCCGCACAACGGGCAATTGCCCGCCTCTTCGCTGCGCACGTCCGAATGCATGGGACACACGTAAGCTCGCATCGGTGTGCTTCATCGCATGCTCTTTCACCGTCTCCGTCGTGTCCTGGGCCAGGACCTGCGTTGGCAGGATTGAAAAACACCGTCATGCCGAGTACGAAAGCGACGGAAAAAGTTAAAAAATTCAAGGGGCGGTTCATTGTGTGTCTCCCACGAAATACAGGATTTCGGCCTGGATCTTGAGCTTGTCCGTCTGCAGGCGTGCAGCACGCAGCGTCTTCTCAAGCGCCGTGTTCTCGGCCCGGATGTATTCATCAAAACTTGCACGCTGCCCCTGGTAGGCGTTCAGGGTGGCCGTCACGTTGGCACGTGACGCCGGCAGCACCTCTTCCCGGTACAGGGTCAACATTTCCAGCTGGGCGTTGTAGCGCTCATAGGCCGCCTGCACCCTCGCCAGCAGGATACGCTGGCGGTTTTTTACCTGGTGACGCGCGGCCCGGGTTTCAGCGGCTGCCGCGGCCGCTACCCGGTCCTGACGATCGGCGGTAAACATGGGCACACTGAACATCAGCATGGCGCTCAGGAAATCCGATTGGCTCCCACCCATGGCGGCGATGTCGTCCCGCCAACCGTAGGACACCTCGATACCCCAGTCCGGCTTGTAGCGCTCCCGGGCCAGCTGTTGCCCGACCTCGCTGACCTGTATCTGCACCTGGTCGGCCTGCACCATGGGATTCGCGGCGATACGCTGGATCAGGCTCTCGGATGCCGGCAAGGCGGGCAATTCCATTTCATCCAGGTCAAGCTCGCCGTAGGCTGGCTCGCCTAACCACTCCGACAGGGACGCCCTGAGCGCGGCAGCCTCCCGGTTCAGGACGATGAGCTTCTCCCGCAACATGTCCTGTTCCAGCTGGACGCGGACAATTTCCTGCTGTCCACCCAGCCCGTTGGTATAGCGGTTTTCGACCGTGTCCGAGAGACCCTGGTAAAGGGCCAGTTGCGAGCGCTCGTTGCGGGCGGCAGTTTCCTTGTAGGCCAGCTCAAACCACAAGCGCCTGACCTCGGCGACCACCTGGCGCCTGCGGTCATTGGCCATGGCCGTCTGGACCTCGGCTTGCACCGTCATCTGCTCTTCGCGCAGGGCCCGGGTCTGACCGGCAGGGAACATTTGCTGGGCGCCAAGCACCAACTGGGTCATGGGCTCCTGGTCCAGCTGGAAACTGTCCACCGGCAGACTCATTACGCCCATCTTGATCCCAGGATCGGGTAGCTGTCCGGCGGCCACCGCACGCTCGCCCATGGCCTCGCGACGGGCTTCTATGCGTGCAATCTCGGGGTCCAGGACCAGCGCGAGTTGTTCGGCATCGGCCAGCCCCAGGCCTTCACCGGCCAATACCGGGAAGGGCGCCAGGCACAGCAAACCCAAACATATCGAGGTAGATAGAATCCGGGTCTGCAGACCACCCGGACGAGCCAAGTAAAAACGAAACATAAGAACACTCCTGATCCAAACCGAAACAAGCGGAAAGGAAGGAGTGCTATTTCAGATAGACGCAGAAGCGCTTGTGCAGGGCGACGCCCGGCGAGAGGGGAACCCGGTCGGGGGGACGTTCAAGCGAACGCTGCACGACCAGGGGGACAAACTCCATCACCACTGGCGCGAGTGCCAGGGCCGATGCGTGGTGATCCAGGATGGGATTCAACAGCGCCGATTCGTCGGCCACCTGGACTTCAAGAGCACACGGACCGGGTAATGAAGAATCTGACTGGGACTGCCCGGGCGGACAATGGGAACACGGCGCAGCCTGGTCGACCACGGGAGCAGCCATGTGTCCACCCGGATGGGAATCCACATGGGAATCCGCATGGGAATCGACGGGAGCAGCCATGGACATGGCGCAGGGTGTCAGCGCCAGGTTCAGCCACACGACCGTGAGCAAGGCCAGTACCTGCCTTGCTATGGGTCGTTCATTGCGGCGAAAAAAGTCCATCGGGTCCCGTTCGTTCAACGTTAATGAAAGGCACGCTATCCCAGCCAGAGATAAGTATCAAGAACCTGGGGCACGTATTTTGACTAAATTCTCTGCCCTGTGCGGTCTCGGCGTGTGGCAAACTTCACGGCATGCGCACATATAGCCTCTATTGGAACCCGCCGCCGGTTCCCTGGAAAATACGTAATTGCCGCCGCACTGTTTCTGGCCGGCTGCGATCAGCAGGTATCTGAAACGCCGGAGGCGGCGGTCTCGGTCACCTCCCTTCCCTCCCCCGCAGGCCCCGGATCGTCCGAGCCCCACCTCGCCCTGGTGGACGACGGCAAGGCGGGTCTGGTGCTCAGCTGGCAGGCAACCGACGGGGACATGGCGTCCCTGAATTACGCCCGGCTTGAGAACGGCGCCTGGTCCGACCCCGTGCGCGTTGCCCAGGGTGACAACTGGTTCGTGAACTGGGCAGACTTTCCGGCGGTTGAGCCGATGACGGACGGCCGTTTTGCCGCCCACTGGCTGGTCAAGCGGGACGCGGGCACCTATGCCTATGACGTATGGGTCAGCCTGTCTTCGGACGGCGCCAACTGGAGCAAACCGTTCATAGCCCATGATGACGGCACCTCCAGCGAGCACGGATTCGTCTCCCTCTTTCCCTGGGCGGGCAAAACCGGCGCCGTGTGGCTGGACGGCCGTGAAACCGGGGGTGGTGAACACGATCACGAGGACCACGGTGGTGGCGGCATGACCCTGCGCTTCGGCTCTGTTCGACGGCCAGGGTGCAGCCGTGAAACAAGGCCTGGTGGACGAACTGGTCTGCGATTGCTGCCAGACTGACACGGCCCAGGCGGGCGATGCGCTGGTGCTGGCCTACCGCGACCGTACGCAAGAAGAGTTCCGGGATATCGCGGTACGTCGCTTGCCTGGCGATTCCGGGGGCGACTCCTGGTCTGACCCGGTGCTGGTGGATGACCAGCACTGGAGCATCAGCGGCTGCCCGGTCAACGGACCCGCAATCGCCGCAAGCGGTGAGAATGTGGCCGTGGCCTGGTTCACCGGCGCCGCCGACACCGGCCAGGTCAAGACCGCGATCTCGCATGACGGTGGTCGCAGCTTTGGCCCGCCGGTGATGCTGGACCCGGTCGGCGCCATCGGTCGGGTGGACATCGCGTGGCTGGACGAGCAGGACCTGGCGGTAAGCTGGATGGCCAGGGCCGATTATGGCGCTTACCTGAAGGTCATACGCCTGCAGAATGGAAAGGTCAGCGGCGAGGCCGTCACGGTCACCAATATGTCTGAATCCCGGCGCTCCGGCTTCCCCCAAATGGTGTTGATGAACGGGCAGCTGATCTTCGCCTGGACCGAGGTGGGTGAAATAAACCAGGTGAAAATGGCTACCCTGGGCGCCAGCGCACTTTAAACGGGTGTGCAGTTAAAGAAGCTCACCCGATCCGAGGGGCCGTGCACCCGCCTGCCTGCATCGCTTTTTCCGGATACGTTCCCGCGACAGCTGCCACGCGTGCATGCCTGCTAGCCCGACACCGCAGACGCAGTGACGCCAGCCTTCTTGCAAGGCCAGGTCTCGTTTAGGGATACACGGGTAACGATCAGGATTGAGACGGGGAAGAAGTGGTGGGGCGTGAAGGAATCGAACCTTCAACCTGTGGATTAAGAGTCCATTGCTCTGCCAATTGAGCTAACGCCCCACTGATGGAATGCGATTGTGCCAGAAATGCCTGCCTGGCTGTACCCCTTCCTCCGCGAAAAATCGCAGGGAAGAAGTGGGGTGGACGATGGGGCTCGAACCCACGACAACCGGAATCACAATCCGGGGCTCTACCAACTGAGCTACGCCCACCATAGCGTTCTTCTTACTCCTCCGGCCGGCGCGATTGGCGCGCCTGGCAGGATTCGAACCTGCAACCCTCGGCTTAGAAGGCCGATGCTCTATCCCTTGAGCTACAGGCGCGATGCACACCAGCCTACCGCGTTCTACGTAAACGGGAAATGGTCGGGGCAGACGGATTCGAACCGCCGACCCTCTGCTCCCAAAGCAGATGCGCTACCAGACTGCGCCATGCCCCGATGTATTGAAAGCCCGAAAGCCCCCAACCGTTTACCCCCGGGCTGCGCGCAGCCCGAATCGGGACGGCAATTCTAGGCAACCAATCAGGGCAGCGCAAGCAGAAGGGGGTAAATAGGCCCGCTTCGGGACTTGGGAACCCCTGATTTGTTCTGGACGAAGCGGGTTGTGAATGACAAGGGACGCGCAGGGTGCACTCTGTGCAGCATATGAAATGGTGCGTGAAACGCACCCTGCGACGAAGATTGCTAACACCGAAGCCGGGTTTATTGGTCACAAGACACGAGTTCGTGAGTAGATCAGAGGCTCCCGACCATGCGACAATGCGCGTCGAATTCACCACCAGAAGCCAGAAATATGACCGCACAGATCATCGACGGAAAAAAAGTCGCGGCCAAGATCCGCCAGAGAGTCATGACCAGGATTCAGGAATCCGTGGCTGCCGGCCATAATCCACCTGGACTGGCCGTCATCCTGGTGGGTGCCGATCCGGCCTCCGAAGTGTACGTGCGGACCAAGCGCAAGGCCTGCGCCCAGACCGGTATACGCTCGCTGGAGCACGACCTGCCCGCCTCCACCACGGAAGCGGAACTGCTGGAACTGGTGGACAAACTGAACCAGGACGACAGTGTCGATGGCATCCTGGTCCAGCTACCCCTGCCGCCGCACATGGAAACCAGCAAGGTCATCGAGCGCATCAACCCGGACAAGGACGTGGACGGTTTTCACCCTTACAACGTGGGGCGCCTGGCGCAGCGTCTGCCCAGGCTGCGTCCGTGTACTCCCTATGGAGTGATGGAACTGCTGGAGCATTACGGTATAGACGTCAAAGGCAAGCATGCAGTGGTGGTCGGCGCCTCAAATATCGTGGGCCGACCGATGACGCTGGAGCTGTTGCTGCACGGGGCCACCGTGACGGTTACCCACCGTTTCAGCACCGAAGTGGCGGAACATGTGGGTCGCGCGGATATCGTGATTGCCGCCGCCGGCAAGGCGGGCCTGGTGCGTGGCGAGTGGATCAAACCCGGCGCGGTGGTGATCGACGTGGGTTTGAGCCGTGGCCCGGACGGCAAGCTCCACGGTGATGTGGACTTTGAGGGCGCGGCCGAGAGGGCATCCATGATTACGCCGGTTCCCGGCGGCGTGGGACCCATGACCGTCGCCATGCTCATGGGAAATACCCTTGAGGCGTCTGAGCTGCGCCGCAACCAGCCGGCCTTGAAACGGCTGGATAACGTCTGGGCCACCTTCGGACAAGCATAGACTCAGCTGACCGCCGGGACTGGGGAGCCTCTGATTCAGTCTGGACGAAGTAGATTGCTGGCGAAAAGATTCAGATTCAAGGCGCCAATCGCACGTAATAGCCAGCTATTGCGAAGATTGGCAACATAGAAGCTGGATTTTTTAGGCGCAAGATACACGTTCACGACGGGATTAGGGGCTCCCTATTCGCGGCGCCAGCCGGTACCACCGGCGCCATCTTCCAGCACCACGCCTGCGGCCTTTAGCTCATCGCGAATCTTGTCGGCGCCGGCCCAATCACGCGCCTCACGCGCGGCCCGGCGCTGGGCGATCAGCTCTTCAATCCTGGCATCGTCAAGCCCGCCACTCTGCTTCGGCCCCGGGTCTTGCCCGCTTGAGCCAGGTCTCGGCATCCTGTTGCAGGATACCCAGCACACCACCCAGTTCCCGCAGCAAGACGGCCAGGCGATTAGCCTCATCCTGCTCACCGGCATCCACGCGCCGGCTGATGTCCTTGCGCAGTTCCGCAAGCACCGCCAGCGCACCGGGCGTATTGAAGTCGTCGTCCATCACCTCGGTGAAACGCGTACTGTAATCCTCCGTTTCCGGTTTATCCGCAGCCTGTGTGGTGCGTGACAAGCGCGATATAAAAACCGTCCAGGGAAGCCCCGGCCGAGGCCAGTTCCTGCTCCGAGTAATTGAGTGGCTTGCGGTAATGACTGGAGAGCATCAGGTAGCGGATTTCCTCGGCATGAAATCGCTGCATGACATCCCGGATGGTGAAGAAATTACCCAGGGACTTGGACATCTTCTCCTCGTCCACGCGTACGAATCCGTTGTGCATCCACAGGTTCACGAAAGGCTCGTCGGTGGCGCCGCAGGACTGGGCTATTTCATTTTCGTGATGCGGGAACTTCAGATCCATGCCGCCGCCATGTATGTCAAAGTGCTTGCCCAGCAGTCCCATGGACATTACCGAGCACTCGATGTGCCAGCCAGGCCGGCCTTTGCCCCAGGGTGATTCCCAGGCCGGTTCACCGGGCTTGGCGGCTTTCCACAGCACGAAATCCAGGGGATCACGCTTGAAGCTGTCTACTTCCACGCGGGCGCCGGCGCGCAAGTCCTCGAGACGCTTGCCGGACAAGCGCCCGTACTCGGGGAAACTGGCCACGGCGTAATACACATCGCCATTTTTGGCGCTGTAGGCATGCTCCCGCCGCACAAGTTCCTCGATCAACTCGATGATGCCGTCAATCGACGCGGTGGCGCGCGGTTCGTGGTCGGGTGGCAGGATACCCAGGGCATCGAAATCCTCGTGCATGGCCTTGATAAAGCGTTCCGTCAGCCGGGCGAACGGCTCGCCATTGTCGTTGGCGCGCTGGATGATCTTGTCATCAATGTCGGTGATGTTGCGCACATGGGTCACCTGGTAACCGCGTCGGCGCAGGTAACGTGTGACCACGTCAAACACGATGTAGGCCCTGGCATGCCCCAGGTGGCAAAAGTCGTAGACCGTGATGCCGCAGACATAAATGCTGACCTTACCCTCTTCGATGGGGGTAAAGACTTCCTTGTTTCCGGTGAGGGAATTATGAATCTTCAACATGACTAGCCTTTTGCCCGGCCGATGGCCAGGGCCTTCTGCAGGCGCTTGCGCCTGGTTTCAACACTCATCAGTTCCAGCATTTCCTGCAAGCCGGGACCATCGGTGCGTCCGGTCAACGCCACCCGCAGGGGCATGAACAGCTGCTTGCCCCGGGCGCCGGTGGCTGTCTTTATCGCCTCGGTCAGGTCCTTGAGGCTGGCGGCCGGATTCTCGAGCACCGCCAGGGCGGTCTGGAAAAACTCACTGCCTGCCTGCTCCAGCCACTCCTCGCTCGCTCTCGCCCGGCTCCGGCAAATCACCGAAAAACACGGGAACCCAGGCCTGCAAATCCGCCGGGAACAACACATTGGATCCGACCAGCTCCAGGAATGCATTTGTCTGCGCCGGCGGAACCAGGGCCCGCCCGGCGTCGCCCAGCCAGTCCGCCAGTTCCGCGGTGGACAGGCGCAGGACAGCCTCTTTCTGCCAATGCCCCAACTGGTCCATGTCGTAACGCGCCGGGGCACGTCCCAGGGCATCGATGTTGAAGTGTTCGGGCATCTGATCCAGCTCCAGCCAGTCATCAATGTCCGCCTTGTGCCCAAGACGCAGGAAGTGATTCAGGATCGCGCCGGGCAAATAACCCGCCAGACGCAGCTCGCGCAGGCTGCTGGCCCCGTGACGCTTGGAAAGCGGCGCGCCGTCATCCCCCACCATCAGGGAAAAATGGCCGTACGCCGGCACTGACAGGTCCAGCGCCTGCAGCAACAGGATCTGACGCGGCGTATTGGCAACGTGATCCTCGCCACGCAGAACGTGGCTGACCTGCATCAAGGCATCGTCCACCGCGTTGCTGAAGAAAAACGCTGCGCTGCCGTCGGCCCTGCGGATGACAAAATCACCGATATCGTCACGGGCAAACACCTGTTCCCCACGCACCAGGTCCTGGAAGACCACGGCCTCACCCGCCGATACCTTGAAACGCAACACGGGCTCACGCCCCTGGGCCGCTTTCTCCACCCGCTCCTGCTCACCCAGGTCCCGGCAGGTACCGGCATAGCGTGGCGGCTGACCCGAGGCCTGCTGGCGCTTGCGTGAAAGCTTGAGTTCCTGGTCACTGCAATAGCATGGGTAGGCGTCACCGCTTTCAAGCAGACGCGTGTAATAGACTTCATAGAAGCCCGAACGCTGACTCTGGCTGTAGGGACCCGAAGGCCCGCCACAATCCGGCCCCTCGTCCCAGCGCAGCCCCAGCCAGTGCAGGTCCGCGATCAGCGCCTCCAGGTATTCTTCCTTGCTGCGCTCGGCGTCGGTGTCCTCGGAACGCAGAATGAATCGTCCACCCGCGTGCCTGGCCAACAATTGGTTAAAAAAAGCAGTGCGCACATTGCCCACGTGGACATAACCGGTGGGACTGGGCGCAAAACGGGTAATTACGGGCATCTTTTCCATGGCTCGCAATGGTACTGGAAACCTGTCCGGCGTGGAAAACTTCTCGCCAGCGACTTTTCCGGTAAACTTGCACCCTGTTAACTCTCCATCAACAAGATGCCCCCGGAGGCACCCATGCGGAAACTGCTGATCGCTCTTTTTCTCTCCCTGGCCTTAAGCGTGCCGGTAATGGCAGAGGAAGGCGAAGAACGACTGATGAAATCCTTGCCGAGATGAGCAGTGAATACCCCCGCTTCCTGATCGTCACCAACCAGGGCGAGATCGTGGTGGAACTGGATGCGCGCAAGGCGCCGCTCACGGTGGCGAATTTTTACACGCACGTGAAGGAAGGTTTTTACGTGGATACGATTTTCCACCGGGTGATCAACGGCTTTGTGGCCCAGGGCGGCGGCATGACCGCGGACTTCGAGGCCAAGAAGGAACCCAGCCCGATACCGAATGAGTCCGGAAACGGGCTGAAAAACAAGCGTGGCACCATCTCTATGGCCCGCACCAGCAAGCCCCATTCGGCCACCACCCAGTTCTTTTTCAACCTGGTCGACAACGCGGAACTGGATCCCGCTGGCGACACGCTGGGGCTATGCGGTATTTGGCGAGGTCAAGGAAGGCATGGAAGTGCTTGATCGTATCGCCCATTTACCGACAGGGCCTTCTCCGGACGGCAGCCTCCCATCAGACGTCCCGCAGACGCCGGTAGTGATCAAGTCCATCGCCCTGGTTCCCTGAGCAAGACGTGACTGACCCGGTGAGTACGCTGTTTATATCCGATCTGCACCTGGACGGCGCCTGGCCGGAAGTCAGCGATCAGTTCATGTCGTTCCTGGCCAAACGGGCCAGCAAGGCCTCGAGCCTTTACATCCTGGGCGACCTGTTCGAGACCTGGATAGGTGACGATGACGATGATCCCCACAAGGCCCGGGTAGGACAGGCCCTGCACACCCTGTCCTGCCAGGGTGTGGACATCTTTTTCATGCATGGCAACAGGGATTTCGTGCTGGGCGAGGACTTTGCCAGCCGAGCCGGTATGACCTTACTGGGCGAAACCTGCCTGCTGAATCTGGGCACAGAACGGGTCGGCCTGGTGCACGGGGACACCCTGTGCAGTGACGACCTCGAATACCAGGCATTCCGCAGCATGGTCCGCAACCCTCAATGGCAGCAACGTATGCTGGCGCTCAGCCTGGAGGAAAGACGTGCTTTCGCCAACCAGGCGCGGGATGTCAGCCGTGGCAACATGGGCGGCAACCCCGCCGAAATCATGGATGTAAACCAGCAGACTGTGGAAAAGACCATGCTGGAACTGGGCGTGTCCACCCTGATTCACGGCCACACTCACCGCCCGGCAATTCACCGGTTCGAGCTCGCCGGACGCCAGGCACGCAGGATCGTGCTGGGCGACTGGTACGAACAGGGCAGCGTATTAAGCTGGGACGGGAGTGCATTCGAGCTGGAGAGTCTGCCCCGCACCTGAGCGCCCCACTCCGGGTTGCGGCTCGACGTAGTTGGTGAATCAGCTCAGACCGGCGTCCCGCTGTGAAAGCGGAACTGCGGATCGGGATCGGTGCAAAGCTGTGCCTCTATCGGTCCAAAAAACGCAATCCGCTCATGCACCGCACGGGCGCCAGGGCCCGCATCCAAATCCGCCGCCAGGGCAAGGTATTGGCGGAAGTGACGCGCTTCTGCCGCCAACAGCCCCGAGTAAAATTTCCCCAGCTCGGCATCCAGGCGTGGCGCCAGCAAGGAAAACCGCTCACAGGAGCGAGCCTCGATAAACGCACCCACCACCAGCAAATCCATCAGGCGAGCAGGATCACGCGTCCGCAGGTGCTTGCGCAGGCCCTCGGCATATCGCGACGGCTTGAGAGGCTGAAAGACGATGCCACGTTGTGACAGGATCTTCTGCACTTGCTCAAAGTGACGCAACTCCTCCCTGGCCAGCCTGGACATGCGCGAGCTCAACGCTTCCATGTGGGGATAGCGGAACATCAAACTCAGGGCAGTGGAGGCCGCCTTTTTCTCGCAGCTGGCATGATCCAGCAGCAGTGTTGGCAGTTCCTGCACCGCTCTGTCGACCCAGGCTGGCGAGGTGTCCGCCTGCAACAAGTCTGATACCTGCATCGGCAAAGCGCTCATTCGGCAGACTCCTGCAATCCGCCAAGAACCTCCAGCACCTGCTCTGCACTCTGGTAACGTTGCTCCGGTTGCTTCGCCAGCAAGCCGTCAATGACAAACTGAAAGCGATCCAGCTTTTTCGGCAAACGTGGAATATCCGCGTTGCCGTGTAGATAGATGACCCCCAGGGGCGTATCCGCCATGAAAGGCTTTTTGCCGGTAAGTAACTCGTAAAAAATAATGCCCAGGCCGTACAGGTCGCTGCGTTCATCCACCGACTTGCCGTGTCCCTGTTCGGGACTCATGTAGTAGGGGGTGCCAAAAATTGCACCTCGCCCGGTGATCTCTGCTTTCACGGCCAGCTCCTTGGCCATACCGAAATCGATCAGCGCCAGGCTGCCGTCGCCACGCAACATGGTGTTGCCCGGCTTCAGGTCCCGGTGCAGCACCCCCGCCTGGTGAATAACCGTCAGGGCGGTAGCAATCTGTCCTATGTAGAACAGGGCCCGCGCGGGTGTCATGCTCTTCCCCATGCGCTTGCGCAAATCACCTTCGGGGAAGTATTCCATGGCGATATAGGCATGATCATCCGCCACGCCCAGGTCATGGATACGCACAATGTTCGGGTGGTCGATTCGGGAAATCACCTCGTATTCCTGCAAGAAACGGTCAAAGGCGCCCTGGCTCGCATTGATATCCGGTACCTGTCGCAACACCTTGAGAACCACCAGGGCGCCCAGGCTTTCGCTTTCCGCCAGGTACACTGAACCCAGGGTGCCAGCCGCAAGTTCCCGAATGCAGCGTTGGCCGCGAATATGAACCGTGCCGAAGTAGTAGGCCTGCTCGCTCAGACCCGTGCGTTGCTCCATGACACGCTGGCGCTTGCGCTCCATCAATGCGCCGTGGATGGAGCGCTCCAGCACGTGCGGATCCAGGTTCTGCCCTGACTGGTAATCGCTTGCGCCCGCCTTGATGGCCGCCACCGCCAACTGCTCGTTACCCTCGCGTGTGAGAAAAATCACCGGTGGGAATCCTTCCCTGGACTTGATGTCCTCCAGCCACGGCAGACCCGCGGCGTCACCCAGCAGCACCACGTCAAAGCCGGCCGCAACAAAGCCCGGGGGCAAGGGACCCTGGCCCAGGGGCAGGTATTTGGAAATCCGGGCATCGGGCCAGCGCTGACGCAGCCTGGTTAATATGTGCCCACGAAAATCCGTGTCCTCGTCAATGACTAGCAAGCGCAGGGGCATGAAATAAACGTATCCGGCAGTGGTGAAGATACGACGATTCTATCGCAACTCGCCTTCCCGGGTGGTGACCAGGGCCAGCACCAGGTCGGAGACATTGGTGCCGGTGGGGCCGGTTTGTACCAGGTCCCCACTGGCCAGCAAAAAGGCGCCCGAATCAGCGTGCGCAAGACAGCGATCCGGATCCAGTCCGTGAGCCCTGCCCCGCGCCAGTGTATCGCCATCCACCAGCGCCCCGGCCCAGGGACCCGGTCCGTCATTGCCATCGCTGCCGCAAGCCAGCAGGTGCACGTCATGCCGGCCCGCCAGGATCATGGCTGCGGCCAGGGCAAGATGCTGATTGCGGCCACCCTGCCCGCTTGGCGTTGGCAGGGACACCGTGGTTTCCCCGCCCCACAGATAGAGACCCGGAGTTGCGGTTTCCAGCAAGCGGCCTATCTGCCGCCCCATGGCGGCCGCATCGCCGTCAAGGACGCCCTGCGCCTGGCGCAAGACCAAACCCCTCTCCCGGCGCGTTCCGGCCAATCGCCTCGCGCGCCTGGGTATTGCCGGCAATCACCCGCTGCCGGACCCTGGTGCGGGTGGCGGAAACAGGTCGGACCGGCGGAAACAGGGCGCGTATGGCGTCAGGCAAAAACCCGGGCAGGGGCGGCAACGGCTGTGGTGTGAGCAGTCCCGACCCGATCACCGCCGGGTCATCACCCGGCACATCGGAAATCAACAAGCCCATAATGTCTTCAGGTCGCACAAAATCGAGCAAACCACCGGCCTTGATTCGGGATAGCCGACGGCGCAGCAGATTGCATTGCCTGATGTCCAGACCGGCGGACAGCAGGTAACGATTCAGGCCACCAACTGTCGCAGGTCAGCGCCCTCGGCCAGCACCTCCACCAGGCTTGATGCCCCGCCCGAGATCAGCACCAGCAAGGCTGTGCCCAGGGGGTACAGCCGCCACAAAATCGATCATGGCCTGCCCGGCATCCAGGCTGGTCCGATCGGGGACCGGGTGGCTGCCGGGAACTATGCCCAGGTTGTCAGCGGGAGACAGGGGCGCCTGGCGACTGTCAGCGCGGGGTATGACCAGCCCGCGCACGAATTGTCCGGCCAGGGTCGTCATGGCCCCACGCATCATGCCATCGGCGGCCTTGCCGACCGCCACCACCTGTACCGGGCCCGCGACAGGGTTCCGGGCGAGGGCACCGGTGACACAGACCTGGCCGGACACCTGCTGCAAGCCGGCATCAAGCAGTTGTCTGAGTAATTGACGGGGGTCCTGCTTCACCGCAAGACGGCAGCGAAAATAGTCCGGGGCCGTCCTGGCCGGCCGGCGACCTTGCCTGGGGAGACGGATATTTCGGCCTAGACCACACCGCGCAACTGCGCCACGTCGTCTTCGTCCATCTGCGCGTCCTGGCGCATCTTCGCGCCATCGCAGCGGTTAACCTCCTGGCGTAACAGCAGCTCCCGGGTCACGTCGCCGGTCACATACTCGCCATTGAAACAGGAGGTATCGAACTGCTCTATGCCAGCGTTATCGTAGTGCACCGATTTGATCAGGTCCGACAGGCTCTGGTAGAAAAGCGCATCGGCGCCGATGAATTCGCACACTTCCTGCTCGGTGCGCTCGTGTGCCACCAGCTCACAGGATGCAGGCATGTCGATGCCATACACATTCGGGTAACGCACGGGTGGTGCTGCCGAGGCAAAATAGACCTTGCTCGCACCCGCCTCGCGGGCCATCTCCACGATTTGCTTGGAAGTCGTTCCCCGCACGATGGAGTCATCCACCAACAACACGTTCTTGCCCCGGAATTCCAGGTCGATGGCGTTGAGTTTCCGGCGCACCGATTTCTGACGCATTTCCTGGCCAGGCATGATGAAAGTTCGGCCTATGTAGCGGTTCTTCATGAAGCCCTCGCGGAACTTCAGCCCCATGCGGTTGGCCAATTGCATGGCGCTGGTACGGCTTGTGTCGGGCACCGGGATGACCACGTCTATGTCATGCCCGGGCCACTCCGAAAGTATCTTCTCCGCCAGGCGCTCGCCCATACGCATACGCGCCTTGTGCACCGAAATATTGTCGATAATGCTGTCCGGCCTGGCGAAATACACATACTCGAAAATACAGGGGGTATGCCGCGGATCATCGTGGCATAACTCGCTATGCAGGGTCCCGTCCACCTGGATAAAGATCGCCTCACCGGGCGCCACGTCGCGCTCCATCTCGAAGCCCAGCACATCCAGCGCCACGCTTTCCGAGGCAACAATACGCTCAATGCCATTGGGGGTCTGGCGACTGCCCAGCACCAGCGGACGAATGCCATTGGGATCGCGGAATGCCACGATGCCATGCCCGATAATGCAGGCCACCACCGCGTAACCGCCGCTGACCCGGCGATGCACTTCCCTGACCGCGTGGAAGATATGATCCGGTCGCATGGCGCCATCGATGACCAGACCCAATTCATGGGCAAAGGCGTTGAGCAGCACTTCGGAATCCGAATTGGTGTTCAGGTGGCGGCGGTCTTCATCGAACAACTGCTTGGCCACCTCGGCAAAATTGGTGAGATTGCCGTTATGCGCCAGGCAAATACCGTAAGGGGAGTTGACATAGAAGGGTTGGGAATCGGCGGACCCGGAGTCGCCGGCAGTGGGATAACGTACATGCCCGATACCGTAATTTCCCGTCATCCGCAGCATGTGACGCTGCTGGAACACATCGCGCACCAGACCCATGTCCTTGCGCAGATTCAGCTTGTTTCCGTCCACCGTGGCTATACCGGCGGCGTCCTGTCCCCGGTGCTGCAAAACGGTCAGCGCATCGTACAAAGACTGGTTAACCGGTGACTGTCCGATGATGCCTACAATTCCGCACATTTAGATTTACCAGGAAAAGGAAAATAAACAGCTATCCGCTGTGCGTCTCGTCGTGGCGCTGGACACTCACATCCAGATCCTGCAAAAGCTCTTTCCCCGAATCAAACCAGTCACGCATCAGGGCCGTCACATTCGTGAAATACGGCATTACCCGGGATTCCTTCCACCAAGGCTCTTCATCCAGAGCAAGGCCCTCGCCGAGTATCACCAGCAGACCGGCCAGTAACACACCGCGCACGAATCCAAAAATCATCCCCAGGAAATGATCCGTGGTTGAAAGACCCGATTTGTCCAGCAATACGTTGAGCAGGTGATTGGTCAGGATACCGGCGATCAATACCAGTACGAACATCGTCACCCGGCCGGACCATAGCTGCAATACCGGCGAGGCAAAGTAATTATCGAAAAAACCACTGAACAGATAACCAAATTTCAAGGCGAGGAATGTGGCGAGTATCCACGCAGCCAGGGAGATGGCTTCCTTGAAGAATCCACGAACAAAACCTGCTCCGATGGACAGCAGCAAAAGTCCCAAGAAAAAATAATCAACTACACTCACGAGCGATGATTCCCTGTTGGTCGGTCAGGGCCGCCATTCTAACAGAGCCTTGCTCCCTGTCCGAAAAATTTTGGCGGGTTTCTGATCTCTCTATGAACTGGCAACCAGGGTCTGGCCTATCCAGCTTATGTCTTGCCAATCCTGGTTGTGGGTCGCCAGTTACATACCTTGGGGACCTTGCACCGGGCGCGACCCGGTGTCTGTGCATAAACTGGCGCCTTGAGAACAAATCAGAGGCTTCCTAGGTATTGGGCACTACCTTCACTTTCTGACCTCCGTCGCGAAGCTGGGTGGCCAGTGACTCGGCCTGTTCCCGCGCTTGCACCGGCCCGACCCGCACCCGGTGCAGGGTATTGCTTCCGTCCCGGTATTTGCTGACAAAGGCTTTGAATCCCTGGGCCTTAAGCTGTGCAGCCAGGCGCTCGGCATTATCCTGGCTGGAAAAACTGCCTACCTGGACGACCCACTCGGTCACCTCGACCGGCGTCGATGGGGCTGGCTTCACCGCCGAACCGGCCTGCTGATCCGGCTTGGGCGCAGGCTTTTCCATCCTGGCGGCCTGGGTATCCTCCCGCGTCACCGGTGTCTGCATGGGCGGCGGCTGGCTGGCCGTGGCCATCGGATCAGGTTGGGGAGTCGTTGCACCCGGATTTCCGAGGTCTATGGTGACCCGCTTCACGGTAATCCCGTCCTGGCCCGGCAGGCCCGGCGCCCCGGCCCCGATACCTGCGTCAGGCGGCCCGCTCAGTAGCGCAGGAATGAACACCACGGCCAGCGCCACGACCACTGCCGCACCTACCAGTCTTTCTTTCAATTTCTCGTCCATCACCCGCGCCCAGCTTAGTCCGGCAGCCAATTAACAACCGGATTTGGAGTATAGCTGAAGGAGCCCCTGATTTATTCCGGGCTGAGAAGATTGTGCGTCAAAACAGCCAGATTCAAGTTCATGAGTAGTTCTGAGGCTCCTGCAGGAGCTCCAGGGCGGGCCCCACCAGTTGAAATGAGCCCAGCACCAGTATTCCCTCGCCCTGCCCGGCATGCGCCCGGGCGTTTTCGAGCGCCAGCTCAATACTGTCACAGGGATGCACCTCACCCGGCACGATTCCCTGGATCTTTTGCGCCAGTTCCCGGGCGCTCTGCCCGCGGGAACCCGGCAGAGGAGCCAGGTACCAGCGATCCACGACCTGGGCCAGCAAGGCCGTCGATGCGCGCGCATCCTTGTCCTTGAGCATACCCATCACAACGTGCCAGCGCTTGACCCCGGTTTCCCGTTGCAGCCTGGTGACCAGGTTATTCACGGCAGCCTCGTTGTGCGCCACATCCAGTATCCAGGTCAGGCCGCCATTGCCCTCCTCTATACGGTGATAGCGCCCCAACAGGCGGGCCTTGCCGAAAGACTCATACAACGATTGGGCGGACGGCATGAACTGCCCGGGCAGGGATGCCAGCGCCTGTAGCGCCGTCGCCGTATTCCGCCCTTCCAGGTCGGCTGTGAGACCGGTACGCGGCACGCGCAGGCTCAGCCCCTGTCGGTTCCAGAATTCCAGGTCCTCGCCGGCTGGCCGTATACCGAAATCCTGTCCGATACATGCCAGCTGCGCATTAATTTCCCGGGCCCGGGCCAGTAGCGAGACGGGGGGATTTGGATCACCGACGATAGCCGGCCTGTGGGCACGGAATATTCCGGCTTTTTCGAAGCCGATGGATTCACGGTTATCGCCCAGCCATTCCATGTGATCCAGGTCCACCGAAGTCACCACGGCAACCTCCGGGTCGACTGCATTTACCGCATCCAGACGGCCGCCCAGGCCGATTTCCAGGACCGCCACTTGTACGCCGCATTGGCAAAACGCAAGCAGGGCGCTCAGGGTTGTGAATTCAAAATAGGTCAGGGGCACGTTGCCGCGCGCCTGCTCAACCGTCTCGATGCTGGCCAGGATTTCCTGATCGGTCAGCGGCACGCCATCCACCCGCATGCGCTCATTGAAACGAACCAGGTGCGGCGAGGTGTAGGCGGCCACCCGAAATCCGGCGTGACCCAACGCGTTTTGCACCAGTTCCACCACGCTGCCCTTGCCGTTGGTACCGCCCACGGTGATCACGCTGTAGGGAAGTTGGGCCATGTCCAGCCTGTGCAACACCTCCTGTACCCGCTCAAGACGCAGATCGATCTCGCGCGGGTGCAAGGTCTCGATGCTTCGCAGCCAACCATCCAGGGTCTTGTCGGGCATATAGGGGGCTAGGATTCGTAGGGACTAGGATTCGGGTGAATCAATTTCGGGAAGGGGCGCCTTGCACAGCTTGGCCAGCACCCGCGCGAGTTCATCGCGCATATTTCGGCGGTCTACGATCAAATCCAGCGCACCGTGTTCCAGCAGAAACTCGCTGCGTTGAAAGCCCTCCGGAAGTGTCTCACGCACGGTCTGTTCGATGACCCGGGGACCGGCAAAACCGATCAAGGCCCTGGGCTCACCGACGTTCAAATCTCCCAGCATGGCCAGGCTGGCCGAAACGCCCCCGGTAGTCGGGTCTGTAAGCACCGAAATAAAGGGAATGCCGCTTTCCGCCAGGCTGGCAAGCGCGGCACTGGTCTTGGCCATCTGCATCAGGGAGAGCAGGCTTTCTTGCATGCGCGCCCCGCCGCTGGCGGAAAAACAAACCAGCGCGGAAGCATCGGCCTTCGCGGCCTCGGCAGCACGCACAAAGCGCTCACCCACTACCGAACCCATGGATCCACCCATGAAGGAGAATTCGAAGGCACACGCCACCACCGGCAGGCCTTTCAGAAAGCCCTTCTGGACCACCATCGCATCCCGCTCGCCGGTGGTCTTCTGGGTCTGCAGCAACCTGTCCCTGTAGCGCTTGGTATCCCGAAACTTCAGGGCGTCAACCGGCTCTACCTCATTCGCCAGCTCCACCCTGCCTGCCGGATCCAGAAAAAGATCCAGCCGCACCCTGGCGGAAATACGCAGATGATGCTGGCACTGCGGGCACACGAACAGGTTGCGCTCCAGGTCAGCGCGATACAGCACGGCGCTGCACTCCGGGCACTTGGACCACAGGCCCTCGG
The DNA here is from genome assembly GCA_963823435.1 of uncultured Gammaproteobacteria bacterium. Lineage (GTDB taxonomy): Bacteria > Pseudomonadota > Gammaproteobacteria > Steroidobacterales > BM003 > CAKZML01. Next base: position 43,498 of record CAWGLN010000010.1, on the reverse strand, counting down.
GTACCGAGCGTGTCCGTCGTTCTGTCTGGATTCGAGACGGCATCAATTTTTGAAACCAGGTCATTGTTGCAATTCTAATCCGTTTGGCGTGACCAGCCGTTGATAATAGAACAATCAGCTTCAATATTCTTGCTGCACGACGGAAGTTTGAAACGGGGATCGTACTGGACCTCGCTGAGGTACAAACCCTGGGGCACCCCGGTTACCCCGGCCCGGGTCCTGTCCCGCCCTGCCAATACCTCGCCCAGCCAACTCTCCGGTGCTTCCCCGGCCCCGATTTTGATCAGCGAACCGACGATATTCCGAACCATGTGGTGCAAAAAGGCATTGGCGCTGATCTGAAACTCCAGAACCTGCCCCTGCCTGCTAACCGCCACGTGTCTAACCGTCCGCACCGGGTTTTTTGCCTGGCAGGCCGATGCCCTGAAGGAACTGAAGTCATGCTCCCCCAGCAGCACCTGGGCAGCCCTGTGCATGGCTTGCTCATCCAGGGGCGTGTGTACCCAGGCGGCCCGGTGACGCCACAGGGCCGAGCGGTAGTGCCGGTTTAGAATCAGGTAGCGGTAGGCGCGACCGGTGGCGCTGAAACGGGCATGAAAATCCGCCGGGACTTCCCTGGCCCAGAGTAGATTGACGTCGTGCCCAAGATAGGTGTTGGTGCCCATGATCCAGGCATGTGGCTCGCGCCGGGCATGGGTATCAAAATGCACCACCTGACCGGTTGCATGCACACCGGTATCGGTGCGCCCGGCACAGATTACCCGCACCGGCTCATTGGCGACCCGCGACAGCGCAGCTTCCAGGGCGTCTTGCACGCTGGGACCGTTGGTCTGGGTTTGCCACCCTACAAATCGGGTGCCGTCATATTCAACACCAAGGGCAAGACGCGGCATGCAGTTACTACCCGATAGTGAATTCTGTTGCCAGACGGCACTGCGGGCCGTGACGGCCCGCAATGTCGCAAGTTTAGGATCGGTTACGGCAGCTTGTCGAGCAGGCGCTTGGCATCCACTTGCTGGGCATCGTCACCCTCGGCAATGACTTCCTCAAGAATGCTGCGGGCCCCGTCGGGATCACCCATGTCCATATAGGCACGCGCCAGGTCAAGCTTGGTGCCGATTTCACTCAAGGTGAGGGCCTCTGCCTCAGGCATGGTCATGTCCGAGACATCCATTTCTACCGTGGGTGCAGCACCGTGATCATCGTCCAGCCCGTCCAGGTTCGCCATATCCAGGTCCGGTGCGGGCTGCTCCACGGTGTCGCCCACATCCTCGGTATGCGTCAGGGTGCCCAGGTCAAGGTCAATACTGTCATCGGCATTGAGTATGGACATTTCGGCAGTCACATCGGTGTCCGGGCTGGCGGCCATCCGCTCCATGTGCATGGTCGCGGCCAACAGGTCGGCATCAATTTCGCCCGCCGCCAGGGTGGCAGTATCGCCCAGGCGATGGTCAATTTCATCCGGGGAACCGGTGCTATCCAGATCCCCGCCCAGGTCAAAATCGAGACCACCAAACTCCCCTGACTGCTCCATATCGGCTGCCAGGGCGGCCAGTTCGGCGGTATTCCCAGGGCGTGCGATCGCCGTCGCATCGTTATCGACGGAGTCCGGTGCATCCATCACTGCAGTCTTGTCTGCATCCATCACCGCCGTCTTGTCGACATCCTTTTCGTAGTCATCCGGCAGCCGGCCAATAAAGCTGTCATCCAGGCTGACATTCAGACCAAGATCATCCAGATCAATTTCAGCGGTCCGCTCAACCTGCGCAACGGGTGTCTCCACCGTGTCCGCGGTTTCGGCGTCTTCCTCAAATCCAATAAAGGGTGTTTCCTGGGTAACTTCACCCTCGGAATCCAGCGCCGGCGACTCCTGGGTGTCGCCTGCAAAGTCCAGGGCGCCACCGAAGTCCAGGTCGATTATCTCGGTGTCGTCGATGTTTTCCTCTGCGTCAAACAACTCCAGGTCAAGCGCCTCATGCAACTGGCTGTCTTCTAACGACAGGTCCATGTCCGTGCCGGCCCGGGCTTCAACTACTTCGCCAAACAACTGCTCATCCGGCAGCAACTGCTTGCCCATGATCAGCATCTTTTCCCACGCACCGTCGCCCAGCGAATCACGCTTGTGACTCATATCCTCGGCGATGGAACGGAAGCCATCCTGGTTACCCCAGACGAAATACACCTCGGCCAGCTTCATCTGCAGCTCGCCGTTGCCCGGGTCACGCTTGCTCGCGGCCTGGAGAATCTCGGCAGCCTGGTCGTACAGGCCGTAGGCCATGTGGAAATCGGCCTCAGCCATCGGGTCGGCAATCTCGGCGTCCGCCCCTGGCTTGACTTTTTCGATCTCCATCGTGTCATCAAGGTCAATTGCCCTTGCTTGACCGCCAAACTCTCTGGGCTCCACCGTGGTCGTGTCCAGACCCGCGCCACTGCCGGCTGCTTCAAAAACGTCGGCTTGCAGGTTGGCGGTGTCTTCGTAGTCCGGTTCTTCCTGAACCACGAACCCGGGGTGACCCTTGCGAGCCTCCTCGGTCATTTTTGTCACTGCCGCGGCGGCAACCGGACGAATGATGGTCGCGTCATCCGCGTCCGGCTCATCGTCATCAAGATCTTCAAAATCTTCCCAGGGCTTGGCCGCCGGGGCCTCGTCCTTCTTGCGCAGCCGCAGGAACACCAGCACGGCAGCAATCAGCGCCAGGATGCCCAGTATTACGAAAGCGATGGGACTGATAAGCCAGCCCAGCAAGGTGTCCAGAAGGGACTCTTCCCTGGGAGCGGAAATGACTTTCTGCGTAGCAGCCTTCGCTGCCGCCTTTTCTTGCTGTGCCTTCTCCAGTGCGGCCTGCTGGTCTTCGGCAGACTCCTGGGCGGTCTCGGTGGGGTCGACGCCAACAACCGGCTCACTCACTTCTACGGCAGGACCAGCATCCACAACCGGCTGCTCGGCTGCCCGGGCGGCCGCCTCCAGGTTTCTTTGAAGCTCGGCCATCTGGTCGCTTTGCACCTGCAGGCGATCTTCAGCCGTGTCCAGTTCCCGGCGCAGCCGCTCGGCTTCCTGGCGCAGGTAGGCTTCAGTCTCACCACCATCACCGGCACCGGTCGACCGATCACCAGCAGCCTCCGTACGCGATACGGGTTCGCTGGGCGGCACCAGTCTTAGCTTGGGTTCTATCGTGACCCCCAGCATGCCGGAGCCCGGACGCCAGGATTGCATGTGCTCCCGAACTGCATTATTTGCGGCCGCGTCGCTGACCGCCTGCAGTTCACCTGCCGACGGGATACGCAATATGGAACCAGCACGCAACCGGTTAATATTGCCGGAGAACGCCTGGGGGTTGGCCTCATACAAGGCAATCATCATCTGATTGACAGTCACGTCTGCCGGGCGATAACGCTCGGCCAGGACCCAAAGCGTCTGGCCACGCCCGACGCGGTGGCTGCCCGGGGGAGGCGTATAAGGTGCACTGTCGGGCTGCACCGACTCGGTAACCGGCGCTCTTTCAGGTTGGCGCAGAACCGTTCCGCTGGTAGGTGCCGACTCCCTGGAGGCAGACGGGGCTTGCACCGCCGGTGCAGGTGGAGATGTCGCCGCCTGCGGTATAAAGGTCGGCGGATCCAGCAACACGGTGTACTCGCGCAGCAAGGAACCCCGCGCCCACTTGGCTTCAAGCAGGAAAGTCACAAAGGGTTCGGTGATCGCCTGGCCGGAACTCACCTTCAGCACTGGCTGCCGGGCCGAGTTGAAGGTCACATCAAATCTCAGGGAGCTCAAAAAATCGGGTCGGTCGAGTCCGAGTCGGTCAAAATCGCCTTTCGCCGCCAGCTTGACCTTGAGACCTTCAAGTTCCTGCCCGGAGGCGCCGATTATTGCAATCTCGGCCTGCATGGGTTCATTCAGGGCAGATTGAAGATTGATTTCTCCAAGACCCAATGCCCAGGAAACCGATGGCAATACCATCAGCAACAAGAGGGGGATAACCCTGGTTTTCCGCGTCATCTGAACTCCCTACGCTTGTTCTTTCATCGGTCAGACTCTCGGATTCTGCCTACGCGTAATCCCCGGTCTTTAATCTTGATAACACGCTTTACATTCAGCGCCTAACTATAGCTTACAAATACTCTTTTACCAACAATTCAGCGATTTGCACACTGTTGAGCGCAGCGCCCTTGCGTACGTTATCCGCGACCACCCAAAGGTTCAACCCACACGGGTTGTCCAAATCCTGCCGTATCCTTCCGACAAACACACCGTCCTTGTTGGCCGCATCTGTCGCCGCGGTAGGGTACTTCTGCTTGGCCGGGTCGTCCATCAAGATCACTCCGGGGGCCTTTTTTAGCAGTTTTCGCGCCTGGGCAACCGTAACTGGGTCACGAGTTTCAATATATATAGATTCGGAGTGACCGAAGAACACCGGCACCCTGACTGCGGTGGCCGTCACACGAATATCGGGATCACCAAATATCTTGCGGGTCTCCCGCACCATTTTCATCTCTTCCCGGGTGTAGCCGTTGTCCTCGAACACATCGATCTGAGGCAGCACATTAAAGGCCAGCGGCCTTTTGTACAACTCGCTGTCAGCAGGCCTGCCATTCATACGCAAGGCGGTCTGCTTGGCCAGGTCTTCCATGTGCCTGCGCCCCGCCCCCGACACCGCCTGGTAGGTGGAAACGATGATCCTGTGTATCCCGACCGCATCCCGCAGCGGCTTCAGTGCAACCAGCATCTGGATGGTCGAGCAATTCGGGTTGGCGATGATGCCACGCTTCGTGTAGGCCGCGAGCGCCTCCGGGTTGACTTCCGGCACCACCAGGGGAATGTCCTCGTCCTGGCGGAAACGCGACGTGTTGTCGATCACCACGCAACCTGCATCGGCGGCCCTGGGCGCGTATTCGCCGGACACGCTGCCACCGGCTGAGAACAGCCCGATATCCACGCCCTTGAAGTCAAAGGTCGACAGGTCCCGGACGGTGATCTTTCTTTTGCCGAATTTCAGCGTTTCACCGGCGGAACGGGAACTGGCCAGCAGGTGTAATTCATCCACCGGGAATTTCCGTTCCTCAAGGATGCTGATCATGGTCTCGCCGACCAAGCCGGTAGCACCTACTACCGCGACATTATATTTCTTGCTCATGTCTACCACTCTGTTGTTACGCGTCATCCGGTCGAATCCACAGGACCGCGATCAAAAAAGCCAAACCCACTAACCCGGCAGCGACCCAGAACATGGCCGCAGGACCCAGCAAGGTCCATGTATAGCCGCTATACAGACTGCCCAGGGCACCGCCGGCGCCAAATCCCGCGCTACTGTAAATTGCCTGGCCACGCCCATGGGTATTCCCCGGGAAAAAATCATGCACGCACACCACCGCCACCGCGTGAAACAGACCGAAACTGGCCATGTGCATCAGCTGCGCAAGAACCAGCAAGACCAGGTGTTCGGCAAAGGCGGCCGTCAGACACCAGCGCAACACCGCGAAGGCGAGCGCCGCCAGCAAAAGTCGGCGCCTGCTGAATATCCTGAACAACCACGGACTATAGAGGAATACGCATATTTCCGCAGCCACACCCAGGGCCCAGAGCAGACCTATGCCGACCCGGGAATAACCCAGGTCTTCCAGGTACACGGTAAAGAACACGTAATAAGGCCCAAAGGCCGCCTGCACCAGCAGCGCCACCAGCAACAGCGCGATGACCCGGGGTTGACGCAACAAGCTGGAAAACCCCGGTCCAGCGTGAGGGACGGCAGCCCGGGGACCGGCCGGTGCGAACCAGCTGCTTAGCGCCACCATGGCGACCAGACCTGCACACACAAGCGGGACCGCGCCCAGCCCGTATTGACCAAACCACCAACCGCCCAGCACGACCGCCAGGATGAAACCCACCGAACCCCACAGGCGAATACGGCCATAGGAGCCCACCCGGGGTCCCAACACCGCCAGGGTATTGGCCTCATACTGTGGAATCAGGGCAGTCCAGAAAATAGCGAAGACCGACATCCACAGCAGCAGCCCGGTGTAGCCGGTTTGCGTTGCCACCACCGCGAAAGCCAGGGCCGAGGCCGCGGCCGCCACGCGAACCAGCAGCATGGGCCGACCGCTGCGGTCCGCCAGCCATCCCCAGGCAGTCGGCGCCAGCAAGCGCCAGCCAAGATAGACTGCCATGACCTGACCAATCTGAACGGGTTCCAGGCCGATGTCACGCAGATAGGGCGCCCAATACGGAATCAGGATACCCAGCGCCCCGAAGTAGAACAGGTAGACGGGGGCCAGACCCAGTTGCTCGCGCTTGGATAGCACTGGAATGCGGCTAGTCCCCGGCAGGTGCTGAACCGGGTATGGGCGCCATGGGCGGCTGTACCCCGGCATTCTGGGCCCGGTGACGCAGCAGGTGATCCATGAGGACCAGGGCAAGCTTGGCCTCGGCTATGGGCACGGCGCGGATACCAACACAGGGATCATGCCGTCCGGTGGTGACCACCTCCACCGGCTGTCCCTGGATATCCACGGTCCGCCCCGGAATACGCAGACTGGAGGTGGGTTTGAGCGCCATGCTGACCAGGAGGTCCTGGCCGGAAGAAATTCCGCCCAGCACGCCGCCGGCGTGATTACTCAGGAACCCCTGCGGGCTCATCAGGTCACGGTGTTCGGTTCCGCGCTGTTCCACGCAGGCAAAGCCGGCTCCGATTTCCACCGCCTTGACTGCGTTAATGCTCATCATGGCGTGGGCAATGTCGGCATCCAGGCGGTCAAACACGGGTTCACCCAGACCGGGCAGCATACCGGTGGCGACCACGTTGACCCGGGCGCCGATGGAGTCACCGTCCTTGCTCAGGCGTTTCATGAACTCCTCAAGCTCCGCCACTCGTGCAGGATCCGGGCAGAAGAAAGGATTGTCATCCACCGTTTCCGGTGCCACCGGGTCCAGTACGATAGGCCCGAGTTGAGCCAGATAGCCGTAAATCCTGATGCCCGCATGCTCGCGCAGGTATTTGCGCGCAATGGCGCCGGCCGCCACACGCATGGCGGTCTCGCGGGCCGAGGACCGGCCGCCCCCGCGGGGATCGCGCAGACCGTATTTCATGAGGTAGGTGTAATCGGCGTGTCCAGGCCGGAATCGATCCAGGATGTTGCTGTAGTCTTTGGACTTGGCGTCGACGTTTTCGATCAACATACCGATTGGGCTGCCCGTCGTGCGGCCCTCGTACACGCCGGACAGGATCTGCACCTGGTCGGGTTCTTTTCGCTGGCTGACGAAGCGCGACTTGCCTGCACGCCGGCGTTCCAGGTCACCCTGGATATCCTCTTCGCACAACTGCATGCCGGGCGGGCAGCCATCAACAATGCACCCTATCGCCTTGCCATGACTCTCACCGAAGGTGGTCACAGTGAAAAGCTTGCCCATCGTATTACCGGACATTGCCAGGCTCCTTGCGCGAGGCCACGAATTGACCCTGGTGGGCCAGTAATTCATCACGGGTCAGGGTAAACACACCCGAACCCCCATATTCGAAATCCAGCCAGGTAAACGGTACTCCGGGAAAGGCGTTCTGGAGGGCCTGCTCGGCCGAGCCCACTTCTACCACCAGGATTCCGCCCGGTTGCAAATGTTCCGCCGCCTCGATCAGGATCGTACGCACCAGGTCCAGGCCGTCCTCCCCTGCCACCAGCCCCAGGCCGGGTTCGTGACGATATTCCTCGGGCAGACTGAGAAACTCTTGCTCCGCCACGTAGGGCGGATTGGACACGATCACATCATAGCGGCTTGCGCCCACTGCGGAGAACAAATCACCCTGCAGGACAGTTACCCGCTGGCCCAGGGCATGCCGCTCAACATTTATCCGGGCTACCTCGAGTGCGTCGGACGACAAATCGGTCAGGTCCACCCTTGCCTCGGGAAAGGCCATGGCCGCGGCGATGCCTATACAGCCACTGCCGGTACACAAGTCCAGCACCCGCCTCACCCGATCCGGATCGATCCAGGGCTGAAAACCGTCACAGATGAGCTCCGCGACAGGCGAGCGCGGCACCAGCACACGCTCATCCACGTAAAAATCCAGACCGCAGAACCAGGCTTCCCCAACCAGGTAGGCCGCGGGTATCCGTTGCTGAATCCGGCGCCGCAGTAGGTGCCGCAGCTCTTGCAACTTGTCTTCCGGGACCTCCCGCACATAGCCCTGCCCGGCCTGTTCATGACTCAATCCCATGACGTGAAACACCAGGAGTGCCGCCTCATCGATGGCGTTGTCGGTTCCGTGCCCAAGAAACACAGCGGATCGGTCCAACTCCTCTGCCATCTCGCGGATGAGTTCCTCTACCGTTATCTGCGCCTGCTCGGGTTTGCTGTCACTGCTCATCGACGTTCCGGGGAAATCCTCACCGCGACATGATACCCAAACGCCGCCCCGACGGTACGACCTGTGCGATAATTGTGGGCCGGGTTGTTGCCGGCGGCAGCTGATTTCTTGCCGGGCGGCACGGGCTCGGGCGTTTTTTGACAGAAGGAGCATCATGGGATTCCAACGCATCGCATTATTCATCGGCGTGGCGGCGCTGGCGATCGCGGCCGGGCTTTGGCTGCAATTGCAGATGGCCAGGCCGGCAACGCCCCCCGAGACCGAGGCCACCTTGCTGCAATCGCCACGGCCATTGGGAACGGTAGTCCTGCTTGACCGGGACGGCAGGGAATTCCCGACAGACAGGCTCCAGGGCCGGTGGAACCTGCTATTTTTCGGTTTCACCCAGTGCCCGGATGTCTGCCCCACGACCCTGGCAATGATGAGCCAGGTGGCCGGCGTGCTGAAGGAACTGCCGGAAACCCTGCGCCCCCGTATGGTATTCGTCAGCATTGATCCGGAGCGTGACACACCGGAAATCATGCGTGCCTATGTCGACCATTTTGATGTGAACATGCTTGGTCTCACGGGTGACCTGGACCAGGTGACCGCCCTGGCGGGCCAGCTGGGCGTCGCATTCCAGAAAGTCCCTAATGAACAGGGCGGCTACACCGTGGATCACAGTGCTGCCCTGTTTCTGCTCAACCCCCGGGTTGAGTTCAACGCGGTATTTTCCGCTCCACACAGCGTCGCGGGAATCGCCGGGGATTACACAAAGATCATCAACTACCTGGATGAACAAAAATGACACGTTATGTTTTTGCCCTGCTGCTGACCCTGGCTGTCCTGGCCGGCTGCGCAAAACAGGCGCAGCCTCCCTACGCGGAAGATCCCTGGGTGCGTGAGCCCCCGCCCGGCATGAACATGCTTGCCGGCTACCTGGTCCTGCACAATCCTTCCACCGCGGACCTGGTACTCAGCGGTGCCAGCAGTCCCGATTTTGCCGCGGTGGAATTTCACAATTCGGTGATGGAAAACGATGTCATGCACATGCGCGAGGAAGCAAGCCTGACCCTCCCGGCAGGTGGCAGCCTGGTTTACAGCCCTGGCGCCAGGCACCTGATGCTGATTGCGCCTAAACGATCCCTTGCAGCCGGTGACCAGGTGTCCATCCACCTGCAATTCGCCGACGGCAGCCGGCTGGAATTTACCGCTCCGGTGCGCGCAAGCGCTGAGCACGCACATCATTAGGTCCATGCAATGAATCAGAAAAAAGTCTCGGCCCTGGCCGAGTGGCTATTTGTTTCCCTCCAGTACCTGCTGCCCCAGCACGGCCTTTCCCGTATCGTCCACTGGCTCATGCGGGTGCAGACACCGGCGGTCAAGAACCTGCTGATCCGCTGGTTTATCGGTCAGTACAAGGTAGAAATGAAGGAAGCCAGGCGCCGACGCGCCGACGATTACGCGTCCTTCAACGATTTTTTCACGCGTGCGCTGAATGAAGATGCACGACCGGTGGCGTTCGGGGTGAATAATCTGGTCAGCCCGGTCGATGGAAAGGTCAGCGAACTGGGGGGCATCAACGGACAGCGCATTCTGCAGGCCAAGGGCAGTACCTACTCGGTCACCCAGTTACTCGGGGGAGACGAGGACCTGGCAAGGCAATTCCACGGCGGGGAGTTTGCGACCCTGTACCTGGCGCCGTCCAATTACCATCGCATCCATATGCCTGTAAGTGGCGTCCTCAAATCGATGACCTATATTCCGGGCAGGCTGTTCAGCGTAAACGAGGCGACCGTTCGCGGTGTACCTGGCCTGTTCGCGCGTAACGAGCGAGTGGTGTGTTCTTTCGATACCGATCACGGCCCCATGGTGATGGTGCTGGTCGGGGCGATTTTTGTCGGCAGTATCGAAACCGTGTGGGCAGGTGAAATCACACCTGGCGGTCCGACCGATATCACTCACAGTGACTACCAGGGCGAACAGTCCGTCCGCCTGGTACAGGGCGAGGAAATGGGGCGCTTCAACATGGGCTCCACCGTGATCCTGCTGATGCCACGGGGCAAGTGCAACTGGCGCGAGACACTGGCTGCCGGCACACCCATACGCATGGGCCAGGTGCTGGCCAGCACGGGCGAATAACCCACTCGACGTGGATCAAAACGACAGTATGAACCTGGTAACGGTTCTATCTAGCGTGCGCTCGACAGAGACGACTCGAACAGCCGGGCCAGGACTTCCAGCCCGGCCTGGTCCTTGACGCTGAATCGCCCGGGTTCGGGGCTGTCGATATCCAGCACACCCATTACCTTGCCGTCCCGGAACAGGGGAATCACGATTTCTGACCGGGAGGCTGCGTCACAGGCAATGTGTCCCGGGAATTCGTGAACATCATCGACCCGTTGGATCTGGCCGGTGCGGGCCGCAGTGCCGCAAACCCCCTGGCCCAATTGAATGCGTACACAGGCTGGAAAGCCCTGGAAGGGTCCGAGCACCAGCTGATCCTCGCGCATGAAATAGAAGCCGGCCCAGTTGATGGTCGGCAGGGCATGAAACAACAGGGCCGAAAGGTTCGCCGCATTGGCTATCGGGTCGTTCTCGCCTGCAAGCAAGGCTTGCGCCTGCCGGGCGAGATCCGGGTAGAACTCCGGATCGGTGTATGCGGGCAATGCCAGTTGAAAACTCATGCAGCGTGGTCCCCCTGGTTTCGGCAAAACTTAAGGAAAATATCAGGCATTCATGATGTCGAATGCAAGAACATCGGACAACTGTGGGGCACCCGCAGCCAGCATGACCAGGCGGTCAAAACCAATGGCCACCCCGGAACAGTCCGGCAGACCGTTTTCCAGCGCCTGCAGCATACGCTCGTCCGCAGGCACCTGGGGATGCCCTTCCTGTACCCGCAGGGCATTGTCCCGCACGAAGCGCTGACGTTGCTCCGTCGCATCGCACAACTCGTGAAACCCGTTGGCCAGTTCCATGCCCTGGAAAAACAACTCAAAGCGCTCGGCGACGGGTGGATGCCCGGCACGAATCCGGGCCAGTGCCGCCTGGTCTGCGGGGAAATCGTAGACAAAACAGGGCTGTTTCCTGCCCAGGGCTGGCGAAACCAGGGCGGCCATGATCAAGTCCGTCAACTGTGCATCGGTAAGCGGATCGGCTGGCAGCGGCAGCGCATGCCTGGACAGGGTCTGGAGCAATAAAGCCCGGTCGGCGGTCAAGGGATCAAGCTGGACTGTCTGCATGAACGCGTCCCTGTAGCTCATGCGTTGACAGACATTAGCGCCAGGTTCGACGCCCAGCAGACACTGCACAAGCTCGGCCACCTCGTCCATGAGTGCGTGGTGGTCCATACCCAGCCGGTAATACTCGAGCATGGTGAACTCGGGGTTATGTCTGCGCCCGTTCTCGCCATCCCGGAACACCCTGGCGATCTGGTAGATGTCGCCACTGCCTGCTGCCAGCAAACGCTTCATCGGGAATTCCGGTGACGTATGCAGATACAGGGTTCCGGGGAGTCCCGCGACGCGGGTGGTCAGGCTCTGGATATTCGGATCGGTGGTGCCGGCCATGGACAGCACCGGGGTCTCGACTTCCAGCACGCCACGCTGCGCAAAAAAGGCGCGCGCCCTGGACAGCATGGTGGCACGCAGGCGCAAGGCCTGCAGTGTAGCCGTGGGACGCCAACTGCTGGATTCGGTCATGTCTGCAGGATTGTCTGTTGCGGTCCGCTCAGTCCTTTACCCGGGAAACATACTCACCACTGCGGGTATCCACCTTGATCACTTCGCCCTGCTCCAGGAACAGGGGTACACGCACCACCGCGCCGGTTTCGAGCTTGGCTGGCTTGACGCCACCCTGCGCAGTATCTCCACGCAGACCCGGATCGGTCTCAATGATTTTCAATTCCACGAAATTGGGGGCAGTGATCAGCAGGGGCGAGTTATTCCACAGCGTGACCATGCAGACATCTTCTTCTTTCAGCCATTTCAGACTGTCGCCCACGGCCGTGGCATCGGCGGCAAACTGCTCGTAGCTGGACGGATCCATGAAATGCCAGAATTCGTCATCGCTATACAGGTACTGCATATCCATCTCGACCACGTCGGCGGCTTCCACGCTGTCACCGGATTTGAACGTCTTGTCCACCACCCGGCCGTTCTTCAGATTGCGCACCCTGGCACGGTTGAATGCCTGGCCTTTGCCCGGCTTGACGAATTCGTTGTCCACAATGGTGTAGGGATCGCCGTCCAGCAAAATCTTGAGTCCGGAGCGAAATTCGTTGGTTTGATAGCTGGCCATGGCGTGTTGTCCTGTCAGGGGCGGTTGTCCCGGGGATCCCGACCCCGGCGAAAGCCGTTAATAATACCAAGAATCTCGCCCGGAGAGCTTCTGATTTATTCCTGACGAGGCAGGCACGGGCGAAAACATACGCGTCCACGACGTGAGGTGTTCGGAATAAGAAGCGGTGACGATGATTGAAAGACACGGGCTGGATATTTCGGACACGCTAGCGGTAACGGAACAAACCGGACATTTTCGGGTTGCGGGTTGTGGATGAACGACATCCAGGCCTGTGGCAAAGCCGCCGGGCCGAGTCCCCCGGTGACGGAATCTGGTGATACACTCCCAACCCAAAGCGGGCGCTGGAGACCAGTTGACCCATAACCCGCGCTGCATTGTATCCGGAGGACAGGAATTGAATCAGGAAGCCGGCGTCCCGTTAATCGTCATCGCCAAGACTCCCGAGAAGGTGGAATCCATCAATCGCACCCTGCGTAAAGGGGGCCATCCGGTGCATTGCACCTTGATATCCGACCTGAATGACCTGGCCGAGGCGCTGGGCCAGATCAACCCCGAAATGATCCTGGTGTTTACCGAGCAGACAGGACTGCGCATCAAACCCGTCGCCGACCTGCGCAATACCTGGGCCCCGGGCGTACCCATACTCGAGGTGCGTGACGCACAGGACGAGAACACCATTGCCCAGGCCATGCGCGAGGGCGCAAATGACTCGGTCTCCGTTGCCCACAGCGGCAGGCTGATAGCCGTGACCACGCGTGAACTACGCAGCTTTCGCCTGGAACGCGTACTTAACCGGACCCTGAGCTCGGCCAGCCAGGACCGGCAGCAACTGCAACAACTTCCTGGACGGCTCGGCAGATGCTATCGCCCAACTCAGCGAGGGTATCGTGGTTAGCGCCAATGCCGCCTGGCTGGAACTGTTTGGCTACGTGGAAGCGGACGACCTGGTTGGCATGCCGGTCATGGATCTGTTTGATCAACGCAACCACACCGCCATCAAGGGCGCCCTGGCCGCCTGCGTCAAGGGGAAATGGGCGGGTCATGATTTGAAGGCGCAGGGTGATACTGAGTGACGGTTCCACCCTGACGGTGGTGCTGCAACTGACCCAGGCCGAATTTGACGGCGAACCCTCGGTGCGCTTGTGCATACCCGCGCGCAAGGCCGCCGAACAGGAACCCGACCAGAAACTTGAACGCCTGGCCCAGCTGGACAGCGCGACCGGTCTGTATAACCGCAATTATTTTATTACCCATCTCAAGCACCGCATGGCCCAACCCGCGCGTGGCGGCGTGAATGCGCTGCTGTACCTCACCATCGATAAATTTCGCGGCATCATTGACAGCGTCGGCCCCATGGCCAGTGAAGACATCCTGGTCGGGTTCTCTCGCCTGTTACAGGACAGCATGATCGGGGATGACCTGTACGGGCGGTTTGGCGGCACCATGTTCGTGGCCTTTATCAATCGTGGCACCCGCCAGGACCTGCAAACCTGGGCCAACAACCTGGTTGAACGTGTACGCAACCAGGTATTCGAGGCAGGCGACAATTCGGTCTCGGCCACGTGCAGTATTGGTGTTGCCGAGGTGGACAATTTCAGTGAGACACAGGAGCGACTGTTAAAGCACGCCGACCAGGCCAACAACCTGTGCCGCAAGAAAGGCGGCAATGGCATTCATGTGTTCGAGGTCGACTTGAGCGAGCAGACCCAAACCGTCGAATTTGACCGTCACTGGGTTTTTCAAATCAAGAATGCGTTGACAGAAAACCGTTTTCACCTGGCGCACCAGCCGATCGCCAGCCTGACCGACGAATTCCAGGACATGTACGACGTCATGCTTCGTATGACGGACGAAAAAGGCAACGAAGTCCTGCCCTCGCATTTCATTCCGGCGGCCGAGCGCAAAGGCCTGATCAAACCGATCGACCGCTGGGTCCTCGGTGCGGCCCTGCAGTTTTGTGCCCGTCGCAAGGCGACCCGGGTATTCGCACGCATTTCATCCCAGTCAGTGACCGATTCCACATTGATCGACTGGCTGGTCCAACGCATCAAGGCTGCACGCCTGCCACCGGGCGCCCTGTGCATACAAGTGACCGAGGACGTGGCCCGCAAATACCTCAAGCAAACTGTCGACCTGGCCGCGAACCTGGGTGAGATAGGCGCGTTTTTTGCGCTGGAACATTTTGGCGCCTCTTCAGACTCACTGCGCATGCTGGAACATATTAACGCCAACTACGCCAAGATTGACGGCTCCCTGATGCAAGACCTGGCCAATAACGCTACCAACCAGGCAACGGTGAAAACACTGGTTGCCGCCCTGAAAAAGCGCGATATACACAGCATTGCCGAAAGGGTGGAAGACGCCAATACCATGGCGGTTCTGTGGCAGACGGGAGTGCAATACATGCAGGGCTACTACGTGCAGGAGCCTGCGGTAGTCCTGGGAAGCGACGCGGGCTGAAAGCCGCCCGCCCGGGCGCTTATTCCACTTCCAGCTTCTCTACCTTGCGGTATCCACGAGGCAACAAGGCCCCGCGCTTCCCGCGGCTGCCCTCGTAGTGCTCCAGTTCATGGTAGCCCAACCGCATTTGCCGTTGCCCGCTGAAAATCACCAGTTTGCCGGCCGGCCCTATCACCGCTACCGACACCACTTTCTCCTGGCCGGACTTCAATTTCTTGCCGGGTATGTTGATGATCTTGTTGCCCTTGCCACGTGACAGTTCCGGTAACTCCTCCATCGGGAAGGTGAGCATATAGCCCTCGCTGGTCACCGCCACCACCCAATTACCCTCTCCTTCGGTAACCCGTGCGGGCGGCAGCACCGCACTGCCGACAGGCGGCTTGAGCACCACTTTGCCGGCGCGATTACGCGACAACAGGTCGGCATACTTGACCAGGAAACCGTACCCAAAATCACAGGCCATGAGCCAGGTCTCCCCTGGCTCGCCTATCATTACACCGGAATATTCAGCCCCGTCTGGCGCATTAAACCGCCCCGACAGGGGTTCACCCTGGCTGCGCGCCGAGGGCAAGGTATGTGCCTGCAGGGAATAGGTTCTGCCGGTGCTGTCAAGGAACGCCACGTGCTGGTTACTGCGTCCCTTGCTGGCCACCAGGAATTCGTCACCCGACCTGTAGGTCAGGCTGGTCGGATCAATCTCGTGTCCTTTTGCCCCCCTGACCCAGCCGCGGGTGGACAGAATCACGGTTACCGGTTCGCTTGAGATCAGCTGGGTCTGATCGATGGCCTGGGCTGCCGGCCTTTCCACGATCCGGCTACGACGCTCATCACCGTATTTCTCAATATCCTCGGCGATTTCCTTGCGAATCAGGGTCTTCAGGCGGGCCGGGCTACCCAGCACCTTACGCAGGCCGTCACGTTCAATGGCCAGTTCTGCCTGTTCACCCCGGATGCGCACTTCCTCGAGCTTGGCCAGGTGACGCAGTTTCAATTCCAGTATCGCCTCGGCCTGGGTATCGGAAAGTCCGAAGCGTTCCATCAACACCGGCTTGGGTTTGTCCTCGCTGCGAATGATGGCGATCACTTCATCAATATTCAGAAATGCAATCAGGAAACCATCCAGCAGGTGCAAGCGCTGCTCGACCTTATCCAGGCGAAATTCCAGACGCCGGGTTACCGTGCTGGTGCGGAATATTAACCAGTCCGAAAGCAGGCGTTTCAGATCGTGAACTTTGGGCAATCCGTCCAGGCCGATGATATTCAGGTTGACCCGGTAACTGCGCTCGAGGTCCGTGGTGGCAAACAAGTGCCCCATCAGGCCATCCATGATCCACCCGGTTGGAGCGTGGTGAAATCACCAGGCGGGTAGGATTCTCGTGATCAGACTCATCCCGCAGGTCCTCCACCATGGGCAATTTCTTCGCCCGCATCTGGTTGGCAATTTGTTCAAGCACCTTGCTGCCTGACACCTGGTAGGGCAGTTCGGTGATGATGATGTCACCCTGCTCCTTGATCCACCCGGCGCGCACACGCAGACTGCCGCCACCGTTGCGATAAATCTGGCGCAGTTCTTCTACCGGGGTAATGATCTCGCCACCCGTGGGAAAATCCGGGCCCGCGATAAATTCACACAATTGATCCACCGTGGCCGAGGGTTTTTCCAGCAGATGCATGCAGGCGGCGCCCACCTCACGCAGGTTATGCGGTGGCACGTCGGTGGACATGCCTACCGCAATACCGGTGACGCCGTTGAGCAACAGGTTCGGCAGCCTGGCCGGAAGAATCGTCGGTTCTTCCATGGTGCCGTCAAAATTAAGTACCCAGTCGCTGGTTCCCTGCGCGAGTTCCGACAACAGTACCGCGGCATAGGGGTTGAGCTTGGCCTCGGTGTAACGCATAGCCGCGAAGCTCTTGGGATCATCGGTGGAGCCCCAATTGCCCTGGCCCTCGATAAGCGGGTAGCGGTAGGTGAACGGCTGGGCCATGTGCACCATGGCCTCGTAACAGGCCGAATCGCCATGCGGATGAAACTTGCCGATCACGTCGCCAACCGTACGCGCTGATTTCTTGGGTTTGGAACCGGCCGCCAGACCCAATTGACTCATGGCGTAAATGATACGGCGCTGCACCGGCTTCAGGCCGTCGCCGATGTGCGGCAAGGCCCTGTCGAGGATTACATACATCGAATAATCGAGGTAAGCCTTCTCAGTAAAAGTCTTGAGTGGCTGTTGCTCGATACCGTCGAAATTCAGTTGCTGATTTTCCATCGTCTCCAACTCTCTTCAGTGCCCTGCACCGTCTGGGCGGGCCCCAATAGTTCATGCATTACTGTCACGCTCTGAATCTGCATCGCGACTTCGTACAGCAGCGTGACTTCAATCAGCGCAGCGACCTGGACTGGCGTCGTAAGGTAAATCGGCGTCGCGATCTAGATCGACGCCAGGTTGCCCTTTTCTTCCAGCCAGGTACGGCGATCACCCGAGCGCTTCTTGGCCAGCAGCATGTCCAGCAACTGGTCGGCCTGGTCCGATCCGGAAAGGGTCAATTGCACCAAACGGCGGGTATCCGCCGACATGGTGGTCTCACGCAATTGGCCGGGATTCATTTCGCCCAGACCCTTGAAGCGCGTGACGCTGATCTTGCCACGCAGCTTTTCCGCCTCGATACGATCGAGTATGCCGAGGCGCTCTGAATCATCCAGGGCATAGAACACCTGCTGTCCCACATCGACCCTGAACAACGGCGGCATGGCGATATACACATGCCCCGCTTCCACCAATTTGCGGAAGTGCCGCAGAAATAATGCACATAACAAAGTGGCGATGTGCAGGCCATCGGAGTCCGCGTCCGCCAGTACGCACACCTTGTGATAGCGCAAACCGGAAATGTCTGACGAGCCCGGGTCAACTCCCAGCGCCACCGCAATATCGTGCACCTCCTGGGAGGCCAGCACCTGCTGGGAATCCACTTCCCAGGTGTTCAATATCTTGCCCCGCAAGGGCATCACGGCCTGGGTTTCCCGATCACGTGCCTGCTTGGCGGAACCGCCCGCCGAATCACCTTCCACCAGGAACAATTCCGACAACTCGGGTTGCTGGCTGGTGCAATCCGCCAGCTTGCCCGGCAGCGCCGGACCCTGGACCACCCGCTTGCGCACAACTTTCTTGCTTGCCTTCAAACGGGTCTGGGCATTGGCGATGGCAAGCATCGCGATCTTCTCGCCGTTATCCGGATGTTGATTCAACCACAGGGCGAAAGCGTCTTTCACCGCACCCAGGACAAAGGCCGCGCACTCCCGGCTGGAAAGCCGTTCCTTGGTCTGGCCTGAAAACTGCGGGTCGGTAACTTTCACCGACAACACGTAATTGACCTTGTCCCAGACATCTTCGGGCGCCAGCCTCAGCCCCCGCGGCAACAAGTTTCGAAAGTCGCAAAACTCGCGTAAGGCATCGGTAAGTCCGGAGCGAAGACCATTTACGTGGGTACCACCCTGGGCGGTGGGAATCAGGTTCACATAGCTTTCGCCTATCGCCCGATCACCATCCGTAATCCACACCAGCGACCAGTCCGCCGCCTCCCTGGAACCCTTGAGACTGCCGCTGAAGGGCTCCTCCGGCAGGTATTCGGCCTGCTCCAGCGCTTCCAGCAGATACTCATCCAGCCCCCCCTGGTAGAGCCATTCGTCCTCTTCACCGGTCTTTTCATTGCTGAACTGCACCTTCAAACCGGGACACAGGACAGCCTTGGCCTTGAGCATATGGCGCAAATCGGAAACCGAAAATTTCTCGCTATCAAAATAACCCGGATCCGGCCAAAATCTCAGGGTTGTGCCTGTGTTGGCCTTGCCCACCTTGCCGACCACTTCCAGTTCGGTGGCCTGGATCGCCACCCTTGAAACTCATGTTGTATTCAAGACCGCCTCGACGTATCCATACCTCGAGGTTCTTCGACAAGGCGTTGACCACCGAGACGCCCACACCGTGCAGACCACCGGAGAACTGGTAATTGCGATCTGAGAACTTCCCGCCTGCATGCAACCGGGTCAGAATGAGTTCCACACCGGGAATTTTCTCTTCCGGGTGTATATCCACCGGCATGCCGCGACCGTCGTCGCTGACCTGCAGCGATCCGTCCTTGAACAGCACCACCTGGATATTCTTGCAATATCCTGACAGGGCCTCATCCACGCTGTTGTCGACAACCTCGTGGGCAAGGTGATTCGGCCGACTGGTATCGGTATACATACCCGGGCGGCGCCTGACCGGATCGAGACCGCTAAGGACCTCGATATCGGACGCGTTGTAGTCTCGACTCATTTATCAATCATTCTTGGTGGAAACGTCGAATTCTAACTCACTTTGGGCTGCCCATGGCGAGCTTCGCAGGGTACTGGTCAATGCGGCAGGACACCCTGTGTAACGGCGTACACACGTTACCTGAATCCAGCGTACCCGCCTGACCCGGGACTAGGAGAAATCCGCGAGCAGGGATGCGCGGATCGCGGCCGAAACAGGCTCGACCGAATGATTGCAGTGTGCATGTTCCACGCCAAAAGACAGGCTGGCGCCCTGCTTGAGGGCGCCGATCATTGCAGGCGTAAACTCAAAACGCATGAAATGGACCGCCGAGGTTTTCTTCTCGGTCGAGCGTTCCAGATCTTCGTTGGCGATGGCCTGAACCGGCGCATGGCCTTCCACTCGTGCCCAGACGCAATTTTCAACACCCATCAAGTGCGACAGCTCACGTCGACGCTGATCCACATCCGCATACTCGAGCATGAAGGTCGCCTTGAGATTGCTGCCGTCGGGAATCAGCGGATTGTAGGTGGACAGTTCCTCCTGGATGGCTTCCTCCTCGAAGATTCTCTCGACCCTCAGCATTTCCTGCACCTGGTATTGCATCGTCAGCGCATCTTCAAAATACAGGGTGGCGTGTTCACCCAGCGCCACCTGACGATGACGCTTGTGCGCCATCACCTGCTTGCGAAAATCCGGGCGCCTGCGGTGGTATTGTTCCAGGCTGAACAGATCGCTGAGCTGCAATTTCTTCATGTACTGTAGTTTTCCTGTTTCAGGTCAAGATACGCGTTTTCCTGCCGAGGTTAGTTAGATTCCCTAGATTCCGTAGGCAATTCGCAGCAGTCGCAAGGGATGGGTGGGAGACTTGTCAGCGGCCAGTCCATGACCAATTTGCTCGCCCGCCATGGGACAGTCGCTGGCGAAATAGTCAGGCTCTGCATCCCTGACCTTGCCAACCACCGCCCTTCCTATTTTCACCGAGAACTCGTGAAACTCCTGTTTCACGGCATAGGTGCCGTTATGACCGCTGCAGCGCTCGATCGGATTCACCGTGGTGCCAGGTATCAGTGACAGCACGTCACGTGTTTTCAGGCCTATGTTTTGCACCCGCAGGTGACAGGCCACGTGGTAGGAAATATTGCCCAGTTCCTGCTTGAACTGGGTATCCAGGAGTCCGGCCTTATGCCGATGCATAAGGTATTCGAAAGGATCGAACATGGCTGCCTGTACTTTTTTGACCTGCTCATCATGCGGGAACATCAGTGGCAGTTCCTGCTTGAACATCAAGACACAGGACGGGATGGGCGCCACGATGTCCCAGCCCTGGTCGACCAGTCCGGCGAGAATGGGAATATTGACGTCCTTGTTAGCCGCCACACTTTCCAGATCACCCAGTTCCAGCTTGGGCATGCCGCAGCACTTTTCCCCGGGCGCCAGACGCACCGGTATTCCGTTGTGCTGAAAAATTGCCGCTATGTCCTCGCCCAGTTCGGGGTGGATGTGACGGCCGTAACAGGTTCCGAAAAGCACCACCTTGCCCCGGGTGGGACCCGCATCCCGTGCCTGGGCCTGCAGAACGGGCGTTGATTTCATACGCGCGCCCAGCGAACGTGGGGCGTAATTGGGTAAGGGCGCGTCTTCATGGATACCCATGCCGGCCTTGAGCAACTTGCGGCCGGTCTTGCTGTGATTCACCGCATTGACCACCTGTGCCACTACCGGTATTCCCGCCAGACGCCCTACCACGTCTGTGGCGCTGAGTATCTTGTCCCGGGTCGATGCCCCCTGGTCCTTGAAACGCTTGGCCTTGGCCCGGAGCATCAAATGGGGAAAATCCACATTCCACTCGTGGGGCGGTACATAGGGACACTTGGACATGTAGCACATGTCACACAGGTAACAATGGTCGACCACGTCCCAGTAGACTTCACGTGCTACGCCGTCCACCTCGCCGCTGGCAGACTCGTCCACCGCGTCAAACAGGGTCGGAAATGAATTACACAGGTTGAAACACCTGCGACAACCATGACAGATGTCGAATACCCGCCCCATTTCGGAAAACAGGGATTCCTCGTTATAGAAATCCGGGTTCTTCCAATCCAACGGATGACGGGTAGGCGCCTCAAGGCTGCCTTCCCTGCGGCTTCCACCTGACGTTGCCATAACGCCTCCCTGGAAAAGTGATCAAAAAGCGGGGGTGGTCCCGGGTGACCAGGAAGCGCACCCCCACATTAGCTGCTGCTGCAGCCAGGATAGGGAGCCTCTGATCTATTCATGAACGGGTATCTTGCGACTAAAAAATCCAGCTTCTGTGTTGCCAATCTTCGCAATAGCGGGCTCACGTGCACCTGATTGGTGTTTTGAATCTGAACCTTTTTGCTCACAATCTACTTCGTCCAGAATCGATCGGAGATTCCCTAGTCTTCGAGGCTATCCAGCGCCTTCTGGAAGCGATTGGCATGCGAACGCTCGGCCTTGGCCAGCGTTTCAAACCAGTCGGCAATTTCGTCAAATCCCTCGTCGCGAGCAGATTTGGCCATACCCGGGTACATATCGGTGTACTCGTGGGTCTCACCCGCAATCGCGGCCTTCAAATTATCGCCGGTGGGGCCGATGGGTAAGCCCGTGGCGGGATCGCCCACAGCTTCCAGATACTCCAGGTGCCCGTGCGCATGACCGGTTTCACCCTCTGCAGTGGAACGAAACACGGCAGCAACATCGTTAAAACCTTCCACATCCGCCTTGGCTGCAAAATACAGGTAGCGACGGTTGGCCTGGGACTCGCCGGCAAACGCATCCTTCAGATTTGTCTCGGTTTTTGAACCTTTCAACTTCATCACATATCTCCTAACTTAAGTAGCGTGTTCCTAAATCCAACGATTCAGACCCATTCTAGCCCAGCCTCACCCCAGGTGAACAACAGCCGTCAGTCATCCGTGGCGTCAAATTCCTCGGGTTCTGCAGTTTTCGCCGGTTCCGCTGAGGATCTGGACTTTTTGTTCCGCCTGCTTGAGCGCTTGCTGGCACTGGCGTGTCAGCGTGACCCCACGTTCGAACTGCTTCAAAGTCTCCTCCAGCGGCAGGTCACCGGTTTCCATGCGTTCCACCAGGCCTTCCAGTTCCGCCATTGCAGCTTCAAAATCCAGCACTTCAGTCTTGTTTTTCGCCATGACCATCCCAATATTCCCATGCAACAGTGGAATCATGACGACGCCGACGTTGCCGCGCAAGTGGCGGTTTCCTACGCAATTGAGGGAAATCCTCGTTACACTACGGACAATTCGAGACACAAGCGGGGCCAAATCCCGGATAATGAGTTAAACTAAGTCTAAATCTTGACCAGGCGCTCGGCGACGACGGTCAAGACCTGACCGAAAACACCCGGTCTTTCCAACCATTTGAGGACAATCACAGGATGAATCAGGATACCCAGGGCTGCAGCAGTACCTACGCCACTGAGATAGAGGATGTACAGGGTCGCGCGGACACCCGTCGTATTCCGATCAACAAGGTTGGAATCAAGGACATTTTTCACCCGATCAGGGTGATGGACCGGGCCGGTGGCGAACAGCACACGGTCGCCAGGTTCAGCATGTACGTGAATCTTCCCCAGGACTTCAAGGGTACGCACATGTCTCGCTTCGTCGAGATTCTGCACAACCATGAACATGAAATATCCGTGAAATCTTTCAGGGAGATGCTCTCTGAAATGACCGCCCACCTGGATGCGGACGCCGGCCATATCGAAATGGAGTTCCCTTACTTCATCAACAAGACGGCGCCGGTCTCAGGTGTACAGAGTCTGATGAACTACCAGTCCTCCTTTGTCGGTGAACGCAGGGACGGCAAGAACGCCCTGATACTCAAGGTGGTGGTCCCGGTGACCAGCCTGTGCCCCTGTTCCAAGAAAATCTCCGATAGAGGCGCCCACAACCAGCGCTCACATGTCACCATCTCTGCCCGCATCGAGGGCTTCATGTGGCTGGAAGAACTGGTTGACATCGTCGAACAGGAAGCGTCCTGCGAACTGTATGGCATCCTCAAGCGACCGGACGAGAAATACGTGACCGAGAGAGCGTATGACAATCCGAAGTTCGTCGAGGATATCGTGCGTGATATCGCTGTCCGTCTGAACAATGAAGACAGGGTTCGCGGCTATGTGGTGGAATCAGAAAACTTTGAATCCATCCACAATCACTCGGCCTATGCCTTGATCGAGAGAGACAAGGACCTCGCCTGAACCCGGCTTATCGGCCGATTGTATTTACGGGTGCATACCCCGGCCCGTCAGGCAGAGAGCTTGTCGGTGGACGCGGCCAGGCCGTCCATGCGTTGCAGGCGACGAATCAGGGAACGCAAGAACACCCGGTTAAAGCGCAGCTGGCAGGCCGATGAGACCTGCTCAAGCAAGGTGGAACTCACGCAAATCAGGGTGACGTGCTCGGAGGCACGGATGGTCGCCGTACGCCTGGCGCCGCTGACATAGCTGGCTTCGCCAAAACAATCACCCTGGCCCAGTATGGCGACCGACTTGCCATGACGTTCTACCGAGACACCGCCGTCGACGATAACGTAAAAGCGATCGTCCATTTCGCCTTCACGCACAATCTCCTCGCCATCCTGCATTTCCCGCCATTCGCTGGCGCGCAATAATTCCCAGATTTCCGAATGCGAAAATTCATGGAAGAAGCGCAGCTTGCGCAGGATGTCGTAGCGTTCCTGGCGATCAACGGTGTCGTTCTGGTTCTTGAGCGTTTTGTAGACCTGGGTCAAGGCAGCGGCAAATTCGGCGCCATTCTTGAAGCGGTTCTCGGCGTCCTTCTGCATCGCCTTGGAAACGATATTTTCCAGTTCCTCGGGAATCTCCGGTCTTAGCGTGTGAATCGGCGGCGCCGTGGCATACACGATCTGGTGCAGCAATTTGCCAAGATTATTGGCCTTGAACGGACGCTCGCCGGTCAACAGCTCATACATGGTCGCGCCCAGCGCATACAGGTCTGCACGATGCGTAATTTCATCTGACTGCACCTGCTCCGGCGACATGTAGCTGGGTGAGCCTGCGATACCCTGAATACGTGAAACATCTGCATCTTTCACGATGGCGATACCGAAATCGATAATTCGCACATCGTTGTCCAGGGTCAGCATCAGGTTACTGGGCTTGATGTCCCGGTGAATCACTCCGCGTCCATGGGCATAGGCCAGGGCCTTCGCACACTTGTAAATAATTTCCACCACGTCATCCACCCGCAACAGGTTTCCGGGCTTGGTGTAGGCCGCCAGGGTGCGTGCTCCATGCACATGCTCGGTAACCACGTAATAGCGGTTGTCTTCTTCGCCGGCATCAAAAATCGGCAGGATATTCGGGTGCTGCAACTTGCCCACCATGTGGGCCTCGTTGAAGAACATCTTGCGCGCGACCCGGGCCTTGTCGTCCTCATCCTGGGCCGCCATCTGGTAGACCTTGATGGCAACATCACGCCCATAGTAGGGATCATGCGACAGGAACACCCTGCCGGTGCTGCCTCGCCCCACTTCATTGATGATGACGTATTTGCCGATCTTCCCGGGAAATTCGTCTGTGTTGTTCTCACTCAAAATGTTTCTTCTGGATTCCGTTAGGTAAGCAACTGTAACTGGACCAGGCCCCACAGAATCAAACCTGCGAATACCGCTGCCAGAGTGTCGTCTACCATAATGCCTAGGCCGCCCCCCAGTCTGTGATCAATCTCTCGGATTGGCCACGGTTTGACGATATCAAACAGCCGGAACAGGCCAAAACCCAGCACACTCCATTGCCAGCCTTCAGGCGCCAGCAGCATGGTCAGGAAATAGCCGGCAATCTCGTCCCACACAATGCCCCCGTGATCATGCACGCCAAGCCGGCGTGAACTTTCGCCGCATATCCACACGCCAGTGGCGAACAACAGGACGGCTACCAGCAGACGAATCTCAAGGCCCTGGGATCGTAATGGCCATTCCAGGACTACCGCCACCAGGGTACCGGCGGTTCCGGGCGCCCAGGGCGCCAGCCCACTGCCAAAGCCAAAGGCCAGGAAATGCACCGGGCTGGAAAAAATGGTACGTGCAGTGACCGCTTTACTCATGTCTGAAAATGCTCAAAACCAGGGGCAGGAAAAGGTATCTCCTGCTCGTTGCTGAGCAGGCGAATACTCTGAAGTTCGGTGACCTGGCCGATACGGGTACATCCGCAATCCCACTCCCGGCCCAGGGCGACCACCTTCGCCTCATGCTTGCGGGGCACGGTGAAACATAACTCATAGTCGTCACCTGCACTGAGCAACAGGTTCCGCGCCCGCTCTTCACCGACTCTTGAACTCATCTCGGACAGACCCGGAAGATCCTGCACCTGCAGGGTGGCACCCACTGCGCCTGCCTCAAGCAACCTGCCCATGTCCCGCAGCAAGCCATCGGATATATCCAGGCAGGCACTGGCCAGGCCTCGCAAGGCCTGACCCTGGGCAAGACGTGGTTGCGGTCTCATGAAGCGCTGACGCCAGACCGGCGGTTCATCCTGCACCTGCAGGTCACCCAGCATGCACGCCAGACCTGCACCGGCCAAACCGGTTGCGCCGGTCAGGTAAATACCGTCACCCGGTTTCGCACCTTTGCGGGTCAGCGCCTGACCGGGCGGCACGAAGCCTGTGATCTGCAAGGACACCCCTAAGGGTCCACGAACCGTGTCCCCCCCTACCAGGGCCGTATCAAACCTCCGGCTGCAAGCGCCCAGACCGAGGGCGAATGATTGCACCCACTGTTCCTCGGCCACCGGCATGGAAAGCGCCAGGGTGGCCCAGGCCGGCTGCGCGCCCATGGCGGCAATATCGCTGAGGTTAACGCCGAACACCCGCCAGGCCAGGTCTTCGCCGCTGATGCCCGCAGGAAAATGCACACCCTCGAACAGGGCGTCCACCACCTGAACCAATTGCTGGCCAGGTGGCGGTTGCAGCACCGCCCCGTCATCCCCTATACCCAGCACCACGTCGGCCCGTTGCAAACCGCAATGTTGCTGCAACACCTCGATGACGCGATTCTCGCTAATTTGGCCCAAACCAGACTCCCCGGTTTATCGGCTCCCCTCGTCGCGGTACCAGGTTGGATAGAATTCCTGGACCACCGGGCCTGAGGTTTTCAAGGCGTGACAACAGTCCAGGTGAGGCGGCTTGCTCTCGGTACTGTTCAGCACATCGGGCAGTAACGGGCCCATAGTCTGAAATGCCATGTGCGCCAGACTGTGCGCCAACTCGGTGATGTGCAGGCAACCCTTCACATCACCAAACAGCTCCGCAATCTTGCTCGACCACTGGGGCTCCACACGCAAACCCACCAATTGCTGATAGTCAGGTCCTATCATGGGACAGGCTGGATAGGGGTGCTCGTCAATACTTACGTGTACTTCGCGCACCACAAAATCGTCATCCAGGGTCAGACGCATCCGCATCAAGTGCACTTTTTCGCTGGCACGCAACCTGCCACGCATACGACTGTCGAAATCGTAACTCTTGGTGTCCGTCAACCTGCCTTCCAGATCCCACAGACCGTCGGCGCGCTTGAAACCCTCGCACCGTATCCGGCGGGTATGCAGGTGATCACGTTCAACAGGACTGGGTAAGGGCATATCGTGTTCCTCAGGTCTTTTTCTGCCGGGCCAGGCGCTCGACCTTGCGAAGCTCGCCCGAGACCTTGTCCAGCATGGCATTTACAAAGCGATGACCGTCTTCTGCACCGTAAAACTTGGCCAGTTCCACGGCTTCGTTAATCACCACCCGGTAGGGGATATCCAGGCGCTCACGCAACTCGTAGGTCCCAACCAGCAAGATGCTGCGTTCGACCGGATCAAGCTGGACTATCGGACGATCCGAAAAGGCTGCGAGTACTTCTTCCAGCTCACCTGCCAGCGGCGGAATATTCAACACCAGTTCCTTGAAGTACCTTGGATCGGCACCGGAAAAATAACGCGCGTCAAAATCCTCCAGCGACGCTTTTTCCATTTCTTCAATGTACTCACTCACCAGGCCGGCGATGAGATCAAGATTAAGCTTGGAACCCCGGGTATCCAGCAAGAACTGGTTGTAGATGTCCCGCTGATCCATACCGGTAATCTGCTGCTGGTACAGCGCCCACATGGCCAGCTCGCGCGCCTTGCTCCGCCCGGAAGGGGCGCGTTTGTTGGCTTTGGCCTGCACTATCAGCGCTCCAGCTGACGCAGCAAATTCACCATTTCCACTGCGCACAAGGCGGCCTCGGCCCCCTTGTTGCCGGCCTTGGTGCCGGCCCGCTCAATCGCCTGCTCGATGGTATCGACGGTCAGTACGCCAAACCCAACCGGCACATCATGGCTCATGCTCGCACTGGCGACACCCTTGGCGCATTCGCTGGCCACGTAATCGAAATGCGGTGTGGATCCACGAATTACCGCACCCAGGGCGACTATCGCATCGTAGCGCCTGGAGGCCGCCAGGTGTTTCACCGCGAGGGGCAATTCGAAGGCCCCCGGCACATGTACGAGATGAATGTCACCGTCCTGGGCACCGTGCTGACGCAAGGCGTGTACTGCACCCTTGACCAGGCTGTCTACGATGAATTCATTAAACCGTGTGGCGACAATGACGATGCGCAAATCACGCACCTGCAAGTCACCTTCAAACTGCTTTAGCTTTTCCATCGATCAGGCCTCACTGGGCTTGTGTTCATCCACATATTCCACCACTTCCAGTCCAAAACCGGAAATGCCGTGCATTTGAGTGGGCGCGCTCAGCACCCGCATTTTGCTGACACCGAGGTCTCTCAGTATCTGTGCGCCGGTACCGTAGGTCCGCAACACACGGGTGCCCTCGACCCTGTCCTTGCGTGGCGTTTTTTTGTTGGAAACCAGCGCCTGCAGCGCATCCATAAGCTGGCGAGGGGTTTCAGGCGGGCGCAGAATCACGACCACCCCGCTTCCCGATTCAGCAATCTGACGCATGGCGCTGCGCAGGGGCCAGCCCAGGGTCGCGCTTCGTGCACCCAGCACATCGCTCAGGGTGTCCTGGACGTGAACCCTCACCAGGGCAGGCTCACGGCTACCCAGGTCACCCTTGACCAGGGCCAGGTGTACGTCCCGATGCACATAATCGTCGTAGCAATACAAGTCGAACTCACCGAATTCAGTTTCCACTTTCTGGTGGGAGATACGTTCGATGGTGTTCTCAATTTCCAGGCGGTAGTGAATCAGGTCCGCGATCGAGCCTATCTTGATGTTGTGCTGCTGCGAAAATTTCTCCAGGTCCGGACGCCGGGCCATGGTGCCATCCTCATTGAGAATTTCCACGATCACCGACGCGGGCTCCTTCATCCCGGCAATACGGGCCAGGTCACAGCCTGCCTCGGTATGGCCTGCGCGGGTCAGCACGCCGCCGGGCTGGGCCATCAGCGGGAACACGTGCCCCGGTTGCCGAATATCCTCCGCCCGGGCGTTGGCGCGCACTGCGGCCAGCACAGTTTGCGCCCGATCATGGGCGGAAATTCCCGTGGTCACACCCTCGGCCGCCTCAATCGACAAGGTGAAATTGGTGGAATGATCCTGGTCCGTCTCGCGCACCATCAACGGCAGTCGTAACTGCCGGCAGCGCTCACGTGTCAGGGTCAGGCAAATCAGACCGCGTCCGAAGCGGGCCATAAAATTGATGTCCTCGGCCCTGACCAGTTCAGCAGCCATCAACAAGTCGCCTTCGTTTTCTCTATCCTCGTCGTCGACCAGGATAACCATCTTGCCGGCCTTGTAATCGGCAAGGACTTCTTGAATGTTATTCAAAATTATTCCTTTGTTCAGAATCGTTGTTAATCGTCATTGTATGAAGCCGGCATCCCGCAGCTTGTCCAGGTCCAGACCACTGCCCTCGCCGTCAGGCATCACCAGTCGCTCAAGGTAGCGGGCAACCAGGTCGACCTCGAGATTGACCTCGTCACCGGGGCGGATCTTGCCCAGCGTAGTGGCGCGCAAGGTGTGGGGTACGATATTCACCTCAAAACGACTGCCTTTTACATCGTTGACCGTCAGGCTGACGCCATTCACGCAAATCGAGCCTTTCCTGGCCACGTAACGGACCAGGTCTTTCGGCATCTCAAAATCCAGGCGGACCGACCGCGCATCTTCGTGCTGCGCAAGCAAGCGCCCGACACCGTCCACGTGCCCGCTGACCAGGTGTCCTCCCAGTGGCTGCCCCAGGCACAGGGCCTTTTCCAGGTTTACCGGATCCGAGGTGCCCAGTTTACCCAGGGTGGTCACCTGCAAGGTTTCACGAGAACAATCGGCCACAAAATAGTCTTCACCCAGGTCCACCGCGGTCAGGCACACGCCGTTCACTGCGATGCTGTCACCCAGGGCGCAGTTGGCGAAGTCCATACCGGAGGCCTTCACGGTGAGACGCACGTCCCCACCCCGCGATTCCAGCGCGCCAATATGCCCCACGGCCTGAATAATTCCGGTAAACATCAATCCTTCCCGCGTGGTCGTGCAATGAGGCGCAAATCCTCACCCACCCGCGTCACATCCAGAATTCGTAATTGTACCCGGTCTGACAAGGCCGTGAGCTCTCCCAGTGCAAACATGCCCCTTCCCTGGTCGCCCAGCAGACACGGCGCCAGGTAAACGATCATCTCATCCACCAGGCCAGCGGCCAGGAAGCTGCCTGCCAGGGTCGGCCCCGCCTCTACCAGGACTTCGTTCATTTCCAGTTGCCCCAAGCGGTCCAGCACCGCCCCAAGGTCCAGGCCTCCCGAACCCGGGGGAATCAGTTCCACACTCGCACCGGCAGCTTCCAGGGCCGGGGCCCCATGCAGACTGGAGGCGAACAGCAGCACCTGTCCGGGCAGGCTCAGGGTCCTGGCCGAAGGTGGCGTTCGCAAACGACTGTCCAGCACCACCCTGACGGGCTGTCGCTGCACCCCGTCCAGACGCTGATTCAGGCCTGGATCATCGGCCAACAGGGTGCCGATACCGGTTACCAGCGCCGAGCTGCGCGCCCGCCAGTGCTGTACGTCACCCCGCGCCTCTTCGCCGCTGATCCACTGGCTCTGGCCATTGGCCAGGGCGGTCCGGCCATCCATACTGGCCGCCACCTTCAGCCGCAACCAGGGTCGACCGCTGCGCATACGCTTCAGGAAACCGGGGTTCAGGGCTTCGGCCTGCTCCTGTTCAAGACCGCCATGGACCTCGATCCCGGCTTCCTTCAGCAGTCCCAGACCCCGTCCGGCCACCTGCGGATTTGGATCCATACCCGCCACTATCACCCGCGCAGGCTGCGCACGCAGCAGGGCCTCGGCGCAGGGCGGAGTCCTGCCATGATGGGAGCACGGCTCGAGGGTCAGGTATACCGTCGCGCCCCTGGCGCGTTCGCCCGCCTGTTCCAGTGCATACACCTCGGCATGCGGCTCGCCCGCACGCCGGTGCCAGCCTTCGCCGACAAGCTGATCGTCACGCACGATCACGCAGCCCACCCGCGGATTCGGATCGGTCGTGTACAGACCACGCGCGGCAAGCTTTAGTGCGTGCCGCATGAACTGGTGGTCCTGTTGGCTGAACTGTGTCATGGCGCTGCTCGTTGTCCGCGTCTATCGACGCTTGGTCTCCGGCAACAGGGGCAGTTGCTGCCGATTGCCACTGGCGGTGTCCTGGCGCAAGCGCTCGATTTCTTCCTTGAACTCATCCAGGTCCTGGAAGCTGCGATAGACCGAAGCAAACCGCACGTAGGCGACCTCGTCCATGGCCCGTAACTCTTCCATGACCAACTCACCCACCAGTCTGGCAGGCACTTCGCGCTCTCCAGCCACCCGCAGCTTGTGCACGATATGGGCGATTGCCGCCTCTACGTCCTCACTGCTTACCGGGCGCTTTTCAAGTGCGCGGGTGATGCCCGCCCGCAACTTGCCCTGGTCAAACGGCTGACGGGACTTGTCCCGCTTTACCACATGGGGCAATACCAGTTCTGCGGTTTCGAAGGTCGTAAAACGCTCGCCACAGGCCAGGCACTCCCGCCTGCGGCGGATCTGGGTCCCCTCACCCGTCAGGCGGGAGTCGGTTACCTTGGTCTCTTCATGGCCACAGAACGGACAATGCATGGTTTTACCACTGAAACATGTTTACACGTTTCGGTTGAGCGCAAGTTGCGGGGAGTCTCT
Organism: uncultured Gammaproteobacteria bacterium; assembly: GCA_963823435.1. GTDB lineage: Bacteria > Pseudomonadota > Gammaproteobacteria > Steroidobacterales > BM003 > CAKZML01. The sequence continues at coordinate 11,922 of CAWGLN010000010.1, read as the reverse complement.
GATGTAGTCTGGACGATGCAGATTGCTGGCGAAAAGATTCAGATTCAAGGCGCCGATCGCACGTAGTAGTGGGGCTACTGCGAAGATCGGCAACACAGAAGCTGGGGTTTTTGGCCGCAAGATGCACGTTCATGAATAGATCAGAGGCTCCCTAGTAAACGGGAAATCTGGAACACAATTCCAGCACCTGGTCGCGCACCCGGTCGATGATGGCCTCGTTTTCGAGATCATCCAGGATGTCGCAAATCCAGCCCGTGAGTTCGCCCGTTTCTTTCTCGCCAAACCCCCGCGTGGTTATTGCCGGTGTGCCCAAACGCAGGCCGCTGGTCACAAAGGGTGAACGGGGATCATTCGGCACGGTGTTCTTGTTCACGGTGATATAGGCGCGACCCAGGGCCGCATCTGCATCCTTGCCGGTTATACCCTTGTCCACCAGGCTGACCAGCAACAGGTGATTATCCGTACCGCCGGAAATAATCTGGTAACCCCGGGCAATCAACACTTCACACATTCTTGCGGGCGTTGGCCACCACTTTGACCTGGTAGGTTTTGAACTCGGGTTCCAGCGCCTCCTTGAACGCCACCGCCTTGGCCGCGATGACATGCATCAGCGGACCACCCTGGGTACCGGGAAATACCATGGAACCGAGTTTCTTGGTAATTGTCTCGTTCTCGCGCGCCAGGATCAGGCCACCGCGCGGACCACGCAGGGTCTTGTGCGTGGTGGAAGTCACCACGTCCGCGAAAGGTACCGGGTTGGGATACACGCCTGCGGCGACCAGACCCGCCACATGGGCCATATCCACGACCAGGTAAGCGCCGACCTCGTCAGCGATAGTCCGAAAACGCTGCCAGTCGATCACGCGGGAATAGGCCGAAAATCCGGCAATGATCATGCTCGGCTTGTGCTCCAGCGCAAGCTTGTGAACCTCTTCGTAGTCGATCTCGCCGGTATCGGATTTCACACCGTACTGGACAGCGTTGAAAATCTGGCCCGAGAAATTGGGCTTGGCGCCGTGGGTCAGGTGACCACCGTGGGCCAGGCTCATACCCAGGATGGTGTCGCCAGGCTTTAGCAGCGCCAGGTACACCGCCGCGTTCGCCTGCGACCCGGAATGAGGCTGCACATTGGCGTAACTTGCGCCGAACAATTGCTTTGCCCTTTCAATGGCCAGGTTTTCAGCGACATCCACAAACTCGCAGCCACCGTAGTAGCGCTTGCCCGGATAGCCCTCGGCATACTTGTTGGTCAGCACCGAGCCCTGGGCTTCCATTACTCGCGGACTGGCATAATTTTCAGAGGCGATCAGCTCGATGTGCTCTTCCTGGCGTCGCCGTTCATTCTCAATGCTCTGGGCCAGTTCGTCGTCATAGCCGGCAAGGGCCAAATCTCGCTGAAACATCCGCAATCTCCGTAATCGCCTACCCGGGGGCAAAGCAGCCGTGGTCGGGACAAGTGAGCCAAAAGCGCGATTGTACCGCAGCTTGGGCCTCCTGAGATGCCCCGGAAAGCCGCAAAATCGTGGAATTTGGCATCCTGGCTCCGCAATGTGGGCAGCGGGGTCCTCGACAGGCTGGCGAGGCTCCTCACACCCATTCATAATCAGCCGCTTTTGCGGAAACCTGATCCCTATGGCCCAGTACGTTTATACGATGAACCGCGTCGCCAAAGTGGTGCCGCCCAAGCGTTTTATCCTGCGGGATATTTCCCTGAGTTTTTTCCCCGGCGCCAAGATTGGCGTGCTGGGGCTCAACGGCTCGGGAAAAAGCACCCTGCTGCGCATCATGGCCGGTCTGGATACCGAGATCGAGGGCGAGGCCCGACCCCAGCCGGGGATCAGGATCGGCTACCTGCCCCAGGAACCCCAGTTGGACGAGACCCTCGACGTACGGGGCAACCTGGAGGCTGCCCTGGGAGACGTCACCACCGCGCTGGCAAGACTGGAAGAGGTGTACGCGGCCTACGCCGAGCCGGACGCTGACTTTGATGCCCTGGCCCGGGAACAGGCCGAGCTGGAAAACATCGTACAGGCCAGTGATGGTCACAACCTGGAACGCACGCTGGAGGTAGCTGCCGACGCCCTGCGTCTGCCGGCCTGGGATGCCGACGTGAGCAAGCTCTCAGGCGGCGAGCGTCGTCGCGTGGCCCTGTGCAAACTGTTGCTGGCCAAACCGGATATGTTGCTGCTGGATGAGCCTACCAACCACCTGGATGCCGAATCGGTGGCCTGGCTTGAGCGCTTCCTGGAAAGCTACCCGGGCACCGTCGTGGCGGTCACCCATGACCGTTACTTCCTGGATAACGTCGCAGGCTGGATACTCGAACTGGATCGGGGTTACGGCATCCCCTGGGAAGGCAATTACAGCTCCTGGCTGGAGCAGAAAGAGCAGCGACTGGAGATGGAAGCCAAGCAGGAGGATGCACGTGTTCGCAGCATGAAACACGAACTGGAATGGGTGCGCAGCAATCCCAAGGGCCGGCAAGCCAAGTCCAAGGCCCGCCTCAGGCAATACGCGGAACTGTCTTCCCAGGAGTTCCAGCGCCGGAACGAAACCAACGAGATTTACATCCCGCCGGGTCCACGTCTGGGCGACCTGGTCATCGAGGCCAAAAACCTGGGTAAAAGCTTTGGTGAACGACTGCTGTTCGAAAACCTGAACTTCAACCTGCCACCGGGTGGCATCGTGGGTGTAATCGGGCCCAACGGCGCCGGCAAGACCACCCTGTTCCGCATGCTGGTAGACCAGGAAAAACCCGACTCTGGTGAAATCCGGGTGGGTGAGACAGTGAGCGTGGCCTATGTGGACCAGAGTCGTGATTCCCTGTCCGGTGAAAAGACCGTGTGGGAAGAAATCTCCGATGGGCAAGACATTATCCGGGTAGCGAATTACGAGACCCCGTCCCGCGCCTATGTCGGCCACTTCAACTTCCGTGGAGCCGACCAGCAGAAGAAAGTCGGACTGCTCTCCGGTGGCGAACGCAACCGGGTTCACCTGGCCAAGCTGTTGCGCTCGGGCGGCAATGTCCTGCTGCTCGACGAACCCACCAACGACCTGGACGTTGAGACCCTGCGTGCGCTGGAAGAAGCCATCCTGGCCTTTCCAGGCTGCGCGGTCGTGATCTCCCATGACCGCTGGTTCCTGGACCGGGTTGCCACCCACATCCTGGCTTTCGAGGGTAACTCGGAAGTGGTCTGGTACGAGGGCAATTACCAGGACTACGCCGAGGACTACAAGCGACGCAAGGGCGAGGAAGCCGACCGGCCCCACCGCATACGTTACAAACCCATTCACTCCTGATGACGCAGCCGGGCAGGGCACCCGTCGTGCCCGGTCCGGTATCTCAGGCGTTGGCCGAGAGGTATTTTTCGCGCCGCATACGCTTGATCGGGAAATCCCGCTGTTTTAGCCAGGCCGTAGCCGCGTCCACCATGTCGGGATTCCCGCACAGGTAGACGATGTCCTGCTCGGGATCCAGGTCCAGCCTTGGAAACAGGTCCTGCACGTAACCCCGGTTTTCCCAGCGCTCCGGCTCCGCCGGCATCTGTCGACTGTAACAGGCGTGCAAACGCAAGCCGCGGTGGTTGCGGGCGGCTTGCTCAAAATCTTCGGCAAACAGGAACTCCTCGCGACTGCGCACGCCTACCAGCACTTCCACCCTGGCCTGGCCGGCAGCCATGCGCTCGCGCAACTGCGGAAGCATGGCCCGGAAAGGGGTGATGCCCGTGCCTGTGCCGACCAGGAGGTATCGGCAAGGCGGGTCATCCTTGAGGACAAAACGTCCGTATGGACCACTCACCTGAAGGCTGTCGCCGGGCTCCAGATCAAACAGCATGCGGGTGGCCCGCCCGCCCTCCACCGGCGACACAGCGATCTCGAAATTCGCGTCTCCTGGCGGATTGGCGATGCTATAGCTGCGATGAGTGGCCCCATCCTGGTCCTCAAAATGGATGTTCACAAACTGGCCTGGCTTGAATGCCAGGGACTCGCCGTCCTGGCGCTTGAATGCGAGTCGCAACACGCTGGGGGTCACGAGTTCACGGTGGGACACCACCGCGGGAAAGGTCGAAAACGCCACGTTACCTCCCGGTACATGTTCAGGGCCGGCCCTGACACTTTCTGGTGGCCGCCGAAACAAGAGAACTCCCAAAAGGGAAATTCTCAGCCGATCCTGCAATCCTGTTATATTCGCTATTGTACAAAACATAACGACCAGGCAGGAGTTAGACATGAAATTCAGGGTAGCACTGATGTTGACCATGGGTCTTATCGCCCTTGACGGTTTTTCCACCGGCGTGTTGGCGGACGACACAAGCATGGCGGCAAGACTTCACGACGCGATGCTGGGCGATCAGCGCAGTGAAGCGAATACTGCGCGGGACGTCTATCGCCATCCCTGGGACACCCTGGAGTTTTTCGGCATGCAACCGAATATGACCGTGGTTGAAATCTGGCCGGGCGGCGGCTGGTACACAGAGATCCTGGCTCCTGCCCTGCGCGGCACCGGCAAGCTGGTGGCGGCAAGCTTCGGTGAGGATTCCAGTCCGGCCTATCGACCGCGGGTGCACAAGGCCTTGTTGCAAAAATTCGCCGATCGCCCCGATGTCTACGACCAGGTACAGGTTATCGATTTCGACCCGCCCGGCAAGTCCGCCCTGGGGGCGGATGGCTCGTCCGACATGGTGCTGACCTTCCGCAATGTTCACAACTGGATCAACGGTGACATGGAGAAGGAAGTATTCGCCAGCATGTTCAAGGTGCTCAAGCCCGGCGGCGTGCTGGGCGTGGTAGAGCATCGCGCTGCCGAGGGCGCCGACCCGAAGGAAAGCTCCAGGACGGGCTATGTCTCACAGGCACATACCATCGAACTGGCCACGGCTGCCGGTTTCGTGTTTGAGGCCTCCTCGGAGATCAATTCAAATCCGCTGGACACCAAGAATCATGAGCAGGGAGTCTGGACCCTGCCACCATCCCTGGCCCTGAAAGACAAGGACAGGGACCGTTACCTGGCAATCGGCGAGAGCGACCGCATGACCCTGCGTTTTCGCAAGCCTGCCAAGTAATCCTTTACGCCGACCGGCCAGCCAGGGCCTTGTGGACAAAATTCCGCAGGGCCCCGGCGGACTGCGCTCCGGCAGTTCGGGACACCTCCCTGCCACCCGCAAAAAGCAGTAACGAGGGAATGGAGCGTATGGCGAATTGGCGGGCAAGCTCCGGCAAGGCCTCGGTATCCACCTTCGCGATGAGAAAATCACCTGCGCCAGAGACGGCCAGTTTCTCAAGTTCCGGCGCCAGGCTGCGACAGGGACCGCACCAGTCAGCCCAGAAGTCCACCAGGACTGGCAAGGCGGAACCGGCGATCATCGATGAAAACTGTGCCTGGGTGGTCACTGCCAGGGGCAGAGAGGACGTTCCCAGGGCCTGTTTGCAGCTGGCGCAGCGCCCCTGCCCGTCCAGGCGATCCCAGGCCAGCCGATTACGCTGCCCACAAGACGGACAGGCAAGCAGCACGCCCTTTTCATCAATACTGTTAGTCGCCATACGTTCCTACGCCTCGAGGTTTGACTGCCCTGATAGTGGGGCCCGGAAAAGAAAATTCAATTCCGGGAATCGTCCTCAGCAAGGCAGAAAATGTTCTGCGATGCCTCGGCAGTCGTTAGACTAGCTGCATTGAGCACCGAGTACCTTTTGCCCGACACATGCATTTCCCATCCATCCACCAGGTCAACACTTCATGCCCACCATTATCCGTTTCGATACTGCCACCCCCGAGATTAGCCGCGGTCCGATAGACAAGCCGCTGGAGGGCACGCCCCAAACCACAACCCGCAATTTCTTCGAGTCGCCTGACAAGCGCTTCTTCGCCGGGATCTGGGAGTCCACCGCGGGCAAATGGAAAGTGAATTACGCCGAACAGGAGTTCGTCCACATGCTGGCCGGGGAAGCCATATTGACGGACGAGCAAGGCCATGCCGAGCGAGTCGTGGCCGGTGACAGTTTTGTCGTACCGGCGGGTTTCAGGGGAAGCTGGGAATCACTCGGTGAGGTACGCAAGTTGTACGCGATTTACGAGTAGTAACATCTCGCCCGCGCCAGGCGGGGTCCGCACCATTACGGACGCGACTTGGCGGATGTCCTGGCCCATAATCGGAGCATCCTGCCCCTCCCCGGCCACCGGTCGACGGGGTCACAGCCTGGCGCGAGATGCATAACACATGGATGTTGCACAACTGGTCCTGTTATTTGTCTGCGGGTATCTGCTGTCTCGCCTGTTTGTCGTATCCAGACTGCCGGAACGTATCGTCTACCTCCTGGTTACACGTGAACTTACCTTCGCCACCCTTATCTTCCTGCTTATATCACTCACTGCAGCGCTGTCGGTGTTGTTACCCAATGCCATCACGGCAATCACCGTGCTGCCTATCATCACACTGCTGGAACGCCAGTGGGCCCAGCATGGCAAGGATCACCGGGCCCGGGTAACCACCGCCCTCGCACTGTCGGTGATCTATGGTGCGAATATCGGTGGCATAGGCGCCATCACCGCGACCCCGGCCAACGGTATCCTGGTGGCCTATACCACCCTGCAACAAATAGACGGTGACGGTCTGCTTCGTTTTGACCGCTGGCTGCTCTGGGGTCTGCCCCTGGCAGCCGCGCTGGTGGTGATCGGCTGGATGGTCATCATGTTCACCCTGGCGGGAAAACATGCTGGTGAAAAAGTCGAACCCATGGACCACTGGCACGCGCCAAGACTCAAGGCACAGGGTTACGCCCTGTGGCTGGCAGGAGCCTTTTTTATCAGTGCTTTTGGATTATCCGCCAGCATGGGCCGGTTCCCGCAGGAACCGGTAATGGGGGTCACCGTGGCGCTGTCCGTGGTGTTGACGCTGGTGCTGTTCGTACTGCCAGTCAGGCAGGAAGCGGGAACCCGACCCTTGCTGCGTCTTGCAGACGTGGTCAACAACCTGCCGCTCAGGGGCTTGCTGTTCGTGGCCGGTTTCGTGACCTTTGCCACCGTGCTGGTAACGCTGGGTGCGGTGCAGGCCATAGCCGGGCTGTTGGCGAATGCGCTGCCGACCAATCTTGACAGTTTCGGCGCTACCGCCCTGATCGCACTCATCACTTCTTTTAGCACCGAGTTCCTGAGCAATACGGTCGTGCAACTGGGCATGTTCGAAACCATCCAGGCCCACGGCGCAGGGACCGGCAAGATGATCTATCCGTTGCTGACGGCGACCCTTTCCTGCACCTGTGCTTTCATGAGTCCGCTGGCCACCGGTGTCAACGGCCTGGTGTTCGGCGAAATGCGTGGCGCGTCACTTTGGCGCATGCTGCTGGCAGGAGTGCTGATGAACCTGGCCGCGGCGCTCGCCATCGCAGCCTGGGTGCACTGGATAGTCGGTTGACCAGGCAGTACACCCAGGGTCCGGCTGTAAAAACGCTGCGAACAGCTAGCGGGTGACGATGATGACCGGGATCCAGTTCGCAGGTCGCACCCTTGATACCGTACTCGTAATTACCGGCGGCGGCATCGGGCGAAACCGTTGCGTTTACATTGCCGCTGTTGCCACCATTACTCTTGTTCAAGCCCTCGGGTACCTTGTCCTTGAAGATAATGGTAATGGGTTCGCCGTTACTCGATGTCCAGTGTATCGGGGTGGCCCCCGGGGAAGCGCAAGCATTGCCCGGACCGGCCAGCCCGGGCGGGCAGGAATTGCTGGTATCGGTCACGGATTGCGGGCAACCGCCATCCATCTCGACACTCAGCGTCACTGGCGGACCGGCCATGGCCAGGCTGGACAAGCCCAGCAGCGCTACACCCACGGCGCCAAACCCTGCCCATACTGAATTCTTGTTATTACGCATCTCGTCTGCTCCTTGGATTACGCTGCTTTTGCATTATTATCAGGCCCCGTTTCAGGGCCGGGGCCTTCCACCTTAGCCTTATTTTCCGCCGCCCACCAGCGCCTCAAACCTCGGCCTTCCCTGGAGAGGATCGAGACCCGCGTCCATAGACAACAGGATCACAGGGTAACCCAACTCCACCGCCTTCATCAGGGCGTCCTCGGCCTTCACCGAGTTTCCGGCACGCACACTGACCAGGGCCGCGTTATAAAAATAATAGTAGTCCTCGGACTTTCTTTCTCGTGCCGCATCCAGCAAGGCATATGCTTTTTCAAAATTTCCGGCACCTGCATAAAATGGAGCCAGGTTGCTCAGAACCTCCGACGTCATCGGGGTTGATGACCAGCATCGCTTCACCCAGTTCGAAGGCCCTGCGGTACGCCGCCTCGGCCTGGTTCCATGCGTCCGGTATCTGGCGATAGGTTTCACCCAGCGCCCCCCAGTACAAGAACTGGTCGGGCGCCATTTCAATCGCCTTGTCATACATACCGACCGCATCATCGAAGCGCCGCAGGTAGAAGTACATCGAGCCGACATTACTGTACATGGCGGAGGTAGGCATGATCGCCAGGGATTTGAGCCAGATCTCGGCGGCGCCCTGCAAATCACCCAGCAGGTAATGTGCGGCGCCCATATTGTTGTAGGCAGAGGCATTATCCGGCGTCCGCTTGATGACTTCCTGATAACTGGCGACAGCCTCCTCGTAGCGACCCCTGGCGAAATAAAAACCACCCAGCGAGTTATAGGCTTCCCAAAATCCCGGATCAATCTCGATCGCAGTCTTCATTTCCTGTTCTGCTTCCCCGGGGAGACCGCTGGCCAACAGCACGTCCGCCCGGCTGAGCCTGGCGTCCACCCAGCGGGGCTTTAGCGCCAGCGCCCGATCTATTTCTTCCAGGGCGAGATCATATTGCCCCGAGAGCAGATGCAACTTGCCCAGGGCCAGGACCACTTCGGCGGAGTTCCCGTCCCGGGTCATGGCCCTGTTACAGGCTTTTTCCGCCTGTTCAAACAAGCTCGATTCCGAATTCTGGCGATACTGGGCCAAACGTGTCTCGCAGGTGCCCGCATAGGCCAGGCCAAATGCCGGGTCCAGAGTAGTGGCCTGCTGAAATTGCAGGGCGGCATTATTCAGATTCTCGGGACTGTTAGAACGCCTGAGATAGTCGCGGCCACGTAAGTAGGCATCGTAGGCTTCCCAATTTTCTGTGGGTACCTGCTCCAGCACGTTCTCCAGGCTAGCGGTCAACACCACTTTCAAATTGCGTGCGACCTGGCGTGCGATATCGCTTTGCACGGCGAACACATCCTCGGTCTTGCGGTCATAGGTGCCGGACCAGAGGTGATAGCCATTCTGGCCGTCAATCAACTGGGCCGTGATACGCATACCATCCCCGGCCAGGCGCACGCTGCCCTCCAGCAGGTAGCGTACATTCAAGGCCCTGGCTATCTCCTTTATATCCAGGTCCTTGCCCTTGAAGTAAAACGAAGAGGTCCGGGAGGCCACTTGCAGGTTGCCCATCTGGGCCAGCACATTAAGGACTTCCTCGGTCAGGCCGTCACTGAAATACTCATTGGCCTGCGTCATCGCTGAAATTCACAAACGGCAGCACCCCGATGGACTCGGCGGCCGCCACCGGTTGCTCCGGCAATTCATCGCTCGAGGTAAGAAAATACGCCCCGGATCCGACCAGCACGGCGCTGACCCCCGCCACCATGTACACCAGCCTGCCAGGCGTGGCTCCCGTGGATGCGGCGCGCAGTCGTCCACCGAAGCTTTCCACCATCAAACCCTGGGGTGTCCATTGGAAGGCCCAGGCGAGTATCATGGCCACCGGAAACCCCATGGCCAGGGCCACCACCAGGAAGGTCATCGAGTAGGCCGGCAACGGCAATGCGTCCAGGATCACATCTGCGACCTGCAACAGCACCCACGATGCCACCAGGTAACTCGCCGCAATCCGATATACTTTTCTGTGCGCCAGATCGGAGAGAAATCCGAAAAGCGTCGGGACTTGTTTTTCGACAGACGCAGGATCCGCCCGCCTCTTCGGCCGTTTCGGAAATCACCGCGGTCAAGGGCAAGGGCTCAGGTATCAGGCGATAACCGCGACCTGGAATGGTCTGGATGAAGCGCGGTGAATCTGCACTGTCCCCCAGGACATGACGCAATTCGCCTACGCTTCGTGTAATCACCGCGCCGGATACTTCAGCACGACCCCATACCTGCTCTTTCAGCTGGCGCCGCGAAAGCACGAACCCAGGCTTGCGCGCCAGGCTCAGCAGCACTTCCATTGAACGCGCAGGAACCTGCTGAACCCCACCGGGCCCGTCTATGCTGTTTCTGATGGGCCTGACAATAAACTCATTCAACCGGAACCCGATATGGAGATGATCTACCACTAATAGCTCCCTGCCTCGGATCAATCGGTGTGAACCCAGTTTTTCTGCCACGAATATACACCAGGAGAAGCTGGCGCGAGTGCTGCGGCTCGGTGTACGACCCAAGAGCATTCGCGGGGAGAGGACAATTCCACCCGTGCAGGATAGCCGAGAGATTTACAGGATGGTCTTGAGGGTATCCAAACTGATGTTGGCGCCACAGATCACCGCGCCGACAGTCTGCCCCTGCAAGGACTCCCTGCTGCTCTCTATCGCAGCCAGGGCCACACCCGCCGAGCCCTCCAGAAGCTGGTGCTGGCTTTGCAGGAATTTACGCATGGAGACAGCGATTTCCTCCTCACTCACCAGGATCCACTCGTCCACGAAATCACGACAGGGCGCAAAGGTGATCGAGTCCAGGTCCATGCCACCGGCTGTTGCATCGGAAAGCGTGGGCAGACTAGGCTCATCAATGACATGCCCGGCGGTGACGGAATGAGCCATCACGGCCGAGTTCGCGGGCTGACAACCGACGATTCGAATACCGGGGTTCACCGACTTCAACAGACCGGCTATACCCGACATCAACCCGCCTCCGCCCACTGCGACGAACACCGCATCCAGCTCGGGACGCTGTCTGTACATTTCCAGTCCCACAGTACCCTGGCCACCAATAATCTGCGGATCATTGTAGGGGGAGATGTAGAGCATGCCATTGTCATTCGCAAACTCCCGCGCATAGCGCTCGGTCTGCGCGCCATCGACACCGTGGTACTTCAAGTCCCCGCCGTAACGCCGGATAGCCTCTACCTTGGTCTTCGATGCATTCTCGGGCACGAAGATCATGCCATTGACACCAAGACGAGCGAAGGCGTAGGCCATGGCGGCCCCGTGATTGCCGGTAGATGCCGTCACACAACCCGCCTCGCGCTGATCTGCATCCAGGGACATCAGCTTGTTCACCGCACCGCGCAGCTTGAAGGATCCGGTATGTTGCAGGTTCTCGAGCTTGCCGTAGACCTTGCATTGCTCATCGCTGAATCCGACCAGCAAGTCCAGGGGGGTCTCGCGTACGACATCATAAATACGTCCGGCTGCCCGGTGAACTTCTGCTGGGATATCCATTAACGAGCCTCTGAATAATTCTGGAACAGGTGGATTGTATGCGAAAACACGCAGGGTCGTTGCGCCGGGCCCGGATAACCGGCGTGCATTCGGATTGAGGATGGCCTTCACCGCCACCTCAACGCCGTGCTATCGTCGAACCCGATTGAAATCCAGATCACAAGGCGCGGTCAAACCACACTCTATGCAACCCTACTCTGCGCTCGGCCTGTTCAAAAACGCCTGGTCCGGTCACCGGAACTGGCCTCGCGCATGGCGCGACCCCGAGCCTGACAAACATTACGACATTGTGATAATCGGCGGTGGCGGACATGGCCTTGCCACCGCCTATTACCTGGCCCGCAATCACGGCATAAAGAACGTGGCGGTGCTGGAAAAGGGCTACCTGGGTGGCGGTAATACGGGACGAAATACCACCATTATTCGTTCTGACTATTACCAGGAGGCCAACTCCCGCTTCTACGAATTTTCCCTGAAATTATGGGAGGGTTTGAGCGAGGACCTGAA
>CAWGLN010000009.1:0-218486 GCA_963823435.1 uncultured Gammaproteobacteria bacterium | reverse complement strand
CAGCCAGATATTGCTAGCTGATCTTGACGAGCTTCGCTGTTGACCATCTGCTGGGTGCCTATGACCCCTGCAGCCGAAACTTGTACAAAGCCCATGCTAATAATCGCGATGGCCATCAGCCGGGCTACGATGTGCTGGAAAATTGAAGGTTTCATGTTTATTCCTTTTAGGCTAGCTGCTGCAGGTTTAATTGCCGCCACTTTATCACTTTACGAAGCGAAGTGGCGTGAACTTTCGTCGGATCATGGCTGTCCGTCACCGGCTGACCGGAATGGCGCCACAGGCTTGCGGTTATCCCAAAAGTTTCTCAGCGGAGGATTGGCTCTCGCAAAAAACAAAGGCGGTGACGCCCCTTGTTTTTCTGATGCCACGGCTATCTTCTCGCGACCGCACTAGTGCGCCTGACCGGCTTTCTCCCTCGCATCCAGGATGGCCTCGATCTGGTCCATGATCATGTTCATGCGATCGAAAGTGGCCTGGTAGGGATCCGGTGTCGGCATGTCCACGCCGGCCCGTTTTAGCAGGTCATAGGCATAGTCAGAGCCGCCTGCCTTGAGCAAGGTCAGGTAGCGGCTCTTGTCCGGGTTCTCGGGCAGTTCGCCGGGCCGGTGGCGCGGGAGTGGAGATCCGAGGGTGCTGCCTCCAGTCCGTGGCTCGCCCGTGAACTACGATTCTGACCCGCAAGCCCTGCTCTGGATGCTCGGTTCTGGAGGGATTCAATCCAGCCCCGAAGTCCGAATGTTAAACATTGTCACAGTGGGCAGGGGGCCCATTTTTTGCCCCTATACTCGCCGCTGTTGATACCTAACAATCAGGAGTTTTGGGAATGCGTAATCTATATAGGAACACCTTGGCTATGGTCGCCAGTGCCGCTTTCGCAGGCGGTTGCTCGAGTATGGCTGGAGAGAAACACCCGCACTGTTGCAGGTTCCGATTCGAAATCGGTGGTAGAGCTTCAGGCTGCACAAACCCGTGTTTCGGAGTTAGAGTCCGAAGTGGCCGCACGTGATCGCAAGATTGCCGACAATGAGGCACGCCTCGCCCAGATTGGCAGCTCGAGCAGCAGCCAGGCTTCCATTACCAGTCTGTTTCCGCCGAATGGCAAAACCGGGTAATGCTACGCCCGGGTTTTGATACCCGCCAAGTATCAGTCTGTATCTGAGCGAGTCCTTACGAGTGAAGCCTCAGAGCGTATTGAGATCATCCCAGCACGTTATGAGAAGGTCCCGCAGACAGTGCCCGTCAAGGAGGCTTCTACAAAGCTGGAGGTCATCCCCGCCGTCTATGAGCAGGTTCAGGCAAGAGTTCTTGTCAAGCCCGCATCAAGCAAGATTGTCGAGGTAGCAGCCAAGTACGACATCCGGATAGAACAGGTACTGGACACGCCGGCCCATACAGTGTGGAAAAAGGGACCGGCTACCTTTCAGCCAGCCAATGTGCTGTCACAAACCACGACCGATACCGGCGAGATCATCTGCCTGGTCGAAGTCCCTGCAACCTATAAGAGCGTACAGAAGCGCGTTCTTGTGAGTCCCGCCCGGACCGAAGAAGTAGCAATCCCGGCAGAGTACAAGACCGTAACCAGGACGGTTGTGAAGACACCAGCGACCGCACGTGAGGTAGCGATCCCGGCTAAATACGATACCCTGGCGGTCACTAATGTCGTCTCTCCATACCAGGAGAAACGCATCGCGATTCCCGCGACATACGAGAACGTGACGCGTACGAGCAAGGTGACCGATGAGATGGTGGAATGGCGCCAGGTCATGTGCGAGGTCGATATGACGCGCTCAAACGTCACGGCCCTGCAGCAGGCACTGGCTGACAAGGGCTATTACAAGGCCAACGTTGATGGCATCATCGGCCGTGACACGCTGAACGCCGCCAAGGCGTTTGCCATGGCCAGCAATCTTCCGTCCGGTAGCAACTACATCACGATGGATGTTGTGAAGAAGTTGAATCTCACCTTCTAGAACACTGCTTCATACCACATACGTGCAGCCACACCACTCACATGGTGTGGCTGTTTTTTTTGCGCAATCGGTCAAGCAGGCGTTGCATATTGCACAGTGGCATTCGGCATCGAGAGTATGCACAGTATCAGCTACCCCGGGATTGGCCGGAAATTGGGCCGGTCAACTCAACTTGATCAGTAACTCGGCTCCGCGGTTTCAATAGCTCAGCGGGCAAACCCAGACCCGGTCTGAATCCATTGGTGAAGGGTGCGTCGGACAAGGGGGGCTCCGCATCACCCCCACAACAGTCCCGGGAAAAACCTCGCGATCACCTTAAATGGGTGCCCAGTAGTTCCAGGCGACAAACGACTCTCTGGTTTCGTTTGCGCGCATTGGAAGGATCCATCGCCACGGAAACGTGGCCATTTTTGGGTACACTCACGGTCCTCAGTGGCCACATTGCAAACATTTGTTACAAGCCTTGCTTCGGATCTCCGGCTACAGTTAAATGAAGCTTGAATGCGAAGCAAGCCCAGAGCAGATTGCATCCAGTCCGACTGTCCCAGTTAGGCTGTCCTGATGTAATCTTATTTACGAGACGACCAAGGAGAAAAATCATGTCAGTAGCACGAATTACAGAAATCAGCGCGACTTCGTCCAAAAGTTTTGATGATGCTGTGAAAAAAGGAATTAAAAGAGCCAGCGACACGTTGGAGAATGTCGAAGGGGCCTGGGTTCAGGACATGAAGGTCAAATGCAGCAAGGGCGAGATCACTGAATACCGGGTAATTCTGAAGGTTACATCATCCTCCGCTAGCTGAACCCAGCCCGAGCGATAGACCGCACCTGTTCAACATTAACCAAGGAGCAACTTCGTGGATTTATTAGGATTTACACAAAGATATTGGCCGGCGTCTTTTCAATCGCGACGAGAATGCTGCTGAAGAAATAAAGAAGGCAATTGAAACCGGTGCCCCCGGCGTAAAAATCTCGAGGTCACATTCGATAAAGGAATCGTTGGCCTGAAAGGAGAATGCGACAGCGCGGCTACCCTGCAGCGTTGCGCCCTGATGGCTGGGAATGTCCAGGGTGTTGTCGATGTATATGCCGGAAAAACGACCGTTGCCGCCAGCGCTAGTCCTGCCGCAGCGGCAAAGTCCGCCGCAGCGACAAAGCCGGTGGCAGAAGAGGCAGTTGAATTCTATGTTATTCAGGCAGGGGATACGCTGGGTAAGCTGGCCAAGAAATATTACGGGAACGCAAGCAAATATCCGCGGATATTCGAAGCGAACCGCGGTGTGATTGAGGATCCAAACAAGATCTATGTTGGCCAGAGAATTCGCATCCCACTGGACTAGTCGGCAGACTTTGTTCCCGATCGAACTCCGAGGCAGGCGCCCGGAACCACATGGTCCCGTCTGCGGACGGTACCGTCAATGTAGAGGTTGTTATGTCATCGATTTTTGATCTTGTTTCTTCACAGCTGAGCGGCGACACCATGGCTCGTATCGGCGCGAAAATCGGCCAGGATCCACAGGCTACTCAGAAGGGCGTGGAGTCGGCACTGGCGGTGCTGGTCGGCGGCCTGAACAAAAGCTCACAAAGGGACGGTGGCGCGGGCCTGGCGAAGGCGCTTGCGGGTGGTCACGATGGAAGCATTCTTAAGGATGTTGGAAGGTATATAGACGCCGGTAACTTGAAAGACGGTCAGGGCATTATCGGGCATGTCCTGGGTGGACAGGCTGGCGCCGCGGCAAAAATGATTGGTACTTCCTCAGGTCATTGGCGAAGGGCAGGCTTCCTCCCTGATGGCAATGCTCGCTCCGTTAGTAATGGGGGCGATTGGTAAAACACAGCAGGGCAGCCCGTCGAGCGCCGCCGCACTGGTTGGTTTGCTCAAACGAGAGCAAAGCAGTCTGGGCAGCAAGGCGCCGGCCGCGATGAGTGGTCGATCAGTGGTCTGCTGGATGCCGACGGTGATGGCGACACGGACCTGTCCGATATCGCGGCGCATGGAGCCGGATTGTTGAAAAAGTTCTTTTGATTTCTAATGCATGTCGCCTGCAGATTGTTAAGAATTGTGAACATGATTCTGTCAGCAAATTCATTGATTTCGCCAATAATTCATTGATTATTAACGAGAAAATATCGGCAAAGTCTACACCTCGCAAAAATTGTCCTTGCGTGGCGCTCGGGGCGATTGGCTCGCCGTTGGTCTTTACGTAGACTGCGGTTCTTGGACTTTAGCTTACTATTTCCGTCAATTCGTTTAATACCATAGGAGAAAATTATGTCACGGAAACTTGAGGATATTGAAGGTATCGGCCCACGACAGGCGCGAGTATTCGCGCTGCCGGTATCAAGACTGTTGAGGCCCTGCTTGAAGCAGGCGCCGACAAGAAAGGACGTACGCTACTCGCCGAAAGGACCGGCATTGCAGAAGCCCGCATTCTAAAATTTGTGAACCACGCCGATTTGTTCCGCATTAAGGGTGTGGCGGGCCAGTATGCAGAGTTGCTTGAAGGTGCTGGCGTTGACACGGTCAAAGAACTTCGTGGTCGCAATGCTGAGAACCTGGCTGCAAAAATGATTGAAGTAAATATGAGCAAGAAGCTGGTCCGCATCGTTCCTTCGCTTAGGGTTGTCGCCGGTTGGATCGCACAGGCCAAGCAATTGCAGGGCAAGGTCAATTACTAGTCAATCCGGTCGCCGACGATGATTATTTTCAGGTCATCGTTGGTTTCCGATTCTGATCCCGAGGTTGGAGATGTCTTCTCCGAGCGCCAGACCGATCGCGTGATGGCGTTTGACGTGGTGGCCAAGGCTTCGGTCGATCCCTTGTTAACTTCTCCATTGGTGGCAGGCGACTTCAGCGGCCAGTTCGGTGGCAATTTAGCCGCAACTTCCACACGCACCCGCAAGGTCGCGTTGTTCGAGGGCAAGGACGAGTTCGGCAGGTTGCAGCCGCTGCTGGGGACGGCGGAACCCGCGACCGATTACCTGGGTAACCCGGTCAACTGGCCTGACGATCCAAAGTATATTGCTGCCGGCCTGGTCGGTCCGATGGAAGGCGCCATCGCGTGGCACAGCCCCACCACCGAGAACCCGGCGCTGGGCAGCACGGAAATATGGGAAATCTATAATGTCACCGGCGACGCCCATCCCTTGCATGTGCACCTCGTGCATTTCGAGGTGCTGGATCGGCAAGAGATCGTCTGGGACACAAATACGGACGAAGACGGGTTTATTGTTGGAGCACCTGCTGACGATGGTACTTACCTGGAGACTCAGCCCACCGTTCAGCATAATTCGGACTCGGCATTCCCGCCGGGAAGTGTGGACGAGGTCACCGGGCTATCGAACAGCACCTATGGCATGGGATTCAAGGTCGTAAATCCGACACCCTCGGGCGTGCTTCTTGATACGCCGGCAGGCTATGTGGAGAACGCGCCCAAGGACATGGTGATCGCATTGCCTGGCCAGGTGGCCCGTATCAAGGCCACCTTTGACAAGCCCGGACGCTATGTCTGGCACTGCCACATCCTCTCCCATGAAGATCACGAGATGATGCGTGTGATGCACGTGGGTCCAGGCGCCTGATTCTATAAAAAGAAAAATAGCGGGCGACGGACATGCCCGTTTCAGGGGCGACCTTCACGGGTCGCCCCTTTTTTATTGACGTTCAGGCTCTTGGATTGCCCAGCTGCCTGACTACTGGATTACTTCCAGATATGCATGAGTCGATTGCTATTGCAGGGAGCATGCAACTCTAGGCGTATCAGTGGCTGAGATGACGGGTAATCGGAGCAACCTCGCCCGGCTGTGTCGCTTCACCTCGTCAAGTGCAGGCAAATGACTCCTCCAGGCTCCTGGAAGCGGGCTATCAGCCTGGCAGTACGCCCATCGCCCGGCTTGCGATGGTCGAAACAGTCCTAAACAGCATACTCAGCACGTACTGGAAAAATGCCACGGTCATGGTCGTACCCTGGGCAATGGTCCTGCCGGTGAATCGCATGATGGCGGCGATCAGTTGCCCCACCATTGCGCCAATCTCCAGACTGGCGAGTACGCCCGAGTACAGCAGTTGTGCGATGTAATCGATAATCGTGGCGCCACCCATAACCGCGAGACCGATGATTCTGCCCACCCGGCGAAGTATCCAGCCCAGGGCCGACATGATCATTCGCAATAAGGATGCCGACAACATTGAGCCACCGAGGTTGCCGGACTGCTCCAGCCACTCCTGGGCAGCATCGAAACTCTGCAGCGTCGGATCGCCAATCACGCCAAGCCCGCCCCAGCTTCCCCCTCCTACAGACCTGTAATAGGCGGGGTCCATCGCATGGGCCGCTACCGATACCAGTGTGCCCGGACCCTGCATGCGATACGCAGGCTGCTCGAACGGTACGTGGGAGAAGGGGAAGACCGGAATCATGGGAACCGGATCGGTGTGGTGATATACGCGGTAGATGTTGCTTCGGCCCAGGACATCGGTCAGGTGGCTGGCATGCCGGCCGACACCGGCTCGCGGTGCGCCAAAGGTATACAGTTTCACGTTCTTTTGCCTGGTGCGCAGGTTCATCGCCTCGGCCAGCAAGGTCGCCGTGGCGCCCCCCAGGCTGTGCCCCGCGACATGGATCTGGGACGGATTGCTGTTTCCGAGCAAGTCGTTTACCTGGCTCAGGATGCCTGAAGCCAGCATCCAGAAACCCGCATGAACGGTATGACCACTTGGACCGGAAGTGCCGGATATCCGCATGTTGGTCATCCAGTCATGGGCGCTGGTTTTCTCGGTGCCTCGAATGGCGATAAGAACCTCGCCTGCTCGGGGACCGGTCCCCTGGGCAACATAACCGAAGCCGGTCTCCCTGCTCACCGGGCCCATGCCGCTGGTGCCACGCAGACGCGATCCGCCCATGATGTCGAAAGAGTCGCGTATGGCAGGGGCGCCGACCGCGGCGTTGAGCATATCTGTGGACAGTCTCAACGCGTAAGTTGAGTTGGCGGCCTCTGCCGCTTGTCTTGGCGAAAGTTCCATGGTCCGTACTCCGGGGCCGCGTTGTTATTCTTTTGCGGCTCGACAAATGCCGAAATGGGTTCCTTCAAAATCTGGCGGGGTTGTCAGTTCGCACACCAGCTTGAGTGGGCGTCCGTCCAATTCGCTGTTGGGTTCGATGGAGCTTTTATTGTGTCTCCAGCCTTCGTATTCCTTGCCCTGGTAGCGGATAACCAGCCTCTGCACGATAGACACCTGGCCTGGCAACAGGCGGCTCAGGCCGGCAGAGTGGGTCACTTCCTCCAGCACGAACTTCCCCTCGGCTCCGCTGACCGCCGTGATAATGGGTACTTCGTCGGCTTCCTTGTACAGGACTTCCTGGATGACCTCCGCACCTTCGACGGGTTTGCCTTCCTGCGTGATGACACCCTCGACGCGCGAAAAAAGGACCAGTTTGGAAAACATCGACATGCCCGTTCCATCCGCTATCAGGATGAAGCCTATTGCCGCGAGTATGCCCAGGGAGATCACGCCCGGGATATGTGCTTGGCTCAACTTCATCGAAATTCCTGTGATGCCAGTGTTGGCTCGAGACAGTTTTCTTTTTTGGCAGTCTACCTTAGGTAGGCGCGCCAGTTCAATTTGGTGCCAGGGACGCTTGTGCCTCGTGCGATTTTCTTCACCAATCCGTCTGTTGCGATGCAGTATCCACATTCTCTAATATGGGAATGAGTGCCTGTCTACCCGGTCTTTCGCAAGCGCCAGGAATGTTCTAGAGTGAACGCGTCGACTGTGCCTGCCTTGTTGGAGTCAATCTGGTGGTCCTTCGATTGCTCCGGGAATGAGAGCCCGTTGCAGTCACATTAGAGCGGAAAAGTCGATGAGTTCACTCCAGCGAAAATTCACGGGGCATGCGGAAATTCTGAAAAGCCGCATCGAACACCCGGGTGGATTCAATAACGGCGCAGACACCGCGCATGTGTCCTTCGATCACGAGGGCGATCAGTACACCGTAACCGTCACCTCCAACAGCAGATTACTGACGGCCTCGTTGTGGCGTCGCGGCAAGTGTATTGAGACGGTAATTGGTAAAGACAAAGTGCTGTTCACCGGGCAGCCTCAGAAGTAAAACGCTACCGGAAAAAGGCGATACAAGAGAGGGAAATTTCTGACCTCTCAGGGGCCAGGGCCTGGTCTAGCGTCTTGGTGCTATCTTGGCCGTCAGTTCCGCGTGTATGTTCTTCGCCATCGCCGGGTTGGAATGGAAAACCAGTTGCTTCATCCAGCCCGGATTGAACATCGGGGCGTAGGCGGCCCCCAGGTTAAGCGAGATGAATTGACGCAGATCCTCGACGCCTTCGATACCAAAGGCCTCCGACTGTCCGGGTACTACGGCAAAAACCGGGAGGTCAATATCGTCGACAAAGGGACGACCCCCCTCGTCGCTGTGGTGGACCATGTTGCCACCCGTGTAGCCACGACGCTGGATGGCTGTATTCAAGGCGTCACGAATTTGCTTGATTCGGGGAGTGACGTTTCCCAGGTGCGGATCTTCGCCGGGGTTGGCATGGGCACGGATATTTTTTTCAAGTGTCGCGTGCGCGACCATGCGTTTATCCTGACCGTCCGGACTGTAGTTTTTGCTCTGGGCGTAAATGGCGAACAAGTCATAGTCACCGGTAGTTGCTGAAAGGAAATTGCTGGCCGACAGCGTGCACATCGGATCGCGCACCGCCTTGACCGGTTGCATCCCCGTAGCAACAGACGATGACTGGTAGCACACTTTCCACATGTCCATGACAGCAGTGGGTGGTCGCTCCTTCAACAGGGTGAATTCCATCATCAAGCCCCAGGGCGAGGATGCCTTGCAGGTCACTCTGTCCGACGACATGCCTGTCACATTAATGAGATTCTCATTTTGCAGCCAGCGTCGGCGGTCATCTGAGATGAAAAGGTCGACGGCTGTGGCGCCCGCGGCCACGGCCTTGCCCAGGGCCGCGGCCTGGTCCACCTGTCCTTGAGCGCTCCCTCCGGCTTTCGTGAAGCGTGCGTCGGTCAGCACAAAACCCGCCATGGGCCCCCAATTGCAGGACTTGGCCTTGTTATGAAACCCCTTGGATGAATACCCCTCAAGGATGAGTCCCGTCGCGTATTTTCCGACTGCACGTGAGGCAATCATGCATTTTTCGCGATCAGCGACTTCCTGAAAAGCCTCGGCGTGCAATGCGGGAATGCCCGTCAGGGCACAGGCGTCCGAACCTCGCTTCATGTTGTTATCTCCATGCCGGGAAGGAGCAATGCGTTCAACTATATATGCTAGACACGAAAAGTACGCAGCGGTATTTGCCAAATGGTTTCCGCACGAGTAAGGACTGGTAACCGCCTGATCCGCGAAAAATCTAACATACCATGTTGCACAAATCGTGTACGTGTATATGATGGATTTGACGCTGGGAAAAGAACAAGGACTTGCGAGCCGCCGGCACCCGCGCACACCAAGCCTGATCCCGTCTCAATCTATACAGTTGAGACGCCGAAAATATGCAGCCTAAGAAAAATCGCCTTAATCATCACCTGAGTAGCGAGTCAGGGCTAGCGAGGAACACAGCATGGCCATAATTGAGCAGTACAGCACCCGTATTACCATCCAGGGAATTGAGGGCCAGAATGTTGGCGCCGCGACTGACATGGGCGCCAAACGCGGAAAGGCGTTTGTAAGGAACATCAAAAGCGCTCTCAAGCAACTGGTCAAAACGGGCACGGGACGGGCGTTGGTCGCTGAGATTGAGGCAAATCCCGGGGGGCATGACCTCGTGATATTTTGTTCAGGAATACACAGTCCGTGTGCGCAGGCCAATCCAAACGGAATTCAATCGGAGGTCAACTGGAGTATTCAGCCGCTGCGGCCCTTCCATAAGAATGTTCCGCTGGCATTTCGGACAAATATTAGCGCTGATACGGGCCTGAAAGTTGGTATGCAAAAGCAAATCAAGGACAGGCTGGCGGATCCGGCCCAGGGGATTGTTGGTGGCGTCGTAACCTGGGCACAGTGCGGTGCAAACCTTGATGCACTGCTGACCCGCATTGGCGGCGGTGTCCCGCCAAATCCTGCTGCCCTCACCAAGGGACGTAATTTTGCTGCCAGACTTGTTGGAGAGTCCGTGGCGGCGTTGACTGCCATGGGGCAGGGAACTGCCAAGATGAGTGACGACACATACATCAAGTTGTGTTTTTTCTTCTATGACAAGCTGGCACCGGGCATAGGGGTGAGCAGCCAGGTTCGCATTGCCGAGGCGGTTAAGATGCATGCAGCTGACGGCAGCTATAATCCCAAGACAGATTGTGAAGCCGCTCCGCCGGCAGTTGTCGTCGGCCATGAACTGATTCATGCCTGGCGTATGATGAATGGTCGCCGATGCGTACGTAATGGCTGGGAAGAGGAAGCGATGACTACAGGTCTGGCGATGGCCAGGGGGTGGCGCCTGACGGAAAACCGGTTGCGCGAAGAGCTTAAGTTACCCAATCGGAAAAAATACGATTTCCCGATGATAGATGGAAACGCAACATCGGTCTTCACCAAGCACCTTGTCACCCAGACGAAGGCTGAGGCGGAGGCATAGCGAATTGGGGCGGGCTTGTCTCGCAGCCTCCTGCAGTCCTGTGGAAGCGCGGCAAGTTACCAGCGGAGATTTGGCTCCGGGCCCTCAGAATAAAAAAGCAGCCTTCCGGCTGCTTTTTCAATAATGGTAGCGGTGGGCGGACTCGAACCGCCACGCCCAGAGGGCAATTGATTTTGAGTCAATCTTGTCTACCAATTCCAACACACCGCCATCAAGGCGCGCCATTATAGACGTCAAGCAGCGCCAAACCAACAGCAATACAGGGTATTTTACCCACGATGCCCAGATTGGCCGCGGCTCGGCGGGCGGATTGAGGCCCTGTCACGTGCTGGGGCGTATTTTCGGAAAAGGCAAAAAATTGAACCCGGACTGCGACCCTTTGCCGGGCTGACGCATCTATAGGTAACAGGATGTCCAGATTTACTGAAACAGAAGTCGCTCCCGACTTGCTTGCCAGGGCCATGGCCGGTGACCGGGAAGCCCACGAGGCGCTGTACCGGGCGTTTAGCGGACCCGTGTACACCTTGGCCCGGCGGATGCTGCAGCAGCCTGCGCTGGCCGAGGAAGTGTTGCAGGACACGTTTATTGAAGTGTTGGGCAGCATCCAGGGATTCCGCGGCGAGGTGCCGCTGGCCGTCTGGATCAGGAAAATCGCGGTGAGCAAGTGTCTGATGCAATTGCGATCCTCCTGGCACAGAAACAGCCGGTCCCTGGAAGGCATCCCCGGCGTGGTGGAGTTGCTTGTCCAGGAACGGGCAGGTCCGACGGAGAGTGAGACGACCGGGTTGGGTCTGGATCTGGAGCAGGCCCTGGCCCAGCTGCCTGCGACAGGTCGGTCGGTAGTGTGGTTATACGACGTGGAAGGTTATACCCACGTGGAGATTGCGGAAATGTTGGGGAAGAGTGTGAGTTTTTCCAAGTCACAGTTGGCCAGGTGTCACCAGCGGCTTACAGGCCATGTTGAAACCGGAGCAAGGAGGACAGGCATGCATGCAAGCGTCGAACAACTCCTGAACCTTCGCAATACAGGTGCCGAGGATGCAGAAGTGGTCTCGCATGTGGCCGGTTGCGAGGTTTGCCAGGCCGAACTGGGCCGTCTGTGTGTGGTCCAGTTTGGACTGCAGCGCCTGCCGGATTTCGAGGTCCCCAAGGGCAGCTGGGAGATTATCTCTAAGGCAAGTAGCTCCTCTGCGCCGGTTGCAGGGCGAGCGGTACTGACCGGCTGGTTCTGGGCTGGCTCGCTGGCAGCGGGTCTGGCGGTGGCTGTAGTGCTGTTTGGTTTGCTTGGCCAGGTGCCCGGTGAATCCGGTCAGCAAGTGCAGGCAGATATTAGCAGCGCCACACCGACGCTGGTTTCCCAGTCTTCCCCGGGCCGGCTCGTACCGGTTCCGGACCAGCAGGACCTGGTCACCCTGATGGCGCAATCCCGGCACCTGGAGTGGGCCCTGAGCGCCATGCCGGCAGGGCCGCAGGTGGTGAGCGCCGATACTGCAGGAACCATATCGGTATTGGAGGACCGGGTAGCCATGATCGACTACCGGCTAAGTATGACCGAGGACCCTGAGCTGTCATCGGAGCAGGAGTTGAAGCTCTGGAAGGAGCGGGTAGGGCTGATGAATTCACTGGTGCAGGTGCGTTATGCACAGGCCCAAAGCGCGTCTTTTTGAACACACCATGCCCGCCCCCGGCGGGCTGACGGAAACCGATTGACGGTCCCGCAAGGAACCGAAAAACAGGAGCTG
Source organism: uncultured Gammaproteobacteria bacterium (assembly GCA_963823435.1). Lineage (GTDB taxonomy): Bacteria > Pseudomonadota > Gammaproteobacteria > Steroidobacterales > BM003 > CAKZML01. The sequence continues at coordinate 206,173 of CAWGLN010000009.1, read as the reverse complement.
GAAGATGAGATACAAGTTAATGACGTTCGTGATCGTGGCCGTGATGGCAGGGCCGATGGTGGCGAAAGCCCAGACCGAAGCCGCCGAGGCGGACAAGGTGGCGGCCGAGCAGGACCGGAAAATGCAGGAAGCCGAGATGAAGCTGGAAGAGGCCCAGCGTCAACTGGAAGAGGCGGCCCGTGAAATGGCAGAACTGGGCATACAGACGGACTCTGATATCGAGGTCTTCCGTCACATACGCGCCGGTGGTCGCAAGGCCATGCTGGGCATCAATATCGGTGTCGGCGACGGTGGTGCGGGCACCGGTGTAATGGTCGAAGGGGTCACGCCCGGTGGCCCGGCTGACCAGGCCGGCCTGAAGGCCGGAGACGTGATTACCAAGGTCGGCGAAACTTCTTTGACCGCAGAGTCCAGCCGTGCTTCCAATCGCAAGCTGCTTGAGCGTATGCGCGATGTTGAACCTGGCGAGGACGTGAAACTGGTCTACCAGAGAGACGGCAAGAGCCAGGAGGCCAGCGTTCGCACCAAGGCGGCCGATGCCATGGCATTCGGATTTGTAACCGACGGTGGCAGGAACGTGAGGTTTGGGCCTCATGGTGGAAACCAATGGACGGTTGAAGTCATGGAGGACGCCATGGCTCCTCACGCACCTCCCGGTGTTGAGTTTTTCCGCCGCTGGGCCGGTATGGAAATGGTCAGCCTGACGCCGGAACTTGGTGAGTATTTCGGTACCGAAAAGGGTCTGCTGGTGGTTCGGGGCCCCGGCCAGAAGGACCTGGACATTCGTGACGGCGATGTGATCCTGGAAATCGATGGCCGCACGCCGGACAGCCCGGCCCACGCCACGCGCATCCTGCGCAGCTACCAGCCCGGTGAGAAGATGACCCTGCAGCTGATACGCAAGAAGAAAAAGACCAAGGTTGAGATCACGCTCCCGGAGCGTGAAATGAGCCACTGGACACCGGACGGTAAGGGCGTTCGCGAGATTCATATCAATCCGCATCCGGCCCCGCCGCATCCTGCCCCGGGCAAGCCGGCACCGAAAATTTGAGTCTGATAATCGCAGAGAAAAGCAGCTGGCCGCGTCTATAGCGCGGCCAGCTTTTTTATGTGCAACGGTACACAGCGAGACAGCACACCGAGATCGTAACCACCCTCCAGGCAGGAAACAATACGCCCGCCGGCGTGCCGTTGCGCCAACTCCATGGCGACATCCGTGATCCAGGCGTAGTCGGCGTCCAGCAGGTTGAGACCGGCCAGTGGATCGTCACGATGAGCATCGAACCCGGCAGAAATCAGCACCAGTTGGGGCCGGAAGGCATCAAGTTCCGGCAGCCAGATATTGTTTACTGCGCGGCGGAATTCCTCTCCGCCTGCACCGCCGAGCAGGGGCGTGTTGATCAAACGTCCCGGAAAATAGGGTGTATTGATATAGGGATACAAGGGGTGCTGATAGATGGAGCAGACCATAACCCGCTCATCCTCGTGGAATATATTCTCGGTTCCGTTACCGTGATGAACGTCGAAGTCCAGTATGGCTACCCGGTCCAAATGATGCTCTTCCAGGGCCTGGGCGGCGGCCACCGCGATATTGTTGAAAAAGCAAAAACCCATGGCCCGGTGACGCTCTGCATGGTGTCCGGGTGGGCGCAGGGCACAGAAAGCATTGTGAGCCTCGCCCTTTAGCACCATGTCGGTGGCCAGGGCGGCGCCGCCGGCGGCGCGCCACGCCGCCTCCAGGGTGGAGGGGTTCATGGACGTGTCTCCGTCGATGAACGCCAGTCCGTGCCGGGGTGACAGGCTGGCCAGGTTTTCAATATGCCGGGCGGAATGCACCCTTTCAATCTGCTCCTTACGGGCCATCGGCGCGTCCACATGGAGCAGGAAATCCGATACGCCCAGCCTGAGCAAGTGTTCGTGAATGACTCTTAGCCGGTGAGGATTTTCCGGATGACCGGGCAGCATTTCATGTTCCGCAAAAATGGAATGTGTAATTAGCGCGGTGGGCATTCGGTTCTCCACAAGGTCATGACGGTCAGTTTAATGGGATAATCGCGCCGTCCGCCACCAGAGATAAAAAATGAACGATAAAACTGCCCGGTTTGCACCGGATTTCGATGTTGCCTCAATTTTCGCCCCCACCAGTGTTGCCCTGATCGGTGCCAGCGAGCGGGAAGGTTCGCTTGGCACAGTAGTCTTGAAAAACCTGCTTAAGGCTCGCTTTAGCGGGCGACTTTACCCGGTTAATCCCCAATACAAAAAGGTCCAGGGCCGGCGCTGCTATGCCAGCGTGTCTGATCTGCCCAGCGCCCCGGACCTGGCCTTGATAGTTACACCGGCCGGGACCGTACCGGGCATCCTTGAGGAGTGCGGACGCCTGGGCGTGCGGGGAGCAATCGTTATTTCCGCGGGTTTCCGCGAGGCGGGTCCGGAGGGTGTGAAGCTCGAAAAGCGCGCCCTGGCCGCGGCCAGGAAATACGGTCTGCGCTTCCTGGGGCCGAACTGCCTGGGTGTAATGCGTACCGACATTGGTCTGAACGCGACCTTTAGCAACGGCGCTGCAAACAAGGGACGAATTGCCCTGGTATCCCAATCAGGCGCCTTGTGTACGGCCATTCTTGACTGGGCCAAGAGTAATGGCGTGGGCTTTTCCAGTGTGATTTCCACCGGTATATCGGCCGATGTCGATTTTGGTGAAATCCTGGACTTCCTGGTAATGGATCCGGGTACCGATTCGATCATGCTTTACGTGGAGGGACTGCACGACTCACGTCGTTTCATGAGCGCACTTCGGGCCGCGGCCAGGGTCAAGCCGGTGATCGTGATGAAGTCCGGGAGAAATGACGGTGGTTCTAAGGCGGCGGTTTCCCATACCGGCGCCATGGTCGGCTCCGATGATGTGTTTGACGCGGCGATCAAGCGCGCCGGCTCGGTAAGGGTGATGAGTTTTGCGGCTTTTTTTGCGGCCGCCCTGACCTTGAATTCAGGTATCAGGACCAATGGCCGCCGCCTGTGCATTGTGACTAATGGCGGAGGCCCGGCTGTCATGGCCGCCGACAAGGTCCTTGAGATGGGACTGGAGCTGGCGGAATTGAGCCCACAGAGTATGTCTGCTCTGGACGCCGTGTTGCCGGCAACCTGGTCCAAGGGCAATCCAGTGGATGTCATCGGCGATGCTTCCGCAGAGCGCTACGAACAAGCGCTCAGGATTTGCATGGACGACCCGGGTGCGGACGCCGTGCTTGCCATCGTGACGCCCCAGGCCATGACCGAGGCATTCGCGGTGGCTGAAAGAGTGGTCGAGCTGAAAAAGAATCACCCCAAGGCCTTGTTCACGTGCTGGATGGGCGAAAAATCCGTGGCCTCCAGTCGCAAGCTGTTTTTCGCCAACAACATACCGTCCTACCGGGCGCCCGAAAACGCGGTGCTGGCATTTTCGGCGACGGCAGCCTATCACGCCAACCAGAAATTACTTCTGCAGGTACCGGAGCCGCTGAGTAAACAGAAGGCCCCTGACATTGAGGGGGCGAAGCTCATTATTGAGGACGCCCTGGCGCGGGGTCAGAATGTATTGAACGTGGCCGAATCCAAGGCGCTGCTGGCCTGTTTTCACGTGCCCATCCTCAAGAGCATACCGGCCAGGCAAGCCCACGAGGCGGTATTGATCGCCGGGGAACTGGGCTTCCCGGTGGCGATGAAAATCTATTCCTCGGACATCACACACAAGTCGGATGTGGGCGGCGTCAGACTGGGCCTCAATAGTGGTCACGAAGTTCGCCAGGCCTACCTCGAAATGCTGGAAAGGGTGACCAAGGCCCTGCCTGACGCACAGGTGGACGGGGTGGTGATCGAGCCCATGTGGCACTCCAAGAGCGGGCGCGAGTTAATGGTGGGCGTGGTAAACGATGCCGTTTTCGGCCCGGTAATCAGCTGTGGACTGGGTGGGACAATGGTCGAGATCCTGGATGACCAGGCACTGGCCATGCCACCACTGAATCGCTACCTGGTTCGGAAAATGATTCGCTCCACCAAGGCGGCCAGGTATCTGGACAAATTCCGCGGACTGCCGGCAGCCAACCAGCGCGCGATCGAAGACGCGATCCTGCGTGTCTCTGAAATGGTTTGTGAACTGCCATGGATTGAGGAGATGGATATCAATCCCCTGATCGTGGACGAGCATGGGGTGATTGCGGTGGACGCCAGGGTGGCGATACGCAAGGTGGAGGACACGCAAAGACCGTATGCCCACATGGCAATCCATCCTTATCCCAGTGCCCTGGCGCACTACCATGATATGGAAGATGGGACGCGTTACCTGATCCGGCCCATACGCCCCGAGGATGCAAAGCTCGAGCAGGATTTGATGCGCAAGCTTAGTGATCGCACGCGTTTCCTGCGTTTCATGTATGCCCTCAAGGAACTTACGCCGGCCATGTTGTCGCGTTTCACCCAGATTGATTACGACCGGGAAATGGCGCTGGTGGCGGTGCGCGAGTCGGCGGAAGGAGAGGAGCAGTTTGGCGTCGCACGTTACAACATCAATCTTGACGGTGAGGGCTGTGAATTCGCCATCGTGGTGGCGGATGAATTGCAGGGCAAGGGACTGGCTTCCAGGATGCTGCGCGACCTGATTGAGGTGGCCGTGGCGCGAGGTTTGAAATACATGGATGGCGTCGCCCTGCGCGAGAACAGCAACATGATTCGGCTGGCGAGGGAGCTTGGGTTTTCCATAAGCATGGACCCCGATTCCACGGACATGGTGAAAATGCTGCTGGTCTTTGAGTAACTTGCTGTTGTGTGTCCCCGGTCCGTACCCGGGGCACAGCTGAACCCTGGTTGAAATCACCTGGGTGATAGTGGTAAATATTAAGCAGCCCTAAGGATAGGGCTGAGTCAGTCGGCTTGGCGGGATAGAAAGGATGCTTCCCATGAAAATTCTATGGACAGGAATCGTGGCCTTGTTGGTGCAATCGGCCGCGGCCGTCGAGACGGACGACCCGATTGAGGAAATCGTCATTACCGCGGTGCGTACTGATGCGCCGTTGAAGGTGGTAACGGACCCCAAGGCACCGCGGCAACCCCTGCCGGCCCAGGATGGCGCCGATTACCTGAAAACCATTCCGGGTTTCTCGGTTATCCGTAAAGGCGGTACCGGCGGCGACCCGGTCTTCAGAGGCATGGCAGGATCACGTCTTTCTGTCTTGGTGGATGGGGAGGCCATTCTGGGCGGCTGCAGCAACCGTATGGATCCTCCCACTGCCTACATCTATCCCGAAGCATTTGATTCCATCCAGGTCATTAAAGGTCCCCAGTCCGTACAGCATGGCCCCGGTCTTTCTGCCGGCATTGTATTGTTCGAGCACGAGCGGCCAGTGGAAATTGAACCTGGCTGGAACCTGTTTGCCAGCGCGCTGGGAGGAAGTTTCGGCAGGCATGGCGAGGTGGTGGATGCCTCGGTCAATAGCGCTACCTTTGCATTGCAGGGCTCGGCGACTAACGCGGAACAGGATGACTATGAGGACGGTGACGGGGTCAGCGTGCATTCCGCCTATCACCGGTGGAGTACCCAGATCACCGGCGCCTGGACACCTGGCGAGAACACCCGCGTAGAGTTGTCCGGTTCACGCAGTGATGGCGAGGCTGCCTACGCAGACCGGGGAGTGGATGGATCAAAATTCGCCCGGGACAATTATGGCCTCAAGTTCTCCCGCATAAACCTGGGTCCTGTGCTGCAATCGATTGATTTCCAGGTCTACTACAATTACGTCGATCATGTGATGGACAATTACAGCCTGCGCGAGTTGGCTGAGGGTGCCACAGCGCAAGCAATGAATCCCGACCGGGAGACCACCGGCGCCCGCCTGGCCCTGGGTTTGAAGCCGGGTGTTGCAACGGACCTGGTCATCGGAATAGACCTGCAGGAAAACATTCATACCGCCCGCATGAGCATGAATCAGTTTGTGATGCCGTATCAGGACATGGCGCGGGTGCGTGACGCCGAATTTACCCAGGCAGGTCCATTCGCAGAGTTTGAATGGAGCGCCGACCAGGATCAGACCGTGGTTGGCGGCATCAGGGTAGATGCCTGGGAAGCGAGCGATCTGCGGGAAGTGGTGCCGATAAACATGATGATGCGCCTGCCCAATCCGACCTTCGGAGAGGTGCGCAAGGAAACGCTGCAAAGCGGATTTCTGCGGTATGAGAAAGCGATCGAATAACATGTCATCCCAGGTCTATGCAGGCCTGGGCTACAACGAACGGTTCCCGGATTACTGGGAGTTGATCTCCAAGGAGACAGCGGATTCCGTCAGTGCTTTCACGATTGAGTCAGAGAAGACCACTCAGCTGGATATCGGTCTGATTTACAAAAAGGGTCGCCTGTATGGGAGCGTTTCCACCTTTTACAATGAGATCGACGATTTCATTTTGATCCAGTCCGCTTTCGAGAAGCCCGTCGGAGACATGGGTACCCGAACGACCACAATTGCACGCAACATCGATGCCCGTTCCTGGGGTCTTGAAATGGATGCCACCTACGCCTTGAGCGACCACTGGCGCTCGGAGTTAACCCTGGCCTCCGTGCGGGGCGCCAATGACACGGATCAACGAACCCTGCCGCAGTTGCCGCCCCTGGAAGCCAGGCTGGGTATTTATTTTGACAACTCCCGCTGGTCAGGCGGTCTGCTTTGGCGTGGCATCGACAGCCAGGATCGCGTCGATCCGCACAAGGGCAACATCGTGGGCCAGGATATTTCTGCCACCAGCGGAGTCAGCATATTTTCAATCAACGCAGGATGGCAGCCCTCCAAGGCAGTGCTGGTAACCGCGGGAGTCGATAATTTGTTTGATCGCACCTATGCGGAATTCATTAGCCGATCCGGGGCGTTGGTTCCGGGTTTTGACCAGACAACCCGGGTTAACGAACCCGGACGAACGCTTTGGCTTAAGGCGCAGTTTACATTTGCTGACTAGATGCCGGTCCGCCTGGCGGCCACTGCAGGATCTTGGTGGCGTACCTGTGCACTGCAGGTGCCCCGGGCAACGGTGACGTTTGTGCCGTGACCCCACTGACGTCAATCCAGATTCTGATAAGTGAAAATCGGCGAAGATCGATGCAAATTGAACAAAATACAGGAAAATAAGAAAATATTGACTCAGATCGAGGCAGTTTCCGGCGAATCATCTGGGCCAACTCAGTGACCGCACCCGCGGTGGGCAAGCTCTGGTAATATTCGCCGCCATGAAACGACGTGATTTCACATTTGAGCTGCCCGAGAGACTGATTGCCCAGGCGCCATTGCCAGGGCGCAGCCAGAGCCGGTTGATGGTGCTGGGGTCGGAGGGCAAGCCGGCCAGGGACAGCATGTTCGAGCGACTGTGCGATCTGTGTCTGCCGGGCGACCTGATGGTGTTCAACGACACGCGCGTGATTCCGGCCCGCCTGCTGGGTAACAAGGTGTCGGGTGGGAAGGTGGAATGCCTGGTAGAGCGGGTGCTGGATTCTCATACGGTCCTGGCCCATTTGCGTTCCAGCAAGTCGCCGCTTCCGGGCAGTCGCCTGGAGTTTCATGGTGTGGGGGCGGTCATGCAGGATCGGCAGGACAAGCTGTTCCGCCTGGCCTTCGAGCAGCCCGTGGCCGAGCTGATGGAAAAACATGGTCATATGCCTCTGCCGCCCTATATCCGGCGAGAAGATGGCGCAGAGGATCGGGAGCGCTACCAGACCATTTACGCGCGGGAACCAGGGGCGATTGCGGCACCCACCGCGGGACTGCATTTCGACACACCTCTGCTGGAAAAACTGGATGCGATGGGTGTGGAGCGCGTTTTTGTGACCCTGCATGTAGGTGCCGGGACCTTTCTGCCAGTACGCGTGGACGACATTGAAGAACACACCATGCACAGCGAACAGGTGGAAGTGACACCACAGGTAGTGGAGGCTGTACGGCGAACACGGTCACGGGGAGGACGTGTCATCGCCGTGGGTACTACGGCGGTGCGTGCGCTGGAATCCGCGGCAGCATCTGGCGGGCTCGCCCCCTTCCAGGGTGACACCAACATATTTATCTATCCCGGTTACCGGTTTCGGGTAGTGGATCGATTGATAACCAATTTTCACCTGCCCGAGTCCACCCTGCTGATGCTGGTCAGCGCGTTCGCTGGTCGTGAACGCATACTGGCCGCCTACCGCGATGCAGTGGAACGTGAATATCGCTTTTTCAGTTACGGTGACGCCATGTGGCTGGCTCCCGCCCACGCCAGGGCACCCGAGGAAACACCGTGAAATTCAGCCTCAATAGCACGGACGGGCGGGCGCGCACCGGTCAATTACAGTTTGCTCGCGGCCTGGTGGATACGCCGGCCTTCATGCCGGTGGGTACCTATGGCACGGTCAAGGCCATGAGCCCGGAGGAACTGGTGGGCCTGGGCGCGCAGATTATCCTCGGCAACACCTTCCACCTGATGTTGCGTCCGGGCACGGAGATAATCAGGGCCCATGGAGATTTGCATGACTTCATGCACTGGGACCGGCCTATCCTGACAGATTCGGGTGGGTTCCAGGTCTGGAGCCTGGCCCAGATGCGCAAGATCTCCGAGGAGGGTGTGCGCTTTCGCTCACCGGTCGATGGCTCCCCGGTGTTCCTGAGCCCTGAGGAATCCATGCGGGTGCAGCAGGAACTGGGTGCCGACATCATCATGGCTTTTGACGAGTGCACTCCCTACCCGGCCACGCAGGAGCAGGCCGATCACTCCATGCAGTTATCCATGCGTTGGGCAAGACGCTGCAAGGATGCCCATGGCGAGCATGCCTCAGCCCTGTTCGGTATCGTCCAGGGAGGCATGTACCCGGAATTGCGCCGGCAATCCCTGGATGCGCTTCAGGAGATAGGCTTTGATGGTTACGCTATCGGCGGGTTGTCGGTGGGAGAGACCGAGGAAGAGCGTCTCATGGTGCTGGATGAATTGACCCCCGTCATGCCGGTGGATCGTCCGCGTTACCTGATGGGTGTGGGCACGCCCGAGGATATTGTGGAGGCCGTGCGACGCGGGGTGGATATGTTTGATTGCGTGATGCCCACGCGCAACGCCCGTAATTCGCACTTGTTTACCTCTGCCGGAACCGTCCGTCTGCGCAATGCCGAGTACAAGATGGACACCGGCCCACTGGACAGGGATTGTCAGTGCTACACCTGCAAGAACTACAGCCGGGCCTACCTCAAGCACCTGGACAAGTGTAACGAGATGCTTGGGTCCCGACTGAATACTATTCACAACCTGTTCTACTACCAGCACCTGATGCAGGGCTTGCGCCAGGCCATCGCTGCGGGGTGTCTGCAGGACTTTGTGCAGGAGTTTTATGCCTTGCGAGGGAAAAACGTGCCGGCTGTGGCATAATAGCCCGCTGTTTTGAGCGGCCGAAGACCCCTGGCTTTCGACCGCGCTGGCGAAAATACCGAGGAACACTAAATGGATATGCTTATTTCTAGCGCCTGGGCTGCCCCGGCCGCTGCGGCTCAGCCTGATATGTTGAGCGGACTTCTTCCTATCGTATTGATTTTTGTGGTGTTTTATTTTCTCCTGATCCGTCCCCAGCAGAAAAGAGCCAAGGAGCATCGCAATATGGTCCAGGCCCTGACCACGGGTGACGAGGTGGTCACTGCCGGCGGCATCCTTGGCAAGATCACCAAGGTTGACGAGCAATGGCTGCGGATTGAGATCGCCAAGGGTACGGAAGTGAGCGTGGCTCGCGGCACCGTCAGCCAGTCAGTTCCCAAGGGCTCCTACAAGGCCGACTAACACCTCGTTCCGGAAACAAAATAATGAATCACTATCCCTGGTGGAAAAACCTGATGGTAGTGCTGGTGGTCGCCGTGGGCGGATTGCTGGCTCTGCCGAATCTTTTTGGTGAAGATCCTTCGATCCAGATAGCACGCGACGATTACCAGCCGGTAGCCGAGAGCACCGTGACACGGGTGCGGGAATTGCTGCAGCGTGAGAATCTCGTTAACCGCGGCGTATTTGACCGAGGACGGCCGGGTGCAGGTGCGTTTCGAGGGGGTAGAGACCCAACTCCAGGCCCATGACCTGATCAAGGCAGAACTGGGCAGCACCTATGCCACTGCCTTGACCATGGCGCCAAGGACACCGGCCTGGTTACGCGCCATTGGTCTTCGGCCCATGAGCCTGGGCCTGGATCTGCGTGGTGGTGTGCATTTCCTGTATGAAGTGGATATCAAGGGTGCGGTAACGCAGACCCTGCAGCGTTACGAGTCCGATTTCAAGGCCATGCTGCGCGGTGAAGATATCCGCTACGTACGGGTGCGCGAGCAAAATGGCACAGTGGAGGTGGTGTTGCGTGACCAGGCTGACGCCGACGCAGCCCGTGAACTGATCAGCGAGGCAGATCCGCTATTGGAAGTGCTGGAAGGTGTAGACGGAGAGGATGTCGTGCTCACGGTCAGTATGACCGACCAGCAGATCAGGCAGCGCCAGGATTTTGCGATCGAGCAGAATGTCACCACCCTGCGTAATCGTGTGAACGAGATAGGCGTTGCCGAACCGGTGGTTCAGCGCCAGGGTCTGGATCGGATCGTGGTCCAGTTACCGGGCGTGCAGGATTCAACCCGCGCCAAGAAAGTGCTGGGCGCCACGGCAACGCTCGAGTTCAGACTGGTTGACCAGGAGGGCGACGCCTATCAGGCCAAGCGCACCGGGCGGGTACCCCTGAACGCCATCCTGCTGGAAAATCGCCAGGGCCAACCGATACTGTTGAGCCGTGATGTGATCGTCACCGGTGATCAATTGACCGACGCGTCCTCGGGATTCTCCGAGGGTTCCGCGGTAGTGCATGTGCGGCTGGACGCCAAGGGCGCCCGCAAGATGCTGGAGACCACCAAGCGCAATCTCGACAAGCCGATGGCCGTCGTGTTTATCGAGAAAAAACGTCAAACAGTTGAACGCGATGGCGAGCTGGTGGATGTGGATACCACCGAGCAGACGGTGATCAATACCGCCACCATTCGCGGTGTGTTTTCCTCCAATTTCCAGATCGAGGGTCTGACCCCCTTTGAGTCCCGTGACCTGGCCCTGTTGTTGCGCGCCGGTTCACTGGCGGCGCCGATTTACATCGTGGAAGAACGCACCATAGGCCCCAGCCTGGGACAGGCGAATATCGACCAGGGATTTTTGGCCGTGGCCGTGGGTTTCCTGGTAGTGGTGTTGTTCATGGCGGTGTACTACAAGGTATTCGGCCTGGTGGCCAACCTGGCGCTGATGACCAACGTGATTCTGCTGGTGGCCTTGCTGTCCCTGCTACAGGCCTCCCTGACCCTGCCGGGTATCGCCGGTATCGTGCTCACGGTGGGTATGGCGGTGGACGCCAACGTGCTGATCTTCGAGCGAATACGCGAGGAGCTACGCGGCGGCAATACGCCCCAGGCGGCGATACATGCCGGCTATGACAAGGCTTTCTCCTCGATTGCTGATGCCAACGTCACCACCCTGATTGCCGCTGTGGTGTTGTTTGCTTTCGGTACCGGCCCGATCAAGGGCTTCGCGATTACCTTGTCCCTGGGCATTATTACTTCGATGTTTACCGCCATCGTGGGTACACGGGCAGTGGTGAACCTGGTTTACGGCAACCGCAAGGTCAAGAGCCTGGCAATCTAGCCGGCGGGGAATGTCATGGAAATTATTAAAGAAACCCACATCAACTTCATGAGCAAGCGCAGGGCGGCATTCGTGCTGTCCGGTCTGCTTATTCTTCTTTCGCTAAGCACCATCGCGACCCGCGGTCTGAATTTCGGTATCGACTTCACCGGCGGTGTGTTGCTGGAAATCGGTTATCCGCAAGCTGCGGACCTGCCTGCTCTGCGTAGTCAATTGTCCTCGGCGGGTATCGAAGGCGCCCAGGTGCAGAATTTTGGCACCTCCAAAGACGTGTTGATTCGGCTTATGCCGGAGGGATCCGGCACCAATGCCCAGGTGGGCGAACACATCATGTCGATCCTCAGCCAGGCCGATCCGGAGGTGCTGCTGCACCGGGTGGAATTCGTCGGACCCCAGGTGGGTGAGGAACTGGCCGAGCAGGGTGGCCTGGCCATGTTGTTCGCGCTGCTGATGATCCTGGCTTACGTGGCGGCCCGCTTCCAGTGGAAGCTCTCGGTCGGCGCAGTGGCCGCGCTGATACATGATGTGATTGTTACCCTGGGGTTTTTCGCGGCGACCCAGATGGCGTTTGACCTGTCGGTCCTGGCCGCCGTGCTGGCGGTGATCGGTTACTCACTGAACGACACCATCGTGGTGTTTGACCGCATTCGCGAGAATTTCCGTAGCATCCGTAATGGCGAGCCGGAAACAATCATGAACGTGTCATTGAACCAGACGTTGGCGCGAACATTGATGACCTCCGGCACAACCCTGCTGGTCCTGTTTGCCCTGTTTTTCCTGGGTGGCCAGGCAATCCACTCGTTCTCGGTCGCCTTGCTGGTCGGTATTTTCGTGGGTACTTATTCATCCATCTACGTGGCCAGCGCCCTGGCCCTGGAACTGAATCTGACCCTGATCGACCTGATGCCACCGAAGAAGGAAGACCTGGTCGACGATATGCCCTGAGATAAGCTGAGGCCTAGCGCTTCAGAGACACGGGTAGCAGAGGGTCCAGCAGCGCCGACAGGGCCTGGTGGATTTTGGGTGAGCCGGCAATCACGTTGCCGCTTTCCATGTAATGTGAGTCGCCACGGACCGAACTGATGATCCCGCCGGCCTCCTGTATAAGCAGGGCGCCGGCGGCGATATCCCAGGGCTTCAGACCCAGTTCCCAGAATCCGTCAAATCGACCCGCGGCGACATAGGCGAGGTCCAGCGCAGCGGCGCCCGGGCGGCGAACGCCTGACACGTTTTCCGTTACCGTCTTGAGCATGGCCAGGTAGGCGTCCATGTGCTTGACGTTCTCACGGTAGGGGAATCCCGTACCGATCAGCGTATCCTTGAGCTGGGTAGTTCCACTGACCCGAATCCGGCGATCGTCGAGGTGGGCACCCGCCCCACGCGCCGCGGTGAATAATTCCTGGCGCATTGGGTCGTAAATTACGCCCACTTCCAGTTGACCACGTACCTGCAGAGCAATGGACACTGCGAAAATCGGAAATTTGTGTATGAAGTTGGTGGTGCCGTCCAGGGGATCAATAATCCAGACGAAATCGCTGTCGCCGCTTTGCCCGGATTCCTCTGCAAGAAAGGCGTGGTCTGGAAAGCTGCGACGTATGGTTTCCTTGATATCCTCCTCGGCGCGCATGTCTATCTCGGTGACCAGTTCGTTCCAATCCTTGGAAACGACATCCACCGGGCGGTTGCTCTTCATGCTGCGAACAATCAAGTCGCCAGCGCGACGTGCCGCTCGCACGGCTATAGTCAGGTGCCCCTGCATCTTGGAATCCCTCTTTGGAAAACAGCGTTGCAGGGGTAAGGCCCTGCCGTTGGGCCCGAAGTTTAGCAAATTGTGTCCGTGGTGGGAGCAAGTCTTTGCATGCGACCGTCAAAAGGCGGGAGAATTGCCAGCCACGACGGGCTTCCGGGAGCAATGGGCGTAGCTGATGCTTGAACAAATTCGAATCGTATTGGTTGGCACCACTCACCCTGGCAATATTGGCAGCAGCGCGCGGGCCATGAAGGTGATGGGTCTGGAGCAGCTCTGGCTGGTCGCGCCCGAGCATTTCCCACACGCAGAAGCCACCGCCCTGGCATCGGGTGCGGATGACTTGCTGGCGCGTGCCCGGGTAGTGGATACGCTGGAGGAAGCGGTGGCTGACTGCCGCCTGGTGGTCGGCACCAGCGCGCGCTTGCGCAGCCTGCCCTGGCCCTTGCAGACACCCAGGGAGGTAGCGGAACAGGTGGTGGCAAACCCGACTGAAGGCGCCGTGGCCCTGGTGTTCGGACGCGAGGCATCCGGGCTGAGTAACCAGGAAATGCACTTGTGCCAGGCGATGGTGCACGTACCTACAGCGGAGGAGTATGGCTCGCTGAACCTGGCTATGGCGGTACAGATCTTGTGCTACGAATTACGCATGGCGGTGCTTGGCGGTACCGGGGTACGTCAGCTTCCCGATTCGCCGCCGGCCCGTGCCGAGGACCTGGAGCGTCTGTTTGTCCACATGCAGGAGGTGCTCGAGAAAAGCGGTTTCCTGAACCCAAAGAGCCCGCGTCACCTGATGGCCAGGTTGCGGCGGCTTTATCTGCGTGCCGGGCTTGATGAGAAGGAGGTGAATATCCTGCGGGGTATACTCAGCGCCTACCAGACCTCCCCCAGGCAAACCTGGCAGCAGCTCCCCGACGACAATGACGGAGACACCTGATCGTGGTCGGACCGACAGTGGGTAAAAAGATGATCTACCTCGACTATGCGGCGACCACCCCGGTTGATACGCAGGTGATAGAGCTGATGAACCAGTGCCTGGGTGAGGAGGGCGATTTTGCCAACCCTTCCTCCTTGCACGGCCCCGGCCTGGCTGCGCGTGCCCGGGTGGAGTATGCCCGACAGCAGGTTGCCGCCTTGCTGGGCGCGGGTAGCGAGGAGATTGTGTTCACCTCCGGCGCTACCGAGGCGGACAACATGGCCATTCGTGGCGCAGCCTTGCACCAGGCTCACCGCGGACGCCACATCATTACCTCCCGTAGCGAGCACCGGGCGGTGCTGGATTCCTGCAAGGCGCTTGAAAAGGAGGGCTTCGAGCTTACCTGGCTTTCGCCCGCGGAGCAGGGCAGGGTTTCCGTGGGGCAGTTGCGAGAGGCTCTCAGACCGGACACCACGCTGGTTTCCCTGATGCATGTGAATAATGAAACAGGATTGATCCAGGACATAGCGGGCCTGGGTGCCCTGTGTCGCGAACAGGGTGTACTGTTTCACGTGGACGCGGCCCAGTCGGCTGGCAAACTGCCCATCGACCTGGGCGAGTTGCCGGTGGACCTGATGTCTTTTTCTGCGCACAAGATTTATGGACCCAAGGGGATAGGCGCACTGTTTGTCAGGCGTGAGCCACGTTGCAACCTGTTTCCGGTGCTGTTCGGCGGCGGCCAGGAGCAGGGCTTGCGCCCAGGTACCCTGGCCACCCATCAAATCGCCGGGATGGGGAGGGCTTTTGAGCTGGCTGCGGTCCGTATGCAGGCTGACCAGGACAGGCTGGCCGGTCTGCGTCAGCGCCTGTGGACAGGTATGCAGGAAATTGGTGGTGTCAGTGTCAATGGCGCCCAGGAACATTGCGTCCCCAATATCCTGAACGTAAGTTTCCAGGGCGTGGAGGGTGAAAGTCTTTTGTTTGGCCTCACCGGTCTCGCCCTGTCCAGTGGCTCGGCTTGCGCGAGTAGCAACCGTGAGCCGTCATACGTGCTCAGGGCCCTGGGTCTGGATGAGCAGGCCGCCCAGGCCTCCCTGCGTTTCAGTCTTGGCCGCTCGACCTGTGCCGACGACATCGATACCGCCCTGGCCATGCTGGGGGAACAGTTGCAGCGTCTGCGGCAGCTTGCGCCACCCTGGGTGCAGTAGCGGTGTTGCCCGCGGAATCCAATGTCTTGCTGAAGCGGCATTTCTTCGAGCCTTTCGGTGCCGGCAGCTTTGTCGAGGGCACCCCCTCGGTGGCGGAAGGCCGCGCCGGCAGTAGAAAGCGGGGCGTGGCCGTGCAACTACAATGCCAGGTCCGGGACCAAAAAATCATGGCGGCGCGCTTTCTCGCCTGGGGCTGCCCCCACAGTATTGCGGCGGCCTCGTGGCTGGCGGAAACACTGACCGGTTTAAGTCTGGAAGAGGCGTCCGGGATCAGCGCCACGGACATTGTGGCGGCGCTTGAGGTGCCGGTAGACAAGTTGGGCAGTATACTGGTGCTCGAGGACGCTCTGGCTGCCTGCCTTGAAAATGCCCGCAGCCGCCGTCATATATGGTGAAGTGAATAATTCAAAGGACTAGCCGGTGATGCCTATTACACTGACCGATGCCGCCGCCCAAAGGGTGAGCGGTTACCTGGCCAAGCAGAGTGGCACGGTGGGCCTGCGTCTGGGTGTGCGCAAGACAGGTTGCTCCGGATTTGCCTATCATATTGAATATGCTAAGGAAATAGCCGATTCAGACGTCACTTTCCAGGATCATGGTATTACCCTGGTGGTTGGCGAGGATGCCCTGCCTTTGTTGCAGGGGATGCAGGTTGATTTTGTGAAACAGGGACTGAACGAGGCCTTCAAATTCCGTAATCCCAACGTCAAGGACGAATGCGGCTGCGGCGAGAGTTTCACCGTCTAGGATCCGGGACTTGTTCCTCGTGAAGTAGACATCGGCTGGAAAAATCCAGACTCAAGGCGCCAATCGCTGGTAATGGTGTTCCAGTGGCGCATGTTCTGCGCCTTCCGGAATGCTGCCTGCAAACGCGCCCTGCCGTGGGGATTTACGACGCAAAAGCCGGATTATCTCCTTGGAAAATTGAGGTCCCGGGATTAGACCAGTGGCTCACTGACCCGGGCCATCCTCGTTTTTGGGGCTCGCGCACAGTACAATTCCGCAGTTATGTGCCTACCTGTTTTCGGGACGACGGGCTCCGTCCCGGGGGCAGGCAGTGTGCGCCTGTTTTTTTTATCTTTCTGATTTACTAAGGAATTACTGAAATGGCGATCGAACGCACCCTTTCCATTATCAAGCCTGACGGCGTACAGAAGAACCTGATTGGTGAAATCTACAAACGCTTTGAAGGCGCCGGTCTGCAAATCGTTGCCGCCCGTATGCTTCACCTGTCACGCGAGCAGGCCGAGGGTTTCTATGCCGTGCACAAGGAACGCCCCTTCTTCAAGGATCTGGTCAGTTACATGATGAGCGGTCCGGTGGTGGTTACCGCCCTCCAGGGCGAGAACGCCGTCGCCGCACACCGTGCCCTGATGGGCGCCACCGATCCGAAGAAAGCCGATGCGGGTACGATCCGTGCCGACTTCGCTGATTCCATTGAGGAGAACGTGGTGCATGGCTCTGACAGCGCCGAGAATGCAGCGATCGAGATTGCGTTCTTTTTCGCTGACAAGCAGATCTGCCCGCGTACCCGCTAGGACGCGGATCGGTCTATCGTCATGCCATCGGCCAGGATAAATCTGCTGGGTCTGCCCCGGGAGCAAATGGAAGAACTGTTTGCCCAGTGGGGGGAGAAGCCATTTCGTGCCCGACAGGTCATGAAATGGATCTATTCCCGTGGTATCAGCGATTTCGAGCAGATGACCGATCTTGGCAAGGGTCTGAGGGAGCGCCTTGGCGAGCAGGCCGAGGTGCGTCCCCCGGAAATTGTCAGCCGACATGACTCTGCCGACGGCACCGTCAAGTGGGTACTGCGGGCGGGCTCCGAGCAGGCTATCGAAACGGTGTTTATACCGGAGGAATCCCGCGGCACCTTGTGTATTTCCAGCCAGGTCGGCTGCGCCCTGGATTGCTCGTTTTGTTCTACCGGCGCGCAGGGATTCAACCGCAATCTGGACAGCGCCGAAATAGTCGGACAGGTATGGCTGGCCCGGCGCGAACTGGGAGCAGGCCCGTCTACTGCGGATCGTGTGATTTCCAACGTGGTGTTGATGGGCATGGGCGAACCCCTGGCCAACTACCGGGCGGTGGTGCCGGCGATCAAGGTCATGCTGGATGACTACGGTTTCGAGTTATCCCGTCGACGGGTGACCCTGAGCACCTCGGGTCTGGTGCCCCAGATCAACAAGCTGGCCGTGGAATGCAACGTGGCCCTGGCCGTATCCCTGCACGCGGCGAACGATACCCTGCGGGACGAATTGGTGCCGATAAACCGGCGTCATCCGATCGCCGAGTTGCTGGAGGCGTGTTGGGCGTATGCAAAGTTGTATTCCAACCGTCACATTACCTTTGAATACACCATGTTGAAGGACGTGAACGACACCCTGGAGCATGCCAGGCAGTTGGCACGTCTATTGAAAAACAGACCGGCGAAGGTAAATTTGATTCCCTTTAACCCGTTTCCGGGCACTCGCTACCAGCGATCACCCCAGGCAACCATTGATCGCTTTCGGCAGGTGTTGCTGGATAGCGGTATTATTACCGTCACGCGACGGACCCGTGGGGACGACATTGATGCCGCGTGCGGTCAATTGGCCGGCAAGGTCAATGACAGGACTCGTGTGCGGCTGGGTAGCAAAATGATCAGCGTATCGGTGCAGAACATATGAAAAATACCTGGGCAATATTGGCGATTGCATTGTTGGTTTCGGCCTGTGTTTCTGATGCCCCCAAATCCAGCAAGGGCGCCAAGCAAATGGAGGAGGATGCGGCGGCCTACAATCTGCAGCTTGGAGTAGGATATTTGCGGCAGGGCGAGTACCAGTTGGCCCTCGACAAGCTGAATAAATCCCTGGAGCAGAATCCCTCTCTTGCGGAAACCCACATGGCCCTGGGATACCTCTACGAGCAGACAAACCAGCCTGCGGACGCTGAAGTTCACTTGCGCAAGGCATCCAGGCTGGCGCCGGAGAATCCGGAAATACAAAATGCCTATGCCGTTTTTCTGTGCAAGCAAGGCTCGGTAAAAGCGGCTCTCGGGGCCTTTGACAAGGCGGCCATGGTGCCTCTGTACAGGACCCCCGAGGTCGCTTATACCAATGCCGGCGTATGTGCGCGCGGCGCCGGCAGGCTGGATGATGCCGATACCTATTTCAGAAAAGCGCTGGCTGTGAACAAGAATTACGATGAGGCCTTGCTGCAGCTGGCCTCCTTGAATTTTGACAGGGGGGAGTATTTCCCCGCGCGAGCATTTGTCGAACGCTACCTGCAATATCACAAGGCGACACCGGACGTGTTGTGGTTAGGTGTGCGCATTGAAAAGGCCATGGCGAACGCCGTGGCCGCGGATGAGTATGCACAACGGTTATTGAGCGGCTTCCCCGATTCGGCCGAAGCCCGTCAGTTCCTGGAGCAACGGCGCAATGGCAACTGAGACAGACACGCCAGGGGATACCGAACTGCCGCCTGAGCAGGAGATTGGCCCGCGTCTTGTTCGGGCACGGCAGGAGCAGGAATTGAGCCTGGAAAAAGCGGCTGCGTCCCTGCGGGTGGACGTAGCGGTGCTGCAGAGTCTGGAAAACGAAAACTTTGGCGTACTCGGTGCGCAGGTGTTCGTGAGAGGGCATTTGCGAAAATATGCCAGGCTGCTGCACCTGCCGGAGCAGGAGTTGCTGGATGCCTACCAGGCCAGCGTGGGAGAAAGCGACGCGCAACTCATGCATTCGGTGTTACGAGAGACGGTGCCCATATCCCGACGCCGCAGGCGTGTGAATCTGTCGCTGTTGTTCCTGGTGATCCTGGTCCTGAGCCTGCTCGCTGCTGCTGCCTGGTGGTGGTTCCAGATGCGTGCGATGGACATGGCGCTTGAAGCCGGGCCGGCTGTTTCCGGCGACGGAAAATCCCTCGTGTTGCCCCTGGGTCCACAGGAATCCAGTTCATTGGATATGCCAGTGACGGTGATAGATCAGGAAACCTCGCAAGCACCGGAAACGGTCCCGGAGAAGCCTGCCACGCAAGTCGATGGGCAGTTGGTGCAAGGAGGGCAACAGGCCCAGACACCTATCAAGGCACAGGTCCAGCCGGAAGTAATTGTGGCCGAGCCGGTCCCTCAGGACGATCCCGCGGCGCAGGGTGTGCAGATGAGTGTCGTGTTGGAATTCGTGGAGGATTCCTGGGCGGAAATTCACGATGGCAGGCAGAAGCGGGTGCTCTACGGATTGTTTCGGGCAGGGACACGTCGGGAGTTGAACATTCCGGGGCCGGCCTCGGTTTACCTGGGCAGGGTGCAGGGCGTGGTAATCAGCGTGGACGGCGCAAGCTTTGATGTGCCACAGAGCAGGCGCGCCGGCAACACGGCGAGATTTACCATTGAACCTCCGCAGTGAGCGCCTGGATTGAGGAGCTTGGCTTGTGAGTAAGGGTATTCAGCCAATCCGTGGCATGAACGACATTCTGCCCGAACAGTCGCGATGCTGGCAGCACCTGGAAGCGATTGTGCGCGAAATTCTTGGTGCCTACGGCTACCGGGAGATTCGCGTGCCGGTGGTCGAGCGAACCGAGTTGTTCAAGCGTTCAATCGGTGAGGTCACGGATATTGTCGAGAAGGAAATGTATACCTTCGACGACCGCGGCGGAGAGAGTGTTACGCTCAGACCGGAAGCCACTGCGGGCATCGTACGTGCCGGAATAAGCAATGGACTGTTATACAACCAGCGGCAGCGTCTTTGGTGTACCGGCCCCATGTTTCGCTATGAGCGTCCGCAGAAAGGTCGTTATCGCCAGTTTCACCAGATTGACGTAGAGGCCCTGGGTTTTCCCGGCCCCGATGTGGATGCGGAGATCATCCTCTTGTCTGCACGGCTGTGGAAACGCCTGGACCTGAAGCACATCAGGCTGGAACTGAATTCGCTGGGTACACCCGAGTCGAGGGCAGTGTACCGGGGACTCCTTGTCAGCTATTTCCGCGGACATTATGAGCAACTGGACGAGGACAGCCAGAGGCGGTTGGAAAGCAACCCCATGCGCATCCTGGACTCCAAGAATCCGGACATGCAGGACTTGATAGCCGGAGCACCCCTGCTGGCGGATCACCTGGACGAGGAGTCAGCGCGGCATTTCGGCCGCCTGCGGGAAATCCTGGATGACGCCGGAATTGAATATTCGGTGAATCCGCGTCTGGTCCGGGGTCTGGATTATTACAGCCGAACCGTATTTGAATGGGTGACTGATCAACTCGGAGCGCAAGGGGCGGTTTGCTCCGGCGGCCGTTATGACGGATTGGTCGAACAACTGGGCGGTCCCGCCACGCCTGCCGTTGGCTGGGCGCTGGGAGTGGAAAGACTGCTGGCCCTGATGGAAAGCCAGGATTACCCGTTCCCGGCGGATTCACCGCAGGCCTATATGGTGATGGCAGGCGAGGGCGCCGAGACAGCGGGTATGAGCCTGGCGGAATCCTTGCGCGATCAACTTCCGGGTTTGCGCCTGGAGGTCAATTGCGGCGGTGGCAGTTTCAAGGCACAGATGAAAAAGGCCGATCGCAGCGGGGCCGAGGTGGCCGTGATCCTCGGTGAGAATGAGGTTGAACGCCAGGTGGCCGGGCTGAAGCCCCTGCGCGGTGATGGCGAGCAGCAAGAGGTGACTTGGGGTGACTTAGCTGGCAGACTGCGCGGTTTCATTGAACCGGGTGCCGGCAGGTAATACCTAATGGGGCGTTAGCGCCGACAGGAGTACGACGTGGACGAATTACTGTCTGAAAAAGAACAAATTGAACAAATCCGCCAGTGGTGGAAAGAAAATGGCGCCTGGGTGGCGGGTGGCCTGGTGCTTGGACTTTCCATGCTGGTGGGCTGGAACAGCTGGCAGAGTTACGTCACGAGTCGCGCTGAAGAGGCGTCCAGCCTGTACGAGCAGGTTCGGGCCGAGGCCGCGGCTGGTAATGTCGACCTGGCCAGTGAGTTGACCGCCACGCTGCGTACCGATTACGCCGCCACGCCCTATGCCGACCAGGCCTCCCTGGAACTGGCCAGGCTGATGGTGGAGCGCGGTAGCCTGGACGAGGCTGCCGCCTCGCTGGAATACGTAACGAAGTCGGACGACGATCCCCAGATGGTACTGGTGGCTCGCTTGCGCCTGGCCCAGGTACGCATGCAGCAGGGAATGCTGGACGAGGCCCTTGCCGCCCTGGCGGTCCCTGACGAGGGTGCTTTTTCAGCTCGTTTTAGCGAAATGCGCGGAGATGTTGCTGTGGCCCGGGGTGATTGGGAGATGGCGCGCAACGAGTATGAATCGGTTTTGTCGGACCTGTCTGGTCCGGTCAACCGCGAAGTGGTGGAGATCAAGCTGAATGATCTGCCGCAACCTGCCGCCGCACCGGTCATCGAGGCTGATCCGACGTCATGATACGAATTCTGGGCATTTTGCTGCTGACATTTATGCTCGGTGCTTGCTCCTTGTTTGGTGGGGACGAAGAGCCCAATCCACCTGCGCCGCTGCCCGAATTCAAGGCGACGCTCAAGGTGAAAAAGGTGTGGAGCGCCAGCGCCGGCGATGAAGCCGAAAATCTGCGCCTGGGACTTGGCCTGGCCACCGATGGTTCGAGAATATTTGCTGCCGGCGCCGAGGGCCAGGTCACCGCCTTCGATGCCCTCAAGGGACGACGCCAATGGCGTAACGATTTGAAAACCACTTTGTCAGCCGGTCCCACCTTCGGTGGCGGTCTGGTCGTGGTGGCTTCCAGGGATGGCGAGGTCATTGCACTGGATGCCGCCGATGGCAATCTGAAATGGAAATCCAAGATTAACGCCGAAATATTGGCCAGCCCCACGATCGCCCGGAACAAGGTCTTGTTGCGAGCGGTAGACGGCAGCCTGCGCGCCCTGGACGCGAGCAACGGCATACCCGTCTGGTTGGTGGAGCAGCAAGTCCCGCGTCTGAGCGTACGTGGCACCAGTTCGCCGGTGGTGAGCGGAGCGAATGTGTTGGCCGGTTTCGATAACGGCAAGTTCATGGTGCTCAGCCTGTCCGACGGGGAAGCCCTCTGGGAGGCCTCGATGACCCAGTCCACCGGGAGAACCGAGCTGGACCGGATGACCGACATTGATGGCGTATTCAGCGTGATCGGCAACGACGCCTACGTTGCCGGTGTGAACGGCCGAACCGTCTCGGTGGCGGTGGAGTCGGGACAGGTGCTGTGGTCCAGGGAAATACCCAGTTACTCCGGCGTCGGGCTGGACTGGAACACCGTGTACGTCACCGATCAGTCGTCCCACGTGGTGGCGCTGGAACGGACCCGTGGCACCTCGATCTGGCGCCAGGAATTGTTGCTTCGTCGGTCGGTAACCGCGCCCGTCCCCTACGGTGACACCGTGGTGGTCGGTGACTTTGAGGGCTATGTGCACTTTTTGTCGGCCACCACCGGCGAGTTCGTTGCGCGTAGCGAAACCGGTTCGGCGATCTACAGCCCGCCGCTGGTTGTGGGCGATATGATTTACGTGGTTAACGAGGAATCCACCCTGATCGCATACCGGGCCGTGATTGCCAAGAAATAACTGACGGCAATGCACGAGTGCGATGCCGGACCTGAAACGCTGACTGAACTCCGGACTGCCTCTTATGTTGCCTGTAATTGCCCTGGTCGGTAGACCCAATGTGGGTAAGTCGACGCTGTTCAACCTGTTGACGCGTTCACGCGACGCATTGGTGGCAGACCTGCCCGGTCTCACACGGGATCGAAAGTACGGCTTCGGCAAGGTAGGGCCGCGGCCCTACGTGGTGGTGGACACGGGTGGCTTGACCGGTGACGAATCCGGTATTAACGCCATGATGGCGCGTCAGACCCTGTTGGCCCTGGACGAAGCCGACCACGTCTTGTTCATGGTCGATGCACGCGACGGCTTGACCAGCGTCGACGAGCATGTAACGAAGCTGGTGCGCCGGTCCGGCAAGCCCTGCACCCTGGTGATTAACAAGTCGGAGGGGCGTGAGTCCGCCCAGACCGCCTCCGAATTTTTCCGCCTGGGGATGGGCGAACCTGTCGCGATTTCCGCGGCCCACGGTGACCGTGTAGCGGCGCTGATGGACTACGTGCTGGAGCAGATTCCGGACACCGGCGGTGACGACATACCGGATGATGCGCCGGGAATTCGCGTGGCCGTGGTAGGCCGGCCCAACGTGGGCAAGTCGACCTTGATTAACCGTTTGATTGGCGAGGAACGACTGGTGGCCTTCGATCAGCCGGGCACCACTCGAGACAGTGTGTATGTGCCGTTTGAACGCGATGGCCACCAGTACACGTTGATCGACACTGCGGGTATTCGTCGCCGCTCACGAACCGACGAGGGCGTCGAGAAATTCAGTATCGTCAAGGCCCTGCAGGCGATTGATGTTGCCCACGTTGTGGTGTCGCTGGTGGACGCGCATGAGGGTCTGACTGACCAGGACGTGTCGCTCATGGGCCTGGTGTTGAATCGCGGCCGCTCCATCGTAATTGCGGTCAACAAGTGGGATGGTATATCCGAGCATCAGCGTGAGCGCATCAAGGGCGCGCTCGACATGAAGCTGGATTTCGCAGGTTTTGCTGAAAAGCATTTCATTTCTGCTTTGCATGGCAGCAACGTCGGCTTGATCATGGCCTCGGTGGTGAGGGCCTATAATTCAGCCATGGTCGACATGCCCACTCCTGAACTGACCCGGGTGCTGGAACAGGCCATGATTGAGCACCAGCCGCCATTGGTGCGTGGCCGGAGGATCAAGCTTCGCTATGCTCACCAGGGTGGACGCAATCCGCCATTGATTGTTATTCACGGCAATCAGACCGAGCGCTTGCCGGACACCTACAAGCGGTATTTGATCAACACCTTCAGACAGAAATTTCAGCTAGTGGGCACACCCTTGCGGCTGGAGCTGAAATCCTCGGACAATCCATTCAAAGGCAGACGCAACACCTTGACGCCGAGGCAGCAGTACCACCGTGATCGTCTGAAGAGGTTCGTCAAGCGCAAGAAATAGTGCGCACTGACCGGTTGCGCTGCGTCCCTGGCTCAGCCATATTGAGATCCCCGACTGCTGACCCATAAGTGCGAGATCATAGTCATGAGCGGCGCCAGAAAAATTTACACCCTGCCGGGTCCGATGCGCATGTATCGGAGCGGCTGCAGCCTGTCCAGGGTGGACGTGGCTTACGAGACCTGGGGCGAGCTCAACGAGGCTCGTGACAATGCCATATTGTTGTTTACCGGTCTGTCGCCTTCGGCCCACGCTGCGGCCTCAGGTCTGGATCCAAGTAACGGCTGGTGGGAGGAGATGATCGGCAAGGATCATCCCATCGATACCCGTCGCTATTTCCTGATATGCATGAATTCCCTGGGCAGTTGCTTTGGATCCACCGGGCCGGCTTCTATCAACCCGGATAGCGGTGAGCCCTATCGCCTGGATTTTCCGGTGCTCAGCCTTGAAGACGTGGCGCGGGCGGGCAAGGAATTGTTGCGTGGTCTGGGCATCACAAAGCTCGCAGCGGTCATGGGCGCCTCCATGGGGGGCATGACTGCACTGGCCTTCGCGGTGAAATTTCCCACGGTATCGGAGGCCGTTATTTCCATCTCCGGCGCCGCCAGGGCTTTGCCTTTTGCGATTGCCCTGCGTTCGCTTCAGCGTGAAATCATACGCTCCGACGGCGCCTGGAATAACGGCAATTATCCCCTGGGCGCCGGTCCCGTCCGGGGCATGCAGTTGGCACGCAAACTGGGCATGATTACCTATCGCTCGAGCAAGGAGTGGCAGGTGCGCTTCGGGCGCGAGCGCATAGCGGAGGAACGCAAGACCGGTGATGCCTTTGCCATCGATTTTGAGGTGGAGGCTTACATGGAGGCCCATGCACGAAAGTTTACCGGGCAGTTCGACCCGAATTGTTATCTTTACCTGTCCCGGGCGATGGATCTGTTTGACCTGGGCGACCACGGTGGATCGGTGGACACGGCCCTGGCCAGGATTCGCGCCAAGCGGGCGTTGATTATAGGTGTTGAGACCGATTTCCTGTTTCCGCTGTTTCAACAAAAGGAAATAGCGGACGGTCTTGAAGCTGCGGGGCTGGATGTGACTTTCGCAGCGCTGGACTCGCTTCAGGGCCACGATGCCTTCCTGGTGGACATGGATAATTTCCGCCCGCGGATAGGCCAGTTCCTGGCCTGAGGTCGCGCTACGGGCAGGGCAATGGGTGTGGCGTTGACCGGCCCTATTGGGTTTCCGCCGGCAGGAAAAGCGCAGGGTCCACCATGGTCTGGTTCAGACTCACGCTCCAGTGCAGGTGCGGCCCGGTTACCCGGCCGGTGCTGCCCACCAGGCCGATGATGTCGCCGGCTTCCAGCACGGTTCCTGCCTGCACATCAATTCGGCTCAAGTGGCAGTACATGGTGACCAGGCCCCGGCCATGGTCAACGAATACGGTGTTGCCGTTAAAGAAATAATCGCCACTCTCTACCACGGTGCCGGCAGCCGGATTTTTAATGGGTGTGCCTTCAGCGGCCGCGAGGTCCATACCGCTGTGGGGGTTCCTGGCCTCGCCATTGAAAAACCGGCGCAGTCCGAATGAACTGCTGCGTTCGCCGCTCACCGGAGCCTGAAAACCCCGGGTAAAAGGATCTGCGTCACTCCAACTGGCCAGGGCGCTGTCGATGCGCAGACGCTCAGCGCCGATGCGCTCCAGGTCCTGGGGGTTGGGGTTGACCTGGCGCGGATTGCTTATGGTCAGGTGCTGGCTCTGATATTCCTTGTCCTGCACCTCGAACTCAACGGTCCGCTCGTTATTTACGAGCAAGGTCTGCACCGAGGGGGTCGTGGCCAGGGGGATACCGACTACCGCCACCCAATGGCCATTTCTTGCCAGCACCATTACCGGTCTCTCAAGGTAGTGGACTGTCGGGATCCGAACGTCACTGGCCAGCCCCAGTTCAAGCACCGCAATGCCACCGGGTACCTGGTTCGGGCGCGGTAATTCAGCGGCCCGGATCGGCGCCAGGGCCAACAGCACCAGCAGCCCTGCTGCAATTGCCACTTTCATTTTCGGATGTTCTCCACACGGGTAACCCGGGCATGTATCTCTCCCCCGGACACCTGGGCCCGGATGGCGTCACCGGCCGCAAGCCCGGACGGATCACGCAGCAGATGTCCGTTGTCGTCGAACACCAGGGCGTACCCCCTGCCCAGGGTCGCCAGGGGGCTGATGGCATTGAGCTCTCGCGCCAGCCCGGTCAGCGTCTGGCTTTTGCGTACCAGTTGCTGCGAGGCTGATCTGCGCAGGCGTCGTTCCAGATCCAGCCTGCGCCGGGCTTGCTGCCGCAATTGACTGGCCGGGCTGACGGCCGCCAGGCGAGCCGACAGCGCTGCAAGCTCGCGGCGGTGACCCGTCAATCGGGTGAGCGCTGCCCGTCGGGTCCGCAGTTCCATTTCATCCAGGCGTTGCGTGTCCTGGGTGAGTCTCTGGCGCGGGTCCCGCTGGCGCAGGCGGCCGAGCAGAAAACGAAGTTTCTCGGCCAGGCGCTGGTGTTGCCTGGTGGCCAGGCTGGTCAGGCGCTTCAGGTCTTGCTCCAGGTGTCGCAACCAGCTTTCGCTGTCAGGTACGGCCATTTCCGCCGCTCCCGAGGGCGTCGGGGCGCGCAGGTCGGCCACCAGGTCCGAGATGGTCACGTCCACCTCGTGTCCGACTGCGCTGATCACCGGTATCCGGCTGTTGAAAATAGCCCTCGCCACCGCTTCCTCGTTGAAGGCCCACAGGTCTTCCAGGGAGCCGCCACCACGGGTGAGGATAAGCACATCACAGTCGGCCCGGGTGTTGGCCAGCTCGATGGCTTCGGCAATCCTGGCTGCTGCCCCTTCGCCTTGCACCGGCACCGGGTACACCAGGGCCGGGACAGCGGGAAAACGCCTGCGCAGAATTTTCAGCACGTCCTGGACGGCTGCCCCGCTGGGAGAGGTGATGATGCCGACACGTCGGGGCAGGGCGGGTATGGGCCGCTTGCGCTGCTGGTCAAACAAGCCCTCGGCCGCCAGCCGCTGCTTTAGCTCCTCCAGTCGTTGGCGTAGCAGTCCCTCTCCGGCTTCCTCCATGTGCTCGATAATCAGCTGGTAGTCGCCCCTGGGTTCATACAGACTCACCTTCGCCCGGGCCAGGATTTGTTGTCCGTTGCGAGGCTG
Source organism: uncultured Gammaproteobacteria bacterium (assembly GCA_963823435.1). GTDB lineage: Bacteria > Pseudomonadota > Gammaproteobacteria > Steroidobacterales > BM003 > CAKZML01. The sequence continues at coordinate 178,446 of CAWGLN010000009.1, read as the reverse complement.
GAAGGCCAGTCCCTGGGCCCGCTGCCGCCACATGGCGCAACGCACCTGGGCACGGTCGTCTTTCAGTGACAAATACAGGTGGCCGGAGGCGGGCCTGGCGAGGTTTGAGATTTCTCCCTGGACCCACAGGCTGGCCAGGCTGGTATCCAGCAGCAACCTGACCTCGGCGTTGAGCGCGGATACGCTGTAAACGAGACGCTCCTCACCTGGACCTGCGCGGATTCTGGAATTGTCTGACGGCATGCCCCGATCATACCGGCCACCAGTGGTGAGGAATAGTCGCGCAGTTGTTTGCGTGACCGGGGTCATTCTGGCCAGAAAGCGCCTATAATGCCGCCAGCGGGTTTACCTGCTGCGAATCCAATACTAAAATTGCCGGTTTATCTCGGGAAGCAGGTGGCTACATGCGCATCATTCAAGAAGCTCTTACCTTCGATGACGTTTTGCTCCAGCCTGAGTACTCGGAAATCTTGCCCAGGGAAGTTTCACTCGCCACCCGGCTGACCGCGGAAATCGCGTTGAACATACCGCTGGTTGCCGCGGCGATGGATACCGTCACCGAGGCGCGCCTGGCCATTACGCTGGCCCAGGAAGGCGGCGTCGGCATCGTACACAAGAATATGACGCCACAGGCCCAGGCCCAGGAAGTACGCCGGGTCAAGAAGTTCGAGAGCGGTATCATCACCGATCCCATCACGGTCACTCCCGACAAGACCATCCGGGACGTTATCGAATTGACCCGTCGCAAGAGTATTTCCGGTGTGCCGGTGGTGGACGGGGCGGACGACCTGGTGGGGATAGTGACCCACAGGGACCTGCGTTTTGAAACCCAGCTGGATGCTCCGGTCTCCACGGTGATGACACCCAAGGATCGCCTGGTTACCGTGCGCGAGGGAGCGGCCAAGGAAGAAATCCTGTTGTTGCTGCACAAGCACCGCATCGAAAAGGTGCTGGTGGTGAACGCCGATTTCAAGCTTCGCGGCATGATTACGGTGAAAGATTACCAGAAGGCCACCGAGTTCCCCCTGGCCGCCAAGGACTTGCGTGGCGCACTGCGGGTGGGTGCAGCCGTGGGTACCGGTGCGGACACGGATGAGCGGGTGGAAGCCCTGGTTGAGGCCGGCGTCGATGTGATCGTGGTGGATACCTCTCACGGTCATTCTCTGGGCGTCATAGAGCGGGTGAAACGGGTCAAGTCAGCCTTCCCGCATATCCAGGTGATAGGTGGCAACATCGTTACAGCGGATGCCGCGCGCGCCCTGGTTGAAGCGGGCGCCGATGCGGTCAAGGTCGGCATAGGGCCCGGTTCCATTTGCACCACCCGGATCGTGGCCGGGGTGGGTGTGCCCCAGATCACCGCGATTGCCAACGTGGCGCGCGAACTGGCCAGCAGCGGTATTCCGCTGATCGCCGACGGTGGTATTCGCTACTCCGGTGACATTGCCAAGGCCATCGCGGCCGGCGCCTCTTCGGTGATGCTTGGCGGCCTGTTTGCCGGTACCGAGGAGTCACCGGGTGAGGTGGAGTTGTACCAGGGTCGTTCCTACAAGTCCTACCGTGGCATGGGCTCCCTGGGCGCCATGGCCCAGGACAACGGGTCCTCGGATCGATATTTCCAGGACAGTACCGACGAGGTGGAGAAGCTGGTCCCCGAGGGTATCGAGGGTCGCGTGCCCTACAAGGGCAGCGTGATCGGCATCGTGCACCAGTTGATGGGTGGAGTGCGTTCGGCCATGGGCTATACCGGCTGTGCCAACATCGAGGAGATGCGCAGCAAGCCACGCTTTGTTCGCATCACCAACGCCGGTGTGCGTGAGAGCCATGTCCACGACGTTGCCATTACCAAGGAAGCACCGAACTACCGGGCCAATTGACCTGGTTCCGCGGGCTTGTTGATTTACTGATACTACCGAGGGATTCCAGTGGCGGATATCCATTCTGATCGTATTCTCATCCTGGACTTCGGATCCCAGTACACCCAGTTAATCGCCCGCAGGGTTCGCGAGGCCGGTGTCTATAGCGAAATTCATCCCTGGGACATGCACGACGAGGCGGTGCGCGAGTTCGCACCGCATGGCGTGATCCTTTCCGGTGGTCCCGAGTCAGTCACCCTGGATGAACCACCACGGGTGAGCGACGTGGTGTTCGCCCTGGGCGTGCCGGTGCTGGGTATTTGTTACGGCATGCAGACCATGGCCGCCCAACTGGGTGGCCACGTGGCACCCTCCAGTCATCGCGAGTTCGGTTATGCCCAGGTGCGTCTGAGCGGTCATTCGTCGTTGCTGAAAAACATCGAGGACGATGTCGACAGCGCTGGCCGGGCCTTGCTGGATGTGTGGATGAGTCACGGTGACCGGGTGGAAACCATCCCCCCGGGCTTCAGCGCCATCGCCAGTACGGACAATGCCCCGCTGGCGGCCATGTCGGACGAATCCCGTCACTACTATGGTCTGCAGTTCCATCCCGAGGTTACCCACACCACCCAGGGCTCCCGAATCATCGAGCGATTCGTACACCAGATATGCGGCTGCGGCAGCAACTGGAACTGCGGGCAACATCGTGGCCGCGCCCTGGCGACCGTACGCGAGCAGGTGGGCAGTGACCAGGTGTTGCTCGGACTTGTCCGGGGGCGTGGATTCCTCGGTGGTCGCGGCCTTGCTGCACGAGGCAATCGGTGACCAATTGACCTGTGTATTCGTTGACCATGGCCTGCTGCGTCACAACGAAGGCGACCAGGTGATGGCGACCTTTGCCGAGCACATGGGTATCAAGGTGATTCGTGTGAATGCCGCAGAACGTTTCTTCCGGGAACTTGCCGGGGTCGAGGATCCGGAGCAGAAACGCAAGATAATCGGCCGTCTGTTCATCGAGGTGTTCGACGAGGAATCAACCCGGCTGGAAGGTCGTGAAGTGGCTGGCGCAGGGCACTATCTACCCGGACGTGATCGAGTCCGCCGGCAGCAAGACCGGCAAGGCGCACGTCATCAAGTCACACCACAATGTAGGTGGCTTGCCTGCGCACATGAAGCTCAAGTTGGTTGAGCCGCTGCGCGAGTTGTTCAAGGACGAGGTGCGCAAGATCGGGCTGGAGCTGGGTCTTCCCGCGTCACATGGTTTTCCGTCACCCCTTCCCGGGGCCGGGCCTGGGTGTGCGTATCCTGGGTAGTGTGAAGGCGGAGTTCGCCGATTTGCTGCGACTGGCCGACGATATATTCATCAGCGAACTGCGCAACCACAATTTGTACGACAAGGTCAGCCAGGCCTTCGCCGTGTTCCTGCCGGTGAAGTCGGTGGGCGTGATGGGCGATGGTCGTCGCTATGACTACGTGATTGCACTGCGCGCGGTAGAAACGGTGGACTTCATGACCGCCCGCTGGGCCCACCTGCCGTATGAATTCCTGGACCTGGTATCCCGGCGAATCATCAACGAGGTGGCCGGCATCTCGCGGGTCACCTACGACATCTCCGGCAAGCCACCCGCCACGATTGAGTGGGAATAGGCCTGGTTCTGACACCGGGGCCTGATTGTCCATTCCGACAAGCTGAAGTGGGCATTTTTTTGCTGCACGCCGACCCGGCCCTCGAAGCGTTCGCCCCGACCACTGCCAAAGGTTATCCTGAGGTCTTGTCGAAGCTGGCGAGGTGAAAAATGGAATCCTTACGGTTGAAGGGTGTTCGTGCATGCGTGTTCGATGCCTATGGCACCTTGTTCGACGTAAACAGTGCCGCGGCCCGGGAGAGCGATGCGCTGGGTGAGAAATGGCAACCCCTGGCGGATCTGTGGCGCAGCAAGCAACTGCAGTACACCTGGCTGCGAAGCCTGGCTGGCAATCATGTCGATTTCTGGCAACTCACCGGGGATGCGCTGGATTTCTCCATGGCAAGTCTGAAGCTCAATGATCCGGCATTGCGCCGACGCCTGATGGATCTGTATTTGCACCTGAGTACTTATCCTGAGGTAAGTGATACAGTCACGCGGCTCAAGGCGGGCGGTATGAAGCTGGCCGTGCTGTCTAACGGATCCCCGGCCATGTTGGCTGCGGCGGTGCAGAGCGCTGGAATCAGCACGCTTATGGACGCCGTGATTTCGGTAGAGGAGGTGGGTATCTACAAGCCCCACCCGTCCGTCTATCAGCTGGCCGTGGACCGGCTGCATCTGGATCCGGGCGAAATCTGTTTTGTGTCATCCAACGGTTGGGATGCTTTTTCAGCCAAGGCTTTCGGCTTTCGCGTGGTCTGGTGTAACCGTTTTGCCCAGGTACCCGAGCGTATCCCTGCATTGCCAGATGGAGAAATCCCTGACCTGGCAGGCTTGCCTGCCTTGCTGCTTGCCTGAGCCGAACGTATAAACCTGGAGCTCGTCAGCAGAAAGTGTGTCGGAGAGACTTGAGCGTGCGGGTCTAGTCGGCGGACTCGGTCACCGCGACACTTACCCGGTCGCGACTGAAAAAGTAGAACACCCCGCCGGTGACCACGATACCTATGCCTGCAAGGCCTTCCATCGGTCGTTCCAGCAAGATATATCCCAGGGACCAGCCGGTTATTGCCAGGTAGACCAGTGGGGGCAGGGGGTACAGGCTGACGCGATAGGGTCGCGGCAGATCCGGTTCCCGTCCGACGCAGGATAAGCACACCGAGCACGGTAAACAGGGTGTTCAGCCCCAGCGTGAAGCCCGCGAACACCAGGATGGATTCGAAGGAATTGGTGAAGATGAACAGCAGGGAGATGCCGGCCTGCAACCAGATCGCCCGGGAAGGCACGCCGTGTTCGTTGGTGGCAGCGAGGCGGCGGAACACCGTGAAATCCTCGCCTATCATCTGCAGCACCCTGGGGCCGGCCAGGGTCATAGCACTCACCGTGGAGATCAGCAGAAACGACAGGGTGATGCCTATCAACGCTGCCCCGGCCTGCCCGAAAATATGCAGGGCCGAGACGTAGCCAATTTCTATTTCGCCCTGCAGGGCGCTCACCGGCGCCGTGTGCAGGAAAGTAAAATTCAGACCCACGTAGAGCAGGGCGACTACCGTGGTACCTGCGATCAAGGCCAGCGGAATCGTTCGTTTGCGGATTGTTCCACTTCCCCGGAAATGTAGGTCACTGCGTTCCAACCGGTGTACGCATAGGTCACGTAGATCAGGGACACGGCGAAGGCGCCGCTCAACATGAGGGTGCCGTCACCCTGGGCAGGCATGAAGTGCATACCCTGGGGCGCCTGGGTCATCAGCACGCCGGCAACACAGAAAGTCACGATCAGGGCGATCTTCGCCAGGGTAAAGCTGTTCTGAACAAACGCGCTGTTATTGCGATGGCTGGCGTGTACGGCGGCCAGCGAAATTACCAGGATACCGGCTACCCAGGTGGAGGCTGATTCGGGCAGGAAGGGCAGGGCCGAGGTCAGGTAGGCGCCCGAGGTCAGGGCCACCAGCGCGGTGGGTGCGGCGAAGCCGATAGTGGAGGATACCCAGCCGGAGATAAAGCCGGCGCCGGGATGGTAGATACGGGTCAGAAAATTGTATTCGCCGCCCGAACGGGGCATTGCCGCGCCCAGTTCAGCGTAGCTAAGCGCCCCGCACAAGGCCACCACACCGCCCACGGCCCACAGCATGAGAATGACGAACCCGGACTGGATTTCCAGCAACTGGAATCCCAGGCTCGTGAATACGCCGGTGCCGATCATGTTTGCGATGACCACTGTACTCGAGGACGTGAGACTGAACTTTGCGTCGGCGGAGGGACCCGTCATTCCAGACTCCTGTTTTTGGATGAGGCAATCCGCCTGCGTGGGCCTCGGGTTACACGGATTGTCCATCCGGTCCTGATCTTAGCGAAGGTCAGGAGCATAGCACCAACCTGGCCGCCAATACCCGCCATTTTTCCGCGGGGGCTGCCGCGCTGTACGGGGTACGCTTGATTTACATTGCGAGGAAAGCGCCGCCCGGTACAATCAGCAGGGTAATCCATCCGGGGCTTGATCAGATGCGTGTTGCGGTACTCGGTGCAGGCGTCATTGGCGTCACCACGGCCTATTACCTGGCCGAGCGCGGGCATTCCGTGACCGTATTCGATCGTGCCGCCGGACGTTGCCAGTCGAAACCAGTTTTGCCAATGGCGCCCAGCTTTCCTACAGCTACACAGACGCCATGGCCAGACCCGAGTTTGTTCAAAAAATACCCGGTCTGATGCTCGGGCTGGATCCGGCGGTGCGGGTTCGCACCCTGGGCAATCTTCGCCCTGTTTCCCTGGGGCCTGCGTTTTCTTGCCCAGTGCACAACGGCCAGGGCGCGGGCGAACACCCTGGCCGTGCTCAAGACCGCCCTGCGCTCACGTGATCTCATGGCGGAATTGCAGCAGCGGCTGGAGCTGAATTTTGCACATCGACAGGCCGGCAAGCTGGTCTTGCTGGCCGATGAAGCGGCGGTCACCGGGGCCAGGCAAGCGGGCCGAGATGAAGCGCAGTTGCGGCTGCGAGACCCGGGTACTGACCCCGGCGCGAGGCGATCGAACGAGAACCGGCCCTGGCGGCCATGGACCGGGACATTTGCCGGCGCCGTTTACTCGGACAGCGACGAGGTCGGAGATCCGCTGGACTTTTCCGTGGAACTGGCACGCTGGCTGGTGGCGAACCGGCAGGTGGAGTTGCGACTTTCAGAAGAAGTCACCGGGATATGCAGCAAGCGAAACAGGCTCACAGGCATACGTACAAGCCAGGGAGAGCTCCAGTTCGATGCGGCCGTGGTTTGCCTGGGTCCGTGGAGCGCGACGCTGCTCAAACCCCTGGGTATTGATCCACACATCTGTCCGGTGCGTGGTTACAGCATTACCCTGCCGGCGGGTGAGCACGCGCCCTCGGTCAGTATCACCAGTCTCAAGCACCGCATGGTTTTCAGCCGCGTGGGCGAGGTAGTGCGTATCGCCGGTTTTGCCGATTTCCTGGGAGCTGATACGCGCAGGGATGAGCAGCGTGTCACGACGCTGCTGAATACCGCCCTGCACTTTGCCCCCATGGCTGCGGATTATGGCGCACGGGACAAGCAACCCTGGGGTGGCTTCCGTGCCATGACCCCTTCGGGCAGGCCACTGGTGGGCACCGACCAGGATGCCGGGGCTTTTTGTCAACGTGGGTCACGGCATGCTGGGCTGGACCCTGGCCTGCGCCACGGCCCACGATGTGGCCTCAGCGGTGTCCGTGAACACCGTCGTGTCTTACCCGCGCGTTGCCATCTTGAACCGGGCTTCGGTTATGCTTGCGCCGTGAATCAGGAAATAACTCAAGAAGATGCTGGACCGGCGCGTTTATGCAACGTGCCCTGGAATTGGCGCGGGAAGCGGTCGAGGTCGGTGAAGTTCCCGTGGGTGCGGTCCTGGTGAAGGACGGGGAAATCGTGGCCGAGGGTTCCAATCGCCCCATCGGGCTGAACGATCCCACCGCCCATGCCGAGATCATCGCCCTGCGCCAGGCGGGCGAGGTGATGGCAAATTACCGGTTGCTGGAGACCACCTTGTACGTGACCCTGGAGCCCTGTGCCATGTGTGCAAGCGCGATGGTGCATGCACGGGTCAAGCGCCTGGTATACGGGGCCGTAGACCCGCGCGCGGGCGCCGCGGGCAGCGTATTCAATATCGTGGATCACGATGCGCTGAATCACCGCCTGGAGGTCACCGGCGGAGTATGCGCGGAGGAGGCCGGTGCCCTGCTCAAGGAATTCTTCGCGGCCCGGCGCAACGGTGGCGCGAAGTAAATTTATTAGTAATTAGTGAACTTTCAACCAATAAAAAAAGGGCGACCAAAGTCGCCCTTTTTCTGTTTACGCGAGTCGAATCAAAATTATGGAAGTGGTAGAACGACTCCCGGATCTGCTATCGGCAGGTACGATCCACCCGAGGCAGAGAAATTTGCTGCTTCGGCCTGCAATTCCATGAAGGCACGGAAACTGCCAACCGGGTCACCCGCATCTGCTGCCGGATTGATGATGGACGAGTGTCCGCCTAGAACATATGTCACCCTGACGTTCAGGCCCGGCCCAGGCTCTGGGGTTCCAGGAAAGCCCAATTCAGAGCTGCCTAGCAATTCCACCACAGCGTCGGTCGCCTCGTTCGGGACCGTTGGGTCGTTCAGAAACATATGCACAAGGACCGGACGAAGATCCGCTGCCGCCGCCGCGTAGTTGATTGGATCCCCATCTTCAATGACGGTCTGCAAGTCCCGCAAGTACTCGTCAAAACCCAGAGATATTTTGCTGGAGGCCGAGAAGAGCCTGCCAGGACATCTCTTACTGCGCCTCCGAAGTCCTGCCGACCCCAGCATTGATATCGTCCAATTTCCCCCCTACGTTTTCCAGCGTGGCAGAAGAAATTGCGGTATCATCGACCCCCAAGAAGATGGTCCCAAGGTAGGAACCCAGAGAAGAAGAGAGGAACGAAATCCTAGACCCGTCAAAGTCCGTTGTGGCGGCATCATTGTCCAGGTCCAACGTCGGAACGGTCCGCGCTAGATGGATCAAATCGGACGCCCGCCTGGCGGAAATTATCGCGACCACTGGCTGGTGCCAGGACTGCGCCGGCGAATACTTCGGTGCCATCGTCAACCTCGCCGTCAGGTAGACCGGGAATCAGTCCGGCACCGCCGATATCAATAGTGAAATCGTCCAGGTAGAAATGCCGTTCGTTATCGCCAAAGGCATTGAAGGGAACCGGATTGTCCGGCCCCTGGAAGAATGGGTTGGAGGCATCCAAAACACCATGCAAGGGCAGGTCGATTGCCACGATTGCGGTACAGGCCGCGGCAAACGCTTCGCCCAGGAGGAACGCATCAACACGGTTTCTCGAGACCCCGTGTTGGTATATTGTCACTGGCCACCCCGTCACAGGCTTGCCTGCAGGACATCCGGTGCTATTTGGAATGACCGCAAACAGGGGTATGGTGAGTTGCTCGGTGGCAACGGGATTCGGATCCAGTGATATTGGAAGTCCGCTGGCAGACTGCCAAGTGCTGAATAACGGATCGGCCTTGCTCATGAAATAAGGAATTTGAATCGTGCCTGTATACAGGTCCGCGCCGCCGGGGAACGGTAGGCCCAGTGGGACACCGAGGCTGGCTGTGGTCAGAGTTGAATTGATCAGAACAGCAGGCTCTGCTTCCGCTGCAGCGGCAACGTTCGCAAGCGCCTCCCCAATAGACTGGGTTGTCATGGTCCATGACACCATGAAGTCTGAAGCCGGCACGTTGAAGGCTGCGGCTCCCGCCTGCAGGATTGGGCAGACAGCGAGGTTCTTGATTCTCTCCAGGATTGCGTTGGAAAGGGTCTCCCCACTGAAGCAGGCATCCCGGATATCGCGGAACTGGTTATCCGCGGCCAGGTCATTGCCCAGTACGTCCATTACACCCGCCGTCATAATGAACGCGATAGGTCGTTTCAGGTCCGAAAGGCTTTACCGGAACAATTTCCATGACTGCGCCCTGGGCGTCCGTGGCGGTTGAAACCCGATAGGTGTAGTCGGCGATGGCGTCCGTCACTCCAGGTACCAGCGGAATCAGCGGGGTTGGCAGCGGTGCCGCACCCGATAGGACATCAGTTACATCCAATACCCAAAGATTCGTGCCCGGGAATGCCGGTGCGCCAGCCGGTCGGTCGGCATGTAGGGCTTCACCGACGTGAGGTCCACCGGGTAATTGAACGGGACAGTGATTACGGAAGTTGTTGAGTACCCGTCGACCAGGTTAACCGAGGGCAGGTTACTCCGGCCGCTCCCGTGCTCGACAAGGTGCCGGGTATATTCAGGGTGCCGTCGGTCGAGCCGCTTAACCAGATGTCGTTCGGATAAGGCAATGCCCGCCGGTTCTGGGCCGTCGGGATATACTGAACCACGAAATCTGCACGCGGGTCCTGTTCGACCACCACGCCAGTTTCGCCCGTAGGTGAATTACAACCCCCAATCAGCAGCGCGGCTCCCACCAGTGCTGCCGTCATGAATTTCCGCATTTCTCGGCTCCTTAGTTTTTATCCCCGTTCTTGTGCCACATTGTTTTGTGGCTGTTGCCGCCAAAGACTACCCCTTTAGAAGATTTAAGTCCAAGGATTGAAGGCCCCCCAGGACCTTTATATTTACTTCTTGGAACGAGTCTCGAACTGGTGGCGGACGGCCTAGGGCGACGCGATGACCATCTCGGTCCCGCCAAAGTCCGCTTCGCCGGGCTCCAGCGGCGCCAGGCGGCGCGGATTGCTGGTTGCCGTCTTCCACTTGAGGATATCCAGGTAGCTCCGGACATTCTCCACGTAGCGCACCGGCTCCCAACCCCTGGCATAGCCACGTTTAACCTGTTTGTACCATTGCTTCTGGGTGAGCAGGGGGAGGCTTTCCTTGACCGCGCGCCAGCTATCGGGGTTCTCTCCGCGCATTTCGGTTATGATGCGTGCATCTTCCAGGTGAGCCCAACCCACGTTATAGGCGGCCAGCGCCAGCCAGGTTCTGTCCGGCTCGGGTATACGGATCGGGATTTTGCTTTTCACCCTTTCCAGGTAGCGGGCGCCGCCACGAATACTCTGCTGTGGGTCCCTGCGGTCTTTCACTTCCATTTGCTTGGCGGTGGCCAGTGTGAGCATCATCAGTCCGCGCACGCCGGTGGGAGACCTGGCGCCGGGATTCCAGTGCGACTCCTGGTAACTGACCGCCGCCAGCAAGCGCCAGTCCAGGTCATGCTCACTCGCCACCTGTTCGAACAGGTAGCGGTAGCTCGGGAGTTTCTGATCTATGTCCCGCAGGAACGAACGGGTGCCGACATAATCGAAGCGCCGGGTGTGGCCGAAGTAGCGCTCCTCCACCCGGGCCAGACTGCCATTTTCGTGGATCTTGAACAGGTAGGCGTTGGCTGCATCCAGCAAGCTGTGATCATCTGACTTGCGAAACGCCCAGGCCATGTCGTGGTTATTGTCCAGGTCCATGCCGATGCGAATGTCGGGATGGTAGTTTCGCGTAACATTGAACTCCAGCGTATCGGCCACCGTGTAACTCAGTTCGCCGCTGGATACACGAAACAACAGGTCTTCCACCTCGGTGTCCGAATTCTCAAGCCAGGTCAGGTCCGGGTTTTGCTGTCTGAGTTTGTGCAGTGATTCAACATGGCTGCTGCCCGCAAGTACTTCTATTGCTCCACCAACGATATCGTCCAGCTTGCGTGGGCGTGGCGTGCCTACCTTGTAGATTACATGCTCACTGGTGGTCTTGTAGGGCGTACCAAACAGGACCTTCGATTGTCTGTCCTCGGTAACCGTCAGTGCTGCGGCGGCAAGATCAGCCTTGCCATGCATGACCTCGGGCAGTATCCCGGAGAAACTTTCGGTGGCGTAAATCTCGAGCCGCACACCCAGTTCCCTGGCCAGGCCGCGGACCATCTCGTATTCTGCGCCCGCGGGGCCATTGGCGCCCTCGTAGTAGGTGACCGGGCTGAAACGGGTGACTACCCGAAGCACGCCACGTGTCTTGACCTGCTCAAGCACAGAGGGCGTTTCCGAGCAGGTACTCAGAAACACCGAGAGCGACGCAATGATCAGCGTAAGAAGTCTCAAGTTGCGGCTTCCTCCGCATGGATACGGGTACAATAATAGCCCACGCCGCGGGATATCCTTTGCAAGCAGCGACAGAAAATTTGATGGGCTGCGGGGCTGGTGAGCCAGGTATTATGTTGTGAATTTACGACAGGTGAGTCGCAGGCCGCGCCAACACAGGTCATCAAGCTGCCGGGGAGAGCTGCGCTGACCCGGGCGCACCCAGGAGGAGAGGACATGAGCCAGCTTCCCCAGAGCATGTTAGTGAGTGAAATCCGCGCGCCTGGCGGCCCTGAAGTCCTGGTTCCCGGGACCCGCCCATTGCCCGTGCCGGGTGCCGGAGAGGTGTTATTGAAGGTGTCTGCTGCCGGTGTAAACCGACCCGATGTCTTTCAGCGCAAGGGCTTGTATCCACCACCGGCTGGCGCATCGGATATCCTCGGGCTGGAAGTCTCGGGCGAAGTGCTGGTGCTCGGTGACGGTGTATCCGGCTTCTCGCCTGGAGATAAAGTCTGCGCGCTGCTGTCTGGTGGCGGTTACGCCGAATACGCGGTGGCCCCGGAACCGCAGTGCCTGCCGATACCCGCGGGTCTGAGCATGCTTGAGGCGGCGGCCTTGCCCGAGACGTTTTTTACGGTTTGGTCCACGGTGTTTGAAACCGGTGGCTTGCGGCCGGGCGAGACCCTGCTGGTCCACGGTGGCTCCAGTGGTATTGGCACCGCAGCAATTCAGCTTGCCTCGGCCCTGGGCGCCACGGTGTACACGACCGCAGGCTCGCGAGAGAAATGTCGTGCCTGCGAGGACCTGGGAGCGGTGCTTGCGGTGAACTACAGGGAACAGGACTTCGTGGAAGTGTTGCGTGAGGCCTCCGGTGGGCGGGGAGTTGACCTTGTCCTGGACATGGTCGCAGGAAGCTACCTTGAGCGTAATGTGTCACTGGCGGCGGTGGACGGGCGCATCGTCATCATTGCCTTTCTGGGTGGATCCCGGGCCGAAATGGATTGGCGCCCCGTAATGGTCAAGCGCCTGATGATTACCGGTTCAACCCTGCGGCCGCGAACGGTAGCCGAGAAGGGGGCGATAGCGCAGGCCCTGAAGGAAAACGTTTGGCCATTGTTGGAGTCCGGACGTGTGCGCCCGGTAATCAGCGAGGTTTTCCCCCTGGAGCGGGCAGCCGAGGCGCACCTATTGATGGAATCCAGCGAACACATTGGAAAAATCATGCTGGAAGTAGGTAAATAAATCGCTGCTGGACGCCAGACAGGAAGCACTAACGGTGGCCCTTTGACAGAACTGCGGAAAAGAGGCAGGCCGATACCTTCGTTAATCGTTCGAGGGTCAACAGATGTTTGCTATGCCATCCTGGTGGCGAGTCCTCGGTTAACCGTGGACGCAACCCCTAGCGGCACAAGCTGTGGCCGGGCGGAAACCGCCATGATGAGCGCACCTAACAGACAGACCGAGCCTGCGATGATGAAAGGCGTCATCCAAATTACCGGCTGCGCCGATCCTTGTGCTGCATCTTTGAAATAACCGGCCAGCAGGGGTCCGGCGAGGCCTGCAATTCCGTACGCAGTAAACATCCAGCCGTAATTACTGCCAACGTTCTTGTTGCCGAAATAGTCCGCTGTGACGGCGGGAAACAATGCGAAACAACCACCATAGTTAAAGCCGATCAGCGCCGCAGCCAGGATAAAGCCATATTGCTGGCCGAAACCGATAAACACGTGGTAAGCCAGAAGCATGATCAGGCCTTGCAGCGCCGTGTTAACGGTTATTGCGGCCTTGCGACCGATCCTGTCGCTGATGCCACCCCAGGCAATGCGGCCCAGGCCGTTGAAAATCGCATACCACGCCATCGCGGTGCCGGCGATAGCACCGGCGTTGGCGACGCCGTTGTGCTCCAGCACATCAATACCAAAAAGTTTGATGCAATAGATCACCATGAGTCCCGCCACGCCGGCGAACATGAAGACCAACCAGAGCATATAGAACCGCGGTGAGCGCAGCATTTCGCGGGCACTGAAGTCCACCGCTCCCTCTTGGTTGCCGCTTTTCGAGATGGGAGGCGTCCAGCCGACCGGTTGATAGCCTTCCGGCGGATTGACCATGACGGTACTGCCCAAAAGCACCAGAAAGGCCAGCGCGAAACCATAGATCACAAAGACACTCTGCACGCCCGGCAGACCAAAGACGTTGGTGGTGTTGAGCAGGCCGCCGAACCACGAGTCGGCCACCTTGACCCAGATGGTCGCGCCGAAACCGAAGCCGGCGACGGCCAGTCCGGTAATCAAGCCCTTCTTGTCGGGAAACCACTTGACACAGACCGAGATCGGCACGACGTAGGCCAGTCCGATGCCGGCGCCGCTGATCACGCCAATGCAGGTCAACTGTACCCAGAAACTCGCGCCGAAGAAGCCGCTCAATACGTAGCCTGCGCCGAGTAGCAGACCACCGGCAATTGCCAGCAAGCGCGGTCCCGTGCTCGGAAGCACCCGTCCCGCCAATACCATGACGATGGCAAACGTGGCGAGGCCCGAAGAGAATACCCACGCGGTCTGACTCGCGGAGAAGGCGTAAGCACCGGCTGCATCGGTCAGTCTTGCCGTGAAAACAGACCAGGCATAGATCGCACCCAGCGCCAATTGAATCAAAATCGCGCCTGCAACGACGAGCGATCGGTTAAGTGTCCTGGTTCCTTGTCCCATGGTGGCCTCCGTTGCCAGCCCACACCCGGGCAGAACCAGCGTGTGGTGAGAGACTTGAATTTACGCTGAAAATTATCTGAATAATTGAAATGGATTAAGTGCCAGAAGCGAAGCGTAATTTTACCAAAACTGCACCTAAAGAAACCTTCGTTTTTCCAAAAGAGAGGGCTGGTATAAGCCACGATAGACCTACCCGCGCGAGAGGTTTTTAATCTACCGACGTGACAGATCTGACATCGCTCCGGCAGTTTCAAGAACGCCACGAGCGCTTGAGTTGGCGGCCCGAAGTGACGGTTGGGATACGGCTAACCAGGCCCGGGATTATCGACGCACTGGCGGTGTCGTTGGACCCCCCTGCAGCATTACCGGCAGGCCACAGAAGTCAGGTGGCGATCCACCTTGCGAGCGAGCGGATCAGGCGTTCCGGACCCAGGCTCGTGAGACGAAAAAACCACGTCGCCATGAAGCCGACCGGCCAGTGCACCCTGCTATAACTGCCCTGGTAGGTCGCTGCAGCCCATATGGTCCTGGCCACATCCTCGGCCGTAAGGTGGGCGCCAAGACGCGCAATGCTGGGGGCGTTGACGTCGGTGATCATCGACGTCTGTACGAACAGCGGCATGATGTCCATCACCCGGATGTCATCGTCCTGCCATTCTATGTTCAAGGCCTCGGTTAAACCCCGTACCGCGAACTTGGTGGCGGAGTACGACGCAAGGTATGCCTGGCCGTAGACCGCAGAGGCGGACGACAAGTTGATAATACGGGCGCCCGGCGTCTTTTCCAGATAGGGTTTGGCCAGGTAACAACCATTGAGCACACCCTTGAAATTGATATCGATCTGGGCATGGTGGCGGCCCAGGGGTTCATCTTCGAAAGGACCGGAAAGAAGGATGCCGGCATTGTTGACGAGCACATCCAGATGTCCGGTGCGGTCGCAAAAACTCGCCAGTGCATCGCGCCAGGCATCGGCGCTGGTTACGTCCATGGATATGGCGAGCGCATTACCTTCACCCAATTCAGTGACCAGCATTGCGAGCCCTGCACGATCAATGTCGGCCAGGCCGACGAACCATCCGTGCTTGCTGAACCTGCGCGCTGCGGCCCGTCCGATGCCGGTGGCCGCGCCGGTAATCAATACACATTGGCGGGATTTCATGACAGTGCCTTCCTCTCGTCGAGAGTCTCCGCTGATTTTCTCGAACCCAGCCGGCAATTGAACAAGAGCCGGTCGAACGGTT
The DNA here is from genome assembly GCA_963823435.1 of uncultured Gammaproteobacteria bacterium. Classification (GTDB taxonomy): domain Bacteria; phylum Pseudomonadota; class Gammaproteobacteria; order Steroidobacterales; family BM003; genus CAKZML01. Next base: position 162,953 of record CAWGLN010000009.1, on the reverse strand, counting down.
GAGGTAAAAACAGATTCGCGCTAGCGCCGCCCCGGTATCGAGTCGCAACGGCAAGGAGAGGCTGAAGAACAGTATTCATCCGCATTGCTAATTATCAATTTCAACTGCCCCGATATCGCCGAGGAGGTCCGCAGGCCTGGGATTACCCAGTTGATCAATGTCCAGCGGATTAACGCCAAAAGTCGCCTCAAAGAGATTGACCGTGATACCAGCAAAATAGCTACGACCCAGGCCAAACAGTAAGGTCCAAACATCGTCGTTCAACAGTGCCGGCCCCAAGGGCGTAATCTGATCCACATTGACCCCGGCAATTTCGTTCGAAAGCGCCGCATCGAGTTGATGCCAAAACTCAATATAAGCATGATTATATGCAAATTGAGGCCAGGTCTGTGCGGGACCACACCAGTACGCCTGTTCTATGGTGTCTATGGTGACGTTGTCGCAATTGACATATTGCTGAGATCCAGCGGTATCCGGATCAATATCTGACAAGAAGCCTTCAAAATGTGTTCTGAACTCGCTCTCGAAATCCGGTTGACCGTAAACATCCTGGATTTGATCCAGTATCAATGGAAGAAACAGCGGGTTCGAGCCTTCTGAGCGTTGCCCCTCCAGTTCGCCTAGAACTTCGGTCACGCTGTAGTTTCCGCTGGGGATCTGGTCCAGAGCATTACCGATCGGCTCGTAATAAAGCACCGCAAAGGGATCAGCTTCAACACCGGAGGAATTGATGAATGCAGACAGCGTCGCACTGCCGAGCACATCACCCATAACCACGCCATCCTGATCATCAACTTTCGGATAATGTTTACGTGACAATGAATCCCAGCCTGGCTCACCAATCGGCGCCAGTATCTGGCTGAAATCGATGACCCCGATTCGGTTGTATCCCATGCTGCGGAAATAGAAGACAGATCCGGTAAAAATATCGTGCGGATAAACGTTTCCGATCGTATAGCCATCAGGACCAATGCCATTGATCTCGTGAACGGTATTTCCGGCCACAATGGAATGACCAATGTTCATATCTTCCACAGCATGGGCGTTGCCGATGGTCGCGGCGATACCGCCAGCGATATTGTCTTTATCCAGTTCATTGATGCGCGGTTTTCCATGCACCTGGTTTTCAACAATTGTGCTGTTTTGAACCTGCATGTACCCGTTGGACATATACAGCCCACCCCCGCGCCAGTAACCGATATCCAGCAGGCCAAAAAGGAAAGGTGGAAGTGCCGGTGGTTCGACAAGATTCCTCGCGAGGGTGCTGTTTTCAATATGAATTCTTGTAGCCAGTCCGATTCCGCCCCCGTCCGAGTACACACCGCCACCGTAGGCAAAAAGTCCGGCAATTCGGTTTTCTGTGATGGCTGATTGACTAATCGAAGAAACATTGGCCCTGGTATCACGCCCGCCGACGGAAAAAACGCCTCCTCCGGCCGCTCCTCCCCCGTAAACTGTATTGCCGCTGACAATACAATGGTCCATCACAACGGTGTCCGCGTAGACTCCACCGCCGTAAGCTCCCCCGTCACGAGAGGTATCTGCATCGTCACCAACCGCATGATTATCGTAAATTGCACAGTCGTTTAAGGTCGCAACTCCCCAAACGGCGAGTCCCGCACCCCTTGCCAGCGTAGAAGTCTGATTATCATCCGGATGCTGGCCGACATCTTCTGCCACGTCAAAAACACTGTTGCCGCCGGTGATCGCAATGTTTGTCAGAGTAAGATTACCGGACACGGCCAGAACTCTTGCGTCATCTGGACCGTTCCAACTTACTGTGATGCCATCAGGAAGATTCGATGCATCGATGACAACGTTCTTATTGGCGAAGAGTGCTGATTTTCCGTAATCCCGGTCGAAATAACCAACGAGATAGGAAATATTGTTCACGTCGTCAAAGCCCATTACCTCACCGACGAGAACAGTGTGTTCTTCACCGACGAAGAGCAGATCGACCGTGCCACCGTTGAGAGTTTGATCGAAAGTGATTCTCTGACCAGATGCAGCCGAGGCGAGAGCAGACCGAAGGGTTACCGTTCCGGCCGGAGGCGAGGCATCGTCCAGCAGACTATTGACGACAATTGCAGGTAACGGGGAACTTCCTCCTCCGCCTCCACAGCTGGCAAGCCCTGTCAGCACCAGCAGACACAACAGTGCGAGTCCGGTGATACGGAACGCACCACGATCAGTAGACCATTTACTTTTCATTGCAGACCTCCAGAAGATCTTGCCGACTGACTGCCACTTTTTTCATGCCGGTAATCCAGTAGACAGCCAATGCAACTAGCAACACTATTGTAAACTAAAATATACTTTCACCGAGGCTCATGGATTTCTTCCTTTTCGAGCAAACATATACTCTTGGCCAGGCTCTGTTGGCAAGAAGACGAGGCAAAAGATGACTCTGAGGGGGTAGACGACCAACTTGACCACTGCAAGACCCACACCTACCAAGAACTCTTTAAGGAACTTCAACATACGTTACGTCCTCTGTGTAACTATCGCGGAGACGAGGTTTTTGAACTTGTCTGCAACCACCAAAGAGTTGTCGGGAAACGTCAATTCTCCCAACGAAGCGCTCATAATCCGGTCGTAGCTTACCCATATCCGACAGCCTGCAGTTCGGTGACGGAGAGGGTGGGATTATTACTCGTCGACTTTGGCGGCTCACCCCTCAAGCGGGCCGCTCGCTCATTATGTGAGCTGCGTGTTCTGCGCCACCTTCGGTGGCTGGTCGAACCGATGGGTTCTCATCGAGCCACCACACCCCGGATAAACAAAAAGGCCCCAGAAGGGACCTTTTTATTTATTTGGCGGTGGAGCGAGTCCTGTGCGGACGCCGCTCTCCCGTCAATCCGATCCGTATCCCTCTTTTGTGGGAAATTTACGGGGAATCCGTCAGCTATTGCTCGTTTGCAGCACACGAACCTGCCAGTTTCGAATGCTTCCTAGATCGCAAGATCCCCGGTTAGCTTTTGGTGCAACTCTTTCAGCTCGCGGATCATTCTGTAGGTATTCGACTCTTCAGCTTTGACGCGAGCCCGGTCGAACGCCTCCCTGAATTGCTGCAGCCGCGTGGACGCCGTTATCGCGTCGCAGTGGACACAGGGGCCGTGGCCACCGACTCGCATGGGACTGACGAGCGACGAGACGCCAGGCGGAAGATGGTAACATTCGTCAGCCAGTCGGAACTCGGTGCCATCCAGCATTTGATCATCGATCACAACGTCTACGGCGACCATTACACCGACACCGCCCTGGGGAAAAACGCTCAGCAACAGTGATTGTTTGAGCGGGTTTACCGCTGCGGGTCTGCCGGCGCTTGCATCCTCCGTCATCTGAATGGCGGCCCGATGATCCGCCTTGCGCCCTTCGATGACCTCATCGTAGGTCCAGCGCTCGTTGGCCCCGCAAGAGCGTACGCTATCCAGGTAGACCGCCCCCCCGGAATGATCCGGTTTCCAGGACGTTCCCCCAGTTGTGCTTTCGGTCGCTTTGAACGCGATTGTATGCAGGCCCCAAAGGACCCTTGCCTGCGGTGTTCCACCCAGCGTGAAAAGAGATCGCAGACAACGGCGGATATCCTGTGCCAATACTGCCCGTTTCGGAGGGCTCAACGACTTGAGCTCATTCGCCTTCGATAGCACGAGCTTGGCATAGGGCTCCGCGGAGCCCAAGCCAAAGAGCGCTGCACTGGCAACACGCCATTTCGTTGCTCCGTACAGTGATCTGCGCAGATCACTGGTTTCTTTGTTCACGATACAATGGACGCATGGAAGCCCGTGATGGGTGCGCGTATCGTTACACTTTCTGCAGGGCATCGCAGCGGCCTCTAATTATTTTTATAAGATGTTCGCTTGCCGAACGGACGTTTAGCCCATACGGCGGGGAGAACCTGCGGGCGAATAAGCAAGAGACTTGCGTTTAGCCAATGTAAGTGACAAATCAGTGTCAAGTCAATGCCAGCTGGGCCCGGCTGATTCAGAAAGTTCACCAGGTCGATCCGCTCGCATGCACCCAATGGGGCGGCGCCATGCGCATCATCGCACTCATCGACGATGCCGGTGCCATCGAACGCGCTTTCAAACGCCTCAGCGTGTGGGACCCACAGCCCGAGACTCCCTCACCCGCTGGTCCCGATCCGCTCTGGTCAATAGGCGAGACCATTCCGCTCAGATTATGGAGAAGGCTTCGTCACTGTGTCTTTGTGTCTATATGGCGGAGAGGGTGGGATTGATTCGCGCCGATGGCGCTCACCCTTCGGGCGTGCATCGCACATCTGTCGCACAGCGGAGCCGTGCTCGGTTCGAACCCGAGTGGGTTCGTCCACGCACCCTGTCCGAATAATGAAAAAGGCCCCAGGAAGGGGCCTTGTTCATTATGTGGCGGAGAGGGTGGGATTCGAACCCACGGTACAGCAAGCTGTACACTTGATTTCGAGTCAAGCCCATTCGACCACTCTGGCACCTCTCCGACTCTACAAACTCATTTTACCGAGGCGCCTGACGGCGCCGGTACACTTGATTTGACTCGAATCACCTTGGGGTGATTCTCGCCCTTCGGGCGACCTTACTACGTTCGGTCGTCCAAATCGCTGGTGCGATTAGTCGAGTCAAGCCCATACGACCACTCTGGCACTTCTCCGGTCGAGGGCGGGGATTGTAGTGGAGTGGGGAGGGCAAGCGCAAACGTAATTGAACTGCCCTGGCCAGGCACTCGAATGGAATGACTGGCCTGTGTGGCAGGGCAGCCCCTTGAGGAGATGGCACGGCAGCGGCGCTGCCTGCGCGTTGTCTAGGCTACCTGGCGGCGACCTCGGCTCGCCAACTCATGTTGGCTCACCCCCTAGGGAGTGCGCGGAGGCTATCTTGTCCGCGCGTCGCACTAGTGGCCCGAAAGCAATTCATCCGACCCGGCGCCCAGTCCACGGATATTTTTCACGGCTTGTTGAAAGGAACATTCAAGCGGCTCGATACGATCCGCTGCCATCACAAAGAGAGAGCCTGACAATGGGTCGGGGGCCCCCGGTATATACACAATCGCCCTTCCATCGGGCAGGCTCTCGACTTTGAAAGCCACCTGCGACGCATCGTCGAACCTTGCAAGTATCGGTGCCATTGATACTTCCTGTTCTATACCCGTCACACTCCCCGTCATGCTCTTCAGGAACGTATAACCCGGAATGTTGTCCAGAAAACGAGACTCAAGCGAGGCAACAAACTTGGCGGCGATTTTGCTGCGGGCAAAAAGACCTGCCAGGAAACACAGTAAGATTATGGTGGCGACTGCTATTAGGTTCGCTACTGCAATGCCCAGTACCCGGTCCAGCGGCCACCATCCTTTTAATGGCAAGGTCAGCTGCACAAAAAATGCGAAGGTCTTGCCAAGAATCATCATCAGGACGGTAACGGGTATGAGAAAAAAGATACCCCCGATGAGTGTTGATTTGATAAATTTCATGCCTAACCTCCGCTAATAGCTGACCAAAGCCCTAGCGGCGCAGGTTCAGGCTCATGGGTATCAGCCTATCCGCGTTCGTGCGATCGTGATCGGCAGTGCCATCACGTGTGCGCCTACTGATTCCCCAGGTTCGGGCTTATGCAGATGCCTCAAAATTCGAATTTGAAAAATATCAGCCCACCGTCGTAATTCCATTCCAGATTGCCATTGAACCTTTCTTCGGATACGCCGAGATCAAATCGCACGCTGTTATAGCCAATGCCGACTGCCATGTTCTTGAATAACTGATAATCTATGCCGGCATAAAAATCATACAGAGAGCCACTGTATGCGTCGTATTCATATACAAAAAGTTCAGCGCTGCCGCGGAACATCCATTTTTCAGAGAAATTATACTGCCCTCTAAGACCGAACACCGGTAGTGGTGCGGTGACACTTTCACTCGCCGCGGCGCCTTCAATCGGTCCGCCGTCAAGTGGCGTCGCGGAAATGCCTGTCGCGATGTCCGCTATATAAAAACCCGCCGACAATCCAAGATAACCACTGTCATTCTGGATGACCGAGTAGGTGTAGGCAATCTTGTAAATATTCATGTCAAAATTGGCGTCGATCCGGGTATTGATAACGAATTCCTCGCCCAGGAAATCGATGGTCCGGTCAAGCACCTTTGAACCATTTCGGGACAAATCAAACACACTGAATACAAGCTGGTGCTTTTCGTTGAAACGATAGAATCCGTCGACACGAAAAACCGTGTCATTCTTCTCCAGCCCCAAATCGCCCTCGAGGTCGATGTCGGTACCGCTGCCGGGAGTTTGCCCGTCAAGACGGGTCTGGCTGTCCCGGTTCAACACGAATGCGCCGAGGCTTATTCCAAAGTGGTGGAATTCGTCGGCGTCGCCCGAGTTGCCAGATTCGGCCTTTGCACCAGGCGCACCTGCAAGAAAGAGGGTCGCCATCAAAATTGTCAGAGATCCAAGGCCTGGATTGAACCAGTTAGTGCTTTTTCGACGAGTGTTCATGGTGCATTTTCCTGTTTGTTCATCGAAATAATCGAAGGCGCCCTTCTGCGGTAAACCATTGCCCACGAGGGGTGTCCACTACCCGCTTGTGTACGGCCATTTGACCAGCTTGAGTCCCCAAACCTAATCGCTTCGAAGATGCTGATTCTAGCCCGTATTCCGGCCGGTGTTCCGGTATTTTTCTAGTCAGCTGGTGTTTGGTCCGGGTCTGACGAAGCCTGCCGGTGATTAACCCGGCCCCTGGATGCCGTTTTTTACGGCTCCACCGCAGCTATTGACCGCCGGCCTTACCCGGAATCGGAGCCCAAATGGCTGAATTCCGCGCCTCGTGATCGGTCAGCGCCCAGGCCTACAGTTGCGGGTTACAGAAACGCAGTTTCGACTTTCGAGGGGGCTGTTGTATTCTTGCTGCCACGGAGTGGGTTAACAGCTGATCACTCCAATGCCGCTGATCTGGACTTCAGGCGTAGGTAGCACGGTACGTGACCCGTTTACGCGCGGCTCGCGAGTTCGACTCGTGTCCTGTTGGCCTGAAGGTTCGTGGAACTATTAATATTCTCGGGTAAAAGGAAAACCATATGAAAAAGAAAATGATGTCAGTTGTCGTCGCCATGAGTGTGTTGGCCGGCTCCAACGCCCTGGCACAGGAAACCCCTCTTTTGGATGCTCTGATCGCCGCGTGTCAAAGCGACATAGAGCAGTATTGCAGCCAGGTAACACCCGGCGAAGGCCGTATATTGCATTGTATGGCGGCACACGAGGACAAGATTTCAGGTCAGTGTGAATATGCCTTCTACCAGGCCGCCAGCTTGCTTGAGCAGATTTCGGTGGCGATCAACTACCTGGCGCAGGAATGCAAGACCGAGATCCAGACTCTTTGCAGCGATGTAGAGCCTGGCGAAGGCAGGATTCTTGAGTGCCTGGACAAGCAGCCCGAGAAAGTAGGTGCAGCTTGCAAGCAGGCCATCGCCGACACCATCGAGAGATAGAACCGGGGAATCAAAATCCCGGGGTCGAAATGTTCTGTTTTGAAGCCAATGCAGTTCTGACCCCGGGTCTCCCGCCTGAACGGTAGGCACAGGGCGTGACTACTCACCATGCCCGCGAGGGGTTTGTCGGAACATCAGAATGTTATGCTTGGCGCCGGCAGTTGCGGTTGACCTGGATCGCGTATAGCCCGGGTACCAACCCCGGGTCCCACTGGTCTTTTGGGGAATTATCTCAAGGGGCCGTCATCACGTCGGTCATAAAGCGATGCCCCGCTATTCATTGCGACGTGTACGGTTTCAGTAGAGCGCGAGTGACGGTAAGCCACTGTTTGCGGCTCCAGTGACCTGCGCAGTGCCGCTAGTTACTATTGCCAGCTGGGGATTCGTGGCACAATTCGACGATTGATCAGGGTTGACCAGTGCTGCTTTGGTCAAGGTTTGTGCGCGTCCGGAGCACTGGAACGGATGTTCGGGGACAGGTCTGAGTCTGGTAATCTGAACAGGATTGAGCCGCACTTCTTCCTCGTCCGGCAGGAATTCTTGGGTTGATGAAAAGAATAATAATCTTTGCGCTGTCCCTGTGTTTGCTTGCAAGCGCCCCCGCCTTTTCAAGGGACAAGACCGATATTGTCTGGATTGCCAATGGTAACCAGATCACCGGTGAAATAAAGGCACTCGAGCACGGCCTGTTGAAGCTGAAAACTGATTACATGGGCGAAGTCCAGATTGAGTGGACGGATGTCGTGCGGGTCGAAAGCGATTATGCGTTTCAATTTGAGAGAACGGACGGAACACGTGTCACCGGGCGCATTCAGGAATCGGCAGAGCCGGGCAAGATTGTTGTGGGTTACATGCAGCAGAGCGTGGCCTTTGAAGGTACCAATGTCGTCAGAATTTCACAGATCGAAGACAGTTTTTTTGATGCCGTCAAGGGCTCGTTGTCTATGGGTTACAGTTTTACCAAGGCAAGTGACGTGGCCCAGGGCAATTTTGCCTTTAGCGCGACCCACAGGACGGAAATACGCTCTTACAACCTGCAGGGAAGTACGATTACTACCACCACGGCGGAGGGAGATCCGAGTCGCCGGGCAGATACAAGTTTCGGCATGACGCGATTTCGTCCGGACCGATGGTACAACTCATATACCCTGGGTTTGGAGCGAAATGACGAATTGGGTCTTGACGTTCGAACCAGTCTTGAAGCGGCCATAGGGCGTTTCTTGGTACAGACCAATAAGTCCGAATTGGGAACGCTTGCCGGTCTGGTTGGCACAGATGAGCGATTGCAGGGAGACGCTAAAGCGCAGCAGAACCTGGAAGGCCTGCTGGGTGTCGATTATTCGCGGTATATATACAACAATCCGAAGCTCGACCTTAATGTCAGCCTCTATGTCTACCCGAGTATCACGGAGTCCGGTCGTGTACGTTCACAGTTTGACATTGCCCTGAAGTGGGAAATTTACAAGGATATTTTTTGGAACCTGAGCTATTACAACACCTACGACAGTGATCCGCCGTCGGGCTCGGATACCACCGATGACTTTGGCTTCGTTACCTCGCTAGGGTGGACATTTTGAGGCCGGCATTGATCCTGGCCGCGTTGAGCGCCATTTTCTCAACGGTCTCTTTTGCGGAGGAGGGCGGTCCTGACCTCCGCCCGTCAGTGGTGCCCGACATTCGAGAAGAAGACAGCGAGCTGGTGGTGGAGACCGGCGATTTCGTTGCTGTGCCAATCCCGATGTCCAATCCCACAATTGGCACGGGACTTATCCTGGGTGGAGCGTATTTCTGGCCGCAAACCGAGCAAGAGAAAAGCGCTCAGCCTGCGTCGCTTACCGCGGCCGCTGCTTTGTATACAAATAATGACAGCATGGGACTGGCCGTCGTTCAGCAGAATTACTGGAATCGGGACAGGTGGCGTTTCACCGGCGCCCTTGGCGCTACCGACCTGAGGCTTTCGCTTCTGGCGCCGGGCGAGGCGTCTGTTGTCCCAGGTATCGACTGGCGCGTGGAAGGCACTTTTGTACTCGCCAACATTTCCAGGAGAGTGATGGGGAACTGGTACCTGGGTGTTTTCGGGCGCTCTGTCAACGCCACACAAAGCGTGGAATTTTCCGGGACAATCGATGGCGGTTTTGAGATTGGACCGGTGCGTTCGACAGGCATAGGGGCATCACTCGAATACGATTCCCGGGACATGCCGATCAACACTTATTCCGGGCAAAGTCTGAAGGTGAGCGCATTATTTAATGACGAGAGGTTTGGCAGCAAAAAGAACTACCAGTCCTACAATGCAGCGTTTCGTTCTTACCATACCCTGACAGACTCATGGATCCTGGGTTGGGAACTTCGCGGCTGCAGGCGTGAGGGATCTGTGCCCCTGTGGGATGCGTGCATGATCAATTTACGCGGTTTTTCGGTTACCGACCATATCGGCAAGGGATCGGCATCAGGTCAGGTCGAGGCTCGTTGGCGAATTAATCAGCACTGGGGGCTGGTTGGATTTGGCGGCGCCGGATACATTACCAGCACGTTTAATGATTATCGCGAACAGGAGCTTGTCCCGAGCTATGGGGTCGGAATTCGATACATGGTGCTTGCCACCAAGCGTATCAATCTTCGTGTGGATTACGGCCGTTCGGGGGACAGTGACGCGCTGTACCTGTCTGTGGGCGAGGCGTTTTAACGGTCTGGCCGTATACCTTGCACTGAGTGCTTTGTAATAGGGCCCCAGGGCTTCCTGGCGTGATTTCAGCTCTTGCGGGCACCGCTGCGCACTGCCGGCAACGCCTTCCGGTGTGCATGCCGGTTCATGCTTACACGGACATCTGCGCAACCATATAGCTACTCAGCGTTCGAAAACCGACCGGAAAACAAAGCTGATGCCCCTGAGTTCCCCAGAGGAGCTGAAGCTATACGCGAGGCCCAGCCGATCAAAACTGAGCCACCAGAGCTTGATGGGCTTGTCCTGTTTTCGAAACGCAAGTCCGAACTCCCATTGATCGGTGATGGGCTGCGACTCAACATTCCGAATCCCCAGCTCGACCTCGTGTTCGTAGGCCGTGTAGGTGCCGTGCCAACTCAGCCACAACTGTTCGTCATCAATGCGGGTGGCAGATAGACGGTGGTCAAGCTCCAGACCAGCCATCATTGGCTGAAAATTGCCGGAAGACCCTACGCTTGGATCGTGACCCACGTAAGTATACGAATTGAGAATGGCCCAGTGGAGTTCTCCGGTCTCAAAGGCATAGCGACTTCTGACGCCTGCCCAGTAGGTCCAGGAAGATTCGCTACCATTGAGTAGCGTCCCCCAGCCGATAGACGCAAAGGGCCGCAACCACCAGCGCCGGGTAACCGGGATGGTAATATTGATCCCGGGAGCCAGGCTAAGCGAGGCGAGATTATCCAGATCCACTGTCCCGGAAATATCGTCGACTGAAAACACGTCCATACCGACGGTAATCGGGAAAGTAAGCTCTAGTCCGATTGTGCGTGTGCCATCCGCGGTGAAATCCGGCTGCACGCAAATCCCAGCGTGGAGTCGTGCCAAGGACGTACACGTCGCGGTCCCCGTCCACCTCGTACCAACCGGTGCCGAAATAGGAGCTGTATGCCCAGTGTACCGAGCTGATGTCGGGTTCCTGTGCCCAGGCCCCGGAGAAAGCAAGTGACAGGCAGACCGGGCAAATAGAAAGCAGCAGATTTTTATGGTTCGTGGTCATTCAACTCCAAGCGGTATCGCCCCTGGAACCGAAAGTCCATTACCCGGTTCGCTGCGTCGCCCTCCCCGGTGCATTGTAATGGGATGGCGCAGAAAGTGCTCAAGCACCTGGGCGCGCTCTGGTGGCCTGAGGCGGGTGTCAGTCCATGTAACACCTGTCGCGCCCTCAACCAGGATGGCGGTCCCGGGCAAGGCTAATCCTGGTTAGTGGGCGACTCATCACCAGTACCGGCGCGAACGGTGTCGCTTTCGTTCTCACCCTGTGCATATCCGCGTGCAAATCGTCGCAGGTCGAGCATCTGGCGTCCGAAATTCTTGCATCCCCTGCATATCATTACGTGCAATTTCAGACTTGCGCGCTCGGTGAAGGTGAGGTGGCGCTCCTGGGCTTCGGAATAAAGACGGGTAGCTTCCTGGCACTTCAGCACGTGGATTCTCCTTGCCCAAACCAATTGGCCTCCAGGCATCCACGCAGCCTCAATCTCGCCCTGTGCAGCATCACATTCAGGTTGCTGAGCGTGATCTCGGCAACCCTGCAAATTTCGTGACTGTCCATGTCGACAAATTCCCGCATCATGAAAACCCTCGCCTGGTCACCCGGCAAATTGTCCAGGCACGCCTCGAATGTCCGCCAGAATTGCCCGTCGCGGGTTGCGCCCTCGGGGTCCTCCCAGGCTGATGGACGTCGCCCTTTTTGCCAATGACCCTTGTGGTCAAACAAGCCCTCGAGATCATCCTGCTGCGCTTCTTCCGGCAAGGGAAGGCTGGTGTCCGCAAGGCGCTGGCGTCGACGCAGGCTGTCCGCGATCTTGTTTTTCAAAATAGCGAACATCCAGGTCTTTAAAGCTGCTTGCCCGGCAAACGACCCGGCATTCTTCAGCGCGCCCATCAGCGCCTCCTGGACAACGTCCTCCGCAAGGCTGGCATCGCTTAGCTGCAGGGTGGCGAAGCGCAACATTTGCTCGCGAATCTGCTGCAGGAAACCGGGGTCCTCCAGTGCGGACCGGGAGGCCTCTCTACCCTTTGCCGATGAATTGTCCGTCGCTCGCGCCATCCGTTTTTCCACTCCATCACTGCGGGGCCGGGGTGACACCACGTCCGCCCAGGAAATGCTCGGAGTCTTACACTGTTGAACTTAAGCAGTTCCAGGCACCGGGAGCCTATTCTGGGCGAAAAATGCCTGACTGGCGAGTCTGTGCAGGCAAGGAGTGGCTCTGCGGGGTACCGGAGGGGGAGAGGCAGGCCTGCTTTACTGGTGAGCTTATCAAGGCGGGTGTCAGGTCTGGTCCCGATACAGTCTAGAAGCGGAAATTCACACCGGCCGTGAGATGAAACTGGTTCATGGTGTCGCCCGAAGTCGCGACATAGCAAGAACCTGGCAGGTTGCAGTAGACGATGCTGTTGGCATCGATATAGCTGGCTACCCAGCGCAAGCGAATGTCCAGGGCCAGCCAGTCATTGAGATAATACTTGGCGCCGCCGCCAAAACTGAAAGCAAATCGAGTGTCACTGTCCAGACCCTCGGTCTTGAAATTCGTCGCGCCCAGGTGGAAACCGATATAGGGCCGGAACGCGTCTTGCTCGAAATAATAATTTCCGCCGAACAGGTAGTTGCTTATCGTGGTATCGGCAAGCCGGGTCTGGCCGCCGTTATCCACATTGCCGCTCAGGTAACTGTCCTGGGTGTCCCAGATGAGTTCAAGTTGCCACGTGTTGGGTAACGTGAACTCAACCGTCATGCCGTGGCCGCTACCTTCGGCTACCTCGACGTTCCGGATTTCGCTGCCCGCGATACTTGCATCACCGATGGCGCCTCCCACGACCTGGGCGTAGAAACCACCTATTTCAACATCCACAGCCCGGGCGGGATTTGCGAGCAGGCACAAGGCACCAAGAAGTAGAAACGAGATTGCGGTATGGGTTTTCATCCCTGAATGCTCCGTTGACAGCCTTCGCCTCAGACTCGATGTCTGGACTCCAGGCCCTCCTAGCTGGCCTTGGAATTGGATTTCGGTGTGGTCGCGCCTTTTGTCAATTCCTTGACCCTTGCATCGTAGGCGCGTGAGAATTCGTCGGCAAACATATGCGGTATGCCCTCGTTTCGTCCCTCGGCCATGGCGTTGTAGAGGTCGGCAAACAACTCCCAATATTTGAGCTTGTTGGTTGCACCCAATATTGATCCACGCTTCATGCCACGATCAAATCGATCTTGAAGGTCCACTGGATCAAAATGATCGTACAGGCTTTTCACCGCTTCCTTCATCGCATCAACCATGGCCAGTTGGTGAACACGCGTAGCGTGGAAGCTTTGCCTGACCGCGTCCACGGGCGACATGTGCCGCCGACTCTTTTCAACCAGCATTGCGCGCAGTGATTCGTCCACTCCGGCGGAGAACCGCAGTGGATTGTATTCACCCTCCTGGATAGTCGTGTGTGAGACGCGCAGGGTGTTCTTGATTTCCGAGCGATTCATAATCGTGTCTTTTGCCCCTACTACGAACTCGCGCAGTAGTTGCCCGGCGTTTTGCATGATCTGCGCCGAATCCTGGGGCTTGATGTTACCGAGATCCATGCCCGCTGCCTGCAGGAAAATCATGACCGGATCTCCACGGTTGGCGCCACTGTCCGAGGTGTTTTTTGCTGGCGCAGGTGGCGCGACTGCCTTTTCCGCCGCACGTCGGGACTGCGGCTCAGGTATGGGCTTTTCATCCTCGGCGATGGTGCTTTCAGAGCCGGGAAAGTCCTCCACCAGGGTAAGTTTGGCGCTTGCTTCCCTGGACACCATGTCGTCCAGGTTTTCATCTGCCAGCGACAGGTCCAGATCTGCGCGTGCCCTGATTTCCTCGGAAGGCAATAATTCAACCGATGAATCCGATTGCCGTTTCGGCGGAGGGGCGATAGCTGTCTCAGGCAGGTCCATCAGTTCCCAGCCCTCGATCTTTTCGTCCAGGCTGTCAGGTGCAATGGTTTCCGTCAGGAAGTCGTCTGCAAAATTGCGGTCTCGCTGGCTCGCCTCGGCCTGCGCGGATTGGCTGCTTGCGAGGTCATCATCCAGCAGGGCAGCGTAACTGATCATGTCGTCCTTTTCGTCCAGGCTCATTTCGGCAGGATCCCTTTCCAGCACGGCGTCCGCCGGGTCCTCTTTAAGGGAAACCTGGAAGACAAAATCGCTGATCCGGAAGGTATCGCCATGGCTCAGGCGAGCGGAGTTGCCGCGCCCGATACGGGTGCTGGCCTTGTTCATGAACACGCCGTTGGTACTGGTATCCAGGATGAAATAATGACCGTCCTTGTTCAGGATGACGGCGTGCTTGCCTGATATATGACGGTGCGGGTCTGGCAATACCCAGGTGTTTTCTACCGAACGGCCCAGCGTGCCACCGTGCACGGTAAACTCTTTCTGCGCATTGTCCTTGAAGGACTTTGCATATCTGCCGGTAACCTTGATTTTGAGCGTCATAAATGATGATTCCAGCTAACCGCAAGCCTGTCCCTCGGCCCAAGGCCCGATTATACATAATGACAACCGCCTTGAGTTATCAGTGTGTATACTGCCCCTCGAGCTTATCCAAAAAGGATTAAGCAGGAAGGGTCATTATTCTGGCCACCCTCTGTTTCCGGCAGTGCAGGGGTCACACTTTCGACATCGCCGCTGAATTTTTCCTGGACTTGCGCCATTTGGATTTAACTGGAAAACGTATGCCCGAGCAGCACATTTTCAAAGTCGCCTTCATGAATCAGGGTAAGGTTTACGAGATCTATGCGCGTAGCGTGGGTCACGGAGAACTTTTCGGGTTCCTGGAAGTGGAGGAATTGATATTTGGAGAGCGATCGGCGTTGCTGGTTGATCCGGCCGAAGAGCGCATCGCGTCCGAATTCAGCGGTGTGAA
Source organism: uncultured Gammaproteobacteria bacterium (assembly GCA_963823435.1). Classification (GTDB taxonomy): domain Bacteria; phylum Pseudomonadota; class Gammaproteobacteria; order Steroidobacterales; family BM003; genus CAKZML01. Next base: position 147,868 of record CAWGLN010000009.1, on the reverse strand, counting down.
ACGCACGTTCATTCCCTTGCATGCAGTGGTGCGTGTCGACGAGGTCGAAAAAAAGGGTGTCAGCAAGATCACCAGCCTGGAAGGCAGTAATGTCGCCCAGTTTCCCATGCCGGTGTATACGCCCGGGGGCGACGGTCGCGGGAAATAGGCGAGCAAGGGGCAATAGAACTTGAAACTGGCTTACCTGGGGAGTGGCAGCAAGGGTAATTCCGCGCTGTTTGAGGCCGCCGGCACCTGCGTAATGCTCGACTGCGGCTTTACCCTCAAGGAAGCGGATCGGCGTATGGCCAGGTTGGGCTTCAGCCCCCAGGATCTGGACGGCATCCTGGTCACCCATGAGCACTCGGATCACTTTGCCGGCGTGGCCAGGCTGGCTCGTCGTCATTCCATACCGGTATGGCTTACCCACGGTACCGCCAGGGGCGGGGACGTGGAGGGCGTGGACGTGCGCTGGGTTAACGCGCACGAGAGTTTTACCGTTGGCGCCCTGAGCATTTCTCCCATGCCGGTACCTCACGATGCCCGGGAACCCTGCCAGTACGTGTTCAGCGATGGAGACAAGCGGGCCGGGGTGCTGACCGATGTCGGGCACGCCACGCCACATATTATCCAGAGCCTGGGCGGCGTGGACGTGTTGTTGCTGGAGTGTAACCACGACCTTGCAGATGCTCATGAATGGCCCCTATCCCCATCGGCTTGAAGCGGCGGGTCAAGGGCGCGCTGGGGCACCTGAGTAATTGCCAGGCTGCGGAATTGCTGGGAAACCTGGACCAGACCCGTTTGCGCCAGATATTTGCCCTGCACCTGAGCGACACCAACAATACCCCGGCCCTGGCCAGGGACGCCCTGGCGGAAGCCCGCTCCAGGGCCGGAATCGATATAGAAATCGTGGATCAGGAAGCCGGGCTGGGCTGGTACCAGCTGTAGAGTTGTCCTGCGCTATGGTCGACCGCGGCAGGGTCTTGTAAAATGCAGCCCTCTCCGGACGCGCCCACCAGACCTGAACCTAGGGACCGAACATGCTCACATTGCCCGGTGCTCCGGCGCTATCAGCTTTCCGCCTCAGCAAGCTTCTCGATGATCTGCGTGGCCTTGAGCCTTCAATTACCGCGATACAGGCCGATTTTCTACACCTGGTGGAAGTGGCAAGTGAACTGTCGGGTCGCGAAATGGAGGTGCTTGAGCGTCTTCTGAGCTATGGTCCACGCACCGGGCAGACCCGGCCGGATGGGCAAATGGTGCTGGTGGTGCCACGCTTCGGAACCATATCTCCCTGGTCAAGCAAGGCCACGGATATCGCCCATATCTGCGGCCTGGGTTCCCTGCTCCGGATCGAACGCGGTATTGCGTACACCATCGCGGCGAACGCCCGCTTGATGCGCCCGGACTGTCCGTCATTTCGGCCAGGCTGCACGATCGCATGACCGAATCAGTGTGTCTGGAACTATCCGGTGCCGAACGATTGTTTGCCCACCATCAGCCCGGGCAACTTGCCTGTGTGGACGTACTGGACGGCGGTGAGCAGGCATTGGCGCAGGCCAACCTGGACCTGGGCCTGGCCCTGTCCGAGGACGAAATCGCTACCTGGTGGAAAACTTCCGTGCGCTGGAACGAAATCCGACGGACGCCGAGCTGATGATGTTTGCCCAGGCGAACTCCGAGCACTGCCGGCACAAGATTTTCAATGCGGACTGGGTGATCGACGGGCAGCCACAGCCCAAGACCCTGTTCGACATGATCCGCAATACCCATAAGCACGCGCCCGACGGCGTGTTGTCTGCGTACAGGGATAACGCTTCGGTAATCGAGGGTAACCGTGGCCTGCGTCTCATCACCGAAGCTGAAACCCATCGGTACGTGTACCTGGATGAAGATATTCATGTGCTGATGAAGGTGGAGACGCACAATCACCCCACCGCGATTTCCCCGCACCCGGGTGCGGCCACCGGTTCCGGCGGCGAAATTCGCGATGAGGGCGCCACCGGTCGAGGCTCAAAACCCAAGGCGGGCCTGACCGGGTTCTCTGTTTCCAACCTGCGCATCCCCGGGATTTGTTCAGCCCTGGGAAGTCGACCATGGCAAGCCGGACAGAATCGCCTCGGCCCTGCAAATCATGCTCGAGGGTCCGATAGGCGGTGCCGCCTTCAATAATGAATTCGGTCGTCCGAATCTGTGTGGTTACTTCCGCAGTTATGAGCAGGAAACCGCCGACGGGCAGCTGCGCGGCTACCACAAGCCCATCATGGTGGCCGGTGGTGTGGGCAACATTCGAGGCGAGGACGTGGAGAAGTCCGACGTGACGCCGGGCTCGCTGATCGTGGTGCTCGGTGGTCCGTCCATGCTGATCGGCCTGGGTGGTGGCGCTGCCTCGTCCATGGGTTCGGGGCAGAGCAGTGAAGAACTCGACTTTGCCTCGGTACAGCGCGACAACCCGGAAATGCAACGTCGCTGCCAGGAAGTCATCGATCGCTGCTGGGCGTTGGTCGAAGACAATCCCATCCTGCTGATCCACGACGTGGGCGCCGGCGGTCTGTCCAACGCCGTGCCGGAGACCCTGGACCACAGTGGTCGTGGCGGTGACCTGCGCTCTGCGGGATATCCCCAACGACGAGCCGGGCATGTCTCCCATGGCGATCTGGTGTAATGAGTCCCAGGAGCGCTACGTCATCGCCATAGCTCCAGAGTCACTGGAGCTGTTTGAGACCCTGTGTCGGCGAGAGCGTTGTCCCTATGCCGTGATCGGAACCGCCACTGAGGATCGCTGGTTGCGTGTCAGTGACAGTCATTTCAAGAATTTCCCGGTCAACATGCCCATGGAAGTGTTGTTGGGCAAGGCGCCGAAACTGACCCGGGATGTGCAGCGGATCGAGCACCCGGCGGGTGAATTCGATCGCTCCGGTATCGAACTGGACGAGGCGGTGCAGCGGGTTCTGCGACTGCCGTCGGTGGCGGACAAGACCTTCCTGATCACCATTGGCGACCGCACCGTGGGCGGCCTGGTGAGTCGTGACCAGATGGTGGGTCCCTGGCAGGTTCCGGTGGCGGATGTCGCCGTGACCGCCAGCGGATTCATGGGCTATACCGGAGAAGCCATGGCCATGGGTGAGCGTGCGCCGCTGGCCGTTACCGACGCTCCGGCCTCGGGTCGCATGGCGGTCGGTGAGGCCATCACCAATATCGCCGCCGCCGATATCGGGGAGCTCGGCAAGGTGCGCCTGTCGGCCAACTGGATGGCCGCCTGCGGTCATCCCGGGCGAGGACGCCAGGCTCTACGACACGGTCCGGACCGTGGGCGAGGAGCTGTGTCCTGCTCTCGGGATTGCCATCCCGGTGGGCAAGGACTCGCTGTCCATGAAAACCTCCTGGCAAGACGAAAACGGCCCCCACGAGGTGGTGGCCCCCCTGTCGCTGATAATTTCCTCATTCGCCCCGGTCAGGGATATACGCAATACGGTTACCCCGCGCCTGCTGCCCGAGCCGGGAAGTCGCCTGTTGCTGGTGGACCTGGGGCAGGGACGCAACCGATTGGGCGGGTCAGCGCTGGCGCAGAGCCTACCAAGCGAGATGGCGGCGCCGTGCCCGACCTGGACAAGCCGGCATTGCTCAAGGGCTTGTTCGATACTGTACAGTCCCTGATCAGCCGGAGAATGCTGCTCGCCTATCATGATCGATCCGATGGAGGCTCTGCTGGCGACCCTGTGCGAAATGGCTTTCGCCGGCCGCACCGGTCTGCATATCAACCTCGATTGCCTGGGCGACGACACCCTGGGCAGCCTGTTTAACGAGGAACTCGGTGCCGTACTGCAAGTACGCGGGTCCGATCGCAATCGGGTGATGGCGGTGCTGGGCAGTCACGGCCTGGGCCATTGCACGCACGAAATCGGTGGTTTGACCCAGGAACAAGTGCTGTGCTTTGTGCGTGCCGGGTCACGCCGAATACGAGGCCGGTCGTGTGGAGTTGCACCGTTGCTGGTCGCAGACCAGTTACCAGATGCAGAAGCTGCGTGATAATCCCGAATGCGCCCAGGAGGAATTCGATGGCCTGCTGGACGAAGAAGACCCGGGTCTGCACGCGGATCTGAGCTTTGACCCGGCAGATAACCCGGCTGCCCAGTATATTGCTACCGGCGCCCGTCCACGTGTGGCGATCTTGCGTGAGCAGGGTGTAAACAGCCAGATGGAAATGGCTTCGGCATTCGAGCACGCGGGTTTTGAACCGGTGGACGTGCACATGAGCGATATCCTGTCTGGCCGACGCAGCCTGGAGGAATTCCACGGTCTGGCGGCCTGCGGAGGGTTCTCTTACGGTGACGTGCTGGGTGCCGGTGAGGGTTGGGCCAAGTCCATACTTTTTAATGACCTGGCGCGACGCTTGTTCAGCGATTACTTCCAGCGCAGCGACACCTTTGCGCTGGGAGCCTGCAATGGCTGCCAGATGCTGTCGGCGCTGAAAGAGTTGATCCCGGGTGCAGAGCTTTGGCCGCGCTTCGTGCGTAACCGTTCGGAGCAGTTCGAGGCGCGCCTGAGCCTGGTCGAGGTACGCGAATCGCCCTCGCTGTTACTGACGGGTATGGCCGGATCACGCATGCCGGTAGTCGTTTCTCACGGCGAAGGTCGCGCCGAGTGGCCGGATCGAGGCCGGGCGGGCCCGGGCCGGCAGCGAGGGCCTGGTAAGTGTGGGCTACGTGGACAACTATGGTCAGCCGGCAATTCGCTATCCTGCCAATCCGAACGGATCACCGGACGGTGTGGCCGGGCTGACCACAACAGACGGTCGGGTGACGATCATGATGCCGCACCCGGAGCGGACCCGGCGCACGGTGCAGAATTCCTGGCACCCGCAACAATGGGGCGAAGACGGGCCCTGGATGCGGATGTTCCGTAACGCCCGTGTCTGGCTGGGGTGAAGCTTGATCAACCGCGACCGGTGAGCACTGAAGCCGCAGGGTCAGGCGACCTGACGCGGCTCAAACATTGGGGATAGTGAAATGACGACACGGTTTCGTGATGTGGAAATTCATGCGCCAACCGGCACGACGCTGCGTTGCAAGGGCTGGGTGCAGGAAGCGGCCTTGCGCATGCTGTTCAACAACCTTGATCCGGTGGTCGCCGAGAACCCGAAGGAATTGATTGTCTATGGCGGCATTGGTCGGGCTGCCCGGGACTGGGAGTCTTTCGACGCCATCGTCGAAACCCTGGAGCGCCTGGAAAACGATGAGACGCTGCTGGTTCAGTCGGGCAAGCCAGTGGGTGTGTTCAGGACCTTCGAGCACGCGCCCGCGGGTGCTGATCGCCAACTCCAACCTGGTGGGTAACTGGGCCAACTGGGATCACTTTTTCGAGCTGGACAAGAAAGGCCTGATGATGTTCGGCCAGATGACGGCCGGATCCTGGATCTACATCGGTTCCCAGGGCATCGTGCAGGGCACCTACGAGACCTTTGCCGAGGCCGTTCGTCAGCATTACGAAGGTGACCCGGCCGGCAAGTGGCTGCTCACGGGAGGTCTGGGCGGTATGGGTGGCGCACAGCCTCTCGCGGCCGTCTTCGCGGGTCTTTCCTGCCTGGCTGTCGAGGTGGACGAGTCGCGCATAGACAAGCGCATGGAGACCGGTTACCTGGATCGCAAGACCGACTCCCTGTCCGAAGCCCTGGGCTGGATGCGGGAAGCGGGACAGAACGGTCGAAATCATTTCAGTAGGCTTGCTGGGCAATGCAGCCGAAGTGTTCGGACAGATTCAGGAAGGGGAGACGAAGCCCCACCTGGTTACCGACCAGACCTCGGCCCACGATCCCTTGAACGGCTATATCCCGGTGGGCTATGACCTGCGGCAGGCCGCCGCCCTGCGCGAGTCTGACCCGGTGGAATATGTGCGTCTGTCCAAGTTGTCCATGGCCCGCCAGGTGCGCGCCATGCTGGCCTTCCAGCAAGATGGTGTCCCGACCTTCGACTATGGCAACAATATACGCGCCATGGCCCAGGATGCGGGCGTGGACAATGCCTTCGATTTCAAGGGCTTCGTTCCCCTGTATATACGCCCCTTGTTCTGCGAGGGTGTGGGTCCGTTTCGCTGGGTGGCCCTGTCGGGTGATCCGGAGGATATCTACCGCACGGATGAAAAAGCCCGCGAACTTTTTCCCGACAAGGTGGGTTTGCACCGCTGGCTGGACGGCGCGCGGGAAAAGATCCAGTTTCAGGGCTTACCGGCACGTATATGCTGGCTGGGCTACAAGGAGCGTCACCTGTTGGGTCTGGCCTTCAATGAGATGGTGGCCAACGGTGAACTCAAGGCGCCGATTGTTATTGGACGGGATCACCTGGATTCCGGCTCGGTCGCCTCGCCCAACCGTGAGACAGAAGGTATGCGTGACGGCTCTGATGCGGTGGCTGACTGGCCGATACTCAATGCGCTGCTCAATACTGCCGGCGGTGCGTCCTGGGTGAGCTTCCACCACGGTGGCGGGGTCGGCATGGGGTATTCGCTGCACGCCGGTGTGGTGATTGTTGCCGATGGGACCGAGCGCGCACGTCAGGCGCTGGAACGCGTGCTGGTGAATGATCCGGGCACAGGCGTTATGCGGCATGCCGACGCGGGCTACCAGCGCGCCATCGATGTGGCGCGCGAGCGCGGTCTGGATTTACCCATGCTGGATAAGGACTAACAAATAAGGATTGGAGGAGCTAGCCCTTGTTTTGCTGCAAGGGTGTGATATTGGTGCTGCTGTCTTCCAGGAAATAGCGACGCATCATCAGGGCCTGCTGCAGCTTGCCCTTGCGAATGTAGCTCTGGTAGAGCATGTCCTTCATCATTTCCAGCAACAGCCCGGATTGCGCCGCATCCAGCAAAGGTGGTTCGTCATGGTCGAAGACGACCGTCTTGACCACGTTGAATGTGTCGTTGTCCAGTTCGGTCATATCCCTGACGTCGTTGAACTGGTCAAAAATACGTAGCTTGCCGGTTTCGCCCAGGTTGGCGAACACCAGTCGGGCTGTGCGCCGACACATGGAGGCGAAGGCATTGGGGGCATTGTTGGCGTAGCAATTCAGGGCTTCCTTGAACAGCACTTCCACCTCTTCGGGCAGGTAGGAGAAGTTGAAGCTCTCCCGCGGTCTTTCCATCTCTGAAAATTTGCTGGAAAACTCAATTTTGTCCTCGGCATAAGCCTTGACGTCGAATTTCAGGAAGACTGCCGCGTTGCACGCGTCGCACCGGTAGACAATGCCGGTTTGCTTGGGCTTGTACTGCTGCATCTGGGCGTAGCGCGGAATGGAAATCGGGGTCAGGTGGGAATAGGTGAGGCAGTGCGGGCAGGTGAGCGCGAACTGGCTGTCAAATGGATGGTGCAGGGCGTTATTTTTATCGAGGTACATGTATTGCCCACAATCGGTTAGGTCTGAACTTGCCGTCAGTCTAGCATTCTCCCGGCTGAATCATCAAAAATACCGCTATGTAACATAAGGGAGCCTCTGACCTATTCCGGGCTTGGTAGATTGTGAGCGAAAAGATTCAGATCCAAGGCGCCAGTCGCACGCAATAGCCAGCTATTGCGAAGATTGGCAACGCAGAAGCTGGGGCTTTTAGACACAAGATACACGGTCATGAATAGATCAGAGACTCCCAAGCTTGTACCTGAGCCCGGGATTGGCCGGGGCGCTTTTGATGCCTGGCCTGCCTGAGCAGGCATCCGCTGCACAATTTCCTCTGCAGTTTTGGGCCTGACAGCGTGTATGATTGCAGGCCCGCCGCCCGTTACGGGCCCAGGTAGACGCCTTTCCCAGGAGAGATTGATGCGATTTACAACCAAGCAGATTCACGCCGGCGTGACGCCGGACCCGGTGACCGGAGCCATCCTCACACCCATTTACCAGACCACTACCTATGTCCAGGAATCGGTAGATCAGTACCTGGCCAAGGGCTACTCCTATTCGCGTTCGGCCAATCCGACGGTTTCCGCCCTGGAGGCGAAGTTGACCGAGCTGGAGGGCGGGGCGGCGACCACCTGTTACGGTACCGGCATGTCGGCGGTACAGGCCGTGATGCTGGCGTTCCTGAATGCCGGTGACCACGCGATCATCTCCGACGTCGCCTACGGTGGAACCTATCGCCTGTGCACCAAGATACTCAGTCGCTTCGGCGTCGATTTTACTTTCGCTGACACTTCCAACCCCGAGGAGGTGAGGGCGGCGGTGCGTGACAACACCCGGTTGATATTCACCGAGACCCCGGCCAATCCGACCCTGAAGTTGACGGACATCGCTGCGATTTCCAAAATCGCCCGGGAAAAGGGTATCCCTCATGCAGTGGATAACACCTTCCTGACCCCGTATTTTCAGCGTCCGCTGGAATTGGGCGCGGACTTGAGCGTGCACAGCACGACCAAGTACATGGATGGTCACAACGCTACCGTGGGTGGCGCGGTGGTGGCAGCGACCATGGAACTGGATGCCAAGGTGCGTTTCATCATGAATGCCACGGGTATGATCATGTCGCCCATGGTGGCCTGGCTGACCTTGCAGGGCTGCAAGACCCTGTCCCTGCGTATCACTCGCCAGTCGGACAACGCCATGGCGATTGCCCGTCACCTGGAGTCCCACCCCAAGGTCAAGCAAGTGCGCTACCCGGGGCTGGAGTCATTTGCCCAGCACGAACTGGCTCGTCGCCAGGCCGATGGCTATGGCGCCATGGTCTGGTTCGAAGTGGAAGGCGGGATGGCTGCAGGCAAGAAATTGATGGATTGCATTGAGTTGTGGAGCCTGGCCGAGAACCTGGGTTCGGTGGAATCCCTGATTACTCACCCGGTCACCATGACCCATTCCGATGTGGAACCCGAGGAACGCGCCCGGGTAGGTATTATCGATGGCCTGGTGCGCCTGTCAGTGGGTCTGGAGGACAAGGAAGACCTGATCGAAGCCCTGGACAAGGCTCTCGCCCAGGTCTGACCTGGCGGCTTGAGGCCTCTGACCGTAAAGACGGGGCGCCCTGACCTCACTTCGGCGCCCTCTTTTTGTCGACCTGCCGGCAGGCATTTGCTTTACCCGGGCTGCTGCGGTTTCGTGCGGGTGAATTTTTCAGGAGAACGCATCTGATGCCAGATTATATTTTCCCCCCCATGCCGCCCGTATGGGTGGCCATTCACGGCAGGGATGAGTGCTACCCGGTACATCGCATCTACTGTGTGGGTAAAAATTATGCCGAGCATGCCCGGGAGATGGGGTCGGATCCCGAGCGTGAACCACCCTGCTTCTTTTCCAAGCCCGCCGACGCGGTGACGCCTGGATCCGGTGAGATACCCTATCCGCCGGGAACGGAGAACCTTCATCACGAGATTGAACTGGTGGTTGCCCTGGGGGCAGGCGGCAGGGACCTGACCCCGGAGCAGGCGCTGGACAGGGTGGCAGGCTATGCGGTGGGTGTGGACCTGACCCGGCGTGACCTTCAGGCGGCGGCCAAAAAGCGTGGATTGCCCTGGGATACGGCCAAGGGGTTTGATTTTTCCGCGCCGGTATCGCCGATAACCCTGGTGCAGGACGGATCGGACCTGCGGCGCGGGCGTATCTGGCTGGAGGTCAATGGCGAGATGCGCCAGCAGGCCGATATTGCCGACATGACCTGGAGCGTGGGCGAGGTGCTGTCCCATCTATCCCGGCTATTCGAGTTGCGGGCCGGGGACCTGGTGTTTACCGGCACCCCCGCCGGGGTGGGCCCTCTCAAGCCCGGGGATCACCTGCGTGGAGGCGTGGAGGGTCTGCAGGAGGTTGGCTTCCTGGTCACGCCGGCCAGGGCGGCCGGTACCGGAAACCGGGAACTTGACCCTGATCAAGGTGAGTCTAGTGGCGTGGGCGCAGACTGCAGACACTGGCCGGCCGGAGAATAGGGCGGTGGACGGTTTGAATCTGACTTTCCGCTTCGTTCAGAACTGTTGGGAGGTATTCAGGGTTTCGGTTTCGCCCGAGTGGTTCCCGGAAAACCCTTATACCTATTCTAATTGTTATGGTCGATCATTCGGCCACCTTACAAACGCGAGGCAGGCGTGAATAAAGTCAAGTTCGATCAAGAACTCATTCAGCGTTACGGAGGGCGTGGACCGCGCTATACCTCCTATCCCACCGCTGTGCAATTTCATTCCGGTTTTGGCGCGCAAGATTATCGGGAGGCGGTAGAGCGTACCAATGCAATGCCCATCCCCGATCCGCTGAGCATTTACGTACACATACCGTTCTGTCATTCACTTTGTTATTACTGCGGTTGCACCAAGATTGTGACGCGCAACCAGGAGCGTGCCGAACGTTACCTGGTCCCGTTGTTCCAGGACCTGGAATTGCAGGCAGGTTTGTTCGATATCGATCGCCAGGTCCAACAGTTGCACCTGGGCGGAGGAACGCCCACCTATCTGAGCCCGGAACAAATGGGCCGCCTGATGGAAAAGTTACGCCAGAACTTTACTCTCCGCCTGGACGGCCAGCAGGAATTTTCCATCGAGATTGATCCGCGTACCGCCAGCCCCGAAGATATCGCAGGTCTGGGCGCGGTGGGTTTCAATCGGGTCAGCCTGGGTGTGCAGGACTTCAATCCGGACGTTCAGAAAGCGGTGAATCGAGTCCAGAGTGAAGAAGAGACGCAGGCCTTGATTACCGCAGCCCGCCAATCAGGATTCAACTCCGTATCCCTGGATCTTATCTACGGACTTTCCCTGCAGACGGTGGAGACCTTTGATCGCACGCTGGATACGGTACTGGAGATGCGTCCGGACCGCCTGGCGATATACAGCTATGCGCACTTGCCACAAATGTTCCGGGCGCAAAAATTGGTCAACGAAGATCAGTTGCCCAGTCCCGAGGTAAAACTCGAAATTCTGCGGCGGACCATAGAGCGACTGACAGGCGCCGGCTACGTCTACATCGGAATGGATCATTTCGCCCTGGCCAGTGATGAACTCGTCCTGGCGCAGCAGCGCGGTGAACTGCAACGGAATTTTCAGGGCTACTCCACCCATGCCCGTTGCGACCTGATTGGCCTGGGAATGAGCGCCATCGGGCACGTGGGCGACAGTTTCAGCCAGAACGTGAAGGACCTCGGCGTGTACACGGCCATCCTGGACCGGGGGCAGTTACCCATCGAACGCGGCTACACCATGTCCAATGACGATCGGCTGCGGGCGAAGGTGATCCAGGAAGTCATGTGCCACGGCAAGCTGGATTTCAAGGCGATTTCCGAACGCTTCAATATCGACTTCGATGAGTATTTCGCGGCCGAGATTCCCCGCCTGCAAGTCCTGGAGAAAGACGGCTTGATCGAACTGGGCGCTGACAATCTTCGAGTGACTGATCGCGGACGCCTGTTGTTGCGCCCGATCGCCATGGTGTTTGATTACTACCTGCAACACGCCAAGGAACAGCCCCGATTTTCCAAGGTTATCTAGGGCTCCCAGCCTGCAGAAATAGATTGGTAAAAAAGGGGTGTGAAAGCACCCCTTTTTGCTGCAAAGTAGCGCCCATGGATACCAACTCAAACGAATCTGCCCTGTTGCGCAGGAACTATCTTTTTGCAGGTCTGCCGCCGGAAGACCTGGACGAGGATAATTGAAAACGCCAGCCTGGTAACCGTGCGGGCGGGCGAGATGCTGTTCAACCGGGGTGAGCCGGCGCGACACTTTTTCATGGTGATCGAAGGCCGGATTGAGTTGTCACTGGTGTCACCGCTGGGTGAAAAGAAAATTATTGACGTGATCAGCTCGGGCAACACCTTCGCCGAAGCCATCATGTTCAATAGCCAGAGTTTGTTTCCCGTCTGTGCCTGTCGGCATGGAAAATTCCCTGCTGGTGAGAATAGACAACAAGAAGTACCTGGCCGCCCTGGCCGATAACGCCGCGGCGTGTCTGACCTTGCTTGGCGATGTGTCTCGCCGGCTGCACTGGCAACTGCAGGAAATCGAGAATCTCAGCATCACCAATGCAACCCATCGACTGGTGCGATTCCTGGTTGATCGCCTGGAGTTGACGACCCCGGACAAGGGCGTAATCGAGTTGGACCTGTCACGACAGGTCATTGCCGCCCGGCTGTCCATCAAGCCGGAGACTCTCTCCCGCCTGTTGCGTCGCCTGGTTGACGAGGGCGTGCTGCAGGTGGATGGGCGGCAGCTGAACGTGATGAGCGTCGATAGCCTCAAGCAATTCGAATAGGACGCGTGAAGTTAACTCAAAATGTGCTCGATGCCCCGGTTACCGTTGCCGCCGGTACTGCTACACTGTGGACCCCAGTTGGAACCCGGAACGGTCACCGCCATGAAGGTAATAGTTGGAATATCCGGCGCCAGTGGCGTGATCTACGGCATACGGCTGCTGCAGGCGTTGCGGGAGTCCCAGGGAGTGGAGACCCACCTGGTGCTCAGCGCCACGGGCAAGCTGAATATCAGGCTTGAAACCGACTTCAAGGTGTCCGAGGTAGAGGCCCTGGCTGGCCGGGTGCACGATGATCGAAACCTGGCGGCGTGTATTTCCAGCGGTTCCTTCCGCAGCGATGCCATGGTGGTCGTCCCCTGCTCGATGAAGAGCTTGTCCGGTATCGTCAATTCCTATTCAGACACCTTGCTTACCCGGGCAGCTGATGTGACGCTCAAGGATCGGCGTCCGTTGATCCTGGTGCCAAGAGAGACACCCTTGCACCTTGGGCATTGCAAGCTGCTATACGAAGCAGCACAACTGGGCGCAATTATTGCCCCACCCATGCCCGCGTTTTACAACAAGCCCGCGAGCGTGCAGGACATCGTGGATCACACAGTCGGGCGACTGCTCGATTTGCTGGGCTTGGAGTCCGGGTTGGTGCGTCGATGGGGCGGTGCCGATCGGGACTAGTCGCGGGGTTTGGATTCGGGCTTGCTTGAGTACTGTTTGCCAAACACCTCGCCGTTGAAAATCTGGATTGTGATCACGGCTTTCTTACCCTCCCAGGTTGCGAGGGTGCCCGAAAATCCGCCCAGTTCGATGCTTTCTGCGCTGTCCGGTTCTCCCAGGATCTCATACACCTGGGTCTGGCTCATTTCTGTCTGGATACGATTGTAATTGTTCATTGAAACCGGATCGCTACACCCGGCCAGCAGCAGTGCTGCACCAAGCGCAAGAAAAAAGCGGGAAAAAACCAGGGGCATCTTGGACACGCATGTCTCCATGTTGGGTGCTGCAAGCTGCGAGTGTAACGGCAGTAGCGACCCGGCGGAAACCGGGTTCAAGCGCCAGCTTGTCGGGTCAGCGATTCGCGTCGCCATTTGGCGTCCTGGGTCAAGAAAACAAGCAATTGCCGAAACAACCCGGGATAGAAGTCGTCAGTTGCAGATTTCTCGACCAGTTCAACTGCGGATGGGAACCAGCGCAGCATATGCCGCTCAAGGAAATCCCGTTGAGTCAGGGCGTAGGAGATTCGAGATTCGGCATCGGACAGCATCTCGCGCAGGGTGAGTACTTTCATGAACCCGAGTTCTACCGACAGGTGGTCGGCGCTGCGGCCACCGTACTCGAACGGGCGATAGCCAAAGTAGTCATAGATGCGCTGTATTTCATCCCGGGCACCCACCGGGATGGCTTTGTCTATCTCTTCCTGGATAGGGATGTGTAATTCCTGCTCTTCTTCGCCGAACAGTTCGCGATAATGCCGTTCCATGTCTTGCGGGTCTGTCTTACGGTACCGGGTCAGCAACCCCTCGAGTCCCTGCACATCGAAGTCCACCTTTTCCTCGTACTCTTTCAGGGCCAGGAGACTCTCTTGCTCCCACCCGAAGGCGAGTTTTCCTGCACTTTCCATGGGTGGCCGGGCCAGTTGGGAAAACAGGTGATAAATGTGTGTTCGATGCATGAGGTTTTCCGCCCAATTGTCCCGGCTTCAGCACTGGGCCATGACCAACCCTTGTTGGGAATCGTAGCTGGCCAGGGTCGTACACGGTGCGAGTGCTCGCCCGTTGTCACATCCGTCAATGCCAGTTCCGGTGCTGGCATTGCTTGGTGCAGACTATCGGTTGAGGACTTGGCTGCACACCTGTCTTTTGTGCGTATCAGCCTGCGGAAATTACTTAAAGAGTCGATGCCTGGTATTCAGAATGATGGCGGGGTGCAGGCTGTTACCAGCACGCATTCCTTGCTGCCTGTGTTGCGAAAGCGATGGGGCGTCTTGCTGTCAAACAGGAAGGCATCACCGGGCCCCAGTACACGGGTGAATTCGCCAACCGTCACCTCCAGATGTCCGCTCAGTATCAAGCCGCCTTCCTCGGCGTCATGGCTGAGCATGGAGTTGCCGGTGTCCGCGCCCAGGGGCGTAACGTTCGTAAAGTAACTGTAGCCGTCGCGTGGCGAGGTCAGATCCGACCTGCAAATACGAAATGGGCCCGCTGCCAATCTGGGTGAGTTCGTGTTGATGGAAGAAGACCTTGCGCTCCTCAACGGGGGTCTCGCTGAAGAACTCGCTCATGGACACCGGAATACCCTCGAGAATCCGTCGCATGAGGCCCATGGACGGGTTACTGCGTCCGTTTTCGATCAACGAGATCATGGCGTTGCTGACCCCACTGCGCTTGGCCAGTTCACGCTGTGACAGTCCGTGGCGCCTTCGTAGTTGCCTGAGTCGTTGAGCCAGTTCTTGCATGGTTGTTTAGCCTGTTAAATATATCGAAACAATTATTGATAGTTATCTTTATAAAACAATGAGTTAAAAATTTCCATTTAAATATTGTTAAATTCTTTGGATGGTTTAGCCTATAGGCTCTCCTATAATGGCCAGCTACCCGCAATTGTTGAGGACGACATGTCATGAGTGTTCCCGGCGATCTGAACCTGAACTCCTTCTGGATGCCTTTCACCAGTAACCGTTCATTCAAGGCGAATCCGCGCATGCTTGAACGCGCACAGGGCATGTTCTATTACACCGCTGACAATCGCGAAATCCTGGATGGCATCGCAGGGCTGTGGTGCTGCAACGCCGGCCACTGTCACCCGCACATTGTGGAAGCGGTGCAGAAGCAAGTGGCCACGCTGGATTACGCCACGGCTTTCAACCTCGGTCATTCCAAGGTTTTCGAACTGGCCGAGCGTGTCACTGACATCGCACCCGAGGGCCTGGATTACGCCTTTTTCGTGAATTCCGGCTCAGAGGCCGTAGATACCGCCCTGAAAATGGCCCTGGCCTACCACCGTATTCGTGGTGAGGGCTCGCGCACGCGTCTGATCGGACGTGAGCGTGGCTATCACGGTGTAGGTTTTGGCGGCATTTCTGTCGGCGGCATCGTCGCCAACCGCAAGATGTTTGGCACCTTGCTTGCCGGTGTCGACCACCTGCCACACACCCATAACCTGGAGAAGAATGCATTCTCCCGGGGTCTGCCCGAGTGGGGCGCGCACCTGGCTGACGACCTGGAACGTATCGTCGCCTTGCACGACGCGTCCACCATCGCCGCAGTCATCGTCGAACCCATCGCAGGTTCCACCGGTGTGCTGATGCCGCCCAAGGGCTACTTGCAGCGTCTTCGGGATATCTGCGACAAGCACGGCATCCTGCTCATCTTTGACGAGGTGATCACGGGTTTTGGTCGCACCGGCAAGGCCTTTGCCTCCGAGCGTTTCGGCGTTACGCCTGACCTTGTGACCATGGCCAAGGGTCTGACCAGCGGTGTCGTGCCCATGGGCGGCGTGCTGGCCGGCAAGCACATTTACGACACCTTCATGACCGGCCCCGAGAACATGATCGAGTTCTTTCACGGCTATACCTACTCGGGTCATCCGTTGGCGGCGGCAGCCGGTCTGGCCACCCTGGATGTATACAAGAAAGAAGGCCTGTTCGAGCGCGCGCTGGACATGGAGCAGCGCTGGGGCGATGCCATACACAGCCTCAAGGGTCTGCCCCACGTCATTGACCTGCGCAACCTGGGTTTGATCGGCGCAATCGAGCTTGAACCCATCGCGGGGCAACCCACCAGGCGGGCCATGGACGTGTTCGCACGTTGCTATGACGACGGTCTTGTTGGTTCGCACCACCGGTGACACCGTCGCCCTGTCGCCGCCGCTGATCATTGAAGACCAGCATATTGAGCGCATCGTGGATACCCTCGGCAAGGCCCTGAAAGCTTGCGCCTGATCCAGCCACCCCCTCTACAAGGAACAACAGTTAATGAGTATCGCGAAGAAACCGGGGTCTGATATCAGGTCCATTGGCCACTGGGTGGACGGCAAGGCCTTCAGGGGTGAGTCACAGCGCTGGGGGACGATTTATAACCCGGCCACCGGCGAGCAGCCATCGCGGGTTGCCCTGGGCAGCAAGCAGGACGTCGAGCATGCCATCGCCTCGGCCCATGCGGCCTTTCCGGCCTGGTCGCGCACACCGGCGATTCGCCGGGCCCGTGTGATGTTCAAGTTCAAGGAACTGGTGGAAAAACACATTGACGAGTTGGCGGCCCTGGTGACCGCCGAGCATGGCAAGGTCATTACCGATGCGCGCGGGTCGGTGCAGCGCGGCCTGGAAGTAGTGGAATTCGTTTGCGGTATTCCGGGTCTGCTCAAGGGTGAATTCAGCGAGCAGGTTGCCACCGGCGTGGACAGTCATTCCATGCGCCAGGCCCTGGGTGTGTGCGCGGGTATCACCCCATTCAACTTCCCGGCCATGGTGCCCATGTGGATGTTTCCCGTGGCCATCGCCGCCGGTAACACTTTTGTCCTGAAGCCCTCGGAGAAGGACCCGTCCTGCTCCATGCGCCTGGCCGAGTTGCTCACCGAGGCGGGCCTGCCCGATGGCGTGCTGAACGTGGTGAACGGTGACAAGGAAGCGGTGGATACCCTGCTGTCCGATCCGCGTGTCGCCGCGGTGAGTTTCGTGGGCTCAACACCCATCGCCAACTACATCTACGAAACCGGCGCTCGCAACGGCAAGCGTGTGCAGGCCCTGGGCGGCGCCAAGAACCACATGGTCGTCATGCCCGACGCGGACATGGACCAGGCTGCCGATGCCCTGATCGGCGCTGCCTACGGATCGGCCGGCGAACGCTGCATGGCCATCTCGGTGGCGGTTGCCGTGGGCGATGCCGGAGATGCCCTGCGTGAGAAACTGGTGGAGCGTATTGCCAGGCTCAAGATTGGCCCCGGTGTGGATCCGACTTCGGACATGGGTCCGCTGGTCACCGCCGAGCACCGCGACAAGGTCTCCTCCTATGTCGACCTGGGTGTCGAAGAGGGCGCTGAACTGGTGGTCGATGGTCGTGGTCTGAAGGTCGCCGGTCACGAGAAGGGGTTCTTCCTGGGCGCCTGCCTGTTCGATCATGCAAAGCCCGAGATGCGTATCTACAAGGAAGAGATCTTTGGCCCCGTGCTGACCATGCTGCGCGCCGAGGATTTCGACCAGGCAGTGCAGTGGGTCAATGATCATGAGTTCGGCAACGGCACCGCGATCTTTACCCGGGACGGCGATGCCGCACGCGAATACGTGAGCCGTATCGAAGTGGGCATGGTGGGCGTGAACGTGCCGATTCCCGTGCCCATGGCCTTCCACAGTTTCGGTGGCTGGAAGCGTTCCATATTTGGTGACATGGCCGTGCATGGCGAAGAGGGTGTGCGTTTCTACACCCGCCTGAAGACGGTCACCACCCGCTGGCCCTCGGGTATCCGCGAGGGCGCCCAGTTCCATTTCCCCATGCACCGGTAAAAGAAAGGGGTCAGCCTCGGTACTCCACACCCGGCAGTACGCACAGCATCTCGTACAGCAGGTTGGCGCCGGTAAGCGCAGTATTGCCAGACAGGTCATAGGGCGGGGACACTTCCACCAGATCGCCGCCGATAACGTTCATACTTCGACACCCGCGGATAATCTCCAGACCCTGGTGGATGGTGAGACCGCCGATTTCAGGAGTGCCGGTGCCGGGGGCGAAAGCCGGATCCAGACCGTCGATATCGAAGCTGATATATACCGGTCCGTCTCCCATCTGTTTACGCACCTCGGCCATCAGCGGAGCCAGGGACTTGTGCCAGCACTCTTCTGCCTGCACCACGCGGAAGCCCTGCTCGGTGGACCAGTCGAAATCATCGGCTGCGTAGCCGGTGCCACGAACACCAATTTGCACCACCCGTTTGCAGTCCAGCAGACCTTCTTCCACAGCCCGGCGGAAGGGTGTGCCGTGGGTGATTTCTTCGCCGAACATGTGATCGTTGATGTCGGTGTGGGCATCGATGTGCACCACGCCCACCGGGCCGTGTTTTTTGGCCATGGCCCGCAGGATGGGTAGCACGACTGTGTGGTCGCCGCCCAGGGTGAGTGGGATAGCGCCGTGGCGACAGAATCTCGTCGTAGGCAGCCTCGATGATGGGTATCGACTTTTGCAGATTGAATGTATTGATGGCCACATCCCCGATGTCGGCCACCGACAGGGAATCGAAGGGCGCCGCCCGGGTGGCCATGTTGTAGGGCCGCAGCAGCACCGATTCGTTGCGAATGGCGCGGGGGCCGAAGCGTGCGCCGGAGCGATTCGAGGTGCCTATGTCCAGGGGTACGCCCACGAAGCAGGCATCCAGCCCGGCAGCACTTTCTTTTGCCGGCAGGCGCATCATGGTGCCTGGCCCGGCGAAACGTGGCATCTGGTTGCCGCCCAGCGGCTGGTGCAATGTCTTGCTCATAATCACACTTCCTCAAAGCAACCGGCCCGCATCGATGCGGGCCGATCAGATTCGTCAATCGCCTAGGCGACCTTGTCCTTGGCGAGTAACTCCATCAGGCAGTCACGCAGAATATCCAGGCCTTCGTTGACGATCGCGTCGCTGGCGGTAATCGGCGCCAGGAAACGGATCACGTTGGCGCGTACGCCGCATGAGAGCAGGATCAGGCCACGCTCGGCGGCCAGGGTGACCAGGGCCTTGGTCAGGTCGGCATCCGGCCTGGACGCGTCGCCATTTTTCACCAGCTCCATGGCAACCATGGCGCCCAGGTTGACGCACATCGCCGATGCAGTTGGTCTCGTTCTGCATGGCCTTGAGTCGTTTTACCATCGTATCACCCAGTGCCAGCGAACGCTCGCAGAGCTTCTCTTCCTCGATCACCTCGATCACCGCCAGTGCCGCAGCGGTACCCAGGGGCGAACCGGCGTAGGTGCCGCCCAGGCCACCGGGGTGCGGCGCATCCATGATCTCGGCCTTGCCGGTCACCGCGGATATCGGGAAGCCGCCGGCCAGGCTCTTGGCCATGGTGATCAGATCGGGCTTCACGCCGCTGTGCTCGATGGCGAACATCTTGCCGGTACGGGCGAAGCCGGCCTGGATCTCGTCGGAAACCAGCACGATGCCGTGCTCGTCGCAGAGCTTGCGCAGGGCCTGCAGGAACTCTTTGGGGGCGGCGTAAAAACCGCCCTCACCCTGTACAGGTTCAAGGATGATTGCGGCGACGCGGCTGGGCTCGATATCCCACTTGAACAAGTGCTCCATGGCGTCCAGCGAGTCTTGCACGCTCACGCCGTGGTAGGCCACGGGGTAGGGCGCATGAAATACCTCGGCCGGCATGGGGCCGAAGCTGGCCTTGTAGGGTGCGACCTTGCCGGTCAGGGCCATGGTCAGCAGGGTGCGTCCGTGAAAGGCGCCACCAAAAGTGATCACGCCAGAACGCTTGGTATAGGCCCGGGCGATCTTGACCGCGTTTTCCACCGCCTCGGCGCCGGTGGTGGCAAAGATGCGTCTTGGCAGGTCCGTCGATCGGCGCCAGCGCGTTGAGCTTTTCGGCCAGTTCCACGCCTGATTCGTAGGGAGTGACCATGAAGCAGGTGTGGCTGAAACGATCAAGCTGGGCCTGCACGGCAGCCTTCACCCTGGGATGCAGGTGCCCGGTGTTGAGCACCGCGATTCCACTGGCGAAGTCGATATAGCGCTTGCCTTCCACATCCCATATTTCTGAATTCTCCGCTCTGTCGACGTAGATGGGCAGCAGGTTGCCCAGTCCACGTGCGACGGCCGCATCACGGCGGGCCTGCAGTTCTTTATTAGTGCTCATATGGTTAACGTCTCTGGTTAATGTGTTGTTGCCTGACCGGTCTAGCTGCTCATTCCGCCCATGCACAGGTATTTGATTTCCATGTACTCGTCGATGCCGTACTTGGAACCTTCGCGGCCGACCCCGCTTTCCTTGATACCGCCAAAAGGCGCGACTTCGGTGGACAGGATGCCGTCGTTGATACCCACCATGCCGTACTCCAGCGCCTCGGCGATTTTCCATACACGTCCGATGTCGCGGGAATAGAAATAGGCTGCCAGGCCGAAAGGCGTGTCGTTGGCCATGCGGATTGCCTCCTCGTCCGTCTTGAACCGGAAAAGGGGTGCGACCGGGCCGAAGATTTCCTCGCTGGCCACGGCCATATCCTGGGTAATGTTCGCCAGTATGGTGGCCTGGTAGAAGTTTCCACCGGCGTCATCGCGTTTTCCACCCAGCAACACCCTGGCACCCTTGTCTACGGCGTCATCGACCAGGCTTGCCACCTTGTCTATGGCGGCCTTGTTGATTAACGGCCCTATGTTTACGCCGTCGGCTTCGCCGCGGCCAACGATCAACTTTGCGGTGGCGGCGGCCAGCTTTTCTGCAAATGCGTCATACACGCCGTCCTGCACCAGGAAGCGGTTCGCACATACGCAGGTTTGTCCCGCATTGCGATATTTGGACGCCAGCGCGCCCTGCACGGCCGCGTCCAGGTCGGCGTCGTCAAACACGATAAATGGTGCGTTGCCACCGAGTTCCATGGTGACTTTCTTCACGGTGTCGGCGCACTGTTTGATCAGCAGCTTGCCAATCTCGGTAGAACCGGTGAAGGAAAACTTTCGCACAATGGGGTTGCCGGTCATTTCGCCACCTACCAGCGAGGAATGCCCGGTAGTGATGACGTTGAATATGCCCGGGGGAAACCCGGCACGCTCGCCCAATTCGGCCAGTGCCAGGGCCGACAGTGGAGTTTCTGCCGCAGGCTTGACCAGGGTGGTGCAGCCGGCGGCCAGGGCCGGGGCGACCTTGCGGGTGATCATCGCATTGGGAAAATTCCAGGGTGTGATGGCGGCGATCACGCCTACAGGCTGCTTGATTGTGATCAGGCGTTTGTCGGTTGCGTGGGTAGGGATCACATCACCGTACACGCGCTTGCCTTCCTCGGCGAACCACTCGACGAAGGAGGCGCCGTAGGCTATCTCGCCACGGGCTTCCGCCAGGGGCTTGCCCTGTTCGGCTGTCATCAGTCTCGCCAGGTCTTCCTGGTTTTCCATGATCAGTTCGAACCATCGACGAAGGATGACAGCACGATCCTTGGCCGTGCGGGCAGACCACGCGGGCAGTGCGGCATTGGCCGCCTCTATCGCCCGGCGGGTCTCGGCGGCACCCATATCGGGAATCGTACCCAGCAATGATCCGTCTGCCGGATTGGTAACCGGTATGCTTTGCCCGGAGTCTGCGTCCGTCCATTTTCCGTTGATATAGGCCTGTGATCGGCACAGCCTGCTGTCCTTGACGACGCTCATATGTTGCCCTTCTCGTTTGACTGTCTGTGTGGCGGCGAGTGAACGGCCAATTCTATCTCACACGCCTCAAGACTGTCATGCGGGGGTGGGAATTTGCCCATGAAATGACCTCTGGATGGGGGCGAAATATCGAATATGCGCCCGGTCTTCGGGGTGGGGCGCAGAATATTGTTCGACATGGCTGTGGCTGCCGAGCTGTCTGGGCTACCATCCGGATGTTGGCGGAGCCATCAGAATCGCTACCGTCCGCCTCACTGACCAGACCCCGGAGTATGCCCGCATGTGTGATTGCCTCCCTGCCTGTTTCAGCCAGCACTTGAGCCTGTCATGCCGGAGCAGCCGGTGAGCGGCGGGTCACTGCAGCGGGTTTTAAATCTGCGTGACGTATTGGCATTGTCATTTGGCGCCATGATTGGATGGAGTTGGGTTGCCCTGACCGGCACATGGATTATCCAGGCAGGCGCCCCCGGGTCTGCCGTGGCATTCCTGATTGGCGGGGTAGCGGTGATTTTGATTGGGCTGACCTATGCCGAGCTTGCTGCCGCCATGCCCCAGGTTGGCGGTGAGCATGTCTACAGTTACCGGGCCATGGGTGCAGGGGCTTCCTTTGTCTGTACCTGGGGCATCCTGATGGGGTATGTGGCGGTTGTGGCCTTCGAGGCGGTGGCCCTGCCCACGGTGGCGATAAGCCTGGCGCCCGGATTTAACCTTGGTTACTTGTGGACTGTTGCGGGTTGGGACGTTTACGCAAGCTGGGCGGTCATTGGCATGCTGGGCGCCATGCTGATGATGTGGATAAATGTACGCGGGGTGCGTACCGCCGCCTCACTGCAGTTGATCGTCGTAATCGGTTTGCTGATGGCGGGAGTGATGGTGTTGCTTGGGGCGCTGACCCAGGGCAGTGTGGCCAACTTCATGCAGGGACCGGCCATCTCCATCTCGGCCATTTCCGGCATCATGATTATTGTGCCGTTCATGTTCGTCGGCTTTGACGTTATCCCGCAGGCTGCCGCGGAAATTGACTTACCCAGACCGCTTATCGGCAAGGCGCTGATGCTGTCGGTGGTGGTGGCAATGGCCTGGTATGTACTGATTATCGTGGCGGTGGGCATGAGCCTCTCGCCATCGCAGCTCGCCGCGACAAGTCTGGCCACTGCGGATGCTGCCACTCAGGGTTGGAATACTCCCTGGATGGGCCGCCTGGTTATTGTCGCGGGTATTGCCGGTATCCTTACCAGCTGGAACGCTTTTTTACTTGGGGCCAGTCGAGCCGTGTATGCCATGGCCCACTGCGGCATGCTGCCTGCCTGGCTGGGTGTGCTACACCCCCGCTATGGCACTCCCCACAGGGCAATTATCGCTATTGGCCTGACCTCCATGGTCGCGCCCCTGTTTGGCCGGCCCATGCTGGTCTGGGTGGCCAATGCCGGCGGCCTGGGCATTGTGATCGCCTATATCATGGTAGTGATATCATTTTTGATACTACGCCGGAGAGAGCCGGGCATGCCACGGCCTTACCGGGTGGCGGCGGGGAACTGGGTGGGCTGGTTGGCCTTGCTACTGTCCCTGGGCATTGGCTGGCTCTATTTGCCTGGTAGTCCTGCAGGCCTGGTGTGGCCTTACGAGTGGGCGATCGTAGGAGGCTGGGCTTTGCTGGGTCTGGTCCTGTTTATATGGTCCCGCTGGCGCTACGGCCCACCCGACACGGCCAGGGTGATGGAGGGCCTGTAATAACGCCGCCGCTGGTGCCAACCCGGATGCGTGTGCCCTGGGCCGGGCCGTTGCGGCAACCATCCGTCTTCAAATCACAGTAGAATTGCCTGCGGTATCGGCGTCATGCGCGCCACAGTGTGTTTCCTGCCCGCGATGGGCGGACCAGCGGAGTAATCCATGATTCTAAACGAACAACAGGAAATGATTCGTGAAGCGGCGGCGCGATTTGCCGAGGAACGTCTTGCTCCAAATTCCCGGGCATGGGAAGCCAAAGGTGAGGTGGATATCCAGGTTCTGCACGAAATGGGCGAACTGGGTTTCATGGGTATGACTGTCTCTGAACAGTGGAACGGGGCGGGTCTGGATTACGTGTCCTATGCCCTGGCCTTGACGGAAATTGCCGCCGGCGACGGCGCAGTGTCTACCATCATGAGTGTGAATAACGCCCCGGTTTGCGCCATCCTCCAGAACGCGGCCAGCGACATGCTGAAAGAGAAATACCTCAAGCCCCTGGCGGCGGGGGAAATGATTGGCGCTTTTGCCTTGACCGAGCCACAGGCAGGTTCCGATGCTTCCAGCTTGCAGGCGAGAGCAAAGTCTGTGCCGGGTGGTTACGAAATCAGCGGTACCAAGCAGTTCATTACCTCCGGAAAAATCGCCGGTGCCGTCATCGTGTTTGCGGTTACCGATCCGGCGGCCGGCAAGAAAGGCATGTCGGCATTCCTGGTTCCCGCCGGGACCGAGGGCATGCGTGTCAGCGGTATCGAACACAAGATGGGTCAGGAAGCGTCGGATACCGTGCAGCTGAGTTTTGACAAGGCGTACGTGTCTGAAGATCACCGTATCGGAGAAGAAGGGCAGGGCTATCGTATCGCACTGGCAAACCTGGAGCCCGGCCGAATAGGTATCGCCGCGCAGTGTGTGGGTATGGCCAGGTCCGCACTCAGGCACGCGCTGGTCTACGCGCGTGAGCGTACCGCCTTTGGGCGTGCGCTGGTCGATCACCAGGCGATCTCATTCCGCCTGGCGGACATGGCCACCGAGTTGGAGGCAGCCACCATGCTGGTGCTGAATGCCGCGGAAATGCGGGAGGCCGGCCTGCCCTGTCTGAAGCAGGCATGCATGGCCAAACTGTTTGCTTCCGAAGCCGCGGAAAGAATCTGTTCGGCTTCCATGCAGATTTTTGGCGGTTACGGCTATTCGAAGGAATTTCCGGTAGAGAAAATATACCGGGACGTAAGGGCGGCCCAGATATATGAAGGCACTTCCGACGTACAGAAAATTATCATTAGCCGACAATTGTTGAACGAAGCGTAGGCGGGCTTGCTCAAGGCGAGGTCTTTCCCGGCAGACGCCGCAGGTGTCGGAATATCAGGAAGGGCAGGTTTGTCGGGTTTGGCCGGCGGTCCTACCAGTGCCGGACCCTGCCGGTGTCGACGTGAATAAAATCAGATTCACGATAGTAACCAATGCCCCCGGCCTGCATGGATAGTGCGATCTCGTAGAGTTGTGCGCTGTTGACATCGGCCAGGCGGACGTCCATGGCTTTTCCCAGAAGATGCTGGCTTTTCTGGGCAACCCCGGATCCCGGTTTGCGCAACATTTCGTTGGTGGCCGGCGAACGATAGGCAGAGATGATCTGGAAAGGTGCGTGACTACCCGCCTGCTTGTGCAGGCGGTACAGGATGTCGTAGACGCCGGGGTCCATGGGTGCAATTTCGCCGGTACGAAAGTCAGCGAGGAATTCATCCAGTTGCGCCAGCGCCCGTGCCTGGTATTGCCCGTTGCGGTAATAGGTGACCGTTAGCGATTTACCGGTGTGGGTGTGTTGCAGGCTCAGTTGTCTTGCATCCGGCGCTGACCCGCTGTGCACGGATTCGGCGCGGGCAGAATCAGCAAACACCAGCAGGACGACCAGCAGGAAGCCAAAAACAGATGATACAGGGGATGCCACTGTCAGAGCGATCAGACCTGGCGCGTCCGATTCCGCGGTCCCGCCAGGAACCAGATTATCAGACCCAGAACGGGTAGCAGGACGACCAGGATAATCCACATGACCTTGCTGCCGTTGGTGCCGTTACTCTGGAGGATATTGATGATGGCCCAGATGTCTCCGGCCAACACCAGCAAACCAAATAAACCACCATATTCCATCTTTGCCAACCCCGTCCAGTTTCCTGCCCGGTGAACATTAAAAACCAAAATGCCCGGTTTTGAAAGCGCAGGCGTAGATTCCGGCTTGGTTGATTTGCCTCTATCCGGGGTGGAAGCCCTGGTCCTCTGCTTCGGTAGGCGCCTCCCGGCTCGCAAGGAGGCTGGGGTGGTGGCCATACCTTCGGTAGAATAACTTGATCCAGAAGGGCGCCAGCAAGGTGGTATAGGCGATGACGATTACCAGACCCGCGTAGACCTGGGGGCCGAACACCCCGGCAGCGCGTCCCAGTTCGGCGAAAATCAGACCGACTTCGCCTCGAGGCACCATCGATATGCCCACTGCCAACTTGAAGATCGGGTGACGGTCGGGCATGGCCTGACCTCCCGCGAGTTTCCCGAGGATAGCGACGGCCACCGTCGTGAGAGAAAAAATCCAGATAAAGGCGGAACCCCAGTCCACCTGACGCAGGTCCAGCGACAAGCCAACAACCACGAAGAATATTGGGGTGAAAAGTTGAATGATGGGAGTGGTCTGGACGTCTATGCGCTCGGCGAACGCCGTGTGGTGAGCCAGTGAAATGCCAAATGGCAGGAAGAAACGCCGGGACAGGGCGATGCCGGCAGCGAATCCGCCCAGTAATTCCGGTGCACCCAGCAGGTGGGCCAGCGAGGCGAACAACAACACCAGGGCGATAATCGCGCTGGGTATCAGCCCCGGCATGGTGCTTTTCCCGAGCACTTTCTGGATGACCGAGGACAGCATGCGGGCCAGCAAAGGGGCCACCAGGAAAAACATGCCGACAAAGGCGATGATGCGCGCCAGCGCAAGCAGACTGATTTTTCCATCCATGGAGATTTGATACAGGGTAGCAAGCAGGATTACGCCGAGGACGTCATCCAGTACCGCGGCACCCAGGATAACCTGGCCTTCCTTGCTGTTTTGCCGTCCGACGTCCTGCAGGATTCTCACGGTAACGCCGATGCTGGTGGCCGTTAAGGTTCCTCCCATCATCAGGGCCACCATGTTTCCGAATCCGAAAAGGTAGCGCGCCGTCGCGAAGCCCAGTACGAAGGGCACGATAAATCCCACCAGGGCGACCATGACGGCATTGCGCCCGGCGCCTGCCAGGCGGTCGAAGTCAGTTTCCAGCCCGACTTTGAACAAGCAACAGGATAATGCCTATTTCTGCCATGAGGTGCAGCGGCTCGGTGACGTGCAACCAACCCAGCAGGCTGGGACCCAGCATGACTCCTGCCAGCAATTCGCCAATCACGGTAGGGACCCCGAGTCGGCTGGCGACCTCGGCCAGGATTCTGGCGGCGATCAGAATCAGCGCCAGCTGCAGGAAAAACTCGTGAGCCTCCATGGCGTTCACACTCCAGCGGGACAATGTCCGCAAACAGGTTAGCAAAGAACACGGACGTTGGCACGGTAATCCAGCGTGCCATATATCGTCATAATTCGCCCCGGATCGCACACTTTTTGCCAGCTTCCTGACTCCGATGCCATGTGCAATAGACCCATGCCCGATGTGGGCGAAACCAGGGAGATCAGGACATGCGAAAGACGATAATTGCGGTGGTCATATTGGCCTCATTCATGGCATCAGGAGCACAGGCTGAGGAACGCGAACTCGGGCGCGGCGAAAAGATAGGCCTGGGTGTGGGATTGGTGGCAGGTTCCTTTGCAGGTCCGGCAGGGGCCATGTTTGGGGCCATGCTGGGAGCAACACTGGTGGACATATATTCGCGAGCCGGCCAAAGGGATGAACTGGCCGGGCAGGTGCAGGCGCTGGAGTACGAGACCGGGGAATTTCGAGCGGAGACCCTGCAGTTGCGCCAGTCCCTGGCCGATGCTCAGACCACGGTCGCTGCCACGAGAGCTCAGCTGGCCAGACAGGTCCCCGGCGAGCAAGTGGCCGACAGTGTGAGCTTCGATCTGTTGTTTCGTACCGGCGAGAGTGAGGTGAGTGAGGAAGAGCTGCCTCGCCTGCGTCAGCTCGGCGGCTTGTTGGTAGCTCACCCGGAATTGCAGTTGCGTCTGGATGGATTTGCCGACCAGCGGGGCGAAGTTGATTTCAACCAGCAGTTGTCAGAGGCAAGGGTGGCATCGGTTCGGCAAGTGCTGGAACAGGCAGGGCTGGATCCACAGCGCATCCAGATTGCAGCCTGGGGTGAAAGTGAATCCAGGGCAATGGAGGGCGACGTGGATGGCTATGCCATGGAGCGCAAAGTGCGTGTCAGGCTGGTGGCGCCATCTTCGGCCATGTCCGCCCGCAGCGGTGATCAATAGACCGGGCGTACTATCGGGATGGGTGTCCGCGCCCGGCCAACCCGAGCGGGTTGGCCGGGTTAACTTCATGGTTTTAGGATAGTTTGTCTGAAGCCCGAGAGGTCGGCCAGGGCGACCTTGGGCGTACGGGTACCGCACACAGTGATTGTAAATCCCCGTCTGCCCCTGTCGGCCGACGGGGGATGACGATACAATGCTGTGGTTTGGAGCCGACACCGACGGAATATTTGAGGTAAGCCATGAAAAAGTATCTTATTGCAGCATTGTTGACAGGAATGGCTGGAGGCATCGCCCCTGTGTTCGCAGCAGGTGACGCCGCAGCTGGAAAGGCCTTGTATGGTACCTGTGCCGCCTGTCATGGCGCCCAGGGCGAAGGCAACAAGGCTATGAATGCCCCCAGGCTGACCGGCCAGGGAGAAGCCTATGTGGCGCGTCAGCTGAACAATTTCAAGAAGGGTGTGCGGGGCAGTGACTCCAGGGACATGCTGGGCATGCAGATGGCAGGTATGGCCAAGATTTTGGCCGATGATACCGCCGTGGCCAATGTGACCGCCTATATTGAAAGCCTGCCGGTTGTCGCATCGCCGGTCACCGTCAAAGGTGATGCGGGTGTTGGCAAGGGACTGTATATGGCCTGTATGGCCTGTCATGGTGCTGATGGCAAGGGTGTGGTGGCCATGAACGGCCCGAGTCTGGCCGGGCAGGCTGATTTCTACCTGGTTACCCAGCTAAAGAATTTCAAGGCCGGCATACGCGGAGCCCATGCCGATGATGTGTTTGGCAAGCAGATGGCGCCGATGGCCAATTTGCTGGCTGACGAAGCGGCTATTAACAATGTGGTGGCGTATATCAATACACTGAAATAATCGGTGGTTGAAAGCACATGAAAAAGGCGGCCAACTGGCCGCCTTTTTTTTGGATACTGTTTTTGCAGCACCCTGTGTAGTTCCCAATACCCTCAGACGGCAGCCATGCTGGTAGTGGGTTTGCGGTAATAAGGAACAACTTCCAGCATTTCACCGGCCTTCAGGCGAGTCTGAATGTTGCGCCAGTAGTCGGCGGTCAGCAGGTCGTGGTGATAATCAAGGAAGATCTCCCTGGACTGCCTGTCCATACCCAGGAAATTTATGAACTGTTCCGGAAATACGTCGTCATCCCCAACGTAGAACCAGGCGTCTGCGCGCATTTCATCCTCGTAAGAAGTGGCCTTGGGCAAATCCCTGAATCGGCACTCGGTGACCAGGCAGAGTTCATCGTAATCATAAAAAATTACGCGCCCGTGGCGGGTAACGCCAAAATTCTTTAACAACAAGTCGCCCGGAAAAATGTTGGAGGCAGCAAGGTCACGTATAGCCTGACCATAATCGACTATTGCCCGTTTCCTGGCTTCCGGTTCAGCATCCTTGAGGTACAGGTTCAACGGGATCATCCGACGTTCCACGTAGCAGTGCTCGAGGATCAGGTCATCGCCTTCTACTTGACAGGTTTCACCGCACTCCTTGAGCAACTCGTCCAGCACCGTCTGGTCAAAACGATTCACCGGAAATTCCAGGCGGCGGAATTCCTGCGCGTCCACCAGTCGTCCGGCACGATCATGTTTGAACACCAGTGAGTACTTCTGCTCCACCTCTCGTCGACTCATGGTCTTGGGCGGTGCGAACTTGTCGCGAATGACCTTGAATACGATATCGAAAGATGGCAGCAGAAAAACTGCCATCACCATGCCTTTTTCGCCGGGCGCCACGATGAACTTGTCCTGCGAGCAACCCAGGTGCTGCACCAGATTGCGATAACGCTCGGTCTTGCCCTGCTTGGCTCTCCCCATGACGGTGTAAAGCTCGCTTATGCGCTTGTTCGGCAGTATCGAGCGCAGAAAGACAATGGCGTCCCCCACGGTCTCCAGATCCACATGGAAGTACCAGCGGGTATAGCTGAACAGGATGCTTGCCTCTTCTACGGACAATAAAACGGCATCCACAAGGATGCCCTCGTCGGAATTCTTCAGTGCGAGGACAAACGGGCTGGTACCGCCCTTCGAATCGATGCGTCCTACAATAAAGGCTCGCGGTCCCTGGTAGAACACTGCCTGTATCACTTCAATCGAGCGAATCTTTTCGCTGCCATGATGCAATTCCCAGTAGGCATCAACCTCCTTGGCAACGTAACGTATGGTGGAATCGACATTCCGGTAGCGCATGCCAAAATTGTATTTGCTCAGCAGGTCGTCAAGCAGCCAGCGGGTTGAACCCCGATGTTGCAGACGATAGGTGGGCACCGGTTTGGATATGTTCTTCAGCGGTGTGATGTCCAGGGCGAGGTATTCCACCCTGGGATCAACGCCTATGGTTTTGAAGATCCGACGTGTGACGGAGCTGAAGAACGTCTTGTTGAATTCAGAGTCGACCAGGCTGGCGATCATTTCCGTGTGCAGAGCCTTGACTCGTGACCACAGCTCAATTTCCCGCGACTGGTCGCCCAGCAGGTTTTCCAGCTTGTCTTGCGCGCGTTGCACCGAGGTGTCGTACAGTTCGATACGTTCTACCGTGTCGGCCTGTGCCTCGTGCCATTGGCGCTTGATAAAGCGATCCCTGGCGCGTCGGGATACGGTCACGAAGTCCCGATTGTATTCCCGGAACGTATCGAACATTATCCTGGCGCATTGCTGCGCCAGGATCTCTCTGCTCTCTGACATCATGTTCCGTCTAGAGATTACTGATCATGTGATCGGCAAATTCGCTGCACTTGACCTCGGTGGCGCCTTCCATGAGACGGGCAAAGTCATAGGTAACCATTTTTGATCCGATCGTCTTGTCCATGGCCGTGATAATACGGTCTGCCGCCTCGGTCCACCCCAGGTAACGCAGCATCATCTCGCCCGACAGGATCAGTGAACCCGGGTTTACCTTGTCCAGGTTGGCATACTTGGGAGCGGTGCCGTGGGTGGCCTCGAAAATGGCGTGTCCGGTGTCGTTATTGATATTACCGCCGGGTGCAATTCCGATGCCGCCAACCTGCGCAGCCAGGGCGTCCGAAAGATAGTCACCGTTAAGATTCATGGTGGCGATGACATCGAATTCCTTGGGACGTGTGAGGACTTGCTGCAGGGTGATGTCAGCAATCGCGTCCTTGATCAGGATCTTGCCTGATGCCAGCGCGGCTTCCTGCTCTGAATTAGCCGCTTCGGTTCCCTTTTCGGCACGTGTGCGTTCCCATTGATCCCAGGTGTAGGTGTGCTTGGGGAACTCCGTCTCAGCCAGGGCATAGCCCCAGTTGCGGAAGGCGCCCTCGGTGTATTTCATGATATTGCCTTTGTGCACAAAGGTCAGGCTCTTGCGCCCGTTATCGATGGCGTAACGGATGGCTGCACGCACCAGTCGCTCGGTACCTTCCCTGGACACGGACTTCAGGCCCAGACCGGTGGTCTCGGGAAAGCGAATCTTGCCATACTGCTTGGGAAAGGACTCCTTGAACAAGGACAGGAAGCGCTTGATTTCATCGCTTCCCGCCTCGAACTCGATACCGGCATAAATGTCTTCGGTATTCTCGCGAAAGATCACCATGTCCACATTCTCGGGCATGCGCACGGGTGAGGGGACGCCCTTGAACCAACGCACCGGCCGCAGGCAAACGTACAAGTCCAGTAATTGGCGCAGTGCCACGTTCAGGGACCGAATACCGCCGCCTATAGGCGTTGTCAGGGGACCCTTGATGGCCACCAGGTAGTCCTTGCAGGCCTGGATTGTGCTGTCGGGTAGCCAGCTGCCATATTCGTTGTAGGACTTTTCGCCGGCGAAAATCTCTACCCACATGATCTTGCGCTTGCCGTTGTAAGCTTTCTCTACAGCCGCATCCAGCACGCGGACGGTGGCGCGCCAGATATCCGGACCCGTGCCATCACCCTCGATGTAAGGAATAACGGGTTTGTCCGGTACCTGTAGCAGGCCGTTGGTAATGGTTATTTTTTCGCCACCGGCAGGTGCCGATATAATGGGTTCGCTCATTTAGTCTTCTCCCTTTCCAAATCTTTCCCGGCGCGGAGTGGCCTCAAAAAGGCGTCCCGGCGGGTTTGTCATGCCAGATAGTTCGTCAGGCGAGGCTCACAGCTTCACGGATACTATCAGCTTTGCCCGGACCCCGGCATGCGTAGGAGTAACTATGGGAGCTTCGCGGTCAGCGTGCGCCGCCAGTCTGACGCCAAACCGGGTAAAAGGTGATGTCTGCGTAAAAAGTCCGGCCACGACCGGGGAAATAGCGGTAGTCTCCGAAGGCGAAATCGGCCCTTTCTGCGTAGGCGGAGTCGGCCAGGTTGATAACCCGTAAGCCGAAGGACCAGTTCTCTCCCAGTTTCTGGCGCACACGCAGATTGAGTACGTCGTGGCCGGGGTAGGCGGGGCTGTTGCTGGCGTCCAGGAAATACGCCCCCACGTGTTGCCATTCCAACTCGGTTTCAGTGCCCCGCGAACCGTTCCACGAAAGCCGGGCGTTGGTCAGGATATTCGGCGCGCCGTCAATCTCGTTACCACTGATAATCTGTTCTCCCTGGGGCGCCTGGTAATCCGAAGCATACAGGTGGCGTGCCCAGGTACCGCTGAGCCCCAGCCGCCAGTGCCCGGTCAGACGCACCTGGTAGTCGAGTTCCAGACCGTAGTGGCGGGACTGTGCCGCACTGATATTGAACCCCTCGTTGTCGCGGTAAATGGTATTTTGCTTATGCATATAGTAGCCAACCAGCTCCAGGTAGTGGCCGGGTCCGAGGCTCCTGTACCCCAATTCCAGGGCGTCCAGGGTTTCCGAGTCCAGGTCGGCAATGTTCTGCTGGGATTGCAGCCTGTATAACTCGGTTGCCTGGGGCGCTCTGAAGCCACGATTCGCGCTGACATATATTTGATGCTGGTCATCAAACCGGTGGGTCAGGCCCAGTTTGGGTGCGAGGCTGGAGAAGTGGTCATTTCGATCCGCCGGACGCGTGTACAGGCAGCCGCCGTAGCCGCAGGGTTGGCCATCCTGGTCCGTGTTGCCGTCAAGCATCTTGTTGTCATAGTCATAGGACAGTGATTCCAGACGCAGACCAAGGCTGATTGTGGTGCGTGGGTTCAAAGCCTGCTGCACCTGCAGGTAAGGAGAGGCCATGCGGCTATGAACCTCGTAGTCGTAATGCTTGCCGGCCGGCCGCGTGGCGATCAGGTAGTCACTGCCATCCTCAATCAGGCTCTCCTGAAATTCCCAGAGATATCCCTTGGCCAGCTCCAGGTCCAGTCCGATGGCCAACCTCATCTGCTGTATTTGTTGATGCCAGGCCAGGCCGGCCTGGATGCTGTGCTGACCGTTGCGCTCCAGCGGTTTGCCCGGCAGGTAATGCTGCAGGAATTCCATCTCTGAGCGCCTGATTACCATTCCGCCCTCAAGTTCGGCACCCTCGGCCAGTGGATGAGACCAGCGACCGCTCAGGCGTTGGGCCTCGGCTTTTCGGAACGCCTCCGGATTCAGGTTCTGGCGGCTCAGAGCGGGGTCCTTATAGGCGTCGTACCCATATATATAGCCGGCTGTTTGCTGGTCCAGATTGGTGGCTGCAAAGGCGAGAAACGCGTTGTCATCTCCCAGGTCCGGTGCGTAGCCCAGGTTTATCTTCTGTTGCTTTACACTTTCCTGGTCACGCCAGCCACCGTCGTCCAGCAGGTTGAACAAGGCCCTGAAGTCATCACCCCCGAGGTCCGCACCAAAACGCCAGTAGTTATCCTGGCCAGCTTCCAGGGATAGCTTGCCGGCAGTTCCTGGTTCCCCGGTGAACACGTTGATCAAGCCATGCATGGCATTTGATCCGTACAGGCTGCTTCCGGGTCCGCGCACGACTTCCACTGCATCCGCCTGTTCCAGGTTGACCTCGAATAGCTGGTTTACATTGCAGAACCCGGTGGGACGGATAGCAAAACCGTTTTCCGCCACCAGAAAGGCGCCGCAGGACCCGGCCCCCGTGAGTATTGGCGAACGAATGGCGGGCAGCAGTTCCTGACCGCTGCCACGGTTGATCCATGTCCCGGGCACCCGTTGCAATAACTCACTGGAGTGGGTGGGTCGGTTCAGTTCCATAACCGCGTCGTCGATGCGGGTGGTGTTGCCAGCCAACTCCAGCAGCGAGGTACTGGCGCCACTGGCGGTGACCACCATGGTTTCAAAGTCGTCGTTCTGACCGCTCAGATCCTGGTCCGGGCCTGCCCCAAACAGGATTGCAGGGCTAACCAGCATGCATAGCAGACCCAGGTGCAGACCAATAACAGGTGTATGCCGGCACGGGGGGTTTCGGGTCGGGTTGGCAGCATGCTGCGCCTCTTGAAATAGTCGCAAAACAGGATACATGACTGTGGCTATAATGGCTGCATGGTGAACTCGCGAGTCAGAAAGGATCAAATGTTAATGGCTAGAGTTATTCCCAGGTCCTGGTTGTTACCCGTCTCTTGTTCCTGCTGACCGGCGGGGCCATGGCGCAGGAGCCCGCAAGCACCCTGTCATCCGCCTCGGGGCCGGAGTCGCAAAATGCCAGACCGAGAATCTGTCTCGCGCTGGGTGGAGGCGGCGCCCGGGGTATAGCCCACGTGGGTGTGCTGAGGGTTCTGCAAGAAATGCGGGTACCTGTGGATTGTGTCGCCGGAACCAGTATGGGTGCCGTCGTCGGCAGTCTGCTGGCCCTGGGTATGAGTATCGAGGAGATCGAGGAGGTGGCGTTGACCACCGATTGGGAGGCCATGTCCTCAGACCGTCCGCCACGTCGGGAAATGTCGTTCCGGCGGCGTCAGGACGACGTGAGTCGATTGGTGGATTTTGAAGTTGGCGTGGGTATGCAAGGTCTGAAATTACCACGCGGCTTGATCCAGGGGCAGAACCTGCTGGTGTTCCTGCGCAACCTTGGCCAGGAATATGCGTTGATAAAGAATTTTGATCGCCTGCCAGTTCCCTTCCGCGCGGTGGCTACAGACATCGAGACCGGCGAGAGCGTGATCATTGGTCGCGGTGACCTTCCCCAGGCTGTGCGGGCGAGCATGTCGGTGCCGGCAGTGTTTTCGCCTGCGGAAGTGAACGGGCGCATGCTGGTGGACGGTGGCTTGTTTGCCAATGTTCCGGTGGATGCGGCCAGGGCCATGGGAGCGGATGTAATCATCGCGGTGGATGTGGGCTACCCGGTGGTTGATCGCACCCGGCTGAAGTCCGGCCTGGAGATCGCCGACCAGACGGTAACCCTGATGATGCGCGCCGGGACCGAGGCCCAATTGGCAAAGTTGGGGGAGCGAGATGTGATCATCGTCCCGGCGTTGGGCGAAACGTCGTCGGCCGCTTTCGACAGCGCCGTTGAGATCATGAAAACCGGCGAGGCCGGGGCCATTGGGATGGCCGATATGCTCGCCAGGTATTCGGTGAGTGAAGACGAATATGCCGCCCTCACGCAACCACGATCAGGCGGCGCACCGGCTGCCGAGTTGCCGATCGTGCGCGAGATATCCGCCCGGGTAAACGCAAAGATGTCCGAAGAGGCGATATATGCCTGGATAGATCAGGATGTTGGGTCAGCCCTGGATATCGCCACGCTGGAGCGCGATATGCAGCGTATCTACGGCCTTGGGGTATTTGAGATCGTGGATTACTCACTTTCGCCGGTTGATGACGGAACCAAATTGAGGATAAACGCGACCCAAAAAAGCTGGGGGCCCAATTTTTTGAAATTTGGCCTGTCCCTCCAGGAAGTATTCGACGGCGAGAGCGACGTGGCCATTGGGGCTCGCTTCACCGTCACCCAGATAAACGCGCTGGCGGCCGAGTGGCGAAACGACATACAAATTGGCACCAATGGCAGGATTTTCTCGGAGTTTTATCAGCCACTGAATTATGGCTCCCCCTATTTCCTCGCCGTGGGCGCGCTTGGCTCTTCAACCTCTGTTAACGATTTACGAAGACCTGGGTGACGACGCAATTGGTCAGGTCAAATTTCATGACATCGGTCTCCAATTTGACCTGGGCAAGGCCGTACACAGTCTCGGGGAAATTCGCCTTGGCATGCTGTGGGGCAGGTCCCAGAGGCGTTTGAGTGTTGGTGATCCCGATGATGTCCGTCTTGCCGACGTTGATACAGACATTGGAGAACTGGTGCTCAATTTTGAGCACGACTCGTTCGACCAGGTACCGTTCGCCCGTGATGGAACGCTTGCCGCCTTTAGTGCCGCCGCCTCGATGTCGCAACTCGGGGCGACAGCGGAATTCCAACGCTATTCCCTGAACTACCTGACCGCATGGTCGTCGGGTCTCTATACCGCTTCGCTTGGCCTGGAGATTCAAACCTATCAAAATCTCTCTGCCGGGAGCGTGGTGGAACCCTTTGCCCTGGGTGGATTTTTACGCTTGTCTGGTTTGCACCGGAATGAATTGACCGGCAATCATTTATTGCTGGGTAAAGTTATTCTGATGCGCCGACTGGATGCCATGAGCTTTGGCTCTGTGCCCCTGTATTTTGGCAGCTCGCTGGAACTGGGCAATGCCTGGCAGGACGAGGACCAGGTGAGCCTCGGAAGCGTGTTATTGTCAGGCAGCGCCTACTTTGCGGCAGACACTTTTCTGGGTCCCATTTACCTGGGCGGTGGGTTGACCCAGGGTGGGAACGCTTCATTTTTTCTGGCTATAGGCCATATCTTTTAGCACGGTCCATAGAAAGCCGCGGTTGCCAGTCACCGCCACCCTGAGAATTGGTCAATCGCGGACTATCCGGGTGCAGACATAAGTGGGGTAATCCCCCGGTCGTGAGTAGCTGTGCTTGCCACGTATCCGATCAAGGGCAATCTCGCGCTCCTTTTCCGTCCGATACCAGTGCAGCGCTTCCCAACCCTGTCCAAGTAAATTGGCGAGGGTGTCTCCAGGGGGCAGGCTGAGGCGAATGCCGAATCTTTTCTCGCCTGCCGATCGGGTCATATTGTGGTCGTGGCAGATTTGCATACCTGGGCGCTCGCTTGAA
The DNA here is from genome assembly GCA_963823435.1 of uncultured Gammaproteobacteria bacterium. Taxonomy (GTDB): domain Bacteria; phylum Pseudomonadota; class Gammaproteobacteria; order Steroidobacterales; family BM003; genus CAKZML01. The sequence goes on along the minus strand of CAWGLN010000009.1, from coordinate 111,216 downwards.
GGAGAGGTAGTACAGGCTAGAGAAAATCATCCCGGCCAGCAACTTTCTGCAGGCGTTTATCAGGGGCTTGGTGGCAATGCCAGTGGCGCGGGGAGCGAGCTTCGGCCAGAATGGTGTTCGCGTCTGCAAAGGGAACTGGAATATTCGTGCCTAATAATTCGGAAAAGCTGGATTTCTTTGTAGTCGGTGGACCGGTACTGCCGGGGCGGGCCTGTTATTTGACCAGGTCGGCTGACGCGCAAATGTTGCGATTGCTGGACATGGGTGAATCCTGCACCCTGTTCATGCCCAGGCAGTGCGGCAAGACCAGCCTGATTAATCATTGCGCTCAACGTATGCGCAAGGATGGACGGCTGGCGGCGATCGTGGACCTCACCCAGATGGGGACCCTGGAGTACAAGGATGAGCCCTCGCGCTGGTTCTACACTATCGCCTACAGAATCCTCCGTGACTTGCGGCTGAAAATTGACCTGCAGCAGTGGTGGCGCGACCATTCCGGGCTTTCCAGCCAGGAGCGCATGGCAGATTTTTTTTGGGAGATTGTGCTGGGAAATACCACCGCTCCCATTGTCATTTTTTTCGATGATCTGGAAACGCTGATTGGGCTTCCCAGTGCCAGGGATTTCCTGGCTACAATCCGCGCCAGCAATGATCGGCGGGCCAGCGAGCCAGATTTTCAACGTTTGAGCTTCGTGTTGTCGGGTGTCATCCACCCGGTCCAGTTCAAAATGACGGGGGACGAGGCGCCCTTTGAGGTGTGCTACCCGATCGTGCTGGAGGATCTCAGTCTCCAGGACCTGCAGGCCTATGCCGACATCCTGGATACGGATCCCCAGCGCGCCGGGGTTGCCCTCGCGCGAGTCCATTACTGGGCAGCCGGTCAGCCCTACATGACTCAGAAGATATGCCGCAGTATCGTGCGCCAGGGCTTGGGCGAAGACGTGGAGGCATCGGTGGACACCCTGGTGGAGTCCCTGTTCCTGCAGGCGAATTCCGGTAGAACCGAGCCGCATTTGAATTCTATTCGCCAGCACCTGAGCGCCAGGGATGACAAGCGAAATTCGGTAATGACTCTTTTTGGCCGAATACGGAAGGGTTCCAGGATCGGTTTTGATCCTTCGTTGCGCAGTCACGTGGAATTGCTGCTCAGTGGCATGATCAGGGTAGATGAAGAAGGGCTGATGGAAATCCGCAACCGGATTTACCGGGCGTGCTTCACCGCGCGCTGGGTTAACCAGAGCTTGCCGCTAAACTGGCGGGGTATCGCCCGGGGTCTGGCAACCGCAGCCCTGGTGCTGTTTCTTCCTTACTGGTACACCCAACTCCTGCCCTCGCCCTATATACGCGCGCTGAGTAGCGGCGAAACCAGCTTTGAAGATGCCGACCGGGCTTATGCCGTGCTCCGGCGTGTACCGGGTTATCGTGACACCGCGTTGCGCTTGTACCGTGGTTTCCTGGTGGAGCAGGGACAAACGGCCAGCAGTCTGTCGCTGGTTCGGGAGGCTACCGGCAGGTTGTCGGAGGAATTGGGCGAAGGTGAGGTCGCCGAACATCTGATAGGTGGATTTTGGAGTCGCAGGGCCATCGAAGTGGAGAGTCTTGAGGATCGGGACGCATCCTTGTTGTTCAGGCTCAGGGCGCTGGAAATGGATTCCTCGCAGTCGCGCAAACGTATTGACGCGCTGTTGGCTGATGATTACGGCAGCCTGGTCAGCACGATCAGACCGGCAGGCCGGTTGGACCGGGCCATACTCAGTGCGGACGGCGGCACCCTCGTGACCGTGGATTCAGGCAATCGGGTACGGCGCTGGGATACCGTAACAGGGAAGCTTCGGGACGACCGACCATTGGAGCTGTATGCCCAGGAGTTTATACCCCTGGCCCGGCAACTTGCGGTACCCGAGTCCGGTAGCTTGAAGGACCTGGAATTGAGGATCACGCTCAATCATTTTCGTCCGGACGACCTGGTCGTGATACTTACGTCGCCATCTGGAAAATCGGTGTCGTTACCGTTATCGCTGGCAGGCGAGGCCAGGGAGGTGGATTACATTTTCAATACCGCCACCTATGCACTGAACGGTTCGGTAGCAAAGCAATTCAGGCAATTTGCCGGTGAATCGCGAGAAGGAACCTGGACTCTTTCGCTGGAAGACAGGGATGAGGGCGTTACGGGAACCCTGGTCGCCTGGGGACTGCAATTTTCTCCCAAGTCGGTGGGCGTGATCTGGGACACTCCCGAGGCGCCGGTGCAACTTCAGGATCCTCGCAACACCGGACAGGTAAGGGTCGAATTGGGTCCAGCCGGACGTCTGGCTGCGGCAGTTTCAGCTGATGACGGTCCGCGTGGCTATATCCTGACCTGGGACCTGTTGGGGAGAGAGGAACTGGCCCGCATTCCGGAAGCGGAAGGCGCCTCCACGGTGATTTTTGCCATGCAGGGCGAGGCCTTGGTGGTAGCGGGAGCCAATGCGACTACCGTCAGTGTTAGAGATGCACGTAGCGGCGCTCTACGCTTTGAACTCGATGGTGGCGGAACTCTGGCCGTTCCACCGGTGTTGTCTGCGGACGGACGTTTTCTCCTGCTGGCGGCACTGCGCGAGGACCAGGGAAGCAGTTTCAGTGTCTTTGACCTGGCGAGAGGAAAGCGCGTGCATGCGCTGAAATTTAACTCCAGCGTGACGCATGTCGCCCTGGGGACCGGAGGTACCCGAATGGCAGCGGCCTTCAGGGATAACCTGGTGCGGGTATGGGACCTCGCTCCCGCCAGGATCCGGGCGGAGCTCTTTCATGCCACTCCGGTGACTGACCTGGCCTTTGACGTTTCAGGTCAATGGATATTGATGGGCAACCGTGACCGCAAGGTTCGGGGATGGGACCTGAGGACGCTTTCTGGTAGCGCACCACCGCCGGATATGCTGCTGGACAACCGGGAAGGCCAGAGTATGTTCCTGGGAATGTTGCCGGGACAGGTCGTGGTCCAGGACCGACCCGGAAGCGTCTTGCTGCTTGAACTGGGCCGCCGGAGCGTTCGTACGCACAATCTGCGTCATGGTCTGGGCGTGGCGGGATCAGACACCGGCTTGTCCCAGCCCTTCATGCCCGGCCAGGGCTTGTTCAGTGGCTTCTCGCTGGATTCCTCGCGCCTGTTTACCGCCGAGCACGGCGGGATTGTCAGGGTGTGGGATTTGCAGGGCAGCAAGCTGGCGTCGCCCGGGGCGCCTCTATCTGCTGCTCCCGATACATTGGCCATTAGTCCGGATGGCAGCACCCTGGCCTGGGGAAACAGGGATGGAGATGTGTCGATAAAGCCAACCCTGTCTGAAACCGGGTCCAGCGGTGCGGGCAAGCAAATCATCAAGGGTCATGCGGCGCCGGTCAATTTTGTTCGCTACAGTGATAACGGCAAATACCTGATTAGCGCTGCCGAAGATGGCAGTCTGCGAGTTTGGGAACGGGGTGTTGAGGGGGCATCGGTCAGTTTCCGCAACGACCTGGGTGTGCTGCAGGATGCCCAGCTCAGCGATGATGGGCTGGTTCTGGCAAGTTCTGGTGCCTACGGGGCGAGGGTCTGGAACGCGCACACCGGGGAGCCGCGTTTCGATGTATCGTCTTTGGGTTCGGCGCCTGTGATTGCGCTGCGTCATGATGGCAGCCAGTTACTGGTTCAGGGCAGCGGAGGGGAGTTGCAGCTTCGCGACGCGACCACCGGCGAATTGCTGCGATCAATCTCTACCGGCAAGGGCATACAAGTGGCGCGTTTCAGTCCGGACGATCGTTTCGTGGTCCTGGCAGACAGAGGTGGCGATCTCAGCGTTTGGCGCAGCCAGGATTACAGCCTGGCCGGCAGACCCCTGCACCTTGGCGGCGAAGTGGTGAAACTTGCTTTTGTCCCGGGCGGCAATGCAGTGGTGGCGCTGACCCACAATTGGGCGCATTTGCTGGCCCTTACCTCGGCCGGCCTGAGCGTACGCGCCAACCGGCTTGCGGAGATTCCAGGCGGAAGCAGCTCACTCCATTTTCAAGATCGCAGTGGCCAGCACATGGTGATGGCCACGGCCCCTCATGGAGAGGAGCCGGTGACCAGGAGCCTGTACTTTGATGCGCGGGAAAACCCCGTCATCCTGGGCGATGCCGATGCATTGCTGAACGACTGGAGCAAGCGCCTGGGCCTGGCTATTGGCGAGGATGGGAGCCTGGCCCCTGCGGCGGGCGGTCAGCCGACTCGCGTGGAAGCAAGCCTGGTCGAGAGCGAGTAGGAATCAGGGTTTGTATCAGGCAGTCAGCGTTATGGAACGGCCTGCTACCCTTCCGGCCCAAATTGACCTAAGCTAAAAACGGGTATGTTGACTCGGATTCGAATTTTTGGGGATTGGCTGTAATGAGAATAGTCACAATTTTTCTCGTGACATTGTTGGCAATGACCGGCTGCGCCAAGGAACAGTTGCCTACTTCCGTGGACGAGTTCATGCAGGACCGGGTAATGCTCGATTCAACCCTGGCTCGGTGTGACCTGGAGCAATCCGATACTTTCGATGACCGGAACTGTGTCAACGCGCGACGGGCCGTAGAACGTTTGTGGAGACAGCAGGAAGAACTCAATGCCGAACTGCTTGAGCGAGAATCCGAGCGTAAGCGTGAACTGCTAAGGGCACAGCGGGAAAGGGAGGATCGCCTGGCCGAGCAACGCCGGTTGGATGAAAAGCAGAGCGAGCAACAAGAGCTTTACCAGGGGCTGGATTTTAACGCTGCCCCGGAGAACAGCCCGGACGTCCCGGACGGCCAGCAGACGCCGCCGTTACCGGAAGACCCCAAGCCCGACAACTGATCAGGTCGGGGTCGGCATTACCGCGTCGCTCACGGCAGCCAAAGTCGGGTCCATGGGCGGCAATGGAATATGCAGACTGGCTGCAAAACAGCGCAATATTTCCAACTCCGTAATCCCGGTCTTTTGATCCTGCAGTACCAGATCGGTCATGGCTTCGATCAACTTGCGTTTACCCCGCGGGGGCAACTGATCAAGCAAAGACAGGTCAGCGGAGACCTGGTGCAAGTCTGAATCCTGCTGACTCCATGCCGGGCGCTGTATCCTTGGTAATCCGGGCAACAGATCTTGCATAGCCTGTTCGTAGGCCTGCTCAGCCAGCGCCGCATTATCGTGTCCGGCTCTGGCAAGCAGCGCAAACACTCTCGCCGTGGCGGGAACAATCTTGTGCCGCGAATGTCTCCTCCGGGTGCGGCGACCCGGGTGTTCCAGATCGGTCAGGTATGTACCCAGCACCTGCAGCAGGGCAAATTCCTGGTAGTCGACAAGGCCGTCGCGTTCCACCAGTTCTCTCCCAAGTTCCAGGTAAAACGTCCGCTTGGACGGCGACAGACGGCGTAACGACGGGAAGCACAGTTCCAGTATCGGAAGGCGCAGCTGTCGTGAAAAATCACCCAGCAGTTGCCGGTTTCTGACGATTTCCCCGGCAGCCACGGGCCCGAGCCGGCCAGCCAGCAGGGCGAGCTGACTTTCCCGCTCCTTGATGTCCCCGCTTAACAACAATGCCAGCAACAGCTTGGGTGCGGCGGTTGTGGATTGCAGATCTTCGGCGATGGATTCGGGCAGGTGTTGCAGCAGACCCGCAGCGAGGCTGATGCCGGCTGAATCGGGATTTCCTGCAATACCGGCCACGTTCGAGCCTGCCAGTGACGAACCCGATAAACCGGCGGCGCCGGGCGTCAGCGCATGCGCTCTTGCACCGTCCGGTGCAATACCCTTGAAACCTGGATCCAGGGCTCGAATGCGATCTTCGATCGGCGGGTGGGTAGCCATCAAGCTTGAGAAGAAGCGTGATCCGGAAGCAAACAACATATGGCTGATTTCTTCAGCCCTCGCCGAGCGCATGCGTGAGCCTGTGCCTAAACCGGCGATTTTTTTCAGCGCCCCGGCAAGACCGGTGCTCTGCCGGGTGAATTGGACAGCCGAGGAGTCTGCCAGGTATTCACGTTGCCGGGATACGCTGGCCTTGATCATGCGGCCAAAAAAAACCCCAATGTAGCCGATCAAGAAAAGGGCAAGACCCAGCACCATGACCACCGCGACAGAGCCGATGCCTTTGCGCCCTGAAGATCGGCCTCCTGTGTTTCCAAATCGACCGGAACGAAGGATTAGTCGTCCTAGCTGTCCAATTACCAGGATGCCGAACAATATGCCCACCAGACGGAGGTTGAGCCGCATATCTCCATTGAGAATATGTGAGAACTCGTGGGCTATCACACCCTGCAACTCATCCCGGCTCAGTTGTTCCAGCGCACCACGTGTCACCGCCACAGCCGCATCGGACTGGGTAAACCCCGCAGCAAAAGCGTTAATACCCGTTTCGTGCCAGAGTACGTAGATCTCTGGCACCGGCAACGCCGAGGCTATCGACATTTCCTCCACCACGTTTCTCAGTCGTCGCTCCAGGGGGGCTCGGGTATCGACAGCAATACGTGTACCACCCAGGGCTTCGGCAACGGCAGTTCCCCCGCTGCGCAAGCTGGCAATTCGAAAAGCGCTGGAGGCGAAGATGAGGATCAGGCTGGCGCCTGTCACGGAGGCGACGATCTGCAGGTTCTGCTGGTACCACCAGAGCCCCGGAAACAGGGCCTGGTCTTCTCCATGCAGACCGGAGACGACCAGGCCGGCTACCACGTTCAGCGCGATCACGATGCCTGTCACGGCCAGCACAAATAGCCAGACCAGGCGCCGGCTATTGCTGCGCGCTTGCTCCTGACGCTGGAAAAAATCCATGGTGGGATGGCGTCAGTCGTTGCTAAAGCTCACGTCAGGCACCGCACGCTTTTCGGTGCCCTCAATCTGCAATTGCTCCGCCGCCTTGAAGCCAAAGAAGCCGGCGATCAAATTGCCCGGGAACGTCTCGCGGGCGATATTGAAACCCATGACCGAATCATTAAACGCCTGGCGTGAGAATGCGATCTTGTTTTCAGTGGAGGAAAGCTCTTCCTGCAATGCCAGCATGTTCTGGTTCGCCTTCAGATCCGGGTAGGCTTCTGCCAGCGCGAACAAGCGGCCCAGGGTGCCGCTCAAAGCAGCCTCTGCACCGGCAAGTTCCTGGATCGCTCCTGCATCGGCAGGATTTGCACTGGCGTTCTTGAGACCGGTAATCGCCGTGTTACGGGCATTGATCACCGCTTCAAGAGTTTCCTTTTCGTGCTTCATGTAACCCTTCGCAGTTTCCACCAGGTTCGGAATCAGGTCGTGCCGGCGTGTCAGTTGCACGTCTATCTGGGCGAACCCGTTTTTGACCGCATTTCGCAGCCCTACCAGCTTGTTGTAAAGACTGATCGCAATAATCGCGATAATTACAATGATGGCCAGAAAGATGGTGCCACTCATGCGTGTATCTCCTCAAAATCGCCAGTGGGTAAGAGCAAGAGAATAACCGCGCCGGCGGTTATCACCAAGTTCCGGGGCGTGCCGGGTGGCCTGAACACCCGGTGGCCCGGGAAAAGCTGATAGGTACTTCCCACAGTCGCGCTAGGTGAGATATCCAATTGCACGGTTTTGGCCACACCCCACAATGATGCACAGGGTCATCCGATGGACTGCATCTCCTGGACGGACCTTGATTAATGCGTAGGCGGATTGCAGCACACAGACACACAGCGTGCTAGCGCTTTCGAGGAACTCCCCTCAAAGAGTACTTGTGCTGAACCCAAGGGGTTTTCCCTTGGGTTTCTCTTTTTTTGCGCTCAAAAATTCACTATTTGTACCCATGTTTACTTCCATCGCCAGGAAGCTTCCAGTACATTTCACGGCAATAATACATAACTCTATCCCGTGGTCTTGTTGCCAGGGAGTGCGTTTTGTGTCTGGTTTTTGGTATTGGAAGCAGAGATATTTATGGAATCCGTTGATACATTATTGTCGCAGGTTCAGGGCCTTACACTCGAGCTTGGTCTCAAGATATTCACCGCCCTGGTCATTTTTCTGGTCGGAAAATGGGTGGCTCGCAAACTGGGCAACCTGGTAACCAGGTTGCTGGAAAGAGGCACCGGCGATCCGATGCTGGTGCGCTTCGTCGGAAATCTTGTCTATTTTTCCCTGTTGACCTTCGTGATCCTGGCGGCGATCGCCCAGATGGGTGTGCAAACTACATCAATGGTGGCTGCCCTGGGTGCCGCCGGCTTTGCCGTAGGGTTGGCCCTGCAGGGTTCGCTGGGCAACTTTGCCGCCGGAATATTGCTGCTGGCGTTTCGCCCTTTCCGGGTTGGGCATTTTATTGAGGGTGCGGGCATATCCGGTACCGTGGAAGAGGTGCATATTTTCAATACGTTGCTGCGCACGCCGGATAACAAGAGCATTGTGATCCCGAACTCTCAGCTCACGGGTGGCACCATCACCAATTACACGGCCAAGAGCGAGCGTCGTGTGGACCTCATCTTTGGCGTTGGCTACAAAGACGATATCGACAAGGTCAAGAAAGTGATTGGGCAGGTGCTGGCTGAGGATACGCGGATATTGGCCGAGCCGGCACCGGTGATTGGGCTGTTGTCACTGGGCGACAGCAGCGTTAATTTCGCCGTGCGTCCGTGGGTTGCAAGTGAGAATTACTGGCCCGTGGTATTCGATCTGAACGAGCGCATGAAGAAGCGCTTTGACGCCGAGGGTATCAGCATTCCTTTCCCGCAACGCGATGTGCATATCATTGAGCACAAGAAAGACTAGCTGAGATCGTTCTTCATTGAGGGGGAACCTGGTGATCATTCGCGGAGTAAAAGAATTTCTCAAGCTTGAGACTGCGGGCGGCCTGATGCTGATGGGTGCCGCGGTGTTGGCCATGCTGGTGGCGAACAGTCCGTTGTCCGGCTACTACGGCTCCCTTCTCTCGATTCCCTTTACCGTCATGCTGGGCGATTTCGGTATATCGAAACCGATTTTGCTGTGGATTAATGACGGTCTGATGGCGGTATTTTTCTTTCTTATCGGTCTGGAACTGAAGAGGGAGTTGCTGGAGGGAGAGTTATCGGACCTGAGCAAACTTACGCTGCCAGCCGTTGCAGCGGTTGCCGGCATGTTCACGCCGGCGCTTGTCTTCAGCTATTTCAACTGGGGCGATCCGGTTGCCATGAACGGGTGGGCAATTCCTGCCGCCACCGACATAGCATTCGCCCTGGGTGTACTGGCGCTGCTGGGTAATCGGGTGCCTGTGGGGCTGAAGGTTTTTTTGCTGTCGGTAGCTATTCTGGATGACATCGGCGCGATCGTCGTTATCGCCCTGTTTTATACCTCGGATCTCTCAGTCGCCTCGCTCGCGGTGGCGGCGACGTGTTTCGTCGCCCTGACGCTGATGAGTTGGCGGGGCGTGCGTTCGGTTTTGGCCTACCTTCTGGTCGGGACGGTGTTGTGGGTCTCGGTCTTGAAATCCGGTGTCCACGCCACGCTCGCGGGAGTGGCCCTGGCGTTTTTTATACCCATCGCAAAAGACGAGGAGGGTTACTCGCCCTTACGTCACCTGGAGCACGACCTGCACGCGCCGGTGGCCTTTGCAATTTTGCCGATTTTTGCGTTTGCCAACGCCGGCGTTTCACTGTCCGGGTCGAGTCTGGGCGTTCTATTTGAACCGCTGCCCCTGGGTATCGCACTGGGGCTGTTCCTGGGCAAACAGGTAGGAATCTTCAGCATGACCTGGCTGGCTGCCCGCTTGGGCCTGGGCTCTCTGCCCGAAGGCGTGACCTGGCGAAGCCTGTATGGGCTGTCGGTGTTATGCGGTATCGGGTTTACCATGAGCCTGTTTATTTCTTCGCTGGCCTTCGAGGAATCCATGGTTAATTCGATGGCGACCGAAAGACTGGGTGTGCTTGCGGGGACGCTGGTGTCTGCGGTGTGGGGCTATCTGGTCTTGCGTATGGTGCTGCCGCGCCAGGCGAGTGAAGACGACGTCTAAGCCTGGCCCAGGGCCGGGCCCGGCGGGACTATCCGCCGAACATGTCCTCGTAATCTGCCAACGATGCCTGGATGACTTTTTCCGCGTGCGCCCGGTCGTAGGCGAGCTTGATTTTTTCTTCGGAAGCTTCGCCAGGTTTTAGTTTGTAGGTGTTGAAGTAATGGATCAGCCGGTCAACCATGATGGTTGGTAGACTGCCCAGGTCTTCCACGCCAGACCAGATAGTGTCATTTTCCAGCACGGCGATGATCTTGTCATCCGCCTCACCATCATCAATCATCTGCAGACCGCCAATAACACGCGTACTCATGATGATATCGGCGTGACTGATTGAGCGTTCGCTGATCACGCAAATATCCAAAGGGTCGCAATCGCCCTTTACGGCGTCCCCGCTCAGCGCCCCGACGCGGTCACCGCAATAGGTCTTTGGCACCAGGCCGTAGAGGGTGGGGGGGCGCGACGAAGTGTGCTGGGGACGGTCTACCCGCAAGTATCCGGTTTCCTTGTCCAGCTCGTATTTCACCGTGTCGAACGGGGTGATTTCGATATAGGCGTTCAGGTACACCGGCGGCTTTCTGCCCGGGGCAAGGCCGTGCCAGGGGTGTGGACGCCAACGGTAAAACGGTTTCGGGAACGACATTTCGGATATCCTCGTGTAACTGCCTCATGTAGCCAGTTCTTGGAAAAAGGGCCAGAATTCTATACCTTCTGAGGCTGCGTGTCCTGACCTTGCCGGCCGATTCGAATCATGTTGCCGGATCTCGTGCTTACCGCCAGACAGGACTCCCGACAAATATATCAGTTATGGAGACAGTGATGGATGTGCGTGCAGCGGTAGCTTATGCAGCAGGTCAGCCCCTGGTAATCGAGACTGTTCAATTGGACGGTCCGAGACAGGGAGAAGTACTGGTCGAGCTCAAGGCCACGGGGATATGCCACACCGACGCATTTACCCTGAGTGGCGATGATCCGGAGGGAGCCTTTCCGGCGATCCTGGGACATGAGGGTGCGGGCGTGGTGGTGGACGTGGGACCCGGCGTTACGTCTTTGCGCCCGGGAGACCACGTGATTCCCCTGTACACGCCGGAATGCCGCGAGTGCGGTTACTGCCTGCATCCCAAGACCAACCTCTGCCAGTCCATACGCGAGACCCAGGGCAGGGGCGTGATGCCAGACGGTACCAGTCGATTTTCTATAAACGGCAAGCCCGTTTTGCACTACATGGGATGTTCCACGTTTTCTAACTACACGGTGCTTCCGGAAATCGCCCTGGCCAGGATTCGTGAGGACGCGCCGTTTGACAAGGTTTGTTACATCGGTTGTGGCGTCACCACCGGAATCGGCGCGGTGATCTACACCGCCAGGGTGGAGCCGGGCTCCCGGGTGGTGGTATTTGGCCTGGGCGGGATTGGTCTGAATGTGATCCAGGGTGCGCGGATGGTTGGTGCCCGGCAGATCGTTGGTGTGGATATCAATCCTGCAAAAGTCGAGCTGGCGAAAAAATTCGGCATGACAGATTTTGTCAATGCGAAAGAGGTACACGACGTGGTTGGCGCCATTGTCGATATTACCAACGGAGGCGCCGATTACAGCTTCGAATGCATTGGCAATGTGCAGACCATGCGCCAGGCGCTGGAATGCTGTCACAAGGGCTGGGGCGAGAGCATCATCATTGGCGTTGCCGGTGCAGGCCAGGAAATTTCCACACGTCCGTTCCAGCTTGTTACCGGGCGCTCCTGGCGTGGCACGGCATTTGGAGGCGCGCGCGGCCGCACCGATGTGCCAACGATTGTGGATTGGTACATGGAAGGCAAAATCAACATCGATGACCTGATTACTCACAGCATGCCGCTGGAGAAGATCAATGACGCCTTCGATCTCATGCATGAGGGCAAGAGTATACGTTCGGTAGTGGTGTACTGATGGGCCTGGAATTGCTGGGTCAACATGCCTGTTTCGGGGGTGAGCAGCGTTTTTACGCGCACGAATCGGCATTGCTTGGATGCCGGATGCGCTTTTCCCTCTTTCTGCCGCCTGCGGCCAGACATGGCAAAGTGGCCACTCTCACCTATCTTGCGGGCCTGACCTGTACCGAGGAAACCTTTGCGATCAAGGGCGGTGCCCAGCGGGTGGCGGCAGAATCGGGCCTGGCCCTGCTGGGACCGGACACCAGCCCCAGGGGACTGGGTCTGCCCGGTGAGGATGAGGACTGGGACTTTGGATCGGGCGCCGGTTTTTACCTTGATGCCACCCGACCTCCCTGGCGTGATCACTATCGTATGCACAGTTACATAACCGGCGAGCTACGGGAACTGGTGCTGTCCTCCTTTCCCCTTGATCCATCACGCCAGGGCATTTTTGGTCATTCCATGGGTGGGCATGGCGCCCTGACCATAGGCTTGAAGCACCCGGATCTGTATGGCTCGATTTCAGCCTTTGCGCCGATCGGTGCTCCCTCGCTTTGCCCGTGGGGTCAGAAGGCCTTTTCCAATTACCTGGGGGATGATCGCTCCCTGTGGGATATCCACGATGCTTCGGTAATCGCCGCCAACCTGCTGGATGGGCCCAAGCGTAGCCGCCTGCTGGTGGACCAGGGTGAAGCAGACCAGTTCCTGGACCTGCAGTTGTATCCGGAGAGCCTTGAAGCGGCCTGCCGTCAGTCGGGGCTAGAGCTGACTTTGCGCAGGCACGCCGGTTATGACCACGGCTATTACTTTATAGCCAGTTTCATGGAGGACCACCTGCGTCATCATGCCGGAATTCTGGGATGAAGCGGATTCTGACACCTGGCGCCTACAGGCCTCCGATCCAGTCATAAAGCGCCTGGGTGATTTCCCGGGGCGAGTCCTCCTGGATGAAATGACTGCCCTTGACCGTAACTTCCTGCTGCCTGGGCCAACTGCGGCAATACTCACGCAAGGTGCCGACCAGGATGGCTCCCGGCTCCGCATTAACAAACAGCTTGGGGACATCGCAGGTAGCCAGCCACTGCGTGTAGTCCGCAGCGATTCGGGTCACATCGGCGGGCTCACCGTCCAGGGGAATCTGGCGTGGCCAGCTCAGCGTGGGGCGGCGATCCTCTCCCGGCACCAGGAAGGGGCGGCGGTAGACCGCCATTTCCTCCCCGGAAAGGTCGCGCAGCACGGATCCGGGCAGAACTTTGTCCACGAATACATTTTTCTCCAGCACCATGTGTTCACCGGCAGCTGAACGAAATCCCTGGAACAGGGGACGTATAGCCTCCGGCCACTCACTCCAGGTAGCGGGGCGGACCAGTGCCTCCATATAGGCGATGCCCCTGACTGCGTGGCGGTGGCGGTTGGCCCAGTCAAAGCCCAGCGCGGAGCCCCAATCGTGGAGCACCAGGATGACATTGTGTTCGACACCCAATTTTTCGAGCAATTCATCCAGGTACTTTCGGTGCTCGACGAAATGGTAGCTGTCGGCACCACTGTCCGGAAGTTTGTCCGAATCACCCATGCCGATCAGGTCCGGTGCGATGCATCGACCCAGTCCGGCCAGCCCTGGCAATATGTTTCGCCACAGGTAAGAAGAGGTGGGGTTGCCATGAAGGAAGACGATAGGATCTCCCTGGCCCATCTGGGTATAGGCCATCTGAAGACCACCTACCTGGATGTGCTGCTTGGGTAATTCCCCGGTGTTGAACATGTCCGCTCCACTGCTGGGCCCGCTTGATGGTCAAACATAAACGACCCGGCATTCGGCCGCCAGTACCGGGTCGTTTGTCGCCGGGATCAGGCAAGCTTGCAGATCCAGGGACGCACAGGAAAGCACTCTCGCCTGCCGAAGCAACGATGGCGTCGCCTGTCGAATTGCGAAACGTGCCCATCGCTTGTGGTAGGAATCCCCCTACCCATTCCGTAGTTTTTCTACGGCATGTGCCTAGTGACACATTGCTGCGCGGACCCACAGAATGAGACCACGGTCGCGGGAACATTGGAAGGACACAGTTATGACTATCGGGGAGGTCTGCAACCGGGGCGTTGTCGTTGTTGACAGGTCGGAGTCCATCGGGGTTGCAGCAAGACTCATGCGTGAGCACCACGTGGGAACAGTGGTGGTGGTCGAAGGAGACGAGGCGCTTTGGAAGCCGGTGGGTATTGTCACCGACAGGGACCTGGTGCTGGAGGTGCTGGCCGAGGAATTGCCGGCTGCCAAGCTGCGTGTCGGTGATCTCACCGGCAGTCGCTTGCTGAGCCTGCCAGAGGACGGCAGCGTCAGCGATGCTATCAAGGCCATGCGTGATCGCGGTGTGCGCAGGGCGCCGGTGGTGGACAAAGATGGATTCCTGGTAGGCATCCTGGCGGTGGACGATATCATCGACCTGGTATCGGAGCAGTTGTCAGACATTGTTGGCGTCATGATTCACGGTCAGAAGGTGGAGCAGCAGCGGGCTGCTTGAGGTTCCGATCAGGGTGCTTGAAACCCCTGATCCAGATTCAGTTCCCGTTTGCCGATGGTGCAGGTGAGCTAGCGCTTGTGATTGCCAGGGATGCCCCGGGGCAAGGGCCTGGAGTTGACGTCCATCGTGATCCGCTGTTTTTGTCTCGGCAGGGAGACTAGCCTCTGATACGTCGCCACAGTGCGCGTGAGACGATGCGCGCCTTGTTGGAAAAATCGAAGCGCTTCAGATTGGTCTTCACCGTACCCTTGGTAAACTGTGTGGCCTTGCTGTAGTCAATACGCACGTCCACCAGTACCGGGCCCCGCCTGCCTTGCTCCAGGGCCGAGCCGATTCCAGCGGCCACCTCTTCATTACTCCCTATGCGTACGAACGCGCATCCGGTTGCCCTGGCCATGGCTTCGTAGTCCAGGCTGGGAACGGTCGTGCAGGTCTTGCGGTTGTACGGAATTTGCTGGGCTTGCGCGATTTGCGAAAGCTCGCCGTCGTTGAACACCAGGATTACCAGACCAAGCTGGCGAGAGCTGGCGGTTAATAATTCCATGGCGGACATCAGGAATGCGCCGTCGCCGACTATGCCCACAACCTGGCGGTCCGGATTGACCAGTTTGGCCGCAATGGTTGCCGGCACGCAGTAGCCCATGCAGTTGAAATCAGTCGGGGAAATAAACAGTCCCTGCTCCGGAATTTTTAGTAACTCGGCGGCGAGGAAAGTGTGGTTGCCGTCGTCACAGGTGATGATGGCGTCGTTATCAAGCTGACGATTGATGTGTTCAAACAGCACCGCCGGGTTTACCAGTCCCTTGCTGTCGTGTTTCATCCACTGGTCAATATAGGCCTGCTTTCCTGCGGCAATAGAGGCGGCCAGCGCACTAGAATCTCTTGCGCTGTCCAGCAGGCGTTCCAGCTCTGCCTGCAGTTGTGTGAGCACCTCCCTGGCGTCACCTTCGATGCTCAGGGCGGCCGGGTAATTCACGTCGAATACATTGGGATTTATATCCACATGGATAAGGTTTGCAGGCGGTTGCATACCATAGCTGCCGGTACAAATCTCGGCGAAGCGTGTGCCCACAGCCAACATGCAATCGCAGCCAGAGAAGGTCTTTTGCGCTATCGGGACTGAGGAGGGCCCTGTTCCCATGCCGGTATGCAGCGGATGGGTGCCAGGCAAGGTGGACAGGCCCTGCAAGGTTGTGGCCACCGGAGCCCCCAGAAGTTCCGCGATCCTGGCGACCTGGTCCCTGGCGTGGCGGCTGCCCCAACCAACGAATAATCCGGGCTGCCTGGCTTCCACCAGCCGCTGGGCGGCCTGCTTGATAAGTGCGGGGTCACAGGCTTCGCGCTGACCGGGTTGGTAAGCGGGCAATTCGTCCACTTCGCCCATCAGCAGCTGCAGGTTCGCAGGAATCTCGATATACACAGGGCCCGGTTCCCCGCTGGTGGCGATGCGATAGGCCTCGTACACCGTCGGTATAACGTCCTTGTGTCGCTGGACCCTGAAGGTCGCCTTGGTAATGGGGGCGAGCAGGGCCTGCTGGTCGACATCGTGCAACTGGTAACTCTTGTCCAGGTCGGTGCGTATGCCACCGCTGATTACCAGCATGGGTATACCGTCGAGAAAGGCCTCCCCGATGCCGCTGCTGGCGTGGGTGATCCCGGCAGCCGGAACGACAACCACGGTGCCGATGTGGTCGGAGCATCGACTGACTGCGTCGGCCATAAAGCTGCCGCACATTTCGTGGGTGACCAGGACGGGTTCTATACTCGGCGAGGAGGCCAGTTCATCGTAGATCTCGATGTTGTGAACACCTGGAATCCCGAAAGTGAAACGCACACCAATCTGCTCCAGGGCGTGGCGAAGTAACGATGCAGCCGTCTTTTTCACAGTAGCTGGTTTCCTTATGCGGCCCTCACCGTGCGGGGGACCCTGGGTTCACCCCATCCTGGCAGAGATCGTTGTACGGGGTAGCTTACGGGCCTCTGGAGTCTCTGATTCAATCTGGACGAAGTAGATTGCTGGCGAAACGATTCAGATTCAAGGCGCCAATCGCCCGGAATAGCCAGCTATTGCGAGGATTGGCAACATAGAAGCTGGATTGTTTAGTCGCAAGATACAAGTTCATGACTGGATCAGAGGCTCCCTACCCCTTATGGTGACTGAAACTGGCAAATATTGCGCCGTCCATGAGGTGCTTGAAGTTTTTGTCGTCTACCCTTATGAGGGTTTCATGGTCACCGGCCTCAAAGAAAATCTCCGGAAGCTCGCAGAGCGCATGCTCCACCACGGTGGTCAGTCCGTAGGCCTTTCCGATAGCGGGTATGGCGCCCACTTCACAGTCGGGAAACAATCGCGCGATCTCGGGCTCGGCGGCCATGATCATCGGGCGCCTGATTTTCTGGCTCAGGGTGCCTGTCTCCAGCGTATGGCTAGCGGGAACCACCGCCAGCAAATAGCCGCGGTTGTCTTTGAGAAGCACGCCCTTGGCCAGGCGCTCACCCGAGATATGGGCTGCCTCGGCAGTCATGTCACTGGATTCGGAATGGGGGTGGTGGACGACAGAATATTCGAGCTTCTCACGTGTTAGATAATCCGAGACGCATTTCGACACGGCCACTTAAACACTCCCCTCGAGCCAGGATCAGCTCTTTCCAGCATGGCCCAGCCTGTGATAATCGGGGAATAGTGGATCATACGGACGAGAACTACGGTTATAGATAGAAGGTCCCGGTGGTTAGCCGGGGTTGCCGTGATCGGCTTTGATTGCAGGGAGACGCCCGTTATTCAAACCGGATCGGGCTACTCGAAGTTGGCTGCCAGCGAGTCTGCCATGCTCTTGGCTTTTTCCACCTGAGCCTTGGTCATGTCGCGCTCCAGGTTGTCGCGTATACCACGTTTATTGGCGCCGTTGCCGATGGCCAGCGTGAGCCAGGCATAGGCTGCGACTTGGTCTTTGTCCACGCCGTTACCCTTGAGATACATCTCTGACAGCCTGAATTGGGAGTTGGCGTCGCTCTTTTCGGCAGCCATCAGGAACCACTTTAAGGCTTCGGCGTAATCGACGGATGTCCCTTCACCCTTATAATAGATGCGACCCAGGGTGTACGCCGCATGAGCATCGCCGTTGTCACCCGCCATGCGGAACCACTTCATGGCCTCGGTGGTGTCCTGTTTTACCCCGTCCCCATCCAGGTACTTGAAACCGAGCAAGCACTGGGCGCTGCCAATGCCGTCGTTGGCCATATCCAGCAGTTCTTCAACTGACTGGGCGCCGGCCGGACCGGTAAACAGCAGCAGTGAGATCAAGATAAACGCGCAGTTAACCGTCCTTCGCATTTCTGCTCTCCATGCCCTGATGGTACAAGTGGATTTTCCCGGTGGCCTTTAGCGGTGCCTATCGTGGATATCCGTCATCCTATGCGTAGTTGCGGGGGTAGAAGGGTGGAGCGTCAGATCGTCTTCGGGTCGGGATACAGAATTGGATGGGGGACCTTTTTTGCTGCCAAGTAATGCCGCCTGGCGGCTAGAATATGGCCTGCACGGGCTATGCAGGGTATGACTCCGGGCTGGCATCTGCCTCGGCATGGCGGTCCTCCAGGTCTGGTATGTTAGGGTTCTTGGACGAGAAAATTCCTTTCTGGGGAGGAGTAATGAGGCGGAAAGTATTGTGCGCGGGGATACTCGCACTGACGGCTCTGTTCGGCATGGCGCACACGGCTGAGAGCGTTGAGGCGGTCAATCCTGAATGGGTTGGTGAGCGCCCCGGCGCGGCGGGCGGGGCCACCCAGGTCAAAATTGGTGTCTACCTGATGGATATCGATGAAATCGATGATGTCCGGCAACGGTTTTCCGTAGACATGTTCCTGAGAGTCTCCTGGCATGATCCGCGCCTGGCGTTACCGGAAGGGGCGCGATCTACTCAGTACCGAATATTTCCCCTGGATGATATCTGGTCACCGAAAGGATTAGTCGTGAATGACCGGGGGTTGAATCCCCAGTTGCAGCGGGTGGCCCGGGTCGATGCGCTGGGTAACGTTGTATACAGGATGCGATTCTACGGCGAGTTGCTGGCAGATATGAATCTGAAGGAATTTCCTTTCGACAGCCAGATCTTGCCGATTCAATTTGTTTCTTACGAATTTCGACCCGACGAATTACAGTTCGTGCTTGATGGGGACGTTGATGACTGGGTCAAGCCCTTCAGCGTCGAGGGGTGGAAGTTCAAGATACTTGAACCCGAGTTTCACGACTTCAGCGTGCCGGCGGCCGGCATCGCCTTGCCCCAGTTCACCTTCCGGGTGCAGGCGCAACGCAATTCTCAGTACTATTTTTTGACCATGTTTTTGCCCATGACGCTGATTGTCCTCATGGCCTGGTCTGCGTTCTGGTTACAGCCCAATCTTTTTCCATCGCGCATCGCCATATCGACAGCCACGATTTTCTCGCTGCTCGCGTTTGGATTCAGCATACGTATGAACCTTCCGCGTATCTCGTACATGACCCGTGCGGATCTGTTTGTGAGTGGATGCATGCTGTTGGTTTTCCTGGCGCTAGCCGTGACTGTCATCGTGAGTCGTTGGGCGAATTCCGAGCGCATGACCGAAGCACGGCGGCTTAACGCCGCCGCCCGCTGGGTCTACCTTGGATTGTTCGCGCTGGTCTGGCTTCGCATCCTGGTGTCCTGATCAACGAGCCGAATAAAGGCAGGAGCTGTGGACGCTCACTATCGAAATCAGAATCGGCCCGTTCGTAGTACCGGGCAAAATGCCGAGAAACGCGCGATTGGTTCGACCTCTCGGCGAGGTGACGCGACTCCATGTTGGGGCGCGGAAAAACGGCACCAGGGTCGCTTTGGCCGCGCCTGCCGGTCAGTAGTCGAATACGTGCTCAAGTGTCGAGTCTGTAGCTTCCAGGCTGTTCAGAACCGAGCTCAAATCTTCCACGCGAACAAGGTACACTGATCGCTGCATGTTTGCTGGTGAGACCACTGCGGAATGAAACAGAAAGCGTGCTTTTTCCGGCTTGTCAGCCTGGTCCCTGGTTTCAACGGTAGTAATGAGAATTTCGTCATTGCCCGAAATTTCGACGAACCGAACACCGGCCTTGGCGAGTTTTGGCACTATCTCGGTAAACTCCCCCCAGCGTGGCAGAGTGATTATCGAGATCACCTTCGCCCAGATCCTTTAGCACATTAATTCTGGGATCCACTGTAGGCACAATGGCCGCGTCCGCGACGACGTGCAGGGTTACCAGACCGTCGGATTCCTCGTAAGCGGTCTTGGCCCCAAAACCCACCGCCCGGGCATAGATACCCTTGAAACCGAATTCGGCAGTGAACATGAGCTTGCGCTCCAGTTTGCGTATAAAGTTCTCGCCGAAAAACGGGGTTTCAGTCCATATACGTCGCGCGTGATTCCAGAACGGAAAGTTGTACCAGGGCTCCACGTATATGAGCCTGGCGTAGGCGCGATGGGCTTCTTGGATCAGTACGTCTTCCGGTGTGTCGCCGGATGCTGTCCAGCGGGTGAAGCGACCGACGGTATTTTCGTAAGCACCTTTGGCGACAAATTCCGCAGTGGTGCTTACACCGATGACCCAAAGCATGAGCTGATACTCGGAATTCTCGGGATACAGGTCCTCGGCAAGCACGATTGACCCGGTCAAACAAAGACCAATACTCGTCAATACTGGAGAAGAAGGGAAAGTCGCTCGGATTATTGCCGCGTTCAAGGAAGTCCGCATACTCATTCGGATTGAACACGAGATACCACTCGGGCAGGCTCAGAAAGGTCTGCTCCTCACCCTTTTTGTACCCGTCGAGACCACCCAGGTAATCACGATATGTCGACTCCCTGCTTGGATAATATTTTTGCCAAAGCTTGTTCTGGAATCGGTTATTTGGATCAACCGCCTTTTTTACCGCAAAGTACTTGTCCGCGTCCGGGTAGGCTGCGAGAAATTGGGCGGTCGTCGCGTGAGGTTGGTAGGGCAAATAGTAGCTGCCGCCCTCGGACAGGATGGCGTCGGTCATCTCGCGGGTCCACAGACCTACCTTCGCCTTGTCCTCGTCTGTGGTTCCCTGGCTGTGGTACACGACAAAGGCAAACACTTCGTCTCGCGCCCACGACAGGTAGGATTCCGCATCCGGCAATGCGTGACGAATGGAAATATTGACGACATCGACATCGTGCTTCCTGAAGATCGCACGCATCTTCGGCACAAAGTTGTCGAAGTGTTCCACCGGGATGAAATACTCCTGCAACACCCAGGTGCGTTTGCTGCGATCACCCTCGCCCAGTTCACGCACGTCGTAGCTGGCCTCCCAGTTACGCCAGGCAACACGGTCGGAGATATAGTAGACAGGGTCAAACACGGCGGAGCGCAACCACTTGCCAAACGCGCCGGAACTGGTGAATTCAATCAGCTTTGGCAACAAGGGGTAATCGGCGTGTGCGTCGATCAGCCTATCCTCGATAGTCACGGGCTCATCGGTGACGTACCAACTGACATCGCGCACGGTTTCGAAGTCCGGCGGGTAAATATCGGCGTTGTGAAAAATGACCTTGTCGTTGTCACGAATATTTTTCGCAAAATGTTCGCGATACAGCGCAATCGGCATGGTTTTGGTCTGACGTTCGACCTTCTCATTCTTTGCCAGTTCCAGTGTCACCTCGGTGATGACGCCGATGCCGCCATAACCGCCTATGGCAGCAAAAAACAGCTCGGGGTTTTCCTCACGCGAAGCATTGACCACGCTGCCATCCGCAAGTACCAGTTGCATTGCCTTGACGGAGGAAATTATCGGGCCGTGACCAATATAACGACCATGCACATTCACGCTCACTGATCCGCCCACGCTGAAATTCGCGTAGGTCTGCATGATCTTCACCGACAGGTCATGGGGATCGATATATTCCTGCAATTCGCGCCAGGACATGCCGGACTGGACGGTGATCTCGCGTTCTTTCCGGAAAGAACGCCACGACCTGGTCGTAGTCCCGCATATCCAGTTGCAGACCGTTGTCGATCGCTGTCTGCCCACCCATGCTGAAGCGTCCGCCACCGATAGAAACCGGTCCGCTGCTGGTCTTGATTGCGGCAACAATTTCTTCTGTCGAACGTGGTGCGAGTACCCTGGACATTGGGACAGGATTGAGTTCGGTGATGTCGTTGACGACGTAGATCGTGCAAGCGACCCGGGTAGTCGTCATCCCCGCTGTGCCAGATAACCACCGCGACCACGACGCGTACAAAATTGAAAGGTAGGCTGCGGTGCGAAGTAATTTGCCGACTTTTCGCTTGATTCGTTGCCAGATTCCGTGCTTCATAGGCGCTTCTCGCATACTGTTTAGACTCGGTATAATTGCGGTCAGGGTAACATTTCGCGCGCCTGATGACAGCAGACAACCCGTCTTCCATGTTGCCATCGTTCACCAGGAGCATTACGAGTGAAAAGACGGGAATTCATTGTGGCCCTGTCTGCGTTGCTCGCAACCGCAGTTCCAGGCCGGGGGTTCGCTGAAAGTCTTTCCTGGACCTCTGCCCAGCTCGGAAACTTCCGGTATATCTATTCCAATCCGCGGCTTCGGCAAGAGTTTCTCGCGTTTCTTACTAACGTATTTCACCTGTATCCGGAGGAGGAATTTCACCAGGCCCTGGTCAGAGCTGTCAGAGCCGGGTGTATCGGACAAGCAGATTTATTCGGCCTTGCAGGAGGAACTTGACGATATCCGACCATTTCTGGGCGCGTTACGTTACGCCATTCCCGCCCTCGCCAGGCAAAAAGCCATCATGGCGGATCAAACCCTGGAGCTCCTTGATCGCGAGGCCCGATACGACGGTTACCTCGAAATCGGATTCCTCCGGTCGTTACATCAGCGTGCTGGAGGATCGCCTGGACATCGCCGGCGATATCTTTCTGCTGCATACCGCGGAGGGCGGCTACGGTCCGGAAGACATCGTCGAGCGTGGCCAACTCACCAGGATTGGTACGCATATCGACATGGGCAATTATTCGACTCGACTTTGCGCAATGTCATTCCGAAGGAGTCACTGGATCTTGTCACCGTATACATCGGCTTTCATCATTGCCCGATAACCAGCGAGGAGCGTTTATATCCTCGGTGCGTGATGTGATTCGCCCTGGCGGCAAGCTGATCCTGCGTGACCACGACGCGCACAACGAAGACATGTGGAGAATGGCGGCGCTGGCGCATGACACATTCAATGCCGGCACCCGGCAAAGCTGGTCGGTCAACGAGAGTGAATTACGCAATTTCTACTCGCTGCAATTCATTACCGGCTACCTGACAGAGATGGGGTTCAGGCAGGAAGGGTCAGTACACTTCCAGGACGGTGATCCAACCCGGAATGGACTCATGGGTTTACCAGGATCTGAGGTCCCGACACAGGGGAATCACTCGCAAGAGTGCCGCTAGCGTCGCGCTTGCCCGAACCATCACCGGCCACCAGGTGCGATGGCAATTCAGGTCAGCCCCGAATCTGGCGGGCGCTCACCGATTTCGGAAAGCGAGTCCCCGGCTTGCCGGAAGTAGAGCTCAGTTTGCCGCGCGAATTGATGCGATGAAGCGCTCAAAGTCGGCATCGAATTTCGCTTTGAACTCGGGCGTCATTGCCTCGCATCCACCAGGAACGTTGCGCATGAACAGGATAGTGCCTTCCGCAGTTCCGTCATCGTTGACGACGACCAGTTGCACCGCCTGCATGGCCGGCACAATCTGCACGTTCTGGTCTTCGATGAACTCCAGTATCCGGATCATCGTCTGCATCAAGCTCTTCCTGGCTTATATCGATACACGCGTCGCGTGCCCGGAATTCCTGGCCGGCAATCTCGACCACCGGGAGGTTCTTGTTGGTCAGTGTGCCGGTCGCCGCATTGGTCGTCTCGACCTGTACCGTGACGAACTGGTTGTCCGCAAAATAACCGGCAGTTGAAATCTGCAGTTGTTCGTCAAGGAAACTCGGGGACGAGTGCACGGGGCCAGCGATTCTTGGCACCCGGGGGCTTGGGAATGACTGCGTTGAATGGTCCGGAAACGACGATGTTGCCATCATTGTCGAGATTGACGTACGCGTCGGCGGCAATTGCCACGGATGCGGAAAAGGCCAGAACGGTAGCAACCGTCGTAAAAATTCTTCTCATTGTCGATACACTCCGGTTTTTAATTTACCAAGGCTGACATGAATGGGGCCGCTTTTCCAGCCCGCCCGGGTGTTCGTTCCCCCGGCCAGGCAGGCATTTGCACAGCCAACGACTCGCGTGTGTACCGATGACGCGATGGGTGGCCTTGCCTGTTAAGGCCAGGAGATAATGCCAGTCGGATCAGAGGGGGGTATTTGGTCGGCGTGGAGGGATTTGAACCCCCGACCCCCTGACCCCGAGACAGGTGCGCTACCAGGCTGCGCTACACGCCGATTCTATATATTCCAGAACTGTTCAATTCTAATAGCGACGATTCGCCGCAAATTCTGCCAGGCCAATCAATGCCTGCTTGTATTCCGAATCGGGAAGGTCGGTCAGTGCGGTGATGGCGGAGGCCGCCTCCTGCCGGGCAGAGCGCGCAGTGTACTCAAGCGCTCCCGTGGTTTCAATGGCCTCGGTGACCGCAACGATGTGTTCTCTGCCTCCATGTTCTATACAAGAGCGTATCAGGCGGGCTTGTTCCGGGGTGCCGTGGTGCATGGCGTGGATCAGGGGCAGCGTGGGCTTGCCCTCGGCCAGGTCGTCGCCGGCATTTTTGCCCATTTCTTCCGCCGAGGCGTCGTAATCCAGGGCATCGTCGACCAGCTGGAACGCGGTGCCCAGGTGGCGTCCGTAGTCGGCCATGGACCGGCAGATGTGTTCGGGCTGCCCGGCCAGGATGGCGGCGATCAGGGCGCCGGCCTCGAACAGCTTGGCAGTCTTGCGATAAATCACTTCCCGGTAGGCCTTTTCGGTGGTCTCCGGATCCTGCAGATTCATCAGCTGCAGAACTTCACCTTCCGCGATGGTGTTGGTGGCATCTGCCAGGATCTCCATGATCCGCATTTCGCCGATATCCACCATCATCTGGAACGACCGGGAGTACAGGTAATCGCCAACCAGCACGCTGGCAGCGTTGCCAAATACCGCATTGGCTGTCCCTCTTCCACGACGCATATCGGAGTGATCGACCACGTCGTCATGCAGCAGGGTGGCGGTATGGATGAATTCGACGATAGCGGCTGCGCTGACATGGGTTTCGGGCTTGAATCCGCAGGCCCGGGCGCAGGCCAGGGTCAGCATCGGCCGCAGTCGCTTGCCGCCACTATGGATAATGTACTGTGCAATCTGGTTTACCAGCGCGACATCGCTGGCCAACCTGGCCTCGATATGACAATCCACGGCCGCCATGTCTTGCGCCATTAGCGCCCGAATCTGCTCGATATGGGTCATAGCGGATGCACTATAGTCGATCTTATTGTCTTTTTTTTCAATGGCTTGCATTTATAGGGCCTGTCGTGATCCTGTCCATTATGCCAGCTTGGGACGATTAGGGAGCCTCTGATTTAGTCTGGACGAAGTAGATTGCTGGCGAAAAGATACAGATTCAAGGCGCCAATCGCACGGAATAGCGAGCTATTGCGAAGATTGGCAACATAGAAGCTGGATTTGTTAGTCGCAAGATACACGTTCATGACTAGATCAGAGGCTCCCAAGCTCGCGATCAAAGATTCCCATTGACCCGGCAGCATGAACTCTTTAGAATTCCCGCTCTTTACCGGTGACTCCTTGATTCTAGGGACCTTTTAAGCCCTTCGATTCTTGGTACCTTACGGGAGTAATTTCAAATGTACGCGGTAATTGAGACTGGCGGCAAACAGTATCGAGTAGCCAATGGCACCAAGCTCAAGATTGAGCGTCTGGTTGCCGGCGAGGGCGATGCAGTAGAATTCGACAAAGTCCTGTTGGTCGGTGAGGGCACCGACGTTAAAATAGGCGCGCCTTACGTGTCCGGCAGCAAGGTGAAAGCCACGGTGCTGGGGCATGCCAAGGGCAAGAAAGTAACGACTATCAAATTTCGTCGGCGCCAGAATTATATGCGCACCAAGGGCCATCGTCAGTGGTTCACCGAAATTGAAGTGACAGGTATTACGAAGGGCCGTGCGACTGCCAAGAAGGCGGCGAGCGGTTCGGATGAAGTAGCGGAGTAGATTCAAGATGGCACATAAGAAAGCAGGCGGCAGTACTCGCAATGGTCGCGATTCGGAATCCAAGCGCCTTGGCGTAAAACGCTTTGGTGGTGAGGAAGTGCTGGCCGGTAACATCCTGGTTCGCCAGCGTGGCACCCAGTTTCATCCTGGTCCCAATGTTGGCCTCGGACGTGATCACACCCTGTTCGCCCTGGCGGACGGCAAAGTGGCGTTCAGGCGCAAGGGCCCCAAGATGCGTCGCTTTGTGAGCATCGAAGCCAACTGAGTCCTGCCGGATTCAGCGGTTGCGAAAAACCCCGGCATGTTCCGGGGTTTTTTGTCTCTGAGCCTGGTGCGCAGATAAGGAGCCTCTGATTTATTCTGGGCGAAGTAGATTGTGAGCGAAAAGGTTCAGATTCAAGGCGACGATCGCAGGTAATAGCCGGCTATTGCCAAGATTGGCAACGCAGAAGCTGGAGTTTTTGGCCGCAAGACGCGAGTTCATGAATAGATTCAGAGGCTCCATAACAGAGATAAGCGGTAATGAAATTCGTCGATGAAGCAATAATTCGCGTTCGCGCCGGTGACGGTGGTAACGGCTGCATGGGCTTTCGTCGCGAGAAATACGTGCCTTTCGGCGGGCCAGATGGCGGTGATGGCGGTGCAGGCGGAAGTTTGTACCTGGTAGCCAGTTCCGGGATCAACACCCTGGCCGATTTCCGCTTCAAGAGAAAATTCGCGGCCCAGAACGGTGAGGCCGGTTCTGGCAGCAACTGCAGCGGCAAGGGCGGCGAGGACCTGGAAGTCCTGGTACCCATAGGGACCGTCGTCAGGGACACCGACACCGAGGAAGTGATGGGCGACCTGACGCGCGATGGCCAGCGTATGCGGGTGGCCGCGGGCGGCCGGGGCGGTGTGGGTAATGCCCGATTCAAGAGCAGTACCAATAGAGCGCCACGAAAGACCATCCCGGGCAGCCCCGGAGAGGTCAGGAACCTGCAGCTGGAATTGAAGCTGTTGGCGGATGTGGGTCTGGTGGGTTTGCCCAATGCGGGCAAGTCCACCCTTATCCGCGCCATGTCGGCGGCGAAACCCAAGGTAGCGGATTACCCGTTTACCACCTTGTATCCCAATCTTGGCGTAGTCAGGGTCGGTGATCTGCGCAGCTTCGTGATGGCCGATGTGCCCGGACTGATCGAGGGTGCGGCGGAAGGCGCAGGGCTGGGTATTCGTTTTCTGAAACACCTCCAGCGTACCCGTCTGTTATTGCACCTGGTGGATATCCTGCCGCCGGATCCCGATCAGGATGTGGCAGAGGACGTTCGCCGGATCAGCGGTGAGCTGGAAAAATTCAGCGCTGAACTGGCCACCCAGGAGCGCTGGCTGGTGATCAACAAGCTGGATCAGCTATCGGCGGAGGACGCGGAGCAGGCCTGCGAGCGTTTGTTGCGGGAATTGCAGTGGGAAGGCCCTGTATTCAGGATTTCCGGTCTGTCGGGCGCGGGTGTGCAGGCCCTGGCACAGGCCTGTATGAACCGCCTTGAAGAGAAGACTGCGGAAGAGAAGGCTGCCGAGAAAATGGCGGCGGAAATGGCGGCGCCTGACGCCGGCCTGGATGCCGGCGAGCCTGGATAGCCACGCCCTGTGGCAGGCGGAATTAATTGCGGACAAAAAAAAGGCCGGTCATTGACCGGCCTTTTCTATTATCTGGGTGGCAGCGCCTGCTCAGGCCATCTTTTTGATGTGCTGGTTCAGGCGGCTCTTGTGGCGCGCGGCCTTGTTGGCGTGGATCAGACCCTTGGCTGCGGCGCCGTCGATGACCGGCACGGCTTCTTTGTAGCTTTCTGTGGCAGCGGACTTGTCACCCGAGGCAATGGCGGCCAGTACCTTTTTGATAAAAGTACGCATACGCGACTTCATGCCGAGGTTGTGATCGCGACGCACGGTGTTCTGGCGGGCGCGTTTTGCTGCAGATTTGCTGTTGGCCAAGACTACTCTCCGAATGAAACACTTCGCCGAAAGGGCGGAAAGCCGGGCATTGTGGTGATTATTGGGGCGTTTGTCAATGCCGGCTCGGGGTTTGTTCCGGGGTGATTCGAGCCAGTGCCGAGGCCGAATCCTGCCCTGGGGATATCGGTCCTCGGGGGCTGTCACCAGATTCATGCTTGCTTGTATCAGCGTAATAGCGTATTAATGCGCTATTACATCATTTGGACGCCCCTATGAAGCAGCGAAGACATTCCGTGGAGCAGGACAGGCAGGCCAGGCAGGCTCTGTGTTTGGCCATACTCTCCCTGCAAAGCCTGGAGGACGTCAAGGCGTTCCTTGCCGACCTGACCACGCCGGCGGAATTGCAGGCCCTGGCTGATCGTTGGCGGGTAGTGGGTTTGCTGAAGCAGGAACTGCCCTACCGCGAGATCGCCGAACGCACCGGGGTGAGTGTGACCACGACGGGCCGGGTGGCGCGTTGTCTGGCGGCCCCCGGGGGCGGCTATAACATTGCCTGGCGCAATCTATCCAGGGAACTCAATTCAGGAGAGGCAAATGGATAGGGGGCCGCGCATCAGGGTTGGGGTTCAGAAGTCCGGAAGGCTGACCGAGAACTCACTGGATTTGTTACACCGCTGTGGCCTGGTATACAGCCGGGCACCGGATCAACTGATTTGTTACGGGGAAAATATGCCCCTGGATATCCTGTTGGTCCGCGACGACGATATCCCCGGGCTGGTGAGCGAGGGCGCCTGCCAGCTGGGCATCGCCGGTTTGAACGTGGTGGAGGAGCAGCGCCTGGAGCAGCAACAGCGCGGCGAAGAGGCGGGTATCGAGGTGCTGCGTGAACTGGGTGTAGGTCAGTGCCGCCTGGCGCTGGCAGCGCCTGAAGGCGTGCCCTATGAAGGCGTCCAATCCCTGCAGGGCAAGCGTGTCGCCACCAGTTATCCCAATCTTCTCAGAAATTTTCTGGGTGAAAACGGAGTGCAGGCTGAAATCGTGGTGATGAGCGGCGCGATCGAAATTGCACCCAAGCTGGGCAAGGCGGATTTTA
Source organism: uncultured Gammaproteobacteria bacterium (assembly GCA_963823435.1). Taxonomy (GTDB): domain Bacteria; phylum Pseudomonadota; class Gammaproteobacteria; order Steroidobacterales; family BM003; genus CAKZML01. The sequence goes on along the minus strand of CAWGLN010000009.1, from coordinate 82,648 downwards.
TCTGTGACCTGGTGTCTACCGGCAGCACTCTGGCGGCCAACCACTTGCGCGAAACCCAGACCATACTCGAGAGCCAGTCGGTGTTGTTACGGACAAACAAGACGCTGGAACAGGCATCGGAAGCCTGGATACAACGTCTTATTCGGCGCATGGACGGCGTCTTGCAGGTACGGGAATGCAAATACATCATGCTGCACGCACCGCGCTCTGCCCTGAAGGCCATCACCGACTTGTTGCCAGGTAGCGAAGCGCCCACGGTCATGCCCCTGGAAGGAAGGCCGGACAAGGTCGCGGTGCACGCCGTGTGTCCGGAAGCCGTGTTCTGGGAGACGCTTGAGCGATTGCAGAGTGCAGGTGCGACGTCATTACTGGTGCTGCCGGTTGAAAAGATGCTGGCCTAGGGAGGAGACAGGCGGTGGAATACCTGGAATGGAATAGCCTGGATAAACGGGAAAAGGTATTGGCCCTGGCTCGCCCTCCCCAGGCCAGGAGCCAGGCCCTGCTTGAGCGGGTTGCCGGGATTATCGAGCAGGTGAAGCGCGGGGGTGACAAGGCGCTGTTCGAACTGACCCGCGAGATCGATGCCGTGCAACTTGATGCACTGAGGGTGTCGGAGGAGGAATTCAGGCAGGCTGAGGCACGGGTCAGCCCGGAGCAAAAAGCTGCCTTGCATAAGGCGGCGGAAAACATCCGGACATTTCACCGGCAGCAGATGCCCGCCGCTCTGAGGGTGGAGACCACCCACGGGGTGATCTGCGAACAGTTGATCAGACCGATTACTGCAGTAGGTCTGTATGTACCGGCAGGTACCGCACCCTTGCCCTCGGCCGTGCTCATGCTGGCCATTCCCGCCACCGTGGCAGGCTGTACCCGACGTGCGATTTTTACGCCTCCAGGTCCTGATGGAAACGCCAGTGCGGCAGTCCTGGTGGCCGCAAGTCTTTGTGGTGTGGACGAGGTATACAAATTGGGTGGCGCGCAGGCGATTGCCGCCATGGCCTATGGCACGCAAAGCATCGCCAGGGTGGACAAGATTTTCGGTCCGGGTAATGCCTGGGTGACGGCGGCCAAGATGGCGGTGTCCATCGATCCGGCCGGCTGTATCTGTGATATGCCCGCCGGTCCCTCGGAAGTCATGGTGGTGGCGGATGCCGGGGCGGACGCAACATTCGTCGCGGCCGATCTGTTATCCCAGGCCGAGCATGGGCCCGACTCCCAGGTACTGTTGGTCAGCACCGACAAGAAACTTGCCGAGGCGGTACAGCGGGAAGTGGAAGCCCAGTTACAGGAATTGCCGAGGCAGGCGATAGCCGGCAAGGCGCTTGAGGGCAGCCGTATCATCCTGGTAGAGGACCTGGATTGCGCCATGGAGGTGGTCAACGCCTATGCGCCGGAGCACCTGATCCTGCAGGTGTCGCAGGCGCGGAACTGGCTGCCGGCGGTGCACAATGCCGGTTCGGTGTTCCTCGGTCCCTGGACCCCCGAGTCGGTGGGAGACTATTGCAGTGGCACCAACCATGTCCTGCCGACTTACGGCTATGCGCGGGCGGTAAGTGGTCTGTCGGTAACCGATTTCCTGCGCCGTATGAGCGTGCAGGAAGTAACCCCCGGGGGCTTGCAGAATATCGGCCCGGTGGCAGAAGTACTGGCTGACCTGGAAGGCTTGCAAGGTCATGCGCGTGCGGTGAGCTTGCGCCTGGCGCGTCTGCCCGGGAGGGCTCCGGTATGAGCGCTATCCGGCACCTGGTCCGACCGCAGGTATTGGCGATGCAGTCCTATGACCTTCCGCCTGCCGGAGAGGGTATACGTCTCAATGCAAATGAATCGGCCTGGCGCGGGGATAACGACCACACCGCACGCGGTCTCAACCGCTACCCCGATGCCTATCCGCAGACGCTGGCCGCCATGCTGGCCGGCCTGTACCGGGTAGATCCCGACCAGCTGGTGCTGACCCGGGGCAGTGACGAGGCAATCGATTTGTTGATACGGCTGTTCTGTCGTGAGGGCGTGGATGAAATCATCGTATGCCCGCCCACTTTCGCCATGTACAAGGTATATGCGCAGGTCCAGGGCGCCGGCGTGACCGAGGTGCCGCTGGACGCGCACACCGGTTTTGGGCTGGATGCCGACGGGGTGCTGGCCGCCTGCCAGGTCAATACGCGTCTGGTGTTTCTGTGCTCGCCCAACAATCCCACCGGCCAATTGCTGGATGAGCAGGCGGTATTGGGATTGGCGCAGGCGCTGCTGGGGCGCGCAGTGGTGGTGGTGGATGAGGCCTACGTGGAGTACGCCGACAGACCCAGTCTGATCGGCAAGCTGGAGCACATGCCCAACCTGGTGATACTGCGTACCCTCTCCAAGGCCTACGCACTGGCGGGCGCCCGTCTGGGTGCGATGATTGCGTCAAGTGAAATAGCGGCGTTTTTGAGACGCATAGTGCCGCCTTACGCCCTGGCCACCCCGGTGCTGGAAGCCGCGGAGGCCTTGCTCGACCAACAATCATTGCAGACCATTGAGCATCGCATCGAACAGGTCAGACAACTTCGGACGGATCTTGCCGCTGAACTTGCGACCATCGAGACGGTACGCAAGGTATGGCCCAGCGACGCCAATTTCCTGCTGGTCTGCCTGGACAATGCAGCCCGGGTCAGTGCGGCCTGCGCCAGCCGGGGCATACTGGTCCGGGACTTCAGCAGGCACCCGGACTTGCAGGATTGCCTGCGCTTTACCGTAGGCACAGGCGAAGAACAGAGCGCCTTGCTGGCGTGCATAAGGGGGCAGGCCAATGGCTGAACAAAGAGTCCTTTTTATTGACCGGGACGGGACGCTGGTTCACGAACCCGAGGACGAGCAAGTAGACGCGCTGGAGAAAGTCCGCCTGCTCGACGGCGTCATTCCGGCCCTGGGCCGGCTGACGCAGGCCGGTTATACCCTGGTCCTGGTGTCCAATCAGGACGGCCTGGGCACCGAGAGTTTTCCACAACAGCACTTCGACCAGACGCATGCTTTTATCCTCGACCTGTTCGCCAGCCAGGGGATACGGTTTGACCGGCAATTTATCTGTCCGCACTTTGATCATCAGGATTGTGCCTGCCGCAAACCCAAACTGGGGCTGCTGTCCGAGTTTCTCAGACAAACTAGCCTGGACCGCGCACACAGCTACGTCATCGGTGACCGGGAAACGGACCTGCAAATGGCCGCTAATCTCGGTATCCAGGGCTTGCGGGTAGGACCGGAGGGCTTGAGCTGGCAGGCGCTGGCCGACCAGTTGCTGCTGGCGCCACGCATCGCCTTGCGCCAGCGACAAACCCGTGAGACTGACGTGACCGTGGAGGTCAATCTGGACAGACCGTCGGACATCTCTGTGGACACTGGTATAGGATTTTTTGATCACATGCTCGAGCAACTGGCCAAGCACGGCGGCTTCTCGCTGGCCTTGCGCTGCCAGGGCGATCTGGAGATAGACGAACACCACACGGTGGAGGATTGTGCGATCACCCTGGGTGAGGCGCTACGTGAGGCCCTGGGCAGCAAGCACGGTATAGGCCGCTACGGATTCGTGTTGCCCATGGATGAGTCCCAGGCCCGGGTTGCACTGGATCTTGGCGGGCGCGCCTATATACAGTTCGACGGCAGCTTTCCCAGTCAGCAGGTCGGTGGATTATCTACCGAGATGGTGCCGCACTTTTTCCGGTCCTTGTCCGACGCCATGCGCTGCTCCCTGCACATACACATACGCGGAGAAAATACCCATCACATGGTGGAGGCCGTGTTCAAGGCGGTGGGACGATCTCTCAGGCAGGCGATTGCGGTGTCTGGATCAGAGTTGCCCAGCACCAAGGGCATATTGTGAAGGTGGCCGTTGTCGACAGCGGCGGAGCCAACATCGGTTCTGTGATGTTTGCGCTGCAGCGCCTTGGGCTGCGGGGTGAATTGACCCGTGAGCACCGCACCATCAGGGCCGCCGACAGGGTCATCCTGCCCGGCGTTGGTGCCGCGGCGGACGCGATGGCCCGTCTTGGCAAACATGAGTTGGACAAGCTCATTCCTACCTTGACCCAACCTGTGTTGGGTATATGCCTGGGGATGCAATTATTATTTGAACACTCGGCGGAAGGTGATGTGGATTGTATGGGTGTGTTTACAGGTCGGGTTCAGCCGCTGCGAGCCGGGTTTGGATTGCCGGTTCCCCATATGGGCTGGAACACGATCTCACCCTTGCGGGTCCTGCCTCTGCTGGAAGGCGTGGTGGGGCAGTATTTTTACTTTGTGCACGGTTTTGCAGTGATGACGAGTCAGGATGCGGCGGCGCACTGCGATTACGGCCAGGCTTTTGTCAGTGTGGCGGCCAGGGATAACTTCTGCGCCACACAGTTTCATCCAGAGCGTTCGGCTGCCGCAGGCGCGCGGATGTTGTCCAATTTCCTGGGGGTGAAAACGTGATTGTGATCCCGGCCATCGACCATGAAAGAGGGGCGCTGCGTGCGCTTGTTCAAGGGGCGAGTTTGATCAGGTCACTCGCTATGAGCAGGATCCGCTGCAGTTGGCCACGGCCTACCGCGATGCAGGCTGCAAGATGCTCCACGTCGTGGACCTGGATGGGGCGCGGGAAGGTCGTCCTGTCAATGAGCGGACCATACGGGCACTGGGCACAGTGCGGGTCTGGCCGTTCAGGTCGGCGGTGGACTGAGAAACGCAGCCCTGGTAGAGGCCGTACTGGAGTCTGGCGTCAGTCGCGTCGTGCTGGGCAGCGTTGCCATGGTAAGACCACAGGCGGTAGCGGACTGGCTGCTCGACTACGGTGGCGGGCGTGTGGTGCTGGCGCTGGATGTCCGTGTGACCTGAGGGCGGAGTGCCGCGCCTCGCAAGTCATGGGTGGACCCGTGACACGGGTCAGGATTTGTGGTCGGCGCTGGAATTCTTTGTCAAGGCCGGATTACGACATGTGCTGTGTACCGATATTGACCGGGACGGGGCGATGACCGGGCCCAACCTGGACCTGTATCGCCAGTGCGTGGCGAGGTATCCGAAAGTGGCCTTCCAGGCTTCGGGGGGAGTACGCCATGCGGGTGACCTGGGCGCCCTGGAGGATGCGGGTTTGCATGCCGCCATCGTTGGGAAAGCCCTGTTGGACGGCAACATCAAGCTTGAGGAGTTGAGCCCATTCTTGCAAGACGACTGATTCCCTGCCTTGACGTGCGTGACGGTGTCGTGGTCAAAGGCGTGCAGTTCCAGGGTCACCGCGTAATGGGCGGTATCCTGGAGTTGGCCTGCCGTTATCGTGACGAGAGTGCCGATGAACTGGTTTTTTACGACATCACCGCCAGCCCGGAAGGGCGCTCGGTAGACCGCTCCTGGATTACCCGGGTGGCGGCTGAACTGGATATACCGTTTTGCGTGGCCGGCGGGATACGCAGTGCAGAGGCGGCCGAGCAGGTCCTGGCGGCCGGTGCCGACAAGATTTCCGTGAACACACCGGCACTGGAGAATCCGTCGCTGATCGATGACCTGGCCAGGCGTTTTGGCAGTCAGTGCGTGGTAGTCGGGATTGACAGCAGGGCCGCCGTTGATGGCTACCAGGTGTATATGAATACCGGTGACCCGGGACGCATGAGCAAGGCGCCGCGTCAGACCCTGGACTGGGTGCGCGAGGTCCAGTCGCGTGGCGCCGGCGAAATCGTGCTCAATTGCATGAATAATGACGGCGTGCGCAGCGGTTACGACCTGGAACAACTGGAAAGCGTCAGGGCGATTTGCCAGGTGCCATTGATTGCATCCGGCGGCGCAGGTAGTCCGGAACATTTTCTCGAAGTGTTTTCGCGTGCACGAGTGGATGGAGCGCTGGCCGCCAGCGTGTTTCACTCGGGCAATATTCGGCTGCCGGACTTGAAGCAATATTTGAAGGACAACAACGTGCGGGTAAGGCTATGAAGCAGGGATCGCTAAAAAATCTGGATTGGCAAAAAGGCGATGGCCTGATGCCCGCCATTGTACAGAACGCTCGCGACGGCACTGTCTTGATGCTGGCATACATGAATGCCGAGGCCCTGGCCGCGACCATTGCCGGTGGCCAGGTTGTATTTTTCAGCCGCAGTCGCCAACGTCTGTGGCTCAAGGGTGAGACCTCGGGCAACGTGTTGGAGCTGGTGAGCATCGCCCCTGATTGCGATGGAGATACCTTGCTGGTTCGGGTGAATCCCACCGGCCCGGCCTGTCACCGGGGTACGCGCACCTGCTTTGACGGTGATGGCGAGTCTCTGCCCCAGGGCGATTTTCTGTATCGCTTGCAGGAACTGATTCGGCAGCGGGCCCAGGGAGACCCCGAGATCAGTTACACCGCGCGGTTGTTGCAGGCCGGTGTCAAGCGTATCGCCCAAAAGGTCGGTGAGGAGGGCGTTGAAGTGGCGCTCGCAGGGGTTACCGGCGAAGAGTCCGATTTGCTCTCCGAGAGCGCCGACCTGCTGTACCACCTGCTGGTACTGCTGGTCAGTCGTGGCCTGAGTATGTCGCAGGTGGTCCAGGAGCTGGAAAGTCGGAGTGCCGCCGGATCCTGAGCCGGGTGCTCGTGCGTCTGCCATCGACAGCGGATTCACGCTACCATGAGCGCCGGTTGCCGGTGGGGGACTCATGAGTCTTCGTTTGCTTAAATCCACCTCCGTGGTCGGGGGCATGACCTTGTTGTCCCGGATCATGGGTCTGGCAAGGGACATGGTGTTTTCACGCCTGTTTGGGGCGGGTCCGCTCATGGACGCATTCTTTGTCGCGTTCAAGATTCCCAACCTGCTGCGACGCTTCTTTGCCGAAGGCGCCTTTTCCCAGGCCTTTGTACCGGTGCTGGGTGAATACAAGGCCACCCGCGACCAAAAGGATCTCAAGGAGTTAATCGCCGGTGTCTCGGGCACGCTGGGCGCCATACTGGCGCTGGTGACCGCTGTTGGAGTGGTGGCGGCGCCGCTGGTAATCATGTTGTTTGCCCCCGGATTCCACGGGGAGGGCGATCGCTACGAGCTGGCAGTGCAAATGCTGCGCTTTACCTTCCCGTATATCCTGTTTATTTCCCTGACCGGGCTGGCCGGATCCATCCTGAATACATTCGGTCGTTTCGCCGTGCCGGCAATCACCCCGGTTTTGCTCAACCTGGTGACTGATTGCGTCAGCTATCTGGCTGGTACCTCTGTTGCCGGTACCCGGTCTTGGCCTGGCGGTGGGTGTGTTCCTGGCAGGTGTCGTGCAACTGGCTTTCCAGCTGCCGTTTCTTGCCCGCATGGGATTGCTGGTGCGACCGCGCTGGCGGCCGCAACTGGCCGGGGTGCGGCAAATCGGCAAGTTGATGCTGCCGGCGATCTTTGGATCCTCGGTGGCCCAGATCAATATCCTGGTGGATACCTTGATTGCTTCCTTTTTGCAGGCGGGAAGTATCAGCTGGCTGTATTACTCGGACCGCATGATGGAGTTTCCGCTGGGCGTATTCGGAATCGCGCTGGCCACGGTGATCCTCCCGGGTCTGTCCAGTAACCATGCCCGGGCCGAGCGCCAGGCATTCTCCGGCACCCTGGACTGGGCGCTTCGCCTAACCCTGCTGATCGCCGTACCGGCGGCCGTGGGTTTGTTCGTCCTGGCCGGTCCCATCCTGATCACGGTTTTTTATGGCGGAGCCTTTGACGCCAGGGATGTGGTGATGGCGGAGTACAGCTTGCAGGCCTTTGCACTGGGACTGATGGGCTTTTCACTGGTCAAGGTGCTGGCGCCGGGGTATTTCGCACGCCAGGATACCCGCACCCCGGTACGCTATGGCCTGGTGGCCCTGGCCACCAACGTCAGCCTGAACATCATCCTGGTTGTCACTCTCAGTTACTCGCATTTCTCGGCGCCGCACGCGGGGCTGGCGCTGGCCACCGGTGTCGCTGCCATCCTCAACGCCTGGTTGCTGTTCGCGGGACTGCGTCGGGAAAAGGTATTGGAGCTGGCTCCCGGGATGGGGGCGCTGGCTGGCCCAGCTGCTGCTGGCAAATATTGTCATGATCCTTTTGCTGCTCTGGTTGTCGCCGGCAGGGCAGTCAGTGGCTGGAGTGGCGTGCGACCGGAAGGGTCCTGAACCTTGCCGTGCTCGTGTTTGGTGGCGCTGCCTGTTACCTTGCCACTCTTTGGCTGGTCGGCGTAAGAGTTCGCAACCTGCGTATGCATTGATGAAGGGGACCCACTATAATTCGCAGTTTTTGAGCGCCTGTACATGGGGATGACCAGGTGGAATTGATCAGGGGAGTCCACAATCTGCGGCCTCGCCACCGCGGTTGCGTGGCCACCATAGGTAACTATGACGGGGTCCACCTCGGTCATCGGGCTGTGCTGGATGCCTTGATCAAGGTCGGCAGACAGCGCAATCTGCCCACCGCTGTCCTGGCCTTTGAGCCGACTCCCCAGGAATTTTTCGGTGCTGACAAGGCGCCTGCCAGGCTCACCCGTTTCCGTGAGAAATTCCTGGCCCTGGCCCAGACCGGTGTGGACCGGTTTGCCTGTATGCGTTTTGACTCGGCCTTTGCCGCATTATCGCCGGATGAGTTCGTGGAGCGCATCCTGGTCAAGGGTATGGGTGTGCGCTACCTGGTAACGGGTGATGATTTTCGTTACGGGCATAAGCGCATGGGTGACTTTGCGTCCCTCAGGGCTGCGGGTCAATCGAGCACGGGTTTGAGCTCACAGGATACTGCCAGCTTCCAGCTGGACGGCGAGCGGGTGAGCAGTTCCCGCATTCGCGAAGCCCTCGAGCAGGGCCGGCTTGAACAGGCCACCCGCTTGCTGGGTCGTCCCTACAGCATGTGTGGCAGGGTGGTGCCAGGCGACCAGCTGGGCAGGACGCTCGGCTTTCCTACCGCCAATATTCTTCCCAGTCGGCGGGTGTTGCCCATGACGGGGGTGTACGCGGTGTGGGTGGCTGGCGTGGACAGCAAGCCCTGGCCGGCGGTTGCCAACCTGGGCACCCGTCCTACCGTGAACGGGAAGAGGGCCCTGCTGGAGGCCCATTTATTCGATTTTGACGGCGACATTTACGGTCGCCACCTGGAAGTGAGCTTCGTGGCCAAGCTGCGCGACGAGCATCGCTTCGACAATGTGCATTTGATGATTGACCAGATGCACCGTGACCTGAAGGCTGCCCGTGAGATACTCTCCGGTCGTAGCGAATGACTGGCAACTAAAGTGAGATCGGGTGTGGATTACAAGGATACGCTGAACCTTCCCATGACGGAGTTCCCCATGAAGGCGAACCTGGCCAATCGCGAGCCGGTTATGCTCAAGCATTGGGAGGAATCGGGTCGCTATGAACGACTCAGGGAACATTGCAAGGGGCGACCCCGGTTTGTGCTCATGGATGGCCCTCCCTACGCCAACGGCGATATCCACATTGGTCATGCCGTAAACAAGGTGCTCAAGGACATGGTGGTTCGGAGCCGCGCCCTGGACGGCTTTGACGCGCCCTATGTGCCGGGATGGGACTGCCATGGTTTGCCCATCGAGTTGGTGGTGGAGAAGAAATATGGCCGTGTCGGGCCACAAGCTGGATGCCCGCGAGTTCCGGGCTGCCTGTCGGGAATATGCCGCCAAACAGGTGGACGGGCAGCGCCAGGACTTCAAACGCCTGGGCATCCTGGGTGACTGGGATAATCCTTACCTGACCATGAATCCGGGCTTCGAGGCGGAGCAACTGCGTGCCTTCGCGAAGATCATCGAAAACGGGCACCTGTACAAGGGCTACAAGCCGGTCCACTGGTGCCTGGATTGTCGCTCGGCCCTGGCCGAGGCCGAGGTTGAATACCAGGACAAGACATCGTTCAGTATAGATGTACGCTTCAAGGCAGAGGACGCCGCTGGCCGTATTGGAGAGATTCCCCGGGAGCGGCGACGGCGAGGGCGATATCTCGGTCATTATCTGGACCACCACGCCCTGGACGCTGCCGGCCAACCAGGCCGTCGCCCTTAATCCCGACATAGTCTATGTACTGGCCCAGGTCACCACAGACCGGGGCCCGGAACGTTTCCTGGTGGCCGACGAATTGCTGCAAAGCGTCCTGGATCGGGCCGGTCTGGAAGGATTCTCCCGCCTGGGCAACGTGAGTGGCGCCGAACTGGAAGGACTGAACCTGCGTCATCCCTTCCATGATCGCAGTGTGCCGGTCATCCTGGGCGAACACGTGTCGCTGGAATCAGGCACTGGCGCGGTGCACACGGCCCCTGGTCATGGCCAGGAAGACTTTGCGGTAGGCGTAAAATATCAGTTACCGGTGGAGAATCCGGTGGGGCCTGACGGCTGTTTTGTCCCCGGCACGCAGTACTTCGCAGGCGAACAGGTACACAAGGCTAATCCCCACGTACTACAGGTGCTGGAAGAACATGGCGCACTGTTGCACCAGCAACCCTTGCGGCACAGCTACCCGCATTGCTGGCGTCACAAGAGCCCGGTTATTTTCCGTGCTACGCCACAGTGGTTCATCAGCATGGACCAGGCCGGTCTGCGCGAGGATGCCCTGGCGGCTATCGACCAGGTCTCCTTCACCCCGGCCTGGGGCCGGCAACGCATCCAGGGCATGGTGGAAGGCCGCCCGGACTGGTGTATCTCGCGCCAGCGCACCTGGGGCGTACCCATTCCGCTGTTTGTCCACATTCAAAGCGGTGAGTTGCACCCGCGCACGCCCGAGTTGATCGAGCAGGCCGCCGGCCTGGTGGAAAAAGCCGGTGTGGATGCCTGGTTTGAACTCGACCCGGTGAGTCTGCTGGGCGCCGAAGCGGGTGAGTACGAGAAAGTCACCGACATCATGGATGTCTGGATGGACTCGGGCGTGGTGCACCATTGCGTGTCGTCCTACCGCGAGGATCTGCCATCCCCGGCGGACTTGTACCTCGAGGGTTCGGACCAGCATAGAGGCTGGTTTCAGAGTTCTCTGCTCACCTCGGTGGCCATGTATCGACGGCCTCCCTACCATGGTGTACTTACGCATGGATTCACCGTGGACGAGAACGGCCGCAAGATGTCCAAGTCTGTGGGAAATGTGGTCGCTCCCCAGAAGGTCGTGAATAGCGTGGGCGCAGATGTCCTGCGCCTGTGGGTTGCTGCCACCGACTACCGTGGCGAAATGAATGTCTCGGACGAGATTTTGAAAAGGGTGGCTGATTCCTATCGCCGGATCCGCAACACGGCGCGGTTCCTGCTGGGCAACCTGCACGGATTTGATCCGGTCTTCGCATGCCGTGGCCCCGGAGCAAATGCTGGCCATGGATGCCTGGGCGCTGCAGCGCACTCGTGAGTTGCAGGAGCAGATTGTTGCCGAATACCGTGACTATGAATTCCACAGCATCTACCAGCGCATACATAATTTCTGCGTGGTGGATATGGGCAGTTTCTACCTGGATGTGATCAAGGACAGGCTGTACACGACGGCGGTTGATTCCCTGGCCAGGCGTTCGGGCCAGACTGCCATGTTTCATATTGCCGAGGCCATGGTGCGGTGGTTGGCGCCGGTGCTGGCCTTTACCTCGGAAGAAATCTGGGGCGCCTTGCCCGGCGCCAGGGAAGAGTCCGTGCTCATGGCGACCTGGCACGATATTCCCGATCCGGGCCAGCACGTAGTCCGGAGTCAACTGGGAACAGGTTATGCGCCTGCGCGTGCTGGTGTCCAAGCGACTCGAGGCGCTGCGTGACAAGGGCGAGATAGGCTCTTCGCTGGATGCCTGCGTAACGGTTCGAGCAAACCCGGAATGGTTTGATGGCTTGCAGGGTCTGGGTGATGAACTGCGCTTCGTTCTGATTACTTCAGAGGCCAGTCTCGAACTTGATCCTGCCTTGCCGGCAGTCGTAGACGAGGCCGATGAGCCGGGTCTGTTGATTCAGGTCGGTCGTTCCGGTCACGAAAAATGTGTTCGTTGCTGGCACAGGCGCGACGATGTGGGCAGCTCCGCCACACATCCCGAGCTCTGTGAGCGCTGCGTGAAGAATGTGGACGGCGAGGGTGAGCAGAGGACCATGGCATGATCAAGTTAAAGGGTCACGTGGGCGCAACAAGATGGTTATGGCTGGCTGCGGCGGTGATTGTGCTGGATCAGCTTAGCAAGTGGTGGCTGGTTAATCACTTCGAATTGTTTCAGCGCATTGAGCTGTTGTCCTGGCTGGGAATAACCCGGCTGCACAATACCGGGGCAGCGTTCAGTTTTCTCGCCCAGGCCGGCGGTTGGCAACGCTGGTTTTTCATTACCCTGGGTGTGGCGGTAAGCGTCGGAGTGCTTTTCTGGTTGCGTAGTCTGCCGCGCTCGGGCCAGGGCATCCTGGCCTGTGGTCTGTCCCTGATCGTGGGTGGCGCACTGGGCAATGTAATCGATCGCGTTAACCACGGTTACGTGGTGGATTTCATCAGCGTGCATTACCAGCAGCAGTGGTTCTTCCCCGCCTTCAATGTCGCCGACAGTGCTATTTCCGTGGGTGCATTTTTCCTGATCCTGGATATGTTGTTTGGATCTCATCCGGACAAGGACCAGGAGAAGGAAGGGGCAGGGGAAAAAGAAAAAGCCGGCGAGTAACCGCCGGCCTTCAAACTTTCAGTAGTGCGTAGTGCGTATCAGCGTCGCCAGCAAATGGCGCTGGTGTCGGATCCGCCACCCGTCGATGTGCGTTGCCCCAGCTGGTTGATCGAGAACACATCGCAGTCATCATCATCAGCCTGTCTGCCTTGTGCGGTAGCGGTGGCGGTATAGCCTGCCGCGCTGGCCCCATTGACGGCCAGGGCGTAAAAACCATTTTCCGTCCCGTTGATTCCCAGGGCCGCCGGCGTGGCGGCATAGGTATTGTTCTGCAAGTAGAAGCGTTCCTGGGCGGCCGCAAGACGCAGCAAGGCGGCGGTGCCGTCGACGCGATTGGCCCGCATCACGTAACGTCCGTAGGCGGGTATGGCGATTGAGGCCATGATGGCCACGATGGCCACCACTATCATCAGCTCAATCAGGGTGATGCCGTGCTGTCTGCTTTTCATTGCTCAGAACTCCGTAACGGGGCGGCCTGGTACAGGCCGCCCCTGTAGTCTACTCGCTACCTGCCTGTTCCCAGTAAGTTCTCACATACGGGGGCAGACTCAGGTCGCCGATGCCTTCAAGACCCACGAAACCATACACTGCCTGGCAATCGCCACTGGTGCAGGACTTCGGATCCGGGAACAGGAAGACGATTTCCGGTGCGATGCCACCCTGGGCCAGGCTGCGGACGCGGTCGTCCACGGTCAGGTCCTCGTCCTGGCCAACGCCGTCCAGGTTATTCACCGGGCTGCCGTCCACCACGTTCACCGCATACAGTTTGTTCAGACCCGCACCCGGCTGACAGGGGTTGGTATTGGCCCCGGGCGTGAAGGTCGTGAAGTACACCGTGTCCGCGAAGGTGCGTGATTCTGACAAGCACCTTTTCGCCTACCCAACCATCCAGACGCAGCTCGATTCTCCAGCCGGCAGCATTCGGAGCGAGGTTGGGTGCGACATCGTCGGTCACATCCTGTATGTCGGCATCCGTAAGCGGCGTCAGGCTGTCGAATTGGGCCTGGGTCATTCTGGCGAAAGGATAATAGTCGCGTATCGCATAGAAACGGTCTTCGGTTTCTGTGTCCAGCGGGTGGGCGCGGTATCCCGAGCCGATGCCGACATGCATGAATCGGCCGTAGCGCGTGGTGACCAGGGCCGCATCCGGTGCATAGTAGAAACGCCGGTTATTTTCTATCGTGTTATTGTCGGCCGCGCCGCCAAGCGTGGCGATTACGCCACCGGTGGCAAAGTTGGCTGCAGACTGACCGTTAGTCAGATCGAAGCGCCATACCTGTCCACCCAGGTCGGATGCATACAGGCGGTCGGTCAGGCCATCATTGGTGATGTCCAGGGCCCTCACGTCGGCAACGATGGAATTGGTCATCTTTGCCGAGTTGAAGTTGGCACCGCTGGCAGCCGCTGACCACAGGAGGTTTCCGCTCAGGCCGTCGATGATGAAGATACCGGCGCCAAATGCGTCTGCGGCATAGTCGTTGTTATCCTGGCGTGTGTCGTAACCGGCGCCAAAGACCAGCGCCAGTTTTCGCGCGTTTTGCGCGGCGCCACTGATAGACACCCTGATCGGTGTGGGTGTTGACCAGCTTTCGCCCAGACCGGGAAGACCGCCCTGGTTCTGGGTCCACATCAGGCTCGGTGCATCCTTGTTGGTGATGTCGAGGCCGTAATAGCTGTAGCCGCCGCGGCGTAGCCCAAAGTACAAGTACACTTTGTCACCGGCTGCGGAATCGACGATGCCGTCACTATTGATGTCGACAACCACGGTACGAATATTGCCGTCGATGCCATAAGTCTGGTCCGAAACGGCGTTGTTTCGATACACAAAGGGCAGCATGTCCAGCATTTCATAGGGAATGAATGCCCATTTTTCCTCGCCGGTGGCCGGATCAATGGCATGCAGGTAACCGTCGTTGGACGCAGTGTACAGGACGTTGTCCTCCGGGTCCGGAGTGGCCGCGGTGCCACCATAGGTGACCATTTCAGGTTTTGCATGCAGGGGGTCACCCATCCAGTAGCGGGTATCGGTGCGATCGCCATTCTGGTTTTCATCTTTAACATCGACACCGCGCGCATGCTCAATAATGGTCTGTGCAATGCGTGGCATCGGTAACCCCGGGAAGGGTTTGCAGGTGAGTGACCAGGGCATCGTTGGACCCGATGACGTTGGACAGGGCAGTGCCACCCAGCGAGGTCAGCAGTTTACGATTGGCCGGCGTCGGGAGTTTGCTGGCGGCCCCGCCGAGTCGCACTTCGGCGCCATCGGTGGTTGTTGACCAGAAACTGGTTACGTTGTCCTTGATAAACCCGGTGTTGGGATCAACCACGGAGGTAGCCAGGTCCTGTGCCTACAATTTGCCCATTCACCAGCCGGTATTTCTTGATATTGCCCGGCCAGGCCTCGGTATTCGAGGGGCTGAACAGGGCGACGTACAGGTCATCCCGAGTCTGGGTCCGGTTGAACGCGTTTACCGACACCGTGGGCGCCACGAAGCTGGTTTGCGTGTCGAGGATATCCCGAACAATCGTGGTAAGCACGGTGGCCAGTGATTTTGCGTCATTGGCCGGATAGGTGCTGCCGCCGCCCTTTCTGGCGGTGTCGGCAATCAGCGGGAAGTCAATATCGAAGCCGATGGTATAGGTCACCACGTTTTGCTTGCCGTCAAGGCTGGGTGAGATGTCGGCTTCAAACAGGTATTGGGCCATATCGTCCAGACAGGCGCCTGATCCGTCCACACCAGCCCCGATCACCGTCTCGGCCGAACAGTTGACCCCGACCAGGTTGTTGTAATCAGGAAGGGCCTGAATCTTGGCGTTGGAGGCGCCATCTCTGTTGGGATAACCATCGGTCAGCAGGATAATGAAATTCTTCTGGCATTCGAAGGCGACCGGCGACTGGTACCCGCCACCCAGCACCGCGCGCGATGCGTCGACGCTGCGTCGGTTATTGTTGCCCCAATCGACCTGTCTGCCCATGTAATACTGGCCGGCCTCATACAGGGTCTCCGACAGCGGTGTCCAACCGTTGGCTGTCATGGCGTTGACCTGGGCAACAAAGTCAGCGCGCTTGGTGCTGATGTTGCCCATTTCGACGATGACGTCACCGCCGTTTTCGTTGTCGAAATTCATCAAGCCGACATTCACGTTATTCATGGTGTTGACAAGGTCGACCGCCGCTTCCTTCACGATGTCGATCTTGGGTCTGGGACCGCCGCCTACTGACCAGTAATAGTTGATGTAATTGGCGCTGAACAGGGTGTAGGTACGTCGACCGTTCCAGCTGATTCTGCGATTGCGGGTGCTGGTCCACGGGCCCGAGTTGTCGGTCGCATACACGTCGATTGAGCCTGTGGTTTCGCCGTGGTCGCCTTCGTCGGCCCGACATTCGACGGCCTGGTCATGCTCATTGTTATCCAGGTCGTGCCATTGATCGACCGTTGTACAGGTCTGATTTCTCCTGCCACCTGTACACTCCTCTACCGGACCGTATTGGGTAAGACGGTCGGAATAGAAGCCCGGATCGGCAAGCGGAGTCGTCGCCGCGCCGCATTTCAGTGCGCTCGCGGTAATATAGTTGTCACGGTCGCAAGTGGGTGGTTCCGGCACATCTCCCTGGTTATTGATGCCGCCGCTTTGGTAAAAGATCTTGTCCGCGTCGCAGTCACCGGCATAAACCACTGCTGGATCGTAGGCCGCGCTGGTATTGACCTCGTCGCTCATACTCCCCGAGTTATCAAGAATAAACAGCAGGTTGGGGTAGGCGGCATCCTGGTCGGCGGAATTGCCAATGAACAGTTCGGTGTCATCGGCCAGGGCGACAGAGCTGAACAGCAGCGCCATCAGGGTGGTGGCAGTGCCCACCGCAAATTGTTTCATGGCTAGTTTCATGACAGCTCCTCCAATGGCCCTATCAAGATGTGACGCGTGATTTGTTGCGCGTCCGTTATGTTCGTTACCGGTCATATTCAATACCAGGTTATTGCTTGTAAGGTTGCTTGCCGGAATCCCGGCCTTCCTCAGACGTAAGCCTTACCCAGGTCAGGTTCTTGTCCTTTTCCGAATAGGCGACCCCGACAAAGGCGCGAGGCTCGGCATCCAGGGCCTGTCGCATGGCCGCAAGCGAGACTTCCTTGCCGTTTACCTTGAAACGGGTGCTTGAAACCAGTGTGTGACGCTGCCCGGGACAGGTATTGCAGGGGCGTATGAACACCGAGCGTCCCACGTCTGCCGGCAGCGTGAGCGACGAGGCATCCAGCTCGTAGGAGTTTTCAAGGGTCGTCATCGGTCGGGCGGCATGGGCCGTCTGGCCGAGCAGCAGTACCAGGGTAAACATTGCGATGCGGATAAACATGATTTCTCTCCGACAAGTGTTAGAAGCGCGTGCCGCCGCTGGGGCCTATCAAGTACAGACCCTGGGTATGCTGCTCCAGCGCGTTGCGTTGGGATTCACCCCGACTCATTATTTCAAAGTGATAGGCAGCAAATCCGCCACCGGCTATGCCACGGCTGAAGGCCGAACCCACTCTTGGGGGGACACCGGTCTGGACCTCGAAGGTCGTGGTCACCGTGAAGCTGTCACCAACACCCACGTTGCCAGTGGCTACCACCGGTCCACCGGTAGTGGTGAATCCGCCGGCGGCCAGTACCCGTTCGATGCCTACTTCCGAGGCCTGAAAGGCATTTTCGGAAAACTGCTCGTTACTGGTCATCATGAGTTCCAGCGATGCCGTGTTCATCCCGGACACGCCCAGCAAGGTCATGATCAACAGCAGGATCAGGCCGATGACCAGCGCCGCTCCCCTTTGCCTGTGATGTTGCCTGTGGTGCTTGAAGGTCATGCTCAGAACCTCGTGTTGCGCAGCTGTATGGTCTTGGAGACCAGCAGCCTGTGGATGTTGTCATTGAATGGACCCCGCACCTGTCCGGCGAAGTTGTAGGTGCGGCCGTTGACGAAGCTGCTGTCGATCTGATCGGCCTGGAACAGCAGCCACACACGCACCGCGACGATCGTGGCCCCGGCAGGTGCGTTGCCCGGATTCACGTACATGTTGGCAGCACCGTCGCCGGTGGTGTCCGCGCCAAGCTGAACCTGGAAATCCTGCACATGCGGGATGATTTCATCGTCCACCAACGCCGGGCCGGCGCCCAGGCCCTTGCGGCGCAGGGAAGGGATGCCCACGCCCAGCACCGAGTCCTGGCTCAGATAATAGGTGTTGGTGACGACGTTGCGGGTCTCGGAACTGGCGACCTCGAAACCGGCGGGCAATACGCCATCAGCAAATACGCTGACCTTTTCCCGATCGGCCTGGATCTGCAAGCGGCCGGCCGTCAGTGCCACTGCGTTTCTGCTGGCGTGACGCACAACCAGTACATCGGAGTTGGCCGTCGTGCCGTTGCCATATACCGCACAGTCGGCGTAGGGAAAGGCATCGTTGCCGCCGGTGACCGCAGCATTCAGATCCAGGGAAAAGTTCTGCTCGCAATCCCCGGTCACACCCATGCCCGCCGGAATGGCATCGGTCACCACCGCGGAGCCGTCGATAAGGGTATAGCCGTTGGCCAGACCCCAGTAGGCCGCCGCGCGGATGTCCGGCTCGATGGTATCCAGTGCGAAGCGGGCATTTTCCTGCAGCCGTGCGATGGTCTCGCTGGTGCGGAACATCCTGCGGCTGTCGCTAAAGACTGATATCGCGCCGATCAGCAGGATCGAGCCGATCACTAATGCGACCATCAATTCAATCAGGGTCACGCCCCGCTGGCGGCTGTCCGTTGTGTTATGTGCCAACATCATGCCTCCACCGTCATTACAAATGTCAGAGCGTCGGCCTGGCTCACCTCGGTCCAGGTGATGGTCAGGGTGTACACGTTGGGGGTCCCGGCGCCGGCTACGAAGGCCAACGCCGCGTTGCCGTTTGGCAGCAGACCGGCAGTGGCTTGCTGCCAGTCAAATACGTCCTGGGCAGCCATCTGTATCGGTGTGCAGGCAACCGCCGCCACGCCGCTTTCGTTACAGCCAGAATCGGCCCCGGCACCGGCGTAGGCGGCGGCCGCGCCTGCGTTGGCGCGTATGCGTTCGGCCATGTCAGCAGGCCAGGTTCACGGCCTGGGTGCGGAAAATAGCGGTGCGATTCATCCTCAGGGTTTCCACGTACAGGGCCGCCAGACCCAGCATGCCGATGGAGATCACCAGTAAGGCGACCAATACTTCCACCAGGGAAAAACCATGGGTAGCGCGAACGTCGGTTGAGGTTCTGATTAATCACTAGCAGCCTCCTGCGGCGGTCACTTCGGCGATGGTGCGCAAGATCTGGGGCCTGCCGGTAGGCGATATCACGATGGCCCTGGCCGCTGAACCTGCGCCGGAAGTGAGCACGTTGCCGCGGACATCACACAACACGAAACCGGTAGCTGAGTCAGTGCCGGCAACGGCACGTAGAAACCCCGTGCTGGCGTAGGCGACAAATGTGCTGCCGGCGGGGGTTGTCGTAATAGTGACGGTGTCGGGCGGGCCTTCGCTGGCCAGCAGAATTTCCTCACCCGCGTCCAGCGCGCCATTGCCATCAGGCATGCCGTCACCGTCGGTGTCATTGCTATCCACATAGGCAATCCAACCTGTGCCGGCCCCGCAGCTGGGGGTGGCATGCCATCGCATTGGCGCTACGGCAAACCATGGTGGGCGCCCTGCGTGAAACCGCGGCGCTGCGTGCCATGTGCATGGCGGCCAACAGATTGTTGGCAGTGCTGGTCATGCGGCTGTTACGAACGAAATCGGTCATTGCGGGAATTCCCAGTCCGATCACGATAGCCATGACAAAAATGGCCGTCATCAGTTCGATAAGAGTAAAGCCGCGTTGCTGTTGCTTTTTCATAGGCTGTATTCTCCGCGCCCGTTGTGCCATGCCAAGAACTCTCCGATGAACGGCAGTGTAGTCCGGATGAGCGGCGGTTTTCAGTCTTTTCAGAGGCTTGAGCAGCGCAAGTTCCGGTCGCTGGTCCTGGGGCGCCCGGTATAGCTGACCACCACGGCGCGCCCGGCGCGCCGGTCTTCGGGGTCACAAAAGCTCACCGTGCCGTTGGTACTGCGCACACCCACCGGGCGCATGACAAATGCCTCACGGTTGGCCTGGACGGACACCCCTTGCGGTGCCGGATTTTCCCGTACTACCGGTTCGCCCGGATCGCGCCGCGGTGGATAGTCCTGGTCGAGATTCACAAACACCATCCAGCCATTAGGCCATTCCCCGGTGCGCTCCAGGCAACTGCCCGGCGCGCCCATCGGGCAAAGCACCACCAGCTGGGCGCGCTTGATAGCCTCGCTGCGGGCCAGGTGAAGCGAGGCGACCAGGTCGTTGCTAGCCGCCACCCTGCGCTGATTCCACATAAGGGTGTCAAAAGCGGGTAGGGCCAGTGACAGGAGGATCGCCACGATGCATACGCTGACAAGCAGGTTCAGCAGGGTCCAGCCACGCACCCGAACAAGGCTTTTATCAGAAGGAAACATCACTCGGCCATTAGAACCGCAGCGTATCCGGCTGGCGATGCGATTATTACGGGAATATGTAGAGAAATCAGTATTTACCGCAGAAGAGGCAATCTTGGCTTGCGCCCGAAACACCGAGGGTCATAATGACCAAAGAGGCGAGAACTGGCCTGAGTCCAAGACCAGAGTCAGAGTCTGGCTGGGTTCGCACATGGTGAGCGGGCCGTGTTTGGGGGAGAAACAGATGGACGATCGAGAACTGGAAAGCCTGCTCAGGTCCAAAGGCGTGTCACCAACTTCTCAGCGTATGCAGGTTGGGAAAATCCTGTTAAGCAGGCCGCAGCATGTTTGCGCGGAAGAGATACTTAACAAAGTGCACGAGGCGGGGTACAGGGTATCGAAGGCAACCGTGTACAACACGCTGAACCTGTTTGTTGATCGCGGCCTGATCCGGGAATTGAACGTTGATCCGACCCGGATGTTTTACGATTCAAGCACCTATGCGCATCACCATTTCTATAATGTTGATTCGGGCAAGGTGATGGACGTTCCTCTTGATGAGGTGCATTTCGCAACACTGCCCGCGCTGCCCGAAGGCACCGTTGCCGAAAGCATGGAATTAACCATCAAGGTACGTAACCAGCATTGAGTCCTGGCGTTGCCGTGTCACGGGCGCTGCACTATACTTGCGCGCCCTGCGCGGTTCTTTATGGATCGCTTCCATATCGCGCAGCATATCGTGCACGCGCCGGAGTAGCTCAGTTGGCAGAGCAACGCATTCGTAATGCGTGGGTCGGAGGTTCGAATCCTCTCTCCGGCACCAATATCTTTCTTGTGTCACCAGCGACAGATTAGGCCTCTGGCGGGGCAGCTTATGCTGCGGTGGATGACGCGATCCACGCCTGGTGGGCAAAAACAAGAATCTCCTTACCGCGGGCCTTTATTGCGGGCTTCTCGCCCGCAGGTCAATGCGTGATTAAGCCGCGCGCTCAGTGTCCGCAGGGCTGGCCAGGCAGTATTGAGGCGCCGCCCCTTGCGGTGATTTGAGTGCCCGGGCCCGTCTTGCTAACGGACAGGGCATTGCGGCGGCCCGGCTTTTGCATTATCTATGTCCCGATGAGTCCCGACGCTATCTCATCCATTCCGGCCAAATTTCTCGGTCGCCAGGGTGGCTTGCCCAGCGCCCAGGTGCACAAGCTCGTGCAATCCACGGACGGCCGAATCTGGGCCGCCACCCCCGCCGGACTGGTCTGTTACGACGGTATGAAGATCCGGGTGTTCACCCAGCGCCATGGTTTGCAAACTCATGGCCTGCGAACCGTTGCCGTCGCGCCTGACGGTCGTCTCTGGATCGGATCCGATACCGGAATTGATATTTTCCACGAGGGCAGGGCACTGCCCATATCCGCTGCCTGGGCCTATGGCTTCGTGGGCTGTATCTGCCATCAGGCGGATACTACCTGGCTGGGCACCTCCAAAGGACTGTTGCGTGTGGTCGGTTCGAATTACGAGCCAGTCGCAGACCCACGCTTGAACGGCAAGTGGATTCGGGCGATTGCCGCTGGTGAAAACGGGAATTTACTGGTGGCAGTCTCCGGTGGCGGGTTGCTGTTTGGAAACGGGGAGACCTGGCGTGAGTTACTGGACTCCTTGCCGGAGCAGTCCCGGGAGGTTCGGGTCCTGAGCCCGGGTCCCGCCGGGCACCTGTTTGCCGGCGGTGATTTCGGCTTCGTGGAGCTGGATCGGGACGGGGAGGTCCTCCCCGGGTGCGCAAAAGGTCTGGACTCGAAAACCGTGACTGCACTCGAATACCGGGACGGCGAGCTGTGGGTCGCCGGCAACGAAGAGCTGCGGATATTCGAAAATTTCGGGGCCGAGTGGAAATGCGAACATGTGGTGATGCGCGGCGTGCCCATATCCGACCTGATGGCTGACGACATGGGGAACATCTGGGCGGCGACCGATGGCCGGGGTATTGCCAAGTTCAGTGTTTGTCGCAAGGCAATCAATCCGGTCAGGCTTGGTACGCCCTGCGCAGTGTTCTGCGTATGTGCCGGCAACGACGACCGACTCCTGGTTGGAGGCACCATTGCGACTCACGTGGTGAATCCGGAGACAGAGGGGACCGTCTGGCCCGTGCGTGCACTGGATGCCAAACACGTCTGGGACATCCTGGAGGAGACCGACGGCACTATCTACGCAGCGACGGCGAGCGGGCTGGTCCGGCTTGACCGCGGGCATAAGCCCAGTGTGCTTGGGGCTGATGATCCGGTGCTTTCCCGGCCCAATCGGTGCTTGCTCAAGCGCGGCGCGCAAATGTTTGTTGGTACCGTTGGCGGGTGTGTCATCGTTGGGCCCGACGGTTCTATCGTTGACGTCACAACGGCAGATGGCTCCGAGTTGGGTTACGTGTACACCCTGACTCTGGACAGGCAAGGCAGGGTATGGGCCGGAACCCTGGGTCAGGGCCTGTGGGTGATGGAACAGGATGTGTTTGAGCGCGTCACCGGCGAGGGGCTGACGGTAACCGGCAATACCTATTCGGTGGAGGACCGCGATGACGGTACTATCGCCGTCGTCCAGGACGACCGAATCTGCCTGATTTCGCCGGCAGGCCAGGTCAGGACACTGGCCAGACGGGATGAAGCAGTCGCCGCCTGGTGCAGTTGCTGGGATGACGATGGCACGCTGTGGCTGGGGACGTCCTGCGGTCTGGTGCAATACCATCCCGAGAGCGGCCGCCAATTGCGACATATCGCAGCGTTGTTAAGTGTTTCCGATTGGGAGTTCACGACCAGCCGAAGCCTGCACCGGATGCGCAACGGTGATTTCTACTGCGGTCTGCAATCCGGTCTGGTTAGGGTGAACAGCAAACGTATTGTGGCGTTTGAGCGTCTGCCCGAATTGAAGGTTGACAGCATCAACTGGCTTAATACCGAGCCGACCCTGTCAGATGGAATATACCGGGTAGAGCGTGGACACTGGACTCTCACTGTCAACGTCTTTGCTACCTGGTTTCTGGACGAAGGAGATGTGTCCATTCGCCATAGATTGTTGGGACTTGATGAGAAATGGCGCCCGTTATCCCAGACCGACAGCATCATTTTCAGTTCCCTGTCGCCTGGGCAATACCGGTTGCAGGCCCAGGCCTTCAGCCCCCTGGCCGGGTTTGGGCCGGTTCTCCAGGTAATGGAATTTGTCGTGGAGACACCACGATGGGTCAAGCAATGGATGCGTGCGCCGATGGGCCTGTTCAACGCGTTCAGACGTATCAATGCGGCCTTGTTCAAGAACCGTGAACTGCTGGAAAGAAATCTGCAACTGGAGAACGAGATCCGCGAGCGACTGGCGGATTTGCAGCAAGCCAAGAACCGCCTGGAAAGCCTGAATTCGGAACTGGAAAACGAAGTCATCACGGATGCGCTGACCGGTATCAGCAACCGCCGGCATTTCGACCGCATGCTGGTGGAGGTGCTGGCGGAGGCCAGGCAGGAAAAAAAGCCGTTGTCACTGATCATGGTTGACATCGATTTTTTCAAGGGTTTTAACGATCGGTACGGACATGCCAGGGGTGATGACGTCCTGAGATTTGTGGCCCGCAACATGAACTCATCGCTCTACAGACCCACGGACAAGGTGGCGCGGTATGGCGGAGAGGAGTTCGTGGTGGTGGCGCCGCACACGGACTCGGAAGGAGCAAAGCTGCTGGCGGAGCGCCTGCGCACGGGCGTCAGGGACCTGGCAATCGCCCATGCCGGGTCGGAACGGGTGGGGGTGGTGAGTATTTCCCTGGGCGTCACGACCTTGACCGCGGCAGCCATGGAGGGGATGGCCTCTTTCCTGCCGGAACAACTGGTTCGCGAAGCCGACAAGGCACTGTACCTGGCCAAGGACATGGGGCGTGATTGCTGGGTTTTCAAGGCGCCGGGAGGTCCGCCCGAAAGCCGGGGTCCGGTGACCGTCGCTGAATGAACACCGGCATTGCGGGGGAACCACTCGCCGCACATCCTGGCCTGAGATTTCCGTGTACCCGCCTGCTCGGGTGTCTGCCCTGGGTTGCAATGTAGCAGCGTTTCCCCTGAGCTTTGTTCACACTGCGTATTCCTGTATGGAATGCCATGCACCCGCTTCACGATACGTGACTGCGTCTGCATGGGTTGGTGTCAAACTGGCTGTTGCATTGCACCAATCCGAGTGCTTTATTGGTTCAAGTCTAAAATCCAAGGGACTTGTGCTAAACCGTTACAACAGTGATAGGATTGAGGCCGTTATAGCGCCACCACCTAGCATCCTGTAAGGGATCTATGTAGACCGGGAGCACACACCAGGCATTGGTGCGCAGTTGAGCTTACCGTGCGAACTTTATGGGTATTTCAAGACTCGGGATTTTAAGGGGCAAGTATGAAAAACAATAAACCGTGGGCCAGGAGACTGGGGTTCGTGTTGGCGCCGGCAGTGTTGCTGGGCGTCACCTCGCAAGCCCAGGCTGTCAATTTCGAATTGGCTGGCTTTGATGGCAGCTTTACATCAGATATTTCACTGGGCGCCTCGTGGCGCCTGGAAGACCCGCAGGCGAACCTGTATGCCGGTTCCAATGCCCCGGGCGGTACGGCCTCAGTCAGCAACACTGACGACGGTAATCTTAACTTCGCCAAGGGGGACATCTACTCCCTGATACTCAAGGGCGTGCATGATCTTGAATTGAGCCGCGACAATTACGGCCTGGTGGCCCGCTTCAAGTACTGGTACGACTCGGAGTTGGCAAACGGCAAGCGTGCCCACGGTACCTCAAATAATTCCTACCGGCCCAATGAGTCGCTGGAAGACAGCCCGTA
Organism: uncultured Gammaproteobacteria bacterium; assembly: GCA_963823435.1. Lineage (GTDB taxonomy): Bacteria > Pseudomonadota > Gammaproteobacteria > Steroidobacterales > BM003 > CAKZML01. The sequence goes on along the minus strand of CAWGLN010000009.1, from coordinate 57,769 downwards.
CAATGAATTTGCCAAGAACCAGGGCATACGCCTGCTTGACGCATTCGTTTACGGTGAATTCGATATCGGTGGCAAGCCACTGGATCTGCGCCTGGGTCGCCAGGTGGTCAGCTGGGGCGAGAGCACCTTTATCCAGGGCGGCCTGAATGCGGTCAACCCGGTTGACGTGTCGGCATTCCGCCGTCCCGGTGTGGAAATCAAGGAAGGTCTGCTTCCCGTGGGCATGCTCTACGGTGCCATGGGGTTAAGCGATGCGATCAGCGTCGAGGCCTTCTACCAGTACGAGTGGGAAAAATACATCATCGATTCCTGCGGCAGCTATTACTCCGATGCGGACTTCGCGGCCGATGGCTGTAACCTGCTGACGGTGTCGAACGGTGTGTCTGACGCCTATGCCATGGCGAACGGTGTCTACATTACCCGCGACGGTGATGTGGAGCCCGATGATGGTGGCCAGTTCGGTATAGCCTTGCGTTATTTCGCCGAGAATCTCGGTGGCACCGAATTCGGTTTGTATTACATGAGCACCCACAGCAAGATTCCGATGTACACCGGGCGTACCTCGCAGAACGTGGAACTGGGCGCGCCGCCCGGATCAACCTTCATTCCAGGCAACCCCTATGGTGGCAACCCGACGTTCTATGCCCAGTTCCCCGAAGACCAGGTGTTGTATGGCCTGAGCGTGGCCACCAACCTGGGCGGTTGGGCGGTATCCGGCGAGGTCAGCTTCCATCCCGATATGCCCTTGCAGGTTAACTCGACCGAGTTGTTGCAGGCTGCCTTGGGATTGGCGCCCTGGAGCCCGATTACTCCTGTAGTGCTCACACTGCCCCCGGGCGGTACCTTTAATGGTTATGACGAGTATGACAGCACCCAGGCGCAGCTGACGGTGATCAAGACCTTCTACCGCATCCTGGGCACTTCACAGGTCGCCCTGGTAGGCGAGGTGGGCTGGGCCGGTGTCAGTGGTCTGCCACCCACCACCGGTGTTGACCTGCTCAATGGCGAGTTCAACCGTCGTTATGGCCGGTCACCGACCTACGGTATGGGCTCGTTTGCGCCCTTCCCGAATCGGGCCGTACACGATTACCTGCGAGGGCGTTCCGGCAATTGGATTGGTGGTCAACAGCAATGCCGCCAATTGCACCGACGAGGGCTATGTTACGGATTCCTCCTGGGGCTACCGGGCACGCCTGGTGTTCCAGTATGACGACGTCTTCAAGGGCGTGAACCTGGTGCCGAGCCTGAGTTACTCTCATGATGTCAGTGGCTGGCACCCAGCCGGTGTCTTTAACGAGGGCAGCAAGGTCCTGGGCCTGTCGCTCAAGGCAGAATACCTGCAGCGCTACACTGCAGAAATCTTCTACACGGATTTCTCCGGTGGCGATTACAACACCCGTGCTGATCGCGATTTCGCCGGCATTAGCTTCGGCGTGAGCTTCTAGGCCAGGCCAAGGATTTATGAGGATTAATGACATGACATTATTGAGCAAAACCATGCTGGCGCTGGCAGCTGCAACATACATGGTCGCTACCGGGGCGTCCGCTGCCATTTCCCAGGACCAGGCAACCAAGCTGGGTGGGCCTGAGTTCACACCCATGGGCGCCGAGCGCGCCGGTAACGCCGCGGGGACTATTCCGGAATGGGCGCCGCTGAAGACCCTGCCCGCCGGCTACACTCCGGGGCAACCCCTGGTGGATCCGTATGCTGCCGATCAGCCCATGTTCTCCATCACTGCAGCCAACTACGAGCAGTACAAGGACAACCTGTCTCCCGGGCAGATCGCCTTGCTGAAGCGCTATCCGAATACCTTCAAGATGGACGTGTACCCCTCGCGCCGTTCGGCCGCCTATCCACAGGCGGTGTACGACCAGGTCAAGACAGGCGCCGTGAAGGCTGAGCTGGCCGAAGGCGGTAACGGCCTGAAAGCGCTGGTCTCGGATGCGCCGTTTCCGATGCCTGCCAGCGGTATCGAAGTGATATGGAATCATATCGTTCGCTATCGTGGTGGCAGCGTCAAGCGTAGTTACACCCAGATTCCGGTGCAGGCCAACGGCAACTTCAGCCCGGTTGTGTTTGATGACCAGATCACCTGGGCCAACTACATAAAGGAAGAGATTGATCCCAATCGCCTGTTCTTCTACATGCAAAGCATCGTGGCCCCGGCGCGTCTGGAAGGCACCGTGTTGTTGGTGCACGAGAATATCGACCAGGTGAAGGAACCGCGTGCGGCCTGGGTTTACAATGCCGGCCAGCGGCGTGTGCGCCGTGCTCCGGACGTGGCCTATGACGGTCCCGGCACTGCCTCCGATGCCTTGCGTACGGCCGACGACCTGGACCTGTATAACGGCGCCCCGGATCGTTATGACTGGAAGCTGTTGGGCAAGCAGGAATTGTATATCGGCTACAACGGTTATCGCTTACTGAATAAAAAGGCCAGCTACAAGGACATCCTGCAGCCCGGGCATATGAATCCCGCCTACCTGCGTTATGAGCTGCACCGCGTCTGGGTAGTGGAAGGCACACTGAAGTCGGGCGAGCGGCATGTTTACGCCAAGCGTACATTCTATGTGGACGAAGATACCTGGCAGATTTCCGTGGCCGACCTGTATGACGGGCGTGGCGAAATGTGGCGCGTAAAGGAAGCCCATAACATGAGTCATTACCAGGTACCTGTGCCGTGGTATGCAGTGGAAGTCAGCTACGATTTGATTTCCGGCCGTTATCTTCCGATCGGTCTGGAAAACGAGATTTCCGGATATACCTATCAGTGGGATTACCCGGCGACGGCCGGCGAGTACACGCCGGCGGCATTGAGAAGGGCGGGTAAACGATAATTAGAATCCTCGAACTCTGTTTGACGGATTTGTAATTGGATGGCGGCCCGTCGTATAAACGACGGGCCGCTTTTATTTGGGCGTAGCCGGCGGCCAATGGACGGGGGAGTCAATGCAGGGGATTAATACAGCCATCAAGAGAATGGCGCTGGGACTGGTCACTGTTGTACCGCTGATGGGTGCAGGGGTGGTTCAGGCGGAAGAGGGAGTCAAGCCGGATTTCAGGTATTTTCCAGCGGTACAGTCGCCGCGGGTCGAGAGAGCCCTGCTGCTTGATGCGACCCGGGCGGACGGCCGGATGGTCGCGGTGGGAGAGCGTGGCTTTATTGTCCATCTCGGTTGATGATGGCAAGAGCTGGCGCCAGGCGGAGGCGCCGGTGTCAGTCACCCTGACCAGCGTATATTTTCCTACCCCTCAAAAGGGCTGGGCAGTGGGCCACGAGGGCACGATTTTGCATAGTGCCGACGGCGGCACGAGTTGGTCTGTGCAATTGACCGGGCAGGATGTTTCCAGCCAGGAAGTCAGCTTTGCCGAAGGAGTTGTTGAGCAATTGCAGCAGCAATTGGAAACCGCGGATGAACTGGACCTGGAAGATATAGAGTACGCGCTGGATGACGCCCAGTACGCCCTGGAGGATGCGCAGGAAGCAGCAGCCTCGGGTGGAACCCCCAATCCCTTTCTGGACGTCTGGTTTGCAGACGAGAATAAGGGTGTCGCGGTCGGCGCATACGGTCTGTTCTTTCGTACCACCGACGGTGGCGAACACTGGACGATCTGCTTCTGCCGCATTGGATAACCCGGACAAGTTTCACTACTACAGTCTGAGCTCTCCGGACGGTCAGACGGTCTATTTATCCGGTGAGGCGGGGATGTTATTCCGCTCGGAGGACAAGGGTGAGAACTGGGTGAGACTCGAGTCTCCCTATGAGGGTTCGTTTTTCGGAATCCTGGCCCGGCCCAATGGAGCCGATGGGCGGGTTGTCACTTTCGGGTTGAGAGGCAATATATTTGTCTCGGATGATCGTGGTGAAACCTGGGAAGAAAGGACCACGGAGAATGAAAATACGCTGATGGGCGGGAGTTTTACCGCAGATGATCGATTGATCATCGTGGGCCGTTCCGGCACCGTGCTGAGCAGTGACGATGGGGGCGAGAATTTCAGTGTGCTGTACCGCGATGATCGCAGTTCTTACGCTGCGGTGATCACCGGCAGCGACGGTAATCTGATAGTGGTAGGCGAGGGTGGTATTCATCATGCCGGCCCCGACGGCTCCTCGAGGTAAGTAATAATGAAAAGCGCCACCAAGCATCATTTGACGCATCCGGTTGAGGATGTAGAACCAATGCTGGAGAACCTGTTCTTCAAGAACCGGGTCGTCCTGATTATTTTCTTCGCGTTGGTTACGGCTTTCCTGGCTTTCCAGGCGGCCCAGATCAAACCAGACGCCAGCTTCGAAAAGATGGTGCCGACCTTCCATCCCTATATCGCGAACTTCCTGAAGAATCGGGATGATCTTGCCAGCCTGGGTAACTCCGTGCGCATCGTGGTGGAGACCCGGGAGGGCGACATCTTTGACAAGGGCTTCCAGGATGTGCTCAAGCAAATCAATGATGAGGTGTTCTTCATCCCGGGCGTTGATCGCTCGAAACTTGAGTCGTTGTGGTCGCCGAATACGCGTTGGAGCGAGGTAACCGAGGAGGGATTCCGTGGCGGCTCGGTCATCCCCGACGATTATGACGGATCACCCGCCAGCCTTGAGCAACTGCGCGAAAATGTGCTCAAGTCTGGCCAGATAGGGCGCCTGGTGGCGAATAACTTCAAGTCAACCATCGTGTTGGCGCCACTGGTCGACACGGACTGCCGAGACCGGGGAAAAACTGAATTACAAGAAACTCTCAGAGAATCTGGAAACCCTGGTTCGCGACAAATACAGTAATGATGACGTATCGATTCATATCATCGGATTTGCCAAGATTGTCGGCGACCTGATAACGGGCGCCAGCCAGGTAGGCATGTTCTTCGGCATAGCCTTCCTGACGACCATGATGCTCTTGTACCTGTATTCTCGCTGTGTCTGGAGCACTACTAGTTCCCCTGCTGTGCTCCACCATGGGCGTGGTCTGGCAATTGGGTCTGCTTAATGTCCTGGGTTTCGGTATAGACCCGTACTCCATGCTGGTTCCCTTCCTGGTGTTTGCGATCGGGGTGAGCCACGGCGTGCAGATGATCAACAGCATCCGCAGCAAGTCCCTGTTCGGCGCAAGTCCCATGGCTGCAGCCAGGCTGACCTTCCGCCAGCTCTATGTGCCGGGACTGGTGGCTCTGGCCAGCGACGGTATCGGGTTTTTAACCCTGATTGTCATCAAGATACCGGTTATCCAGGAACTGGCCTCTGACCGCCAGCCTGGGTGTGGCAGTCCTGATTCTCACCAACCTGGTCTTGCTGCCGGTGTTGATGTCCTACACCGGTGTCAGCAAGGGATCGATGAGCTTCATGCTGGCTCGCAAGGACAGACCCAGCCCGGTTTGGCAGTGGTTCTCCGGCTTCACAGAACACCGGCGTGCCCGCGTGACTCTTTTTGTTGCATTGGGTCTGTTCGGATTTGGATTGTATTTCGGCCAGGGCCTGAAAATTGGAGACCTGGATCCGGGCGCCCCGGAGTTGCGGGCTGATTCCCGCTACAACATGGATAATGCATTTCTGACAGCCAATTATTCCAACAGTACAGACGTGTTCGTGGTCATGGTCGAGACCCCGCCCCAGCAGTGTGGTAACTATGAGGTCGTGTCAGCCATCGACCGTTTCGAGGGCGAAATGGAGACCGTCGAGGGTGTGCAGTCGGTGGTGTCCCTGGTCAACGTGGCCAAGCTGTATAACACGGCGATGAACGAAGGCAGCCTGAAGTGGGCCTCCCTGAGTCGCAATAAACTGGTCCTGAACAGTTCCCTTAGTGCCGTGCCCAGTATATTGATCAACACTGACTGCAGCATGGTGCCGGTGCTGGTTTTCCTGGAGGATCACAAAGCGGATACGCTGACACGTGTGATTGTCCAGGCGGAGAGCTTCGCGACCAGGTACAACAGTCCAGACGCCATGTTCCTGCTGGCTGCGGGTAACTCGGGCGTGGAGGCCGCTACCAATATTGTGATCGGTACCGCCCAATATCAAATGCTGGCCTGGGTATATGGCGTGGTCAGTCTGTTATGCCTGCTGACGTTCCGTTCGCTCAGGGCCGTTCTGTGCGTCATCCTTCCACTTGCGCTCACCTCGGTGCTGGCCCAGGCGCTGATGGCCTTCATGGGTATAGGTGTGAAGGTAGCCACCTTGCCGGTGATTGCCCTGGGTGTCGGTATTGGCGTGGATTACGGCATCTATATCTACACCAAGTTGGTGGAGTACATAAAGTTGGACCTGAGTTTGACCGAGGCCTACTTCAAGACTCTGCAGACTACCGGTGTTGCCGTGGCCTTTACCGGTTTGACCCTGGCTATCGGCGTGGGAACCTGGATGTTTTCTCCCATCAAATTTCAGGCGGACATGGGTCTGATGCTGACCTTTATGTTCCTGTGGAATATGTTGGGAGCGCTGGTGTTATTGCCCGCACTGTCCAGGATATTGCTGCAGCCGGAGAAAATCAGGCAAAAGGCCAGGGATCAATTCCAGGCGCTGGCCACGGAAAACCCCGAATCCTGAAAAGGACTGTCAGTCTGACGGTGAGGGGTAGCGTGTAGCGGCGGCGTTGGCGGCCCTGCAAGGGGGCCGCGCGATCGTCGGTATTGATGCTGTCGGGCGCCGGCCCGCTTGACATGGCCACTCAGATTGCGGCCGAGACGCAGGTAAACATGCGGCAGGAAAGCGTCGCCCGGGTGACTCCGGGTGCATTCCCGGCTGTCCGGTCAGTCTGATCACACCCGCCTGAAACTAAAAACTGCCACCCAACTCCCACTTTTTTCGCCCCCCCGCGAGTAGATTTAAAGGGATCGCTACAGCAGTAACCCAAGCTTGGGTGTTGTGAAAATTGATTAACCGAAGTATAAACATGAGGTTATCTTGTTTTCTTCAAAAAGTATGTCACAATCAGCTCGGATGTGGTTGAAAAGTAGCTGGCTGTCAGGGATCAGCAGCAGCCAATTACACAGCCAGCCACGGTCGGGCAAACGCACTGGGGTCGGAAACATGACGGCAAAACCCGATAATGATCAGCGTGAGATAACGCTGACAGGACAAACCACCCGGTTCACCACCGGGAAAGGTGTCCGTACCCGTCCCGGACTCGATACCGTCTACACCAAGGCCGCCATCGATTTGCAGACAGCCGGCGAGGACGGTGCTGCGACAATTACCGCAAGTCTTGAGGCGGTTCGGGAGGCCTGTGGCGTGGATGCCCTGTTTGTCGCGGTCCTGGACAGCGAGCGCCAGGCCATACAGCAGGTGTATTCCGCCCGAAGCTTGTTCTCCACCTGTAATCCCGAGGTGCTGACCGGTGTTGAGCTGGCGCCCTATGCCTGGCTGCAGTCACGCATGACCAACCTGCGGGTGCTGGAACTTGGCGACACTGCCGGATCGGCGGGCGCCGAGGCGGGCTTGTTCTCGTCGCTAAATATCGGGGCCATCCTGCTCCTCGGCCTGAGTATCCAGGGTGAGGTACGCGGATTCATCGCCATGGCCAGTTGCTTGCCGAGAGCAGGCTGGGATGCCAATTTACACCTGTTGCTGAAACTGCTGGGTACCAGCTTTGTATCGGGTCAGGAGCGCTTGTTTTTGCAGGCCGAATTGAACGAGGTGCGGGAGCACTATTCCCTGGCCGGCGACTCCGCCAATGATGGCGTGTGGGATTTCGACCTGCGAACCAATGCGACGTATTTTTCACCGCGCTGGAAATCCATGCTCGGTTTTGACCATGACGAGTTTGTCAACGCGACCCCTGACTGGCGCAAACTCGTGCATCCGGATGACATGATCCAGGTGCAGTCAGCGATCCGGGAACACCTGGCCGGGACAATCCCGCAGTTTGAAAGCGTCCATCGCATGCGTCATACCAATGGTGATTGGCGCTGGGTGCTGAGCCGGGCAAAGGCATTGCACGACGACACCGGTCGCCTGCGGCGTCTGGTGGGCGTGGAACTGGATATCACCGAGCGCAAGTTGTATGAGGAGGCCCTGTTTCGGGAGAAGGAGAGCGCGCAGATCACGCTTGCAGTCAATCGGCGACGGTGTCATTACCACCGATGGCGATTCGATGGTTGAGTACATCAACCCGGTGGCCGAGGAATTGACCGGGTGGAGGCTTGATGACGCCACCGGACGGCCGATTGATGAAATATTTCGATGTTTCCACGAGGAAACCTGTGAGCCCCTGGAAAACGCCATGTCCGTAGCCATACGCAGGGACAGGCCCATCAAGGCAGTGAGGCCGACACTGTTAATTCAGCGTGACGGAAATGAGTTGTATATCGAAAGTACTGCCGCGCCCATCCGGGATGATCGCGGTGTCGTAAGTGGCGGTGTGCTGGTTTTCCATGACGTGAGTGAATCCCGCGAACTCAATCGTCGTCTGAGTTACCACGCCAGCCACGATATCCTGACTGGCCTGGTAAATCGCCGCGAATTCGAAGCCCGGCTGGATCGGGCCCTGAAGAGTGCAAAGGCGCGGGAAACGTCTTATGCACTCTTGTCGCTGGATCTTGATCAATTCAAAATCGTCAACGACTCCTGTGGTCATAGCGCTGGCGACGCGCTGCTGGGGCAACTGGGTGCCTTGCTCAAATCAAAGATTCGCTGGCGCGATACCGTAGCGCGCATGGGCGGAGATGAATTTGGTGTGTTGCTGGAGAGTTGCTCGCCCGAGGAAGCGATGGTGACTGCCGACGCATTGCGCGAAGCGGTGAGGGATTTCAAATTCTTATGGGATGAACGACCCTTCCGTCTCGGGGTGAGTATTGGTGTGGTGCCCATTACTGCCGACAATCAGGATGTGGAAACCCTGGTCAGCGCCGCGGAAAGTGCCTGTCGGGCGGCCAAGGAAGCCGGACGCAATCGTATCCATTGTTTCCAGGAAAACGATATCGATCTCATGCGCCGACGCAAGGAGATGCAATGGGCGGCGCGTATCAACAACGCCCTGGACGAATCGCGTTTCGAGCTGTACAGGCAGACGATCAGGCCGCTACACGACAATATGGAGCGTGGCACGCATTTCGAGATCTTGTTACGTATGCGGGACGAAGCGGGCAAGATTGTCGGGCCTGATTTGTTTATCGTTGCCGCGGAACGTTACGGCATTACCCCGAATATTGACCGCTGGGTAATCGAGAATACGCTGCGCTGGCTGGTATCGGAGGCAGACGAACGTGAGCGCCTGAGTTTATGTTCCATCAACCTCAGCGGTCAAAGCCTGGCCGACGACAAGTTCCTGCCTTTTGTGATTGATCAGTTCCACCGCAGTGGCATTGATCCGACCAAGATCTGTTTCGAGATTACCGAGACCGCTGCCATTGCCAGTTATTCCCAGGCCAACCGATTCATTCACTCTCTTAAAGAACTGGGCTGCATGTTTGCGCTGGATGACTTTGGTACCGGGTTGTCTTCCTTCGGTTATCTGAAACATTTCCCGGTCGATTTTCTGAAGATTGACGGAAGCTTCGTGCGCGAGATGCTGCACGATCCGATCGACAGGGAAATGGTACGCTCGATCAATGAAATAGGGCACTTGACCGGCAAGCGCACCATCGCAGAGTTCGCCGAAAACGAGGAAATCATCACCATGCTGCGTGGCATGGGCATCGACTATGCCCAGGGCTACGGTGTTTCCGAACCCCAGCCGGTTATGAAGAACAATCTGAACGAAACCACCAAGCGACGCTGAGTCACTCCTGGGCCAGGCTGAAACGCATCGAAAAATCGGTGGCGCGCAGGTGCTTGGTCACAGCCCCTACGGAAACGAAATCCACACCGGTAGCGGCTATCTGTCGCAGGCTTTCTCCGGTTACCGATCCAGACGCCTCCAGCATGGCTCTCTCCCGCGGCAGGTCGGCTGCCAATCGCCGATTCAATTGCACGGCTTCGACCATTTGCTCGAGGCTGAAATCATCCAGCAGAAGGATATCCGCTCCCGCCGTTATGGCCTCCCGGGCTTCGGCAAGTGATTCCACTTCAACCTCCACGGTCAGATCGTGGGTGGTCCTCCGGGCTGTTTCCACCGCGGCCGTAATGCTTCCGGCTGCCATGATGTGGTTTTCCTTTATCAGCACGCCATCGAACAGACCGTTACGGTGATTGCGCATGCCGCCGCAACGAGCAGCGTATTTTTGTGCCTGGCGCAGGCCGGGAATGGTCTTGCGCGTATCCAGCACGCTACACCCGGTGCCAGTCACCAGTGCCGCCAGCGCCGCGGCTGCTGTGGCGGTGCCGGACAGTGTCTGCAGGAAATTCAGGGCAGTACGTTCCCCCGTCAGTATGGCCCGGGCCGGGCCATTTATTTTGCATACCCGGGTATCCGGTTCCACCTGCTGGCCTTCATGCACCAGCCAGACCACTTCGATAGCGGGGTCCAGCTGCCGAAAAGTCTCGTCAAACCAGGGCTGCCCGCAGATGACAGCGTGTTCCCTGCAGCTTACCCAGGCGGTGGCCCGGGCACGCGCCGGAACCAGGCCGGCGGTTACGTCCCCGCTGCCCACGTCCTCGGCCAGGGCGCTGCGCACGTTCGCCTCCGCGACAGACGGGATATCTGGGGCCGATTGGCCAGGATTCATGCTCTTTCTATTGCTCATGGGAATCTGGAAGGGTTCAAATTCTGGTATCATACCGGTTTTATCGACCTAGCCCGGAGCATTGTCTCAATATCCGGGGCCCCGAACAAAGGAGATTTTCATGGCTCACGAACTGCCAAAACTGCCCTATGCAATGGATGCCCTGGAGCCCCATATTTCAAGGGAGACGCTTGAGTTCCATTACGGCAAGCACCACAACGCCTATGTTGTGAACCTGAACAAGATGATCCAGGGTACTGAATTCGAGAATTCCTCTCTTGAGGAGATCGTGCGCAAATCCAGCGGCGGTGTGTTTAATAATGCAGCCCAGGTCTGGAACCATACTTTCTACTGGAATTGCATGAGCCCGAATGGCGGTGGCGAGCCTGCCGGTGAGTTGGCGCTTGCGATCGAGAAGGCGTTTGGTTCCTTCGCCAAGTTCCGCGAGGAGTTCAGCGCCAAGGCCGTTACCCAGTTCGGTTCCGGTTGGGCCTGGCTGGTTCGCAAACCCGATGGCGGCCTCGCGCTTGAGCAAACAGCTAACGCGGGCACTCCGTTGACTGGCAGCAGTACTCCGCTACTGACCTGTGACGTGTGGGAACATGCCTATTACGTTGATTATCGCAATGCCCGTCCGCAGTACGTTGAGACGTTCTGGAAGTTGGTTAACTGGGACTTTGTAGCGGCCAATTTCGCTGCCTAGATAGGCTTGGAGAATGACAGTTCCTGTGCCGTGCTTTGGACGGTAGAGTCCCCCTGCATCCTGGTGTGCATGAGTGGGGATGACGGCCTGTTTGCGAGCTGCGCAAGAACACTGGAAGCAGTTTGATCTGGGACGCCATGGATAATGCCTGGCGCCCGTGTGCGGTTTCCCGGTAAGAGCGCCGTCGCGAATTGGCGCAAGACCGGGCCTTAATGACCCTGGAGGACATTGGTTTGGACGTTCAGCAAAGAATCGAGCAGGAATTGGCTTCACATCCGGTACTGCTGTTTATGAAGGGATCTCCTGATTTTCCGCAGTGCGGATTTTCTGCCCAGGCAGTGGCAGTGCTGCGAGCCTGCGGCACGAACTTTGATACCCTGAACATCCTGGAAGAACCGGAACTTCGGGAAGCCCTCAAGGTTTACTCCAGTTGGCCGACATTTCCCCAACTTTATGTGAAGGGTGAGTTGATCGGAGGCAGTGACATCCTGGTTGAGATGTATCAGGCGGGAGAACTCCAGCCCTTGCTTGCCCAGACGTCCGGCGCCTAGTCCAATCCTGGTTGATCAAGATAGCGGTGGCTGACCGGAACGATCAGCAACCCGTTATTTTCTGCTGTTGTTTGTTACCGCTCAGGGCGCCTGGCGAGACTTCGCCGCGCTCACGGAGCCCTGGTAGATTTCCCGAAACTGATTGACGATCAGGCAAAACAGATCGGCCGTACGTTCCGCATCGTAGGCGGCGGAATGGGCCTGCTTGCTGTCCCATTCAATTCCGGCGGCGTCTATGGCGCGGGCCAGTACGGTCTGGCCGAAAGCCACCCCACCCAGCGTGGCGGTATCGAAACAACTGAACGGATGGAAGGGATTGCGTTTTAGCCCGGCGCGGGTCACCGCCGCGTTCAGGAAGGACAAGTCGAAATTTGCGTTGTGGCCCACCAGTACGGCCCGCGTACATCCGCTGGCACTTACTTCCCTTCGCACCTCTTTGAATATCCGGGTCAATGCCTCTTTTTCATCCAGCGCCAGGCGCAGCGGGTGATGGGGGTCAATACCGGTAACCTCCAGCGCCGCTTGTTCAATGTTGGCGCCAGGAAACGGGTTGACGTGAAAGCGATGGGTTTCGCCGCGCGTCAGGGTGCCGTCCTCATCAAGGTTTACCAGCACGGCTGCGATTTCCAGCAAGGCATCGGTTTCGCTGTTGAATCCCCCGGTTTCAACGTCCACCACCACCGGCAGGAATCCACGGAAACGGGTCGCCATGCCCGGGGTCTTTTTCTGCTCAGTCATGGCGAGGGTATTCCATGCGCCAGGACAGAGTCTCGCCCGATTTCAGCGGTACCAGGGGATCGTTGTCCAGGAAGGGATAACTGGCCGGCACCTGCCAGGGTTCGCGTACAAGGGTGATAGTGTCGGTGTTACGGGGCAAGCCATAGAAGTCGGGGCCGCTGTGGCTGGCAAATTGTTGCAGCTTGTCCAGGCGTCCTGCTTGCTCAAAGGCCTCTGCGTACAACTCGATACCTGCATGAGCCGAGAAAATGCCGGCGCAACCGCAGGCGTTTTCCTTGGTGCTCCGGGCGTGGGGAGCGCTGTCGGTACCCAGGAAGAAACGAGCCGAGCCACTGGTTGCGGCCTCCATCACCGCCTCCCTGTGACGTTCGTGCTTGAGCACCGGCAAGCAGAAATGATGCGGGCGTACACCGCCAGCGAACAGGGCGTTGCGATTCATCAGCAGGTGCTGGGGCGTCACCGTGGCCGCCAGACCGGGCCGGCCTGAGTTCACGAATGCCACAGCATCCGCAGTGGTAATGTGTTCCAGCACGATTTTGAGCTGCGGATGACGCTGGGCCAGGGGGGCAAGCACGCGGTCAATAAAGCGCTTTTCTCTCTCGAACACATCGGTATCGTCGGTCACCTCGCCATGCACCAACAACGGCATACCCAGCGCAGACATTTGCTCAAGCGCAGGCTGGGTTTTGTCCAGGTTGGTGACGCCGAAATCAGAATTGGTGGTAGCGCCCGCCGGATACAGCTTTACCGCCACCACGTGCCCGCAGCTTGCCGCTTCGGAAATGATCTCCGGAGACGTCTTGTCAGTCAGATAAAGCGTCATCAAGGGATCGAAATCTGTATCCGGGGGCAGGGCGTCAAGTATGCGCTGACGATAGGCCAGGGCCTGAGCTGCGTTGACCACCGGTGGACGCAGGTTGGGCATGACCACGGCTCGCCGGAACTGTCTTGCGGTGAATGGCACCACCGCGGCCAGCGCCGCGCCATCGCGCAGGTGCAAGTGCCAGTCGTCGGGCCGAATAATTACCAGGCTCTCGGTCATTGTTTATCCAGCTTGTCCATGAATTTCTGCTCCAGCAGCAGATTGAGTGTGAACCGTACACCAAATCCGGTAATCGATGTGGGTACGTGGGCCAGACCGCCCTTGTGGTTTACCGCACTCAGGTCTACATGGACCCAGGCAATTTCCTTGCCCACAAATCGACTGAGGAACCTGGCTCCCAGGATGTGATCCCCATCGTTGGTGGTTGGACACTGCTGGACATCGGCAACCTCGCTCTCCAGTGCCTGGTCAAAGTCCTCGTCCATGGGAAATGGCCAGACTCTCTCGCCGCTTGCTTTGCCGGCCTCGATCAAAGTGGCATTCAGGTGTTCCCGATTGGTGAAGACGCCACTGTAACGCTCCGTGAGCGCCGCCACACAGGAACCGGTGAGGGTGGCAAAGTCGATAATCGCCCGTGGCCCTGTTTTGCTCGCCAGGTGGAGGGTGTCGGCCAGCACCAGGCGGCCCTCCGCATCCGTGTGAATGGCCTGGATAGTCGTACCATTGGCGGCAACAAGAATGTCCTGCGGGATGTAGCCCCGGGGGCCCAGCCGATTTTCCGCGATCGCCAGCCAGCAATCTACCGGCTCCGGGTAGCCAAGCTCGGTCAGGGTCTGCATCAGCCCTATTGCTACCGCGCTTCCTCCCATGTCTTCATGCATATTCAGCATCGATTTGAACGGTTTGAGCTGGCTGCCGCCGGTGTCGAAACAAATACCCTTGCCGACCAGGGCCAGGCCCGCCCGGGCCGTTTTCTTGCCGGGGCGATAGCGGATATGAGCGATCCCGGCATCCCTTTCAGCGCTGGCCTGGCTGACCGCAAGGAAGGCGCCAGCGCCCTGGCGGGCCAGTTCCTTTTCGCCGATAAACCGAAAGCTCCAGCCGTGCTCGGTGGCCAGCGCTTCCAGGTGACGCCGGTAACCCCCGGGGTTGAGTTCGTTGGGAGGCAAGGCGGTAAGCCAGCGCGCCAGGTGATTGCCGCCGGCCTCCGCCTTGATTCGCAGTGTATCCAGTCTGGCCGGCAGACCGGCGAATCTGAGCTTGGCCAGGGGATGCGCCGGAGCAGGCTTGCTCTTGCGATTTGGCATGCCAGCCAGGGCCGCGTAGAGGGCACTGGCGGTTGCTTCTGCGGTTGCCATGGCCGCGGGCTCGTCAAGGCCGTCCAGCAGCACTGTCAGGCTTGCAGGTCGGTCCTCCAGGATTTTGCCCACCAGGATTCTGGCCTGGTCCAGGCGGGCAAAGCGGGTGGCCTGGTCCGGGCATTGTGCCAGCAAGACCTGGCAGGTCCTGCCCTTGTGGGATACCCAGGTGCGCCGCACCTTTCCATCCTTGCCGTCGCTCTTTTCAATCAATTTCCGCAGTCTGGCGCCATCCGGCAGCTCGGCCAACAATGTCGCCGGGGCCTTCCCGGGCGCAAGCACGACCAGAATGTCGCTGGCCAGGAGCCTGGAAGGAGTAAGCGCGCCCTTGAGTTGCGCAATATTCAGCTTAACCGCCGTCAAACGGTGTATGGGCAGTGTTGCCACCTTGACCTACCTCTCTCAAAACACCATTATTGCGGGTCTAAAAACCATTCAAAATGTCTGCCGACAGGCAGGATGCGCAAGAGCGCGAAAATGCGGAGCCATCCTATCAGCTGGTAGCCCGTAAATCATCCGCCGGTCCGGCAGTTGGGCCAACCGCAACACGCAGCACGGGAACAGATCCAGATGTCAGATTCTGTCAGGTTCGAGGATATCGACCCCGAGGAAACCCGGGAATGGATTGAATCCATAGACTCGGTTCTCAAGGCCTACGGCCCGGAGCGCGCCCACTTCCTGCTAGAGAGCATTATTGATCATGCCCGTCGCTCCGGTGCCTATCTGCCTTTCAAGCCCAACACGGCCTATCTGAACACGATATCCGTGGGTCAGCAGCCGCCCTATACCGGGGACAGGGAACTTGAGCGGCGGATCGAGGCCTATATCCGCTGGAATGCCATGGCGATGGTGGTTCACGCCAACGCCGAGAGCAAAGAGGTTGGGGGGCATATCGCCAGCTACCAGTCTTCGGCCACCTTGTACGAGGTTGGATTTAATCATTTTTGGCGGGCGCCTTCGGACAAACATCCTGGCGACATGGTGTTTTTCCAGGGTCATTCGGCACCGGGTATTTATGCACGGGCATACCTGGAGGGGCGATTGGACGAGGCCCGCCTCGAGCGTTACCGCCGGGAAGTAGAACCGGGCGGATTATCAAGTTATCCCCATCCCTGGTTGATGCCCGACTTCTGGCAGTTTCCCACGGTATCCATGGGACTGGGTCCCTTGACCGCCTTGTACCAGGCCAAGTTCTGCCGCTACCTGGAGAACCGTGACCTGGTGCCGAGGTCTGATCGCAAGGTCTGGTGCTTCCTGGGTGATGGCGAAATGGATGAGCCGGAATCCCTGGGCGCGATAACCATGCCGGTGCGCGAGAAACTGGATAACCTGGTGTTCGTGGTCAATTGCAACCTGCAACGCCTGGACGGACCGGTTCGGGGAAATGGCAAGATCATCCAGGAACTGGAGGCGGCCTTCCTGGGCGCCGGGTGGAATGTCATCAAGGTGATCTGGGGTTCGCGATGGGATCGGCTCCTGGCCAAGGACAACCAGGGGCTGCTTCAGCGTCTGATGGAAGAATGTGTCGACGGCGAGTACCAGGCATTCAAGGCCCATGGCGGCAAGTTCACGCGGGACAATTTCTTTGGCAAATACCCGGAATTGTTGTCCATGGTCGCCAATATGTCGGACGAGGAAATCTGGCGTTTGAATCGCGGTGGTCACGATGCGCTCAAGGTGCATGCGGCCTACGAGGCGGCCAGTCGGCACAAGGGACAGCCGACCGTAATCCTGGCAAAGACCATCAAGGGCTACGGCATGGGTTCCTCGGGCGAGGGACAGAACATCGCCCACCAGCAAAAATCCCTGACCGAAGAAGACCTGCGTGGTTTCCGTGACCGGTTCAGCATTCCCGTTTCGGATGATGAGATTGCCAGCGTGCCGTTCCGCAAGCCGGCCAGCAAGAGTCCGGAGATGAAGTATCTGCATGAACGCCGTGATGCCCTGGGCGGATCTCTGCCGCAACGCCGTCACGACGCGCCTGCGTTAAAAATTCCTCCGCTCTCTACCTACAAGGCGTTGCTGGAGGGTAGCGGCGAACGTGGAATTTCATCGACCATGGCCATCGTACGCATGATGACCAGCCTGATGAAGGACAAGGAAATTGGCTCCCGCGTGGTGCCCATCGTTCCGGATGAGGCCCGCACCTTCGGCATGGAAGGATTGTTTCGGCAGTTTGGCATCTACTCCTCGGTAGGCCAGTTGTATACGCCCCAGGATGCGGACCAGTTGATGTACTACCGTGAGGACGTCAAGGGCCAGGTACTGGAGGAAGGCATCAACGAAGCCGGTGCGTTCAGTTCATGGACTGCCGCGGGCACGGCCTATGCCAATCATGGCGTAAACATGGTGCCCTTCTACCTGTTCTATTCCATGTTCGGTTTCCAGCGTATCGGTGATTTTGCCTGGGCGGCGGGTGATATGCAGGCCAAGGGTTTCCTGGTGGGTTGTACCGCCGGGCGCACGACCCTGGCCGGCGAAGGCTTGCAGCACCAGGACGGCCACAGTCTGCTGGCGGCGGCCACTATTCCAAATTGCATCTCCTACGACCCCACCTACGCCTATGAGCTGGCGGTGATCGTGCACGACGGACTCAAGCGCATGTACGAGCAGCAGGAAAGCGTGTTCTATTACATCACTTGCATGAACGAGAACTATCCTCATCCCGCCCTGCCCGAGGGGGTCGAAGAGGGCATAGTGCGTGGCATGTATCAGTTGAGCCAGGCCGGTCAGGAGCACGCCGGTGTACAGTTGTTCGGGTCCGGCACTATCCTGCGCGAAGTCGAAGCTGCGGCGGTATTGCTGCAGCAGGATTTCCAGATCCCGGCGGATGTATGGAGCGTGACCAGCTATTCGGAACTGCGCCGGGATGCTTTGGAAGTGGATCGCTGGAACCGGCTGCATCCCGAGCAGGAACCCCGTCGTGCATTTGTCAGCAGGTGCCTGGAAGGTCGCGAGGGACCCTTCGTCGCGGCCAGTGATTACATGAAACTGGTGCCTGACCAGGTTCGTCCCTGGGTGCCCGGTCACTATGAGGTGCTGGGCACGGACGGTTACGGCCGCAGCGATACACGCAAGGCGCTGCGGTCCTTCTTCGAAGTTGATCGACATCACATTGTGCTTGCCACCCTGGATGCCCTCGCGGATGAAGGCAAGGTGAAGCGGTCGGTGGTCAAGGACGCCATTACGCGCTATGGCATCAACCCCGAGAAACCCTATCCGGCGACCAGCTAAGGGACCGGGGAGATATACAGTGGCAACGCGCAAAGAAATTCTGGTTCCCGATATTGGAGATTTCTCCGATGTAGACGTCATCGAGGTGCTGGTGGCGCCCGGTGATCGTGTACAGCGTGAGCAGGGCCTGATCACGATCGAAACTGACAAGGCAACCATGGATGTGCCGTCGCCCCTGGCCGGTACGCTGGTAGAGGTCAGGGTGCATCCGGGAGACAAGGTGTCCATGGGATCCGTGCTGGCCCTGATCGAACCGGAAGACGCCAGCGCCGGGGGCGGGGAACTTGTACAGGCCGCTGCGAAACCGGTTCCCGTTCCTGATGCGCCGCCTGTGTTACCTGATGTACCCGCAGCGCCCGTGGCCCCGGCCGGGAGCGAGCCCGTGTCACCGCCACATGCGTCTGCGGCCGGCACGGTGCAGGTGAGTGTGCCCGACATCGGTGATTTCAGCGCAGTGGATGTTATCGAAGTGCTGGTCAGCGCAGGAGATTCGGTGGCGGCCGAACAAGGTCTGATCACCATTGAGACTGACAAGGCCACCATGGATGTCCCTGCGCCGCGCGCCGGCATCGTTGCCTCGCTGCAGGTCCAGGCCGGGGACAAGGTTTCCAGGGGTGATCCAATCCTGACATTGACCGTCAGCGAGCCAACCGCTGTGGTAGCCAACAAGCTTGCCGCAGCCCCGGTAGCGACCAGTGTTCAGGCGCCGCCAGCCGCGCATGAGGGTGCAGCGCCGGCTTCTGGCGGGGACAGGGGCGAGGTTGGCTTTGCGCTGGCCCATGCCGGCCCGGCGGTGCGCAAGTTTGCGCGTGAGGTCGGGGTGGATTTGATCCGGGTAAAGGGCAGCGGGCGCAGGGGACGCATTATTCGCGCTGACGTCAAGCAGTACATCAAGGCCGCGTCTGAGTCAGACATCGGCTCCTGGCACGCTCAGCCTGCCAGGGATTCCCCAGGTGGATTTTGCCCGCTTCGGCCCGATTGAGCTGCGTCCTCTTGGACGTATTCGCAAGATATCCGGGCCACGTTTGCAGGCCAGTTGGCTGAATATTCCCCATGTCACCCAGCACGATGATGCCGACATCACCGACATGGAAGCCATGCGCAAGGCGCTCAGCCAAAGTGCCGCCAGTCGAGGTATACGCCTTACTCCGCTGGCCTTTGTCATGCGAGCCTGTGCCATGGCTTTGCAGGAATTCCCCCAGTTCAATTCCTCGCTGGACAGCACCGGGGAGAACCTGGTGATCAAGCAGTACATGCACATCGGATTTGCTGCGGATACCGAGAATGGCCTGGTGGTTCCGGTCGTGCGCGATGCGGACAAGAAAGATGTTTTTGAACTCGCCCGGGAGTTGGCGGAACTCAGTGCCGCTGCCAGGGAGGGGAAATTGACTGCAGCACAGATCCAGGGCGGTTGCTTCACTGTGTCCAGCCTGGGAGGGATAGGGGGCACCGCCTTCACGCCCATAATCAACGCCCCCGAGGTGGCCATCCTGGGTGTATCGCGCTCGCGTATGGCCCCCGTATACGATGGCGAGGTTTTCTTGCCGCGCCTGATGTTGCCCCTGTCCTTGTCCTACGACCACAGGGTAATCGACGGTGCCGATGCGGCGAGGTTTACCGCCTACCTGGCGACGGTCATGGGTAATGTGCCCAAGCTGATCCAGGCCATTCCCTGAATGGGCGCCCGCGTATGCGGCAACCGGCGAGGGCACCTTGCAGTCGTGCTCAGGTCTCCTGGCGTTGGGGCAGTTTCCGCTTGATTGATTCCAGGTAGGCTTGCTCATCGGCCTGACTGTCATGCCGGTGGGCTTGCCACAATGATTCCGCCAGACACTCCAGCAATACGTGCTCGGCCTCGTGCTCAGAGTCCGAGGCTGTGGCCAGCAGCGAGTAGGCGGACCTGATACCCATGGGCCGGTCTGTGGCGACCTGGTCTCTGATGGCAAGATGCAAGCCCATGTGCAGGAACGGGTTGGATTGACCGAGTTCAGGCGGGAAATCCTTGCCCAGGACGGCGTCCGGATCAGCCAGGATTGAGTGGTATTCCGGATGATTCTGTACCACCGCAGCTATTTGCGCCTGCAGCGGTTCCAGCGGCAAGCCCTGTCGAAAACGACTCCATGCATCGACGTAGGTCTGTCGTAACTTGTTTCGATCGGGACTAAAGAGCATTTCGATTTACCTTGGGCCTTTATGGTCACTCATTCTACCCGGGTGCGGCGTTTCCAGTCAGCCGACGCGGATCAGGGGGTAGAATCAGGCGAGAGTTTTTTTCCTGAATTCGCACAGGTCGCGAATGATGCAATCCGGACATTCCGGCTTGCGCGCCTTGCACACATAACGTCCGTGCAGGATCAACCAGTGGTGCGCATCCAGCTTGAATTCATCCGGCACCAGTCGCAGCAAGCGTTTTTCAACCTCAAGCACGGTCTTTCCCGGTGCGATGCCGGTGCGATTACTGACCCGGAAGATATGGGTGTCAACTGCAATGGTTGGCTGCCCGAAGGCCGTATTCAGGATGACGTTGGCAGTTTTCCGTCCTACCCCGGGAAGCTGTTCCAACTCATCCCGGTTGCAGGGAACCTGACCGCCGTGGTGCTCAATCAACAAGGCACAGGTCTTGATAATGTTCTCGGCCTTGGTGTTAAACAAACCGATGGTCCTGATGTAGCGCTTCAAACCCTCAACACCCAGTTCGAGTATGGTCCTGGGCGTGTTAGCCACCGCGAAAAGTTTGCTCGTGGCCTTGTTGACGCTTACATCCGTGGCCTGGGCCGACAGGATGACGGCCACCAATAGTTCAAAGGCCGATCGGTAGCCCAGTTCGGTCGTGGGTCTTGGATTGGCCGCCTTCAGTCGCCTGAATATCTCGCTTCGCCTGCTCCGGTTCATAGCGGCCCGGGTCCTAGCCGTGACCGGCAGCGGGCAAGGCGTCGGTGATTTTATGGGTCCGTCGGGCAAGGCGGCCATCAATGACATTCTTGGCCGCGATCATCAGCCCCAGACCGATGAAGGCTCCCGGTGGCAGCATGGCCACCAGCAGGCCATGCCGGTCGGACCCCAATTGCACAGTCCAGTCGCGGGCGACGGGACCGAAAAGCATGTGGGCCTGATCCAGCAAGGTACCCTGGCCGATGATTTCCCGAAACGCACCCAGCAACACCAGCACGACGGTGAATCCCAGCCCCATCATGAGGCCATCCAGGGCGGCCGCAGGCACCGGATTGCGCGAGGCAAAGGCCTCCGCCCTGCCGATGATGGCGCAATTGGTGACAATCAGGGGAATGAAAATACCCAGCACGCGATACAACTGGTGAAACCAGGCATTCAGGGCGAGGTCTACGGCAGTGACCAGGGACGCAATGATCAGGACAAATACCGGAATCCGGATTTCCCGAGGCACCCATGATTGAATCGCGGATATCAGGGTGCTGGAGCCAACCAATACCATGGTTGTCGCCAGCCCCAGGCCAAGACCATTGACCAGGCTGTTGCTTACCGCCAGCAGCGGGCAGAGGCCCAGCAATTGCACCAGGCCAACGTTATTCCGCCAAAGTCCCTCTCTACTGATTTCCTTGAAAGCCGTGCTCACTGGTTTTCAACCTCCTGGGCGGGCCGGGAGAACAAGTCCTCCTTGTGTGCCTCGAAGTATAGCAGGGTGTTTTTCACCGCCTTTACCACGGCCCTGGGGGTAATGGTTGCACCAGTGAACTGGTCGAAATCGCCACCGTCACGCCTGACCTGCCAGCCTTCGATTTGCGGCTGCCCCAGGCCGTGACCATCGAAGTCCAAAACCCAGTTGGAGCGCTCAAGTTCTATGCCGTCACCCAGCCCCGGCGTTTCCCGGTGACTGGTGATGCGTACCCCGGTCAGACTGCCGTCAAGGTTGATTCCAACCAGCAGCTTTATCGTGCCGTTGTAACCGTCCGGTGCCCGCGAGGCGATAATTGCGGCCACCGCCTGCCCGTGCTTGCGCGCGCGGTATACCGGTACCGGTTCCTTGCTGCCCAGGTAGTCACGGTCGGTCACCAGGACCACATCCGTGAACAGGTCATTGTCATAGCGGCGGATATCCACGATCTCGTTCAGGCTGCGTAGTGTAAAAGCGCGCTCGTTCTGGGCAATGCGTTCGCGCGTACCGGAGTAAGTCAGCGCCAGCAAGCTGCCTCCTGCCAGGGCGAAGGTCGACAGTAGTGCGCCCGCCCTGAGTGAATTGCTGAATGCGCCAGCCACAGACTTATTTTTCATGGCCATACACCCGCGGACGCGTAAAGTGATCGATCAACGGGGCCGCAGCGTTCATTAGCAAGACGCCAAACGCAATACCGTCGGGGTAACCTCCCCATTTACGGACAACGAAAGTAATAAGACCCACGCCGAAACCGTAAATCAGTCTGCCCCTTGGAGATGTGGCTGCTGAAACCGGATCGGTGGCGATATAAAAGGCGCCGAGCAGTGTCGCCCCGCTGAACAAGTGCAAACCGGGAGATCCGTTGCTGCCAGGGTCCACCAGGTACACCAGCGTGGCTGGCAGCAATACGCCGGCCAGGACCGCCACCGGGATATGCCAGCGAATGACGCGTTTGTATAGCAGCCAGGCTCCTCCGAGGGCGACAAAATTCGCCACCCATTCGTAACCGCGCCCGGCGAAATCCCCGAACATGGGATGGGATTTGATTTCGGGCATGGTGGTCAGGCGTGCCAATTCAGTTTTCATGTAATCCAGTGGCGTCGCCATGCTGACCGCATCCCACTGAAGACCACCTCCGAGTTGACCGCTGAGTGTTGCCCACAGCGTTTGCAGGGTATCCGGGCCGTGCGCATACAGCCCGGAAACCGGAAGCCAGCGTGTGAGTTCCTGGGGAAACGAAATCAGCACCAGCACGTAACCGGCCATGGCCGGGTTAAATGGATTGTGACCCAGGCCGCCATATAGATGCTTGGCAAAAACCACCGCGAAAATCATGCCGATGGCGGTAATCCACCAGGGTGTGGCCGGAGGCAGGCACCAGGCAAAGAGCACGGCTGTTACCAGCACACTGCAGTCACCGAGGTGGGGACCCAGCGGCCTTTTCCGCAACTGCAGCACGGCCGCTTCCGCCACCAGGCCTATGCCACTTGCAACCAGGATATTGAACAGAAGCCCGGGGCCGAAGAACCAGGTGTACACGGCCGCAGCGGGCGCCAGGGACAGGAGCAGGCGGCCCATCATCAGGCTTACGGTGGTGTCGGGTTGCGGGAAGGGCGCCGCCGAGGTGTCGAAGCGTCTCACGATGTTTCGTCCCCCTGCTTGCCGTCCCGGCGCTTGCCCCTGGCACGCGCGAGTATGGCGTCTATCTCCCCCTTGATGGCCTTGGGAGCCTGCTCACTTGACGCGCGGGTCTTGCGTTTCTCCTCCAGTCGCTGTTTGCGTCGGGCCGCTTCATTTTCCAGGCGATCCCTCCTGCTCTCGAAACGCTGTTTGGCCACGCTTGACTGCTGGTGCTGGATCCTGGCGGTCTTTACCCTGGCTTTCGCGTAACGGTAGTGTTGCACCAGCGGTATATGGCTCGGGCAGACCAGGTCACAACAGCCGCATTCTATACAGGCGTCCAGCCCCAGTTCACCGGCGCCAGCGAGATTGTTACCCTGGATTCGCCAGTAAAGTTCCTGGGGCTGGAGTTGGGCGGGACAGGCTTGCTCGCACTCCCCGCAGCGTATGCAGGGCAATTGCTCGCCGCCGGCGCGAACCTCGTCCTCGGCCATGACGAGAACACAGTTTGTCGCCTTGACCACTGGAACTTCATCACTGGCCAGTGCGATACCCATCATCGGACCACCCATGATCAGACGAGATGCCCTGTCGGTGTAACCTCCGGCCGCATCGGTCAGCGCACTCAATGGGGTTCCCAGCAAGGTCAGGAAATTTCCCGGTTCGGTGATTCCGCTACCGGTCACGGTTGTGATCCGCGAGACCAGGGGCCTGCCATGGGTGACCGCATGATAGATGGCCACCAGCGTCGCGACGTTCAGACACAGGTAGCCGATGTCTATGGGCAGACCGTCCGCGGGTATTTCCTTCCCGCTTAGAACCTGGACCAGCTGGCGCTCGCCCCCCGCGGGATAAATGGTGAAAATCTGTTCCAGCTGTATGCGCTTGTCACCAAGTCGCTCGATGGCCGCCTGCATACAATCCAGCGCCTGGCGCTTGTCACGTTCGATGGCCACTATGGCCGAGGTGGCGCCGAGGGTATTCAGCAGAATCCGGGTTCCCAGGAGGATCTCGTCCGACTGCTCGCGCATCAAGATATCGTCACAGCTGATGTAGGGCTCGCATTCTGCGCCGTTAACCACCAGGGTCAGGCTTTCACCGTGGGCCGCACCGGCAAGCTTGTAGGGAGTCGGGAAAACTGCGCCACCGAGACCGGCGATGCCTGCATCACGCACGCGCTGCAACAGTGTCGGCAGGTCCAGCCTGGCAGAATCCAGAGGTGGCAGGCTGTGGGCTAACTCCTCGCGACCATCCGGTTCCAGCACCAGGCAGTCAGCCATCAAACCGCCAGGATGCGGAATCGGCAGTCGCTGGATACCGATCACTGTCGCCGAGGTCGGGGCATGCAGACTGCAGGAAAGGTCTCCGTCCGGGCGCGCCACTTCCTGGTACCCCAGCACCTTGTCCCCGGCCCCAACAGTCGGGATCGCGGCACGGCCGGCATGTTGCGTAAGTGGCAGCACCAGTCGGCGGGGCAATGGCAGCGTCCTCAGCGCCGCACCGGCGGATTCCAGCTTGTGACCGGCAAGTTTCAGGCCGCCATGGAAGGTCTTGAGATGACGAGAATCGCGCATCGGCTCAGGCTCCGTTAGCCATGCGTTTGGCAACGGCAACAGGCTTCGGCCAGCTCCAGGCCGCCAGACCGCTTTGTCGCGGCACCATGATGATGCAGTCCACGGGGCAGGGCTCCAGGCAAAGGTCACAGCCAGTGCACTCCCTGGCGATGACCGTGTGCATTTGCTTGGGCCCGCCCAGGATGGCATCGACCGGACAGGCCTGGATGCAGAGCGTACAGCCTATACAAGTGTCCTCATCAATAACCGCAACGGTGGCTATTGTCTCTTCACCGTTCTCGGGGTTCAGCGGCTTGGGGTCGCGTCCAAGCAGATCAGCCAGCGCACGTATGGTTTGCTCACCGCCCGGCGGGCATTGATTGATATCCGCCTGGCCTTCAACGATAGCCTCTGCATAAGGACGGCAACCTGCGAAACTGCACTGGCCGCACTGGGTCTGGGGCAGCAGGGCATCGACCTGGTCCACCACCGGGTCACCCTCAATCCGAAAACGCATGGCCGCATAGCCCAGTGCAAGACCGAAGAGCAGGGCCAGCGCAGTGAGCAGCAAGACCGCACTCATGGTCCGGAAAGCCTCTGACCTGATTCGGGCGAACGTGATTGTGAGCGAATGGACCCTGGTTTGAGGCGCCAATTAGACGTGAGCAGGCTATCGCGAAGACTGGCAACACGGAAAACGGCTGTATTGGACGCAAGACACGAGTTCATGAATAAATCAGAGGCTCCCTAAGTCAATCCAGTGAAGCCGAGGAAAGCCAGGGACATCAGTCCCGCCGTGATCAGGGCAATAGCAGCTCCCTGAAAAGGCTCCGGGACATCGGCCATGGCCATGCGTTCACGCATTGCGGCGAACAGGGCCAGCACGAGTGAGAACCCGGTAGCGGCTCCGAAGCCGTAGAGCAGCGATTCCACAAAGTTGTGAGATTCCTGCACATTCAACAGGGCGACACCCAACACTGCGCAGTTTGTCGTGATCAGCGGCAGATAGATGCCAAGAACCTGGTACAACAGCGGACTGACCTTTTGCACCATCATCTCGGTGAACTGAACCACCGCGGCTATGACCAGGATGAAGGCAATGGTACGCAGGTACTCCAGATCCAGGGGCGCCAGCAGGTAGGTGTCCACCAGGTAGCTGCAAGCCGCCGAGATGGTCAGCACAAACGTCGTGGCGGCCGCCATACCCAGTGCGCTTTCAAGTTTCCTGGATACTCCCATGAACGGACACAGGCCAAGGAACTTCACCAGGACAAAGTTATTGACCAGTACAGTGCTCAGAATAATCAGCGCCAGCTCTTTCATGCTTTATCGGTGTCTTTGGTTCAATCTGGACGAAGTTGAAATAACGCGAAAAGGTATGCATTCAAGCCGCCAATCGCACGTGATCCGGGCTGCGACGGTTGGCCGCACAAAAGTCGGATTGTTGTTTTCCGCAAGAGTCAGGTTCACGAAAAATCAGAGCTTGCTCAAGTTACTTTATGCGCATGCCCGGTTCGGCGCCTGCATCCGGTGTCAGGATGAATATGTCCTTGCCGCCAGGACCGGCCGCCAGGACCATACCTTCGGACACCCCGAAACGCATTTTGCGTGGTTTAAGATTGGCCACCATCACGGTCAATCTGCCGATCAGATCTTCTGGCTCGTAGGCGGACTTGATACCCGCGAAAACATTACGTTGCTCACCACCGATATCCAGTGTCAATTGCAACAGTTTCTCCGCACCCTCCACCCTTTCGGCATTCACGATACGCGCCACCCGCAGGTCCACGCTGGCAAAGGTCTGGATGTCGATCTCATCCGAAATTGGGTCCATGGGTCGGGCTTTCTCCACAGTCTTCAGGTCTTCCCGCGAGGCGGCGATCATGGACTCCACGGATTTGGGGTCCACCCGCACGGCCAGCGGTTTAAACGGCTCGATACTGCTTCCGAGCAAGGGGGTTGCCAGGGAGTCCCAGTCTAATGCGCCGGCTGCAAGGAAGGCCTCCGCATCCCGGGCTATAACGGGCAGCACCGGTTTCAGGTAACCCATCAGCACGCGGAACATATTCAGGCCCTGGGTACACACTGCCTGGACTGCCGGCAGTTGCCCCTCGTCCTTGGCCATGACCCATGGCTTGTGCAGGTCGATGAACTGATTGGCTTTATCTGCCAGCGCCATGATTTCGCGCATGGCCCTGGCGAACTCCCTGGTTTCGTACGCCTGGGCGATACTATCACCGGCGTCGACGAACTCCTGGAACAAGCCCGAATCCATGATTTCTGCTGACAGGCGACCGTCAAAACGCTTGCTTATAAAACCGGCGCATCGGCTGGCAATATTGACCAGCTTGCCCACCACGTCGGAGTTGACCCTGGCGGTAAAGTCCTCCAGGTTAAGATCGATATCATCAATGCCAGAACCCAGCTTGCTGGCGTAGTAATAGCGAAGGTACTCCGGATTCAGGTGATCCAGGTAGGTGCGGGCGGTAATGAAGGTGCCCCGGGACTTGGACATCTTCTGGCCGTTCACGGTCAGGAATCCGTGAGCAAAAATTGCACTGGGAGTGCGGTAGCCCGAGCCGGTCAAAACAGCCGGCCAGAACAGGGAATGGAAGTAGACGATGTCCTTGCCAATAAAATGGTACAACTCGGCCTTGCTGTCAGGCCCCCAGTAGCTGTCGAAATCCAGCTCCGGGCGCTTCTTGCACAGGTTGAGAAAGCTGGCCATGTATCCCACTGGCGCATCCAGCCAGACATAGAAATATTTGTCGGGCTCTCCGGGTATCTGGAACCCGAAGTAGGGCGCGTCACGAGAAATATCCCAGTCCTTGAGTCCGGCTTCAAACCACTCGTCCAGCTTGCGCGAAACGCTCTCATGCAGGCGTCCGGAGGCCACCCACTTGCGCAGCATGCCCTCAAACTGGCCCAGGCGGAAAAAGAAATGTTCAGATTCGCGCTCGGATGGAGGGGTGCCGGAGAGGACTGAAACCGGGTTCTTCAGGTCGCCGGGAGAGTAGGTGGCGCCGCAGGACTCGCAACTGTCGCCGTACTGGTCTGCCGCGCCACACCGAGGACATTCACCGCGCACAAAGCGATCCGGCAGAAACATGTTTTCCTGCTCGTCAAAGGCCTGCTTGATGACCTCGCTACGTATGTGCCCAGCTTGTTTGAGCCGCAGATACATGGTCTCCACGAGTTCGCGGTTTTCTTCCGAATGAGTGCTGTGGAAATTGTCGAAATCCACCAGGAAGTCTTTGAAGTCCTGGCTCATGGTTTTGCCGACCCGCTCGATCAGCTGTTCGGGCGGAATGCCTTCTTTCTGGGCCCGCAACATGATCGGGGTGCCATGCGTATCCGTGGCGCAGACAAAGATGCACTGGTGCCCACGCATTTTCTGGAACCGTACCCAGATATCGGTCTGCAAATACTCGACCAGGTGACCCAGGTGAATATCGCCGTTGGCGTAGGGCAGGGCGCTGGTGACCAGGATGTTTCTTTTGTGTTCGCTCATTACGCAGGACCCACGAGGCCGAAGTGACTGACCAAACCGGGAATTATGCCACAGCCGGGCAGGCAACTGGCCAGCAAAGATATCTGCCTGGTCGCGCCGATGGGCGCGCCGGGACCGTGCTATCGGCCGTAAACCCCGGTTCCCTTCAGGTTCTCGAATTTCGGTTTGTTAATGGAATTCTGGTAGGTCTCGTCACCGGTAATCTTGAGGCCCTTGTACAACTGCATCAGGGCTCCGTCCATGGTTTGCATACCCGACGCGGCACCGCTCTGGATGGCATTTTCCAGCTGGTCCAGCTTGCCCTGCCGGATCAGGTTGGAGACACCCGAGGTGTTGACCATGATTTCCAGTGCGGCGACCCGACCCTTGTGGTCGACGGTGGGGATCAACTGCTGGGAAATAACTCCCCGCAGCGAGGTGGCAAGCATGGTGCGAATATGGCTTTGCTTGTCGGTGGGGAAAGCGTTGACGATACGGTCCACTGTGGGTGCGGCGCCGTTGGTATGCAGGGTTCCCAATACCAGGATGCCCATTTCGGCGGCGGTCACCGCGATAGACATGGTTTCCAGGTCCCGAAGCTCGCCCACCAGGATGACGTCCGGGTCTTCGCGCAGGGCTGAGCGCAGGGCATCGGCGAACGACCCGGTGTGCACGCCGACTTCGCGCTGGCTGATCAGACAGTTGCGCCGGGGGTGTACGAATTCGATGGGGTCTTCGATAGTAACGATGTGCCCTTTCAGTCGTCGATTGATGGCGTCGACCATGGCGGCCAGCGTAGTGGACTTGCCCGAGCCGGTCTTGCCGGTAACCAGCATCAAGCCATTCTTGTGCTTGCACAAGCTGTAGACCACGCTGGGCATGTTCAATTCCTGCAGGGTCTTGGCGCTGGATGGGATAGCCCGGAAAACACCGCCCATTCCATTCAACTGGCGCAGCACGTTTACCCTGAATCGCCCCACGCCTTCTATATCGTAGGCAAAGTCAGCACCATCATGCTCATCCAACGCCTTGCGCGCCGTTGGGGAGAGAATCTGCACCAGCAGATCCTGTGCAGTCTTGCCGTCAAGGGGCTTGTCATCCAGGATCTTCAAATCTCCGTTCACCCGGATGCGGGGAGGATCACCTGCCAGGAAATGCAGATCTGATCCGCCCTGTTCGACCAGGCGCCGGAGATAGGAGTCTATTTCTGCCACGGGTGTTCTCTCCTGCGTCTTGCTCAGAAATCGGCCAGGTCGATCTTTGGAAGAATGGACGTGTCTGTGACAAAACGCTGGAATTGCTTCTTGTCGACAGCGTAGTTGTACGCATCATCGGGATCGATTTCCTTGGCCTGGATGGCCAGCAACAAGGCCTGGTCCAGCAACTGCATGCCCTTGTCCCGACCGGTCTGCAACTGGGCGGGAATCTGGTGACTCTGGTCAGTCATGATCAGCTTGGCAATAGCCCTGGTCATGATCAGGGATTCGACTATCGCCTTACGCCCGCGGCCGTCGTGGGTGCGCACGAGGAACTGTGTCAGCACGGCGATCAGACCCTGGGACAGAAAGCTCTTGGTCTGCTCGCGCTCATCTGCCGGCAAGGCATCAATGACCCGGTCAATGGTCTTTACTGCGCTGGTGGTATGCAGGGTACCCAGTACCAGGTGACCGGTTTCCGCCGCGGTCATGGCCATGGAGATGGTTTCTGCGTCACGCAGCTCGCCTACCAGTATTACATCCGGGTCCTCACGCATGGCCGCCCGCACTCCTGCGGCAAAGCTCGGCACATGGGTCCCCACCTCGCGCTGCACTACCTGGGAATTCTTGCTTCGGTGTACGAATTCGATAGGGTCTTCCAGGCTGATGATATTGACCTTTCTGTGCGTGTTGATGAAGTCAATCATCGAGGCCAGGGTTGTTGATTTGCCGGTACCCGTGGAACCGGTGACCAGGACCATGCCCTGGTGGTAGTCGCACAGCTTCGCCACCACATCCGGCAGGCCCAGTTTTTCCAGGGCGGGAATGTCCGCCGGGATATTTCTGAAGGCAGCGCCCAGACCGGTTTCCTTGCGGTAGATATTGGCCCGGTAGCGACCGCCATCCTCGGAGACATAGGAAAAGTCCAGATCATGTCCACCGTCAAACCATTGCTTTTGCTTGGGCGTCAGGACTTCGTAAAGATAGGTTTCAAGTTCCGTGCTGCTCAGGTCGCGAAACTTGATGGGCATCAGTTCGCCGAACATACGCAACATGGGGGGGATGCCGACCGCAAGATGCACATCCGAGCATCCCTGGGCCAGGCCGAGTTTCAGAAAAGAGTCTAGTCTTGCCATTTATCACCCTGCGCCTTGCCTGGCACCGAGGGTTATCCAGGAACGGCTAGCTGTATTGTTCGAGTGCCCGTCTGAATTCATCCATCGAGGTAAAGCGCTTGCCGCGATCTACCTCCATGGCCTTGGATACGACAGCCTCCAGTCCCTCGGGGATGTCTTTATTCAACTCCCTGACGGTCTGAGCCTTGCCTTGCACATGCTGGTACATGACCGACATGTGGTCGCCCTTGGTATACGGCGGTACTCCTGTGAGCATTTCGTACAATATCACGCCAACACTGTAAATGTCGGCCTTCTCATCCACCTTTTTGCCGAGAATTTGTTCTGGCGCCATATACTTGGGTGAACCGATCACGTAGCCGGTCTTGGTCAGCTGGGTGTCGCCGCTGGAACGGGCCGCGGCCACGCCAAAGTCCACGATTTTCAGCAAGCCCTGGTCATTGATGAGAATGTTGGCGGGTTTGAGATCCCGGTGCACGATGCCGGCCTGGTGAGCCACCGTCATACCGGTGGCGATGTCCATGGCGAAACCCACTGCCTTGGCAATGGCAAGAGGCTTGCCCTCGATGACTTCCTGCCCAAGGGTATGCGAGGGGAAATACTCCATGGAAATGGCGTAATGACCGCCCAAATGCAGAAAGTCAAAAATTCGGATGACGTTCTTGTGCGTAATTTTTCTTGAATACCGCAACTCATGTACGAAGCGCTGCAGCATCTCCTCGTCCGAGGAGACATTGGGATTCAGGAATTTCAGGATGAGTTGCTCATCCACCACGGTATCTTCCATCAGCAGCACGGTGCCGAATGCGCCTTTCCCGATCTTCTGAATGTACTTGTAACGCCCTTCGATAACATCACCGGGTTTGATGGTGGAAATATCCAGCGTAGGCGCTTTCTGCGCTTCTATGACCTTGTGCAGGTCCTGGGCGTCCATCAGCAGTGTCTTGGCCGGCTCGACGAATTTCTCGCCGTCTTCCCTGGCCGCAATGGCGGTCGGCGAGAAACGCACGTCCAGGTTTTCCATCGCTGTAAGTACGACCTTGTTGATTGTCGAGTCCCGATCTGAAGCCAGGGAAGCCAGGTTTTGACGCACCAGGTCAGCCTGGGTTTCCTCGGTCAAAGAGGACAGGGCCTTGACCGCCTCGATCTTGATTTCCCTCTCCGGACTGCCAAGCAGTTTCACCAGCTTGTCTACCGAAGCATGGTCACCCATTTTTGCCAGGGCGCGGATTGCAGCCGGGATCGAGCGCGGATCGCCGGTTAGCATTTTTCTCAGCGACGGGAGCGCCTTTTTGTCACCGATCTCGGCCAGCGCGTCGGCAGATCGTTCCCTGACCCACCAGTCCTTGTCCTCGGTGGCCGTCATCAGGTGACGTACGGCACGTTCGTCCTTGGTGGAGTTGAGTATTTCCACGGCGGAGCGCCGGATTTCTTCGTCCTCGTCCTGCACCAGAACCAGCACGGCCTCCACGACCTTGGGTCCGCCTATCTTGGCCAGGGCGTCGCCGGCCCGCGAACGCACCCACCAGTCTTCATCCTTGATCGCATCCAGCAAATATTTGATGGAATCGGCGTCTCCAATTTCGTTAAGCACTTCCACCGCCGATCGTCGCGCGTACTCGGATTCGTCCTTGAGGACGTCGACCAGGTACTTGATGGTTTCCGGGTGACGCTGGGCAATGATCACGTCCACAGCCCTGCTCTGCACGTCCAGTTCGTTGTCCTGCAACAGTGAACAAAGCAGTTGAATGTTGACCTTGCCCTTGACCTTGGCGAGGGAATTGAGCGCTGCTTGTCTGACCAGCTTGTTGCGGTCGGAGAGCTGCTTTTCCAGGGCCCGATGCACAGCGGGCCGGTCGAACCGGGCCAGGATGGACATCAGGTGCACACGCACCAGCGGATCCTTGCCTTCCAGCCGGTTAATCAGTTCCGGCACCATGGAATCATCCGCCATATCCCCGATGATTCGAAACAGCGCCGCTTTGTCATTGGGTTCCAGTTCGTAGGCCAAGGTGAGCAATTCGCGCAAATTCAGACGTTTCTTGTGGGCAGAGAGAATGGCGATCACGCCGACCTTGTTGATATTTGCCTGTGTGAGCACCGTCAACAGCTTGTTCGGATCAAAGCGGTCATTGGTGCTCATCGCCCAGGCCAGGCCGGAAATGATTCGCTGGTTGGAGCTTTCCAGGCCTTTGGTGAAATGGCCCAGTGTCTTGTTGTCCAGGATGTTCGAGAGAACCTCAACAAGCAGCACGGTTTCTTTTTTGCTGCTGTGCTCCAAGGCTGCGATCAGTTTTGGAACGGCGGGCGCGCCGACCCGCGACAGGGCCTCGACGACCTTGCGGGATTTCGCAGCATCGCCTTCCGCACCATCGAGCAGTTGGCCAAGCAGCTTTTCGGCCTTCATTGATCCGAACATTTTCAGCATTGGCGCTCGCCAGGTTCGCAGGCCGTTATCCAGGGCTTGCCAGCGATCCTGCAGTTGCCTGAAAGGATCGAAATCGCGGGTAGTATGTCCATATTCTCGATTGATGTTCCTAATGCTGGACAGGAGCGGTTCCCGCCCATCGGGTACCCTGGAACCTATCCGGACGCGCGCGGCATTTCAGCAACAGGCGGACATCGCCTGTGATTATGCCACACAGCTCCACGGCAGGCAGCCCGCAGCAGAACCCGGCGTTACCCAGTTTACGGGTTTGTTGCGTTCGGGCAATACCCCGAAGCTATTCAATAGCATGAATTTTTCTCTTTCGGGTACAATCCCGACCTTCCAGATGAATTGACAGGCAACATCAGGGGTTAGTTGTATTTTATGGACCAGGACACAAATACCAGGGCTCTCAATGCCGTCAAGGCGCTGAAGGACCCCTATGCCGAACGCAGTCTGGGTGAGTTGAAGTGGATCAAGGCGGTAAGCGTTGATCACGGAGTAGCCAGTGTTGCGCTTGAACTGGGATACCCTGCCGAGGGTGCGCGCGAGCAATTCGAGCAGGCCTTGCGTGAGGCCCTGATTGGGTTGGAGGGTGTGAACGACATCCGGCTTGAACTGACCTGGAACATTGTGTCGCATGCCGTGCAGCGCAATCTCAAGCCAATCAAGGCGATCAAAAACATCATAGCCGTAGCCTCAGGCAAGGGCGGGGTGGGCAAGTCCACCACCGCGGTGAACCTGGCCCTGGCCCTGGTCGCCGAGGGTGCCCGGGTGGGGATACTGGATGCCGATATTTACGGACCGTCCCAGCCACGCATGCTCGGCTTGTCGGGAAAGCGTCCGGAGACGCCCGACGGCAAGTCCATCGATCCGCTGACGGCCTATGGACTTGAGTGTATGTCCATTGGCTTCATGGTCGAGGAAGAGGAGCCCATGATATGGCGTGGCCCCATGGTGACCTCGGCCCTGAACCAGCTCATTTCGGATACCAACTGGGGTGAGTTGGATTACCTGGTGGTGGATATGCCACCCGGCACGGGCGATATCGCCCTGACCCTGTCTCAGCAGGTGCCGGTCAGTGGTGCGGTGATTGTGACCACGCCCCAGGATATCGCCCTGCTGGATGCCCGCAAGGGTCTCAAGATGTTTGAGAAAGTGTCCGTGCCCGTGTTGGGTGTGGTGGAGAACATGAGTACCCATATTTGCTCCCAGTGTGGTCACGAAGAGCACATATTCGGCTCGGGTGGCGGAGCCTCCATGGCCAGCCAGTACAGTGTGCCCCTGTTGGGTTCACTCCCCCTGGATATACGCATCCGCGAGGAAGTGGACTCCGGTCACCCCACGGTGGTTGCGGATCCTGACGGGCTATTGGCCCGGCGTTACCGGGAAATTGCCCGCAGCGCGGCAGCCAGGCTGGCCGCCCAGGGTCGGGACTACAGTCGTCTTTTCCCAAAAATATCCATAGACAACAGCTAGGGAGCCTCTGATCTATTCATGGACTTGTATCTTGCGGCTAAAAAACCCAGCTTCTGCGTTGCCAATCTTCGCAGTAGCCCCACTACTACGTGCGATCGGCGCCTTGAATCTGTATTTTTTCGCTCACAATCTACGAAGCCCAGAACAAATCAAAGGCTCCCTGGGAGATTCTGATCTATTCATGGACTTGTATCTTGCGGCTAAAAACCCCAGCTTCTGCGTTGCCAATCTTCGCAGTAGCCCCACTACTACGTGCGATCGGCGCCTTGAATCTGTATTTTTTCGCTCACAATCTTACGAAGCCCAGAACAAATCAGAGGTTCCCTGAATGAGCATTAAAGCAGACAAGTGGATTCGTCGTATGGCCAGCGAGCACGGCATGATTGAGCCGTTTGAGCCGGGCCAGGTACGGGCCAATGAGAAGGGTAAAATTGTTTCCTACGGGACCTCCAGCTACGGCTATGACGTCCGTTGCGCCGGCGAGTTCAAGATATTCACCAATATCAATTCGGCAATTGTGGATCCCAAGAGGTTTGACGCCAACAGCTTCGTCGACGTCAACGCCGAGGTCTGCATCATTCCGCCAAATTCCTTTGCCCTGGCCAGGACGGTGGAATATTTTCGCATACCGCGCAATGTGCTGACCATCTGCCTGGGTAAGTCTACCTATGCCCGCTGCGGCATCATCGTTAACGTGACGCCGCTGGAGCCGGAGTGGGAAGGGCACGTGACCCTGGAATTTTCCAACACCACACCTTTGCCCGCGAAAATATATGCCAATGAGGGCGTTGCGCAGATGTTGTTTTTCGAGTCCGATGAGGTGTGCGAAACCTCATACAAGGACCGCGGCGGCAAGTACCAGGGGCAGCGAGGGGTTACCCTGCCGCAAACCTGATTCCGGTCGTCAGTCGCCTCCCGGTGCCGGGGGCTGGGCGTTGGATGCCGGTGAGGGGCAGTCGCACGATTGGCCCGTGGCCGGACAGAGTCAGGCTTGCTCGATGGTCATGGTGGCTGCGCAGTTTGCCCTTGTGCCGATACTCCATTTTTGCCGGCAGGTAATCCCAGTCCTGGAGCAGCCAGATCTTTCGGCTGCGGCTGGAGCCCGGCCTTGGACTGTTCCACCACAGGGTCTGCACTTTGCCCAGGGTGGATATCCAGCTTTCCTCGCCCAGTCCTTGTCACTTGGTAGTCCTTGAGCTTGTCCCTGTCCACGGCTGAGGTAGTTGCCGCTGGGCAGGCCCTGAATCAGGTCCAGCATGATCGCCAGCGGCAGGCTGTTGGCGTCTACGGTGCCCGGCGGCGCCGGCAACTCGAGCTTCCCGGTCCTGATAACTCACGCGGGCGATGGAAGCCTCCTGGTCAAACAGTACCTCGACATCCTCGTCCCGACTGTCGGAGCCATCGTCCCGGCGATGCTCAATGGCGACTATCCCGCGACAGTCCAGGACGAAGCGGCTCACGTCCACGCCGGTGCCTGGAAACAGGGCGCCGGCGATACCCTTGGCTTCGGCCGTGGTGGTGTAGCGGTATTCTCCGGCCTGTTCGTCCCATTCCGTCCGGGAACTGGTTTCGGCGCGCCCGGACAGCAGACCGTACCGGGCGCTGATCGTGTAGTCTGCACGATACAGTGGTAACTGGACTTGCCCGGACCAGGCCAGTGCCGGAGCCAGCAGCAGCGGCCAGGTTGCGAGAATCCGTTTAACTGCTGAGGGTGATTTCATTTCTGGTGCTCGAACTCAAGTGGTTTTTCCAGGGGGGCGCCGTCTACGAAGGTCTGTCCATCCTTCATTTCCAGACGCCCGGCGGCCAGCATATTCAGCACTGCAGGATACATTTTGCGTTCCTGTTCCTTAACCCTGGCTGAAAGCGACTCTTCGGTGTCTTGCGCAAGGACTGCTACCCGTGCCTGCATGATCAAGGGGCCACCATCCAGTTCAGCGGTAACAAAATGTACAGTGCTGCCATGTTCTGCATCGCCTGCCTCCAGCACCCGGGCGTAGGTATTCAATCCGCGAAACCTGGGTAACAGAGAGGGATGGATATTCAGGATTCTTCCGGCGAAGCGTTCCACGAAACTCTCGCTGAGGATGCGCATGTAACCGGCCAGCACAATGTATTCAGGTCTGAACTCGTCGATACAGGAAGCAAGTGCGTGATCAAATGCCTTGCGCTCTGCATAATCTCCGGGAAGCAGGGCGCAGGTTTCGATTCCGGCGTCCTCGGCACGACCCAGGCCTGCGGCACCGGGCTGGTCGCTTATCACCGCCCGTAGATCCACCTTCAGCGTACCGGCCTTTATTTCATCCAGCATGGCCTGCAAGGTCGTACCACTGCCGGATAACAACACGACTACCGGCAGGGGAGTTGCGGATTCGTTCATTCAGGAGCCTCTGATTTAGTCTGGACGAATTAAATTGCTGGCGAAAAGATTCAGATTCAAGGCGCCAATCGCGCGGAATAGCCAGCTATTTCGAAGATTGGCAACATAGAAGCTGGATTTTTTAGTCGCAAGATACACGTTCATGACCAGATCAGAGGCTCCTTAGATCAGCTCAACCCCGGCACCCCCGTTCACTATCTCGCCGATGAGCCAGGCTTTTTCACCCAGGGCTTCCAGCGTGGATATGCATTGCTTTGCGTGCTGAGCCTCAACGCACAGGACCATGCCAATGCCGCAGTTGAAGGTGCGATACATTTCCGCATCCGCGATGTTGCCCTGCTCCTGCAACCAGGTGAAGATTTCCGGCCTTACCCAGCTCTTGCTGTCGATACGGGCTCCCAGGTCGTCCGGCAGGACCCGTGGAAGGTTTTCAGGAAGACCGCCGCCCGTGATATGCGCCATGGCTTTGATCGGTGTATTTTTCAGCAATTCAAGCACCGGACGCACGTAAAGACGGGTGGGCATCAACAAGGCCTCGCCCAGGGTCATGTCACCCAGGCGGCTGGTCCAGGCTGGCACCGCTTGATTCAAGCACCTTTCGGGCCAGGGAATATCCGTTGGAGTGACAACCGGATGAGCCTATGCCTACCAGTGCGTCGCCGGCCCTGACATTTTCGCCGGTGATCATCTTGCTACGGTCCACTACACCGACACAGAAGCCGGCGAGGTCGTAATCCCCCTTGCTGTACATACCCGGCATCTCAGCTGTCTCGCCGCCGATCAGCGCTGCGCCGCAATCCCTGCAGGCTCAGCGATACCGGCAACCACGGCCTCGGCCACGTCCACGTCCAGGTGACCAGTGGCGTAGTAGTCCAGGAAAAACAGTGGCTCGGCTCCGCAAACCAGCACGTCGTTCACGCACATTCCCACCAGGTCATAGCCGATCGTGTCATGTACGTTCATATCCAGGGCCAGCTTCAGCTTGGTACCGACACCGTCAGTACCCGAGACCAGCACTGGTTCCTTGTAGCGATCAGCAGCGAAAGCGAACAGCCCGCCGAAGCCGCCGATTCCCGCCATCACTTCCGGTCGCCGGGTTTTTTCCACGTGAGGCTTGATGCGTCTAACCAATTCGTTGCCTGCGTCGATGTCGACGCCCGCGTCACGGTAGGTCAATGAGGGCTTGCCGTTCATAAATCGCCTGATTTCAATGGGGTAGAATTGTGGGTCTGAAATGACCACAGCCATTCCCGAGGTTGTAGTATTCTACATGAGCTTATCCTGGAGGACACAAGACACCGTGATGTTATCCGTGCGCCGGGCCCTGCTGGCCTGCAGCTTTGTTTTGTTCATTAGCCTGGGCGTCTGGCCGGGTGCAGCTGTGGCTGTCACCAGTGCAGACCAGTACAGCGAAACGGTCCAGGTCAAGGGCCGGGATTACACGTCCCGCCTGCCGGGCTACAAAGAGGCTCTGTCGCGGGTACTGGTGCGCACTACGGGTCGTCGGGATATCGCCGCTGATCCGGCACTGGCCCGGTTGCTGAACGATGCCAATCGGCTGGTGCTCCAGTACGGGTTTTTGGAAGACGGGCGACTTCTGGTGAGCTTTGACGGACCGGCTATCGAGGAGGCGCTTGCCAGCTATGGGCTGCCCTTGTGGAGTCGCGAAAGACCCCGGGTCCTGGTCTGGTTAGCGATGGACAATGGCGCCGGGGCTCGAACCCTGGTCGGTGGAGAACAGGCCGGCCAGGCGCGGGACTTCTTGCTTGACCTGGCCAAGCAACGTGGTTTGCCGGTGGTATTCCCCATCCTGGACAGCGTCGACATGGTCGCTGTGCCATTTGGCGAGATTTGGGGAGGCTTCAATGAACAGCGTGCTGGCTGCTTCCGAGCGCTACCAGCCGGATGCCGTTTTAATCGGGCGAGCATTGCGGGATGAGACAGGTCACTGGTCGGTGCGCTGGAACCTGCAATTTGCCGGCCAGGTGTATCAATTCACGGGCACTATCGATGATGGCGTTCAGATCAGCGCTGACTGGTTTGCCGCCAGGTTCGCGGTGATCCCGGGAACAGGTTCGTCCCGGGTTCGCTTGCAGGTGTCCGGCATAACGGGCCTCGACCAGTATGCCGGGGTGCAGGGCTACCTGCTTAAGCTGAGCATGGTCGAACGGGTGGAGGTGATACAGGCAAGCGCGGACAGCATTTTGTTCAACCTGTCCCTGCGCGGTGGTGCGGAGCTTCTGCACCGGGTAATGGCCCTGAACCGAATTCTTGTGGAAGTGCCTGCTGTTGGCGGTGCCGGAGACCTGCAAGATATCCTGTACTACCGGTATAGCCAGTGAAATTGAGTCATATTCCAAATCTGATTTGCGTTGCCCGCATGCTGCTGGTTGGGCCAATTGTGCTCAGCCTGGTCAGGGAACGGTTCGATGCCGCAATACTGATGTTCGTGCTGGCGGGTCTCTCCGACGGTCTGGACGGGTTTCTTGCGCGCAGATTTGATTGGCGTACCCACCTTGGTCTGATACTGGACCCCCTGGCCGACAAAATGTTGATGGTCAGCGTGTTTCTAACCATGAGTGTGATGGGCCTGATTCCGGGCTGGTTGGCCCTGGTCGTTATCGGCAGGGACCTGATCCTGACGGCCGGAGGCCTGGCCTACCACTTTCTTATCGGTCCACTGGAGGGTGAGCCCTCTCGGATCAGCAAGATCAATACCTTTCTTCAGTTGGTGTATGTGTTTGGAGTGATGCTCTCTGCGGCCGGTCTTACCCTGCCGGCCGAGGTGCTGCAGGTCCTGGCTGTCACGGTGTTTTGCACCGTGGTAATAAGCGGGCTGAATTACCTGGTGATCTGGACCCGCAAGGCCAGGCAAAACCGGCCGGGCGCCCGGCCGTGAGTCAGTTGCCGCTGGGTCTGGTGCTGCGGGATCGCAGCAGCTTTGAAACGTTTTTCCCTGTGGGCAATGAGCAGGTGGTGGCCTTCCTGCGACAGTTTGCGAAGGGCAGTGGCCAGACCGTCGTGTGGCTCGCGGGCCCGGCGCATAGCGGCAAGACGCACTTGCTCAGCGCCACCTGTATGGCTGCCGGCGAATCCGGGAGACAGGCCGCCTATTTGAGCCTGGCCGAATTGGCTGAGTTGGGTCCCGATGCGCTGATGGGCTGGGAACAACATGATTTGCTTTGCCTGGACGACCTGCACGCCGTGCTGGGGCGGGATGCATGGGAGAAGGCGCTTTTCGGTCTGTTCAATGAGCTGCAAGAGGCGGGGCGGCAGTTGCTGGTAGCAGCTCCGGGAGGGCCCAGAGCCTTTGAATTCTCCCTTCCCGACTTGCGGTCCAGGCTGAGCTGGGGGGGCGTATTTGAGTTGGTCGAATTGGGTGATGAACAACGAGTGCCTGCCCTCGCATTGCGGGCGAGGGCGCGCGGGATCGAATTACCCGAGGAGACCGGGCGATATCTGCTGCAAAGAATTCCTCGGGACATGAGCAGCCTGTACCACTTCCTGGATACCCTCGACAAGGAGTCGCTGGCCGCCCAGCGACGGCTAACGATTCCCTTCGTCCGCACCGTGCTTGAGCAGCAGAACACCAGATCCCCGGCTGCCGGTGAAGGGCTGGCCGATTAGTCGCCGGGCAAGCGAAGCAGGGTGAGTAGAGCCGCGCAGACAAGCAGGCTGGTCAGCAGCACAGCCAGAGCCCAGGGTCGTGCGGCCTGGTTGGCAGTCAATTCAGTTAATCCAACCATCAAATAGAAGGACTGAATCAGGATTCCGCCCTGCAAGGCCCGGCGGCGGTTACGGACGATTCCCCAGGCGGGCAGGAGCAGGGGGATCACCAGCAGCAGTCCCAGCCAGACTCCGCCGCGCGCCAGGCTGCGGGTCGGCCAGGCAATCAAAAGCGCTGCCAGTGCCAGCAGACTCAGCCAGGAGATCCTGCGCAGGGTGACGGGCTCTCACCTGCTTTCCGCGAGTTTCAGCGCGGTTCTGGCGAGGCGCTCCCCCAGCACACGGGCCAGCGCTATTTCCTCAGCTTGCAGCTTCGCAGGTGCTTCTCCGGGGGCGAAAGCGCTGGGGCCGTAGGGTGTGCCACCGGCACGCGTCTTGCCCAGGTTACCGTCGGTGTAAGGCACGCCCATGATCAGCATTCCGTGGTGAAAAAGTGGCAGCATCATGCTTAAAAGGGTGCTCTCCTGGCCTCCGTGTAAACTGCTGCTGGAGGTAAATACACCCGCGGGTTTATCCACCAGGGAGCCTTTCAGCCAAAGTCCGGAAGTCTGGTCGAGAAAGTATTTCATCGGCGCCGCCATGTTGCCAAAACGGGCAGGACTCCCTACGCCAATCCCTCACATTCCTGCAGGTCCTCGAGGCTGGCGTACGGTCGGGCCTGAGTCCGGCACGGAGTCCATAGTCGCCTCGGTGGTGGTCGAGACCGGCGGCACGCAACGCAGTCTGGCGCTGGCGTCATTTACCGACTCCACGCCCCGGCAAACCTGGCGCGCCAATTCCGCTGTCGTGCCATTCCTGGAGTAAAAAAGAACCAGTATCTCGGTGCTCATTCACGGAACCTCATGAGTTATTCTTGACGAAGCAGGTTGCTGGCAACCGGCTTCAGATTCAAGCCGCGAGGCTCAAGCGCAGGTGAGTTCGCTGGCGAAGACTGGCCACACATCAGCCGGATTTTCACTGGCAAGATTGGAGTTCGTGAATTAATCAGAGGCTCCCTGGAGTAATCTCCAACACGGATTCTGGTGGGCGGCCGATGCGGGCGCCTGACTTGCTTACCACGATAGGCCGCTCCATCAGACTCGGGTGATCAATCATGGCCTGGATCAGCCTGGTCCTGGGTCAGGGACTGGTCCGCCAGGCCCAGGTCGTGGTATTCGCGCTCTCCTTTGCGTAGCAATTGACGCGCCTCCAACCGAGTTTTTCCAGCAGATCGCGCAGTGTGGCCGCGTCCGGTGGTTGATCCAGGTACTCGATCACCTCGGGGTGGACTCCGCGGTCATTCAAAAGCTGCAGTGTGGCTCTCGACTTGGAGCAGCGGGGATTATGGTAGATGCGAACCATGGTCCTGGTTCTCCTGACAAATTCAGGGTGACATTGTAGACTGTCACTGCTTGACGGCCTAGGCTGGTGCCTGATAGCTTGCTTGTCAGTCCGAAATCTTGGTCGAGTCCCTGGAATAATGCATTGTTAAACCGACTTACATCCTCTACCTTCCTGCTGACGCTGCTACTGGCCGGGCTTGGTATTACCCGGTATGTCCGCCTGTGCGGTGGCTCCGGTGCAGGAAATGAGTGATGCACGCCAGGCCCTGAAGGCGGCCGAACAGGCCGGTGCGGCTGAGTTTGCAGCCGATTCGCTGGGACGGGCCCAGGCACTTCTGCGTGAGGCGGAGGCCGGGCTGTCAAAGCGCCGCTATAACGAGGCGCGTGAAGACGCCAATGCCGCCAAGGCCGAGGCCCTGGTGGCCTTGCGCACGGCAGAGAACGCCAAGCAATTGCAGCGGGACTGAGGCTGCCCCCTTTGATTGAAGTTAGTGCACGTCGTTGTTTCGTCAGCGGCAAGGTGCAGGGTGTGTATTACCGCGCAAGCACTGCAAGGAAGGCGCGTGAACTTGGTCTGGGTGGTTATGCGCGGAATTTGCCCGACGGGCGGGTAGAAGTGCATGTGGTTGGGGACGCCGAGCGCAGTGGAATCCCTGGTCGCATGGTTATGGCAGGGCTCTCGCCTGTCCGTGGTAGAGGCGGTTGATTGTCAGGAAGTGGGCCAGGTGGAGGAGAAATACCGCAAGGGTCATGTTTTTCACGGCCTAGCCGGGTTTGTTGCCGAGGGCCCGCTCAGGGCGTCCAGACCCGGGTCCAGCGCCCTATGACCTTGCGTGGATAATCAGGTCGCCCGAGGCTGCCGTTGTAACGGGCCAGCGCCGGGATATATTCCCCATCCTCCATATCCAGGTAGTAGCGCAAAATGGTGCAACCCATGCGCAGATTGGTATGGATGTCCATGAGGTTATCCTGCGGACGCCCGATCTCTTTCAACCAGAAAGGCATGATCTGCATCAGTCCCTGGGCCCCGGCACTGGACAGGGCAAAGCGGTCGAATGCGCTTTCAACATCGATCACCGACAAGCACCAGTTCGGGTGACAGCGATACCCTGCTGGCCTCGTAGTGCACCTGTCGCAGTATCTTCAGACGCTCTTCGGGGTCGGACACGTAGCGCGCCGTTCGTTCTGAATTAAGGGTTAACCAGACCTCTGCGTCGTACCGGTCGGTGAAACTGTCTGACGACTCGATTGCCTCGCGTAACAACTCACGCAGTGCCGGATCAGGCTCCCTCTCACCTGACCAGGCAGGCAGTGAAGCCAGCAGGCACAAAAACAATGACAGTATCAGTCGCCGCATATGTCGACTCT
Organism: uncultured Gammaproteobacteria bacterium; assembly: GCA_963823435.1. Classification (GTDB taxonomy): domain Bacteria; phylum Pseudomonadota; class Gammaproteobacteria; order Steroidobacterales; family BM003; genus CAKZML01. The sequence goes on along the minus strand of CAWGLN010000009.1, from coordinate 14,444 downwards.
GCTAGCTCACGCTTGAGTTGTCCTTGATGAACTGCACAATTTCGTCACGCGGCACCTGCTGGTTGTCTTCTGATCTGCGATGCCGGTATTCCAGTGTCCCCGCGTCCAGCCCGCGCTCCCCCACAACGATGCGATGGGGAATGCCAATCAGTTCGGCGTCCGCGAATTTCACCCCGGGACGTGCATCACGGTCATCCATCAGTACTTCCACTCCTGCCTGGACGAACTCCTGGTACAGCTTTTCCGATTCCTCCCTGACGCGCTGGGACTTGGCCAGGTTCATGGGTATCAGGATGACCTGGAAGGGGGCGATGGCGTCAGGCCAGATAATGCCTTTATCGTCGTGGTTTTGCTCGATAGCAGCGGCCACCACACGGGTCACGCCAATACCGTAACAGCCCATGTACATTTCCACTTCCTGGCCTTGCTCATCCACTACTTTTGCACCCATGGCTGAACTGTATTTTTGCCCAAGCTGGAAGATGTGACCAACTTCAATGCCGCGGGCAATATGCAAGGTGCCGGTGCCGGTAGGGCTGGGGTCGCCCTCGACCACTTCACGCAGGTCAGCCACCTCGGGTTCACCGGTATCGCGGCCCCAGTTAACGTTCTTGAAATGCATATCCGGAATGTTGGCGCCGCACACGAAGTCACCGAGAACGGCGGCAGAATGGTCGGCAACCAGCGGGCAGCCCAGGCTCTACCGGGCCAATAAAGCCTGGCTCGCAGCCGGTGACGGCGAGCACTCTTTCGGGAGTGGCCATGCAAAGCGGGCTGGCGACTCCGGGAATTTTCTCGGCCTTGGTGACGGAAAGCTGGTGGTCTCCGCGCAGCGCCAACGCAACCAGGCCTTCGTTGGAACCTTCAACCAGCAAGATTTTCAGACAGCGGTCCGCACTGATGTCAAGGAAGCTGGTGAGTTGCTCAATGGTGCGCACACCCGGGGTTGTTACTTGCTCCCTGGGCAGGCGCGCGTCGGGACGCTGCGTACCCGGGGGGCGGGCAGGAGCTACCTCGACGTTGGCGGCGTAATTGTCGCCATCGGAAAAAGCGATGGCATCCTCGCCAGAATCCGCCAGTACGTGGAATTCCTGGGACATGCTGCCACCGATGTTGCCGCTGTCGGCCTGTACCGCGCGGAATTCCAGACCCAGACGGGTAAAGATCCGGCTGTAGGCGTCATGCATCACCTGGTAGGTTTCCGCCATTGAGTCCGCGTTCAGGTGAAAGGAATAAGCGTCCTTCATGATGAACTCGCGTGACCGCATGACACCGAAGCGGGGTCTGATTTCATCCCGGAACTTGGTTTGTATCTGGTAATAGTTCACCGGTAACTGGCGATAACTGCGCAGTTCCCGCCGCGCAATGTCGGTGATGACTTCCTCATGTGTGGGGCCCACGCAAAACTCGCGCTGGTGACGGTCCTTGAGCCGCAGCAGTTCCGGGCCGTATTGCTGCCAACGTCCTGATTCCTGCCACAATTCCGCAGGCTGAACAGCCGGCATCAACAACTCCAGAGCGCCGGCCCGGTCCATTTCTTCGCGAACAATCCTTTCGACCTTGTGCAGAACCCGCACACCCAGGGGCATCCAGTTGTAGAGGCCGGAAGCCAGCTTGCGGATCAGCCCGGCGCGCAGCATCAACTGGTGACTGGTGATCTCCGCGTCAGCGGGAACCTCTTTGAGTGTGTTCAGGGGAAATTGGGAAAAACGCATGGGCGAGACCTGGCTCCGGCTGGCGGTAAAGGCGCCCATTGTATCCATCTCAAGCCCGTTACCACTAGGGCCGGCCGGACGTTGGCTGCTCTGTGGAACGCTGAACGCGATCTTTTGCTCCCAAAAAACGGCCCGCCGTGGCAAACTGCCACCCTATGTCTGAAGATTCGAAATCCACAATCAAGACGCGGCCCCATCGGCGTTTCGGCATCTACCTGCTGCCTAATTTGCTGACCACCGGTGCGTTGTTCGCCGGCTTCTACGCCATTATCGCGGCGGTGGACGGCAATTTTCCCAATTCTGCCGCGGCCATATTCGTCGCCATGGTGCTGGATGGGCTGGATGGGCGGGTGGCCCGCCTTACCAATACCGCAAGCGACTTCGGCAAGGAATACGACAGCTTGTCGGATATGGTGAGCTTTGGCCTGGCCCCGTCTATTGTCGTCTACCAGTGGGGTCTCGCACGCCTGGCCGAGTACGGCTGGGCGTGGGGCAAGCTTGGCTGGCTGGCGGCATTCTTCTATACCGTCGCCGCCGCCCTGAGACTGGCGCGTTTCAATACCCGTGTAGATATCGCGGACAAGCGCTTTTTTGAAGGTCTGCCAAGCCCCTCGGCGGCCGGTCTTGTTGCCGCCATGGTCTGGTTACTGCATGACCTGGAACTGACTGGCCTGGTGGCGTTGGTCCTGGCGTTCTCTGTTACTGCGACGGCCGGCGCGCTGATGGTCAGCGCCTTTCACTATTACAGTTTCAAGGACGTCAACCTGGGCGGCAAGGTTCCGTTCGCCTATGTGCTGTTGATCCCCGCCATATTCATGCTGATAGCGGTAAATCCGCCCCTTGTGCTGTTCCTGCTGTTTGCCGGTTATGCCACAGTGGGTCCGGGTTTCTGGCTGTACCGTCGCAACCGCAAGCGCGGTGCTCCGGCCGACCCGGAGCAGTAGAACCGATGGAAACACCCCGGCGCCTGGCCTACCTGGACGCGATGGGTATCCGTGCCTGGGTGCCACGGGTACAAGGCGCTCCGCCTGCGTCTGATCCGGTCGCCTTGCAGGCAATCGGAGCCCGAGGTTCCAAACCCTTCGAATTCAACCCTGTTACTGGTGATACCGGGGAGGCAGGGTGCGTGACTCCTGCGGTCTCTTCTGCACCGTTATCGCAATCAGGATCCGTCAAGGGGTTGCGGATTGTGACCAGCGCCGATGGCGGCGAGCCACCGCCATGGGCCCGGTTGCGCCAGGCGGTGACCGACTGCAAGAGCTGCGGCCTGTGCGAAACCCGCACCCAGACGGTGTTTGGCGTGGGCGATCGCAAGGCCCGTTGGATGATCATCGGCGAGGCCCCGGGTGCCGATGAGGACCGGCAAGGCGAGCCCTTTGTGGGTCGAGCGGGTAAGTTGCTCGACGCCATGCTGATAGCCGCAGGTTTTCGGCGTGACCAGGTGTTCATTGCCAACGTGCTCAAGTGTCGCCCGCCCGACAACCGGGATCCTCACCAGGATGAGATCGCTGCCTGCTCCAGCCACCTGGTGGAGCAGATTGGGCTGGTTCGCCCGGAACTGATTCTGGCGGTAGGACGGATTGCCGCCCAGAGTTTGCTTCAAACCCAGATTCCGGTAGGCAGGCTCAGGGGAATTCGTCATGTGCACGCCGCCACCTCGACCCCGGTTGTGGTTACCTACCATCCGGCTTACCTGCTGCGTAAACCCAGCGCGAAAGCCAAGGCCTGGAGCGATCTGAGACTGGCCATGGCCTGCACGGGGCGCGGTTCATGAGCGCGGTCCGCAGTGAGGAGCCATTCAGCGTGCGACCCATGATTGAGGATGACCTGGACGCGGTCGTCGAACTGGAGCGTGCCAGCTACGCTTTTCCCTGGTCCCCGGGGATATTCAGGGACTGCCTGCGCACGGGTTACCACGGCTACCTGGCCGAGGACGGTGACGGTATCCGCGGGTATTACATCGTCTCCGTCGGGGTCCATGAGGGGCATTTATTGAATCTGTGCGTGGATTCGCGGCTGCGGGGCAGGGGCCTGGGCCGGCAACTTTTGCATCACGCCATGCAGTTATTCCGGAGCGAACAGGTGGTAACGGTGTTTCTGGAGGTGCGTCCCAGCAACAAGGCGGCAATAGCCTTGTACGAATCCGAGGGATTTGTCGAAATAGGGACCCGCAAGGACTACTATCGCTCTGCCGGGGACAGGGAAGACGCCCTTGTACTCGCGCGTGATCTCTAGGACCGTGACCAATGCCACTCCGTGCCACTCGCGGTAAATAGGCAAAATCGGTAGAATCCACGGCTTTTGCACGGAACCGCCATGCCTGATCTTGGGCAGCAAGTTAAACGCCGCCGTACTTTCGCCATTATTTCCCATCCGGATGCGGGCAAGACCACGCTGACCGAAAAGCTGTTGCTGTTCGGTGGTGCCATCCAGTTGGCCGGCACTGTCAAGGGTCGGAAGGCCACGCGCCATGTCACCTCCGACTGGATGGCGCTTGAGCAAGAGCGAGGGATCTCGGTAACCACGTCGGTCATGCAGTTTCCCTATGGCGATTGCGTTTTCAACCTGCTGGATACCCCCGGACACGAGGACTTTTCCGAGGACACCTACCGCACCCTGACCGCGGTTGACGCGGCCCTGATGGTGATTGATTGCGCCAAGGGCGTCGAAGAACGAACCATCAAGCTGATGGAAGTCTGTCGCCTGCGTGACACACCCATTATCACCTTTGTGAACAAGCTGGATCGTGAGGGCCGGGAACCCCTGGAATTGCTGGATGAGATCGAGCGGGTGTTGGGTATCAGCTGCACACCGGTAACCTGGCCCCTGGGCATGGGCCGGGACCTGAGGGGCGTGGTTCACCTGCACCGGAACCAGATCGTGCAATACCGCGAGGGTCTGCAGGGTCGTCTGGGTGAGGAGACTCTCATTGATGACCTGGAGAGTCCCGAAGCTGCCGCCTTGCTTGGTGATAGAGAAGCTCATCTGCGCGAGGAAATCGAACTGGTCGGGGCGGCGTGTCCTGACTATGACCGGGATGCGTATCTCGCGGCCGAGCAGACGCCGGTGTTTTTTGGTTCTGCCCTGAGCAATTTCGGGGTACGCGAGTTGCTGGATTTCTTTGCCGCCGAAGCGCCTTCACCCAAGCCCCGTGAAAGCCTTCAGCGTGTGGTTGAGCCTACCGAGGAGGCGATGAGCGGTTTCGTGTTCAAGATCCAGGCCAATATGGATCCCGCACACAGAGACCGTATTGCTTTTATGCGCCTGTGTTCCGGACGTTACCACCAGGGCATGCGTATGCATCATGTGCGCCTGGGCAAGGAGATCAGGGTAGGGGATGCCATCACATTCCTGGCCTCGGATCGGCAAAATGCTGAAGAGGCCTACGCGGGTGACATCATCGGTCTGCACAACCACGGCACCATCAACGTAGGCGATACATTCACCGAGGGCGAGAGGCTGAGTTTCCAGGGTATTCCCGACTTTGCTCCTGAACTGTTCCGTCGCGCCGTACTCAAGGATCCACTGCGTCTCAAGCAGTTGCGCAAGGGCCTGGAGCAATTGTGCGAAGAGGGCGCGACCCAGCTATTTTGTCCCCTGCGTAACAACAGTCTGATCCTGGGCGCAGTTGGGCCCCTGCAATTTGATGTAGTGGCCTTTCGTCTACGCAGTGAGTATGGGGTCGAGTGTATTTTCGAAAGCGTACCGATCGCCAGGGCCCGCTGGGTAGAATGCGATGACCCCAAGAAGTTCGAAGAATTCAAGCGCAAGGCGCATGACAACCTGGCCCTGGATCACAAGCAGGAACTGGTTTACATCGCGCCCAGTCAGGTCAACCTGTCGCTCACCCAGGAGCGCTGGCCGGATGTGCGATTCAATGACACACGGGATCACGCGAGCTGGGCCTAGGGAGCCTCTGATCTGCTCCCGCACTCGTATCTTGCGGCTAAAGGCTCCAGCTTCTGCGTTGCCGATCTTCACAATAGCCAGCTATTGCGTGCGATCGGCGTCTTGAATCTGAATCCTTTCGCTCACAATCTACTTTGTCCGGAACAAATCAGAGGCTCCCTGGAGCACCCTGATCTGCTCCCGCACTCGTATCTTGCGGCTAAAGGCTCCAGCTTCGGCGTTGCCGATCTTCACAATAGCCAGCTATTGCGTGCGATCGGCGTCTTGAATCTGAATCCTTTCGCTCACAATCTACTTTGTCCGGAACAAATCAGAGGCTCCCTGGAGCACCCTGATCTGCTCCTGAACTCGTATCTTGTGGCTAAAAGCTCCAGCTTCTGCGTTGCCGATCTTCACCGTAGGGTGCGTTTCACGCACCATGGCGATCGGTGCACAGAGTGCACCCTACGCATCCGGCTTACCTGCGCCTGGCTTGCGCCTTGAATCTGAACCTTTTCGCTCACCATTTACTTCGTCCGGAAAAAACCAGAGGCTCCAGGAAATAGTTTCTGCAGGCAGCGGGGACCTCAAGCGGTCGAGGCAACATACCCATCGCTGACTTTAGAGAGAGCGGTTGCTTGTTTGCCCGCCCGCCCAGCAGAATGGGCCGGTATATTCTGCTGGTGGGAGAACAACGTTGTGAAGATCCTGGTGATTGGATGCGGTCTGCAAGGTCGGGCGGTTGTGCATGACCTTGCCGCCAGCGTGGCAGTCAGGCAGGTGACCTGCGCCGACGCCGATCTGCAGGTGGCGCAAGCGGCCTGTGAGCAGGCCGGCAGCGACAAGCTGCAGGCGGTTGTGCTGGATGCCAGTGATACCGCAGCGCTGGCCGCTTTGGTCGGCGGTGGTTTCGACGTGGTCGTGGATATGTTGCCACGTCAATTTATCCGCAGCGTAGCTCAAGCCTGTATCGCTGCCGGTGTGCACCTTGTGAATACCTATTACGACCATGACCTGCGTGACCTGGATGCGGCGGCCCGGGAAGCGGGGGTGGCCATGCTGCCCGAGATGGGATTGGACCCGGGCATTGACCTGGTGATGGCGGCCGAGGCGATCCGGCGTTTCGATCGAGTTACCCATCTTCTAAGTTACGGCGGTGGTATCCCCGAGGCAGGCGCCGACGATAATCCCCTTCGCTATCGCATCAGCTGGACCTGGGAGGGGGTGCTGAATGCTTACGCCCGTCCGTCGAGGCTGGTACGCCGGGGCTCCATCGTGGAGGTGGCGGCCGAGAATATTTTCGATGAAGACATGGTGCACACCGTAGAGTTTTCGCCTTTCGGTTCGCTGGAGGCCTATCCCAATGGCGATGCGGCGGAGTACGCCCGGCGCTTTGGTATTGCCGACTCGGCCCAGGAAGTCGGGCGCTATGCGTTGCGTTGGCCGGGGCACGTGTCCCTGTGGCGCGCGCTGGTGGGGCTGGGTTTTCTTGAGCAAAAACCGGTACCGGGACTGGGCGCGGTCACGCCGCGCGAATTCATGATCAGACACCTGGAGCCGAGGCTGCAATATGCCCCCGGGCAGCGCGATGCGGTGATCTTGCGTGTGGAAGCACGTGGTGAGGGTGGCGCCAGCGACCGCCTGGTCCTGGAACTTATCGACTTTCGTGACCGCACCACCGGTTTGATGGCCATGAATCGCACGGTAGGATTTCCCGCCAGTATTGCTGCGCAGATGCTCGCCAGCGGTGAGATCAAGGACCGCGGTCTGCTATCGCCCATCCAACACATGCCCTGGGCGACCCTGGTTGAGCAACTGTCACGTCGCGGTATCGCTATCGTGGAAAGCGCCGGGTGATATCAACCGCGGCGGACACCGTAGGCTGGATCTCTTTGCTGCCCCCGCTGCTGGCTATCGTGCTCTCGGTGTGGACCCGGCGAGTGGTCCTCTCGCTGTTCTTCGGCCTGTGGCTGGGGGTAAGCATGCTGCATGCCTGGAATCCCCTGGTTGGACTGCGCGCCCTGGCGGAGGACTTCCTGTTGGTGCAACTGACCAATCCGTGGAATGCCAGCGTCATCCTGTTGATGCTGTGCATCGGGGGGTTCGTGCAGGTGGTGGTCCGCTCCGGTGTCGCCGAGGCATTCGCCGCATCCCTGTCGCGGCTGGTCACCAACAGGCCGCGTGCCCACGGTGCGGTGTGGGGCTCAGGGCTGGTCATTTTCTTCAGCGACTCCGCCAATCCCCTTATCCTGGGACCCTTGTTTGCCCCGCTGTTTGATCGGCTCAGGATCTCTCGCGAAAAGCTCGCCTACCTCATCGACTCCACTGCCTCGCCCATCTGCCTGCTGGTACCGATAACCTCCTGGGCAGCCTATGTAATCAGCCTGCTGGCCGGCGAGTATACCGATTTGTCGATTGACCAGCAGCCTGTGCTTGCCTACCTGAATTCGATTCCTTTCCAGTTCTACGCCATCGCCAGCCTGCTGCTGGTGCCGTTGATCGGCCTCTCGGGGGTCGACTTCGGACCCATGCGCTCTGCCGAGCGTCGCGAGGCTGAAAAAGCTCCGCCCGCGCCGGGTAATTTGCAGGCTTCCGATGCCGCGATCCCGGCAAGTCTTCCCGGCGCTAGCATTGGGGTACTGGCGCTGGGTGTCGTGGCGCTGGTGATCGCGATTGTGCTCCTGTGGACAGGCGGGTTTCCCGGCAGGGGTGTGCTCGATGCACTGGCCGCCGGGCGCAGCGTGCTCGCGGTGACCGCTGGTTTTGTTGCCGGTGCGCTTGTGCTGGCAGCAGGTCTCCTGGTGCAGGGCGTACTGCCCCTGGGCACCATAGTAAAAAACTGGGGCACGGGCGCCCTGGGTATGCGCGGCGTGCTGGCCATTCTTGCCCTGGCCTGGTCCCTGGGCGCCTGTTGCGATGAACTGGGTACGGGCGTGTACGTGGCAGGGGCAGTACAGCACTCGGTTTCACCACTACTGGTGCCGGCCCTGGTGTTCCTGGCGGGCGCGGCGATCTCATTCGCCACCGGTTCGGCCTGGGGCTGCTACGCCATCCTCATGCCCATAGCGCTGCCCCTGGCGTTACAAAGCGGTCTTCCCATCCACCTGGTGCTCGCGGCGGTTCTCAGCGGCGGTCTGTTTGGCGATCACGCCTCTCCCATATCGGATACCACCATCATGTCCTCCATGGGGGCAGGTTGTTCCCATGTGGAGCACGTGCGCACCCAGTTGCCCTACGCCATGACGGCGGCCGTGGCATCGCTGGCAGGATTTGTCGCCGCGGCGATCTGGCCCAGCGCCTGGCTGCTGATACCCGTGATCGGACTGATGTTCGGCCTGACCCTGTTATTCAGCCGGATACAAGACGTGACTTCGGAAACATAATCGATGCCCGGTCAGGCGGCCGCTTGAGGAGACTGGCACCCGGGGTCAGGTGACTTGTAGTGGAATATCGTATTGCCCCGGGGTGGTTAATGAGTAGACTCGAAGCTGCCTTCAAACAGAGGACCGCGATGATGATCCTGTTAAATCCCGGCAAACTCCGCCCGCGCTATTCCGACGCCAGGTCTGCCGAGCTCATGGCCAAACTCGTCGGTTTCTTCGAGCGCCGCGGTAATAATCAGTTGCAGAAGGATTATTACGGCCAGGAGTGGTATGCGGAATTTCTGGACTTTGTCAAAAACGAGCGGATGTTCGCCACGATGTGTACGCCGGCCGGATACGGTGCTGACGATTCACGCTGGGATACCTGGCGTATCTGCGAGTTTGCCGAAATACTCGGATTTTACGGTCTGCCTTACTGGTATACCTGGCAGGTCAGCGTACTGGGTCTGGGACCCATCTGGATGAGTTCCAACGAAACGCTCAAACAACGTGCCGCGCAAGCGTTGCGCGAAGGCGGCATATTCGCTTTCGGTCTGTCGGAGAAAACCCATGGCGCCGACATTTATTCCACTGACATGATCGTCTCGCAAGCTGGCGACGGCAAGTATCGCGCCAACGGCAGCAAGTATTACATCGGTAATGGCAACAAGGCTGCGATGGCTTCCACTTTTGGCAAGTTTGCAGACAGCGACGAGTATCTGTTCTTTGCGGCGGACTCCACCCACCCGTGTTACGAGCTTGTGAAGAATGTGGTTGCCAGCCAGAGCTATGTCTCTGAATACAAGCTGAATGACTACCCACTGACAGATGACGACATCCTGCATCGTGGTCAGGACGCCTGGAACGCCGCGTTGAATACCGTGAATATCGGCAAATACAACCTGGGCTGGGCCTCTATCGGTATATGCACACACGCCTTTTACGAGGCCATCCATCACGCCGCCTATCGCAAGCTTTACAACATGTCGGTGACCGACTTCCCGCATGTGAAGCGTCTGTTTACCGATGCCTACGCACGTCTCGTGGCGATGAAACTGTTTGCCTTGCGTGCTGCGGATTACATGCGCACGGCATCCAGCGAGGATCGGCGATACCTGCTGTTTAACCCAATGACCAAGATGAAGGTCACCACCCAGGGCGAAGAAGTCATTAACCTGATGTGGGACGTGATTGCGGCAAAGGGATTCGAAAAGGACATGTATTTTACCCAGGCGGCAATCGACATCCGTGCCTTGCCAAAACTGGAGGGCACCGTACATGTCAATATCGCCCTGATCGTAAAATTCATGCCGAATTACTTCTTCAATCCGGCTACGTACCCGCCGGTGGCGACCCGGGATGAGCCAGGCAACGATGACTTCCTTTTCAACCAGGGGCCGGCGCGAGGTTTGAGCAAGATTCGTTTCCATGACTGGCAACAGGCCTTCAAGGGTTTCAATCAGCCAAATGTCGTGTCTGTTTCTGGAACAGGCGCAGGGGTTCCGTGATCTTTTGGCGACGGCATCGCCCACGCCGGAGCAAATGAAGGACATCGATTTCTTGCTGACCGGCGGTGAGATCTTCGCGCTGGTTGTGTATGCCCAGTTGATCCTCGAGAACGCGGCTATTCTGAAAATTGACGAAGACCTGGTTGACCAGATCTTTGATTGCCTGGTTCGCGATATGTCTCATTTCGCGCTTGAGTTGTACAACAAGCCCACCAGTACCAACGCACAGATGGCGCAGTGTCTCAAGATGATTCGCAAGCCTGCAGCAGACGCAGCCCGAGCGGGCCGCGTCTGGAACGAGCGGGTGTTTTCACAGCGCGATGCCTACCAAATGGCGCCTTAGGCGGGGATTGAACTATCACAGGTGATCATCACACGATGGTGCTGGTTTGGTTTTTTTGATGCCTGATCTGTCTCGTCCGTGCACCGTGGATCTGCCATGCAAAGGGACGGCTGAGCCGATCGCGCTTAAGCGCCTGTTTTGATAAGCCCTGGGAGAGAGTAAGCTCAGGCCATTCCAGGGAAGCACAAACCCGGGGGGGAAGATTATGCGCCGTTTGCTGCCCGACTTGTTACGCGTCTGCCTTGTGTTTCTGCTGGCGCCGCTGCCGTTGATCGGGACGGCAGCGGTCCTGGAAAGATGTGCTGAATGCCATGGCACGCGATGGCATGGGGCAGGATCTTCCGATGGTTCCGGTGATCGCCGGCATACCGGCAGAACACATAGAGGACGCAATCCTTTCTTATGTGGACGGCGCCAGGTCCTGTGCCCATGAGCCGCGCATGTGCGAGACGGTCGCGATGCTGTCGGAATCGCAGGTGACAGAGGTCGCCGACTACTATGCGGGCAAGGAAAGAGGCTCGTCCGGGCAGGAGTTTGACAGGGATCTCGCAGCCAGGGGCGCTCTTTTATACCAGCAACACTGTGCGCTCTGCCACGTGTCACCGGATAGTGAAGATGCCGCGTATGCCGTAGGGATTCCGCTGCACGGGCAACGCCTGGATTATCTGCGCTACGCCATTGAGGCCTATTTGGGTGGTGACCGCGAGGCGCAGTTCGAGGCCATGATGCATGAACTCAGAGAACTGCGACCGGATGATGTAGACGCGCTGGTAAATTACTTTGCCAGCTATCGACCGGGCGGAATAGTGCTCCCGGTCCGAGCCCCAGGGCAGCTGCCCCTGTGTGGAGAGGTCCCAATGCCAATTGACCACGCGTGTGCAGGCAATCAGTTCCCGGACTGCATGATCGAAAGCCAGGTCTTGCCGGAAGTGGTCATCGGACTGCTATGCGGCTGATTGCTTCGGCGAAGTCTCCGGTCGATCGCAGGCGCCGGCCGTGACGACTGAATCCGTGCAAGCCGCCTGCCAGCGACCCGATGCATGCTTTTGTACCTGTGTTTGACCTCCGTCACTCCTCAACCAGCCCAGTGGGACGATGGGCTGAGCTTTCTTTTCGCGGTAGAAAGGCCCGCCAGCTCTGTGCAGATCCTGTCAGGTTGTCAAGTTCGCAACCTGGGCTGGAACCGGTCCTGGCGGATGTACTTGTCGAAGGTATTCCATGCTTTCTTCAGCCTGCACATTGCCGGTGAATTGCCGTCATACCGACGGTCTGTAGCGAAAGAAACCTTGTATGAACGACGTAATACGCTGGCCGGATATTTGCTAAGTACAAGCACGAATTGTCAACGCAAAGCCAGGCTGACACTCTTGTGCAACCAGCTTTTTAGGCACATGGATGGCGAGGTGATGATGCGATCTGTATTCATCAATCCTGAGCGTTGCATTGGATGCCGACAGTGCGAGTTTGCGTGTGCGATGGAGCATTCTCAAAGCAAAGTCGCGGCGACCGCCCTGGTCGAGGATCCGTTACCCAGAACCCGTATACACGTGGAGCCAGGACCGGCGTTGAATACGTCGTTCCCTGTACGCTGTCACCACTGTAATCCCGCGCCCTGCGGACAGGTATGTCCGACCGGCGCGATCACCCGCGAGACGGAGACAGGACCTGGTCCTGGTCGACATTCACAAATGCATTGCCTGTGCGATGTGCGCAATGGTGTGCCCGTTCGACGCCGTAACCTTTCACGAGCAAGCCAACGGAATGCCACAGCGTATTGTCGCGACGAAGTGCGACGGTTGCGTTGATCGCCTGCGCGGAGGCGGTCCGAACCGGCCTGCGTAGAGGCGTGCAAGGTGGATGCGCTGGTATTTGGCGAGCTGAATGAACTGATCGCTGCGGGGCGACTGCGGCAGTCAGAGACGGCACTTGCGGCCACCACCTTGCATGATCGGACTGGACGAGCCGGCGACCGTCGCAGGTTGGCGTAAGTGGGGCGAGTCTATCACGGAATTGAGCGGGGGAATCTGACATGGATGCTTCAGACAATGTACGCAAACTAAGCATTAACAATGATACCCGCGAAATGCTGGTAAGAGCGCGCGAGGAAGGAATCGAAACGGTGTGGGACAGACTCGCCGCTCAGAAACCGCAGTGCGGTTACTGCTCAATGGGTGTCAGCTGCCGAAATTGTGCGATGGGTCCCTGCCGGGTTGATCCTTTTGGCCAGGGTCCGCAAAAAGGCGTCTGTGGCGCTGATGCCGACATTATTGTGGCGCGCAATCTTGGGCGGACCATTGCGGCTGGTGCGGCTGCTCACTCTGATCATGGGCGTGACATTCTGGAGGTGTTCGGTTCCCTGGCCGCCGGCGAGACCAGCGGCTACGAGATTCGCGACCAAGGCAAGCTCTATGCGCTGGCCGCGGAGTGGGGAATTGAAGCCGAAGACAGGGCGCTCGGCGAGGTGGCGAGTGAACTGGCCGAGGCCATGATGGAGGACTATGGCAGTCGTAAAGATGCCATCGGCTTCCTGGGCAGGCTGCCCGAACAGCGCAGGAATTTGCTGGATAAGCTCGGCATCACACCCAGGGGTATTGATCGCGAAACCGTTGAAATGCTTCACCGGACCCACATGGGGGTGGATAACGACTATGTGAATATCCTGTTGCACGGTTTGCGCACCAGCCTGTCGGATGGCTGGGGCGGCTCGATGATTGCCACCGAACTGTCCGATGTGATGTTCGGCACGCCCAAGCCAATAAAATCTTCGGTGAATCTGGGTGCCCTGCGCACGGAGTGCGTCAACATCGCATTGCATGGGCACAATCCGGTGCTCTCGGATGTCATCATGCAAGCCGCCGAGGATCCGGGGCTGATAGCGCTGGCGAAAGAGAAGGGTGCCGAGGGCATAAACCTGGTCGGGCTGTGTTGCACCGGAAATGAACTGCAGATGCGCAAAGGGTTGCCGATGGTTGGTAATCATTTGATGCAGGAACTGGTCATGCTGACCGGCGCGCTGGACGCCATGGTCGTGGACTATCAGTGCATCATGCCGTCTGTCGTAGACGTTGCGAAGTGCTTCCATACTGTCGTGATATCCACGGCAGACAAGGCCAAATTTGCCGGCGCGACACATATTTCCTTCGATCCCCATCGCGGTCTGGAAATAGGCAGGGAAATCGTGCGGCGCGGCGTCGAGGCTTACGCAAACCGCAACCCCGAGCGGGTCAGGATTCCGCAAGGCACGGTAGAGATGATGGCTGGCTTTTCCGTCGAGGCAATTCTGGGTGCCCTGGGTGGTACGCCGGAGCCCTTGGTCGCGGCGATCAAGGCGGGCAAGATTCGCGGCGCGGTGGCGGTGGTTGGCTGCAGTAACCCGAAAATTCCGCAGGACTACGGGCACGTCACATTGACCCGCCGGCTGATCGAAAACGATATCCTGGTGCTGGTAACGGGTTGCTCCGCGGTGGCCAACGGCAAAGCCGGGCAAATGATGCCTGAGGCGGCCGACATGGCGGGCCCCGGGCTTGCAGAAGTCTGTCGCGCACTGGGCATACCGCCGGTCCTTCATATGGGTTCCTGCGTGGATAACACGAGAATTCTCTCACTGGGCGCCGCGCTGGCAAAATAC
>CAWGLN010000008.1:0-55066 GCA_963823435.1 uncultured Gammaproteobacteria bacterium | reverse complement strand
GAGGACCTGTTTCGACAGGGCTGGATCAGGATGACCGAGGCTATTCGCGATAGCAGGGGCGGGTTGGGTTCACGTCTGCACGTCACCGATGACGGGTGGTGGCTGGCCTATGCGCAGTGGCCGGACAGGCAGACCTGGGAGCGGTCCGGGGAAATGGAATCGGCCGATCCGGAAGCAGGGAAGATGATGGCCGATTCCATCGAGGAGCGACTGCCACCCGTGCTCATGGAACCGCAGATCGATTTGCTGGAAAGGAGGGTGGGTTCCACGCGGCGCTAAGAATGGTGCACAAAGCGCACCCTACAAGAGGGTTTTCGACGCAGCCTCAAGGAATGGAGCACAAAGTGCACTCTCCGGGTCAGGCTCAGGAACTCTCGTAGGCTTTCTTCAGCCAGGCCTTCAATTCGGGATTCACGTCCTGCCTGGACTGGACGCGTACGCGATGACTGACCATGGCGTTAAAACTGCCTGATGCCTCAAGACGCGCGGTCGGTGTCTCGCCTTTAAGATTGATACCTACATCTATGCGGTCCTTTGTAGACGGTTGTATCAATGCGAATTGCTTGTTGCGGCGCAGACTCACATAGGTTTTCTTGGGTGCGATTTCCACGTCCTTGCCGAATGCGTTGACCGCCTTGACTATCGCGTCATAGATGGGTCGAAGTTCGGCCTTGGCGCCCTGGTACTGGGCATCGACGAGTTGATCGTCAGTGCTCGCGCCACCCGCCTGGGCCTGCAGATAAAAATGCGCAATGAGGTTGGCAAAGCCGTGCGTGACGCTGTGTTCGCTTTTCAGGAGCTTGACGATTTCACCGTGTTTCGCGGGCTTGAGTTTTTTGAGTAACGTGAGCCACTGGGCCAGCGACTTGCCGGTCTTGGCCGGCAGGTTGTCGATCATGGCTTGTGTGGCGGCGTCGGGTTTCGGTGTGTCCATCTTGTGTGGTTCTCCCCGGGGTAAGTGTTCCTGCGGCATTACGGTTGCCGGCAAGTCGGGTCTTGTCGCGAAGATCCAGTGTGCCAGAAGCAGGGGATCGCTGAAATAGCTCGCTTGCACTGGTGAGGGTGCATGGTTGAATGTGCGGTTGGGGTTAAGGTTGCTGTCCCCCTAACTCCGGTGGGAGTTAAGGTTGCTGTCCCCTAACTCCGCTAACTCTCTTCGCAGTTATTCGGTCTCGAGTTGTCGTCGCGCCCTGGCCAGTCCTTCGAGCTTGTCGGTGGCAACCGCCGGGTACTGCAGGTTCAGCCCGGCTATCGCGTCCACCACTGCGGCAGCCACCAGCAGGCGTGCAAACCACTTGTTGTCAGCCGGTATCACGTACCAGGGTGCGTGCTCGGACGCGGTGTTGCGGATCGCCTGTTCGTAGGCGGCCTGGTAGTCGTCCCAGTGTTGCCGCTCCGCCACGTCCGAGGCCGAAAACTTCCAGTGTTTCTGCGGCTTGTTCAGCCGTCTGATGAAGCGCCGCTTTTGCTCTTCCCGGGACACATGCAGGAAGAACTTCAGGGGCAGCACGCCGTTACGGTGCAGATAATGCTCAAAGTGACCGATGTCCTCATAGCGCTGGGTCCAGATGTCATCGGTCAGCAACGAGGGGTGCAGCTTCTGTTTCTCCAGCAGTTCCCGGTGCACCTTTACGACCAGAACTTCCTCGTAGTATGAGCGATTGAAAATACCGATCTGACCACGGCCCGGCAGGTGACGCGAACAGCGCCACAGGTAGTCATGATCAAGCTCCTCGCTGGAGGGTTGCTTGAATGAGGTGACCCGGCAGCCCTGGGGGTTAATCCCCGAGGCCACGTGCTTGATGGTGCTGTCCTTGCCCGCGGCATCCATGGCCTGAAAAACCAGCAGAACGGCCCAGTGGTCCTGGGCGTACAGCATTTCTTGCTGCTCAGAGAGCCATTTGACGCCGCGGGCCAGCATTTTCCTGGCCTCGCGCTTGTCCTCCGACTTGAAGGTGGCAGTGTCCCCCGGATGGAAGTCAACCATCCGGAAGTCCTGCCCCCGGGTCACGCGGTAGGGCTCAATAAACTTCTGTATCCGCTCCAGTTGCACTTCCTTCATATGCTCTGTTCTCAATCCGCCTGGTGTTGGTTATAGCCCGCGCTGTGTGGCCCCGCGGTACCGCCGATGCTGCGCAAACGGTCCAGCCTTTCGATAATCGCATCGGTAATCATCTTTGTTTCTTCGGGTCCGATGCGATCTATTGCCAGGTTCAGTGAGCTGTAAGTCGCCACAACCAGGCCGCGCAGTTTCCTGAATCCAGCGGGGTTGGGGCTGCCACAAACCGACTCGTCATTCTTGAGTATTCGATCAATGACGCCAGGGTCTTTCAGGCGCAGCTTGCAGATAATCGAGAGTCTCATCAGCTCGTCCGCAATACCGTCCAGGTGGCGGACCCAGGACGGGTGTTTTGTTTTGGTATTCATAGTGCCTCCAGGGGCGGACCTGCCGGGAGCGTAGCACGGACTTTTTGCAGGGGCGAGCAAGCAGGATGCGTTCCCCACACAGAGCCACAGTGAATCAGCGTAGAGGATATTCCGCGCAGCGCCACTGTGGCGCACAAAGCGCGCCCTGCCGGGTTCTGCGACTCGATGTATTTGCCGGGGGGGTTGTGGTTGCTGTCCCCATAACTCTCCATAACTCTGCATGGTGCGGAGTTCGAAGCCGCGGAGTGGCGACAGGATGCTGGTTTGGGGTCTCCAGGGCAATGATATTGCAGTGAAATCGGGGTTGGCGGTGATCTGATCCATCCTTCGCATTCAAGCCGGGCGGTGTTTCGCGTAGAATCGACGCATATTGGCTGGCCGCACCCTGTGGCTGCACATTCTTTGGACAACCCACTCGCGGCAAAAGGTGAATAAAATGAGTCGAGGCGCAAACTTCTGGATCCCGATGATTGTGTTCCAGATCGCTTTTGGTTTGGCGGTGTTCGCCATCACCCGTGAGGTCACCTTGCAGGATGCCCAGGCCGTCAAGGTCACTCCGAAGCTGGTAAGCAAGCCGTTTCAGGGAACATCGGGCAGTGCTGGCCAGAATGCCGCGTTCGAAGTGGTACCCCTGGTGCCGGAACAGTTGATGAGTGACGACCCGTTGGAGATTGCACGACAGGCCGATGAGTACTTCAACACCCAGCAATACCAGATGGCGGCGCAGCAATACCAGAGACTGCTGGGCCTGGGTGCAGGCGACGTGAATACCTATAACAGCCTGGGTCTTACCTTGCAG
Source organism: uncultured Gammaproteobacteria bacterium (assembly GCA_963823435.1). Lineage (GTDB taxonomy): Bacteria > Pseudomonadota > Gammaproteobacteria > Steroidobacterales > BM003 > CAKZML01. Next base: position 51,840 of record CAWGLN010000008.1, on the reverse strand, counting down.
TACCTTGGCCGCTCGGGTGAGGCGCTGCAGGTGCTTAACGAGGGCCTGGCGCTGGAACCGGGTTTCCAGAGAATCTGGCTGACCACGGGCTTCGTGAATCTGCAGGTCGGCGACCTGGAACAGGCCCGCGTGGCCCTGAACAAGGCGATTGAGCTGGGTCCGGACAACGATATCGGGCAGTCCGCGGCCAAGATGCTGGCGGGTTTGCCCCCGGGCTAGCGTTGCCCGGGCCGCCCGGCGTGAATCCGAACTGCCGCAGAAAATTGTATCCGGTCCCCTTTTCAGGCGCCTCCAAGCCCTTGCGGCGCCTCGATAGCGGCCCTCAGCCATGCTTGATATTGAAAAAAACCCCGTATTTCTATAGCCTAGGAGTCAGGTCTTTGCCGGGGATATGGACGGTGCTCGGACAAACACTGGAACAAGAACGCGATTCCCCTGGGGCGAGCGCAGAAATGCGGGCCGGGCGGGAATTGCTCAAGGCGACACAGCCCTTCGCGGTTGAATCCGTGCGCCACGAGCTGGTGGCATGTCGGTTCCACCTTCGTATTGCTGGTCGCCACGCTGATCGCCGCGGGGAGCGCTCCCGGCTGGCCGTTGCAATTGGCTGTTTCCTGCTTGGCGGCATGTTCATGGTGCGCGCCTTCATCATGTATCACGACTACATGCACGGGGCGATCCTGTCGGATTCGCGCCTGGCGTCGCTTATGTTTCGGGCCTATGCCGCCGCTTGCGCTGACCCCGCCGAATTCCTGGAGAAAGAGCCACAATTATCACCACCGGCACGTCGGCCAGGTCTCCAGCGTCAGCATTGGCGCTTTCCCCGTTATCACCACCAGGATGTGGCGTGAGGCGTCCTGGAAGACACGTCTGAGTTATCGCGTGGAGCGGCATCCGCTGACCGTGCTGTGCGGATACCTCACGATATTCTTTTTCAGCGTCACGCTGCTGCCGCTTGTTCAAGAAACCCTTGCGGCACCTGGATTCGCTGGTGGCCCTGGCTGCCCATGGCGACCCTGATTACCGTGCTGTGGGTATTCGGTGGCCTCGATATCGTGTTCTTTGTGGTGTTGCTGCCGATGATTCTTGCCTCGGCGCTTGGCAGTTACCTGTTCTTTGCCCAGCACAGTTTCGAGGACATGCGCATCATGCCGCCGGGGAGCTGGAATTTTTATCGGGCGGCCATGGAGTCATCCAGCTACCTGCGTCTGAACAAGGTCATGCAATGGTTCACCGGGAATATCGGGTTCCACCACATTCACCACCTGAACATCCGCATTCCGTTCTATCGCCTGCCCGAAGCCATGGCCGCGATTCCGGAGCTTCAGTCACCGAAAACCACGACCCTCTCGCTGCGGGACATCCGGGAATGTTTCCGGTGTTTCCTGTGGGACGAGGATCTGCAGCGCATGGTGTCGCACCGCGAGCCGAAGCAGATGGCGGCAAGCGCCTAGGCAGTCGCCTGGACGATCGGCCGGCGATCACATGGCTTCGCTGTCGCTTGTCGGGCTGAAGCTGTTTACCTGCCGACCCAGCGACCGGCTTACCCATCGGCCGGATTGTCCCATCCCCTTCTTTACTCTCCGGCAGTGAGCTTTGGCACGATGGGCGTCCGACGGGATTCAGGTTTTACCAGCAGCATCTGCACGTTGCCGATGGCTCGCTCCATGAACGCACCTTCGCAGTAGCAATAGTAGTATTCCCACATGCGCAGGAATTCCTCCGAATAGCCCATGTCACGGATTTGCGTAAGCTTCTTGTGAAAACGCTCGCGCCAGTGCCGGAGGGTAGTGGCGTAGTGTTCGCCTATGTCTTCAAGATGGTACAGACGCATGTCGGTACGGGCGCCGACGGATTGCAGCATGGCGGTGACCGATGGCAGGAAGCCGCCGGGAAAGATGTAACGCTGTATGAAGTCGACCGACTTCAGGGCCGCCTTGTAGCGCTGCTCCGGGATGGTAATGGCCTGCAAGGCCATCATGCCGCCGGGCTTGAGGCGCTGGGAGCAGGAAGAAAAATAGGTATCCAGGTAGGCATGACCGACGGCCTCGATCATTTCGATAGAGACTAGCTTGTCGAATTCGACCTTCGACTTCCCGGTAATCCTTGAGCAGCAGGGTGATGCGATCATCCAGGCCGGCTTCGGCGACTCTGGCCCGGGCGAACTCATACTGCTCCCGGGAAATCGTGGTGGTCGTGATCCGGCAGCCATAATGCGTGGCCGCGTGGATGGCGAAGCCACCCCAGCCGGTGCCGATTTCCAGTACGTGGTCGTCAGAAGTCAATTCAAGTTTCTGACAGATACGGTCCAGCTTGGCCACCGACGCCTCTTCCAGACTCATGTCAGGCCGGTCAAACACCGCCGCGGAATACATCATGGAGTCATCCAGCCACAGGCTGAAGAATTCATTGCCCAGGTCATAGTGCGCCGAGATATTACGGCGTGCGCCGGACTTGGTATTCCGGTTAATCCAGTGCAACGCCTTGCGCAGGGGATTCGCCAGGCGGGCCAACCCGCCGCCCAGGTTCTCGAGCACATTCCGGTTCACCACCAGCAGGCGTACCAATGCGGTCAAGTCGTCACAGTGCCAGTAGCCAAGCATGTAAGCCTCGGCTGCGCCGACTGCACCGCCCAATGCGAGGCTGGTATAGAAGCGGCCGTCAGTCACCCGGATAGTGGCGCTTGGTTCGCTGCGTCTCTGGCTGCCAACAAAGCCCTGGAACCCGTAACCGTCAAATATTCTCAGACGGCCGACAGGTCATGTTGGCCAGTCGCCCCAGCACCAGTTTTCTTGCCAGTCTCTCGGTGCCACGCATGGTATAGGGCGTGGGACGAAAGTCTTCCGCGTCCATTGGTGATTCGTATTCGCTCATGGTCTTGCCTCGGGGGAGGGTTGTTTTTCAGGATGGGTAACAAAGGGGACGCCCTTGAGCCACAACTTCAGCGCCTGCCAGTAGATACCGGCAGCCACCTTGAGAGTCATGGGAGGGTAGCCGGCCAGCACGCCTGCCAGCGTTCTGCCGGTGATTTCTTGCCGTTGTAGCCGCAGGGTGGCGCCGAAAAACGATTGGTCTCGCGTCCTGTTGGTGATGCCTACGCGTAACTCGTCACCCGGCTCGGTCACCAGCCAGTCATAGACAATGTTCATGTCCATGAAAGGAGAGACATGCAGGGCCTTGGGCGTAGCGAACCTGCGAACCTGCTCATCCCCGCTGTTCATATCCGGGTACAGCACGTAGCAATGGTGTTCGCCCCAGGGTGTGTTGGTCACATCGGCCACCACGGTTTCGACCTGCGTGCCCGCGCCGTTGTAGCAGTAGTACAGGCTGATCAGGATTGATGCAGAAACCAAAATAGCTCAGGTTGGTCAACAAGCGTATCGGTCCCGTGGGTCGCGTGCCAGTGCGTTGCAGCACCAGGTCACGCACCGATTTCTCCAGTGGTTCATCCGTGTTACCCAGGTAGTTCCTGCGATTAAAACGTGCCAGGGCGGGGCGGCTGGTGGACCACAACCAGCGGCCCTTGAACACCCGGTCCAGTTCATCCAGGTCCAGGTACATCATGTAGACCTGGTACACGAAGCTGTGGCTGACCGGAAGTTTCCGGCCATGGCTGACCTGCCCGCTGTAGATGCAACTATGCACGATGCAGCTCCCGCTCAAAGCTCTCCAGTGCGGCCAGTGCGCTGACCACGCCGTCTTCGTGAAAACCGTTACGCCAGTATGCACCGCAGTAGTAAGTGCGGTTCAGGCCATTGAGTTCGTCCTGGCGGGCCTGGGCCGCCACGCTGTCGCGTGTGAACACCGGGTGAGCGTAATCGTACCTCTGGATAATGGTCTGGGGCCGGATGCGATGGCCGCTATTCAGGGTCACGAAAAACTGCTGCTTGCCAGGCAGGCTGTGCAGCCGGTTCAGGTGGTAGGTCAGGGAGGCGCGGCCATGCGTGCCCGCGGGTATGTGGTAGTTCCACGAAGCCCAGGCGGCGCGCCGACTGGGCATCATGGAGTCATCTCCATGCAGGATGACCTCGTTACTTTGATAGGGGATGGCGCCCAGCACCTCGCGCTCCAGCTCTGTGGGCACATCCAGCATACCCAGCGCCTGGTCACTGTGACAGGCGATGAATACGTGATCGAAAGCCTCGGCTTCGGTGCCTGCTGTTTTTATCAGTACATTCTCCGGTTGCCGGATCACTGTTTGTACCGGGCTGGACAGTCGAATGCGATGACGATGAGCGGCTACCAGCCTGGTCACGTAGGCCTGGGAGCCGCCCTCGATCACCTTCCACTGCGGCCGGTTCTCAAGGCTGAGCAGACCGTGGTTATGGAAGAAGCGAATGAAAAACCGGGCGGGCATACGTTCCATCATGTCCGGCTCGGCGGACCAGATGGCGGCGCCCATCGGAATCAGGTACTGCTGGACGAACAGGGAGCCATAGCGACCCCGGGCAAGAAAATCCGCCAGTGATTCGTCGCTTCCGTCCTGGCCAAGGAATTCCATGGCTTCCCGGTTGAAGCGCAATATATCGCGAATCATGCGGTAGAAAGCCGGCCGCAACAGGTTGCTGCGCTGGGCGAACAGACCGTTGAGGCTGGAACCGTTGTATTCCAGTCCTGACTGCTGGCACTGGACGCTGAAGCTCATCTCGCTGGGTCGGTAGGCGATATCCAGTTGGTCCATCAGGCCCTGGAAGTTTGGATAGGTGCGGTCGTTGAACACCATGAAGCCGGTGTCCAGGTGCACCGGTCCCTCGGCGGTCTCCATCTCTACGGTGTTCGAGTGACCGCCGACATACGCGTTGGCCTCGAACACCGTGATCTCGTGCTGTGGATGCAAGCGGTGGGCGAGCACGTTGCCCGCGATGCCCGTGCCTATGATTGCGATTTTCACCGGCTGATCCGATACAGCCAGTTGCGATCGTGGATTACCACTGTTGTGGCACCTTCTGTACTTTGCTGATGTCGTATCCCATGTCCTGTACCAGGCCGGTCATCTTGTCGTAGTCCGCATCGCTGATGCTTGGTGTGCGGGCCATGATCCAAACGTAGTCACGCTTGTTGCGGGCAATGATGGTCTGCGAGTAGTCCTCTGTGAGATAGACGATCCGGTAGTCTGCCTTGATCGGCCAGATAAACCGCATGCCCCATACCGCGTTGGTCTCCGTATCGGTGACAAAACCCACCGGGCGGTAAACCTTTTCTTTGCCATCGAAACCATCCTGGCGAAACACAAAGGTCGTGGCGATGCTGCCATCAGGATTGAGCTTGTAGCTCTCCACGGCGTTATGGGCTCCCTTCTCGATGAAAGTGGGGATATTCGCGATGACGTACCAGTCCCCCATGAAGCGCTCAAGGTCGACATGGTCAACGGTGGCCAGGGGTGGCTGGCCGCCGGCGCAGGCGCCCAGGGCGAGGCTTGCCAACAGTGGCACGATACGGGCAGGCAATATGGATTTGTGTGTATTGGACATGATTTAAATCAACTCGTAGCGTAATGTGCGGCCGCCCTTGACACTGGACACCAGGCCCAACCATTGGCGGTCGATGGAATACCAGATTTCCATATCCAGGTTCTTGCCACGCATACGATATCCCTGCGCCGGAACATCCTGTCCCCGTACCGTGTAGCTTAGCGCCGGCAAAGGCTCAATGACAACAGGAATGACCTCCCCGGTCTGCGGATTCAACAGCGCCGATTCGGACAGAAATCGGGGGTCCCAGTAGGCGAAGGTCTTGACACAACCGGGTACCTGCGTGCTCGTGTCCGAGGTCTCTAACTTGAAGCTCTCCGGTCCCTGCTGCCCGCTCACCGTGAGCAGCTTGCCGTTGGCGTCAGTCTGGGATTCGATTTGCCGCAAGCACTCGCCCTGCCAGGTCTCAACGTTCTCATGCTGATACCGATAGGCGGTGACAAACAGGAATTTCACTCGAAAGTCCGCCTGGGATTCGAGCTGACGCTGATCCTGTCCCTCGATCAGTCGAAAGCTGTGATAGCCAATTTCGGAATCATCAAGGTAGACCTTGAAGTTCCATTCCTGGATATCCCCGGTTGAATCTGCCCAGACCACGGCACTCGGCAGCCAGGCCAGCAGCACCAGGGCAGCAAGTTTGACAAAGCGATGATGCATGATCACTCCTTGTTGGCTCAGTGGCCGGAACGCTTGCGCGGCCCGGGGAAGAATGCGTTGGTGGCGGCGATATACCCGGCGTATTCCGGTCGCCGCTCGGTGATGGTTTTTTCGAGCATGGCGACACCGGAAACCTTTAGCAGCAGGAAGCTCATAAGCAGCGGGGACAGCAGCGTCCACCAGGCACCGGCTGACAAGGCGATAAGGTAGAACCCCCACCAGACGCAGAAGTCGCCAAAATAATTCGGGTGGCGGGTATAGCGCCACAGCCCGGATTGCATGACCTTGCCCCGGTTGGAAGGCTGGGCCCTGAAGCGCGCGAGCTGAAAGTCTCCTACGGATTCGAACACAAACCCGACCAGCCACAGCGCCACGCCCACAACATCCAGCCAGGCCAGGGGGGCAGAATCGGAGCTGGCCGCCAGCACGGGCAGGGACACGAACCATGCCAGCAGCGCCTGCAGCCCGAACACGATGTACAAACTCTTGAACGCGAAGTTGGGCGAATTGTTCTTGCGAATCTGCTGATACCGGTAGTCTTCCTCTTCGCCCCAGTTGCGCCAGGTGATGTAGCCCGACAATCTCGCTGCCCAGATCAGCAGCAGAGCAAGTACCAGCCATGTACGCGGTCCAGCCACTCCCACCTGTCCGGTGTAGACCAGGGCGCTGACCACGAACATCAACGACCACATGGCGTCCACGATACTGACATTATTCTTGGCCAGGCTGACCAGCCAGCCTGCCAGGCCAAAGGCCAGGGCGCCGGCCAGGGCAATTAATACGGGTTCTATGCTAAACATTGCAGTGGGTATCCGTAAGCGTGATCAAAGGACATCGGACGCGGGCTTGAGCGTCATGCCATCAAGCCGCCTGGCCAACAACAGCAGGCCCGGGAGCATGAGGCCCCAGGTCACGCTCAGCGCAATCATCGCGCCCAGCGGGTCGATCAGGGTCACGGCGCCAATCTTGGCTCCGGAATAGTACGACAGGGGTCCGAAGATGGCGCCCATAACGCCGGCCAGCGGGATCCTGGATTGCATCCAGCGAAACGATACGTTGAACGTGGTTGCAAACAGCATCCACATGCCCAGGATCCACAACGGCGACAGACCGGCGACGAGGGTACCCGACGGGTAGGCCAGGAGCCCGGCTGAAATAATTGCGCTGTCCACGCTGATGCCCACTATGCCGGTGGCCGCAATAAGCATCAGCTCGCGCGCAGGGTCACCGGCACGACGTAAATGTATCGCGATAGCGACCAGCACGGCGGCCGGACCCAGCAATGGCAGACCGTTAGCACCGCCAAGCACGCTGGATAACCAGGCGAGCTTGAAAGCGATCAGGTTAATCAATAAATTTGTCATCGTCGTGCTCCGCACCTAGGCAGGTGTCCGTGGGCTAAAAAGGTAATGTCCTACAAACCATTCCTGGCCGTCATACGAACCGAACATCTCGCTGACCGCGAGGAAGAATATGCGCCAGCGCATGAACCACATCTGGCTGTCCTTTTCCCCGTAGACCTGGTCAAACAAGGGGCGGATACGGTCCTTGCGCGCATCCATGTTCTGCAACCAGGCCTCGGCCGTCTTCTGGTAGTGCTGGCCTTCCCAGCGCCACTGGTTTTCAATCGCCAGGTGCTCCTGGAACTGCAAGGGCAGATTCTCACTGGGCATGATGCCGCCGGAGAAAAAGTGCCGGCTCATCCAGTCAGCAGGACCTGCGTCAACAAATTCGTATGCCGCCGTGCGGTGGCAAAATATATGCATGAAAAAGCGCCCGCCGGGCTTGAGCCAGTGGGAAATGCGCTCGAACAACAGCCGGTAATTGCGCATATGTTCGAACATCTCGATAGACACGATGCGATCAAATCTCTTGCCCGCCTGAAAATCGTTCATGTCTGTCGTGATCACACGCAGATTCGACAATCCGCGTTGCCTTGCCTGTTCCTCTATGTAGGCGCGCTGGGACGAGGAATTGGACACTGACGTGATCCGTGCGGTCGGGTAGTGCGTCGGCGGCATACAGGGAAAACGATCCCCATCCACATCCCAGGTCCAGGATATCCATGCCATCGGCAATGCCGGCGCGTTCGGCCGTGCAACGCAGGGAGGCAAGCTCCGCTTCGTCCAGTCCCGGGGTGTCTTCGTCCCAGTAACAACAACTGTACTTGCGGTGTTTACCCAGGACCTCGGTGAAAAAGCTCGCCGGCACCTCGTAATGCTGCTCATTGGCAACTTGTGGGACAAGCGCAATCGGGGACTGGTTCATCATATTTACGAAGGCTGCAAGCTCATCCTTACCGGACCCGTTGGAGGGCAGGATGCTCTTGCGTCTTTCTCGCAGCAGACGCCTGATTCCGAGCCGAATGACCGAGTCCGGAATAAATCCGGACTCGGCCAGTTGCGTTGCAATGTGTGCAAAGTTGGGCATGTTTACAGCTGTACGAAGTCGTCAAGCAGTATAAGACCAAGCGTGTTCTCTTCGGCAGCGGTATTCGGATCGCGTGCGATTGCCGTATACACATTACCAGCACTCAGGGTGACATTGGCGAAAATGGCGACTTCTTTGCTACCCGTCTGGGTCACCGAAACATCATAGGAACCATCCGCCAGGGCCAGGAAGCCGGTATTCGCGGCGAAGGGTACATCAGCCAGGGCAGGCTGTTCCATCATGATGTCGGCCCCGGGGGCGGTGACATAGATGTCCACGTTCCCGGCCAGTGTGGAGGCGTGAATCAGGCGCAGCTTGGCCTCGGTCGCCACCCGGCGCGGGTCGTCATTTGCGACCAGGGCTTCGATGGCCACGAACTCGTTCAGTGCAATAACCGTGTATTTTTCACCGGCCACCAGGGGCAGGTCGGCGTCAATGGCGATCACACCGGCGTTTCCGGTGGGGGTCACCTTCACGTTGTAGGTGGCCGCGGGAACGCTCAGGAAACCGGTGAAGTCCGGATAGGCCAGGTTGACCACGGCCGGCTCGGCAAAGTTGTCGTTGACCACGACATCCACAGCGCCCGTGTCCGCCGAGGCATGCACCACGCGCAGGTCAGCCGGTGTGCTGACGTCCAGGATCTGTGCCGATCCGGCACCGGTCAACACCACCAGGCTGATGGGGGCGGAACCGGTGGTGGTGTTTTCCACGGCGCTGACCAGGAAGTCATCGCCATCATTCAGGGTAATCGTGCCTGAATCGAATACCTTGGAAGCCTCACGCTCCGCCGGTAGCACGTTTGCCGGGACCACCCTGATCTGGTAGTCGCCAGCGGGCACCTCTATGGGTCCCAGGTCTCCCTTGAAGGAGAAGGTACCAACAGCGGCTTCCGCTGACAGATCTGCACCTGGCATCGTGGCAAACACGTCAACAGTGGGAGCCATGGGGGCGGCGTGCAGGATGCGCAGACGTGCGGCACCAGCGCTCACAGCCGTGTCGGGCTGTTCAAGAATGACCGGCTCGATTGCGGCTACCGAATTTACCGCGACCACGCTGTACAGGGTATCGGCAGCAAATGGCAGGGTCACAGGACCGATGACGGTTACATCACCGCCAGGGGTAATGCCGTCTACCTGGATCTCGTAATTGCCGACTTCCAGTTCCAGGGCGGGAGAGCCCATCTTGTAATCGACATCGGCCAGGGCTTCAGCGCCATTGACCAGTACGTTCACGGCAGGCGCGTCCGGGGAGGCATGCAGTACCTGCAGCTTGAAGTACTCAACCGGCAGGTTTACCGGCGCATCGTTTGAGTCATCATTGCAACCCGCAAGACCCAGGGCCGCGGTTGCAAGTAAAAGGGGGAGAAGTTTTTTCATTGGCTGATCCTCAGGTTGGTGGAGGCCGTATTGTTCCCGACCGGCACCACCAAGTGATCTCAAAGTCGTTTCAAATTGTTTCTGTTTGTAACTTCTCGTTTTTTCAGTGACCTGACGGCGTAGTTTGCCGTTATGATTGGCGCATGGTAAAGATTCTGCTAATAGATGACGACCGCAAACATTCTGAATTGCTCAAGTCCTACCTGAAGCAATTTGGCATGACCCTGGATTGTGCCGGTAGCGCCGAGGAAGGTCTGAACAAGTTTGCCAGGTCGGAACCGGACCTGCTCTTGCTGGATGTGATGCTGCCCGGCAAGGATGGCTTTGAGGTATGCCGCGAGGTGCGCAAGACCAGTCGGGTTCCGATTATCATGCTGACCGCCCGGGGAGACGTGTTTGACCGCGTATCCGGCCTGGAAATCGGCGCAGATGATTACGTGGCCAAGCCCTTCGAACCGCGGGAACTCGTGGCGCGCATCCAGACCATCCTGCGCAGGGTCGACCTGCCGGGAACCGACCAGCAACTGCTGCGTTTTGAAGGCATGGAAATCGACAAGGCTGCCAGGAACGTCACTGTAGATGGCGTTGCGGTCGAGCTCACGTCCATGGAATTCGAGTTGCTGGTGATACTCGCGCAACGGGCCGGCAAGAAGATATCCCGCGATGAAATCCTGAACCAGCTGCGAGGTATTGACGCCGCCATACTCACGCGTGCGGTGGATATCATGGTGTCCCGACTGCGTCAAAAGCTCGGGGACTCGGTCAAGCCGCCGCGCTTTATCCAGACGGTCTGGGGCATGGGTTATTCCTTCGTGGCCAGGCGGATAACGGATGCTTAAGACGCTGACCCGAAGCCTGTCATTCAGACTGCTGGCGATATTTGCCGTGATGGCCCTGGTGTTCGTATGGGGCACGACCGAGGCCATACGCTGGGTGTATACCAATGATGATTTTCGCGAGTTGGTCAGCGGTCATCTTTCCCTGCACGTGGACTATGTGCGACAGGATATTGGCAATCCCCCGCGTATAGACCGGGCTATCGCCATCACGCAGAAAGTACCCGTCGACATACGCATCGTTGGGCCCGGCGTTGATTGGGCATCCGACCCGGACTTCCCTGAATTGCAGGATCTGGAATTCGGTGCGAGCAAGTATTTCGGGGCCGAGCCGGGTGCCTGGCTGGAGGAATTGAAAGATGTCCAGTTTGCCGAGCTGAACCGGCACCGCTTCCTGAAAATTGACCAGGCGCCGTATGCAGTCATCGTCTCCAGCCCGAGAATTGCCAATCATTCCGCGCGCCCCGACCTATTGCCCATCATTCTTGGCATCGGTCTGCTATTGCTCGCTCTTTCCTATGTTTTTGTGAGATTCCTGTTCCGACCCATAGAAGCCATCAGGGCGGGTACCGCCAGGATTGGTCGAGGCGACTTTGACCACCGCATCGCCGGCATCCGCCAGGATGAGCTTGGTGACCTGGCCCACGACGTCAACAAGCTGGCGGCCGATGTCCGCGGAATGCTTGATGCAAAGCGTCAGTTGTTGCTGGGTATCAGCCATGAGCTGAGATCCCCGCTATCCCGACTGCGCCTGTCTGCCGAGTTCGTCGAGGATCGCGACGCCAGGGAGAACCTGCGCATCGAGGTTGCCGAGATGGAGCAGATCGTGTCGACCTTGTTGGAAGCCGAGAGACTGAATACCCGGCACGCGGCGTTAAACCGAACCGAGGTCCAGGTGCGGGAACTGGTCGATCAATTGATTGACGACTATTTCGATCGGGAAAGATCGCGTATCCAAGTCAAGTTCGAGGACGAGGGCATCGTGGCCAACGTTGACGATACCCGGCTGATGTTGCTGCTCAAGAACCTGCTCAGTAATGCCTTGCGCTACTCGGACGAGGACGCCGGACCGGTGGTACTGGAGGTGTGCAAAGAGAAGCACGAGCTGGTCATCAAAGTGCGGGATCGTGGGCCGGGCTTCTCTGCCGAACAGGCGGACCATATCGGTGAACCGTTTTTCCGCGCTGATCCGTCACGTACGCGCACGACCGGCGGGGCAGGTCTGGGATTGTATTTGACCAAGCTGGTGGTGGAAGCCCACGGTGGAAGCATGCGCCTGGATAGGAATTACACAGACGGGGCCTGCGTCGTGGTGAGACTACCCACCTGACGCGTGGACTGGCTGGAGTTCTTAACGAGTGCCATCCAATACAGCCAAACCGTCCCCTCGGCCCCATAAATGTAACGCTTCTGCAGCATTGCATTAGCATAAATCCCGATTGCGGACCCCGGCATGGGGGGCGAAAATTGTGTCATTGGGCAGCGACCATGGACTGGTGCGTGTGCGCCCTTATTTGACGCCTTACGTCGAGCACCAATCCTCCGGTATGCAGCCCGTTGCCAGGTTTTGCATCACCTTGAGGACATTTCCGTGAACTACGAAACCATCCCTGAACTCCATAGGGGAGTTAAAATTCTGCACGATCCCTTGCGCAACAAGGGCACAGCCTTTACCGAGGCGGAACGTGAGGCGCTGGGTTTGCGCGGGCTTTTACCGCCCAAGGTTCACTCTCATGCCGAGCAGGAACTACGGGTGCTGGGGGCCTTGCGCAGCAAGGTCACCGATCTCGAGCGCTACCTGTACCTGATGGCTCTGCAGGACCGCAACGAGACCCTGTTTTTCCGGGTGGTCATCAATCACGTCGAGGAGATGATGCCCCTGATCTACACTCCCACGGTCGGACAGGCCTGCCAGGAATTCGGGCATATTTATCAACGGCCCCGTGGCCTGTACGTGTCGCTGGAGGACCGGGGTCGGGTGAGGGAAGTTCTCGAGAACTGGCCGCACCGGGACGCGCGTATCATCGTGGTGACCGATGGCGAGAGGATTCTCGGCCTGGGTGACCTGGGTTCAAACGGCATGGGCATCCCCATCGGCAAGCTGGCCCTGTATACCGCGTGTGCGGGCGTGAATCCTGCCCAGTGCCTGCCGGTGATGCTGGATGTCGGTACCGACAACGACACCCTGTTAAACGATCCGCTGTACAACGGTCTGGAGCGGCGGCGCTCCCGTGGGGAACGCTTCGATGCCCTGGTGGAGGAATTCGTCCAGGCAGCCGAGGAAGTGTTCCCGGGAGTCCTGATCCAGTTGGAGGACTTCGGCAACACGAATGCCTTCCGCCTGCTGGATCGCTATCGGGATCGGACCTGCTGTTTTGACGACGATATTCAGGGCACCGGCGCGGTAACCCTGGCCGGAATCCTGGCCTCCCAGAGAATTACCGGGAGCACGCTGGCGGATCATCGCATCCTGTTCCTGGGCGCCGGTGAGGCCGGTATCGGCATTGCCGATGCGGTGGTCGCCGCGATGGTGGACGAGGGCATGGATGCGGCGGAGGCCCGCCAGCGTTGCTGGTTCATGGACAGCCAGGGTTTGCTGGTGACGGAGCGCGGCGAAGTGACCGTATCCAAGCGGCCCTATGTGCAGGACGCCGAGGGTACGAAGAGTCTGCTTGAGGCGGTAAACATGATCGAACCCACCGCCCTCATCGGTATCTCCGGGCAGCCCGGCAAGTTCACCCGCGAGGTGGTCGAGGCCATGGCCCGGATCAATGAACGTCCCCTGGTATTCGCGCTGTCAAACCCCACCTCCAAGTCCGAGTGCACGGCGGAGCAGGCCTACACCTGGAGCGAGGGGAGGGCTATTTTCGCCAGCGGCAGCCCGTTCAATACGGTCATATACGAGGGCAAGAAGCTGGTTCCGGGGCAGGGTAACAATGCCTACATATTCCCGGGCGTCGGCCTGGGCGTTATTGCCAGCCGTTCGCGGCGGGTAACGGACGAAATGTTCCTGGCGGCGGCCCGCACACTGGCCGGCCTGGTGAATGAATCTGACCTTGAGCAGGGACGTGTCTACCCGCCGTTGTCACGCATACGCTATGTCTCGGCAGCGATTGCCAAAGAGGTGGCCACCATCGCCTATCGTGACGGCCTGGCGGATCGGGAAGAACCCAAAGACATCCAGGCCGATGTCTATGCCCAGGTGTACCAGCCGGTATATCCGCATTACGCCTAGGCTGGGGATGGTATGAGAAATGGGGTCGAGCCGAACATCGCGGCTCGACCCCGCTGTTTCTGTACAGGGTGCACTTTGTGCACCATTTTCTGCCCGGTGCGTGAAACGCACCCTACGTGCAGTGGTTCTGTGCAGGGTGCGCTTCGTGCGCCATCGACGCTGACTCCGGCACCAATTAGCTAGTCGCCACGATAGAACTTCGCCTCGGGTTCGCTGCCCATCATCTGCGCCCGCACCAGGGGGATGGGGGGACCGCCGAAGCTAAGGAAGGTGTCGTGGAATTCACGCCAGGCCTTTCTGCCGCCGCGGCTGGCGACCCAGTCATCGCGTAACTGGCGGATCATCAGCTTGCCCATGGTGTAGTTGAGGTAGGCCGGGTCGTAGGTGCCGCGATTGGCTTGCTGAATAGCGGTGCCTTCGTCCTGGTAGGCCTCTTCCATAAACATACGCTTGGACTCCTCGACGCTCATCCCCTTTGTGTGCAGCCCGATGGCGGACAGGAACCGTGCATTGCGTAGCAGTGCGTTGGAAAGCTGGCCGATATGGGTCTCGGGGGAGCGATCGCGCAGCCCGTCGTTGTACATCATCTCTTCGGTGTAATGGGCCCAGCCCTCGCCAAATGCGTAGGTCACGAAAATGCGGCCGAAGATCCACTCGGCGCGTGCAGCATGGACGAAGTTCAGGAAGTGCCCGGGCCAGACTTCGTGCACCGAGGTGAACAGCAGGTCCGATTCACCCGGTACGTAAGCCTTTTGGACCTCGGGGGACCAGGACGGGTCGGGCGGCGAGATGTAATAGGTAGACGGCATGTTCGTCTTCGTAGGGTCCGGCGGTGTTGATGTAGGCGGAGTTGGAGCGGGCGTAGGGCGGAGATTCTTCCACCAGGGCTTCCTCGGTGCCCGGGATGCTGACGATGTCATGCTCGATCATGAAGGCCTTGATCTCCGTCAGTTGGCGACGGGCCGCGGCTACCGGACCACCTTCGGGCTTGCGGGCGGCCATCTTGGCGTAGCAATCGGGGATGCTCTTGCCAGGGGCGAACTCGGCACAGGCTTCGGCAAGGGCTTTCTGATTACGAGCCAGGTCGGCGCGGCCGATGGCTTCGAGTTCGGCCAGGGAGATGTTCACCCGCTCGGTGTCATAAATCATCTGGCTGAACAACTCGGCACCCAGGGCGTAGTCCTCTGTGGCGGTTCCGGTATTGCTCTTGAGCCAGGCTGTGAGTTCCGTCATGGCGCTGACCGCGGCCGCATTGGCGGCGGCAAACTCGGTCTGCAGGGCCGGGTCATCCACGTCTGCCCAGATCGCGGGCACATCCTGCTCGAAATACTCGGCCATGCCACCGAAAGAGGCGATGCCATAGTTGAGCACCGTGCGGGCCATGGGCATGGCCAGGTTTTCGCGTATCTGTGCGCGGCGGCGGGAATGGCCTTCAGGTAATTGGTGAAGGCCTGCATACGCTGGGCCTTGGGTGCGTACTCCAGTGTGATGTACACCGCCGGATCCAGGCCATCCAGCATCCAGTCAAAGTAGAAGGCCGGGTTCTTGAACGGTGCCTGGGCCTTGTCGAGCCAGAAGAGGTTGCGGTCCACGACAGCAAGGAAATACGCGCGCTGGAATCTCTGCTGGTCATTCAGACTGTCGGCAGAAAATGCCAGGGCCTCGGACCGCGCCTGCTTCAAGCGGGCTATCTCCGCTTGGATACCGGCGCGGCTCCAGTCTGGCAACTGGCCGTCGAATTCATGCCGACCCATCATCACCGCCTGGGCAGGATGGGCGACGAAATGCGCCTCAATATAGTTGTTAACGAAGCCGTCCCAGTCGGGCATGGCTGCGGTGTCCTGGGCAGGGGAAGCGGTTGCGGCCGGCGTTTCCGGATTGCGCTGGCAGGCGGCCGTGAGCGTCAATGCGAGCAGGGTGGCGGCAATTAGTGGCAGGCGAATATGGGTCATGTTTTGGATCCGGCAATGAATAGGGAATGACGAAGAGTAACGGAAAAGCGGGGTCGAATCGCGGAAATATATTCGCGGCTTGATCCCACTCACTCTTCAAGCTGAAAACGCAGCGGCCAGTCTTTCGCAGTTTCGGCGTAATCGATGCCGACGCGGGCCGATCGGATGACTCGCGACTCATCGGTCACGGGGTCGCCAACAGCGAGATACAAGCTTCGGTCGTTGCACGCCAGGCCATCAAATCCCCGGTCAATCTCCAGGGCCTGGCACAGCCTGCCCGGGCCGCCCGCCAGGTCTATCTTTCGCAGCACGTCGGCGCTGCCGGCGGTTTTCTTTCGGCGGGCATGGACGGCTTTGCGCCGATTGGTCTCCATGCGGTCGGCATTCTCGATTGCAATACCCGCGCGGATCAGCACTGCCTCACCGTTGTCCGGGTCGCCCGCGACCACGTTCAGACAGTAATACATACCGTAGATGAAATAGACATACCAGTGTCCTCCCGGCAGGTAGAGTGATTCGTTGCGCTGGCTGCGGTGGCCTGCCCAGGCATGGCTTGCGCGGTCGGGGTGACCCAGGTATGCCTCGGTTTCCACGATCTTCAGCACCGCTCGCGAACGACTCTCCGGGTCATCCTTCCAGGTGCGTACGAGGAATCGACCAAGCAAGTTACGCGCGAGCGTCTCGGCGTCGATGCCGCGGCCGAAACCGGCGGGTAGCCGTCGCATGGAACCCGAGGACTTGATGACTGTGACCATAACTCACTGTCCGGCGGTCGAAGTGGTACGTCCCTGGGCGCTTGAACGGGGCATGGGTTCAAAACCCGGCAAGGCCTCCACATCCGCCAGCCAGCGCAGGATGTCGGGGTACGGCGCCAGGTCCAGGCCACCCTCATCGGCCACCCGCATGTAGGAGTACATGGCGATATCGGCGATAGTGGGTTGGTCCCCGGCCAGCCAGGTGCGGGTGTGCAGCTCGGCCTGCACCCAGACGAACAGGCGTTCAGATTCCGCCTCCGCCCGTGCCATATCGATATCCCGCCCGAACAATTTGCCCGCCCTGGCCAGGGCAGGGCCGCGATACAATTCTCCCGAGGCGGTGGACAACCAGCGTTGCACGCGGGCGGCGCCCTCGGCATCCCTGGGCAGCCAGTGTTCGTCGCCATACTTGATGGCCAGGTAGACCAGGGCGGCGGTGGAATCGGTGATGACCGTGGCGCCGTCAACCAGGGTGGGCACCTGGCCCAGGGGGCTGAACTCCAGGTACTCCGGCGTCTTGTGCTGTCCGGCCTTCATGTCCAGCGTGATCCTGTCATAGGGCAGGCCAAGCAGGGACAGGAACAGGCGCACCCGGTGGGCGTGCCCGGACACCGAGCCGTTGTAGAGCGTGATGATCATGTCGCCAGCATAACAAAAGCCGTTGCCAATTTGATGGGCAAGATGCCTCCGGGAGCACTACACTGCACGATTGAATGTATTGAAGTGATCCCGTGAGCCGGCAGCCACCCACAGACACCAGCCAGAACCCGAGCGAGACCATCGAGCAACGAACCCGCCAGGGCATCATTGCCGGTCTGGCCGCCTACCTCATGTGGGGATTGTTTCCGATTTACTTCAAGGTGATGGCGGATGTGGCGGCGCTGGAGATGCTGGCCCATCGCATCGTCTGGTCCTTGCCCTTCGGTGCCTTGATTATCTGGACCCGTCACCAATGGCCGGAGGTGAAGCGGGCACTGACCCATGGTCGAACCCTGGGGTTCCTGTTGATGTCGGCGCTGGTGATCACCGTGAACTGGCTGACCTACATCTACGCCGTGCAGAGCGGGAATATTTTCCAGGCCAGCCTGGGCTATTACATAAATCCCCTGATGTACGTGATCGTGGGTGTGTTGTTTTTCGGCGAGCACCTGCGCCGCGCACAGGTGATTGCGGTGGTCCTGGCCGCGGCCGGTGTGGCGGTGCTCACGGTCAGCGGCGGTGAGTTTCCGCTGGTGTCCATCATCCTGGGTATTTCCTTCACCTGCTACGGCGTGATCCGCAAGCAGGTCGTGGTCGGTGGCATGCCCGGCTTGTTCATCGAGGTGCTGGTGTTGTCACCCATCGCCGCCATCTATCTGCTGTGGTTAATGCATGCCGGTCAGTCGGTGTTTGTGCTCGAGCGGCCGGACATGATTTTCGGTTTGCTGCTGGCCGGTCCCTTGACGGTGCTGCCGCTGCTGGCCTTCGCGCTGGCGGCAAGACGCCTGGAGTTGTCGACCATAGGCTTTTTGCAATACATCGCGCCGACCATGCAGTTCTGCGTTGGCCTGGCCTATGGCGAGCAATTCACCCTGGCCCACGCGATTTGCTTTGGCCTGATCTGGATCGCTGTGGCAGTGTTCGGCTTTGATGCCTGGCGAGCGGGACGACAGTTGCGAGGACTCGCAGGTCGCGGCAGGCAGGGAGTTAAGGTTGCTGTCCCCATAATTGGTTGCTGTCCCCATAATTAGGTAATTAAGGTTGCTGTCCCCATAATTAATCGAGAGAAATACCATGCTGACCTTGCATCATCTCGAAAACTCGCGCTCCCAGCGCATCCTGTGGTTGCTGGAGGAACTCGGTGTCGAGTACCGGGTTCAGCGCTATGCCCGGGATAAAACGACCAACCTCGCGCCGCCGGAATTGCTCAAGGTGCACCCCCTGGGCAAGTCGCCGGTGATCACCGATGGCGAGCTGACGGTGGCGGAGTCAGGTTTGATCATCGAGTACCTGATCGAAAAATACGGCAAGGGTCGGCTGGCCCCGACCGTGGGGTCGCCCGAGCATCTGCAGTATCGCTACTGGCTGCACTATGCCGAGGGCAGCTTCATGCCCCTGATGATCATCACCCTGATACTGGGTCGCATGGAGACCGCGCCCATGCCGTTTTTTGCCAGGCCGATTGCCAGGAAACTTGCGAGCAAGGCGCGTGATGCCTACTCCGGGCCAAACGTGATACGCAACCTGGAATACCTGGAGGCAACCCTGCAGAGGTCCAGCTGGTTTTGCGGTGACGAGATGTCCGGCGCGGATATCATGATGAGCTTTCCGGTGGAGGCGGCGGCGCAGCGGGTTGACCTGGGCGACAAGTACCCGGCGCTTAAGGGCTTCCTGGATCGCATACGCGCCCTGCCAGCGTACCAAAGAGCCATTGAAAAAGGCGGGCCGTACGCGTATTGATGGGTGCGGTTGAGAGGGCGGGGAATTTCACGGCAACCACCCAGGCTTCCCCTTGCCCCCTCCACCGAAGAAATAATGGTGCCTGTCACCCGTTTTCTGGTTATTGTCGCTGTTCCGCTGTTCCTGTTCCGCTGTTCCGCTGTTGAGTGGAGACCCAGATGAACTTGTCCAGCTATGTCCGGCTCGATTCAGGATCGCGGCGATCGACCGCGGTGCTGATGGCGTTGTTATTGAATGGCTGTGCGAGCACGCCGGACGGAGAGATCAGCTACATATTGTGTGATCCGTCAGCCGCAATGGTGCGTCACAATGTATCCAAAGATGATCGGCTGAGCTTGATCCTGTCCGACGGATCCCTGCAACGGTTGACGGTGGATGCTGTGGACGAGGTATCCATCCTGGCTGTAGGTGGTCTGTCAGTGCCTATCGAGACTATTCACGAGCTGCGTTGCACCCATGCCGAGCCCTCCGTGGCTACTCAAATAATGTTCGCTTCCCTGTATCCCGTGATCGGCACCGCCAGCATCGTGTTGCTTCCGGTCCTGATCCCGGCTGTGCTCTTGTACGACGATGATGCCGTTGATAATTGGCGCGATGAGAGATTGTGCCAGGTGACCGCGCACCCTTTGCAGTACGGGTATCTGGAATCCGGTCTGCATGCGACGGATGAGGGCATGCCCGGGGTCCCGGACCTCGAGCAGGAGCTGGTGCGACGCGATCTTTCCTGCGACGGACTCGAACGTGCGGAAAACAGGTGTGCGAAGCTGTACTACAGCGGGCTGCAATTCGCCGACTGTGTCGAGATCGTGATGTCTATGGAGCAGGCAGGATTTTCGGCGGTCGATAGTTGGTCGGATAAGGCCTTGTGCGAGGTCGCACAGGATTCGCCTGTCTTTTACTACGTATTTCGTGATCTGCCTGATCTTCAGGAAGCGGTAAAAAGAAATGCCGATTCCGCCAGGGAGCAAGTCGAGCTAAAAGGCCTGACATGCCCTGTACCGCTCGGGCCCGCATTGTATCCGAGTATGGTGGGCGCCACGCATACTGCTTGTCCCACCCCTGAAGACCTGGGCCGCTAAAAGGACGCCATCAAGCGGGCTGTCATACGCCAGGCTGAACTCTTTGGTCGTCATTTATGACCAGATCGCGTGGCGGCCGATGGACCCGGCGCCCCGAGGCTACTACTATCGGGCAAGGTTCACAGGCCGGATAACAGCAATAACGCGTTCTCGCGCGACACAGGAACAGCCCCAAAGGAACAACTCATGAGTCAAGAAGCCGTACCCGAACTCACCTTTCGCGCAGTGGCTCTCGCCATCATCCTTGCCGTGATTCTCGCCGCCGCCAACGCCTACCTGGGTCTGTTTGCGGGCATGACCATCGCCTCGGCCATCCCGGCAGCCGTTGTGTCCATGGCAGTGCTAAAGCTGCTGGGCGGGGGGCATATTCTCGAGAACAACATCGTGGCCACCGGCGCGTCGGCCGGCACCTCCATTGCCACCGGTGTGATCTTCACCATGCCGGCGCTCTTGATACTCGGTTACTGGGACGACTTCCGCTATTCCTGGGTGCTGGCGATCGCCGGTCTTGGCGGTTTGCTGGGTGTGCTGTTCTCGGTGCCGCTGCGACGCTCGATGATCGTGGAGCAGGGTCTGGCCTTTCCCGAGGGCAAGGCGGCCGCCGAGGTGCTGCGCAGTGGTGACCGGCCAGGTGAAGGGCTGAAGTTGCTGGCGGGTGCAGCCACCATCGGCGGGGCTGATGAAGCTGGCGGCCGGTAGCGGTCTGCGCCTGATCCCGGATACCTCGGCCGTTGCCGCCTGGTTCGGCAAGACCCTGGGCTACTTCGGGACCAATTTGTCGCCGGCGCTGTTTGGCGTGGGGTACATCGTTGGATTGAACATCGGCATCGTGATGCTCGCCGGGGGGGTGATTGCCTGGAATGTCGCCATCCCGATATACAGCACCTTCTTTCTGGCCGCCGACCCTGTGCTGAGCGTCGAGTTGCTGGGGGCCGGGGCGGAGGATGCGGCCTACGGCATCTGGTCGGCCCAGATTCGTTACCTGGGTGTGGGCGCCATGCTGATCGGTGGCGTGTGGACCCTGATCTCGCTGCGCAAGTCCCTGGTCTCGGGTATACGCAGTGGTTTGCAGGCGGACAAGGGTAATGCCGGGAAGGCGGTGCCCGCCACCGAGCGTGATCTCCCCATGCGCCTGATCCTGATCGGCCTGGTGATCTTTGTGCTGCCGCTGATGTTCCTCTACCAGGCCATCGTCGGGCAGTGGCTGGTGAGTATCCCCATGACCATTATCATGATCGTGGCGGGTTTTTTGTTCGTGTCGGTGTCGGCCTATATGGCGGGTCTCGTGGGCTCGTCAAATAACCCGGTATCGGGTCTGACCATCGCCACCATTCTGTTTGCCGCGCTGGTGCTGGCTGGTGTTGCTGGGTCGGGACTCGACCATAGGCGCCGTGGCGACCATCATGATCGGTGCGGTGGTGTGCGTGGCCGCCTGTATCGGTGGTGACAACCTGCAGGACCTGAAGTGTGGTTACCTGCTGGGCGCAACGCCCTGGAAGCAGCAGTTAATGCTGGCGGTGGGCGGCGTATCCAGTGCGCTGGTCATGGCGCCGGTACTCAGTCTGCTGGCCAACGCCTATGGCCTGGGTGTCCCCAGCGAGGCGCATCCCAATCCCTTGCTCGCGCCCCAGGCCAACCTCATGGCCTCGGTCGCCCGCGGCATTTTCGGCGGTGAATTGCCCTGGACCATGATAGGTATCGGCGCCGCGATCGGCGCCGTGATCATCGTACTGGACGAGGTGTTGAAAAAGCGTGAATCGAGTTTCCGCGTGCCGGTACTGGCCTGTGCCGTGGGTATTTACCTGCCGATAGAATTGAGTGTGCCGATATTCGCCGGCGGCCTGGTGGCGCACCTGGTGGAGCGGTATTTCAAGGTCGGTGATGAGCCGGGCGAGCGCGAGCGGATTCACCAGAAGGGAACCTTGTTCTCTGCCGGGCTGATTACCGGCGAGGCCCTGATGGGAATATTTATCGCCATACCCATCGTGGTGGCGGGCTCTGCCGAGGTGCTGGCCTTACCCGAGGCGCTGCACTTTGGCGGCTGGCTGGGCTTGTTGATGCTGGCCGGGGTGGCCTGGCTGCTATACCGGCTGGCCACGCGACAAGCGGTGGGACGGGGCAGGGTAGAGCGGCAAACTAGACGCAAGAGCAGGATCTTGCCGCAACGCCCTTGTACGGGGGGTCGTCAGGGTCGCGGCTCGATCCTGCCTCGCGTGTCGCCGGGACACCGGGCCTTGCCGGCCCCGGCTTACTCGTTTGGGCTGCCTAGAAGCGGTAGCCCACGTTGATGCTGTATACCCACGGGTCGATCTCGACCGTGCCGATGGTCTCACCAGCCAATTTGGCGTCAGTCTCGATGTTGATCCAGCGCAGGTCAAAGTTCAGCAGCCAGCGATCGTTGAGCACCCAGTCGGCGCCCAGCTGTGCGGCCACACCGAAAGAGTCGTCGAGTTCCAGGTCTAATGCCCTCGCTCGGAAAGCTCGCTCACCGTGTCGGTATTGAAGAAGGTGGTCCAGTTAAAGCCGAGACCGGCATAGGGCTGGAATTTGCCGTCGGGCATGAAGTGATATTGAACCGAAAACGTCGGCGGCAAGTGATCCGTTTCCGCCAGCTTTGGCTGATTCACCGTTAACGTTCAGTTTGATGTCATGGCTGAACGGATAGGCGGCGAGGATGTCAAAGGCCCAGTTGCGGGTGAACATATAGGTGCCCGAGAGGGTCAGGCTCGTGCCGCTGTCCACCTGGACCTTGATCGTATCCACGCCATCAGAATCGACCAGGTTGTCACTCTTGGGGTCTACCACGCCCACGCCTGCGCGAATTATCCAGTCGCCGGCATCATAGGCTTGTGCCGGGGCCGTAGCGCCCGCCAGTAAGAGCAGTGGCTACCAGTAATTTAAGCTGTTTGTTCATGATGAGTTTCTCCAATCCCTGATATAAAACAGAACACCGAGAGCCGTTTTTACAGCGGTCTTGTCTACGAGTTTCTCCCACTGTGTTTATCAGACTCCCTTGCTATTTCGTTTGGAATAAGGAATAGCCGAAAGCCAATGCGGATACCGTGCCTGTATGGAATCAGAAGGTGTTCCGGTCATCTTTGGTTTGTGTCTAACGTTGTATTTGGAATGAGCGTAAGATCACGCCATGGGACTGTATGCAAGACACATTCTACCTCGGGTGATTGACCTGGCCTGCCGGCATCAGGACGTGTTCAAGGCACGGCAGGCGCTGGTGCCGCAGGCCCGGGGCAAGGTGCTGGAAGTGGGTTTTGGCACAGGGCTGAACCTGTCGTCCGTACGCGTCCTCGCGGGTTGAAAGACTGTGGGCGTTGGAACCGCACTGGGAAGCCATGCAGGCAGTGGCGGGCAAGCGCCTGGGCAATACCGACTCTTGAGGTCGAAGTGCTAACGGCGAGTGCCGCCGCCATACCCATGCCTGCGGATTTTTTCGACAGCGTGGTGATGACGTTCACCCTGTGCAGTATTCACGAGGGTGAGCAGGCACTGGAGGAAATACGCCGGGTGATGAAGCCGGGTGCGTGCCTGTTGTTTGCCGAGCACGGCCTGGCGCCAGAGCGCTTTGTACAGCGCCAGCAACGTTTGCTAAACCCCGTGTGGGGTGCATGCGGCGGTGGCTGTCAATTGGACCGTCCGATGGACAGACTGATCACCGGCGCCGGATTTGACGTTCCCGACATGCAGGCCGGGTACCTGGGGGGATTTCGTTTTACCAGCTACGTCTACAGTGGCAAGGCCTGGAAGCGCTAACCGGATAAAGCGACTATACTTGATTCTTGTGGATCACCTGGGAAAGGAGAAACGAACAGTGTACAGAAAATTGATGCTCGGCATGTGTGCTGCTGATGTTTGCGCTGCCGGTATGGCTGCCGAATCCAAAACGAGCGGTGGCTATATCGGTGGCGGTCTGGGTATGTCCGTTTTCGATGATGATGGAGGTTTCGGTGGATCCAACTTCGATGATACCGATACCCTGGCCCAGATAGTCGGCGGTTACAAGTTCAACAAGTACTTTAGCCTTGAGGGTCGTTACGCCGACTACGGCACCTTCAGTGTAGACGGGTTTGGCTTCGATGTTTCTGCACTGTCGGTGCATGCGGTAGGCAACATTCCATTTGGTGCCAGTGGCTGGGAACTGTTTCTGCAAGCAGGATTTGGTCAGGTCAGCCTGGATATCCCCGGGTACTCCAGCGATGAGTCAGCCTTGGGCGGAGGAATCGGCATTCGCTACAGCTTTACCGAGAACTTGTCGGTAGGGGTGCAGACCGACGTGTTTGTGTGGGAAGAGAATGACGGCTTTGGCAGCTATGACCTGTCAGTGGGCGGAACGATCTTGTCGATCCAGTACATTTTCTAGAGCATCGAACGACGGATCTTGCGGGCAAGGCGGTCCCCGCCGGCCAGGGGACCGCTTTTTCTGTCCATGCGGGTGGCACATCTGACCTGCAAGCGCCGACTGCCGGCACCCGGGAATAGGCCGGGTGTGCCTTTTCACCGGGAGACGGGCCCCGGACACTGCCCTGCACGTGGGTATCGGTTAAGATGAGCGCCTTGCGCGGATTCCATGAGGACAGAAAATGAAAAATAATTACCGTACGACCCGGACCGGCAGTGTCCAGGCGCTATTGCTGGTTGTGCTGGCACTGAGTGTTGCGGGGTGCGGGGCCAATGCGCAAAAGGGCGCAGCCCAGGGGCGCGACCACGGGAGCCGTGGCCGGTGCTGTAGGCGGTATGTTCACCGCGCTGGTATTTGGTGGCAATGTGGCCGAGGCGGGTGCACGTGGCGCCGTGTACGGCGGGTCCAGCGGTGCGGCGGTAGGCGCCATGGCCGGTTCCAGTGTGGACAGGGCGGAGGCGCAGCAAAAGCAGGCAACTGAGCGCTGAACGCCAGGCGCAACTGAAAGCGTTGCGGGACAAGATCGGTCCCGATGCCTACAACGGCCTGGTTGCCCTGGCCGAGTGCAAACATGATATTGCCATCGCCAATGCCAGGGAAGCGGCAAAGTCGGGCAACAAGGATTTCGCCCTGGCCGGTACCTGGGTCGAGGTGCTGACCGAGGCGGACCGGCAGCGGGACGCACAGGCGCAGTCCTTGTTCCCGGAAATCGTGACCCGGGACGCCAGATAAAGACAGACGCGGACGTGCAAGTACTGCCGGTAAAATGCTGAACAATCTGCACCAGATTCGGGCTGATACGCAGCCGTCGTTGCAAGAACAACGACCCGCTGGGGGGTGACGTCCCCTAGCTACGCAGGGCCAGGTAGGCGCCCGCGGCCGCCATGATGGAACCCGCGCCACGGTTCAGACCGCGCATGGCGCCGGGCGTGCGAAACCACTGACGTGCGCGGGCTGCGCTGGCGGCGATGAGCACCAGGCCCAGCATCAATGCGCTCAGTGCGAGCACGACGGCAAGCACGATATCCCGGCCGTGAGTGCTCCCAGGTCCATGAAGGTCGGCAGGAACGCGATATAGAAAACGATAACCTTGGGGTTGGAAGCCGAAATCAGGAAGCCTTGCATGAAGCTGGCGGCGGGTCCGGCCACGGTGGTGCGATCGTCTGTCACGACGTGCACCGGTGAGTCCACATCTCCAGCCCAGGTACACCAGATAGGCCGCGCCCACAGGCGTATCACGGTGAACACCTCGCCCCAATGCGTGGCGATGGCAGCCAGTCCCAGGCACGCGAGCACCAGGTAGATGCAATCGCTAACCGCCATGCCCAGCGACAGCAGGGTGCAGGAACGTGCGCCGCTGACCAGTGCGCGGGCAATAATCGCGAACACACCCGGTCCCGGCGTGATGCCGAAAATCAGGATGGCGATAAAAAACGACAAGGCGCTTTCTGGTGTCATGGCGGAAGTCTGTTACTGGCAGGCGGCGGCAATCGCGCAATCATACTCGAGTGTGGTCTCTTGCCCATAGCGATTCCAACCGCTGAGCGCCCAGGCGTGAATGCGGCATGGCGGCCGCTGACGACTCCGGGCCCCGGATTGAGGCATACTGGTGCATACAAAAAATAAACAAGGGGACTATTGTGAACAGGTTCACCTACGCATTGATTACCGCCTCGCTGCTGGCCGCGCTCACTCAGAGCCCTTTGGTCGAGGCCCAGGACAGCCCCGCCGAAGCACCACCCTGCAAGGCCGATGCTCGTCACGGCCAGTTTGATTTCTGGGTGGGCCAATGGGATGTCTTTCTGGCGGATGGACGCAAGGCCGGCAGCAACACCATCAGCAAGACGGAATCCGGATGTCTGTTAATGGAACACTGGTCGGGCGCCGGCGGCAGTACCGGCACCAGCATGAATTACTTTGACCCGGTTGCGAGTCAATGGGTGCAGGTGTGGGTGAGTGGCGATCGAACCATCATCGACATTCGTGGTGGCTTGCACGAGGGCAGCATGTTGCTGGCGGGTACGATTAAAGATGCGGCGAATCCCGATGGCGCCGCTTTCCGCGGCACGTGGACCTTGCTGGAAGACGGTCGCGTACGGCAGTTCTTTGAACAAAGCCAGGATGGCGGAGCAACCTGGACGCCCTGGTTCGAGGGTTTCTATGCAAGACATGATGGCAAGCCCTGAGTCCGCATGTTTTTCCAGAATGATGATCGACGTGGCCGGCGCTTTGGACGTGCAGTTGTTAGCCTCATAGTTGCGGCATACGGGAGAGTTGGTCTTGTATAACATCAAGCATCTGTTCGGCATCGCGCGGGACGGACTTGCCGACATGGGTCCGGCGGTGCGCCAGGCGTTCAATGCCGATCCCGATGATGATCGTCTCGACCAGGTGTATGGCGCCTCGCCGCGCGCACGCATTATCGGGCTGTCCTTGCTGGGTATCCTGCTCGGTGAGTTGTTGACGCGGTTTGGTCCCGACCTGCCGGTGAATCGCTACATCCATTGGCCAGCGGTGGCCCTGGCATTGATATTCGCACTGGTTTTGCGGCGTTACCTTTTCGCCGGTAAAGGCGCGCGGGACGGTGTGCAAGAGCAGGATTTTCCGTGGCTGGCGGCGTCGCTGGCGGCGCCATTGGCTCTTCTGATGCTGGAATTCCTGTTCAGCCAGATTGTCGGTGAAGTCTCGGCGATACCCGGTGACACGCCAGGCGACGGTCTGTTACTCGGCAGGTTCCTGGTCATGCTCACACACGCACTGGGAGTGGCGGCGGCCATGACCATCGCCGTGGCGGCTCTGTGCTTCAGCAAGAACTGGGCGCGTGGTCTGCTGGATCTCGCGAAGCGTTTGCTGGTGTTTCGCATCATGGTCTTTGTCACCACGCTGATCTTGCTGAAGATCGGCATCGTCGGACCAATTATCTCGGGGGTCCTGCACGGATTGTTTAAATTCCGTATTCCCGAGTGGGTTGGCGAGTTTGCGGACCAGGTCAGTTACGCGGGTATCATGTCGGTCATTTACCTGGCAGTGATTGGTGCCACCTGGACCGTGTGTCGACGCAGCTTCGGCGAGCTGTTGGCAAGCGGGGAGGTGGATATTCTGCAGACCATAGAAGGCATGGCTGAGGATCCGAAACAAAAGCAAAAGAAGGCTGAAAAGAAAAAGAGAAAGGCGGAGAAAAAAGCCCTCAAGGCTATGCCGAAGAGCGACTAGTTAATCAGGCAGGGCCGCCTTTTCTACAGGTAAGGCCCCACGCCCATGGTGATGACGATCAGCAGACCGATGGCCAGGTTCGCCGCCACCCAGTTGCGGATGGTCGCCAGGGAAATGGCCGCTCCCTCCCAATCAGCAGCAGTCACCTGTTTCACCAAGCGGGAGTAAAGCGAGACGCGAATCAGAAAAAAGAAACCCGCCATGACAAAACCCAGACCCATCATGGCCACCCAGGGCAGTGGCAGCGAGAAGCCCGCGCCGGCGACAATCGCTGCCTTGGCTACACGCCCGGTCATCCAGATACCCGATACCAGGGCAAGGACAATGGCGATGGATACAGCACGGAAAAACCGTCCCAGTGCATCCTGCATCAAGGAGGCCCGGGTCGGCAGATCCAGTCTCGCCGCAGCCGGGCTGAGAAAATAGAGGCTGAACAGCATACCGCCGATCCAGATAATGATGGCCAGCACATGGGCCGTTTTCAGCAGTCCATACAGCATAAATGGTCCTTTAAAAATGGTCGGCGGTGGTAGCGGTCGTGAGAATACTACAATGCCAGGATCACGTCGCTGGCAGGCATACGTGCCACTGTGTGCGGGTGCTGGCGCCACCCCAATCTGTTCCACTATGTGGAGAAAATGGAAGTCTGGCATCTTCCTGGAGTGACAAGTGGTGGTCAAGGTCCTAGATTAGCCGACAACCGCTGTTTCTTATAACCCTGCAAGAAGCGAATGTATCTATGGGTGTGTCCAGATTTTCCAGATTGTTGCTGCCGGCTGTGTCAATGCTGTTTGTGTTGCCGGTGTTTGCCGATGCCATTCGCCAGACCAAGGGTGAATTTTACGATGCTTTCCGGCAGCTGGAAGTGGACCTGCCGACGCCCAATGTGTACCGCACAGCCTCAGGTGCACCGGGTGATCGTTACTGGCAGCAGAAGGTGGACTACAAGATCAGGGTAGATCTTGACCAGGACGCCCGACGCATCACCGGCAGCGAATCGATCACCTACACCAATAACTCACCCGATACCCTGCGTTACCTTTGGTTGCAGCTGGACCAAAACCGTTTCCGCGAGGACTCCATTGCGCGGCGCTCGGAGACTGCTTTTGATGTGGGCGGACGGCGCAACCTGGCCGAGCAGGGTGAGGGTGACATACTCAACTACGGGGCGGTTGCCCGTCAGCAGGCCATGGACGACACGGTCTACGGCTACCAGATCCTGCGTGTGGTGGACGGTCGCGGAAAGGCCCTTGCCTACACCATCGTGGACACCATGATGCGCCTGGACCTGGCCAGCCCGCTGGCCAGCGGCAAGAGCACCGGTTTCAGCATTGATTTTGCCTTCAACATCATCAACGAGGCCCGCGTGTCGGGCCGCGGTGGTTACGATCACTTTGATGACAACGACACCGATATTTTCTTCCTGGCCCAGTGGTTCCCGCGCCTGGCCGCCTATACCGACTATGCCGGCTGGCAGCACAAGGCCTTCCTGGGTCGCGGTGAATTCACGCTGGAATTCGGTGACTACGAGGTGGAGATCACGGTACCGGCCGATCACATCGTCTCGTCCACGGGTGTATTGCAAAACCCCGGCAAGGTATTGACCGCCGAACAACGGGAGCGTCTGAAGCAGGCGGAAACGGCCGCAAAGCCGGTGTTCGTGGTGACCCCGGAGGAGGCCGCGGAGAACGAGAAGACCACCAGCACCGAGCGTGCGACCTGGGTGTTCAAAGCCGACAACGTGAGGGATTTTGCCTGGGCAAGTTCCAACAAATTTATCTGGGATGCCATGGGGCACAGACAGGAAGGTGCGAAACAGCCACTGGTCATGGCCATGAGCTTTTACCCCAACGAGGCCGAGCCCATCTGGTCGACCTACTCGACCCAGGCGGTGTTGCACACCCTCGAGGTATATTCGCGCTTCTCCTTTGACTATCCCTACCCAAACGCACAATCGGTAAATGCCTGGGCCCGTGGCGGCATGGAATATCCCATGATCACCTTCAACGGTTATCGTCCGGAGAAGTTCGAGCTCGAGCAGGGACCAGGAAGCGATCGAGGGCGCCCCTGACAGGACCTATTCACGCAGGGTGAAGTACGGTCTGATCGGCGTGATCATCCACGAAATCGGGCATATCTATTTTCCCGATGACCGTGAACTCCGACGAGCGCCAGTGGACCTGGATGGACGAGGGTATCAACAGCTTCCTGGATTACGTGGCGGCGCTTGAATGGGAAGAGAACTACCCTTCCTATGCCCCGCATACCAATGTGCTGGATTACATACCTGATGAAATGGTGGCCGAGGACCAGGTGCCGATCATGACCCAGTCCGACTCGGTCCTGAACCTGGGGTACAACGCCTACACCAAGCCCACCGCTGCACTGATCATACTGCGCGAGACGGTGATGGGTCGTGAGTTGTTTGATTTTGCCTTCAAGGAATATTCACGCCGCTGGATGTTCAAGCGCCCAACGCCGTCGGATTTTTTCCGCACCATGGAAGATGCCTCGGGTGTGGACCTGGATTGGTTCTGGCGCGGCTGGTTCTATTCCACTGACCACGTGGACATCGCCATCTCTGACGTGCGCGAGTACAAGGTCGCATCGCTGGATCCCGATGTGGACTATCCACTGGATCGCGCCGGGTTCGCCGACCAGCACCCGGAGACACTGGCCCAGATTCGCAATCGCGAGGAAGATCGCAAGACCTGGATGCAGCGGCACCCGGACCTGGCTGACCAGTACAATCGTGATGATCGATTTACCGTGAGCAACCAGAACCGCAACGATTACCAGGATCTCATGGAGTCGCTGGAGCCGTGGGAGAAGACGGCGCTTGAGCGTGCGGTGAAGGAAGACAAGTACATATACTTTATCGATTTCGAAAACCTGGGCGGTCTGGTCATGCCCCTGCCGCTGAAGATCACGGATGTAAACGGTGACAGCGAGTTTGTGACCTACCCGGCAGAGATCTGGCGGCGCAATTTCCATGGCATCACCAGGATACTTATCCGGGACACTGCCATTGCTTCGCTTGAGCTGGATCCGCGACATGAAACCGCGGACGCCAATTACAGCAATAACAATTATCCCGCAACGGATAGCCAGGTCACGCATCCAGCTGTACAAGGAAGAGGAAGAGGATCGCAACCTGATGAAGGAAATGCTGATGCAGTTGCGTGAAGCCAAGGGCGGTGGGGATCCGGATGCCAGGGCGGTGCCGCTGCAACCAGCCGAAGAGAAAGATCAGTAGTGATGGGGGGCTCTGTCTGGGCAGGTCGTGTGCTGTTGGTATTGGCAGGTCTTTGCCTGTCGCTGAGTGCGAGCGCCCATCGCATGCCGATGGGCATGACCACCGTGACCTATAACCCGGCCACCGACTCGGTCGAGATCGTGCATCGTCTGCACCGGCACGATGCCGAAGAAGCCATGGTGCAAGTGATCGGTGAACCCGGTGTGGACCTGCTGCAGTTATCGGTGCAGGCTCGCCTGGCCCTGTACACCGAGACGCATTTTCAGATTGCACGAGTGGTGGAGGGCGAGGTGGGTGATGCCTTGCCGCTGCAATTGCTTGGGGCGGAACTGGACGGAGATTACGTGCTGGTGTACCAGGAGCTGTCCGGCCGTCTGCCGGACGAGATTGCGATACGTCACGACGTGCTGCGTGACCTGTTCCCGGACCAGGTCAACCAGGTCAATATCACAACGACCTCAGGGATAAAGACCCTGGTGTTCAAGCGTGACGATAGCTGGCACCAGGCTGGTGTTGCAGCATGGTTCGGATGAAACGCGCGCGGATTGGCGCGTACTAGGCGCGCAGGCCGGAAAGACGGTCTCCATTACGCTGTTGGTCAGCGCGTCCAGTGCTTCGCGGCGTCGTCGGGTTGATCTTCTGTGTTCCCAGGATGAGCATGGTCAGGCCATGCACCAGTGACCATGCCGCCAGCACCATGGTCTCGGTGTCGGTGCCACCAAATACCCCGCGAACCCGCCCGGTGTCGATAATGCGATACAGGGCCGCGTAGCTTTCCTCGGCGGCGGCGTACAGGGGGCCGTCCTCGGGTACGTCCTTCATCATGCCGCCAAACATCAGGCGGGTATGCTCGGGGTTGTTCACCGCCACCCGCAGATAGGCAATGACCGCCGGCGCGCAACTGGGCAACCGTGTCATCCGGGGCGCTGGCCTCGGCCTGTTCCAGCAGAAGCTTCAGCCGCCTGAAGCCGGCGATAGCAATGGCCTCGAGCAAGGCTGCCCGGTTCTTGAAGTGTCGGTAGGGCGCGGTGTGACTGACCCCGGCGTGCTTGGCCACTTCCCTCAGGCTGAGCCTGGCTGCGCCGGTTTGTTCCAGCAGGCAGTCCGCCGCCTCCAGCAGCGAATTACACAGGTCCCCGTGGTGATAACTGTCACGGCAGGGTTGCTGGAGAATGGCTAATTTGTGGGTGTCTTCATCCATGGCTGGCGTCAGTGTAGCATAGATGTTGACACTGACAACATCTATGTTTACAGTGTCAACACCTAGCAATTCCACCGGAGAAGACCGTGTTCAGGCATGGAAGAATTTGGATGCTGTTGGCGCTGGCCAGTTTGCTGGTTGCCTGTGACGAGCCACGTGCCTCCGATGCCCAGGATGAACAGCCACGCTTCGTCCGGGTGGCGCCGGTCGTCCAGGAAGTGCATTCCCGCGAGTTGCGTTTTTCCGGTATCACCCGTTCGGCTCGACGGGCCACGCTGGCGTTCCAGGTATCCGGCACGCTGGCCGAGCGGCCGATTGAAATCGGCCAGTCGGTGTCCGAGGGGCAAGTACTGGCGCGCCTGTACAACCCGGCCCTGGCGCCGGGCGTGGCCGCGCGCGAGGCACAGTTGGCGGAGCTGGATGCACGCCTTGAGCAACTGGCGAGAGACGTGCAACGGGCCGACGAGGTCTATGCCCGCCAGCTGATCAGCATCGCCGATGTGGAGAAAGTGCGTTCCCAGCAACAAGTCACCCGCGCCAGTCGGGACCTGGCAGTGGCGCAGTTGGCCGAGGCGAGACAGCAACTGCAACAGGCCACCCTGTTGGCCCCGTTTGAAGCAAGCGTGGACGCCGTGTTGTTTGAGCCGGGCGAGTTCGTGGTCGCGGGCCAGGCCGCCGTCCAGATCAGCGGCAAAGGTGCGCTGGAGGTCGAGTTTGCGATCCCGGAATCCCTGATCAATGAATTTGTCGTGGGCCGACAGCTCAGCCTGAGTCTGCCATTCCTGCAAGACAGGCAGGTGTCGGCACATATCAGCCAGGTGGGCGAGGCGGGCGGTCGCGCCGGCGGTCTGTTCCCGGTAGAGGTGGTGCTGGAGTCGCTCGAACAGGGGCTGCGCCCCGGTTTGACGGTTGAGTTGTTATTGCCGGTATCGGCCACCGCCTCCCTGAGTGTACCCATGGCCGCGATCCTGGATCCGGGCACCGGGCAGCCGCGTGTTTTTCGCGTGAATGGCGGTCGGGTGGAGCCGGTATTCGTCAAGGTGGGCCGCTTGCGGGGCAGCCAGGTCGAGGTGACCGGTCCCTTACAGGAAGGTGAGCAGGTGGTGATCACCAGCCTGGGTTCGCTGACTCCCGGGCAGCAGGTGGAGATCCTGCAATGACCGAGCTGGTCGCCCGGTTCATCGGCCAGAGACGGCTGATTCTTGCTATTGCCGGTGTGATGGTACTGATAGGTATAGCCGCCTGGAACGGCATGATACGCCAGGAGGATCCGTCCTTTCCCTACCGTGGCGGTTTCGTGCTGGTGGCCTATCCGGGTGCAGACCCTGAGCGGGTGGAAAGACTGGTGCTGGAGCCCCTGGAGGAAGAGCTGGCGGAAATCGAGGCCATAAAGCACCTGCGATCTACCGTAAGGTCAGGCCAGGCGACGATCCGTATCATGCTCAAGGACAGCGTGTATGACACGGACATACAGTGGGATCGCGTGCGGGTTGCGGTAAGCCGGGCACGGGCCAAGTTCCCGGACGGCGTGGGCCAGGTGGTGGTGAATGACAGGGTGGTGGACAATGCCTCGGCGGTTGTCAGCATCTCCGGGTCAGAGGACTTGCTGGTTTTGCGGACCGCCGCGGACCGCCTGAAGAAGCGCCTGTACCAGCTCGACGGCGTGGCCCGGGTGGAACTCATCGGGGATCCCGGAGAGCAGGTCACCGTGACCTATTCGGATGCCGTGGCCATGCGCCTGAACCTGTCGGCCAACTCCCTGGCCGCACAGCTCAATGCACGCAACCAGGTCCGCGGTGGCGGCACGGTGCTGGTGGCCGGCAAAACCGCCAATCTTCGTCCGGAGACCGAGTTTCGTTCGATAGAGGAAATCCTGAACACGCCCATTGCCTTGCCCTCCGGAGCAACACTTCCTTTGTCAGAAGTGGCCTCGGTACACCATGGCCCCGCCGAGCCGGGCGGCGAGTTCATGTGGGTGGATGGCCGGCCCGCCGTGGGTCTGTCGCTGATCCTGCAAAGAGATACGGTACAGGTGGTGGAATGGGGCGAGCGTTTGCAGACCATGGTGACGGAACTGCAGGCCGAGTATGCGCCGCTGAAGATTGAGACCATCCTGTTTCAGCCCGATCACGTCGCCAATCGCCTGTCCGAACTGGGTACGACCCTGCTTATCGGTGTGACCATCGTGGCCGCTATCCTGTTCCTGACCATGGGTGTACGGCTGGGGTTCCTGGTGGCATCGGTTGTGCCGCTGGTGACGCTGTCCTCTCTGGCTATCTACGCCATCGGTGGTGGGGTGCTGCATCAGATTGCCATTGCGGGGATGGTGATCGGGCTGGGTATGCTGGTGGACAACGCTATCGTGATGACAGAGAACATCCAGTGGCACCTGGACCGTGGGGTAAGTCGCAGTCAGTCCGCCCTGCTGTCGGTGAAGGAACTGGCTGCGCCCCTGGCAGCGGCCACCGGCACGACTCTCGCGGCCTTTGTGCCGATGCTGATTTCCAAGGGTAATACCGCAGACTTCACCCGCATGATTCCAACCATGGTGATGCTCACGCTGACAGTGAGTTATGTCTACGCCATTTTCGTGACACCGGTGCTGGGCCAGTGGTTGTTACGACCGGGCAAGGTGCTGAAGGAAGGCCGGGTCGCCCGGATTGGCAGAGCGCTGGGTGCCTTTGCCGTGCGACAAAAAGGCGGAGTACTGCTCGGCGCGACCGCACTCGTGGCCCTGTCATTATTCGGCGCCCGTTACGTGGACAATGATTTCTTCCCAAGTACCTCTCGCAGCGAAATGGTGGTGGATCTGCACTTTGCCGAGGGCACCCATATCAGCACCACCACTGCCGCAGCGGCAGAGATGACGGCCATGCTCCAGGCCTTGCCGGAAGTGAAAAATGTCTACACCTGGGCTGGATTTTCCGGGCCCACCTTTTACTACAACCTCAATGAGAATCCGCGCAGCCCCCACGTCGGTCGGCTGGCGGTGCTGGTTGGCAGCGCGGATGATTTGCCGGCTATTTTCACCGCCGTGCGAGACTACGCGCGTGAGCGCTTGCCGGATGTGGAAGTGGTGCCCAGTCGTCTGGGCCAGGGCCCGCCGGTCACCGCGCCTATAGAAATACGCCTGTTCGGGGATGATTTCGCGACCCTGCGCCTGGCCACCGAACAAGTGATGGAACTGACACGCACGGTACCCGGCACCACCGATGTGCACGAGAGCATGGGCACGGGTACACCCACCCTGGTGTACGAAATCGACGATGCCGCGGCAGCCCGTCACGGCCTGGATCGTTCCTATATCGCCGATGCCTTGCGCGGCAGGTCCCTGGGCGTGGTAATCGGGCAGTATCGCGCCGGCCAGGATCCGGTGCCCATCCTGATTCGTTCTCCCGAGGGTGAGCGCTATGCCACCGATCACCTCGAAACCGCGTATGTCTTTGCACCCGGTGGCGCGGTGGTGCCCCTGGCCCAGTTAGTGACCCACTCGCTGGTCTGGCAGCCATCGGCGATTCAGCACTGGAACCTGAGGCGTGTGTCCAACGTGATGTCCGAGCTGCAGGACGGTTACGCTTTCGGTAACGTCACCTCGGATTTGCAGCGCAGACTGAAGGACCTGGATTTACCGCCGGGAATAGACCTGGAATTCGGGGGCAAGCTGGAGAGTTCGGGTGATGCCAACCAGGCCCTGTTCTCGGCCTTGCCGGTGGGCATCGTCATGTTGCTGGTGTTCCTTCTGCTGCAGTTCAATTCCTTCCGCCGGCTGAGCATGGTGCTGGTGACCGTGCCGCTGGCGGCCACCGGTGTGGTGCCGGGTCTGCTGTTAACCGATAACCCCTTCGGATTTACCGCCTTGCTGGGCGTGGTCGCCCTGGTGGGTATCGTGGTGAATAATGCGATTGTCCTGATCGACGTGCTGGACAGGAACCTGGAGGCGGGTATGCCGCTCGCCCAGGCCGTCACCGATGCGGTGGCCCGTCGCACCCGGCCCATCCTGCTCACCACCCTGACCACGGTGGCCGGATTGCTGCCCATGACCCTGACCGAGAGTACCCTGTGGCCGCCCATGGCCTGGTCCATCATCTCCGGACTCAGCGCTTCCACCTTCCTCACGCTGTTGGTGGTGCCGGCCATGTGCGCTATTTGTTGCGCGAGAGCGAGGCGCAGCCGGTCCTGGAGCAGCAGGGGTAGAAATAAAGGGGCCGGATACGTTTTCGTGTATCCGGCCCCTTTTTACTTTGCGGGTCTCGTGATCAGAACGCGGCGTCGAAACCCAACAGGATATAAGCGTCGTTTTCCAGGTGACCGGTGTAGTACAGGCCGTCCTGGGTCTTGGTGGACAGCAGGTCGCCATTCACTTCAATCAGTGCTTTCACATTGCGCATGAAAAAGTAGGTCGCGCTCAACGTGATGGTCTGCATGTCGATGCCTTCGTAGACCGTGTCGGTGTTGTCGAAGTCGCCGGCATCGGTGTAATTGAGCAGGACCGAGAACACCCACTTGTCGTTGTGCACATAGTCCACACCGGCAAAGCCGCCACTCCATTCGTAGTCCACCGCGGGATCCAGGAAGCCTTCCCAACGGTTCCACATCCATTGGCCGAACCAGTACCACTTGGTGCCGATCTGACCCGACACATCCAGGCCAACCGCCAGCTTGTCGGTATCGCGATCTCCTGATTCCGTGCCCGCCGGCCCGGTCGCATTGGCCTGGCTTCCGGACAACCCGAACAATCCCACCGACGCCGATCCAAGCTCTGTTCCGACACGCCCAAAAATGCTCTTGCCGGTGTCGTTATCGAACATGTGGTCCGGGCGCTTGTAGCCCGGGCTGTTGATGGTGAAGTTCTGCTCGATGCCGTTGCCATTGGCGAATCCCAAGCGACAGGTCCAGGGGCCCGAGGTCGGCGCCGAACAGGATGCCCCGGTCGTAGGTGACGCCGGCGGAGCGGTAGACCATGAAGTCCTGGAACGTCATGCGGGTTTCGCGCGGGAACATCAGGTCGGACAGCTGGAACTGTCCAAGCTGCATGCCGATGCCGGAGCCGAATAAATCGTCGTGACTGATCCAGGCATCCTCGACGATGACTTCGCCATTACCGCCCTTCTCGGCAAAAATGGCATAGAAGTAATAACTGATGTGCTCGGACAAGGGGGCGCTGGAGAGCAGCTTTATCAAATACGGCGCCTGGAAATCCAGGCTGGAGTCGGCTTCCACATCGCCGGTGATCGGATCCTGTGCCGCGGAATCGCGACCCTGGATATAGGCCTGCACACGCAGCGCCAGTGGCACCTGCTTCGGCAGCTCCAGCATCGGATCACCTGTCTTCAGGGTATGGTCCGTCCAGTTGGGCAAGCGGTAGTTCATGTCATTCTGGAACTGGTTGCCGAAGCTGTTGAGCCGGGGATAGGCCGCATGGCAGAAATTACAGCTGACCCCGTATTCCCTGGCGAAGGCCGGCATGGCGCTGGCAGTCTGA
This sequence comes from uncultured Gammaproteobacteria bacterium, assembly GCA_963823435.1. Lineage (GTDB taxonomy): Bacteria > Pseudomonadota > Gammaproteobacteria > Steroidobacterales > BM003 > CAKZML01. Next base: position 14,047 of record CAWGLN010000008.1, on the reverse strand, counting down.
GGCTGGGCGCATAGCAGTCCCAGCAGGAGCAGGACAGGCGCGGTGAATGAAGAAAAAATCCCTGGGCGATTCATGTGCAAACCTCCTGTCTGCCAATAACACTGCCACTATTCGATACGGGTTTGCGCGCCGTTGCCATACGCAATTTCCGTGGTAATGCCGGTTTTCAGGCGCAATATCGAGGTTTATGCAGATGCGGCGCATTTTCGGGTGGCAAAAATATTTACTGTGACACGTCGTGGAGCGCGGGCTTGCGACACACGGAGAGAATTCCGACAGGGACTGAAATGTCCGTGTCCGGCCGATTATTTCGCGGAAGCTCTTGCTGCCGGTACAATGCGCGCATGCTTGAAATGACACTGATCCAGAAGATCGCCGTTTACGCCCTGCCGCTGTTGTTCGCCATCACAGTGCATGAGGCAGCCCATGGATATGCCGCCCGCCACTTCGGCGATCGCACCGCTGAAATGCTGGGCCGCCTGACCCTGAACCCGATCAAGCACATTGATCCCCTGGGCACGGTGGTCATTCCGCTGGTGCTGTTGCTGAGCGGGTCGGGATTTATTTTTGGCTGGGCCAAGCCCGTGCCGGTTTCACCGCGCAATTTCAAGAACCCGGGCAGGGACATGGCCATCGTGGCCGCGGCCGGTCCCGTCTCCAACGTGTTGATGGCGCTGTTCTGGGCGATCGTCATGCGTTTGTCGGCGGGGCTGACGTCTGAGCTGGGTAATGCCGGTCAGGCGATATTCCTGATGGCCCAGTTTGGCGTGATCATCAACGCCCTGCTGGCGGTGCTGAACATGTTGCCCATCCCGCCCCTGGACGGCGGCCGGGTCGCGGTGGGGCTACTGCCGCCCAGGGCCTCGTACAGCCTGTCCCAGGTAGAACCCTACGGCATGTGGATACTGGTGGGCTTGCTGGTCACCGGCTTGCTCTGACCCATCATCCGGCCCGGTATCAACCTGGTGGTGCAGCTGGTGACGACCCTGGTGGGTCTATAACCTAATCAATTAGGGGGACAGCAACCCTAACTCCGGACCAATTAGGGGGACAGCAACCCTATCTCATGCAGTTACGGTTACTGTCCCCTAAATACCCTGTAGTTATGGTTACTGTCCCCTAATACCAGGTGAAAAAAGGGGCCTTGCGGCCCCTTTTTGTATTGCTGGTGCTTACCAGATCTTTACCCGCTGCTCCGGTGGCAGGTACAGTGCGTCGTCTTCCTTGACCTCGAATGCCTCGTAGAATTCGGGGATATTCCTGACCACGCCGTTGACGCGAAACTTGGCCGGGGAATGCGGGTCGGTGCCCACCTGCTGACGCAGGGCCTCTTCCCGCGACTTGCTCAGCCACGCCTGGGCATAGCCGATGAATACCCGCTGCACGCCGGTAAATCCATCCATCACTGGCGCAGGCTTGCCACCGAGTGACATCTGGTAGGCTTTCAGCGCGATACTCAGACCGCCCAGGTCACCGATGTTTTCACCCAGGGTGAATTCGCCGTTGACATTCAGATCATCGAATACCTTGAATTCACTGTACTGGGCAGTCAGCGCGTCGGTACGTGACTTGAACTCGGCCTTGTCTTCGTCGGTCCACCAGTTGCGCATGACACCGTCACCGTCGAAGGTGCTGCCCATGTCATCAAAGCCGTGACCGATCTCGTGACCGATGACCGCACCGATAGCGCCGTAGTTCACCGCATCGTCAGCGCTCATGTCGAAGAACGGGGGCTGCAAAATTCCGGCAGGGAATACGATCTCGTTCAATGCAGGGCTGTAATAGGCGTTCACCGTCTGCGGTGTCATGCCCCATTCAGTGCGATCCACCGGGCCATGCATACGGGCGATCTCGCGCTGGTAGTTAGCTTCGGTCACTCGCTGGTAATTGCCAAACAGGTCATTGGCAGCAATGGTCACCGCAGAGTAGTCACGCCAGACATCCGGGTAGCCGATCTTGGGGGTGAACTTGGACAACTTGTCCAGGGCCTGGGTCTTGGTCTCCTCGCCCATCCAGTCCAGTTCCCTGATGCTCACGCCGTAGGCCTTGACCAGGTTGTCAACCAACTCCTGCATGCGGGCCTTCGCCGCGGGCGGGAAATGACGGTTCACGTAAACCTTGCCAACAACTTCACCCAGGGTGTCGTTGACCACCGATACGCCACGACGCCAGTCCTCGCGTTGCTCGGTGGTGCCGCGCATCACGGTGCCACGGAAAGCAAATCGACGATCATCCAGTTCCTTGCTCAGCTCAGGGGCGGTGGCGTCCAGAAGGTGAAAGCGCAGGTAGTCTTTCCAGGTGCCGATATCGGTAGAGCCGATGATTGCATCAAGCGCCCTGGTGTAGTCCACCATGCCAACCACGATCTGCTCGAGGCTGTCGAACTGCGCTGCCTTCATGAAGGCGGTCCAGTCGAAGTTTGGCATCAACTGGGGCAGGTCACCCACCGCGTACATGTTGTACAGCTTGTTCAGGTCGCGGGTTTCTTCCTTGAGCATATGTTGCTCGGCGATGCGGGTTTCCAGTGCCATGATGCGCTTGGCAGCCGCCTGTGCTTCAGACACGCCAGCCAGGGCCAGCATGTCCGCCACGTATTTCACGTATTCCACGCGTATGTTTTCGGACTTCTCGCCTTCCTTGAAGTAGTACTCACGCTCAGGCAGTCCCAGACCGGCCTGCAACAGGTACATGGCGTACACACTGGGCTTCTTCAGGTCGGCGTACTGGAAATACTCAAAAGGTGAGCCGTAGCCGAAGCGCATGGCGCGTGCGAAGTAGGTCGGCAGATCACTTGTGCTCTTGATGGCGTCGATCACGGCCATTTCGTCAGCCAGCGGCTTCAGGCCCAGGGCATTGCGCGTGTCCCAGTCAAGATAGGACGCATACATATCGCCGACTTTCTGCTCGTCACTACCCAGTGGAGCCTCTTTCCGGGCTGCTTCCTGGATGATGGTACGCACATTGTCCTCGTTCTGTTCGTGGACAATGTAACCGACCCCGTACGACGCCTTGTCCGCGGGAATCTCGGTCCTGGCCAGCCAGGCGCCGTCCACGTACTCGTGGAAGTCATCACCGGGTCGAACGCTGGTATCCATATTCTCCAGGTAGACGCCTGATTTTAGCGGTGCTGCCTGTACTGCCTGCGCGGCGGGGCTGGCGGGTTCCTTGGAACATCCGGCCAGGGCGATAGCCGCAGCAGCGGTCAAAAGCCACATGGTTTTCATTAAAATTCCTTACGCTGTCGTGAAAAAACTGGCGGCATTATCGCACAAGTGCCCGGGGGAGGGCGCGCGGGAACGCAGGCCAGGGTTAAAACCAACAGCAATTGAGACCGGGCTGAAAGACGGAAGTTCCACTCCAGGCGCGGAAATGGCGGGGCTGCGCCGGGTTTCATACTGGCATTCTTTCGGGCCGCCACACGCCCCTGCCAAAGCTGTACACTGGTGACGCGTCCCTGGGTCGGGCAAGCCGCCTGTAATCGGACTGCCTGAACCGCGGGAGATTTTCGTGACAGAACTGACGCCAAGCACACTGCGTATCGGCTATCGCTATCGCCCCAAACGCCTGGCCGAGCGTTATGACGCCGTAGTGATCGGGTCAGGCATCAGCGGTCTGACTACCGCCTCCCTGCTGAGCGAGATTGGCTGGAAGGTGTGCGTGCTGGAGCAGCACTACACCGCCGGTGGCTTTACCCATTCTTATGACCGCCAGGGTTATGAGTGGGACGTCGGTGTGCATTACATCGGTGAAGTCGGTACCCGGACACGCTCCCGCAGCCTGTTTGATTTCCTGTCCGAGGGCAAGCTTCAGTGGGCCGCCATGGATGCGGAGTACGATCGTTTTTATATCGGCGAGAAGGTGTTCTGCGCACGGGCCGGCAAGCGGGAATTCCAGGACAATCTGCTGCGCCAGTTTCCTGGCGAAGGGAAGGCTGTCAGTGCCTACATGGACTTGCTGGCACAGGTCGGTAAGGCCCTGCCCGCGTTTGCACTGGGTCGATTGCTGCGTCCATGGCAGAGAATGCTGTTGAAACCCTATTTACGGGTGAAAATCCCGGCGCTGTTGTTTCGCACCACCTACGAGGTGCTGAGCGAGTTAACCGAAAACGCCGATCTGATCGCGGTGTTGACCGGTCAATGGGGCGATATGGGTTTGCCGCCCAGGCGATCCAGTTTTATGGTGCACGCGATGATAGCCCGGCACTACCTGTATGGCGGCTATTACCCGGTGGGAGGAAGCTGGAAAATCGCCGAGAGTATCATCCCGCGAATCCAGCGTGCCGGTGGCGAAGTGTTCACCTATGCGAAGGTGAGTCAGATCCTGGTAAAAGACGGCAAGGTCCTTGGCGTGGAAATGCAGGATGGGCACGTCATCGAATGCCCCTGCGTGATTTCTTCCGCCGGCATACACAATACCTTTGAACGGTTGCTGCCCGCCGAGGTGACCCGCCAGGCTGGTTATGCTGCGCGCTTGCCCGCGGTGACACCCAGCTTTTCCCACCTGGGCGTCTATATCGGTTTGAAGGAGACCGCGCAGGAACTCGGACTGCCGAAAACCAACTTCTGGATTTACCCCGGCAATGATTATGATGCGGCCATGCAACGCTTCGAGGATGACAGGGAGGCGCCGTTCCCGGTGGTCTACGTGTCATTTCCTTCGGCCAAGGACCCGGATTACCTGAATCGCCGACCCGGCACGGCGACCATCGAGATTGTCGCACCCGCGCCCTATGCCTGGTTCGAACACATGGAAGGACAGTATCTGGGGCAAGCGTGGGGATGACTACGAGGCCTTCAAGACGCACCTGGGTGAGCGTCTGATGGATGTGCTGTACCAGAAGCTGCCCCAGTTGAAGGGCAGGGTGGACTATGTCGAGGTGTCCACACCGCTGTCCACGGAATATTTCTGCGGCTACGGGCGAGGGGAGCTTGTACGGTCTTGATCATGATCCCGAGCGCTTTCGCCAGGACTGGCTGGGTCCGCGCACCAGTATTTCCGGTCTGTGGCTGACCGGTCAGGATGTGCTGACCTGCGGGGTGACCGGAGCCATGATGGCGGGAGTGCTGACCACCACGGCCGTGGTGGGTATGCGTCGTATGGCAAAGCTCATACCCCGGATTTTCAATTAGGGGGACAGCAACCTTAATTCAAGGGAGGCGACAATTATGGTGCCTGTCACCCTTTAGTTGTCCACCGGCAGGAAGCCGAACTCGTCTTCGTACTCCATCATCTGGGCGGCGAAATCCTTCGGGTATTCGATTTGCACGTCGGCGATTTCTCCTTCTTCTTCAATCGGTACCAGGCGCGGCTGGATGAACCCGTAGTAGGCGGCGATATTCAGTGGCTCGGCACGCGCCAGCACTTCTGCATGCAGTTCCTGGTCGATCTTCACGCCATAGGCTTCCACCAGCGCCTTGCCGTCCTCATAGTCGCCTTCCGAACTGATGCGCTGGATTTCCCGCAGCAGCTTCCCGACCAGGACTCGCAGACCGGCGTAATCACGCAGCACGAAATAGGTCTTGCCCTTGGCCTGGACTTTCTCGATCACATTGTCTGGTTGGCCCTTTTCGAAGAGCCAACTGGCAATCAGCTGGCGATCACGCATATGGGCTTGCTGGAGATCATCACCCGCCTGGATGCGCTGCAATTGCATCATCATGCCATTGCGCATAAAGCGGTCCGCCGCAGCCTTGCCCACCTCCAGCGAGGGAACCAGACCCAATTCCACCAGCTTGGGATCCATGAGGTAGTAAAGCGCGACCAGGTCGGCGCGAGCCTCTTCCAGGGTGGAGCTATAGCTCTTTAGGGTTTCTCGCGGTGTACCGACACCGGGGTTGATCTGGCCCGAGGCGTGGCCGATCACTTCGTGTAAATCTACCCACAGGGTATAGGCCAGGGTTCCGTAGGAATGATGCCGGGCCTTTTCTTCCTCGGTCAGGGTGAATTCATCGTGAAACCCGTTGTCTGCGCCGGCCTTCTCGATAGAGTCGATGATATTGCCAAGCGTGACTGACTTGGATCCGTATTCCTTGCGTATCCAGTTTGGGTTGGGCAGGTTGATGCCGATGGGCGTGGCGGGGGCTGAATCACCAGCCTCCATCACAACCGTGATCACCTTGGCGGAAATACCGACCACGTTTTTCTTTTTGTGAGCATCCATGATGGGTGAGTTGTCTTCGAACCACTGGGCCTGGTCGGCCAGCGTGGCTATACGTTGTGTAGCCACCAGGTCGCGAATGGAGACGATGCCCTCCCAGGCGCCCCGGTATCCCAGCGGGTCGCCATAGGTTTCGATAAATCCACTCACCGTATCTACCCGCGACTCGGTATCGCGCGCCCAGTCTATGCTGTAGGCGTCGAACTCGGCCAGGTTGCCGCTGCGATAATAACTGATCAGTTTTTGCAGCCAGGCCTTCTGAACAGGGTTTTCCGCGACTTTCACCGCCTTCTTCAGCCAGTACACGATGCGCTTGATGGACGCTCCGTACATGCCGTCAACTTTCCACACCCGCTCTACCAGTTGCCCGTCTTCCTGTTTCACCAGTTGTGAATTCAGACCCCAGGAGACCGGTCGCGGATCGCTGGTGTCGATGCGTGCTGCGTAAAAGGCCTGCGCTTCGGCCTGGCTTACACCGCGGTAGAAATTGGTGGCCGAGGTCACCAGTTGATCAGCCTCCGGATCAAGGTTGACCTTTATGGGCGCAACGGCGGGATCAAACAACACCGGGATAAGTGTGGCCAGCAACTGATCCACGCTTTCGCCTTCTTGCAGTGGCAGAATTTCAACCGGTGTGCGGCGGAGCATTTTCTCGAACGTGGCGGCATCAAATTCGGGGACCATTTTCAGGGAGGAGTAATGATGGTGTATGCCGTTGGCGAACCACACGCGCTTGGTGTAGTTCAGCAACTGGGCATAGGACGTGGTGTTCCGCCGTCCTTTTGAGCCACGCAGGATTGCGCTCAGTGTCTTGCGTAACAACAGGTTGTGCCGGTAATTCTGGTCCCAGGTGATGTCACGACCCGACAGGGCTGCCTGGGAAAGGTAATAGACCAGTTTCTTGTTTCGCAAGGACAGATCTTCAAAGCCGGGTACCTGGTACCGCAATACCTCGATGTCGGCGAAACGGTCAGCACTCACCTTGAAAGAAACCGGACCTGGCTGAAGCGACCGCTTCTGCAACGGCATCTTGCGGCGCCTGTTCGGGGCTGCAACCCGCCAGTAACGTGACTGCCAATAACCTGCTCCACCTGCTTCATGCCGTCTCCCCGAAATTTCACCCCGATATTCCAGGGGCCGCATATCCTTGTTTATCTATTGATGCTGCGCGCCGGCTACCACATGAGATCGTCCGGCACCTGGTAATCAGCATAAGGATCCTCGGCATCCGCTGTCTGTTGTTGTCGAGGATTTAGCAATACTACGGTTCCGGCCACCCGCTCCTCAATACGTTGGGCGACCTGCTCGGGCACCAGTTCAAAACGCGCATCCAGGCTGACGATGGCCAGCTGCCCGGCAATAATCTTTTCCTGCAGCGCCTGGGTCACCATGATCTGTCGTATAGCCGAACCCTGGGCGAACTTGTAGGCTATTTCGCCGCCCGCACGATCAAGCTTGTGTTCCCTGATCAGCTGGTCCACCTGGGCTGCCAGGTCTTTCTTCCGGCTGTTTTCGGTTCGCTTCAGATTGATCTGGCGGGCGCGAGCGGCATCCCGTGCGCGCCGCTTCCCGGGCCAGGCGTTGGGACTCGCTCGGCTGGGGTGCTTTCTTGCCTTTCGGACGATTCTGATGCTTTTCCTTGTTGGCCTTTTTGGCCCGATCCTTACTGATCAGGCCAGCCTTAAGCAATTGATCTTGCAGAGATTGACTCATTGTGCAGGAGTGCCCCGGGGTGGCTGGAAGACGCATTATCCGCCCTGAGGCAGATCAATACAACGCGACGGTCACAGCCCGAGCAGGCTTTCCAGACCGACTGTGACCCCTGGGTCCAGCGAGCCGATTTCGCGCAGGGCCAAAATGACGCCGGGTGCAAAGCATTGGTAATTGGTCGTATCGTGTCGCAGGGTGAGGTATTGACCGACAGTGCCGAAAATCACCTCCTGGTGTGCGGCCGCGCCGTGCAGACGCAGTGAGTGCACCGGGATACCTTCCACCTCAGCGCCCAGGGAACCGGCCACGATCTCTGTACCGCGGCTGTGGGCACCGTGTTTGCGTGCGGCAGCCATACGTGCGGCGGTGTGAAGTGCTGTGCCGGACGGGGCATCGGGCTTGTCATGATGATGCATTTCGACTATTTCGGCTGATTCAAAATGCGGCGCCGCCATTTCGGCGAAACGCATCATCAGTACCGCGCCGACCGCAAAATTTGGCACTACCAGGCAGCGAGAGGCCTGGCCGGACCACGCGTTACGCAAGGCATCTACGCGGGCCACGGTGTAACCGGAGGTGCCGATCAACACATCCGCGCCGCTGTCACGCCACCGCAGGACGTTCTCGTCGGCAGCCGACGGGTTGGTCAATTCGATGACAACGTCGCACCCGGACAGGGCCGCGGGGTCACCGCTGGCGCGGTGTCCCAGGATATCCTGGCCGTCACGCCCGGGAGCATAGAGTCCACCGATGGCCAGGTCATCAGCAGCCTCAACTGCTGCAATGGTTAAACGACCCATGGTGCCGTTGGCGCCGGAAATTCCTACCTTGATCATAAACAAACAACCCCGTGTGCATGCCGGGAAACGCCACTTGGTGAAGCTGCCTGGGCCACCCTAGGTACGGCATTCATGATTGAGAAATGCCGGGCACCATCTTTTTGGTCCCCAGCATGTTCTGCCGTTAGCAGCGGTCATAGTAGAACAATAGTTTGTCATGCGACATGTCTGCGCCTGAGCGTATAGCGGACATCACCTGCGGATGGCAGACACAAAAAAGCCCGGTGCAAGACCGGGCTTTCTATCCTAGCTCTTCTTTGTGGTCAACACCTTGCGGGCCGGTGGCTTGCTGTTTTTGCCACCAAATTTATTCGCTGGTTTGCCCACGTACTTCACCTTGGGCTTCGCCTTGGTTTTGGAAGCGGGCTTGCCCCTGGCGTCAGGTTTGGACGCCGACTTGCCCTTGAACTTGCTGCCCGGGCTGCGCGGCTTGTCACCCGGAGCCGACCCGGGACGGTCTTCCGGGGATCTCTTCGGCCGCTCGGCCGATGTGCCTGGCTTGTCGGCATAGCTGGTCCTGGGCTTGTCACTGCGGCTGGTCTTGGGCTTGTCACCAAAAGGATTGCCTGGACGGAACTCGGGCTTGCTGCGGGGCTTGCGTTCGCCGCCCTTGTCTTCCGAGGACTTTCTGCGAGGCTTGCTCCCGGGGTCACGCGCACCGGCTGTCTTGCCGCGAAACTCCGGCTCTTGCCGGCCGTTCTTCCCGGTGTTCTGGCTTCCTTGGACGTTCTCGGGTTCGGCTGTCTCGCCGGATTCGCTGTAGGCGGAGATATTCAGCTGCTGACCCAGCACCCAGGCTTTCTTCAACTGCTCGAAGATGGCCCTGGGCATACCCTCGGGCAGGTCCACGGTACTGAAACTGTCGAAAATCTTTATACGTCCGATGTGCTCGGCATCCAGACCGGCCTCGTTGGCGATGGCGCCCACGATGTTCCTGGGTTCGACCCCGTGTTCGTGACCCACAGCAATTCGATAGCGTGTAACACCCTCGGCCGCAGGCACCTCACCTCGCGGTCTGCGTTCGCCCGCATCAGTTCGCGCCGGACGTTCACTTCGGGCCGGGCGCTCGCTGCGCTCACCCCGTTCACTGCGCTCGGGACGCTCGCGGCGTTGCTCTGCTCTCCCGCTCTCGGGTTTCCAGGACTCACGATCCTGGAATTCTCCCGTGGCGGGCGGCATGAGGGGTCTGTCCTTTTGCGCCAGGTAGGTCAAAGCCGCCATCAGGTCTTCATCGGCAACCTCATGTTCTTTCTGGTACCTGGCGATGACATCCTTGAAAAGGCCCAGGTCCTGGCTTTCCATTGCATCGGTGATGCTCTGGCCGAACTGTGAACTGCGCCGGTCGACGACATCTTCGCGGGTAGGCAGACTCATGCGTTCAATCGGCTGGCGGGTGGCGCGCTCGATGGTGTTCAGCATGCGTCGTTCGCGCGGAGCGACAAACATGATGGCCTTGCCCTGGCGACCGGCGCGACCAGTGCGGCCGATGCGATGCACATAGGCCTCGGCGTCGTAGGGCACGTCAAAGTTTATGACGTGGCTGATGCGGTCCACGTCCAGGCCGCGAGCAGCCACATCGGTGGCGACCACGATGTCCAGCTTGCCGCTTTTCAGTTGATCGACGGTGCGCTGTCTGTGTACCTGGTTCATCTCGCCGCTCAGGGCCGCGCTGGCAAAACCACGGGCTTCGAGTTTCTCGGCCAGGTCCACGGTGGCTGTGCGGGTGCGTACGAACACCAGCATGGCGTCGAAATCCTCGACCTCCAGGATACGGGTCAGGGCGTCCAGCTTGTGCACGCCCTGTACCTGCCAGAAATACTGGGAAGTGGTTGACACCGTGCTGGTCTGGCTCTTGATGCGTACCTCGGCCGGGTTACGCAGGTAGCGCTCGGCGATGCGCTTGATGCGGTCGGGCATGGTGGCGGAGAACAGGGCGACCTGCTTTTCCTTGGGCATGTAGCCCAGGATCTCTTCCACGTCATCAATAAAGCCCATGCGCAGCATTTCATCGGCTTCATCCAGTACCACGGCCCGCAGCTTGTCCAGCTTGAGGGTGCCGCGATTCAAGTGATCCTTGATACGACCGGGTGTGCCGACAATCGCATGCACGCCACGCCGCAGTTGCCGCAACTGGTGATCCATGCCCTGGCCGCCATACACCGGCAGCACATGAAAGCCCTTCAAGTGACGGGCGTAGGTCTGCATGGCCTCGGCGACCTGCAGCGCCAACTCACGTGTGGGCGCCAGTACCAGCAACTGGGGTTCGGCCAGGGACATGTCCATGCGACTGAGCAGGGGCAGGGCGAAGGCCGCGGTCTTACCGGTGCCGGTCTGGGCCTGGCCAATCAGGTCACGTCCTTCCAGCAACGGCGGGATGGCCCCAAGCTGAATGGGCGAAGGGGTCTCGTAGCCAACGTCCTGGATGGCGGCCAGCACGGAAGCAGCCAGGCCGAGATCGGCAAAGCCAGGGGTGGAATCTGTAGACATGAGGAACCTGCGGAGGAGTCGGCCGTGTCGGGCCTGTAACGGGGCTGCTTCACCCGTGGTGTAACGGCCGCAAATTATACGGTATTTCAGCAACTAAGACACGATCTTCTGCCAGTGCCGTCAAGCACCCGGTTGTTCCGAAGGTGTCCTGGCGGAGACCTGGATGGTTAGAAATAATGGCTTGTAATCAAATGGTTACCTGGTGGCTCAGCTCCTGAGCTACTACCCCCCATAAGATACTCTCCCGGGGCGGTCTCAGCCCGTGAACCAGGGAGGTAGTTTATTTATAGACGTTGTATCTCCGCGTGAGACAGACGCAAGCAGTGCTTGGCCTGGCCGGAGACGCGTGGGGAATTTCAGCGGAACGGGGCGGCATATTTCCTGACACTGGTCAGGAGAACAGGGGACGAAAGAAATCATGCAGAACAACACGATTGCAAAAACGGTGTCCGGATTGTCCGTGGGTGAGCCCACGGTGTTTGAACACCTGGCGGCATTTCCACTGTCGGGAGCGGCCAGGGCGGTTGACGACTACCTGACGCTGGAACAGGCATTGACCAGCAAGACCGCGAGGGTCACGGAGATATCCGAGTCCGGATCGGTGCCCGAGCTGCGTTTCGTCAACGACGGGGACGCTCCGGTGCTGTTGCTCGACGGCGAGGAACTGGTGGGGGCCAAGCAGAACCGCATTTTGAACCTGACCATATTGGTGGCGGCCAGGAGCCAGGTACTGATCCCGGTGTCCTGCGTGGAACAGGGTCGATGGTCGCGCCGCAGCGAGGAATTCTCAGCGGCCAAACGGACCATGTATGCCAGGGGACGGGCGGAAAAAATGGAGCACGTGTCCATGTCCATGGCAGGAGGAGGTTCGCGCCGTGCCAACCAGGGTGCGGTATGGGAATCGGTGATGGACAAGGCAGCCTGCATGGATGTGAGGAGCGCTACCGGGGCCATGTCCGACATTTACGAGAATCGACAGGAAAAACTGTCCGAGTACACCCGGGCATTTGTGGCCGGGCACTGGCAGTGCGGTGCGGTGTTCTGCCTGGGTGGTCGGGTAGCCGGGCTGGAATTATTCGACAGACCGGCAGTTTTTGCGGCCCTGTTTCCGGCGCTGGTTCAAAGCTATGCGCTTGATGCCATGGAGGGGCGCTTGCAGGGTGGTACGGCGTCGCGTGACGCGGTAGGCGACTTTCTGCTCGAGGTCAGTGAAACGAATGCCCGGCGATTTGATGCCCTGGGTATGGGCGAGGATCTGCGCTTTCGCGATGACCGTGTTTCCGGTGCCGCCCTGGAAGTGAAGGGAAAGTTGGTGCACTTGTTGGCCTATGCCCGCCAGAGCCATGCCGGTGACGGGGAGCACAGGGATGCATCGGCTGAACCCGGATACCGCAGCCGTGTACTTCCGTTCGGCAGGCGCCGTCGTGGGCACTAGCGGTGAAGCACAGGAACTGCCGCTGGGGCTGGCCCTCAGCACCCATGCCCGGGTACGGATGCAACAGCGCGGCATCCCGCAACAGGTGGTGGAATCACTGCTGCAATGCGGCCGCGTCCAGCACGATCATCACGGCGGACGCATCGTGTTCTTTGACCGCAGCGCCTGGCACCGGGCCTGCCAGGCCGGGTTCGGCGGCATGCGTCGGGAAGCAGGGCGCTACCGTCGCGCCTACCTCGTACTGGGCGGCGACGGCATGGTCCGGACAGTGAGTCATCGCTACCGCAGGATCAAGCGCGGCTAGTTTGGTGCGGGCCACGGTCGGCAGTTTTCGGCCGTGGCCCGTGTTTGTGCCGGCCTGTTTTCGGAGTATTGTCGCGGAATGCCTGTGAGCGTTGATTCTGTCTCTGTAACGGCCTGCATGAGCCAACTCACTTCCGAACACCAAACGGCCGCTGAACCAGACCTTCTCTGGCCAGTTCGGGCTGACTGCTTACGACCCGAAGCGGACGACAATAGGCACAACTTCAGAATGGACTGCATCTGCACGAGGCAGGAAAATGCATCTTGCAATACGCAGATCTGACAAATGTCAGTGACGCGAAGCTAGGTGCCTCAATTCAGCCGCGTCGCGTTTACGCCGCCCCGAAGGCCCGAGGAAGTAGGGATGATCGTTCATAGCAAGTTTCTGATTGCACTTGCCCTTATTTTTCTGATCCCCAGAACGCCTTATCGGCTGAGGCCGGAATTTCATTTCAGCGGGACTCTTGAACGAGCAAGGAACTGTGATCCCTCGTCAGATGCGTTTTGTGGACCGTTTACCGGGACGCTGCGCATTGATGACAGCCAGATTGGCCGGAAACCACTCCCTTTTCTTACGACTACACTGGAAATGTCGTGATTACGTTCGCGGATAGCCAGACAGCATCCTGCCGATCACATCCGTCACCATTGTCAGAGGAAATCAACCTTTACCTACGGAATCGCACGAGATTCTGTCTGATCTCTGTTGAAAGCCATCCTGAAAACATCCGCATAGTTCAACTGTCGATCCGTCCAATGGAGCAAGAGGTCTTAAGTGTCGGTTTGAGATACACCTATGAGGCAGTCGCTTTCGATATAACGAACCTGACGCAAGTATTGGAGTACGTAGAAAAGCCACCCTCTATCGCAATATTTTCCGTTGTTGGCAAAGCATGTTCCTGGGGGCCATGTGTCGACCGCTCAGTCACACCACTGACGATGCTTGCTATTTCCCGGGAATAATCGGGGTCGAGCGCAATTAAATAGCAAACCGCCAGGCAGCTTTCGAAAACCTCGGTTCGACCCCTATTTTCCTCGCGATTTTTGAGGTCTGACAATTTTATCGTCGGAACTGGTCTCATTCTGAGCGCAACTCCATGATGATCCCTTGCGGGT
>CAWGLN010000007.1:0-17167 GCA_963823435.1 uncultured Gammaproteobacteria bacterium | reverse complement strand
CAGGTAATAGGCGTAGGCCTCCAGGTTCTCAGTGGGCTTCTGTTCAAGCACACGCTGCTCTTGCCCGGTCAGGACTGCCCGCAGCGCCCTGGCGATGGCCTGGGTGATATCCGACTGTATGTCGAACAGGTTGTTCGCAGTCAGCTCACGATCATAGACCTCGGCCCACAAGTGCTCATCCGTGGCTGCATCGATGAGCTGCACATTGATACGCACCCGGTTGCCGGAGCGTTGCACTCCCCCTTCCAACAGGTTGGCCACCCCCAGCTCGCGGCCGATTTCCGGCATGCGCTTGGTGGTGCCGGCGTAGCCCATCACCGAGGTACGGGATATCACACGCAGGGCCGCGACACGGCTCAGCTGGGTCAGCAATTCATCATGCATGCCATCGGCGAAAAAAGCGTCCTCGGGCAATGCACTGCGATTGACCAGCGGCAACACTGCAATGGATTTGTCGGAGACGGCGGACGCTGCGGGGTCACCCACAGGGCTGTCTTTGGCAGAGTCTAGGGTAGCGATCGTGTCAGATTCGGCTTCTTCCGGAGTGGTAACGAAGCGTTCCGCCAACAGGACAAGCACCGCCACGGCCAGGAACGCGATAATAATGCGGTCCAGTTTGTGGGCAGTCCGCGGTGTGATGGACTGGTTGCGATCCACTTCCGACTTCGCGCTTGAGTCCTTCGGGCGTCATCTCGAACGCCCAGGCAATAATCAATGCCACGGGAAATCCAATCGCCACCACCAGCATGAATACCTTCATGATCCACTCTGGCGCCGTGATGTTGTCCAGCACCAGGTCCACCACTTGCAGCAGCACCCAGGCGACTAACGCGTAGGCGATACCCACACGGAACACGTTGCGGCGTTTGAGTTCCTCGAAAAATGACATTCTTACTCTAACCGTCCCTGTTTGTTGACTGATGATGGTGCAGGCTCACAATGTTGTCGACTATACACGGCGCCTTTAATTACAGCGGAAGCCGTCCTTACCCACGGGCTGGCACTGGGCGGGAAAACCGCGTTCCTGCCACAACGCCAGGATCCCGGATTCCAGGATCAACTTCTGAAAATACTCGGTCTGTCGATACTCTGCCGCGTCCTGGGTCCAGATCATCTCGTAGGAGTTGAACACCCTTCTGTCAATCAGCTTGTCGTACTGCTTGAATGCCAGCCAGATAAAGGCGCTAAATCCGTACGTATGCCCGGTCGTCTCGGACCATTGTTCAAAGTGGGCAATCTGGGCACTGTGATCTGCCTCGGGATTCTCAATCGCCTTTATCCACTCGTCCACCGGGGCGTGGGAATTAAATTCGGCACGCCCGGAGGCAATCAGCAGAGCGATCATGCGTTGCCCACGCCGCACGTACACCGGCACAAACGCCTCGTCGATGGAATGAAAGTTCTCTTTGAGCGTGGTTTCAAACTCAGCCACGGCCCGGTCCTCATCACCCTTGACCAGGTACAGGGTCGCCAGGTGTTGCCGACAATTCAGGTAGGCCGGGTCAAGCTCCAGGCACTCTTCCAGATCTTCGATGGCGGCGTCGAAATAACCCGCGTTACGCAACATGATCCCACGCCATAAACGCACGGTGGCATTTTTCGGGTCGTTCTTGATAGCCTGCTCAAAGTCCTTCCAAGCCTGAATGTAATTGCCCTTTTCTTCATAGTTAAACGCAATCAGCGCCTTCGCCGCGTAGGGCATAGACAGCGTGAAATCCAGCTCAATCGCCCGGTTTGCCGCCTCGACGGCCTTGCCCAGGTGATCGATACCGTCGTCGTCATTCCAGTCCATATAGATGGCCTCTACTGCGGCCAGCCCTTCCCAGGCCCGGGCAAAGGCGGGATCCATGGCGATGGCCTGCTGATACAAGGCGATACTTTTTTCCAGGTTGGTCCGGCGCTGAAACAAGTCCCTGGCCTGCAGGTACAACTGGTAGGCATCCAGGTTCTCGGTGGCCGGCACCACAGTCACCATTTTGGCGACTTTCTCTACCCCCAGTTTATCCACCAGGGAATCCACGATGGAATTGGCGATCTCGTCCTGGATGGTGAAGATATCCTTCAGCTCCCGGTCAAAATTGGCAGACCAAAGGTGCTCATCGGTCTCGGCCTCGATGAGCTGGGCGGTAATGCGAATACGGTAACCGTCCTTGCGCACGCTGCCTTCCAGCACATAGCCCACGCCCAGTTCTTTCGCGATAGTAGGCACATTCTGGGTGCTGCCACGGTAACCAAAAGACGAGGTGCGAGAGGCCACGCGCAGACCATCCACCCGCACCAGCACGTTCAACAACTCCTCGGATATGCCATCGGTGAAATAACGCTGATCCTCCTCGGCGCTCAAGTCCATGAACGGCAGCACGGCGATGGAGACACGCGAATCAGCAGGCTTGGCATCAGAAACAGCCGCAAGCGGCGCAGCGGATTCCTGCTCCGCGCGGGGCAGAAAGCGATTCAGACCCACACTGGCAATGGCCAGCACCAGCAGTATTGCAATGGTCATATTCAGGCGATGGGCAGTGGCCGCGGTCACCGAAGCCTCCCGCGGAACATCCTGCTCGCGCTTGATGCCCTCGGGTGTCAATTCGTATACCCAGGCAAACACCAGCGCCGGCACAAAACCGATAGCCAGCAGCAGAAACACCAGGGAGCCGGTCCAGGCAGGGACCGGCAGTATCGAGGACAACACATCGGTGGCCTGCAGCAACAACCAGCTGCCAACCAGGTACAGCATGCCCACGCGTATGACGTTACGGCGCTTGAGCTCCGAGAAAAATCCCATGTAGTCTCCAGGCATCATTGTATTTATTGCTGGGAGCAGATCATGGCTGATCAGCCGCCGATTGTCGATATTTCAAGCAGTTAGAAAAGGGGCCGGATTCATTTAATTCGCCTGCTTGGTGTGTGGCCGACGCTGTTTTACATTCGCCCGAAAGACCGGGTCGGCCGACGACAAATATCGGGACAACCAGAAACTGCCCTGCACAAGCCGTGAATCCGGCCTATGATTGCTTGTAGTTGTTGCCCATTGCCTTGCACGGGGAGTGCCATGACCACAACCAGAAACAAGATCTGTCTGCTGTGTCTTATTCTGTTCATGCCATGCATGTCCGGCGGCGGACTCCTGGCGGACCAGCTTGCAGTCGCCACGGTCGTACCCGAGGCTCGAACCTTGCCTCCGCATAGCGAAGAAACCGTGGTGCCTCTTGATCAGGAACCCCGGCATCGCCTGGCATACGAAGGCGGGGAATTTCAGGTTCTGGACATACAACTGCCCCCGGGCGAAATCACCTTGTACCACTTGCATAATGCGCCCATGTTTTACGTATCGGTGTCCGCTTCGACCACCGACGTTCAGGTTCTGGGTGGGCGATGGTTGGGCGCACGGGTGATTGAGGAACCCGTCTGGCTGCCGGGCGAAGTGGACACAAATACCGGTTACGCAGAGAAGCCCGTGGCCCACCGGGTCAAGAATGTTGGCAGCAACCTGTTTCGGCTGATTGGCGTGGTGAACAAGCGTATAGGTTCGCAAGACAACCTGGACGAGGATGGCTTGCCAGGTTCGATGGAATCCCGGAACGCCTGGTTCCGGCAATCCCGGGCAAGCGTCGCACCCGGCAAATCGACCTTCGTCAAGTCGCCTGGCCGGCCGGTGGTGGTTGTACAAACCGGTCCCGGGGATACGCGGACTCGATTAACCGGTAGTGAAGACAGGCGCATGACTGCAATCGGTGATTTCGTGGTCGTCGAACCCGGGCAGGAACTTGAGTTGGTCAACCATGGTCATGCGGCGGTATCGATGGTGTTTATCGCGGTGCTTTAAGGCAGGGCGCGACAACGTCCAATTACGGCTTTTCGGCTAATCCGCCAGGTTCATCTTCCCTAGCAAGTCCCGGTATTCGGGCAAATCATGCAAGGACCTGAAAGAGTCATCGGTTTTCATGTCGGGCATTCCAGGATCGCGGCCGTCGTAGGCGCGCTGCAACCATTGCAGGGCCATATCCGGCTGACCCCACTCGGCAAAGACTTGCGCCTGCTGGTAAGCCGCCGCATCACCGTATTGCTCCAGCAAGGCTTGCTGCGCCTGCACCGCCGCGTCGCGCTGCCCCAACCTGTGATGGATAATTGCCAGGGCAGTCAGACGAGCAAAAGAAACCGTCTCTGCCTGGAAATACTCCAGGGCTTCCTGGGATCGTCCCTGCCGAAGTGACAGCCAGCCAAGGAAAGAATTGATGAACGGTTTCCCGGGCTCCCTGGCTTTTATACCCAGGGCCTTCTCCTCGCCTTCTTTGAAACGTCCCTGGATGTATAACTCTCCAATAACCGCAAACTGCAGTTGCGGGTCCAGGGGGTCCTGCAGCAGCGCTGCCTGTAACATGGCCATGGCCGACTCCGAACGACCAAGCTGGCCTTCAAGCTTGGCCAGCAATCTCTGAGCCTGGACATCCCCGGGCCGCAAGGCCAGGGCGCGTTTGACTGCCGCCCCCGCAGCGGGCCAGTCCCAATCGAAAGTCATTAATATCATCGCTTCGGCCAGGTGGGCCTCCGGCACCCCTTCAGCCAACGCGAGCGCCTTGCTCGCCGCCTCACGAGCCCGGGCCAGTGCCGCGGGCACATCCTTCTCCCCCTGGCTGGCATAGCGCGTGTTCGCCTGGGAGAGCATCGCCCAGGCCAGGGCCGAATCCGGCGCCAGCTTTACCGCCTGCTCAAAATGCCCGGCGGCCAGCTTGTAGTTGTCGGGACCAAATTGATTCAGAAAATACAAACCCTGCAGGTAGGCGTTGTAGGCTTCCACGTTTCCCGTCAGGGAGTCGCCGGCGTGGCTAGGCGTCTGCTCCTCACCCAGCAAAGTGACTTTCAGTTCCTTGACCACCGCACCGGCAATCTCATCCTGTACGGCCAGCACATCGGTGAGCTCCCGGTCATAGGTTTCCGACCACAGGTGAAAGCCGTCGTCGACCTTCACCAGCTGGGCGGTGATGCGCACCCGGTTGGCGCCCTTGCGCACCGAGCCTTCCAGGATGGTGCTCACACCCAGGCTTTCGCCTATGGTTCGCAAGTCATCATTCTGGCCCTTGAAGGCGAAGGATGAGGTGCGTCCGGCCACGCGGAAGGCCGGAACCTTGGCCAGCAGGTTCAGCAATTCCTCGGAGATGCCGTCGCTGAAGTAGTCCTGCTCCTTGTCGGAACTCATGTTGACGAAGGGCAGCACGGCGATGGACGTCATGCCGGCCTGCACCACGGCGGCTCCGGATTCGGCCGACGTATCGGCGCTGGTGTGCCGGGTGTTTTCCCTCACAGCAGACCCGGCAGACCCTGGCCGCTCGAGGAAGAACTTGTCGACCGCAAAATAGCCCAAGGCCAATACCAGGACAAAGATGATGGTGTGATCCAGCTTGCGGCCGGTGACATGGGTGACCGACCGGCTGCGATCCACGTCTTTTTCCCGCTTCAAACCCTCGGGCGTCATCTCGAAGGCCCAGGCGAATATCAGCACCACCGGCGCGCCCAGGGCGCAGATCAGCAAGATGGTCTTGAACACCCAGTCAGGCGCCACGATGTTACCCAGCACCACGTCCGATACCTGCAACACCAGCCAGGCCGTTATCAGGTAGGCGATGCCCACGCGGAATACATTGCGTCTTTTCAGTTCCTGGAACAGCGACATTATGCTTTTTCTAACCCGTCAATAATTTGACGGATCATGGCCCAAGCCGGCGCCTTTGTCGATTGATCGTCCTTATTCAAGTGACCGCCGTCGGCGCGCTATCCACAGATATGACAGACCCAGCAGCAGGAAAAAGGTCAGGACCAGCGCGGGCATCGGATACGCCACGGCGAACACCAGTGGAGACAATACCATCCGCGCTGTCGCACGCGCCCATGGCCGCTGGGCAATGAAATCAGCCAGGGGCGGTGAGTAACGATAGTAAAATGCCACCAGTGAGCGGCCCCAGGCATTGGTCACCAGGAAGCGATCCCGAAATTGACGCAGGGCATCCACGTGGGGATCCAGCGCCGAACCGTAGGCTGCGGTGGCGATGAAGCAGCCTGGGGTACCAATGTCTCCGATATTCAAATCCCCGAAATCGTAGCATGCATTCAGAACACCGGAACCCAGCGCCTGGGTTAACGAGTCATTGGTCGTGTCATAATCTGCATCGCTGCTTGAGACAGTGAGCGTCAAATCCTGGGTCACAGACTGGGACAGGGGAACCGATTGGTGGCTTACTTCGAGCCTTACTCTTGCCCCGGCAGGCAGTTCCGCGATGTGACAGGTGCCGTCCACGATGCTCGTACACTGTGTGTCGATAAATTCCAGGCCGGCAATAACCAGCGGGTCCTGGGACAACTCTACAACCACGTCCCGAGCCGCGTCCGGACCGGCATTGAATACGCTGGCCCACACCCAATATGTTTGCAGGTCGCAACCATTCTGCATCAACCTCGCATCACTGAAGGTTACCGAAAGGTCCACACACCGTTCCACACCCGCCTGGCGCAGGGCGGCCAGGGCAACATCGTTATCAGGATTGGTATCCGCAGGATCCGAGGCGATGGCCGTGTTCACAATGCAAGCGGGTGGCTGTGCCGCGGTAATGATGGCGGGCACCACCAGCGTCGCGGCTCTGGGCAGGAACCATTCCTCCCACCGTCCAGACACCGGTGACCGGGTCATAGACACCCACGCTGGGAAATGCCGCCGCGCCATCCGGAATTGCTGTCCCCGTCGGCAGCACATCCAGTACCTGGGCGCTCAGGGCCGGGTCAGGTCCCGCGTTGGTCAGTTCAATAGTGAATTCCACCGGTTGCCCGGCGCCAGGCTGCGGATTATCGACGGTCTTGGTCACGGACAGGTCGGGCGCCGCGTGCACCAGCATTGCCGGTAACACCAGCGCCAGGGCGAGCAGACGGATGGTATTTTTTGGCGAATTGATAATTGCAAACATTGTTGGCTCCACAGGTGTTTTCACCCTCCAGCTATTCGTACCAATCGTCTTTCCATCCATTTGTACGCTATTTCGTCAGCCGCACTCAAGACATGGGATCTTTTGCCAACCCTTTATTTTTCGGGTGGCAGGGTCTTGTCCCAGTTGAGCACCCGGTATTTTTTCAGAATCTCGATGGTTTCTTCCAGCGGCAGCGCCTCCAGGGTCCCACGCTTGCTGCTCACGGTAGTGGCCTTGAGAATGGCATTGTAGATTGCCTCTTCGGTAGCCTCGGCGGTCGCAGAGAACAGAGGCGACATGGATTCGTTTACCAATTCTGGCGTGACCACAGGCCGGTTACTTTCACGCGGACGACGCGCTCCCTGGTCGGTGGAAAATGCGATCACGTAGTCACCCGAGCCGTTGTGGGCGAATGAACCGGTTCGTGCCAGACCCATGATGGCGCGCATGGCCAGGCGGTCGAGGCTGCGGGCATTCAGGGGCGCATCGGTCGCCACCACCATCATGATGGAGCCATCCTCCCTGTCATCACTCTTGGGACCCGCCTTGAGTTCATCATCATAGGCGTAACTACCCAGCTCCCGTCCGACCGGGGCACCATTCATGCTCAGGGTGCCACCGAAGTTGGTTTGCACCAATACGCCCACGGTATAGCCACCCAGGGACTTGGGCAGCACACGCGAACTGGTGCCAATACCACCTTTCCAGCTAAAGGCCTGGGTGCCGGTGCCGGCGCCGACACTACCCTCTTCCACCGGCCCGTCGCTGGCGTTGTCCAGGGCGGCAAACACCTGCTCACGCTGTATCGGATCCACCCACATATTGTTTACACGCGAGTCATTGGTTTCGCCGACAACCGGGTTCACGGTGTGTTCACCCATGCCAGGCTGCTGGTAAACCCATTCCTTCAGCGCGTTCGCCGCACTCCACACACACAGGGTGCAGGTGAGCAGGATGGGTGTTTCGATCTCGCCGAATTCGCGCACCTGGGTTTCACCGATCAATTTGCCATAGCCATTGCCCACGTGAATCCAGGCGGGCACCGGATGGGTATACAGATTGCCGGGGCCGGGAATGATGGCGGTGACGCCGGTACGAATATCATCACCCTCAATGCGGGTGGCATGACCGACCCGTACATGGGAGACGTCGGTGATGGCATTCATGGGACCGGTGGGAAAGGTCCCTACCACCAGGCCGATGTCGCGAGCGCGAGGTCGCGACTGTGCATCCTGCGCTGTGATGTTCGCAAGCGGCATTACGGCTATCAACAGGACCAGGCAACGTGCTGCGAACGGTGACATCGGAGGCTCTCCAGTTCTTACCTGTTTACGTGTCCCGCAAGAATCGCACATTCCGGCAACAAAGGGGCAGGAGCCCATTTTTTTATTCCGACGCTAATGATCCGCGACCAGCTTGGCGCAGATACGGATGCTGCGTCGCAGCACTCAATACTGCGGATAATACAACCCGGGTCAGCCGCAGGTTACCGACCATCGCCAGCGAAAATTTTGATATCAGACTGAGCTATTCCGAGATTTTTATTGCCATCAAGTGAACTTCTCTTCTACTCTGTTTCATCCAGTCAACGCAACTGGACAGGTAAAATAACATGGCCTCAGAAGCCGATCTAGATCGCGAAATACAGATCGCCCACGAAATTCAGAATGGGACCCTGCCGAGTTTCATGCCAAGTGTGGCGGGTTATGACTTTGCAGGACGGTTCTGGCCAACCGATCGCACCGGTGGTGACACCTTCGATATAGTGGCGATTGACCCGGAGCAGGTCTTCGTGTTGTTGGGCGATGCAACTGGACATGGAATTGGCCCCGCCCTGAGCGCCTTGCAAGTGCAATCCATGTTCCGGGTCGCCTTGCGCCTTGGCGCGGACCTCGATGATGCCTTCAAGCATGTCAACGACCAAATGGTTGAGGATCTTCCCGACGGTCGCTTCGTCACCGCCGTGTTCGGTCTGCTGAATATCGCCAGCCATGTTTTTCGCTTCCACTCGGCGGGCCAGGGTCCGATCTTGCATTACCAGCATGCCAGCGGTCATTGTGAATGGTTCGAGCCAACCCATTTTCCCATGGGCTTCCTTGAACACACAGAACTGCAGGAGTCGCAGAACCTGCTCCTGGCACCTGGAGACATCCTGGCGCTCATTACCGATGGCATCTACGAGTTCGAAAACGAGAACAAAGAACTTTTCGGTATGGACCGCGTCGCCGACGTCATGCGCAAGGTTCAGGACCAGCCCATGACTGAATTGATGGAGACCCTGAAAGCAGCAGCCGAGAACTTCGGCGGCAGTGCACCGCAACTTGACGATATCACCATAGTGCTGATTCGCCGTGCGATCGATCAGGCTTGAGGTGTCGTCAATGCATCAAAAATTCTCACGCAGTTTCGATTCACTCGAGCCTATTCTCGCTTTCACCGATGCGTTCTTCGCGAACCGTGAGATCGACCCCGCAGCACGTTACACAGTCGACCTGGCCATCGATGAGCTATTTAGCAACATGGTGAAATACAACGCACATAGCCCCTCTCTGATCGGCCTGGAATTTGCCTTTAAGGGAGAAGAGGTTACGGTAACCCTGAGCGACTACCAGTCAGAATCTTTCGATATCACTCAACCAAGACCCGTGGACATCACCTTGTCGGCGGACGAAAGACCGATCGGTGGACTGGGCATTCACCTGGTAAAAGAAATGGTCGACTCGCTGCACTACCATCACCAGGACGGCTGCAGCACCATCGTATTTACAAAACTCACGAGGAAGAACGATGCTTGAGATTGAATCCGGTGAGGACGGCAGCGTCATCCTGCGAGGCAGGCTGGATACGGCCCAATGCGCCAAGGCCCAGGCCTTCCTGGACGGTCTTAGCTCCCCCAGCGTGCTCGATTTCGCCGCGCTCGACTATATTTCAAGCGCCGGCCTGGGAGTGCTCCTGATTGCCCAGAAACGTTCCCTGAAAGCAGGAAGCAGCCTTAGAATTATTAATGTTAACAGCCATATACATGACATTTTCCGCTTTTCAGGCTTTGACAAGATTTTCACAATCGAACGCGATACCCCCTGAAACTACCCACTCCGGAGGCGATATTTCTCAGCATTTCGACCAACTTTTTGCGGTCTGTCTTGTACTTAGTGTGTAACGAGTATGGATGACAGCCAAAGTGAAGCCTTGGTTGCGGCCGGCAAGAAAGGGGACCGTAAGGCCCTGGAAGCACTGGTAGTTCTTTACCAAAAACCTGTTTTCAACGCCGTCTACCGCATGCTGAACAATGTCGAGGAGGCCCGGGACGTCACCCAGACCGTATTTTTGAAAGTTTTCGAGAACCTGCACAGTTACGACACGTCCTACAAGTTCTTCAGCTGGATTTACCGCATCGCAATCAACGAAGCGATCAATCAGCAAACGGGACGCAAGACATACGGTCAGTTGCAGGATGACATGGAAGGCCGGGAAGATCCGCAACGTGATGCCGGCCACTGTGAAATGCAAAAGGGGATAGAAGTCGCATTGATGAAAATTTCAGCCGATCACAGAAGCGTTATCGTGCTGAAACATCTTCTCGACTTTAGTTACCAGGAGATCAGTCAGATCCTGCAGCTACCCGAAAAGACGGTGAAGTCACGCTTGTACGATGCCCGGGATCGACTGCGTGAAGTGCTAAACAAGGAATCATTCTTTTGAACCGAATTACTGCAGAACAACGCATTCTCATCCAGGCCGCCGTCGATGGCGAGCTTGACAACGCCAGGCAAATGCAGCTTGAAGAGTTGCTGGCAACCAATGCCGAGGCCCGTCTCATCAGTGAAGAGTTAGTCCGCGTCCGCCAGGCGGTTTGCGGTCTTACCGTGCTCGACCTACCGGCCGGACTCAGCCTCTCACTGCAACGCAACATGGATAAGATAGCCACTGCGAAAGCAGGGGTCTCCAGGACTGGAATACCAACAAGAAAGTGGCTACAGCTCGCCTCGCGACTGGGCCAGAGATTCAGCCAACCGGGATCATCCTCGAGGGGAATAACAATGAGTAATCAAGAAAAAAGCACCTTTAGCAATCGCAAAGTATGGGCCGCCGTAGGCGCACTGGCCGTCACGGTAGCAGTAGTGGGTTACATCGATCTGGGGAACAACGACGATAACTCGAATCTTACGGGCAGCATCGCGCCAGCCCAGCGTTACCAGACCGAAACCATTTCCTCTAATGACGTCGTGCTTGGCGACGCAACCATTGCGGAACTGCTGCAATCCGATACGTTTATCACACTTATCCAGGACGAGACGTTCGTGGCGCTGATGGCCGATGCCCGCTTCGCCCAGTTGATGGCCGATGGTCGCCTGGCCCAATTGGCGGCTGACGGACGCTTCGCCCAATTGGCTGCCGACGGTCGCTTTGCCGAGCTGGCTGCCGATGGCCGATTCGCCGAGCTGGCGGCCGATGCCCGCTTTGCTGCCCTGATGGCAGATTCACGGTATGCCGCCCTGCAGGCGGATGCCCGTTATCTTGCACTGCAGGCCGATGGCCGATTCGCCGCCTTGCAGGCGGATGGTCGTTACGCAGCCCTGATGGCTGACGGTCGCTTTGCCGCCCTGATGGCCGATGGCCGCTATGCCGCCCTGATGGCCGATGGCCGCTTTGCAGCACTGATGGCTGACGCCCGTTATGCCAGTCTAACGGCTGACGCCCGTGCCGCAGCCCTGCAGGCTGACGCCCGCTATGCTGCCCTGATGGCCGATGGTCGCTATGCCGCCCTACTGGCCGATGGTCGCTATGCCGCCCTGATGGCCGATGGTCGCTATGCCGCCCTGATGGCCGATGGTCATTACGCTGCCCTGATGGCTGACGGTCGCTTCGCCGCGCTGATGGCCGATGGCCGTTATGCTGCCCTGATGGCTGACGGTCGCTTCGCCGCCCTGATGGCCGATGGCCGCTACGCTGCCCTGATGGCTGACGGTCGCTTCGCCGCCCTGATGGCCGATGGTCGCTTTGCCGCCCTGATGGCTGATGGTCGCTTTGCCGCCCTGATGGCTGACGGTCGCTTTGCTGCCCTGATGGCCGACGGTCGCTTTGCCTCCCTGATGGCCAATGCCAGCTTCGCGTCCCTGATGGCTGATGGTCGCTTTGCCGCCCTGATGGCCGATGCCAGGTCCGCCCAGCTAATGCAGAATGCGATTGCCGCGGAGGCCCGTGGCGCCCAATAAAAACAAGCGCTAGCGAGTCCGTTACGCTATAACAACACGGGGAAGCTCCTGGAGATATCCCTCCACCAGGATCTTCCCCGTCTTTTATTCCAGCGTGGGAGAAACGGGTTTGACCTTCCGTAGTCGCCTCGTATTATCGATAGCATTGTTGCTGCTGGTTTCATCCCAGACCCACGCTGTCGAACTCAAGGCCCTGGAAACCGCCGACCTGCGCCTGCTGTATTTCGACCCTACCGAAACCTACCTGGCGCCCTATGCGGCGCGTTGCTTTACCAATTCGCTTGCCAGTCAGAAGGCGCGTTTCGGCTTCGATCCGGATGGCAAGATCACCGTCCTGATGAAGGATTTCAGCGACTATGGCAACGCAGCTGCCGGCGCCACACCACGCAATACCCTGCTGGTGGATATCGCCCCGGTCAGTTTTGCCTTTGAGACCTTTGCTCCCAGCGAGCGCATGTATACCTTGATGAACCATGAACTGGTGCATATCACCACCATGGACCAGGCTACCAACATGGATCGCGGATTTCGCAAGCTCTTCGGCGGCAAGGTCGCGCCGGTAGCCGAGCACCCGGAATCCATTTTGTACTCCTATTGGACCACACCGAGAACCGCGACACCCCGATGGTATCTTGAGGGCAGCGCGGTCTTCATGGAAACCTGGATGGCCGGCGGGCTGGGTCGCGCCCAGGGTGCCTACGACGAAATGGTGTTTCGTTCCATGGTCCGGGACCAGGCCCATTTCTATGACCCGCTGGGACTGGTGTCCGAGGGCAGCCGGGTCGATTTCCAGGTCGGGGTCAATGCCTACCTGTATGGAACGCGGTTTATCAGCTACCTTGCCTACCAGTACTCTCCGGACAAGGTCATTGAATGGCTGACCCGACCCGAGGGCAGCAAGCGCTATTATTCAAAGCAGTTCGAACACGTATTCGACATGCCACTGGAGCAAGCCTGGGCCGAGTGGATCGAGTTCGAGAAGGAATTCCAGCAGGGCAACCTGGAAGCCATCCGGCAATATCCCGGTTACTCCCTATCGCGACATCACCGAACAGGGACTCGGATCGGTATCCCGCGCCTTTCTTGATCCTGATAACAATACGCTCTACGCGGGCTTGCGCTATCCGGGCGTAGTGGCCCACCTGGCTGCAGTGTCGGTTGAGGATGGCTCCATGCAGCGCCTGCGTGACATCAAGTCGCCCCTGCTCTATCACGTCACCTCGCTGGCCTACGATCCCGAGGCCGACACGCTGTTTTACACCTCGGACAACCAGGCATACCGCGACCTCCTTGCCCTGGATCTCAAAACCGGTAAACAAACGACCCTGCTCAAGGACGGGCGCATCGGCGAGATGGTGCTCAATCCTGCCGACCGTAGCCTGTGGGCGGTTCGCCAGGCCCACGGACTGGCCACCCTGGTCAGGATTCCGGCCCCGTACGATGAGTGGCAGCAAGTACGAACCCTGGCTTACGGCGAACTGATCTACGACATGGATATATCACCCGACGGCAGCCTGCTCTCGACCTCCTACGGCTCGGTTAACGGCGACCAGTCGCTGCGGGTGTATCGTATCGATTCGCTGCTGGCCGGAGAGTTCGAACCTGTTGCAAACCAGGATTTCGGCTCCGCTGCACCCGAGGGGTTCGTGTTCGGTGCAGACGGGCGCTACCTGTACGGCAGTTCCTACTTCACGGGTGTCTCAAATATTTTTCGCTTTGACCTGGAGACGTCAACCTCGATGGCATGAGCAACGCCGAGACCGGCTTCTTCCGCCCGTTGCCGATGGACGAAAACACGCTGCTGGTGATGCGTTATTCGGGTCAGGGCTTCGTGCCTGCCCTGATCGATATGCAGGTGCTGGAAGATGTCAGTGCGGTGACCTTCCTGGGCGCACAGGTCGCGGACAAATTTCCCGTGGTCAAGGAGTGGGCTGTGCCCTCACCTGCGGATGTGCCACTGGAAGACCTGGTGACCAGTGACGACGTCTACCGTCCTGTTCGCGAAATGAGCCTCGAGTCTATCTATCCCGTGGTTGAAGGATACAAGGACAGCACGGCGGTCGGATTGCATGCGCGGTTTTCTGATCCAATTTCCATGCACAGCCTGGAAGTCACCACCAGCTACAGTTGGGATGACGCGCTCCCCAGTGACGAGGGTCTGCACGCCAGGGTGCTGTATGAACACATGGGCTTCAGCGCGGACCTGCGTTACAACTATGCCAACTTCTATGACCTGTTCGGGCCAACCAAGACCAGCCTGCGTGGTAACTCCATCACCCTGGGTTATGCCCGGCCCCTGATCTACGACAAGCCACGGCGCATGGACATCTCCACCGAGATTTCCCACTACAGCAATCTCGACCGCGTGCCCTATTTCCAGGACGTGGAGACCACCTACGACACCCTGACCAATGGCAATGTGTCCCTTGATTACGAAAATGTGAATCGTTCCCTGGGCGCCGTGGACGAAGAAAAAGGATTCAAGTGGAAGACGGCGCTGGGCGCCAACCATGTCAACAGCGATCTTATTCCTTTCGGTTACGGCCAGTTTGACCTGGGTTTTGAATTGCCGGTGAAACACTCCTCGTTGTGGCTGCGCAGCTCAGGCGGAGTGGCCAACGGCGACACCACTAATCCTTTTGCCAATTTCTATTTCGGTGGCTTTGGCAACAACTGGGTCGACCACCTGGAGGTCAAGCGTTACCGGGAACCCTTCACCATGCCCGGTTTTCAAATCAATGACATCGGCGGTCAACGCTTTGCCAAGTCCGTTCTGGAGCTGAACCTGCCTCCAGTCCTGTTCAAGCGAGCGGGAACACCCGGTTTTTTTGCCACCTGGGCGCGCTCAGCCTTGTTTGCGTCGGCGCTGGTCACCGACACCGACTCGCAGCGATCAACCTATAACAACATTGGATTACAGATCGACTTCCAATTGTACATCCTCTCCCGCCTGGAGATGACCTTGTCACTGGGTGTGGCACGCGGATTCTCCGAGGATCAGCGTGGCGAGGATGAGTTCATGCTGTCCCTGAAAATTCTCTAGGCGGCGACGCAGCGGCGCCGGTCTTCCCCCACGGCCGAAATACAGTACAATCCGGACAGGGTCAGAGATGGCGATTGCCTGGTTCCAACACACTGATGAACTACGACGCTCTACTCGCAGCGCTAGTCGGCCTGCTGCCGGCAATGGTATTCCTCGCAGTGCTGGTTTTTTTCGACAGCTACAAGCTGGTCAGCGTCAAATTCATCTTGACCACCATGGCCCTGGGCGCGCTGGCCGCTCTCCTCAGTTACTTTTGCAACGATGCCGCCCTGGCTGTTAGCGACTTGTCGAACAAGGCATTTTCCCGTTACCTTGCTCCAGTTATTGAGGAATCGCTCAAAGCGGCTATCCTGATCTACCTGTTACGCAGCAACCGCGTGGGCTTTCTGGTCGACGCCGCGATCCTGGGATTTTCGGTCGGCGCCGGCTTTGCCATTTTCGAGAATTTTTACTACCTGCAGAGTATGAGCGACGCGCCCCTGGGCATGTGGCTGATCCGGGGTTTTGGTACGGCGATCATGCACGGTGGGGTCGCGGCTATTTTTGCCGTCACCACCCTCGCGCTTTCCGATCACAAGACCACTGCCGGTTTCCTGGATATCCTGCCTGGCTTGTTCCTGGCCATCCTGACCCATTCCGTTTACAACCATTTCCCCCTGTCGCCGCCGCTTTCGACGCTGGTGGTACTGGTCGTTTTACCAATGCTGGGGGTCTTCATTTTCAAGGTCAGCGAAGACTCGCTGGCTCGCTGGCTGAATGCCGGCTTCGACGCCGACGCTGAGTTGCTGGAGATCATCACCTCCGGCAAAATTTCTGAATCTCACGCGGGTGAGTACCTGGAGAGTTTGAAGCAACATTTCAGACCCGAGATCGTGTTCGACCTGATCTGCTATTTGCGTTTGCACGCCGAGCTCGCGCTGCGGGCCAAGGGCATGTTGATGATGCGTGAGAGCGGCTTTGAGGTTGCAACCGACCCCGAGGTACACGCCAGTCTCGACGAACTGCAGTGTCTGGAAGAGCGCATCGGCGTCACCGGTCGCCTGGCGCTCAAGCCGTTCCTGCATATATCGCGCAAGGAACTGTGGCAATTGTACATGCTGGGAAAGTAAGCATTCGCGGGTCTGCGGCAACCTTTGTGTGGCCGCTGGCGTCAATCCAGGCTGGCCAGCCAGATGATGTAACGACTGCCCTTGTTGCCATATCCGCGTACCACCAGTTCCTCGACCACGAAGCCGCTGCACCTGAGGCGATCGTGAAATCCTCTGTCCTGCCCTGCTGACCAGTAAGCCACGACTCCACCTGGTCTGAGCGCATCCTGGGCGGCACTGATGCCGGAGGTGCTATAGAGCCAGTCGTTCGCGCTCTTGGTGAGACCCTCGGGCCCATTGTCCACATCCAGCGCAATCACGTCGAAGTACCCGCGCTTCTTCAGCATCAGCTTGGCCACGTCACCCACATGAATGCGTGTGCGGGGGTCGTCCAGCGGACGGCCACTGTGTTCACCCAGCGGTCCTCGATTCCATTCCACCACCTGTGGGACCAACTCCGCCACTGTCACCTCGGCATCAGGTCCTACCTGCCTAAGCGCGGCAGCCAGGGTAAAACCCATCCCCAGGCCCCCGACCAGCACGCGCGCCGTGTCGGGATTACGCAGCCGCTTGCAAGGCGCCTCACCCAGGGCGTCCTCCGATCCATGCACCCGGGTGTTCATCAGGTCCTGGGAACCGGAACTGTTGCCGGATATCTTGATGAAGAAATCATCCTTGTTCCGATACAAGCCGAGCAACTGCCCGCTACCCGGAATGGGTGCCTCTTCGATCAGGGTCCAATGCCTCATAGTCAATCCAGGGTAGGGAGGAAGGAGAATTGGGGGCAGTATACTGTTGTGCCGCCGTGACTCATGCGGAAAAAGCGAAATAGCGTACTGACCCTTTATTCTTTTCTGGATGGCGTGAATC
>CAWGLN010000006.1:0-64086 GCA_963823435.1 uncultured Gammaproteobacteria bacterium | reverse complement strand
ATTCATTTCGAGGCCAAGAAACACAACATCCGGGGTATCGAGGACCCGGACCTGCCGCACTGGACCGAAGTGCTGAAAAAGGAGTGGTACTTCTCACTGCCGCTGGTGATCATCACCGTCTTGATGGTGATGGGGTATTCGCCCGGCTTCGCGGCGTTCTGGGCGACGCTGTCCTGCATAGCGGTCAGCTGGGTCAGGAAGGAGACCCGCATGGGACCGCGTGAAATCTGGGAAGCGATCCAGAATGGCGCCCGCAACACGCTGATAATCGGGGCCACAGTAGGCGTGATCGGGATCATCGTCGGCACCATTTCGCTGACCGGAATCGGTCTGAAGTTTTCCGAAATCATCATCTCCGCCGCCGGCGGTAACCTGATGCTCGCGCTGGTGCTGATCGCGCTCGCCTCGCTGATCCTGGGCATGGGCGTGCCGGTCACCGCCGCCTACCTGATCGTCGCCGTGCTGGCAGTTCCCCCGCTGATGGAACTCGGGGTGGTGCTGATTGCGGCGCACATGATCGTCTACTGGTTCAGCCAGGACTCCAACATCACACCGCCGGTCTGCGTGGCCGCCTACGCGGGGGCAGCGATCGCCGGATCGGACCCGTGGAAGACCGGGTGGACAGCCTTCAAATTCGCCAAGCTGCTGTACGTGGTGCCGATACTGTTCGCCTTCACACCGCAGATCCTGTTCGAGGGCAAACCGCTGACCGCGCCGGAGATGAACGATACATTCATGGGCGCGATGGTCCTGGACATCCAGGCGCGGCCCGGGCGACACGGTGGAAACGGGCGACCCGATCCTGACCGTGATGGACGGTGAGGAGATCCGCGAGATCACTGCCAGCCGTGACGGCGTGATCAAGAAACTGACGGTGACCGGCGGCGGCATGGTCGAGTCCGGGGCGGTCATCGCCGAGATGTCGGCGAGGCCTGCCAAGATCGCGTCCTCGATGTTCTCGGCCGTGCTGGGTACGCTCGCCTTCTCGGCCCTGACCATGGGCTTCTTCATACGGCGAACCAACCTGCTCGAGTGGCTGCTGCTCGCGGCAGGCACGGTCCTGCTTTACTGGCCCACCCTGCTCACTGACGGCCTGGGTCTGCTGGTGGTAGGTGTGGTGTACATGAGCCAGAAAGTCCGTGCGCAGGGAAACAATTAGGGGGACAGCAACCTTAATTAACCCAATCTGACCGTCAACTGGGCCCTGGTTACCGGCCATGGCTCGAACCGATTTTTTACGCCTCAATTCACGGCCAGGTCGGAAACGATCTGGGTAGAAATCTGCTGAATGGCGCTGCTCAGACTGGTATCCACAAAGTCGCTGTCCTCGTCCAGCCATACCGCCACGCTTGCGTAAGGGCCGACATATTCGTACTGCTTGGTCTTCGGCTTTTTCTTTGACGTCTTTTTTGACGTCGTCCGGGCCGGAGGTTCGCCGGTCTTCCCGACCGAGACGAGTACCCGCAAAATGCTGCGTACCTGGTCACCATGTGTCGACCCGAGAATCAGGTCCTGCACCTCCACGTTCACAACGTGCGTGGGATGCTCAGTGTTGAGATCCCAGTACCTGCCGGCACGGTCAGTGATATGGGATTCCAGCTCGGCCAGTTGGTCACGTTGCTCATTCAGACGAAGCAGCCGGGCCACCAGCAAATCAGCCTGTTCCTTGGACAACACACCGTCCACGCTTGCGGCAGCGCCACCCGCCGATCCGGCGATCGCGCCAACAGCAGCGCCAAACGGGACGCACAGAATCAGGAGCGGTCCACAACTCAGGCCATACAAACCGCCGGCCAGCGCCCCACTTCCGGCACCCTTGCCGACGTCACTGCCAAAGGCGTCATTCTGGAAACTGTTTTCGCCGTTGGATTTCGGGCTTATCACAACCACGATGGACACGGGTTCGCCGCTGGCGATGTGGGGGAGTTTGGGCGTGCTCGCACAACCGTACAGGAAAGCGAGAGCCAGGACAGGGACAGTGCGGATGTTCATTCAGACTTCCCCCGGAAACTCGCGACCGGTACCTGGTTTATAATCCGGTCATCAATGTACGCATGGCGTGAGGATAGACTCGACACTCCCCGCCCTGGACAGGCAGGGATTTATTTATTGTTGGTGCTGTCGTAAATAGCCTGTCCCGTTGCTCCTGACAAGCATTTTCTCCTTACTCTTCCATCGCCCACCGCACCAGCTCGGCTTGGATCAGCTGCGGGCACCCCCCAGTCAGCACGGCCGGGATGAGTCGCCACCACCACTCTCAAGCCAGTGGGACTTTGGTATACGCGGCCGGTCCAGCCACGCCGATTTTTATCGGCAAACGGGCTGACCTCAGCGTGCGCCTCCATACGCGCGCGTATCCAGTCGCCGGCGGTCTTGCCAAAGCAAAGAACCACTTTCACATCAAGACGATTGATCACACTTTGATGAAATGACCAGCACTGCCCGGCCAGCTCCTCAAAATTCGCGTCAAGTTGATTCGCATTGAGAAATCTCTGGAACACCAGGTTACTGGCCGGAACCTTTCCCGGATTCAGCCCGAGGGTCTCCAGCAAGCCCAGGACCCGGGACTGCATTGGCAGGCTTCCCGCATGCGCACCACTCCATGATTCGTCACGATAGGCAGACCAGTTATCAGGCGCGTCGTAAAGGACCTTGTTGGTGTGCAGCCCCACGGTCTGGTCTGCGTGTTCCTCAGGGTACCCCTCGGGATTTACACCCAGCATGTACAGCCTGGCCGGAGACTGGAAAGCCAGTCTGCCCGAGTAGAACGCGGCGCCGGATTTGCCTCGAACCTCCGACGAGATCAACTCGGCGAAATCTTCCATTAGTATCGGACCGGGCATAAACCGGGTCTCCTGGCCTGCGTCCATGTCCCGAATCTTTGCTTGTGCTTCCACCAGGCACCTCTCTTTAATCAGGTAATTGATATAACGCTCAGCCAGGGTGTACGTCGGTAAATCCTGTTCCGCTTCAGCGCTGGGTTTATGACCCCAGACGGCATGAATCAAGGTATCGGTGGCCGCCGGAAGCACCTCGGCAATCTTGCGCCATGCGATCGCATCGGCTTCCGTCTGCAGATCCGGCGTTTTCCCCAGTCTGTACATCGTCATAGGTTTTCTCCACTCCAGGGGCGCCCCACAGGCATGTGTATATCCCGGGCACCGCGTCACTAGTGATGCCAGGCACTCTCGAAGATTCGGGTGGCTTCTTCCATGCCTTGCCGGAACAGGTGCTCATCCTGAGTCGCACACAGGGTT
Organism: uncultured Gammaproteobacteria bacterium; assembly: GCA_963823435.1. Taxonomy (GTDB): domain Bacteria; phylum Pseudomonadota; class Gammaproteobacteria; order Steroidobacterales; family BM003; genus CAKZML01. Next base: position 60,829 of record CAWGLN010000006.1, on the reverse strand, counting down.
TTCCGCGCCGCAGACATGGCGTCCGTATCACTCCCGGTGAGCAGCCCTACAACGTAGGCAGCTGCCGCAGTCTCGGCCGCCGACAACCTGGCGGTTTCGCACACGACGTGCAAAAACCCCCCCAGAAGCTGTTGTCGCTTGGTCTTGTCAGTCAGGCCCAGGATGGAACTGCTGGTGCGGGACCACAAGAATGCAGCCTGACCCACCTGGTGGACCAGGGAGAGCTTGGAAAGCTCTTCCAGCACAGCTTGCTTTTGCATAGTGTTACTCCAGTGAAAGCTTCGCTATCCTAGCCACTGGAGCTGCGGGGCTCTTGTCCGCCCCGGTCGAGTCGTTGTCAATTCAGATCAAAGGTTGAAGCATGCTAGGAGAACCAAGCACATTGGCCAGTGTCGGCGTGGCCGTCCGCATGGCCATGGCTGAGCGCGGGCTGAATGCGGATGCCGTGTTCGCCGATGTCGGGCTGGACGTCGGGGATATCAATCAAACACGAGGCCAGGGTTCCCCTCGCCCAGGCGACCCGCTTGTGGGCAAGGCTGGTGGAACTCACAGCTGACCCGACCTTCGGCCTGTCGGTCGCCCGCTTTATTCGACCCTCGATCACCCATGCGCTGGGTCAATCCCTGCTCGCCAGCACATCCATCGCGGACGCGGTGGCGCGTATCGGTCGCTACGACAAGACCGTCACCACCGGCACCGAACTGGAGGTGACACCCGGCGCCACTTACACGGATCTCCTTCTGCGTTTTCCCCACCAAACGATCCAGCCGTCGCCGCAAGGCAGGGACTGCACGCTGGCCTTGTTGATGAATGCATTCCGGTCTCAGTGGCCGGAAATGATTTTCTGCCCCTGAAGATCACCCTCTCGCATGCCGACTTTGGCCTGGCAAAAAGCTACCGCGATGTGTTTGGCTGCGAAGTGCAATTTGATGCCCCGCGAGACAGCATGCGTATCGACAACAAGACCTTCAACAAACCCAGCGAATACGGCAACCCGGAGCTTGCCCGGGAAATTGACAAGATTTCGGAGCACTACCTGCGAAAACTGGATTCGCCCACCACCAGCGTCCGGGTTCAGCACCTGATTCAGCAGGGTCTGCCCTCTGGCCAACTGAGTCAGGACGAAATCGCCAAACGGCTGAATCGCAGCATCAGCTCCCTGCGTCGGGATTTGCAGAACGAGGGCACGTCCTACAAATCCCTGCTGGAGGAAACCCGGGAAACACTGGCCAAGGCCTATATCGAGGACGGTCGGCACAGCCTGGCTGAGGTCGCCTACCTGCTGGGGTTTTCCGACCAGGCAAACTTCACCCGGGCATTCCGTCGCTGGACCGGCTCAAGCCCGTCAAAGTTCCCGGGTCAGGAAGACGCCCAATAGTTGCGGGAAAGGGGTATTGTGAGCGCGAATACGCGGGCGTAGAATTGCGCTTCCTTCTTCCGTCCCGCCCTGCCCGGAACCGTTCCCCGCAACCCATCCCGGGGTCCCCATGAAACAGTTATTGCTTGTCGTTGCCACCCTGTCCGTACTGACTACTCCAGTCGCCAAGGGCGAGGAATGGGGAGCAGTGGAACTGGTCCGACAAACCATCCAGCCGGGTGAGAAGCTCAAGTACTCCTTTATCCAGGAGCGTTCATTCGAAGGTTCATACCTGAATATTCCCGTGTTTGTCGCCCGCGGCCTCACCGCCGGCCCGACCCTGTGCGTTACCGCCGGCATTCACGGCGACGAGATGAACGGTGTCGAGTCAGCCAGGCGCGCATTCCTCCAGACCGACCCGGCCACCATGGCGGGCATGCTGATTGTGTTACCCACATTAAACGCCGATGGTTTTCGCAATGGCGACCGTTACCTTCCCGACCGGCGTGATCTGAATCGCTACTTTCCGGGCAATCGCCAGGGAAGCGTCGCCTCGATAATGGCCTATGCCATATTCGAGCAGGTGATCAAGCGTTGCGACGTGTTGGTAGACCTGCATACGGCGTCCTTTCACCGCAGCAACCTGCCGCAAATCCGGGTCGATGATACGAACGCCAAGGCCCTTGAGCTGGCGCGGAATTTTGGCGTCGGCATCATCGTCGGTGGCGCCGGTCCCCAGGGCAGTCTGCGGAGAGAGGCCATGGACGCAGGCGTACTCACCATCATTTACGAAGCCGGTGAACCATTGAGGTTCGAAGAAGAACCGATCACCCAGGGCGTGACCGGTATCGTGAACGTCATGCAGTACCTCGGCATGGTGCAGGGAACCCATGAGCTTGTGCCGGAATCAAGGATATTCAAGAAATCCACCTGGGTTCGTGTGCCCTTGAAGCAGGGCGGTTTCTTCTTTCCCAGCTGCAAGGCGGGAGATTCTGTGAAGGAAGGCGACGTGCTTGGCGAAGTGGTGGACCCCTTGACCGATGAGCGTCATGTCATCACCTCGACCAGGTCGGGCCATGTCATCGGCATGTCGGTGCCGCAGATCACCCTGTCCGGGTATGGCCTGGTGCACATCGGTATTCCGGCAAGACCCTCGAACACGGAGAAGTAGTCCGCGGTCAGCCGATACAACGGCGCCAACAGTTTCAAAGCGTATCGTTGGTGACAATACCTCCCCAGGCAGTCACAAAGACCGTCCGGTTACCGTCCGAGGCGACACCCTGGTAAAAACCGCTGACTGACCGCTCGCTGGTCCAGGTCTCCCCGTCTTGACTGGTGAGGACAGTGGCGCCGCCAATGTCACCGGTTGCCACGAATTGGGTTCCGGTCCAGGTCACTTGCGTCAGCCGATCCATGCTATTGCGCTGCACAGTCCAGGTCAGTCCATCGAGGCTGGTGAGGATGGCCTGGTGTCCGACGGCCACAAACCGACCGTTACCCCAGGCAACGCTCTGGGCCCCCTGATCATAGGGCAGCAACTGGGGTGTCCAGGTTATCCCGTCCTGGCTGGTGATAAAGTTCGCCGAGTAATAGGGGTCAGCGTCTGAATAACCCACCGCCACGAACAGGCTACCGTTCGAGCTGATATCGTAGAAAATGTCAGTAGCCACTATACCGTTGCTCTGGGCGGTCCAGGTGATGCCGTCAGGGCTGCTGAAAACCGCGCCGTTTTCACCCGCGGCGACGAACTGGCCGCCACCCCATGCGACGCTCTCCAGGACCAGGAACTCACTGGCAACCGTTTGGGGCGTCCAGGTCACACCATCGGTACTGATCAATGCCTGGTTGCTGTCTCCAGCGCCCACGGCTACGTACCGACCAGCGCCCCAGGCAACGCCGAATAACGCCCAGTCCGGATTATTACTCGCACGGGTTGTCCAGGAGATCCCATCCGGGCTGGTGCGAACCGTCTTGTTGTTCCCCACTGCCACAAACAGGTTGTCGCCCCAGGTAACATCCTGCAAGCCGGTGAAATCACCGGAGGTCAGCAAGGTCCAGGTCGCGAGGTCCGCAGTGTGGAAAATCAGGCCATTACTACCCAACGCAATATACTGGCCGCCAACCGCGCTCAAGCTACCAACCCAGGCACCCCCGGGGACCGGAAGCGGGTTCTGTCCTGTCCAGGTCACTCCATCCTGGCTGGTATAGACAGCCCCAGAGCCTCCCACCACAAACTGATTGCCATCCCAGGTGATGTTGGGACCCCTGACCAGGCTGGTGCCTGGCTGAAGTGTCCAGGCCAGGCCATCGGGGCTCGTGTACACACCGTCTGCGCCGCCAACGACAACGAATTGAGCACCATCCGATCCGATGTCGCCAAGACTGGCGCCGGTGAGACCCATATCCGTCGTCACCCAATTCACGACCGTCATCGCTTGTGTGAATCAGACCCGAACGTTCCATCACCGCAAACACGCTGCCGTTCCACGCGACGTCATCCCATGAAAATCCTGCATGAGTCTGGGTCGTCCATGTCACGCCATCCGTGCTGGTGGCACTGACGGCAACGATGGAGCCACCCAACTGGGGATCTGGATTCTGATAACCTACCGCAACATACCGGGAGCCACTCCAGGCAATGTCTGAAAAGGCATATCGGGCACCCACTTCCTGCAATGTCCAGTTCACGCCGTCCCCACTGATCGCAAGGTTGCTGTTGCCTGCCCCGGTCGCGTCCTCTCCAACCGCAACAAACCGGTTTCCGTCCCAGACAATCCCGTAAAGCCACGCATCGGTACCAATATCGCCAACGCTCCAGGTCAGTCCGTCGTCACTGGTCAGGACCGTGCCATACAGGCCCACCGCAACATACTGGCCGTTACCCCAGGCGACGTCCGTAAGATCATTCCCCTGGGGAAGGGGGTTGGCCCATTTCCAGTCGGAGGTCGTCGGCGTGCCGCTGTCAAAGCAGTTCACGCTGACGTTGGTCACATCGGCGCCGGCCATGACGCCGCTGCCATTGGCCACGCTGCAAATCTGGCCCAGGGGATGGGCGCTGACCGTCACCAGGTAATCACCACCGTAAGCCACCGCCGTGGCGAATGTGAATTCCCCGTTAGCGGAAATCTCGAGACTGTCCGCGCCATTGTTCTGCAGGATCACCGTGCCGGTGAGGCCGCTGACCGTGCCACCCACGGTGTTGGTGTGGGTAACGCAGACCACCTCGAGGTCAGTCACGTCGGCGCCGCCACCGTGCCGCTGGCCGGGTCGGTCACGCTACAGGTCTGGCCGACAGGTTGGGAACTGACCGTCACGCTGTAGCCGCCACCATCCGGGATGCTGTTCGAAAACGCGAAAGCTCCTCCGGGCGCATTGATCACGAGACTGTCGCCGCCATTGTTTTGCAAGGTCACCGTACCGGTAAGGCCGCTTACCGTGCCTCCGACAGTGTAGGTCGGCCGTGTCGGGGTCGCAGAGGCCTCGTTGGACAACGGACCCTCGCCGGATGCATTCCTCGCGGCGACCCGGTAGTAGTAGGTCGTGCCGTTGGTCAGGCTGCCCAGGTTAGCCTGGGTGCTCGCGATCGGTCCTATCCAGTTGCCTGAGGTGGTGACATTCCCGGTAGTGTTCCAATAGATCACGTAACCCGTCGCGCCACTTACTGCGTCCCAGGAGAGCGCCACCGACGAGTCGCCGGGAACCGCCTGCAAACCCTGTGGCGCGGCGGGGACCACAACGCCGGTATTCGCGGTAACCGTTACGCTGTCCATACCCGTCACGGTCCCGTCAAACACCAGCAAGCGAACGACATAACTGCCCGCGACATCCGCAACAAACGACGGACCGTATGTAAGCGGTGCAACGAGTTGCGCACTGCTGCCTGCGGGTCTGGACACAAAATTCCAGCGATAAAGCAAGGCATCCCCATCCGGGTCGCTGCTGGCCAGGCCGTTCAGGGTAACGGTTGATCCGACGCCCACGGCTTGGTCGGGTCCGGCCTGTGCCACAGGTGCGCTATTGGCCGGAACGTATTCGGCAATGGCCTGTCTCAGGTTCTCCTCGGCCACCTCTGCGGACACCAGGGTAATGCCATACGAGGTCATTGCCGCTTCAAATTCCGGGTCATCGAGAGAAAAATCCAGCGTCTGTGGCAGCAGGGCGACGAGGGCGTCATCGATTACGATAAAACCGTTGTCCGGGAGCAAGTCCGAGTCCAGTGACTGCAATAGACGTGCAAGATTATTATCCGGCGAGTGATCCGAGTCGAGGGATTGCAAGAGGCGCGCCAGGTTGATGCTGCCAGGGAGTCTTCGGGAAACAGGGTGTAGGGTGAAATGATCGAAGACGTTGATACCGGTCCGAGTTCAATCGTACCCAGCCAGAAAGTGATCTGATCTCCCTGGGGACAGGAAAATTCTCCAGCCGCGGTGGTTTCATTCCAGATACCCGAGGAGCAGGAGTAGGCAAGACCCTCGACCAGATCATCGATGAACAGACCCGAAAACAGGTCGACACAGTCCACCGCAACGTCGGTCACATCGGCACTGTCTATCGTGCCGGCACCGTTTGTAACGCTGCACAGTTGTCCATCAGGCTGGGTGCTGACGGTCACGGCATAATCATCGCCATCGGTGACCGGGGCGGTGAACTCAAACACGCCGTTTGCGTCGATCGCCAGGTCGTCGCCCGAATTGTTTTGCAGGGTCACGGTCCCGGTCAGACCGCTCACCGTGCCGCCAACCGCATAGCTCAACAACTGCTTGCTCACGACACCGTATACGTCCTGGTTCTCATTTTATCGGGCGAGAGCACCACGACCTTGATCGTGTTCGTCACCGCGGCAAGCTGCAGGGTGATACTGCCGCCGTCGGATTCCACCAGTACGCCGTTGACCGTTACCGTGGCGCCCTGGTGGGTGCTGGTCGACTTCCACGGTGATGGAATCGGTGCCAGGAGGTATGGTCGCCACATAATCGAAGGTCGAGGAAGAGAAAGACGGTTCGAGTTGGTAGCCCGTGATGCCGAGGTCGGCAAGATAGGCAGCGGTCTTGTCCGGGTCATACCCGTCGCAACCCGACAACAATACAAGCAGTAGCAATACCAACCTGGCTAACCTGGCCATAACCTTTCTCCTGTTTCCCTCAACAGATCCCGTACATCAGCCAGACCCGGTCCAGCGCCATGGCTGCTTAGGTCTGTCAAAACAGGTGAACGATGTTCGTACGGGTTTCCAGGGACCAGGCGCCTGAAAAAGGTCAGATTCTCTTGCCGATGTTTGCACGCTCCCTAGCGCGGCGGCTTTCTTGGTTTTAGTCATGTCTAGCGCAGAATAGCTGCGGAAACCAGTTCGTAATTGCCGCAAGAAAATGGAGTGAATCCAGACTGGAATGTGTCTCGGCGCGGACACGCCGGTGAGGCACCTGGATAAGAGGGTCCCCGGGCGCTACCTCCGTCGTCTGCGATCAGTGTGTGAATTCGAACTGGAGCAGGTCGGCAGTTGACAGAATCTGCATCATGCACAGGGAGATTTACATTTGTCCGTCTATGGGCAAGAGCCCCAGGAACCAGTCCTCAAGACGCTCTATCTGCGAATCAGCAGGCGGCGCTTCCAGCACGACGTTTTCGCCATGCCATCGCAAATTGCCATCCTCCGACATTCTCACCGCCCAGGCATTACGCGAATCGAAGTCCGCAGCGAGCGCCTCGCGCAGGGCCTGGTTCAGGGGCTCGCTCTCGATGATCAAGCCAACCTCGGTATTAATCTTGAGTGAACGCGGATCGAGGTTGCAACTGCCCACATAGACGCGGTCATCGTCGATAACGAGCATCTTGGCGTGCAGGCCCAGGCGCTTGTCCTGCACCGGCTCTTGCATATACAGCTGGCGGTCTGCCGCATCTACACGCACCTCGTGCAGGTCGGCACCGTGAGACACCAGGCTCTCCAGGTGTCCACGATAGGCGCTATGGGCCGCGAGGTGATTGTTGGAACGTAATGAGTTGGTCAGGATACGTACCTGCACTCCGCGCTTCTCGGCACGCTCGATAGCGGCTTCAAATTCGGGCGTTGGGATCAGGTAGGCCGACACCAGGATCACCTCGGTGTTGGCGTCATCGATCAGCGCGATCAGTGCGGCGGCCAACTGGTTTGGCGCCTCCTCCTCGGCCGCCGGGTTTATGTGAGCCGGGGCATCGGAGAAAAATACCGAATTTCCTGGATGTGCATACCTTGCGGTGGAAACCCACAAGGCCTCGAGGGCAAGCGGATCACGCGCTACAGCGGGCGGCGTATTGGCGGCCAGGTACTCACGCATGGCCTGCAGATCGGGGGCGCCCTCGCCCGGTTTTATGATCTCGTGCACCGGGAATGCCCAGCCACTGTTCCAGTACTTGTCGAAGTGATGCGACACGCCCTGGACGCCCGCGCCAACCGTCAGCACTTCCATGTCACGAAAGTTGAACGCCTCGTCGTAGCCGAAGTACTCATCACCGAGATTGCGCCCGCCTATGATGGCCGCGTGCCCATCTACTACCAGGGCCTTGTTATGCATGCGGTGATTCACACGGGAGAAATCACCAAGGTTGAACAGCTGACGCAGCAGCATATTGTCCTGGCGATACCGATACGGGTTGTAGATACGGTACTCAATGTTGGGATGTTCATCCATGGCATGCAGCGCCAGGTCCTCGTGCATGGTGAAGGAGTCATCCAGCATGACCCTGACCCGCACACCGCGATCGGCGGCAGCCAGCAGCCCGGCCAGAATCTGCAGGCCACTGCGGTCAGGTTTCCAAAGGAAAGTCTCCATGTCGATAGAGACAGTGGCGCTGTCGATGGCCCGCAGGCGCCAGACCAGGGCTTCATCACCATGATTGAGCACGTGATACCAGTCGGCGGGGTGGGCGTTGACGATGTCGTGCCAGAAAGCGGTATCAGCCGCCGGAAGCGCGTCCTCTTCGGGCAGCACATCCGGAGCCATTGTAGTACAGCCCGCCAGGCCGCTCCCGACCAGGCAGGACAACAGCAATACGCATGCAAGGCGGTTCATGGTTTCGGTCATGACTTTAGCCGGTCCCTCAACTATATCCTGACGGCATTATTGCCGAAAAATTGACCTCAAGTCACGATCACAACCCAGGTACCAATGGGGCATACTAATTCGCGCTGTCGACAACGCAGTCAAATTGTCCCATCATTGCCAGCGACAACCGGGAATCAAAATAACGATGTCTTTTTTCGCCGAACTCAAGCGCCGTCACGTATTCAAGGCCAGCATCGCCTATGTCGTTGTGGCGTGGATTGTCTTGCAGGTATCCGATGTCATCCTGGGCAACATCAATGCGCCGGACTGGGTATTCAGCGTCATTATGTTGCTGGTCGGTATCGGCTTTCCCCTGGTACTGGTATTCGCCTGGGCCTTTGACCTGACCCCGGACGGGCTTAAGCGCACCGAGGCGAGAGAAACGCCCTCGGCTGCCGCTACGCCCGTCGCTTCCGAGGAGCCCAAGCCGGCTGATAGACACGCGCCGGCAAGCGCGTCTGTCGCGGTGCTGCCATTCGTGAACATGAGCGGTAATAAAGAAAACGAGTACTTCTCCGATGGCTTGTCCGAGGAGTTACTAAATATGCTGGCCAAGGTCAGCGAATTGAAAGTCGCTGCCAGGACCTCCTCGTTTCATTTCAAGGGACATACCGGCGACATCGCCGAGGTGGCAAAACGCCTGGGCGTGGCGACGGTGCTGGAAGGCAGTGTGCGCCAATCCGGCGCCAAGGTGAGAATCACTGCGCAGCTGATCAATGCCGGTGACGGTTACCACCTGTGGTCAGAGACCTTTGATCGCGAGCTGACCGACATCTTCGCCGTGCAGGACGAGATCGCCAGCGCCGTGGTCAAGGCGCTCAAGGGCAAACTGCTCGGCGAGGAAACCGCGAAGATCAACAGCGGCGGCACCACCAACTCGGAAGCCTACAAGGCCTACCTGAAGGGGCTGCATTACCACAACCGGGGTTCGGATGAAGCGGCGGTCAACAGTGCGGTGGCGGCCTACCGGCGTGCCATCGAACTGGATCCGGACTACGCCAATGCCTATGCCGGCCTGGCGGACTCGCTGGATCAATTGGCCAGGAATAATTTTGCGGACCTGGACCAGGTGGTCAGCCAGGCCGAAGACGCTGCCAGGAAGGCCATAGCGCTCGCGCCCGACCTGGCGGACGGTTACCAGGTCCTCGCCAACATCACCTTCGCCTACAAGCTGGATCTGGCCGCGTCGCGCAAGGCTATTGGAACCGCCATGGCGCTGGACCCGGGTAATGTGGGCGTGCAGATTGAATACTCACATATTTGTATGAATACCGGTGACATTGAGGCCGCCCTGGCCGCTGCGAGAAAAGCACAGGAACTGGATCCCATCTCGACCTTTGCCAACCAGTCGCTGGGGCACGCCCTGTATTTTTCCCGTCGCTACGAGGAGGCCATCCGGGCATGTCGCCACACACTCGAGCTGGACCCCCATTATCCCAGGCCGCGATACGGTATCGCCATGAGCCAGTATATGCTGGGAGATGCACAAGCCGCCGCCCTTGAGGTGGCCAAGGAACCGCTGGACTGGATGCGATTTTCAGGCCTGGCAATCCTTGAGCACAAGCTGGGCAACATCGAGGAAGCCGATGCCGCCATGGCGTATGCTGCTGGCCGGCTATCGCGACAACGGCCTGTATCAGCAGGCCCAGGTCCATGCCCAGTGGGGTAACATCGACCAGGCATTTGACGCCCTGCTACCGGGCGCGGGATATCGGTGATCCGGGCGTGAGTCAGATTTTGGTCGACCCCCTGATGGACCCATTACGTGACGATCCGCGATTCACCAAGTTGATGACAGAGGTCGGATTCATCTGAGCTCCCGACAAACCAGGCACCTGTCACCCTTTTAGACCGCTACCCTCAGGGGCTGGTCGCCAACTTCACCGTTCCCCGCGTCTCGTCTGTATAGGCGATGCTGACCCGGCCTAAGGGATCCACCAGGATGGAGGGATCGAGACCCACTCGCCCATCGCCGTCCACGTAGGCAAGTTCCCAACTGCCCGTGGAGTTGGTGGCATATTTCAAATCGAAGTTCTGATCGCGATAGGCAATATGCAGGTGATCGGCGTCATCGATTGCCAGGGCCACACGGTCGCCTCCTATCCAGCTGAAACTGTCCAGTTGCTCGCTCTGCCAAATACCACCGCCGTAAAAGGCATGCGACAGGCCGAATGGCGTTGAATACACCATGTGCAGGGCGCCCGTTGAGGCCCGCGCCAGGGCTGCTCCACAGTTAGTATCGCTGGCAATGACCTGATCCGACCACACACCACCGGGATTTGTCAGGTAGTAAACATAACAGGCCTGCGGGCTTCCAATTGCAAATAGCGCGTGCACAACCCCACCGTTGTCCACCAGGATGTCCGTGTCGTAAATGGTGCCACTGGAGAAGCCCGCCAACCACTGGCTCACCCAGGCGCCGGACGCATTGGTCGCGTAATTGATCGTGCCGTCCTCGTGAATGTTGTAAAGCAGATGGGCGTTGCCGGCCCCGTCCAGGGCCAGGGCATTGACGTTGCCCCCGTTGTCGACAAGCTCGGAAATCCAGACGCCGGTAGCGTCGGTCGCAGCCATAAGGCGTGCGTTGGTGTAGTCCCAGTAGCTCAGGTGATTGGCGCTGTTGCGGTCTACCTGCACATCGGTGTCGCCGAACCCGCCGGCATTCGCATCCACCACAGAGTACTGCCAGGCGCCGGTCTTGACCGCCAGCATGATTCCGCCGGTACTGCGATAACTGACATGACGCTGATTGGCTGCATCCAGGGCCAGGCCGGGACTGTCGCCGGCGCCCACAGTCTCGATATTCCAGCCAGCGAGTGAAGGCGTGGTGACACAAGCCTGGTTGCTTTGACCCTCTACGCCCAGAAAGGACACGGCATACACCAGGTAGCAATAGCGGGTGGCTGGCGTGAGTTCCCAGTCGGTGATACCGGTGCCGTCGAGGTGGTAGGGGTAAGCTGATGCGCCATCGCGATACAGGTCATAGCCAATGATCACGCCGGGGTGAGAGGTCCACTCGATGCGCACCTCACTGGGCGTGACGGCGTAGGCAGTGAGGGTCATCGTCTGGGGGATGCCGTCGTCGCCACCCCCGCCTCCGCCACAAGCGGCCAGTACCGGGAAGACAAGACAAAGCACCAGGACGTGTGGCTGGAAAGTGAAAGGCAGCCAGTCGAAAACGCGTTTCATGTATTTTCACCCCCCATCCCTGAAGACCGAAAACATCTAGCTGAAATTATAGTCCCCGGCGTTCCCTGCCAGCCGAAATAAATAGTGTCCAGAAACAAGAAGTTATTATTAGGCTGGCAGGCTTGGCGCGCAAACGGGCTCGTGTGGGCGGACGAGCCGCTGTTTCCTCAATTTGACATCAGGGAGCGGAGCAACTTGATCCGGCGGGAATTACTGTTTCTCGAGTAAAGCCTTGAAGCGCGGATGCTCGCGCAGGTTATCCAGGTCGCTGTCGTTCTTCATCCAGTCAAGTTCCGCCATACCCTTGCGGATGGATTTCTCCAGACAGTCGAGCGCCTCATCGACCTCGCCGATAGTGGCGTACACGCAGGCCACGTTATACAGATTCAGCGCATCATCCGGCTGGCTGGACCTGGCTCGCTCCAGCCACTCGATACCCTTTTCCTTTTGGCCTGCAGCCATCAAATTTACCGAACCAAAACACAGCGCCCGGGCGTCATCCGGCGAGGTCTGCAGGCGCTTCTCAATAGCTTCCAGGGTCCGTCTGCGGGCATCCTTGCCTTCTTCCTCCTGACCCAGCGCCCGGTATACCTGGGCCAGCAGCGCCAGCGCCTGGTAATCATCAGGACGTACTACCGCCGCTTTCTCGAACAACTCGGCCGCTTTTTCAAATTTCCCCTTCGAAAAAGCATGACGGCCATAGAAGTAATACGCGTCATAGAGTTTCGGATCCAGTTCGATGGCGCGTTCGAATGCCTTCTCCGCACCCTCCTGGCGTTTGCTATGCGACAAGGCCAATCCGCGGGACGCGTGCACCTGGGCGACATCCGGTGCAAGTTGCAACGCCAGTCGGCTGTTGGTCTCGGCTTGCAGACGCACAGAGACCGCACTGTCGGCGTACATATAAATAAACGAGAAGCAGTCGGCCAGCCCGGCATAGGCAAGCGCGTACTCCGGATCCAGGTCGATGGCGCGTGAAAATTCTTCACGTGCCTTTTTCCAGCCCGAGTCGCACAGCTGATAGAAGTGGCGACGTCCACGCAGGTAATATTCGTAGGCCTCCATATTCTGGGTCGGCTGATGCTCGATAGCCTTCTCCGTGCTCGGGCTCAGGGTCAGCTTGAAAGCCCTGGCCACGTTCTCGGCGATCTCTTTCTGAATCCCGAAAATATCCTTGAGTTCACGATCAAAACCTTCCGACCAGATGTGGTAACCGTCACCCACATTGATCAACTGGGCGGTCACACGCAGGTGATTCCCGGCCTTTCTCACGCTGCCCTCAAGCACGGTGTTTACGTTCAGGCGTTCACCAATGGAGTCGATATCCATGGTGGTGCCCTTGAACTGGAACGAGGCGGTACGCGAGGCGACCTGCACGCCCTGGATCCTGGACAGGGAATTGATGATTTCCTCCGCCATGCCTTCACAGAAATGATCCTGGTCTTTCTCCGGACTCATGTCGGCGAAGGGCAGCACCGCGATGGAGTGTTCTGTCTGGACAGCAACCGATTGCTTGGCCGCGCTGGCCGGTTTGCGGCGCTGCTTCTTTGTGCGACGAATGCCTTCAGGAGTCACTTCCAGCGCCCAGGCAAGGATCAGGGCCACCGGAAACCCGAGGGCCAGCAACCACAGCACCAGCGAGGTTGACCAGGACGGCAGGTTCAGCGGCTCGAAGGTGGCATCGGCAACTTGCATAAGCACCCAGGCGCCAACCACGTAGGCGATAGCGACCCGGATCACCTTGCGGCGCTTGAGTTCCTCGAAATAGCCGCCGATGCCAGACTGTTTGTCACTCATGCTTTTCTCTTTAAAAATTCGGGGACAGTAACCTTAACTCTTGGGTGATCGGCGCCGAAGGCAACCGTTGCCTGCATTTACGGTCTTACTTTGTGGGAGATAAGGTTGCTGTCCCCCTAATTCTAAGGTTGCTGTCCCCCTAATTCTATCGCTTTTCCACCAGGGCTCTATAACGCGGGTGCTCACGCAGAGGATCGAGATCGCTGTCGTTCTCCATCCATTCCAGGGAGGCATCTGAAATCCCGTACATGGATTTTTCAAGGCACTCAAGCGCCTTGTCGATTTCTCCCAGACCGGCGTAGGCGCAGGCGATATTGTAATAGGTCACCGGGTCATCGGGGGAACCGGCCCTGGCCCGCTCAAGCCATTCCAGTCCTAACCCAGGCTGACCAGCCTCAATTGCGCGGCCCGCGCCCAGACACAGGGCCCGAATATCATCCGGTGTGGTTTGCAGGCGTTTCTTGATGAGATCGAGGGTGCGCCTGGTCGCCTCGGCACGCTCTTCCTCCCGCCCCAGCGTCCGGTATACCTGGGTCAGCAGGTTCACCGCCTGGTAGTCATCGGGACGCAGCTTCGAGGCTTTTTCGAATAACTCGACCGCCTGTTCGAATTTGCCTTTTGCCAGGGCATACCTACCGTAATAGTAGTACGCGTCATACAACATGGGATCCAGTTCGATGGCCCGCTCAAAGGCGCCCTCGGCACCACCCTCACGCTTGCTGTGCGACAAGGCCAGGCCACGTGATGCGTGTACCTGGGCAACATCCGGTGCAAGTTGCAGGGCCAGGCGACTGTTGGTCTCCGCCTGCTGACGATTCGACACGGAACTGTCGGTATACATGTAGATCAGTGAATAACAATCCGCCAGACCGGCGTAGGCCAGGGCGTAATCCGGATCAAGATCAACGGCGCGGGAAAACTCCACACTCGCCTTTTTCCATTCCGCATCGTTGAACTGGTAGAAGTGCCGGCGGCCACGCAGGTAGGCCTCATACGCCTCCATATTCTGCGTGGGCTGGTGCTCAATGGCCTTTTCCGTGCTGGGGCTGATGGACAGCTTGAATGCCCTGGCCACGCTCTCCGCGATCTCTTTCTGGATCCCGAATACGCCTTTTAATTCACGTTCAAAGCTCTTCGACCAGATGTGGAACCCATCAGCGACATTGATCAGCTGTGCGGTCACACGCAAATCGTTGCCATCCTTCCTCACGCTACCCTCAAGCACGGTATCTACGTTCAGGCGTTCGCCGATCACGTCGATGGCCATGCTGGTGCCCTTGAACTGAAACGAGGAGGTGCGCGAGGCGACTTGCACACCCGGGATACAAGCCAGCGAGTTGATGATCTCCTCCGCCATGCCCTCGCAGAAATGATCCTGGTCTTTCTCCGGACTCATATCGCTGAATGGCAGCACCGCGATGGAGTGCTCGGTCTGGGTACTGGTCGCTTGCTTGGTTGCGCTGGCGGGCTTGCGGCGTTGTTTCCTGGTGCGGCGAATACCTTCAGGCGTGACTTCCAGTGCCCAGGCGAGGATCAGCGCCACAGGGAAACCCAGCGCCAGCAGCCACAATACCAGGGTGGTCGACCATTGCGGCAGGTTCAGGGGCTCGAAGGTGGCATCGGCAACCTGCATCAATACCCATGCGCCAACCACGTAGGCGATAGCGACACGGATCACCTTGCGGCGCTTGAGTTCTTCGAAATACCCGCCGATACCAGACTGTTTTTCACTCATATTTTTTCTCTTGCAGTACTCTGTCGGCAAGCCGGAACAGGTTGATATCCTACAGCAAAAGCCCCGCTGGGCCATAGAATCTCCAAAACCCGGGGCACGTCTAGTAGGTCCAGCCGTCTTCCTCTGCGGCGATCACGATCTTCGCGCAGGCACGGGAATCCGAGGCGGCATCGTGATGCTTCAAGTCGATACCGTGGTAGCGACAGACATCGGGCAACTTCGTGGGGCGGATATCCCATAGACGCCTGGCTAACTGCACGGTGCATACGAAGGGCAACACCGGTTTCGGCAAAGCGTAACGCTCACAACAACCGCCCATCACGCCACGGTCGAAGCCTGCATTGTGCGCCACCAGGAAATCACCCCGGTGTATGAATTCCTCGATGGTGTCCCAGTGCCCGGCGAAAGTCGGTTGATACTGGACATCAGTCCAGCTCAGGCCGTGAATGTAAGTAAAGACGAACTCCCGGCTCGGGGGTCGTATCAGAAGAGTCTTCTCTTCGACAATCTGTCGGTCGCGCACATACACCATGCCGAGAGCACAGGCGCTGGCCCGACTGTAGGCCGCGGTTTCAAAGTCTATTGCGACAAAGCTACTCATCGGTGTTCGCTTGAGCGTCGCTCGAGCCAGTCAATCCTGCGTAACTGTTGGTCGCGGTGATATACAGGATCGCCGGCAGGAGTTTCTTCCACTCCGGGCCGGTGGCCAGCCACACCGCCCAGCCACCAGCCGCCAACCAGCCGACCGGGCCGATGACGAAGGCAACCGTGGCACCCAGGCCCTTGATCGCCGCAAACGGCAGACTCATGCCCATGGCGTGGGTCATAAAACCCAGGGCGGTTGATGAGGCCACGTACAGTGACAACCCGCGAGGACGGGTGCTTTGCAGCGCCACCACGGTTGTCTTCGGCCCGACCAGGCCACCGCTGCGTGCGTTCGCCGCTTCCAGCACCTCGCCCAGGTCGATAGGTTGGTTGAAGAACGTGCGTCGCTGCGACGGTGTCATCTTTTGCAGGGCCTGGATGATCACCTCGTGAGACATCGGCCTCCTCGCAATCCTCAAGCGTCGCGTCTTCTTCTCTTACCTTGAGTTTGTCGGCCAGTCCGAACACAAGCTCCGGGTAAGCAGGCACCGGATACTGCTCATCGACACTGCGTCCGGGACGTTGCTTGTTATCGATCAGTGAGCGGACTTTTGCCGCGGTTCCGGACAGCGTCGACATAACCTGGGCCCGGGTCCTCGAGTGATACAGCCACTTGATTCGCTCCTCGATGTCCGCCACCGAAGCGCGCCCTGACTCCAGCTCCAGTATCGCGCGCCAGGTTGACCAGCTCTTCCCGGCTCCAGGCATAGAGCACATTCCTGATGGTGATGTCCAAATCGATATCCGGTTTTGTATCCAAGACGTCGCTACTTCTTGTCCAGTAGCTTCTCGGCGCGGCTTCTGCAGACGTTTCTTGCTGCGCAGGAAATCGAAACCATCATCTTCCGGCTCTGCCGGCAGTCATGGCGGCCTGGCCCTTGCTCCCGGTGGACTTGCCCGCCCTCGTCTGGCGGGGCCTGGGCCACATGACCACCAGCAGGAAGTAGGCCAACAAGCCGCTGGCGATTAGCAACCACTTGACCGCATAGGACCAGATCAAAAAGCTGCTGTCCCCGGAGAGGGTCACGTAATCCAGGTACTCCCGATGACCGAGCGTAACCAGGCCGACAAAAACACGTAGAGGCCAACAGACCACGCCAGCGGGGTCTGAGCCACATCCAGAGAGAGGTAAAGAGCGTGAACCTGAGTATCTGGTTCAGCACTGGCTTAACTCAATCCCAGCGCGATGAGCAACGCGACTATGCCGGTATTTCTCATGCCTGCCTTGATCTTCTTTTCTTCATCGACAACGATGAACTCAAGCTCGTCCTGCGGAAAAATCTGCAACCTTCTTCCCGGAAAGGGCGATGCGTTTTTTCGCCTGCACGATGGCCTTTTCCCGGATCTTGTGACGGTATTTGTCGATCAGCTTGTCTTTGAAGTTTGTCATATTGGTGGCCGGTGGCCGAGCCTCGTTGCATGTCCTGTCAAAAAGTATAACCCGGGACTCTGCCAGCACAAGTGAAGTCGCTGTCCTGGCGACCGTTGCACTCTTCGATTGCTCGGGGGTTATGGTTACTGTCCCCCTGATTTCCCGCCGCCTTTTTCAATCCCTTGATTGAAGGTCCCCAGGCAACAGGTGCCTGTCACCCTTTTCCGACTTATCTAGCATCCCGCGTGATACCGTATCATACGGTCGCTGTTTGCACTGACTCGTCATTGTTTTGCTAACGAGATAATTCCAGATGGCCAGAACACCCGGACTGCACCGGCACCGTTTCCTGCTCGGTGCCCTGATGCTGCTCGCGCTAAGCCTGCTCTGCCGTGTCGGCTTTGCCCAGGAACTGACGCCGCGCGCCTACTGGCCCGCGCCCACCGGAACCAATGTATTCGGCATCGGCTACCAGCTATCTACCGGCGACGTTCTCACCGATCCGTCCCTGCCCATCTATGGCGTGGATTCGACGCTCAACGGGGCCGCACTGACCTATCAGCGATTCTTTGGCCTGTTTGACCGCACCGCCACCGTACAGCTTAATCTTCCGTATGCCTGGGGCCGGACCGAGGGGACCGTAGAGGGGCAGTTCCTGACCCGGGACATCGACGCGTTTGCCGATGCGCGCGTCCGCTTTGCGATCAATCTGCGTGGCGCCCCGGCCATGGACCCAGCCGGATTCCGTAGAAATGCTGGGTGATCCAAAAACCATTGTCGGCGCCAGCCTGGTGATTCAGGCTCCAACCGGAGCCTATGAGACCGACAGGGTCTTGAACGCCGGCACCAACCGCTGGTCTGCCAAGCCAGCCGTGGGCGTGATCGTCCCGCTTGCTCCCGGCTGGTTGCTCGAGGGTGAACTGGGCGTCTGGATATATGGCGACAACGACGAGTTTATGGGCACTACGAGGGAGCAAGATCCAATTTATTCATCGGAGTTTCACCTGATAAGGGTAATGAAGGCCGGAATCTGGGCGGCACTCGATGTGAATTTCTACCAGGGAGGGCAGTCCACGACGGGAGGGGTGGAAAGGGACGATATACAACGCAACTCCCGAGCCGGGCTGACCCTGAGCTACCCTTTCAACAACAGACACCTGATACGCGCCAACTACAGCACCGGCATTCTTACCGAGGTCGGCTCCGACTTTGAAATTTTCGCCCTGGCGTATCTGTACGCCTGGCGCTAGGCGCGTACCGGTTGCGATGCGGGGCATCACAACCATTATTGCGACCCGATTATCCAGCCGGTACGCGCATCATGTTTGCCGCGAATGAACGACTGCCGTCATCGGTAATCAGCACCATGCTGTCGTTCACTTCAAGGTCGTCGCCGAGGGCTCCAAATCCTGTATAAACACCGTCGGCATCACCACAGTTGGAAATGGTGACGCTGACGTCATACACGTCGTACTGCGTATCAATAATGCCGAGGCTTCCGCTATACAGACAGCCCGCAATATCCTGCCCGTTGAGACCACCATCGACCTCGATAGTCAGGGTCCCGATCCCGGCACCCGTATCGTCCAGCATGGTCCAGACGCCTGCCGTCAGGTCCAGCGAGGAATCCTTGAAATACACCGGGTCGAACAACAGCCAGTAGTTGCCAGTCTCGCCAGCGGCCAGACTCCAGTCTCCCTCCATGGATTCTCTCTCGACCACGAAACCGCTGATATCCAGCGGGCTTGCCGTACTCGTATCGCTCCAGCTTGCTCCCGGCGCGGCCAGCGCAACCCCGCTGCCTTCCGCGATCTCACCATTGAAGGTGACAGTCCCGATAAACTGGACCCGGGTCGCCAGCTCAAGGAAGCGGAACGTTCCATCTTCGGTAGCGATGCCAATGAATTCCCGGGAGTCCCCCACCTGGTCGGTAAAATTATAGCCAAACCAGATTCCACCAATGATTGGATCCACCGTCGGCGGGCGGTCCGGATAGGTCACTCCGCCGCAAGCAACAAGTCCCGCGGAAATTCCCAATGCAATGAGTACTTTCTTCATGTGTCTTGCATCCTGACAGGGTTTCACAGAAATCGCTCCCATTTTACATCGGGAGCACGAAAAATCGCTCCCGCGCAAGCATTATCCCTACCTGCGAACCACGTCACATTTTTGCAAGAAAGCCAGGAATCGCGCCGTTACTGCGCCAGGTGTGCTTCCAGGTCCTTTCGCAATTCGACAGTGGCAGCCAATATGCTGGCTGCGTTGTCCCTGGCGACTACGGCAACCATTGCCCGCCAGGAGAGCAGTTGTTTTACCCGCGTCCACTCCGGCGCATCTTTCGGAAGAGACAACACCTTGTCCATCGGCTCACGCATGGCCGGACTGAAGGCGCTGCTGATGGATTCAAAATTCATTGCCGCCCCTACCGGACTGTCTTTCCAGAGGTGGTAGCTCACGCCATGATCAACCATCAAGGCCAGAAACATATCGTCAACAAACACCCGATTATTTTTCTCCACAATCAATTCGCGACGTTCCGACGTCAGAAAAATATCGAGTGATGCGATCGCGTAAATCCCGATCCTGTGATCAGTCCCAGGTTACCGGTACTGATCAAGTCGGTGTACGCCGCGCTGTCGAGAAACAGGGTTCGGCGCACTGACACGGCAACCAGCATCTTGCCAATCTGGTCGCTGTGCCGGCGGGATCAAGGTTTTGTATCAGGTCGTAGGCCGCCACGGAGGTATTGGCCATACTGGTTTCGAAATTCGATTTGCTGCTGCAACTGGGACTCGATCTGACCCAGGTCCCTGGCCAGCAATTCCAAATAGGCTCTTTCAGACCTGCGATCTTCCCTGTCTGCAGACCAGCCATCTATGGCGAGCGCAATCAGGATACCGGTCACCACCAATACCAGTTCCACCGCGAAGGTTGCCCAGCGACGATCCAGCAGGCTTTGTGCAATATGGTTTACCGGATTTACCGCCATCTGATGTACCCGCCCCTGGTATCGGCCATGACCAACAGGCAAGTTAGCCCAAGCACAGCCAGATTGGAACTGCCGGGCATTCAGAAATGGGGGCTGTTGCGATTTACCGGGGTGGCCCGCTGAGGCGCCCAACGCCGGCAAAGTGGGCTTTGTAATAGTCATCCTGGATGCTGCTGATTTTTACGCTCTGGCCCGCTTCAGGGGCATGGATGAACTCGTCATCACCGAGGTAGATTCCCACGTGATTGACGGTACGATTACTGCCGAAGAAGACCAGGTCTCCCGGGCGTGCAGCGCTCACCGGCACGGGCTGTGCCTTGCGGTATTGCTCACGCGAGGTGCGCGGGACACTCACCCCCGCCTGATTGTAGCTATAGACCACCAGGCCACTGCAATCAAATCCCCTGGGGCTCGCGCCACCGTAACGATAGGGTGTGCCCATCATGGCCATCGCACTCTGGACTATCTGCTCCCGCAAGGACGACTCGGGACTTCCGTCGCCCCAGTTGGCCAAGCCTGCGTTGGTCTTGGTCGATGTGTTCACGGTTCCCTTTACCGGGGACGTGACCGCGGTTTTCGCAGACGGTGTCGGCTGCGGCGGCGCCCAGGAACAGGCGCCCAGGGCCAGCAACAGCAAAAGGCAAAGCCAGTTTCTGTTGCGTCCGGGCTGGGTCAATAACAGTCCTATCGATTGCATACCTCAATGCTAGGGCCGGCAGGTCGGATGACGGTGTGGTCTGGATCACAAATCGGACAATTACGCGCCACGAACCTGCTGGCTTAGTGACAAGCCTGGACCCTTGGGTCATGATTGCCGCTGCTCATGCAATAAATCAAACGAGAGTCATGACTTTCATCGCCGAACTCAAGCGCCGCAATGTTATCCGGGTCGCGGTACTTTACCTGGTCTCCGCCTGGGTATTGCTGCAGCTCACCGACGTGCTTTCCTCACTGCTGCCTGTGCCGGGCTGGGCCGGCTCCCTGGTCGTGATGCTGCTGGTGCTGGGCTTCGTCCCTGCCCTGCTGTTCGCGTGGGTGTTCGAAATGACCCCCGAGGGCTTGAAGCTGGAAAAGGACGTGGATCGCTCCCGCTCCATCACCGGCGAGAGCGCCCGCAAGATCAACACCCTGATCACCGTGCTGCTGGTCATCGCCATCGCCGGCCTGGTGGCCGACCGGCTCATCCCCGAGAACAACAAGTCAGCGCCACTTGCTTCGGACCAGGCAATTCCAGAAAACCCGGTAGCTGCCGCAATGACGAAAGCGGATGACGCGCTGGCCTCCATCGCCGTGCTGCCGTTCGATGACTTGAGTGCAGCCCAGGACCAGCGCTATTTCACCGACGGTATCGCGGAGGAATTGCTGAATGTGCTGGTGCGCGTGGATGGTCTGCGGGTGGCCTCGCGCACGTCGGCTTTTACCTATCGCGGCAAGGACCAGAATATTCCCGAGATTGCCCGCGAACTTGGCGTGGCCACGGTACTGGAGGGCAGTGTGCGCAAGGATGGGGATCGCATACGTATCACGGCGCAGCTCATCGATGGCGTCACGGACCGGCACCTGTGGTCGCAAACCTATGACCGGGACCTGGTGGATATCTTCAAGATTCAGGATGAGATTGCCAACGCCATCGTGGATTCGCTCAAGGACAAGCTGGGTATCAATCCGGCGGAAAAAGCTGTCACCGTAGTTGCCGCTACTGACAACCTCGACGCCTATGACCTGTTTTTAAAGGCCCAGGCCCTGTTCCAGGCAAGACAAAGCCTGAACACCAGCATTGAGCTGTTCACCCGGGCTACCGAGCTGGATCCGGGTTTCGCCCGGGCCTGGGCGGGTCTGGCCTCGACGCTGACTGTCATCGACAACTGGATACCCAGTGATGTTGATCACAAGCCACAGGCACGGGTGGCAGCGCAACGCGCCCTGGAAATCGACCCGGACCTGTCCATGCCCTACGCGGTATTGGGCAATCTTGGTTACGCCGGGGATTCCCTCGCCGTGAGTTTCCAGCACTACGATTCGGCGATAGCGAAGGACCCCAAAAACGCCACCGCGTGGTTGTGGCGAGGCTTGTTGCATAATCAGGTCGGCTTTCCGACCAGGGCTTTAGCTGACCTGTTGCAGTGCCTGCGCGTAGATCCCGGTTACCTGAACTGTGAGCAGCACCTGGCGGCGACCTACCTGCTACTGGGCGAAAATGACAGGGCGGTTGAACTGTATGAGAAGACCCTGGGCAGCAGCTTTCATTCCATGGATGAAGTCTTTATCTCGGAATACCTGGCCCGCGGACAGGTCGCCACGGCGCTGTTGATTGCGGACGTAAGATCCTGGATGAGCTACGCCCCGGTTGGCGATGTGATCAAGGCGCTACAAAATCCCGAAGCCGATCATAGTGAGGGGATGCGCCGACTCGAGCGCTGGTCAGAAGACACCGGTACTGCCCTGGAATCGGTGCCATTTGCCTTGCTTGCATTTCGACAATACGACCTCCTCGCGACGGCGGATCACAACAACGACATACGCTTTTTGATGTGGTACCCGGCGGCAGCAAGATATCGCCAATCAACGTATTTCAAGCAGTTCATAAAGACTGTGGGTATTCAGGACTACTGGCGTGAAACCGGCTATCCGCCCCAGTGCCGCGCGGTGGGCAAGGACGATTTTGCCTGCGACTAGGGAGCGCGTCTGGCCACCAGCTGGGCCAGTGCGGCGGAGCATCCATCCGGGTCCACCACGATACGCTCGTGATAGTCGACAATCTCCAGCCCGGCGGCGGCCTGGCGCAATTCGCCCGGAGCTACGCGATGACGATCGCCGCTGGGCCCCACCACCTCCTGGTCCGTCACCATGTGTGATTCGACAATCAGGTATCCACCGGGCTTGAGCGCCCGGGTCAGCGGCCCGATCAACGGTGGATTGGTGTAACGAAACATGATGGCCAGGTCATAGGTGTCGGGCGCGAGAAATTCTGCGGCCTGCGGCAGATCCAGTTCCAGGTCCTGGCGCAGACACTGAATCGGCAGGTCTTCGGCAACCGCCTTTGCGCTGACCTGTGCAAGGGCGACTTCCGAGATATCCACCGCGTCCACCTGCCAGCCATGCCGCGCCAGGTACACGCTGTTGCGCCCGGCCCCGCAGGCCAGGTCCACGGCCCTGGGCCGGTCGCTCAACAGACTCAGCTTCGGTAGCCACGTTGCCAGCAAGGCGCCGGGGTGATCACGACCGGCATAGGCGCCCTCGCGGTAACGTGTGTTCCATTTTTCCCGGTCAACTTCGCTCATGCGGAGACCTTGTCACGCTTCAATTTAGGCTAGATATACAGGGCTTCCGGAATCTTGCGCCTGATCTGGGCGAACTCGGCGATGAACGGCCCGACAAACTGCTGGTATTTCAGTCCGCTGCCCACCGCGCGGTCGGTGATCGGCTGGCGCACCTGGCTGGCGCTGGGCGTGAGCACCGGCCGGTCGGATTCATAGAACCGGAAGCACTGCTCTTCCACCGGCAAGCCTACAATACTCAAGCACCGCCGTGATGACTTCCTCGGGCTTTTTCACCAGGGCCTCATAGCCCAGGCAGAACACCAGTCCCGGGTACAGGCGGTTCCAATGCAGCATCAGACTCAGGTAACCCTGCCAGTAATAAATAATCCCCTTCATGGAGTAGCTGTACTCATGCCCCTTGTAAAAGTACTGCTTGTACACGCTCATGGCGTTGTCGAGGGGATCCCTGACCACGTTGATGATTCTCGCATCCGGGAACAGCGCCTTGATCAGCCCGATGTGCAAAAAGTTGTTGGGATTCTTGTCGATGAAAAATGGGGCATTACGCTTGCGGTAGGGTTCAACCCTGGCCAGGTATTCCCTGGCGTAGGTCTCCTGCTCCTCGGCCGTAATGTTGGCCAGGCCTTTTGCGTAACCACCGTTCTTGTCCAACTCCAGCGCTATACGCTCAAGGAAAGGCAGCTCGTCGGTCGACTCGACCATCGAGTGGCTGGCCAGGATCTGCTCCAGCAACGTGGTGCCCGACCGCGGCATACCGACGATAAAAATCGGTGTTGCGCCGTACTTCTGTGGCGTCTTCGGGTGAATGCGGGCGTCCTTGATCAGCGATGTGACGAGCTCGCCAAAATAGTCACCGCGAAATGGCCTGTGCATGGCAACGATATCATTTGCCTCGGCCAGCGCCTGGTAGGCTTCTGAATAGTGAGAGTGATGCTCAAGCGCATTGGCAAGCGCAAACAACATCAAGCCCCGGTATCCGGGCTTGGCCTGCAGGGTTTTAAGACGCGCCTCCAGTTTGTCTGTCGCGTCCCGGTCAAATCGGTAGTCTTTCAAGTCCGCCAGGCTCCAGTAGCCGATGGCCGCCTGGGAGTCGTTTTCACCATCGATCAGGCGCTGGTAACACTCGACCGCTTCCGCCGTACGGCCCATCGCCTTCAAGGCATGACCCAGGTTGAGATGCACCAGGGGTTCTTCGTAATATTCCTCAATGCAGAATCGGAACGCAGATTCCGCCCTTTCAACCTCGCCCGACTTTCATGCACAGCAAGCCAAGCTTGTAATGAAGATCCAGGATATCCGGATCAGCTTCGATAAGCTGCTCGAGGACTTTTATTGCCGCAAAGTATTCCTCTGCATCTTCAAGACGTTCAAGTTCTTTTGACAATTCATTCATTGGGCATCCGCCGATAAAGCCGCTTTAATCGCTGTATTTTCGGAAACAGATTTACAGTCGATTGTGCAAACGGCGTATTTTATCCCAAGGGAGTGCCCGGTTCCCAGTAATTAGGGGCTGGACGTTCGTCCCAGCACCTGCAGCATGGGCTGCAGCTGCAGCTGGATCTGCGCCAGGCTTCGAACTGCCGGTGTACATGGCCTGTCGGACCTGCTGTCCGCTGAGGGTCTGCACCGCCCTGCGGTTGGTGTGGAATTCCAGGCACCCCGGCTCCCACTCCAGGCCACAATACTCAAGCAGTCGACGTGTCTCTTGCTCCTGGTTTTCCGTAAGAGCCTCGTAATTCAGATCAAGCACCCGGCCCTGGAAACTCTTTCCGCCAGAAATCCATCAGGTCAGTGTAAAGCCGGAAATATTCCGCTACATCCACCAGGTCGTAGGCATAGGCGTTTCCTGCGCCGCCAAACTGGTGCTTGAATATGGACCAGCAGGTGGCCGCCGGGTCACGCTGGAGATGAACGACCTTCACCCCGGGGATCGCGGCTAGCAGAAAGCCTATCCATTTGAAGTTAGCCGGCATCTTGTCAGTGACATAGGGTGCGCCGGCGGGCAGGCTCTGCAGCTCGCCAAGATAAGTGTCGCGCAGATTGTCGAGTTGCCCCGGGTCCATGCGGGGGTTGTCGCTAGCCGCCATCTCACGCAGCACCGGATTCAGAATTCTCCCCAGGGTCTCGCGCTCACCACCGCCGTGAACCCGGGAGTGACTGGCCAGGATTTGCTCAACCAGGGTGGTGCCACTCCTGGGCATACCAACGATAAAAATGGGCCGCTTTGCCGTGCCAGGGCACGAGCCGGTATCCGGCAACACCGGTAGCGCGGCTGCGTTGA
This sequence comes from uncultured Gammaproteobacteria bacterium, assembly GCA_963823435.1. Classification (GTDB taxonomy): domain Bacteria; phylum Pseudomonadota; class Gammaproteobacteria; order Steroidobacterales; family BM003; genus CAKZML01. The sequence goes on along the minus strand of CAWGLN010000006.1, from coordinate 35,104 downwards.
AAAGGGACTTGATGTGTTTGAATTGCTCGATGTCGACGCCGATGTCGTAGCCCAGTGCCTTTTTCTTGAGCCGGTTCCCTTCCAGCAGATGGGCGAAGGCCGCCTCCATGTCACCCAGGTCCTCGCAGGCCTTGCCCAGTGCGAAGCGAAGGTGCATGGCTTCCGTCTCGGGCAAGCCCGGACTCGCCAGTCTGGTCATCATTTGGGTCAGCTGCGCATCACCACGGTCATAGGTCCTGACCAGGCTTAGATTGTAATGGGCCTCGGCAAAATCAGGCTTCAGCCGCAAGGCTTCGGCATAGCTTGCCGCTGCCTCTGCATACTTGCCCAGGTCATACAGGGCATTGCCGAGATTGTTATGCCATTGCGCAAAGCCCGGTTGGATGTGTAGCGCGCTCCGATAACTGGACACGGCCTCCTCGTGTCTGCCTATGTCGCCCAGGGCATTACCCAGGCTGGCGTGGGCCTCGGCATACCCGGGGCGCAATTTAATTGCCTGGCGGAAGTACTGGATAGCCTGATCGTGCCGTCCCAGTTCATTCAGACAGTTGCCCAGGCTGCTGTGCGCCCCGGCGTAATCGGGATTAAGTCGGATTGCCTCTGCAAAACTGGCGAGCGCTTCATCGATCCTGCCCAGCGCCCTCGAGGGTATTGCCCATATTATTGCGGGCGGTCACAAGACCCGGGGTTGACTTGAAGCGCCCTGGTGAAGCTTGCCAGGGCCTCTACCGGTTTACCCAGGTCATTCAGCACGTTGCCAAGGTTGTTATGCGCCTCGGCATAGTCCGGGTTAATCTCCAGCGCCCGCCGGAAACCGCTAATCGCCTCGTCGTATCGCCCCAACTTGTGCAGGGCGTTGCCCATGCCGTTGTGCGCCTCGGCATAGTCCGGCTTGATCTGTGATGCTTCTTGAAAGCTGGCAATCGCCTCCTGGTACCTGCCAAGTTGGGAAAGAGTGTTGCCGAGATTGTTATGCGCCTCGGCGTAACCCGGCTTCAGGCGCAGGGCTTCCTGGTAGCAGGCAACCGCTTCGGGCCAACGAGCCATCTTTGAATTGACTGCCCCAAGAATATTGCGCAACAGGGCAACGTCCGGGTATTTCTCAGACAGGGCCGTGGCATTAACCAGGGCATCTTGCAGCCGGCCCTGCCTGTATAACGCGATTAACCCGTCTATCTGCGCCTGCCCAAGACGGGTGGGCGCGCCCTTATCCTGCCCTGCCAGTAACTCGCGCACGGCCTTCAAGTGCCGGCTTGTACGCCCGTCCGAGGGAAATCTATCAAGAATGGCAAGGTACAGGGCTTCGGCCTGGGCCAGCTCTCCCTGCTTCTCAAGGGTCTTTGCCCTGGCCAGCGCCGCTTCAACAAAAGGAATCTTGTGGGGCATCCGGGCTCCCGAATCACTACGAGGCTTACTGGAAGGCTACACCACGTGAAGGTACACGCCGCAAATTAATTGACCTCAGTGACCTTGTTCTTCCTGCCGTCATCGCGGACCAGGAATCTGGAACTCATCATGCCTTCTTCAATAACCAGTCTGTCACCGACCTCGAAAGTGGTCTTGGCGTCGTTGCTGCGCTTGAAATACCGCCCATCGGTGGTCACGTACGTGACGCGGCCGTTGCGATCACGCTGGACGCTCTTTATTTCCAGCTGCAGGATCTCGGGCGCCTTCGCGGTATCACCGACAACCTCCTCGGTGATCGACTGCTTCATGGCCTCGACTCGCTGCTCGGTCGTACCGGAGTAGCTTTTCTCCATCTTCTCTTCGACCCGACCCGCCAACTTGTCGTAACAGGCGACACGCGCTGTCGGGTCCTCAATCCTGGAGCATTCGATCAGGGTTTCCTCACCCAGGGCGGAGTTGGCCCAGGCAAGTGCAACGACGATAACTATTTTTGTGTACACAGTTCCCACCCAAGTATGTCTTTGTTCGAGTAGATGACATTGGTCCGGATGTCCGAAAATCCCAATCTACGGAGCTTCTCCTGAACGGCCTCTATTCCGGCCTCATCCAGGGCGACAGCCACCATCTGTTTGAATCGCTCATGTGAAGCTGCGTGTTCGTCATTCAGCGCAGCAATGAATTGCTGCCGGACCTCGCTCTGTGCCCCCATCATCTTGAAGAACTTCAGGGCATTGGTCATGATCTCGAACATGGTCGCATTCGCGGTTCTCGGATCTGTGCTGCTCAGGTACTTCTCCGCCAGCATGTTAATGATCTTGCGATGCTTCTCGGCCTGGGGACTTGCCTTGAGTTCGGCGATAGAGGCTGTCTTGTCTCTCTCGGAACTGATAACACCCAGGGCTTCGATTACACTGGCCAGGTCCCCGCTGTCAAACTCCGAGATAGCCCGGCGTGACATGGACGTCACCACGGAGGCATCGTGGTGCAACAGCGCACGCAATTGGCGCCCGGGCCGCAATAATCGCAAGGCCTCGGGCAGGCTCTTGTCCAGGTCCGAATACTCTATCCCGAAGACAGACACCAGGAGGTCTACAGACTCATCAGGCTCGGGAATCTCCTCGGCCGGGGTTTCCGGGTGCAACACCACCTCGATACCGCTCTCGGCCAGACCCTCCCGGGCCAATGGGCTGGGTTCTACCAGGGCAAGGTCGACACCGATGTATTTGCCGCCGATACCGGACGCAATCATGGCGGGCAGCAGGGAACAATTGCCACAACCCACTTCCATGACTACCGGGTTCGCAGGCAGTGTATCCAGGGTCGATTTCCACCAATCGGCAACAGCACCCTCATACCCCCGCTTGAAGTAATCGCCGAAGGTTGTGCTGTGCCCCTGGCGCCAGAACAAGGACCATGGGTTCATTGAATTTCCTAAGTGCATAAAAAATAGACAAAAAAAAGGGGCCCGCTTGCGCAGGCCCCCCTATTCTAGTCTCTAACGAATTAGAATTCGATAGAGTAGCTGATGTAGATCACACGACCGGTGTTGTCGTACTGATTTTCATCAACCTGATCGCCTGTCGCGGCATCCAGAAGAGGATCTTCGTCCAGCAGGTTATTCGCACCAATCGTCACGGTGCCGTAGTCGTCAGAAGCATAACCAACTGCAAGGTTGAAGATGCCCCATGAATCCCACTTCTCGCTGCCGATATTGGACTTCGACTCGCCAATGTAGTCGTAGTTCAGGCTCGAGAAGATGCCATCCATTTCCCAGCTGACCAGGAAGTTCTGACGCCACTCGGGCAGACCCAGAGTGCCGGCAGCATTGTAGAGGTCGCCGGTGCCGTACGACCTTTCTGCATCATAGTTGACGTAGTAGGTCGCGTTCCAGCCGAAGCCCCACATACCGAAGGCGCTGTCCTGAGTGCCACGAACAGACATGTCAAGGGCCTGGTTGTTGAACTCCGTCACACCGTTCTGGTAACCGGCAGAGATCTCGTCCACGCCACCCAGGACGTTACGTATCACGGCCGGGTTTCCACCCTGCGTGTTGTAATCAACGTCCAGCTGATCCTGTGCAGAGGTGTACAGAATCGGGTCTTCCATATCCAGGTTGAAGAAGTTCAAGCTGGCAACCCAGGTCTCAAGGAAGGTCAACTCAGCGCCGACAGACCATGTCGTTGACTTTTCAGCATCCAGGTTCGGATTGGAACCGATGTAGGTATCGAACTGACGCCTCGGGCAATCCGCCGGCAGAACGCCGGACCGCTCGCAACCCCAGTAGTCGGTCGCGAATTCAGCAGAGAAGGCACGTTACACCGTACAGACTTGACAGGTCAGGTGCGCGGAAACCGGTACCGTATGACGCTTTCAGCTTGAGGGCCTCGAAACCAGGAATTACCCAGGTGCCGCCCAAGACGGTAGGTCGTCGCATCACCGAAGTCGGAGTAATCGTCATAGCGCAGGGCCAGCGTCCAATTCCAGACCGTCGGTCACGGGCAGGATCGCTTCAGCGAACACAGCCGTCACGTCACGGTAGCCGGAGGCGGAGTTACCAGCAGAACCACCGACCAGGCCGGCTTCAGACTGCGCGTCCACCAGGGCGTCGTACTGGATCTCGTAGTACTCGGCACCCACGTACGTGGTAGCCGCTCCACCCGCCATGTCGAACATGTCGAACTGCACACCACCGAAATACTTCTGCATTTCCTGGCGGTCATCGTTCAGGGTGGTGGCCTTCAGGTTGGCAACGAAAGAATCGAAATCGTCGATATCGTTGGCAATGTTGTAAGCCAGACCCGAGTAGCTCAGGTAATAGTTACCCACTGAGGATGACACATACTTGGAGTAGGTGTAGCCGACATCCCAGGATACGGTATCGCGTAGACATCGCCCCTCAAACCAACGTTGATGTCGGTCAGGGTATCGTTCACGACGTTGTCGCGGGTACCGATATCGGTCCAGCGGAAGTAACCGATAGGTTGCGCCGATGTCATTACGGGGGTCACCAGGAATGGTGGGCCCGTAGCAGCGGGAGGCGCGTAACGACCGAATGACTCGTTGGAGGCAAGCATCGCGTCAGCGTACAGGTCAATGGAATCGGTCAGTTCGTACTCGGAGCTTACCCAGGTGTTGATACGTTCCAGACCGGCACGGTTGGCCGACACCAGGGCGAAGGCATAACCGCAGTAGAAACCGGACTCGGGACCGAACACGGCATCAGCAGCCATCGGACCGGCATAACCGCCAGGACCGTCAGGGCAGTTGGCGCCCGGATCGACATACCAGGTGGTCCGATCATTAGGATCATACGCCACATCGGGATCGTAGTTCGGGTTAACCAGGCTGTAGCCATAAAAGGATACGCCGACGGACTCTTCGTAACCGGTGACAACGCCGTCGCCGTTGTAATCGCCATACCTGGCCTTGGTGTAATCACGATCTTTATCAAAGATCGGGTCACGCTTGTCGTATTCCACACCGAAGGTCACGCTGCCACGCTCAGAGGTGGCGCCGCTCAGAATGGAGAAGCTCTGCTCCGTGCCATCGTCACGGCTGCGATCGCCATAGCGACCGGTGATTTTCAGACCGTCATAGTCCTTCTTCAGGATGACGTTTACCACGCCGGCAACCGCGTCAGAACCGTAAATGGCGGATGCGCCATCGGCGATCACTTCGATACGGTCAACCGCTGAGAACGGGATCATGTTCAGGTTGACAGAACCGCCGCCACCCAGGGAAGGGGAGCCTACAATACGACGGCCGTTGAGCAGGACCAGGGTACGGTAGGTACCGACACCACGCAGGTTGACGGTGGCGTTGGACTGGGCGCTGCTGCCAGAAGACTCACGGAACGAACCGAGTGAGTTCATGGTGGATGAACGAAGAGCGTCGGAGACACTGATGTCGCCGCTAAGCTTCATCTCTTCAGCGGTGAAAGTGATGATTTCCTGAGATTCGGTGTTGGTGGAACGCTTGATACGCGAACCGGTAGTAACGATCTCTTCGATCATCTGGTCGTCAGTGGCCGTCGCTTCCTGCGCGTGTACAGCGGTTGACATCATGCTTCCGGCGGAAGCGACGCCAAACACAGCTGCCATCGCGATAGACAGTGGCTTACGTGTAAACATTTATAATCCCCCAAAATTTTGGATAATTTGGTAGTTGCAGAGTCGATTCCGAGACCTCTTCCAGATAGATTTGACATGTCTATACAGGAACAAACCAGGGAATTGATCGGGCCGATCCTATAGCAACAGACATCAAACCACAACAATCTGTGAGCAAATTGATACAGATTTACGGCGTAAAATAACGAATTACTTAAAAAACAACAGCTTATTTGTTGCTTTTTTGCCCACAATTTAATATCGAAAGGTCAGGCGCCCTGAATCCAGACCCTAATAAGGTGAATTTTCCGCGACATGCGTCACACTTTTTCCGCGGCAGACACCAGAAATTATCGTCAACTCTTTGATTTTATTTGGTTATTTTTGTTTCACGCGATTCCCTTACCGGGCGAAAAAACCGGGATTCGCCGCTTTGCCGGGCCGCCAACCCATTCGGGGAACCCGAAAACCGCCCGACATTTTTCGATGTGGCCGAAATCATACAAGGAGTCCGTGACTGACCCGGGTGCCGCTGTGCCATGCACGCTGGAACTCCCCAGGTGCGGGTAGGTCTGTCGGCAAAACTCTGCTACCATGCCCTCCACCCATTGCATTACCCATACCGCTTTCCCTTTAAAATCAGATTGTTATGGTCTGTTTACCGGCGAGTGCGGCCCACTGAAACACGCGCATTACCGGTACAAGACATTGATCTCTACAGCAAATCTGGCCATCCAGTTCGGCGCCAAGCCGCTTTTTGAAAACGTTTCCGTGACTTTCGGCAACGGCAACCGCTATGGCCTGATCGGCGCCAACGGCTCGGGCAAGTCGACCTTCATGAAAATCCTGGCCGGTGATATCGAGCCGACCGCCGGCAATGTGTCCATCGATCCCAATATACGGATCGGTCAGCTTTCCCAGGACCAGTTCGCCTATGAAGGGTATCGGGTACTCGATACGGTCATCATGGGTTACAAGAGATTGTGGCAGGTGATGCAGGAACGCGACCGTCTCTATTCCCTGCCCCAGATGAGCGACGAAGAAGGCATGCTGGTCGCAGATCTTGAAGTCGAATTCGCCGAGATGGATGGTTACTCGGCCGAATCCCGGGCAGGTGATCTGCTGGAAGGTATCGGTATACCCGTGGAACAGCACCAGGGCCCCATGAGCGCCGTCGCCCCCGGCTGGAAGCTCCGGGTGCTACTGGCCCAGGCGCTGTTTTCCGATCCGGATGTGCTGCTGCTGGATGAGCCGACCAACAACCTGGACATCAACGCCATCCGCTGGCTGGAAGAATTCCTGGACAAGAGCAAGTCCACAATTATCATCATTTCCCATGATCGCCACTTTCTGAATACCGTGTGCACACACATGGCTGACCTGGATTACGGCAAGTTGCAGCTGTTCCCGGGCAACTATGACGAGTACATGACGGCGGCCACCCAGGCACGTGAACGCACCCAGAATGACAACGCCAAGAAGAAAGTGAAAATGGCCGAGCTGCAGGCCTTCGTCAGCCGTTTCTCTGCCAACGCCTCCAAGGCGCGCCAGGCGACCTCCCGGGCCCGGCAACTGGAAAAGATCGAGCTTGAAGTCATCACGCCATCCAGCCGGGTGAGTCCCTATATTCGTTTTGAACAGGACAAGCCGCTGCGTCGTTTCGCCCTGGAAGCGACCAACCTGAGCAAGGGCTATGACGAGGGTCCGCTGTTTAAAGGTTTGAACCTGGCTATCGAAGCCGGATCACGGGTTGCGATCCTGGGGCAAAACGGCATCGGCAAGACCACGCTCGTTCGCTGCCTGATGCAGGAAATCGAACCCGACAGCGGCCAGGTCAAGTGGGCCGAGAATGCCCAGGTGGGTTATTCAGCCCAGGACAACTCGACGGAATTCCAGCATGAATTAAGCCTGTTCGACTGGATCACCCAGTGGCAACCCAAGGGTGCTGACGAACAAATGCTGCGGGCCACGCTCGGCAGGATGTTGTTCTCGAGAGACGAGAGCGAAAAGTCGGTGAAAGTGGTATCGGGTGGCGAACAGCGACGCTTGATGTTCGGCAAGCTGATACTGCAGAAACCCAATGTGCTGATCATGGACGAGCCGACCAACCACCTGGACATGGAATCTATCGAGGCCTTGAATCTTGCGCTTGAGAACTACCCCGGCACGCTGATCTTCATCAGCCATGACCGGGATTTTGTGTCATCGCTTGCGACCCGCATTATCGAGTTAACACCTGACGGGGTCATCGACTTCAACGGTAGTTACGACGAATACCTGGACTCGCAGCGCTCTCAGCGGCAAAGTTCGCGTCGCCTGAGCAATTACCAGGTCTTGAGCGGGTAACCGACCGGATCCCGCGGTGGCCAGGGGAAACCCGACTCCCCTAACCGCGCCTTGAAATTGGGCGTTGCATCCAGGTCGAAGGGTGCGCCGCAAAAGCACATCTGCGAGCCGACGAGCAAGCATGAATGGCCCGCCGGGACGACCGTCAATACGCGCTGCGGCGGCATTGGCCCCCTGGCGGTTTCCCACCACCGCGGCTGCGACCATGGACGACCAGTCATCGACGCCGGGACGAGCCAGATAGGCATCGGAGATTTCCCGGGCACGAACCTGATCTCCTACCCTGGCCTCCAGCATGAGCCGGTCGGGAAAGGGGTAGATAGTGCCGTGGGCGGCGGGCATATACGCCTCGGCGTCCTGCTTGAACTGGCCTGCCGCCAACAGGGCGACCTGTCGCATATCGCGCTTGAAGGGAATGTAGATTTTCAGCGCTTCTCCCCGGGCAATCAACTCCAGACCCTCCTCGGGCCTTGCGTCCCAGACCAGCGCCTGGGTCAGGGCCATGTAGGTCATCCCGGCGAGGGGGTCGCAGCGCAAGTTGTTCTGCTGCCAGGCGGCCGATTCTGCGGCCCGGCCAAACTGCTGACCCAACTGGCTTATCCAGTTGCCTTGCAGGCACTCAGCAGGGCGAACACCTGGTCCAACCTGGCGGCCAGGCCCTCCCAGTTATCGGAGAAAATCGTGCGCTCGACTTCCACCATGGTCCGCTCGGCCCCGGGGCGTGCGGACTCCCAGGCCCGGGAGTAATCCTCCTGCAAGGTCTTCAGCACATCCCGGGACTCTCCCGGGGTAGGTTTCAGGGCGAAACCCGGCCACCAATTCGAATAACACATGACCACCAAGGTCAGCCCGCCGCAAATGCACGCCGGTGAGCCCTGGCGCCACTTCCAGTACCTGGTCGTAATACTGGTTGGCCGTCGCCAGCGCATCGGAGATGTGCTCGATGTCCGAGTGAGCCGCGGTGAAGGCCTCCTGCCCTTTCTGATAAGCAATGAAGGCTTCCACGTCGCCAATGCCGGCGGCACGCATGCGAGCCAGCTCCTGCTCGTCCAGCACCACGTCCAGCACCTCGGTAATGTTGCGAGCGATATCTTCCTGCACCGCAAACACATTTTCCAGGGTGCGGTCATAGGTCTGGGACCACAGGTGGAAGCCGTCGGCGGCCCGGATCAACTGGACGGTGATACGAACCCTGTCACCGGCCCGTCGGACCGAGCCTTCCACCACGTTGGCCACACCCAGGGTGGCGGCAATCTCGGGCACCGGCAGATTGGTGCCCCTGAAATGAAACGCCGAAGTGCGTGCGGTAACCAGTAATTCGGGAACACTGGCCAGGTAGTTGAGGATTTCCTCGGTCAAGCCGTCGGCAAAATACTCGTCATCCTCACCGCTACTCATGGAGACGAAGGGCAGCACCGCCACCGAGCGACCTTGCACTGCGGGGGCAGAGATTTCGACGCCTGGTGGCTGTGACGTCGCGTCCCGCTGTGCAGCCGTTGATTGCTCGCCCGGCTGCGGCGGGGCCAGCACAAACTTGTCCACCGCGAAGTAGCCCACCGCGGCGACCAGCAATACCACCACGGCACGATTTAGCTTGTGGGCAGTTATCGATGCGCCGGCCTCCCTGCGATCCACTTCCCTGTCCCGCTTCACACCCTCGGGGGTGATCTCGAAGGCCCAGGCCAGGATCAGCACCGGTACGAAACCGATGGCGAGCACGATGACCGCAAGACGCACGGCCGAATCGCCGAAGCCAAAGGCCGGGAAAATCGTCTCGACGAGTTGAATCACCAGCCATGCGGCGACCAGGTAGGCGGCGCCGACGCGGAAAACATTGCGTCGCTTGAGTTCAGTGAAGAAACTCATTTCGTCAAGCCTTCACAAGGATAGGGCACGGCAAGCGGCGGCAAATTTGTAGTGGCGTAGATAGCCTGGGTCTCGGGGCTGCAATTGAAGGCGGCAAGGCTGCGATCAACTCTCACGCCCCCGTAAATGTAAACGGGAGTGTATTGAATCTCTTCCTTCAGTACGGTCCGGGCTTCCGGCCACGCGCCTGCAATCGCCAGCAGCGTCGAAAGACCTTCGCCGATCAGGGCGGGACTCGCTCCGCTCCACCGGTCGCGCCTGGGCCAACTCATGATGGTCTCCAGTGCATCCTGTTTCTTCGTACTGTCGGAAAACAAATCCAGGTAGACCTGCACAGCAGCCTCATCTCGCCCCAGTTCCCGGGCCAGCTGCCTGCCCGCGGACTCTGCGCCTTGCATATCCCCGGTCTGCAGTCGCAGCTGGAACAAGGAGTCATGGGCAAAATAAAAGTCCGGTGCAAAGGACAGGACCTGCTGCAAGTTCCGCTCGGCGTCCTCAAAACGTCCCATCAGCCGGTAATTTCCCGCCAGGTTGACGCCCACGATGCGTGACCGCGGATCCAGTTCATAGGCCGCCAGGTACTCTCGTTCGGCGGCCTCAAGATCGCCGGTCAGGGAGAGAGTCGTTGCGTACCACTGGTGCGCGGTGGCAAATGATGGCCCCAACTCGATGGCTCTTTGGGCATAGACCAGTTGCTGGTCGATATCGTTGGTCGTGTAGATCAGGGCGGTGGCCGCCTCGACCAGGTGCGGATCGATGCCCAGCGCAGCATCCGCCGCGATGCGCGCTTTCTGCCGTGCCTCGGCAGCCGGCATATCCGTGTAATCCATGATGATGGCGTAAGTCAGTGCAAGACCTCCATAGGCCCGGGCAAAATTCGGGTCGATGGCAATGGCCTGGCCAAACAGCTCGACACTGTTGTGCAGGGATTCTCCACTTCGCAGATGCCACTGGTTCATACCCCGCAGGTAGGCATCGTAGGCCTCGGTGCTGGTGGTGCCGGTCATGTTGCCGGCAACCGCCGTATCGATATCCAGGGTAAGCTTCAACTCATCGGCGATGGACTTCGCAATCTCGTCCTGGATGGCGAAGATATTGGTCAGCTCCCGGTCGTAGGTTTCCGACCACAGGTGATAACCGTCGGCGGCCTTGATCAACTGGGCCGTGACCCGCACCTGGTTGCCGGACTTGCGCACACTGCCTTCCAGCACGATATCCACATTCAGGGTCCGGGCAATATCGGCAATGTTGGTGTTCGTGCCCTTGAACGCAAAGGCCGAGGTGCGGGCCGCCACCTTCAGGTCCGGTATACGCGCCAGCACATTGAGGATTTCCTCCGAGATGCCATCCGAGAAATACTCGTTATCCTTGTCGGCGCTCATGTTGACGAACGGCAGCACGGCGATGGAGTTGCCCCGGGCGCGGGATACCGGGCCCACGGGCTGTGCGGTGGCATCGGCCGGTGACCTTTCAGAATTCGCCGCTGTCGATACTGGCGGCAAACTTTCATCGCCGACATACAATCGTCTCGGCCAGAAGCACGACCACCGCAACCGCCAGGAACGACGATAATGATGCGATCCAGCTTGTGCCCGGTCTGCGGGGTGATGGACTGGCTGCGATCCACCTCAGACTCGCGCTTGAGTCCTTCGGGGGTCATTTCGAAAGCCCAGGCTATGATCACCGCCAGGGGGAAACCCACCGCCACCGCCAGCATGAATACCTTCATGATCCACTCTGGCGCCACGATATTATCCAGCACCAGGTCCACCACCTGCAGCAACACCCAGGCGACCACCGCGTAGGCGATACCCACGCGGAATACATTGCGGCGTTTCGAGTTCCTCGAAAAAACTCATTTCTTGCGACTCTCCAGCCACTGCTGCAAACGCTGGTCCAGGGCTTGAAAGCGAGGATTATCCCGCATGGAGTCAAACACCGGGTCCATGGAAAAGCGGGAGAACTCCCAGATTCCGAACTGTTCAACCGCAAGATCAATCCGATCCAGGGCAGCATCGGCATCTCCGAACCTGGCGTAACCAATTGGAATCACCATGCCCTGCTCCACCAGGCGCAAGGCGTCCGGCTTCAGGTCATGATCATAGCGATGCACCATGGCGTCAAAGCGGGACCGGTCGCCCCGCATGGAGTAGAGCTCGATAAGCCCGGCGAGCGGTGCAGCCTGGTCCGGACTGGTATCCAACAATTTCAGTAACTTCGGCTCGTAATCATCCAGCAACGGCTGCATATCCGTGTATTGGCCCCTGTCCCACAGTACCCGGGCGTGCGATGGCAGATAGTTTTCAACACTGTCCGGATTCAGGAGTTTACGGCGTTCCCCGAGCTCATCCATTTGCTCGATAAACTGTGGATCGCGGCTCCAACGGGCGATTGAAAACAACAAGTCAAAAGCGACGGGCGCCATGGATTCAGAAACTGTCCCGAGCACCGCTCTAGCCTCATCCAGCCTCTGCTCGGTCGCCATCAAGTTCGCTTCAACGTAAACAAAAAACGCATGTTTCGTCCCCAGCGCTCTCGCCTGTTCAATCTTCGCAAAAGCCTCATCGAAGCGACCGATTTGTGTCAGGGAGTACGCCATTTCGACCGCCGCCGGACCATTAAGTGGGTCCAGCGAAAGTATCCGGTTGAAGTCTTCGAGACAGTCCTCGAATCGACCCATTCGTCGCAAGGTGTAGGCGCGCCCGCGTATCGCCAACAATTCGCCGGGACTGGACTCCAGCGCACGATCAAATGCGTCGATGGCCAGCTCGTAGTTCAAGTGCCCCCAGTAGTAATAATAGCCTTCCGCGATGTGGGTCCCGGCTGCTTCGGGCGCCAGTTCACGGGCCTTCTCCAGTGCCTCGGTGGCCGGACCCAGGTCGCCGACCCGTCCGTTGACCCAGAAGTGCTCTATCAAGTCGATACTCAACGCGGCGTAGGCGGCGGCGAACTTCGGATCAAGTTCAATTGCACTTCTATAGGAAGCAATGCTCGCCGCAATTTGTGAGGAGGTTCGTCCGTAGGTTGATGCGGCAACCTTGCCTCGCAGGTAGTGAGCGTAAGCGTCCAGGTTCTCGGTGGGCTTTTGCTCAAGCACTTGCTGCTCTTGTCCGGTCAGGACTGCTTGCAAGGCGGAGGCGATGGCCAGGGTTATGTCTGACTGAATCTCGAACAGGTTGTCTGCAGTCAATTCCCGGTCGTAGACCTCGGCCCACAGGTGTTCGTCGGTGGCCGCTTCGATTAGCTGGACATTAATGCGTACCCGGTTACCGGAGCGTTGCACGCCGCCTTCGAGCAAGGTGGACACTCCCAGTTCACGACCGATGTCCGGCATGCGCTTGGTGGTTCCGGCATAGCCCATCACCGAGGTGCGTGAAATCACCCGTAGGGCCGAGATGCGACTCAACTGGGTCAGCAACTCGTCGTGCATGCCCTCGGCGAAAAATGCATCCTCCGCTCGCACGCTGCGATTAGCCAGTGGCAGCACGGCGATGGACTTGTCCGAGATAACATGGATCGGTGTACCACCGTCCTGCTCGACCTGCACAGACTCTGTGGTGGTGTCCGCCGTCGGTTCGGCTTCGCCTGGCACATTGATGAACCGGTCTAACAGGAGAAAGGCTACCGCAACTCCGAGGGACACGATAATGAGTCGATCCAGCTTGCGCCCGGTTTGCGGAGTGATGGACTGATCAGGATTCACGGCGGTTTCACGCTTGAGGCCCTCGGGGGTCATCTCAAAAGCCCAGGCGAGTATCAAGGCCAGGGGCAGGCCCACACCCACCGCCAGCATGAAGACTTTCATGACCCACTCTGGCGCGGCGATATTGTCCAGCACCAGGTCCACCACTTGCAGCAGCACCCAGGCAGAGACCACGTAGGCAATCCCTACGCGAAATACGTTACGGCGCTTGAGTTCCTCGAAAAATGACATCCTTATTTTATCCGTCCCTGTTTTTTGACTGATGATGGCGCAGGCTCATAATGCGACTCGACTATACACGGCGCCTTTAATTACAGCGGAAGCCGTCGTTACCCACGGGCTGGCACTGGGCGGGAAAACCCTTTTCCTGCCACAATGTCAGGATTCCGGATTCGCGGATCAACTTCTGAAAATACTCGGTCTGTCGATACTCTGCCGCATCCTGGGTCCAGATCATTTCATAAGTGTTCCACGCGCCTCCGCCGGCCAGCTTGTCGTACTGCTTGAATGCAAGCCGGATAAAGGCGCCAAATCCGTACGTATGTCCGGTCGTTTCGGCCCATTGTTCAAAATGGGCAATCTGGGCACTGTGATCCTCATCGGGATTCTCAATCGCCTTTATCCACTCTTCCACCGGTGCATGGGAGTTAAATTCCGCACGTCCCGAGGCGATCAGCAGGGCCGTCAGGCGCTGGCCACGCCGCACATACACAGGAACAAACACCTCATCGATAGAATGAAAGTTCGCTGCAAGGGTGGTCTCAAATTCAGCAATGGCGCGGTCCTCGTCACCCTTGGCCAGGTAAAGAGTTGCCAGGTGTTGCCGACAATTCAGGTATGCCGGGTCAAGCTCCAGGCAGATTTCCAGGTCTTCGATGGCGGCGTCGAAATAGCCCGCATTGCGCAGCATGATTCCACGCCACAAGCGTACCGTGGCATTCTTGGGATCGTTCTTCACAGCCTGGTCAAAGTCCTTCCAAGCCTGGATGTAATCGCCTTTTCCTATAAAGTTAAACTCTATCAGCGCCTTCACCGCGTGTGGCATTGACAGGCTGGGATCCAGCTCAATCGCCCGGTTTGCCGCCTTGATGGCCTTGCCCAGATGATCGATACCGTCGTCGTCATTCCAGTCTGTGTAGATGGCCTCAACTGCGGCCAGCCCTTCCCAGGCCCTGGCAAAGGCGGGATCCAGGGCAATGGCCTGTTCATACAAGGAGATGCATAAATCCAGCCTGGTCCGGCGCTGGAACAAGTCCCTGCCCTGCAGGTACAACTGGTAAGCATCCAGGTTCTCGGTGGCCGGCACCACCGTCACCATTTTGGCGACTTTCTCTACCCCAAGTTTATCCACAAGCGAATCCACGATGGAATTTGCGATCTCGTCCTGGATGGTAAAAATATCCTTCAGCTCCCGGTCAAAATTGGCAGACCAGAGGTGCTCATCGGTCTCGGCCTCGATAAGCTGGGCGGTAATCCGGATACGGTAACCGTCCTTGCGTACGCTGCCTTCCAGCACATAGCCCACTCCGAGCTCTTTCGCGATGGTGGGCACATTCTGGGTGCTGCCGCGGTAGCCGAAGGACGAGGTACGTGATGCCACCCGCAGACCATCCACCCTTACCAGCACGTTCAATAATTCCTCGGAGATGCCGTCGGTGAAATAGCGCTGATCCTCCTCGGCGCTCAAGTCCATGAACGGCAGCACGGCAATGGAGACCCGCGAGTCTGCAGGCTTTGCATCCGGCGCGGCCGCAATCGGCGCGGTAGATTGCTGATCGGCGCGAGGCAGAAAGCGATTCAGACCCACGCTGGCGATGGCCAGCACCAGCAGTATGGCGATGGTCATGTTCAGACGATGGGCCGTGGCCGCGGTCACCGAGATCTCCCGCGGAACGTCCTGCTCGCGCTTGATGCCCTCGGGGGTCAGCTCATAGACCCAGGCAAACACCAGGGCGGGAAGAAATCCGATGGCCAGCAGCAGGAACACCAGGGATCCGGTCCAGTCCGGCACCGGCAGGATGGAGGACAGCACGTCGGTGGCCTGGAGCAACAACCAGGCGCCAACCAGGTACAACATCCCCACACGGATGACGTTGCGACGTTTGAGTTCGGAGAAGAAGCTCATGGCGGATAATGTCTGCTTATCATGATTATGCGCAGATGATGGCCGATCCACTGCGCCTTGTCGATGCCGGGACCGGGTGGGAGAAACCGGATTGTGTATCCGGCCTGTTTAAGAAGACAGGTGGCGCACCGGTCCCGAAACATTGATACTCTTTGCAGAAATCCGGCGCTGCTGCTGCGCCGGACCGGGGACGCCCCACACGGGTGAACGGGACATGCGCCAAAGACGTTCGGTGGAGCGCCAGTTCCGCTGACCTGATTTGCAGAGTGGAGGAACCATGAGGATGTTCAAGAGAGTATCCGGCCCGATGGCAGCGATGCTTTGCGCCCTGCCATTGTATGGCGCCGCCCTGCCGCAGCATCCACCCGAAACCCCCAACGCCCCGCCGCCCCAGGTGCAAGAGGCCCGCACCCGGCCCACGCCCGGCGAGGACGGTGTGGTCGAGATGGACAAGGAGCCCCGCCATCAGCTGGTCTACCAGGGCGACGGATTCCAGGTCCTGGATATCAGCTTCCCGCCCGGCGACACCACCCTGTTTCACCTGCACGACGCACCCATGTTCTACGTGGCGGTTTCCTCCTCGGTCACCGACGCCCAGGTGCTGGGCGGGGAATGGCTGGGGGCCCGCGCCTTCGAAGCGCCCGCCTGGTTACCGGGTGAAGTGGATACGAATATCAGTTACGCAGAAAAACCGCTGGTTCACCGGGTCAAGAATGTTGGCAGCAACCTGTTTCGCCTGATTGGTGTGGCGAACAAGCGTCCCCGTCCCGACAGCGACACGCTTGCGGATGGGCTGCCCGGTGAGGCAGAAATCCAGAATGCCTGGTTCCAGCAGTCACGAGCCAGTGTCGCACCCGGGAAGTCCGCCTTTATCAAGTCGCCCGCGCCACCCGGTGGTGGTCGTACAAACCAGCCCCGGTAGCGCGCGAATTCGGTTAACCGGCAGTGAAGACACGGGCATGCACTCAGCGGGTGAATTCGTGGTGGTCGAACCCGGCCAGGAACTTGAATTGGTCAACGCGGGTGACGCAGCGATGACCATGGTGTTCATCGCCGTGCAGTGAGGCCGGGGCAGGCTGGGTCCGGAGCACGAGCCAGATGCGGATAAAGGTATCCGGCCGCTTTTTCCGGGTGCTTCCGGTTAATCAGCGAGTTTCATTTTTTTGAGCAAGGCAACAAATCCCGGCAACTCCCCGAGAGAGGCGAACGCCGGCTCTACCTTCATTTGCGGCAGACCCGGATCGCGCGCACGGCATAGGCACGTTCCAGCCATGTGATTGCCTCATCCGGCTGTCCCCACTCCGCATACACGGCCGCCTGCTGATACGAGGCTGCTTCACCGTAGGCATCCCACAGTTCCTGCCGGGCTGCTTGCGCCGCCGTCGGGTTACCCAGCTTGTTCTGGACAACGGCCAAGCCCGTAAAACGCGCGAAGCGTACCGGCTCTGATTCAAAATACTCCAGGGCCTCTTGCAGCCGCCCCTGGCTCATGACTAACCAGCCCAGACCATAGCGACTGAATGCCCGGAATGGATCCTTTGCCAGTAGTTCCAGGTAAACCTGCTCCGACGCCGGGTATTCACCCGCGTAAAACAAGACGTCCCCAATGGAACTGGCAATCCCCAGATCGAGAGGATCCTGCTGTTGGGCGGCAAGGAGGATTTCCCTGGCTTCCCCGAATTTGCCCGCATTAACTCTCAAGCCGGCAAGCATCTTGCGTGCCGTGACGTCGCCCGGTCTCAATGCCAGAGCGCGCTGTACCGCCGCCTCGACGGCCGTCCAGTTCCAATCGTAAAGGGTCTCCAGGGTGGCCATTGCCAAATGGGCTTCCGGCACGGTGTCATCCAGCTCCAATGCCCTGGCGGCAGCCTCACGGCCCCGGGCCAGGGCAGCGGGTCCGCCATCAAAGGACTGGGCTGCGTAGTTAGTGTCGGCCAGGGACAGCATGGCCCAGGCCAGGGCGGAATCAGGTACCAGCGCCACTGCCTGCTCGAATTGCTCCGCCGCCCGGGCGCGATTGTCCGGCCCCAGCTGGTTCCAGAAGAAAAGGCCTTGCAGGTAAGCGTTGTAAGCCTCGGCATTTCCCGTCAGTGAATCGGGGCCATGCGTGGGCGCCTGTTCCTCACCCAGCAGGGTGACTTTCAGCTCCTTGACCACGGCACCGGCAATCTCATCCTGTACCGCCAGCACATCGGTCAGCTCCCGGTCATAGGTTTCCGACCAGAGGTGAAAGCCCGTCCGCGACCTTGACGAGCTGCGCCGTGATGCGCACCTGGTTGCCGCCTTGCGCCACACTGCCCTCGAGCACTGGCGTCGACACCCAATTGCGCGCCGATGGTCCGATGGGTTCATTCTTGCCCTTGAAGGCGAACGACGAGGTGCGCCCTGCCACCCGGAACGCCTGACACCTTGGAAAGCACGGTGATCAATTCCTCGGAGATGCCGTCGCTGAAGTACTCGTTCTCTTGGTCGGAGCTCATGTTGACGAAGGGCAGCACCGCGATGGAGGTCATGCCGGCCTGCACTGCACCTGCGGCGGACAGGGCAGACACAGCACTGTCGGCGTGCCGGGTGTCTTCCCGCAGCGAGGACACCGCGGGCGCCCGCCGTGGATCTTCAAGAAGAAATTTGTCGACGGCAAAATACCCCACCGCCAATACCAGGACGAAAATGATCGTGTGATCCAGCTTGCGGCCGGTGACATGAGTGACCGATCGGGTGCGGTCCACGTCTCTTTCCAGCTTCAGACCCTCGGGCGTCATCTCGAAGGCCCAGGCGAACAGCAGCACCACCGGTGCGCCCAGGGCGCAGATCAGCAAGATGGTCTTGAACACCCAGTCGGGTGCGACGATGTTACCCAGCACCACGTCCTGACACCTGCAATACCAGCCAGGCCGTGATCAGGTAGGCGATGCCCACGCGGAATACATTGCGTCTTTTCAATTCCTGGAACAGCGACATTATTCTTTTTCTAACCTGTCAATAATTTGACGGATCATGGCCCAAGCCGGCGCCTTTGTCGATTGATCGTCCTTATTCAAGTGACCGCCGTCGGCGCGCTATCCACAGATATGACAGACCCAGCAGCAGGAACAAGGTCAGGGCCAGCGCGGGCATCGGATACGCCACGGCGAACACCAGTGGAGACAATACCACCCGCGCTGTCGCACGCGCCCAGGGTCGCTGGGCAATGAAATCAGCCAGCGGCGGCGAGTGACGATAATAGAAAGCCACAAAATCGCGACCCAGTGAATGGGTCATCAGGTAGCGATCACGAAATCGCCGCAGGCTGTCGACGTGAGGATCCAGCACCGAGCCATAGGCGGCGGTGGCGATGAAGCACGCCATGCCCCCGGAACTGATGGGGTTGTCTGGGCAGGCCACAAAAACACCGGTATCGAGAGCTCTTTCATCGAGATCATTCGAGGAATCATAATCCGCGTCGCTGGTCGATACCGCCACCGTGAAATCCTGGGCTTGCACCCGGGATACCTGAAGCCCTGGCGCCCTGACCACCAACTCCAGTTCGACCCCGGCCGGCAGTTCGTCAATATGACAGTTGCCATCCTGGACATAGGTGCAATCGGCGTCGTCAAATCCCAGCGCCGTTGAAACAACCGGGTCCTGTGAAAACGCCACGACGACGTCACGGGCCGCATCGGGACCCGCATTAACAGGCTCACCCTGACGTAGTACGCCATGGTGTCACAGCCGGTCTGCAGGAGAGATGCCTCCGTGAATGTCGCAGCGACATCGACGCAACGCTCTACCCCCGGTTGGCGTAACGCGGCCAGGGCGACATTGTTATCGGAGTTCGTATCACCGGGATCGGAGGCGATTGCCTTGTTCACGATACAGGCGGGTGGCTGGGCCTCGGTAATGATCGCAGGCACCACCAGCGTCTGCGGCCTGTGCGGGATCCAGCCCGCCCACTGCCCATATGCCGCGTCACCGGGTCGTAGACACCCACGCTGGGAAATGCCGCCGCGCCATCAGGAATCGCCGTTCCTGTCGGCAGCAAATCCAGCACCTGGGCGCCCAGGGCCGGGTCGGGTCCGACGTTGGTCAGTTCAATGGTGAATTCTACGGGTTGCCCGGCGCCAGGCTGCGGGTTGTCAACCGTCTTGGTCACAGACAGGTCGGGTGCGGCCTGGGCCAGCATGACCGGGAAACCCACGGCCAGTGCGAACAGCCGACGGGCAATCTTGTTGGAAAGGATTCTCGCAGACATCGTTGGCTCCTCAGGGAAATTCCAGCCCTCTTTAATTATTGGGGGGCAAGGTCTCGTCCCAGTGTAGTACCTGGTATTTTTTTAGTATTGAAATTGTTTCTTCCAGCGGCAGCGCCTCCAGCGTTCCGCGCGTGCTGCTCACCGTGGTGGCCTTGAGGATGGCGTTGTAGATCGCCTCCTCGGTAGCCTCGGCTGTTGCAGCAAACAGCGGCGACATGGATTCGTTTACCAATTCGGGGGTGACCACGGGCCGGCGGCTTTCACGGGGCCTGCGAACCCCCTGGTCAGTGGAGAAGGCGATCACGTAATCACCCGAGCCGTTGTGCGCGAAAGACCCGGTGCGGGCCAGGCCCATGATGGCGCGCATGGCCAGGCGGTCCAGGCTGCGGGCATTCAGGGGCGCATCGGTGGCCACCACCATCATGATGGAGCCGTCCTCCCTGTCATCGCCCTTGGGACCAGCCTCGAGTTCATCGTCATAGGCGTAACTGCCCAGCTCACGCCCTACCGGGGCGCCGTTCATGCTCAGGGTTCCGCCGAAGTTTGTCTGCACCAACACGCCCACGGTATAGCCGCCCAGGGACTTCGGCAGCACCCGTGAACTGGTGCCAATACCGCCTTTCCAGCTAAAGGCCTGGGTTCCGGTGCCGGCGCCGACACTGCCCTCTTCCACCGGTCCGTCGCTGGCGTTATCCAGGGCGGCGAACACCTGCTCACGTTGTATCGGATCGGCCCACATATTGTTTACACGCGAATCGTTGGTCTCGCCGACCACCGGATTCACGGTGTGTTCGCCCATGCCGGGCTGCTCGTACACCCATTCCTTCAGGGCGTTTGCCGCACTCCACACACACAGGGTGCAGGTGAGCAGGATGGGTGTTTCGATCTCGCCGAACTCCCGCACCTGGGTCTCACCGATCAGTTTGCCGTAACCGTTGCCCACATGGATCCATGCGGGTACCGGATGGGTGTAAAGATTGCCGGGGCCGGGGATGATGGCGGTGACACCGGTACGAATGTCGTCACCCTCAATGCGGGTGGCATGACCGACCCGTACATCGGAGACGTCGGTGATGGCGTTCATGGGACCGGCAGGAAAGGTACCCACCACCAGGCCGATATCGCGGGCACGAGGTCTTGGCGGGGCGTCCTCCGCCGTGACCGACGCCAGCGGCGCCAGGCAAGCTAGCAAAATCAGACAACGTGTTGAGAGACGTGACATGGAGGCTCTCCGGTTCAAGCTGGCACCCTTGCCCCGGCAAGGGTCGCAGATTCTGGCAAGCCCGCCAACGTAGCGGTCACCCGGGTACAAGGAAGCACCCCGATGATCGCACAATCACACAGGCGCCGGAATATTGCTAATAGCCGTGAGGAACATATTTGAAGCGCGCCATTTGCTCGCGATGAGCGTTCACGATGCGTGACACCTGGTCGCGATCAAGCGCCTCACGCCATTGATTGGCCCGTCCCTTCCTGAAAAACCGCTTGGTCTTGTCCGACACTTCGCTGAATCCGTCCCGTCGTTCCAGCCTGGACAGGTTTTGAAAACTGGAGAACTGGATCGCCCGTTCCAGGCGTTTGCGGTTGTCGCCCAGGCCGACCAGGCCGGCAATCTTGCCAAAAGCCTTGAGCGGCTTCTCCAGCATGTCCTCGTAGCGTACGACCACGATGTCGGGACCCGCCATATCAGCCCAGCTCGCTACATGGGTCGACCAGGATCCGAGTATCTGGGTCACGAACAACTCGTCGTTTCCGGTGGCCAGCTCTTCCGATGCCAGGCGATCTATCGCTTCATCAATACCCAGCCCGAAGTGATAGGTCATACTCAAGGCCACATCCAGCGGATTGCGTACCACATACACTGCCCCGGCGCTGACGTCCGGGTTGTGCAGTGGGTGGCCTTCAAAACTCCCGTTCATATTATGCGTTTTTACCAGCACGGTGCCTGGCTGGCTGGCGGCGATCCGGGCATGTACCCGGGGCCGCAGGGCGCACAGCTGGGTGGCGTCGAGCTCAGTACTCGGTTGCCCGGAGATGGCCGTATACAAGTCCGGCAGCGCCTCGTCCCTGCAATAGTTCGACAATTCCGCCAGCGGCAGAGGATCGGAACCATCCGCTATCAGGTTGGCCAAAAATGCGCGCACCCAGGTGTTGCCAGATTTTGGATATGAAGCCAGCCAGAGGATATTAGACATGAGGCAAGTTCAGGATTCTCCGGTAATGTGTATTTGCAATGCGCCACGGCCCGCGATCACTGGCTGCACTGCAGAAGGAAATTTTCGCTCACTGTGCCAGGCATTGACGCATGACCCGGCGACGAATGTCACATAGTTCTTCCGCTGGTTCAATATGCATAGCGCCTGCAACGCAGAGTTGGTGGCTGGCTCGCGGGAAGCACCAGCTCGCCGGCGTATTTCCTGCACGACTTTCTTCGACCCCGAATGTGTGCTCGCGCGTCAATCCAGGCTGGCCAGCCAGATGATGTAACGACTGCCCTTGTTGCCATATCCGCGTACCACCAGTTCCTCGACCACGAAGCCGCTGCACCTGAGGCGATCGTGAAATCCTCGTCCTGCCCTGCTGACCAGTAAGCCACGACTCCACCTGGTCTGAGCGCATCCTGGGCGGCACTGATGCCGGAGGTGCTATAGAGCCAGTCGTTCGCGCTCTTGGTGAGACCCTCGGGTCCGTTGTCCACATCCAGCGCAATCACGTCGAAGTACCCGCGCTTCTTCAGCATCAGCTTGGCCACGTCACCCACATGAATGCGTGTGCGGGGGTCGTCCAGCGGACGGCCACTGTGTTCACCCAGCGGTCCGCGATTCCATTCCACCACCTGTGGGACCAACTCCGCCACTGTCACCTCGGCATCGGGTCCTACCTGCCTAAGCGCGGCAGCCAGGGTAAAACCCATCCCCAGGCCCCCGACCAGCACGCGCGCTGTGTCGGGATTACGCAGCCGCTTGCAAGGCGCCTCACCCAAGGCGTCCTCGGAACCATGCACCCGGGTGTTCATCAGGTCCTGGGAACCGGAACTGTTGCCGGATATCTTGATGAAGAAATCATCCTTGTTCCGATACAAGCCGAGCAACTGCCCGCTACCCGGAATGGGTGCCTCTTCGATCAGGGTCCAATGCCTCATAGTCAATCCAGGGTAGGGAGGAAGGAGAATTGGGGGCAGTATACTGTTGTGCCGCCGTGACTCATGCGGAAAAAGCGAAATAGCGTACTGACCCTTTATTCTTTTCTGGATGGCGTGAATCCCTGCCTAGCGCAACCAACCTTTTTGTTTCGCTGAGCGACTATAAATAACCAGGTAGCCACCGATCAGCAGCACCAGCAGGGGCATGACAGCGCTGGTTGCACCCCTACCTTCCAGGGCGCCGGCCACGAAAAAGGCGCCCACGTCCTGCACCACGACCGCTGCCAGCGAAACAACAAAAACCGGTACCGCCCATGTTCTGCGCAGCAGTAACAACAAACTCGCCAGCACACCCGCGTTAACGGCGATGGCGAAAGCCGAGACCACCCAGGTCGGCATCGACTCGTAGACTGCCCGGTCGGCGGCCGACATGGTGGCCAGGGTTGCCTCATCCATGGTCACCTGCATCAAATAGGCCATCAGGCCCAGTAAATTCCAGACCAGGGCGACGGCGCCGATCACCCAAAACGAGCGCGGCACCTGGTTTGTTGATTGTTCCGTCATAGCACTCCCCTCTCATCTATTTTTTTGCGGCCCCGGCGTGCTGTCAGTGTGGCTTGCGTGGCGCCAGCTTTGCAAATGCAGTTATCCCCATGGACTCCTTGAGTCCCGTATCATGCTCCGCGGCAGCGGTATTGAGGCGTTCAATTCCAAAATTCACACCGACCAGGCAGCGTAGCGGTCGGCTACCTGGCTGCATCTCGATCAATTCAATCATCCGCTTAACCACCAGACCAGGATCATTGGGCAGGCCTGGATTCTCCATCACTTTCAGAAAT
The DNA here is from genome assembly GCA_963823435.1 of uncultured Gammaproteobacteria bacterium. Classification (GTDB taxonomy): domain Bacteria; phylum Pseudomonadota; class Gammaproteobacteria; order Steroidobacterales; family BM003; genus CAKZML01. The sequence continues at coordinate 11,336 of CAWGLN010000006.1, read as the reverse complement.
GTGCTGCTCATCTGCTCAAAAGTCTGCAGCGCCACCGGCGGATAGCTATCTGCGCGCCCGTCCGAGTCCTCGGGTATCGGGGTTTGGGAAAACAACTCTGTTGCGAAAGGGCCGGGCTCGAGCAATACCATGTCGACACCGGAGCTTGCCAGTTCCGTACGCATCGCCACGGTGTAGCCCTCAAGAGCCCACTTGCTGGCGTGGTACAAGCCAAAAAACGGCAGCGCAACGCGTCCGGCCCCGCAACTCACATTAATGATCAGGCCATTACCGTACTCACGCATTTCCGGCAAAAACGCCCGGTTCACACGGTGGACCCCCACTACATTGACATCCAGCTGACGAGTGAATTCCTCCGGACTGAAAGCCTCGGTCAAACCCATGTACATCTGGCCCGCGTTATTGATCACGACATTGGGCGCACCAGACTCGGTGATCACGGTAGTTGCTGCGGCGGTCACAGAATGTGTCGAAGTAACATCCATCTCCAGCACCCGAAGGTCCAGGTCTTCGGCGGCCGCGAGCGCCAACAGCTCGCGTCTGACATCGGCATTATTACCCTCGCAGTCACGCATGGTGGCGTACACCCGATAACCCTCGTGGGCGAGTTGTTCGGACACCATGCGTCCAAACCCGGAGCTGGATCCGGTCACGACGACGGTTCTACTCATTGGGTGTTCTCCAGGTCCTTATGATCTTTCTCGCACTGTACAACATGCGTTCCCAGAATCAGTATCCCAACAACTTGCCGGCAGTGTTCCTGAAAAGCCCGAAGAACGCGACGCAGTTGAGCGCCACGGTGATCCAGAACATCATCTGAAATGAGGCCTTGGTCGATTTATGATTCAGAAGACGTTGGGCAATCAGGGCCCCGGGCCAACCCCCGAGCAAGGACAGCAGGTGCAGGGTGCTTTCCGGGGTCCTGCGTCCGTCTTTTCCAGCCGCCGATTTATCCATGGCGTACAGGATAAAGGTCACCGCGCTGGCGACCAGGTACAGCGTCACCACCCAACCGGGCAGGTGCCAGAGCACCACGCCGATGGCGAAAATCAAGACGACACCCGCAATCGTGGCTACCGAGCCCAGAATACTCCTGCCACCGCCGGCAGGCCTTTCCTTGAATTCCATCCTGATCTTCCCTATGTATGCCGTGTTCTACCCTGGGAACATTATACGCTTCGCGCATCGGGATTCACGAACCGGCAATTGGATCCATAGATGCTCGTTAAGACTTCTTACCGGTCTTCTTTTTGCTTTTCGCCTTGCGCTTCTTCTTGGGCCTGGGAGGCGGGAGCTCCCTTGCCGTGATTTTCACCAGTTCGCTTATCCATTCTCCATCTTCGATTTTCTCGTCAATCAGAAAGGAGGGTTTGGCGCCAGGATAAGCGGGGGCCTCGACCACATCACCAATAAACGACCTTCCTGCTTGCGTCGGCTTTATGAATAGCTGGTTATCGCAGACCAGCGCGACCACCTTGCCGTCACAATACAGCGCGTATTCACCAAACATTTTCCGGTAGCCGATGGCGCCGGCACCCCGGATTTGCTCAAGCAGATAGTCGACAAAGTCCTGGTCGGAGGCCATGCCCGTCACTTCTCACAATGCTGATGGGATAGCAAAGCTGCAGCACCTGTGATTCTACTTTCTCGCGAACAGAAACAAGCCGACAAAAAAACTGACTGCACCGCCGATGTAGAAGGTCATTACCTTATCTGTATCTGAGCCTGTAAAGGCCTGGGTTATTTGTGACTCAACCGAATCAGACAGTTGATAACCCCAATAGGCCAGGCCGAGGCCGAGAATCACGAGCGCGACACCAATAATTTTCATCGAAAATATTGAACCCTGTGCCATGTTGAACTCCTGTCAATGTGAAAAAACGACTGTCTGGTGGTGATACAAGCAGCCGTTCCCAGGCAGTCTACAGCATTAATTGTCGGATCGAGCTGCATACCGATAACAGCTGCGGGCCGTTCATACGCCCGATCATTTGCCGAATGACCGGACCCATCATCTGCTGCGCACCTGCCAGCCCGAGGCTCGCGGTCTGTTCCAGGATGAAGCCTGCCCTGGCCTGTTTAAGCGGCTGCAAGAAGTAGGCGTCGAAGCCACTTCGGGTCAACTCCATCACCAGCTCCGACAGGGCATCACGGTGCGCAGTCGCATCTTCCGCCTGCTCGACAGTATCCAGCAAATCGAGCGTTCGCTTACGCAGCGGGACGGAATGGTAGAAACGAAGGGATGGTTTCGCGGAGGATTTTGGCGGCTTTGATTTCGGTGCGGAAGACCGCTTCGCTTTCGGGGTCGACACACGCTTCGAGGGACTAGCCATGCCGCGTATCATACTGCGTGACGCAAGAGCATGACAACGGCTTCAGGTGATCGATTGGAGCTCGTCCCTCGTACAAGCCGCTACCCTCCCCGATTCAATCCGCCAGTTCATAATCAAATTCGTAATAGTGTCTTCCTTCATCGATCTTGATAGTCATTGTTCCGGACAATCCCGCCAACTGGCCGGACCCGGAATCCGGCACCACCTCCAGAACCAGGTTACTGACGCCCTTGTCCATGGTCCCGAAATGCTGGAGTACGAAGTTGCCCTTCTTTCCAGCCAGGCTTCCACTGACTTGTTCGATCGCCACATAGCCTGCGGAGCCCTTTACCGTGGTCATGGCGCTGAGCATCTCGCCAATGCTGGTTCCCATGAGGTCTCCGCGGAAGGTCTTGTCTATCGACATGCGACCGAGCTTGATGCCTTCCTTGCCGCGTGCGTAGGCGTCCAGCGCTCGCAAATTGACCTCAAATTCTCCGATTGCCTTCATATTCCTGTCCATAGTATGTAATCGATGCCTACGCCAAACCTACGGTGGCAGACGTGAAAAAGCTAGGTTTTCAGACGATAGCCGGTCTTGAAAATCCAGGCGATGGTCACCAGGCACAGCAGCATGAACATCATGGTCATGCCCAGGCTGATGGCCGGACTGACATCGGACACCCCGTAAAAGCTCCAGCGGAAACCGCTGATCAGGTAGACCACCGGGTTGAACAGGGTGATCTTCTGCCACAGCGGCGGCAGGATGCTGATGGAGTAAAAGCTGCCGCCAAGAAAGGCCAGCGGCGTGACGATCAGGATCGGCACGACCTGCAGTTTCTCCCAGGTATCGGCCCAGATGCCGATCACAAAGCCGAAACAGGCAGAATGTCACCGCCGTGAGCACCAGGAATCCCACCATCCACACCGGATGCTCGATGTCATAATCCACGAACAGACTTGCGGTAAGCAGTATCACGAAGCCCAGTACCATGGACTTGCTGGCCGCCGCGCCCACGTAGCCGATCACGATTTCCACGAACGAGATGGGCGCCGACAGCACCTCGTAGATGGTGCCATTGTAACGTGGCATATAAATACCGAAGGACGCATTGGAGACACTCTCGGTAAGCAAGGCCAGCATCACCAGGCCGGGAATAATGAAGGCGCCGTAACTGACGCCGTCCACCTGCGCCATGCGCGAACCGATGGCCGAGCCGAACACCACGAAATACAAGCGAAGTGGAGATTACCGGCGTGGCAAGACTCTGCATCAGGGTGCGCCAGGCGCGGTGCATTTCGAACAGGTAGATGGCGCGGATGCGTAGAGGTTCATGCGCGCGACCTCACCAGGCTGACGAAAATGTCCTCCAGGGAACTCTCGCTGGTATGCAGGTCCTTGAAATCGATGCCATGTTCGCCCAGGCGCCGCAACAGACCGGCAATGCCCGTGCGGTCACCCTGGGCATCGAAAGGTATACACCAGCTGGGCGCCATCGGCAGACAGTTCCAGCGGATAGGCCGCCAACTCGGCGGGATCTCGGACAAGCGGGGTCTGCAATTGCAGGGTCAGCTGCTTCTTGCCCAGCTTCTTCATCAACACGTCCTTGTCCTCCACCACGATGATCTCGCCCTTGTGGATGACGCCGATCCTGTCGGCCATTTCCTCCGCTTCCTCGATGTAATGGGTCGTGAGGATAATGGTCACACCGCTTTCGCGCAGACGCCGCACCATATTCCACATATCCTGACGCAACTCCACATCCACTCCCGCGGTGGGCTCATCCAGGAAAAGGATCTGTGGTTCATGCGCCAGCGCCTTGGCGATCATCACCCGGCGTTTCATTCCGCCGGATAATTTCATGATGCGGGTATCCCGCTTGTCCCACAGTGACAGCTCTCTCAGCACTGACTCCAGGTGCGCCGGATTCGGCGCCTTGCCAAACAGTCCGCGACTGAAGTTGACTGTATTCCAGACGGTTTCGAAAGAATCAGTGGTCAATTCCTGGGGCACCAGGCCGATGCGCGAGCGCGCCTCCCGGAACTGCGTGACGATGTCATGACCATCGGCCAACACCTGGCCGCGACCCGGGATTGACGATACCGCAGATGATACTGATCAGGGTGGTCTTGCCGGCGCCATTGGGACCCAGCAGGGCGAAGATCTCGCCACGCCGGATTTCCAGGCTGACGTTCTTGAGCGCCTGGAAACCGCCTTCGTAGACCTTGCCGACAGATCGCGCACCGAAATGATGGACTGCATGTCCCTTGCACCCTGATTTGGATTTTGCGGAGCATAACAGGAGACGAGGCGTTACTTACACCCGGGGCGGGGCCTGCCTGAAATCACAAGGGACGGATGTGCGGATTGGAATACCGATTCCGCAGCGCAGCACTGATTTGACCATTCCGGGTAGTGAGCGTAGCGTGACCGGGATCTCAAGGGAAGCAAGCGCGTTTCCCTTGGAATGACAAGCTACGCAAACAACCAAGGATAAGAAAAATGAAAAAAATACTCGGACTATTACTAGCAACAGTCTTCCTGGTCAGCGCCCTGGCCCAGGCAGATCCCGCCACCGAAAAAGAGATCACCAAGTTGATCATGGATGGAAACGCCTACTCGAGAAAGAATCTGAAGGACGAAGCCGACACCTACTCAAAGCATGGCGCCCTGGAATTCTGGTCCAGTGGCGGCCTGGTCCAGGAGTTGGGTAATGGCGGCAGTCCCAGCGAGTACGACAGCTTCAACCTGAGCGTGAAACACATCCAGGTAGTTACCCTGGTGCCCGGCCAGGCGGCCGTGGCCATGTTTTACTCAGAAGGGTCCTGGAAGCCCAAGGGCTCCGCGGCGGTGGATCATTACTTCACCCGAGCCACCCAGGTGTTCGTGAAGGAAGACGGCAAGTGGAAAATCCGTGCTTCCCACTGGTCGCCGGTAATGGGCGGCAGTGGTACCAGCCAGACAGCGGTAGAGTAACAGGAAGAATAAGGGGCCGGATGCAGTTGTCTCCGGCCCCATTACCAACAGTGACCCTACCAGTGGCTGCCCAGGGCCACGCGTATGGACTCGCCACTCACTCCGCTGGATTCCTCCGAGGCCAGGAAGGCGATCATGTGGGCCACCTCTTCCGGGGTGGCAACCCGTTTCGGCGGATACAGCGCCGCGCGTTCCTGCCACACCTGGTCGGTCGTGATGCCACGTTGTTGCGCTTCCGCCAGGGCCGAGCGCTCGGCCATCTCGGTGCGCACCCAGCCGGGCAGCACGGCATTGGCGGTAATACCATGGGCCCCGCCATCGGTCGCCGCCGAACGCATGAGCGCCAGCAGGCCGGCCTTGGAGGCGTTGTAGGCGCAGCCGGCATGCTCGGCGATCTGGGCGGCGGTGGAACTGGTGTAGACCAGTCGTCCGTAACCGACCTGCGATCATGGCCGGCATCAGCAGGCGGGATAAATGAAACGGACCGTCCAGGTTGATCCGCATGCTCTGGTCCCAGACTTCCTGGGTCTGTTCCCAGAGCACTTTCTCGTGTGCCGATCCAAGACCGTGGTTGCACACCAGGATCTGAACCGGACCCAGGCGACGGGCGGTCTCAGTGACCGCCAGCTCACAGCCCTCAACGGTGCCCAGGTCCGCCACCGTGTAGTCCAGGCCGGTCGCCTCCAATTCCTCGCGGTTGCGCGATACGCACATCACCCGGGCGCCGCGGGATGCCAGCAACAATGCGGTTGCCCTGCCTATGCCCCGACCCGCTCCGGTGACCAATGCCACCCTGCCTTCGACTCCTGCCATGTTCGTCGATCTCCATCTGTAAGAAGCATGAGTATATACACAGACGCTATCACTCAAAGGCCTGGCAAGCTCACAACTCTGCGGCCGCGCGGGAGACCCATGCAGGGAAAACCTACCTCGCCCTACCGCTGAAGGCCATCTCGCGGCGAATCGGCCAGACCTTGCATTTATAGGGTCAACATCCCGATTTATTGCGAAATTTTGCAGGTAGACCTCCCAAATACGCATAAATCGAGAAAACTGGCCCGCAGCGGCACACTTCATAGCCGATTTGCCGTGGGTATCAGTGGCGGGTCTGTACTGGCGTTGGTTGGCCGGAGCCGGCGCCTCAGGCGGGCGATGTTGCTGGGTCACTTGTTTGTGCAGGCCCTCAAGGCGGTCGCCCCGATCCTTGTGCTGGTACTCGTGGCCTCAGCCCATGGCCAACAGGAAATCGGCAACGGCCCCGCCTGCGACCCGTTCGTCGGCCTGTCCATGGCGGCAACCTCCAGCGCGGCCTTGCTGGCGGTGGTGGTCAGCAGCCTGTTCCCGACAGATCTTGTGCTGCTGACGGTCGGGCGGGATGAGGAATGTCGCCGCCAGGGCGTCATCCGTGCTCGAGAACCTGCTGTTCGAGGTCGTAACCCGGTCAGCGCCATCGCAAGCAGCAGTTTCATCAGCGTGAGGCTGAGGGTATGGCGGGTACGGAGTTCGGGCATGCGTCACGCCTCCGCGGCCATGCAATCATGCTGACGAGATGGCCGCGGCCGTGACGGCGATCGTAGAGGTGAGATCATTCGGCTTGCACCGCTGGGTATCTTCGTCTGGTGAGCGGCGACCTCGCGCAGTTCGGCCTGTCGGCCCTGGAAGGCTACGCCCGTCCTGGTGTAATTGTATAGATGGCTGCATGCTGGCGGCGCTGGTGATCAATCCCCTGATTGTCTTGGATGCGCACCCGGCGCAATCCCTACCCCATCGTGTTCACCAGCCTGCGCAAGCGGGGTCACTGCCTTCTTCACGCACAGTCCGCCGCGACATCCCAAGTGAACAGTGCCTCTGGCCCTGTGCGAAAAACTGGGTCTGGACCGGAACACCTTATGCGGTTTAGCTCCCTGGGCGCCACCATCAACATGGGCAGCACGGCGATCGCCCATAGCTGCTGGCGGCGGCCGCCACACCCTGGGCGTCCAGGTGGACTTCCCGACCGCCTTGCTGTTGTCGGTGGTGGCGGCCCTGTCGGCCTGTGGCGCCTCCGGCGTGGCCGGTGGTTCCCTGCTGCTGATCCGTTCGAGTTGCAGCCTGTTCGTTCATCCCGAACGACGTGGCCATGCAGGTGGTGGCTGTAGGCTTTGTGATCGGCGTGTGCGGGACTCGGCCGAGACCGCCCTGAACAGTTCCACCGACGTGGTCTTCACCGCCGCGGTGTGCCAGAAGACGAAGGTAGGGGCCATTAGACCGCTGCGCGAGCAGGGTGGCAAGGAGACATGACGTTTCAGCCTTCTGCGGTCCTGCGCAGATGTATATGAGTCATGCCTGCGGGGTCGAGCCGTATGTACTATAAAGATGCAATAGCCAGTTGCTTATGAAGGGGCGTGTCATGAAGATTTGAGCTCTGTTTGCGCAACGTCGTGCTCTGGGTGCTCGCGGGCTGGTGCCGGTAATGACATCCCGGCTGCCGCCCAGAAAGTTATCGATGCAGCGGGCTTCCCCATCTCCCGACGCCGAGCTCCGCCGATGCCTCAGTGGGTATGCGCCTTGCCAGCAGCAGCAGCTCGTCTTCAAGGGCGGCTGGGAGTGGTATGGGCACGATTTCCCGACTGGTCAGTCTGGAGACTGGCGGGTGGATCTCCGCCGGGGTAGGAGCAAGCACCCGGGATGCCCGTTGTGATCAGTCTGGTACCAGGTCACATTAGCAGAATGCAGCGCTGCCCAAGTGGCATGGGTGTTCAGCGACATGACCACTGAAATTCTGATCGCGCTGGTCAATTTCACGAGGAATAGATCCCCGGGGCGTATGGGACAGGCGAGAGGGCCCAGGAAGGGCTTTGGGCGGGGTGTTTTTTGGACTACAGACGGCGAAATCGGCCGTTAAATTCAACAGACCTCCGCTTGGATCGCTCAGCACAATCTTTGAGACGCGAGCGGCTTTGTCCTTGCTCGGTCAGCTCGCGTTCCTTTCAAAATACACCCCGTGGAGCTCGATCACGCCTGGAGTCATAGAATTGTACGATGGTGCGGCCGGCCGCGATTTTCATGTGTTTAATCCCTGCTACCGGGACAAGTTCGCAATTCGACGTGCTCGCCTTCACCGCCACGCAGATCCCGCACATTGACGATCGTCACTGATCCCCACCCTCCTGGCCGGTAACCTGTACCCTGACGGCATCCCCATCGTACCGGAAGAGGGACTGGACCAACTGCTACAGGAAGAGGACGTGGACGAGGTCGTGTTCGCCTACTCCGACGTGACCCTGGACTATGTGGAAGAGCGCAAGAACTGGTCGAGTCTCACGGTGTGAAGTTCTCCACCTATGACGTGGATGCGACCATGTTGCCCTCGACCAAGCCGGTGATTGCAGTGCGCCACCCGTACAGGCTGCGGCAAAGCCAGATCTCCGTCGGGTGATGGATATTCTGAAAGCAGCCGGGAAAAAAGTGGTGGTGGTTCGTCACCCCATGCCCTATGGCAAGCTGGCGGCCCAGGCCGTGCAACGCTTTGCCACCTGTCGGAAGACCTTGACTTCTACGAGTGCACGATCGAGGAACGCGAGGAATCGAGCCACATATCAAAACGGTTTCGTGGTCTTCGCCGGCGTGGATTACCAGGCCATCCTTGACCAGGCGGAGAAAGAAGCAGACGTCGTGATCTGGGACGGCGGCAATAACGACACGCCTTTCTACAAGCCCGACCTGTGGATCACGTAACCTGATCCACACCGGGCCGGTCATGAGTTGAAGTATTTCCCGGGTATCGAAAACTTCAGGCGCGCCGACATGATCATCATTAACAAGATCGATTCCGCCGAGCCTGAGGGGATCGCCGCCATCGAGGCAAGCGCAAAGAAGCTGAACCCCAAGGCCACAGTTCGTACGCGCCCGCTCACCGCTGAGCGTCCCCAGCTCGATTTATCCGGGCAAGAAAGTGCTGGCAGTGGAAGATGGTCCAACCCTGACCCATGGCGGTATGCAATTGGCGCCGCGGTGGTGGCTGCGAAGTTGTATGGCGCAGCAGAACTGGTCGATCCGCGACCCTGGGCGGTGGGCGAAATCGCCGAGACCTTCCAGAAATATCCCGACATCGGCGCGCTGCTGCCGGCCATGGGTTACGGTGATCGGCAGGTAATGGATCTGGAGACCACCATCAATACGGTGGAGTGTGACCTGGTGCTGATCGGCACACCCATCAGCCTGGCCCGCATCATCGACATCGACAAGCCTTCCCTTCGAGTCAGCTATCGCCTGGCAGAAGAAGGCAACGCCCTGGTCGAGGCGGTGGAACAGCTGGCCCTGCACCCTGGTAAGGAACACGCCGCATAGGCGAATCATAAGCAGTCAGTGCCCTGGATACGAGGCCGGAACCTGCCCAGGGTTCCGGCCTTTTCCTTTTCAGGTAATACAATGGTTGCCCCCGATCCCCATTCAGTTCTGATTCAGCATGCCTGGTCTTTAATGAACCTGACACAGGAATTAAAGTGGCAAGAGGACAGGACGATGACAACACGAAATTTTACCCGCCGAAAGTTCGAATCAATCCCCGGTCTGGCAAGACGGATCGCCGTCGGGTTTACACTCGCACTGTGCAGCCTGGGCGGACCCGTCCTGGCCGCCCAACCTGCTGTTACGGTGGCCGCGTCTGGCGCGCCTCGTGAAAGCGCCAGTGTCGGATTTCTGCAATCCGATGCAGCAACCCTGTGGCCCAACAGCAACGTCAGTTCAGCTATGCGCCACTGCTTGCCGGCACACGAGGTAGCAGCTCCGAGGGCCGACGCGCGACCCGCAAGTCAGGCACGCCATCGGCGCTGATCGCCCAGGCTGTCAATGTCGATTTCTGGATTTACGACGCCTGGGTCGAACTGTCCTACGACCAGGACCGTGACGGTTATTACACGGATTTCCGCCTGACTTTCGATACCGACACCTATTACAGCGTGGCCGATGTGTTTGCCGTGGTGTATTTGAGCTACGAAGGCGGACCCTGGAACGAATTCGCCTATACCTACGACTTCACCATCTATGCCGACAGCCCCGATGATGTGTACGTGATCGAGACTACCCTGGCCAGCGGCTATCCCACCGGCGACTATGATCTTCTGATCGAGATCTACGACGCCTACACCGGCTACCTGGTGGCTGACCTGGGTCCCGAATGGGCGGATCTGGCCTACCTCCCCCTGGAGGACATCCAGTACGACACGCCGGTGAGCGCCCCGCCGGAAGTGATCCTGGTAGAGGGTGGTGGCGGATCCATGGGCTGGCTGACGCTTGGAGTTCTCGCACTTGCGGGTCTGGGCAGGCGAGATCGCGTCACATCCGGCAAGCCGTAGCGGATATTGGGACCGGCCGGGCAAGCCCGGCCGGTCCACTGACGACTCTAGTACTTCGCGATGTAGTCCTTGGCTTCCAGACAGGCGCCAAAGGCATTCTTGAAATTGGTCATTTCTTCCGCGGTAGCCTGGGTCGCCTGCTGTTGCTGCTGGCTGATATCGGCCTGGGCTTCCTCCTGGGCTTTACGAGCGCCACGCCGTCCCGCCACCACCCCGGCAGCGGCGCCGTAAGCCGCACCCTTGCCGGCATCATCGTCAGCAATTTCGCCAATCACGGCACCGGCCACAGCGCCACGCACGGCTCCCTTGGCCCCGGCGCCCTGTCCTGACGCAGCAACCTGCTCGCTGGCCTGTTGCGCCTGCTGAGTCTGCCGGCCTCCTTTTTCTGCAAGTGGAATGGATCGACACCGGAGTTGGTCACTGCCCAGTCGTAACATTCGGCTTCATCCTTGGACTGCTGAGCGGCATCCTGCCCGGCCTTGGGAAACACCTGTACATTCAGGCTTGCGGCCAGGGATGCAGGCGCCTGGGCGTAGGCCGCAGCGATTGTTACCAGCGACGCGACGAGCGCCAAAAAAGCTTTCTGAAACATCAAATCCTCCCGCCCGGAACAGGCCATGCATTTTTCCAAGCTCGGATTATAACCTCTATTCGGCTGGCGGCATCAGCGCCATGGCGCTGACCACCATGGCCTCCACCCCTGCCTTGATC
>CAWGLN010000005.1:0-112409 GCA_963823435.1 uncultured Gammaproteobacteria bacterium | reverse complement strand
CGTACATTTGGAGGTTTCTGTTATTTCAACAATGCCGCTGTGGCCGCACAGCGTCTGGTCAAGGAGGGGAAGGTTGCCATCCTGGACATCGATTATCATCACGGCAACGGCGCCCAGGACATTTTTTATCAGCGAAACGATGTCCTGACGATTAGCCTGCATGGCCATCCAAATCACTCCTATCCGTATTTCAGTGGATTTTCCGATGAGACGGGGGATGGGCCGGGTCAGGGATTTAATCAGAATTATCCGCTGCCGGAAAATACGGAGGAAGAGTTGTATTTGCAGACGCTGGAGAAGGCCCTGCATCGTATCGAGCGGTTCAAGCCGACTGTTTTGATCGTATGTCTTGGCTTTGACACCATGAAAGGGGATCCGACGGGCCCTTTTCTTCTCAGCGGCGGTTCTCTGCGAAAGATCGGACGACGGCTGGGACAGTTAAAACTGCCGAGTTTGATTGTTCAGGAGGGGGGATACAGCCTTCGCAATCTCAGACGCGGAGCAACTGCCTTTTTTGGCGGCATTGCCGAAAGCTTTAGTAACACTTTTTTTTGAGGAGATCATGAAGTCGCCGGAATTTTCAACCTTGAAGCAAGCGGCCCCTGACCTGACCGGGCTCAACGTGGCTCTGACGTATGATCTGCGTCGCGGGTATCTGGAGCAGGGTTTTACCGAAGCAGAAGTGGCCGAATTCGATTCCGAATCTACGATAGAATCTATCGAAATGGCCTTGCAGCACAAGACGTCATTCGCATGATTTCGGCCAAGAAGAAGGAACCGGAGTTCCTCCTCAACTGGCGGCTAAGGGCGTATGAGCACTGGTTAACCATGAAGGAGCCCGACTGGGCCCATTTGCATCACAAGCCGATCGATTACCAGGCCATCTCCTATTTCTCGGCCCCCAAATCCCGGGCCGATGCGCCCAAGAGTCTGGACGAAGTGGACCCCAAGCTGCTGGAGACTTACGAGAAACTTGGCATCCCTTTGCATGAACGCGCCCGCCTGGCAGGTGTGGCCGTGGACGCAGTGTTCGATAGCGTGTCGGTAGCCACGACTTTCAAGGGCAAGCTGGCAAAGGCCGGCGTCATATTCTGTTCCTTTTCCGAAGCGGTGCAATTACATCCCGAGCTCATAGAACGGTACCTCGGAAAAGTGGTTCCCTATACCGATAATTATTTCGCCACCCTGAATTCCGCCGTGTTTACCGACGGCTCCTTCGTGTTTATACCCAAGGGAGTGCGCTGCCCGCTGGAACTATCCACCTATTTCCGCATTAACGCGGCCAACACGGGCCAGTTCGAACGAACCCTGATCGTGGCGGAGGCAGGCAGCCACGTGAGCTATCTGGAGGGCTGCACCGCCCCCATGCGTGACGAAAACCAGTTACATGCGGCGGTGGTGGAACTGATTGCGATGGATGACGCGGAAATCAAATACTCCACGGTTCAGAACTGGTACCCGGGAGATGAAGAGGGCCGAGGTGGTATATACAACTTTGTCACCAAGCGGGGTGATTGTGCCGGGAAGAATTCCAAGATTTCCTGGACCCAGGTGGAAACCGGTTCTGCAATCACCTGGAAATATCCCAGTTGCATCCTCAGGGGCGACAACTCCGTTGGCGAATTCTACTCGGTTGCGGTTACCAATAACCTGCAGCAAGCGGACACCGGCACCAAGATGATTCACATTGGGAAAAACACCAGCAGCACCATCGTATCCAAGGGCATCAGCGCCGGTCGCGCCCAAAGTTCCTACCGCGGACTGGTGAAGATTCTGGCTGGCGCAGAGGGCGCGCGCAACCACACCCAGTGTGACTCCTTGCTCATGGGTGACAAGTGCGGTGCGCATACTTTTCCCTATATAGAGGTGAAAAACCCGAGCGCACGAGTGGAACATGAGGCCACCACATCAAAAATTGGCGAGGATCAACTTTTTTACTGCCGCCAGCGGGGCATATCCGAAGAGGATGCCGTCAACATGATCGTGAACGGTTTTTGCAAAGAGGTATTCAAGGAACTCCCGATGGAATTCGCGGTTGAGGCCCAGAACCTGCTTTGCGTAAGCCTTGAAGGTGCAGTGGGATAGAACGTTCAGAAAAAGACTGGAAGATTCAAGATGCTGAAGATAGACAATTTACAGGCCCGGGTTGAAGGGCGCGAGATTCTCAAGGGCCTTTCGCTGACCATCGGCGAGGGTGAGATTCACGCGATCATGGGACCCAACGGCTCAGGCAAGAGCACGCTGGTGCAAATACTGGCTGGTCGCGAGGATTATCAGGTAACCGGCGGTTCAGTGACTTTCCTTGGCAAGAATCTGCTGGATCTGAAACCTGAGGAAAGGGCACACGAGGGACTGTTCCTTGCCTTCCAGTACCCGGTAGAAATCCCTGGTGTTAACAACACTTACCTGCTCAAGGCGGCTCTGAATTCGATGCGCAAGCACCGCGGCGAATCCGATCTGGATGCAGTGGAGTTCCTGGCCCTGATTCGCGACAAGATGAAGCTGATGCAAATGGACACCAGCTTCTTGAACCGTGGCGTGAACGAAGGGTTCTCCGGTGGCGAAAAGAAGCGCAATGAGATTCTTCAGATGGCGGTGCTTGAGCCCCGCCTGGCGCTGCTGGATGAAACCGACTCGGGGCTGGACATCGACGCTCTGAAGATTGTGGCCAACGGCGTTAACAGCTTGCGCAGTGATGATCGCAGTATCGTCATGGTCACCCACTATCAACGCTTGCTGGATTATATCGAGCCTGACTTTGTCCACGTGCTCTCTGAAGGCAGAATTATCCGCTCCGGAGACAAGAGCCTGGCCATGGAATTGGAGAGAAGGGGCTATGACTGGGTGCTGAAGGAGGCACTGGAGGAATCACAGGCATGAGCGCAAATCCCGCCGTAGCCCTGGACGGCCTGCGTCAGGCCTTCGATAACAGCGCCCCCTCGGACCCGTTGTTGCGAAACCTGCGTGAGCAGGCCCTTGAACGCTTCCTGAGGCATGGGTTTCCCGGTACGCACGAGGAAAGCTGGCGCTATACCAACCTGCGCAATCTTACACGCCGCGTATTCGTCCCGGCCGCTGACGGCACCCTTTCGGCAGAACAACTGAACGCCTGCCGCATCCCGGATCTGGAAGGCCACCTCCTGGTTTTTCTTGACGGCCGTCTCCTGGACCAGCATAGCGACCAGGGTTCACCGGCAGGACTGCGGATCAGCCACCTGGAGGTGCAAGACGGAGACGAGTCCGGCCAAACCTTGCCAGCCTTTAGCAACCTGAACACCGCCTTTGCGCACGATGCCCGCCTGCTTCAGGTGGATGCCAATACCAGCCTGGAAACCCCTCTATACTTGTTGTTTATAAGCAGCGACAAGCAACAGCCCACCATGCTCCATCCACGGGTGGAACTGTCCGCAGGCGCCAATTCCCGATTCAGCCTGGTCGAACACCACGTGTCGCTTGGCCAGGACGAGAACCTGGTCAACAGCGTCATCAACATTAGCCTGGACGTCGGCGCCAGGGTAACCCACACGCGTATCCAGGATGCCAGTAGCAAGTCGTTTCAGATTTGCCGGGTGACCGTCGACCAGGCACGTGACTCTCATTACACCCATCACCATGTCTGCCTCGGCTCGGCGCTGGCGCGCTTGGATATTGACGTCTCCCTGAACGAGCCAGGTGCCGAAGCTGAATTGTTTGGCTTGATGCTCGGCAAGGGTCGCCAGCACATGGACACGCATACCCAGGTCGATCATATTGCCCCGCACACCCGGAGCCGGGAGGTCTATCGTTGCGTACTGGACGGCAATTCCCGGGGTGTTTTCAACGGCAAGGTAGTCGTTCACCGGGATGCCCAGAAAATCGAGGCTCACCAGGCCAGCAACAACCTGCTGCTATCCGAACAGGCCGAGATAGATACCAAGCCGGAACTGGAAATCTACGCCGACGACGTAAAGTGCAGTCACGGCGCCACTGTGGGCCAGCTGGACAAGGCCGCCCTCTTCTATCTGCTATCCCGGGGCATTGAACGGACCATGGCGCGCAGCCTGCTGGTGTTCGCCTTCGCGGATGAGATAGTCGCGGGTATCGGTGAGACTTCCATTCGCCATGCCATGGAAAAACGTATCGTCAGCCAGTTGCCCGACGGCGACCGCTTGCGGGAGTTTGTATGAGCCTTTCCAGCGAATCCCCAGCTTGAGCTGAATCAAAGCGAAACCTGGGCGAAAGAAATTCGAGGCGAATTTCCAATTTTGGACCAGCAGATACATGGCAAGCCGCTGGTCTTTCTGGATAGCGCGGCCTCCTCCCAGCGCCCGCGCAGCGTGATCGACGCGGTGACCTGGTACGAAGAACATGACCACGCCAATGTGCACCGGGGTGTACATACACTTAGCCAACGGGCGACTGATGCCTTCGAGGGTGCCAGAGAGAAAGTCCGCAATTTTATAAACGCTGAATTTACCAGCGAAATCGTATTCGTGAGCGGCACCACCGAGGGTATCAACCTGGTCGCCAGCAGCTTCGGCCAGAAATTCATTGCAAAGGGTGATGAAATCATCATCAGCCACATGGAGCACCACGCAAATATCGTACCCTGGCAACTGCTGCGTGAACGTACCGGCGCAGTCCTGCGTGTGATTCCGATGAATCAAAACGGTGAACTGGATTATCAGGCCTACCTGGACATGCTGGGTCCACGCACACGCATTGTGGCGCTGAGCCACGTTTCAAATGCGCTGGGCACGATCAACCCGGTCAAGCAGTACGTGGTCGCCGCGAAAAACATGGGTATCGCTGTGTTGCTGGACGGCGCACAGGCTGTCCCGCATATGGCCGTGGATGTACGCGACCTGGATTGTGATTTTTACGTTTTCTCCTCGCACAAGATGTATGGACCCACAGGAGTCGGCGTTCTTTACGGGCGCAGGCAACTGCTGGATCAGCTCCCACCCTACCAGGGCGGTGGCGATATGATTCTCGCCGTCACCTTTGAAAAGAGCATTTACAACGAGCTACCTTACCGGCTGGAAGCGGGCACACCGAATATTTCGGGCGTCTGTGGGGCTTGGCGCGGCAATAGACTTCCTGCAAAGGATAGGGATGCCTGCCATTGAGAAACGGGAGCAGGAACTGCTGGCCTATGCAACCACGGCCCTGCAGAATATTCCGGACTTGCGCATCATTGGCACCGCAGCGCACAAGGCAGGCGTACTGTCGTTTGTAATGGGCAGGGCCCACCCCCACGACATTGGTACTATCCTCGACAACCAGGGTGTCGCGGTTCGCACGGGACACCATTGCGCTATGCCGGTCATGGACTTTTTCGGGCTGCCCGCTACCGCCAGGGCCTCGCTGGGAGTTTACAATACGCGCGCCGATATAGACCGGCTGGTAGAGGCTTTGCAGCACGTTCGGGAGGTACTGGGGTAATGAACCTGAAAGATCTTTATCAGGACATTATTGTCGATCACAACAGGAGCCCCCGGAATTTCCGCGTCATCAGCCCCGCGGACCTGGAGGCCCAGGGGTTACAACCCGCTTTGTGGCGACAAACTGGGCGTGTTCGTGAACATCAAGGACGGTCACATCGATGACCTGGCGTTCCAGGGTTCAGGCTGCGCCATTTCAGTGGCCTCCGCTTCGCTGATGACCGAGGCTCTCAAGGGGAAGTCCGAGTCCCAGGCCCGGGAACTGTACCAACAGGTCCACGCGATGCTAACCGGCGCTGACCTTGAACAGGATCCACTGGAACTGGGCAAACTTGCGGCCCTGGCTGGTGTACGGGACTATCCCTCGCGAGTAAAATGCGCCAGCCTCTGCTGGCATACCTTGATTGCGGCGCTGGACAAGCAAGGCAACCCAGTGACCACGGAGTAAGCATGTTTGGGCACAGTAATGAACCGGTTACTTTTGCACGCGACTGCCGCGGAGTAATTATCCCTGCGGGTGAGGAAGTCACCTTGAATGCCGGCACCCATGGCTTTATCACGCAAGCCCTGGGTGGCAGCTTCACCGTGTACGTGGAAGGCAATCTTTTCAGGGTGGCCGGGGTGGATGCAGATGCCCTTGGGAAGGAACCGGTACGGCCTCCAAAGTTGGCCGACGACGCCTCGGACGAGGACGTGGAGGCGCTGGCCTGGGAGCAAATGAGAACTTGCTATGATCCGGAAATTCCGGTCAACATCGTGGACCTGGGATTGATCTATTCCTGTAACCTGGAACGTACCGAGAGCGGCAACCGCCACGCGTCCATCACCATGACCCTGACCGCGCCGGGCTGCGGCATGGGAGATATCCTGGTGCAGGATGTGAAGGAAAAAGTCGAACTGATTCCCACTATCGAATCCTCCAACGTGGAATTGGTGTTTGACCCACCCTGGAACCAGAGCATGATGTCCGATGCGGCGAGACTGCAAACAGGCCTGATGTAGGCAGAGCAAACGCTTATGACACTGCAGTGGATGGACGTGACGGACGAGGGAGAACTGGCTCCTGGCGAGTTTGAGGTCCTCGAGTTGGACGAATTCATTGTGGCCGTTTTCAATCTGGATGGCGTGTACTACGCGATTGAAGATATTTGTACCCACGACAGCGAAGAATTAACCGGTGGACCCATAGACGGCGATCAGATTATTTGTCCCCGGCACGGCGCACGCTTTTGCATCCGTACGGGGAAAGCCCTTAGCGCTCCAGCCTATGAGCCGGTCAGGACTTTTGCGACCCGGGTTCAGGATGGCGTCATTCAGGTCCAGGTGGACACCGGATAAACCACTGCCATGAAATACATATTACTGGCCGTCTTGTTGATTTTCGCCACCCCGCCCCTGCTGGCAGAACCAGAATCACCGCCGGAAGCTGAGGCACCTTCGGAAGCTGAGGCGGCGGTGGAAGCTGAGGTGCCTGCGGAAGCTGAGGCACCGGCGGAAATTGAATGGCTGACGGAATCTGAATCAGCGCCGCAAGCCGTTCAGCCAGACTCCATAGAGCAATACCTGATCTCGACCGTCGCAAATTCAGATCTGATATTCGTTCGCAATGGCAATCGCCATGACGGCGGCAAGGCCGCCTCACACATACAACGAAAATACGCGCATTTTCGCGATCAAATAACGACGCCGGAAGAATTCATCGAACTTTGCGCCAGCCGCAGTCTGCTCACGGGTCAACCCTATGAAGTAATACTCCCCGATGGCGGGAGAGTTCCGCTCAAGGATTGGTTGCTGCAAGCACTGCAACAGTACCGGAGTCTGCACCAGGCCGACCCTTAGGCTTACAATCTCACCTCCTACGAGCACCAACGCCGCATGCGGTGATGGAATACCGGATTAACCACTATGCTGAAACTCATTCTCCTGCGTCACGCAAAGAGTAGCTGGACCCAGCCCGGAAAAAGCGACTTCGAGCGCTGCCTGAATGAGCGCGGTATCTCCGACAGTAAAGAGATGGGCGGCCGCCTGGCGTTACGCGCAATTCGACCCCTCCGGGTCATCTGCAGCTCCGCCACACGTGCGAGCGAAACAGCGTCCCTGGTAACCCGGGAACTCGGCCTGCCAGTGGACAGCCTGGTTTTCGACAAGCGCCTGTACCTGGCCGAACCGGCAGACCTGATGATCGTGCTCAATGAGCAATCAGCGCGAGACACCACATTGATGCTGGTAGGTCATAACCCGGGGATCACGACATTCGCCAATCGCCTGGGCGATGGAAATGTCGACAATATGCCGACCTGCTGCTACGTCGAAATCAGCTTCGATGCGAAACAGTGGAGCGACGTGGATTGGGGTGCGGGCAAGCTTGCATACGTCGACTGGCCGAAAAACATCGCGAGTGACTAGCCCAAAAGGACGCCTAGCACTCGGGAACGTTTACCGCGAGACCGCCGAGCGAGGTTTCTTTATAGTGAGTCGCCATATCCAGGCCCGTCTGGCGCATGGTGGCGATCACCTGGTCCAGGCTGACACTGTGTATGCCGTCACCACGGCGGGCAAGATTGGCCGCATTGATAGCCTTTACCGCGCCCATGGCATTGCGTTCGATACACGGTATTTGAACCAATCCGCCCACCGGGTCGCAGGTCAGGCCAAGGTTGTGTTCCATCCCTATTTCAGCGGCATTTTCCACTTGCTCGGGAGTCCCCCCGCGCGCCGCTGCCAGTCCGGCAGCCGCCATGGAACAGGCGACACCCACTTCACCCTGGCAGCCCATTTCCGCACCCGATATTGATGCCTTTCTCTTGTACAGCACGCCAACGGCACCTGCTGTAAGCAAAAAGCGGTGCACACCTGCCAGGTCGGCCCCGGGCACGAAGTTCAGGTAGTAATTCAAAACTGCTGGGATGACACCGGCGGCTCCATTGGTGGGGGCAGTCACCACACGGCCACCCGAGGCATTCTCCTCGTTCACTGCCAGCGCCCATACATTGACCCATTCCATGGCGTTTAGCGGCTCACCCATACCACACGCCTCCAGGTGTCTCGCCATGGGTGCCGCCCGGCGACGCACCTTGAAACTCCCCGGCAGAATGCCCTCGTGGCGCAGTCCACGTGCCACGCAATCCTGCATGGCGGTCCAGATCCTGTTCAACTCTGAATCGATTTCCGAATCGGGACGCCACTTGCGCTCATTGCTGCGAACCAACTCGTGCATGGGTAATTTATGTCGGCTACACAATTCCAGCAATTCCTGGCCAGAACTGAAGGGGTAAGGGAAAGTAATGTGCTCGCGCGCATCCAGCGGCACATCCTCGGACTTTCCGGACTCGACAATAAAACCGCCGCCAATGGAGAAATACTCCCTGGCCAACAGCACGTCCAGGCGCTACATCCAGCGCAGTGATTCGTAATGCATTACTGTGACCCGGCAGTAACTGGTCCTTCAGAAATAACAGGTCGAGTACCTCGTCGAAGGCCACTGCGCGACGCCCGCCAAGCATTATCCGACCCTGGGAACGTATCGAGGCCAGGCGTTCTTGCACCCGGTCAGGATCAATGCGGTCAGGCAACTCCCCCTCCAACCCCAGGATCACCGCAGTATCAGTGCAATGGCCCTTGCCGGTGAGGGCCAGGGATCCATACAGCTGGATTGCCACCCGGTGCACACGATCATACAGATCCAGTTCTTCAAGATTTCTCACGAAACGCTCAGCAGCCCGCATTGGCCCCATGGTATGGGAACTCGATGGGCCTATACCCACCTTGAAAATGTCGAAGATACTGATGCCCATGACAATTACACCTGGCTTTCGGATGACAACGATAACAGGCTGGTATCACCACCCACTGCCGCCGTATTGATAGTCAGTGTACGCTCGGTCGCGAAGCGATGCAGATAGTGGGGGCCACCAGCCTTGGGACCGGTCCCCGAAAGACCACAACCGCCAAACGGCTGAACACCGACCACGGCTCCAACCATGTTGCGGTTCACATAGACGTTACCAACCTGCACACGCCGGTTGATGTAGCGTGCCGTACCATCTATGCGGCTGTGCACGCCCAGTGTGAGTCCGTAACCGGTCTGGTTGATTTGCTCCAGCACCTGGTCCAACTGTGATCCCTCGTAACGCACGATATGCAAAACCGGACCAAAAACCTCCTTGTCCAGCAAGCTTATGTCATCGATTTCCACCGCGACCGGCGCCAAAAAACTCCCATGCGCAACATCTTCGGGCATTTTGCAGCGGTGAATGACACGCCCTTTCTCTGTCATCATGGAGACGTGTTGCTCAAGAATTCCCAGCGCATGGCGGTCGATCACCGGGCCGACATCGGTGGCTAACAGTGCCGCATCACCAATAACCAGTTCATCCATACAGCCTGTAAGCAATTCGATAACTCGTGGCGCGATTTCCTTTTGCAGAAATAACACACGCAGGGCCGAGCAGCGTTGACCCGCACTGTTGAAGGCCGAGATCACCACATCTTTCACAACCTGCTCGGGCAATGCGGAATTGTCCACAATCATTGCATTCTGCCCACCCGTCTCGGCGATCAAAGTGCCAATGGGTCCTGGGCGAGCGGCCATGGCCTGGTTGATCAGGCGCGCCGTTTCGGTCGATCCGGTAAAGGCGACACCCGCAACCCTGGGATCGGCTACCGCCCGGGCGCCAACGCTGGCGCCCTCCCCCGGCAGGAAGTGCAGCACACTCCCCGGCACCCCGGCCTTGTGAAATAAGCGCACGACCAGCGCCGCCACCAGGGGGGTCTGTTCCGCCGGCTTGGCCAGCACCGCATTCCCTGCGGCCAGGGCCGCAGCCACCTGGCCGGTAAATATTGCCAATGGGAAATTCCAGGGACTGATACAGACAAAAACACCCCGACCATGCAGGCTGATCTGGTTCAATTCCCCGGTTGGGCCTGGCAAACGCGACTGGCCGGAAAAATCCTGTCGGCAACGGGCGGCGTAGAAACGCAGAAAATCCACCGCCTCTCTCCACTCGGATACCGTATCCGGCAGGGACTTTCCCGCCTCCCGTACACACAAAGCCATTAATTCCGCCATGTGTTCGTCGAACAGATCAGCCGTTTTATCAAGAATCTCCGCCCGCCTGGCCGCGGGTGTCGAATTCCAGCCGCGCTGGGCCCGACAGGCGCAAGTAATTGCCTGGTCCACCTGGTCCTCACTTGCATCTACCACAAGACCCACCTGGCGACGACGGTCCGCCGGGTCGTAAACGGCTTGCGCCGCGGCCCTGGTCACCACACCATCCACTATGGGCGCAGCCTCCCACTGCATTGACAGAGCCTCCGCAATGGCGCCAGACAGGCGCTGCAACTGCAAGGGATCAGCCAGGTTCACACCGGTGGAGTTCTGCCTCTCCTTGCCAAACATGTGCTGGGGCAGTCGAATCTGGGGATGAGGAATTTGTTCCAGCGCATCAACCTGCAGGACCGGATCCTCAACCAACTCCGCGATGGGGGCATTCTCGTCCACTAAACGGTGAACAAAAGACGTATTGGCTCCATTCTCCAGCAATCTGCGTACCAGGTAAGGTAACAAGTCTTCGTGCCTGCCCACCGGAGCATAAACCCGGCAGGGCAAATGCAAACGGTCGGCCGGCACGATTTCATCGTAAAGCTCCTCGCCCATTCCGTGCAGACGCTGGAATTCAAACTTCCGCTCCCCCGCAATGCTGATGATGCTGGCCACGGTATGCGCATTGTGGGTAGCGAATTGGGGATAAATGAACTCGCCCTGCTCCAGCAGAGTTCGGGCGCAAGCCAGGTAGGCCACGTCAGTGTTTTGTTTGCGGGTGAAAACCGGGTACGCCGACAGACCCTGCTCCTGGGCACGCTTGATCTCGGTATCCCAGTACGCCCCCTTGACCAGGCGCACACAGAGTGTTTGCCCAACCTCAGAGCTCATGCGGCAGAGCCAGCGCACTACTTCCAGCGAGCGCTTCTGATACGCCTGTACCGCCAGGCCCAGCCCTCCCCATCCATCCAGTTCGGGGTCACGGTACACGCGCTCGATGATCTCCAATGAAAGTTGCAGCCTGTCCGCCTCCTCGGCATCCACGGTCAGGGCGATGCCTGCCGCGCGGGCTTGCAGGGCAAGATCCTTGAGTCGCGGTGTCAGCTGGTCCAACACGCGCCCGCGCTGGGACAGTTCGTAGCGTGGGAACAGCGCCGAGAGCTTTACCGAGATACTGGGCAGATCTTCCATCTCCCCGCCCTCTCCAACCATCTCCCCGAGGGTTGCAATGGCCTTCGAATAAGCCTGCAGGTAACGAAGCGCATCCGCAGAGGTAAGGGCCGCTTCACCCAGCATGTCGAAAGAATAGCGGAAAATCCGATTTTCCTCTTTCAGCGACCGGCGCACCGCCTCAGAAATATTTCTGCCCATCACGAACTGGTGACCCATGATTTTCATGGCCTGCCGCAACGATGCCCTGACCACCGGCTCACCCATCCGGGTGATCATGCGAGATACAAAATTCGCCGGATTATCCACCGACAATTCGTCCGGACGGATTAGCTTGCCGGTCAGCATCAATCCCCAGGTGGATGCATTAACAAACACCGAATCGCTGGTACCCATATGCTCCTGCCAATTGCCGGTAGCCAGTTTGTCGGCAATCAACCTGTCCGCCGTGTCGGCATCCGGTACCCGTAACAGCGCCTCCGCCAGGCACATCAGAACCACGCCTTCCTGGGATGAAAGATCGTACTTCTTGAGAAAGGCATCCAGCCCTCCCTTACGCTTGCGATTGGCCCGTACGGCCATCACAAGAGCTGCGGCTTTCTCCCGCACCTGCTTCGATTGTTCACCTGGCAGGCGTGCGATATCCAGCAGCTTCCTCATGCATTGTGTTTCATCTTCCAGGTAGGTCTTCTGTATTTGCTCCTGGCCCACCGGCTGGTCTGGCGAGGAAGAAGAAAAAATGATTTCACCGGTCTCAACCGGATTATTTTGGGTAGGGCGCAAGGGTTTGATCTCCAAAACCGCGAAAGGTTGCAGGTTCATGGGCAACAGCGGGCCCCGCCTGACTCTGTATTGTGGTCGCAAATCTTGCTGGGAATCCGGTTCAAATACAAGCCGATGGGGTTCAGCGCCGGATACCGCCCCGCTCAATCCAGCCCCTGTAATCCTCGAGAATACGGGCATGATCAAAAGTCAGTGGCGGTAAAGCTTCCAGATGGTAGATTCCCACGGCCCTGGCGTCATCTGCGGCCACCGGCTTTCCGGCCGCGGTCCCTGTAAACACTACGCTGACGGTGTGCCCGCGGGGGTCTCTTCCGGGCTCGGAATACACCCCCAGTATGGGCCCGAGGACAATTTCCAGGCCTGTTTCCTCCCTCGCCTCGCGCACGGCAGCCTGCTCCACGGTTTCACCCAGGTCCACAAAGCCACCTGGCAGCGCCCATCCAACTGGTTCGTGGCGGCGTTCAATCAGCACCACCGGCGCGCCAGATCGATCCCGCATAGCGATGACAACATCGACCGTGAGCGCCGGCGTTTGGGGACGGGACATGCCTACCGGCCTCTGAGCCGAACCAGGCTGCGACGCGCACGCTTGTCCGGCCGGCTCTCCGGACGTGGCGTCGACATACGATCGAGTTTGCGCGCCTCGCTGTTTTCCTCGCGACGGACGATACTTTCCGGGGTTTCCTGGTAAAAAGTGACCGCCTCACTGGCAGGGCCCCGCCTTTGAGGCATTCCCATCACCTTGATCTCACGCAAATCCGGTGGACTTCCCAGGCTCAACAGATCACCTTCCTGCAGGGTTCGCGCCGGCTTGACTCTCTGCTGGTTCAGGTGCACCAAGCCACCGGCAACGGCTTTACTGGCCAGTGACCGGGTCTTGTAAAACCTGGTTGCCCACAACCACTTGTCTATGCGTAATCCCGGCATCAGATTGCTCGCTCCGACCTCTGCCATGATGGCCAAGTCTACCCCAGGCCGCCTATAGACGCAGTATGCGCAGAAACCGGCGAAACAGGTTTCCTGCTGTTATAATCTGCCGACTTACCGGCGGTAGGGCAGGAACCATGGACGCGAAATTTCTCAGTCAGCTGGAGCAGGATTTGCAGGGCCTGCGCGAAACCGGGCTGTTCAAGCCCGAACGCGTAATCACGACCGCTCAACAGGCGGTAATCGGTGTTCAAAACGGGCAGGAAGTCATTAACTTCTGCGCCAATAACTACCTGGGACTGGCAAATCACCCCGCGATAATCAAGGCTGCCCACGAGGCGCTGGACCGGTACGGCTATGGCATGGCCTCGGTGCGTTTTATTTGCGGCACCCAGACCGTGCACAAGGAGCTTGAAAAGCGTATTTCAGAATTCCTGGGCACCGAGGACACGATTCTTTACCCCTCCGCCTTCGACGCCAATGGCGGACTGTTTGAGACCATCCTGACCGAAAAGGACGCGATCATCAGTGATGCTCTCAATCACGCGAGCATCATCGACGGCATTCGCCTGTCCAAGGCCCAGCGTCTGCGCTACGAAAACAACGACATGCAAGACCTCGAACGCAAGCTGGTCGAGGCCAAGGGAGCACGCTCCAGATTGATAGCCACCGATGGTGTGTTCTCAATGGATGGCATCATCGCCAGCCTGGACAAGATTTGTGACCTGGCGGACACCTACAACGCCATGGTCATGGTGGATGACTGCCATGCTACCGGCTTCATGGGCGCAAAGGGTCGAGGATCACACGAGTACCGTAATGTTGTCGGCCGTATAGACGTGATGACCGGCACCCTGGGCAAGGCCCTGGGCGGCGCGTCCGGCGGATACGCGAGTGGGCGCAAGCCAATCGTCGACTGGCTGCGCCAGCGCTCTCGCCCCTACCTGTTCTCCAATACGGTCGCACCGGTGATTGCAGCCACCTCGCTCAAGGTCCTGGACCTGCTGCAGTCCAGCGACGAACTACGCACCCGCCTGCACGAGAACAGTCGCTATTTCCGCAAGGCAATGGAGGCAGCCGGATTCACCCTGGTGCCGGGTGAACATCCCATCATTCCGGTCATGCTTGGCGACGCCAGGCTGGCCAGCGCCATGGCCGAACAACTCCTGCAGCATGGCATTTACGTTATCGGCTTTTCTTTCCCCGTGGTACCCCAGGGCAAGGCCCGGATTCGTTGCCAGATGTCGGCCGCTCACACCCGCGAGCACCTGGACAAGGCCATTACCGCATTTACCCAGGTGGGCAAGGACCTGGGCGTGATTTAATTTTTTCCCGCAGGAATACCCATAGTGAAAGCACTAGTGAAAATGCACGCCCGGCCAGGTATCTGGATGGATGATGTGCGCATGCCGGAGGTGGGTCACAATGATGTGCTCATCAAGGTTAAGAAAACTGCCATTTGCGGCACCGATATCCATATCTACAATTGGGATGACTGGGCCAGCAAGACCATCCCCGTGCCCATGACCGTGGGCCACGAGTACGTGGGTGAGGTAGTGGAAACGGGTAGCGAAGTAAGGGGCTTTGAAGCGGGGGACAGGGTCTCCGGAGAAGGCCATATTACGTGTGGCTTCTGTCGCAATTGCCGCGCCGGCAAGCGTCACCTGTGTCGCAACACTACCGGCGTAGGTGTCAACCGGGCAGGCTGTTTTGCGGAATACCTGAGCATCCCGGCTTTCAACGCCTTCAAGCTCCCCGATGTGGTCAGCGACGACATTGCCTCAATCCTGGATCCGCTGGGCAACGCCACCCACACTGCCCTGTCCTTCGACCTGGTGGGTGAAGATGTGTTGATCACGGGCGCTGGCCCCATTGGAATCATGGCCGTTTCCATTGCCCGCTTCGTAGGTGCCCGTCATGTCGTAATCACTGACGTAAACGATTACCGTCTCGACCTTGCGCGTAAAATGGGGGCCACCGCCACTGTCAATGTCACCCGGAATAACCTTGACGAGGTCATGCGCGATCTGAAAATGCAAGAAGGCTTCGATGTGGGGATGGAGATGTCAGGCAACCCTCAAGCACTGCGAGACCTGCTCAAGGCCATGCACCATGGCGGCAAGGTAGCATTGCTGGGAATCCCGCCAGGTGACACCGCCATTGACTGGAACCAGGTAATTTTCAAAGGCCTGGTGCTAAAAGGCGTCTACGGTCGAGAGATGTTCGAAACCTGGTACAAGATGTCCAGCATGATCCAGAGTGGCTTGAACATAGCGCCAATCATCACCCATCATTTTGGCATTGATGACTTCCAGAAAGGCTTTGAGATCATGAACTCGGGGCAGTCCGGCAAGGTGATTCTGGATTGGGCTGCCTAGCAACAGCCCAATCCGTGCAATAGTTGCTTACTGGTCTCCGCAAAAGCAGTGATAGTAGATTCCGCGAGGATCATTGAAACGTGACAGCGTTTCAAGTTCAACCCGCAGCTTACCCAACACCCCTTGCACACTTAATGCCGACCAGGCCCCGGCAGGCTGCTGGACCTTGCCGAGACCCAGATCGCGTAGCAAACTGATCAGCAAGCGATCTGAAGGATCCAGTTCCTGCTCAATATAGACGGTTCGGTAATCAGTCAGCCCGGCCATATTCGCCGCAGACGCAACGGCATCCTCCAGACCGCCCAGCTTGTCCACCAGACCCAACTCATGCGCCCTCGCACCGGTCCAGACCCGACCCTGGCCTATCTGGTCCACTTCCTTGACCTCCATGTCCCTGGATCCGGACACCTTGGTCAGAAAATCCTGATAGCCACTGTCGACGATGATCTGCAAGATGTCGCGGGCGTTGTCCGACAAGGGTCGGTCGGGTCTGAAGCTACCGCTGAACGGCGTGGTTCCCACCCCATCTACATGCAAGCCCATTCGATCCAGGGCACGTGGAATAGTAGGAAACATCGCGATTACGCCAATGGAGCCTGTGATCGTGGTCGGGCTTGCCCATATTTCATCGGCCGACATTGAAATCCAGTAACCGCCGGAGGCCGCAACGCTGCTCATGGAAACAATCAGTGGCTTGCCCGTCGCTTGTAACCTCAACAACTCCTCGCGAATAAACTCGGAGGCCATGGCGCTTCCGCCACCGCTATCCACCCGCAAAACCACGGCCTTCACCTTCTCGCTGTCTGCGGCATGACGAATCAGGCGTCCGGTTGACTCCGAGCCAATAGTGCCTGGCGCCTGCTCGCCACCCACAATGCTGCCGCTGGCCACAATCACCGCCACCTGATCATTGCCCTCAGGCTTGATGTCGGTACCGTCCAGCGCCTCCAGGTAATCCAGGAAATGCATCTGCTGGTAGCTCTCGCCCTCGTCATCCTCCCCAACCAGGGTCACCATGTGATCCGAGAAATCGGGCCAGGACATCAGGCCGTCGACCAGGCCACCTTCCAGCGCGAGCTTGCCCATGTCACCGTTCGCCGCCTTCAAGCGGGGTAAAAAATCATTCACGTAACCGTCCAGGTCCTGCACGCTCACACCCCGGGCAGTGGCCACATCTTCCCTGAATGCCAGCCACAGTCCATCCAGCCATATGCGACTGCTGCTCTTGTCTTCCTCCGACATGTCATTACGCGTAAAGGGTTCGCCATAAGACTTATGCGTGCCGGCCCTGAACACGTGCCAATCTATCGATAACTTGTCCAAGCCGTCTTTGTAGAACATCCGGTAGCGTTCGTAACCATCCAGGATCACCAGACCCATGGGGTGCAGGTAAATTTCATTGGCATGCGATGCAAGGTAGTAGCGCTCCTGGCTGTATGCGCTGGCCATTGCGATCACTGGTTTGCCGCTGGCCTTGAAACGATCTATGACCCTGCCAAGTTCCTGTAGTTTTGACAATCCGGCACCGCCCATCGAGTCCAGGTCCAGGACCAGCGTCTTTATCCGTTCATCCTCGGTGGCGCGATCGACCGCCTTAATCAGATCACGCAACTGGGTTTCAATGGTCTCGTTGCCCGAGGCCTGCTCCATCGCCCGTTCCAGTGGATCCCCGGTCGTCTGCTCTACCAGGTCACCGGCAGGCGCAAGAACCAGGGCGATACCACTGGGAATCTTGTATGCCTTGGGCGCCAGGGCCGCCATCAGGATCAAAAAGAAAGCCAGCAACAAACCAAAATGCATGATTTTCCTGGCGGCATCCAGCGCATGCCAAAAAAACAGAAACACCCTGGCGATAATTGAATTTCTATGCATGCCGTTTTTCATCCTTAACTTCTGGCCCCGTCACACGGGGCAACCTGCAAGTGTGCCATCTACTCGGCAACATAACTGATGCGCCATATTCTGCCGGCCTGGTCGTCACTGACCAACATGGAACCGTCGTCCAGTACCAGCAGGTCTACCGGTCGGCCGCTGACTGAGTCTCCATCCAACCAACCTTCTACGAAAGGCTCGTAAGAAACCGGTTTGCCCTCGGCCATGCGAACCAGGCTGACACGATAGCCAATCTTTTCGCTACGGTTCCACGATCCATGCTCGGCGATAAATGCCTGCATCCTGTACTGCTCCGGAAACATGGTCCCGGTGTAAAATTTCACTCCCAAGGGCGCGACGTGGGGCCCCAATGCCTGGGCCGGCGAGGTGTAGGTAGCGCAATCGTGCCCGGCCCCAAAATCCGGGTCGAGTATGTCATTGCCGTGACAATAGGGAAAACCGAAATGCATGCCCGGCTCGGTCAAGTGGTTGAGCTCACAGGGTGGCGTGTCGTCACCCAGCCAGTCGCGACCATTATCGGTAAACCACAAGTCGCCGCTCTGGGGGTGCCAGGTAAAGCCCACGGTATTGCGTACACCGCGAGCGACCACTTCCCTCGCCCCACCCTCGGCGTTCATGCGCGTGATCACGGCATAGCCATCCTGATCACAGACATTACAGGGTGCGCCTATCGGTACGTACAACATACCATCGGGTCCAAACGCGATATATCGCCAGCCATGGTGCCGGTCGCTGGGCAAATCATCGACGATCACCTCCGGTTTCGGGGGTGCATCCAGACGTGTTTCAATCTCCGGGTAGCGAAGAATCCGACTCACTTCCGCCACGTAAAGCTGACCATCCTTAAAAGCTACCCCATTAGGCAGGTTTAGCTTGTCGGCGATGATTTTCACGCTGCGATGATCGCTACCCATGCCTTGCACGGCATATACCTTGCCTTCTCCCTTGGTCGATACAAAAAGGGTACCCCTTGTACCCATAACCATGGAGCGGGCACCCGGGACGTTTTCCACGTATATCTCCGCCTTGAACCCGGGCGGAAGGGTCAACTGCGGCGCAGGCGCCACGACCTCACCGCAGGCTGAGAACGAAAACATCACGCACACGCCAATTACTGCTTTCTCAATGGTTCTGATCATCAACAGTTCTCCCTCCCGGCACCCCGGACTGTGCCAGGCAAGCTACTCTGTCAGGAAATACAAGGATAACTCGGGCCAAAACGCGATGACGACAACCGACACTGCAAGGATAAGCAGGAACGGCAGGGTCGCCATATAAATACTGGTAATCGATTTCTCGAAGCGAAAACTCGCAATAAACAGGTTCAAACCCACCGGCGGTGTCAAATATCCGAGCTGCATTGCCGCCAGGAATACTATTCCCAGGTGAACCGGGTGCATGCCAAAGCCCTGGGCCACCGGAAGAATCAACGGCACCACCAGCACAATGGCGGAGAAAATATCCAGGATGGCGCCGAGCACCAACAGGAACAAAAGTAGCGCCACAGTGAAGCCAAGGCGCGTATCCACCACACCATCAATCAGAGAAAAAAGTTTATCCGGCACACCCGAATCAATCATGAAATTGGTAGATGCCAGCGACACACCCAGGATGATCAGGATACCTCCTACCAACACCATGGACTCATGCATGATCTTCGGCAATTGCTTGAAGGAGACCTCGCGCATAATGACTATATCGATGATCAATACATACAGGGCTGTCACCGCGGCTGCCTCGGAGACCGCAAACACACCGCCGTAGATGCCACCCAGGACCACCACCGGCAAAGGCAGCTCCCACTTGGCCTCCCACAGGGATTCCCGCACCTCGGTCCAGGAGAACTGGCCGGGCGCGGCACGATTGTGCCGGTTCATCCAGAAGCTGTAGCCTGCGAGCATGACGACCATTAGCGTGCCCGGCAGTATTCCACCAAGGAACAGATTGTCTATGGACACCTCTGCGATCACTCCGTAGAG
Source organism: uncultured Gammaproteobacteria bacterium (assembly GCA_963823435.1). Taxonomy (GTDB): domain Bacteria; phylum Pseudomonadota; class Gammaproteobacteria; order Steroidobacterales; family BM003; genus CAKZML01. The sequence goes on along the minus strand of CAWGLN010000005.1, from coordinate 92,815 downwards.
GATCAAAGGCAGGGAGGGTGCGAACAGCAGACCCAGGCTACCGGCTGAAGTAATCAGACCCAGGTTGAAAGATTCCTTGTAACCGGCCTCGCGCAGGGCCGGATATAGCAAGGCTCCGAGGGCAATGATGGTAACACCGGAGGCTCCGGTGAAGGCTGTAAACAGCGCGCAGGCGGCCAGCGAAATCATGGCCAACCCGCCAGGCAGCCAACCCAGCAAGGCATTGGAAATACGTACCAGTCGCCGCGGCGCGCCACTTTCACTGATCATGTATCCGGCAAATGTAAACAGGGGAATTGCCAGCAATATGGGAACCTCGGCAAGACCGAAGATCTCTATGCCCATGACCGAAAGATCAATATCGGTGCTGAGAAAACCCCACATTGCGCTGGCGGCAATCACGGCAAACAAGGGAGCACCCGCCAGGGCCAGCAGTACCAGCAGAACACTGACAATGATCATGTCTTTGGCCCCGCTCTGCCCAACAGCTTCCATGCACTGCCAAGCCCGAAAACCAGGTAGCGATAGGCAATCAGGCCAAATCCCACCGGCAGGATTGCCTGAAATCCCCAGGCCGGCCAATCACCAAGCAAGGTATCCTGAAACTCTCTGGAGTCGGCGACAAAGCGAAACGAGTGCCAGGCAATCAGCCCGGCCACAGTCGCGGTAAATAGCTGCACCAGAAACATTACGCCGCTGTTCCAGCGCCCACTCAAAAAGCGGGAAAGCACATCTATGGCAATCTGGCGATTCTCGCGACTGGCTGCCACTGCACCAAACATTGCGGTCCACAACAGGCAAATTCGCAATAGCTCATCCGCCCACACGAGTCCGGAATCGAAAAAGATCCTGAGAATTATCTGGGCTGAGGCGAGCAAGATCATACTGCCGAGCAACAACACCAGCATGCTGTTCTCAAACAATCGACCGAGGCGGTCCAGTCGTGCAAGAATGCCGCGCTGATCGGTCACTGCTTACTGGTTTCCCTGGTTCTGGGCGCGATACTCGGCGACATAGGCGAGTACCTGGTCCAGCAATTCCCGCGAAATGACACCTCGATCGGCCAATTCCAGGTTGCTTGCCTCGACCGGCTTGCGCCAACTTTCCACCTCACTGTCGTCCGGACGCACTATTTGCATACCGGAACCGATCAGCGCCTTGAATGCCTCGCTGTCATCCAGCTTGTTCTGCCGATCGAAGTCCTGATACAGCTTGCCGAATACTTCGCGCACGACCTGCCGATCAGGCTCTGCAATCTTATCGAAGTACTGCTTGCCGACGACCATGAACCCCATCAGGTAAATCAGCGGAACGTCGGTAATGTATCTGACCTTGGTGTGCCACTGCATCACCACCGCACCCACGGGTGACGAGCCCACAATATCGATCAATCCGGTCTGTAAACCCGTCATCACGTCGGTCATAGGCAAGGTGACCGGAGACAAGCCCAATGCCGCCATGGCGCTATAGGTAATCAGGTCTCCCTCCGGAACCCATACCTTACGTCCCTGTAGTGACTCAACCCCGGTCACCGGGACATTGGACATTATTCTGGCAAATCCGCCGTCGGCCCACCCAAAACTTACAAACCCCGCGTCCTCAAGACCCTGCTTCAGAATGGGATCCATGCGTTGCCTGACGTATTCGACTTCCTCTATGGTGTTGAACACCAGTGGCAAGCCGTACAACTGCATATCCGGGTACACGTCGGCCATGGAACTTGGTGTGAACATTCCGCCATGCAGTTGACCAATGCGAATCTTGCGCAGGACCTTTTTGTCGTTGCCCATTACTCCGCCACCATAGAACTTGAAGTTCACACGGCCATTGGTCCGGGTCTTGACTTCCCTGGCTCCGTCCCGCATCTGCTTCATCCAGGCAGTGCCTTCCGGTGCAATCGTGGCAATCTTGAAGTCGGCCGCAAACGCTGCAGGCGCGCCCAACACGACCAGAACCAGAATCGTGGTCAGCGAAAACGCCAATTGACGGGCCCTAGAAATAATCATCGGCAGTCTCCAGTAATGTTTCCGCCTGCCTCTGGGCCAGGGTATTGAATAGCGTCAGACCGGGCTGAACCGGATCGGCTGCCAACACTTCATTTAGCAAGCGGTCATGTAATTCGCGATCGTACATCAGGCGTGCGTAGCTACGAGCGAACTCAACCTTGACGGAAAGATCCCTGCCGTCGGACAACAGGATCGCCTTTTCGAAATGACTACGCCCCACCTCGGGTTGCCCTCCCAGAGAGGGCGGACGAATGGTATTTAGAATCCCCAGGTAGAGGTGCACGGCCCCGCCGTCATAATCCGGATCAAGTTCGTAAAGCCGATTCAGTGCGGCCTCCACCTTGGGCAAGTCCGCGAGCACCGCCCACTCGTCACTGTGGGCACGCGTATAGGCGAGACTGCTAACCGTGAAACTGTAGAGAGTCGGCAACTGCTTGACCGTCAAGGTCGCCAGGTCAGCATTAAAGCTGTCAAAGTCCATCGTGCCCCAGGAACAGGCCGGCTTATGCGCCACGCACATAGCCCGGCTTCCATATTCATGGGCGCGACTGGTGAGACGCTTGGCGCGCTTGTCGTCCTCGACGAAAACCGCACCGTAAGCGGCATATAGATTTGCCGCCGAACGCAAGGCCGAAGCACTTTCGGGATCGCCTTCAATCAGGCTGTCCATCAACAACAGGTATGCCGGAGCGCCATCACGCACGGTCTCCGGATCGTCCTGATTGAGTATGGCGTTGGACAGGTTACCGGCCATCTTTCCGGTGACACGATCCATTACGGTGGAACATGCCGACAGCAACAGGAGGAATCCCAGCATCACCAGGCGAGGGACTATGAGCTCGCGTCTTTCCATGGCTACCTGATAATACCCCTAATCATCAATTCAAGCCCGTGCATTGAATTGGATCGCACGCAGACCAGAAGGTTCACTGGATTCGAACAAGTGGGCAACGGTTCCGCAAATGAAAAAGGCAAGTGCGCATGGAAAATCTGCCCGCACTTGCCCTGTCACCGAACCCGGGTGTTACCCGTGCTAGATCTTTTCCTTGATCCTGGCGGCCTTACCTGTGCGGTCGCGCAAGTAGTACAGCTTGGCGCGACGTACATCTCCGCGGCGCTTTACCGTAATCGACTCGATCACCTTGCTATAAGTCTGGAACACACGCTCCACACCTTCGCCATGGGAAATCTTGCGTACGGTAAAGGCGCTGTTCAGCCCACGATTACGCTTGGCGATTACCACGCCCTCGTAAGCCTGCAGACGTTCACGGGTACCTTCAACCACCTTTACCTGCACCACAACGGTATCGCCGGGTCCAAATTCAGGGATCTCACGACCCATCTGTTCTTTTTCAAGTTGCTCGATTATGTTGCTCATGTCGACATCCCGCTCACGCCGGTCTCTTACCAAAACTAAAGTTCCCCGCCTGTCTCGGCGATAAACTCACTCAATAAATCCTGCTGCTCCACATCCAATTCCATGGCCGCGAGCAACTCTGGCCGCCTCAGCCAGGTCCGCCCAAGCGCCTGCTTGAGCCGCCACCGCCTGATTTGCTCGTGGTTACCACCCAGTAGCACCTCGGGCACCCGCAACCCATCGACCTCTTCCGGACGCGTGTAATGCGGACAATCCAGCAATCCAGCGGCAAAGGAATCCTGTTCCGCGGAATCCTCGTCGCCCAGTACCCCCGGCAAAAGCCGCAGCACCGAATCAATCACCACCAGCGCCGGCAACTCTCCGCCGCTGAAGACGTAATCACCGATGGACAATTCCTCGTCCACCTCTCGCTCTATCAGGCGCTCATCCACGCCTTCGTAACGCCCCGCCACCAGGATCAATCCCGGCAGGCAGGCCAGTTCCTGCGCCCTGGCCTGGTCAAAAACCCTGCCCTGGGCACTCAGGTAGATCACCGGCGAACCTTCCGGGGCCCTTTCGCGTGCCTTGTTAATGGCACTGCGCAGCGGCTCTACCTTCATCACCATCCCGGGGCCGCCGCCGTAAGGCCTGTCGTCCACCGTTCTGTGCCGATCATCGGCAAATTCTCTCGGGTTTACCGTCCCCATCGACGTCAGGCCGCGCTGCATTGCCCGACCTATCACCCCGACGCTCACACCGGCCTCGACCAGCTCGGGGAAAAGTGAAACAACCTCTATATGCATGGTTCCCGCGTCAAAACTCCGGGTCCCAGTCCACCTCTATCAACCCGGCGTCCAGGTCCACCCGCTTAACGTATTGGTCTATCACAAACGGAACCAGTCTTTCCCGTTCCCCCTGCACCACCAACACGTCGTTTGCGCCAGTTTCCACCAGACCGGTCACCTGGCCCAACACCACGCCCCCGGTGGTAACCACCTGCAAGCCGATCAGGTCCATCCAGTACCAACTGCCGTCTTCGCTGGCAGGCATGTCGGAACGTGGCACTTCAATTTCAGCACCGAGCCATTGCGCAGCACAGTTCCCGGTCGTCAACACCCTGAATTCGTACAACAATGCCCTTTCCGTGGACACGCCCTGAATCCAGTTTCACTTCGGTGCGCTTCCCGTTCAAATCCAGGAACCAGCGCCGGTAATGAAGTATGTTATCTCTGGGGTCAGTGTAGGAAAAGACCTTCACCCAACCCTTGACTCCGTACAGCCCGCTGATCCTGCCGAGCTGAACCCAGTCCGCGGTTTCCACAGGTATCAGGCAGCAGCCTGCTTGCGGTATTCCTTGATCAAGTCGGTCACGCGATCGCTGGGCTGGGCGCCCTGGCCGACCCAATGCTCGATCCGATCCAATTCCATGTGCAGGCGAATCTCTTTGCCCTTGGCCACCGGATTGAAATACCCGATTTTCTCAATGTAACTGCCATCACGGCGGTTACGCCCATCAGTCACCACCAAGTGATAGAAAGGCTTTTTCTTCGCGCCACCGCGCGAAAGACGAATAGTTACCATCTGCTTCAATACCCGCTATCTAGCTTGTCATTGCTTCTGCTGAAATAAACCGGCCCTCCGCCTTCCAGCGGGGGGCCGCAGTAAACCGAGCATTTTATAGGTTTTAGAGAAAATTGGAAGGCTTTTCCGATACCTGCGGACAATAATCGATGGCTGCCAGGCCGCCAGATCACTTATTACGACTCAGAAATCCAAACAAAACCTCTTAAGACAAGAACTTGCAGGTGCATCGGGTAACTGCCCGAAGCCCAGTCAATCTGTCGGAATCTCCGCTCCGGGGTCCGCCCACTAGCCCCTGAAACCGCCCTTGTTCATCGAAGCCAATTGCTTGAATAACTTTTTGTTTTTCATCATCTTTTGCATTTGCTTGTGTTGCTTTAGCAAGCGATTCACGTCCTGAATCTGGACACCTGAGCCCAGGGCTATGCGGCGTTTCCGGGACCCGTTGATGACGGCCGGGATCTTTCGCTCCTGGGGTGTCATGGAATTGATAATGGCTATTTGGCGGCGAAGCTGCTTGTCCCCCGCCTGGTCAGCCACACCGGCAGGCAGCTTGCCCCCCATGGGCAGCTTGTCCAGTAAGGCGGACAATCCACCCATGTTCAGCATTTGCTGCAATTGCTCTCGCAAATCCAGCAAATCAAGACCCTTGCCTTTTTGCACCTTGCGCGCAAGCTTTTCGGCCTGGTCCTTGTCGACCTTGCGCTCTACCTCCTCAACCAGGCCAAGCACGTCGCCCATGCCAAGAATGCGCGAGGCGACGCGTTCAGGATGAAAACGCTCCAGCGCGTCAATTTTCTCGCCCACGCCCAGGAACTTGATCGGGCACCCGGTGATATGCCGCACCGACAAGGCCGCGCCTCCGCGCGCATCGCCATCCGCCTTGGTCAGGATGACGCCGGAAAGCGGTAAGGCCTCACTAAACACCCTGGCGGCATTTACCGCGTCCTGACCGGCCATACTGTCCACAACGAATAAGGTTTCGATGGGCGAAACGGTCGGAATGCAGGAGCTTGATCTCCTCCATCATGCCTTCATCCACGTGCTGCCTGCCCGCGGTGTCCAGGATAAGCACATCAGCCAGGCTGCGACGGGCCTCCTCCAGGGCTCGCATGGCGATTACCCGGGGATTCTCACTCGCCTCGCTGGGCATAAAACCCGCGCCGACCTGCTCGGCCAGTCGCTGGAGCTGCAAAATGGCTGCCGGCCGATAGACATCGGCACTGGCCAGAAGAACCTTTTTCTTTTGTCGCTCGATAAGAAAGCGCGCCAGCTTGGCGGCGCTGGTGGTTTTGCCGGCCCCTTGCAGCCCGGCCAGAAGAATTACTGCCGGCGGCTGGCTGCGCAGGTTCAGCTCACTATCGCCCTCGCCCATGATGGCTACCAGCTCGCCATGGACAATCTTGATCAGGGCCTGACCGGGCGTAAGGCTGCGTAACACCTGTTCGCCCAGGGCTTTTTGCCTGACCTGGTCGATGAAGGTCTTTACCACAGGCAGCGACACATCGGCCTCAAGAAGCGCCATCCTGACCTGGCGCAAGGCATCCTTGATGTTGTCCTCGGAAATGCGACCCTTGCCACGCAGGGCGTCGACCGCCGAGGAAAGTCTTTCTGTTAACTGATCAAACATATCCGCCAAATACTTGCCGGCGAGAGCGCCTTGAAGGGAAGCATCTTAAAGGAGAGTGGCCAGGCTGGGCAAAAATTCAAAGGCCCCCAAACCAGGCGGGACCACGGGACCTGGGAGCCTCTGATCTAGCCTGGACGAAGTAGCTCGCTGGCGAAATGATTCAGATTCAAGGCGCCAATCGCACGGAATAACCCGCTTTCACGAAAATTGGCAACATAGAAGCTGGATTTTCAGGGCGCAAGATATCCATCATGACTGGATCAGTGCCTCCCTAGAGGTAAAATACCACCCCGGACTCGAGACGCCGTACCGTCCGGTCGGGCAGTTCCGTGCGCACCTCGTCCATGATTAACTCTTCTTCCCCAGGCTTCATGGCCGTCAGCCAGATGGCGGGATAGTGACGCAACTTTGCCAGGTCCTGGGCAAAAGTCCGGGGGCAGTAGTGTCCCGACTTCTCGGCCAGGACAGCCTGCCGGTTTGGAAACGATACTTCGATTACCAGCACGTCCACATTCTCATAGGCATTGAGCGCGGGCCACAGGGTCTGGTTGTTTGTTGTGTCGCCGCTGAAAGCGAGCACCTTTCCGCCTGCCTCCACGCAGTAACCCAGGGTGGGCACCGCATGCTTGACCGCCACCGCCCGAATTTGGCGTGAGCCAATTTCCAGTACGTCGCCCGCCGCCAGCGGTCTGAACTGCATAACCGCGTCAGCAGCGCTGGGTAGAACCGAGAAGTCCGGCCACATCACGTCGTTGAACAAATGCGCACGCAATGCGTCTATGGTCGACTGACTGGCGTGCACTTGCAGGGGATTCTCGAGGTAGGCCTCGAAAGCGGCGTCGATGAACAGGGGCAATCCAACCACATGATCGAGGTGGGAATGGGTCAGAAACACATGCCGCAGGCAACGCAGCTCCTCGAGGGACAGATCTCCAACACCAGTACCTGCGTCAATCAACACATCATCGTCGAGCAGAATAGAGGTGGTTTTCAGGCCCGCACCTATGCCTCCACTACATCCTAGGATTCTTACCTGCATCTACCTTGCGTCCCCCCGGGGCCTGCCCGCTGCGGACTCCCTCAATGTTGGTGTTTTCGCGGACTTCTCTTATTCATCGCCATGTGCGAAGATTTCAATACTCAAGCTAAGTTATGGCGGAAACCATTTCTGTGTTACGAATCACAGTTCTTTTGCTCTACCTAGGAGCAATGTTCCTGCTGGGAAATTCGGCCCTCAAGCGAACCACCGGGACACGCAATCATCGCCTCGGAACCGCGTTTGTCGGACTCGGTGTGCTTCTTCATGGTTACTGGTTGTACCACGCAATCCATGTAACGGGTGGGTTGGCACTGGGCGCCAATAACATGTCCTCAATGCTTGGCTGGCTGACTGCATGGATTGCGATGTTCTTGAGCCAGAAAGAACGCATGGTCGGATTGTCCGGTCTGTTGCTTACCATCGCACTTCTCGGGGTGGCGACCAGCTACCTGCCCCTGGGCGAACCCATTCTGACAGACGTGACCTGGCAACTGGCCAGCCACATACTGATTTCAATCACTGCGTATTCACTGCTGGGCATCGGCGCCTTGATGGCGGTAGCCATTGCATTGCAGGATGCGCGTCTGCGCAAACGCAAACCCAGCGGCTGGCTGTTGATGTTGCCTTCGCTGGAAGGAATGGAGCAGATTTTGTTTTCAATTCTCAGCGTGGGCTTTGTATTGCTCACTTTGAGTCTTTTCAGCGGACTGATTTTTGTCGACAACTTGCTGGCCCAGCACCTTGCCCACAAGACCGTGCTCTCGGTCATGGCCTGGCTGGTTTTCGCCACATTGCTGGCAGGAAGATGGCGCCGCGGATGGCGCGGCAAAAAAGCCGTATATATGGCCCTGGTGGGATTTGTATTCCTGGCCCTTGCCTATTTCGGCAGCAAATTGGTCCTGGAAACCATACTTAGCAGCCATTGGTCGTTGCCCGGCGCCTTGACAGGCTCATAGGTCGCATTCAGTATTTTCAGTAACTTTTGGCGCGAAATCACGTGAATCCTCTTGGACGATAGCACTTCGACCTCCCTCCTTTTCGGCATTCTTGCTCTGCTGTTGCTGCTTTCCGCCTTCTTTTCAGGCTCGGAAACCGCACTGATGAGCCTGAACCGCTACCGCCTTCGGCACAAGGCGAGAGCGGGCACCGGGGAGCGAGAATCGCCGACACTCTTCTGCGCAGACCTGACAAGCTGATCGGCCTGATCTTGCTGGGAAACAACCTGGTAAACATCCTTGCAGCCTCGCTCACCACGGTCATCAGCATGCGTATCGCCGGCGAATCCGGAATCGCTGCAGGTGCACTGATCCTGACCGTGGTATTGCTGATATTCGCCGAGGTGACACCGAAAACCATCGCAGCGCTGCATCCGGAACGGATCGCGTTCCCTGCGTCATATCATTTACTTCCCCTTGCTGAAATTGCTGGGTCCGGTGGTGTGGCTGCTGAATGGAGTCACTCATCTGCTCCTGTACGTGATGGGCCTGTCAGCGCTGAAAGCTTCAAACGATGCGCTCAGCCGCGAAGAGTTGCGCACCGTGGTTGCCGAAGCGGGCTCGCTGATTCCACGCAAGCACCAGCGCATGCTGCTGAGTATCCTGGACCTGGAAAACATTACCGTGGACGACGTGATGGTGCCGCGCGCCGACATCCAGGGACTGGATCTGAATAGCGACTGGGATGAAGTACTCAGGCAGATCCAGACCAGCCAGCACACCCGGGTTCCCCTCTACCGCGACAGCCTGGATAACATCATCGGCATTCTGCACCTGCGCCGGGTCATCGGCGACCTGGCGCATCAACGCCTGACCCCCGAGGGCCTGGAACAAGCTGCCCGGGATCCGTATTTCGTTCCCGAAGGCACCCCGCTGAATACCCAACTGTTGAATTTCCAGCGTCAGCATCGACGCTTCGGCGTGGTGGTGGATGAATACGGCGACATCCAGGGGCTGGTGACTCTGGCTGATATCCTGCAAGAAATAGTGGGCGAATTCACGTCTTCGCCCGGCACCATCAACCCGGATGTGCACACAGAATCCGACGGCAATTTTGTAGTATCCGGCTCAGCTAACTTGCGGGACCTGAATCGCACCATGAACTGGGACCTGCCCACCGACGGACCGAAAACCCTGAACGGACTCGTGGTGGAAACCCTGGGTGATATACCCGAACCAGGCATAACACTGAATATCCGTCACTACGACATGACCATACTGCAAACCGCGGAAAACACAGTTAAATCGGTGCGCATCCGGTTGCTGACCTCCGACTAGGTCTGCAAATCAGCAAGATATTACCGATACAGAAATCGACCACAACGGGCCCATCGCGGTAGGCTGGTCTGCCCACGCGAAGACACCCACAACCCGCAGGCACCCATGGCTGGCAGTAGCAAGAAACCCAAAACCGTATTTCGCTGCAAGGACTGCGGCACCGATCATAGCAAGTGGTCAGGCCAGTGTTCAGGCTGTGGCGCGTGGAACACGCTGGCGCAATATCTAGATGTGGCGCCATCGCGCAATGCTCCGGCGGGCCACGGCGACAGCCTGGTAACAACCCTGGACCAGGTCGCCAGGCATAGCATTCCAAGACTCTCCACCGGCCTGGCGGAATTCGACCGTGTGCTGGGCGGGGGAATGGTGCCAGGCAGCACACTGGTACTGGGTGGCTTTCCCGGGGCAGGAAAATCCACCCTGTTGTTACAGAGCGCATGCAAGGTCGCCGAAACCCAGGTAGTGCTGTATATCGCGGGTGAAGAATCGCTAGAGCAAATTGCCGATCGCGCTCACCGCCTGCAGCTGCAAACCGACAAACTGCGGGTCCTCGCGGAAACAGATATCACCGTGATTACCTCGGTTATGGAACGCGAGCGGCCGGCAGTGGTCATCGTGGATTCCATCCAGGTCATGCACCACCCGGACATCGACAGTTTGGCCGGCAATACCACCCAGGTACGGGAATGCGCCAACCTGCTAAGCCGATTTGCCAAGCGTCTGAAGTCGACCGTCATCCTGGTCGGCCATATTACGAAGAGCGAGAACCTGGCAGGACCAATGACGCTCAACCACCTGGTGGACGCTACCCTGATGCTGTCCAGCACCGATGACGCTCGCTATCGAATTGTACGCTCTGACAAGAACCGTTTCGGATCGGTGGCGGAGATCGGCGTGTTCGCGATGACTGGCACGGGCATGAAGGAAGTGCGAAATCCGTCGGCGATATTCCTGAGCAAATCCAACAAGGAATTGCCTGGCAGCATTGTAACCGTGCTTTGGGAGGGCAGCCGGCCCCTGCTGGTTGAGTTACAGGCCCTGGTCGACCAAAGTGCGCTGGGCAATCCCCGTCGCGTCACCGTGGGCATAGACAGCACCCGGGTAGCCATGTTGCTCGCAGTTCTTAATCGTCACGGCGGCATCGCCGTGCATGACCAGGATGTCTACGTAAACGTGGTCGGAGGAATCCGTGTCAGCGAGCCCGGCGCCGACCTGGCCATCCTCCTGAGTGTGCTCAGCAGCCTGCGCGACCGCGCCATCCCTCCGGACGTGTTTGCCTTCGGTGAAATAGGCCTTTCCGGCGAAGTACGACCCTGCGCCAACGGGCAAGAGCGTATCCGGGAGGCGGCGAAGCATGGATTCAAGACGGCCGTAGTGCCGGCGGCCAACGCACCCAGGGGATCGGTTGAAGGACTTAAAATAATAGCGGTGAATACCTTGCAGGAAGCACTGGACTGGGCGCTGGAGTCCCTGGCGGCCTGCAAGCACCCAACTCGGGACTGACGCTCGCATCGCATGACCTGGGTTCGGAACCGGTCAACTGGCCAGCAAACAATGAAAAATCCTAGAACTAACAAGGCATTATCGAATAGACTTCATAACTGGTTCACTCTCGGGGTCAGAATGGGTCAGGGCACAAACGGTATTTGGCGTTCGAACTGGCTGGTAGCGCTGGTTTACAGCTGCGTGTTCACGCTGCTGGCGGCATTTTTCTATCAAAATGCCTTGCAAAATGCCGAGTCGAACCTGCTGACGCGTGCGATGAAATGGTCAATCCAGACGCCCTCCAGCGAAATCGCGATCATCGCCATTGACCGTAAAAGCCTGGACAATGTCGGTGATTGGCCCTGGCAACGAAACGTATTCGCCCAGGTTATCAACCAGTTGGCCACCAGTGGCGCTCGCAGTATAGCGACCACAATCAGGCTGGACTCACCACAGAATGAATTGGGCCTGTTTTACCTGACAGGTGTGCGGGAGCGTCTCGAATCAGAGGGCGGTAACCGCAAGACACTGGCAGGGTCTATGGACTACCTGGACCAGGCCCTTGCGGACCTGGGTACCGATTCGGGTCTGGCAGACAGCATGGCCAGAGCCGGCAATGTCTACCTGGCCATGGATTTTCCTCGCAACGGCCTGCCCGGCGATATAGCCCCGGACAGCCCGATTCATTGGCTGGCTGACAGCCCGAGTGTCCAGGCGCCCAGGGCGGGATACGCCCAGCAAGCCATGCCTGTGTTTACCGCAGCCGCCGCAGGCAGCGGCCACCTCTACATGCCAACTGACTCCGACGGGGTCCGGCGCCGGTTCAACCTCCTGGTGTCGTCCCAGGGCAAACTCTACCCCTCCCTGGCCCTGCTGCTTACCACCGAGTCGCGCGGTAACAGCCCCATCAATGCAAGCATTGACGATAGACATAGACTGCATATCGGCAGGCTGGTGGTGCCGGCAGACAGTACCCTGGCTGCGATTGTGCACTGGTACCCGAAGCGCGGTGGGGCCGAGCCCTTTGCGGTAGACTCTTTTTGGGACGTTTTTGCCGGTAACACGCCGGCCGACAAGTTCCGCAACAAGATCGTGTTACTGGGTCCAACGGAAAAATCGGTAGCCCGCATGCTGAATACCCCGGTCGGGGACAACACACCGGAAATAATCGCCCTCGCGCACGAAATCTCTACCCTGACCAACCAGCACTTCACAACCAGGCCCGCCTGGGCACCCAGGGCTGAATGGGCCGTATGGCTACTGGTTGCTGTTTACCTGGCTTTTATCCTTGGCCGCCTGCGGCCGCGTTTCGCGATTCTCACCAGCATGGGTGTCGCCGCCATCATGCTGGTTGGCAGCATGGCGATTTATGTCTCCGAGAATATCTGGCTCAAACCACTGGGCCCGGTGCTCATGTTGCTGTTGGGACACGTGGTACTGGCCGTAAAAGGCCTGGACTGGGAACGGCTGCTGGAAAAGGGCCAACCCAGCGAGGAGATTGAGAGCAACCGTATGTTGGGACTGGCGTTCCAGCAGCAGGGTGAACTGGAACTGGCATGGGACAAGTTCCGCGGTCTACCGCTGGATGACGGCATGATGGCCATCCTGTACCAACTGGCATTGGGGTTCGAGGCCAAGCGCAAGCTGCACCGTGCCGGCGACATATATGATCACATGGCAGCCTTCGACGCCGACTATCGTGACCTGCAAAAACGTATGCGACTGGCCCAGCAATTGGAAGACACCGTCACCCTGGGATTGCCGGGGGCCTCCGGCAGGGCCCCGGTTCGCTTGTCCGAGGACGGCCCGGGCCAGCCGCAACTGGGGCGTTACCAGGTCCAGGAGGAAATCGGCAAGGGCGCCATGGGCGCTGTCTACCTGGCCTATGATCCACGTCTCAACCGCCAGGTAGCCCTGAAGGCTATCCCCCTGGCGGAAGAGTTTTCGGAGGACGAACTGGAGGATGTCAAGCTGCGGTTTTTCCGCGAAGCCGAGGCTGCCGGACGCCTGGACCACCCCGAGATAGTCGGCGTGTATGACGTTGGCGAGGATAACAACCTCGCCTATATCGCCATGGAGTACGTGGACGGCCACCGGCTGAGCGAATTCACCTCCCCCGGCCACCTGCTAGCGGAGAAAACGGTTCTTGAGCTCACTGCCAGGACCGCCGACGCCCTGCACTACGCACACTCACGCGGGGTCGTTCACCGTGATATCAAACCTTCGAATCTGCTTTACAACGAGGACACAAATCAGCTGAAAATCGCCGACTTCGGTATAGCCCGGTTTGACGATGGCAAAAGAACCCGGACAGGCCTGGTAATGGGGACCCCTTCCTACATGTCTCCTGAGCAAATCGAAGGAGAAAATGTGACGGGAGCCTCGGACTTGTTTTCCTTAGGTGTTACCCTATACCAGTTACTTACCGGATACTTGCCGTTCCGGGCGGATTCCCTGGCCAAGTTGATGTACAAAATTGCCAATGAACCGCATTTGGCTGTCAACCAGGTAAGGGGTGACTTACCGGCCTGTATCGAACAGTTGATGAGCAAGGCTTTGTCGAAGAAGCCTTTGGATAGATTCATGAGCGGGGCCGAGATGGCCAACGCCATACGGGTCTGCCTGAGTGTAGTTAAAGAGAATAAAGAGCCCACGGACCCGATCGATTATGAGCCTGCGTAACAAAATCAAGGTCGTTGAACTCACGGATACCGGGAAAATCCGTGATCATAACGAAGACGCGATAGGGTCCGATAAGGACCTGGGCTTGCTCGTATTGGCCGATGGTATGGGTGGTTACAATGCTGGCGAGGTCGCCTCTGGAATCGCCGTAAAAACGGTGTTGAAGCAGGTCGGAAAGTCACTGCATCAACTGACCGAAGAGCGCGACGAGGTGGAGCCTCAAACCGGCCTGTGGCGCCAAAGCGTGATCCTGAGGGACGCGGTGGCCCGTGGTAACAAACTGATTCACAACCAGGCCCAGATCCGCCCGGAGTGCGAAGGCATGGGCACCACTCTGGTGGCCTGCCTGTTTTATAACAATCATGTGTCGGTCGCCCATGTGGGAGATTCAAGAATGTACCGTCTGCGCGACGGGCGATTCGAACAAATTACGCTGGACCATTCCCTGCTTCAGGAGTTGGTGGATCGTGGCTTTTATTCTCAGGAAGAAGCCCAGCGATCAACCAACCGGAACTACGTGACACGGGCCCTTGGTGTGGAAAAAGCGGTCGAGGTGGAGATCAACGAATACGAGGTTAAACCGGGCGATTATTATTTACTGTGCTCGGACGGTTTGACTGATATGGTGGAAGACGAGGATATTCATTTAACGATCAGCACGTTTCATGATAATCTTGACACGGCTGGTCAACAATTGGTCAAGCTAGCGAATGACCATGGCGGCAAGGATAATATCTCTGTTGTTGTGGGTTACGTGGCCCAGTCGTTCGGGGTACGTAAGGGATTGTTGAAGACACTGGTGAAAAAGCTCAGATAAATCAGTAGAGGGCTTGGCATGGCGCGTTTAATTCTCAGCCTCGACGGTCAGTTGATGGCTGAATACAACATGACCAAAGAGCGGTACACGATCGGCCGTCTTCCGGACAATGACGTGCGTATCGATAACGCAGCCGTCAGCGGTCATCACTCACTGATTATCAACATTCTGAACGACTCCTTCCTGGAGGACTTGAACAGCACCAACGGCACCTACGTCAACGGGAAGCTGATCAAGAAACATGCGCTGCAAAACAGCGACGTGATCACCGTCGGTCACCACCAACTGCGCTTTGTGGATGGTGAGGATGATGGGGATGAGGCCGATGAGTTTGAAAAGACCATGGTCATCAATCCCAGTAGTCAGAGCGCGGAAAAGATCGAACGGGTTCGCCAACAGGTAGCAGAGGCCGCTTCCTCACCCAGCATTATCCAGAGTGGGCGGGCGGGCATGGTGCCCACCGCCAAGCTGCAGGTGCTTAGCGGTACTTTTGCCGGTCGCGAACTGGAACTGAAAAAAGCACTCACTACCCTGGGTCGACCCGGTCTGCAAGTGGCCGCGATCACCCGGCGAGCCGAGGGATATTTCCTGGTGCACGTGGACGGCGGCAAAGACGACCGTCATCCCACGCTGAATGGCGCATCCATAGGTTCAAAGGCGGCCAGGCTGGACGATAACGACGTGATTGAAATCGCCGGCGTCAAAATGGGCTTCTTCCTTACCTGAGATATTCCACGGATACTCTTTGGGTAACGCCGCATAGCATCTCGTAAGGGACTGTGCCCGCAAGCTGAGCTATCTCCTCAACCGGCAGACCCTTGCCCCACAGGGTCAGGCTGTCGCCAACCCTGGCCTGTGAATGATCGGTCAGATCCACGGTGATCATGTCCATCGAGACTCTGCCAACCAGGGCAACCCTCTTTCCACCCAGTAGAACCGGCGCGCCATTCCCCAGGTGCCTGGAGTACCCGTCACCGTAGCCGATCGCGGCAACCCCAATGCTGGAGTCACGAGCTGCCGTCCAGGCCGACCCATATCCCACCGACTCCCCTGCCGCGACCTTTCGAATGGCAATCAACTCAGTGCCCAGGTGCATCACCGGTTTCAAGCCAAGTTCCTCACCCGTTTTGCCCGGCAGCGGGGATGCGCCAAACAGCGCCAACCCGGGCCTGACCCACTGGGCCCGGCTTTCGGGCCAGGCCAGCAAGCCGGCAGAATTTGCGATACTTCGTTCGGCCACCACGCCCCGGGTGGTACGCTCGAACAGCTCGAGCTGAGCTCGAGTACCCCGGCCGGAAGGCTCATCAGCGCCCGCCAGGTGGGTCATAAGCACCAACTCCTCACGCACCGCATGCAACTTGCGTAATCTGGCCAGGACCCCGGCAAACTCCTCGGGTCTGAAACCAAGTCGGTTCATGCCGGTATCAAGCTTCAACCAGACCGTGAAACTGCTTTGGCGGTCGAAGGATTCCAGCAATTGAAGCTGCTCGTGAGAATGCACCACCAGGTCACAAGCATTTGCAGCAGCCAACTCCAGCTGATGCTTGTTGAACACGCCCTCCAACAGCACCAGGCGCTGCCCGACTCCGGCGGCACGCAGAGCCACGGCCTCCTCCATCCGGGCCACGGCCAGCGCATCGGCGCCAGCCAGGGACTTGGCTACCGGCACCAGGCCATGCCCATAGGCATTGGCCTTGATCACCGCCAGCACTTTGGCGCCGCCGCTGAGTTCTCGTATTCGTTGGAGGTTGTGATGCAGAGCCAGGGTATCGACCGTGGCCCGACACAGGGCTGTCACTGAAAGGCCTCGTCCACATAGCTCTCGGCCACCAGGTTCTCAAACTTGGTGTATTGCCCGAGGAATGTCAGGTGTATTTCGCCCACCGGACCGTTACGTTGCTTGGCAATGATAATGTCGGCAATGCCTTTGCGCGTGGTTTCCTTGTCATAGACTTCTTCGCGGTAGATGAAGCAAATCACGTCCGCATCCTGCTCAATGGCGCCGGATTCACGCAGGTCTGACATCACCGGACGCTTGTCCGTGCGACTTTCAACACTTCGATTGAGCTGCGACAGTGCAATCACCGGGCAATCCAGTTCCTTGGCCAGGGCTTTCAGTGAGCGGGATATCTCGGATATCTCGGTGGCCCTGTTTTCCTTGTTTCCCTGTACCTGCATCAATTGCAGGTAATCCAGCACGATCAGGCCCAGGCCGCCATGTTCACGTGCCAGGCGCCGGGACCTTGCACGCACCTCGGTGGGGCTCAGGGATGGGGTATCGTCGATAAAAATCGGGGCCTCGGACATGATGGCCACTGCCGAATTGATACGGTTCCAATCCTCGTCGTTGAAATTACCCCGGCGCAGATTTGATTGATCGACCCGACCGATTGATCCGATCATACGAAAGCTAAGCTGTTCGGCCGACATTTCCATACTGAAAATCGCCACCGGCTTGCGCGAGCCAATCGCCGCGTTTTCAGCGATATTCATGGCCAGGGTGGTCTTACCCATGGATGGCCGCCCCGCAATAATTACCAGTTCCCCACGCTGCAGGCCCGCGGTCATGTCGTCGAGACTATTGAACCCTGTCGACAGGCCGGTGATATCACCATCGGAATGACTCAGCACATCCAGTCGGTCTATCGTGCCCGGAAGTATTTTCCGCAAGGCAACGAAACCGGAACCTCTGCGCTTGCCACGCTCGGCAATCTGGAATACCGAGCGCTCCGCGTCGTCCACCAGTTCCGAGGCGTCGCGACCTTCACTGGCATAGGCGCTGTCAGCAATGCTTACGCCAACCTCAATCAGCTTTCTTAGCAGCGCCCGCTCACGAACGATGTCCGCGTAGGCACGGATATTTGCTGCGCTGGGGGTATCCCGGGCCAGCTGACCAAGGAATGCAAGACCGCCCATTTGCTCGAGCTGTTGATTACGCTCCAGGTACTCGGAAACGGTAACCGCATCCAGTGGCTGGTTTTTCTCGGCCAGCTCGCCAATGGCGTTGAATATCAGGCGGTGATCATGACGATAGAAATCGTCAGGGCCTACCAGGTCCGCGATACGTTCCCAGGCCAGGTTATCAAGCATCAAGCCACCGAGCACTGCTCTCTCGGCATCGACAGAGTGAGGCGGTACACGGAGTCTTTCCGTACCGCCCATCGCGTCAAAGCGATCGTCACTCATTGAAGTCGCCATTGCCCATTACCGCCAGATTAGTTGCAGATCAAGATAGCACAACCGGGGCCCGGGGCGGGATCCCCGGAAAGCGGTGCCGTCTTACTCTTCGCCGGAAATCTCAACAGGCACGGCGACCGTGACATCGGTGTGCAGATGCACTTCGATCTCGTGGTTACCCACCTGCCTGATCGGGCCATCAGCCATGCGCACTTCGCGACGCTCAACCTCAAAACCCAGCGCGGTCAATGCATCAGCGATATCTACCGTACCTATCGAGCCAAATAACTTGCCCTCGGTACCGGCCTTGGCGCTGAGCTTCACGACTTTGCCTGCCAGCAACTTGGCGCGCCCCTGGGCGCGTGTCAGTTCCTCGGCAGACTTGGCTTCCAATTCTGCACGGATCGCCTCAAACTTCTCGATGTTCGCGGCAGTAGCCAGCGTGGCTTTGCCCTGCGGAAGCAGGAAATTACGACCATAGCCAGAACGAACCTTCACGCGCTCGCCAATAGTCCCCAGGTTCTCAACTTTTTCCAGAAGTATGACTTCCATCATTTCACCCGTTCTATAAAACCAGATTTGGCTTTCTAATCCAAAGTTACCGATTCCGCGCCAGGATACGACGCAAATCGAACCAGTTATCCAAAAATCCCAGTGCCGTAAGTAACGGAATTACCAACTGCAATACCAGTACCAGCATCACGTACAGCGCAATCAACAACGCTTTCGGCCAACCACCCGGGCCAACCAGGGAATGGGCCAGCGACAATCCCTGCAAAACCAGCAAGGCCACCAACACCCACACCATATTCTCAAACCAAAGTCCGCCCCCCAGCATCGCCGCAACGATAACCAGGGACGAGACAGCTGTCAGGACCTTGCCCAGCTTCAATTGCCGGAATTCAGCTCCAAAACGGCCCGCCGTGTCTTCAAGGCCATCCTGCCAGACCCGTCCGAGGAAAACCCCGGCCAGGCAGGCAAGTATCCCCATTCCGGTCATGACGCCCGGCATTACCCGAAAAATCATGTCCCAACTGGCCTCGGACAACTCTTGTCCCGAGGCGTTAAACTGCTGCTTCAGCGGCTCCATAATGCCGGCCAACTGATTTGCCGGGTCAGGTAACCAAAACAGTACCAGGCTGACGGCTACTACTCCCACGATCGCCGACACCTGGAACACCAGGTTCATGGAGCGATACGCACCCAGCAATCCAGCCAGGAGCAGTACCGGGCCCCACATTACGCCGGTCACTTCCAGCATTGGCAAGGGGTTTCCCCCGCTAGCCAGTGCCACACCAGCAAGCAACACCATGGCAAGCGCCGCAGTAACCAGCGCTTGCCTGATTCCTCGCTGCAACGTCACGAGCACCAGCAAACCACTGCTGAGCAATCCCAGGAACGGAAGCAGAGACAGACCGGCCACCAGGGTGACCTGGCGATGCTGCCTCTGCATGATCCAGTGCAGGATACGTTTCACAAGTCGTCAAAATAATCCCCGACCGACACTTTCGGCATCGGGCAGGAATCTATCGACCTAGTGGTGGCTATCGGTGTAAGGCAGCAGAGCCAGGAAGCGGGCACGCTTGACAGCGGTGGCCAACTGACGCTGGTAATTCGCCTTGGTACCGGTAATCCGACTGGGGACAATTTTCCCGGTCTCAGTGATGTAATTTTTCAGCGTAACCAGATCCTTGTAGTCGATCTCTTTTACGCCATCGGCGGTGAAGCGGCAGAACCTGCGGCGACGAAAATAACGTGACATGGCTTAATCCTCTATCAAATTCATTCAACAGCAAAACGCTGACTTACTTTTCATCGGACTCGTCGTCATCGGACTCTTCGTCGTCGGACTCGTCGTCTTCAGCGTCGTCATCGTTCCCCGCCGTATCCTCATCGTCCCTGTCGTAGGTACGCGTAGCACGGGAAGCATCACGCTCGGCGCGCTCGGACTCCCGGCGGCGATCTTCTTCCACGGACTTGGCCATGTGGGAGACCTCGGTAACGGCCTCGTCGCGGCCGATCACCAGGTGACGGATGATTGCATCGTTGAACTTGAACAGGCTCATCAGTTCGTCCAGGCTTTCCTGGCCACACTCGATGTTCAGCATCAAGTAATGGGCCTTGTGGATCTTGTTGATCGGGTAGGCTAACTGACGGCGACCCCAGTCTTCCTCGCGGTGGATAGCGCCACCCGCTGACTGGATCATGCCTTTGTAACGTTCGAGCATGGCCGGAACCTGCTCACTCTGATCCGGGTGGACCAGAAAGACCACTTCGTAATGTCTCATTGTCATTCCCTTCGGACTTAAGGCCTCCCGACTGGCGGTGAGGCAGAGAGAAAAGTAACCCCCGGCAGGCAAAAACCCTACCCGAGGGCCGGCAATGGTACCCAAGGACCGGGCCAAAACAAGCCAAAGCAAGGGAGCCCCTGATCCACTCATGATCTCGACTCTTGCGGCTGACAGGTCCAGCTTCCGTGTTGCCAATCTTCACGAGCTGGCTCACTTACAAGCGATTGGCGTCTTGAATCTGACCCTTTTCGCTCACAATCGCCTTCGTCCAGAACAAACCAGGGGCTCCCAGGGTCTTTCAACAGCTTGGGATAGCGTCCGGGGGACCTAGTCGTGGCGTTGCCTTAACGCCTCATAGGCCAGAATACCCAGGGCCACCGAGACGTTCAGACTCTCAACGATGCCCGCCATGGGCAGGCGCACCAACTGGTCGCAGCGCTTGAGGGTGAGTTGCCTCAGGCCCTTGCCCTCCGCCCCCACAACCAGGCCCAGCGGACCTCCGAGGTCTGCTTCGTGGTACAGGGCCGGTCCATTTTCGTCTGCAGCCACCAGGACCAGGCCCATCTCCTTGAGTAGCAGCAGGGTCCGACTCAGGTTGGTCACCCTTATCAGGGGCACCGTCTCGGCAGCGCCCGAGGCCACTTTGCGGGCAACCGGTGTCAGGCTGGCGGCACGGTCCTTGGGTATCACTACCGCGCAGGCGCCTACCGCGTCAGCTGTGCGCATGCAGGCGCCCAGGTTGCGCGGATCCTGGACCCCGTCGAGGATCAAAACCAGGGGATTGGGACCGGCCGCCGACACCAGGTCTGGCAAATCCGGCTCATTCCATTGACGCGGCGCACGCAGGCGCGCGGCCACCCCCTGGTGGGCCGTTTCAGGCAGCAAATGATCCAGCTCCCGGCGCGCAAGATTTCTCACCGGCAAACCCGCTTGCTCCACCAGGCGGCGTGTCTCGTTCATGCGCTTGTCCTGGCGCTCATCCACCAGCAACACTTCCTGCACCCTCGACCCGGATTGCGCCACCATCGCGCGCACAGCATGGTGCCCAAAAATCAAGTGTCCGTCACTCACGACCTGGCCTTGCTCACACGTTTTCCGCCTT
This sequence comes from uncultured Gammaproteobacteria bacterium, assembly GCA_963823435.1. GTDB lineage: Bacteria > Pseudomonadota > Gammaproteobacteria > Steroidobacterales > BM003 > CAKZML01. The sequence continues at coordinate 71,375 of CAWGLN010000005.1, read as the reverse complement.
TGGTCCCGGCCTTGCCCTTGGGTCCACCACCTGCGCCTTTCTTTTTCGCACCAGCCTGACCCCGGTCCTTGCCCCTGGTCTTGCCCTCCGCCGGCCGAACCGGGCCCGCCCTGGCGCTTGCGCTCCGAAACGCCACCCTTCTTCGGGCGCGGTTCGTCACGGTCCTTGTCCACCAGTTCAAAATCGATCTTCCGGTCCTCGAGACTGGCCCGCACCACCTTGACCTGCAGCCTGTCACCCAGCTGGAATACACGTCCACTCTGGCTGCCGACCAGGCGATACCTCGGTTTGTCCAGGTCAAAATATTCACTGCCCAGGGCGCTCACATGCACCAGGCCGTCTATCTGTAGCGTATCCAGTTGCACGAACACACCGAACTGGGTGACCCCGCTAACCGTACCCGGAAATTCCTGTCCCAACTTGTCCTGCATGAATTCGGTCTTCAACCAACCCATCGCCTCGCGAGTCGCGTCGTCGGCGCGACGTTCACAACGAGAACACTGGGCCCCCAGACCCTCCATGTCACTCAGGGAATAGGCGTAGGTGCCAGGCTTGCCGCCATCCAGCAAATGACCGATCGCCCGGTGCACGAGCAAGTCCGGGTAACGCCTGATCGGAGACGTAAAATGGGCATATTCCCCAAGCGCCAGTCCAAAATGTCCGCCGGTACCCGGCTCGTAAACCGCCTGGGCCAGCGAGCGCAACATCACGGTCTCGATCAGCGCTGCATCCGGACGTCCTCGACCAGCTTGATCACCTCGCTCAGCATGGCCGGTTTCATCGAGGAACCCGGGTTGAAGGGAATACCCAGGGCCGCCAGGAACAGCTTCAATTCCTCGATACGATCCTCGTCCGGTCCGCGATGCACCCGATACAAGGCCGGAATACGCGCCTTGCGCAGGAATCGCGCTGCCTCCACATTGGCCGCAATCATGCACTCCTCAATCAGCTTGTGGGCATCGCTGCGCACGCGTTCATGTATCGCCGCCACCCTGCCCCGGGCGTCGAATTCCAGTACATTTTCGGGAATCTCAAAGTCAATCGCACCGCGTCGCTTGCGTGCACCCAGAAACGCCTTGTACAGCCCATACAGGGCTTCCAGGCTCCCCAGCAGGGGCTTCGAACCGCTGGCGCAGTCCGCTCGTCCTCATGCTGGAGAATGCCCGCGACCTGTTCGTAGGTGAAACGCTGTGCCGAGCGCATTACCGCCCGGTAAAAACGTGATTTGCTCACCTTGCCGGCTTTGTCCACGTGCATTTCGCACACCATGCACAATCGGTCCACGTCAGGCTTGAGCGAACACAAGCCATTTGACAGGGCCTCGGGCAGCATGGGTATGACCCGATTCGGAAAATATACCGAGGTGCCGCGATTGCGGGCCTCCGCGTCCAGCGCGGTACCCTTGCCCACGTAATGGGACACATCGGCAATCGCCACCAGTAATTTCCAGCCGTGCCATTCGACTCGCAATACACCGCATCGTCAAAATCCCGGGCATCCGCGCCATCAATCGTCACCAGTGGCACGGCACGCAGATCCACCCGACCCTCGACGGCCCTGGCGGAAACCCTGCTGCCGAACGCCTTGGTCTCTGCGTTAACCTCATCGGCCACAGGTAAGGCAGGTTGTGGGCATGCACGGCAATCTCGGTTTCCATACCCGGGGCATCTTCGTCCCCCAAGTACCCGGCTGATGCGGCCCGCCGGATAGGTATTCGGGCCCGGGCGGCTCGGTAATCTCGACGATAACGATCTGGCCCGGCTGGGCGCCACCGCGATTGCGTGGGCCGACCAGGATTTCCTGGGTAATTCGGGGATTATCGGGCACAACAAACCCGACACCGCCCTGGGCAACATAGCGCCCCACTACCTGGGTATTGACCCTCTCCAGCACTTCTGCGACGGCGCCCTCGGGACGTCCCCGTCGGTCATAGCCCTTGATTCGTACCGCGACCCGGTCACCGTGCATGACCTCGCGCATCTGGCGGGCGGTTAGAAAGACGTCGTCCGAGCCGTCATCGGGGATTACGAAGCCGAATCCGTCCCGGTGACCTTGCACCGTACCGGTTACCAGGTGTATGCGCGCAGTCAGGCAATATTCACCCTTGCGATTGGCCAGCAACTGGCCGTCCCGACACATGGCCGCAAGCCGCTTGCGCATGGCCTGCCGCCTGGGCTCGCCCTTGAGCTCAAGGCCGGCATAAATCTCGCTTGGCGCCAGCGGTCTTCCTGCGGCCTCCAGAAAGGCCAGGACCTCGTCTCTGCCGGGGATCTCGAACGCGTATTCCGGTTGGTGCTGACTTGCTGAACGAGGGTCTCGGCGCCTTGGTATTTGTCTTGGTCAAAAGTAATGTCCTGCTGCTGGGTATGATAGTTGACAAGCATACAACGTCTACGTAAAGTTCGCCCTCCAGCCAGGGTCCGGTTCCCGGATCCGTCCTATGCCCAGGTGGCGGAATTGGTAGACGCGCTAGCTTCAGGTGCTAGTTATCGTAAGGTAGTGGAGGTTCAAGTCCTCTCCTGGGCACCAAATCTGGAAAGGCTCCTTATAGATAATGGGAGCCTTTTTTTATGATTCGGTTTATTGCTCATCACTCCCGTTCTGGAAATCCGCATACCCCACTACAATGTTCCGTTGCCCACGGGCGAAGTGGTGGTTTGCAGAGACGACATTTCCTCACCAGGCGCAAACTCAGAACTCAAATTCCAAATTGGCCTTGATGGTATAGTCCGGGCTACTGGAATTCATGCCGGCAAAGATACCCAACTCCCACCTCAGTTTTTTACCCTGGGCGGGGCGCAACAGCCCCATGATCGAGGGTCCCAGGACCAACGTATCCTGTCCCATGTGCAATTCAAGCGCAGGCTCGAAAGCCTCTCTGAGCCGATAGCGTGTTTGTACATGCAGCGCTGTCTCGATTTCACTTTCAACTCTCTCGCCCCATTCATAAATCAGGTCAAAATTCGCTGTGGCTGTGACTCTCCCGATGTCACGTGACGTCAATAAACCGGTTGATAACTCCCACGCGTTGGCATCAACGGACCGCTCCAGCTCAAATAACATACCCCAATCGAAGGCGTACTCTCCTTGTTCGGTCAGCTGCCACTTGACTTCGAATTCGTAGGTATCGAAAGACAGGCTTTGCCCTGAATCCCTCCAACTGATCACATATATTTCATACGCCCACCGGTCCGACAATGACCGACCAAAACCAAAGGCCTGCTTCTGGCTGTCGGGCAATGCGTCATCACTTTGATCCACCAGGCGCCACTCAAGCTCGGTTTCCAGCGGCTGAACATAGGGATCGTACACCTTGTCTACTATGACACCGTCCGCGTGCGCAAACCGCGGCGTAAACAATAACACCACGATTGCTGTTGCTACCCATCCCCGACATCTGGCTGGAGACATACTACACATCGCGGGTGGATTGAGGCCGAACACCGGTCAATCGACCGGCCGAAAACGCTGTCAGCAGAAAAGCTATGGCAGCGACATAGGCAGCGACCTCCAATGCCGACGGTGAGGCCTCGTAACCGACCAGGGCATAAAGAAGTTGTCCTGAAAGCGAATCCTCAGCCAGGATGCCAGAGGTATCCCAGAGTGCACCGCCTGCCGATATCCAATCAGCCTGAATCAGAAGCCTGGTGGCTTGCGACGACATACCCGCACCTATCAAAAGCAACAAGCCCAGTGATATCGACAAAGCCCGTCTCGCCGGCTGGGCAATGAGCATGAAGTAAATCAATGCGCCAACGCTAAAGCCAATTCCGGCGCCGATTAGCGCGCCGATTCCAACTGCTGAAAAAAGCTCTTCGACGCTCCAGAATCCGGAAACGAAAACCAGTATTTCGGCGCCCTCCCGGGTGATAGCCAGGGCAACTGCCGCGCCCATCAATACGGGCAATGTTGTCCCATGACACAGAGGATTGACTAATCGACGGGCAACGAAAAAAAGACTCCACCCAGAACAAGGAACGCTGAATACTGAATTACAGCGTTGCAGACTTCCTGACCCACACCACCGAACAAATCTGTTACAGGCCCCAACAAATAACCATAGGTCACAGCCCCCGCAACGCCAAGGATAAGGCTCAAGCCGACCCACCGAACGACTCAGTTGGAGAAATCCCGGGATGGCGAGAAAGACACTCATCAAGAGGGCCGCCTCGAGCACCTCCCGCAACACCACCACGACGCTAGTCAGAAGCATCGTCTTCATCCTTCACAATTATTGTTCCCAATGCAGTCTGCAGATTGAATTCACCAAAAAACGGATATTCGCCCGGCGACAGGGGACCGATAAAGACGATCGCCTTGCTGCCCCCCAGAATGACCTTCTCCCGGTTGAGTTCGTAGCTTTCAAATTCCTCCGGAGTCGCATCCCTGTTATAGATAATGAGCTTGATTTTTATGTTCGCCGGAACGATCAGCGTGTCTGGCTGAAACAGGTGATTTCGAATTTCCAGCTCAAACTCGGGGGTTGCCGCGAAAGAGGACGTGGCGAGTAGAAGAACCGTAACCGCGGTCCAGAGCGCAGACATCCTGAATCCGGCGCAGGTCTTCATCGGACTCCACCTGTGGCAAGTTTCTGAATCTTCAAATCGGGTGGAAATTTTACAGCCACCGTCAAACCCGCACCTCCGGCATTGTTTTTCATCTCGATAGTCGCATGATGCAAATTCGCAATGTGCCTGACTATCGATAAACCGAGTCCGCAACCCTCAACGGTGCTTCCATGACGGTCACCCCCGACCCTGTGGAAACGATCGAATACCTTATCGATTTCCTCCAAAGGTATTCCGACCCCATTGTCCATCACCTCCAGGCGAACCCCGAGCCCGTCTCGGTCTGACATTTACCTGGATCGATGCTCCCTCGGGCGAGTATTTGCTGGCGTTCTGAATCAGGTTTCCCTACAGGATGACCAGAGAGGCCTCATCCCCGGTTATCGTCTGGGCTCCGCCCTCAAGGGCAATTGCCTGATGCTTTCGGTTCACCTCGGGAAACAGTTCCGAGATAACAACCTGCGCCAGCGCATGCAGATCAATCTGCCGCATGTTGGCCTGGTAATGGTCCGGAGTGGTTCGGTAAAGCAGCATGATTTGTTCAATCAGATGACCAAGCCGTCGGAGATCCCTGTCAAGTATTGCCAGTTCTTCGGCATGCTCCGGAAACTGCCTCTTCAGATTGTGCACATGAATCTTTATCGCGCTGAGAGGTGTCCTCAATTCATGGGCCGCGTCCGCGGCGAAACGGCGCTCTCGTTCTACCGAATCACTCAGCCGACTCAACAAATCGTTGATTGCATCAACGACCGGGGCCAATTCGACCGGCGGATTTGGTATATTCAGACGATTAAGATCGTCTACCCGCTTTGCGCTCAACTCGTCCGCAAGCTTGCCCACCAGCGACAATCCATTACCAACGATCAACCACACTATTGCCGCGATCAAGGGAAGACTGAGGACCACCGGCAACGTGGCTCTGAGAATAATACTGTCGGCAAGTTCGACCCGGATATCAATTCGCTCGGCAACCAGTAACCAGAGTCCGGATCCGGAATCAAGCCGACATAGACACGCGCCAACGATAACCTTCGAAGTTCTCGTCACGATACCCTTCTTCAAAGTGCGTTATCGGGGTGATACTGCTATTCGCAGAACGCTCGAACCAACACCCCATCGGCAGACCAGATCTGGAATGCCAGCCTGTCGGATGGCTGCGCAGATACCTGCTCGTTCCCGGAGCGGGTGGTTTGAATCAGGGATGCGGTATCGGCAAGCAGGGTGTCCAACAGGGCCTGTGTTTCGACCGCACTCATTCTGTACCCATACACCGCCGCAACAAAATTGCCGAGGGTGATCGCCGCCAACAACGCGATGATCAAATAGCGGCGGATCGACTTCATGGTCGTTGGACTGTGTAGCCGATGCCACGTATGGTTTTTATGAAGTCATTGCCAAATTTCTTGCGCAAATGATGCACATGCACCTCAAGAGCATTGCTGGATACTTCCTCTCCCCATGAATAAAGTCGCGATTCCAGCTGTTCCCGGGTCTGAACTTTCCCGCAATTTTCCATCAACGACTTAAGAACCGTATATTCACGGCGTGGCAGGTCGACTGACTCTCCTTTGAAAAACACCTGCCGGCTAATGGTATCCAGCGTGACGTCTCCAATATCTATTTTGCTTTCCGGACTGGCTGCTCAGACGCCGCTCGATGACGCGAAGACGCGCGATCAGCTCAGGTATTTCAAATGGCTTTGGCAAATAGTCATCGGCACCGCCGTCAAGGCCGGACACTCGTGCGTCGATACTCGATCTGGCTGTAAGAATAAGAACCGGTATCGCGGATCCGCCTATGCGTATGCTCCTCAATACATCCAGTCCATCTATGTCAGGCAAACCGAGGTCCAGGATAACAATCTCTGGCGGCTCGACACCTACTACATGCAATGCGGCCTTGCCGGTGGCCACATGATTGACAACAAAGCCCTCATTGCGCAGGGCCTTGCACAGTCCGACAGCAAGCGATTGGTCGTCTTCGACGAGCAGGATCTGCATTGGGGGTCAACCTCACCTTGGCAGCCAGGCCAGGCATCAGGAACCTCGGCGACCCAGATTCTCCCGCACCTTGGCTAAGGCCACAAGTATTGCCTGCTGACGGCCTGCATCGGCCACTGGCTGATCTACCCGGGGCGCCGCCTGCTGAGCCTTGAGCAGGTATTTCTCAGCGCCGACGAAATCCTTCTCTCGCATCAGGTGATCCGCGTAGAAATAGTTCGAATCGATGCCGCCAGGGTTAAGCTCCAGTGCCTTTTCCAGCATTTTCACGGCCTTCTTGTCATCACCGAAACCCAGTGGCCAACCTGGCACATTCGAATACAAGGTCCCCAGGCTGGCGTAGGCCGAGCCATTCAACGCGCGGTCGTCGATCTGCAACGAAGCTTCCAGGCTCTTGCGTGCCTGTTTCGCATAAGACAAGGCGGACAATCCGCCCTTTACGCCTGCATAGGCAGCCTTGATTATCCCGTTCCAGACCAGCATCTCGGCCGACCCCGGATTGTTGGTAACGGCAAGGTCCGCGCGATCGATCAGGTCCTGGTAAGCCTTTTCCTGTTCACCACCCGTGAGCTGGTAGTTCGCAGTGGCCCAGTCAGTCCTCAATCCGTCCAAAAGCTCACTTGTCGTCTGAGCCAACAAGGGGACCGGCAACAAACACGCGACCAGTACTAGCAACTTGGCAATCTTCCCGTGAATCATTTCAATCTCCGATCAGCTTCCTGTTTTGCGTAACGCCGGATAATCGGCAGTTGCTTACGCAGACTCTTGTCGACAACACCGGGCAATAACGCGTTAATACGTACGAATACTTTCTCCGGCCAACCAATGTACCTGCTGTGCCCAGCCCTGGTACCGATGATATTCATGACCTCGTCCGCAACCAGCGACGGTTGGTCCATCTTAGTGCCCAGGGCATCGTTCATCGCGACCATCTCATTGCTGTTGAGACCGGTCGAGGTCGCACGTGGCGCGACGTACGAAACTTTCACAGGAGAATCCGCGAGTTCGCGTCGCAGTGACTCCGTGAACCCTCGAAGTCCGAACTTGCTGGCGCAATAAGCACCGAATCCCGGGTAACCGATACTGCCGAAGGTAGATCCGATATTGATGATCTGTCCCCCATCCCCTTGCCGAAGCAGGGGCAACAAATCCTGGCAGACCAGAATCGGACTCAGCAGGTTAATGTTGATCAGATTCGCAATTGCCGCCTGGCACTGCTCATCTAAAAAACTGAAATCATTGACGCCGGCGTTATTAATCAAAAGGCTGACACCGCTATCCCCGGCATGAGTGCAAACTTCGAGCAACCGTCGCCGACCCACGATGTCGCCCAGATCCGCCGCCACCATCACATGAGGCTCGCCACCCAACTCGTCGCGCAAGCTTGCTGAGCTTTTGTTCATCTCGTGCCACCAGAATCAGGTGCGCGCCTGCCGCGCCCAACCTCTTGGCGAGCGCGCCCCCGATGCCGCCACTGGCGCCCGTCAGCACGACTGTTTTGCCGAAGATATCCATGCTTTCCCTATGCCGCCAGGTCGACGGTTGCTGCCATGGAGCGAAAAATTTCGGCGTACAAACGATAAAACATCCTGGCGCTGTGAATAATCTGGTCCTGGTCTTTCTTGTCGGCAATCCTGTTCATCAGGGACTCAAAAAACCTGGATATGGTCCTGGTCTAGGGCGCCGTGCGATCGCAGATAAGAAAATGCCCGGTCGGGAAGACCAAGCGCCTTCTTGATCGCGCTTGCAGCTTTGTCGGCCGTCGTAACACTGGTGCCTTCCAGCACCAAGACCATGCCGAAGAACCCAACCGGGTTTACTCGCTGTACGGTGTCATAGGCATAGGCGACCATTAACTCAGTGGCCGGCTCCGGCCGCGAATTTCGCACTGCTTCCTTGTCAGACCCGCAGGCGGCGATGTCATTCAGTATCCATTCCTGGTGACCAATCTCTTCCTCGATATACTCGGCGACCGCTACACGCAACCACTCTTTCTCCATCGGCAGGCGTGCCCCCGTCGCCATCAGCAAGGGCACAGTGTGCTTGACATGATGATAGGCCTGGCTCAGAAACCGGATGTAATCGGCAAGATCAATATCACCCGTCAGGCAACGACCGATTATTGGTGATGAAAGCAGGTAATTGCGTTCTTTTGCAGTCTCTCGTTGCAGTCTCTCGTAGAAGCTCACAGGTTACATACCTCCGTTTGTTTAAAAAGTTCTTCGACAACCGGTCGATATGTCTGCTCGATATGTGCACGTCTTGGTCGACCATTTTCCGTCAGCAGATTATCGCGGACGGCAAGTGGCTTCGGGAGTCGGTACCAGTCGGCCACGCGGGCATAGTCCGGTAGCTCGCGATTGACCTTCCTGATCCAGTTGGCAATTTCCTCATCACTGGCCGAGGCCTCACGAGGGGAAATCAGGGCAACGCAATAAGGCCTGTTTTCACCAATCACTATCGCTTGCCCCAGCATCGGGCCTGCCAACAGCTCACTTTCCACCCACTCCGGCGACAGGTTCCGGCCATAGCTTGTGATTAGCTGGTGCTTCACTCGCCCGCTAACGTAAATAAAGCCGTTTTCATCTATGTGGCCAAGGTCTCCGGTCTTCACCGAGCGAAGACCCCAGCTCTCGGGCTGATTCACATAGCCGAGAAAGGCAGCACCTGTCACAACGATTTCCCGATTCACGGTAGTCACCTTTAGGTGCGGGAGCTGGCGACCTACAGATCCAATGTGATCCGCGCCAGGCACATTCAGGCTCACCACCGATCCGCACTCGGAGAGTCCGTATCCCTCATAGGCGGGTATACCAGCCTCCCTCGCTCGACGGACGAGCTCTGCTGCCACCTTACCGCCGCCGACGGCGACGAATTTCAAGCATGCCGGGGGTTGCCAGCCGGCACTGGCCGCCAAAGTCAGCGCCCTGAGGATTTCTGGAACCAGGATCAAGCTGTTCGGTTGATGACGTCCGATACAAGCTAATAGTTTGGCAAGGTCCAGCTGCGACGAGCCAGACAGGCCGATGTCCGCCAAGGGTGGGGCGATGACCTTTCCTCCCGCCAGCAAAGGCGCATAAACCCCGGCGAGGTTTTCGAGCAGCGTGCTTAACGGCAGGATGCAAAGATGTGTCGGCCTTTCAATATGAATGACAGACGCCAGTGACTTCGCGGTCTCCAATTGCTGATCGCGCGAAAGGCAAACCCCCTTTGGCGCACCGGTGGTGCCTGAGGTAAAAGTGATTTTTTGCGTACCCGGTGGAATCCGGGCAAAACACCCAGTCTGTATCCTGAAGACCTTGACTTTGCCGGCACCCAGGGGATCAAGCCCGGTCAGCACCTCTGCATCCGGAAACGATGCCGTAAGGTCCCTGTCGGTGATGACCGCTTCGACGCCACTGCTCGAAATCGCATGCTGAATTTGCTTGTTGGAGAAAAACAAAGGCAAGGGAACGACCCGCAACTCCGCGAGCTGGCAAGCCAGGTCAAGGAGTATCCAGTCAATGCCGTTGTCGAGCAGCAAGACAACACCGCTAAATTTGAATCGATGCAGACGTGATGCCAGCACTTCGACCTGCTGTTGCAGTTCGGATCGATTCAGCCGAACCGCAGCGGATTCAAGCACAATCTCGAATGACGGCCCTGATTTCCCCAACCAGTCAATTAAACTCCGTGACATGTAGTTGCCCTTGCCAGGCTTACAGACAATTGGGCTATCGGCTCTGCCAATTTATGCATAAGCGACAACATCTCGTGATTACCCCTAACCTGGCTCGCGGCGCTTTCCACATTCCCCACAATTACCTGTGGCCGCGACACATAGTAGTCACCCCAGCTTCCTGGTCCTTCCACCAGACGCGCGGGATCCGCCTGACAGATAATTTGCGAAGGAAAACCTACCCTCGCGAGCATGGCTCTGATTTGCGGAGTCGCCGTGCACGCGACCCAGCGGTATCCTGCTTGATGAAGCACCGTGGCAAGAACTGCGAATAGCGCGTAACTAAAGCCGCGATTACCGGCAACCAGGTTACCAATCTCAACAATCTGGCTGCGGTCAACCGGGGTTTGGAATACCAGGGCTATGGATTGCTCAACCGGCGAATCCAGATATTGCTCAAGGAAAAGCGCCCCCTTGCAGGCGGGACGAATTCCTACCACGGCCCCTAATTCCTCTGCGACGCTCAGACGCAGAAGATTCGGCAGAAAATGAGTGAGTTGGGCACCGTACCGACGCTCAAATTTTGTCGCGATATCCAATTCAAGCCCGTGTCTCTCCAATGACCCTTCACTAATCAGTGCAAGCGAAATATCATCGCGCGTCGGCATCACGCGACCGGTGCGGCGTAAAACCGATGGCCGTGTCATGTTCAGGCCTGGTGCAACTGTACGATTCATATTGAGTTCCGCAGGAAATTGGCCAATGCCTGCAAGACTACCGGGTGAACCTTAAGACAATCTTAGGACCGAGTGTGACCGTTTTCGCAATTTAACGGGCGCAACCCGGCCCGTGCTCAACAATTTGATATTTTTGTCTTCAATCCGTGTAGAAACCATGAACACCGCCCACATTCGTGGCGAAACACCTGCCGTCGAAACCCCAAAGGGCCGCTTCCAGCCTGGATCCGGTTTCCGGTTCCAGCCTTTGCCCTGGTGGGGAATGGGTGAACACATTTGCTTCAAGTGCTGGTTAGCACGAGCTAGTGGAGGGTTTGGTCACCTCCGGGGCGCCATCCCAAGCCTAAACCGCACCTTTTCTAAAGCCTCGGGTTAGCCCTGATGTGGGCGCAATTCTTGCCCCGGTCGCCGAGCAAGGGCAATTGCTGCCGGATTCTGGTACTCAATTCTCCTGACGCCTTCCTCGAATTTATGTAAGGAAAGCAACCAGGTGTGACCCGGCCAATGCAGCTCCAGCGTACCCCGGAGCGAGCGGTAAGCGGCTGTATAGAGGGTGCCAAAACCCCGGTCAAATGCGAGTGAATACAGCGGGGGTCGCTGGAATGCGGCAATAAATTGCGGGGCCGTGCCAGGATGTCGCTTCAGCCGCTGCAGTAGCATTTCCTCCCGCTCCACCGAAGCCGTGGCGCGTGCGTGATCCACCCATTCCACTTCATGCTGGTGGTTGGTCGCGATAGGCGACCGATTCACAACCGCCGGACGATCCGGACTCAGAAAGACCGTTCGGTGATTCCTTGCCCTGTCCATCACTGTTACGTTGTAGGCCATGTGACACGGGATTCGCTGCAAGGCCCGCACCGCATCCCTGACGCTTGTGCAGGTCTCGAGCACATACCGCAAAACCATTGGCACACCAAACCCACTACCAACTACCCGACGGCCACCGAAGGTCAGCGAAATGACCAGTCCGTCCTCGTTAATCCCGTCCAGCAGTCCGATAAGACAGTCAGAAACTCCCATTACCTTGCGCCCCATCCATTGCGTGCGCAGCACGACTGCGTCAAACGCTTGCGGCGAGTAATCGTAATTTCTGACCAGCATCGGTTCAGGTCCGTGCCACACCGCCTGCGAACATCCGGTCATATACGTAGGTGGACAGTAGCCGGACAGGAAACGGGCGGCATGATCACTCCCGCCAGCCAACTCCACCAGTCGCTCATACACCGGCATCACCTCGGGCATGTGAGTACCGATAGCGGTAACACACTCAAGGTAGGTTGGCCGCGAAAGCTCCCCTTCTGACAGCCAGAATCGTTTATACGCCGGCCACAGCTGCTCAAACAGCGCAGTCCACTTCTCGCCGGGGACTGCCTCATCAATGGCAGTAAAATTCAGCTGCATGATACTGGCGCGCGAACTCTGGGCGAGTAACAAGCGCCATCCCAATCAGGTTTCACCGCAAGGGAACTCAAAGCAATTTGAACGCCGGCTCTGATATGACCGGCTTAACCTCTGCGGACGTCAGCGGCACCGCAGCGTAATGAGCCCGGATTCCATGTATCCACCTTTGCGCTTGCTCGGTCAATTTGAACTTGTCGTCCATCAGTCGGCCGCGCGTCACCAAAATACCCAGGTCCGCCCCTTCGTAGCGGTAGTCGCCTGGCTTGAGAATCCTGAGGAAAAACGCTTCGCTTTCGCTCTCGACCGCCCGCCGATGGTAATCGAAGCGGTTGAAACTGACTGTACCATCCTGATTCATTTTCCATATGCCGCTCTCAGGCGCTTCGGTCAGGATGTCCAGATTGTCTTCAGTATGTTTAATCACCAGTTGCGACCAGCTGTCGATGTTTTCCGGATCCGACCAGCGCTCATTTAATTCATCTATATCCAGAGCGAACGGGACACCGGAAAACTCAAGCAAGTGGAACAAAAACAAGGGGGCATCAGCATGCGCGAACGCCGCATGATTCGTCATCGAGCTTGCACCGGTAATACGGGGGTTCAATTCGCCAAGATAAATATCGCCGGATTTTTGATCAATCAGGAAATCCAGCTCAAAATACCCACGATACCCTTCCTTGACCAATTGCCGGCCAAATTTGGCCGTATATTCCTTTGCCTGGGCCCGCACCTTGCGGGAGAACGCGCCGGCAAAAATTTCATTTCCGCACCAACCTCCACGATAGGGGGTGAGCTCAGGAAATCCGACCAATTCCGTCATCATGGGGCCCACGATGGTTCCATGCTTGGTGGCACAGGCCTCGATTGCCGCCCCGCGACAATTAATGCGCTTCATCACCTTTATCTCGCCCTGACCGATGATCTCATGCTGGTGGCACTCAAAATCTTTCCGGTTCTTGATAAAGAAAGTCGTGTGCCCAGAGTCACCGAATGCCGATTGCAAAACCAGGTCCTTGCCCAGGCCGGCTTTGGTTGCTGCCGCGGTCAGGTCTTCGTAACTATTGATCTCCGCCAGGATGTTGGGAACGCTGGGCACACCCGCCTTGTTGCCTATCCGGACCGTCTCAATCTTGTTGTCGACGCGATTACGCAACTCGGCCTTGGGGAACCAGACCTCGCCTCCAATCTCCTCTACCAGCTTCTCGGTTTTCTCATCGAACATAAGGAAGACAAATTTTGCCTCCGGTTCCCTGGCTCGAATCCGGTCCATGACCTCTTTGTGCTGAAGAAGATAGTTATTGATGTCCTCAATTGACTGAAATTCCTCATGTGGCTGATTGGATGGCACAAACACATTGGGGTGGCGGCCGTCAAAGCAGTCGATGTAATTTATATACTTGAAATTACGCACCCACTCGTCCAGACCCAAAAGGTTGAAATTGGTTGCGCTTACAAAATAAATCGGCGTCTCGTTTCTGTGGAAGAAACGACGAATTTCAGACATATTCTTAAGTTTTTTTCGTTTGCTAGGCATTGAGTGGTTCCTTGATACTGTTGTCAGATAGCGCTGCCAGCGCCGCCAGGGCTTCTTCTGTAAACACTCGCAGACCAAGCTCCGCCCGGTAACCGTGAATTTCAGTCACATCAAGCTTGCGCATAAAATCCAGGATCTCCGGTGATACCACCTGTCCTGGCACCAGGATCGGAAACCCTGGCGGATAGGGAATTATGAACCCGGAAGACACCACATCGCGTCCCGTCGCCATTGCCGCATCGAGTTCGTCGTCGTGCAGCAAAAAATATTCGCACTTGCTCTCATCATAAGCCATGAAGAAAGGTCTGCGCATATCGCCAGCCGGGGTTCTATCGCCATGCGATCGAAATGCATCATGAAAGCGCGAGAAGTCGGGCAGCGCCGGCAAATCATGGGTCAGCGACTTCACGCGATTCTCGAATGCCCTTCGTTCCATCTTGCTGGCGTCCTCAATACCGGAATCCAGCTCCCGCGCAATTTTCACCAGCACTTCGATCAGATAGGCCACCGAAGATCGGGTGGTGCCTATATTGGTCATGAACAGAACGGTGTTCCTTGAAGTCTTGTTCACCTGTATCCCGTACTTGTCCATGAGGTATTCGTTCTTGAACGTATTTCCGTCAATTCCCGCTTTACCGGTCACCAGCGTCACCCTGGTTGGGTCCAGCACAAATTCGTCATTTACCCAGGCGTCCCAGAGCTGACTCCACCCGCGTTGCTCGTCCCAATACACACCAATACCGCTGGTACGGAATTCTTCCGGGACCATATCTTCGGCTGCCAGCACCTGAAAATATTTCTTCAACAGAGGATGCGATGAAATTGCCCGACGCATAATCATCGCCGACTCAATTTGCTTTTGCACAAACTCGAAGCCCTCCAGCTCGACCTGCCGGCGCCCCACATCCAGAGATGCAATAATCTGGTAGTTCGGCGAGGTAGAAGTGTGAGTCATATAGGCTTCACGAAATGCCTGCTCAACCTCCCCTTTGAAGTCCTGGTCATTCACGTGGATCATCGACCCCTGGCGTAGGGCGGTCAGGGTCTTGTGCGTTGACTGCGTGGCATAGGCCCGCACCCGAACCAGGTCAGGATCGGGCATAAGCCTGGTGGCAAGCATCCCCTCATCGTCGCTGGGTGCCTGGCGTTTCCAGTCTTCGTAGACCTTGCGGTACTCGTCTGAGCGATAACGCCCGCGCAGCAACTCCGCGCTATGCATGGCCGTACGCTGACGGTAGGTCGGAGAAAACCTTGCGAAGGCAAACCACGCCTCGTCCCACAGAAAAATCAAGTCGGGCTTGATCGCAAGACACTCCTCCATCACCCGCTGGACGTTATAAACAACGCCATCAAATGTGCAGTTGGTCAGCAGCAACATGCGCACCCGATCAAGTTCTCCGGCGCGCTTGAGATCCAGCAACTGCTTTTTAATGTCGCGTAAGGGCACAGCGCCATACATGGACCACGCGTGCAAGGGATAGCTATCCAGATAAACGATCTGTGCGCCGCACAGCACCAGGCCATAGTGATGGGATTTATGGCAATCACGGTCGACCAGGACGATATCCCCGGGCTGCACCAAGGCCTGCACTACTATCTTGTTGCAGGTGGAGGTGCCGTTGGTAGCAAAAAAAGTCTGTTTTGCCCCGAAGGCTCGTGCCGCCAGTTCCTGGGCACGCTTGATCGGTCCGTGGGGTTCAAGCAAGGAATCCAGTCCCCCGGATGTTGCAGAGGTTTCCGCCAGGAAGATATTGGGTCCGTAGAATTCGCCCATATCCTGTATCCAGTGCGACTTGGCTATGGATTTCCCACGACTTATCGGCAAGGCGTGAAATACGCCGGTAGGTTGCTTGGAGAAGTTCTTCAGGGCGCTGAAGAACGGCGTCTCGTAACGCATCGACACGCCACGCAGCATATTTAAATGAAGCTCGGTAAAATCCTCCAGGTTATAGAAAACCCGACGGCAATTACCCAGATCCCGCCCGGCAATATCCTCGGCCCCACGGTCGGTGACCAGGTATACGTCCAGTTCAGGCCGAATCTTACGTATTAGCCGACACAACTCGGGGCCGTAATCCTGGGGATCAAGGTCGCCCAGGTTCTCGTCTCCGATGCGGGAGAGATACTGGGTCAGGATTTTTAGCCGACTTGCGCTGCGCAAGCCAAAACCGAAACGCACAACAACCGCCTGGATATTGTGGTTGATCATGATTGCGATCAACGCATCTTCCAATGTCGGCACGAATACGGGCTCATAGATGAACGGATCTTCACGGCGTCGCATTGCGGTCAGACCTGACCGCAAGGTGCGTTCTTGTGGCGCTGTCAGTTCATCGACAAACAGCGCCTCGAAATAGGGCCGTGCATATACGCGGGCCTCGGGACTTTCTTCCTCATCGACGGCACCGTCCAAATCTCCGGTATCGCCAAGCAAGGGAACAGTTCTTCGGCGATAGTAGCCGCTGGAAGTGGCCCTGACGATACGCTTCACGACCTGCGCCAGCTCCCCGTAGCTGCCGCGGTTCAACAGTTGTTTTAGCCTGTCAAAGGCAACTTGTCCGGGAAATGCCCAGAACGTCTCTATGGGCTCGAGTGCGTCTGCCAGCTCCGCCGCCTGCTCGTGCAATCTCTGGATACCGCGGCCTTCGCGCGCGGCGCCAGCAATCTGCTGAGTAATATCCTGCAGAGCACTCCAACGATCCGCCCTTAATTGGGTGGCGCTGTAGTGATCATCCGCCAAGGGCGGAATCTTTGCCGTCGATTTGGACTTTTGCGTAGGGCTCATTGAATTCTCCATGGCGTCAGCGTTGATTTTCCCTGGCCAAGCAGCTCTCCGACCCAACCAGGTCAAGGCGCGATGAATCTGCTCGACTGAGTATCAATCTATTTGCGGGGGCAAGACCGATGTAGGCGCGGGGACTCCGGTCCCTGCCAGCGAGCCCCGTGCTGGCAGTTCCAGCGGACCCAGCGATGCCAGGAAGGACGCGGCTTTCTGGCCGGGTTCATAGATCGGGAATCGAATCTCGTTATCCCTGAAACTTTTTAGCGGCTGCCCAAGTCCACGCAGACCGCATTCGCGCTGCCGCCTGACCTGCTCCATATTAATCTCAATGGGTATTATCTCCTCGCCACCGCCTGCCTGATAAAGCAGGACTCCCGAAGGATCCACCACTGCCGAGCGGCCCACGCCGCCGGAACCCAGGCCGTTAATATCGAACACATAGCATTGGAACTGGGCCGCTGTCGAACGTGCGATGGCCAGCTCGACATCACGGTCCACGGTTCCCGTTAGCACCGGGTGGAGCAACACTTCCGCACCCATCGAAGTCAATGCCCGGGTAGTTTCCGGGAACCAGATATCGTAACAGATAGACACGCCGAAACGTCCCACCTGCGGTATGTCGAAGACACAAAATTCGCTGCCACCGGTTACACGCTTTTCATAGGGCCGAAAAGCAAATATCTTGCGGCAGCGCGCAACCACCTCGCCCGCAGGATTAATGACCGGGGCCATATTGTAAATCCTGCCATCTTCGGTCTTCTCATACATGGAGCCTGGCAGCAACCAGATGCCATGCCTGGCTGCCACCTCACGATAAATTGTTTCCGTCGCTCCGCCCGGAGCCTGAGCAAATTCGGTCAGGGGGCCATGCGAGGCCAACTCGCTGATCATCACCATTTGCACCCAGGGGTACTGTAGAACTGTCAGGTCTATTTTTCGAACCAATGCGTCGACGTTACTGTGTAAGGCGGCGACGTGGGTTTGAATACCGGCAATGGAAAAAGGTACCAAGTGAGTTGCTCCAATCAAGTAATAATGACCCAGCGCAAAAGCGTTCTGGCCTGGACTTTGGGTTCTCGCGCCTGCTCTTTTCAGCCTGACTGTCAGGGCAGATCATGGGCGAGGAATTGTCGTGCGCGAATAACGAAAATCAGGACAGTCTAACATATCGCTGCATTTCACGATATTCACGCAAGTTTCCTCGCATGGTGTCCCCGGGAATTTGCCACCTCGACAAGCGCCGGCGCAGGAGGGGAACTTAAGCCGATTTCTCGACCTGCCCATACACGCGGACGTCAAAACGGGACTCAAGGTTACCAGCCAGATCGGTTTGAAGGATCATCCTGCCGGATCAGTCTTCGGCATCCGCAGGTCCACCGCCCCACTGATCTCTATGGGCCTGCTCGGCCTGCTGGCGGACGGCTGAATGCCGGTTACTGAGTAGCAACGATGAGGGGTCGCAGACCACCGCACGGATCATGCCGAGGTCACGGGCAGCCTCGAACACACTGGGATACCAGCGTTCCCAGTTGGGCAGGCGACGTTCAACCTCGTTCTTCAAACTCATGCAGCGATTTCCCGCATATTTTCAATTCCGACCTCATCAGAACCCGGTGCGCTCCAACACCCATTCTCCCCGAGGCAAGCCGCAATGTATATCGCCAAACTGCGAACGGTTCGGTGGTTTTTATACCGGCCAGGTCTCCAATCAGCGCCAGCAGACTCCGTCAAACATACCCTGGGAGGGTCATGGGTGTATCCATGTCGTGAGCTGAACAATGCCGGTCTGGGCGCACCTTACTCTGGCAGAGCCTGCAAGCGGAATACGGAAATCAAGAGACTGGAGGGCCGGTTACCCACCAGTCCGAACCACTTTCGATACAGGACTCCAATTTGATCACCACTATAGATCTGGGCCAGGGCCCGGTTGGCTATCAGGCGAAAGTCTGCATCCTCCCTGGGAACCATCAAAGCATAGGGTTCAAAGGAAATCATATCCTCTGATATCTGCAAAAGGTCACGCGCCGGGGACAGCAGGAGCTGCCCGATCAGAAGTGCGCGATCAGAAAAAAAGCCGTCTATCGACCCTTCTTCAAGCAAGCCCATTCCGGCGGTCAAGCTGCTCACCGAAACAATCTCTGCAGAAATTTTTGTACTCAGCAAATACTGGCCAAGTGCCGCCTCGGTAGTGGTTCCGGCTACCACTGCCACTTTTTTGCCCTGAATCTGGGATGGCTCCCGAAAATCGGTGCCGCGCAGAGAAATCATGGAAACCCCGGTGACAAATGTCATCAGGGTGAAATCCACCCTTGCCATTCGCCCCAGAGTTTGGGTGGTAGTACTACAATCCATGTCGACCCGACCATTTACCAGGGCATCAACGCGGTCAGCGCTTTCGACCGCGACAAAGGCGACATCCAGCTTGGACAGTTTCAATTCACGCCGCACCTGCTCGGCAACCGCCCGGCAAAGATCCAGCGAATAGCCGGCCGGCTTGCCGGCCTTGTCAACAAAGGAAAAAGGCGGCGCATCTTCGCTATAACCGAACACAATCCGGCCGCTCTCCCTGACCGTATCCAGAACCGGGGCCCTTGCCCACAAGGCCTGAGGCAACAGCACTGCCCAGACCGCCAGCACAATACCAGCGATTGTTCCGTGCATATGAAAACCTCCTTGTGACTCACCGACTTGATTCACGCCGATGTACCCCGAATCATTTCGCTCATAGCAAGCATAGTCAAACTATCTGTCGAATGGAAAAAATGATTTTTTATGACCGCTGTCAGGCGACCTGCTTATGTCACCCGGACACTGTCAGGTGGCCAGACAGCCGGAGACTCAGATCACCTTGCCGGGATTCATTATCCCGGATGGGTCCAGCGCCGCCTTGAGAATTCTCATGAGGCGAATCTCGGATTCGCTTTTATACATTGTCAATTCTTCGCGCTTTAGCCTGCCTATGCCGTGCTCGGCCGAGATGCTGCCTCCGTAACGCTCAATCAAGTCATGTACCGCATGGTTGACTCGCTTGGCATGTTCAAGAAATACCGGATTCCGGTCACCCTCTGCCGGGCTGAGATTGAAGTGCACATTGCCATCGCCAAGGTGGCCGTAAGAGACCACCCTGCAACCGGGCATCAATTCCATCACAAGGCTGGTGGCCTCTTCGATAAACGCCGGCATTCTGCTGACCTGCACCGACACATCGTGCTTGATACTGGGCCCCTCGTGCGACTGGGACTCGGGAATGCTCTCGCGCATGCGCCACATGCTCTCACGCTGGGCACCGCTACTTGCCAACGCAGCATCCAGCACGATTCCCTGCTCGAATGCCGCGCTCAGCAGTGATTCCAGCAATGCCTGGGTCTGGGCCTCCGCGGTTACGCAAGACAACTCCATTAGGACGTACCAATCGTAGGCCTGGTCCAGCGGGTCTTTCACGCCTTCGATATGCCGGGAGGTGAGCTCCAGCGCCAGGCGCGGTATCAACTCGAAGGTGGTAACCGAGTCTCCACTGCGCTCCCGTAGCATGGACAACAGCTCGACCGAGGCATGCAGGTCTCGCAGGGCCACCAGCGCCGTACCGTAAGAACGTGGCCTGGGGTACAGCTTTAATACCGCGGCGGTAATAATACCCAGCGTACCCTCGGCACCGATGAACAAATTCTTCCAGTCGTATCCAGTATTGTCCTTGCGCAAGCTCTTGAGGTTCTCGACGATGCTGCCATCGGGTAACACGGCTTCTATGCCCAACACCAGGTCACGGGTATTACCGTAACGCAGAACCGCCGTGCCACCGGCGTTGGTCGACAGATTGCCGCCAAGCTGGCATGAACCTTGCGAACCCATACTCAGGGGAAACAGGCGTTGGGCCTGTTCGGCTGCTTCCTGCACCTGCAGCAGGGTGCAGCCGGCTTCCACGGTCATGGTGTAATTCAGGGAATCCAGACTGCGAATCTTGTTCAGGCGTGCCAGGCTAAGCACAATCTGATTTCCGGACTCATCCGGCGTGGCGCCGCCACAGTAGCCGGTGTTGCCGCCCACTGGAACCACCGGGGTTCGGGTTTCGAAGCAGAACTTCATAATTCGAGAGACGCCTTCAGTGCTGTCCGGGCGCAGCACCAATGGTGTTGATCCCCTGTACAGCTTGCGAAAATCGGTCTCGAACGGCTCCAGGTCTACACGTTCATCCAGATATCCGCCGGGCCCGGCAAGCTCTCTCAGTTGTTGCAGGATTTCCCGGCGAGACAGTGTTGCCATACTCTTGCCCAGCCTCTGCGCTTACAAAAACGGATCTTTCAGGACGATGGTCTCGGCGCGATCGGGGCCGGTGGAAATAATCGCTATAGGCGCCCCGACCAGTTGCTGAATTCGGCTAAGATAATCTCTTGCCTCCTTTGGCAACTCGTCATAACTGGTGACGCCGCTGGTTGACTGCGTCCAGCCAGGCATTTCCTCATAAATCGGAACGCACTCGGCGAGACCCTCGGCAGAGGGAGGCGGGCAATCGAGCACCTCATCGCCAACTTGATACGACACCGCTATGCGCAGTGTATCCATTCCATCCAGCACATCCAGCTTGGTGATGCACAGGCCGCTCAGACTGTTGTTGAGTACCGCCCTGCGCATGGCCACCGCATCGAACCAGCCACAGCGCCTGGGACGCCCGGTAGTGGCGCCAAATTCCTTGCCCACCCTGCCCAGGTGCTCGCCTTGCGAGTCGAACAATTCGGTAGGAAAAGGCCCGGCGCCGACACGCGTGGTATACGCTTTGAGGATACCCAGCACATAGTGCAGATAGCGTGGCCCCAGCCCACTGCCGGTGGCGGCGCCACCCGCCGTTGTGTTTGATGAGGTGACATAGGGGTAGGTGCCATTATCCACATCCAGCCAAGTGCCCTGGGCACCCTCGAACAGGATACCTTTCTCGCCCTCACACAAGGCGCCCAACTCACCTGTCACATCGGTCACCAGGGGTCGCAGACGTTCTCCAAGGGCGGTCATCTTGTCCAGCACATCTTGATAATCGACCGGCTCGGCCTGGAAATAATTCGTCAGCAAGAAATTATGAGCTTCCAGAATTTCACGCAACTTGGAGGCAAAGCGCTTGGGGTGCATCAAGTCATCGACCCTGACTGCCCGACGCGCCACCTTGTCCTCGTAGGCCGGCCCGATACCGCGACCCGTGGTACCAATAGCACGTGCCCCTCGAGCAAGTTCACGAGCCTGGTCCAGCGCAACATGCGAGGGAAGAATCAGTGGGCATGACGGCGAGACGCCCAGGCGCCGCATAACCGGTATGCCCCCGGCCTCAAGTGCATCGATCTCTTCAAACAACGCGTCTAGTGCCAGCACCACGCCATTGGCAATCAAACATCTGACGTCATCACGCAGGATGCCTGACGGAATCAGATGCAAAACCGTTTTTTTGCCACCGATTACCAGGGTGTGACCGGCATTGTGGCCACCTTGAAACCTGACTACTGCAGAGACTCTGTCGGTGAGCAGGTCGACGATCTTGCCCTTGCCCTCGTCTCCCCACTGAGCCCCGATTATTACTACGTTTTTAGTCATTCTTTCCCGATGCCTCCAGCGCTGGCTTGCGCTGTCTCAGCCCCTAACAAAATATAACACGACCAGTCCCAGCAGCATGCTGGCCAAACCCATCAGGCGCAGCGCCCTGTCTTCGAGCGCCAGCATCCCGGCGAGTGTTTTCTTCAGAGATGCAGGCGCCGCGAAAGGCAGTAGCCCCTCAATCACAAGAACCAGCGCCATCGCCGAAAACAGATCTTCCCAGTTCATAATTCACACACGCGCCGGCAATCAGTCTCGGTACAATGCCCGGACCATACTTTGTCTGCGACCTACTTGCCGTCTGCGGATTTCAGGTAACGGAAAAACTCACTATCAGGTTTGAGCAAGAGCAGATCATGCTCAAGGCCAATTGCCTGACGATAAGCCTGCAGGCTCCGGTAGAAGGAATAAAATTCGGGATTCTGCAGATAGGCTCCGGAATAGATCGCCGCAGCAGTCGCATCACCTTCACCGCGCGTGGTCTGGGCGTCACGAAACGCTTCGGCCAGCATTACGGTACGCTCCCGATCAGCCTCGGCGCGAATCTTGACACTCATCTCCGCACCTTCTGCCCGGAGTTGCTTGCCAATACGGACACGTTCCTGACGCATACGTTCAAACACCGAACCGCTGACCTCGTCCGGCAAATCTATACGCTTGACCCGGATATCCACGATCGTAATGCCCAGTTCCGCAGCCACCTTGCGGGCACGAGCCATCATCTCGTCCATCAATTCCGCGCGCTCACCTGCCACCACTTCCTGGATCGTGCGCCTGGCAAATTCCTTGCGCAGGCTGTCGGTAATAATGGCGAACAGCCTCTGTGACGCCATCAATTCGTCACCGGCGGTAGCGATGTAAAAGCCAGTCACGTCATTGATGCGCCATTTGACGAAGAAATCCACCAGCACGAATTTGCGCTCGCTGGTCAAGTATCGCTCAGGACGATTATCCAGAGTCAGAATCTGATCCGAAAACTTGATAACGTTGTTGATGAAAGGAACCTTGAAGTGCAAGCCCGGTTCAAAATCCGCCTTTATAATCTCACCAAAGCGGAACTTGATCGCCTGCTCGCGTTCGTGAACCACGAAAATCGACATACTCAGGCTCAACAACACCACGGCCACCAGGGTCAGCAATCCATATAATCTGTTTTGCATTACTGGACCCCCCTGCTGCGACGATCAGATTCGCTTCGGGTAGCAGGAGACTCCAGACCCAGGGCCGGAACCTCCATACTCCTGTCTTCAAGCACGCCCACATTGCGACCTCGTGATTCCAATAACTTGTCCACCGGTAGATAGATCAGATTTCCACTGCCGTCAGTATCGACGATAATCTTGGACGCATTACCCAATACGTGCTCCACCGTCTCGATGTACAAGCGTTCACGTGTGACCTTGGGCGCTTTCTCATATTCGGCCAACAGCGCGAGGAAGCGATTGGCGTTACCTTCCGCCTCGGCAATCATCTCTTCCTTGTAGGCCTGCGCCTCTTCCAGTTGCCGCTGGGCCGCACCTCGGGCCCTGGGCAGCACGTCATTCGAGTAACCCTCTGCTTCCAGACGCAACCGATCCCTGTCCTCACGTGCCTTGGTGGCATCATCGACCGCAGCCTGCACCTGCGCTGGAGGCGTGGCGTCAATCAAATTCAAAGAGGTAATCTCAATACCCGAGCCGTAGTCGTCCAGGGTTTGCTGTAGCAGATCCTTTGCCCGCACCACCAGTTCCTCGCGCCCATCACCAAGCACCAACTCGGCCCTGGCCTTGCCCACCACTTCCCTGATAGCGCTTTCGCTGACATCTTGCAGGGTCTGGTTAGGGTCACGAATATTAAACAGAATTTTTTCTATATCAGCGTAACGAAACTGTACGCTCATGGCGATGGCCACGATGTTTTCATCCGCGGTAAGCATCTGGGTCTTGTAATCAAAGCGCTGGATACTCGAAACATTTACCTTCTCAATCATTTCGAAGGGCCAGGGCCGCCAGTGCAGACCGGGCATGCTGGTCCGGACAGCCTCACCGAAGCGCAGTACGACCCCGCGCTCAGAGGCATCGAGTTTGTAGAAACCTCCCATTACCCATGCCGCCAGCAACAGACCCAGGACGACCAGCGCGCTTTTGCCGCCACTCGCTTTGCCAGGCTCGCCCCCGCCGCCACCACCAAATAATGCACCTACCCGCTTTTGCAGGTTGCGCACGATTTCATCCAGGTCAGGCGGACCTTGCTGACCCCTGGGCTTACCCCAGGGATTTTCGTCTTTTCCAGGCTCGTTCCATGACATATGCGATCTACTTATTGCTGAGTACGTTTGAGAAAAAATCAGGCCCCGTTGGCCGGAACCTCTGATTGTATGAAGCTGGCGTCAAGGGAACAAGGTGAAAGCTCAAATCGCCCCGGATCCAGCCCCTCCTTGCTGACCAGACGGGCCAGTTTGCGCCGGGGGATGGCCAGTTCCAGCGACCAGCCGCCCGCTTCCAGTCCGGTCTCAGCCGTTACGGCGGCCAGCTCGTATAGCCTGGCGCGAATGCGACCCTCGCCCGAAGCGAGAGTCACCGATCCCTTGAGCAACTCACCACCCAGCCGCTCATGCAGGGCCTGCAGCAGCAGGTCAATTCCTGCCCCGGTCACGGCCGAGACAAAAACACGGCGCACACGACCCTGGCTGTCCCTCTCCAGACGAGCCTCATCGCCAGTCAGGTCGATCTTGTTGTAGACCAGTAACTGCTCCACGTCCTCGGCCCCTATCTCTCGCAACACTTCGTCGACCTGCCCTATGCGGGCGCGCCGCTCCGGATCATGCGCATCCACCACGTGCAGCAACAGGGCCGCATCCCGCGTTTCAACCAGGGTTGACCTGAAGGCCGCCACCAGTTCGTGGGGCAGGTGCCGAATGAATCCCACGGTATCCGCCAGCACGGTTTCCAGCCCGGGGGCCAGATCCAGCTTGCGCAAGGTAGGATCCAGAGTCGCGAACAATTTGTCTGCCGCGTAGACCCCGGAGTTCGTCAGGCGATTGAATAGTGTGGATTTTCCCGCGTTGGTATAGCCAACCAGCGAAATTGTCGGCACCTCGGCCTTCTGCCGGGTGCGACGCCCCTGCTCCCGCTGTTTGTCGACCTGTTCCAGGCGTTGCCCGAGAGTTCGAATTCGGTTATTTAACAAGCGCCTGTCCGTTTCCAGCTGGGTCTCCCCAGGACCGCGCAAGCCTATACCGCCTTTTTGCCTCTCCAGATGAGTCCACCCTCTCACCAGACGCGTCGACAGATGTCGCAACTGCGCAAGCTCCACCTGCAGCTTGCCTTCATGAGAGCGTGCACGCTGGGCAAAAATATCAAGAATCAAGCCCGATCTATCCAGCACCCTGCATTCGCAGATGCCGCTCAAGGTTTCGTTCCTGGCTGGGGGAAAGAGTGTGATTGACCAGCACCAGTTCGGCCTCCAGGTCCTGTACCGCGGCCTGCAATTCATCGGCCTTGCCCGTGCCTATAAAGAATCGCGGGTCGGGACGCTGCCGAACACAGGAAAAAGTCGCCAACGGATCGGCTCCGGCCGATCTGGCCAGCTCCTCAAACTCTTCCTGGACATCCTCGGGAACCCCTTGACCGAGTCCCATATGAACAAGCAGAGCACGCTCACCACTTCGCGGGCGATCAAACAACACGGCTCTCCGGGACGATGTCCCTATTCAGCCTCACCAATTTCCTCGTCCCCCATGGGGACACGGACATTCCTCGAAGGAACGACGGTAGAGATGGCGTGCTTGTACACCATCTGGCTAACTGAATTACGCAGCAACACTACGAATTGGTCAAAGGACTCAATTTGACCCTGGAGCTTGATGCCATTTACCAGGTAAATGGATACGGGTACTTTTTCTTTGCGTAGGGCATTCAAAAAAGGATCTTGCAGCGATTGACCCTTGGCCATCGATGTCTCCTTGGTAATTAACATTTCCAGCATCCCCGGGCAGCTAACAGAGCTCTCACTTGCTTCCCTGACGGCTCCAAACCGCAGCTCGCAGACACGGTTGGCAGTGTACCACAAGCATAGCCACCTTCTTGTACCTATGCCTCAGTTTCGGCCCTGGCGGTAGCTTCGTATATCAGGGAATGTGCTGACGGATCCAACGCGTCGAGGCGAATCAGATCTTGCTGGGACCTCATCCAGGTGTACTGGCGCTTGGCCAGTCGACGGGTGGCCACTACCGCACCCAGGCAGGCCTGCTCCAGGGTCTGCCCGCCATTGACATGTTCCAGAATCTGGCGATAACCCACTGCCCGCATTGAAGAAAGATCATTGCGGAAGCCCTTTCGGGCGGCCAGGCCTCGCACTTCCTCTACAAAACCCTGCTCCAGCATCTGGGCAAATCGCTGTGCGATACGCTTGTGCAATAAGTCTCGATCATCCAGCCACAGAGCAAATTTGCTGACCCGGTAAGGCAGGACCTGGATCTTGGCCCGGGCCTGCAGATCACTCAGGCAGTGTCCGCTCAAAAGGTAAACTTCCAGCGCCCGCTGTATGCGTTGGGCATCTGCGGGCTGAATGCGCGCTGCCGCCCCAGGGTCAATCGCCGCCAGTTCCGCGTGCATTGCCGGCCAGCCGAGCCTTGCGGCCCGCTCATCCAGCTCCCGTCTCAGCTCGGGATCAGCCTGGGGCAGCTCGGCGATACCCTGCTCCAGCACACGGTAATAGAGCATGGTCCCCCCCACCAGCAAGGGCACCTTCCCGGCTGCATGAATTTCCTCAATCGCCTTTAGCGCGTCCCGGCGGAACTCCCCGGCTGAATAACTGTCTTCCGGGTCCCTGATATTGATGAGCCGATGAGGCGCCAGTTCCAAGGTCCGGGCATCTGGCTTGGCCGTGCCGATATCCATGCCCCGGTACACCATCGCCGAGTCCACACTGACGATCTCGCAGCGATGACGTCGCACCAGGTCCACGGCCAGGCCGGTTTTGCCTGAGGCTGTGGCACCCATGAGAAAAATCACGGGGGGCCGCGCCGACTTGTCCATGGCTAGCGACCCCGCAAGAATAACCGGTCCATCTCGGCCAGACTGATCTGGCTCCAGGTCGGGCGACCGTGATTACACTGGTCAGCCCTTTCGGTACTTTCCATTTCGCGTAACAGGGCATTCATCTCATCCAGGCTGAGGCGCCTGTTCGCACGAACTGAACCGTGACAGGCCATGGTAGCCAACAGTTCGTTGACCGTCTCCTCCAGACGCCGGGTCTCGCCATGCTCGGCAAGGTCTGCCAACACGTCCCTGACCAACTGGTCCACATCCACGTCACGCAACAAGGCGGGCACTTGTCGCACCGTGAGGTTGCCCGGGCCACTACGGCCGATTTCAAAACCCAGTTCCGCAAACCACTCGCCGCGTTGCTCCGCCAGATCCGCCTCGCTTTCGGACACCGCCATTTTGAGGGGTACCAGCATGGGCTGGGCCTTGATACCTCCGATGTCCATTGAGCGCTTTAATTTCTCGTACGTTAGGCGTTCATGCGCCGCGTGCATATCCACCACCACCAGGCCAGCCTGGTTCTGGGCCAGGATATACACCCCGTGAAGTTGGGCCACTGCAAATCCCAGGGGATAGTCTGCGTCGGTATCGTGTGTCGAGGCCTGCCCATCTCCCTGTATCGGTGGATGCAGACTCGAATAAGTCCGGATTTGCTCTCCCACCGCTCGACTGCCTGCCGACCTTGCGTGGTCACCCAGTCTCAAACCCATGGCATGCTGGGAAATCGGCATCGAGGTCGGAGCACTCTCAAACATGCGGGTGGGCGCCAGTCCGGATGCCGACTCGGATCCCTCCGCACCGGGCCGGGTGTTGGACAATGCCTGCTCGACTGTACGAAACAGGAAACCGTGTACGGTCCGGCTATCCCTGAATCGTACTTCGAGCTTGGTGGGATGCGCGTTCACATCCACCAGGGCAGGATTCATATCCAGATATAAGACATAAGCCGGTTGCCGACCATGGAACAGCACGTCCTGATACCCCATACGCAGGGCGTGGGTCACGACCTTGTCCCGTATCAAGCGGCCATTGACGAAAACATGTTGAAGGTCCGGCTGGCTGCGGGAGAATGTCGGCAGGCCCAGCCATCCGCGCAGACGCAGGCCACCCATCTCGTGATCCACGTACAGGCACTGCTCAATGAAGGCACTACCGCAGACCTCAGCCACCCGCTGCTCTCGGGCCGCCTGGTCCAGCGCCGCCGGCAGCCTGAGTACCGGCTTGCGCTGGTGCAGCAACCTGAATTCGACCTCGAAATGGCCAAGGGCAAGACGTCGTAACAGCCGGTCAATATGGCCGAATTCGGTACGCTCCGTACGCAGGAACTTGCGTCGGGCGGGCACATTGTAAAACAGGTCCTGGACCTCAATCGTCGTGCCCGGAGCATGCGCCTCGGGCGACGGCTCGCTGATTACGCCCTGTTCTGCCGAGACCTTCCAGCCGTGCCCGGAATCGGCCTGCCTGGAGATCAGGCTGAGGCGGGCCACGGAGGCAATGCTGGGCAGGGCCTCACCCCTGAACCCGAGGCTGGCCACGCGCTCCAGATCCTCAATACTGAAAATCTTGCTGGTAGCGTGACGGGCCAGGGCCAGCGACAACTCCTCCTGGGCGATGCCGATGCCGTCATCCCGCACCCGGCACATGCGCATGCCACCCTGCTCCACTTCAACGTCAATCCGGCGGGCTCCGGCATCAAGGCTGTTTTCCACCAACTCCTTGATCACCGAGGCCGGGCGCTCTATCACCTCGCCTGCAGCGATTTGATTGACCAAATGGGAGGGTAATTCTTTGATGAACATGGCGGGCGACAATCGAACCAAAAGGGCATGATGCCCCAAGCAGGGTTAGCCGCCAAACTTCCGAGGATCAGCTGGTCGGTATCCTTAGCACCTGCCCTACCCGGATGCTGTCGTTACGCAAGCCATTGGCGCTGCGCAGATTGCCCAGGCTTACGTTGTAGCGGGAAGCAATTTCCGACAGTGTGTCACCACGAGCGATGACGTATTCCCGATGGCTGACCGGAGATCCGCGCACCGGCTGGGGTCCGTTCTGGGCCAGCAGCGTTCCCTCCGGCGGTGTCTTGTTGAAGAAATCAACAATGCCCCGCAATACTGCGTCAGACAGTGATGCCTGGTAGCTCTGGGAGCGCAGATTATTTTCATCAGCAGGATTGGAGATAAACGCGGTCTCTACCAGGATTGAAGGAATATCGGGTGATTTCAGCACTACAAACCCGGCTTGCTGCACCTTTGAGCGATGCAGCTTGGTCATTCTTCCCAGCTCCTGGAGGACTTCGTCACCCACTTCCATGCTACGGGTAATGGACACGTCCTGTGACAAATCCAGCAAGGTATAGGCCACCATGTCTTCCCGATTGGCCAGGGTCACTCCCCCAACCAGGTCGGCGGCATTCTCTCGCTCGGCCAGCAAGCGGGCGGCCTCGCTGGTCGCACCTCTTTCCGAAACCACATAGACCGACGCGCCCCTGGGCTGGGAACTGTTCACTGCATCGGCATGAATGGAAATAAACAAGTCCGCACCGTGTTTTCGGGCCTTGTCCATGCGTTCTCGTAAATTCAGGTAACTGTCACTATCACGGGTCAACACCGCCTTCATGCCAGGTTGCTGATTCACCCTTTTTGCCAGTGTCCTTGAAATCGCAAGCACCACGTCTTTTTCCCGGGTTCCCTTTCTCCCGGTGGCGCCCGGATCCTTGCCTCCGTGACCGGCATCTATGGCAATGACCACGTGCCGTCCCTTGCCGGGCACATCGGTGGCCCTCTTCATGGCCGTCAGAGTGTCTGACGAAGAAAGATCAAACACCAGGCGATGACCGTAATCGCCGCTTGGACCCAGGCTCGAATCCCTGGCCGATGCGCTGGAGCCCAGGTCCAGGACCACCCTCAAGTCGCCATTACTCCGGTACCCCGCCCGAACACCCTTGACCAGTCCCAGACTGCCGGAGATGTCCGTATTGGACGCCATCTTGAAACCGGGAAGATCGATAACCAGGCGATGAGGATCTCGCATCGTCAGCAGCTTGGGCTCGGCGGACCGGCTCAGATCCAGGACCACCCGGGTCTTGCCCTGGTTGTCAGAAAGACGGACACCGCGCAATTCTCCTCCGGCCCAAACCAGGGAGGGAAACAGGAAGCAGAACAGGATTCCCGCAACGACCTTACGCATTCGATCCGACCCACTCATGAGGAAATTGACTAAATGTACCTAACATGCGACAGGAAAATCAAGAATAAACTTCATTTAAATTAGCAAGATAACGAGCTTACTTAGAAAAGTCCTGAATAACGCACTGTAACATAAGGGCCAGAACGGTCCGGCCGGGACCGTATTTCCGCTTGGCTGGGGAGCCTCTGATTTGCACTGGACGAAGGTGATTGTGAGCGAAATGGTTCAAATTCAAGGCGCCAATCGCACGGAATAGCCAGCTATTGCGAAGATTGGCAACGCAGAAGCTGGGCCTTTTAGACGCAAGATTACGAGTTCACGAGTAGATCAGAGGCTCCCCCTATTCGGAAACCGGTATATCCAGCCGTGAAGCCTCCCTGTCAACGACCTCCAGCCAGTCCGCGCCCGCTGCAGTGCGGGCATGCAGCGCCACCCGCCTGCCCTCGCCCAGGTAGCTGAACTCGAGCTCCAGATCCGGTTGGGGCAGTACGCCCCTGCCCCGTCTCGGCCACTCCACACAAATCACGGTGCCAGGACACAACATGTCCTGCAAACCAAGATATTCCAGCTCGCCGGGATCGGAAAGCCGGTACAGGTCCAGGTGCAGAACGGTGAACTCCCCCAGACTGTATGGCTCAAGCAAGGTATAGGTCGGGCTCACAACCCGACCGGCATATCCCAACCCATGCAACATGGCCCGTACCCAACTTGTCTTGCCTGACCCCAGGTCACCCTCCAGGGCTATGCACATTGGCCCCGCACGACTGAGCTCAAGCAGGGGCCCGCCAACCGCCCCCGCCAGCCTGTCGGTGTCTTCCGGCCCAGGCAGGAACCAGCTCTTGACGGGTCCGCTCATGCCAGGGGCTCTCATATGTGCTGTGGACGAAGCAAATTGTGAACGAATCGAGTGCACACAAGCAGGCTATCGTGAAGATTGGCAACACAGAAGCAGGAGCTTTTATCCACAGGATGCGAGTTCATGAGTAGATCAGGGTTTTCCTAGTTACCAGGGGTGTTAAGCCAGGCACGCAGAGGCAGCATCAAATCGCCTGCAAGCAAACCGCGTTCGCCGCCCTGGGCGGCCGCAATGTCGCCAGCCGACGCGTGCGCCATCACGGCCAGGCGCGCCGCCAGGTCCAGGTCCCGGCATTGCGCCGCCAGACCGGCAATCACACCTGCCAGTACATCACCCATGCCGGGAGCCGCCATACCCGGATTGCCTCTATCACACAGCCACGGGTGTTCACCTGCCCGCGCTACCAAGGTGCCTGCCCCCTTGAGCACGGCTACACCGCCATAGGACTCAGCAATACGTTGCACCGAAGACAGGCGATCATTCTGTATGACGCCCACAGATGTTCCCAGTAACCTTGCCGCCTCACCAGGATGGGGTGTCAAAACCCATTGCTCACGGCGAACCGGAAGCTGTGCAAGGAGGTTTAGCGCGTCGGCGTCCAGCACCAGCGGCAAGCCTGAGGACAGAGCTGTCTGGTACATCTGCCGGGACCAGTCATCCTGTGCCAAACCGGGGCCAGCCACCACGATGTCCGCCTTGTCCAGCAAGACCTGCAATTCCTTGTCCTTGCGGACACCTCTGCACATTATTTCAGGCCTGCCCGACAGCACCACGGGCACATGTTCGGGTAGGGTCGCCACGGTTACCAGACCCGCACCCGAACGCAGGGCTGCCTCTGCCGCCAGACGTACGGCACCTGCCATCCCTTCGCCGCCACCCACAACCAGCACACGCCCGTTATCACCCTTGTGCGCGGTACGCGGCCGAGGCCCTAACATGTCGCGACAGATATCAGCAGGAATCAGACGCGCAAGGTAATCAGACTCTTCCAGTAAACGGGGCGGGATCTGCAAATCCGCGAATAGCCTGCGGCCCGCGCAATCGGGGCCATCACCCAGGTAAAAGCCCAGCTTGCGCCCGACAAAGGTCAGCGTAAGGTCGGCTTTGATAGCGGCGCCCATAACAGATCCGGTGTTCGCATTCAGTCCGCTCGGGATGTCGACAGCCAGGACCGGACGAGAGCTGGCGTTGATTGCTTCGACCGCCAGTTTGAATATTCCCTGTAAGGGTCTCTCCAGGCCGGTACCGAGGATTGCGTCGACCACCAGGTCGCAATCATCCAGGGCCCCGCTATCCCAGTCACTCACCGTACCGCCGTCCTTGATCCAGTCGGTGTGCGCGGTGCGGGCATCGCCGCTCAATCCCGCGGTCTCACCCAGGCTCATGACCCGTACCTCGAATTTGCTACGCCGTGCCAATCGCGCCAGTACGTAGCCGTCGCCGGCATTGTTGCCCGCGCCACACACCACCAGCAAACGGCGCGCGCCCGGGAATGCCTCTGCGATGGTCTCAAGCAGGGCCTGGCCCGCCCGACACATCAAGGTGTAGCCCGGTATGCCCAGTTCGTGAATAGCACGCTGGTCCAGATGTCTAACCTGGTCGGCCGAAAAAATTTTTTCTCCAGCGAGTGTCATACCAGCCATTATACTTGTCTCGGGACTGGCCGGATCCAAAATACTGTAATGAATTTCGAAGCCAACCCGGATTTTCACGAACTGGCAGCGAAAATACGCGACTGGGGTGAGGAACTGGGCTTTCAACAAATCGGGATAACGGACACCGGTCTGGCGCAGCAAGAGGAGCACCTGAACCAGTGGCTGGCCCTGGGTATGCATGGAGACATGCACTACATGCAACGGCACGGTTCGCGACGCAGCCGCCCCGACGAATTGGTACCCGGCACCCTGCGAGTTATTTCAGCGCGCATGGACTACTTGCCAGAATCCGCGACCGATCCACAACAGTTGCTACAGCGGCCCGACAAGGCCTTTGTTTCCCGTTATGCCCTGGGCAGGGATTATCACAAGCTGGTGCGCAGGCGTCTGCAACAACTGGCAACCCGCATGGAGAACGAAATAGGCCATTTCGGATACCGCGTGTTCGCCGACTCCGCCCCGGTAATGGAAAAACCGCTGGCGCAAAAAGCCGGGCTAGGCTGGCAAGGCAAACACACCAACCTGATTAACAAGCAAGCGGGCTCATGGTTCTTCCTGGGCGAGCTGTACACCGACCTGCCACTACCGGTCGACCATCGGCTGATGATCATTGCGGCAGCTGCAGCGCCTGCATCGACGTGTGCCCCACGGGCGCCATCATCGCTCCCTACCAGCTGGACGCCAGGCTGTGCATCTCCTACCTGACTATCGAACATACCGGAAGCATCCCGGTTGAACTCAGACCCCTGATCGGCAACAGAATCTATGGCTGCGATGATTGCCAGATTTTTTGCCCCTGGAACAAGTTCGCTCGCTACACCGTCCGAACAGGATTTTGTCCCCCGTCACGGTCTGGACGCACCTGACCTGCTGGAGTTATTCAACTGGGATGAGACTACTTTTCTGGAAAAAACCCGGGGCAGCGCCGTACGGCGCATAGGACACGAACGCTGGCTCAGAAACATTGCAGTGGCCCTTGGCAATTCGCCGTCCGGAAAGAATATCATTTCAGCCCTGCAAGCCCGGGCGGACCACCCGTCAGGGTTGGTGCGTGAGCATGTCGAGTGGGCCCTGGAACGTCAACGAAGCGATGCCGACAGTGGCCAAGGAGACCCGCGTGAAATGTGAACTCGGCCTCACTAATCGGTTCGTCCGCACCTATTCGAGCTCGTAAAATGGGATACGATCCACACTCCGAAATCGGACCCAGGAAGTATTGTCACAGCTGGATTATGTCGGATAGGCCAAGCAGCCTTTCCCAGGGAACAGGGATAATCGGATCATGTACACTGGCGCGAGCGCAAACGACCTGGAATCGACAGGGACTGACGAGGATGAAAGAGGTGATTCTCCAGAGAGCGGTAAGCAACACCGGGTTGTTCGCCGGACTGCGTCTGATGCGCGGCGTGGATCCGGACCTGGCGCTGAATTGTCTGGCCCGAACCACACGCCTTGATATCAGCAAAGGCCATGTTCTCCTTTCCCCGGAAATACCAAACAGTTGCGTCTACATACTGCTGTCAGGCGAACTGCACGTGCGCCTGGCATCTCCCGAGAGCGACCCCCTGCTAACACTGGAGCCGGGTGATTGCGCAGGCGAAATGTCCATCATCGAGGACAAGGATCCCTCAGCCTGGGTGATCGCCGATCAGGACTGCCACCTCATAGTGATTGACCAGACCATACTGTGGGAACTGATCGACGGTTCTCACGCGTTTGCACGCAACATACTCAGGCTTCTGTCGGAACGACTGCGCAATGACAATCAGGCGATTGCCGGCAACACTGACATGCTGAGTG
The DNA here is from genome assembly GCA_963823435.1 of uncultured Gammaproteobacteria bacterium. Taxonomy (GTDB): domain Bacteria; phylum Pseudomonadota; class Gammaproteobacteria; order Steroidobacterales; family BM003; genus CAKZML01. Next base: position 36,597 of record CAWGLN010000005.1, on the reverse strand, counting down.
AATACCGGCGAAATGCGGTGACTGACGCGCTAACCGAACTGCACAACCGTCACTGGATGGAGGACATGTTCAAGCGCAGAATCGCCCGTATGCAGCAGGACGGTATCGGCGCGACGCTCATGATGCTGGATGTCGATCACTTCAAGAACTTCAATGACCAATACGGTCACATAGCAGGCGACCATGCACTGTGCCATGTAGCCTCGACCATACGGGAACACTTTCGCCCAGGCGATATGATCGCCCGCTACGGGGGTGATGAATTCGCCATCCTGCTACCGGACACTACCCTGGACTCTGCATTCCAGATCGCAGACCGGGTACGCCAGGCAGTACACGAAAGTCTGGATACAGATGCAGGAGGCGATGAGCGAACCGCCCATAACGGTATCTGTAGGCATCGCGCAAATGACCGGCCAACATACGCTGAAATCACTGATGAACGATGCTGATTCAGCCCTTTATCGAGCCAAGCTCCAGGGTAGAAACAGGGTATGTACCTAGGGAGTCTCCAGGAAGCTCCAATATATTCGTGAACCCGTTTTTCTTGCGGCCAGAAGGTTCAGAACAAATCAGAGGCGCCCTAGGCGCGATCCACGGTCAGGTTATCAATCAGGCGCACTCTTCCCAGTCGCGCTGCCGCAAGCACCACCAGATCGGAATCCGACTCACCCGGTTCGCCCAGGCCGTGTCGCTCGCGTATCGCCAGGTAATCCGGAACAAAACCCTCGGCCTTGAGCATTTGCAGCCCCCAGTCCTCGATTTCTTCAACCGTCTGCTGGTCTTCTCGCAAAAGGCTGGCAACCCGCAGCAGCGTTGCGTAAAGACGCGGCGCCAGCGCACGTTGCTCCGGATCAAGGTAACGATTGCGAGAGCTCATGGCCAAGCCGTCCTGTTCACGACAAATGGATGCGCTGGCAATCTGCACCGGTGAGTTCAGATCCTCCACCATCCGCCGGATAATCAGCAGTTGCTGAAAGTCCTTTTCACCGAAAACTGCAACAGTGGGCTGAATGACGTTGAACAATTTCGTGACCACCGTCACCACGCCGGTGAAGTGTCCCGCCCGGTAGGCGCCGCACAGATCAGCCGAAAGTCCAGGCACATCAACCGCGGTCATGATCGCCTTGCTCTCGGGGTACATTTCCTCCACCGGGGGCTCGAACACCAAGTCCACCTCTGCCTGTTCAAGCAACTCATGATCCTGATCGGGAGTACGCGGGTAGGCGTCAAAGTCCTCGCCCGGACCAAACTGCAGGGGGTTAACAAAAATGCTTACCACGACCCTGTCGGCAAGACTCCTGGCCTTGTCTACCAGGCTCATATGACCTGCGTGCAAGTTCCCCATGGTGGGGACCAGGGCGATACTTTCGCCTTCCGCCAGCCACTGCCTGATCACTTCCCTGGTACCGGAGATCGTGTGATGAATTTGCATCGCGTGCTTTCTCAGGTGAGCAAGGCTGCAATCAGGAAAAACAATGCTCTGGACCTGGATAAGTCCCGTCCCTCACCTCCAGGCAGAATGCCTCGATGGCCCCCAGCGGACTGCCGCTTTCGAGCATAAAGTTCTTGACGAAACGCGGCTTGCGACCAGAGGTAATATCCAGGATGTCGTACAGCACCAGGATCTGGCCATCCACATCGGGGCCCGCTCCAATTCCAATCACCGGTACATGCAGGTCCTTGGCGATCAAGGCGCCCAGCTCGGAAGGTATGCATTCGAGTAAAACGATATCGGCACCGGCATCCTGCAACATCTTGGCGTCCTTGCGCATTGCCGAGGCTGCGTCGCTTTCCCTGCCCTGAACACGAAACCCACCGATCTTGTGGACCGACTGTGGTTTCAAGCCCAGGTGCGCGCAAATAGGTATGTCATGGGAAGCAAGGTACTTCACGACCTCCACCTGCCCGGCGCCACCTTCCAGCTTGACCATCTGGGCGCCGCCTTCCTGCATCATGCGTACCGCGTTGGACAACGCCTGTTCCGGCGTTGAGTAACTCATGAACGGCATGTCGGCGACCAATAAAGGCCGAACCAGGGCCCGGGACACAGCCTGGCTATGATAAATGATGTCGTCTACCGTGACCGGTACGGTCGTGTCATAGCCCTGAATCACCATGCCCAGGGAGTCCCCCACGAGCACCAGATCCACGCCGGCCTCATCGACCAGGACCGCAAAACTGGCGTCATAACATGTCATGCAGGCAATTTTCTGACCCTTGCTTTTCATGCTGGCCAGGGTAGACACATTCACAGGCGGTCGTTCCGCGCCACGTTGTTGAAGTTGCTTGTACATGAGAGGCCTCGATGAGAGCCGGCAGAATGAATCAACAGTGGGCAAGATGCAACCGCACCGGACGTCTAGACCAGGAATCTGGACCCCGGATTGAAATAATGCCGTCCTGCTTCCACCGAGCATATTACGTCAAATAGCTGATCGTAGTCGGACTGGTTCCTGACAAGATCGATTTCCCCGGCGTTTACGATCAACAAGGGGGAACGGTCATAAGCATGGAAAAACCTGGCATATGAATCCATTAGTCGCTCAAGGTAATCACGCTTGATGGCCTGCTCATACTCTATGCCACGCTGGATAATTCGTTCCAGCAGTACATCTACCGAAGCCTGCAGGTAAATCACCAGGTCCGGCCTGGGCGCATCGATGGTCAGGCGCTGGTAGACCTGCTCATAAAGCATGTACTCGTCCTGGTCCAGATTCAGCCTGGCAAACAGACGGTCCTTGTCCAGCAGGAAATCCGACACCCTGACCGGCTGGAACATATCGGCCTGGCGCAACTCGCTCATTTGCCTGGCGCGCTGAAACAGGAAAAACAACTGTGTCGGAAAAGCGGCGTGGCCCGGGTTCTGATAAAACTTTTCCAGGAAAGGGTTTTCCTCGGCCTGCTCCAGTAACAGGTCGCTGCGAAAACTGGTCGCAAGTCGCTTCGCAAGACTGGTCTTGCCAACGCCGATTGGACCTTCGACAACAATAAATTTGCCAGGCTTTGAATTCATATGGTCAGGCTATCTTCCAGGCGCACCAGGTCATCAGCGGGGACTGCGGCACGCAGCGACGCCACACTGCCGCGGCCGGGTACCATCAAGGTCGGCGCTATATCCGCGAGAGGATACAGGACAAAGCTGCGCTCATGAATACCGGGATGGGGTACAACCAGTCTTTCGTTTTGCACAACCCTGCCACCATAGACAAGCAGGTCCAGGTCGATGAGTCGAGGACCCCATCGTTCGCCACCTGGCGCCCTGCCCATGCCCCGCTCAATTGCCTGCAAGGCTTCCAGCAATATCTCGGGTTCCAGGATGCTGAGCGTTCCCGCCACGGCGTTTATATACGCTGGCTGATCCTGCGGTCCCATGGGGCGGGACCGGTAGGCCGGGGAAATCGCTACCAGTCGCGTGTCAGGCAAGCGTGCCAGGCACGCCAGGGCCGTGCATAACTGCTGCAGAGGCTGGCCAAGATTGGCTCCCAGCCCGATGTACGCGGGCACCCAGCGCGAGCGACTAGCCATTATCGCCGGTCACCGCGGCTTTGCGTGGGCGCCGGCGCCTGCGCTTGCGCGGTGCCCCGGCCGACTTTTCGACGGGGACCGACGTTTCCTGGCCTCTCTGCTCAGGACTCTTGGTCTGGATATCTGTCCACCATTGCGCCAGTTCCGGAGTCACTTCGCCGACCTGGGATCTCAGCAGCAAGAAGTCATAGGCCGCTCTGAAACGCGGATGGCTTAACAGGCGTAAAGCACGCTTGCCTTGCGTGTTATTGAAGCGTGGCTGCATTGTCAGCATCTCACGCATGGGCATGAAGAATCGGCGGGGGATGGACACGCTATCTTGCTGGGTGGAAATTACCTCGTCAGCAGCCTCGCCCAAACTGGCGAATTCGCTCAAGCCGCCTTCCGCCTTCACCGCGGCCAATTCCCGTATCGGCCCCCAAAGCAATACCGCAAACAAAAAAGTAGGTGTAACCGGCAGACCTTCAGCAATGCGCTTGTCGGTATTATTGAGCGCCAGCTGGATCAGAATCCTGAAGTCGCCTGCCTGCTCTTCACTCAACACCCGATCCGATTCCGGAAACAAATGCCGGAAAAGTCCGTAGTGCTGCAACAAGTCAAAGGAAGTGGCCGCATGTCCGGAAAGGAACAACTTGAGTACTTCCTCAAACAGCCTGGCCGCAGGAACCTGGCTCACCAGGGACGCCAGCCCATGCATAGGGGCTTCTGACGCCGGGTCCAGTCGAAAACCCAGTTTGGCGGCAAAGCGCGCAGCCCGGAGCATGCGCACAGGGTCTTCACGATAACGTGTCTCGGGATCACCTATCAGTCGAAGCACGCCATCGCGAACATCGCTGGCACCACCACAGTAATCCCATATCGAGAAATCAGCGATGTTGTAATACAGCGCATTGGCGGTGAAGTCGCGGCGCCATACATCTTCCTCAATGCTGCCGTACACGTTGTCCCGAAGAATACGCCCACCATGGTCACGCTCGTGATCGGCGTCGTCCTCCTCAACCTCGTCGGCGTTGGCCCGAAAGGTTGCCACCTCCACGTAGTCACGCCCGAAGTGGACGTGAACAAGGCGAAAACGCCTGCCGATGAGACGGCTATTTCGGAACAGCTGCTTGACCTGCTCTGGCAGGGCATCGGTGACCACATCAATGTCCTTGGGCTCGCGCCCCAGGAGCAAATCACGCACCCCGCCACCCACCATGAATGCCTGGAAGCCGGCCTCTTTCAGCCGGTACAGAACCTTCAGTGCCTGTCGGGAAATGCCTGCCCGGGAAATATTGTGCTCGGGCCTTGGGATGACGACGGGTTTTGCGGACCCCGTGTCGGGTTGATCAGACTGCAATAGAACACACCGCTTGAGCTTATGTCGAAGGCCCGTATAATAGCAGCCCCCGCCACCTGCGGTACGATTCTTTAGAAGCAATCGTCAGCGCTCCCTTCGTCTAGTGGTTAGGACTCCGGCCTCTCACGCCGGCAACAGGGGTTCGAGCCCCCTAGGGAGCGCCATTTCTGCCCGTGGTCAGGATTCACTACCGTGGCCGCTTCTCGCACCATGTCGAGACACCGGCCACGCCTGCACCGGCCAGGGGCTATCGCCTCCCGCCATAATCGCACGCAAGTCTCAAGCCCGATTTCCGCGCCCACCCCGGCGGATTCGCGAGGCGGATGCTTTGCGTTCCAACCGCGCTAACTACGAATAGATTTTTCCGCCGACAAGGGTTCACCATGTTCTGGTACGAAGTGCGAATCACTGATCGCGAGGCAGAGCCCATCATGTCACTACGATTCGAACACTTGGACCCCAGGACCCGGAGCTTCGCAACTCACCGATCATTGGCGAGATGGACGAAGACAGGGAATTTCCCAGGCAGAATGTCCCGAACCCGGCCCGCTGCTATTTCAATGGCCAGGCCTACGACGACGGCACAGTTTATTCGCAGCGGTAGCACTGACCCTCAAGTGCTCAAGCGGCGTCTGGGTGGAATCCGGGCCCGGGGATCCGGACAACCCCTGATAACCGCTGTAGTGGTGCCGCCACCGGATAGTTCTGGAACTGGCGCATCCGCTGAGCCACCAGGCGGGAGACAATTGCTGCCTGTCGACCTTCCCGGGAGTCGCCCGTGCTGACAATCAACCACAGGACCTGTCCACCGCCGAGACAGAACGCATGGACGAACGCGCAGCGATCCTCGAATTCGACGCCGGCTGGCCGCGTGTGATTGCCGAATCCGAGGCTCGCAGGAGCCTGGCCCACGCGTACTGGATTCGCAACCAGGACGGCGGGACAGGCTGGATGTCACCACCGCGAGTCGACACGCTGCCAATCTGAGCCGCGGAATATCGCCGGGATAACCCCGGTTCTGAAAGCGCCGAAATCCGGACCGGGCAGAGTCGGTAGACCGGGGCGCCGGGCAGGTCTGGCCATGGCCCGACCCGTGATAAATACCCATAGCCCCTGCCCTTCAGGATGGAACAAAATACGCCACGGTCCAAAATGTCCTTGTGGCTACCCGAGAGGGCCGTACCGGAGAGCTCATTGCATCTCCTGCAAAAAAACTTGCGTTTTCAGTAAGTAGGGATTTATAAGTTGTGTAGTTTGTTCGCGAGTGCTTCGTAAGCTCGCGAACAAGAATTTTCAGGTTGTAACAAGAGATTGAATGTCGTCAAACGGTATGGAATTTTGGCGAAATAAATCCCAACCCTTTGAATAAAAAGAAAGATGTAGAGGCGACATGGCTAAGACATGGGAACGATTCTATTTGGCAACCCGCACGCTGGTGGGTCCCGGGCCTATCAAAAAACGGCTGGCAGAAGCTTTCGAGGCCAATCTCGAGGATTTGAGCCTGGGTGAACTACCCGAGCCAATACATAACGAATTCAAAGAATTACTTGATCAACTTCACAGCGTTTCTCCGATTAATGGTGAAAGCGTAGTGTGGGCCAGTGTGCGCAAAATGTCGGACCATGACGCGGACCGCTGCGCAGAAAAGATCGTGCATTTGTATGCCCAGGTGACCCGCCCTCATAGCGCAGTTGCCTGACCAGCCGATCCTGTTGAGCGGGAGAACCCATTCGCGACTCTTGCGGATGCGTCTGCGATTGCACTGCTGATTCCATTGCGCGCCTTGTCGATGCGTGAATCCACTCCCCGCCTTCCCCCATACCCGGGACCCGATCAATGACCGACCACCAGGCCCAGGCCGCTCATCCCGTTATCCGCTTCCCGCGTCGCCTTGCCGCACTGGTGTACGACAGCCTGGTGCTGGCCGCGCTATGGATGGCCGCCACGCTGCCCGTGCTTGCGCTCACCGGGGGCGAGGCAGTCACCGGCGGGGTCTGGCTATACAGATTCTATTTGCTGGTAATTGCCGGAGTCTTCTTTGGCTGGTTCTGGACCCATGGAGGACAAACACTGGGTATGCGCGCCTGGCGGGCCAAGCTCGAAGACCCGCGACGGCCTGGCCAGTGAACTGGCGCCAGGCCGGCTTGCGCTTTCTCGCCGTACTATTGTCCGTCGCCTGTGGTGGCCTGGGTTATCTTTGGGCCCTGGTGGACAAGGACAGGCTTACCTGGCACGACCGTATCAGCGCTACCCGGGTCGTGGTGATAAGCGTGGAAGAAATGCGACGGGCTGCACGCGCCTGAGCCCATCCTCCTTGTGAGCCGGGGAGCCTCTGACTTGGTCTGAACGAAGTTAAAGGAGACACTCCCTAGCGAATCCTGGCCAGACCAATCACGGTAAACAGCATTAGCGCGAGCGACGGGATACTGGCCACGAGTATGGGATTCAGATCAAAGACCTGGCCACTGTTGGCCAGGGTCCGGTTGGCGAGAAAATAGCCAACGCCGATCATGATTCCGATCAAGAGCCGCACACCACCACCCGAACTACGCAGGCTGCCGAAAACAAAAGGGACGGCCAGGGTCGTCATGACCGATATCGACAACATACCGGCAATCCTGAACCACATGATGATGTCATAGGTTCCGGTATCCAGACTCATTGCGTCGCAAGTAGCCACTGTAACTGTAAAGGTCCCGGACCGACATGGTCTGCGGGCGAATCTCGGACAGCCCCATTAGTTCAGGACTCAGTCCCGGTTCAAGCGGGTGGTCAAATCTTGAGCTAATGGTGACCGTACCGTTATCGAATCTTGATTCCTCAAGCTGCTCAAGATGCCAGAGACCATCCGGGTACATGCTCGCTCTCTCGGCGCGGCCCATGCTGACGAAGCTTGCGTTCGCCATCAAAGCCAAACACGTATACCCCGCCCTCCCAGTTTCCATCCGCCCGGGCCCTGGCATTAATAATCTGTCCGCCATGCTTGAGCCATACGCTTTGGCGGCTGTCGAAATGCAGGTTCGCATTCCTGGCAATCGCCCTTTGCTGCACGGCGTAGCGTTCAAGCGGCGGAGCGATGAATTCGCCCAGGGCGCCGGTTGCCAGGGTCAATATCAGACCCACGCCCAGCGCAGAAAGGGCGAGCCTCCAGGGTGACACCCCTGCCGCACGCATCACCGTGAGCTCACTTTGCGCAGCCAGGCGGCCCAGCCCCATCAGGCCACCCAATAGCGCGGCCACGGGCATCAGGTCAAAAGTCTGGTTTGGCAGCATCAGCAGGGAGTAAGACAACTGCGTCCCAAACCCCGTAGGAACCCCTGCCGACATCATCGAGTTGGCCAATAAACACGACGAAGCCATTCAGGCCAATCAGCAGGCAGAGCACCAAGGCCGTGGTACCGCTGATAGCCCGCAAAATATACCTGTCCAGTATGTTCATGCCGGCGCCTCGATATGACGGCGTCGAAAAACCCTGGACAACGACCCGGGACTGAACCGCCAGCATGACCAGGGCCACTGTCACCATCAGCAGGTGCGGCCAGATCATCCCCACGGCCGCCGGTATCTTGTCATCCTCAAGCCAGGACCTGGAAATACCCAGCAGGTTTGAATACACCAGGTACATGAGTATCGCGAAAATGACCTTGGAGTAGCGGCCTTCACGCGGGCTTGTCCTGGCCATCGGCACTGCCAGCAAGGTCAACACGAAAATGGTGATCGGGCCGGACAAACGCCACTGCAGCTCGGCCATAATCAAAGGACTGTCACCTTCTATCAAATCCTGGATAGACATCATTTCCGGTCTATCCAGTCGCGCCTCGCCGATGGCCGGTCGCAGGGGCACCCCTTGTTCCGCAAACTCCATCAAGTTGAATGCATACGTACCCGGAACACCCTCGTAACGCCTGCCGTCAAACAACAGCATAGTTCGCCAGCCGTTCTCATCCGCCGCTGTAAGCCGACCCTTGCGCGAAACCGACACCTCAACGCTGTCCTGGTTGCGGCGTTGAATGAATACATTGGACAGGGTGCCATCATCCTCCACGGCCTCAGCGAAAAACACGATCTTCTTGTCCCGGTCGGAATGAAAACGCCCTGGTTCCAGACTGCCAAATTCCATGGTTTCCCTGGCCGAATAGAGCGTAAGTTCGGCCACACGCAAGGACCAGGGAGTCACCGACACGGTCAGCCAGCCCAGCAGCATGGCCAGGACCAGGGCCAGCAGGATTAACGGCCGGTAAAGGCTGATCGATCCGATACCGCATGCCATTACCGCGGTCATCTCGCTGTCCCGGTACATTCGCCCGAGACCCAGCATGATTGCCAGCAATAAACCGACCGGTATAAGGACGGTCAGGTATTGAATGGAAGTCAGGCCCAGCAACTGCAGGACCGCTTCTCGAGGCAATTCTCCGGAGGCCGCCTTGCCCAGGACCCGGGCAAACTGGTTGGTCAGCAGGATGCACAGGAGCACTGCCGTCACCGCAAACCAGGTCTGCAGCACCTCACGCAAAATATAGCGATAGAGTATTTTCAAGGCCCCAATCCCATAATCGCCCTTCGCCCACGGACGCGATTGCAGTAAACTAGCTCTTTTTTGCGCAATACCAAAGTTGAATCTGCCCGGTCTTCCTGGCGCAGTTGTCATTACCCCGCGAGTTTAGCGGTTCGCTGCCCCGGTTACACCAGGATGCAGGATCCGCCAGCTACGGACACTACAATACCAATGCCTGAGGCTGAATTATGGATTTCTTTGCCAAAAGCGGTTCATCCGCAAAACAGCGTACCGGTTGCGCCATCGTCGGTGTGTACACCAAGGGGCAGTTGACCGAAGCTGCGGCGGAACTGGACAAGCTGGGCAATGGCTTGATCAGCGACCTGTGCAAGCACGGCGATTTCAGCGGTGAAGCCGGGAGCACGCTGTTGCTCCCCGCCCTGTCAAAAATGCCCTGCAACCGTCTCTTGCTGGTCGGCCTGGGCAACAAAGCCAAGCTGGACAAGCGCGCATTGGTTAAGGCGCTGCAAGAGGGGATGAAAGCTGTGGCGCAAACCGGGGCCGCCGATGTCATCAGCTACCTGACTCACGGAACCGAGTCCCTGCTCGGTCCACGCTATGCCGGCCGGTTGACCGCAGATGCCTGGCACAAGGCCAGCTATCGGTTCCTGGCGCACCGGACCGGCCCGAAGCCGCCGGCAACCAAGGTCAAACGCCTGGGCATTGGTATGGACAGTCGCTCCGCCGCCACTGCGGCCCTGCAGGGAGCCTTGGAAGGCGCGGCCATCACGCAAGGCATGGCATTGACCCAGGACCTGGCGAATACGGCAGCCAACATCTGTACGCCCTCACACCTTGCGCGGGAGGCACAGAAACTGGCCAAGGCGCATAAAAGCCTGAGCACGGAAGTGCTTGGCCCGGCGGAAATTCACAAACTGAAGATGGGAGCGTTTGAATCGGTTGCTCGCGGAACCGAGGAACCGGCGCGCCTGATCGTCATCAAGCACCGTGGGGCAGCCGCCTCCGAGGCGCCCATCGTGCTGGTCGGCAAGGGCATCACATTCGATAGTGGCGGCATCTCCCTGAAACCACCGCTTGCCATGGACGAAATGAAGTTCGACATGAATGGCGCAGCCTCGGTCATCGGGACCATGCGCGCGGTCGCCTTGCTTGAACTGCCAATCAACGTAATCGCGGTGATTCCGGCGTGTGAGAATATGCCCAGTGGCAAGGCCACCAAGCCGGGGGACATCGTTACCAGCATGTCCGGGAAGACCATCGAAATTCTGAATACGGACGCCGAGGGACGGCTTATCCTGTGCGATGCACTTACCTATGCCAGGCGTTTCAAACCCAGCACGATCGTCGACGTCGCCACCCTTACCGGTGCTTGCGTAATAGCCCTGGGGCCGTTCCTGACGGGACTCATGTCGAACGACGACAGCCTGGCCGAGGAGCTCCTGTCCGCTGGCAAACGCGCCGGCGACGAAGCCTGGCATTTGCCTTTGGCAAAGGAATACGAGGACACGCTAAAGAGCAACTTCGCCGACTTCTCCAATATGGGAACACGCGAAGGAGGCGCCTTGATCGCCGCCGCCTTCCTGTCCAAGTTCACAAAAGGGCAACGCTGGGCGCACCTGGACATCGCCGGCACTGCCTGGAAAAGCGGCGCACAGAAAGGCAGTACCGGACGCCCGGTGCCCTTGCTGGTGGATTTCCTGCTAACCCGGGCCGGCCTCTAGGCCTGGAGGCAAAGTGACGCGGGTAGATTTCTATATCCTGGACGGTGCAATCACGGGCGATGGTCAACGTACCGCCTGTCGTATCGCGGAGAAGGCTTACAGGCTGGGACAAAAAATATTCCTGCATACCAACTCGGCGCATAGCGCAGCTGCCCTGGATGAATTCTTGTGGACTTTCCGGGATGGCAGCTTTGTTCCTCATGCCTTGCTTGGCTCGGAAGCCGCGACAGATTCTCCCGTAGTCATCGGTCAAGGCCAGGAACCAGACCCATCCCACCGGGACGTGCTGATCAACCTGGGGGATGAGGTGCCGCTGTTTTTCAGTCGTTTTGAGCGGGTAGCAGAAATTGTCGCAGGTGATGAAGCCACACGTGCGCGGGCACGCGAACGTTTCCGCTTTTACCGGGATCGCGGCTATCCCCTGAACACACACGAACTGGGCCAGGCCAATGTCAAACAGTAAGAACAGGGTATCCAAAAAAGGGAAACCGGTACCTCGCATACCTACCCTCAGTGAAGTAGTGATCATCCGGCCAGAGTCTTCGGAGCCAAAAACGCTCGATGAAGAGGCGCTGGCACTGCACGAGGAGCATGAAGAACTGGCGGAGGAGGATACCGACTTCTGGTCAGATGAACAGGCCATGGCCGAACTGCGCTCCAACCTGACCACTCAGACAATAGATCTTGCCAGTCAGCTGCTGCATGGAGCAGTCAGAGAAATGGAAGCCGCCCTGCTGGAACAGGTACTGGATCGCTTGCGTCAACAATTACCGGCCCTCATCGACGACGTGCTGAATGAGCATCTTGCCCTCGCCGAGGATCCGCCAGAAAACCCTTACTAACCCACGTCGGCCACGCCAGGGCCGGCACTGCGAATTGAAAAATGGATAAAGCGTATTCCCCGCAAGAAATTGAAACTCGTTGGTATGACACCTGGGAGAAGGACGGTAATTTCGTTCCCTCGGGCAAGGGTGATCCCTACTGCATAATGATTCCACCGCCCAATGTGACGGGTACCTTGCACATGGGGCACGCTTTCCAGGACACCATCATGGATGCCCTGACCCGCTACCACCGTATGCAGGGCATGAACACCCTGTGGCAGCCAGGCACCGACCATGCCGGTATCGCCACCCAGATGGTGGTCGAACGACAACTCAATACCCAGGGCCTCAGTCGCCGGGACCTGGGCCGTGAAGCGTTTGTGGACAGGGTCTGGGAATGGAAAGAGGAATCCGGTGACACGATTTCACGCCAGCTTCGACGCATGGGTTCATCAGTAGACTGGAACCGCGAGCGCTTTACCATGGACCCGGGTCTGTCGGCCGCGGTACAGGAAGTGTTTATAAGGCTGTTCAAGGAAGGCCTGATCTACCGCGGCAAGCGCCTGGTCAACTGGGACCCGGTGTTGCATACAGCCTTGTCAGATCTCGAAGTGCTGTCCCAGGAAGAAGATGGTCACTTGTGGCACTTGCGTTATCCGATCGAGGGTAGCGACCAAACCCTGACGGTCGCCACGACCCGGCCCGAGACCATGTTGGGTGACACCGCGGTAGCCGTGAATCCGAATGATGAACGCTACCTGCACCTGGTGGGCAAGCAGGTTCGCCTGCCTTTGTGCGATCGCCTGATCCCCATCGTCGCAGATGACTATGTTGATCCCGAGTTCGGCAGCGGTTGTGTCAAGATCACACCCGCGCACGATGTCAATGACTACGAGATCGGCAAGCGACATGACCTTGAGATCATCAATATCCTGACTGACGATGCTGCGATAAATGACGCGGCCCCCGAGTCCTACCGTGGACTGGACCGGTTTGACGCTCGCAAGAAAGTGGTGGAAGACCTGGACCGCCTGGGACTGCTGGAACGAGTTGACGAGCACAAGCTCATGGTCCCGCGTGGCGACCGTAGCGGCTCTGTGGTGGAACCCTACCTGACTGACCAATGGTACGTTCGGGTGGAACCACTGGCGAAGGAGGCAATTGCCGCAGTGGAGACCGGGAAGATTCGATTCGTCCCGGAAAACTGGTCCAAGACCTATTACGACTGGATGCATAACATTCAGGACTGGTGCATCAGTCGGCAGTTGTGGTGGGGACATCGTATTCCCGCATGGTATGACGAGCACGGAAATATCTACGTTGGCTCCAGCGAGGAGTCGGTCCGGGTCGAACATGGTTTGGGACAGGAGATTTCCCTCAGGCAGGACGAGGATGTACTGGATACCTGGTTCTCGTCGGCTCTCTGGCCTTTTTCCACCCTGGGCTGGCCTGAGCAGACCGACGCACTAAAAACCTGGTATCCCACCACGGTGCTGGTGACCGGCTTCGACATCATCTTTTTCTGGGTTGCCAGGATGATCATGATGGGGCTTAAGTTCATGGGTGACGTGCCCTTCCGCGAGGTCTACATCCACGGGCTGATCAGGGACCAGGACGGTCAGAAAATGTCCAAGTCCAAGGGTAACGTACTGGACCCGCTGGACCTGATCGATGGCATAGACCTGGACAGCCTGGTGACCAAGCGCGCCTCCGGCCTGATGCAGCCGCACCTGGCGCCGAAGATAGAAAAGGCCACCCGTCGGCAATTCCCCGATGGCATCCCCGCATACGGTACCGATGCCCTGCGCTTTACCTTCGCCGCGCTTGCGACCACAGGACGAGACATTCGTTTCGACATGGGTCGTATCGAAGGCTACCGTAATTTCTGTAACAAGCTCTGGAATGCTGCCCGGTATGTCCTGATGAATACCGAGGGCAATGACTGCGGCTTGCAGGGCAAGATTGAACTGAGCCTGCCCGATCGCTGGATTCGGGCACGTCTGGGACAAACGATCGAGGAGTCGCGCAAGGGCTTTGCCGGCTACCGTCTCGACCTGGCCGCTCAGTCCATCCACGAGTTTACCTGGCACCAGTTCTGCGACTGGTACCTGGAATTATCCAAACCCATCCTGCAGTCAGAAAGCACCACCGACGCGATGCGCCGTGGCACCCGTCAGACCCTGGTGCAGGTACTGGAGGCCAGCTTGCGCCTGATGCACCCGATCATGCCTTTCATTACCGAGGAAATCTGGCAACGGGTGGCGCCCCTTGCCGGCAAGACCGGTAGCAGCGTAATGCTGCAAAGCTATCCGGTTAGCGAGGATTTCCCGGATGACGTCGACGCACGTGCACACATGGAATGGGTGATGCAGTTCGTACTGGGCGTGCGCCAGGTGCGCGGTGAAATGGATATTTCGCCGAACCGGCAACTGCCGCTGTTATTGCAGGATGCCTCGGAGTTGGACCGTCAGTTGTGGAACTCGCATGGCGCCTACCTGCAAAGCCTGGCTCGCCTGGAGTCGGTGGATTTTCTTGAAGCCGACAGCGAGGCGCCGGCCTCCGCAACGGCCCTGCTGGGAAATATGAAGCTCCTGGTGCCCATGGCTGGCCTGATTGATGTAGCCGCCGAACGCGCCAGGCTGGAAAAACAAATCCAGCGCAGCGAGGGGGACCTGGAAAAATGCGAGCGCAAACTGTCAGATGAACGCTTTGTCAGCAATGCCCCCATGGAGGTAGTGGAAAAGGAGCGCCAGCGCACAGAACTGTTGCGCCAGGAACTGGGACACTTGCGTGAGAGACTGGAGAAATTGACGAGCATCAGCGGGTAGCCTGACGGGCGCCAGGTGCTGAACGTGGTTTTTTCAGACCCAGGAGAGGACACCCAGAGGGAGAATGACGATGAATCAGGCATCAAGCGAGACGGCGAAGACTGCGGATATCGAGGTCCTGCACAAGGCGCTTGAAGCCCTCAACCGAATCATCCTGGACAAGGATCACGAGCTACGCCTGTGCGTTGCCTGTCTGCTGGCGCGTGGCCACCTGTTGATTGAAGACGTACCCGGGGTGGGCAAGACCACACTGGCCCATGCACTGGCCCGGGTCATGGGGCTGAGCTACCAACGTATCCAGTTCACCAGCGACCTGTTGCCGGCGGACATCCTCGGTACATCGATTTTTGAGCAGGATTCCCGGCGTTTTCGATTCCACAAGGGACCGGTGTTCACACAGTTGATGCTGGCGGATGAGATAAACCGGGCCACGCCCAAGACCCAGAGCGCCTTGCTCGAGGTCATGGAGGAGCACCAGGTTACTGCCGACGGCGAAACCTACCCTCTGCCCCGGCCATTTTTTGTAATTGGCACCCAGAACCCCACCAGCCACATAGGTACCTTTCCCCTGCCGGAGTCTCAACTGGACAGGTTTTTGATGCGTATCAGCCTGGGTTTTCCCGGACAGCTATTGGAGCGGGAACTGATCAAAGGCAATGACCGCAAGGAGATGATTGCCGAGATGGCGCCGGTACTTGACCCCGGCCAATTGCTTGCCTTGCAAAAGCTGGTGCCGCGCGTACACGTTTCTCCCGCCTTGCTGGACTACCTGCAAGCCTTGATCCTGCACACCCGGCGTCTGCCCCAGTTGGCCCCCGGCCTGAGCCCGAGGGCCGCCATTGCCCTGCTGCGGGCAGCCCAGGCCTGGTCAATGGTGCATGGTGAAAGCGCCGTGCTGCCGGAGCACCTGCAGGCCGTATTTCCCAGTGTTGCCATGCACCGGCTTGCCCTGACAGACAGCAGCACCTCGGCCAGGGACTTCGCCAAGGCGATCCTCGAAGCTGTTGCTATCCCCTGAGGATACCGGCGTGGGCATCGCATACCCGTCAAGCCAGGCCGTCCGTGGACGGCTGACGGCGCTGGTGGAGCGCTGGGTGCGCCGCCGCCAGGGTGAGGACACACTGCCAAGAAGCCTGCACAGGAACCGCCTTTATATCCTGCCGACCAAGGTGGGACTGGTGTTCGCCACGATGTTGTTCGTCATGATGATGGGCTCCATGAACTACAGCAACAGCATGGGTCTGGCGCTGACCTTTACGCTGGCCGGGCTGGGTCTGATCTCCATGCATCAATGCCACCGGAACCTTCTGGATCTTGTGATTCACGGGGTCTCCGCCGAACCTGTGTTTGCCGGGCAGGATGTCCGGTTCTGCGTTCGGTTGTTGAACCCTTCGCCGCGCAAGCGATACCAGGTACAGCTGCGCCTGGCTGGCAGCGCCGGCCCGATCCAGGATATTTCCGCCTCAGGCAGCCAGGACTTCTTCATATCGCTGCCCACCCGCGAAAGAGGCGTCTTGCGGCTGCATCGCCTGAGCGTTGCAAGCGCCCACCCGTTCACTTTCTTCCGCTGCTGGACCTGGCTGCACATGCCGATGTATTGCCTGGTCTACCCGCGGCCCGCACCCGCCGGTATCGCTCCACCCCATACCGATGTCGATGTCGGCGGCGCCCTGCACGATGGCGCGGGCAACGAGGACTTTGCCGGATTGCGCCCCTATCGATACGGAGACTCGCCACGGCATATCGCCTGGAAAAACTTTGCCAGGGACAACACCCTGCTGGTAAAGCAATTTACCGGCACCTCCCTGAGCACTCGCTGGCTGGACCTGGAACATGCCCCGGGTAACGACCTTGAACTCAAGCTCTCGCACCTATGCCGTTGGGTCCTGTCTTCTAACGCCCTGGGTCACAGCTACGGTCTGAGACTGCCGGGCACCCACATCGACCCGGGCAGTGGAAAAGCACAGCAGGCACGCTGTCTGGAGGCCCTGGCGCGCTTCGGCGATACCCCGGGGAGAAAAGATCTTGGCCAGCGCTAGGCAACCCGCAAGCCTGGATGCGACAGCCATCGCGTGGGTGACCGGCGCCCTGTGTGCAACCCTGCTTCCACACGCGCCCTACCTGCCAGTCTGGGTGCTACCCATGTTCCTCCTGAGCGCCGGTTGGCGCTTGTGGCTGGCGAAAAAGGACAGCCCCCTGCCCTCGCGCTGGTTACGACTTCTGATGGCCATGCTGGCCTTTGCCATGGTGTATTCCAGTCAACGCGGCATCAGCGGCGTCGCGGCAGGCACCACCTTGCTGGTGGTCATGCTGGGCCTCAAGACGCTCGAGGCAAAAACACGCAGGGACACCATCCTGCTGCTGGTGCTGGCCTATTTCCTGATCCTCGCGGCCTTCCTGCGTGAGCAAGGGCCGGTGCTGGCTGCTTACCAGGTCCTGGCTACCTGGGCGGTTACCACCGCTTTGTTACAGGTCACCCGTTATGACTCGTTTCTGCCTCCCCGCGAGGCTACCGGAATTGCAGGCCAGCTGATGCTGTACACCCTGCCGGTAATGCTGGTGATGTTCCTGCTGTTTCCCCGTATACCCGGTCCCTTCTGGGCGCTGCCCCGGATGGACGGCAGCGCAGTCACAGGTCTCAGTGACGAGATGACACCCGGAGCCATTGCCCAGCTATCCCTGTCTGACGAAGTGGCCTTTCGCGTGACCTTTGATGGCAAGGCGCCGCCACCCAGCCAACTGTATTGGCGCGGGCCGGTGCTGGAGCAATTTGACGGCCGCAGCTGGAGCCAGGGCAACTGGCCTTCGTCATCCATAGACCTGTCCCGGCTTGAATATCGAGGCGAGGCTACTCGCTATACAGTAAGCCTGGTACCCCACGGCAAAGCCTGGCTGCTGGCCCTGGATTTGCCGGCTCAACCCCTGCCCGTCGACGCCAGGCTAAGTCGCCGCCTGCAGCTGGAAACCGTCAAGCCAGTGCGAGATCGCCTGGCTTATACCGCCATCTCTTACCCGAATTACCGGGTGCTGGGTGATTTGAGTGACCGCGAGAGATCTCTCTTTACCTTCCTGCCGGAGCGCAGCAATCCGCGCAGCCAGACGCTGGCCAGGAACATGCGACGCCAGGCAACCACCGAACAGGACTACATCCAGGCGATCCTCCAAAAATTCAACCGGGAGCCCTACGCCTACACCCTCGCGCCAAAACGACTGGACATGCGTAACCCAAGCGATGACTTCCTGTTCAACACCCGGGAAGGTTTTTGCGAGTTCTATGCCTCCTCTTTCGCGATCATGATGCGCGCCGTCGGCATACCAAGCCGGGTGGTTACCGGCTACCAGGGAGGCGAACTCAATCCCTTCGGTGATTACATGATCGTGCGCCAGTCCAGCGCCCACGCCTGGGTGGAAGTCTGGCTGGAAGACCGCGGCTGGGTCAGGGTAGACCCTACCGCCGCGGTGGCCCCCGAGAGAATACAGCGCGGCTTGCCTGATTCCCTGCGCTTCGGCGATCCCATGCCCGGCGGCTTGTTACGCAGCGTGCCGGTACTGGCGGACCTGCGCATGGCCTGGGACCTGGCCAATGCGCGTTGGGACGAGTTTGTACTGGGATATGGGCCCGAACTGCAAATGGACTTGCTGTCCCGCTTCGGGCTGAATATGCCGACACCCCTGCAACTGATCCTGATAATCCTGTGCCTGGTCGGCTTTTTCCTGCTCCTGCTCAGCGTGTACCTGGCACGCAATTATCGACCCCGGATCACCGACCCGGCCTTGCTGCTCTATCGGGACTTCATAAGAAAACTGGAAAAAGCCGGACTCGCCGTAGCCGTGCATGAGGCGCCAGGTGACCTGGCAAAACGGATCGGGCGCCTGCGTCCCGATATGCGCGCCCAGATAGACAATGTGACGGCAAACTACTTGCTTGCCCGCTATCGCAAGACAGACCGCTATCGGCTTGCGCTGGAGCAACTGCGCAACGCGGTGCGTGCCTTCAGGCCCTAGGCAGCTTCAGTTTCAACACCTGGCGACGATGCAATCTCGACCCGGGTAAGTATGAAGGCGCCGCCCAGGAACAACGGCAGAATTGCAAGGATAGACAGGCGGGGATTGTTGCTGGCGAGGGCAGTCACCCCGACCAGGAACGGCCCAAGGATTGAGGCGAATTTCCCGAGCATGTTATAGAAACCAAAGAACTCGCCGCTTTTGTCCGACGGAATAAGACGGGCATACATCGAACGACTAAGACTCTGCACACCTCCCTGCACCAAACCAATCGTGATGGCCAGACCGAAAAACTCCCAGACTTCAGAAATCATTGACGCCCAGATGGTCGCCAGCGCATACACACCCAGGGCGATCAGAATACCGGTACGCACACCGATGAACCTGGCGATCCAGCCGAAAAACAGCGCGGCCGGAAAAGCCACAAACTGGGTCAGCAGCAAGGCCAGCACCAGCCTGGATGAATCGAATCCCAGCCGGATTCCATAGTCCACTGCCAGCTTGATGATGGTGTAGACACCATCAATGTAAAGCCAGTAGGCACACAGGAAGATCAGCACGGGTTTGAGCAGACGCACTGCCTTGATGGTTTCCGCCAGTTGCTTGAGTCCGGCGCGCACCGCGCCCAGGGCAGGCTGTTTATTCTCGGTAGGCGCTTCACGTACCCACAACAGCAGCGGCAAGGAAAAAACCAGCCACCATATGGCCACGCTCAGAAAAGACACCTGTACCGCCTGCGCTGCATCTGCCAGACCAAACCAGGCAGGATGAATTGTCATGAGCACATTGACTGCAAACAACATGCCACCACCCAGGTAACCCAGGGAGTATCCGTAGGCCGACACCATGTCGAATTCCTCCGCTCGGGAGACATCGACGATCAGGGAATCATAAAAGACATTGGACCCGGCGAAGCCGGCTGTTGCACAGACATACAGCAAGGCGGCGACCGCCCAGTCGCCCTGCTGCACAAAATACAAGCCACCGCTCATCACGATGCCCAGGCCCGCGAAAACAAACAGGAACTTTTTGCGGGCACCGCCACGATCAGCTACGGCGCCGATGATCGGCGCCAACAGCGCCACCAGGAGACTTGCGATCCCATTGGCAAAGCCCAGCCTGGCCGTGGTGAGACTGCCGTCGGCTCCAAGACTCCAGAAGCTGCTGAAAAAGACCGGGAAGAAACCGGCCATCACCGTGGTCGCAAAAGCGGAATTTGCCCAATCGTACAGCGCCCATGAGAGCACGGTCCGACGACCAAAAACGGAACTCAAGGGCAGAGACTCAGGGGCAAGGACTTCTCCCCGGACCGGCTTTGGGTCAAATCTATCGCCATGCGCTCAAGCTCCGGGCTCGTATTCTTATCAGGCCGAGTGCTAGGCGCAGATTCCTGCAATCGCGGCGCACCCGACTACAACAAGCGCCCAGTGTACCCGGTGGCAACGCCACAATCACCCTGATCGGTGATGCCCCCGAATCTTGCCTATTGGAATGTTAGTCTGTAGCCATCCGAAGCATGGCCGGTGGTCGCGGCGTTTGAAGCGCCTTCGTGGTCGTATGCGTCGGATCAGTGACGAGTAATGGCCGGATGATGCAATACGCTGGCTGTCAGGCATCGGTGAATACCGAAGCGCGGATCGAGCAACTCGTCCCCAAACTGGCTGACGTCCGATTTCCGCAGCATCAACGCCCGGTACGTACCCGCACCGCGTATGTCACCCGCCAGCTGAAATCCGACGATCTTCCCCCTGGTCAGGAAAACCTTGCGTAACCGATCACCCTGGCGCAGGCGCAATACCTGCTCACCACTGGTTTCACCGACGGCAATGATTGGCAGACCGAGGTGCTTCATGCTGTTCATTCGCTCGGCGCCCTGATAGTCGGTCGCGTAACCCAGTATGTCCCGCGCAACCACCTCACCCTGCGCTCGCGCGTTCGGCCAGATCGCGTGCACAAAACGCTCGCCACTTGCCCGGTCAATGGATTCCGCCACATCGCCCGCCGCCCAGATATCCGGCAGGTTGGTCCGCATCTTGTTGTCCACGCGAACACCCCAATCAATGTCCAACCCGGATCCGTCCAGGTAATCCACGTTGGGCTTGACCCCGGTGGCCGCAATGCAGGCATCTGCGTCCAGGATTTCATCGTTATCCAGCTGCTACTCCCGTGACCCGGTCGGTACCGGTGAAACGCACAGCCTCCGTGGGCACTCGCAGCGTGATACCGCGTCGCTCAAGTTCGTCCGATACCAGCCCTGAAGTTTCCTTGTCCAGCACATTCGGCATCACCCGGTCTCGCTCAACCATGGTCACTTCGAGGCCAAGGGATCTGAGCAGCAACGCTACCTCGACACCTATGAACCCGGCACCGACGATCAGCGCAGTGCGAACCTCCCCACGCCGGGCATGCTCAACCAGCTCGCGCGCCGCGGTCAGGGACTTGAAATTATAGACCCCTGGCAAATCGTAACCTTCCAGGGGCGCGAACAGACGGCTGCCGGTCGCGATGACCAGGCGATCGTATTCCAGGTCACTGTCATCCTGGAGAACAACGCAATGCCGTTCCGGACTCACTGATTGCACAGGGACTCCCGAGCGTAAATGCACCCTCAATTGCTCGACAGATATCCGGTCCCTGCCAATAGAGACTTGAGTCACTGCCTGTGAGGAAATGGTCCGCCATCGCCGGGGGCGAATACGGAGGACCGGATTCAGCCGATACGATGGTAATTTCCGGGTCCAATGACCGGGCGGGGGCCATTTTTCGCAACTCGTGAGCAGCAGTAAGACCTGCCGGGCCAGCGCCAAGAATCAGGACGCGCATTGTAGTACTGCCTCCTCGGTGGCCACCAGGGCATCCAGCAGTCCATCGAGCTTTCGATCGAAGAACGTCGGCGCTCGCTCGACCAGCGGACCGACAGAGGGCTCGACCTGGGCGATCAGCTCATCCAGCGGCAGCCAGTGCGTGCTCGTGAACAAGAATCCGCCCTCGGCCTCCAGCCTGGCCATCGTGCGCTCAAAATCATCGGTGTCCCGCGCCCGGTTTACGACCAGGTGGATTGCCGATATGTCCAAATCACTTGCCAGCCGCGCCGCTCGCAGCGCGACCTGCAGGCCATTGAAGGTCGGGTCGGTGACCACAATCGCGTGGCGAAAACCCTTGGCCAAGGCCCGGCCGAAATGTTCGAAACCGGCCTGGGTATCCATCAGAATCGCCTCGTTGCGGCGCAGGCTGAGCGAATTCGTCACGGCTGCAAGCAGCGCGTTCTCCGGGCACAGGCAGCCGGCGGCCGGCTGCACGGTGTTCCCCATCACCAGCAGGCGCACATTGTCCGGACCACGTACTCCAAAGCGCTCGACCACATCGTCAACATCCGGATTGAGCCGGAAAAATAGCCCCCAGCCCTGCCCCGGTCGAGCACCTGTCTTTTCTTCCACGTAGTCGAGGTTCTCGCTTAGCGGAACCAGGCTGGCCGCCTGTTGAGACGGCAAACCGAGTGCATAAGGCAAATTCATCTGCGGATCGGCATCCAGCGCGAGCACCCGATAGCCGCGACGTGACAACCGTCGTGCGAGCAACGCAGTCAGTGTGGTCTTGCCGACACCCCCCTTACCGGTCACGACGACACGAAATTCATCGCCACGAGCGTTGTGCGGCAGGACCTGATCGTGCGCGTGACCGTGGGCGTGTGAATGTTCCGGGCAGGTTTCGCACATGAGCGTTTCCTTACGCAACCCTGGCTGTTTCAATGTCCTCGGCAGGGACAAACGGCAGACCGAGACCCTCGCGCTTCAATTCAATGTGCCGCCGAATCAACAGAGCTGCTTTCTCCGGATCGGGTTCCACAGCGAATCTGGCGCCAACGACATCCTCAAGACCCGCCGCAAGCAATTGCACGACGTTCTGACTACCGAAGATCGGTGGCTGCACACCGAGTACCGTGTAAATACCGCTGGCAACCACATACGCGCCGATGGACACCGCCTTTTCCGAGTACCACTCCGGCGCAGCCCCGGCCAACGGCAGCTGCGGAAATGTCGACACCGAGGTATTTTGCCAGCGCGGCGCCCAGTGAGAGAATTCTCGTGTTATCTACGCAGGAGCCCATATGAAGGACCGGCGGTATGCCCAGTGCGCGACAGACTTCGGCAAGCCCGGGGCCCGCCATGTCGGCCGCCTCCGGCATCATTTGCCCGGCTTTGCCGTTGGCCACGGCGGAGCAGCCCGTTACCAGTACCAGGATATCGTTTTCGATCAGCCGGCGGGTCAATGTGACGTGCCCGTAGTCCTGCGGAATTTTCGGGTTACTGCAGCCAACCACCGCCGACCGCGCCGCGAATCTTGCCTGCCTTGATCGCCGCGACCAAGGGCTCCGGTGTACCACCCAGGGCGCCAAGAATTGCCTCGACGGAGAAGCCGGCCATCATCTCTACCGTGCCTTGCGGAATCCTGACCCGATCGGGGTTCCGGTTTGCGTAAGCCTCGACGCCGCGCCGGACGATTTCCCTGCCTATTTCCAGACCGCGATGCGGATCGAAGGAGATATGTGTCGCGCCGGCAAATTTGGCCTTGTCTGCCGTGGATATCACCACCGTATGGAAGCACTTTGCAACGTCTACGACAGACGGCATGATGCACTGATAGTCCACGACCATGGCGTCGAGCGCGCCGGTCAGCAGGACCAGTTCCTGCATCAAGTGATTACCAACCATCGGTAGTCCCTTGCGCATCTGCAGCTCATTTCCGGTGCAACACAGCCCGACCAGGTTTATACCCTCGGCGCCCTTCTCTTTCGCCAGCGCTATCAGCTCCGGATCCTCGGCGGCTTGCATGATCACGTCCGAGAGCACCGGATTGTGCCCGTGCAAGGCAATGTTGACGCACTCCGTGCGCAAGGCGCCGAGATTCACCGGAAGATTTCGTCGGCTTGGGCGTGCCAAACATCACGTCGGACAGTTCAGTCACAATCATCGACCCGCCAGCCATCCGACGGGCTGATACGCAACCGTGCGACAGATATGGCATAGTCGT
This sequence comes from uncultured Gammaproteobacteria bacterium, assembly GCA_963823435.1. Lineage (GTDB taxonomy): Bacteria > Pseudomonadota > Gammaproteobacteria > Steroidobacterales > BM003 > CAKZML01. The sequence continues at coordinate 12,805 of CAWGLN010000005.1, read as the reverse complement.
TATCCACCTGCCATGTCGGTCCGGTGAAGCATTTCAACGTATTCACGATCAACGCCCGGGCCGTCATGCCAACTTCATCCAGCGTTTCCTGGCGCTGTTCCGGCAGCCTGCCCAGAAGCCAACGGCGCCTCAGACTGCCATAGTCCTCCGTCGTTGCGTCGGACGATTCACGCGCCACCTCGCCGAGAGGCCTGTCTTTGCTTCGATTCCCACTCCGCGGCCAGCGCAAAGAGCTTGCCTTGGTCGCGAATCTCGTAACCGCTGGTCGTTGGCCACAGCCAGGAAGCCGAACACCTCCAGAATGTCCGCCCATGATCGGAGTGGGCAGACGCACCGCCGCGATGGTCCGGCCAGATTCGGGCCACAATAATGTCGGCATTAGCACCACCGACGCCCTTCTGCGGACCCTCGCCAAAGGATCACCCGGCACGGGACCCTCGCACAATTTCGGCGACTGACGCCCGTCGAGCAGTAACCCGCACTGCGGCTCCTCGGCGGCGGCCTGCCCCATGCCTTTCAATCCCTTCCTCGCACGCTCGACGTCTCGCGAGTCATCATTATTCATGCTTAGTTCGCACATTGTTGCTGAAACATCCATGTCGTCCCCACTCGATTCCTTGATCACCCCCCACTTACGCCAACCTGCGACAGATCACGGCACGACCATGGCCATCACGCAAAGTCGTCGCCCGAAGTCCTGCTCCGACTGCCCAGTCGTCCCGCGGCGATTTCAATTCGTTCAACTCCCCAATACCAGCCCATCCACCTTCCACGCCTCCACGCAGGCCGGTTGACCGCCCCGAGCCGTCGACGCATCCGTCGCACTTCGTCGCGACGATGCGCTGTGGCGTTCCATTTTTCGCTTGCTCGTAAAAGGTTGCGGCGCTCTAACTGTTTGTACCCTCATCGCCCTGTGCAAGGAGTCAGAGTCTGTGTGGCACAAGGTGGGGCTGGATCCGGCTGTGCAGAGCTGTGTGTGCCAGCTTTAAGAATAAAAAATAGGCGTGTGAGGAGAGCACTTTTTAACACGCCTCTATTGAAAAATTTTACAGCTCTTCTACAGTGACTTCTTCATTTAAGTTGTCCTCTCTGACTACCAGATACTCGTACGCCTTTGACAGGGCAAGCATCATCTTTGGTATGTCGTTTACGTCAAGGCTGTATGTGCTTTTCCACGTGTCATCTTGGGCTTTGTACCTTTTTTGTATCGCTACCTTTTTTACCCTGACCGTATCGCCATTTCTTTTAATCTCGTTTTCAAAGACTGCCGCCTCACAGCTGCCAGCTTTAAACCTCTTTTCAGGTTGTGCCATGTTTCTCACCTCCATAAGTTTTTTTAATGGAAAATAGGCTTTTCCACGCTAAATGCGGCGAAAAGGCCTATTTAACACCTTTCTTTTCAAAGACCGTCTGCAGCTGAACCGGAACTCTTAACGAAAACCCGATAGCGTCCCTTTGAATAAGTTTTCAATCCGGCAATCTACCTTTTCACCAATATAGTCTTGCATAAGATCGGTGATATTAAGCCCTAAAAAATGGTAGTTTTTCACTGCCATTTTAACCAGATTCAATACTCATTGCCCCTCTTCCGTGCTGCATTAAGTTATCGCCAAAGAGTCAGAACAACAACAGATAATCAAATGGAGGTGACACCATGGCAGAAAATAAGAGTTCAAGATTATTTCGATGACGACAACGAAGGGCACGTTGATACGCGCGAGAGAAACTTTGAGTGTGAAAACCCTGACAAGCATCTAGGCTGTAATCTGGGTATTGATGTTCAGGGATAATCTGGTGGTTTGTGCGCGTCAAAAAAAGCCTTAAAAAAGTTCTTGTGGCACAAACCAAATACAAAGATTCGTTGAATTTGCCAGCTTAAAAAAAATACCGACAAACCGAAATTTTAAAAATGGCAGGGCCTCTAATGACGCTCTGCCATTTTTTTATATGACCTGACTATTTTGCAGTATCCACTTCATATCCTGAGAGCTCATTTTTTTTGGAATTGATAAATTTGGGTGGCATAAAGCCGGTAGGATCCCAGACCCAAAGAACTTGTATCAAATTGGGTAACGAATCAAACTATCGCCTTTGTGGATATTTGGAGCATTACAGAATCATTTCTTCGATCTACAGTAAGGCTTACCTAATACGTCGATTTGAATTACAAAAAAATCCCATTATGATCGGCCTCAAAAGTTAGACGAATAACATAAGTCCCGTAAGCCGCCCAATCTGATTTTTATGCTTCTCAACGAACTCCACATATTGGCTTTGGACTGTCAGGCAACCGCCACCAATCCAGACAAGGGTCAACTGCTTGAAATCGTTTGGGTATCCGGCTGTGCTGCCTCGAGGCCGGAGGGCGCCGAGCCCCGATCGCTCCTGATTCGGCTGCCTCGGGATGTAAAAATTCCGTCTGCCGTTAGCCGGATTACCGGCATATCAGAGAAAGACCTTAAGAATTCGGTTTCGGAAAGTGACGCCTGGCTGGATTTGATTACAACGGCTGAAGCCCTGGCTACGGAAAACCGTTTGGACGTCTGCCCCACGGTGATCCATTTTGCCCGCTTCGAACTTCCATTCCTACGCCGACTTCATGAAATCAAAGCCATGGGCAATCCTTTTCCGCTTCAGATCATCTGCACGCATGAGATCGCGCGACGCATGCTACCCGAACTGCCGCGCAGAGGCATCCGCGCCTTGGCGGGCTATTTTGGTCATGCCGTGCCCGAGCTCAAACGCAGTGCCGATCATGCGCTTGCAACCCAGTCGATCCGGCACGCCAATTGAAATCGTCTCGAAGATTCTGTTACGCCATTCGAGCCTGTCAATCACACAGATTTATTTGGGAAAAATTAGCGATGCAGAGGCGATAAGATGGATCGACAACCTTCATGGGTAATGTAACCAATGGCCGGGCTGAGCACCGTAGCTTGGTTCGGCTATTTTCAAAGACCTTGTTCCCGTTTTAATCAAGGATTGTATCGGTATCCCTAAGAAAATAGATGCGTGAATACTTCATCCTGGGATAATTGTTCTTGAACGATTTAATCAGCGGCGCGGCTTTTTCCCGTCGATTCTCCAGCGATTTTCTGTGTCTCATGTTTGTCATTATGTGGGGACCGAGTGGCCATGCAGGAACCGAGAAGACCCAGAGTGATTTTCAATCTCGAGTCGAATAGGCACAGTAGGATTGTATGTCTTGCGGTGTTGTATATTCAACTCAGTCTGTAGATTATAGATCAGCTGCCTCTCGACGCTATTTAGTATGGCTTTTGCTGAGGCAATGGGATGTACCCACTCGAGTGGAAGATAGTCCTTTTCATTTGAAAGTAAAGTCACACACCCAAGGTAAATTTGCTTCGGCATCCCGTGGTATTTGGGGGCATGAAGCTTCGTCGTAACTCGATGGCCGGATTGAAACCGACGAACTTTTGCAGAGGTCTTCCCGACGTAGACTGCTCGTTCGTTCTGCCCCGCCCCAACACTAACGATATAAACTGGGTAACAACCAACGGGCGGAGGCCCAAGCTCAGAAACTATAATTCTGGCTTCATCTCGGTCCAACCAGTATGGTTGTTCGAGATCGATAATCTCTAGACTTCTCCGAACGTATATGTCCGTCTTCTCCCAAGAAGCGTTAAGGCTTTGAGCTGGAAGGTCCGCTGCCTGATGGAGGGGAACGGAAACATCTAAGCCAATGAAGCCCCCGAATTCTTGATTTGGTTGCTTTATATCTATATTTGCGAACCCCCTGAAAGGATCTGTTCTATTTATCCATGGCTGTATCGGTGAGTATGGCGGCATTCGAATCCTTCATTTGACACAATGTCGCTAATCAGCCGTGCGGCTTTTTTGCATCCCCTGAATTGGCCTTAGACTGTAACTACTTTGCCGAATCTACTTTCAAGAGGTTTCTAATTTGTTTGCTATTTAAAATCTCAATCAAATATTTTGCAGGAACCACAGCTGTAATCCCACCGCTTCTTGCATCAATCGGGACCGGTCGAACGGTCGTTTCCTTTGGCATAGTTACTTGTAATCGTTTGTTATATTCTATCATGCCAGACACAATCCCATAAAGACCGAAAATTCTTGGTCCAGCTGCCAAGACATTTGATGTTCTTGCTGGAGTTGCCCATAAAAATACTGGTGATCCGCTATGACCTGGAATATTTCCAGCATCTATAAAGTGGTAAAACTTACCGTCTACTGTTTTTTCATCTGTTCTCAGTGATAAACGGCCAAAGCGGACAATTGGTGCTATTCTATCTTTGCCACTGAGATATGAGAGTAAGCCGACATAAAAAATGTCATCACCGATTCCGATGTTCTTTTCCTTCATGAAATTGTCAGTTACTATATCTTCACTTTTTACATAAAGAAAGTCAGCCTTACTCGGAAGCAAAGGATGCACAGCGATATCAACCGATTGATATTCTTCGTGGAAAAACCACAAATTCGCCTTGATATCATCATAATCGGTACTATGACCTGAGGCTTTGTCGTTCATTCTAAGAAACAAACGAGGACGGATATTGCCATTCTCATCAATTACAACGTGCCGGGCAGTAACTAAAAAAACATAATATTTGTCTGGTAGGGATTCATATATGTAGCTTATAAAAAATCCCGTTCCTATTGGAGTAGTTTCTTTATCATTTGGAACACAAATATATGCGACACATTTTTCAACTTTTTCTGGTATTGGCTCAGCTTTAGCCGAAAATCCATAAGATAAAATGATGAGGACAAGGCCTGCCAAAAAAAACTTAGTATTCATTTTCTTTACTCATATATACGCAATATGATCATCCTCTAAGAATCTAACGCTGCTAATCAGCCGCGCTGCCTTTTGCGTCGGCTGAATTAGCTTTGTTATATGGTTCTCTCAAACCTCATTTTTCTTCCTCTGCTTCGAGTGAGGGAGATGAGGCGACATAGTCCGGATGATTTGGATTGTCCTTGAATGTTACCCCAATAGTTTTATCTGGTAATTTGTTTTTCACAACTATATGCTTTGGCTCAAACGCAAAAATTTTTTTAAGCATTGTGCCTTCACAAAAAAAACTAACCGCAATGATTATGGCAGTAATTGCAAAAATGACTGTTGATATTTGACTTGGAATTGGGGGCAAAAGATTAAAGAATGGAAATTTGTTAATAGCTTGAAAACCGATAGTTACAAAAATCAATATATAAAATATTGCCACAATAAGCATTGACCAAGCAGTTGCCTGTATAGCACTTGACGCTGCTGAAATATTCCCCTTTCGCGACCGAATATACATTCTTAATGGCAAAATAATGAACATAAGGCCTGTGACCAAGACAAAGTAACTAAAAATGAATGCTAAGGCGGCTAATGTTATACCTACAACAGATTCAATTGATCGGGAAGCAGTGGCTGCCGCTATGATTAATAAAGTAATTCGAACAAGGTTTAATGTAATTTTGTAATCTATTTGAGCTAAGTTCCAACGACATATTTCATTAGGTTGCATCATAAATTCGAGCGTACACCGAATCATTGTGAATATTATCACACAAGCAAGAATTGTTGGTATGGATGCTCCAGAAATATCTACCTTTCCCACAGCAGCAATATTCAATGATTCTATGTCGAATTGAGCAGCAGACCAAGCTATGCCAATACCGCAAAATATGGATGTATTTCTTCGTGCCTTCCGATAGGCATCTACTATTTCCACAAGTAATACCTTGTTCTTAGAACGTGGACTTTCGTTCTGGTTCTATTATTTTTACCATATAACAATAATTAGATGTATCCGCATAAAATGCGGAGTTTTGTATTTCTGTCCGTATAAGACTCCTCTGTAAATCGTTTCATTATCTCGTCAATACCACGTCCTATGGGCGTGGTTGTGAATTATTCGTTAATGTATAATAAATATGCGTACCTAAAAGCTGAACCGAAAAACATCATCTGGTCGGCTCCTTTCCACCTTCATATCGACAGGGAAACACTTTTTATCTTCCCAAGCCAATTGAGCTGGCTTTGTCTGCACAGCTTTGAACATTAGATACATTGATGATTTGTTACCGTAATCAAAGTCTGATTCCTTAATCAGGGTTTTCATTACTTCCGACATAACCATTGCGGCAGTCTCTATGTCGAATTTTTCATATCCTGGAAGTTCGCAGTCCTGCATGTGGAAAAGCCAGTCATGAATGATGAATGCGGGTCCGTAACCCCATGGGCTATAATTTTTGAAAACCCAGAAGGGTCTGGGAATGGATCCTCCATCGGTCCACATTCGGTCAGGTTGAATCACATCGCCGTTGCTTAGACGTTTGAACCTAAGCGGATTTTCTAACGATGGGATGTACAAAAAACTATTTGGCTTTCGCCATTCCACAATCAAATCTCCTTTAAGCTCCCCAGCAACAGTCCGTTTGTAATGTCGTGTGGCGCATCCAGTGCCGCTGAGACCTACCAAAATAATTATCATCAGTACTACCCAGTTCCAGGTCGTAAAATTTTTTATATGGAATGCGATTACAGTCATTTTGGTTTTCTCACTAAAAGTTTGTTATTTTAAATGAATAACACACCCAAGTCTCAAAATTTTCGAAACATGGTCAGGGATGCATTTCGAGTAAAGAATTATGAATTCAGGAAATAGATAACGTACATATTCTGGATATTTAGATTCATACATTTTCATGAGAGCTTGTGCTCAAGCATACTTGCATCTTACGAAAATATTTTTCAGTATATTTCCGTTGATGTATATTTTTGATATTTTTAACTATAGTCGATGCGACCGGCCAATGTCAAAACTTTTTGCAATTACTAGGGACGTGGGTTTACAATGATAGCCGGATACTGTAGCTTTGATCAACAGAGGCATTCATTAGCGATTGTTAAAATTTGGAGGTTAGAATAACGACTGGTGTTCAGTTTATTGTACCTGGCGCATGATAGGCCCACTTCAACTACAACGACCGAGTTATGACGCTCGTACAACATGCGCATCGTTAGAGAACAACTGTCCTCCAATTCCCGCAGCGCCGCGAGAGAATGCCGTCAGTGCGGTGCCATCATAAACCATGCTCTGCTCGGTGCCCTATATAATTGACGGTAGAAGTATTCACATTTTCCCTTTGGACTGTTACTGAAGGGTGCCTGACGAGATCGCGGCCACCGATCACAGCAGGCGAAACATTGTGACCGACCACTGGGGAACGTTGACATATACTCGCCCGTCTGCTTGTGTGTGCGGTTGGTAGTAAGCGTTTCCCGCGCCATGCCAACCACCGAACCACGCGTCCTGCGTGCACAGGATTTGCTCCCACCGGCCCGCTTGGCCGGTGGCTACTCCATAGCTTGCGCTGGTATAGCTGCGATCGCTCGCATTGACAACGACGAGTACCACGTCACCGGCATTGTTCCAGCGCTTGAATGCAATGACACCGTTGGTATCGCGGTGGGTCACTTCGAGGCTTCCATTCCGAAGCGCCACGTGATTCCAGCGAGTCTGATTGGCTGCCTGTACTAGATATCGCATCTCCATGCCCATCCAGTCTCCGGCGATTGACCAGTCGAATCGGTGGTCGCCGTTGTTGTCCCAACTATCGTGCCAGTAGCCTTCCTGGTGGCACTCACTGCCCATGAACAACATCGGCGTTCCTTCGGCGGCGATGTTTAGCGCCCAGGCCATCCGTGCTTTCGCCCTTGCATACCAGTTGGTACGCCCCCCAAACCGTTGAACAAAGTTACGTTTTCCATCGTTGCCATTATTGCCGTCACCGCACTGGTCGTGAGAGCCCATTAGGTACTTGATAGTGTTCCACGAATAGGGATAGTGCTGCCCTTGGCCGAAACTGTTGCTTATGGCCCTCTCAAGGTTGCCGACGGAGTCCAAACCGTTTAGGGCGTTGAGTGTCCAGTCAAATGGCGCTGAGACCCACGTGGCGTGAAAGCCAGCGGACGACACGATGGATTCATGGTCAGGCACATGCTCGGCAATGAGGTATTTACCCGGAAACAGCCGCTTCGCCTCCCAAGTCAAGAATTGCATGAAGTTCCAGCCGTCATTCCCCCAGCCACGCGCGGCTTCCATCTGTCGCGTCGAATCAAAGCGCAGGCCGTCACCGTTGTACTCGCAGAGATACATTGCCATGTTCGCTCTGAAGAACTCACGAATACCCTGTTGCCAGAATGCTGGCGCCCACCCCCAAGGTGTACGGTACGAGCCCGAATAGCTGTCTCCCGTCCCGTCCGCTCTTTCGTCGAAATGGTAAAAGGAACTATCATCGTCGCTTATGTGGTTGTAAACGACGTCGAATATTACGGCCAAACCAAGGGAGTGACAGGCATCCACCAGCGCGCGAAGGTCCGCCGGACGGCCATAATCAGATTCCAAAGCGAAGTAGAAGGATGGGTTATAGCCCCATGAACGGCCGCCGCGGAATTCTTGGACCGGGAGCAGTGCAAGGGCGTTGAACCCGAGGTCACGAATATACTGCAGCTTTGTCATCAGCAGGTTGAACGAGCCGACTTGACCAGGGGCAACGAGTCCATCCCGATAGCCTGCGAAAGAGCCGACATGGCATTGATAAAGGATCATGTCGTCGAAGTTTGGCGTTACGAAAGGGCGCCAAGGGTGATCGGGATCGAAAGGATCCACGGCATGCGAGGTGTTGTGCCAGTTGTCCAAGCTAGAATTATCGGTGTCACGCGCAGCTGGGTCCAATCTGCGCAGAAGATTGCCGTCGGCCCGCGTCAGTTCGAGCTCGTAGGCGTTGCCTGCAGTAAGGCCTGGGACGTTACCTTCCCAAAAACCTGGGACCGTCGTCGTAAGGCCAATGGGAGCCGGGAGGTTAGGGCTGACTATTCTGACATCTATAGCGTTGGGCGCCCAGACTCGAGCATCCCAATTGTCGGGACTCCGGGGAAATAATCCAAAATTCATGTGACCCTCCATGCGAGAATGCAACGGGTAAGCACTCTGGCGACACTTCCACAGCTCAGGTCAACAAGTCGCGCAGCGAAGGCACTTCCGCCACGGTGCTTCGATGGTAAAAAATAGCCGAAACAGCCGCTCGGTGTCAAAACATTTCCCCAACCCTCAAACAAAGGAGGCCTGTTATGAAAATTTTCGAAGGTATAGAGCATTTTTACAACTATCAACGTCTGAATGTGAAAAAAAAATCGTTGCGGAACTATGAGTTCATCCTGAATAATTTCCAATACCATTTCGGTGATATAGAGCTATCCTCCATCACATCCGAGGATATCCTGGCCTTCATGTCCACGGTTGCGGATGGCACCAAACAAAGCACCAAGAAGCTCCGATTCACCATGCTGTCTGCCTTTTTCAACTATGTGAAAAATTCGCTTGATCCCGGTTTTCAAAATCCATGTGACAATCCAGCGCTGCGCAAGCTGTTCAGATCCGGCAAACCAGCCCCGTTCAAGATCCTCGAAAAGGATGTGGTCGATGAAATTATTTTTAGGACCCGGAATCCAAGAAACCGTCTGTTACTTGAACTCATGGCCCGCAGCGGCATGAGAGTCGGCGAGGTCTTGAAACTCAGACCGAAGGATATCGAAGACCGGAAGGCTATCATTAGGGATCCAAAAAGCGGAAAAGAGGCGGAGGTTGCCTTCCTGCCACATAAGGTCGCGGTTCGGCTCCAAAAATATATCAGCGACAACGGGATCGGACCCGATGACCAAATTTTTCCAATAACCTATGCCGCCGCCAGGATTGTTGTCAAAAAAGCCGGTGAGTTGGTCGGGTTCCATCTGAAACCCCATGATTTGCGTCGGCATGCCGCCACATATGCCAGCCGATCCGGAACACCACTTGAAATCGTGTCAAAGGTCCTGTTACGACATTCAAACCTGTCGACCACACAGAGATATCTGGGAAAAATTAGCGATGTCGAGGCGATACGGTGGATCGAAAACCTGCATGGGTAATTTATACAATGGCCGGGCAGGGGATATGGCCTCGGTCCGGCTATTTCAAACGAGCTGCTCCAATATCATGTATTGAAATGGTATCCTTAACAAACCCGGATCGTAAATATTCACTTTTGGGATAATATTGTTGAATCCCCCCACGCAATTGCGGGATTCCGCCTCAAATCAACCGCGAAAGGTACGATCGCCGGCTGCATTTGTCTTAACAGGAATCATCTTTCGAGAATTGTTACGACCGTAGTTGTTGTAAACGTATACGACCGTGTTCAACGTCCATACCGTGGTCGTGACCAGCAGAGGAATCGTTGTCTTAAGGCACCACTTGGCTCCTGCAATGGAAAATACAGCTAGGCAAAGAGATGTAAGCGAGATGAATGCTAAGAACCACCATATCAGTTTCGATGCTGACCATCCAGGTGGATGCACTAAGTCGGAAAATGTGGGGTCGAGTTCATGCAGCTTTTCCTTTTTATCCAGTTCGTCCTCCAATAGACGCAGGACTCGTCGGTTACGTCCCATGGCATAGGTCATCGCTAAAGTACCCACACCTATGAGAAAGAGAGGGATTCCGGCTCCGTATTGAACTTGTGAATTAGTACTCCCGCATTCCATCACTTTTACGATAGCGGTAACCGTTTCTTTGTCCGCCAGTACAGAGATAGCTACAAAAACAGCGCTAAGAATCAATGTTGGCCATTGAAACTGAGTGGTATTCTGATGAATCCACATATTAACCAATGATTCGTACCTCTCTTTGCTTTTCACTTTTACTCTCCTAGCACCATTGGCTTCGTCTGGCTGTCTAACAATGTTTATGTGGTTTCCTTATAGCACCTTTGGACCGCCGGATACCGGCTTAAGCTTTCGTTGATCATAGTGAAATTATTCTTGCATTTTCCATAACGGATAATCGGTCAGCCAATGTCCAGATTTGTTACGGTATCCTGAACAAATACGGCCTCAGAAAACTCAATTTTCGGATAATTATTTTGAACGCACTGTCTCACAGGTGAGGGCCGCCCTTTGGTCAAAATTCTTGCAAAGCCAGTTGTTGGGCGATTCATTTTTCATCATACCCAATGGGCAGTATGCTTGGAATAGTTGAACTCATCTATTCTTTTAAGAAGTGGCCGATCATCGTTCTTTGGGACACACACAGAAACGTGCTCAGCAAGAAATTTCATACAAGCAATGAAACCAAGATACTGTTCACTTCCGCTGTACACATAAACAAAACCATAAGCAAAGGCGATGTTGGAATCCCAAATAGGCAAAAAATTGGGGGCAAACAGGCTCAGTGCTTTCGCTACCGAAACAGGGCTTTTACGTCCGTCATTAGTCCTCTTGAGCGCATCTTGAAAAAGCTCGAATATTTCCAATAAATTTGCTTTATCTTTTTCTTTAAATGACGCGATCTCGCGGTTACGGAAATTGTCGAGAGTTCTGATGGTGGACTTGATTGCGTCAGCCAAAGATTCATCATTGTAGCGAGCATAAAATCTGTTCCACCCATTTATGATGAGTCTTACACCCTCTGACATCCGATCAAAATTCCCCCAATTGTCTTGGACAATTCGCAGGGCATCAAACCATATTGGGCCTCGGCGTTCCTTCTGATTGTATATCCGAAAGCCTTCAATAAACTCTGCGCAAGTGGGTAAATATATTTCCCTACTATCGATTGCAGCCATTTTTACCACAGAAAAACAATATTGACATTTATGCCCAACGCTCATCTTGAGGGGCGAGTGTAAAGCTTTTGTTATGCGTTGTTTATTTTGCCAAGCAATTTTGAAGGACAAAGGCACATTGCTCGCCTTCTGTGATAAGGCCACCCGTGCGCCCGGCATAATTGATTTTCTCAACCACCCCGTCTTTAAACACAAATGTGACCTCACAATATCTCTTATTCACCGACACCACACCACCACCTGCAGATGAACCTGTGCCGCCCGCAACATAGGCATCACTATCTCCACCGCTGTAGTAAGTCATGAACTCAATATTTTCGACTTGCTGCGATCGCACGGGGACACCGGCGCACATCAAGATATCTTTTTTCGAATTTCCAATAAGTTCTACTTTTGCACGCTCTGCCAGATCAGCACGACCGAACTTCGTATTAGCACAACCAGATAACAGCGTGACAATAACCAATATCACCAAAATGAATTTCATTCATTGCTCCTTCTTTGCCATATAACAATTTTTATATGGTTTTTTATATAACCTTTGGGCCGCCAGATCGCGTAATAAGGTTCTGCAGATCAGAGTGAAATAATTCCTGCATTTACATAGCCTTAAAACATGCCAGGCAGTTGGCCCAGGGGGATATATGGTTTCTGTATATTGAGAATCATTTAAAATCGCTGAAATACAGACACGTTAAGAATACTTGCATAATCCTTTAGTGTTTCAATATTCAAGGATACAGGCGGTATTCGCTGCAGCGCAATATTCAGATCAACGGTGCTGAGAGGGCAGCTTCAAGGGGAGGTTTTCAGGTTACACCAAAAGTTGGCGCAGGCGCAACTGTCGGCAACCTGGTCTGGACATGGGGCACCGAGGATTTTTGCCAATAATCCTCAGCCAAATATCAGCATTGGTACAACAGAGCACTTCTCATTATATTTTAGTCAATCTGCAGCTATAAATTGCATACCCAAGTCCACGATAATTTGCAAGTACCCAAATTGGAAATGCCTAAATCTAAAATTCTTAATTATTTTCAATATGTTAAAACAATATAAATCAAAATGCGGCAATAAATTTGCAGATTTGAAAACCTAATTCACACGTGATTGGTATTTTTATGATCCAACAATTTTCAAAATGCCCTCCCCTACT
>CAWGLN010000004.1:0-98827 GCA_963823435.1 uncultured Gammaproteobacteria bacterium | reverse complement strand
GGGCAAAGGTGTTGACCGCCACGAAAATGCGTACGCCGTGCTCGCGGGCGTAGTCCAGGGCTTTATGAGCCTTCCTGTCGTTAAAGTTAAGACCCGCGAAATGCCTGGCATTGGTGTCGTCCCGGAAACCGATGTACACGGCATCGGCGCCGTTATCCACGGCGGCTTTGAGGGACGGGAGGTTTCCCGCGGGGCAGACCAGTTCCATAAAGGACCCTGTACGCCGTGCAGCCCGAAGAGACCGACCGCGCCTGATTTAATCAAACCCGTTGAGTCTAGAGCTCACCTGCCGGTATTGCGCTACGCAAATACCGAGAGGAAGGGCCGAAAGAGCTGGTTCAAGACGTGGTCTCATCCTGAAAAATATCCTCGATCTGCATATCAAACAATCGGGCTACCTTGAACGCCAGGGGCAGACTCGGATCAAATTTCCCGGTCTCGACGGCATTCACGGTCTGGCGTGATACCTCCAGTGCCGTAGCCAGCTGGGCCTGGGTCCAATCCCGTTCCGCGCGCAGCACTTTCAGACGATTTTTCATCTGTACCGCCTGTTGCCGACGATGATTCCGGCAAGATAGGTAAGACTGATCAGAATGACGAGGTGGGAAATTTGGGCATGAGAAGAAATGATATTTGAGGTGTCGAGCAGGGAATAGCTCAGGCCCCCCACCAGGCCGACGCCCAGGGCGAGGGCCATGGCCTCGAGGGTGACCTTTTTCTGCAACTCATCAAGCCCCTGCAAATGCCGCTTGTTCGCAAGAATCATGCCGATCCCCACGACGAGGTTCACCCCAATGGCCAGGACCGTGAACACGGTATCTTGGTCCCACAGCAATTTGGGGCCATAGGCGGCCAGGGCCATGCTCACAAGCCAGGCGCCGGTCCAATAGGCGAGACTGACGGTATTTTTTTTGATCTGTGCTTCCCAGGTGCGGCCCTGGGTGGTTGGTTTGTTCATATGTCTATACCCTTTGTCAAAATGTCAGGTGAACTTGACTAAAATATAAACATGACACTCCTTAATGTCAAGTAAAGTTGACTAAAAGAGTAGTAGGCGCGACAAACTAGGCGCCGGGATCCAGGATGCTGTCGTGAACCTGGTCTGCCGGCAGGGTCTTGGGGTAATCGCGATTGAAGTGCAGACCCCGACTTTCATGTCGGGACATGGCGCAGCGTACCGTCAACTCCGCCACCGTGGTCAGGTTGCGCAGCTCGATCAAATCGCTGGTCACGCGGAAATTGCCGTAGTAGTCGGCGATCTCGCCCTTGAGCAGTTCGATACGCCGCAAGGCACGCTGCAAACGCTTGTTGGTGCGCACGATGCCCACGTAGTTCCACATAAAGTGACGCAACTCGTTCCAGTTGTGGGCCACCACCACGCGCTCATCCGCATCAGTGACACGGCTTTCATCCCAGGCGGGCAGCGGAGGAGGTACCGGGATACCGTTGGACAGTTCCTTCTTCAGCCGCTTGATTGCCGCCTCCGCAAACACGCAGCACTCCAGCAGGGAATTGCTGGCCAGTCGATTGGCGCCGTGGATGCCGGTGCTGGTGCATTCACCCACCGCATACAGGCCCGGCAGGTCGGTGCCGGCATCCAGGTCGGTGATCACGCCGCCGCAGGTGTAGTGAGCCGCCGGCACCACCGGGATGGGTTCACGTGTGATGTCTATGCCGAATTCCTGGCAGCGCCGGGCGATATTCGGGAAGTGTTCCAGGATTTCCTTGGCCGGCTTGTGGGTGATGTCCAGGTACACACAGTCATAGCCGCCGCGCTTCATCTCGAAGTCTATGGCCCGGGCGACAATGTCGCGTGAGGCGAGTTCACCACGCGGATCATGCGCATCCATGAAACGCTTGCCATTGGGTAGCACCAGCACCCCGCCTTCGCCGCGCACCGCCTCGGAGATCAGCATGGACTTGGCGTGGGGGTGATACAGGCAGGTGGGGTGGAATTGCATAAATTCCATGTTGGCCACGCGGCAGCCTGCGCGCCAGGCCATGGCAATGCCATCGCCGGTAGAGGTGTCCGGATTGGTGGTGTACAGATAGACCTTGGAAGCGCCGCCGGTGGCCAGCAATACAGCGCGGGCCGCATGGGTGACGACCTTTTTGGTTTTTACATCCAGGGCATAGGCGCCCAGGCAGCGTCTCGCGCCTGCGGCTGAGATCTTGTCCGAGCAAATCAGGTCGATGGCGATCTGGTTCGTACACACCTGGATGGACGGGTGTCGCAAAATCTGGGCGGTCACCGCATCCATGATGGCCCGGCCGGTGGCATCGGCGGCGTGCACCACCCGGCGCCGCGAATGGCCGCCTTCCTGGGTCAGGTGCAATGCCGCGAGACCGTCAGGCATTTCCGTGAACCCCACTTGCTGCTTTTGCAGCCAGGCGATGGCCTGCGGCGCCTGCCGGGTGAGGAACTGAACGCTTTCCAGTTTGCACAGACCGGCGCCCGCATTCAGGGTGTCCGCCACATGCAGTTCAGGATCATCATCGGGACCCACGGCTGCCGCAATACCGCCCTGGGCCCAGGCACTGGAGCACTCGTCAAACGGTTTCTTGATTAGCAGGCGTACCGAAAAGCCCGCCTCGGCCGCGTGCAGGGCGCTGGCCTGGCCGGCGAGACCACCGCCTATTACCAGCAGGTCACAGGGGTCGTCAGTCTTCACGTGAGTGCTTCTTGCCAGCTGTCAGCATACGCTCCGTGGACCGCCTGGCTCCCTCGGCCACTGCCGGGTCCACCTGTATTTCCGGCCCCATATCCTGCAGGCACTTGAGTACCTTGGCCAGGGTAATTTTCCTCATATGCGGGCAGAAGTTGCACGGCCGGATGAATTCCACATCGGGAAAATTCACTGACACGTTGTCGCTCATCGAGCACTCGGTGATCATGGCGACTTTGGCAGGTCGGTTGTCTGCGACGTACTTGATCATGCCAGCCGTGGAGCCGACGAAATCCGCCTCGGCCAGGACCTCGGGCGGGCACTCGGGATGGGCGATCACTTCCAGACCGGGGTTGTCGGAGCGAAAGACCCGGATATCGTCCGGGGTAAATTTCTCGTGCACCTCGCAGGCGCCTTCCCAGAGAATGATTTCCACATCGGTCTGGGTGGCCACGTAACGGCCCAGGTAACCGTCGGGCAGAAAAATGACCTTGTCAGTGCCCATGGATTCCACGATTTCGACGGCGTTGCCGGAGGTGCAGCAAATATCCACCTCGGCGCGCACGTCGGCATAGGTGTTCACGTAGGCCACCACGGGTACACCGGGGTATTTGCGCTTGAGTTCGCGTACGTCCTCGGCAGTGATGGAGGCGGCCAGGGAACAGCCTGCCGACATATCCGGCATCAGGACCTTTTTCTGCGGCGCCAGGATCTTGGCCGTTTCGGCCATGAAGCGCACGCCACACATCACGATCACCTCGGCGTCGGTTTTTGCACCCTGCTGCGCCAGGCCCAGGGAGTCACCGGTGTAATCGGCGATGCCATGGTAAATCTCCGGCGTCTGGTAGTTGTGCGCCAGGATGTAGGCCTTGCGTTCGCGCTTGAGTTCATTGATGGCATGGATCAGCGGTGCGTACACGGCCCATTCCACCTCGGGGATCAGGGATTTTACGCGCTCGTATACAGCCCCGGTGGCAGCCTTGACCGCGGGAGTGTATGCCAGGGTGTCGTCACTAATATTCATGCCTGAATCCTGTTTGTCGGCACATGCGTGAGCAGGGTCACCGGAATTGTCGATAATAGACCTATGAACAGGCCCGGTCGAACCGGGGTTGGTCGGCGATTTTACCCCGTTCGGCCGCCAAAGGTCATGGCTAATACCGGCAAGACCGCGCCGCCATGTCTGACAGGGAAAAAAGCGTTGCTTTTTTGGCCATCTGGCAGGGCTCTGGCGGCTGGAGCCGGCGGTAGCGAACACGCCCCGACAGGGTCGCCCGGTTCGCTGCCTATTGCGACCCGACAGCGGGGATAACATGGAGTCCCAGCGGCAGGCACGCCCACACGGCGTCTGGCGTCACAGCGAGAGACGATTGCACAATGCTCCAGTTATTTCCGGTTGCAAGCACCCTGGTACTTTGGGTTGTTTTCACCGTAGTATCAAACTCAAGCAAGCCGATCTGCAAGGTGCCCTGAGACCAGAACCTGTCGCTACTCTTGAACACCAGCAGCCACAGCCTGCCCGGGCTCGCGGCCAGGTCCACAATGCCATAATAATTTGCGGGTAATTCCGCATCCAGCGCGACCTCGTAGGTCCCGGTCACCTGGTTGGTCACGGGTCAATACGCAGCAACGCGGGGACCGCCCGCGCGACCCAGACAGCATCCTCGCCAATCACCATCTTCCCCAGGCCGAAAGACGGGGTGGTCAACGGTATTGTCGCAACCAACTGGTCGGTTTGTGGATCGACCCGGGATATCAATTTTTCATGCAGGACCCACACCGACCCGAAACCGACCGCCACCCGGATTGCCCCGGGGGCGAGCGGTATGAAGGCAAAAAGTTGACCTGACTGCAGGTCAAACCGGGACAGGTAAGATTTGGTTTTTTCCTTGCGCACCGACCAGTAGGAGCCGAATCCCGCGACCCGGTCGATAGGGGAATCATTCAAGTCGGCGATCGGATTTGTACCCAGGGTGACGAGTGACTCCGAATCGATTCTGTGAATGGTTTTCCCGTCTGACCACAGGATCTCGCCATCTCTGAAGACCACTTGTTCGGCAGGCTTCGGTATGCGGGATAACGACCACTTTCGGCGCAGCGAGGACTGAACCGGCCGCGTCCGGTTGAGGAGGATGCTCGGCGGGACAACCATGGAAGGCACCGCCCCCACCTCCTGCCGGCAACAAAATAAATGCGCCGGCAGCATCCATTCTTCGAAAATGAATGGCTACGGCGAGGTCGTTGTCGAAGGTGATGTGATCAAACTCATCGCACACGGGGAGACCCAGGGGGACCGGAATAACCCACATCGGGACGATGCCGCAAAATGCGCTCCTGTTGTAGACCCACATTTCCCTGGTGGCATCAATGGTGGCGATTTCGTCGGGTTCGCCAAACTCGCGCCGGAAGTCCTCCTTGTCACGGGGGTTGCTGGCGGGGCTTATGTCCGGAAAATATTTTGTCGGACCGAACGACTCTTTGGTGTAAACATAGTCCTCCAGGGGATAAGAGGATTGGCACTCAAGGGGTTTGACAGCCGCCCCACCGATGCAGCCGGATAAACAGTGCATGAAGGCGATTGCAGCAACCACACACCATAGCGGAGCGCATAGCTTTGAACCATCCAGTCGGTCCATTCCCCTACCTTGAGCATATGCCTAAGTCATGGGAAAGCAATGGCCGGTCTGGCTTATGGAATGAGTCTTGTAGACCGTTGTGGAAGCTCACTGTAGAGTGCCAGGAGTGTGCTTCTAACATCGGCGTAACGACAGGAAGGGATCAAGTTGATCAAGACCGACGTAGCGATTATCGGTGCAGGCCCCTCCGGCGCCCTGGCGGCGGCCTTGCTGTGCCGGGCCGGCTTCAAGCCGCTGGTACTGGAGAAGGAATATTTCCCCCGCTTCAGCATCGGTGAAAGCCTGCTGCCCCAGGTCATGGGACTGCTGGAAGAAGCCGGCCTGCTGCAGGCCATTGTTGAGGCCGGATTTCAGCACAAGAACGGTGCGGCCTTCGTCAGGGGAAAGCGCAGGGCCGAATTCGATTTCCGCAAGAAGTTCTCGCCCGGTTGGGGAACGACCTACCAGGTGCAGCGAGCCGATTTCGACAAGCTATTGGCCGATGGTGCAGCGGCACAGGGCGCAGATATCCGTTACGGGCACACGGTAACGGCCATGCGGCCAGATCCCGAGCAGCCGGAGCT
The DNA here is from genome assembly GCA_963823435.1 of uncultured Gammaproteobacteria bacterium. GTDB lineage: Bacteria > Pseudomonadota > Gammaproteobacteria > Steroidobacterales > BM003 > CAKZML01. The sequence continues at coordinate 92,962 of CAWGLN010000004.1, read as the reverse complement.
GGATGTGGTCGACGCCAACGGCAAGGAATTCACAGTCCAGGCACGCTTTGTTCTCGACGCCAGTGGCTTTGGCCGCGTTCTTCCCAGGTTGCTCGGACTCGAGAAAGACTCTTCACTGTCCACGCGCCGATCATTCTTTACACATATCCAGGACAACATCGGACAGGCGGAATTTGACCGCAACAAGATCCTGGTGACCGTGCATCCGGACAAAGTGGATGTGTGGTACTGGCTGATACCCTTCTCCAATGGACGTTGCTCCCTGGGTGTGGTCGCCGAAGATGAATTGTTGAAGCCCTTTGAGGCCGATCCCCTGGCGGGTCTTCGAAGCATGATCTCGGAAGCGCCGACCCTGGGCCGCCTGCTGGACGACGCGGCGTTTGACACGCCGGCCCGCCAGATTATCGGCTACTCCGCAAATGTTACACGACTGCATGGTGACGGTTACGCCCTGCTGGGCAACGCCTCCGAATTTCTTGATCCGGTGTTTTCGTCGGGCGTGACGCTCGCCTTCAAGTCCGCGAGCCTCGCCGCAGCCTGCCTGGTTCGCCAGTTGCACGGGGAGCAGCCACGCTGGGAGACGGATTTCGCACAAGAGTTGAAGGTGGGCGTGGAGACCTTCCGGTCGTTCGTAGAAGGCTGGTATCGGGGTGGCTTTCAGGACGTCATTTTCTTCGAAAAGCAGAATCCAGAAATCCTCGATATGGTGTGCTCGGTATTGGCCGGCTATGTCTGGGATTCGAAAAATCCCTATGTAAAAGAACCTTCCAGGCTCAGGGCGCTGGAAACGCTCTGTGCGAACTGACATCATGGCAGGCGTTGATAAAGTTGGTGACGTAATGAAAACCTATGCATGCACCTGGGGCGTCCTTTCTCTGTTTGTACTGGCATTTCCGGTTTCGGCCCAGACCAGTGCCTGGCCCACGACGGGTTGGCAGGAGTCTACACCGCAAGCCGAGGGCCTGAATCCGGCGGCGCTGCAGCGCCTGGATGCGGAGTTCGCCTCCGGCAAGCACGGTTACATCGACAATATGCTCGTGATTCGCAATGGTCAGGTGGTATTTGAGAAATTCTACCCGCAGGACTATGACGCGGCCTTCGAGGCCCAGCCGGTTCAACATCGTGGACCCTACAATTATTACGACCCGGATTGGCACCCCTATTACAAGCGTGGCGATTTGCACACCATGCAGTCGGTGAGCAAGTCCGTGATGGCCACACTCATTGGTATCGCAATCGGTGACGGCAAAATTGCCGGCCCCGAGGTTCAGGTCGCGCCGTATTTTGACGATTACAAAATGGCCGATGATGATCCCAGACGTGCCGCGATGACCCTGCGCGACCTGTTGACCATGACGGCCGGAATACAGTGGGACGAAGACAGTTACGCCTACACAGACACCCGCAATACCTGCGCCGTCATGGAAGCGAGCGATGACTGGACCGGTTACGTGTTGAGCCTGCCCATGGCGGCCGAGCCCGGCGCCACCTATGTGTATAACTCCGGCGTAACCATGTTGCTGGATCACATCCTGTATCGGGCCACCGGGCAGCATGCCCTGGCCTTTGCCGAGAAACGCCTGTTCGCGCCACTGGGGATCACCGAGTATTACTGGAAGCAGACCCCGGCAGGGGAAACCGATGTCGAGGGTGGGTTGTATCTCACCGCCCGGGACCTGGCCAAGATCGGTTACCTGTATGCACAAGACGGGATGTGGGACGGGCAACGCATCCTGCCTGCCGGCTGGGCGGAAGCGGCCACGCAGCCGTTGGTGGACCCGGGCTACGGCGGGAACCTGCGTTATGGATTCCAGTGGTGGCTGATTCCCTATGAAGGCGGTGAGCAAGCTTACGCCTGGACGGGCCTTGGCTACGGCGGGCAGCGATTACTGGTGCTGCCCGAGTACGATCTGATTGCGGTATTCACCGGCTGGAATATTTTTGGCACACCGCCGTTGGATGAAAGCTACGCTCTCAAGCACCTGATTGAGGCGATCAGGACTGCACCCTGACAACCGGGGCTGGATGTTATTCGAGCCCTGTCGGATTACCTTCACTGGAAGTCCCGGGGTATCGTGTCGGTCCAGGTTTTCTCCCTTACCGGCTTGCCGTTCTCGCTGAGCTTGCGTGTGTAGTGGTAGTGGAAATTCTCCAGGTCACTGGTGAAGGACAGCGTTGCTTCCCATAGCAGCACCCGATTCTCAAGCGTCACTTCCATACGATGGCTGCCCACCATGGACGTGTTTTCCGGGTGTGCGTCCGAGGTCTTGTGTTCGATGGTCTCCCGGTAGGTCTCGGTACCCCATGGATAGCGGTAACCACCGGTATTGGTTGCAGTGACGGTGACCTCGCCGGTCTGGGGATTGCGGTCCACCGAGGAAATCTCGCCATAGCCCGAGGCGCTGCCGGTATCCAGGCTTGCAAAACCGGCCAGCACCGGGCTTTCCGCGGGTGGCAGAAACGCGGGTGCCGTACCCTTACCCGGTGGCACCACCGGAAGGACCAGGTGCGAGCCGTTCTCGCCACCCAGCAATAGTTGCGTGGTCATGGGAAAGGGCGTCGGCCAAAGCATTGGCCACTGGGCGTTGTTTACGGCAAAGCGGATGCGGTGCCCCTTGGGGAAGACCCAGGAGGTGAAATGCATCTCGATGTCCAGGGGAAAAACCTGTCCGGGTACCAGGTCCTCGGGCGCCCGGGCCGAGTTGCGATGGGTGCCGTTAAAGCCGGCGCCGGCCACCTGGGTGACCGTGCCGTCAGGTGCAACATCGGAAACACGCACAAACCAGTTGGCGCGTGTCGCGGTGGCAGTCACCTTCAACACCGCCCGGGGCAGACCCAGGATCTCGGTGTCCCCGGTCAGCGGTTCGCTGTCATACACCAGGCTGAAGGCATCGGTGCCGCGCTGGTCGTGCGCGACATCACCCCACCACATGACCGGGCCACCGGCTTCATAGCCGATGCCGGGGACGTAGCGCAGTTCATGCACAGTGGACGCGGGTGTGCTTGTGCTCAGTTGGTGATTGGGTTGCGGATACATTAGCCGCTGCTCGATACGCGGGATCGGCCAGCCGTCTTCCCAACGCCACTTGCCGGGCGCGTAATCCAGGTAGGGACCGGGCGGATGCCAGTTTCGCACGTACACGGCGAAACGCGGCTCATCCATGATCCCGGTGTCTACACCCTTGAGCCACTGGTCGAACCAGCGCACCGCCTCGTGACGCCATTCCATGCCCGGGCTGGGGGTAGGGGTCGTGAGGAAAAGCATGGGACCATGCGCCGATCATCGCCTTGACCGGCGCCTTCACGTTCGCCAGCATCCTCGGCAGACTGTCACGGTAGCCGTCGTACCAGCCGCCGATGTGGAAGGTGGGAATCCGGATCGTTTCGTAGCGATCACGCAGTGAGCCTCGATCCCAGAAGGGGCCGTCACGCTGCTGGCGCTTGTAGGTCATCATCCAGGGCTGGGTGTCGAAGCGGTCACGAAAATACGCCTCGTCAATCACGTAATCCGGGGCGCCGGGTCGGGCATTGTCCAGGTCCTGGCTCATTTCCCAGGAGTCCAGGTGCATGATGCCATCCATGTAATGCACGTCGTCCTGGTACAGGTCCTCGGTGGCGTCTATCGCGATCATCGCTTTCAGTGCGGGCGGATTACGGCCGGCCATCTGGATGGAGTTAAAGCCGCCCCAGGATATACCGAACATGCCCACCTTACCGTTGGACCAGGGCTGTTTGGACAGCCAGTCGATCACGGTCTCGCCGTCCACCTGTTCGATATCCGAGTACTCGTAGGGAATGAGTTTTCCTTCGCTGTTGCCGGTGCCGCGAATATCCACCCGGGCCAACACATAGCCGCGTTCAACAAAGTACGAATACATCGAGTAATTACGCGCACGCGCCTCGGTCTTGCGGTAGGGCAGGTACTCCAGGATGACCGGGAATTTCTTGCTTTCGACATCGCCTGCCGGCATGTAAAGGTCGGCAGCCAGGCGCACGCCGTCGGGCAGGGTAATCCATGCCTCTTTCATCTCCACCTGGTACTGCGGAGCAGAGGCGGGCTGGGCGGCGGACAGCGAGAGGCTGGAAAAACCTAGCAGCAGGGCCGCGCAAGTCAGTACGACGTTTCTGGACGAGTGGCCGGGCGTTGGACGCATTGAGTGTTTTCCTCTCATGACAGGAATCGAATGACCATGATTACGGTAATCGCGGACAGGCCCAGGATGGGCGTAGCCAATTGCATGCTGCGTGCCTTGGTCGGTAAAGCGACCAGGTATGCGACCACTAACGGCAAATGCATGATACCGACCAGACCGAGTGGGTTCTGCCCGGCGAACAGGGGACCGTCGAACCACATCGCCGTGACGTAGCCCGTCATCAGCAACAGGAACAGGGGCCTGACCCGTTCAAACTCCACCGGCAAATCGATGGGGTCATCTCCGGTGCCCTCATGGACAAGAAGCCCTACGCCGAAGAAAATAAGCGTTGGTGCAATGAGTATGTAAACGAAAGACAGGTAGGTCCAGCTAATGTCACGCAAGTCCCACAGCGACCACCAGTGATTGATGAGGGTAAGAAACAGGAAGCATAACCACAGAACATAAGGGGCGTGCGGGACTACCTTGTGGCGGTTTTTTGCCAGCGACGAAGCGCTCATCAATAACCGCCCAAGCGCCAGGGCGAGGATCATCGACACCATCACGGTTACGTACTCAAACAGGCTCATCGTTCACCTTCGTGGTTGACGGCAGTCATCGAGTGGCCTGTCTGGATCAAGAGCAGGCGCTGGGCGATCCAGTTTGAATTACTGTCTGGAGCGTGTCCAGATGAGTGGCGGGTTTCGGCCAGAAGCCGATGCTCGCCACCGGCACCATTCAGGTCTCACCACGGTTTGCCGCTTACTTGATCCTGCGAATAAGGACTCGCGCCTTGTTTCCGATCGGCACCAACTGGAAAAGCAGGTTTTTCAGGGGGGTGTTGGAGTAAGTATGCCATTCCAGAAGTTCGTACCCCGACTCCTTGAGAAGGAACTCGAACGATTGTCGGCAAAATTCGTTGCAGTGTCCGGGACGCCAATCTGATGAGTACTTCTTGTTCTTAAGCCCGCGATTTTTCAGAAAACGTTTGTAGGCATAGGCAGCAGACGCTGTGTTGGGGAACTCCAGCAGGGCCAGTCCGCCTGGCTTGAGCATACGGGCAATCTGCCGCATGGCCAGCAGCGAGTCGGGCAGGTGCTCGAGCACATGCCGCAGGGCCACCACGTCGTAGACTCCTGCGTCCTCGCCCTCGTATTCCAGAAAATCGCCTACCGCCACGTCGATATCAATATCTTCCTTGATAGACCTGGCGGCACTTTCCGATAACTCGAGACCCTTCACCTGCCATCCGTCCTTACGCGCCAGGTACAGCAGGCCACCGTTGCCACAACCTATATCCATCATCTTGCCCGGCTCGCCCAGGCGCTTCTTTAGATAGTCCCAGGTCTTTTCCTGGTGCACGTTGTGGGTGAAATCCGTGACCCGGGGGCTGACATAATTTTCCGTATACTGGGTCTGGTCCATCCCGCAATCCATATCGTAATTCCACAGCGCGCAACGCCCGCAGCGGTAATAGTTCAGGTCGCGATTTCGCCCGTCGGTCATGATCAACCTAAGATCTGCTCCGCCACAAAGGCGACATTCAGTCAGCATCTATTTGCTCCATGATTTCGGGCCCTGGTGGCATCCTGACTTCAGCACCGTCCGGGGCTGTCAGTATTACTGGTCTTTCGGGTCAATCGCCAATTGGTAACCTGGCCGGCATGAAAAAAAGGGGCCGGAGACATTCATGTTGCAGGATAAACTATTGCTGCGGTGAGGGTTTCAAATGTCGCTCCTGAAGCTGCGATATCAGGATCGGCTCGCAATAGCTCAATTGGGTAACCTAACTCAAGGGCAATCTTTGCATGCAATTGGGAACGTTCCAGGTTACCCAGCCGTGAAGTTGAAACCGCAATATCATAATGCGTTTGCGGATCCTCCTCAGCCAAATCGCGTAGTCGTCTTTCTCTAGCCTGGAAGTTGCTCAGGTCGCCAATACTGGCATATGCCACCATCAGGGTGCTCACCAGCGAATAATCGTCTGGGTTGACGCCAAGCTGTTCCTCGGCCAGTTCAATTGCGGTGAGCATTATTGGCCTGGCAGCCTCCTTCCCCTTCAGGTGCCAGGTGGCATCTCCAAGATTCCTATAGAGCGTTGGGTCTCTGGGTTCACGATCAACTGCGGCTTGATACAGCTTGGCGGCCCCGGAGTAATCCCCTTCGAAAAACAAGACCGTTGCAAGATTGTTTTCTATATCTCCGGTTTTTGGGGGATTACTCGCCAGCATGCTGACCAATAAATCCTTCGCTTCGCCAAACATCCCGGCAAGCAGGAGATCGCTGCTTAGACGAAACTTTGCCCCTTCGTTGTCAGGAAGCAGGCGCACAGCCCACCTCTGTTGTTCTACCGCCTCCGCGTATCGGCCCTGTTTGAAATACAGGTACTGCAAACTCTCGTAGGCAGAAGGACTGCCAGGTTGTTGTTGAATAATCTTCTTAAGCTGATTTTCGGCAAGCTCGGGATTATCTTCATGGTATGTTTCTGCCAAGGCTACCTGGGTCCGAAAATCACCGGGATTAACGGCCAGGGCCGCAGCATACGATTCACGTGCTTTCTCCAACTGCCCGGACGCAAAATACAAATCGCCCATCGCGTGTTGCACCTCTACCGAGTGCGGATCGATCCTCCATGCGCGATAGCACAGGCGCTCGGCCTCCTCGAAATCCTCCGGAGCACTGCTGACTCCGTACCGGTCCACCAGGAAGCTGCAAAGACTCGCCAGGGCGCCCGCAAAACGGGGGTCCAGACTGATTGCATCTCTCAACAGCCCTTCCGCTTCCTCACTAAGTCGGTCAATAGCCAGGTGTTGCCTTGCCTTCAAATATAGCTCGTAGGCTTTTCCATCTGGCGTTATCGGTGGCATGCTCAGCGCAGGAGCGCCAATCACGGCCAACAGGTCCTGCGCCGCCTGGTAGCTCGTTTGCTGCGAACTTAAATCTTCGTATTCTGACGTCCAAATATCGCTGTCCTGTTCGTTATCGAAAAGTGATAGGGAAAGTCGGGCACGGTCACCATCGAGTCTGATTACGCCGGCAAGAAGATAACGTACGCCCAGTCTGGCAGTTGTATCCTCCCGACTTTCGTTCTTGCTCACAGCAAGGACAGCGTCCTGTGATGCTAACCTGACCGTGTCACTTCTTCGCAGCAGTTGGGCGATTTCGTCTGAGAATTGTCCAAACAGTGGTGTGCCTGCATCGGTGTCCAGGCGGAACGGCAACACGGCTACGGTATAGTCGCTGGTGACTGGCCCTGGACTAGTTTCGAATTGCCTCCACGCAAATTTATCAATGGCAAACAGCACTACCGCCACTGCCAGGACGCCAATCAAGGCAAAATTCAGCTTCCGAGCGGTCTGGTGAGTGATTGAATCCCCGGGGGCGACGTCCTCGGTACGCTTTACCCCTGTGGTAGTGACTTCAAATGCCCACGCTAAAAAGAAGGTAATCGGGAAGCCCAGGGCAATGGCAACAACGATTGTCCGCATTGCCCAGGGTGGGGCGCCAAAAGCATCAAGGAGAATGTCGGCAATCTGCACAAATAGCCATGCGACTACCAGGTAGGCCGCACACGCGCGAAAAACATTTCTACGTTTGAGTTCCTCAATGAGGTGCTGCATTGGTGTCCTGGCGTTAAGTCTTATGGGCTAAATGCTCAAAGGCGTAACCTTTAGAGTCAGCGCTGCCTGTCGGTGTAGTCGCATCTCTGACCATTCTAGTAAAATTCAGGCCAGGGCGGTCAAACTTTTGATCTGGGTGTCACCCGCGTCACCACCAGATGCCGTCAGGAATAATTGGGGTCGAACCGCAACTAAATCGTAGCGCCACGTCGGGAAGGCGGGAATCGGTGTCCTTGCTATCTGGAGAGTGACCATCACAGGATGAGACCCCGGCACCACATTCGCTGTTACTCAAATTTGATGGGTTCTGCAATTATTCCCAATTTAGACTATGTTTAGACGGCGGAAAATGGGGCTAGCACCCGTTCAGTCGCATTGTTAATAACCAGGAACGAGGCCGCCTATGTCAAATGGGAACAATAAGAAGTTCCTCAAGTCGCCGGTGAAATTTGCACAGACCCGGACTCTCTCCATCGGTGGACAGGGCGGTGGCATCGGAAGCTCCCCGGAACAGACCAGCCCTGTGTCTCCTGACTTGATCGTAAAAGGTGGCAATACTCCCTACAGCTCGGTCAAAGGTGGCGCCCGGGTTTTGAGTGCCAACCTGGAAACGGAAACATCGGCCAGGGTCAGTCTGAGCCTGGTGCCCTACGATCAAAGACGAAACAGGGATTTCCCTATTTTCTTCCTCCCCTGGCAGGCAAACAGGGTCACTAAAATCAAGCTGTCCACACCGGATGATGTGGGTGGCGATGTCCGAATCTTTTTTACAGCAGCACTCACTGGCTGCTCGGTATTCGTTGAGGGCGACCCGAAAAACCCTACTGTGTACCACGCCAATGCCAAGGCTGACATGCCGGATGGACTAGCCCAAGTTGTCGATGATGAAACCAACAACCAGGCACGAAGGTACAAGGAACTCCAAATGCGAAACAGGGTTGCGGCTATGCGAAAGGACAAGCCGGCTGCCCAAATGAATAATTTGAGAGTGGCTGAGCCCCTGGATTACGACCCGCAAGGGTTCGATCCTGCAGATGGCATTGCGCATGACCGAATTTCGAGAGTTGAGAGGACCAGGCTCATTAGTCGCGCGGCGAAAGTAGCGAACATCAGAAGGGGTGACCTGGGACACGGAAATGCCGCATCGGAACGCACAGGGGGCGAAGCGAAGAGTATTAACCCATACATTGTGTTTTATGGGACGGTTTTTGGATTAAAGAACAAGCTCGACAATTGGGAGTTCTATTATCAGTGCAAAGCCAATGTCGTGATGTTTGAACACATTCGAGGGGATGGATCCAAGATCAACGATTATGCTTCCAGAACACGAATCATCCCGGCTTTCGTCAGACAGTTTTGGCCAGATGGTGGTGGTGTGGCCGTGGCCCGTCCGGTGACCTTGGAAGTGTAGTGGGCGTTTCCGGCCAGGAGCAGCTAGGCGGGTGACTCGGTTGGCGGAGAGCTTTCCAAGGCCTCGACTTCCTGCGCCGAAATATCCTTGCGCGCGTGCATCGATTCACGCGCGCTTACTCGGTCGACACAACGCCTCACTGCTAAAGCGCGGACAAGTCTCCGTACACCTGCTTGCCCTCGAACAGGGTCAACAGGACCTGGGTGGCGGAGATGACCTCGGGAGCGATTTCGAACAAATTCCGGTCCAGCACTACCAGGTCGGCGTACTTGCCCACTTCGATGGAGCCGGTCTGCTCATCCAGGTGGTTGGTATAGGCGGCGTTGATGGTGAAGGCAGCGATGGCATCTTCCAGCAATATGCGTTCCTCCGGAATCAGTACGGCGGCATTGCCTGTGTCCGGATCCTTACGGGTTACCGCCACTTCGATCTGGTAATAGGGATTGGCTGTGGATACCGACCAGTCACTGCCGAAGGCGATCATGCCTCCGTTTTGCAGCACGCTGGAGATGGGGTACATCTCTGCCGCCCGTTCCTCACCGATAAACGGGAATGGTCAGTTCGGTAATGTACTCATCCGCGTAGGCCCACAGGGCCTGGAAATTGGCGATCACATCCAGCTCACCGAAACGCGGTATGTCCTGGGGATCGATAAGCTGCAGGTGCGAAATGTGATGCCGGTTATCACCGGGGCCGTTGGCCTTGCGGGCCGCTTCAACCGCATCCAGTGACTGGCGTATGGCGCCGTCGCCGATGGCGTGAAAATGGACCTGGAAACCGGCCGCATCAATGGCAGTGACCGCCTGCTTGAGAAACTCCGGTTCCAGCATGGGGATGCCGCGAACCTCCCCGGGTATCAAATAGGGTTCCAGCATGACGGCAGTGTAGTTTTCCATCACACCGTCCTGCATGATCTTCACCGTATTGGCGCGCAGATGTCCCTTGCCGTATTTCTCTCGCCGTTCGATCATGCCGGCGATCTGTTCCAGGCCCTGGTCACGCTCCCACCATTGCGAACCTTCCACCTTAAGTGTCAGTTCGCCGTTTTCATCCAGCGCCTGGTAGGTTCGCAGGGCATCATCGTCCACGTTGGCGTCCTGTATGGCGGTGATGCCATAGCCATTGAGCATCCTGATGGCAAAGCGCAGCCCGTCCAGGCGTTGCTGATCGGTGATTGGAGGAAGCACGTGATCCAGCAAGCTGATGGCGCCTTCCTGCAGACTGCCCACCAGTTCCCCTGTTTTTGGATCGCGATCTATACGCCCGTCTACCGGGTCGGGCGTCTCGCGCGTGATCCCGGCCAGTTTCAGCGCCATGCTATTCGCCCAGGCGCTGTGTCCATCCGAGGAATTCAGCAGTACCGGTCTGTCGGGAACGATGGCATCAAGCAGTTCCTTGCGTGGCATGGCGCCCGGGCCGAATGCCGACATCAACCAGCCACCGCCCGTGATCCACGGCAAATCGGGATTGGCCTTGGCGTAGGCCTTGATCTTCTCAATGTACTGATCCGCAGTTGTCAGGCCATTGAGGTCGCAAGCAGCAGCTTCAATGCCTCCCATGATGGGGTGAATGTGCACGTCCTGCAGACCCGGCAGCACCATTCGGCCCTTGAGATTGACTACCCGCGTGTTGGGTCCTTTATAGTCATTCGCACCCTGGTTGTTTCCCACGTAAACAATCCTGTCGCCCTGGATAGCCACGGCCTGTTGCCAGGAACGACTCTCATCGGAGGTGTAGATTGCGCCGCCGGTGAGAATCAGATCGGCCTGGGAGGCCGCGGCCACCGGCGCTTGTTTTGAACAACCGGATAGCAGGGCAAGGAGGGCGGACAAAATCAGGATAGACGTGCGGAAATTCATCTGGTTGGCCTCAGGTGTATTCTGGACGGGGTAGATTGTAATCGAAAAGAAGCGGATTCGGAGCAAGAAACCGGAACCTCCTGGCGTATCCGGCCACCACCGATAAGGGCCGCGCGCCAGCATCTGGATGCCGGTGGGTAGCGCGAGGGCGGGAAAATTCATGCTCACGCCTGGTCACGAGGAATCCGGCCGGATTCAGCCCATGTTCAGCTAGAAGGGTCTACAGTTGCCTCAAGAGTGGACAAAGCCGTGTGAACGAAATTGCGGCCAAAGCCGGGAGGCAGTATGTTTTACTTATTACAAGCCATTGAGAATAAAGGTAAAAAAGCAACCTTGTCAGCCATATCAGCATTCATGCTGATGGCGTCATGGGGCATGCCGGCACAGGCCCAGGACTCGAACCAGGCAGCCCTGGAACCGCAGGTGATATTGGACGAACCGGGTCAGGCCGAGCTGGCCAGGGTGCTGGATCCGGGCGAACTGGAAGACCTTGTAGGCCCCATCGCCCTGTACCCCGACGATCTTGTGGCCATTGTGTTGCCCGCGGCTACCTATCCACTGCAGATTGTCGAGGCGGCGCGCTTCCTGGACAACCTTACGCACGATGCCACCCTGGAAGCGGATGAAGACTGGGATGACTCGGTGGTTGCGTTGTTGAATTACCCCGAGGTCGTGCAGTTGCTGAATGACGACCTGGATTGGACCTGGCGCCTGGGCAACGCGGTACTGACCCAGCAGGATGATGTGGTCAAGGCCATCGGACATTTCCGTGACCGCGCCTATGCTGCCGGAAACCTGAAAACCGATGAGAAGCAAAACGTGGTCGTAGATGAGGGCGTGATTGAAATCACCCCCGCCGATCCGGAAGTGATTTACGTGCCCTATTACGAGCCGGCCAGGGTAGTGGTCGTACAGTCCAGGCCCGCTTATTACTACTATCCCTACGCCTACCCCTTGTATTACTACCCCTATCCCGCCGGTTATGCTTTCAGCTCAGGCTTTTTCTGGGGCGTGGCCACCGCGTACACCATCGGATGGCACAGTCATTACCTGCACGTGCACTACCCCTACTACTACAGTCACCCGTATTACAACTACCCGTATTACCGCAGCCATTACGTGCGCTACTACCCGCCGTACCGTGGACCGGGTTACCGGCGTCCCTACGGGCACGCCTATAACCAGCATGACCGCTACTCGGGTGGCGATCGCTGGCAGGCCAGCAACCATTCCGGCTCGCGTCCGGTGAGGTGGTCCGGCGCAGGCACGCAGAACAGCCGGGCAAGCGTCATCACCAACGGTACCCGCAATGGTCAGACGGGCACGGCGAACGTCAATCGCAATCGTTCAGGCGAGCAAATCTCCGCCTCCTATCGCAATGCTCTTGCCCGCGACAGTTCCCTGCGCAGGATTACGGATAACAGCGGTATCGCGAACAGTTTCTCGCAGGGTAGCAAGTACCCGTGGCGAGGGCTGGAAGGAGCGTACTGTGAACACCGAACTCGAACCGTGCCAATACGGCGAGGCAGGTCCGGTACCGACGCCAGCGCCAATACGCAACGCCATCGTCCCGACAGCCACGATGCGAGAAACTGGCGTGCACCGACCAAGCAACCGGTTACCCGGTCTGCTGTCGCTGCAAACCCCACGGCCGATTCCAACGCCAATGGCCGGTCCGGAGGCCAACGTTCCAATCAGATCATGCAGCAGGTGCGTAGCGGTCTCGAAGGCGACACCCGTCAACGTCTTGCACGGGTTGGCAATACCGGCCAGGTCACGGGTCGCGCGGGGGATGTCTCCGGGTCTGGTAACAGGACAACAAACGCGCTGAGTGACAGTTCAGGGTCTCGTAACAGACCGGTGACTGCCCAGGGTAATGCCACGCGGCGCCCGGACCAGGGTGGTCGCGACAACACCCGCCCGGTGGTTGAGCAATGAGAGTCGATCACAGGCCAGGCCGGTGCAGGTTCCTGAGCAACGTGAGGCAGTACGCAGCGCACCGTCCAGACCCGAGCCCAAGGCGAGCCCACCACCCGCTCCGGCCAAAGCACCCGAAGCCAGTAGCCGGCCGCAGCGTCAAAGCCAGGGTGGCAGTCAGCGCACCGGCAATGCAAAGCCCCGGGGTCGACCGCACTAGGGAGCCTCTAATCCAGTCATGAACGTGTATCTTGCGTCTAAAAGCCCCAGCTTCTGCGTTGCCAATCTTCGCAATAGCTGGCTATTGCGTGCGACTGGCGCCTTGAATCTGGATCTTTTCGCCAGCAATCTAATTCGTCCAGACTAGATCAGAGGCTCCCTGACCTCTAATCCAGTCATGAACGTGTATCTTGCGTCTAAAAGCCCCAGCTTCTGCGTTGCCAATCTTCGCAATAGCTGGCTATTGCGTGCGACTGGCGCCTTGAATCTGGATCTTTTCGCCAGCAATCTAATTCGTCCAGACTAGATCAGAGGCTCCCTGACCTCTAATCCAGTCATGAACGTGTATCTTGCGTCTAAAAGCCCCAGCTTCTGCGTTGCCAATCTTCGCAATAGCTGGCTATTGCGTGCGACTGGCGCCTTGAATCTGGATCTTTTCGCCAGCAATCTAATTCGTCCAGACTAGATCAGAGGCTCCCTGACGGTCTTCGGGTCTACCGCAGCAGCCTGCCGGGAATATTCTGTTAAATCGGCAGTAGGCAGAGCAGGAAACAGCGTCATCGCAGTCTGTCCCGTGTTAGGATTTCGCCCACAACGTGCACACGAATGATCACGACCGCCTGTGAACAGCCCACAACATGACCAGGGCGCGTAGCGGTATACATGGGGCAGACAACACAGCGATGACAGACAAGAATTTCTCCTGAATCGGCAGCGCAGCGATTCGGTACCGTAGGCAGCCGCGCAGATGCAGAATTGTTTGGCGAGGATCTCACCGTCGCCGAGCACACCAACCTGATCGACCTGGATAACCGCCTGCACCAGAGCTGGGCGCTGGGTGAGAAATTTATACTGGGCTGGGCGCCTTCCGACCAGGGCATCGCCTTTTTGATTGCTCCGCATTATTTCCTGGCCGACCAGATTCAGCGTGCCCCACGTGGCACCATCAGCATCGAGGACAGTTTCTACCGGGAACTGGTTTCCAGTCCCAAGCGGCAGAGCCCTGGATCGCCTTGAGCAGATGGCCCGGACACTTGGACTCTCGGTGGTGTCGATTCCCCTGCAACACGCGCTCAGCGGGCGCATCCAGGAAACCGACTCAATCGAGCGCATCATTCGTCGCTACAGCATCAATTTTTCGGATAACCGTGCGGTTGCACTGTTCGATATCGTGGGCTTCAGCCTGCTCACGCCGTTTGAACAGATGACCCAGCTCAACAGCTTGTCCTATTCGCTTAACTCGGCGCACAGCCGCATGCTGAGCAAGAAGATCGATATACGTTTTGCGCGTTCCAACACCGGTGACGGGTTTTATATCTGGAATCGTGACGAAGGCGACAATGCCAACACCAACCTGTATCACTTCATGCACCTGGTGCTGGCGGACAATGCCATAGCCCGGCGCAAGGGCAAGACCCGGGTGGTGCCGGTACTGCGGACCTGCTTCCACCTCGGCAGTTGTTACGAGTTCTACCAGGCCGAAAGCCTCAGCCCCATGCTGTACAGCTACCTGGTGGGAGACGTGACCATCGAGCTTGCGCGCATGGTGGACAAGGCGCTTGCCGGGGCAGATCATGGTCGGTGAGTTCAGACTCAGGCAGCAGCCATCGGCCGAGTCCATGCTGAATCCGGAAGAACTGGATGCGATACGTTTTGTGGACATCGCGCAGGAACACCTGACCAGGCTAAACGGCCTGGAATTGGCCGGCGAGCCGATCAACTCCATCAAGTGCTACCTGACCGGGCAGCCTGTGGCCGGTGGCGGATACGACGTGCGCCGGATGGAGATCCACGACAAGCACGGCATTGCCACCATGCCTTCAACGCCAAGGTGAATATCTACCGCCAGCGAGCCGAGCCTATCTACCTGGGCATCGAGGATCGCAGCCTGAGTCAGCATCGCCCGCCTGGACAGTTAAAGGTAGGGTGCGTTTTACGCACCGTTTCAAATGGTGCACGAAGTGCACCCTACGAGTGTCTTCCTGGCGTGTTGCAGGTAGGCCGGGTGTGTTTTCACACCGGTTTCGAAGGTACACTGTCTCGCCCCCGCCTTATCACCCGTCTGCACCCGCCATAAGCCTGCATAGATGCCGTTGACTGACAACAGTTCCCGGTGTGTGCCTGACTCCACGATCCGCCCCTTGTCCAGCACGTGGATGGTGTCGGCATGCACGATGGTGGAGAGACGGTGAGCGATGATCAGCGTGGTGCGGGTATGGGAGATACGCAGCAGGGAGCGTTGTATGGCAGCCTCTGTCTCGTTGTCTACCGCCGAGGTGGCTTCATCCAGGATCAGCACCGGTGGATCTTTCAGCAAGGCCCGGGCAATCGACAGACGCTGCCGCTGGCCACCGGAGAGTTTCTGTCCACGTTCGCCCACCAGGGTGTCATAGCCATCGGGCAGACGCTGGATAAACTCGCTGGCCTCGGCCGCATCCGCCGCCGTCCTGACCTGCTCGAAGCTGGCGCCGGGTGTCCCGTAGGCGATGTTCTCGCGTACCGTGCCGTGAAACAGAAATACATCCTGGCTGACCAGCCCGATGCTACGTCGCAGGCAGTCCAGTTGCAGGCCTTCGACCGGCTCACCGTCCAGCAGCAGGCGACCGCTGTCGGGCGCATAAAAACGTAGCAGCAACTTGACCAGGGTGCTTTTGCCTGAACCGGTCTGGCCCACGAAGGCCACCGTGCTGCTGGCCGGGAATATCCAGGTTTATATCGTGCAATACCGGGTGACCGGGGCTGTAGGAGAAGCATATGTCCTGGTACTGGATCCGACCCCGTATGCTCGCCAGTGTCCTGGCGTCGGCCCGGTCACGGATACGCACCGGTACCTCGATCAGATCGAGGATGCGCCGGGAGGAGGCCATGGCGCGCTCAAACAGGTCAACGGTTTCGGCCAGGCCGGTAAGAGGCCAGAGCAGGCGCTGGGTGAGGAACACCAGTACCCCGTAGGCGCCCACATTGAGCTTGCCTTCCAGGGTCATCCATCCGCCCAGCAGGAAAGTCGCGACGAAGCCGGCCAGGATGGCCATGCGAATAATCGGGATGAATGCCGGAACTGATAGCGATGGCCCGGCGGTTGGCGGCCACGTAGGCCTCGCTTTCCTCGCGTATGGCGCCGGCCTCCAATTCCTCGGTGGCAAAGCTCTTGATCGTGGTGATGCCCGAGATATTTCCGGACAAGCGTCCGGCCAACATGCCCACCCGGTTGCGCACCTCTGCATACAGAGGTTGTGCGCGGCGCTGGAAATAGAAGGCCCCGATGACGATGACCGGTATCGGGCGTAAAGGCCATCAGTGCGATCAGCGGCGAGACCGCAAAAAACACGCCGCCCACGGCCAGCAGGGTGGTGACCACCTGTATCAGGCTGTTGGCGCCGCCGTTGAAAAAGCGCTCCAGCTGGTTCACATCGTCATTGAGTATCGAAACCAGGTTGCCGGTACTGCGATCTTCGAAATAGGCCAGGTCCAGTCGTTGCACATGGGTATAGGCGTCCAGACGCATGGCGTGCTGCAGATCCTGGGCCAGGTTGCGCCACATCACCAGGTGCAGATATTCGAACAGGGACTCACCCATCCAGATCAACAAGGTCAGACCCGCCAGCAGGAGCATCTGCCACTTGGGATCCGCCACGCCCAGTTCGGCCACGAAGGAATCCTGTTGGCGAACCACGACATCGATGGCGATACCGATAAGAATTTCCGGCATGACATCGAACAATTTGTTCAGCATCGAGCACAGTGAGGCGAGGGTGATGCGCCGCCGGTAACCACTGGCGTAACGCAGTAGCCGAAGCAGGGCCTGGAAAGAAGTCGGGGTGTTTTCAGACATGGACGGAGTCTAGCAAATGGCGGCGTCGGGTGGCGCGGAAACTTGCATCGTTGTCGGCATTGGCCAGCCGGGTTTGCCAGGGGCTATGATTGCGCAACGGAGGTGCCCGTCATGAAACTTCAAGTCGGTCGCACACGCTTGCAGCGTTTCAGTCGCGAAATCATCGAGCAAACGCCTTTTATCAGTCTTGTCGGCTTGCTGCTCGTGGCCTGGGCCGTGTTCGCTGCGGCCTTGTATTTTGCCGAGCGCCATACGCCCGGCACGTCCATCCTGCATTACGGTGACGCCCTGTACTGGTGCGTGGCGGCATTTACCACTGCGGGCATTGCGGATCGGCCTGTGACGGGTCTCGGTCGTCTGTTTGGCGCCACCTGGATGGTGACCGGATCCATCCTGTTCTTTGGCGCCATCGTGGCGACCATCACCGCGTATTTCATGCGCCCCTTGCAACGACCGGCGAGCAAGATCATCGACACCATCGAGTACAACCTTGAGCGCCTGGATGACCTGAGTGTGGAGGAACTGGAGTTGCTCAAGCGCACCACGGACGGACTGATCTTGCACATGGAGAAATTGCGCAAGGCCAGCGAAAAACGTGAGCGGCTTGCAAAAACAAGTGATGCATAGCGTGCATAAAGATGACCTTTCAAGTGAGGGCTGACCCGCGGTGTCCGGCCAGAGCCTGATTCTTCCCGCTTCAAGCGGCAGTTATGTATTGGCCCTGTTCACCCAGGTGGCCATGCCCGTTCAGGCGGGAGCGCTGGGTGAGAGAGTGCTGCAGGCCGGTGTGTATTTATATGTAGGCAGTGCGTTTGGTCCGGGTGGCATCAGGGCGCGCTTGTCGCGTCATCTGCTCGGGGCTCAGACCCTGCGCTGGCACGTCGATTACCTGGGCCGACACATGTCGCCCGTGGCCGCCTGGTTTCAGACACAAAACGAACCGATGGAACATCTCTGGGCGCAAGTCCTGGGGCAGGGACGTGGCATCGCCGGTGCCTGGCCGGGGTTTGGCGCCTCGGACTGCCATTGCACTACCCACCTGTTTTTCGCGCCTGAAATGCCGTCACTCGTCGCATTCAAGGCCCGGCTTCGCAGGGCCGGGTGCGACTCGGGTGGACTGTCGGCAGTAGTCACGGCAAAGTAAGCGGGTTATTTCGCCGGGCGCTGAAAAACGCATCGACATTTGCTTGCCAGGAAAGCACTGCCAAGGACTAAAAAGTTATGCCGCATTCCCTTTATCCCCACCTCCTCTCGCCCCTGGACCTGGGTTTCACGACCTTGAAAAACCGTGTGCTGATGGGATCCATGCATACCGGTCTGGAAGACGGAAACAAGCATGAGCGCCTGGCTGCCTACTTTGCCGAGCGGGCCCGCGGAGGGGTGGGCCTGATTGTCACCGGCGGGTATGCGCCCAATGTCGCGGGCTGGGTAAAGCCGCTTTCCGGGATGATGAGTGGCAAGCGACATGCGCGCAGGCACAAGCGGGTGACCGATGCGGTGCACACCGAGGGCGGCAAGATCGCCATGCAAATACTGCATGCCGGACGTTATGGCTACCACCCTTTCTCGGTAGCCCCCTCGAAAGTGAAATCTCCCATCACGCCCTTTGTTCCGCACGAACTTTCGGCCCGTGGTGTGGAAAGGCAAATCCAGGCCTTTGTGCGCTCCGCCACGCTGGCCCGGGAGGCCGGCTACGATGGCGTGGAGATCATGGGTTCGGAAGGATATTTCATAAACGAATTCCTGGTGACTCACACCAACAAGCGTACCGACCAGTGGGGTGGTGACTACAGCAATCGCATGCGTTTGCCGGTGGAAATTGTCGCCCGCACCCGGGAAGCGGTGGGCAAGGACTTCATCATCATCTATCGATTGTCCATGATCGACCTGATTCCCGATGGCAGCACCTGGGAGGAGGTCGTGACGCTGGCCAAGGCTGTCGAGGCCGCCGGGGCTACACTCATCAATACCGGCATAGGCTGGCACGAGGCCAGGGTGCCGACCATTGCCACCTCGGTACCGCGGGCGGCGTTTACCTGGGTCACCCGGAAAATGAAGCAAGAGGTCAGCATTCCGCTGATAACCTCGAACCGCATCAATTTGCCCCAGACGGCCGAAAAGGTCCTGGCAGACGGTTGTGCCGACATGGTTTCGATGGCCCGACCCCTGCTGGCGGATCCGGAGTTTGTACTCAAGGCCGAGCAACAGCGGGCTGACGAGGTGAATGTTTGTATCGCCTGCAACCAGGCCTGCCTTGATCACACGTTCAAAAACAAGATGAGTTCCTGCCTGGTCAATCCCCGGGCCTGTCATGAGACGGAATTGAACTACCTGCCCACCAGGGCGCCCAGGCGAGTCGCGATCGTAGGCGCCGGCCCGGCCGGTTTGGCCACCGCGGTGGTTCTGGCCAGGCGTGGTCATAGCGTGGACTTGTTTGAAGGCGCCGCGGAAATTGGTGGCCAGTTGAACATGGCCAAGCAGGTGCCGGGCAAGGAAGAGTTTCACGACATGATTGCCTACTACCGGCGCCAGCTTGAGTTGCATGACGTCAATCTGAAGCTCAATACCCGGGTTGAAGGGGATGAGCTGGTCGCCGGCGGTTACGACGATGTCGTGCTGGCTACCGGTGTTTTGCCCCGTGACCCCGAGATTCCCGGCCAGGATCATCCCAGGGTGCTCAACTACATCGATGTGCTGCGTGGCAAGGCCCCGGTGGGCAAGCGTGTGGCCATCGTCGGCGCGGGAGGAATTGGCTTCGACGTGGCCGAGTACCTGGTCACCGGTGGTCACTCAAGTACCCTGGACCTGCAGGAGTGGCTGGAGGAATGGGGCGTCGTGGATCCGTCTTCTGCCCGGGGCGGCGTGTCCGAGACCGGTCCCAGGGTGCCTGCGCCCGAACGGGAGGTCACGCTGCTGCAACGCTCTGCCGGCAAGCTGGGTGGCGGGCTGGGCAAGACCACCGGGTGGATACACCGGGCCAGTCTGAAAATGCGCAAAGTACGCATGCTCGGCGGTGTCAATTACGAGCGTATCGAGGAGCGTGGCCTGCTGATCAGTTACGGCAAAGACCGTAGTGATCCGACCTGGCTGGAGGTGGACAATATTATCCTGTGTGCCGGTCAGGTGCCGCTGCGGGAATTGGCCGAGCCCGTGAAGGCCGCCGGAATACCGGTGTACATTATCGGTGGCGCCGACGAGGCCTCGGAACTGGACGCCAAGCGTGCGATCAACCAGGGTAGTCGCCTGGCAGCGTCCCTGTAACTATCTGTCCCTACTGAATTCAATGGAAGAAATGCATGAGCCTGGATAACACGATCGACGACAAGACCCGAACCGAAATCGAAGCGGCCACTTTCCGCCGTCTCCTTGAGCACCTGGGAAAACACCCGGAAGTCCAGAACATCGACCTCATGAATCTCGCATTTTTCTGTCGCAACTGTATCGCCAAGTGGTATAGCGCCGAGGCAGGCGAGCGGGGTCTGGAGATGGACTACGAACAGGCACGGGAAGTGGTTTACGGTATGCCATATGCCGAGTACAAGGACCGCTACCTGGAGAAAGCCACGAAAGAGCAATTGGCAGTGTTTGAACATGCACGTCTGAAGGCCAGCGACTAGGGAATACAGCGCAGGCTGCATTTTATGCATCACTTTCGACGGTGCGATGCGGGGTGCATTTTACCCACCGTTTCAAATGGTGCACGGAGTGCACCCTACGCGTGTTTTCTCGGCCTGTGGCGGGTAGGCAGGGTGGGTTTTCGCACCGATTAGGATGGCGAACGGTAGGGTGCGTTTTACGCACCGTTTCAAATGGTGCACGGAGTGCACCCTACGCGTGTTTTCTCGGCCTGTGGCGGGTAGGCAGGGTGGGTTTTCGCACCGATTAGGATGGCGAACGGTAGGGTGCGTTTTACGCACCGTTTCAAATGGTGCACGGAGTGCACCCTACGCGTGTCTTCTTCGCGTGTGGCGGATGGGCTGCCTGGATCAAGTCCATTATTGAACCACTGACTCGGGGCCTGATAACTGCTACCCTGCGGGTCTTTGTCAATGCACCCAAGCTCAGGATTTCAGCCATGCGCGTAACTTTCCCCATTATTCTTTCCGTTGTTTTGCTTTGTGCCTGCGACGGGCCGAAGACGCCCGCGCCCGTAGCGCAAACCGGTGACTCGGTGTTCACCCCCAGGGCCGTTGTCGCGTCGGAAAGTATTTCCGCAGAAGAAATTCGCGCCACCGTGGCCGAGATTTCCAGTGACGCCTACGAGGGTCGCGGACCGGGCAGCGCCGGCGATCAAAAGACCCGTGCCTACCTGGCAAAGCAACTGGAGGCCATGGGCTACAAGCCGGCCGCCGCCGATGGTGGTTGGGAGCAGCCCTTTGCCCTGATCGGCATCAACTCCTCGCAGCCCCTGTCCTGGACCTTTTCACGCGAGGGTGAGGAATTCGCCCTGCAGCAAAGCGAAGAATTTATCGTGGGTAGTGGCGTGCAGGCCGAACGTGCGAGCGTGGAGAACGGCGAACTGGTGTTCGTCGGGTATGGCATACAGGCGCCCGAATACCAGTGGGACGATTACAAGGGACAGGACCTGAAGGGCAAGGTCCTGGTCATGCTCAACAATGATCCGGACTGGGATCCCGAGTTGTTCGAGGGCGAGCGCCGCCTGTATTACGGACGCTGGCGCTACAAGTATGACAGCGCCGCGCAACAGGGCGCTGCGGGCGCCATCATCATCCACACCACGCCCTCGGCAGGCTATCCCTGGCAGGTGGTGCAGACCTCCTGGACCGGCGAGCAGTTCGAATTACCTGCGGGCGAAGAGCCACGTCTGCAAATGGCGGCCTGGGTGACCGAGGATGCGGCACGCAAGGTCTTCGCGCTGGGTGGGCAGGACATGGACGCATTAATCGAGTCGGCCAAGAGTCGCGACTTTCAACCGGTGTCCCTGAAGGTCCGGACATCCATCACCTTTGACAATACGCTGGCGGATTCCGGTTCGGCCAACGTTCTGGGTATCCTGGAAGGCAGTGATCCGGAGCTGAAAAAGGAAGTGGTGGTCTACATCGCCCATCATGATCACCTGGGTATCGGCCTGGCGGATATGAACGTCAACCCCGATGATCGTATATACAACGGCGCACGTGATAATGCCTCGGGTACCGCCTCGGTGCTGGCCATTGCCCGTGCTATTGCCTCCATGCCCGAGAGGCCCAGGCGTTCGATCATGATTGCCTTCGTGGGTGCCGAGGAGCAGGGCTTGCTGGGTTCGAAGTATTTCGCCAACAATTCTCCTCTGCCAGTGGGTCGTATCGCCGGTGACATCAATTTCGATGCCATGAATATCTGGGGAAAAACCCGGGACGTGGCCTTTGTCGGTTTGGGTAAATCCAGCCTCGATGCGGTGGCCAGGCAGGTAGCGGACTACCAGGGGCGCACCCTGGCGGGCGACCAGTTTCCGGACAAGGGCATCTACTACCGCTCCGACCAATTTTCGCTGGCCCTGGTTGGCGTTCCGGGTCTGTATGTGAAAGGCGGGACCGATTTCGTTGGTCATACGCCGGAATGGGGCGCCGAGATGGTGGATGCCTACACAAGTCGTAACTATCATCAGCCCAGCGACGAGCTGACCGACGACTGGAATTTCGACGGTATGCTGGAGGATGCGCGCTTCGGCTTCTGGGCTGGTCTGATCATTGCCAATGCCGACGAGAAACAAGCCTGGTATCCGGGTGACGAATTTGAGCCTGCCCGCCTGAAGTCGCTGGAAGATCTCAAGCAATAGCTGCGTTCTGAAGGGCAACGGGTTCTCTCGCTGTCCATGACGATTTGCGAGGCCCCTGTCGAAAGACCGGGGCTTCGTTTGTTATTGGGCCCGGGCAGGGAAGGATGACTCCCCGTCTTTCGGCGCCAGATCTTCATGCTAGACTCCTTCGTTTGCGGGCCGGTAGTCTGAGGTGGTGTTCCGCTGGAGCCCACGGAACCGGACGGCCGGTTCTCGATGGTTCGGCTTACTACCTTGCCTAGGGGTTCGATACCTGGGGGGTTCGATACCTGGAACCGCAGACCGACAGGCCCAGGGTCTGCAAGAAATAATCCTGGCGGGTGGCCCGCCAGAAAAAATGCTGGAGAGCTGAATGCTGGCGACACTGAATGATCTGCTCTGGGACAGGGTACTGATATTTACCCTCATTCCGCTCGGCCTGTGGTTCACCGTCGCCTCGCGTGCGGTGCAGTTTCGCTATTTCGGACACATGTTCGGCATCATGCGCCAGGCCTTCAAGCACCAGGAGGGGCGCCTGAGTTCGTTCCAGGCCCTGACGCTTAGCGTGGCCGGCCGGGTGGGCGGAGGCAACATTGCCGGCGTGGCCGTGGCCATCAGCCTGGGCGGTCCCGGGGCGGTGTTCTGGATGTGGGTAGTGGGTTTGATCGGCATGGCGACGAGCTTCTTCGAATGCTCTCTCGCCCAGCTTTACAAGCGCAAGGATTCTGAAGGCATATTTCGCGGTGGTCCGGCTTTCTACATTGAGCACGGCCTGGGCCAGCGTTGGCTGGCGGTATTGTTCTCGATCCTGTTGCTGGTGACGTTTGGCCTGGCCTTTATTGCCTTGCAGTCCTACATGGTGGCGGCGTCCATGAGCGACAGCCTGGGTCTGCCGGCCTGGGTGAGCGGTGTGGTGCTGTCGGTGGCGCTGGGTGGCATCGTGTTTGGCGGCATCAAGCGCATGGCATCGGTCACCGAGTGGCTGGTGCCGCTGATGGGTGTTGGCTATTTGTTGATGGCCCTGATCGTAATCGGTCTGAACCTGACCCGCGTACCCGACATGCTGTTGCTGATCGTCGAGAACGCATTTGGTTACGGGCCTGCGCTGGGTGGCGGCGTGGGAGCCGCGATTATCCTGGGTGTGAAACGCGGTTTGTTTTCCAATGAAGCCGGACTGGGCAGCGCCCCGAATGTGGCGGCAGTGGCCTGGGTGCCACACCCGGCCGCCCAGGGTGTGGTGCAGGCCTTCAGTGTCTTCATCGATACCCTGGTAATGTGCACCTGCACTGCGGTGATCATCCTGCTGGCCGGTCTGGACGGCGCCGGTATGGATGGCGTGGTGCTGACGCAGAATGCCTTGGCTGTGCACGTGGGAGACTGGGGCCGGGTTTTCGTGTCCTTCGCACTGTTGCTGTTTGCCTTCAGCTCCATCATGTACAACTACTACCTCGGTGAGAACAGCATCAATTACCTGGGCGGAGACAGCAAAAAGCAGATACAGGTATTCCGCGTGTTCGTGCTGGTCCTGGTTTTGTGGGGTTCAATGCAGGACCTGGGAACGGTGTTCGCCTTTGCCGACCTGACCATGGGTTTGCTGGCCCTGGTGAACCTTGCGGCGATTACTTTGTTGTGGCCGGTGGCCAGGCGCTTGCTGCAGGATTACGATGCGAAGCGGCGCGGTCCTGACGGTGAACCGGTGCTCGATCCGGCTGATTTTGCCGACCTGGATATCGACCGGCAGGCCTGGCCTGCCCGAGGCGAATAGGTGTCCGTAATGCCAATGATCACGGCGCAGTCCGGACTCGCATTTACCAACGACAATCGCTGCCTGTCAGTCTTGTGGGGCCGGGGATGTATCCGTGAGTAATGTCGATTTAAACGACGAGCAACTGCTGCGCTACAGCCGGCAAATCCTGTTGTCCGACATCGATCTGGAAGGGCAGCAGCGGTTGCTGGGTTCCCGTGTGCTGATCCTGGGCATGGGTGGGCTCGGATCGCCGGTGGCCATGTACCTGGCCGGCGCCGGGGTCGGGCAGTTGGTGCTGGTGGATCCGGATACAGTGGAAACGTCAAACCTGCATCGCCAGTTGCTGCACAGCACAGCCACCCTGGGACAGACCAAGGTCGATTCTGCCAGGGCCTCGCTGACAGCCAGAAACCCGGACCCGGAAATCATCACTTTCGGACACAAGCTGGAGGAGGTGGCCTTGCGCGAGCAGGTGCAACTGGCGGACGTGGTGGTGGATGGCAGCGATAATTTTGCCTGCCGGGTGGCGGTGAACCAGGTCTGTGTGGATACCCGTACTCCCCTGGTATACGGGGCGGCGGTGGGGCTGGAAGGCCAGGCCTCGGTGTTTCGCGCAGACCTGGAGGACAGCCCTTGCTACAACTGTCTCTACAGCGACCTTGACCAGGCCCTTGAAGGTGAGCAACAGCGCTCCGCCTTCGAAAACTGCTCGGGGCAGGGCGTGCTGGGGCCGGTGGCGGGCATCGTGGGTTGTATACAGGCAACCGAGACGCTGAAGATCTTGCTGGGCCTGGGTGACACCCTGCAGGGGCGCTTGCTCCTGCTGGACGCCCGCTCGATGAATTTCCGTTCCTTCCGCCTGGCCCGGGATCCTGCCTGCAAGGTATGCGGGTCCGCTTCAGGCGGGTAGGGTTCCCGCAGATAGATTTTGCTGGTTTGTTGCATCGAGCGGTTGAGGTGGCAGCCAGGAGAAGACGAAAAACGAATGGATTGGGTCCGTCCGGGGACGATCGGAATCCCCGTCCTGCATCCTATCGACCATTTGGGTCAGCCTTGGGTTTTCCGTCACTGTCCCAGTACTCCCTCTTTTCGGTCTGGCCTTTTTCGTCAAATTGGACTCTCTCCGTGAGAGTACCGCTACTATCCCATCTCTGACGGACCCTGCCATTTGGCGTCTCGCGTGAAATACCTTCTTCTTGAAACCTTTTTTGCCCGTTTTCGTACCACGTGGTCCATACGCCGACCATGTGCCCGTCAGCGTAAGTCATTTGCGATTCCAGTTGGCCGTTTTTGTACCACATTTTTGCGGTACCGTTCCCCCTGTTGTTATGCTGGCTTCCCTCGTGCCACAACTGCCCATTCGGATACCATGAGGTATCCTGGACTTGAATGCCTTTCACATACGACTTCTCGTAACGCTTCTGCCCATTCAGATACCATGATGTCTCCAGACCACTTTTCATGGCCGACGGAGCAAATCCCTGATTATCCGTGATGCCGTCGTAGTGGACTTCTGATGCCTTTTCCCCGTTCGCGTGCCACGTTATGACGATGTCTTGTTGGGGCAGGTCATCCTTGTAACTCACTCGGGATTCCAGCTGCCCGTTATCGTGCCACAAGGTAACCAGTTTCTCGGATCGCTCAAGGTCATAGGTGGTCTCGTTGTGCTTTTGTCCGTTCCGATAATAACTTGTCCAGGTAGGAGTGCCCGCGAAGTCACCGCCTGAACGGCTGAACTCCGAACTCTTTTGTCCGTTCTCGTACCAATCGGTAGAGCTCACGGTATCACCGTTAACGATATTGTGTTCGAGGCTTTTTTGACCGTTTTCATGCCAGGCTACCTGAAGGCCTTCATTTTCCCCGTTAACGCAATTTGCCTCGAAATGTTTTTGACCGTTTTCGTACCAACCTGTTTGGAGACCCTGGCTGACGCCGGCTACGGAATGACCTTCGAAAACCTTTTTCTTATTGGGATAGGAAAACACATCGAGACCCGTTCTGGTATATCGGTCACTGCAAATCCCCATCCACGGGTCCCTTATGTACCATCCTGCCTGGAGGTGCGTGGGTGCTGTTTTTTTCGAGGAACTGGAACCATTTCCATACCAGGCAACACCAAGGACAATTGCGGCAAGGCTCAACGCCACATAATTTTTGGTTTTGTTATTGTCAGTGATGACCCAGATAGCGATTGAGATGGCAGATATCGCCAACAGTACTTTGCCAACAGCGTATTGGACAAGATGTCCGCCCAAACCCACCAGGAACATTGCAGAGTTTGGAATGCCGACAAGAGGATTCTGATTCCCACCGTAACCCTTGATAAACGGCATGGACCAGCTATCCAGGCCTCCGATCATCAGGAAGCCCGTTACCGCCGTCACGAGACCTATCCAGCCGGCTACAACCGCCAATTTGGATGGTTTCTTGCTTACTTCATCATTGTCTGACATGCACGAATCTCCCGGCTGAATCCGTCCGACCGTAACACCGTCGTATCGATATTGCTTGGATATCTCGTACTGCCCCCGGCTTGTTTGATCTGTAGAGCCGTTCGCAGTGGCGAGCGTTATTTTGGGTCGAACAGTGGCTCCGCCAATTGGCCGACCGCATGCTTCCCGGCTGACTAGTGAGAGTGCGACCCATTAGGCCTTATTGCTACTACCTGGGTGTCAGTGCTGGGTCGGAAGTCCACACACTTGATGGTCTTGCAAGGGCTCGACTCAGAGGCCGCTTTATGCGATGAGTGGATTCCCAGGGACCACGGGTACGTAGTCGCCCGGCCAGTCAGGCATTCGTCAGACGTACTGACCCAGAAAGGATTCGATACGGTCAAATACGATGTTGATCGTATCCGTATCCGGCAGTGTCGTGATTCTGAAATGATCCGTGTAGGGCGTGTTGAAGCTGCTGCCGGGCGCAACCAGTACGTGATGCTTTTCAAGCAACTCGAAAGCGAAAGCCTGGTCTTCAAGTTTCCCGTGGAAACGCTCATCCAGCCGAATAAACGCGTACATGGCGCCCATGGGACGCTCCATATGCAGGAATTCACTTGCGGCAACGCGTTCGATAATCGCTTCCCTGGACTGGTACAGCCGACCGCCCGGCGTTACCAGTTCCTGGATACTCTGAAAACCACCCAGTGCCGTTTGGACGGCCCATTGACCCGGTACGTTGCTGCAGAGCCTTAGCGCTGACAGGAGCTCCATACCGTGGATATAGTCGCGAGCCCTGTCGAGGTCACCCGTGAATACACACCAGCCGACCCGATAACCGCAGGCCCGATATATTTTCGACAGCCCCGAGTAGGTGAGGCAAACGGTTTCCGATACCAGCGTCGCAAGCGGAATGAACTCGGCGTCGTCATAGACCATCTGGTCATAGATTTCGTCGGCCATGAGGACGAGGCCATGTTTCTCCGCGATCGCAACGATCGCTCGAGTGTCGCACGATCGTAGACGGCACCGCTCGGATTGTTGGGGTTGATGACAACGATCGCCCGGGTCCTGGGACCGATGGACGCTTCGAGATGCGCAATATCCGGTTGGAACCCGTTATCCGCTGCACAGCGGTAGTGCACCGCCTTGCCGCCGTTCAGCGCCACGGCCGCGCTCCATAGCGGGTAATCCGGACTTGGAACGAGGACCTCATCACCGGGATTCAAGAGCGCGCGCAGGGAGAGGTCGATCAGTTCGCTGACACCATTGCCGATGAACACTTCTTCTACGGTGACGCCGGTGATGCCGCGATTTTGCTGCTGCATGACGACAGCTTCGCGCGCGGGAAAGATTCCTTTTTGATGACAATACGGTTCTGCCTGGGCGAGATTCTCGATCATCGCCAGCCGCATGGTTTCCGGTGTCCGGAACCCGAACAAGCCCGGGTTACCGATGTTTAGCGAAATGATCTCGTAACCGCGTCTTTCGAGTTCGAGCGCATGATTCGCCAACTGCCCGCGGATCTCATAGCGAACGTCTTTGAGCACTTGGCTGCTTTTAATGGGCATACGGAAAAACACACCAGGTTGTCTTCAGGAATCTGTGTCGGCGTCGGAAGAGTACTCTAACTATCCGTGTACTCAAGTCAATTCTCATCCAGAAAGTCGGGCGCGTCACCTATAGAACGTGGAAGCATGATTAATCAATCGGTATAAACCGTAGCGTGCCAGTTTCTATTGAGCGGCCGGCGCCAAGGAATATCATTATTCCAGCAAAATAACACAATAAGATGCCGCTCCAGTGTCACTCGAATCCGCCTGGTCGTGTTATCATTGCAACGCCGCAAGAGCCGCACCTGACGGGCTGGCTCGGAACATCAAACCCAGAACAGGAGTCGATTCAATGTCTACCCGTCTTGATCTGTCCAAGCTCAGCCTCATGGACGCCCTCGACCTCGCATCTTTCATTGAGGAAGAGGCCTACCAACGCTACAAAATGTTCGCCGCCCAGCTCGGCCGCACCGGCGGTTACGATGCCGGATCGTTCTTCGCCACCATGGCCGACAACGAAGCCAAGCACGGGACTGAGCTGCTCGCACGGCGCAAGGCACTGTTTGGTGATACCCCTGCGAAGCTGACGCTGGATGACCTGTTCGACGTCGAAGCACCGGAAATGGGAGCGATACGCCGCGGCATGTCCACCGTCCGGGCGTTTGAACTCGGACTCGAGGCTGAGAAGAAAGCCTACGATTTCTATGACGGCGCCTTGCCCGGTATCACCAATGCCGAGGTTCGGGCCCTGTTCACAGAGCTTCGGGACGAGGAGACCGAGCACGTCGAGATGCTGCGAGAGGCAATGGCCAAACTCCCCCCGAGCGCCAGTGAAGAGGTCGAGTTCGACCTCGACGAGGCACCCTCTCTCTAGGGAGTGGTTCGCCATTCCCAGGGGCTGGCCAGCGGCCGAAGAGTCCGGCCGAAGCAGACATGATCGGTGTGGTTGTGTCCGCTTCGGTAGCGGATGCCCGGATCATCACCCTCAGAGATTGAAACTGGCTATCGCCTCGGCCGCTCGACCGGTCGTAGTGCCAAGCGCGAGGATCGCTTCGTCAGCCAGTTGTTTCTGGTCGTTTCAATGGGTGCCGCACGGCCCCGGGTATAGTGGCACCAGGCAAGTGCTTACGACATGCGCTAGCCGGTAATATAGCGCTCCAGCTCTTCGATCGTGTGCTGCTGGTGAACTATCATGGCCTTGACCAGGTCGCCGATGGAAATCATGCCCAGTATTTTTCCTTCGCTCATCACCGGCAGGTGACGAACCCGCTTCTCGGTCATCAGGGCCATGCAGTGGCTGACCGTCTGACCAGGCTCTGCGTAACGCACCTTCGACGTCATGATCTCCTTGACCGGGGTGGTTTCCGCACAACCCTTGAGCACCACCCGGCGTACGTAGTCGCGTTCGGAAACGATTCCGACCAGTTCCCCGTCTTGCATGACGGGCAGGGCGCCGACCTGCTTTTCCTCCATCAGCCGAATCGCATCCAGGGCGGTAGCGTCCGGAGCAATACTCCAGATGTCCCTGCCCTTGGTGTTAAGAAGTTTCTCTATCAGAATCATGTGACTTGCTCCCGCGCTGCCCCGTGGGGAGAGCATACCATCGTCTTGGCGCTGCGACAGCCCAGGGCCGCCGCCCGACAGCGACGCCTCTGTCTGTCCGAGGGTGACAGCGGAATCAGCTGACCGGTTCGAATCGGGCCTGGAAGAATCGCAGCATTTCAGGTTCGTAAGTAAAACGCAGACCCTTGATCTGGTCGGCGCGCTCCATCACGTCGATCACACTCTCGGCGGTGACATCCATATGCGCTTGTGTATACACCCGACGCGGGATAGTCAGACGAACCAGTTCCAGCTTGGGCATGTAGTTTTCGCCGGTGTCCTTGTCACGTCCGGCCGACACCACGCCACGCTCCATGGAGCGTACACCGGACTCCAGGTACAGGGCGGCAGCCAGGGCCTGGGCAGGGAATTGCGTCTGCGGCAGGTGCGGAAGGATACGCCGCGCGTCCAGGAATACTGCGTGACCGCCTATGGGATTCACGATGGGGACTCCGGCCTTTTTCAAACGTTCGCCCAGGTATTCCACCTGGCCCACCCGGGCACGGATGTGATTGTCATCCACGCTTTCGGTGATGCCGATGGCCAGCGCCTCCATGTCGCGACCGGCCATGCCGCCATAGGTGTGCAATCCTTCGTAAACCACGACCAGCGCGCAGGCGCGTTCGTAGAGCTTTGCATCGTTCATTGCCAGAAAGCCGCCGATGTTCACCATGGCGTCCTTCTTCGAGGACATGGTTGCAGCATCAGTCAGTGAGCAAATCTCGTAGACGATCTGTTGTATCGAGGCGTCCTCGTAACCCTTTTCCCGTTGCTGGATGAAGTAGGCGTTCTCGGCCACCCGCGTCATATCGTGCACCAGCAGGATGCCGTGATTGTCACACCACTCGCGTAACTGGCGCAGGTTCGCCATGGAGATGGGTTGTCCGCCGGCCATGTTCACGCAGGTGGCTACACACACGTAGGGAATCTTGTCTGCCCCCACGTCCTCGACCAGCGCGTTGAGCTTGCCGAAGTCCACGTTGCCCTTGAAGGGATGTACCGACTCAGGGTCGTGGGCTTCATCCACGATCACGTCCACAAAGGTACCGCCAGCCAGTTCCTGGTGCAGGCGGGTGGTGGTGAAGTACATATTGCCCGGGATGTAATCGCCGTCGGAAATCAGCATCTGGCTGATAATATTTTCCGCGCCGCGACCCTGGTGTGTGGGGACGGTGTACTGGTAGCTGTAGTATTCCTCTACCGTGTCCCGCAGGTGGTAGAAATTGCGGCTGCCGGCGTAAGCCTCGTCACCCATCATCAGGCCGGCCCACTGACGGTCGCTCATGGCGCCGACGCCGGAGTCCGTCAGCAGATCGATATACACGTCTTCCGACCTGAGCAGGAAGGTGTTGTAGCCGGCATCTGTGATTGCCCGCAGGCGTTCCTCCGGGCTGGTCATCTTGATCAGCTCGACCATCTTGATCTTGTAGGGCTCTGCCCAGGAACGACGTGCCATGTGGTATCTCCAGCGATGAATTGGACTATCGGGTCGCTGGAAGTGCTTCTCTACAGGAATATGAAACACCGCCTGTGACCGCAGTGGCATTTCATCCCTTGCCGGCAACCAGGCGGGCAAGTGGCCATCAGGCCAGATGCTAGGCCTCGCTGCCCAAGGTCGAAATACGGACTTTCCTCAAGGCGCCCGGCCGGCAGCGAGCCTACATCAGCCCTTTCTGCATCTGCAGGGCGCAATAACCTGCCCCCAACAGGCCTGGCTCGGGATGGGTAATGAGCTGCGTTGGGATGCGCTCCATCAACGAGCGATGCCGACCCTTGGCCTCGAAGGCGCCGCGAAATCCGCTATTGACCAGGATTTCCGGGTAGCGGCGCGCGATACCGCCGGCGATAAATACGCCCTGGCTGGCGCCCAGCGCCAGCGCCAGGTTGCCCGCCACCTGGCCCAGGATTTCGAAGAACAGGTGCAAGGTTTCAGCGGCCCGTGGATCCTGATTATTGGCACCCAGGGTGCAAATTTCGGAGGCGGTCATGGGGGCTTTCTTTTCACCATGTATCCGGGTCAGGGCCCAGTAGATATTTTCCAGCCCTGGTCCCGACACCAGGCGTTCGTCCGAGACCCGGGTAAAGCGCTCCCGCAGAACGGCCAGGATCTCGATTTGTACCTGGCTTTCCGGTGCGAAGCCGGTATGTCCCGCTTCACCGACGATGGGAAAGAGTTCGCCTTTACGCCGGTATAGACCGACGGCGCCCAAACCGGTGCCCGGTCCGATGGCAGCCAGGGTGAAATCCCGCTGTCCGAGTGGCGCGGCCTCCGGCAGGCCTATGGGCGTGAGGTGGGACGGGTCCAGGCAGGGCAGGGCGTAGGCAATGGCTTCGAAGTCATTCAACAATTTGACTGCCTGCGTGTCGAAGCCTTGTTTCAGCTCCTCAAGGTTCAGGTTCCAGTGATTGTTGGTAAAGCGCACCACGCCATCTACCACCGGGCCGGCGGCCGCCAGGCACAGGGCGCCTGGACGTGGCGCATCGACTTTACGCAGGTACTCCTCGATGGCTTGTTCCGCGGATTCGAAGTCACCGCACTGCAGGGTCATTTCCCGGGAAAATCCGGGCGTGACCGGGTCGGCGATGGCAAAGCGCGCGTTGGTGCCGCCGATGTCTCCAATGAGCAAGCTGGACGCTGTCATGACAGGTTCCATGGTTGGGAAGCGCCAATGGTAACCGTATGGACCGCTATGTGAACACATCCTGGCCGGTCTGGCCCTTGCATTTTGTCCAAAAATCCCAGGAAGCATTCCGGACGGGGGCCGCAAGCGTGTAGTATTGCCCGCTGGTTTTGGACTCCGGTTGGTCCGCCGAAACAAGGTGATTAGGGAAAAGCGGGAAAAAAATGGTAGCAGACGAAAATAGCGTGCAGACAGGCCTGCCCGGGGGGCGCCTGGCGGGAGTGTGCCTGCACTTGAGTTCCCTGCCGGGCATTTACGGTATTGGGGAAATCGGTGACAGCGCCAGAGCCTTCATCGACACGATGAAAGAGATGCAGCTTGCGGTTTGGCAGTTTCTGCCGACCGGGCCCACTGCTTACGGCGATTCACCCTACCAGCCTTTGTCGACCTTTGCGGGCAACGAGATGTTGATTGATGTGGCAAGCCTTATTCGCATGGGCTTGATCACGTCGGTAGAGGCGGACAGCCTGATAGACCTGCCGGAGGAGTTTGTTGACTACGGCAGGCTGATTCCCAAGAAGGATGCACTGCTCAAGCGCGCGGCAAGTCGCTTTCACGCGCAGGCCGATGCGCCACTCATCCAGGCATACCAGGCCTTCCTGGAGAAGCACGAAAGCCATTGGCTGCATGACTATGCCCTGTACCGCTTTTTGAAAACCCGTCACGATCAGCGCCCATGGCACGAGTGGGAAGAGCAATACCGTCGGCGTGACGCCGTGGCCTTGCAGCAAATCGAACGTGACCACGCACCCGGAGCTGGAGGCGGTGAAGATAATCCAGTTCCTGTTTGATCAGCAGTGGAGCGATCTGCGAGCGCTATGCAGCCCGCAACCAGGTGTCTTCTGTTCGGTGATATGCCCATCTACATCGCCCTGGACAGCGCCGATGCCTGGGCGCATCCGGAGATTCTGAGAATTGACCGGCTGGGTCAGCCGACCCACGTCGCCGGCGTGCCACCGGATTATTTTAGTGAAGACGGTCAGCTCTGGGGCAACCCGTTATACGACTGGGATTATCATGCCGCCAACGGCTACAGCTGGTGGATCGAGCGTGTGCGTGCCTCACTTCGCCTGGTCGACATTGTACGCATCGATCACTTCAGGGGTTTCGAGTCTTTCTGGGAAGTGCCCTATGACGCCCCGACTGCCCGCGAAGGTCGCTGGATGCCCGGCCCCGGTGATGGAATATTTGATGCCCTGCGGGCGGCCCTGGGAGAGTTGCCTATCGTGGCCGAGGACCTGGGTGTGATTACACCGGAGGTGGAGCGATTGCGCGATCGTCATCAACTTCCCGGTATGCTGGTGCTCCAGTTCGAGGTGGCCAACCAGGCATTTTCCATCGCTGACGTGCGCCGAAATTGCCTTTGCTATACCGGCACCCATGACAACGACACCACCGTGGGCTGGTTCCGCGGCAGTCCGGGAGATATTCGGTCTCAAGACAGAGATTCTGCGTACCCAGGAAGCGGTACTTGGGAAGACCGGTGGCAACGCGGACAGCGTTGCCGGTGACTTGATCCGAATGGCGTACTCCAGCGAGGCGAGGATGGCGATTGCACCCATGCAGGATTACCTGGGTTTGGGGTCGGAGGCGCGTCTCAACCGCCCGGGCTCCTCGTCGAATAACTGGCGCTGGCGTCTGCTTCCCGAACACCTTACGCCAGGTCTGTGCAAGTGGGTCAGCCAGATGGTGGAAGCCAGCGGCAGGCAGCCAGCAAAATAGAGCGCCAGGCTGGCGCCGGCCGGGACCGGATCCGGGTGTAATGTACGCTCTGCATGGTGAGGTGACGGTCCGGGTGCTCTACAATGGCGTCTGCCCCGCCGACCGGGGTAGCTTGAGTGGTTTTCTGAGCCGCCTGCAGACTCAGAACGGGGCATGTACCCAGCCATCAGTCCGGGCATCGCCTGGCCCAAGACGGCCAAGAAAGGCTGGAGAGTTTTTATGAATGACAAGCACCACGAAGATTCGCGATTTGTCAGCCGTCTGACCCGCAACGCGCTTGGACTGATACTGGCGGGCGGGCAGGGTTCGCGACTACATGAATTGACTCGCTGGCGGGCCAAGCCGGCTCTGTATTTCGGTGGCAAGTTCCGGATTATCGATTTCCCCCTGTCCAACCTGATCAACTCCGGAATCCGTCGCATAGGGGTACTGACCCAGTACAAGGCGCATTCGCTTATCCGCCACCTGGTCCAGGGCTGGTCCAGGTACCAGATCAGCAACCGTGAATTTGTCGAGATTCTGCCGGCCTCCCAAAGAGTAGGTGGCGAGTGGTACCGCGGGACGGCCGACGCCATATACCAGAACCTGGACGTGATCAGGGACCACGACCCCGAGCACGTACTGATCCTCGCCGGCGATCATGTGTACACCATGGATTATGGTCCGTTCCTCGCGGCGCACTCGGAGCATGAAGCGGACATGACAGTGTGTTGCCTTGAGGTGCCGATCGCGGAAGCGGCCGGTGCGCTGGGCGTGATGACCGTGGACGAGACCGGCCGGGTTATCGATTTCAACGAAAAACCGGAGCACCCCACACCCATTCCCGGCAAGGAGGGTATCTGCCTCGCCTCCATGGGTAACTACGTGTTCAACACCGGGTTTCTGTTTGAGCAGGTAATCAGGGATGCCGATACACCCAAGTCCCATCATGATTTTGGCAAGGACATTATTCCGTCGATCATTAAACAATACCGGGTGTTCGCCTACCCGTTTCGGGACCCCAAGACCGGGGAACAGGCCTACTGGCGGGATGTGGGAACCCTGGACGCATTCTGGGAGGCCAATATGGAGTTGGTCTCCGTGTCTCCCCAGCTTAATCTCTACGACAAGTCCTGGCCCATCCAGACCTACCAGGCGCAATTCCCGCCGGCAAAGTTTGTGTTTGATCAACCTGATCGCAGGGGCGAGGCGATACAGTCCATGGTCTCGGGCGGGTGCATCGTGTCTGGCGCCCTGGTGAGAAATTCCGTGCTGTTCTCCAATTGCAAGGTGAGATCCTACAGTCGGGTAGATGATGCGGTGCTGTTGCCGGATGTGTTGGTAGGGCAACGCTGCGAAATCCGGCGCGCCATTCTTGATCGTGGTGTCGAGTTGCCCGATGGGACCCAGGTAGGCGTGGATCATGAGGCTGACCGGGCCCGCGGTTTCAGGGTGACCGAAACCGGCCTGACCCTGGTGACGCCAGACATGCTGGGTCAAAACCTGCACTTCACCCGGTAGACTGATGTGAGCAAGGCACAGCGCAAGCGCATCCTCCTGGTTGCCGCGGAAAATGGCGCATTTCCCGGTGGCAAGGTGGGCGGAGTCGGGGATGTGATTGCCGGCTTGCCCCTGGCTCTCGCTGACCTGGGTTGGCAGCCGACGGTGATTACCCCCTCCTATGGCATGTTCAGCGAATTGCCGGGCAGTGTGAGGGTGCTTGAGTTGTCCGTGGCGTTTGCCGGCAAAGTCGAACCCGTTGAGTTGTACCGGGTGCCCGGACCCGACAAGCGCGTCACCCACCTGGTACTGGAGAATCCGCTATTTTCACCCCGGGGGCCTGGCAAAATTTACTGCCATGATGGTTCGGAGCGGCCGTTTGCTACCGATGCCGGCAAGTTTTCCCTGCTTTGTGCAGCCGTTGCAACGTATCTCCAGCAAGCCGACCAGCTACCCGATGTGGTGCACCTGCATGACTGGCATGCAGCCATGTACCTGGGCTTGTGCGCATTTGATCCGGCCTTCTCCCGGCTGCGCACGGTGCGTACCGTCTACACCATTCATAACCTCGCCTTGCAGGGCATCAGACCCCTGCGAAACGACCCCTCGGCACTGGAGTCATGGTTTCCCGATCTTGATTACGATCTGCGTCTGGTGGGCGACCCGCGCTACGCCGATTGCGTGAATCCCGTGGCCATGGCCATACGCCTGGCGGACAGTGTCAATACCGTATCTCCCAGTTATGCCAGGGAAATCCTGACACCCGATGACCCGGCGCTCGGATTTCACGGCGGCGAGGGATTGGAAGACGATTTGCGTCAGGCGGATGCCGAGTCCAGGTTGACGGGCATACTCAATGGTTGCGAATACCCTGAGCACTTGCCGGTGCCCCCGAGATGGCGCAGGTTGCTGGAGGCGATCCGGGACCAGGCTGATCGGTGGAACGTGCAGGGCAATCTTTCGGCGGAGGAGTTGGGCGTCATTGGCGAAAAGTTGAGTGCACTGCGTGCGGGCAGACCCGCGCATGTACTGACCAGCATCGGCCGGATGAGCGCGCAAAAGGTGGAGTTGTTTCTGCAAACCACCAGCGATGGTCATTCCGCCCTTGAGGCCATCCTGGATGGATTGGGCAAGAACGGATTGCTGATCATGCTGGGCAGCGGTGACAGCGAACTCGAGCAACAGATTGCCCGTTGCGCCGCCGAAAGACCCAACCTTCTTTACCTGCGTGGCTACTCGGAAACCCTGTCCCGGTTGATGTACGCCACGGGCGATTTGTTTCTCATGCCAAGCAGCTTTGAACCCTGTGGCATCAGTCAGTTGCTGGCAATGAGCAGCGGCCAGCCCTGTGTCGTACATGCAGTTGGTGGCCTGGTGGATACGGTTGAGCATGGCGTAAGCGGATTTGTTTTCAACGGCGCCTCGGCGACGGAAAAGGCAGACAATTTCGTGTCCTCGGTGGCAGGGGCTCTCACCTTGAAACGCGCCAATCCCGGTCAGTGGGCCAGGGTCCGATCGCAGGCCGCAGCGCAGCGCTACACCTGGGCCATGGCCGCCAGGCGCTACCAGGAGGAAGTCTATGGACATCCTGGAGACTGACCGGCAGGCGCACAGCCTGGCGCTGGAAAAACTGGTCAGCGGTCATCATGGCGATCCGTTCTCCATCCTGGGAATGCATCGCGTTGGCACCGGTGAGCGCGTGGTACGTTGTCTGCGTCCAGACGCGGCCAGGGTCTCCCTGGTAGACATCGACGGTACCGTGCTGGCGCCCATGCGACGACTGCACGAGCAGGGTGTATTCGGCGCCCTCATGCCGGCGCGCAAGCGGCGTTACCTGCTCAGGGTGGAACACGAGGACGGTTCGAGCCTGGACCTGGAAGACCCCTACCGTTTCCCGACCCTGCTTTGCGATCTGGAACTTGGCCCGGGCAGCAGCAACTGGGGCGGCCTGTGGAAGACCCTGGGGGCACACGCCGACACCAGCCTGGGTGTGCGGGGAACACGTTTCGCCGTCTGGGCGCCCAACGCCACGCGCGTGAGCGTGGTGGGAGATTTCAACAATTGGGATGGGCGCAGACACGTCATGCGTCTGCACCCCGGTCATGGCGTGTGGGAAATTTTCCTGCCTGGCATCGGCCAGGGAACACTCTACAAATTTGAAGTGCTGGATGGAAAGGGCAGGCTGCTGCCCTTGAAAGCCGATCCCATCGGGCATTTTTTCGAAGCGCCCCCCGGTAACGCAACCATTGTGTACAAAAGTCGTTACCAGTGGTGCGACCAGACCTGGATGACGCAGCGTTCCAGCGTTCCCGCCCTGGACCAGCCGATAAGTATTTACGAAGTACACCTGGGTTCCTGGCGCCATACGTCCGATGAGCAGGGTGTGAGTTACCGAAAACTGGCGCGTGAGCTGGTCGACTACGTATTGAAGATGGGTTTTACCCACGTGGAGTTGCTGCCGGTCTCAGAGCATCCTTATGCCGCCTCCTGGGGTT
Source organism: uncultured Gammaproteobacteria bacterium (assembly GCA_963823435.1). Lineage (GTDB taxonomy): Bacteria > Pseudomonadota > Gammaproteobacteria > Steroidobacterales > BM003 > CAKZML01. Next base: position 54,499 of record CAWGLN010000004.1, on the reverse strand, counting down.
ACCAGCCTATCGGCATGTTCGCGCCAACCTGGCGTTTCGGTGAGCCTGACGATTTCCGGTATTTTGTCGATCGCTGTCACCAGGCCGGTATATCCGTAATCCTGGACTGGGTGCCCGCGCACTTTCCCAGTGACCCCCACGGGCTCGCCAGATTTGACGGCACGGGTTTGTATGAGCACGAGGATCCGCGCAAGGGAGAGCATCCGGACTGGGGCACCCTGGTGTTCAATTATGGCCGCGATGAGGTGGTTAATTACCTGGTCAGCTGCGCCCTTTACTGGATAGAGGAATTTCACGTCGACGCCTTGCGTGTGGATGCAGTGGCCTCAATGCTGTACCTGGACTATTCACGCAAGCCCGGAAAATGGGTGCCCAACAAGTTTGGCGGAAACGAGAACCTGGAAGCCGTAGCCTTCCTGCGCAAATTGAACGAGGCCCTGCATGCCAAAGGCGCCAGTTCATATGCCGAAGAATCTACCGCCTGGCCGGGCGTATCTCACCCTACCTATAACGGTGGGCTGGGCTTTACCTACAAGTGGAATATGGGCTGGATGCACGACAGCCTGGTCTACATGAAAGAAGACCCCATACACCGCAAGTATCATCATGAAAAAATGACTTTCGGTATGATCTACGCATTCAGCGAGAACTTCGTGTTGCCCCTGTCCCACGACGAGGTCGTGCATGGCAAGGGTTCGCTTCTTGATCGCATGCCCGGGGATGACTGGCAGCGTTTCGCCAACCTGCGCGCCTATTACACCAGCATGTTCTGTCATCCCGGCAAGAAACTACTGTTCATGGGCGCCGAGTTGGCCCAACGGCGCGAGTGGAGCCACGACAGGCAACTGGATTGGCCCTTGCTTGAGCAGGCGCCGCACCTGGGTATCCAGGCACTTGTTCGCGACCTGAACCGGGTATACCGTGCCACCCCCGCGCTGCATCAGATAGATTTCAAGCCCGAGGGTTTCGAGTGGATAGATTCCGAGGACCGGGACAACAGTGTTTTTTCCTGGCTGCGCAAGGCGCAGGACGGCAGTTTTGTGGTCTGCGTGATAAATTTCAACCCGGTGATTCGCAACGCGTACCGACTGGGTGTGCCGGTAGAGGGTGACTACCGGGAACTGATCAATACCGATTCCACGCTTTACGGCGGAAGCGGTGTGGGCAACCTTGGCGTGGCCACCGCCAGGTCTGTCCCGGCGCATGGACGCCCTGCGTCGCTGGTGTTGACCCTGCCACCCCTGGCAGCCTTGATTTTTGAACCGCCGGCTGACATGGCGGACGTTTGAAGGAGATATCTGGATGGTGACTGGTCGCGCTAATGCAGTCGGACCTTGTGTAGGCGTATTGCCTTCGGTGCCCCCGCTTGAAATGACGAGCGAGGCGGTGTTGGCGGATTTCACGCATTACTTCTCGCGCATGCTGGGTTGTCACAAGATCGAGATTCATTCGCCCTTCGTATACGAGGCGCTGGTGCTTACCGTCAGGGAGCGCGTGATGGAGCGCTGGACCCAGAGCAGCCTGCAACTGGAGCAAGAGGACGGCCGCCAGGTCTGCTATCTCTCCATGGAATACCTGATGGGTCGCTTGTTGAGAAATGCCCTGCTCAGCCTGGGGCTCACCGACCCGGCAGCCCGGGCCATGGAACAATTGGGTCTGCGGTCTGGAAGATATTTTCGACACCGAGCGTGACGCCGGGCTGGGCAATGGTGGCCTGGGAAGGCTGGCTGCGTGCTTTCTGGACAGCTGCGCCAGCTTGAAGCTGCCGGTAACCGGATATGGAATTCGCTACCAGTACGGAATGTTTCATCAACGACTCGAAAACGGACACCAGGTGGAAGATCCGGATTCCTGGCTGCGGGAAGGCTACCCCTGGGAAATTGAGCGGCACGAATTGACCCTGACGGTGAAGTTTGGCGGTCGCTCCGAGAGCTACCTGGATAGTCATGGCAGACAGTGTTTCCGCTGGACGGGAACCCACGACGTACTGGCGATACCGTTTGATATCCCGGTGCCGGGCTATCGCAACGATTTTGTGAATACCCTGCGTCTGTGGTCGGCTGCGGCGACCGATGAGTTCGACCTGGACGAGTTTAATGCCGGCAGTTATTCGGCGGCGGTGGCCTCGAAAAATGCGGCCGAAAATATCACCATGGTGCTGTATCCCAATGACACCACCGAGAACGGTCAGGAACTTCGGTTGCGGCAGCAGTATTTTCTTGCCTCGGCCAGCCTGCAGGATATGGTGCGTCGCTGGCGTGCAAGGCATGGGAACGATTTTAGTGAATTTGCGGCCAGGCACTGTTTCCAGTTGAATGACACACATCCCGCTGTGTCAGTGGCAGAGCTGATGCGTCTGTTACTGGATGATTGCAAACTGGGATGGGACGAGGCCTGGGAAATCACCCGTACGACCATGGCCTATACCAACCACACCTTGCTGCCCGAGGCGCTGGAATTGTGGTCGGTGGATATGTTCCGCAAGTTACTGCCGCGCCTGCTGGATATCATCTACGAGATCAACGCCAGGTTCATCGATGAGATCAGTCGTCGCTGGCCGGGGGACAACCAGCGCCTGGCCAGGATGTCGCTGGTACAGGAAGGCCATGAACCGATGATACGCATGGCCTACCTGGCCATTATCGGCAGTTTCTCGGTCAATGGGGTGGCAGCCCTGCACTCGCGTCTGCTGCGCGAAGGATTGTTCCGTGACTTTGCCGAGCTGTGGCCTGAGAAATTCAACAACAAGACCAACGGTGTCACCCAGCGACGCTGGTTGGCGGCCTGCAATCCGGGCTTGTCGGCATTGATCAGTGAAAGGATAGGCGAGGGCTGGGTGACCGATCTGGATCAGCTTGCGCGACTCGCGCCCTTGGTCGATGACGACGTCTTTCAGGAGGAATGGCGGCAGTGCAAGACGCTGAACAAGCGCAAACTGGCGGAGCTGATCCTGCGCCGCACCGGTGTCGAATTGCATACGGATATGTTGTTCGATGTGCAGGTCAAGCGTATTCACGAATACAAGCGACAGTTGCTGAACGTGCTGCATGCCATACACCTGTATGACCGCATCAAGCGTGGGGACGGGGGTGAGCTGGTGCCCAGGGCCATTATCATCGGTGGCAAGGCTGCGCCCGGTTATGTGATGGCCAAGTGCATTATCAAGTTCATCAATAATGTGGCCAGGGTGATCAATGCCGATCCGGTAACCCGCCACCGTCTGCGCCTGGTTTTCATACCTGACTACAATGTCTCGGCCATGGAAGTCATTTGTCCTGCGGCGGATCTGTCCGAACAAATTTCGACCGCCGGCAAGGAAGCCTCCGGCACCGGGAACATGAAATTCATGATGAACGGCGCCGTCACCATTGGCACCCTGGACGGAGCCAATGTGGAAATACGCGAGGCCGTTGGGGAAGAGAATTTCTTCTTGTTCGGTCTGACCACCGAGGAGGTGGAGGCGCAACGTGGCGCTTATGATCCGCAGACCTACATCGACGCGGACAGTGACCTGTCAAGAGTACTGGGCTTGATCGAGAGCGGGCTGTTCAGTCGCTTTGAAAAGGACATCTTCGAGCCCATCCTGGCAGCGGTGCGCGCACCCGGCGATCCATGGATGACGGCGGCTGACTTCCGCGGTTTTGTGGATGCCCAGCAAGCCGCGGAAAAGGCTTTCAAAGACACCGATGGCTGGACCCGCCTGAGTATTCTCAATTCTGCCGCCTCCGGGCGATTTTCAACGGACCGGACCATGCGTGATTACAATGAGCAGATCTGGAAGGTGCAGCCGGTAGGCGTGGCCGACGCATGATATTGCCGGGTCGGCCGACACCGCTGGGCGCAAGCTGGGACGGGGAGGGTGTGAATTTTGCCCTGTACTCGGGTCATGCCCAGGGCGTCGAGTTGTGTTTGTTTGACCAAAACGGTGGCGAGACTGCCCGTCACTGGTTGCCGCATCAATGTGATGGTGTCTGGCACGGCTATCTGCCGTCATGCCGACCCGGGCAAGCTTACGGTTACCGGGTGCATGGACGCTGGGCGCCGTTGGAGGGGCTGCGGTTTAATCCCGCCAAACTCCTGATAGATCCCTATGCGAGACAACTTTCCGGGAGCTTTGCCTGGAACCCCGCGGTGTTTGATTTTGATCCGGACAAGCCTGAGCCGGAACCCCGGATAAACACGCTGGACAGCGCGCCCTACGTACCCAGGAGTGTGGTCCGGGCCGCTTCCGGGCCCCTCCGCCCGGGACCGCGTATTCCCTGGTCCGAGACGCTCCTTTACGAGACCAATCTGCGTGGCTATACCATGGCCCATCCGCAGGTGCCGGCGCTGGCGCGGGGGAAATTCGCCGGTATGCGCAACAAGCATGTACTGGCCTATATAAAATCCCTGGGAATCACCGCGATTGAGTTGCTTCCGGTGCAGGCGTTTATCGATGAGCAGCATTTGCACGAGAAAGGCCTGCGCAATTTCTGGGGCTACAACAGCATCAATTTCTTTGCGCCTGAAGCGCGTCTTGGACATACCGATCCGGTCGCCGAATTTCGTGACATGGCAAACGCCATTCATGACGCCGGCCTGGAACTGATCCTGGATGTTGTGTTCAACCACACCGGCGAAAGCGGAAGCACCGGACCCAGCCTGAGTTTTCGCGGTATCGACAACCTTGCCTATTACCGCACCCGGCCCGGCGCCCCTGGCGAGTACATCAACGACAGCGGTTGCGGTAACACCCTGGACGCGGATCATCCGCGGGTCCGGGAACTGGTCATCACCAGTTTGAAGTACTGGGCCGGGGAAATGGGAGTGGACGGTTTCCGCTTCGACCTTGCGACCATTCTTGGCCGATCGGCCGAGGGTTTCAATCCACAACACCCTTTGTTGACCGGGATTGCGAATGACCCTGCCCTGGCTACGCTCAAGCTGATCGCCGAACCCTGGGACCCGGGTCCGGGGGGTTACCAGTTGGGGCATTTCCCCGGACGCTGGGCGGAATGGAATGATCGCTATCGCGACACCGTCAGGCGGTTCTGGCGCGGTGACGAGGGTCTGGCCGGTGGACTGGCGAGCCGTCTGCATGGCTCGGCAGACCTGTTTGAACCCAGTGGCCGCGAACCCCATGCGAGTATCAATTTCGTGACCAGTCATGACGGCTTCACACTGTCGGACCTGGTGTCATTCGAGGACAGGTATAACCAGGCTAATGGCGAGGATAATCGTGACGGTCATGCCCACAATTTCAGCAGTAATTACGGCGTGGAAGGGGAGACGGATGACCCGGGGATCCTGCACACACGGCGCCGCCAGCGTCTGAATATGCTGGCTACACTGATGTTCTCCCAAGGTACGCCGATGTTGCTGGCCGGCGATGAGTTCGGCAATTCCCAGGACGGCAACAACAACGCCTACGCCCAGGACAATCCTGTCGCCTGGCTGGACTGGTCGGGTCTGGAAAGAGACCCCGGGTTTTCCGAGAGCGTGAGGCGGATGATCCAGGTGCGCAGGCGCTGTGCCTTGCTCAGACAGTCCCGCTACCGGCACGGTGAAACAGACAATGATCTGGGCTGGCCGAACCTGCAGTGGCTGGGCCCGTGCGGGACCTCATTGGTGGGTGATGCCTGGGCCAATCTCCGGGCCAAGGCTGCGGTCTTCAGCGAGGTGTCCCGGGGTGATGGCCAGGCGGTGGCAATACTCATCAATGGGTCGTCGGAGGAGGTGAGTTATAGCCTGCCTGACCCCCAGGCGGGAGCCTGTTGGAGCCTGGAGTTCACCAGCGGTGAGGCGGGCGCACAGAGTGCAGACAAGTGCGTATGGAAACTCGATGCAGGGTCGATCGCCTGCCTGTGCCTGACCTGGGGTAGAACCGCCGACCATCGGTAGGCAGATTATAAGGGGGCGCCACTTCGGCGGCGCCCCCGGGGTAATCCAGGGTGTCTCTGATTCAGTCGCAAGATACCGGTTCAGGACTGGATCAGAGGCTCCCTAGTTTTTGTAGACTTCACCGCCCTTCATGACAAAACTCACGTGTTCAAGCACCGTGACGTCGTCCAGGGGATTGCTGTCCACGGCGATGATATCGGCGTGGAACCCCGGGGCAATGGCACCCACATCGTCCTTCCATCCAAGCAGATTGGCCGCTTCCACTGTGGCCGCCTGTATGGCCTGCATGGGTGTCATGCCGTATTCCACCATGTAGGCAAACTGCTTGCCGTTGTCGCCGTGGGGATAGACGGCGCCGTCACTGCCAAAAGCCATGTTCACACCGGCCGCATGAGCCTTGCGAAAATTATCCCGCTGTAACTGGCCGATGGCGCGCTCTTTATCCAGTGACTCCTGCAGCATGCCGACCTTGGCGCCATACTCGAGAATAAAAGTGTCGTTATAGATATCCATCACGAGGTAGGTGCCGTGCTTCTTGGCCAGGGCAATGCCCTCGTCGTCGATCAAGCTTCCGTGCTCGATGGAATCCACGCCGGCCAGAATTGCTGTTTTTATGCCCCGTGCGCCGTGGGCGTGGGCAGCTACTTTGCGGCCGTGCATGTGCGCTTCGTCGACCAGTGCCTGCATTTCCTCCAGGGTGAACTGCTGATTGCCGACGCTGGTGCCCTTGGACAGCACACCGCCGGTGGCGCAGAACTTGATCAGGTCGGCCCCGTACTTGATCACCTCTCGCACCTTGGCCCTGACTTCCCAGGGACCGTTGGCCACACCCTCGGCCGTGACATCGTATTCGCTGGGCAGCAGGTTGTTATCACAATGTCCCCCGGTAATGCCCAGGGCAGGACCTGATACACGTATGCGTGGGCCCACAATCTCACCGTCATTGATCGCATCCCTCAGGGCCACGTCTGCGTAGCCGCTCGCGCCCACGTTGCGAATCGTGGTGAAGCCCGCTTCCAGTGTGATACGTGCGTTGGTGACGCCATACAAGGCTTCCCTGGGCACCGAGATGGCCAGCCCCCGATAACCATGGAATCGGTGGTCGCCGGTAATGTGATCGTGCATATCTATCAAGCCGGGAAGAACAGTCTTGCCCGACAAATCAATTACCCTGGCTCCCTCGGGAATGCTCACCCTGGCCGCCGGACCAACTTCGGTGACTCTTCCGTCAGCGATCAGGATGACCTGGTCCTTTTGCAGCGTGCCCTTTTGCACGTCCACCAACTGACCGGCCCTGACCGCCACCAGGGATCCTTCCGCCCAGGCCGACTGGGCCAGTGCCAGCAACCCCAGTACCATTCCCGCTTTCTTGATCAAATGCATTCCTGTCACCCTCGTTGTCTTGTTGTATCGATGTTCGGGCCGCTGATTATTCGCGGACTGTGGTACAGGGTAGCGTCAAGCGTCCCCGGTATGCCAGCGGGATTGCCAGGATCGCCCTGTATCGTGAGAAGTAACGGTTGCTGCCAGGCGCCCGGCCAATTGATACAGGCCGCGGATACAAAACACTGGACTTGGACCAGGGTCAAAAGTGGTAGAAAATGTTGCATTGCAGCGTAAGCTGGCGCAGAGTTAAGCGAGCTATTTTCAAGTGCCGAGTAAAGCCAACAGGAGACTTCAGGTATGAACGCTGTCCTTGAGACCCCCGTCCCCGCCACGTCGGAAACCGGCCTGCTGCTGAACACCAGCGCGGTCAAGTCCCTGTTCCTGGGCAATATGGTCCAGCAGAACCTGTTCCCTTACCCGAAAATCCGCGAGGAGGAACGCGAGACCCTCGAAATGGTGCTCGATTCCTTCGATCGATTCTTGCAGGAACGCAAGGATTCTTTCGCCAAGTGGGACGATGCGGCGGCGCAACCCGAGGAGTTCCTCCAGGGCTTACGCGACATGGGCCTTTTTGGTCTGATCATCCCCGAGGAATATGAGGGCCTGGGCCTGTCCAACGCAGCCTATTCGCGGGTTCTGTCGCAAAGCAGTCGGCATGACAGTTCCTCATCACTGACCATAGGGGCGCACAGTTCAATCGGCATGAAGGGCTTGTTGCTGTTCGGCACAGACGAGCAAAAGGCTCAATACCTGCCCAAGCTGGCAAGCGGCGAAATGATTGCTGCGTTCTGCCTGACCGAGGCCGGCGCCGGCTCGGATGCGGCTGCACTGAAGACCAGGGCGGTCAGGAACGACGATGGCACCTGGACCCTGAACGGTGAAAAAATCTGGGTCACCAACGGCGGCCTGGCTGACTTTTTCACTGTCTTCGCCCGCACCGAGGGCGAGGCTGGCAAGCTCAGTGCCTTCATTGTTGAAAAGTCCTGGCCGGGTGTTGCTGTAGGACCGACCGAACACAAGATGGGTATACGCGCCTCGTCCACGACCACCGTGAGTTTTGCCGACGTGAAACTTCCCGCCGGCGCCTTGCTTGGGCCCGAGGGCAAGGGTTTCAAGGTGGCCATGGAAGTGCTCAACAATGGCCGCACCGGTCTGGGTGGCGGCGCAGTGGGCGGTATGAAGGCCTGTATCGAACTGTCCTCCCAATATGCCAAGCAACGCAAGGCGTTCGGTCAGAGCCTGTCCGATTTCGGTTTGATCAAGAAGAAAATCGCAGGCATGGCTGTGGACTGCTTTGCCGCGGAAAGCGTGGTCTGGATGGTGGCTCACTACATCGACTCGGGGCATACCGATTATTCGACCGAAGCCGCCATCAGCAAGGTGTTTGCCAGTGAAGCCATGCTGCGTACGGCCAATGAAGCCATGCAGATAGCCGCCGGCAACGGTTACATGAAAGAGTACCCCTACGAACGCATCGCGCGTGACTCCCGCATCCTGACCATCTTTGAGGGCACCAGCGAAATCCTGCGTCTGTTTATCGCGCTGTCGGGTATGAAGGACGTGGGCGATTCCCTGAAAGACATGAAGGCCGGCGTACAGGGTATCTTCAACAACCCCATCAAGGGCTTTGGCGTACTCACCGACTATACCGGCCGGCGCCTGACCCAGATTACCTCCCTGGGCCGGGATCATATCGTGGCCAACGTGCCGGCTTCATTGCAGGACGAGGCGCTGGTGTACGAAAAATATACCCAGGAATTGTCCCGCCTGACTGACGTGCTGTTGCGTCGCCATGGCAAGCACATCATCGGTCAACAGTTGTCCATGCAAAGGGTGGCTGATGTGGCCATCGATCTTTTCGTCGGTATCAGCGTGCTGTCGCGGGTGGCCAGCATGGAGGCTGACGGCTCCGAGAAGTACGCATTTGCGCTAAGTATCGCGAAGTTGTTTACTCAGGACGCCAAGCGTCGCATGAATCAGAACCTGCGGCGCCTGCTGAAGAATGAGGATGAGAGCACCACGAGTCTGTGTGACTACATTGTCAATGAAGAAGGCTATCCCTGGGACATTATCTAGGGAGCCTCTGATCTATTCATGAACTGGCATCCTGGGGCCAAAAAAGTCCAGCTTCTGCGTTGCCAATCTTCGCAGTAGCTCCCTACTACGTGCGATTGGCGCCTTGAATCTGGCTCTTTTGACTCCCAATCTGCTTCGTCCAGAACAGATCAGAGGTTCCCCGGCAATACAAAAAAAGGCGACCCGCTGACTGCGGATCGCCCTTTCTATTTGAGCATCGCCCAATCGCCGTGGGTATTCACGCGACAGGTCGGACCGGTGCCTCTCTACCTGGCGAACATACACTCGATCTCCACCCGGGAATTCAACGCCAGGCCACTGACGCCCAGGGCGCTGCGAGCCGGCTTGTTGCCGGGGAAAAACTGCACGTAGATTTCATTCATCTTGGCCCACTCGGCGATATCTGCCAGGAACACCGTGCACTTGATTGGCCTGGTCATGGAAAAGCCATAGCGCTCAACCGAGGCCTTGATGTTCTCCAGGGTCTGGCGAGTCTCGCCCTGGATGCCGCCCGGCGCGAGATCAAGCGTTCCGGGCAGGTTGCCGATCTTGCCGGACACATACAGCACATCACCGACTCTCACGGCGTCTGAAAACGGCAGGGTGCTTTCCGCGTTACTGGAGGCGTTTAAGTACTCCAGGTCAGCTTTGGCCTCGTGATGTTCGGCCAGGGCATGGGTCCCGGTGAGCAGCATGGCGGCAAGCAACGCGGTGAGTTTTACGAGGTTTTTCATGGATTTTATCTCCCAAAGGTCTAGATTTCATTGCGGCGGGCGAATTCTGCAATATGGTCCGCGGCACGGAATGCCAGGGCCTGGATCGTCATGGTCGGCTGTCCGCGCCCCGAGGTGACAAAGCTGCTGCCATCGCAAATGAACAGGTTGGGCACATCATGACTGCGATGATAACGATCCACCACCGACGTGGCGGGGTCATTCCCCATCCGGCAGGTGCCCATCAGGTGCGCCGACACGTTGGTGGGGCCACCGCCTTGGGCTACCACCTTTCTTGCGCCTGCCGCCTCCATCATTTCTCTTGCCTTGCCCTGCAGGAAACTGCCCATGGCCATATCATCTGCATGGTCCATGTAGGTCATGCGGCCGGCAGGCAGACCAAATCGGTCACGCACCGTGGGATCCAGGGTGACGTTGTTACTTTCCATCGCCAGCGAAGTTGTGGCCCCGACCACGGTCATGCTGCGAGTAAATGAATCGGCCAGGAATTCCTTGAAGCCCTTGCCCCATCGTGGCATGTCCTGGGGCGGGAAGAGTTGCGAGTAAAGCATGGGCATGGCCAGGAACAGGGGTCGACCATCGAGCCCGCCGCCACCATAAAATCCCCGCTTGGGGTCGGTGGCATAAAAATCATGCGAGATCCGGGTGCACTGGATACCCTTGTACTCGTTCAGCTGATGCTCAAAGGTGGCGTTGACCGAGGAGTGGTAATTGAACATCAGGTTCTTGCCCACCAGGCCACTGGTGTTTGCCAGGCCGTTGGGGAACCTGGGCGACTCGGACATCAGCAACAGGCGGGGAGTCTCCATGCCATTGGCCGAGACGATCACCGCCTTCGCCTTCTGGGATCGCTGTTTGCCGTCCCTGTCCAGGTAAAGCACCTCGTCTACCCGACCCTTGTCATTGGTTTGCAGCCGGTAGACAGTGCACTCGCTGCGCAGCTCGCAACGGCCGCTTGCCATGGCCAGCGGAATCATCGCCGACAGCGAGGATGATTTTGCTCCGGTCTCACAACCAAAGCCCATGCAAAAACCGCAATTCACACACGAGGCGCGTCCCCGGTAGGGCTTGGACAAGATGGCTACCGGCGCGACCTGGGGATTGAGACCAATTTTCCTGGCGCCCTTTTCGAACAGCACACCGGAGGACTTCACCGGCATGGGCGGCAGGGGATAGGGCCTGGAGCGTGGCGGATCAAATGGTCCCGGCGCTCCGGAAACGCCGATTTCCCAATCCACCTTGGTGTAATAGGGCTCCAGTTCCTCATAACTGATGGGCCAGTCGGCAAAACTGGTCCCGGAGATGGGGCCCAGCAGGGATTTCTCCTTGAAATCAAGCGGACGGAAACGCCAGTAGTTACCGGAAAAGTGCACGCTGCTTCCACCTACCGTGCGGGCATACCACGCCGGCTGTACACCCGGGCTAACCTTGGCTTCTTCCTTGCCGGTGTGGCGGAAGGTCTGGGAATTCGCCTGGTCTTTGCCACCGGCGAGCCCGTTGTTGAACAGCACGTCGAATTCGTCATGGGTAAAGTCCTCCTCAGAGCGCCATTTGCCCTGTTCAAGAACCACCACATCAAATCCGGCCACAGATAATTCCTTGGCCAGCACACCGCCGGCGGCGCCGGAACCCACGATGACAAAATCAACCTCGGCGTTCAGCGCAAAGGCTGGCATGTTATCAGGACGCTTCATTGGGCTGCCCTCCCTGTCCGTCATGTTCCTCTGCATCGTAGTAGCCAAAGGGAGGCATCCAGGCGTGGCGGTGATCAAAGCCGATCATGTCCCAGCCAACGTGATCTCGATTACCACCGTAGCTGGGCATGGAAAACATGCCAAACATGGTGAGGGTGGAGAAGATTCCCAGCGCACCGACCTCATCCGCTGCCTGCATGACCGCCAGCTGCGCGTCTTCGTCAAGGCGGGAAAAGCTCGCCGCTGAATCCGGGCCGGCCAGTTTGTTGATCTCGGATAACTGGTGACGCAGATCAGGGAGCATCCCGGCCATCTGGGCGCCCATTGCCAGGTCGATAAAATACACGACCCCGGCCTCTCGAGCCCCGGGGGTGTTGTCAGAGGGAATGATCAGTGCCGTTATCGCTTCGATGTCTGCGGCCTCCTGTGCACTCAGTACCTGGAAAGCGGCCTGCTTGTCCCGGGCCTCGGCGGCAGCCTTTCCCAGCGGTAACAGTGTTGGCAGGTGAATACCGGCAAGGGTGACACCCAGGGCGGCACTTGAAGCCTTCAAGAACTTACGGCGCGATTGTTGTTTCCGATTCACACGCGACTCCCTTTTATTGTTATGCGTAGTCGCAAATGGATGGCAGGCGGCCCCGCTTGGCCGGGGCATCGGGTGTTTCTACCTGATCCGTCACCTGACGGCAACCTGGTGGCGATTGCAGTGGCCGCGGCGATCAGCCCCCACCCGGGCAACCCGCGTGGGAAACAAGGTGGTGAAGGGGCGAGAACCCCCGCCCTGCTGACTCGAAGTGTTGGCGATCAATTGTAGCCCGGGGATACACGGAGTCAGGCCCGGGGTATCAGAAAAGCGATTGAGAAGCGGATTGTCTTCAAGCGCGCGCAGGGCAGGGGCTGTTCCGCAAAAATTGAATACCCGGAAGCAGCTTTAACGGCCAGGGGCCGGACGGCGCAGGTTCCATTCATGAACTGTTCCGCGCGGACGCTACTTCCGGGTCATTCATCTTCAATCTAGTTCCTGAGGCGGAGGACTTCCATAGGTAAAGGCCGATGACCCGTTGCGGCATCCGATCTCTGGACCGGTTCTATCTCCTGCACACGGCGCCCGGGTGATCCTTACCCGGTATCAGGCTGACTAAGGAAACCGTATGCCGGGTTTTTACTTGATGACAACTACCAGTGTTTTCGATAGATTTGATGCACCGCATCAAGGGCGTGTTGTGGAAAGAGAGTTTTGGCTGACTGGAATCGTCTGGATCTTCGGCATGATCGGCCGGGACATGATGGAGACTTTCGGACAACGACAGCAACGGTACGGCCTTGATCAGCCTTTTATGGAGAAGCCCAATGCAGAAGTATGACTACGACTGGCTGGTGATAGGGTCGGGTTTCGGTGGCAGTGTGTCGGCGCTGCGGCTGTCAGAAAAAGGCTACAAGGTCGGTGTGCTGGAGGCGGGCCGCCGCTATCGGGACGAGGACTTTGCCGAAAGCGCCTGGAACCTGAAGCGTTACCTGTGGTCGCCGTTGCTGGGTCTGCGGGGCATACTGCGTATGAGTCCCTTCCGCGATGTGTTCATCTTCAGTGGTGCGGGTGTTGGCGGCGGCAGCCTGGTCTATGCCAACACTCTGTATCGGGCCAAGGCCGAGTTTTTCAAGAATCCCCAGTGGAAGGACCTGGGCGACTGGAATGCAGAACTTGCGCCCCATTACCAGACAGCAGAACAGATGCTGGGTGTGGTGACCGTCCCGTTTGAAAGTCCGGCTGACCATTTGCTCAAGCAGGCGGCCGAGAACACGGGCATGGGTCACACCTTTACCCGTACACCCGTCGGTGTGTTTTTTGGCGAACCGGGGGTAGAGGTTCCGGATCCCTATTTTGGCGGTGCAGGACCCCGGCGCAGCGGATGCAAGCGTTGCGGCGCCTGTATGATTGGCTGCCGGCATGGGGCCAAGAACACCCTGGTGAAAAACTATTTGTGGTTCGCCGAAAAAGCCGGCGCGGAAGTACTTCCCGATCACCACGTGACCGATATTCGTCCCCTGGGTGCAGAAGATGGCAGCGAAGGCTACGAGATATTCACCCGCGATCCGGGAGCCTGGAGTTCCAGGTCTACCCGGCGTTTCACCGCCAGGGGCGTAGTGGTTTCAGGCGGTGCGCGGGGCACCAATCACTTGCTTGCCAACTGCAAGCACAATGGATCCCTGCCACGTATCAGCGACAGACTGGGTACGCTGGTGCGCACCAACAGCGAGTCCATCATGGCGCTCACGTTGCCCGATGACTCCCTGGATGTGTGGAATACCGTCGCGATCAGCGCCAGCGCCCACGTGGACGCAGACACCCACATCGAGTTTGTCACCTATGGCAAGCAGGCAGATTTCATGGGCGCCGTATTGCTGACGCCGTTGACCGGTAACGGAACGCGTTTTACACGGCCGTTGAAATTGCTCGGCAATATCCTGCGTCACCCCCTGACCTTCCTGCGTATGCTCTGGCCATTTGGCTGGTCACAACGCACCTTGATCGTGCTGGTCATGCAGAGTCTGGACAACGCAATCGCATTTCGCGCCAAACGTCGGCTGTTCGGACGGGGTTTCAAGTTGAAAACCGAGCAAGACAGGGACAAACCCAACCCGACCTATATCGAAGCCGGCAACAAGGCCACCGAGTTTCTCGCCAGGTACACCGGCGGTGTGGCGCAAAGCATGACCCTGGAGGCCCTCGCCAACATCCCCAGCACCGCCCATATACTGGGTGGTGCGGTGATCGGAAGTAACCCGGAAAACGGGGTCATCGACAAGCAGCAGCGGGTTTTCGGCTATCAGAACCTGTTGGTTTGCGATGGCGCCGCGGTGCCGGCCAACCCCGGGGTAAATCCGTCGCTAACGATTACCGCCATGACCGAGGCGGCCATGGCGGTAATACCGGCTAAAACGATGGCAGACGACACGCATGGAGAGGCTCGCGCCGCCTAGCGGGACGTCGGCCGGCAACTCGGGGGGGGGAGGGGCAAAACCGGTCGACGAGAGTCCATCGCGCTCCAGGTGCAGCCACCGTGACCCAGTCCTGGATCCTTCCGATGCGAGGGCGCGTCCTGCGCCAGCCAGACGGACCAGGCCACCAGGCGGCTGGACTTCATGGAACAAAAACCCTGCAAGAAGCAGTCCCATGAAATCTGCGGCGTCGTCCGGTCCAGCCTCGGGCGGGAATCGGCCTCCCTGGCCAATCCGGACGAACACCGCGACGACAAAATGCGGTACCAGAAGCGGCCGGCAGTCCCTTCCAACCTCGCCAAGCCGGGGTGAACCCCGTCAGCGAGTCGGGCATCCCTGCCCGCCGTTCCCGGTAATCATCCTGACGTCTCAAGTGCAATCCTAGCCTCTGCCCGGGGATTTGGGAATGTGGCAAATTGCCGCAGCCACGCGCCGGTTGCCGCCCGCGGTGGGGCGATGCAATATTGAGCCCATGGATATCTTGCCACCCACCTCTGACACTTCCCTGACCAGCCGTTTTCTCAAGGGTATGCTTGCCGGGCGGAGCCTGCTGGTGGTGGTCGTGGCGGTGTTCACCGCCCTGGCCCACAGCCTGTTCAACCAGGACATACAGCTGCTACCCATCACGGTTATTCTCGCCTTCCTTGCTGTTACCGGCCTGCTGCGTGCGAGGGCGTTGACGCAAGCGCAACTCCCGGGCGAACAGCAGGTGTTTCTGCAAATGGTCGTGGATGTCCTGGCCCTGACCGGGCTGTTCTACTTTTTTGGCGGCGCCACCAATCCTTTCGTCTGGTTTTTCCTGATCCCGGCCATACTGGCAGCCATGGTGCTTTCGCCCCCCCACGCTCGGGCCATCGCGGCGCTGTGTATCATTTGCTATTCCTGTCTGTTGTTTTTCTTTCAGCCGGCCCATGAACACGGGGCGGCACATCCGGATCCGGGTTTTCAGCTGCACGTGATCGGAATGTGGCTGGGTTTTATTCTGAGTGCCGGATTCGTGGCCTTCATTGTTGCCGGTCTGGCCGATCGCCTGCGCAATAAGGAAAAAACCCTGGTCGAGGCCAGGGAACAGGTCCTGCGTAATGAGCACCTGGCTGCCCTGGGAACACTGGCGGCCGGTGCCGCGCATGACCTGGGAACGCCGCTGGGCACGATGGCTATCCTGAGCACGGATCTGCAGGATGACCCGGTCGTCAGGCAGCACCCGGAACTGAGCGAGAAGCTGGGGCTGATGCGGGAGCAAGTGGAGCGCTGCAAGCAAACCCTGTCCCTGTTCTCCAGAAACGCGGGGGCCGCGCGGGCTGAAGGTGGAAAAGCCATGTCGGCGCGTGGGTATGTGACCGAGATGCTGGAGCAATGGCAGACCATGAATCCGGCCATTCCGTTGGAAGTGAGGATAACCGGAAAGATTGAATCTGCCTGGCTATTTGTCGAGACCACCCTGACCCCGGCATTGCACAACCTGTTGGACAACGCAGGCCAGGTATCGCCCGGCGGCGTCCTGGTCAAGTCAGGCTGGAGCGAGGAAATCCTGACCATCAAAATTGTTGACAAGGGTCCCGGGGTTGCCCGGGAGGTGCTGGAGACGCTGGGACAAAAACCGGTCAGTTCCGGCAAGGGCGGTATGGGCGTGGGTCTATACCTGGCAGTCTCGAGTATTCAGCGCCTGGGCGGTACCCTGAGTCTTGCGAATCTTCCCGAGGGAGGCGCCATGGCGAAAGTCACGCTGCCCGTGTTCACCGCCGCCAGGCAGGACCGGTAGCATGCAAACTCCGGACAGGACAGGAACGCCCGGCCCGGAATCGACAGAGGATGCCCCGACCCTGTTGCTGGTCGACGATGACCGGGCTTTTTGCATGGTATTGAGTGAGGCGCTGCGTAGACGCGGTTTCCAGGTACACGTGGCGTATAAGCTGACCGAAGCCCTGGTTCTGGCTGACCAGTGCCAGCCTGAGTACGCGGTTGTGGATTTACGTATCGGCAGTGATTCGGGCCTGGAGTTGGTAAGCAGGCTGGTGGCAATGGATGAGAACACCCGCATCGTGATGCTCACCGGCTACGGAAGCGTAGCCACTGCCGTTGAAGCCATCAAGCTGGGTGCGACCCATTACCTGACCAAGCCAGCCGATGCAAATGAAATTGCCGCTGCGCTGGAACGTGAGGAGGGCGATGCCAGTGTGCCACCTGCTGACACACCATTGTCTGTTCGGCGTCTGGAGTGGGAGCATCTGCAAAAAATATTGTTATCCCACAACGGTAATATTTCTTCTGCCGCCCGTGCCTTAAAAATGCATCGCCGTACCCTGCAACGCAAATTGGCCAAGCACCCGGTACGGGAATAATTCCCGGAACAGCGCCTGCCTGCAGTTGGATATACCTGGGTCGCAGGGTGACTAGGCAAGTCCACGCTGGATCATTTCCAGTGGCACCCGCACCAGCAGGCTGACGACCAGCGCCACCGCCACGGACAAGGCCACGGAGAACCAGGCGTCACGTTTGCCCAGGGTCTTGAGCATCACCGCGAAGGTGGAAACGCAGGGGATGTAGAACGTCAGGAACACCAGGAAGGTGGCGATCTGCACCCAGTCAAGGTACTGGCCGACGTCGAAACCTCCCAGGGCCTGGTAGATCATCAGCAGCGACAATTCCTTGCGCAACACGCCGAACAGGATGGGCACCCCCAGCACGACCGGCAGACCCAGCCACCAGCCGGTTATCGGCGTGAGTGCAAGGTTGATGTATGCGTCCGCCTGGAAATGCGAGAGCAGGGCCAGGACCACACTGCCACCCACCAGCAATGGCGTGACGATGGTCAGGATATCGCTGGTGCGGGACCAGGTAGTGGCCAGCAAGGTCTTGATATTGGGCAGCGAGTAGGGGGGGATTTCCTGTACCTGGCCTGGCCCGGAATCCGGGTAGCGACGAGTCAGCAGCTTGCCCAGCAGCGCGATGACCAGCATGGTCGAACCGAAAATGGCCAGTACTCCCAGGCCACCCAGGTATTTGCCGGCAAGGGCCAGGATAATGGCCGAGCGGGCGGAGCAGGGTACGAAAGTAATCAGCAAGGAGGCCACGAAACGTTCTTTTCCACGGGAGGAGGCGGCCACTGCCGACAGGGCCGGCACATTGCAGCCCAGGCCCAGCAGAAAAGGCACGGCCACGGCGCCATGCAGACCGATCTTGTGGAATCCACGGTCTACCACGAAGGCGATGCGGTGCATGATGCCGGCTTCTTCCAGGGCGACCAGCAACAGGACCAGGGGCAGCATATACGGCACCACGATACCGATCAGACCGATCAGGCCGTCTACCACGGCGCGTCCGATCACGCCGCCCGTACTTACCGGCTGCCAATCCTGGGCAGCCTCGATCAGGCGTGCGGCGGTGAGACTGTCCAGCCAGCCGCCTACCTCGAACACCACAAACAACACCAGGGCAAATACGGCCAGGGAGCCAAGCAATCCAATGCGAGGGTCCAGGAACAACTTGTCCAGCAGGGCCCGCCAACCGCCTTTTTCGGGGCTCACGCCGGTGCGGGTTACCAGCTCAAACAGGCTGGCCGCCATGTGGTGGCGGTCAGCATGCATTTCCTCCGCCAGCGGGCGTGGTAGCAGTGTGCCAGCCCCTTCGACCAGGTTTTTCAGTGCCGGGACGCGGGCCGGGAAATGCTGGCCCAGCTCGCCGAGGATAAATGGGTCGCCGGCTGCAACCTGCTGAACCAGGAAGGCATGCGGCGCCTGGAAGGCTGCGTTGATGTCGGCATCGTTCAGGGCGTTACTGAGGGGTTTCATGGCCTCGGCAATGTGTGGGCTGAACGGCTGTGGTACCGGGCAGACGTCTTCTCGCACCACTGCAACCGCAGCTGTGAACAACTCCGAGATACCCTGACCCATGGTGGCGATCGTCGGTATGACACGAACGCCCAGTTCACGCTCCAGCATGCTGGCGCTGATTTTCAATCCTCGTTTTGCTGCCTCATCCATCCGGTTCAATGCCAGCACCATGGGTTTGCCCAGCTGGCTCAATTCCAGGGTCAGCTCAAGGTGCCGTTCCAGGGCAGTGGCATCCACCACCTGGATGATTACATCCGGTGGCGAGAACGGGGCCGGCGGGGTCGCATGGTCATGGGCGGACACGGGCGGTGGCTCATCGCCCCAAAGCAGGTACTTCAGGGCCAGCAAGTCACCGTCTTCGAGGTGGTGCAGGGACTGGATGCTGGGCAGGTCAACCAGGTTTGCCTCATCCAGACCGACCTGCACCCGGCACTCACCGTAGGTGCGGCCGGTACCGGCGAGCTTGCCGGTTCTGACCGAGGTGGCCGACACGGCCTGAAACAAGGTGCTCTTGCCACTATTGGGCATACCCAGCAGGGCTATACGAACCCGTTTCTCACCACGGTAGAGGGGAAACTGGACGGGGACCGAGGTTGTGCCGACATGACTACTCATTTTTTCGATTCTCTACTAGTGACGCCCTGTGCCGGCGCCGGTTGGCAACGGGCGCAATCCCGCGGGACATGCCTGACAGCCAGGCCGGCCCGCAGGAGTGGCGGGGCAGGGTTCCGGCTGTTGGATACATGGTATGCACCCTAGTTCTAAACGACAATCATTCTCATTCGTATTTACCGATATGTCTCGTCGTGACTTGCCAGGTTCTCGAAGCGTAATTCGTTAACCTGCTGTTATTATTGGCAAAAATAAATATCTATCAGACCCGTCCGGGTGACAAAGCTGTGCCGGAAGGCGAGAACAGTGAAAGATAATCCAGGGAAAATGCGCGGGTTCAGGAAAGCCTGCGCATTGGGGGGTGGTAAAAGTCGCGTGTCGCGGCCGACGCGCTCCCGCGGAGGTACCCTAGGAATACTTTTTCTGGTCGTGCTCTGTTGCGGGGCAGCCTGGAGGCCTGTCTTCAGTGCTTCCCTGAGCACGTATTCAATCTGTCCGTTTACGCTACGCAATTCATCGTCCGCCCATTTTTGCATGGCGCTCAGGATGTCTTCATTGATGCGCAGGGCGAAAGGTTTGCGTTTGCTCATTCAGGTATCTGCAACCGGGGAGCGCGCGAGCGTTCCCCGTGCTGCCTTGATTAGTTGTGGAGCGTGCCGGTATTCAACACCGGTTGTGCGGCTTCTTCACTGCACAGCACCACCAGCAGGTTGCTCACCATGCCGGCCTTGCGTTCCTCGTCCAGTTCAACCACGCCTTGCTCTTTCAATTCGTGCAGGGCCATTTTCACCATGCCCACGGCCCCTTCAACGATTTGCTTACGTGCGGCGATGATGGCCGAGGCTTGCTGCCGGCGCAGCATGGCGTGGGCGATTTCCTGGGCGTAGGCCAGGTGAGAAATGCGTGCCTCGATGACGTCCACGCCGGCTTTTTCCAGGCGTTCCTGGATTTCCTTGCGCAGACTGCCGGCGATTGTTTTCGGATCACTACGCAGACTGATTTGATCGTCATCATGGGTCTCGTAGGGATAGCTGGTTGCCAGGTTGCGCAGTGCCGCCTCGCTCTGGATAGTGACGAATTCTTCGAAGTCGTCCACCTCGAATACTGCCTCGGCGGTATCCACTACTTTCCATACCACCACGGCTGCGATTTCGATCGGACTGCCATTGGAATCATTCACCTTGAGCTTGCCACTTTCGAAATTGCGTATACGCAGGGAAACCGCCTTCTTGGCATAGAAAGGGTTGGCCCAACGCAGCCCCGGCTCTCTTGCGGTTCCCGCGTACTTGCCGAAAATCTGCAGCACCTTGCCCTCGTTGGGATTGACCATGAACAGCCCGAACCAACACACCAGGACGACTACGCTGAACAAGGCCCAAAAAATCGCCATGGGAAATTCGAGACCTTTGCAGTCCATTAAAAATTCCATAGGCGCCGATTACCTGGGCTGCGGCCAGCAGGCCCAGGAACAGGTATCCGGAACTTACCTTGCGACGAATTTCTTTAATCATGGCGATCTCTCTTGCGCGAATTAAACTGATATCAAAATAATATCATCTAACCGGAAAGTCAACATGCGCATATCGGAGCGGTCACCCGGTATATCCGGCGCAGGCGATACTCCCGCCGGGCCGCAACCGGGCCTGGGGAGGTCGGGTATCAGGTCTGGAAGCAAGCGGCTATGCGCTGGATGCCGCCGAAGGTAGGTTGGCAATACTCGGCCAGGAACGCCTCGTCTGGTTCGGCGCCAGGCGGAAGTTCCTTCATCGCGTTGAGGGCGGTCTCGCCGTCAAAGTCCACGCAGGCCAGTCGCAATGACAGTTCGTCCGGCGCTCGGCCGAATGCCGTGCCGGGCAGGGCGGCAACCCCGGTGTTTTCCAGCAAGTATTTGCACAGGGCCTGGCTGTTGTGCAGATCGAGCTTGTCTCGTAGCGCCTCCATATGTGGCAGAAGGTAAAAGCCGCCGCGTGGTTGTGCCAGTTGTGCGCCGGCCTCCTCAAGAGTGCGCCAGCCCCACAGCATAAGGGCTTTAAGCAAGCGCCGGCAGACATCCAGGTATTCCTGTAGCTCCGGGTTGTCGTTAAACGCATGTATTGCCGCGTACTGAATAGGTGCACTGACTGAGGTGTAGGATTCGCTGGCCAGGGTCACCATGCCCTTGAGTACCGACCCAAGGGTGGTGGGGAAGACAAACGCACCCAGGCGCCAGCCACCGGCCCCGGCCCACTTGCTGATACCGTTACTGATAATGGTGCCTTCGGGGTAGTAGCGCGCGATGGAAACATGCTGATTGTCAAAATGCAGTCCGCTGTAAATTTCGTCAGACAAAATCATCACGTGATGCTGGCGCGCCACGCCCGCAATGGCCTGCAGCCGGTCGGCTGCGGGACTGCTTCCGCTCGGGTTGTTCGGGTAGTTGAGTACCAGCAATCTCGGCCGGGCCGGCTGCTGCCTGCAATATCGGTCCAGCACGTCCGGATCCAGGTCCGGCTGGCCTGGATCGGAGGGCAGCCATTGCATGTCCCGGCCCAAAATCCTGGCCTGTGGAGCATAGGACACCCAACTGGGGGAGGGCAGCAGCAATTCCGCGTCACAGGCCAGTTGCAGATGGAACAACAGCTCCTTGGTACCCGGCCCGATCAGCACCTGGTCAGGCGCGTAGCGCAGACCCTCGGTGCGCTCGATATACCTGCTCACCGCCAGACGCAGTTCCGCAAGACCCTGGACCGCAAGATAGGCTTTCTGATGGGCATTGAGCTGTAGTGCGCGTTGCATGACTGCCGGGACAGGAAACGGTGACTGCCCAAGACCCAGCCGCACCACGTGCTTGCCCTGCGCCGCGAGGGCCTGCGAGTGCTCGTTTATGGCCAGGGTGGCGGACTTGGCCAATCCTGACAGCCGCGGTTCAAGCTTGATGGTGGGTGGCTGTGAGGTTTTTTCGTTCAATCCTGCGACTCCCTTGCCGGCCACGTGCCTGCCAGCTTGAACTTACGCCTGTCCCGGTTGCCGGGCAATAAGGTATAGCGGCGGAGGAAGGGGTAAACGAGGTAGGAATAAGTACCCAGTCGCGTTAAAGTTAGCGGCTAATTCAGAAAACATCACGGCCACAAACCGGTACAGCGGCTCATTCTGACCTGGGCGATTCTCTGGATGTTGGCCACGACAGGGTAAAAAAGAAAAATGATCAAACGGGCGTTAATTGCGGTAATCCTGCTGGGCGGGATTTTCGGTGGAATTTTTTACTGGAAATACCTCGGCTACCAGGCCATGGGCAAGGCCATGTCGCAGCCACAGCCACCAGCGATTATCGCAACGGCGGAGGCGACCCTGGAAAGCTGGCGGCCTTCCATCGGATCTGTGGGCAGCTTGAGCTCGGTCCAGGGTATACACCTGACACCCGAAGTAAGTGGCCTGGTCAAGGAATTGTTATTTGAGTCAGGCCAGCAAGTGAAGCAGGGGCAGCCGCTGCTGCGTCTGGATGATGAAATTGACCGGGCCGCCCTGCAGGTCCTGGTGGCGGACGCGAGATTGTCAGAGTTGCAGTTCGAGAGGGCCGTGGAACTGCTGCCCAAGAAAGCCATGTCCAAATCCGATTTCGACCAGACGGAGGCGGCGTTTGAAGCAGCCCGGGCCAGGGTTGCCCAGCAGCGGGCGATCATTGCGCGAAAAACCGTCAGCGCACCTTTTTCCGGGGTCCTGGGTATTCGCCGGGTGGATGCCGGTGAGTACATCGAGCCGGGGGATCGCATTGTGAGCCTGCAGTCCCTGGACCCGATTTACGTGGATTACGCTTTACCCGAAAGATTCCTGCCCGGCCTGGCCGTAGGTCAGGAGGTTGAGATCAGCGTGGGCGCCTATCCTGGCGAAGTATTCAAGGGACAGCTGCAAGCCATAGAGCCTGACGTGGAGGTGGCCACCAGGATGGTTGCCATACGGGCCCGCCTGGCCAATCCCGACGGACGCCTGAAGCCGGGTATGTTCGCGCGGGTGGTGAACCTGTTTGAAGGACTGACCCAGGCGGTCACTGTGCCGCGTACCGCGATCAGTCTGAATACCTATGGCGATTTTCTCTACCTGGTCGTGGACGATGGCAAGGGCGGCCTGGTGGCAAGCCGCCAGCAGGTGACCACCGGTGAAATTCGTGGTGGGCGGATAGTTATCAGCTCGGGGCTGGAAGCCGGTCAAACGGTGGTGCGAACCGGCCTGGTGAAACTGCGCGATGGCCAGGCTATTGCCGTGGATAACAGTCTTCCCCTTGACGATGAACGGTTGAGCCACCCATGAGGTTTACCGACCTGTTCATACGGCGGCCGGTATTGGCCACCGTCATCAGCCTGATCATTCTGTTACTGGGCCTGCGCTCGGTCGGGATGCTGGAACTGCGTCAGTTTCCCGAGATGCAAACCACGGTGATCACCGTGACCACGGTGTACCCGGGCGCCAGTTCCGACCTGGTGCAGGGCTTTATTACGACACCGTTGCAGCGAGTCATCGCCCAGGCCCGGGGCATTGACTACATGACTGCCACCAGCAGCAAGGGCGTGTCCAGCATCCAGGTGCACATGGAACTGAATTACAGTACCGATGCGGCGGTCGCTGAAATTCAGGCCAAGGTGGCCAGTCAGCGCAATGTCCTGCCGGCGGAGAGCGAGGACCCGGTAATCGATAGCGGTGACGATGGCACTTTTGCCCTGATGTACCTGGGGTTTTTGAGTGACACGGTTCCCGGAACGCAAATTACCGATTACGCCACCCGGGTTATTCAGCCCCAGATTCAAGCCTTGCCGGGGGTAGCCAAGGCGGCGGTTTATGGCTCCGAACTCGCCATCCGTATCTGGCTGGATCCGGCCCGGATGCGAGCGCTGAATGTGTCTGCCGAAGAAGTTGCCTCGGTATTGCGATCTAACAATTACCTGTCCGGTATCGGGTCCACCAAGAGCAGGTATGTGTCCATTGACCTGGATGCCAACACCGACCTGACCAGCGAGGCAGAGTTTCGCGAACTGGTGATCAAGACCCAGAGCGACAAGCTTGTCCGCCTGGAAGATATCGCGGCAGTGGAACTGGGCGCCGAGCAGTACCAGACGCGGGTACTGTACAAGGGCACACCCAGTGTATTCCTGGCGGTCGAAACCGCTCCGGGCGCCAACCCCCTGGATGTGGCCAAGCTGGTCAACGACCTGATGCCCTCGATACAGGCCCAGCTGCCCAAGGGCATTACCGGCGGCGTCGCCTACGACGGCAGTGTATATATCAGTGACTCCATTTCAGAGGTATACACCACCCTGGCAGAGTCCATCCTCATCGTGCTGGTGGTTATTTTCCTGAGCCTGGGTTCAGCCCGTGCGGCCCTGGTGCCGGCAGTGGCCGTGCCACTGTCCATGGTGGGTGCCGCCTTCGTCATGTGGTTGCTGGGGTATTCCATCAATCTGCTCACCCTGTTGGCGATGGTGCTCGCTATCGGCCTCGTGGTGGACGACGCCATCATCGTGGTGGAGAACGTGCATCGCCACGTGGAAATGGGCAAGACCCGTATCCAGGCGGCCATCACCGGCGCACGAGAACTGGCGGTGCCGATCATCGCCATGACCACCACCCTGCTTGCCGTGTATGCCCCCATCGGCTTTACCGGCGGTCTGGTCGGGACCCTGTTTACCGAGTTTGCCTTTACCTTGTCGGGCGCTTTTGTCATCTCCGGTATCGTGGCCCTGACCCTGTCTCCGGTTCTCTCGGCCAATGTGCTCAAGTCCCATGGAAACCAGGGTCGTTTCGAGCAGACAGTGGAAGGGTTTTTCGGCTGGCTGTCCAAGTCCTATCTTCGGACCCTTCATCGCAGCCTGGACTCGGTGGCGGTGGCCGTGCTGGTGGCTGTGCTGGTATTGGCATCCAACTATTTTATGTTTGCCAGCAGCCGCAGCGAACTGGCGCCCTCGGAAGATCAAAGCGCATTGTTTTTTATGGGGAACGGACCGCGTACAGCCACCCTGGATTACAATGAAACCTATGGCGCCCAGATAGAGTCGTTGTTCCAGCAGATACCCGAGTACAAGGAAAGCTGGATGGTGTTGGGCGTGGGCAACGGCGGCCTTTTTGGCGGTTTTGACATGGGATCTGTATCCGAACGGGAGCGTTCCCAGGCCCAGATCCAGCCTGATGTCCAGGCCCAGCTGGCCAAGGTGGCGGGCATGAGTATGGTGGTGTTTCCCAATTCAAGTGTGCCGGGCGGTGGTGGCGGCATGCCCATTCAGTTTGTCTTGACCTCGGACAGGCCGCATTCCGAAATCGTCGAAGTTGCCGATGCCATGATTGGCGAGGCCATGGGCAGTGGTCGTTTCATGTTCCTGAGAAAATCAGTCGAAATGGACAGACCGATTACCAACGTTGTCATTGACCGTGACAGGGCTGCCGACCTGTCTTTGTCCATGGCCGACATTGGCCGTGGCCTGGGTTTGATGTTGGGTGGCGGTTATGTGAACCGGTTCAGCATCGATGGCAACAGTTACAAGGTCATTCCCCAGGTTGCGCGGGAATTCCGCCTGCAAGCCGATCAACTGGGCCAGTATTTTGTACGCGGCGGGGATGGCACCATGGTGCCCCTTTCCACCGTGGTGTCGCTGGAGCAGGGAGTGGAACCGTCCACCCGCAGTCAATTCCAGCAGCTGAATTCGGTCACTCTTGAGGGAGTGATGGGCGGCGGTGTGACCCAGGGCGAAGCGCTGACCTATCTGAAGGAGCTTGGGGACAAACGTCTTCCACAAGGCTATGTGGTGAATTACTCAGGCGATTCCCGCCAGTTTATGCAGCAGGGTTCGGTCCTGGTATATACCTTTTTCATGTCCCTGCTGGTGATCTACCTCGTGCTGGCCGCCCAGTTTGAGAGTTGGCGCGACCCCTTGATCATCCTGGTGTCTGTGCCCCTGGCGACAGCCGGCGCGCTGGCCTTTATCACCCTGGGATTTTCCTCCATCAATATTTACACCCAGGTCGGACTTATCACCCTGATCGGTGTAGTGGCAAAGAACGGTATCCTGATTGTGGAGTTCGCCAACCAGTTGCAAATTCATGAGGGTATGAGCAAGCGATTGGCGGTGGAGCAGGCCTCGGCGATTCGTCTGCGCCCCATCCTCATGACGTCGGCAGCCATGATCCTGGCCATGGTGCCGTTACTTCTTGCCAGTGGTCCCGGCGCTGTCAGTCGCTTCGATATTGGCCTGACGATTGCAGCGGGGCTGGGGATAGGCACGCTGTTCACCCTGTTTATCCTGCCGGCCTTTTACCTGTGGCTGGCCAAGGATCATTCGTTAACCCCCAAGATCGAGGTGACAGCATAAACAACTCATTTTTTTCCAGCGCACTGGTCAGCGCCTTGCTTGGCGGCTGGCTGCTTATGGCGCCCGCCCTGGGCGTCGAATCGCCTGTGCCGGCTTCCAATGAAGGGATTTACGACCTGGATTACACGGCGACCCTGGTACCAAAAACGTCTATCGCCAAGGTACGTATCCAGTTACGCCAGCCCAGGGATTTGCTGCGCGAAGTCCGCTTTAACATTGATCCCCAGATGCACCATGACTTTGCCGGTGACGGCCAGGTGACGCTGGACAATGGCAAGCTGGTCTGGGTGCCGCCGGCAAAAGGCGGCGCACTCAGCTACTCGGTGAAGCTTGATCATCAACGCAAGTCTGGCGCCTACGACAGCAAGATCGAATCGCGCTGGGCCCTGTTTCGCGGTGACGACCTGGTACCCGCCGCCTCGGTCAGGGCGCTCAAGGGAGCGCGTTCCCGCTCACGCTTGCGCTTGACCGGTCCGACCAACTGGTCTTTCCTGAGCGCCTATCCCAGGGACCAGCAAGGCTGGTTCATCGTGGACTGGCCAGAGCGGGGTTTTGATCGACCGGTAGGCTGGATTGTCGCCGGCAAATTGAGTGTGCGCTGGGCCGACATGGACGGTGTAAAGGTGGCGGTTGCCGGACCCAAGGGCCATGGCGTACGCAGCATGGACATTCTCGCCTTTCTGCGCTGGAACATGCCTGCCTTGCTGCAGATTTTCCCCAACTTTCCGGAACGCATATTGATCGTTTCCGCCGGTGATCCCATGTGGCGTGGTGGTCTCTCGGGCCCCAACTCCCTGTACCTGCACGCAGACGGCCGCTGATCAGCGGCAACGGCACCAGCACGATATTGCATGAGTTGATGCATATCGCACAGGGTTATTCGGCCGATGGCGCGGACGACTGGATCGTGGAAGGCATCGCCGAGTACTACACCCTGGAAATCATGCAACGCTCGGGCACCTTGTCCAGAGAACGTTACGAAAAGGGGCACCAGCAACTGGATGCCTGGGGTGACCAGGTCGGCGATCTGCAAGCCGGCAGTTCCAGCGGTGCACGCACTGCCCGGGCAGTGGGGATCATGCAGGCGCTGGATGCCGAGCTTAAAGAGGGCAGCAAGAATGTATACAGCCTGGACGACGTGGCCAGGCGGTTGTCCGTTGAGGGTGAACCCGTCACCCTGGAGCGCCTGCGACAGGTCAGCGAGAACCTGGTAGGAAAGCCATTGATGGCCTTGTCGGACACGCGGATACAGGGTCAGTAGACAGTACCCGTGCGCGTGGATGGGTGGCAACAGGTGCGCCTAAACCGGCTTGGGTGTTTACCTCGCCGAAGCAGCTTTTTCGCAGTATGCAAGGTTGTCTTAGACCGCTGCTGCCGCAATACGATAAGAGAAAATACGAATTATCGAGCGCGGGTCATGCGAGGAAATTGAAAAGTACGAGTTAGGGAAGCGGTCCGGTTTCGGGACTGCCGCCGATGCGTGTTGAGTGGGTCAGGCAGGCCTTGCGGGTCCGATTCCTCGAGTCTGCTCGAGGAGAGCAAGTCGTTACGCTGATGCAGGGCTGTATCAGGATGTGCTTGTGATCCGCGCACGTGCCGGGACCCGGCTGGCCGTTGTCCCGGCGGAGGGTGACAGATGAAATCTCTATACACATCGACAATAACGACCCTGGCCGTGGTCTTGCTTGCGGCCTGCGACGGTAGCTCGGATGGTGGGTTTATCACCGCCGGTGCAGATCGCCCCGGTAGAAATAACTGCTGCCAATGCGGCGGCCGTGACATCGGATTCCCTGAATGCCGCGTCAATCGCATCGGATTTTGGGGTCCTGGTCGGACCCGGAGTGCTGGGTGGGCCGGCAGAGTCTGGAATGTGGTCCAAGCTTGGCAAGTTGCCGGTAATGGGTGTTTCCAAGATTCTTGATCCGGTATTCGAAGTCGTGGTCATCACCGAGAATTGCCTGGTGAGCGGGACCGTCACTTTGACCGCGAACATTGCCAATCCGCTCACGATTACGGCGGGCGACACCATTAATTCGGTTTTCGTCAACTGTGATGACGGCGACGGAGAAGTCCTTGATGGTGAGATGGACATCACTATTACCGCCTTCACAGGCAGTGTGGATACCGGGCTGTTCCAGATGGGTATGAGGGTGGTGCTGACCAGTCTGTCCATGGATGACGGCTCGGAGGTTGGGCCCGCCGTAGCTGACGGAAACTTCAACATGTCAGTAAACACGCTGTCTTACCCGGTAACGACCACCGTTGTTACGGGTGATCTGTTCAGCCTGGTCGCGGCCGGCAGAAGTCTCACGATGAGGAACTTTTCCAGCGACAGTCGCCTGGATGAAGGAATGTTCCCGCTGGGATACACGATGTTAGCCAGTGGCGCAGTGCAAAGCAGTCGCTTTGATGGCGAAGCCTTGTACGAAACAATTGTGCCCTTTGTAGGGTCGGGCGACAGCTATCCCTACGAGGGTGTAATGCTGATCACCGGGGCGAATAGTTCCAGTATCCGGGTGACCGCGCTGGATGTCCTGACGGTCAGGTTGGAAATCGACTACAACGGTGACGGCGCGGTCGATGAAACCCGCGATGTCACCTGGGAAGAGGCGATAAGCTAGAACGGAACTTAGGGCAGGCGCGTCGGCTAGAGGGTCACGCGCCGACCCGAGGTCAGGCCCTCGGCGCTGAGTCTTGCGTACAAGGCGTCTGCCTGGTGAGTCAACTCATCGAACAGGGGTTTGAATTCCGGATCATCCCGGTAGGGTACAAACCAGGGATCCAGCGGAAACACCAGCGGTGGCATGTTCAGTTGCATCGCTTCACGCAAGGCCGCAAGCGCGGTGTCCCGATCACCGGCCGCCGCCGCGATTCTGGCAGCTGTGAAGGGCAGGTCCCAGACCGCAAAGGCTGCCTGGGCACTGGCGATGGCGGCAGCCCCGGCTTTCGCCAGCGTCAGGGCCTTCTCTGGGCTCCCGCCGGTCCTCAATGCGTGAATGCAGGGGGGCAGTATGCCGAGGAACTCCTTCTCGATCGTTGCCGGCGGCTCCTCGCTACCCCAGAACTGGCGACACAGGGTCAGCGTTCGCTCCGGCTGGCCGGCAAAGACTTCCGCGTACGCCGCATTGATGATGGCACCTCTATCGGTGGGTCGCTTCGCGACCATGTCACGCGTGATTTTCAGACCCGCTGAGTGCTCGCCACGCAAATAAAGCAGAAGCGCCTCCTGGCCCGCGGTCCCGCTGTAGTCGGGGGCGATCTTGCGGGCCCGCCGGATGTAGCTTTCCGCCATCTCCAGATCGCCCAGGGACAGGTAAGCGTTACCCAGGCCCTCCAGGGTCTGGTTGTCATCGGGGTCCAGTTCCAGCGCGTGCAGATTAGCCTGGATCCACCCATAGGCATCCCCTGTAGTAATGGCGTTTTGCGCCAGCAAACGCTGGGCGCCGGGCCAGGTCGGGTCCAGTTGCAGTAATTCCTCTGTGAGCCGACGCGCTTCTTCCGCCTGGCCCGTGATCATCAGGATATTCGCCAGGTTAAGGATCACCACACCGGAAAGAGGGTCCAGGGTATAGGCCGTGCGCAGATGCTGTACGGTTCCATCCAGGTCTGACAGTCCAAGCTGACCAGCCAGCCACATGTGGGCAAGGCTGTTGTTGGGGTTCAATTCCAGGGCCTTTTCGTACAACGCAACGATGTCTTTCGTTTCTCCGCCTAATTGGGTCAGCAGCAGTCCCTTTGAGGCATAGGCCTCACCCAGGGTCGGATCGAGTCGTATGGCATTCTCGATAGCCTGCTCTGCATTGTCTTTCATCGTGCCTATGGATTTGTAGCCATAGCTGGACATGAGGCTCTGTGCGTCGGCGATACCTGTCCAGGCCCGGGAAAATTCCGGATCCAGTGCTACCGCTTCCTGGAAGGCGGCCAGTGCCAGTTCAAATCCCTGTTGCGTACGCTTGGCCAGTTGGTGACGGCCGCGCAGGTACAACTGATAGGCTTGCAGATTATCCGTGGGACGCTTGTCCAGGACGATCTCGTCCTGGCTGGCCAACAGTGTTTTCTTCAACGCGCCGACTACCTGTCGGGCAATGTCATCCTGGATGCTGAAAATATCATCCAGTTTGCGGTCATAGCTTGCAGACCACAGGTGGTAGCCGTCTTTCACGCTGATGAGCTGCGCGGTAACCCGGACCTGGTCTCCCGACTTGCGAACGCTGCCTTCGAGCACGGTCCCCACGTTCAGGGTTTGGCCAATTTCCTGGAGATTCTGGCTCTTGCCCTTGAAGGTAAATGATGATGTGCGCCCCGCCACCTTGAAGCCCTCGATCTGCGCCAGCACATTGAGCAATTCCTCCGACAGACCGTCGGCGAAAAAGTCATTCTCCGGGTCGGAGCTCATATTGACGAAGGGCAATACCGCGATAGAGGTTGCAGGCGGCAGCGCCTCGCCCTGGTCAGCGGTGGTTTCAACGGAATATCCGGGCGGAATGGGCGGCGCAACGGTCGTAGTTGGCGATGCTGATTCCTCGTTCCCGGGGCGTGACGCAAAATTGCCGAGCAGCAGCAATACGGCAACGGCCAGCAATAAGCCGACAGCCAGGTTGAATTTTCGGGCTGAGCCCGCAGGTGTGGCGCGGTCTGCCGGTAACGCGCTTTCACGCTTGATGCCTTCGGGTGTGAGTTCGAACACCCATGAGAAAACCAGCACCAGGGGGAAACCCAGCACCAGCAGAAAGGCAACCAAACGCAGGGTCCAGTCCGGCAAACTGAGCAGACCGGCCAGCACATCCGCGACTTGCAGTATCACCCAGCCGCCGACCGCGTATAGCAGTCCGACCCGCACTACATTTCTTCGTTTTAGTTCGTCAAAAAGGCTCAATCTGGTACAGCACCTTGCGTAGGGTTAGTCACATCATGGACAAATTCAAATGGATGTCAAACCCGACTATCCAAATCAAGTGTATTCACGGGAGCCCGGACTGCCCCGCCATGTCACGTTTGAGTCTCCTGGGCCGTCGAAGTTCCCTTCTCGGGAATTAACGGCGGCGCATCGGGCAATGCGTCATGAAATGCCAGGGCGAAAATATCCCACACGGTCAGGAACAGACCTGCGATCACCGGACCCACTATGATGCCGGCGGCACCGAACATTCCCAGCCCACCCAGGGTACTGAGCAGGATGAGCAAGTCGGGCATCTTGGTATCGCCGCCCACCAACCTGGGGCGCAGCAAGTTATCCACCGAGCCGACCACTATCGCACACCACAGCAGCAGCCCCGTGCCGGCCAGGGTCTCACCTGTGGCCAACAAATAGATGCCTGCAGGTAACCAGACCAGGGTCGCGCCGATGCCGGGTATCACAGATAACACGCCCATGATGGTGCCCCAGAACGCGGCCCCTTCCAGACCCACCACGGAGAAGGCAATCCCGGCCAGTACCCCCTGCAGCACGCCGATTATGAAAGTGCCTTTCAGCGTTGCGCGGGTGATGGACACGCCTTTGTCGAAGATCAATTCCTTGTTTTTCTTCGACAGCGGGGCGTAGCCGAACAGGGTGCGTGTAATCGCCGGTCCGTCAACCAGGAAAAAGAACATCGCATACAGCATGATGAACAGGTTCAGGAAGAATATCACTGTGCCCTGGGTGACCGTAGACAGTTGACTGACCATCAGGTTTCCGAGTTTCGCCGCCAGTTGGCCCGCCTTGTATAGAACCTGTTCCCTGTGGCCTTCGATGTAATCAATGAATGGCAACCACTGTGGTAACTGCCAGTCGCCAGGCCCGGCCTGTACCCGTTGTTCCACCCAGGGTCGCAGTAGCTCGGTGACCTTCACTGCCTGGCCGACCACGACCCCCATAAGACCGACCAGGGGTATCACGACCACCAGCAGGACAATCAGCAGGGTCAGACCCGCAGCCAGGTTGCGTCGCCCACCCAGGTAGCGATCAAGCAAGTGGAAAAGCGGATTGGCCATGCCGCTGAACACGGCTGCCAGCAGAAGGGTTACCAGGAAGCTGCTGATCATGTCGAAGAACAGCACGCTGACCAGCACCACCAGGGCCAATACATACAGTTTTCTGAAATTGTCTTTTTCCAGCAGGTTGCCGCTCATACCCAAATCCTCTTTCCGTCGTGTGATTGTTAACAGATGACCGGCCCGTCTTTGGCCCACGCTCTCGTCATCGTGCCGCCTGCCGGTGCATCACCATCCTGGCGGGTGCTGCCCGGTGCGAAACCGGGGGCTTCATTCCCGGTTCCGGGTTTGACTGCTGCAATGATAGCCCCGGCTCTCCCAGCGGCCATTCTGCACAAGTCTGTGCACAAGGGCATCCCCCGTTTTTACGGCCTGGTATATAGTCGGCACGACAAATTTATTACTTTTCCCAAGGAATGCCGTTATGGCGAAGAATACGAAAAAACGGGTTGCCGGATTGATCGCCCTGGCATTCTTGTCCGGCCCTGTATTGGCTGCCGGGAGCGAAGGCACCTGGACGGCAGAAATTGTACCCTACCTGTGGGCGGCCAGCATCCAGGGTGACACCGCCGCGGGGGATGCCGAGTCACCCGTTAATCCTGACTATTCGCTGTTCACCATGGAGAACCTGAGCGGAGCATTCATGGGTGCGTTGCGGGTCAGTCGCGGTCACTGGAGCTGGCAACTGGATACTCTGCACGTGGATTACCAGGACGATTTCGCCGGCCGGCTTGTGGATACCCACATCGGCGTCAGAGGTGGCTTCCTGGAGATCGCCGCCGGATATCGATCAAACCCTGACGGAAACCTCGAATGGTTGCTTGGACTTCGCAATGTGGACTTCACCACCGAGATCGGCCTCGACCCGGGCCCTGAGGGCAGGGCGAAAAAGACCTGGCTGGACCCCTTTGTAGGGATACGCTACCGCTACCCGTTATCGGATACCTGGGCGGTGAGATTACGCGGTGATGTGGGTGGAATGAATCCCTCATCCAGGCTGACACTCAATGGCATGCTGGCGCTGGAATACGCTTTCAGTGACCGCCTGCAGGGCCTGATGGGTTATCGCTACCTGGAACTGGATTTCAGGGAAAGTGATTTTCTCCTGGACATCAGCGCATCGGGTTTTGCACTTGGGCTGTCCCTTCGTTATTAAGTCCGGGGGTTACTCGATCGGAGTGTGTTTGAATCGCACACGCGGTCTGCCATGTCGAAACCAGGCGGGTTGAACATGCTGCGCTTATCGGCTCGGCGGACACGGCGTCGTCACGAGGCCGGACATAAAAAAAGCCGGCAGACTACTGCCGGCTTTTTGTCTGGCCCCTGTAGCCAGTGAAACGGAAGGTGTTACTCCGCCAGGGGAATCTGGACAGCCAGGCCGAAGGTCACGATGGCGTCCATCTTGTTTTCTACTTGCAGGAAACGCATGGCGGCCACTTCACCCACGGCCTTCTGCATTTTCTTGCACATACTTTTTCTTGATCTTGGCGCGATCCGCTTCAAGTTTGAAGTAATCCTTGGTCAATTTTGCCGCCTGCTCATCGGTCAGCGCCAGGTAGTTGTCCGCATAACTCATGATGAGATCAAGAGTCCGCTGCTTGAGCGGTGCGACATCGGCCCTGTAGGCGTTATAGACGGGCCAGA
This sequence comes from uncultured Gammaproteobacteria bacterium, assembly GCA_963823435.1. Taxonomy (GTDB): domain Bacteria; phylum Pseudomonadota; class Gammaproteobacteria; order Steroidobacterales; family BM003; genus CAKZML01. The sequence continues at coordinate 20,339 of CAWGLN010000004.1, read as the reverse complement.
ATTTTTCGATGCGGCGTCATCCAGCCGCATGGCCGAGGTCACGATGGCCTGTCTGTTTGCTTCCAAGCTCGGCGATGGACATTTGCATGATGTCCTCATCGGTCTGGGCAAATGCGGGATTCCAGAGTCCCATGACCGTGACGAGTAACAAAAGTTTGAGAAATCGCATTGCTTAGACGCTCCTTGTGTTGTCGGAAACCCTGCCTGACCTGGTTGCGCCAGCGGTTCTAACGTGAATAAATCAAAAAAAATTCATAACCCGATACTGAACGGCGTGAAAGTATAACCTTGCGCCGTGACCCCGGGCAAACACCAAGGGCCGCCAGGGTCCGGGGCAAGGACCTCATGGACCGAAAGGCAGGACCTGTGTTGGATATATCGCGGCTTTAGTAGCGCCCCGAACTCTTGTAGAAGTACCGGGTCATTTCCACGTGCTGCAAATTCATCTTTCGCACAATGTGGTGGGCGGCCCGCACTATGGTCCGCATGACGTGGTAGACCACCCTGGGGTGGGTATCCAGCATCGCCTCGAGATCGCTGCGCGCAAGACTGATGACCTCGCATGGCACGAGCGCCCTCAACCCGACCGCGTGGGCGGCGCCGTCCACGAAACTCATCTCGCCGGCCAGGTCGCCCGGAGTCAGGACGGCCAGGGTGACCGGTTCCGTGCCGAGCGAGGGCGCAATGACCTCCAGCTTGCCTGATACCAGGATGTGCAGGGAGTCATCCAGGTGGCCGGCCTGGATCAGAAATTCGTCAGTCTGAAGTTGGCGGGCGCTGATGCATTGAGACAGCACGTCCAGGTCATCCGCGCCTAGCTCGCTGTTGAGCCTCGACTTGGCGAGGTATTCTCGCGCGAGTTCTGGATTGATTTTCGGTTTAGCGGACATAGCCTGTTCTCCATGCGTAATTGGCGGCGTAATCGTGGCGGGCCTACCGGTGTCCAGTCTCGGCAAGCAGGACTGCGTCGGCAAGCGTGGAATACCGAGATGCCGGTTTCTTGTCCTCATCAAGGCCTGCCATTGCCGGCGACTGGCAGACCCTGACTTTTAGTCTTGCTTTGGCGATAGCGCGGCCTGGATGTACTCCTGGATCAGCGCGTCCAGGATATCCAGGGAAACCGAACCGCTGCGCAGGATTTCGTCATGGAATTCCCGCAGGTCAAACTCAGCGCCCAGTTGCTCCTCGGCTTGCTTGCGCAGGGCCTTGATCTTCAGTTCGCCCAGCTTGTAGGCCAGGGCCTGACCGGGCCATGAAATATACCGGTCTATTTCAGTGGTGACCTCGTGTAGCGACAGGGCGGTGTTGCTCCCCAGGTAATCCAGGGCCTGTTGCCGGGTCCAGTCCATGGTGTGCAAGCCGGTATCCACAACCAGGCGGCAGGCGCGCCACATTTCATAGGTCAGGCGACCGAAGTTGCTGTAGGGGTCCGGATACATTCCGGCTTCAATGCCCAGGAACTCCGAATACAAACCCCAGCCCTCGCCGTAGGCGGAAATGTAGTCGAACCTGCGAAAATTCGGTTGCTCCGAATGTTCCTCGGCCAGTGCGCCTTGCAGGTGATGACCGGGAACAGCTTCATGCAGGGTCAGGGCCGGCAGCGCATAAAGGGGTCGGGATTTAAGGTCGTAGGTATTCACCCAATACTGACCGGGGCGGGTGCTGTCTGTGGGGGCGCCGACATAGCGACCAGCGGTGTATTTTGGCGCGATGTTGTCCGGTACCGGATTCACGGTATAGGGCTGGCGTGGCAGGGTCTTGAACAGCGAGGGCAGTTTTCCGTCCATGCTCTTGGCAATCCACGCTGCCTCTTTTAGCAGTCCCTCCGGCGTGCTGGCATAGAACCGTGGGTCACTGCGCAGGAAAGCCAGGAAGTCGGCGAAGCTGCCCTCGAAATTCAGCTGACGGATGATCTGATCCATCTCGCCGCGTATGCGGGCGACCTCTGACAGACCGATCTGGTGTATCTCTTCAGCGCTTAGATCCAGCGTGGTGTACTGGCGAATTTTCAAGGCATAGTAGGCTTCACCATCGGGCATATCGTAAGCACCCAGCGACTCGCGGGTGCCGGGAATATATTCCTCTTGCATAAAGCGCAGGAACTCTGCGTAGCCGGGCACCACGCTACTCATAATGGCATCGGCTCCCAGCATTTTCAGGCGTTCCTGATCGGTCGGAGAGATACCTGCCGGAAAGCTGTTGAAGGGAGTCCAGAACTCGCTGTCCTGCGGTTTTTCAACCAGTAACGGCAGCAGCATCTTGTCGTAACCCTGGAGGATCACCCTGGGTTGTGAAAACCCGCGCTTAAGACCGGCACGCATATTGGTAATGTGCTGGTTCACCAGGGCCGGCCAGGCGTTCATGCGGCTGATGTAATTTTCGTAATCAGAGATGTTTCGCATACGCATGTATTCGGCTATGCGTGCAAACTCGGTGTGAAACCCTTCATCCACCAGGATAGGAATCTGGTAGTCACGAAATTCGATGTTGTCGATCATGCCCTGCAACTGGCGCTGGAACAGTCGATAGTTGACCTGGTCTTCGCGCTCCAGGGTGGCAATATCAATCTGCGCCAGCTCTGCAAGTATCCCCCGCCAGAATTCGGCCCGTCTTAGCTGATCTGTCTCGGCCACCGAACCAAGCTTGTCATGGGCGCCCGGCGCATCGGTGTAGGTGGCCAGCAAGGGGAACTCCATGAGGCGGAACTCCCAGTCCCGGTCGAACAAATCCTGCAGACGCTGGTGGTCTGTCGAAGGCTGGCCAACAGCAAGCATAGAGAAAAGCAGCAGGCTGATAACGGGGGAAAAATCGGCATTCTCATGAAGTGCTCCAGAGATTGTGTGCTGGCTGAAAACCTCACCCAAATGAGGACTGATAATCAGGGCCTCCAGAAGGCCGGTGTAAAAATTACAAAGATAGTAAATATCTCGAGTCTTCCGAGCAACATTGCGCCCGAGAGCATCCATTTCTGCTCGGCCGTCACGCTGACAAAATTGGTAGCCACATCGCCAAGTCCCGGACCCAGGTTATTCAGGCAGGTAGTAACGGCGCCAAAAGCAGTGATCTGATCCATGCCGCCCTGCATGAGCGCCAGCATCAACAGGGCGAATGCGATGACGTAAATGGCGAAATAGGCCCAAACCGTTAGTACTACCTTGTTGGGTACTATCTTGCCGTCGAGTGTCAATGGCTTTACCAGTTGTGGGTGGATCAGGCGATTTACTTCTATACCCGCCTGCTTGGCGAGCACCACGAATCGAATGACTTTCATGCCACCTGCGGTGGACCCGGCGCAGCCCCCGACGAAACTGATAAACATCAGGAGAATCGGCAGCATCAGCGGCCATATCGAAAAATCGCTGATACCAAATCCAGTGCTGGTCACCACGGAAACCACCTGGAAGAATCCGAAGCGCAAGGTATGTGCCGTGCTACCGTAATGTCCGTCTTTATGCAGTACCCAGGCGATTATCAAGGCAGTGGCAATCACCAGCGTGATCAATGCCCTGGCTTCCTCGTTGCGCAGGTAATAGCCCATGTCACGCTTGCGCCAGACCAGGAAATGCAGGCTGAAGTTCATGGCTCCCGCCAGCATGAAAACCACAGCCACCAACTCGATCATTGGACTGTCAAAGTAGGCGAGACTGGCGTCATGGGTGGAAAATCCCCCGGTCGAGACGGTGGCGAAACTGTGGGCCACCGCATCAAACGCACTCATCCCCGCCAGCCAGTAACACAGGGCGCAGGCGGCAGTCATAAAAAGATAGAGCATCCAGACTAGCCTGTGCGGTGCCACGTATACGCGGGGTCAGCTGGTTTTCCTTGACCGGCCCCGGCATCTCGGCCCGCATTAATTGCATGCCGCCCACACCCAGCATGGGTAGCAGGGCGATAGCCGAGATGATTACACCTATGCCACCCAGCCATTGCAGTTCCTGGCGGTAGAACAACAATGACCTGGGAAGCGTGTCCAGACCCAGGATGGTCGTGGCTCCGGTAGTGGTAAATGCCGAGGTGGACTCGAATACCGCGTCGGCCAGATCCATATTCAAACACAGGATAAAAGGCAGGGCGCCCAGCAGGCTGACTACTACCCACATCATGGTGGCGATGGCGAAGCCGTCTCTGTTGCGCATACGGGGATGGTGCTTGTGGCTGGCCAGCCATAGCGCCATGGCAGTGACTGCGCAAATCGCCTGGATCCACAGAAATTGGGCGACCAGTCCATCCTGGTACCATAGCGACACCAGTATCGGTGGCAGCAGTGAAATGGCGAAAATGATAAGCAGGACGCCCAGGGTGGAAGCGAGTATGACTAGGTGCATGGCTGATATCTTCTGGGCGTCGAAATCGCATTAACGCTTTTTGATGGCGACATGCGCGATGTTGCGCCCCTGCACGGATTGATGCAACCGGGAACCGGCGCAGCTGCGCCGGTTTACAGTAGAATGAGGCATTCGCCAGTGTACGACCGCGGGGGTCGGAAGGGCGCGGTGCATATTGAAAGGCAGTTTTACCGATGTCGCTTGCAGAGTTTAGTCCTTACTGGCTGATTCCAATTATCTTCTTTGCCAGGGTGGTGGACGTGTCCCTGGGCACTTTCCGGGTCATCATGGTCATACGCGGTCATGGCCTGGTGGCCACCGTGGTGGGCTTTCTCGAAAGCATGATCTGGATCATGGCGGTAGGGGGAGTGATCGCCAACCTGGATCAGTGGTACCTCGTGGTCGCCTACGCGGCCGGCTTTGCCTCGGGTAACTGGGTGGGCATCTGGCTGGAGTCCAGGGCCGCCATCGGGACTGAGCTGGTGCGGGCGATATCAAAAAATAGCGAGCAGCTGCTGGCCGATACATTGCGTGCGGCCGGCTATCGCCCTGTTCAGGTGCCGGGCAGTACGGCCAGCCAGGCACCCGTGGAAGTGATCCTGGTTGTCGTGCCCAGGCGCAAGGTACCCGAGCTGGTAAAGATTATTCATGAGGTCGATCCCGACGCCGTATATACGGTCTCGGACATCAAGACCGTACACGATAGCGATCCGTCCCTGGACTCCTCCATCAAGTCTTTGCTCTCGGCCTGGAAGATGCGGCGCAAATAAGCGGCGATTTAACTTTGCTGGCTCAGCCTGTGAGCTTTCCCTGGCCTAGTGTGTGAGTAAGACACTGGCAAGGGGAACTACAGATGGACAACAGCGAAACCCTGGTTATTGTGGCCGCCCTGTTTGCGGTCCTGGCCCTGGGCGGGCCGCGCGCCGAGGCGATACAGAAGCATGCCGACAGCCGCTATCTGCGATTGCAGGCGGCATCGACCGCCCCCACCGACAGACTGCGTCGCAGCGATGACGGGTAGCCTGCGCATGCAGGAATGCCTGGTCGGGCAGGCTGGGCGCTAATGGCGTAACGGGCACTGACAGTCTCGTGGTGTTCCCGGGCCGGCTATCGGTGATAGTCTTGGAACTTCCTTGATTGGAATGGCCAGGGGGATTCCATGTTGCGTAATTTAGTCCGCTTGTTACCCGGTCTGGCGCTATTGCTGTGCGCCGCCACCGGTCACGCCAGGGATGCGCTGGCGGGATCAGAGAACATACAAAGCCGAACCCTGGAAAACGGCTTAAAGGTCATTGTCTGGCCAGACCAGGATATTCCCAATGTCGCCTGGTATCACTGGGTCCGCGCGGGTGCCCGTAACGAATACCCTGGCATCACCGGTCTGTCGCATTTTTTCGAGCACATGATGTTCAACGGCACCAGCAAACGTGAGCCGGGTGAGTTCGATCGCATCATGGAAGCGAACGGGGGCGCCAATAACGCCTATACATCGAGCGATGTCACCGTGTACACCGACTGGGTGCCAGGTGCGGCGCTTGAATTGAATTTTGACCTTGAGAGCGATCGCTTCCAGAACCTGGCCTTTGTCGAAGAAGTCGTGAATAGCGAGCGCGGGGTCGTGTATTCGGAACGCCGTTCCTCGGTGGATAACCAAAGTGCCGGCAAGTTGTTGGAGCAAGTCAATGCCACGGCTTTTGTCGCTCATCCCTACCAGTTTCCTGTCATCGGTTGGCCCTCGGACATCGAAAACTGGAAGATGCGGGATTTACAGCAGTATTTCCGCACCTATTACGCGCCCAATAACACCACCCTGGTGATTGTTGGCGCGGTGCAGCCCGACCAGGTGTTCACGTTGGCCGAAAAGTACTTTGGCCCGATTTCCGCCCAGCCCGCGCCCGAACCGGTACGTACGGTGGAGCCGCCCCAAAACGGTCAACGAAGACTCCAGGTATTCGATACTGCCCAGGCGCCGATACTGGCTGTGGCTTTCCATATTCCCCAGGCCGACCATGCGGACACGGCGGCCTTGACCCTGGCCATGGATGTGCTCGGGGAAGGCAGTTCTTCGCGTCTGTATCAGCGCCTGGTGGAACAGGAGCAGTTGGCGGTAGAGATTTTCACCTTCAAGGATGAAGGATTTGATCCTGGACTGGCATGGGTATTCGCCATGTTGCCCCCTGACGGTGACTTGCAGCGAACCGAACAGATTCTGTTCGAGGAGTTCGACAAGATGGGTGCCGAGTTGGTGCTGCCTGCAGAACTGGAAAAGGCCCGCAATATCCAGATGGCGAATTTCTGGCGCAAGCTGGCCACTATCGATGGCAAGGCGGATCTGCTGGGTACCTATGAAGTGTTCTACGGTGACTACGGCAGGATGCTGGAGGTGCCGGAGCAATACGCAGGCGTCAGCCCGGAAAAGGTGAAGGAGGTGGTCGCAAGGGTGTTCAGGCGGGCCAACAGTACGGTGGGCCTGTTGATTCCTGAAGCCGCTGAACAGGAGGCAGGGGAATGAACCGTTACCCATTTTGGCGAGGCAGTCTGGCAGCGACCGTACTGCTGCTGGCGGTCATGGCGCAGGCGGCTGCAGCGGGCGGTATTCAATTGCCGGCTTATCAACAGATTCAACTCAAGAACGGGGCGACCCTGGTGCTGCTCGAAAAACACGATGTGCCGCTGGTGGCGTTCAGCGCTGCCCTGCGTGGCGGACTGGTGACGGAGCCGGCGGACAGGAACGGCGTGGCCAGCCTGACTTCCCAGTTGCTGCAAAAAGGCGCGGGCAAGCGTGACGCAAAAGCATTTGCCGAAGCGGTGGACGCGGTCGGGGGCGTGTTCAATGTGTCGGCCAATCTCGAATACCTGGGTCTGGACGGGGAGTTCATGGCACGGGATACGGATCTGATGATCGGTCTGCTCGCGGATGTGTTGCGACGTCCGCACCTGGACCAGGCTGAGTTTGACAAGCTGCGGAATCGGGCCATCCAGGGGCTCGCGAGCATGAAAGACTCCGATGCGCGGAGTCTGGTCGGCATATACGCCAGGGCCATGGTCTTTGGTAATCATCCCTATGCCCGTTCCGATACCGGCAGTGAGGCCAGTCTTGCCCGGGTCAGCTACCAGGACGCGAAAGATTACGCCCGTGACAATCTTTCCCCCGACCGTTTGTTGCTGGTGATCGCGGGTGATTTTGATGCCGGCAGCATGCGCGCCAGGGTGGAAAAAGCCCTGGATGGCTGGACCGGCGTGGGGGCAAAGATTCCAAAGGTGCCGGCGGCCGGTCGTGCTCCAGGAAGAGGGGTCTTGCTGGTGGACAAGCCGGGTGCAACCCAGACGTATTTCTGGATAGGCAATGTTGGCGTAGGCCGGAATGATCCCGACAAGGTGGCTATAGATCTGGTCAACACACTGTTTGGCGGGCGCTTCACCTCCATGCTCAACACCGCCTTGCGGATAGAAACCGGGCTGACCTATGGGGCGCGTTCGAACGTGGACATGCCCAGTCAGCCTGGTGGCGTGGCGATACAGTCTTATACCGCCACCGAGACAACGATTGAGGCAGTGGACCTGGCCTTGCTGCAGCTGAAAAATCTGCGCACCGCGGGTCTGGACGAGGCGCAGCTGAGGTCCGGCAAGACGTATCGGCAGGGTCTGTTCCCGATGGGGTTTGAGACCGCCAGGATGTTGGCCGGCCAGCTTTTGACGCTGAAGTTATATGGTCTGGAGGACGGCAGCGTAAACGATTACGCCAGCGACATGGAAGCGGTGAGTGCCGAAAAAGCTGCGGCGGTTATCTCACGTGTCTACCCGGGGCCGGATGACCTGGTGTACGTGTTCATCGGCAACAGCGAGGCCATAGGCGAGCAACTTGAAGCTTATGGCAAAGTTACCCGCATGAGTGTCACGGACCTGGACTGGACGGCCCCGGCAGAGTAAACCGAAGTAGCCTGCATAGCCTCGTGCGCCGTGCCGGCAATGAGATGATAAGGAGAGGGTAATGAAACTGAAAACAAGCCTTGGTCTCGCCATGTTGTGTATCCCCGCGTCGCTTGCGCTGGGGCATTTCACGCTGCCGATGGACCTGCTCTGGGGAACCATCGAGTATCAGCAGAAGACGCTGGCGGCCGGGGATGTCTCGGTGGAGCGGCTTACCATGGCCTATCTTGAGAGAATCCAGTTCGTGGATATGAACGGTCCGGCCCTGAATGCGGTGCTGGCAATCAGCCCGGACGCCCTGGAGCAGGCCCGGGCAATGGACGCGGCGAACTCGGATGACCTGGCGCTGAAGGGTGCTGTGTTGCTGGTGAAAGACAATATCGATATGGCTGGTCTGGCGACCACTGCCGGATCACTGGCCCTGGAAAACAACGTGGCGGAGACCGATGCGCCTGTCCTGGCCCGTCTGAGGGCAGCCGGCGCGGTGTTTCTGGGCAAGACCAATCTCAGCGAGTGGGCGAATTTTCGCTCCACGCGTTCAATCAGCGGCTGGAGTTCGGTGGCCGGGCAAACTGTAAATCCTCACGTACTTAATCGCTCCCCCTGCGGCTCCAGTTCGGGTTCCGGTGCGGCGGTGGCTGCCGGCCTGGCCAGCGCCGCTCTTGGCACAGAGACCGACGGTTCGGTGACATGTCCGGCGGCGGTCAACGGAATTGTCGGTTTCAAACCCACCGTTGGTCTTGTCAGTCGCTCGGGTATCGTGCCGATCTCGGCCAGCCAGGATACCGCCGGCCCCATGACCCGCAGTGTTCAGGATGCCGCCTTGCTTTTGTCGGTGATGGCGGGTCGTGACGATGCGGATCCCGCTACCCATGCAATCCCCGCGGATTTCGATTTCAATTTCCCCGGGCAGTTATCCGCTGAGGCACTGGCTGGAAAACGCCTGGGCGTGATAGCCGGGTATACACACGGGAACCCGGAGATGGAACGTTTGCTTGCCAATGCCAGGCAGGTGCTGGAACTGGCAGGCGCCACGCTGGTCGATGTGGAAATGCCCGGAGACGACTATGGTGACGACGAGTACCGTGTGTTGCTGGTGGAGTTCAAGGCTGGATTGAACGCCTACCTGTCAAGCCATGCGAGGGAAGGGCAGGCTGCCAATCTGTCCGAGTTGATCGAGTTCAATGACAGAAATTCCGGCGTCGTCATGCCGCTGTTCGGCCAGGAGATTTTTATCAAGGCCGAGGCCGAATCAGGTCTGGATGATCCGGAGTACCTGGCGGCGCGGGAGCGCTCCCTGAGACTGGCCGGTCCCGAGGGCATCGATGCCTTGATGGACGAACACAAGCTGGATGGATTGATCGCGCCGACCTGGGATCCCTCCTGGATTATTGATCCGGTAAACGGTGATATGGGTAGTGGTGGGCCCGGTGGCGCACCGGCAGTGGCAGGCTATCCTCATCTCACGGTACCCATGGGCATGATCCGCGGCTTGCCGGTGGGTCTGTCCTTTATCGGCGGCAGATTCCAGGATGCCGGGATTTTGGCTATGGGGTATGCCTTCGAGATACGTACCCACGCAGGCAGGCGGCCCGTATTCCTGCCTGAGGTGCCGTTTCGCTAAAGCGATAGGCCAATGGGCGGTAGCCGGTGACCGGGCAGGGATTACCCCCTGGCGGCGCTTTTCCATTATCCTGTTTAAGGCGCTGGATGGAGGTTGCCGGGTGTCTGGGCTGCCGCACGTCGAGGAAGGACGTGGTCCGGGATATCCCGCCACTATCCCAAGCAGTCACATTGAGAAACAAATCAGGCGCGCGGAGGGATTTCGCGATTCGCGTATGACGTCTGACAGGGAGGTGAAGTGATGAGGAACATGCAACGCGTTTTTTTACTCCTGTTAACGATCTCTCAGGGCCTGGCGGCCTGCGCGTCGGACCCGGAAAAGACCGGTGTAAATACGGGAGAACAGCAGGGCACCCAGAGATGCCTGTTTGCCCGCACAATTTACAGTTTCGAGGTCCTGGACGATAACAATCTCATCGTGTGGGCGCCCAATCGCCGCAGCCCATACAAGATAGAGATTATGGGTGGCTGCCTGAATCTCAAGTTGGCCAACACCATAGCCTTCAACACGCAGGGCATGCTCTGCGGCAATGCCGGCGAGCGTCTGATATACGAGGACATGGGGCGCAGGAAAACCTGTGTTGTCGGTTCCGTTGCCCGGCTATCCGTGGAAGAGATGAATGCCTTGCTGGTCCGGTACGGGAAGAAGCCGTCCTGTCGGGATGAGGCCGAGAAGGCCACCCCCGAGTGTGCCGACCAGGAGGCCGAAGAGGGTGAGGAGAGCGCCGGTACGGATTGAGAGGCGATGCCGGGAGGCCCGGGCGGGGTTGCGGATGACGCAGCCGTGTCACGCTGTCCGGCAACCGCTTGTTACAACGGCCCAGGAGTTTTTATGAATCGAACCGAAAGGTTTTACCGCATCCAGAAACTCCTGGCCCAGAGACGAGTCGTTCCCAGGGAAGTGTTTCTTGAGGACATGGAAATCTCGCTGGCAACGTTCAAGCGGGACCTGGAATACCTCAGGGATCGTATGTCCATGCCCCTGATCTGGGACAGGGACCTGGGTGGTTATCGCCTGGACGAAATGGATCCTGCCCATGCAACTTTCCAACTTCCGGGGTTGTGGTTCAGCTCGGAGGAAATCTATGCCTTGCTGGCCATGGAGCAGTTGCTGGACACCCTGCAGCCGGGTTTGCTGGGGCCGCAGGTCAAGCCGCTGAGGAACCGTATCCGTCAAATCCTGACCGAGGGTGACCGTTCACCAGACGAACTGGCGCGACGCATACGGGTATTGAGCCAGGGCGCCCGACCGGTGGAGCCCCGGCATTTCCAGACCTGCGCCACCGCCTTGCTGTCGCGTCGCCGGCTGCGTCTGGAACACCACAGACGGCAGCAGGGAGACAGCCTGGTGCGGGACATTTCGCCGCAACGCCTGGTGCATTACCGTGACAATTGGTACCTGGATGGCTGGTGTCACTTGCGCAAGGCACTGAGGACATTTTCGGTGGACGCGATCGAGTCCGCCGCCATGCTTAACAAGCCCGCCATGGACATCAAGGACGAGACCCTGGATGAAGTGCTGGGCTCGGGGTTCGGGATATTCTCGGGGGCAAAGACAGAGACGGCGGTGTTGCGCTTCGCCCCCAGGAGAGCGCGCTGGGTAGTCCAGGGAACAGTGGCATCCGGCCCAGCAAGGCGATCTTGAAATGGATGGGTACTATGTCCTGAAAGTACCCTATAGCGACGCGCGTGAACTGTGTATGGACATCATGAAATATGGACCCGACGTGGAGGTGCTGGCGCCGGAATGCATTACGCGTGCAAGTGACCGGTCTGCTGCGAGAAGCGGCGGCGCGCTATACGAAACCTGCCTAGGCCAGGGTTCTTCGGTGCCTGCGGGGGTTTCCCGTCACAAGAGATGGCTGAATAAAAAAGGCCGGGTCGATTTCTCGACCCGGCCCTTACTCTTCGCACTACTTGAACTTTGCATGTCTGACTAGAAGTCGTAGCTGAATTTCACACCAAAGACCCGGCCGCGTGAGGGCCACACCAGCGTATTCACCAGGCCATAACCGTAGGTGTTGTCGCTGCCGGCATTTTCCCAGCCGCGCTCATAGAACAACTCGTCGGTCACGTTTTCAACGTAGGCCATGGCGTTCCAGGCAGCACCCGAGTCGTAGCCAAGGCGCAGGTTGATGACGTTGTAGCTCGGCGTGGCGACGCTTTCATAGTTGTCGGGGCCGGAGTACTTCTTGCCTTCGTACTGGTGCTCAAACATCACAAACATTTCACGGCTCTCGGCCAGCGGGATGTGATAAGTGGCGATCAGGGCAGAGGTGAAACCGGGATCAAACCACAGTTTCTTGCCCAGGCAATCCTCGCAACCACCTTCGTCCAGGAACTCCTGGCTCACACTCTTGATCTCGCTGTCGCTGAAAGCCATGCCCCAGTAAATGTCGAAACTCTCTGCCGGGTACCAGCGGGTGTCTATTTCCACGCCCTGACCGGTTGCATTGGCTACGTTACCCACCTGGCTGGAGCCTTCGGAGAAATAGACCATCTGCAGGTTGTCGTAATCGTAGTGGTAGAACGAGATGTTGCTCTGCAGGGTGCGATCCGACGAGCGATACTTGACACCCAACTCTGTGCTGACCACGGTTTCGGGATCGAAGGTCTTCAGGGTTGTTTCCGGGATCGGCAACACCGTCCTCGTCCTCATCTACAAGGTTAAAGCCAAAGGTGGCGAAACCGCCGGACTTGTAACCCTTGGATACGTTGCCGTAGAAGGTCACGTTGTCGCTGTAGGCGTAGGTGGCGGCAAGACGGGGCGTAAAGTCGTCCCAGTTGTCCTTGCCGCTGATGTACCCGTCGGTGGAGAACTCCAGGCCGAAGTTGTTACCCAGGACACCGCCTGAATCCGGAACATTGTTCGCGAAGGACTTCTCGTCATAGGTGTAACGTGCGCCCAGGGTGACATCCAGTTTCTCGGACGCTGCATAGGTCAGGTCCGCATATACCGCATAGCCCTGGTAGTCGGCATTGATGTAATTGTACTCAGGCTTGTTGATCAGACCGCCTTCGAGGTCGGCCGGATCAGCTTCCCAGTAGGTGGCGAAATTGGGATCGGCGCAACCCAGGGCCGGATCCACCGGACCGTCGAAGTCGTCCGCATCGGTTTGGCTGATCCGGTAACACAGCGCGTCCTCGTCATAGATCGACGCGAAGGTGCCATCGATGGTTTCCTTGTAGAAGCTGGCGCCGACAAACCAGAATACATCACCGTCAGTCGGTGAGTTCAGGCGGAATTCCTGGCTGAAATAGTCGACCTTGTTGTCCTGCAGGTAGTTGTTCACCCGCAAACCGGTGGCATCGTAATCTTCAATGTAATGGTAATCGAAGGTCTTGTAGCCGGTGATGGAGGCCAGGGTGTAACCGCCAGCCAGTTCGGCCTGTGCATCCAGTGTGAAGCGCAGGATGTCGCTTTCGTCTACGGCATCGTCGCCCAGGTCAGAAGTCACCTTGTCTTCCGGCAGGTCGGGGTTCGATGTATCCCAGTACACCGAGGCGGTGCCCTCGCGCATCTCGTAGCCCAGGGTGCCCGTGATGTCCCAGGTATCACCCAGGTAACGCAGGGCTGCACGCGCGGCGTTACGGTCATGGGAGCCCAGGTCCGGACCACCGCTCAGGTTTTCCAGGTAGCCGTCGTCCTGGAAATGATGGGCTGAAGCGCGGAAAAACCACTTGTCATTCAGGGGAATGTTAATGGTGCCGGTCGCGTCAATGTGATTGTATTCTTCCAGGCCCAGATTCACGTTGCCGCCGAACTCTTCGTTTGGCTTGTTGGTGCGCATACTGATCGCACCGGCGATGGCGTTACGACCGAACAGGGTGCCCTGCGGGCCCTTGATTACTTCGGCGCCGGCCATGTCGAAAAATGAAGCAATGGCGCCGCCGGTACGACCCTCATAGACGCCGTCCATGAAAATACCTACCGAGGGGTCGCCACCGATACCGAAATCATTGGTGCTGATGCCGCGAATCGCCAGGGCGTCGTTAAAGCTGTCCTCGGTGCGGCCGGTGAAACCCGGCGTGAGGTCAGTCAGACCACGGACGTCCTCGACATTGGCTCTCTTGAGCATGTCTTCGCTGAAGGCGGAGACCGAGATGGGCACGTCCTGCAGGCTTTGTTCACGCTTCTGAGCTGTGACGATAACCTCTTCTATGACCTGCTCTGCCATCGCTGCGCCGCTGAACGAAGTCAGTGCAATCGCCGAGATGCCAGCCAGCCACTTGGATTGCTGCGACATTATGATATTCCCCCTAAGTTAGCCGACATCCAACATGGTGTCGATCGTGGTAGCAAGAAACAGCTCAATCCACGGTCTTGCGCTCGATTGGTGCGAGGCCGGACCAGGCACTGCGCTCGCGGCGTCCTGATCATTGAAACCGAATCACGTTGAATAATAGCAAAGGATTTCCCTCGGTAAACACCTATATTCGCTGAGACGAATCAGATCAAGGCCAGAGGGGGCGTGGGCTTGCGGTCCAGAGCCGGTTTTGACGGCGCAGGACAAGTGTTGAATATATCGAACAGTAGGTGATCCGGGAGACCGGCCCCTGTAGACTGCATAGTCATGAAAAGCCTGTATTGTTGGAAATGCGGTACGCAACTGCCTGACGAACCCCTGCCGTTGTCACGCATGGCCGAATGTCCGGATTGTCGTGCGCAACTCCATGTTTGCCGGATGTGTGCCTTTTTTGACACCTCGGTGGCCAATTCCTGCCGGGAACCGGTGGCCGATCGGGTGATGGACAAGGATCGCGCAAATTTCTGTGGATATCTGCAGCCCTCGAGCAGGCCCTGGCAACCGGCGGATACCGAACAGGGGCGCCAAAGCGAGCACGAATTGGCGGCTTTGTTCGGTGTCTCGTCACAGACCGGGGAAGAGAACAAATCCGGCGATCCCTTGAACGAACTCGAAAGCCTGTTCGGTGCCAAGACCGGCAAGGACTAGTCCGGTTGGTCTTGCCGGGTGCGGCCCAGGCCCCTGCTGACCAGCACCAGGGATACCGCTGCCAGACTGGTCAACGTGCCCGCGAGCATGAAGGCTGCTGCTTGTCCGAATCCTTGCCACACCGCACCGATCAGCAAGGCGCCGGGCAGGGCCAACAACCCGCAAACCAGGTGATAAAGACCAAAGGCGGTGCCGCGTTGGGAAGGGGCAGCAGCATCCCCCACCAGGGATCGCTCCGCCGCCTCGGTAAAGGCCAGGCTGGCGGCAAACACCAGGAACAGGATCCAGGTAAGGACATCACCCTGGCCCAGTCCTGCAATCAGGAACAGGCAGGCAACCCGCAATGACCACCCGGCGATAACCACGGGCAGACGACCCAGACTGTCCGAAGCGGCACCGGCCAGGAAGGCGACGAACATCTTGACCAGGCTGGCCGCGGCCCACACCAGGGGTATGTATTGCAATTCTATGCCCCGTCCGAGCGCCCACAGCACCAGGAAGGCTTCGGGCATGCTGGCCAGCGCCAGGGCGCCGGAGGCGATGATCAGGGCCTTGAGACGACCGTCCAGCAATGACCATTTCAGGGGTGTGGCGGCCACCGGCTGGGGTTGGGCCGCGGGCAGACCGAATACCAGCAACAGCAGAACCGCGATCCCGGGTATCAACGACATGACGAAGACGTCACGCATCTCCACGCCCTGGCTTAGCACCAGAAAGGCGACTATCGGACCGATAACCGCCCCCAGGTGGTCCATGGCGCGATGAAAGCCGAAGGCGGCACCCCGCCGGGCTGCAGCGACCGAGTTCGCGATCATGGCGTCTCGCGGCGCAGTACGCAGTCCCTTGCCCACTCGGTCCAGGAATCGCAGGGACAGCACGAAAGGCCAGGACAGGGCGAGACCGATCAGCGGGCGGGCCAGGTTGGAGGTACTGTAACCCCAGACGACCAGGCCCTTGGGATTCCAGCCCCGGTCCGCCAATCTACCCGACACCAGCTTGAGTACGCTGGAGGTGGCTTCGGCGAGCCCTTCTATCAGACCCACGGCGGCCGGGCCTGCACCCAGTGTCAGGGTGAGGAAGATCGGCAGCAGCGGGGTGATCATTTCGCTCGCGGCGTCATTCAACAAGGACACCAGGGAGAGCACGACCACCGTGCGGGGTAACATTGCCTTGAATGCCTGTGTATTCATGGGTGATTTATCTGTCCGGGGCCCAGGGTGCGCCAGGCGACCAGCCCGCGGGCGGCCTCCAGCAGGGCGTGCTGGAAAGCGGGCAGGTAGCTACGCGGCACGAACAAATCCAGAGTCTGGGCCTCGAGTCGGTGCACTAACAAGGGAATATGGTGAAACAGACTGCGTGCGCAGGCAGGATGCGCATCGAGCGGTTCGGCCAGGTCAAGCGGGCATCCCGTGGCAAGCAGGTCTAGCGCCAGGGCGCCTCGTGCACGAATACCCGGCATGCTGTCCGAAATTTCCGTGAGGGCGCACAGGTCAATGCTTGTTGGCAGGCGGGTATTGACCGGGTACCGGGCCAGCCATCGTCCCGGACCGTCGGTAAGGAGGGTGGGCGAGCCGTGCATACCGCTTGCGCTGCCCACCCGGGCGCCGGGTTCGACGCCGAGGCTGGTCGCGATAGCCCTTGCAGCCCGAGCGGCAGGTGCGCGACTGCTTATCCGCAGCCATGCCTGCAGTGGCGCGGATTCGAGTACCAGCCCGGGACTGTTGAAAAATTCCTCGGCGGTGACGGGTGCCTGGTCAGCCACGCAATCGCCCTCCATCCGGATCAAAGAAACAGGGTTCAGTGACCCTGGCAGGGACCGTGTTGCGGGCACCGCGCGCCGGATCTGCCAGGAAGACCGTGTCACCCACGCGCTCGCGGCCGCTCTTGATCAGGGCCAGCGCCACCGCTTGCCCCAGTTGCACACTGAAGACAGCGGAACTGACGTGGCCGATACTGCACCCGGGTCCGCTCGCAACGGACTGGGCCAGCACCTGGGCTCCCTCGGCCAGCATGTCGCCGGGTGACAGGGGCAGCAGGCCTACCAGCTGCAGGCGGTCGGCCTGCTCCAGGCCAGGTCGGCGCAAACCCGTCTGGCCGACGAAACTCTTCTTCTTGCTCACCATGCGGGCCAGGCCCAGGTCCGAAGGCGTGGTGCGCCCGTCGGCTTCGGCACCCATGCCGATATAGCCTTTCTCAATCCGTAGTATCTCCAGGGCGTCCATCCCGTACGGTGTAACGGGCCCGAATTGCGTGACACCGAGCAGCGCGTCCCACAGCCTGGCACCTCGTGATGCCGCAACGTATATCTCGAAAGCCAGCTCACCGGAAAAGCTGATACGGAGTATGCGCGCCGGAATCCCCGCCACCGCCGTCTCCAGGCAGCCCATGTGCGGCAGGTCCGATCCGGGTCCAGGGCCGTTCCGGGTGTCAGCTGAGCCAGCACCTGGCGACTCAGTGGTCCGGCCAGTGCCAGCGCCGCCCATTGCTCGGTCACATCACAAAGGTTCACATCCAGTTCCGGCCAGACCACGTCGAGGTGGTATTCCAGGTGCTGCAATACCGCGGCCGCGTTGCCACTGGTGCAGGTCAGGAAGAAAACCTGGCCGGCCATCCTGGTGACCGTGCCATCGTCGAAAATCATGCCATCCTCGCGCAGCATCAAGCCGTAACGCGCCTTGCCCACAGGCAGGCTGCTGACCCGATTGACGTAAATTCGATCCAGGAATTCTGCCGCGTCCGCTCCCTGCACCGATATCTTGCCCAGGGTGGATACATCGGTCAGGCCCACCGCCGACCGAACGGCCCCCGCCTCCCGGGCGGCACTCGCATGCAAGGTCTCGCCGTTGCGGGGGTAGGCCTGGGGTCTCAGCCATAAGCCCAGCGGCGCGAACACCGCGCCCAGGGTCTCATGTCTTGCCTGCATCGGCGTGTAGCGCCGGGGTTTGACGTGGACGCCGGTTTCTCCACCGGCCAGGGCTCCCAGGGTAACCGGCGTGTAGGGTGGTCTGAATGTGGTGGTGCCGACCTGGGCAATGGTCTGCTGTCCAAGCTGCGCCAGCAGTGCCATGCCGTTGATGTTGGAGGTCTTGCCCTGGTCGGTGCCCATGCCCAGCGTGGTGTAGCGTTTCAGGTGTTCCACCGATACATAGCCTTCGCGGTGGGCCAGTTCGATATCCAGGGTGGTGACGTCGTCCTGCAAATCGACAAATTGCCTGGACCCTCTCCCGGGTTTCGGGGCGGCCCAGAAAGCCTCCTGGCTATACCCCGGTTCATCCAGATCGCGGGCGATATGCGGTAACTGCTGGTCATCGTCTGTTGGAAATCCACAAAGGCGGGCGGCCTGCCGGCCAGAGCGCAATCCATCTTGCAGGCAGTCCTGCAGGTCAAACACGCCTCGGGCCGCGCCGATGCTTTGTTCGGCCTGCTTGCTGGCACCGGGAACGAAGGCCTCCAGTTGGGAAGAGTAGACCGGGCGCGCGCCGCTTTGGGCATGCAGGTGCACCGCCGGCGCCCAGCCGCCCGAAACACACAGCAGGTTGCAGTCCTGCCAGTGTTGGCCACCGACCATGTCGACGGGTCCGGTGCGCACCGCCTTGAGTCGGGTGCTGCCCCGGGTGTCGTGTACGGTGTGTCCGAGGTCCACCGGGATGCCACGTTCCTGCATCATGTGCCTGAGGCGGCTATCCACCTGGTGTCGACTATCAACCACGGCAGCGATGCTCACACCGCCGTCGTAAAGGTCTGCGGCGGTGAGGTAGGCGCTGTTATTGTTGGTGGCGATAACCGCCCGGCTGCCGGTCCTGACTGCGTATTCGTTAAGATAGGCACGCGCTGCGCCCGCCAGCATGACACCGGGCCGGTCGTTATTTGCAAATACCAGCGGTCTTTCAATCGCACCGGTAGCCAGCACAACGCGTTTTGCCCGCACCCGCCACAAGCGCTGCCTGGGCGCACCCGGCGTGGCTCCATGGTCGCTGGGTCCGCAGTGCTCCAGTAAGGCAATCATGTTGTGGTCGTAATAGCCAAAGGCCGTGGTTCGCGTAAGAACTGTGACATTCGGCATGTCCGCCAACTCGTGCCATAGCGCCTGTATCCAGGCGGTGGCTGGCAGGGTATCCAGAGTCCAGGCGCTCCCGGCGCAGCCAGCCACCGGGGACGGGATTTTCGTCTGCGATCATGACCCTGGCGCCGGTACGTGCTGCGGTCCGGGCGGCCATCAGGCCGCTGGGTCCGGCACCCGCTATCAGTACGTCACAATGGGCATAGCAGCCCAGGTAGCTGTCCGGGTCTGCGCCGGTGGGTGCGGTGCCCAACCCTGCCGCCCGTCGTATCAGGCCTTCATACCAGGGCCACAGGCGCCTGGGCGCCATGAAGGTCTTGTAGTAAAAACCGGCAGGCAAAAAAACGGAAAGCAGGTTGTTGATGGCCAGCAGGTCCCACTGCAGGCTGGGCCAGCAATTCTGGCTGTAGGCCTCCAGGTTCTCCGCCAGTTCCACCTGGGTTGCCCGTGTATTGGGTTCGGCGCAAGCTCCGCGTCCCAGTTGCACCAGCGCACCGGGTTCCTCGGGTCCCGCGCTGAATATTCCTCGTGGCCGGTGGTACTTGAAACTGCGGCCGACCAGTCCCACGCCGTTGGCCAGCAGGGCGGAGGCCAGGGTGTCGCCTGGGTGGCCCTGGTAGCCGACGCCGTCAAAACTGAAATTCAGCGTCGTGGCGCGGTCGATGTTGCCGCCGGAAGCATTGCGAAATTCCTGTGTCACGGTGTCGGCTCCGGCGATGCCGGAAGGCACTGGCTCCACTTCGTGGGTCAGATTGTTGCGTGTGATACGCAGGCAGCCCCGGCACCCGAAACTGTGTTGCCAGATTTCCGTGTGCGCCACCGTGCATACCTTAAGCTCCTCATAGAACTATCTGGTCTTGATAGAAGGGTCGGGAAAGAATCAGTATAATCATAGGCTAGGCGGCCCGGCCGGACAAGGAAAGGTTCGCTTGCTCTATCACTTTGGAGACAAAGAACTACATGCAGCCGATCATCGGTATTACGACCTATGGGCGTAACGAAATTGCCATCGAGACCATCCATTACGATGCTTACTACTGTTTACCGGCACCCTACGTCGACGCCGTGCGCCGCGCCGGCGGGATCCCCATTTTGCTGCCACCCGGCGAGCCGAACTGGCGCGATCTATTGCAGGTGGTGGATGGGATCATCATCTCCGGTGGCGTCGACGTCGATCCCGCTCGATACCAGGGCAACAACCGCCATCCCCAGCTAACAGAGCTGAATCCGGAACGAGACAGTAGTGAGGATTAACCCTGCTGCGCCAGGTAATCCGAGAAACCCCTCTACCAACCCTATGCATCTGCCGGGGGATGCAAGTCCTGAACGTGGCCTTGGGCGGCACGCTGAATGAGCATATCCCCGACGTCCGGGACAATGACATTCATCGCAATGAGGCCGGCGGCTGGGCGGTGCAGCAAGTCTCGGTCGAACCGGACTCATTCC
>CAWGLN010000003.1:0-122647 GCA_963823435.1 uncultured Gammaproteobacteria bacterium | reverse complement strand
GGTTATTGGTGACCGCAACCGAGTAAAATTCGCCAACGGAATTGTCGCCCCTGAGAATGCAACTGGGATATTTCCAGGTGATAGCAGACCCGGTTTCCACCTGGGTCCACGAAATCTTGGAATTCTTCCCGACACAATCACCCCGCTTGGTGACAAAATTGTAAATACCACCTCGGCCCTCTTCATCGCCCGGGTACCAGTTCTGAACCGTCGAGTATTTTATTTCCGCGTCATCCATCGCAATCAATTCCACCACCGCCGCATGTAACTGGTTTTCGTCACGCATCGGCGCGGTGCAGCCCTCCAGATAGCTCACGTGGCTGCCTGCCTCTGCCACGATCAGGGTTCGCTCGAACTGGCCGGTGTTGGCGGCGTTGATCCGAAAATAGGTGGATAACTCCAGCGGGCAGCGCACGCCCTTGGGTATAAAAACGAAGGAGCCATCGGTAAACACCGCGGAATTCAGGGTGGCGAAAAAATTATCGGTGTAGGGAACCACTTTTCCGAGATACCGTTCTATGAGCTCGGGATGCAATTGCACTGCCTCGGAAAAGGAACAGAAAATAACACCGGCCTTTGCCAGCTTGCCCTTGAAAGTCGTGGCTACCGACACACTGTCGAACACTGCATCCACCGCCACTCCTGCCAGTCGGGCGCGTTCATGCAAAGGGATGCCAAGTTTTTCGTAAGTCTCCAGCAGCTTGGGGTCGACTTCGTCCAGGCTCTTGGGCGCATCGTCCCTGGACTTGGGCGCCGAGAAATAGGAGATCCCCTGGTAATCAATTGGCTTGTGATGCAAGTGCGCCCAGTCGGGCTCCTTCATCGTCAACCAGTGCTCATAGGCCCTCAATCGACAGTTCAGGAGGAACTCCGGTTCCTTTTTCTTGGCCGAAATCATGCGAATGACGTCTTCATTCAGACCGGGAGGAATGGTATCCGAGTCAATATCGGTCACAAATCCATGCGCGTAACCGCGATTTACCAGTTGTTCAAATTCACGATTATCTGATGCCATGTTCAGTTCTCGGTAAAACTATGCAGTTTGTTCGTGGCGGGCAGTGCGCCTTTCAGGGAAATCCTGGGCAAAGGCCGGTGACCCGGAGCTTTGTAGCTGGTCCAGCGTGATGTCCTCAAGCGCCCGGCGTATGGTCACGTTTATTTTTTGCCAGGCACCACCGACATTGCAGACTGTTTCAAACTCGCAGTGTCCATCGTCCGTGCTGCACTCGGTCAACGCGACCGGTCCCTCCAGGGCGTCGATTATCTGGGCCGCGGTTATGCTGCCGGGATCCCTTGCCAGGACGTAGCCCCCCTGGGCACCGCGCACCGAGCTGACCAGGCCGGCCCGGGCCATGACCTTGAGTAGCTTGCTTACCGTGGTTGGCGCCAGCCTTACCTGCGACGCCACATCGGCAGCCGAATACAGGGTACCCGGGTTCCTGGCCATGCAGGCCAGCACCACCGTACCGTAGTCTGTCAGACGGCTCATTCTGAGCATGTGTTGGTCACCCGTCTATAAAGAGGACCATTTTAGTACCATTTTGGCTTTTGTGAAAGATGCAGATGTAATGATTTGGGTCGGCAAGGACCTGATTTGCTATGATCCTCGTTTGTTTTGGCCGACCAGTCTGTGGAGGCCAGACCGGCTATGGGTGGCGGGAGAGACCAAAATGGCAATTGGGATACCTGGGTTCAGGGAAACCAGCGGGCATGCCTGGCAGACGTACCTGTCTGTCACGGATTCCGGCTTTTCCTCCGGCGGCACCTGTGAGTAGTTCGGGAGCGGTCTCGCCCGGGCACAGTTCCACGCCTGGCCCGGAAGACATGGCCAGCAAGCCGGAGAACGTCATTGTCGAGATCAGTGATGTCGCCTATTCACGCGGGGCGACACAGATTTTTGACGGGCTGGATATTGTCATTCCCCGTGGCAAGATCACTGCCGTCATGGGCCCCAGCGGCACCGGTAAGACGACCCTGCTCAGATTGCTGACGGGGCAGTTGACCCCCGACCGGGGAAATATTTTTGTGGAGGGCAAGGATGTCCACAACTTGAGCCGGAGAGAGTTGTATGCCATGCGCCGCAAGATGGGCATGCTGTTTCAAAATGGCGCCTTGTTGACCGATCTGGATGTTTTCGAAAACGTGGCGTTCCCGTTGCGGGAGCATACAAACCTGCCGGAGCGACTGATCCGTCATATCGTCCTGACCAAGCTGCATGCGGTAGGACTACGTGGCACCTGGCGCATGATGCCTTCGGCTCTTTCCGGAGGTATGGCGCGTCGGGTAGCGATGGCAAGAGCCATGGCCACGGATCCGGAAATAATTATTTATGACGAGCCCCTGGGTGGCCTGGACCCCATTTCCATGGGCGTTATCCTGCGTTTGATCAAGCGCCTGAACGACGCCTTGAAGATCACTACTATTGTGGTTTCTCATGACGTGCAGGAGATTGCGACGATTGCCGATTGCAGTTACCTGATTTCCAACGGCAAGGTCGTCGCTTCCGGCAAGCCGGAAGAGTTACGCGAGAATGCCAATCCCATCGTGCAACAGTTTATGGCCGGTATGGCGGATGGCCCGGTACCCTTTCATTATCCTGGTCCCGATTACTCGGAGCAGTTGCTGGGCGGGCCGCAGGAATGAAAGACTTTCTGGTTGATGCGCTGCAGACATTGGGAACCTTCTTGCAGGGCTTCGGTCAACTGACCCTTTTCTTTGCCAACCTGCTGATCTATTCACCGTATACCCTGATCAAGCGACCAGGGTTGGTAATGCAGCAGGTCTACAATTCCGGGGCTATGTCCCTGACCATCATTGTTACCTGCGGTTTGTTTGTGGGCATGGTCCTGGGTTTGCAGGGATTTGATACGCTCCAGCGCTTTGGCGCCGAAGAGGCGCTGGGTACGTTTGCGGCGCTTTCCCTGGTCAAGGAACTGGGGCCGGTGCTGACGGCCTTGTTATTTGCCGGCAGGGCCGGTACGTCCCTGGCCTCGGAAATCGGGCTGATGCGAGCCACCGACCAGTTGGCGGCCATGGAAATGATGGCCGTGGACCCGATACGGCGCGTGGTTTTGCCGCGTTTTCTGGGCGGCGTGATTTCGATGCCCTTCCTGGCTGCCATATTTAACATGGTGGCCATATTCGGCGCCTTCCTGGTGGGCGTTGCGTTCATGGGTGTGGACGAGGGGGCTTTCTGGTCCCAGATGTATGCCAACGTTGCCGTGGCTGACATTAATCAGGGTATCATCAAGAGCGTCGTTTTCGGAGTTGTGGCCAGCCTGCTGGCGGTTTTCGAAGGCTATACCTCGGTGCCTACGGCCGAGGGTGTCGGCAGGGCTACCACCCGCACCGTTGTTATTACGGCCATTGTCGTGCTGATACTGGACTACATGTTGACCGCTGCCCTTATAGGCTAGGTTGTTCATATGTTGTTCAGCATTGAAATGTTACAAAACGGACCAGGCTCGCGGAGAGCTGGCCCAGGAATACTGGAGCGAGACAGACAATGAAACAGACCCGAGCTGTAGAGGTGGGTACCGGCATGTTCGTACTGCTGGGATTCGGTGCATTGTTTTTCCTGATCACGCAGACCACGGGTCTGAATCAGGAACTGGGAAACAAGGGTTACAAGATCAGCGCAAGATTTGAAAATGTAGGTGATCTGAAGGTCAGGGCGCCGGTAACGATTTCCGGCGTAACCATAGGCCGGGTAACGGATATAAGCTTCGATGCGAATCGCCTGAATGCGATGGTAAAGATGACCATTGCCCCGCAGTACGACACGCTGCCAGACGATAGTGAAGCGGCCATTCTCACCGCCGGTTTGATAGGCGGGCAGTATGTCGGACTGACTCCGGGTGGGTCGGACACGCATTTGGTGGATGGCAGCGAGGTGGAGTTCACCCAGTCTGCCATAGTGCTGGAAAACCTGATCGGAAAGTTTTTGTCCAGCGTCGGAAATAAGTGATAGGGAGCCTCTGATCTACTCATGAACTCGTATCTTGCAGCTAAAAACTCCAGCTTCTGTGTTGCCTATCTTCGCAATAGCTGGCTATTCCGTGCGATCGGCGCCTTGAATCTGAACCTTTTCGCTCGCAATCTACTTCGTCCCGAGCAAATCAGAGGCTCCCTGGGCATCCTGATCCTGCTGCTGGCTCCGCTCTATGCAGATGCCGCTGAATATACCTCCCCTGACACTATTATCACCGGGGCGATGAGCGAGCTGCAGGTCGAAATGGAAGGCAAGCGTGATCAATTCCGGGAGAATCCGGCATTGCTGCGTGGCGTAGTGGACAGGATATTCTTGCCGCGTTTTGACACTGTGTTCGCGGCGCAAAGAGTGCTGGGCAAATATTGGCCCGTTGCAAGCGAGTCCGAGCGGCAGCGATTTATCGACGTATTTTACCGTTACCTGGTAAACAGCTATGCGAGTTATTTGCTTGATTTTCGTGGAGATGAGGTTGAGGTAAGTCCCTACGCGGGCACGCCTAGTGACAAGTACCCTCGGGTCAAGACCACGGTGATCCTGACCAAGGGAGACAAAGCCTCGGTGGACTATGTTTTACGGAATTCTGGCGGACAGTGGAAAGTCATCGACGTGGTAGTGGAGGGAATTTCCTACGTGCGAAGTTACCGCGAGGACTTTTCGCCGGAAATTGCTGATAAAGGCCTGGATGCATTTATCACGCGTCTGGAGAACACCACGCCAGAACTGGCAGAGCAGGGCACTTGAGCAACGTTGAATTTACCAGTCTGGGTGATGGGCGATTTGTTGTTGGCGGCAGTCTTGAAATTGAAACAGCCGCAGACGCTTACGCGGAGTCGATGATCAAGTTCAATCCTTTTTCGGAGTTGGAAATTGATCTTTCCGGGGTCGTTCGCGCTGACAGTGCGGGCCTGGCCTTGATGCTGGAATGGGTGCACTGGGCCAAGAACACCGCCAGGGAAATTAGATTCAGGAATATTCCGGATCAGATTCTGAGCATCGCCAGGATCAGCGAGGTGGAGGACATCCTGAGTGCCGGAGAGCGCTGGATGTTTCCTGCCGATTCGGTTTCAGAGAAGTCCTGAGTCAGGCTATCTGCGGACCGTAGCCCCGGGGTGGAGCAGGGAGCTCTATTCGAATTCCTCGTCGTACAGATCATCGTCTTGCGGCGGGTTGCCATCCCAGATCTGGAATTCCTTGTTTTGGCGGAATGCCGAGCGTGTAAAAGCATACTCGTCCGTTGCCCGTGCCAGGGTGTCATCCAGCGGCAACAGGGAGGTTCGCAGGTCGACGATACGCAGCGCAAGTAATTTGTCGGCGGTACTGCTGCTTGTAAGGTAAAACCCGGGGTTGGTAGCGGCGTCAGCCACCAGCGCAGGGCCGTCACGCAGACTGCTTGGCCCCAGCAGGGGTAACACCAGGTATGGGACCAGCAGGCACCCCCCAAACAGCCAGAGTTTGACCGAAGTCCTCTTCTTGTCGTCTCAGGCCCTTGGGGTCTGTTCCCTGGGCGAAATCGGCGTTGCCTGCAACATCTAAAATGCCGAAGATACCCAGGCTTGAGTTGATCGCGAACCTGCCCAGAGAATTGCCGGCCCGCCGGGGTTTTCCCTGTAACAGTTGATTGATACCGTTAGTCGGTTCAAGCAGGTTTGAATAGACGTTGCTCACTCCTTCCTGCAACAAATCCGGCGTCAGTTCTTCGTATCCCAGGGCCAGGGGTCTGAGCATCACTTTGTCGAGAAATGAGTTGAAGCTATAGACCGTCCTGTTCACGGGTTCCAGCGGATCACTGTCGGCATAGCTTGCGGGTTGGCCGGCGCACCCGGCCAGGCACAACAGCAGGCATACCAGCACTGTGGCTCTTGAGTCTGTCAGTAGAAGATGTCGTCCATTCATTATTGTTTTGGTGGCGTCTGGGCGGTCTCGCGCTTGGCGTATTGGGGTATGTATTCTGAAATTTCAGCCAGGCGAGCCTTGAAACGCGCGCGTTGCACCGGCTCAAGACCAGGTACGTCGAGCGCCAGATTCAACTGGTCCGCCGCCATGGGTAGCTCACCGTTAATCACATGATACTCGGACATGTAGTAATGGGCATTGGCCATGTCTCCCTCGGCACTGGCAGCCGTCGCAATCAAGCGGGCCTGCTCCGAAGTCGGCGGTATATTGTTGAGCAAATCGAGAAGAATCTTGTGCGCCAGGGCCGGGTTGCCAGCGAAAATCAGGGCCCGGCTGTAGGCCACGGACACGGGCACATTCCTGGGGAACAGGCGCTGGGCATTCTCGTAGGCCTTTAGCGCAGCGGCTATTTGCCCACTGGCCTCCAGTGCTTCGGCGTAGCCGAGATGAAAGGGGATGAGGTCCGGGCGCTCATTCAACAGCACACCAAAAGTGCCCAGTGCATCGGGGAGTTGATTGCGTCCCATCATGGCCAGTGCATATCCATATCGAACCTGGATCGGATGGGGCATGGGACGATCACGGGTGTAGTCCTCGTAATAGCGCAGGATTGCGTCCGGGGAATCCGCACCCAGCACCCTGAGTCGTTCCCTCATCAGCAGGTAGCCGTCACTGTCCTCCCTGACGACGGGCGGGTACTGGGCTGCCCGGTCTGACGCTTCTGCGATGCGGTTGGACTCCATGGGATGTGTGCGCAGGTATTCCGGCATTGCGTGGCCGCTCTTGCCTGACATCCTGCTCATGGTGCCGAAGAAGTCCGCCATGGATTTTGGATCAAAGCCCGCCGAGGCCAGGAAGCCGATCCCTACGCGGTCCGCCTCATATTCGTTGGTCCGTGTGTGATTGATTTGCTGCTGTGCGCTGTAGCCCTGGCTGGCCATGACGATGGCCGTTGTCATGTCGGGACTCGCGCCAGTAGTGGCTGCGATCAGCAGTCCTGCGATCAGCGCCGCCGTGGAAAGCATGGACGATTTTTGGTCTGCCTGCGCACGCCTCACTACATGACGCTGGGTCACGTGCGCCACCTCATGCGCCATAACACCTGCGAGTTCACTTTCATTTTCGGTTTGCAGGATAAGACCCGCATTGACGCCTATGAAGCCACCCGGCAAGGCGAAGGCGTTGAGGGAATTGTCGTTGACCACGAAGAAATTGAAGCGGTGATTACCGTCATGCGCATAAGCCACCATTTTGTGGCCGACGTCCTCAATGTAATTTTCGACCAGTGGGTCATTCAGAATACGCCCGGCGCTTTCCAGACCCCGGACCACCATGCGTCCAATTTGATATTCCTCATCCGTGCTGATCATGCTATTGGCCGCGCTGCCGATATCGGGCAGATCATTGCCGGCGGCCAGGGCAGGTGGCCCGCTCGCCAGACACAACATGGCGGTAGCGATGAGTAGCAACATTTTCACGGTCGGATTCACACTCCGTAAGAGGCTGGAAGTGACAAGTTTGGAGGAAAAAAGACGCCACCGCGATTAAATTTCAGAAAGAATAGTCGGGGGGTTGGAGCAGGTGTTGGAAAGAGTCTTAAGGAAAGTTAGTTAACTCATTGAAATATCATAATATTTCATTGGCATAATCAGCGAGTCTGGAACGTTCGCCCCGGCGCAAGGTCACGTGTCCTGAATAGGCCCAACTACGGAACCGATTCACCGTATAGGTCAGGCCAGAGGTGGTCTCGGTCAGGTACGGAGTGTCAATCTGGGCAATATTGCCCAGGCAAACCAGCTTTGTACCCGGCCCGGCCCGGGTGATCAGGGCCTTCATCTGTTTGGGCGTAAGATTCTGCGCTTCGTCAACGATAATGTAGCGATTCAGAAATGTTCGTCCGCGCATGAAATTAAGCGAACGGATCTTGATCCGGTTACGCAGCAGATCATTGGTGGCGGCGCGTCCCCAGTCACCGCCTTCGTCGCTCTGGGTGAGTACTTCCAGGTTGTCCATCAAGGCGCCCATCCAGGGCTCCATTTTCTCCTCCTCTGTTCCTGGCAGAAATCCAATATCCTCTCCCAGCGGCACAGTGACCCGGGTCATGATGATTTCCTTGTACAGTCCACTGTCCAGTGTCTGCGCAAGGCCGGCGGCCAGGGTTAGCAGGGTCTTACCCGTACCTGCAAAGCCAAGGATGGTTACGAAATCCACCTGTGGGCTCATGAGTAGATTGAAGGCGAAATTTTGCTCGATATTTCTGGCCCGGATTCCCCAGACACTGCGGTGCTCGCCGGTATAGTCTTGCACCAGTTCCACAATTGCGCCATCGGGTTTGAGCTCACGGACAATTCCTGACAGGGGACGGTCACCGGCCATGTGCACAAACTGGTTCGGGCACCATTGCGCCACCCTTGGGCCCTGGATTTTATAATATGTGTGCCCCGATTCCTGCCAGGAATCCAGGCCCTTGGCGTGCTCCTCCCAGAAGGTCTGCGGAAGTTCATCGATGCCGGTATACAACAGATCCGGGTCGTCCAGGGTGCGGTCGTTATAGTAATCCTCTGCATGCACACCCAATATTGCGGCCTTGATGCGAAGGTTGATGTCCTTCGAGACCAGGGTGACCAGGGTCTTGGGTGCTGCCTGTTGTTGGGCCAGGGTGTAGGCGAGGATCGAGTTGTCGGCCAGGCTGCCGGGCAGGGTGTCGGGCAACTCGGCGTTCATGGGACGGGTCTGAAAAAACAGCTTCCCGCTGCTGCGTTCCTTGTGTTTTTCTGCCAGGCCGGCGGGCAGCGGTAAACCCCCGTCGATTTGTTGCTTGCTGGCCGACTGCATGAGTTCATCCAGGAAGCGACTGACCTGGCGGACATTCCTGGCGGCCTCGGACAGGCCTTTCTTGTTGGCGTCCAGCTCTTCCAGGACCACCATGGGCAAATGCACGTGGTGTTCGTCAAACCGGAAAATTGCGGTGGGGTCGTGCATCAGCACGTTGGTATCCAGAACAAATATTCGGCGCTCGCCGGTGCCACTGCTTGTCACTGTGGATAGGACTCCTGACTGGCTTGTTTTTTGCCGAACTGCTGAGGTTTCAAAGGGCCGCTACAGTGCCTTGACCGCCTCAAGAACTTCCTCAACATGGCCTGCGACCTTCACCTTGCGCCACTCCCGCTGTAACACTCCTTCGGCGTCTATGAGAAACGTGCTGCGTTCAATGCCAAGCACCTTGCGACCGTACATGTTCTTTTCCTTGATGACATCAAACAGCTTGCACAGTTCCTCATCGGAATCCGATATCAGGTCGAATTGAAAACCATGCTTGCTGCGGAAGTTTTCGTGGGAGCGCAGACTGTCTCGCGATACACCCAGAATTATAGCGTTGCGACGCCTGAATTTGAGGTAAAAATCCCGAAACCCCTGGCTTTCGGTAGTGCAGCCGGGGGTGCTGTCCTTGGGATAAAAATACAGGACCACCAGGTTGCCACGCAATTGCGACAGGGTGACGGTCTTTTCTCCAGTGGCGGGGAGGGAAAAATCAGGAACCACCATGCCCAGGGATAACTTGCTCATCCATTTCGCTCCTGTTGTTGCCTGGCTAGCTCTTGATCGGCTCGAGCACCGCGTCCAGGTTCAGCTGGTCGCAGAATTCCATGAATTCGTCACGCAGACCGGAGAGTTGAATCCGGGCGGGAATATCGACGTTCATCTGCACCGAAAACATCGGCGCCCCGGTGTGTGCCGCCTTGTAGCTACGCGTATTGAGCTCACTGATGTCGATGCCGCGGCCGGTAAAGAAATTGGCCAGGTTGAACACGATTCCCGGCTGATCCAGGCAGACCACGTCCACTGCGTAGGGCAACTGGTCTCCGCTGGATTTACGGATTTCGGTGTTGCGCACATTGACGGTCAGACCGGTGGCATCCGAGAGCTTCTGCAATTCGGCTTCCAGTTTGGTTGGCGTATGCCAGTTACCCGACACCAGCAACAGCATGGCAAATTCGCTGCCCAGCCCCGTCATCCGGCTTTCCACAATGTTTCCGCCACAATTTAGAATCAATCGAGTTAGTTCCTGAACTATCCCGGGCCGATCGACGCCAACGGCTGAAATTACAAGCATTTTATTCATGGGAGGAAAAGGTTGCCCTGGTGAAAACGAACGCCTTCCAGTGTACCTGCTTCCGTCCGCTGCGCAATAGTGTCACTTTCCTTGATTGTGACCCGGTGCCCGAGTACCATCGCCGGGCTTGAATCAGGGCTTTTCCCCGGGGGTATTAACGTGTTTAGCGGCAGCATGGTGGCCTTGGTCACGCCAATGCACAGGGACGGCATGGTTGACCTGCAGGCACTCAGGAAACTCATAGAATTTCATATCCAGGCGGGCACTGACGGACTGGTCATTGCCGGAACCACGGGTGAGTCAGCCACACTCAGCAAGACCGAGCACGCCGAGCTGATTTTTCAGGCCGTTGAAATGGCCGCCGGTCGCATTCCGGTGATTGCCGGAACCGGATCAAACTCCACTGCGCAGACGCTTGATTTATCGAAGACAGTGCAGGATTCCGGGGCGAAGGCTTTTCTGGTTGTTACCCCGTACTATAACAAGCCTACCCAGGAGGGCCTGTACCAGCACTTCAGCACAATCGCTGACAATGTCACTGTACCGCTGGTGCTGTACAACGTTCCCGGACGCACCGGTTGCGATATGTTGCCGACAACAGTGGCCAGGCTGGCGCTGCATCCGAATATTGTCGGCATCAAGGAAGCAGCGGGCCAGGTAGGACGCTATAGTGAGTTGGTAGATCGATGCCAGGGGCATATTGATGTGTTCAGTGGCGATGATGCGACGAATATTGAATTTTTCCGTGCTGGTGCCAAGGGCGTGATTTCGGTGACCGCCAATGTTGCCCCTCGCAGGATGCACAAGGTATGTGCGGCAGCCCTGGCGGGGGATTTCGAAACAGCGGAGGCAATAAACAGCGAGCTCGTGGATTTGCACCGGCTGTTGTTTGTTGAGTCCAATCCGATACCCGTCAAGTGGGCGGTACACAAGATGGGCCTGGCAGAGGAGGGTATTCGATTGCCGCTAACGGTGCTCAGTACGGCCGGTCAGCAGGCGCTCCTGCCTGCCCTGGTCAAGGCCGGAGTCGTCAAGTGATGGCGAAAGGCGCCCGTACCCTGGTCCTGTTGCTTATCGGTCTGCTGCTTGGAGCCTGCGGCAAGGCTACCTGTGATCGGCCAAGCTATTACCTCAATTCCGGCAGCACCGGGGACATCGTGCTGCCCGAGGGCGCGACCGCTCCGGATACCCGGTCTTCACTGAGGATACCGCCGCCGTCGGGCACGCTCGAAAGAGGAGAGGACAGTCCCTGTCTCGAGACTCCCCCAGCCTACTATGATCAGTCGGGCGCCATCGTGGGTTCCCCCGAGGCGCTGGTCTACGCCTGGGCAGAGGCGCTGAGTATGAAGAATATTGGCAACCTGGAATCCCTGTACTCGGATTACTTCACTCCGGTTGAGGGAGATCTCGCTGCCTGGAGGGCCGGGAAGCTGAGCCAGATGCAGATACTTGGTGAAGGCCGCGTGACCGTGGACAAGCTTGCCATGGCGCCTGCACCCGGCGGACGCATGATTGCCAAGTTTATCCAGCGTTTTCAGTCGGGTAGCAGCGTTACCGAAAGCCGGATGGAGCTGATTCTGGCACGCGACAACAATTCCTGGTCGATCATTGGTGAGACGGCTTCCCCGGGAAACCAGTAATTAGAGTATTTCGCGTTGCGCCGAATGGCCGCTTGGGGTAACCTCGCGGCCGCGGCATAGCCGTCCAATCTGCGGAGAGGTGGCCGAGTGGTCGAAGGCGCTTGATTGGAATTCAAGTATACGGGTCAAACTGTATCGTGGGTTCGAATCCCACCCTCTCCGCCATATAAATAAAAAGGCCCCCTCGCGGGGCCTTTTTGTTTATTCGGACAGGGTGTGTGGACGAACCGACTCGGGTTCGAGCCGAGCCCCGCAACGCGGGGCGAGACAACGTCGCCGCGTAGCGGCGGCGGCCCGCAGGGCGAGGGGCAAGGCCCCGAGTAATCCCACCCTCTCCGCCATATAAATAAAAAGGCCCCCTCTCGGGGCCTTTTTGTTTATTCGGACAGGGTGTGTGGACGAACCGACCCGGGTTCGAGCGCGAAGCCGCCGCAGGCGGCTGAGCGAACGGTTGAGGCGAGCCCGACGCCGGCCCGCAGGCGCGGGGCGAGGCCCCGAGTAACCGACGCGGCGTAGCCGCGCGACAGCGGCCGAAGGCGCCCGAGGGTGAGCATAGCGAAGCGAGTGAATAATCCCACCCTCTCCGCCATATACCCACATCTGGCCGAAACCTCAAGGCCCCCTCCCTCCCCACTTGACTGGGACCCAGCGAAAAACCCGGGTAGAATACGCACCTCCGCGAGTTATGGTGGTCCGTGCTGGTCCCCTCGCGACGGCCAACCGTGAACCCCGTCAGACCCGGAAGGGAGCAGCGGCAGCGGTGACGCCGGGCGCCGAGGTGTGGCTGGTGCGGGCCGCCTCCATTCCGGGTCCACGAACAAGGGTATTGGTGGTAAAGTAACGGCTTTTCCGCGAAGAACCACCACCTATGAGTTACCTCGTTCTGGCCCGTAAATGGCGCCCACGCAATTTCACCGAAATGGTTGGCCAGGAGCACGTCCTGCGGGCCCTGATCAATGCCCTGGATAACGACCGCCTGCACCATGCCTACCTGTTTTCCGGTACACGGGGAGTGGGCAAGACCAGCGTAGCCAGGATATTTGCCAAGTCGCTCAACTGCGAAAAAGGTGTGACATCTTCTCCCTGCGGAGAATGCTCGGCGTGCGTGGAAATCGACGAAGGCCGTTTCATCGATCTTATCGAGGTAGACGCGGCCTCTCGCACCAAGGTGGACGATACCAGGGAGTTGCTGGAGAACGTTCAATACGCACCGACCAGGGGGCGTTACAAGGTGTACCTCATCGACGAGGTTCACATGCTTTCCGGCCACTCGTTCAACGCCCTGCTCAAAACCCTGGAGGAGCCGCCACCGCATGTGAAATTCCTGTTGGCGACCACCGACCCCCAGAAACTCCCGGTAACCGTGCTTTCACGTTGCCTGCAATTCAATCTCAAGCGCATTTCGCTGGACCGGATAGTCGAACGCCTGGAGCTCATAGGGAAAAGCGAGGAGATCGTGTTCGACAGCGCAGCCCTGAGGATGCTGGGACGGGCCGCCGAGGGCAGTATGCGGGATGCCCTCAGCCTGCTGGACCAGGCCATCGCGTTTGGTGGTGGCGAGGTCCGTGAAGCCGACGCGGGCAAGATGCTCGGCAGCATAGACCGTCATCATGTCACCCACCTGCTGGATGCCCTGGCCAGCCTGGACGGGGCAAGCTTGATGGATTGCGCCCAGGCCCTGGCCCAGGACGTACCGGATTACGACAAGGCGCTGGTTGACCTGTCGTCCCTGCTCCAGAAAATTGCCGTGCACCAGGTGGTGCCGGGGGCGGGTCTGGAGGATGAGGACGATGACAGCGTGCAGCGTCTTGCCGGACTGCTGACACCCGAAGATGTGCAATTGTTCTACCAGATTGCCATCACCGGCCGGCGTGACCTGGACCTGGCGCCGGATCCAAAGAGCGGTTTCGAAATGACCCTGCTGCGTATGCTCGCGTTCAAACCGGATACAGGGGTCCCAACCGGCTCGGCTCCCCCAGCCAGCCAGAGCCGGGCAAAAAAGCCGGCGGCCAGTGGTGAAACAAGAGCCAGGACCGACGTATCAACGGCAACGCCGTCCTCCTCAGGCAGCCACGGGCCGCAAGAGAGTGATGCGCCGCAGAGAGACCAGGGCCAGGCTGCAAGGTCGGTGGCCGCCCCTGCCAGCGTCACCAGGGCGCAAGCTGGCGTAACCACGCAGGATTCGGGTTCCGGCGATTGGGCCTCCTTGATCAAGGCGATGCGCCTGAGGGGGGTCAGTCGACAGGTGGCGGTGAACAGCCGGATGCTGGGTCGGGAGGGGAATGTGATTTCCCTGCAACTGGATCCCGCGAGCAAGGCGTTGATTACCGATACCCTGAAGGCAAATTTGCAGAAGAGCATGTCGGAGTATTTCAAGACCGATATGTCCCTGCGTATCGTGCTGGCAGAACCTGCGGTAGACACGCCCGCGAAACAAGTTGCGCGGCAGGAGCAAGAGCGTCTGCAACTGGCCCGGGAGTCGCTGGAGCAGGACCCGAATATCCAGGCGCTGCAATCGGTATTTGGCGCCACGGTGCAGGAAGAAACGATCAGGCCGCTGGATGATTAGCTGACTAAAGACATCGGGAGTTGAATAGATGAAAGGCGGAATAGGCCAATTAATGAAGCAGGCCCAGCAGATGCAGGCCAACATGCAAAAAGCCCAGGAAGAACTGGCCCGCATGGAGGTGACCGGCGAATCTGGCGGTGGCATGGTCAAGGTAGTGATGAACGGAAAGCACGAAGTACGCAGGGTGGAGATAGACGCCTCCCTGCAGGAAGATGACAAGGACATGCTGGAAGACCTGGTAGCCGCGGCGATTAACGATGCGGTGCATCGCATTGAGCGTACCACGAGCGAGAGAATGTCCTCCCTGACCTCGGGAATGTCCCTGCCTCCCGGCATGAAACTGCCTTTCTAGACGGTATGAGTTACTCGCCACTTGTCAGTCGGTTGGTGGAGACCCTGCGGTGTTTGCCGGGGGTGGGGCCCAAGTCTGCGCAGCGCATGGCTTTTCACTTGCTCGAGAGAGACCGGGACGGTGCGAGCGCCCTGGCGGAGGCGATAGTCCAGGCCGTGGACCAGGTGGGTCATTGCCAAAGCTGCCGCATGCTGACGGAGGAACCCTTGTGCTGGATCTGCAAGGGGACCTCCCGGGACAAGAGCATGCTGTGTGTGGTGGAAACGCCCGCCGACGTGATGGCGGTGGAGCATTCCGCAGGTTACAGCGGCTTGTATTTTGTCCTGATGGGACATCTATCGCCCCTGGACGGCATTGGCCCCGGTCAGCTGGGTATCGATTTGCTCGAGCAACGCCTGGAAGGCGGCTTGATAAAGGAAGTTATCCTGGCGACCAACCCCACGGTGGAAGGTGAAGCCACCGCCCATTACATATCCGACCTGGCCAATCAGAAGGGACTGCGCTCGACCCGCATAGCTCACGGGGTTCCGGTGGGCGGAGAGCTTGAGTTTGTAGACGGAGGGACCTTGTCCCATGCGTTTGCCGGCAGGCACCCGATGGACTAGCCGCAGCGCTTGGTTTCTGCCCCGGCGCGGCCCTCCCCAACGCAGCCGAAATGGTTCCTCCGCCGGGCGTGCAGGTCCGGTTTCATGTATGCGTTGTCCCATGCAGAACTCGGGGAATGTACTTATTGCGCGCCTGGACAAAACTCACCGACGATTACGATTACTAGCAACAGCACGAAGCGCTGAAGGATCGAAGCCGGAAATGTTCCAGACCTGCCTGCAGGATCGGGCTCCATATCTCGGACAATAACTGGCCGCCCGTGTTGCAGATTCAGAAGAAATAATTTTCGATCGAATCGACCGGAGGGGGCATGAAGAATCACGTACTGCGACCGCTATGGTTGGCCATCGGCTTGGTCGTTCTGGTGTTGACAGCCAGGTACTTTATGGTTCCCAAGGACTTTGGCGTGCATGGCGATTCCTTCACCTACGGTTATTATCGTCTGAGCAACGTGGATGAATGGAAAGATTTCCCGGTGAAATACCAGGGCCGGGAGCGTTGCGAAAAATGTCATGAGGAAAATAGCGAGTCCGTCAGCGGCTCCAGGCACAAGAAGATACAGTGCGAGAATTGCCATGGCCCGGGCGAGGGCCATCCCAAGAAAGTAAAGAAACTGCTCGTGGATACCTCACGCGATCTGTGTCTGCGCTGCCATGCATTGCTTGACTATCCGAACAGCAAGCGCGGGATGATGAAAGGCGTTGTAAGCGAAAAACACAAGAAGAAATTCGACTGTAGTAAATGCCATGACCCCCATAATCCTAACCTGGAGGATCGGTGATGACCTGCTCTCGTCGACAGTTTCTTAAAAATACGGTCACCACCACCCTTGCGGCCGTTTTGCCTGCCACGGCAGTGGTTTTTCTGACCCCGGAAGAACTTCGCGCCGCGATAGAAAACAAAAAAACCAGGTGGGTTTTCCTGGTTGACACCAACAAGTGTGTCGGTTGTGGCATGTGTGTCAAGGCCTGCAAGCTGGAAAACGAAATTCCCTACGACGCGCCGGTGACCCGGACCTGGATAGAGCGTTACGTGGTGACCAGGGATGGCGAAGTGCACATTGACTCGCCGCTGGGAGGACGCGATGGATTCGTCGACGACAAGATTCGTGACGAGGTGATCAATCCCGAGGACATAACCAAGGCGTTCTTTGTACCCAAGCTCTGCAACCAGTGTGAAAATCCGCCCTGTGTGCAAGTGTGCCCGGTGGGTGCTACCTACCAGACCGACGACGGCGTCGTGCTGATTGATCGCAGTTGGTGCATCGGATGTGGTTACTGCATCATGGCCTGTCCGTATGGAGTCAGGTTCTTCCATCCTGTTACCAAGACCGCGGACAAATGCAATTTCTGCTATCACCGAGTCAGTAAGGGGTTGGAACCGGCCTGTGTTCAGGCCTGTGCCTTTGATGCGCGCAAACTGGGTAACCTGAAAGATCCTGACGACCCTGTTACGCAGGTGATTACGACCAAACGGGTAGCGGTGCTAAAAGACGAATACGGGACGAAGCCGCATGTGTTTTATTTGGGCCTCGATAAAAACGTGAGGTAATGTCATGTCACCTGATCTGGTTGTTCACGGCGTAGAATGGACGGTAAAGGAACTCTTCGTATACCCGAATGAGTTTATTTACTGGAGTATCCAGATTGTCATGTATCCATACATGACCGGATTGGTCGCAGGCGCCTTTGTCTTATCGTCTCTGTATCATGTGTTTGATCAGAAGGCGCTAAAGGAAATCGCGCAGTTTTCCCTGGTATTTTCGCTTGCCTTGTTACCGGTTGCGGCCTTGCCGTTGTTGCTTCATTTGCAGCAACCCACCAGGGCGATGGAGCCCCTCCTGACCCCACACTTTACCTCGGCCATCGCAGCCTTCGGCATTGTCTTTACCACCTATGGCTTGATTGTTGTCAGTGAAATCTGGTTTGTTTATCGCAAGTACTTTGTGGAACAGGTGCAAGCGCTGAAGGGCCGGCCCGGGCTGGTCAACACCATGAACCGTATGATCTACCTGGTTCTCACCATGGGTGCCTTTGATATTGGTGAGAAGGCCATTGCCGCTGACAAGAAGGCGGCAAAAATATTGGCCGGCGTGGGTATCCCGGTAGCCTGTTTTCTGCACGGGTACGCAGGTTTTATTTTTGGCTCCGTGAAGGCCAATGCACTTTGGATGTCTCCCTTGATGCCGGTGATTTTCATCATGTCTGCAGTGGTCTCGGGTATCGCCTTATGCATGCTGACCTATATCGCGATCATGGAATGGCGTGCATTCCGCAATAGAAGAAATAGCTCCGGGGGCATCAAACTACAAGGTGCCGAGGAGAAGGTTGTATTCGAAGCGGGGCGTTATTTGTTGGGCTTCCTGGTAGCGGCGATCAGTCTGGAAATGCTGGACCTGATTTTCCGCGGCTACACCGCAATGAAATCATGGGACATCTTGCGCTCGGTCATGTACGGCAAG
Organism: uncultured Gammaproteobacteria bacterium; assembly: GCA_963823435.1. Lineage (GTDB taxonomy): Bacteria > Pseudomonadota > Gammaproteobacteria > Steroidobacterales > BM003 > CAKZML01. Next base: position 105,021 of record CAWGLN010000003.1, on the reverse strand, counting down.
GACTTTCTCAATATTTTCTTCTTGCAGTACACCATGGGTAATCTGGTGCCCTTCATACTGTTGTTGTTGCCCAGGCTCACGATAAGAAGAACGGTCCTGGCCCTGATACTGGTGCTGTTTGGTGTGTTCATGATGCGTTGGAACGTGGTGATCGGCGGACAGGCATTCTCGCTGTCCTTCTCCGGTTACATGCATTACCACATCCCGATTATTCCACACAGCCTCGAAACCTTTAAGGAAGGCCTGTTCGGTGCGCTGACGGTGGTAGCCATTCCCTTTATTTTGTTCTCGATAATTAACAGGTTTGTGCCTTCGCTTAAATCAGGAGGTGACCACCTCTAGCGAACGGTCGTCTTCCTTCACGCTATAGACCCGTGGGCTTGGAAGGCTGGCGATAAGGCTGAGAGATAGCTGGTGTGGCCGGGTTGAATGCCGGTCTCAACCACGCTGAGGGGGTTTGGGATGGATGATCGACTTGCTGATCTTGAGGCGCGTCTTGCCGCAGTTGAGCTGCGCCTGAGCGCCGTTGAGGGCAAGCGCAAGGCTGCTAAAGCAAGTGATCAGCAGAGTGCAGCGGTCCTGACTGAGGGGACGGTATCCAATGCAGCCACCCACCTGGGCAGGGTGTTACTGATTTTTGGTGGCGCGTACTTCCTGCGAGCAATTACCGACTACAAATTTGTAGATACCGGTCTGGGTATTTCTCTTGGCGCTTCCTACGCGGTGCTTTGGCTGATAATGGCCTACAGGATCGGCGGCAAAGAGAATCAGCACGCCAGTGCTTTGTTTTTTTCCATTGCATCATCATTACTTGCACTTCCACTCTTGGTGGAGGCGGTGACTCGCTTTGATTTGCTGTCTGGCACCCAGGGTGCTATCGCCCTGGCAATCTACTGTGCCATGGCCCTGCTGGTGGCGACAAAACGCGATCTGCACCTGCTGGCCTGGGTGGTAAGTGCCGGTGGGGTGGGGACTGCCTTGTACCTGATTAGCGCCTCCCTGACCGCGGAGCCTTACGTGCTGGTGCTGGTGCTGCTGGCCCTGGCGACCTTGTGGTCGGTTTACACGCGGCCCTGGCGGGGAGTGCAGTGGCTCAGTGCACTGGGGGCAAATGGTGGGGTGATGGCGCTGGTATTACTCAGCACCAGTGAGCGCTGGTCGGTGCAGCCGCTGGCGGCTTTTGCATTTGCCGTGATCTTGCTGCTGATGTACCTGGTGAGTTTTGGTTTGCGAACTCACTTAAAAGACAAAGATGTCGGCATTTTCGAGGTGGTACAGGGGATGCTGGCAACAGGCCTGCTGATTTTCGTGGTGAGTGAGATTGCAAAGACCGGTCAAATACACCTGTCCGTGCTGGGCGTCCTGGCCCTGTTGCTCGGAGTGCTGGTCTACGGACTGGCGTTCACACCAAAAACCCTCGCCGCCAGGGGGCGAAATTTCTTTTTCTACTCATCCCTGGGTCTTGGACTCGCGGCTGCCGGCAGCACACTGTTGCTCTCGCCGGCATTGGCGGCGGCAGCCTGGGCGGTTCTGGCGCTGGGGCTAGCATGGTTCAGTGGACGGCAGGGCATGGTTGCCTTAAGCCTGCAATGCTCCTTGTTACTCATCGCGGCTGGCCTGGGCTCCGGTATTTTGGGCACCGGTTTTCAGGCCCTGGCGGGCAGCGCCACTGAAAGCTGGCCGAATATGGTCCCCTGGGAAGTAGTGGTGGCCCTTGCCACGGTTGTCAGCCTGTTTATACCCGTCGCCCAGCGCTCCGCCCGCTGGGGCAAGTTGGCGGGCCTGCCACAGGTAATGGTGCTGGTGTTGGCGGTGTGGGAGGTAGGTGGTTTGTTTGTGCTGTACCTGGCTCCGATGCTGGCTGCCGTTCCCGGCCCGGACGCCAACCTGGCCATTCTTGCGGCCTTGCGCACGACCGTGTTGTCGGCATCCGCCGTTGCGCTGGCATTTGCCAGTCGGAAAAAGAGGTGGCCGGAAGCAAGGTGGCTGGTGTACCCGGTCCTGATCATGGTGGGGGCCAAGTTGTTGGTCGAGGACTTTCCCAATGGTCAGCCAGCCACGCTGTTTGTTTCACTGGCCGCAGTAGGTATGGCCCTGATCACGGTGTCGCGCTTGACCGGTCTGGTGCAAGGAGTTCCACCTGCTGCCAGGCGTCCCGCCGACCAACCCAATGCTTTTGCCAGGGCACGGCAGGAGCAGGAATTAAGGGATAAGGGTCAATAGCCCGGGCGAAGCTGCGCGATCAGCCGTTCCAGACGCTTGAAGCTTTCATAGCGGCGGGCGCATATTTCGCCGTCTTTTATTGCCTGCATAACACCGCACCCGGGTTCTCTCAGGTGGCGGCAGTTTGCGAAGCGGCAATGGCGGGCCGGCTCGGCAAATTCCACAAAGCCATGAGTGAGATCGGCCTCGCCAAAGGCAGCGGGAGCGTAGTCACGCACACCCGGTGAGTCGATCAGATCACCGCCGGAATCCAGGTGATACAGGCGGGAGGCGGTGGTGGTGTGCTTGCCCTCGCCACTGCCCTCCGATAGCTCGCCGGTGAGTATGTCCGCCTCCGGCAGCAGGGCGTTTAATATGGAGGATTTACCCACTCCCGACTGGCCTACCAGGATGCTGACCTGCCCCACCAGCTGCGCACACAGGGGCGCCAGCCCGTTCATGGCCTTGGCGCTGGTGTGTAGCACCGGGTAGCCGATCCGCTGGTACTCCTGCAACGCTTCGCCCAGGGGAACCAGCCCCGCTTCATCTGCCAGGTCGGACTTGTTCAGCACCACCGCGGCCGAGGCACCCATGAAAGCGGCTGCCGCCAGGTAGCGATCGATCAGGAACAAGTCCGGTGCGGGGCGTGGGGCGCAGACCACCACCACCTGCGTAATGTTGGCCGCCAACACATCGGTGCGTCCCCTCCGATCAGGCCGGGTCAGCTCGTTGTCCCTGTCCAGTATTTTGCACACCAGACCTTTTTCCTGGCCATCAAGCGGCTCCCACATCACTCGGTCGCCGGTGACGGGTCGCAGCTTGCGCCCCGAAATAATGCAGGGAATCAGTACTCCGTCGGAGTTCTCTACCAGGACCTGCCGGCCAAAATTGGCAGCAACGATTCCCGGTTCGCTGGTCATGCGGGATCGGCCAGGCTGTTCAGGTGCTGTATGCGAATCAGCGCCGGAGGGTGAGAGTCGTAGAATGCCGAGTGCACCGGATCGGGAGTCAAGGTGGAGGCGTTTTCCCGGTACAGTTTTACCAGGGCCTCTACCAGCGCGCCGGCGTCGCTTTGGCTGGCGGCATAGGCATCGGCTTCAAATTCATGTTTGCGCGAGAACCAGGCGGACAACGGGGAGAGGAAGTAAGTGAAGACGGGGACAATCATGATGAAGAGCAGCAATGCGGCCTGGTCTGAAGCTCCGGGTACGCCCAGGTCAGTGTAAAACCATACCTGGGTTTTCAGCCACCCCAGCAGGGCCAGGCCAATGAGACTGCTGGCAAGTGACCATATCAAGCGCTTGCGAACGTGGCGCTTGCGGAAATGTCCCAGTTCGTGCGCCAGAACCGCCTCCACCTCCAGCGGTTCCAGGGTTTTGATCAGGGTGTCAAAAAAGACGATGCGCTTGTTATTGCCTATACCGGTGAAATACGCGTTTCCGTGGGCGGATCTGCGTGAACCGTCCATGACAAAAATCCCTTTGCTGTGAAAACCACACCGATCAAGGAGTGCTTCCACACGTTGCTTGAGACTGGCATCCTGCAGTGGCTCGAATTTGTTGAACAGGGGGGCAATCAGGGTCGGATAGGCCCAGAACATGAGCAGGCCGAATCCCGACCACAGCACCCAGGCATACAACCACCATAGTTCTCCGGCATGGGCCATGATCCAAAGCACGGCTGCGAGTAATGGCGCCCCAAGGGCCAGGGAAAGAACCAGGCCCTTGGCCATGTCCGCCACAAACAGTCCAGGTGTTGAGCGATTGAAGCCGAAGCGAGCTTCAATGCCGAAGGTCTGCGCAATGCCAAATGGCAGCGACAGCGCGCTACTGACAAGCAGCACGATCAGGATTGATGCAACAGCGCCCAACAGTCCCCCCAGACCACTGCCTTGCACCAGTGATTGCACCAGGGCGATGCCCCCACCCAGGGTCCAGCCCAGCAGCAGCAGGGTGTCGTACAAGGATTCTATTCGACCCAGGCGGGCCTTGGCGTTGGTGTAATCCGCGGCCTTCTGGTGGTCTTCCAGGGATATCTGTTGCGCGAAGGGTGTCGGCACCTGGGTACGGTGGGCGCGAATGTGCCGGGTCTGTCTGCCCGACAGCCACAGACGGCAGCCAGTGCCTGCCAGGAGAAAAGTGATGAAAATCCAGCTAAATACGCTCATCCGGGTTCCATGTTCAATGGGCGCATCAGCTTAGCCTTTGCTAGAATGCGCGGCAAGCAAACCCAGTGGCCAGGGGAATCCCGGTCTATTCACGAATACGTATCCCGGGGTCCAGACCATACGGCTTTTGTGTTGCCAATCTTCGCGATTTCTCCACGATCACGTGCTTTTGGTGCCTTGAATCCGAGTCTTTTCGCCTACAATCTACTTCGCCCGGTAAATCAAGAGGTTCCCTAGATGTCCAAACACCCCAAGAACCTGATCTGGATCGACCTGGAGATGACAGGCCTGCTGCCTGATGAAGACAGGATTATTGAAATAGCCACAGTGGTGACCGATACGCACTTGAATCTATTGGCAGAGGGCCCGGTGATGGCGATATATCAGCCGGACGCTGCGCTGGATGACATGGACGATTGGAATACCAATCAGCATAACAGTTCGGGCTTGGTCACACGCGTAAGGGAGAGCCGAATAAACGAGGCAGAGGCCGAGCGCAGAACGCTTGAGTTTCTGATGCAGTTTGTAGATCCCGGCCTATCGCCCATGTGTGGTAACAGCATATGCCAGGATCGGCGTTTCCTGGCGCGCTTCATGCCCGACCTGGAGCGCTACTTTCATTACCGCAATCTGGATGTGAGCACGCTGAAAGAGCTGGCCGCACGCTGGGCGCCGGAAGTGACCGCAAGCTTCAGCAAGGAGTCGCGGCACCTGGCGTTGGACGATATCCATGATTCGATTTCCGAGCTCAAGCACTATCGTGAGCGCTTGTTCGGTTTGCCAGACCAGCCCACGGAGTCCTATGTGTGAGCACCTTCACTGAAGCGGCCGACCGGAATAAAGAACCCATAAGACAGGTCCTTGCCGAATGGCTGCCCGATCGGGGTCAGGTACTTGAAATTGGTTCCGGTACCGGCCAGCACGCCTTGTATTTTGCACGTCACTTTCCGCATCTACGGTGGTTGGCCAGCGACCTGCCGGAAAACCATGCTGTAATTCGTTCTGCGATAGAACATTCGGCACTGGACAATCTTGACGGTCCCCTGGAACTGGACGTGGGTCAGGCCGAATGGTCCGTTCCGGGCATGCAGGCGGTCTATACCTCCAATACCTGTCACATCATGAGTTGGGATGAAGTCCTTGCCATGTTCCAAAAAGTTGTCGAATTGCTTCCAGTTGGAGGGCGATTCCTGGTGTATGGGCCGTTCAATCTTGAGGGCGAGTTTACCAGCCAGAGCAACCGGGAATTTGATGCCAGCCTGAGGCTCAGGCATCCGCACATGGGGATTCGCGACCTGACTGTTCTGGAATCCGTCGCCGCCGGTCTGGGTCTGACCTTGCTGGACAGGCGTGCTATGCCGGCGAACAATATGTTGTTGTGCTGGAGCAGGAGTGACACACATGTCTGATATTCCGACCTTTGCCGATGTGCTGGCGGCTCGGGAAAGGATTGCCGGGCACGTGCATCGCACGCCGGTGCATTCCAGCAGCACGTTCAACGCGCTGACTTCGGCCGAGGTTTTTTTCAAGTGCGAGAATTTGCAGCGAGTAGGCGCGTTCAAGGCTCGAGGCGCATGCAATGCGGTATTTGCCCTGGATGAGGAGGGCCTGGCCAGGGGCGTAGCCACCCATTCTTCGGGCAATCACGGGGCGGCCGTGGCCCTGGCGGCCATGCTGCGGCAGTCTGGGGCGCATGTTGTGATGCCATCGAATTCATCCGAGGTAAAACGGGCGGCTGTGCGTCATTACCAGGCCAACGTGGTGGACTGCGAGCCGGGTATGCGGTCCAGGGAGGATGCACTGGCCAGGGTGATCGAAGCCACCGGCGCTCACATGGTCCATCCTTATGACGACGCCATGGTGATAGCCGGTCAGGGCACGGCGGCCCTCGAGTTGCTGGAGCAGGTCGAGAAGCTGGACGTTATCCTGGTACCGGTAGGTGGCGGTGGCCTGCTGGGAGGCACGTTGCTGGCGGCGTCCGGGTTTGGCGCGGGGACCCGGGTAATCGGTGTAGAGCCGCGCCAGGCAGACGATGCAAGGCAGTCCATCCGCTCTGGCACCCGGGTGGTGATGGATTCACCGGACACCGTGGCGGATGGCTTGCGCGCGTCGCTTGGCGTGAGAAATTTCGAACTCATTTACGGCCACGTGGAGGACATTGTCTGCGTGGAGGAAAGCGAAATTATTGCCGCCATGCGCTTTGTCTGGGAAAGAATGAAACTCGTGATCGAACCCTCGTCGGCCGTGCCGGTTGCCGCTTTGTTACACCACCGTCTCGAGCTGCAGGACCAGCGGGTTGGCGTGATCATCAGCGGTGGCAACGTGGATCTGGATCATTTGCCTTGGTAGGGCATGAGCAACTGACACTTGAGCCAGCCGGGGACAGCCAGCGCGACGATATTGCGAGGATCGTGCGGCAGGTCATGCTGGAGCATGATCTGGACCCGTCCCGAGACAACACTGAAATTGAACTGGGCAGCTTGCCGGCCGCATACCGGCAGGGGGGCGGAGAGTTTTTCGTCGTACTGGACCCGGCGGGTCGGATCGTGGGCACGCTGGGCATCAAGGCGAGTAAGGCTGGCTCTGTTGGGGTCAAAGTATGCGAGTTGACCCGCATGTACCTTCTGCCAGAGTATCGTGGCATGGGCGAGGGAGACCGTATTTTGAGCGAGGCATTGCAGCACGCTGCCTGTCTTGGCTTTGATGGCATTGAGCTGGAAACCGCCCCGGTGTTCGCGGCTGCGATCCGGCTTTATCGGAAAAATGGATTCCAGCCAGTACCCCGGCCCGCCGACGCCAGTCAGTGCAGTCTGCGTTTCAGACGCGATCTGTGAGAGAGGTTTGAGTGTGAAAAACAGAGTGCCCCTATTTCTGGCTGTGTCGCTGATATTGGTTGGGGCGCGGCCGGTCTGGTCGGAGGAGGGAGACCAGCAAAAGCCCGATGCGGCCGCGAGGGACATCGCCAGCCAGGTGCCGGATACCGATATTTTTCTGCTCGCCATCGGGGCGGACGGAGAACCAGAAAAAGCCAGTTTGCGTAACCTCACTCACCGGGTTGGTTACGATAACCAGCCGGCATTTTTGCCAGGGGGGCAAGCCCTGCTATTCAGTGCTATCGGGGAAGATTTGCAGTCGGATGTGTATTCCCTGGAGTTGACTGGCGGAAACTTGCGGCAACTGACACACACGTCGGAGAGCGAGTATTCTCCAACCCCGCTCGCTGATGGCGGATTTTCGGTGGTGCGGGTTGAGACCGACGGCGCCCAGCAACTGTGGCGCTACGGGGAAGATGGCCGGCCAGTCGAGAGGCTGTTGCAGCAGTTCAATAACGTGGGCTATCACCGCTGGTTATCACAGGGGAGCCTGGCCGTGTTCCTGGTGGCTGAACCCATGGAATTGGTACTCGCAACACTGGACGACGGTCCGGCGGTGCCCGTTGCCACCGGTATCGGGCGCTCTTTTATCTGGCAACAGGAATCGGCCAGGCTGTACTTTTTGGGTGAGTTGCAGGAGGGTCGCTGGCAATTGCGTTCACGCGAGGATGGCAGCGGCGAGATCGTCTCCCACCTGCACACGCCAGGTCAGTCTCAGGATATGGCGCTGGATAGACAGGGTCGGGTCTGGATGGCATCGGACACGACACTTTGGCGCTGGCAACCCGGCCAACAGGACTGGCTGGCGGTGGTTGATTTTGGAGACGCACTGCCTGGAGCCATAACTCGACTCGCGTTCAGTGAGGACAATGCCAGCCTGGCCATGGTAGTCAGCCTACCTGACGGTGCCGGGGAGTGAGCGCAGCAGGCTCAAGCGAGTACGTGAAACATGCCGGGGGCTGTCATTGCGGGAGGATCCGATTCGAGGTAATGGCACCCGCAGACCTGGAAGTGGACCAGTGCAATTGCTCCATATGCTCCAAGAGCGGCTATTTGCACCTGATTGTGTCCGCATCGCGTTTCACACTGCTGCGTGGAAAAGACGAGCTGACCTGTTATACGTTTAACACGGGTACTGCCAGGCATTATTTCTGTAGCCACTGCGGAATCAAGTCGTTTTATGTTCCCCGCTCAAATCCGGACGGCTATAGCGTCAATGCACGCTGCCTGGACAGTGGCAGCGTGCATACGATGTCGATCAGGGCCTTTGATGGCCAAAACTGGGAAAGTAACGCGCACACCCTTGCCCATCTTTCGCGGAATTAGGCCCGACTCATTTCAGCGAACCCTAGTTCACCAGGAACAGCGCAACTGCACAGCCGATGCCGGCGGTCCAGGCCAGGGAACGCATGGTGGGCAGGTTCAGGATATAGAAAGCTCCAAATGCGAGTCGTGCCAATATGAAGCCCAGGGCCAGTTGGTCAACCACGGATTGCCCGGCGCCCTTGAACTCTGCGACCAGCACAGCGGCTGCGAACAAGGGGAAAGCCTCGAAGGAGTTGGCCTGGGCCCAGTCAGCCCGCTTGCCCCAGCCCTCCAGGGTGGAGAGAAATTCCCGGGGTGCCCGGTTGTCAAAACCCCGGCGAGATGATTTTGCGATCCCGGTGAACAAATAGGGCATGAGGCCGGCCGCGAGTACACACCAAAGGGCTATGGTCATTGCTGTTGTCCTTGATTGACGGATAATGTTCACTCAGAACCAGCGTCGGGATTTTGCGACGCTGTTCTCGATCGCTTCAGAGGTTACAATAAATCGCTTGGAGACGGGGGCGGATTGTCCTTCCCCGCATGCCGTGGGTAAAGAGGCCACCTATGACCAGCAGGAATCTCAGATCTTTGGCGCTCGGCGCCTTCGGTGTTATGACGCTCGCCCTGGCCGGAGAGAGTCTGGCAGCGACGCGTTACGTGACTGACGAACTCGAGGTGACGTTGCGAAGTGGTCAGAGTACGCGCAACAGTATCGTGCGCATGCTCAAGTCCGGCACCACCCTGGAAGTGCTGCAGGACGAGCCGGAGAGCGGTTATAGCCTGGTACGTCTCGCCTCGGGCACCGAGGGCTGGGTGCTTACCCGTTTCCTGGTGGATCGGCCGGTGGCAAAGGATGTCCTGCCTGACCTGCAACGCCGCTATGCAGCCCTGCGTGAGTCGGCCACCGGTTCCGGCGCTCAGCTGGATACCGCACTGAGCGCGTTATCTGCCGCCGAAAAGGAAAGGGATGGGCTGCGTAATGAGAATGAGCAATTAGCCCGCCAGTTGCATGACGTGAAGGAGAAGGCGGCCGATGTGCTTGGAATTGATAATCAGAACAGCACCCTGCGCAAACGGGTTACCTTTCTTGAGGGTGAAAATGACCAGTTGAAAATTCTGAACGACGAGCTGTCCAACCGCAGAACACTGGAATGGTTCATGGCTGGTGGTGGCGTGCTTTTCTTCGGTCTGTTGCTGGGTCTGATCCTGCCGCGTATTCGGTGGCGACGCCGCTCAAGCTGGGGCGACCTCTAGACGAGGTCGTCCGCCAGGCAGGAGCTATCCGGCCTCAGACCTTTTTACCCGCCAGGTGTAGCCAGGTTTCCACCACGGTATCGGGGTTCAGGGACATGCTTTCTATTCCCTGCTCCAGCAACCAGCTGGCCAGGTCAGGATGGTCGGACGGGCCCTGACCGCAGATGCCGATATATTTACCCTTGGATTTACAGGCCTGGATCGCCATTGCCAGCATCTTGCGCACCGCCGGGTCACGCTCATCGAACAGGTGGGCAATGACTGCCGAGTCGCGGTCCAGCCCCAGGGTCAGTTGGGTCATGTCGTTGGATCCAATAGACATGCCGTCGAAATACTCAAGGTACTCATCAGCGAGCAGTGCATTGGTGGGCACTTCGCACATCATGATGATCTTGAGCCCGTTTTTGCCTTGCTCCAGGCCATTTTCCCTGAGCAATTCGATGACACCCCTGCCTTCGGCCACGGTGCGCACAAAGGGCACCATTACCCACACATTGGTCAGGCCCATGTCCTCCCTGACGCGCTTCAGGGCACGGCACTCCATTTCAAAGCAGGGCTTGAATACCGGATCCAGGTAACGCGATGCTCCGCGGAAGCCCAGCATCGGATTCTCTTCATGGGGTTCGTACAGGCTACCGCCAATCAGGTTGGCGTATTCGTTGGATTTGAAGTCCGATAATCTAACGATGACTGGTTCCGGCTCAAATGCCGCGGCAATGGTAGCCACACCCTCGGTCAATCTTTGGATGAAGAATTCCACCGGATCACTATAGCCAAGCATTTGCTGGGTAATGGTATGTTGCAAATCCAGTTCCAGCGTCGGGTAATCCAGAAGCGCGCGGGGGTGTACGCCGATCATGCGATTGATAATAAATTCAAGACGCGCCAGGCCCACTCCGTGGTTGGGAATGCTGGCGAAATCAAATGCCCGATCCGGGTTGCCCACGTTCATCATGATCTTCACCGGGATATCCGGCAGGGCATCGAGTTCAATCTGCTGCTGCTCAAAGTCCAGGATGCCGCGATATACGTAGCCCTCATCGCCTTCGGAGCAAGATACCGTTACCTCGTCGCCATCGGTGATTCTGTCCGTCGCGCTACCGCAACCCACAACTGCCGGAATGCCCAGTTCGCGGGCGATAATCGCGGCATGGCAGGTGCGGCCGCCGCGGTTGGTCACGATGGCCGAGGCGCGTTTCATCACGGGTTCCCAGTCAGGATCGGTCATGTCGGCCACCAGCACATCGCCGCTTTGCACCCGACCCATGTCCTTTACACTGGTGATGACTCTGGCCGCACCACTGCCGATGCGATGACCAATACTGCGGCCGGTGATAATTACCTCTGAACGACTCTTGAGGGTGAATCGCTGAAGAATCCGGCCGCTTCTGCTTTGTACTGTCTCAGGGCGGGCCTGCAGGATGTAGATTTTGCCTGTCTCACCATCCTTGCCCCATTCGATATCCATCGGACGCTGATAATGTTTTTCGATCACCAGGGCCTGGCGAGCCAGGTTAGTGACGTCATCGTCAGTCAGGGAGAAACGCGCCTGGTCCTCGGGAGAAACCTCTACGGTCCTTACCGTGGCATGGTCGTTCGCGTCTTCGTTGTAGACCATTTTTATGGCCTTGCCGCCAATGTTCCGGCGCAAAATGGCCTGGTCGCCGCGTTCCAGGGCTTTTTTGGACACATAGAATTCGTCGGGGTTTACCGCGCCTTGCACTACGGTTTCGCCGAGACCATAAGACGACGTGATAAACACCACTTCCCGGAAGCCGGATTCAGTATCCAGGGTGAACATCACACCGCTTGCGCCGCGGTCGCTACGGACCATGTATTGAATGCCGGCCGACAAGGCGACACGTTCGTGCTCGAAACCATGGTGCACGCGGTAGGCGATAGCCCGATCGTTAAACAGTGATGCGAACACCTCATGGATGGCTTTGATGACCTGGGCAATGCCACGCACATTCAGGATGGTCTCCTGCTGACCGGCAAAAGAGGCATCGGGAAGGTCCTCAGCAGTGGCCGAAGAGCGCACGGCAACCGAGGCCATGCGGTCCTCGGACATGGAGTGATAGGCCTCCTCTATCTCTTCTTGCAGACGCTGGGGCAGGGGGCTGTCCATGATCCACTGGCGTATCATGGTGCCGGTGCGGACCAGTTCGTCCACATCGTCTACGTCAAGGGATTTTAGAACCTTTTCAATCCGGTCGCGCAGATTGGAGGCATCGAGGAAGTCCCAGTAGGCCTGCGCAGTCGTGGCAAATCCCCCGGGCACGTCAACCCCCAGGTTGCTGAGATGACTTATCATTTCGCCGAGGGACGAGTTCTTTCCGCCAACTGTCTCTACATCGTGAATTCCCAGCTGGTCCAACGAGATAAGGTATTTATCCAATGTTAGTTCCCCCTTGTATTCTTCCAGCTGGCACTGGAAAATCCAGACTTTGGCTTAGTGCCGGCATTATAACGGTTTGAGATGGATCAGCGGACGGTATTTTTTATTTCCGACCAGACAGGGGTCACGGCAGAGACCTTCGGGCAAAGCTTGCTGACCCAGTTTGATGGCGCCAAATTTCGCCGGGTCACTATTCCGTTCGTGTCCAATCGGGTCAAGGCCGAGGAAGCCGCACGCAAGATCAATCTGAGTGCGGAAGTAGAGGGTAAGCGACCAATTGTTTTCAGCACCCTGGTACACGATGATTTGCGCGAGATTGTGAGTCGGGCGGACGGGCTGTTCCTGGATTTCTTTGACGCATTCCTTGGGCCTCTGGAACGTGAACTTGAGGTGCAGTCCTCGCACACTACCGGTCGCGCCCACGGCATGTCGGCCAATGCTGACGCCTACCATGTGCGCATTGATGCCACCAACTATGCGCTGACCAATGATGACGGAGCCCATGTCAGGGATTATGGCAAGGCAGATGTGATCCTGGTGGGTGTGTCCCGCTCGGGTAAGACACCCACCTGCCTGTACATGGCTATGCAATACGGTGTATTCGCCGCCAATTATCCATTGACCGAGGAGGAATTCGAGACCGGCAAATTGCCGACCGCACTGGATGCCCATCGGGAAAAGCTGTTCGGCCTGACGATCAATGCCCGCCGTTTGCAGCAAATCCGCAGGGAACGTATGGACAGCGGACGTTACTCGTCCCCCCAGCAGGTCGGCTTTGAGCTGCGCGAAGCGGAAAAGCTCTTCCGCAAATACGGTATTCCCTTCGCTGATACTACGGAGATGTCGGTAGAGGAAATCGCCAGTACCATCCTCGAGCACACCGGGCTGGAGCGCCGCTTCCGACCTTGATCAGGAGCAGACAGGCAGTCATAGCCAGGCCAGTGCCCTGTGATATATTTCAGGCATGATGACCGATAGCGCCATAGCCTTGCACAGGCCTACCCAGGCCCGCACCTTTACCGGGCTGATGACCCTGTACGAGAGCAACTATATACGCCTGGCCTGGTTGCTTCCGGATTTGAGGGATATTCCGCAGCGGCAGGTATCTGAGTCCGCCCAAGACCTGCCCTTGTTCCTGACGGTGCGTGAATTGGGTCGCTACACGACCACCCTGCACTTGACTTATATGTTCAGGGAAGGGGCAGAAACGGTGGCGGATCCGGACCTGAGCGTGCGTATTTACCACGATGCGCGCCTGGTTGAAACTATGGGTTGTTCGACATTTCATAGACATCGGGTACTGGAGCGGTTTACCACGGCTCCAGGGAAAGACTTGCACCATCGATGGCAACGCAACATGCTGCTCAACAAGTGGCTGGAATATTGTGTCGACGCAGGGCATCGATTTTCAGGGGTGGCGGCAGATCAGGTAATCACCACATGAACAGGAAGACTACGCAGCGCGATTCAAAAAGCGAAGGCAATGAACGCCTGATGCAACTGTTTTGGAACAGGGCTGCGTTGAAGAAAGAATTCAGGCGCTTGAGAGAGCAGCGTTACCGCCTGGAAGAGACGCTCAAGCATCAGCAGGAGACGACCAAGAGTATCGAAAACCGCATGCGCGCCCTGGAAAAGCTGTTTGCCAATCCCGAGGCGGGCTTCAACGCCATCGTTTACTACCAGCTACGCAATCTTTGGAATACGTGTGCCGCCGAGCTGAAAAAGTTTGCCGGGGACTTGTATCAACAGCGCGAGGAAAAAGAGCGGCGACACGAGATGATGGTGTTCAATCGCGACAGAAACCAACGCCTGTCTGAGCTGGCCGAGGAGATGCAGGCGGTGACCACAGACATCTCACGTCTGCGGGTTACACTCAAGCAGACGCATGCGAAGGTGGAATCCATGCGGGGGATGCTCGCGTTTTTCAAACGCCGCCCACTGCAGGCGGAGTTGGAAACCGCCAGGATGGCTATTACTCCTTTGCAGCTCAAATACGACCAACTCAATGAACAGCAATCCAGTGTTGCTGCCCAACATCCTCCAGAGTTCCAGGGCATGGGAATCCAGGGCAAGCGGATTGCCAACCTGGGGGTGATCGCATTGGCTCAGTACATGCACAAGTATTATGCCGAGAAGGGCTACGCTGAAATGGCGCGAAATGCCGTGATAATGCCGATTGAAGAGGTGCGTTATGGCACTCGTGAGCAATGCACGCGCCTGATGGAGGAAATTCCCAGGGCCATCGCCGGAATGAAATCTGATCCGGGCTTTTCCACTGCGGTGAAGCGCGGTGCGCAAGAACTTTATACGGTAGCCAAGTACCTGACTGACGAAGACACGATTCCAAGAGCGGAGAGCTCTGGATGGGGCCAGCACGCAAGCACCCCGCGGAGAGGGCGCCGACAGCAACATCCTGACCCAGGATTGCTGGGATGTTTACTCGGCCCTGATACGCTAGCCGCGCGTCCGTCCTGGCCGCCGCCAAACCATGGGTTGGCGTGCGGTGTGCAGGACCTTGCTACTCCACCTGCGAAAGGCTGTCCAGCCAGATATAGGTGGTTGGTACAACCACCAAGGAAACAATGGTCGAGAAGGCGAGGCCGCCGATAATTGCCCTCGCCATGGGGTAGTAGGGCGGCCCATCTCCACCTACCTGGGTAGTGCCTACGGCCAGCGGGGCCAAGGCCCAGTATGGTGGTGGCAACGGTCATCAGGATCGGTCTCAATCGGTCACGGCCGGCAATCACGATGGCCTCGTTACGGGCCATGCCCTCGCGACGCAAGTTGTTGATGTGGTCTACCAGCACGATGCCATTATTTACCACCACGCCGATCAGGATCATGATGCCGATTGACGCCATGAAGGAAAAAGTCGTGCCGGTTGCGGCGAAGAACCAGAATACGCCGATTACCGAGAATCCAATTGAAGTGATGATGGACAGCGGGTAGAGCAGGGACTCGAACAACGCCGCCATGACGATGAAGATCAATGCGATTCCCAGCAGGATATTCACCAACATAATTTGCTGGGTTTCATCCTGCCGATCAAAGCCACGACCAAACTTCCAGCTATACCCGGGTGGCAACTCAAAGGTGTCCATCACTGCGGTGACTTTGGGCCGAATCTCGTCCAGGCTTGTGTCGTCAGAGACGTTACCGGATATCGCCAGTGCGGTCTGCCTGTCAGTTCGCTCGATGACCTGGGCTGCAACAGCGATGTGGAACGAGGCGACCGTTCCCAGGGTGATTCGTTCGCCCATGCGATTGTACAGTGGCAGGTCCGCCAACTGGTCGATGGATTGCTTGTCGTCTTCACGGAAAGCCAGGCGCACGGTTATGTCACTGCTCTCGCCGCGGTACTCTCGCAGGACCTGACCACGCATGGCTATGGCCACGGCGGTAGCAATCTCGCGCGCGGTCAGACCGGCGCTGGCAGCCCGATCCCGGTCAACCGAGACACGGACCTCTCTGTCGCCGGTCTCGCTGTCAGAGCGCAGGTCCTTGAGACCTTCGACATTGCCAAGCACACGGATCACGTCCCGGGACAGCTCGTTCAGGTGGGCAGTGGAATCTCCCATAAGCTGGATACTGAAACCACTTCCGCCGCCGCCATCCTGGTCAAATTTGAAGCTGGGCTTGCCGATGATGATCTCTGGCATGCCTTTCTCAATACGCTCAATCACTTCCTTGGTTGACAGGGTGGCTTCGTCCTCGGGTGTGAGCAGAAGCACCGACTGCGCACGGGCTGGATCAAAATAGCTGTAAACCGAGGCGATATTCAGTTCTTCCTGATTCGCGAACCAGAAATCTTCCATCTTGTTCACTACGTCTTCCATGCGCTCGAGCGAATGCTGTCCCTCAATGTGGTAGTCCATGAACAGACGTCTGGAGCTCTCCTGGGGAAAGGTGTCGAAGTTCACCAGTTTCATGGGAACAAAACTGGTTCCCACGATCACCAGAATTCCCAGCGTGGTCCAGCCAGGATGCGCCTGGGTCCAGCGCAGGATACCCATGTAGCTTGCGCTGGCCTTGAGCATCAGGTTGCCCTGCTTGGGAGTCGGAGGTGGTGGCACCCTGGCCGCCAGCATCGGGACCAGTGTCTGGGCAATCATCAGGGAGGCAACCAGGGCGACCATGATGGTGAGGGCCACGTGGCCTAGAAACACGGTGATGTCGACCTTCGCGCCGAACATGATGGGTGCGAACACGATTATCGATGTAGCGGTACCGGCGATTACCGCCAGACCCACTTCGTTGACGCCCTTCAAGGTTGCTGCCTGCGGATTTCCCGGGTCCAACTGGCGATGACGGAAGATGCTCTCGGTGACCACCACGGCATTGTCCACCAGCATGCCAACGCCCAGCATCAGCCCCATCATGGACAGGATATTCAGGGAAAGACCGGCAAAATGCATAACACCCAGGGTAATCAACAGGGAGAAGGGCACAGACGCTGCGACAATCAGGGTCGTGGTCACCTGGCGTAGAAACAGGTAAAGGACCGTGATAGCCAGCAGCAGGCCTATCAGGCCGGCTGACAGCAGGTCATTCAGTGATTCCTTTACGTTATCTGCCTGGTTGTCCAGGTCGAAAATCTTAATGCCGCGCATCTGTGGCAACTCGCCGACGCGCGCGACCTCTGCCTTCACCCGGTCTGCCACTTCCACCATGTTGGAGCCGGTGGCTTTGTATACGTTCAGACCAATGGCGAAATTACGGTCCAGGTGCCGGCCGTAATTGCGTTCTGCGCTGCGCATTTCCACGTCGGCAACGTCGCCCAGACGAAGATTGCTGTCGTTGATTACCAGCTCACGTATCTGCTCCAGTGAGGTGAATTCGCCACGGGGGCGCACACTGAAGCGTTGACCTGACTCGGTGATACGCCCGGCGCTGACCGAGAAATTGCTTTTCTCCAATAGCTGGAGCAGGGCATTGATGTCTACCCCGTGGGCTGCCAGGCGATCCGAATCCAGCAGGATCCGGACTTCCTTCCTTTCCACCCCCTGCAACTCGGTTTTCGACACGCCTTCCAGGCGCTCTATCCTGCGTTTTAGCAGGCGGTCCAGCATATCGTAGCTGTCACTCAAGTCGCGCTCGCTGGAGACGCGAAGCGTCAGGATCGGCTGGTCACCGGTTGATCCGGTGAAAACCAGCACCCGTTCGACGTCAGCGGGCAATTGGTCACGTATCGCATCCACCTTGGCACGAGCATCTATACCCTTGGCCGAGACCTCTTCGTCCCAGTCAAACTGGAGAAAAATCTCGGCCATGTCCTGGGTGGATCTCGAGTTCATTTCCTTTACGCCAGGCAAGGTAGCCAGCGCTTCCTCGATCGGTCGCGTGATCAGCTCTTCGACTTCTTCAGGTGTTGAGCCCTGGTAAGGTATCTGGATGAATATTCCCGGGAACTCAATATCCGGGAATTTCTCCAGTGGCAATAACCGGGTCGCAATGGCGCCGACCAGCGCCATGGCCACGAACACCATCACCGTGGTGACCGGGCGGCGCAATGCAATCTCGGTGTGTTTCATCTTGCTTCTCCGCTCAGTTCGGCTGCAAGGCGTCGGCCGCAGGCGCAGTATTCCAGGTTTTTCTGTCCATGACGGAGTACACCACGGGGATGACGACCAGGGTCAATAAGGTGGACACCAGCAATCCTCCGATGACGGTGATGGCCATGGGTGTACGCACTTCCGAGCCTTCACCAAACCCGATGGCCATGGGCAACAATCCGAGCACCGTGGTCAGGGTTGTCATCATGATCGGGCGCAGGCGCGCTTTGCCAGCATCCATGATCGCCTGGTGTTTTTCGATACCCCTGGATCGAAGCTGGTTAATCATATCCACCAGCACAATGGCGTTATTGACCACGATACCGGCCAGCATAATGACACCTATCAGGGCCACCACGTTGACCGTCGTGCCGGTGACATACAAGGCGAGTACAGCACCGACCAGGGCCAGCGGAATGGTGAACAAGATGACAAATGGATGGACCAGGGATTCAAACTGTGAAGCCATGACCAGGTAAACCAGGAATACCGCCAGCGCCAGTGCGAACTGCATGGATTCGAAGGATTCCTGCATTTCCTCGCTTTGCCCGGCCACGCTTGCGGACAGGCCGGGCGGCAGGGCTATCTGGGCAACCAGTTGCTGCAGTTCGGTCACCGCTGTGCCCAGGTCGCCGTAGCTGACGCTGGCGCTGATAATGCCGACACGTTCCTGGGCTACCCGGCGTATTTCCGAAGGCCCCCTGGCGATGAATACATCGGCCACCGCACCCAGGGTTACCGGGCGATCACTCGCGGGATTGACGATGAGGTTTCGAATATCCTCCACTGAGGCTTTCTGGGTGTCCACGCTGCGCACCAATACATCAATCTTCTTATCGCGCCAGGTATAGCGGGTCGCCAGTTCGCCACGCACATTGGCCACCACGCGGTCGGCAATGTCCCTGACCGTCAATCCCAGTTTGGCGGCTCTTTCCTGGTCAAAAATAATCTGGATCTCGGGATTGCCTTCTTCGATCGTGCTCTTGATGTCGGAGTATCGATCCGATCCAGACATGGCCCGTACAATCTGGGTACTAATCTTTGTCAGTTCCGCCAGGTCATATCCGGATACCTGGATTTGGAGGGGTTCGCTGAAGCTGAACAGAGAAGGGCGGGAGAATTCGTATTGCACGCCGGGAAGCTTCCCTACTTCTCTACGCATGGTGTTGATGACTTGATCCTCGGTCTCCCTGCCGGCGCCCTTTTTCAGTGTGACGGCGATGCTTCCAGTGTGCTCACCAGCATCAACCGGATTGGCGTCCAGACGGTTGCCGGTTCCCGCGACCGAGTAGGCCATGGCCACCTGCTCCAGCTTGCTGGTCTGCTGTTGAACCTCAAGCACGACCCTGTCGGTCTCAGCTAACGGTGAGCCTGGCGGGAGACGAATATCGACGGTGAATTCTCCCTGGGAGAGTTGTGGAATCAGTTCGGTACCCAATCGCGGTATCAGGCTCATGGTCAATACAAACACCACGGTGGCCACCAACAACACCAGCCCACGGTGCTTCAGCGCCGAGCCCAGTATTCCCGGATATATGCTGGCCGCGGCGTTATACATGGCGCGGAAAGCCATTGAGGGTGGCAGCATGAGCTTGCCTAGCAGCCAACTGATTGCGCCAAACGCCCAGCGGAACAACCTGACCACGAACACGATCACCTGGTTCAGAAACCTCCCCACCCAGTTCAGCAATGCTCTCACCCGGGCCATAACCGCGGCCACCCGGGGGAAGCGTTTCGGGGGAACTACAGCGGACTGATCTGGATCGCCTGTTGCCTGATTTTCATCTAGCGGGTCATGATAACGATGACCGGAACCCAGGGCCGCCATCATGGGAATCAAGGTCAGCGCCACTACCAGTGAGAATGCCAGGGCAAAGGAAACGGTCAGCGCCTGGTCCTTGAACAACTGGCCAGCTACGCCGCTGATGAAAATCATCGGGAAGAATACGGCCACCGTGGTCAGCGTGGAGGCAGTCACCGCCATGGCAACTTCAGCGGTGCCCGAGCGCGCGGCTTCCAGCAGGTCTTCGCCTTCCTCGCGCTTTCGAACAATGTTTTCCAGCACCACGATGGAGTTATCCACCAGCATACCGACCGCCAGGGCGATGCCACCGAGGGACATGATGTTCAAGGTTACGTCGCTTGAGTACATCAGCAGGAATGTGCCGATGACCGACACCGGGATCGCCAGGCCGATAATCAGGGTGGCCCGGGCGTCACGTAAAAATCCGTACAGCACAATGATGGCTAACAGACCGCCACCCAGGGCCGCCGAGGTAACCTGGCTGATGGCGGCAGAAATAAACGTGGACTGGTCGTAAACTGTTGCCAGCTCAAGGTTATCGGGCAGGGATTTGCGTACCCGCTCCAACTGCCCCTTGAGTCTGTCGGCCACCTGCACAGTATTGGCGTCACCCTCTTTGTACACCGCCAGCTCTACGGACTCTCTACCATCGATGCGGGTGATGGCTTCGCGTTCCTTGTAGCCACGGGTAACGCTCGCAATGTCTCTCAGGTAAACCGGTCTACCCTCGACGTTGGCCACGATGGAATCCGCCATCTGCTCAACTGATGTGAATTCGTTAATCGTGCGCACCAGGAAACGCTGGTTGCCTTGTTCCAGGCGGCCGCCCGACAGGTTTACGTTCTCCGCCCTGAGCCTGCTGGCTACCTGGTCGATGCTCAGACCCAGCTGGGACAGCCGTTCCTGGTCTACGCGCACCTGTATCTCGTCCTTCAAGCCACCGCTTACTTTCACTGCGGCAGTGCCTTCCACCGCCTCCAGGTCGGTTTTTAGTCTGTCCTCGGCCAAACGGCGCAGGGACTTCAGACGTCCCTCGCTGCTTTCCGCCGAGCCTTCGGCAAGCGTCTCCCTGAGCGCCAGCCTGAGGATGGGTTCGTTTGAGGGGTCGAATCGAAGCAGCATGGGTCGGCCCGCTTCCAGCGGCAACTGTAAAAGGTCCAGCTTTTCGCGCACGTCCACACCGGCAATATCCATGTCCGTGCCCCAGAGGAACTCCAGGATGACATCGGACTGGCCCGAGCGGGAAACCGATCTCACCAGGCGAACATTCTTGATGATGCCTACTGTTTCCTCGATCGGCTTGGTGATCAGGTTTTCTACTTCCAGGGGAGCTCCGCCGACGAGTTCCGTGCGTATGGTGATGGTCGGGTAGGAGATATCCGGAAGCAGGTTCAGCTTCAGGCGTGACAGCGAGACCATGCCAAACAGCACAATTGCAACTGTGAACATTGCAATGGTTACTCGTCGTTCTGTGGCGATTTCAATCAACCGGCGCATAGTTGGTCCCTGTCTGGTTGCGGGTACGCGGGCTACCCACAAATCCGATTATTGTTCGTCGTCTTCGGCGTCGTCGTCTTCCGACTTATCGTCTTCAGGCTTGTCAGCGTCAGGCTCGTCAGTGTCAGGCTCGTCAGCGTCAGGCTTGTTGCATGCCAGTTCGCCCGGCAGCGGGGATTCGTTCACTACCTGGACCTTGGCTCCGTCCTTCAGACCGGCCTGACCTATCAGCACAAAGCGGTCCTCATCAGACAGCCCGGAAAGCACTTCGACCTGTCCTTCCCTGCTAATGCCTGTGCTCAGTTGCTGACGCACAGCCTTGCAGTCCCGGATCAGGAAAACGGCTTCTTCCTCGCCATCGACAACGATGGCCTCGCGAGGAATCATCAGGGCATTTTCATGAACTTCATGCACGATGTGCACCCGACCGAACATGCCTGGTTTGAGATTCCGGCTGGGGTCGTCCACCTCGATAGTGATCTTGAAGGTGCCGCTGGCGGGATCGATTATGGGGCTGACCCTTACAACATCTGCCGGAAATCGTTGCCCCTTGAGAGCATCGACCTCAACCATGGAAGCCTGTCCGGGTTGAATCTTCCGATATTGCTTTTCCGGCGCATGCAAATAGATGATCAAGGGTTTCAGGGTCGTTACATGGAAGGTTCTGTCATTGGCATTCAGGGTATTGCCGACCTTGATGAAGCGCTCCGCAACCACACCGTCAATCGGAGCCCTCAATGATGTGTAGGAAAGTTCGAGTTTCGCTCTGTCATAACCGGCCTTAAGCGCGTCCAGTTCGTACTTGATGTTCTCGAAGGCCCCGACGCTGACCAGGCCCTTGTCGTGCAGGTCAAGGTTGCGCTGGTATTCACGCTCCAGCTTGTTCATGTTGGCCTCGGTCTGTTTCAACTCCAGGCGCAGGCGGTCACCGTCCAGCACCGCCAGCACTTGTCCCGCCTTGACCAGATCTCCTTCTTCAACCAGCAGCTGACGAACCTCGCCGCCAACCTTCGCGATGACATCGGCTTCGGCGAAAGCCTCTATGGAGGCCGTTCCCGAGTATGTTGCCAGCATCTGGCCGCGGGTCGGGGAAGCCACCTCGACCGGTACCGGTGGGGATTCTTTCTTGTCCTTGTCTGTCGCTGGCGGCGTCGCCTTCCGGACCTTTCCCCTGGCAACCCGCCAGTAAAGAGAATGCCAGAAGGCACGTAACCAGTTGTTTCGTGGAGGTCCGCATTACAGCTTCCTTGTGGCTCTTTTTGTCTTCGGTTCTACAGTTTCAGTGGTCGCGTCCAAATTAACCAGCATCCAGTTTCGGGTTGTCCACGGCCGCAACCGGGGTGCCCTCCCTGAGGTTGCTGCTACCTGACAGGATGACGGTTTCATGGTCCTCCAAACCGGCCAGAATTTCGGTCATGCCGGCGTCGGATATCCCGGTCTGTATCACTCTTCTTTTGGCTTGGCCATCCATCACTACATATACCACCGTATCGGTATCCTCCCGAATGATTGCCGATTGGGGCAGCAACATGACGTTGTCATGCCGCTCGACGGCGATCTGAACCCGGGAAAACATACCTGCTGCAATTCCGTGTTGCGGGGCATTCATAGACAGCTGAATCCGGAAGGTGCCGGTCGCGGGATCTACGGTCGGGCTGATTCGGATTACAACAGCCTCCTGACTGATGCCGGGCAGGGCGTCAAATTGCAGAGTTGCTTTCTGGCCAACGTCGAATTTGCCCAGTTCCGACTGCGGAACCTGGATGCGCGCCAGCAAGGAGGCGGGGTCAGTGATCGACATGACCGGACTGCCCTCGGATACTGTCTGTCCAACCTTGACCGTGCGTTCGACAACGATGCCCGAGATGGGTGCGACGATCCGGGTGTAACTGTACTGAAGCTCGGCCAGTTCATGGGTGGCGCGGAGGGCGTCCATCCTGAATTTCAGATCCTCGAAATTGGTAACCGCCACCAGGCCCTTTTCATTCAGTTCAATCTGTCGCCTGTATTCCTGCTCAAGCTTGGCAAGGTTAGCGCGGGTCTTCAGGCTGTCGAGGCGCAACCGTTCACCGTCCAGGGTGACCAACAGGTCGCCGGCACGAACGAATTGACCCTCTTCCACATGAATTTCCCGGATTTCGCCACTCGCGCGTGCACTCACCTGGGCCTCAATATCGGCTTCAAGTGTGGTCGTGGAGAAGTAGCGGGCAGAAACGCTCCCGGTAACTGGCTGCGTCATCTGTACAGAGAGGCGCGCAAGGTCGTCCCTGGAGGCGTCAGTGGTATCCACGCTGGCCTCACCCGTTCCGCAAGCCTGCAATAGTGGCAGCAGGCAGCAACTGATTCCAGCGATAAGTCTTGGATTTCTCATGAGTTTTTATCATCCTCGTTCATGATCTGGCCGAATAACGAATCAAGTAAATTAGTGTTGTAGTGAAGTATAACACTAAAAGTCCGATAGGCAAGCCTGATTTTCCTGATTGTGTGAAATTCGACGGTTCCAAACGCGTTATGACCGGAGCACCCTGTCTTCAAGTCCTGTGACAGCGATAGACCGGGGAAGTTTCAGAGAACCGGATCACGGGCACAAAAAGAAGGGCCGACGCGACGCGTCGGCCCTTCTGTATCCGGTTGCCTAGTTGGGCTCGGTCACCTGCGCGGCGGCATTTAGCGTCGATCTGGATTGCAGATTGATCATATCGATCACGATTTGCTGGGCCTCACCGAGGATCACGTCTGGACTTTCCGTGTCGTCCGCCAGGTCGCCGGGCATGCCTGGGCCATGCCCGGGTACCGAGGGGTCAACCCCGTCGTCCGCCAGCGAAGCTTCGCTGTCGCCGGTGGTCGGGTCTACGTCAGAAATTCCGCTGGTCGCGTTCAGTTTGTCGCGCTCGGCCTTGCGCACGGCAAGATTCAAAGAGACCGTCTTACGGGCCCGGGCCTTCTCGAAACTGGCGAATTCATCCAGCATGGCCTGGAATTCGGGGTCCGTCGCAGCCCGCTCGCGATGGCGTTCATTCAGGATCGGTAGTTCCTGGTCCGGCACAGCGTTGCCCGGCTTGAATGGGGAGCCATTTATCTGGTCCCAGGGCATGGCAGTCTTTTGCGAGCTTTCCCCTACCGATGCGGTGTCGATAGCGGAGGGCAGTTCTACGTCGGGGCTAACGCCACGGTTCTGCGTGCTTCCGCCAGTGACCCGGTAGTACTTGCCTATGGTCAAGGTAAGCTGCCCAAACCCCGGGCTCTCCGAACGTTTGTAGCGATCCAGGGCGAACAGGTTCTGCACCGTGCCCTTGCCGTAGGTTTGCTGACCCACAACCACACCGCGTTTGTAATCCTGGATGGCAGCAGCAAAGATTTCCGAGGCCGAAGCGCTAAAACGATTTACCAGGACGGCCAGCGGTCCGTCGTAGGCGACGTCCGGATCAGCATCATTGAGTACCTCGATACGGCCATTGGTGTGACGTAACTGAACTACCGGCCCGCTGCCGATGAAAAGGCCGCTTAGCGACTGCGCCTCTTGCAGGTGGCCACCACCATTATTGCGTAAATCCAGCACCAGTCCGTCCATGCCCTCTGCCTTGAGTTCCTCCACCAACCTGCGCACATCGCGCGTCGTGCTGGTGTAGTTCTCATCACCGGCGATCAGAGCCTGGAAATCCAGGTAGAAACTGGGCACCTCGACCACGCCAATTCGCAGAGTCCGGTCCCCGCGTTGCACCTCGACCATTTTCTTCTGGGCGGCCTGGGCCTCCAGCTTGATCTTGTCACGCGTCAGTTCAAGTACGAATTGTCCGGATCCGGGCGCGGCCCCGGCCGGCAGGACATGCAGGTTTACCCGCGTGCCTCCCGGACCGCGAATCAGGTCCACGACATCATCCAGTCGCCAGCCGATTACATCGACAAGGTTCCCCGTCTTCCTGGCCGACGGCCGTAATCCGGTCATTTTGCTTGAGCGTGCCATTGATGGCAGCCGGACCGCCCGGAATGACGTTCATAATGGTCACGTAGTCGTCAATCAATTGCAGCGAGGCCCCGATGCCGTCATAAGACAGACTCATCTGGATACGGTATTCCTCCGAGTTCCTGGGTGACATGTAGCTGGAATGAGGGTCCAGGGTATGGGTAAACGCATTCATGTATATCTCGAATACGTCGTCGGCCTTGACCTGGGTGATTCGTGTCAACACCCTCTGGTAGCGCTTGCCAAGAATCTTCCTTGATTTCCGTCCAGGGCTTGTCGGTCAAGGCCAGGCTCAGGGCGTCATTTTTGACCCTCATGCGCCACAGTTCATCCAGCTCGGCAACGTCCTTCGCCCAATGGGCCTCGCTCCGGTCATAGGCGAATTCTTCTTCCAGACTGAAATCCGGCTCGCTCTTCAACAGCTCCAGTACGTACTCCAGCCGCTCGCTTGCCCGCGTCTGGTAAATGTCGAACATACGAAACGCGATATCCACTTGTCCCGTACGCAGGCTGTCTTCCAACTGGTAGCGACCGGGCTCGAAACGCTCGATGTCCGAGGCCAGGAAGTACATCTTGCTGGGGTCCAGTGAATCCAGGAACTGGTCAAAGGCCTTGGATGAAAATTCATTATCCAGCGGCGCCTGCTCATAGTGGAAGCGCTCGGACAGGGCGTAAACGGCGCGCGCGATCTCGCTGTGGCGAGCCTCGGGCAACAAGGCCTGGCTGGCCGCAGCAGTGGGGACTGCGCTGGCTGCCGTGATCCAAGGGGCTGCGCATAACGCGAAAATGGCGATATAACGCTTGAAGCTCCTTGTCATTGATAAACGCATATATTTCCTGGCCTCTGTGCTTGCGGGTGGGTGCTTGGATGCACCCAAGTCAGCGATGATGGGGTTGCCTGCGCCCCGATTCAAGGTTATTTATACCAGACGGTCTCAATCTGGTACTCACCAAACTGGTTTTCCATGCAACCTATTGCTGTCATTACGGGGATTTTCCTGGGCTCCAGCTTTGCCATAGCCTCTGGGTTGGCAGTTGTGCTTTTCATATTCTGGCTCCTGGTCGATGACTATCCGCGGTTGCAGGCGGAAATTCCCTTGCTGTTGGAAAGTTGCGGTATTTTCACGGTTTTGACCGTGATTTGTGCGTTCAGTTTCCTTGGAGTGCTGAAAATGCGTCCCTGGCGCTGGTTTGTCCAGGCGGCAATGTGGGCTGCAATCCTGGGTATCGGATACTTCTATTGGCCGTAATCAGAGAGTTTGTTGGTGTCAGAAAGCCGACATCAGTCGGTAGGGGTTGTGGATCTCGGGCGACCGGTCCAGTTGGCTGAATTTGTCGGTTTTCGCGCCAATACTCCGGGTTTTTTTTCGCCTGAAATTGATTCCGGCGATACCGTCATTACTGAGACTGAGGTGAAGCTTGTAGGACTTGTCTTCCCACAAGGTCAGCAAGGACAGTTCCTGGAAGTGACGGAAGTTTACCCTCAGGCCGGTATGGTCCCTGGAAGTAATGTTTTCCATGTCCCAGTGGCTGGGGCCGATATTGATTGTTTGGCCCAGGGCATTGGTGTAGGTCGCGGCGCCTCCGCCGATTCCAGGCTGCTCCATTGTCGCCAGTCCGAATTTCCTGGGGTAGGCGAAAAGCTGGCTCACGAGTTTCTGGGCGGTCTGTTTCAGACAAATACCCGAGACCGGGCAGTCATTCTGGTCAACTTTGCGCGGTTCCTCGGCCATGGCTATGCTACAACAGAGTACTGACAGCATTGAGACTGTCGAAGCCATAGTCGGATCGATTTTTTTGGCGGAGCCGTTTCACAGGAAAAACGTATACCCTGTGAGGGAGAACTGGCGTGACTGAGGTCACAGTTAGGTACGTGCAGTCCGGGTTGCAAAGGCCACGGGTCGGATCAACATCCAGGTAAAGAGAGAGTGACAGCTTATGTTTAATAGACGGCTCATTTTGTTTGTGCTGCTGACAGCACTGGCTTCGCCTATGGCCATGGGTTCGGACCTGTTGGTCAAGAATGTGCGAGGTGTTACACCCACGGCGGATGGAATGCAGCAGTTCTCCTGCATGGCTGTCAGCAATGGCAAGGTAGAGACCCTGGCGGCAGGTGAGGCATGCGACACACTCAGCGCCGAGGAAATCATCGATGGCAAGGGTCGCGGATTGTTACCCGGGTTGATTGACGCGCATGGTCACGTCTTGTGGTACGGGCTCGCCCACACCCGGGTGGACCTGGTAGGCACCAAGAGCCTCGACGAGGCCTTGCAGCGGGTAAAGGCGTTTGCCGACGCGCACCCGGACCACCCCTGGATTCTCGGCCGGGGCTGGAACCAGGAACATTGGCCGGAGCGAAAATTTCCGACCGCTGCAGACCTCGATACGGTGGTTCCAGACCGTCCCGTCTGGTTGGGCAGGATTGACGGGCATGCAGGCTGGGCCAATAGCGCTGCCTTGAAGGCTTCAGGTGTCACTGCTGAAACTGCCAATCCCCACGGCGGTATGCTGATACGTGACGAGCAGGGAAGGCCCTCTGGCGTGCTGGTGGATGCCGCGGAGGCACTGGTTGGTGATCACGTGCCGCAACTGACCATGGCCCAGCGGCGGGACGCGCTGGCGACGGCGACCCGCGAACTGGCTGCCTTTGGGCTGACCGGCGTGCACGATGCGGGTGTGGATCCGGCGTCCCTGGAAGCTTATCGGGATCTGGCGAACAGTGGCGGTCTGGCTATTCGCATTTACGCAATGCTGTCAGGTGAAGACTACGCGAACGGCGTGCCACCCTATCCGTTCGTGGTTGGCCAGCAAGGACTGCTGGTGCAAAGTATCAAGTTGTACATAGATGGCGCGATGGGTAGCCGTGGCGCTGCTTTCATGGAGCCGTACAAGGATGACCCGGAAAATTCGGGGCTGCTATTCATGCAACCGGAGCAAATAGATGCCCTGGTAGCCAAGTGGTCAAATGCCAGTTACCAGGTAAACGTCCACGCGATTGGAGATCTGGCGAACAAGGTGGTGCTCGATGCATTCGAAAAACTGGATGCGGTGGATCGAAAACGCCTGAGGCACCGCATTGAGCATGTCCAGGTGGTCGCGCCCGAGGATTTGAAGCGATTTGCCTCGCTGGGCGTAGTACCGTCCATGCAGCCGGTGCATGTCAGCAGCGATTGGCGCATGTTGGGCGAGCGGCTGGAAGAGCCAAGGCTGGTGGGAGCCTATGCCTGGCGCACCTTGATTGATGGCGGCAACCGGATAGCCGCCGGGTCCGATTTTCCGGTGGAGTCACCCAATCCCATGTTCGGCCTGTATGCAGCCGTGACCCGCCTGGACATGGATGGCGAGCCCCGGGACGGCTGGCACCCTGACCAGAAAATGACCCTGGACGAGGCCTTGCGTGCATTTACCCTGGATGCGGCCTGGGCCGCGCATCAGGAAAGGGAG
The DNA here is from genome assembly GCA_963823435.1 of uncultured Gammaproteobacteria bacterium. Classification (GTDB taxonomy): domain Bacteria; phylum Pseudomonadota; class Gammaproteobacteria; order Steroidobacterales; family BM003; genus CAKZML01. Next base: position 76,558 of record CAWGLN010000003.1, on the reverse strand, counting down.
CTCGGATCTCTTGAAAAGGGCAAGTGGGCGGATTTCATCCTGGTGGACCGGGATCTGTATGCAATCCCGCCAGAGCAAATCAAGGATGTGCGTGTGCTGGGTACCTGGGTGGCCGGGGAAAAGGTGTACTCAGACAGCGAAAGATAAACGACCAGGGCGACTTGGGCGGGCGACGAGGCTGGCGGAATCAATCCTGATTCTGCCAGCTCTCCCACAGCTTGCTGCGATCGAACACGCCGGTGTCATACGGGTCAAAACCCTGCTTGGCGTTATTGTCGTCAACGCTCAATTCGGGTGCGTCCAGCACCTTCAACACCTTGACGGCTTCGGCCTTGCGGGACACCCGGGGTGGCTCGACCGTTACCGGCTGCTTGCTTGAAGCAGCGGGCTGGGCCTTTTTTCGAGCAAATGGCCACATTGTGAATTCTCCTTCGCCCGGTCACTTGTCGTGATGCCTGAGTCTGATTCGCATGGTATTCGAGCCGTTCTTGAATACCTTCCCTTGGGCAAAGTTTAGGGCGAAACACTGCGAAACAAGGTGACTGACGTCACAGTTTGTAGAATTATGTCTGGTCGGCGTCCTTGTGGGTGAATTGGCCGCATATTCAGGCGCCTGAAGGCAATCCTGAGCAGACGCAGCCATTGCAACAACAAGTATGGCGCCAGCAACATCAGCCAGGGAATCGGGTCCACTCGGGCCAGTTCCAGCCAGAAATTGGCGTAAAAGGTGGCCATGCCGGTGTCGTCACCGTAAGGCCCCAGGCTTGCCTGTCCTACCAGAAACACAACCATGGGGCCTAGAAAGGCGCCAACCCCCAGGGCTGCGAGCAGGATAATCAGTTCTTTTTTCCAGTTCATAACGGGATCGCATATGCCTGTACAGTCCGGGAAAGCTAGAAGAATGCGGTGTGCTTTGCAAGGTTCATCTTGTTCTGTGCCCGGACAAGCCCATGCTATGCTCCGCGGTAATTGTTTTTCAACACATAAGGCTGACCTGCGGGCGATTTATGGAAAGGGTGACAAGCTGGTTCAGACGCCAATTGGGGAACCCCCAGATAGTCAGCCTGGTGATGATTCTTGTTTCTATCGCCGCGGTTCTATATCTGGCAGGGGATAGCCTGGCGCCTGCCATCGCGGCCCTGGTGCTTGCCTACCTGTTGGATGGGCTGGTTGGCCGTATGCAGCGTATGGGTATTCCGAGAGGTATTTCGATCCATGCCGTGTACCTGATTTTCGTTACCGGCCTTGCGCTTGTCGTGTTTCGCCTGCTGCCAATGCTGTTCAGGCAATTATCCCAGCTGGCACAGCAATTTCCCTCCATGCTGGCCAAGGCGAAGGAAGTGCTGATGGCGCTGCCCGCCAAGTATCCTGACGCGGTTTCGGAGGGAGCGGTATGCCAGTTCATGACAGGCCTGACCGCTGAGATCGGGAATATGGGACAGGTACTGGTATCGTATTCTCTGAGTTCGGTACTCACCTTGTTCGCCGTCGTAATCTACCTGATCCTGGTCCCCCTGCTGGTGTATTTCATGATCAAGGACAAGCATCGGATCCTTGACTGGTTATCCAGGTTTTTGCCCGACGACAGGCAACTCACCAGTACGGTCTGGGTCGAGGTAAACAAGCAAATAGGCAATTATGTGCGAGGCAAATTTGCCGAGATTCTCATTGTCGGTTTTGTCACCGTAGTGACGTTCAAACTCATCGGGCTGCAATACGCCTTGCTCCTGGGAGCCCTGACCGGCTTGTCTGTGCTCATCCCCTACATTGGTGCTGCGGCGATTACCTTGCCGGTAGCCCTGGTTGCGTTCGCCCAATGGGGCTTCAACAGCGATTTTTATGCGGCGGTGATCGCATACCTGATTATTCAGGCGCTCGATGGCAACCTGCTGGCCCCCTTGCTGTTTAGCGAGGCGGTGGACCTGCACCCGGTGGCCATCATCGTGGCGATCCTGTTTTTTGGCGGCGTCTGGGGTTTCTGGGGACTGTTTTTCGCCATTCCCCTGGCCACCGTCATTCAGGCGATGATCCAGGCCTGGCCCGGGGAGAGTCACGATTGCCGAGACCTTGCCGGATTCCCAGACTGCCTGAGACAGGGCCCGGTCGAGTCTAGTCTTCCGCCTGTTCCAGCCACCAGCTGACGAATTCGTCAAAAGTGAAATAGCGACGGTCCATCCTGGGAGTTTGCGAGAAAGTCAGGCGCAAGTCCGACGTACTGGGATGCATGTCCATGTCGGCCAGCAACTTGCGAAACCCGTTAATGTCCACGCGTCCGTGTCCCTGGTGATCAGCTGCGGCAAAGCTGGTCCGCAGCTGCATGATCGTTCTGTTACCGGGACCGGTCGGAGAGCATGCCGGCGCCTCCGGCCTGCCACCATTGTGTAAACTCGGGCAGATCAATCAGATGATTGCCGTCGCTGTCCAATTGCCTGAAAGCCCGGTCAACCACGGCCGCGGTCCGCACCAGCCCGAGCTTACCCAGCATGGCCATGAATTCGTCACGGTCGATCAATCCGTTGTGGTCGCTATCCACCAGGGCGAAATATACTGACAAGGATTGTTCATCCATCGGATTTTCTCTTCGACTATCGGTTTTTCAGCTAGTCTACCGAAAACCGGGTCGCAGCCGCCAACTGGTTGACGAGCTTGAAAACACACAGCCTGCCCCAACAAACTGAGGCATCGCCCGTTTAGAACCACTGGCCCATGCAATCGGAGGTTCGGGCCCTCGCCCAGGAGAGCGAATATGTTCAAACGCATTGCCCTTTTTCTGAGTCACCAACCTGGCCGTAATTATGGTGCTGGGCGTGGTTCTAAACCTGTTGGGCGTGGACAGCCTGCTGGATGCACAGGGCAGGGGGATGAATATCCAGGCCATGCTGGTGTTCTCGGCGGTGCTGGGCTTCGTAGGATCGTTCGTGTCGCTGGCCATGTCCAAGTGGTCGGCCAAGCGGATGACCGGCGCGCAGGTCATTGAGACTCCACGTAACGAAATGGAGTCATGGCTGATAAGCACCGTTTCACGCATGGCCAAGACCGCCCATATAGGCATGCCGGAAGTGGCGATCTATGAATCTCCCGAGCCCAACGCCTTCGCTACCGGTATGAACAAGAACAAGGCGCTGGTGGCGGTAAGCACCGGCCTGTTGCGCAATATGCGAAGAAACGAAGTGGAGGCGGTGGTCGGGCATGAGATCGCGCACGTAGCCAATGGAGACATGGTGACCCTGGCCCTGGTCCAGGGTGTCGTGAACACCTTCGTAATCTTCTTGTCCAGGGTGATTGGGCATGTTGTCGACCGGGCCGTATTCAAGACTGAGCGCGGTTATGGTCCGGGCTACTTTATCGTGTCGATGATCGCCCAGTTGGCGCTGGGAATACTCGCCAGCATGGTGGTGGCATGGTTTTCCCGGCGACGCGAATTCAGGGCGGACCAGGGCGGCGCCTATCTGTCCAGCCGTGAAAACATGATTGCAGCACTGGAGCGTCTCGGGCAGTCAAATCTGCCGGACCAGGTGGAGGCCATGGGTATTGCGGGCAGGGAAAAACGCGGCATTACCCACCTGTTCATGACGCATCCGCCCCTGTCCGTTCGCATCGAGGCCTTGCGTACGGCCGCCCAGGCTAATCCGGGAATTGGCTAGGAGCCACGGATTTTTCGGGCTGGGTAGATTGTGATCTGAAAAATGCAGGATTCAACGACACCAATATTTATTTGCACATGAGTGGTGCTCGCGCAGATTGGCAACACAGATGCGGTTTTTTTGCCGCGATGCGCGAGTCTGTGAATAGAGCCGAGGTACCCTGATGAAGTACTTGCATACCATGGTCCGTGTGAGTGACCTGGACGAGTCCCTGGATTTTTACGTCAACAAGCTTGGTTTGAAAGAATTGAGCCGGAAAGACTATGAAAAGGGACGTTTCACGCTGGTGTTCCTGGCTGCTCCGGGGGATGAGAACGCCCAGCTTGAGCTGACCTACAACTGGGATTCCGGGGAATATCCAGGCGGCCGAAATTTTGGCCACCTGGCTTACCGCGTGCAGGATATTTACCGGACCTGCCAGTCCCTGATGGATGCCGGTGTGGCGATAAACCGACCACCCAGGGACGGGCACATGGCGTTCGTGCGCTCGCCTGACGGTATTTCCATCGAATTACTGCAGGCTGGAGCTCCGCTTCGCCCCGCCGAGCCCTGGCTGTCGATGCCCAACATCGGGACCTGGTAGCGGACGAACCTTTTCCAGACGGTGCATTGCTAGCGCCATCGCGAGTGGTGTAACGTCTTGTGCAGGAAGGATGGGTCGAGAATATGTGGGGATCGCTTGGCAAACCAACAGAGACGCTGGTCTATCACGGCGTAGACCGGGATGTGTTTGCACGCCTGAGTGAACGACTGTCCGGTTATGGCGTCGAGGTGGGGCAGACTCCTTCAGGTCGCTTGCGAGCCTTCGGTGTGTCCGGTGAATACCAGTGGGAAGAACACGCTGAAATTCTTGAAATCCGGATTTTTGATCGTCCCTTCCTGGTTCCCCACCACCTGATTTCCTCTTATTTCAGAGAAGCCATCGAAGAAGCCGGGGGGCGGGTGGCCTAGTTCTCCGTTACGGGTGCCGTTAAATCCCCAGCCCTTATGTTAACTGTCGGCGTCTTGCGACAAGTGTCGATCCTATACTGGCAGGCATATGATGGCTGCGGGAGTCCAGAAATTCTTCTCGGACTTCCGAATACTATGGGGATACCAAAATGAACACGCAAAGAACTACTGCCTGGTCCTGGTGGCCGGCGTTTTTTCTGATTTTATTTCTGGGTGGTTGCGGCGGCTCGTCTGACTCGCCCCAGGCGGTGGTCCCGGAGGACCCCGGCATGGGCAAGATTACCCTGCTGTTTACCGACCTGCCCAGCGAGGATTTTGATCATATCTGGATTTCGTTTGACGAGGTCAGCCTGCTGGGGGATGCCGGTCACCAGGTGATTTATTCCACCTTACCCGGTGACCAGCCGATGGAAATTGACCTGTTGGCATTGCGACAGGTCTCCGAGGTCGCGTTTATCAGGGACGTGCCGGCCGGCATGTACAGCAAGGTGCGCTTGCACCTGACCGGTATCGACCTGGTGAAAGGTGACGTGGTTACCCCGGTGGACCTGGTGGCAAACGGCAAACTGGATTTGAACCCCCGCGGCGACTTCGAAGTCAGGGGCGGCCAGATGTTGTTCATTGAGCTGGATATCGATGCCAATCGTTCCTTCCAGGCGCACCAGAGCGGCAACGGTCGGTGGCATTTCCGGCCGGTCGTCTTCATGAATATTTTTGGCGATTACAACACTCATCGCCTGATGCGGGTGTTTGGCGAAGTGATCGCTGTAGATTCGGCTGCAACCGAGCCGACCTTTGACCTGTGCCCCATAGGCATGATTTCTCAACAGGGGTCCGGGATGGGCATGGCCGTGGCACACAGCGAATGCATCCGTGTGCACCCGGGTGATTCCGGTGTCTTCAGTCCCGTGGATGGCAAGGATTTGGGTCTGGCAGGTCTTGAGGTCAGCGATCCGGCCCAGCAACTCACCATGATCGGTTATTTCAGGTCCACCATGGGCGCGGGTGCCGAAGCCATGAGTGAATTCGACGCGCGCGTGATCGAATTGGGTGATCAGGATGCGTTCGCCAGGCTTGGTGGTATGGCGCTGGGTAGCCCGGCTGATTTCCTTGACGAGCCAGGCACCCAGGTTTTTGACTGGGCTGTGCGCTCCGGTCAGAGCCTCCCCGAGGGTACCGTGGTATCGACCCAGCTCCAGGCGAAGACCCGGGTTTTCGATAGTGAGGGTAATGAGTTCGTGGACGGCACAGGCATCAGGCAGGGCGTTACCGGTATGGTGGACGGGATTGACGATGCCGGCTTGTTCAGGTCCTCGCTGGTGCTGCTGGATGCCCTGAATACGGGTGATGAGCAGCTGACGGGCACCGTTGCTGCTCCGATTGTCTCCGGGGAAAGCCAGAGCTTTGCTCTGACTACCGACGCCACGACTGAAATCGTGTGTGTAAACACCGACGCGGAGATTCTCAAGCTGGAAGCCCTGGATGATGGCAGCGGCCCGGTAGTCACCCTGAGCCCGGCAGTGTTCGCAGAGATCGCTGTTGATCAGAATGTGGAGGTTACCGGTGTCGCGGGCGAAGCTGGAGCCTGTTTTGCCGCGCGCATAGTCATTATCGACCTGACATAGAACGACGCCGGAAAAACGACGATGGGCATCAGCCCTGGAAAGCCCCGCGATATTGCGGGGCTTTTTTTTGTCCTGATGCCATGGGTGATTGCGCCCGGTCATGGGCGGAACACCCCGGGCCCAATCAAGGGAACCAATTGCAGTCTGGCCTCTCTAATCCCACAGTACTACCGGAAACTTGGCGGAAAGGGGACGAAAATGAAGTTCAGAGTGATTATCGGCCTGGTATTGGCCATGGTGTCGGTCTCGGTATTTGCCTCGGCCAGGGATCGGGTGTTTGAACAGACACTGGAACTGGACGGTGTAACAGGAGTCCTGATCGACGGCGGTGTGGGTACGATGGATGTACGCGCAAGTGACGACGACAAGCTTCATGTCATCGTCACGGTCGAGCCGGACGATGACCTCTCCAGGTCGGTTACCGAAGAGGAAATGGCAGGCCATCGAATTCGATGTGGATCGATCAAGCCGCAGGACTAAACTGGAACTGGATCTGCCTGGCGGTCTTGATGTCGACGATGTGCAAGAGAAGTGGCAGGTCAGAATCCCTGTCGGAGTGGAAGCAGAGCTCGAACTGGGCGTTGGGCAAATGGACGTGGAAGGCGTCACCGGGGGCTTGGTGATCTCGGTGGGTGTCGGTGAGCTGAACGTGGATATTCCCTCCGGACCAGTTGAAATTTCGGTTGGCGTGGGTGATGTGGATGTCAGCGTGAGCAAGGCCAGCATTGCCAAGGTGCGTCTGGATACAACAGTAGGGGATGCGCGCCTGCGAGTGAATGGCGAGCGTATTGAAGGCTCCAGTCACTTTGGAATTGGCAACAGCGTCAGGTACAAGGGCGACGGCCAGGACGAAGTGGAAGTCAGCGTGAAAGTCGGTGAAGTGAAGGTCGAGCTGGACAGCCAGTAAAGGTCTGTTCAGGCAAGCCGGAATAGCAGCAGACTCAGGTCGTCAGGTTTGCTGGGCAGGGTTGGCTCGGGTTTCATCATACGTTGCCGGGCCATCGCTGCCAGCTGGCTTGCAGCCTCCCCGATAGGTCCGCTGCGTATGATCTCGACGATCTCATGTTGCTGAAGATTGTCAAACAGTCCGTCGCTGGCGACCAGCACCGTGTCTTTGGCAGCCAGCACCAGGGTCTTGCCGACCTCAATACGCATCTCGCTGTCGCCGATAAAATTGGAGACCAGGTGCCGCTGGTCGTGGAACAGCGCGGCTGATGCATCCAGGAAGCCCGCCTCCACGGCGAACCCCGTTGGCGAATGGGGGATGGTTTCCATTTTTAGTTTGCCTCGCTGCCCAACAATCAGAGCGGCTGAATCACCCACGTGGTAGCAACGGGCGCCGTTGGGATCGACGGCAACAATGGTAAGTGTTGTCGCCGAGCCATTGCTCAAGGACAGCACCGCAGCCTGGGCCGCCTCAATACTGTTCAGCACTGCCGTTCTCAGCATCAGTGCATCAGCCGCGGACTGGCGCAGGGAATCGGCCAATGCCTGTATTGCCGCCCCGGAGGCCTTGTGCCCGGCGGGCAGGCCGCCGGCCCCGTCCGCTACCGCCAGCACCAGGGCATCGCTGCCGTAACAGGCTGCAAATGCGCAGTCTTCATTGGGACTGTCCTTTTCCGGGCTTCGCAAGCTCAGACCTACGATGCTGCCCATGGGCACATCCACACCCAGGGGGCCGGAGTCGGCATGGTCCAGCCGCAGCAATGTCGTACTATCTGTAGGCATTTCGCTACTCATTCGCGATCCGTTTTGCGTCGGCACCATGGGCAGTAATCCCAGTATTGCTTGAGCACACCGTTTCCGCACTTGCCACAACGTTGCCGGTTACCCTGGATTTGCCATTGGCGCTGCACTTTCTTCCTGCACCATGGGCAATATTTCATGAATGGCATTAACGGGGAGTGGCTTTGAGCAGCCACAGCGGGTCGTGTACCGAATATCGGTGTAATGCCTGTCATTCTCTTTCTCAAAACCACCGCCGTAGCACCATGCGCAATATTCCCAATCCAGTTTTACGCCGCGCTGGCAGCGAGGACAGTGGGCGGGAAAACGGGTCTCGCTGCCCAGGCTGGGATTGTCCTCGCCACACCATGGACAGTACTGCATGGACTCGGAAACGGGTGAACGACAGTGACGGCATTCATGACGGCTATCCAGGGCCTTACCAAACTTTCCCAGGAACTCTTTTGTGAACGGTGTCTGCCAGAGTGGGGCAAGGCTGAGTGGTTTTCTTTTATCCCCCTTGGGCCGTCTCGCCGGCGATTTGATCCTGGCAAAGGCGACCTGCATCTCGAGCGCATCCCGGAAACGGTCGCTGGATTTGACTTCCAGAGATTGGCGAATGAAAGCGATGAGGTCGGGATGGGCCCGTTGCTTTAGCCGATCGAACCCCACAGGGGGCCAATCGTAAGGCCAGGCTGGAAGTCTTCCGGAGAACATCCGATACAGGACCAGGCCGAGGGCAAACACATCCGACTGGTATACCGGTCTTCCCATGGCCTGCTCAGGCGCAATATACCCCAGGGTTCCCGATCCGGACGCCTTTACCGTACGCAAGCCTTTCTTGGCAAACGCGAAATCCGCCAGGCGCAGGTGATTGTCCGGAAAAAGAATGAAATTCTCCGGCTTGATATCGCAATGAATGATTTTCATGGAATGAGCGTGAGCCACTGCGGCGATGGCTTGTTCGGCCAGTTCCAGGGCGGTGGCGGTGGCCAGCCTTCGTTCAAGGCGGTCCCCCAGGGTCTCCTTGCCCAAAGGAGTTACCAGCACGAAATGTCCGTCTATTTCCCTGGCGTCCAGCACCGGCAGCACATTGTGGTGCTGAAGACGCACTGCCACCCTGACTTCCTTGTGGAAATCCTCAAGTGTCGATAATGCAATATCCTCGTGTGGGATCTTCAGTGCTACACGGATACCCATCACAGGGTCGGTTGCGCTATACACGGAGGTCAGGGGGCCTTTTGCCAGGCACCCTTCGATACGGTACTTCCCGAGCTTTTGTCGCGCCTTGAAGGCCATGTATATCTACCTCGCCGTCAACACGCTGACAGCGAGGGAAACATACGGTGACTCGAGGGCCGTGGCAAGCACAGACTGCACCACTGAACGGTGGCAGGGTACATCCAGTTGCTAAAGCCCCGGATGGTCCTGCAGTTCGGGCCCGTTCAACAAGGCATCGCGGATCAGTTCAATAATGAGATCAACCTCCGCCGAACCCATCAGGAACCAGGGGGTAAAGCGCAGGGAATTGGTTCCCCCATGGATGACGCCCAGACCACGGCGACGCAGGTATTCTTCTGTACTGTCAGCGCCATAGCACTTGTAACCCGGGTGCAACTCGGCGCTGAGCAACAGGCCGGTACCCTGGACCTTGGTGATCGTATCGTCGGTCTCCGCGGCCAGCTTTTCCAGCCCTTCCACCAATTGCCTGCCACGGGTCTGAATGTTTTCGCGAATCGACGGACTCAGTGCATCCAGTACCGTAACCGCAACGTCCAGGGCGCGCGGGTTGCTGGTCATGGTATTGCCGTACACGCCTTGTCGATAGAGGGTTGCGGCGCGTCCTGCCAGGGCCAGCACGGACAGCGGAAATTGCCCCGCATTGAGGGCCTTGGAGTAGGTCTCCATATCCGGTGGAGGCAGGTCCTGAAAGCCCGGGTAATCGACAGTTGAGAGTACGCCATGGGCACGGATGCCTGCCTGGATGGAATCAAGCAGGAACAGGCAGCCATGTTTCTCGGTCAACTCCCTGGCCCTGGCGTAAAAGGCCGGCGTAATAGCCTGCCCCGGATTGCCTTCGCCCATGACCGGTTCCATGAAAAATGCCTCGATAAAAGTATTTTCCTTTTCCGCTTTGGCGAACACCGCCTCCAGTTCTGCGACGTTGTTGGGCTCCACGGTCAGCAGGTAGTCGAATTCACGGAACGACGCCAGGTGCTTGCGGTAGGCGCGTTTTGTGGAGTCTGAATGACGTGCCGGTCGGTCGGTACGACCATGGAAGCTGCCCTTCAGGGTCAATCCCTGGATTTTCTTGCCCTCATGCCGGCCACCCGGGTCGGTCATTTCCTTGGCCCCGATATCGGCGATACGGGAGGCGAGGCCTACCGATTCTGAGCCGCTGTTCAGACACAGGAAGTGCTCGAAAGGATTGCCATTCTTGCGGGTATGGCCCAGTTCCTTGCGCAAGGCACGGACAAAACGCATTTGGCTGATGCTGGGCGTCATGATATTGGCCATGACATGGGTTTGATTCAAGGTGGCCAGCACGGCCTCCGGGGCGTGGCCGAAACCGAGCATGCCATAACCGCCGCAGTCATACACGACCGCGCCCTTGAGGGTAACGATCCACGGGCCCTGGGCGGCCAGCGCCACGTAGGGATTTATGGCGTCGGTATTATAGAAATTGATAAAGCCGTCCTGGGTAGTCTTAAGCTGCGCAACCTCGTCCAGCGCCAGCAGTTCCGCTTCACTTTGCTGCAATTCGCGGAAAATTCCATAGGCGCGCCCGATAGCCGTGCCCAGGGTCGGGTCGCTTTCAAGGAATTTCGATATAGTCTGGTCGGTGAGGCCGGTCGTGAGCGCCACGCCACCATGCTCCCTCATCTCCTTCAATTGACTGAGATGAAGTTTGGGTGCAACGACGTTGGCTGGCTGGGCCATGGTGATCTCCTTGGTATTATGCGCAGTAACGGGCGATTATATCACTGGAAACACTTTTCAAAGAGCCCGAAACAGCGGTTGCCGGGTTTTTCGGTATCCATCTCGAGGTTTGCCCCGCGGGTCAGGCTTTTACAGGGGTGGCTACAATGGGCTGGATTTTTCTTTTGGAGTGACGGCATGAGGCCAAGCGTTTTTACTGGGTTCGCCCCAATCATGACTCTCGGTTTGCTCGTAGCTGCGACCAGCCTGACCGGGTGCGCAACGAATCCGGCGACGGGCGGGGTGGACCTGGTCATGATGTCGGAGGAACAGGAAATCCGGCTCGGGGAAGAGGGCAGCCAGCAGGTAATGAAAAGCTTTCGGCCCTATGCCAACGACGCCCTGCAGGAGTACGTCAATGCGGTGGGGCAAAGCCTGGCGGCAGTGAGCGAGCGCAGTGAATTGGCTTTTCATTTCCTGGTGCTGGATGACGATATGGTGAACGCCTTCGCACTGCCAGGAGGGTATGTCTATATTACTCGCGGCATGCTGGCCTATCTGAATTCAGAGGCTGAACTTGCTGCCGTGCTGGGGCACGAGATCGGCCATGTTACCGGCAGGCACTCTGTGCGCCAGGACAGTACCTCCAAACTGGTCAGTGCCGGGTCCGTGGTAACCGGCGTGGCCGCGGGTTCGGCCGCGGTCATGGATCTTGGCGGTATGTTTGGCGGTGCCCTGGTCAGTGGTTACGGTCGCCAGATGGAACTTGAGGCGGACGAGTTGGGCGCACGTTACATGGCCAGACTGAGCTACCCGCCTGGGGAGATGCTGGAGGTAATCGACATACTCAAACGTCGCGAGATGTTTGAGATCGCACGTGCGCGCAAGGAGAAGCGGGACCCCCAGATTTATCACGGCTGGTATGCCAGCCACCCGGATAATGATACCCGTCTGCAGGGGGCCATCGAGTCAGCGGCAGCGGTCAATCCCGGAGAGGCTTCCATGATTCGGCGCCAGGTTTTTCTTGAGCACATTGATGGCCTGACCTGGGGCAAGAGTCACGCCGGTGGCGTGGTCAGGGACAATCGCTTCTACCACGAAGGTTTGCGTGTGAAGTTCAGTTTTCCTGTGGGCTGGCGTCTGGAGAGTGAAAAAAGTGCGATTGCAGCCTACTCGGAAGACAGTGATGCGGTCATTACGGTAGTGCGCAAGCCCTACGCCAAGGGACAGACACCACGTGAGTTCGTGGTCAACAGCCTGAACCTGGGTGAGCTTCGCGACGACAAGGACATCACCATTGCGGGGCAACCCGCATTCATCGCGATTGCCGACAGGGCAAGCTCGCCGTTTGGTATGCGTCCGCTGCGCATCGCGGTAGTGTTTGATTCCAGGACCCGAAGCGCCTACGTGTTTTCAGGGGCGGGACGCAAGGACCTGAGCAAGATCGCCCGGGATCAGGATTTCATATCCACTATTTTCAGTTTTGACAACCTCGACTATCAGGAAAGACAGTTGGCCCAGGCAACGGTAATCAGGCTTGTACGTGTGGAGCCTGGCATGAGCATTGAGGACTTGGCCCGGTCATCCCCGATATCCGGTTACGCAACTGAAACGCTGCGCCTGGTCAATGCCCTTCAGCCGGGCGAGCAACCAACGGTCGGAGAGTTTATCAAGGTTATCCAGTAGTGGCGGCTTAATTCGCTGCGGGTTGCTGCGGTGTTCCACCCAGGAATTGTGCCAACTGCGTTGCCAGGCCCCTGCAGGCAGCGGCCTGGGTCCTGGCGATTAGAGGGATGGGAATGACCAGGGCGGGCATGTAGGAGGTGCCACTCACATCGGCACTGACCATGCCCGTGGTTGATGCGGTATCCAGGTCCCAGATAGTGGCCTCGTAGTCTGCCGCATCCTCCCACCAGCCGAAACCCAGGCAGCCGCCACCTGCGGGACTAAGCGCGCAGCTCATGGTGCCACCGCTGTCCACCCTCTCGGTACTGCCATCCAGCCAAACCACGTAGCGTACGCCGGTGAGCGCGATCATGTTGCGCACGCCCGGATTGTCCAGCAGTCGCGGCAAGGCATCCGTGTCGATGGGCGCGGTGCCTGGTTCGAACCATGGAAACATGGCGTCAACGAAGGTACTGCGGGGATGCACCTTCAGATTTCCCCCGACCTCGGCCAGCCGTTCTTCCACACACTCGGTGAAGCTGGCCTCGGTTTCCCTGGCGTTTTCGTGTCGCCTGGCCAGGATAACCACCGAGTCGGTCTTGCTGATATCCACACCGGGTTTTTTCACCTGCTGAATAGTCGAGTTAACGCAGGCGCCCAGCAGCAGCGCCTGGCTCAGCGTGAAGAGTATCCGTAGGTCCGAGAGGCCTGGATTTATTCCGAGGGCGCAGCATGCAGACGCTCCTGCTCTTGTATCCATTCCCGTACACGTGGCTGTCGTTTGAATTTAATCACGATATTTGCCGCCGCGTCACGCATGGCAGTAACCGTTGCTGCATGCAGTGCGCTGGACGATTTGAACATTTCCGGCTCCGCCTTGCCGTAGCCGGTGACTATCCAGTTTACGATGGGCTTGCGATCCTTATCGAAGGCGTCGATGCGATATTTGATCCATGCTTCGAAGAATGCCGATTCCTCTTTCGAGGGCGGCGAAATTTGCAGCTCCATAACCGCGGGGTTGATGATCGCATCGAATCCCCGGGTATCCGTATAGCCCTGTTCAAGACTGTCCACTTCCACTACCTCCTCGAACATGAAGGAAAACAGCTTGGCGAACATACGCCGGTTGGCGTCACCCAGTTTGACCTGGTAGTCGGTACCCCCGACGATTTTCTCGGTGTGTTCAAAATTGGCAAGACCGGGGTCGTAATATACCGCGACCCGATTTGGCAGGGGAGCGATAAGCGGTGTCGGAATGCTGGTTTCTATGGGTATGGTAGTGGTGCAGGCCGACAGGCTCAACAGCAATGCCGCCGGCAGGCCGCGGCGGACAGAAACCTGATTCTTGATGACCCGCATGGGTTTACGCCACTGCAATTATAGCCCGTACCGCTTGTCGTCCTTGTAGTCCTGCAGCCCGACAAATGTGCCTCCATTCTTGTAGCACAGAATTCGCATCAAGGTGGCGAATCTTGTACCCGTGGTCTGGAACTCTGACGGTCTGGAAAACTGTACCGGAAAGCCGATGGCGTGAATGCGCACCAGGCGGTTACCGTTTTCATCCTCCCGGTTTATCCGGTCTACCGTGCGTACTACGTCCGCAATCGACGCGCCGGTAAACTCGTCACCCATGACGTAGATACTGATTTTTTTGTCCGGCGCGTAAAAGGTGCGAATAGCCGCGGTAATGCCCTCCACCGGGCTTGAGTTGCTAAAGGGCGTCCAGGTCTTCAGGCGTTCGATGATGGCCTCGCGGCGAGCAGGCGTGTCAGGGATCCAGCGATTGGCGTAACGGGAAAACATGAAGTCCCCCATATCGTTCATCACCTGGATGCCCTTGACAGACGGATGCACCTGCAAGGTTTCTTCAACCTTCTTCAATAGCATGGGCCAGCTGTAGTTGAACATGCTGCCCGATGTGTCGATGACGAAAATCACGTATTCGGAATCTACCGGGACGCCGCCGATGGTGGCGTCGGATGCCTTGCGTCTGAAGTTTTCACCCAGCAGTCGCTTCATTTCCTCGCTCAGGCTTTGCTGCGCGCGAGACAGGCGCTCGGACAACACACTGGCGACTTCGGAGTCTTCCCGGGACGCTTCAAACTGCCCTCGCAGCGATGACAGGTCGCCCTGCAACCTGGCGAGTCTGGCCTTTACCTGGGCCAACTGGTCCTTACGGCTGACCAGGTCACGGTTCAATACATTGGTCTCGCCCCGAATTTCATTGAGTTGCTCTTGCAGCAAGGCGACCAGGCCGTCGAGATTGCGTGTGCTTTCTTCCAGAATGACAGGTTCGGCGGTCTTGGTCAGCACCAGCAACAGGATGATGGCGCCAAAACCGCAGCATATGCAGTCCAGGAAAGACAGGCTCGAGGTTTCTATTATTCTGCGTTTTCTCACCTGCGCCGCACCTCAGGGCCAGTCCTTTGAAGGGCTCATGAAGGACCCGCCGGTAACCTGGGCCAGCTGCCAGAAAGCGCCCGCGGCCATGGCGTCTCCTTCCATCGGAAACAGGATGACATTGACCGGTATACCCAGGGGAAGAACCCGCAAGGCGGCTTCAAAAAACTGCATACGTTGCTTGGCGTTGACCTTGGTTCCCCTGGGTCGGCTCTCTCCCTGGGTGGGCAGGCTGTCCGTCACCAGGTAGATGTTGTCTGGCAAGGGTTTCAGGCTTGCTGCCAGGCGTACGGGAGGAAACAGGCTGGTGCCATTCTGGGGTATCACCTTGCGCAACGCGAGCATGGCCTCGTCCAGCTTCTCTCCTTGTCCCGCAGGTATCCATTTACCCGCTGTTCCCGGCAGCAGGGCGGTAGCTTCCGTGTTGAAGGTGTAAATTTGAAACTGGCTGTCACTGGGAATCTGGGCGGTAAGCCAGTCCACCGTGGCCAGCGCTCTTTGCCATTTGCGCGAGGCGAGCTTTTGCTGGTCCGGCATATTCCGGCGACGAATGATATTCACGATGGTTTCGTCAAGCATGCTCGCAGAAGCATCCACCAGGATCAGAATTCGCTTGCCCCCCATTTTCAAGCCGGTCAGGTATTGGCGGTCACCCTGTCCGACGAAACTACGTAGCGCCCCGCCTTCCTCAGCCTGTTCGCTCCCTTCCTCCAGCAGGCGCTTGCGTTCCTCATCCCTGGCCTTTACGTCAGCCTTGAGTTGGTTCAGGTGTTCTATCTGAGCCACGGTCAGCTGGCTCATGTCTGCCAGTTGTTGCTGGGTCAGCTGTACCTCGCTCAATACCTGTCTGGACAGCCCCTCGGTGATGGCCGTTTCATTGTCGGTTTCTTCCCTGGAATTGCGCAGTTCCACGAGACGCTGTTCACCCGAGAGGACCAGCATTTCAAGTTTGTTTACCTCGGAAATCAGGTCCTTGTTTACGGTGGCGGAGCGCACCGCGGAGGAGTGATTGATAATCATGAAAAACAGCACGACAGCGCCGAAACCACAGGACATACAATCCAGAAACGAGATATTGAAAACGTTGAATTCTCGCCTCTTTCTAGCCATGCCCGGGCTCCAGGCGAATGGCCGTCAAGCACGTTCCGCTGTCAGTTAACTGCAACAGGTCGCCTGCCCTCAGGGCCCGCCCGGGCTCGGCAGGTTGACCGTTGACCAGCCAGGAATCTCTTTCAGACAGCATCAGTCCACCGGCGGTCTGGCGAATCTGCGGATCGGGTTTCCCGCCTGCTTGGTCCGCCGGGTTCAACAGGGCGCCTCCATGATCCTGACTGAAGGCGAGGGCAGGGGAGGGTCGTTGCGCGATGCCATGTAAAACGAGGTGGGTGGCCGGTGGCTCCGCCACCTTTACTCGTGTATCCGCTACGGTTCGTGCCGGTTTTTCACCGTCGATAATTTCCCTGGGCTCCCAGGGCAGGCTGGTAACAAAACGCAGGGAGTCCTGGCCGCTGCGAATCTGGTCGGCATGATGCAGGGCCCCCAGCACACCGGCATGTGCTTCCAGCACCATGACTTTGCAATCGTCGAGCTCCTGCAGTGCCTCGACCAGGCCGGGCAGGGCGCGGGCGCGATGCGTGAGTTGCACCAGCGAGCCGCCGTCCTGGCTGCGCGTTGCGACTTGTCTTGCAACCTGTCGAAACATTTCCCTGCTCGCCTGGATCAGTTGCTCTCGCTTGATCATCAGCTGGTACTTGCGACCCTTCGATTCCACTTCCAGCATCGCCGAGTCCTGCTTTTCCAGGCTTGCCAGCCAGGCGGGCAACCTGTCGTGCAATAACTGCTCCGATTCGGCCTGGTGCATCGGGTCAAACCGGGTGTTGCGGACGAAGGCATCGGCGATACTGTTGCACCAGAGATCGGTCAGCGGAGCCTGTCCCACACGTGCAATAATTTCACTGTGTTGGCGCCGTATGAGCTGCCCTTCTTCAAGTTCTGAAATCACCAGCCGGTGCATGTGTACATCCAGGTGCAGAAGTCGTCGGCCGGGGGCGGAGAAGCGTGAGCCTGCAACCGCAGTGTCCACCAGGCCTGTTACCGGGATTCCGCATTCGTTGGTAATGCCCAGCAGCAATCCGAGTTGTTCGGTGCTGTAAACTCCCGGGACTACCAGGATGACTTCTTGTTTACCGGCACCGGGTTGCCAGATGGAATTGAGGTGCGAGTAAGCGAGATCGGCTGCGGTGCGTACCTCCCGGGCTCCGTTATCCAGGGGGTCGAGGTTCAATTGCTCCCAGAAGCGATTGTTTACCTTGCCGGGTTTCAGACGAGACTGCTTCATGGCCTCATCACCCAACAGCAGTCGCCCTTCATCGATGACGGCCACGCCCGGACTCACCAGCGGGTCGGTCCCGCTCTTCAGGAGTGTCAGGCCAGTGTCGTTGATTTCCAGGGCGCTAAGTATCACGGGCGCAGCCTCTAGCGAACCTGCAGATGTTGCAACAGCCGGTTGTCGCAATAGTCCTGGGTATCCAGTACCAGTCGTTCCTGCACCAGTTGCAGCTGGTGCAGCAGGAACATGAGCACAATGCTGATCACCAGCGCTATGAAGGTTGAGTTAAAGGCCACACCCAGGCTTTGGGTCACGCCGGTGATATCGCCTTCAACGGCCCGGTGCGCCTGGCCGAGAGCGTCGCCAATACCCCTTACGGTGCCGATAAACCCGACCGAAGGAATGGCCCAGGCAATGTAACGAACCATGGACAGTTCCGAATCCAGCCTGTCAGTCTCGCTTTCACACAAGTTACGTACGGCGTCGGAAACGTCCTGGATATTTCGGGTGGAGCGAAACCTGTGCAGGGCGGTCAATAACGCTCGTGGCAGCAGGGAGGCGGCAAATTTCTGTGGCAAGGCCTGGATCGGGCGTGACAACTCCCGCGTGTCTTCGGGCAATATGCTCATACCCTCGACGACCTGTACCAGGTCCATCTGAAGCAGGCTGCGCTCCCTGGCCGCGGCCACTGCCTTGTACACCATGATGGCGACTGCCCACAGCAACAGGATGAAACAGGTTTCCTGCTCATAATCCCGTATCAAAACCCAGATGGATCGTTCCGGTACGAAGTTCGTATCCATGCTCATCTGTACGGCCATCTGCTCAAGAATGACCGAGGCTCTAGGCCTGACCATGGCCACGTACACGGCGTGGACCACGATAACTGACATGATCAGGGAGAAAAGCTGGTAGACAAATTCGAACGGCAGTTGTTTGTTCTTCATAAGAGTCGTGTTCATGAATAGACCAGAGGCTCCCTAGATATCGATGGGAAATGAAACTGACAGGTCCTCGGAAATCTGTTCCGAGGGCTCAAAGCGGGTCGAAGGAGGCGGCGGATTTTCGCTGCTGTCTTCCACCAGCGGGATGTCTGCGGGCACCTCCGGTGAGGTCTGCTCCTGTGGCTCGACCGACTCTGGCTCACCGACTGCGGGTGTATCCTGGGCCGGCGAAACCGTAAACACCAGGAGTAAAAACAGGCTGACCAGAATCTGTTTCATCACGTGAATCCTCGTGCACGCGCCGGTTGGCGATCATTCTGCAAGGCGGGCGATCCTGAAGCCCAGGTCGGGTCGGGCTTCCTTGTCAAAATCCCGGTAGGCCAGGCGCAGCTCGCTGAGGCCTCCGCTGCGCCAGCTCGGGCCGCGTATGAGGTGCATCTCGCCGCTGTCGGGGCCCATCGGATCCGTGAACATCTTCTTCTCGGCTCCGGGGTAGGTCTGGTAGTAATCATGTATCCACTCTGCCACATTCCCGCCCAGGTCGTGCAAACCCATGGCATTGGCCTTGAACTTTGCCACCGGCGCGGCTACCGCGTAACCGTCATTGTAATCTTCCATGTATAAGGAAAGGACTCTCTTGGCGCTGATATCTGCGAAATTGCCTGAACCGGATTCCGCGGGCATGGAAGCTCCCCAGGGAAACTTCAGCTCGCCTGCGCCGCCCTGGTACCGGGCCGCCCAGGTCCACTCCGCCTCGGTGGGCAAGCGATAGCCTTGATTCACGGGTTGCTGCAGCTGCCAGGTATCACCCTGCTTGCGGTAGGCTTCGGGCAAGCCGTCGCGTCGACTTAGCCAGTTGCAGTACTCGGCGGCATCCTCCCAGCTCACACCGGATACCGGGTAGTCGTCGCGGTTCAGATCCATTTCCTTGTACTTGCCGGAGTTATGCTGGCTCCGGAATTCCCGGAATTGGGCATTCGTAACTTCGCGGCGAGACAGGTAGAAACGTCGGGAAATCTCGACCTGGCGCAGGCTCTCGTTGGATCGGCGTCCCTGTTCCCGGCGTGAGGTGCCCATACCGAATCGGCCAGGCTGCAGCAAACGCAATTCGTCGCCCGCGGAGCTTTGGATAATCCGTGGAATAGACGCCACCCGTGCCTGCTCAATCGTTTGTAACTTGGCCTCGACTTCCTGGGCAAAGCCGGGACGCGGTGTGACAGTGAGGGTGTAGGGGGCGAAACCGGGCTTGCGTACCTCCAGCCTCTGGGGCAGGGCGGGCAGAGCGTAGGCCTGGCCGGTTTTCCCCAGCTCGCGACCATCCAGGTACACGGTCGCGTTGCCAGGGTCAGAAAGCACGCGCACATCACCCAGGAAGGCCGGCAAATCAATTTCCAGTCTCTGTCCCTGGCCGGAGACAACTTGCACCGTCCTGGTTACGGTCTGATACCCGGTCTTGCCCAGTCGCAGGCTGTAGCTCTTGCCGGGCGCCAGTGCAAGGTCCAGGGGAGTCTGTCCCCGGTACCGACCCTCTACAGTGACCCTGGCTCCTGCCGGGTTGCTCCTCAATTGAACCAGGCCATCGGCTTTGGTCAGCTTGACGGTATCCAGCGTTACGGGCTGGTTGGCGATCACGTCCAGTTGGGCAGACCAACTGTTGTGCCCGGCCAGGCTGAGCTGGATTTCATGGGCCCCGGCCATGACTTGCACGCTGGCGGGAGTGGTGGCCACTGCTACACCGTCCAGCAGTATCTCTGCACCGGGGGGGTCGGAGTCCAGGCTGACATCGGCCCAGTCCGGGAGCAAGCTCAGATTAATCGTCTGCGCTTTCTGCATACCGTGAATGTCGAGGTCTTGCTGGAGAGGCTGGAAACGCGGTGCTTCCACGCGCAAGGTGTGGATCCCGGCTGCTACCTGTATTTGCGCCAGCGGCGTGACACCAATATTCAAGCCGTCCAGAAATACGTTTGCGCCATCGACCGGCAAGCTGTTGACGCTGAGCAGACCGGGCAGTTTTTCCAGGGTAAGCAGGAATTGCTGATTTTGTTCCTCACTGACCTGAAGGGCAGTCGCCAACTCATGGTAACCCTGCTTTTTCAGCAGCACCGTGTACTCACCCGGCCTCAGCAGGAACCGCCCACCCAGCTCAAGACTAAACCCGCCGGTTTCGATTCGGGTGGTGTCAGCCCGGGGTTGGCTGAGAATTTGTACTGAGCGCGCGGTAAGAAGAAACCACGCCGCGAAAAACAACAGCAGAAACAAACCAGTCACTCCCAGGACACGCGGACTCAATCGGCTCAAAACGCCTTTTGCAGTTTCTTGCCCCGGGTGAAACACCATCGGTTTGATCAGTTCATAGCTATTGCGATCACGCAGATCCAGGTGCAGGCCGCCAGCGTCTGCCTCGATCCCGACACCTCCCGCGCCTGACTCAATACGATCGCCATGACCCAGGACGGTCGCGCAGGTCAGCGGTTCGCCATTAATACGCACATCGCCATGCTCCAGACCTGGCTCGGCTACCAGGCTCCCATCCTGCCAGCGCAGACTCAGCAGGACGTGCCGGGTTTCTTCGGGCTGAACAAGTTGCAGACCGCCCGACGGGCTGGCTGCCAGCGCAAATGGAAAATCGCCGGGCGCGAGTTCACGGCTGCCGGAGATGTCTGTTACACGAATTCCCGGGATCAAATCCTTTCCTCGCAGCTGACCAGAACGCGCAGTTGCTCGTCACCGGCGGCCACCACAAAAGTCCTGCGCACGTCGCGGTAACCGTCACGGCTTCCGGTGATAACGTAAGTGCCCGGGCGCAGTGTGAGTTGCTTTTCGCTAAACACACCCAGGGGACCGACCTTGGCAAGGGTAACCCGGGTTTGACTGTCAGACTGTACCAATACGGTAACCGGTTGCCGTGATTGCAGGAGCACCTTTTCCAGCGCCATGATTTGCTGGGCCAGGATCGGTGTGCGGGGTTCCACGTCGGTGGCAATCCCCAGGATCTGACTTGCCGCCTGGTAAACTGCGTCGGCTTGCAGGCGTTCCGGTTGTTGAATAAAGCTTCGCAGTCGCTTGTCCAGTTCCGCCCGTTCGTTCGCCCGCCGTTGCCCCTCCCTGGCAAACACCAGGCTGCTATCCAGGCTGAGGGCACGGGTGTACAGCCCGGCCGCTTGCTCCCAGTTTTCCGAGGCTTCAAGCCCGGCCGCCTGTTTTTGCAGGTCGGCAATACTGTCCAGCCTGCGCAGGCTTTCCGCCTGGGCCAGGCCCTCCTTGACTGCGGTGCTGCCTGGCTGCAATTTGGCGGCCTTGCCGAAAGCCAGCACGGCATCGTCAATCCGGCCTCCGTCGATGTCGGCATAGGCGCGTGACATCAGCGCATCGAATTGCCTTTCGCGTAGCAATGTATCCAGGCGTTTTCGTGAGGCCGCAACTACCTGGTCCTGCGGGTCCAGTTTGTTGGCCTGGACCAGTTGCTCCCTGGCGGCTTCCAGTTCGCCCCGGTCTTCGTGTTGTTTGGCCAGCGCCACCATCTGCGCTACTTCCTCGGTGTGTTGTGCGCGAGCCAGTCCCTGTTTGGCTGCCAGATTATCCGGCTCCAGCGCCAGGGCAAGTTCAAAAGCGTCGCGTGCGGCGGTAGCATCATAGGCTTGCAGGGCCTGCTGCCCGGTTGACAGTGCCTCACGCAGTATGGAGTCGGTATCCTGGTCCAGTGCACGCAGCAGCCCCAGCCCCTTTTCATAGCTCGCGGCCGCCGCCTCGAAATCGCGCTGGCTGAATTGCCCGTCACCTTCCTGGGCCAGGACAACTGCCTGCCCGAAGCGTTCGGCGCCCCAGCGCTCGACCCCGGCATCTTCCAGTTCCATCTGGAGACGCACAAATTGCTCGGTCACGGCTTCTGCGGCCTCTTTCTGACGCAGGATCTGGGCGGTTTGCCAGGGCGCAAGTTCAGGCGCGTCCTGCGCCTGCGGGCCAGCTGCGGAGGAGCCGGGGGGTGAGGTCCGGGTCCCCTGGGCCACAGTGGTCGATCCGTTGTCACTCGTGGGTACGGCATCGGGCAATAACAGAAACACAAAGGCGGCGAGGGCGATCAGCATGGCCAGACCGGTCCACATGACCCGCGCCCGCACATGGCTCCCGCGCGTACTCGTGCCGGCGCCCCGACCGGGCGAGGCAGTGCGGCCCCTGTCGACGGACTCGTGTCCGTCCGCCTGGGCGTGCGGGTCCACCTTCCTGTGCGCGGCCTCGCCCTGGCGCGATCGAAATGCTGTGGGCTTTATCGGCGCGCCATCTCCGGAGATCTCGGTGTCACTCATTCAGCTCGCCAGTCTTGATGCCGGCCCTCGATGGTTGTCTTTGAACGATGGATTCGCGTTGCAGAATGCCCCGCGCTCTGCCGCCCGGGCATTCATTCCACCGTGCAGTGTATCCGATGGACCTCTTGCCCTGTAGCCCCGGGATGCCTGGACCACCGGGGTCGAAGGATGCGCTTGCTATAAGCGTCTGACGTCAGTGGCTGTCCCTAGCCGCCGTCGCCCTCCGCAGGAGCCATCGTATACTCCGATTCGGCCTGGTAGATTTCTTTCAGAATTGCGCGCCATTCCTCGTACTGGGCTTCAGCCGAACCGGTCAATTCCACGGAAGTTCCTTCTATCTCGACCACCATGGGTCTGACTTCAGCCTCCAGGGAGCCGGAAAGCTCCTTGAGTGCATCCTCGTGAATCTTGGACTCCGCTGATCGATCCATACCGCTCTTGAAGGCAGCAATACCACCCAGGACCGCTGCCGTGCTGGCGACGCTGCCGGCCGAGGAATTGGTGTTCTGGGACATCACCAGTCCACCGATAATGGCGGCTGCTCCCAGTAACTTGCGTCGCATGGCGGACTCGGCAACTTCCCGTTGCGCGATGGTCTCTTCGTAACTGTATTTGCGCCAGTTCTCGTACGGTCCATCCATATTCGTGTGGAAATTGCCGTAGTGTTCATCCATGACATCAAACAACATGTACTCGCGATCGCGTATCAGGTACATGCGCTGCATCATGGGTTCGTCTTTTGCGGGCAGACGATTGATGTGGAAGACGCCTTTCTTGTCCTGGCTCAGGTAGCTGTCAAACGTGTCCGGCGCAAATTCGGTGGCGAACTTCAGGCCGGCAACACTTCGTATGGTAGTGATGTCCTTGTCGGCGAGTTTTTCACGGGCCGCGAGTATGTCATTGGCGATCTGGTTATAGATATTCTGGAAAGGATCCTGCTCCAACTGAAATTCGTCGTTGTAGGAATACTTGCTGGCAGCGCCGGAATATTCCTTGTTCAGCCATTGCCGACCCGTGGCATCCACCACGGTTACGTGCACGGCGAGAGTCTCCCCATCCGATGCCAGCAAAGTGCCATTCACGGAAACGTCCACGGCATTGGAATTCGTCGGGACCACCCAGATGGAACCCCATTGACCGGTGTTCTGCATGGTTCCTTTCAGGGTGTAGGGTATGTAACGGGACTCAGCCCTGCGCACAGCCGGGTAGACCCGCTGTTTTTCCCAACTGGATTCGTCTTCCGGGATGCCTGGATCAAAAATGCCAATACCCACGTCAAGCAACAGCGATTCGGGAATCGCTTCCTCGGCATGTATGGCCAGGGTGTCGTTCACTACCCGTACTTTTTCCGACACGCAGGCAGTAAGCAGGCTGCATGCAAGCAAGGCGCATAACGCCGCCCCGATTCCTCTGCCGTATATGTTGCTGGTTTGAAAACTCACCTGATGGGCCTCTGATTTATTCCGGACGAAGTAGATTGTGGGCGAAAGGGTTCAGATTCAAGGGACCAGCGCACGGAATAGCCCGCTCGCGAAGATTGGCAGCACAAAAGCTTGATTTTTTATCTGCAAGAAACGAGTTCATCAAGTTATACAGACTCCTTAATTGCCTGATCCTGTTTTGTAGCGTCGGTATTCGTCCCACAATTTTTCACGCAATGCCGGGTCCGTCTCGTTCTCGGCTGCCTCACGCAACTGGCGCGCAACCACATCGTCGTCGTGACCACTGGGTATATTTTCCGGTGTCACGCCACTACGATTTCCCGGCGCGCCCTGCACTGTACTCCTGGAGCCATCGGTGCTTGTATCCCCGGGTTCCTTTTCCTGGCCCCCGGCCTGGTCCGCTGCGCCTGTGCCCGCTACTGCGCCTGCACCGCCGGTTTCATCCAGCCCCGGGATGCTGGCGCTGCCGCTGGCACCGTTCTGACTCCCTCCCTGGCGCCCGGCTTGCGCCCGCTTTTGCTCTTCCAGCATGGCGCTGTCAAACACTACCATGGATCCGCCCAGTATCTTGTCCAGTTCGGCCGAGCGCTCCTCGGGTGTCTGACCGCTGGGCAGCCCTCCGGGTGGCAATCCGCCACCGGCGCTGCCTGCCGATCCAGCGGTAGAGGTCTGGCCGCCAGGTTGACCCGTGTCTCCAGGGCTGCCGGCCGGGAATCCGGAGTTTGTCGCCCCTGGCTCCGTCATGGCGCCCTGGCCGGGCTCGCCGCCTGATTGCTCCCCGTCATTCGCATCCCCGGCGCCTGTACTTTCCCAGGCCGCCTCGTCCGTGGCCGCGGAAGAATCCATTTGCGTGGAACCCTGGCTTTCGGCCCAGGGATCCTCCTCTTCGGGCTCCCCGGCTTGCCCCTGCCCGGTCGGCCAGGCGTCCGCGTCGCCGGCGTCGGACGACTCGGCCTGCTCACCGGCGCTCTCACCGGCCTGGTCTGCCTGCTCGCCCGGGTCACCTGGGGCCTGGCTCTCGGCACCTTGCTCACCCTGACTTGTGGGCTGGCTTTCTGAGGATGACTGCTGCCCGGCACTGGTCTGGGGTGTCGAGGGACTCGGGGGCGGGGTGGCGCTGGGCGGTGGCGTGGGTGGTGTACTGGCTGCGGGCGGTGGTGGCGTGACGCAGCCCGCCAGCAAAAAAAATGCCAGAGGAATGAGTCGTAACCAATTATTTAATAACATATTGTCTCCGCGTCCTAGTCTCATGAACAGCCCGCCCCGCGCCCGGTTCCGGTGCCATAACTCCTTAGATACGCTAGCGCGCTGTGAGTTTCAAGCCACTCTAGCCGGGGTCAGGGGGAGTCGGCCTCGGTAGCCTCGTTCCGCCATATTGTGGCGCCAGTATAAACCACCACTCCATCGATCAGCCTGGGGCGATAATAGGATTTGCCCAGCGCGTCCAATGCTCTTCGGGCCTCGCCCTGGAGGTCTTCCTGCGCGGGTTCCAGGATCATGCCGTTGAGGACACTCCCATCCTCGCTCACGTCAAACTGAATAACGATGTGTCCCCTGGGTGGGGTCTGGGTGTTGTTGTATCCGGTGGAGTAAGCACGCGACTGGGACAGGGATGGCTGCTTGACCAACAACTGCTTCGGCTCTTGAAACGCCAGGTTGGCTCCGTCCGGGCCGTATTCGCCCTCGGCAATCAGCTGCCATGCTTGTTGGTAATACTGCTGACCCTCGGGAACGTTTCGCCTGAAAGCAATATGCCAGTCGCCCAGGTCGACGAGCAGTTGAGCCTCGCTTCCAGGGTCATGATCCGTTTGCTTGCGGATGATCTGCAGGGCTCGCTCCAGCGCGTCGCGCGCGCCGGTTTCCTGGTTAACCGCCTCGTAGTAGACGGTGGGTGCACCACCTGTATAGGCGCTTCCCTGGCCGTCCTGTCGCCTCACCCAGCGCACCGAATTGAGATAGTAACTATTTGCCATGGCCCTTAAGGGTCCGATCAGGCGTGGGTCGTCCACCCCGTAGTTTTTTTCGATTATGGCAATGGCCGCACGATACAGGTCGCGCTGACCAGGCAGCACACACTGGCTGGAGGTGGAATATTCCGGCACCGCCCGGCGATCGATCATACACACCATCTTGGCCTGGGAAGCGGGGCTCAAAGACTGGTACATAAGCCCGTTCCAGTGGCCGAGTTGCATCAGGGGCGCAACCAATTCAGGGGAAGTGGTACCGTATGCCCTCACATACAGTTCAAGCACAATGCGTTGTTTCCTGCTCGCGGCCTCCGGTTGACCCATGACCACCAGTGAGTTTGCGGTGGATTCCAGGATGGGAACTTGTTGCAAGGTATATAGACCCTCGCTGCGGCGCAGCAGGTAGCGCGCCTGCCTGAAAAGCTCCACAGCCTCCTCGTTGTTTCCCGCCTGCTGGGCCAGACGTCCCAACCCCGCCAGTGGTCGAACCAGTCTGAAATCCAGCGAGCCGTAGTGTTCTGAAACCAGCCTGATACTTTCCAGGTAGGCGGCCCCGGCCTGCTCCTTCTCGTCGGCCAGTTCCAGCGCCTGACCCAGGTTGATCCAGGGTACTGCCAGTTCCGCCGCGTCCGGGCCATATTCCAGCAGGGCAAGGTCCACTAATTGTGTAGCCGGTTGCACCGCCTCCGTGTACTCGCTGAAAGCCAACTTGCCTTGCAGCAGGTCAAACAGGCGCGCCGCCTCGACTTGTTCGGCGGCGTCCACGTGATCAACCTGGAGAAATACCGGACGCAGGGGAGCCTCGGCCGATTGAAGGGTGGCCCCGGGGAGATCCAGCAGCACCTGGGCGTGCAGGGGCGGGTATGCCGGTATGCCGACACTGGCAATCAGGCCGGCAAGCAAAAACCTGGCCACGGTGGATTTTCGGCTCTTGTGCATCGTTGTCCCGGGCCCGGGTATCGGTTCCCGGGTCGTCTTCCTGCGGCATTCGGGCTGTCGCGAGTGTCCACTTAACCAGATGGTCCGGGTCTG
Source organism: uncultured Gammaproteobacteria bacterium (assembly GCA_963823435.1). Taxonomy (GTDB): domain Bacteria; phylum Pseudomonadota; class Gammaproteobacteria; order Steroidobacterales; family BM003; genus CAKZML01. The sequence continues at coordinate 49,611 of CAWGLN010000003.1, read as the reverse complement.
ATCAAGTGCCATATTTGCGGGCGTGCAATAGTGCGTCCGCGCAAGCACGGGTGACTACTTTGTCCTTGTCGATTATGTCGCCAGGGCCAGGTGCTTCCTATGAATTTTACCGAGCAACCGGGCGGCCTGGAGTTGCGCCGGCAGGGCAGGCGAGATGCGTCGCCCGAGCATTTTGCTGGTCCACAGACTAGAATGCGGTCTGATTCAACCTCAGGAGCACCTGATTTAGCCTGGACGAAGTAGATTGCTGGCGCAAAGATACAGATTCAAGGCGCCAATCGGCTGTAAGTAAGCAGGCTTGCGAAGATTGGCGACATGCAAGCCGGATTTTTCACTCGCAAGATACTCGCTCATGACCAGGTCAGAGGCTCCCTAACTCCGGGACCTGAACATGTCCGAATTCAGCAGCATCCTGACTGACGCCCGCCCGGGAGTCTTGCGTATTACGCTTAACCGGCCCGATAAGCTGAACAGCTTTAACGAAGACATGCATGGCGAATTGATCGCTGCGGTCCGGGCGGCAGATGCCGACCCGCAGGTGCGCTGTCTTGTTCTCACGGGCGCCGGTCGTGGCTTTTGCGCCGGCCAGGACCTGGGCGCGCGAAAAACCAGTGACCCGGACGAAAAACTTGACCTGGGCAGATCACTGGAGAATTTCTACAACCCCCTGGTACGAACCCTGCGTGGGCTTCGCATGCCGGTAATTTGTGCAGTGAACGGCGTGGCCGCGGGCGCGGGCGCGAATATTGCACTCGCCTGTGACATCGTTGTCGCCGCCCGTTCCGCACGATTTATCCAGGCGTTTTCGAAAATTGGCCTGGTGCCGGATGCCGGTGGATCCTGGGTGCTTCCCAGGCTGGTGGGACAGGCACGGGCAACCGCGATGGCCATGCTGGCGATACCGGTGAGCGCCGAACAGGCCGAGCAATGGGGAATGATCTGGGCTTGTGTCGACGACGATGTCCTGGAAGACCATGTCTGGCAGATGGCGGAAAAGCTCGCCAGTCAACCAACCAGGGCCATGGACCTGATCAAGCAGTGTTTTCTGAATTCTTCCAGCAACAGCCTCGATCAGCAATTGGACCTGGAGCGGGACATGCAGACCCTGGCGGGTGAGACCAATGATTTCAGGGAAGGCGTAGCCGCTTTCCTGGATAGACGAGAGCCGAAATTCAATGGCAATTGAGTTGCCCAGATTTGATGTCAGTGACATCGTTGGTGTGGTGGGTGCGGGTACCATGGGTATCGGTATTGCGCAGGTGGCCGCAGCAGCAGGTCACCCGGTTCTGTTGTATGACGCGATAGAAGGCGCAGCCAGCGCCGCGCTTGGGCAGGCGGCCAAGCGGCTGAACACGAGGGTGACCCGGGGCCGGATCTCCAGCGAGGAGCGTGACGCGATCCTGACACGGATCGTGGTCGTGCATGGGTTGCGGGGCCTGGAGCCCTGTCGACTGGTGATCGAGGCGGTAGTGGAAGATCTGGCTATCAAGCAGGGTTTGTTTCAGTCCCTGGAACGCCTGTGTGGTGATTCCACCATCCTGGGGAGCAATACCTCATCCCTGTCGATTACCGCCATCGGTGCGGCCCTGACAAATCCGGAGCGTCTACTGGGTCTGCACTTTTTCAATCCGGCGACCGTCATGCGTCTGGTGGAGGTGGTGTCAGGTCTGCGCACGGCGCCAGAGGTAGCGGCAAGCCTGCATGGCCTGATGAGCACCTGGGGCAAGTCACCGGTGTTTGCCCGCAGTCAGCCGGGTTTTATCGTCAACCGGGTCGCGCGGCCTTTTTATGCAGAAGCGCTGAATCTGTTGCAGGAAGGCGCAGCGGACGTCGAGACCATGGATGCTATTTATCGCGACTGTGGTGGCTTCCCCATGGGCCCGTTCGAATTAATGGACCTGATTGGTCTGGATGTGAATTTTGCGGTGACCAGTTCGGTGTTCGAATCGTACTTCGGCGACCCGCGTTATCGACCCTCGGTGTTGCAGAAGGAGATGGTGGACGCTGGCCGCCTCGGGCGAAAATCCGGTGAAGGATTTTATGCTTACCCATCCGAGCCCAGTCCCTCGTCCATCCGGCAAATTGCCCCCCGGCCCAAACCTGAATCGGTCAAGGTCGTGGGCGACCTTGGGCCTGCGAGTACATTGCTGGACCTGGCGCAGGAATCCGGTTTGAATCCGAGGCAGACAGAGGGTGCGGGCTACCTCGTGGTGGACGGTGTTTACGTTGCCCTGACCGACGGTCGTAGCGCGACGACCCGGGCGGTGGAGGAGGGGCTAAGCCCCCTGGTGCTGTTCGACCTTGCGCTGGACTATCGAAAAACCCCACGCATCGCGCTGACCGTGGTGAGTGGCCAGACTGATGCGCTGGCGGTGGCGGCAGGGTTTTTCCAGGCCCTGGGTAAATCGGTGAGCGAGGTCGCTGATTTGCCAGGCATGCTGGTCATGCGCAGTGTGTGTCTGCTGGCGAATGAAGCAGCCATGGCGGTGGCTCACCAACTGTGCTCGGCTGGCGACCTGGATACCGCCATGAAACTGGGTGTGAATTACCCCCTGGGGCCCCTGGAATGGGCCGAAAGAATCGATCTGCAGCGCGTCGCGTGTGTGGTCGGAAATATGCACGCCGCCTATGGCGATGACCGTTATCGCCTGACGCCGCAGCTGGCTGGACATGCGCTTGCCGGCAGGAAGTTCCGTAGTGAATGAAGTAAATATGGAACCGGATGCCGTGGCCGAGCGCTGTGTCCAGGTCCTGTACGGGCGTGATTCAGCGGCTCGGGCCCTGGATATACAGTTGCTTGAATTTGGTCCTGGTCATGCGCTGTTGGGCATGCAGGTTCGCCAGGACATGTGTAACGGTCATGGTATCTGCCATGGCGGCATGTTGTTCACCCTTGCCGATACCGCCATGGCCTATGCCAGCAACAGTCATGGCCGGGTTGCGGTAGCTTCCTCGGTACATATTGACTACCTGCGCAGCGTTGCCAGCGGGGAGGACCTCCGGGCCCGGGCGGAAGAAGTCTACCGTGGTCGCAGCAAGGGCAGTTACAGGGTTTGTATAAGCAATGCGGCCGAGGTACAGGTCGCCCATTTTTATGGCACCGTGGCGATTCTTTCCACCGCGGTGCTGGATCAACTTACTGGAGAATCGACATGACAGAGGCCTTTGTATGCGATGCCTTGCGTACGCCTATCGGGCGCTTTGGCGGCAGCTTGAGTTCAGTGCGTCCGGATGACCTGGCGGCATTGACCATCAAGGCGCTGATGACCCGTTCACCCTCGGTGGACTGGAACCAGGTCGACGATGTGTATTTCGGCTGCGCCAATCAGGCCGGTGAGGACAATCGGAATGTTGCCCGTATGGCCAGCCTGCTGGCAGGGCTGCCCATGCAGGTGCCGGGGGTGACGGTGAATCGCCTGTGCGGATCGGGCATGGATGCAGTCGCCATGGCGGCGCGTGCATTGCGCACCGAAGAGGCTCAACTGATCATTGCCGGTGGGGTCGAGTCCATGTCCCGCGCGCCCTTTGTGATGGGCAAGGCGGAGACGGCATTTTCACGCAACGCGGAAATGTTCGATACCACCCTGGGCTGGCGTTTTATCAACCCGCGCCTGCAGGCGGAATACGGAACCGACAGCATGCCGGAGACTGCCGAGAACGTAGCGGAGCGCTTTGGGGTAAGCCGTGAGGACCAGGATGCGTTCGCCTTGCGCAGTCAGCAAAAGGCAGAGGCCGCCCGCGTGGCCGGATACCTGGCCGAAGAAATCGTCCCGGTTGAGATCCCGCGTCGCAAGGCAGATCCCCTGGTGGTGGATCGTGACGAACATCCGCGTGCCGATGTCACCGCAGAAGGCCTGGCCCGACTTCCCACCCCGTTTCGTAAATCCGGGACCGTGACAGCGGGTAATGCCTCGGGAGTTAACGACGGCGCCTGCGCACTGCTGTTGGCCAGTCCTTCTGCCGTGCGGGCTTTTGGCCTGGTGCCACGGGCGAGAATCGTGGCTTCGGTGTCTGCCGGTGTTGAGCCTGCGATCATGGGCATGGGGCCTGTGCCCGCAACGCGCAAGGTGCTGGCCCTGGCCGGTTTGAAAATTGAAGACATGGATGTGATTGAGCTGAACGAGGCCTTCGCGGCACAGGGTCTTGCGGTGCTGCGTGAACTGGGGGTGCCCGACGACGCCGCCCATGTGAATCCCAACGGCGGCGCCATCGCCCTGGGGCATCCGCTGGGTATGTCCGGCGCCCGCCTGGTGACCACTGCCAGTTACCAGTTGCAGCGCAGCGGTGGCCGTTATGCGCTGTGTACCATGTGTATAGGGGTGGGACAGGGAATAGCCTTGATCCTGGAGCGTGTTTGAGGTCCCGGCAGCCCTCGGTTCGTCGACCGACGTGAGACATCGGCCGTTCTCTGTCGGGAATTATTGTGACATATTAGTCCGAGTCCAGAACCCCAGCCGGAGACAGCATGTATACCCAGGGTCTTGATCAATCCGACACGCGGACACCGGGTCCGGAAGAGGAGGCCCGGCTGGTGCAGGCCTTCCAGGCGCGTATCGACGCCGAGGAAAAAATAGAACCCAGGGACTGGATGCCCGAGGCCTACCGGCGCACCCTGGTGCGACAGATTTCCCAGCATGCACATTCGGAAATCGTGGGCATGTTGCCGGAGGGTAACTGGATTACCCGCGCACCTTCGCTCAAGCGCAAGGCAATCTTGCTGGCCAAGGTCCAGGATGAAGCCGGTCACGGTTTGTACCTGTACAGCGCCGCAGAAACCCTGGGCACGTCGCGCCAGCAAATGGTGGACCAGTTGCTCAGCGGCAAGGCCAAGTACTCCAGTATTTTCAATTACCCGACCCTGAACTGGGCGGATATCGGCGCCATCGGTTGGCTGGTGGACGGCGCGGCCATCATGAATCAGATTCCCCTGTGCCGATGCTCCTACGGACCCTACTCGCGGGCCATGGTCAGGGTATGCAAGGAAGAAAGTTTTCACCAGCGGCAGGGCTACGAAATCATGACCGTGATGGCGCGCGGCACTGATGAGCAACGTCGCATGGCGCAGGATGCGCTGGAGCGCTGGTGGTGGCCATCATTGATGATGTTTGGACCCAACGACGCGGATTCGGCGCACACGGCCCAGTCCATGGCCTGGAAGATCAAGCGTTTCACGAATGACGAATTGCGCCAGAAATTTGTGGATGTGACCGTACCCCAGGGGCATTTCCTGGGGCTTGAATTTCCGGACCCCGAGTTGAAATTCGACCAACAAACTGAACACTGGAATTTCGGTCCCATCGACTGGAGTGAATTCAAGCAAGTACTCGAGGGCAACGGTCCCTGCAACACCGAGCGTCTGCGTGCCAGGCAAACAGCCCACGATGATGGCGCCTGGGTCAGGCAGGCCGTGCTTGCCCACGCGCAAAAGCATGAGGACATCCGATGACAGAACGTGAACTGCCACTTTGGGAAGTATTTATCCGCGCCCGCACCGGTTTGAATCATCGCCACGTGGGAAGTCTGCATGCGGCCGACGCGGCGATGGCGATGCAAAATGCCAGGGACCTGTATTGCAGACGACAGGAAGGTGTGAGTATCTGGGTGGTGGAATCTGCCGCCCTGCATGCCTCGGATCCATCGGACAAGGAATCCTTGTTCGACCCGGCCGAGGACAAGATTTACCGCCACCCCACCTTCTATGACGTCCCCGAGGGCGTCGAAAATATCTAGGAGTGAGCGCATGCCCCCTTGCGATCAGCAAGACCTGTTTGCCTACCTGCTGCGCCTGGGTGACTCCGGACTGGTGCTGGGTCAACGTCTTTCCGAGTGGGTAGGCAAGGCGCCCATGCTGGAGGAGGAAATGGCACTGGCCAACATGGCCCTGGACCTGGTTGGCCAGTCCCGTATGTTCCTCGCCTATGCCGCCCAGGTGGAAGGCAAGGGCAGGACGGAAGACCAGTTGGCCATGCACCGTGATGTGCACGAATTTGCCAATGTCCTGCTGGTGGAGCAGCCGAACGGTGATTTTGCACACAGCATGGTGCGCCAGTATTTCTATGCAAGTTTTGCCGAGCGCCTGTTTGATAGTTTGCAACACAGCGCAGACAGGCAGCTTGCAGGTATTGCCGCAAAGGCGGTCAAGGAGTTTCGTTACCACACCCGTCATGCCGGCTTGTGGATGGTTCGTCTTGGCGACGGCACCGAGGAAAGTCACGCCCGCATGACCCAGGCCCTGCAGGACCTGTGGCCTTACACAGGTGAAATGTTCGACATGGATGCGCTGGACCGGCGCATGCTTGAGGCCGGTATAGGCGTTGATTTGCACGCTCTCCGTGCAGGCTGGCGAGAGGATCTTGACAGGGTGCTGAACGAGGCGGGTTTGCCGCTGCCGGCGGACGATGCCTGGATGCATAGCGGTGGCCGTGCCGGTCGTCACTCAGAGCACCTGGGGCATTTGCTGGCCACCATGCAATTCCTGCCGCGCGCCTATCCGGACGCCGGATGGTAGGGAGTTGCAGCTTGATCAAATGCCTCCCAACTGATCCTGCGGCCAGGGCCTGGCAGGTACTGGAAGCGATTCCCGACCCGGAAATCCCGGTGTTGAGCATTGTTGACCTGGGTATCGTGCGTGAAGTGCTTTGGGATGGACAGCAATTGCAGGTTGGCATTACACCCACTTATTCCGGTTGCCCGGCGGCTGAATTGATACACAACCAGGTGGATCATGCCCTGGCCGAGGCGGGTTTCGACGGAGCCCGCGTAACCGAAGTGTTGTCACCGGCCTGGACCACCGACTGGATCAGCGAGGCAGGCAGGGAAAAACTGCGGCAGTACGGTATCGCCCCACCGGAGCGGGGTAGTGGCAGGCGGGCACTGTTTGGAAGCGAACTGGCGGTGCATTGTCCACGTTGCGATTCACAACGCACCGATTGCGTGAGTGAGTTCGGTTCCACGCCCTGCAAGGCCCAGTACCGTTGTCTTGACTGCCTGGAACCGTTTGATTATTTCAAATGCCTGTAAACGGGCGCCCCGAAAGACGATGAGTAAAACCAGAATGCGAGGCAAAAGAGCGATCATGGCATGCTGAAATTTCATACCCTCAAGGTAGCCCGGGTCATTCCGGACACCCCGCATTCCGTGCGTCTGCTGCTGGAGGTACCGGAGTCCTTGCGTGAGGCCTACCGATTCAGCCAGGGCCAGCACCTGAACCTGGAAATCGAGGTGGACGGGCAAGACCTTGCGTCGCTCCTATTCCATCTGTAATCAGGTCGATGATGCGGAGTTGCTTGAGCTGGCGGTAAAGCGTCAGCCAGCAGGGCAGGGTATCCGGTTTTATCAACGACACGCTGCAAGCCGGTGATCAAATCAGGGTCATGACACCCGGAGGGCATTTCAACGTGCCGCTGGACCCGAAAAGCAGCAGGTCTTACGTCGCCTTTGCCGCCGGTAGTGGTATTACGCCCGTGCTGTCCATCATACGCAGCACCCTGGCGCTGGAACCCGGTAGCAGTTTCACGCTGTTTTACGGCAACCGCGACAGCGCCGGTGTCATGTTTCGCGACGCGCTGCACGAACTGAAAGACCGTTACCCGACCCGTTTCAGGTTGTTCCATATCCTGAGTCGCGAACAGGGCGAGGTGGAGTTGTATAACGGGCGCATAGACAAGAGTAAGGCCGTCGAGTTGTGTCGGGCATTCTGCGACATCACGCTGGTTGATCACTGGTTTGTCTGCGGGCCGGCCAGCATGATCGACGAAGTCAGCGCCAGCCTGGCGGAGATGGGGGTGGCGCCGGAGAGTGTCCATTCAGAGTATTTTGCGGTGGATGGCCAGGCGAAACCCGCCGCGAAGAGAGTGAGCGCGGAGGCGGGTGCCGCCCAGTGCAAGGTAGTGGTCATTATGGACGGCAAGGAGCGCCAGTTTGGTATGACTGCCGACCAGAACATACTCGAGGCAGGTCTCGCGCAAGGACTGGATTTACCCTATTCCTGCACCGGCGGTGTGTGCTCGACCTGCAGGGTGAAATTGCTCAAGGGCGATGTGTCCATGGCCATCAACTACGCGCTTGAGCCCTGGGAACTGGAAGCAGGCTTCGTGCTGGCCTGTCAGTGTTATCCGCGCAGCGAAGAACTGCTGCTGGACTATGATCAGACCTGACAAATGAGGTCGAACCGAGGTTTTCGATGTCTGGTTCCCTGGTGACGGATCAATTGCGGCTACGAACCCCGATTTCTGCGCTGCCCATTTCCCCCCGCAGTAGGGTGCGTTTTACGCACCATTCCGGACGGTGCACAGAGTGCACCCTACATTTTGTAGCCGACTTCAGTGGCTAGCCGCCACCACTCGCCACCAGCGGCAGTCTCGTGGAAATCTTTTTTTGCTTCAGGGCGAAGCTGGTGTTCACGGTCCTTACGCAATCCAGTCGCAGCAGTTTCTCACTGAGAAAATCCTGGTAGCTGGACATATCCCGGGTCACCACCTTGAGCATGTAGTCATGGTCGCCGCTGGTCATGAAGCACTCCAGTACTTCAGGCGCATCGCTGATCGACTGGTCAAAGTGCTGCACGGTGGCCGGATGGTGATCCACCAGCGAGACATGGGCAAACGCGAGAATACTCAACCCAAGTTTCTCGGGATCCAGTAAAGCGGTGTAGCCCGGATCACTTTTTGCGACTCCAGGGCGCGAACCCGTCTCCAGCAGGGCGAGGGTGACAGCGAGACCCGATCGGCCAGGTCGCGGTTTGAAATACGTCCGTCCTCTTGCAGGTGCCCGAGGATGGCCAGGTCCTGTTTTGAAAGTTCTATGGTCATAATGGCAATAATGTACCAGTGGGTATATATAAAATGGAAGGAAATTGCTAAAAGACAATAGAATCGAGGTAAAACAGCAACATAATTTCCACAAAAAGGGATATTCTACTCTCTGCGCCTGGTAAAACCCGAACCTGATTCCCGGTCGCGACGGGAAGGAGAGGAAGCCCCATGACGCTAGCGCCCCGACTGCGCTCGCTGGACGCCCGTCATACAGCCGCAATTCCGGCTGTGGATTGGCGCAGCGTCGCCTACCACACCCTGCTGTCACGTCACCTGGATGAGCTGGAAGAAACCCGCTTGGTGAAGGAACGCAAGGTCCTGTACCAGTTTTCCGCAAGAGGCCACGATATGTCCCAGGCTATCCTGGGCAGCTTGCTCAACCGGCCTGGCGATGGCGCTTGCGGGTATTACCGCTCACGTCCGTTCATGTTGTCGGTGGGGCTGGACCTGGATGATGCGATGGCCGGTCCGCTGATGCGTGAAGGCGGGATGAGCGACGGTCGCGATATCGGTGTGGTATTCAACAAGCCGGAGGCGGGTGGCGCCTGCGTGCTACCCATGTCCGGGGGCGTCGGCACCCAGTACACGCCGGTCGTGGGTTGGGCCCAGGCGCTGAAATACAAAGTGGATGTGCTCAAGCAGGAAGACGCCGCAGGCTGCATGGCAGTGGCCCTGGGTGGCGACGGCTCTACCGCGACCAACGGTTTCTGGTCTGCCCTCAATATCGCCACCACCCAGCAGTTGCCGGTGTTGTTTTACATCGAGGACAACGGTTACGGCATTTCCGTGCCCTCGGATTTCCAGACCCCGGGTGGCAACATTGCCGCGAATCTTGCCTCGTTCTCCGGCTCTGAAGGTTCTTGATGGCTCGGGCAGTGATCCACGTGAAGCCGCGACTCTCCTGGTGCAGGCCACCGACTGGGTGCGTGGCGGCAAGGGGCCGGTGCTTCTCAGGTTATGTGTGCCGCGACTGAACGGTCATTCCGGCCAGGATACCCAGGCCTACAAGAGCCAGGCACAAATTGCGGCGGAGTGGCAAATCGATCCGCTGCCCAGGCTGAAGGAGTTCATGGTTCCCGAGGTGCTCAGCGAAGCAGCAATGGCTGGCGCTGGACCAGCAGGCTACAGGACGGACCTGGCCGCTGCACTGGAGCGGGTGCTCGCACGCAGTGATCCCGATACCGCCATCGGTGCGGCGATTCGTATTCTCCGAGACCGACCAGGCGGGTGCCCCGTGCTTGCAGGACCAGGGTGGACTGTGGTCGCTGGGTCATCAATTTCCGGACTGTTCCGAACAACCCGAACGCGAGCCGGCGCGTGTGAACATGGCCACCGCCATCAGGCGCACGCTGGACAGCGAACTGGCCGGCAACCCCAGGCTGGTGGTGTTTGGAGAAGATGTAGGGGCCAAGGGCGGTGTGCATGCGGTGACGCTCGGCTTGCAAGACAAGCACGGCGAAGACCGGGTGTTTGATACCAGCCTGTCGGAGGAGGGCATCATCGGTCGGGCCGTGGGTATGGCGGCCGCGGGTCTGATGCCAGTAGCCGAGATCCAGTTTCGAAAATACGCCGATCCGGCAGAAGAGCAGTTGAACGATTGTGGGACCATGCGCTGGCGAACCAATAATCGGTTTGCCGCCCCCATGGTCGTGCGTATACCCGGCGGCTATTTCAAGTGCGGTGATCCATGGCACAGCCAGTGCGGTGAAGTGAAGTGGGCGCATGCGGTGGGTTGGCGTCTGGCGATGCCGTCCAACGCCGAGGATGCAGTGGGTCTGCTGCGCTTTGCAATGCGCGACAATAACCCCACGATATTTTTCGAGCACCGTTCCCTGCTGGACGATATTTCGGCACGCAGGCCGTACCCTGGTGACCAGTACGTTCTGCCTTTCGGCAAGGGACGCACCGTGCACAAGGGCAACGCCCTGAGTGTGATCACCTGGGGTGGCATGGTGGCCCGTTGCGAGGAAGCGGTCACGGTCTCGGGTGTCGACGCGGACGTGATAGACCTGCGTACCCTGGTCCCCTGGGACCGGGAGTTGGTGCTGGAGTCGGTGCGTCGTACCCGTCGCTGCCTGATCGTGCATGAAGATACCCTGACCGCGGGATTCGGCGCGGAAATCGCGGCGGTGCTGAGCGACGAGGCGTTCTTTGACCTGGACGCACCGGTCAGGCGTCTCACCATGCCGGATATCCCCAGTCCTCACAGTCCGGTTCTGCTCAATGCAGTGGTGCCCGGTGTGGAGCAAATCGCCGCGGCCATGCGCGAGCTGGATGGAGTCTGAGCCGTGACCAACAGGACCATGGATATCAAGGTGCCCCGGGACCAGCAGGAAGGCACGCGATACGTGCTCCAGGGCTGGTTGAAAAAAGCGGGGGATACGGTCGCAGCCCACGAGCCCGTCGCCGAACTGGAGACGGACAAGGTGGTGGTGGAATTGGCGGCTCCTGCGGACGGTGTGTTACAGAAATTGCATAAGCAAGCGGGGGATGAACTGACCCCGGGTGACGTGCTGGCAACCCTGCTGTTGCAGGTGCCGGAGACGGTGGATCAGGGCGTGGCGACGCGCGACCTGCCAGCCGCCACGGTCGGCAGGCCCGCCCTGCCAGAATCGAACACAATGGAGACGCCCCTGCCGCCCGGCAGAACCTCGCCGGCGGTGCGAAGAATGCTGAATCAGCTGGATCTGTCCCTGGACCAGATCGCCGGTACGGGTCGGGGAGGCCGGGTTACCGCCAGGGATATCGAGGCGGTCCTGAACAAGCCGGCTACGCGCCCGCAGACACGCACACCGGCAAGGGCGGTGGGTGAAATTCGCAGTCACGATCTGCCGCATGATTCGATGCGTACGCGTATCGCGGCGCATATGCTGGGCAGTGTACAAACTGCGCCACATGTCACCACCGTTTTCGAGGCCGACCTGTCGGCTGTCCTGGCCCACAAGGCCCACAGCGCCCCGGAACTTGCGAAGCTTGGCAAGCGCCTGACCCTGACCGCCTATTTTGTGGCCGCCAGTGCGTTGGCCATGCGCAAGGTGCCGGCAGTGAACAGCCGCTGGCATGACGATCGCCTGGAGATTTTTGACGACGTGAATATCGGCGTCGGTACCGCCCTGGGCGACAAGGGGCTGGTGGTGCCGGTGTTGCACAACAGCCAGGACCTGGATCTTTACCAGGTCGCCGAAGAACTGGAGCAACTGACGGTCAAGGCCCGGAAAGGCAGCCTGAGCCCGTCCGAGGTGCGGGGCGGCACGTTCACCATCTCCAATCACGGTGTCAGCGGCAGCCTGATTGCCACGCCCATCGTGATCCACCAACCCCAGTCAGCCATCCTGGGTGTGGGCAAGCTGGAGAAGCGCGTGATCGTCAGGGAGATTGATGGGCAGGACAGCATCCAGGTGCGGCCCATGTGCTACGTTACCCTGACCCTGGATCACCGGGTGCTGGATGGTTTCCAGGCCAACAGTTTCCTCAGCGCACTGGTAGCGATCCTGGAAAGCTGGCCGCTGGACCAATGGCAGACGGCTACCTGCGCTGGCGGTCTAGGGAACCTCTGATTAAATCTGGATGAGGTAGATCAGGGGCTCCGTGAGTCGTCTCGAACTTTTCCTGGTGGAGCATGCGATGCCATTGGTAGAACCCAAATCACACGTGATGAAAATCGTGCCCTATGTGGCGGGCGAGGCCTCGGTGCCGGGGTTTGCCAAGCCGGCGAAACTCTCGTCCAACGAGTCGCCCCTGGGACCGAGTCCCGCGGCCATCAAGGCCTACCAGGACCAGGTCGGTCAGCTGGATCGCTACCCTGACGGGGCGGCCATAGCATTGCGCCAGGCGCTGGCCCGCGCGCACGGACTTGCAGCCTGAGCAAGTGGTATGCGGAACAGGTTCGGAGCAACTGATTGACTGCGTGTGCAGGGCCTATGTTGCGCCCGGGTGACGAGGTGATTTTCACCGAGTACGCCTTCGTCTGTTACCTGATTTCCACCCTGGCGGCGGGCGGTGTGCCGGTGAGAGTGCCGGAAGTCAACCTGACCGCGGATGTGGACGCCATCCTTGCGCGGGTGACCGCCCGCACCAAGGTCGTGTTCCTGGCGAATCCGAATAATCCAACCGGTACCTGGATACCGCGGGCCGAATTGCACCGTCTGCGTGAGGGTCTTCCCGAGCACGTACTGTTGGCAGTGGATGCGGCCTACTCGGAATACTGCGACCTGGACGAGTACAGCTTTGGCGAGGAACTGGTGCAGCCGAGGATGGCAACACCGTGGTGCTGCATACGTTTTCCAAGATCTTCGGCCTGGCGGGTCTGCGCGTAGGCTGGGCCCGTGCTCCCCGTGACGTGGCCATGATCCTGCACCGGGTGCGTGGTGTATTCAATGTCTCGGGACCCGCCCAGGCCGCCGCCATCGCAGCGCTGGCCGATACCGGGCACACACGCAAGGCGCGCGCACACAACGATCAATGGTTGCCGTGGCTGACCGCGGAGATCAAGGGACTGGGCCTGACGGTAATACCGAGTATTGGCAACTTCCTGTTGCTGAAATTTGAAGATGAGGCGCAATGCCAATCCGCCGACAGTTTCTGCGTGGCAAGGGTCTGATTTTGCGACCGGTAGCCAACTATGGGCTTGGCCCAATATCTTCGTCTCTCGGTGGGTTTGGAACACGAAAATCGTGCGGTGGTCGCCGCGCTGGGTGACTGGGCCAAGTCCGCGGCCTGATCCGGATTGGAAAAAACACAACGCAGGTGATCGGACTATGACGCGAATACTGGAAAGTTACGCCGAGGGCAGATGGCAACCGGCGGGGCCCGGGTCACGGCTATGCGTAGCGCGGTCGACGGTAGCGTGGTGGCGTTGATCGGCGCGGAGCAGGTCGATCGGCAAGCCATGCTGGAGTATGGCAGGGTCAAGGCTGGTCCGGCCTTAAGGGCCATGACCTTTCACCAGAGGGCGGAGAGCCTCAAGGCGCTGGCCAAGTACCTGGGGGATTTCAAGCAGGAATTTTATGCACTGTCTCACCAGACAGGCGCCACCCGGGCCGATACCTGGATCGATGTGGATGGCGGTATTTCCACCCTGTTCGTGTATTCCAGCAAGGGCCGTCGGGAGCTTCCGAACGACCGTGTCCTGGTGGAGGGAGGGCCCGAAGCGATCTCACGTGGTGGCAGCTTTGTCGGTCAGCACCTGTGTGTGCCCCTGGAAGGCGTCGCAGTCCAGATCAATGCTTTTAATTTTCCCTGCTGGGGAATGCTGGAGAAACTGGCCCCGGCGATCCTGGCGGGCATGCCCGTGCTGGTCAAGCCGGCGAGCAGTACCGCCTACCTGACCGAGCACATGGTCAGGCGCATCGTGGAATCCGGGATACTGCCCGAGGGTGCCGTCCAGTTACTGTGCGGGGCGGTAGGGGACCTGCTGAATCACCTTAACTGCCAGGACGTGATTGGTTTCACCGGCTCCGCCGCCACTGCCCTCAAGCTGCGTACCCATCCCGTGGTATTGGGTAATGCCGTGCGTCTGAACGCTGAAACCGATTCGCTGAATTGTTCGGTGCTTGGACCTGATGCGATACCGGGTACACCGGAGTTCGACCTGTTTATCGCCGAGGTTTTTCGCGAGATGACCAGCAAGGCGGGACAGAAATGCACCGCTATCCGACGCGCACTGGTGCCGGCAGCCTGCATCGATGCGGTGCAGCAGGCCCTGGCTGAAAAACTGGATGGTTTGCGTATCGGTCTGCCTTCCAGCAAAGAGGTCGACATGGGGCCCCTGGCCAGCCTGGGTCAGCGTGATGAAGTGTTGCAAAGAGTTGCCGAACTGGCGCGTGAGTCCGAGATTGTGTACCGGCGCGAGACCCTGGACCTGGTGCAGGCCGATGCACAGGCGGGCGCCTTCGTGTCGCCAGTGGTGCTGCGGGTTAATGATCCGCACGCCGGACATGCAGTGCATTCAGTTGAAGCCTTCGGACCGGTCTGCTCGTTGCTGCCCTACAGGGATATGTCGCATGCCGTGGCCCTCGCACGCATGGGTGGTGGCAGCCTCGCAGGATCCATGTGCAGTGCAGACGATCAGGCGGTGCGCGAGTTTGTCCTTGGCACTGCCGCGATGCACGGGCGCCTGGTATTACTTAACCGGCATTGTGCGTCCGAATCGACGGGTCACGGTTCACCACTTCCCCATCTTGTGCATGGCGGCCCGGGCCGGGCGGGTGGTGGTGAGGAGCAAGGCGGTATCCGGGCGGTGATGCATCATATGCAGCGCACTGCCCTGCAGGGCTCGCCCGATACCCTGGGTATAATTTGCGATCGCTACTTTCCAGGCGGCACGAGACGCCTGCAGTCCGTTCATCCATTCCGCAAGTATTTCGAGCAACTGCAGGTTGGCGATGCCCTGCTCAGTGAAGAACGCGAGGTGAGCCTGGAGGATATCGAGGCCTTCGCCGCGCTGAGCGGAGATACCTTCTACGCACATATGGACCAGGAGGCCGCTGCGGCCAATCCGTTTTTTGATGGCCGGGTAGCGCATGGCTACTACCTGGTGTCGGCGGCGGCCGGTCTGTTCGTGGATCCGGCCCCGGGACCTGTGCTGGCAAATTACGGTCTGGAGAATCTTCGTTTTAATAAACCGGTGTACCCGGGGGACCGGATAAAGGTCGCCTTTACCTGCAGGCAAAAGGTCAATCGTGAAACCGCCGAATACGGTGAGGTGCACTGGGATGTGCAGGTCACCAACCAGGACGATGAAAACGTCGCGAGTTACGAAGTGTTGACGCTGGTTGAAAAAGAGCATTGGGTGCCGGTATAAAGGGCCTCAGACCCTTCCTAACACTTTGAGCCGGTCTGGGATAGACTGATGACGCAGTAGGGGATAACAAATTATTCACTATGGGTGAGGAACCGTGCGACCAGAATTCTTTGAATTAAAGCACAGGCCATTCGAGGATGAGTCTGACCACGACCTGAGCTACTTTTCCGAGCAGCACGGTCGGGCGGTCAATCTCATGAGCCACGCACTGTGGAACCGCGCCTGCCTGGTGACTATTCTTGGTGAGCCGGGTATAGGCAAGACCACGCTGGTACAGAGATTTGTCCGGGGACTGAGATCAATTACCGGATTGGTGCAACTGGGTGCCGGTACAGTAAAATTTCGCGAGCGCATTGCGCATGAATTGCAGGAATATCTCCCGGTAGACGCCACCCTGGCATCTGACTCGGACATTGAAAAAGCCTGTAAGCAATACCAGAAAGAGGGCCGCTGTCTGACCTTGTTGGTGGACGATGCCGATCTGCTCGGCCCGGAGCAATTGCTGGAGCTGCACTGGTTGGGCGCCATGGAGGAGGACGGCTACCCGGCGGTGAACTTCATACTAATGGGCGGCCTGGATCTGGAGTCCATGCTGCAGTCGAATTTGCACGCCGTGGCCGGACCACGCCAGTGGCACCGTTTCTTTATTCGCCGTATGAGCGAAGAAGAAACCGGGAATTATATCCAGCGCCGATTGCGTATGGCCGGCGCCGCCGTGTCCAAGGATATTTTCACCCCAACTGCACTGCACCTGGTCTTCCGCTACAGCAACGGCAATCCCCGGGCCATTAACCGCTTGTGCAGGGCCGCCATGGAGTGTGCGGAGAAACGGCGCATGCTGTTTGTCTCTGACCGCGAGGTCGCGCTTGCAATAGAATTCCTGGATCTCGAACTGGACCCACAGCAACTGGAGCACCCGGCGCGCAGGGAAACCGACCAGATGGCGATGAGTGTGCGTTCCAGGGCGCGTCTGGTGCATACCAACAACAGTGAATTCGTAGAGGAAATACCCCTGGATCGTCATCGGATCTTGCTGGGGAGGGACCTGGGCAACGATGTGGTGATTTCCTCGCCCTCGGCCAGCCGCTATCACGCCGTTATATTCTCGGACGCCCACGGCCTGTTGTTGGTGGACCTGCACAGCACCAATGGCACGGCGGTAAATGGCAAATCCGTGACCAAGCACCGATTGCGTCGCAATGACGTGATCACGGTGGGGCAGAACCGGCTGCAGTACGTCAATGAAGCGGAGCGGGATTTCAGTAATGATCGGGCAGAACCCGGTCGGGAAACCACCGTACTGCCGCGTGGTGATGAAGAGCGTCTGAGCCGTATCGGCTAGAACCTGATAATTGTTTTCCGGCATGGTCAGTGACCCCAAAGTGTGGTTATCATGCATAAAATGGTGCGGCGCGACATGCCGTCCGGTGTGGCCCCATGGGTATTAGAATGCTGGAACAGGAGACTGCAGGGGATGAGTGACTATAAAGCTCCCGTCAGGGATATGTTGTTCGCAATCAATGAATTGGCCAACTTCGAGAATGTCGCGGCCTTGCCCGGCTATGAAGAAGCTTCCCCTGACCTGGTCGAGGCGGTCGTCGAAGGCGCGGCCCAGGTTGCCAACGACATCGTGGCGCCCACCAACTGGATTGGCGACCAGACCGGCGTGCGGGTTGAAGACGGCCGGGTGATTGCCCCCGAGGCATTCCGGCCTGCCTACCAGGCCCTGGTTGACGACGGTTGGCTGGGTATCTCCATGGACCCTGAATACGGTGGCCAGGGTCTGCCAAGTTTGCTGGGTATTGCGATTGAGGAAATGCTCCAGTCAGCCAACCTGGCCTTTTCCCTGTGTCCATTGCTTACCCAGGGGGCGATTCGTGCACTGGAAGCCCATGCCAGCGAAGAGTTGAAACAGCTCTATTTACCCAAGCTTGTCACCGGTCAGTGGGCCGCTACCATGAACCTGACGGAAACCCAGGCCGGCTCGGACCTGTCCGTGGTCAGCTGCAAGGCGGTACCTGAGGGCGACCACTATCTGGTCAGTGGGCAGAAATTGTTCATCACCTGGGGTGATCACGACTATGCCGAGAATCTCGTGCACCTGGTTCTCGCAAGGTTGCCTGACGCACCCGAGGGCGTGCGTGGTATTTCACTGTTCCTGGTGCCGAAGTTTCTGCTGGATGCCGACGGCAACCCGGGCGAAAAGAACGACGTGCTGCCGATCTCGGTGGAGCACAAATTGGGTATTCATGCCAGTCCGACCTGCTTGATGGGGTTTGGCAATGACAAGGGCGCCGTCGGCTACCTGGTGGGAGAACCCAACAAGGGTCTGGCGGCCATGTTCACCATGATGAACCACGCCCGACTGGGGGTGGGTCTGGAAGGCCTGGCCGTGTCCGAGCGTTCCTATCAAAAAGCCGTAGCGTATGCCCGCGAGAGGATACAGGGCGCCGCCCCGGGACAGACCGAGCGCGGACCCATTATTCGTCACCCCGATGTGCGTCGTATGCTGATGGTCATGCGTTCAACCAATGAGGCGATGCGTGCCATCGCCTATGTCACTGGCGCCGATCTTGACCGGCATCACAAGGGCGTGGAAGCGCAGGACCGGGCCGATGCCATGGCGCGAGTGGAATTAATGACCCCCGTGATCAAGGGTTGGTGCACCGAAATGTCCCAGGAACTGACATCACTCGGCGTGCAGGTCCATGGAGG
This sequence comes from uncultured Gammaproteobacteria bacterium, assembly GCA_963823435.1. Classification (GTDB taxonomy): domain Bacteria; phylum Pseudomonadota; class Gammaproteobacteria; order Steroidobacterales; family BM003; genus CAKZML01. Next base: position 31,281 of record CAWGLN010000003.1, on the reverse strand, counting down.
CATGGGGTATGTGGAGGAAACCGGTGCCGCCCAGTATTTTCGTGACGCCCGGATCACCACCATTTACGAGGGGACTACCGGTATCCAGGCCACTGATTTTGTCGGGCGCAAGCTGTTGAAGGACGGTGGCAAGGCGATGGGCAAGATGATCGCCGAAATGCGTCAAACGCAGGCCGATGCCGCAAAGGGCTCCGACGATGATCTCGTTGCTATCGGTGCCGCACTCAAATCAGGCGTGGATAATCTGGAAGAGGCAACCCGCTGGTTGTTCGCCAATTTCCAGAACGACATTAACGTACCTTACGCGGTGGCCGTGGATATGCTGATGCTCAGTGGATACGTTTGCGGTGGCTGGCAAATGGCCAGGGCCGCACTGATTTCGCGTAAGCACCTTGACGCGGGAAATGACGACGGTGGCTTCTACCAGGCCAAATTACTGACGTCGCGCTTCTTCGCCGAACAGGTGTTGCCACGAACCCAGGGTCACCTGTCAGGTGTCAAGGCAGGATCTGGAAACATCATGGCCTTGTCCGAAGAGATGTTCTAGGAAAGCGCTGAAGAATAATTGAGAGAGTGCGTTAAAAAAGGGCGGCCCGATGATTCGGGCTGCCCGTTTCTTCAGATACCCGGCAATTACTTGAGTTTAAGCCAGCCAAGACCGAGGGCCTTGCGCCGGCGATGCATACGGCCCATCAGGGTTTTGCGTTTTTCATCCAGCCACTTTGTCCGCGACACGTCCGGCTCACCCTCACCCGTGGTTTTTTGCTGACGGAACTCGCAGAAGTCCAGGTATGCCTCAAGTTCCGGCTTTAACTCCCGCGCGACAAGTTCGATCATGATCGCGTCATCCAGGAAGCCGAGCCCGGGTATGTGGTCGGGAATCAGGTCATCCGCCAGGACGAAATAGGCCAGTGCACTGATCACCCTCAGGCGGTTCCTGTGTGGCAGGTTCCATGCTTCGTCTTCCACCATGTCCACCAGGCTCTGCAATTGCTGCTGACGCTTGCGCATGAATTGCGGCATGGGTTTGTCAGCACTGGCGGCCAGCATCTCATGTGCGCCATGCAGAATGGATTCAGGGCTTGCCGAGTCGACCTTGGCCAGGGATTGCTCCATCAGGCGGGCCAGGTGTTGCAGGTCATCCGAGTCCAGTTCAAAGCTGATACGCAAGCTCATTGATTTCTCCTTATTGCAACAACCGGGCTGTGATGAGGTGTTTGTGAATCCAAGCATAACCTCCGGGAAACCGCAGGACACTCTTTGAATCTTGCCACCGCAGCATGCGGGACAAATAAATTGTATGAGGGCAGGGTGCGGCGCTGACAGGAATCATTCCGGGGCAGCCCGACCGGGCAAGGGTGTGTGCCAACATACAGTGACAAAGGCTCCAGCGTTACTGTGCTCCGTGCCGGCTAGTAAATGACCCATATACTCAGGGCGCTGGTGGCGCCTACCAGCAGGGCTGAGATCAGGCCGACGATGAGAGGCCGGGGGCCGATGGCGCGCAGGTTCGATATGCGTGTCCCCAGGCCCACGGCGGCCATGGCGATAGCCAGGCAGTAGGCGGCGATTTCTCCGGCGAGGCCTACCATGGAGTTCCACTGCTCTTGCCCGAGAAACCCAAAAGCCTGGTCACCCATGTCGCCTACCGTGCGCAGCATGCTCATCAGTGCGAAACCCACTACGAACAAGGGAACCATCGTGTACCAGGCCGGGGCCTCGGCGCCTTCTTCAGACTGGCGGTGATAAAGAATAGCCATTAGCGGAATGACGACAAGCATGCTCAGGTTGCGCACCAGCTTCGTGACGGTTGCGACGTCCAGCGCCCGTGGCTCACCAAAGTACTGTTGGTACACGAGGCCGGCGCCGGCCACCTGGGCCGTATCGTGTACAGCCGTACCCAGGAACATACCGCCAAGGACCGGGTCTGCGGAGAACAGCCAATAGGCCGCAAAGGGATAGACCAACATGGCAGCCATGCCGAACAGGGCGATGCAGGCTACGGCGTAGCTGACCTCGTCGTCCTTGGCTTTAATGATGGGGGCGGTGGCCATGATCGCCGTGGCGCCGCAAATACTGGTGCCCACTGCGATCAGGGCTCCCATTCGGGCAGACAAACCAAGTTTCTTGCTGATAAAGGTTACGACCAGCAGGGCCACCGGCACCGTGATGAGAATTATTGGCAGTGCTTTCAGACCGATCAGGCCGACCTCGCCAAGACTCAAACGCACACCCAGCAGGACGATACCCAGTCGCAATATGCGTTGCAGGCTGAACTTGATTCCCGGTTCCAGCGAAGTTGGCAATTTCACGGTGTTTCGTAACAGCACACCCAGCAATATCGCCATCATGATAGGACTGATTGGACTTTTGGGCAGACCCAACAGGTCGACGCCAATCAGGTTGGCCAGGTAGTCGCCCAGTACCGCCAGGGCTGCGGCCAACATTATTCCGGGTATTACCGTCATCGTGTGAAACCCTTGGGTCAGGGATGCCCCGGCATTATACCCATCACAGGGTCTTTTTGGTGGCTCAAAAACTGCCCGTCAGAGACATCCCGGGGTCAGTCATTATTCTCCGGATTTCGTGACCAGGCCATCGGAGTTCTCTTGATTACAGGTGGAACCAGGCACCTCCAACCCGTTACGGGTGGCCACTCCCGTGTATTGTCTTTCGGGTCTTGGGTCCGGGCGGGGGAGCCTCGCGGTCTCGCATACCAGGTCTGGCCATGCTTTGACCGGGTAATGGTGGTCGGAGCGGATACTGGCTGATCGCAAGGGTGCAGGGATTGGCGCGTAGTGCGATTACGGATGTTACGGATGTACAAAAACATTAGGTGGACCCTAAATTAGCGCGCAGCTGAGATTATTCGCACGCCTGTGAAGGGATTTGTCAGGGACCATGTGCTGCTGCAAGTTTATACATTGTGTTTTTACGACCTGATTTTCGACGGGCTGTCCGGGTTTTCGGACAGCCCGTTTTTATTTTCTACTGCTGATATGGATGTTAATCATGGAAAACAACAGGTTAGGGTGGGGCTCCACATTCAGACTGACACTAGTCGCCTTGCTCGCGGCTGGTTTGGTTGCGTGCGGGGATGATGGTACGGACGGGGTCGCGGGTGCCGATGGGGCCGATGGGGCCGCCGGGCTCAATTGCTGGGATACCAATCAAAACGGCGTGGCGGACATGCCGGCTGAAGATATCAATGGTGATGGTGTCATAGACGTAAATGACTGTGTGGTTCCCGTACCTCCATTGAGTGAGGCCGAGACACTGCACAAGGCTTACTTCACTGATAATGCCTACGACGGTACCGGTGACTGCCTGGTTTGTCATGGCAAGATTGCTGACGATTTCATGACCACCGGTCACTTTACCTGGGGCGGTGTCGCCTCGAATGTTGAAGGATACGAGGCAGAGATTCACGGTAAAGTCGACTTCATCAATAATTTCTGCATAGCTATCCCCACCAATGAGGGTCGTTGCACCGAGTGTCATGCCGGCTATGGCTGGGCCGACACGAGTTTCGATTTCGGTAACCCCAGGAACGTGGACTGCCTGGTCTGCCATGACCAGTCAGCTACCTACAAGAAGGGGCAGACGACTGCGGGTTTACCTGATCCTTCAGTGGATCTTCAGCTGGTGGCCCAAAGTGTGGCGCAACGTTCCGGATCACCGTCACGCCAGAATTGCCTGCCCTGCCATTCACATGCGGGCGGTGGCGACAATGTGAAACACGGCGACTTGTCCTCGGACCTCCTGGCGACCACCCGTGACTTCGACGTTCACATGGGAACCGACGGCGCCGATATGGACTGTGTGGCCTGCCACGGTGTGAAGCGTGGGACCGACGGAGAATTGCTGTCCCACGGGATCGGCGGAATGCCTTTCCACTCGGTGGACGAAGGGCAAATGAAGCAATGCGAAGACTGCCATGGTGACCGCTTCAATATCCACGTCGGAACTACCGTCGAGAATACGGTGGCCTCGCATACGCGCCTGGCCTGCCAGGTGTGTCATGTACCGGCCATCGCGCGGAAATTGGCCACCAAGACCGAGTGGTACTGGGCCGATGCAGGTCAGGACATAGACCCGATTCCGGTGGATCCGGTTACCGGCAAGCCCACTTACGACAAGAAGAAGGGAACCTTCGTATGGGCCCTGAATGTGCGGCCGGAATTGCGCTTTCATAACGGAAAGTGGAATCGAATCATGATCAATGTGAATGATCAGTACACGGATCTTCCGGTAGTTATGGCGGGGCCGGCGGCTGACTACACCGATCCTGAAGCCATGATCTATCCGTTCAAGAAGATGATCGGCAACCAGGTGGCGGACGCCAATAACCAGACCATGCTGGTTCCCCACCTGTTTGGCCTCAAGGGTGGACCGAATCCCTACTGGGCCAAGTACGATTGGAATCTGGCCTTACAGGATGGCGCTGCCTATACCGGTCAAACCTACAGTGGTGCCTACGAATTTGTGAACACCGAAATGTATCTGCAGGTGAGTCATGAAGTTGCCCCCAAGGAGATGGCCTACGGGATGGGTGGCGGCACCGGTTGTGCAGACTGCCACGTGGCAGGCCAGATTGACTGGGCTGCCCTGGGCTGGAGTGACAATCCGGCATTGGGAGGTGAACGTCCCTGATCGGATAATTCAGGATTACGCGAATATGCCTAATCCCTGATTTGATGCGCAAGGTGAGGCCGGTCCCGTCCGCAAGAGCGGGGCCGGCCTTTTTTTCGAGTCATCCCGGGAGCGGTTGAATATATCCAGGCCGCCTCGTTCGCCGCTTCCTTGACCCTCCAAGCCCCCACGTGCTATCACGGCACTACAAAAGCGGCTGTGCCAACGGGCCCGCCCTGAAAATTCGGAAGACAAGAAGAAATACGAGGAGCTACGGTTTATGGAATGTCCGAAATGTCCGCAACACCCGGAAATGGAAGTAAAGACTCACGGCCGAAAAATTGCCATTAATCGTTGCGCTGAGTGCGGCGGGATATTCGCGCTGCCTGATGTGCTGGAGCGGGTGAAGAAGGAGTGGTTCGCCGATTGGATGGACTATGGGAAACAACATCACGCCAAGGTATTCAATGCCCTGAAGGACATCAATTGCCCGGCCTGCGATGTTGGCATGGAGCACGTCAGCGATCCCAAGCAAATTCACCTGCAGCTGGAACGTTGCCCCCAGTGTTCAGGTATCTATTTCGATGCCGGCGAAATGACCGACTGGAAGTACGAAACCTGGCAGGACACGGTGAAAGGTCTGCTGCACAGGTTCAAGAAATCCTGATCAGTCGTGTCAGTTCGCGCTTCGGTTCGGGGTGAGCCCGGGCGGGACGAGTTTGCAAGCAATCATGAGGCCGCCGAAAGGCGGCCTCAGACTTTCAGGAAGAGATGGGTTTTTCTGGATCGCCAGGCGGGCCTGCGCCGTCTGGCGCATTTGGCGATAGCGTCGCAAGCTGGGAAAGAACCCCCGCCCGTAGCGGCGGGGGTTGCTTGTTCACCAGGTGGTCACTGGCCTAGTCAACCGGGTTGCCATCTGCGTCAATGTAGTGAATCTGTCCCAGGCCAAGCTCCGCCAGGCCCGGTTCAATTTGCTTGCGGTCACCCACGATAATCCAGGTGGTTGTAGAAGGTTCCACCAGGCTGGCGGCGCCTTTTTCCACGTCCTGGGCGGTCAGATTCCGAATCATCCCGGGGTAACGATCCCAGTAGTCCTCCGGCAGACCAAAGCGCAGTACCTCGATCAGGTCGCCCGCGACCGCGCCGTTGGTTTCCCATCGGCCGGGGAGGGCACGGATACTTTCGTCTTTGACCTCGGCGATTTCCTCCTCCGTGGGTGGCCGGTCAGACCTGATGGAGGCGAATTCCATGGCAATTTCGGCGACCGATTCCACGCTCTTGTCTGACTGGACCGGGGCATAGGCAATAAACGGACGTTGCGCCTGGGTATCTACCAGCACACTGCGGGCGCCGTAAGACCAGTGCTTGTCCTCGCGCAGGTTCAGGTTCAGGCGGGAGGTGAAGTCGCCACCCAGGACCTTGTTGGCGGCTTCGATGCCTGTCTCGTTTGCATTTGCCTTGGCTTCAACCAGGCCGCCCGCGAAAATAATGGATTGCTCGGATTCGGGCCGGTCGATCACATACACCCTGCCGGCTTCCGGTGTTTTCACCTGTGCAATGTTCTTCTCGGGGACCTCGCCCGGCGTCCACTTGCCAAAGTATTTTTCCAGTTTGGGAATGATTTCCTCCAGCGTGGTATCGCCCACCACAACCATGGTCGCATTGTTGGGCCTGAACCAGGTCTGGTGGAAGTTCGCCAGGTCGGCACGGCTGATACTCGCCACGCTCTCCTCGGTGCCCGAGCCCGAGAATGGCAGGGCATAGGCGTGGCCCGAACCGTAGAGCAGTTTCGGAAACACCCTCAGGGCCATGGCAAACGGCGTGACTTTCTCCCTCTGTATACCCGCTAACTGCTGCTTGCGCAGGCGGTCGAGCTCACCCTCCGGAAACACAGGCTGCAGCGCAACGTCGGCAAAGATATCCAGCGACGCATCCAGCTTGTCCTTCAGGGCGCTCAGGCTGACAGTGGCCACATCCAGATTGGCGCCGGTGCCCAGGTTTGCGCCCAGCATCGCCAATTGCTCACTGATTTCAAGGGATGAACGCCTGGCAGTCCCTTCATCCATCATATTCATGGCCAGGCTGGTGACGCCCATCACGCCGGAATGGTCAGCGGCGTATCCGGAATCCACAAGCAGGTCAAAATCCACCACCGGAATACTCGGGCGAGAAACCACCACTACTTCCAGACCGTTGCTCAACTGGCCCCTGCGGAATTCGGGAAAAGCCACCTCGGGGTAGGATTGCGGCTCAGGTACAGCCGTCCTGTCTGCGTCCTCGCCGCTGGCGGCGAATTTCTCCAGCGGAATGACATCCAGTATGTAGCGGCCGTCACTGAGCCAGCGCCCGGCCGCATCCTGCAGCATCTTCTTGTCAGCGCCATTAATGCGGTCAATCGTGATCTTCCAGGCATCCGGACTACCCCCGTACACCTCGCTCTCGGCCAGCACGTCCGATTTGCCGCCGAAGCCACCGACCCGTTCCACGCCGCGTACAAACCCGGCGAGAGTCTCGATTCTTACACGGTCCAGTTCTTGCTTGGTCGGGCCCTTATCCAGGAAACGCTTCAATTCCTCATTGACCGCCTGCTCCAGTGCGACCAGGTCCTGGCCCGGCTGGGCCGTAGCGGAGACAAAGAACACTCCGGCTATCTCCAGTGGGTAGGCGAAGGCCGTTACGTCAGTTGCAATCTGATCCTTGTACACCAGGCGTTCATACAGCCGCGAGTTCTTGCCCTGGCCGAGCACACCGGCAGCCAGCTGCAGGTAGTCGGCATCAGCGCTGCCCCATTCGGGCATCACCCAGGCCATGTGCAGGCGCGCCTGGGGCACCCGGTCCTGCATGGTCTCGCGCTGCGTACCGGTTCGCTTTGGAATCCAGAGCCCGGGCTTGGTCAGGGTAGGGCCCGGCGGAATGGAGCCAAAGTACTGCTTCACCTTGGCCAGGGCAGTTTCGGCGTCAATATCGCCGGCGATGACCAATACCGTATTGTCCGGACCGTAATAGGTACGGAACCATTCCTTCACATCGTCCAGACTGGCCGCATCCAGATCTTCCATGGAGCCGATAATCATCCAGGAATAGGGATGTCCGACCGGGAACAGGTTTTCGAAGATATTACTGAAAACCTTGCCATAGGGCTGGTTTTCTCCCTGGCGTTTCTCGTTCTGAACCACGCCGCGCTGCTCGTCAAGGCGAGCCTGGTCGATTGCCCCAAGCAGGTGCCCCATGCGGTCGGATTCCAGCCACAGAGCCGTATCCAGGGCGGTGGCGGGGACATTCTGGAAGTAGTTGGTGCGATCGAAGCTGGTGGTACCGTTCACATCGGTCGCACCGATGCGGTAGATCATTTTGAACCAGTCATCGTTGTAGTTCTCGCTGCCGTTGAACATCAGGTGTTCAAACAAATGAGCGAAACCCGTGCGCCCGATTTTTTCGTTCTTGGAGCCGACGTGATACCACAGGTTTACCGCGACAATGGGCGCCTTGGGGTCCTCGTGGACAATCAGCGTCAGTCCGTTATCCAGCACGAACTTCTGGTAGGGAATCTCTACCGGGGCGGTCTCGGCAATTGCCGTGCTACCCAGCAGCATGAACACTATGGCCAGCGAGCCTAATCGTATTTGTCTGAACATCCCTGAATCCTTTTTGAATTAAAACCCTGCCTGGGGAGTCTGCATGGCGTATGCAGAAACCAACAAGCTGTTAATGGGACATTGACGGTAACCGTCAGTTCCCTGGTAAACGAACATCCTGCCCTTTGGGGTGGTCATCAGCAAGACTAAATATGGGCTCGAACAGGGGCATTATGGCAATTCGTGCGCTGACCGCATCAGCGGATCGAGCAGGATATTCCCTGGTATCGGGCCGCATACGTGGTGCCGGTGAGTGGGTCGCTGATGGTGCTCACTTCATCGGAATCCTGTAACAAGACAACTATTTAAGAATAAGTAAATCAATATTATACGAATCATTTATAATAAAATACTTTAATTACAGTACCTGACGCAGAAAGCCCGCCGCCGTGACACCCACGATGACGGTCAACAGGAAGGAGCCCCGGGTCGCCACCGCCAGGGTAAGGGCCAGGGCGATCAAGTCGGCGGGCTGGTCCGAGGTGAATGCCGGTGCTATCACCGAGATCAGCACGGCACCCGGCATGGCTTCCAGCACCGACTGGGCGCGAACGCCCAGGTTGCGGTTTCGAAGCACGAAATAACCGGTGATCCGGGTCAGGTAGGTTACGCCCATCATGCCCAGGACGGTCAGGAAGGTCCCAAGGCCAACGCTCATTGTTTCACCGGCCAGATGTAAGCCGTAGCCAGACCGGCCAGGGTGCCGGCCAGCACATACCAGGCGCCGGGCACCAGCAGATGAACAGAAGCGGCTGCGACCAGGCTGACCAGCCAGGGCGCCGCCGCCCGGTAACCGGTCCACAAGCCCCTGAGCAAAACCAGGAAGACGGCCGGGAAGGCCATGTCGAAACCGTACTCAGCCGGGTCGCCGAACAAGGGGCCTACCAGCGAGCCTGTCACGGTCATGGAAATCCAGGAAAGGTACAGGGCCGCGGCCAGGCCGGCGTAGAAGGGCAAGTTGATTTCTGCTGACAGGCCTCCTCGGCGTCGTGCGTCCTGTATACCGAATGCCCAGACCTCATCGGCCATGAAAAATAACGCCAACAACGCCTTGCGTTTGGGCAGGTGGCGTAGATGAGGCGCCAGGGCAGCACCCATCAGCAAGTGACGACTGTTTACCAACAGGGTCATGCCGACTATCAGCAGGAAGGGAATCGGGTTATTCCACAGTTCCACTGCCACGAATTCCGAGCCGCCGGCGAAATTCATTCCGCATAGCAGCAACACCTCAAGGGGGCTCAAGCCCTTGCGTGCGGCTTCCGCCCCCAGCACCAGCGCAAAAGGAACGAGACCCAGCAAGGCAGGCGCCATGGCCGCAACGCCACGACGGAATTCAGTCCAAAAGGGCGGTGGTCTGGTGCTCTGATCAGCGTGCATCATGCTGTGTGCCCCCGCGGCACTTGTCTTGGTAGCTGTGGTGGAAGGATCGGGGCTCGCCAGGCGATGGGCGCCGTGGTTGCGAAATTTCAGCAGGCAATTCTACTAGGGACCCCCGGTTAATGTATGAATTCGACTCGCGTGACACAACTCCGCCGTCTGCCTTGCCCGGATGCGCCCTTGAAAAACCTGTCCCAGGCCCTACATAGAGAGAGCGGGTGCCAAGTCTTACCCAGATTGGCGCTGCGCTGAAGACCTTTTAGTTACGTATCGCTTCTATTGGAGGATGTGTTTATGACCACGATTGACTTGACCCCCCTGTATCGCAGCAGCATCGGATTTGATCGCCTGGCGAACTTGCTGGACACGGCCATGCGCAGTGACCAGCCGACTGCCGGATACCCCCCTTATGACATCGAAGTGCTGGAGGAGGATCGCTACGCGATCACCCTGGCGGTTGCCGGTTTCGAGCGCAGCGAGCTGGATATCCAGGTTGAGCGCGGTGTGCTGACTGTGCGCGGCCGCAAGCAGGCCAAAGGCGAGCAAGCCAAGTACCTGTACCAGGGCATCGCCAACCGGGCATTCGAGCGCAAATTTAACCTGGCCGATTACGTAGAGGTGACCGGTGCCGAGATGATCAACGGTTTGCTCAAGATCAGCCTGAAGAAAATGATTCCTGAGGCCATGAAGCCCCGGAGCATCGAAATTGGCGAGCCATCGGCTGCCATCGAGCACGGCTCCGAGGAAGATCAGGCGGCGTGATTGCAAGCGGGGCAGTGGCCTTGGCCAGTGCCCCGGATGTTCCCTGAGCAGCCAGCCCCGTGTGACGCCGGATTCCCCCAGCCGGTGCTCACGCGGGGTTTTTTATGAGATGAACTGATCCTGTCGTCCTGCCCGCCTGCGGGAATGAAGTGGCCCACGGCGCCATGGTCGCCAGTCGGGTGACTCTCATGGGTAGAGAGTGAAATAGATATATAATTTATATAAATAACAATAAGTAATAGTATATATCTAATCTATTTTAATAAGTATATTGTGCGTGAATCCCGCTCAATCCAGGCGCCTGGAAAAGCGTAAAACCGCCGCTGTCATCGCCACCGTGGTGAACAACAGCAGCATGTAGAGCTCCCCCTGAAGTTCAAAGATGCTTGCGTCTCGCAACATCACGCCCCGGCTGATGCGGATGAAGTGAGTGATGGGCAGTACCTCGCCCAGGTATTGCGCCAGTTTTGGCATTCCATCGAAAGGAAAAATGAAGCCCGATAGTAATATCGACGGCAGCAGCACAAAAAAGGTCACCTGCATGGCCTGGAACTGGGTCTTGGCCACGGTGGACACAAACAGACCCAGGGACAGGTTGGCGGCGATGAACACCGCCGCACCCAGGTAGAGATGCAGCAGACTGCCCTGTACCGGCACCTTGAACAGGAATTTGCCGATGGTCACCACCAGCGCCAGTTGCACCAGGCCGATCAGGATATAGGGCACTACCTTGCCTATCATCAACTGAGCCGTGCTGACCGGGGTATTGATTAACAGTTCCAGGTTGCCATGTTCGCGCTCGCGTACGATGGATACGGCGGTGAACATCATCATGGTCAGGGTGAGGATCACCCCGATGAGACCGGGCACGATATTCACCACGGTACGTCGTTCCGGGTTGTAGAAAGGACGCACTTCAAAGGTGCGGGCCTGCTGGATCGGTCGCTGCCCGGTGTCGAAGCGTACCGGGGTATTTGCCAGTTGACTGGCCACTCCCAGGATAGTGGGGTCGGCTCCGTCTACCAGCAGGTCGGCGGCTGTGCGGTTCTTGTCCAGCACCCGTCGATCAAAATCAGCAGGTATGTCCACACCCACCGAAATTTTCCCGGCTCGCAGCAATTCTTCAAGTTGTTGTGGGCCAGCCACCGTGTAACGGAAATTCAGCACCTGGGTTTGTTCCAGGTCGGCGATGAACTGGCGGGAAAGATGGGTATTGGCCTGGTCTGCGACGCCCGCGGTCAGATTACGAACATCCATGTTGATGGCGTAGCCAAACAGCAGCAGTTGCATCACCGGAATACCGGCAATCAGACCCAGGGACATACGATCACGGCGCAACTGCAGCAATTCCTTGCGCATGATCGCGATGAGCCTGGTAGGAAAAATCATTGCGTCGACCCCGGTTGTAAGCGTGGTGGCAACGAACACATCCTCAAGGGATGCGGGCACCAGATCGACCGTCGCGCTGATGCCCTGACCGTCCAGGCAGGACTGGACCCGTTGCCTGGGGTCGGCCTGGCTTTCAGGAATCAATACCCGCAGCCGCACGCCCAGTTGTGTGACGCTGACCACTTCCTTGCGCGCGATCAATGCCTGGTTGGCGCGGGCTCGGTGAGTCCGCCAGTACCTCGATGACCCACATGCCGGTGGCGGCCTGCAGATCACCGGGCGCCCATCAGCGACCTTCATGCCATGGTGAAGAATCGCCAGGCGGTGGCATCGCTCGGCCTCGTCCATGTAATGGGTGGACACCAGGATGGTGGTGCCTGCGTCCGCCAGTGCGAACAGTTGCGCCCAGAAGTCGCGACGATTACGCGGATCCACGGCGCTGGTGGGCTCATCCAGCAATAACAGTTCAGGCTTGTGCAGCACCGCGCAGGCCAACGCCAGGCGTTGCTTCTGGCCCCCGCTAAGCGTCCCGGCCAGTTGCTTGCGCTGGGTCTCCAGGTGGTACTCGGCTATCAGTTCGTCGATGCGGGTTTTCTGTTGACCACGTGGCAAAGCATAGATATCGGCAATAAATTGCAGGTTCTCCCGGACCGTCAGATCACTGTATAGAGAGAACTTCTGGGTCATGTATCCGATTCTTGGCTTGAGTTCATTGGTGGCGCCCGGTACTTCCAGACCCAGGACCTCGGCGCCGCCGCTGGTAGGTTTGAGCAGACCGCAAAGCAGGCGAATAGCGGTGGTCTTGCCCGAACCATTGGGTCCAAGGAAACCGTAAATCTGTCCCCTGGGTACTTCAAGATCAAGGTGGTTTACCGCTAGCAGGTCACCGAACTGCTTGGTCAGGCCTCGTGCCCGAATTGCGTAAGCGGCGTCGTTCATTAATTGCCGCCTGCATCGATGAGCAGTTCCACCTCTACCGGCACGCCATCGGGCAATCGTTCGCCAGAAACCTCAAGGTCAATTTTCGCCAGGTAGGTCAGCCGACCCCGATCATGTTCGGTCAGCGCGAAATAGGGTGTGAAGGACGCCTCGCTCGAAACCCAGCGAACCCGTCCCGCGATGGGTTCGGCCCGGCCGTCGACAAAGACCCTGGTCCTGACGCCAGGCGCAACTCCGACCCGGACAGCCTCGGGAATATAGACCCGGGCGTAGGGTTGTTGTCCCGGACAGCATGATCGCTATGGGTTGCCCGGGGACCGGCCGTTCCCCGGCTTCCAGGAGCAAGCTGTCCACCACGCCGGCCACCGGTGCAACCGTGGTGCTGCGTTCCAGGTCAATTTGCAGTTGTCGCAACCTGGCCTGTGATTGACCGACAACGGCGCGCGCCTGCTCAAGCTCCTCGACGGTTGTGCCTGTCAGCAGTTCCTGCAACCTGGCCTTGTTGACCTCAAGCCTGGCGGCGGCGCTATCCACGGCTGACCTGGCGCTGTCCCGGTTCTCGGCCGACGCCAGTGCTTTCGACAGCAGAGCCTCGGCCCGGTCCAGTTCGACCAGGCGATATTCCAGTTCCAGCACCGATCCGTCCAGGCTGGCCTGGGCGGCAAGAATCTGCTCCTTGCGCGGTCCTCGCAGCAATTCATCCAGACGTGCCTGGGCCTGGTCCAGCAGGGCCTCGGCTTCGGCTACCCGGGCCAGGGCTCTGTCGGTATTTTGCTCAACCAGGGGTTCCCCCACCATGACCAATTGTCCCTCTATCACCCGTCGCACGACGATGGGTTCGGACGACTCTGCGGTCAATTCGATTCGATCCGATGCCAGTTGTCCGACGATCCGCAGGGTGTCCGGCTCTTGCTGGCAGGCCCACAGGAGACCACAGGCCAGGAGGGCGGTGGTGATACGCATAATCATAAAGGGTCTCCGGCCTTGGGATCGGGCTTGATATAAGCGAGCAGGGCATCGATATGGGTTTCCATGTACCGGTCGCTATCCAGGGGTTCGTATTGTTCGAACAGGGTTTTCCAGAAAATGGAAACCAGGACCGGTGAAATCAGCAACTGGGGGAAATCGTCCACCGCAGTCTTTTTGAATTCGCCATTGGCGACGCCACGGGCAATCAGCTTGCGTAGCATGGTCAAACCCCGGGTCACCACGTTGCTCCAGTAATACGCCGTCAGGTCCGGATGCTTGTGACCTTCGGCTATCATCAGTCTGAACACGATGCGGATCGGCGAATCCGGTACGCTCTTGATAAAGCTGAGGAAAGGGCCTCGAATAAACTCCTCCGCCCCAAGCTCGGACTCGTCCAGGCTTGCGGACAGATTGACGATGCGGGGTACGACGAAGCTGCGGATGACCGCCTTGAACAAGTCTTCCTTGGTTTTGAAGTACAGGTACAACAGGCCTTTGCTGACACCGGCCCGTTTCGCCACCTCTTCTACACGGGTGGCGGCGTAGCCTTTTTCGGCAAAAGCGGCCAGCGCCGCCTCGGTAATTTCTGCCGGGCGGTCTTCTTTACGACGTTGAAACCTTGGCTCGGACATGCCTAGACCTTACTGACCAGCGGGTCACTAATGATAGTTAATGACCGACGAGTCAGCAAGGAAAATATCAGCCACCGGGCAGGCTACCAATTAGGGGGACAGCAACCATAACTGTCTCAATTAGGGGGACAGCAACCCAAACTGTCTTTCAGAGGCAGGATGGAGACGGCGCCGGCTCATCAGGCGGTGGGCCCGTATACCGGCATGTGCCATCCCGGTTACTTCTGAACAACCGGGATTAGCAAAGGGGCTTCCAGCTTGCCCTCTCCCGGAAGCCTTGCCAATCATGAGATGCCGAGGGACAAATTGGCTGGAGCCTGACTAGTCCGGAATTTCCAGAGCAAAGGCGACGCTTACGAGCTCCAGCAAGGATGGCTTGCTGGCCGGCTCGCCGTCTTGCTCGAATACCTCGGGGTCGTTGACCATGTCGATGAAATCATCCCATTCATCGTTGTCATCCAGGTGGGCAATCGCCTCGGCAACAGTCTTGGTGTCCGTGCTAAAGCAAAAGAGCTCGCGCATCTCCTCCCTGCGTTCCTTGCGTTCTTTGGCGGAGAAACTGGCCCATTCCTCGGCGATCTCCAGCAATCTTTCGGCCTGGCCGATATCCTTTTTGACCGTACCGAATTTATTGACCCCGGATGCTTTCCCGGAAATATATATTATCTCATTTATTTTTCCGAGAGTTTTTAATTTTTCCTGTACCTCCTGTAGGGGGCCCCTAATAGTAATATAGGTAATTTCTCCTGCTTTAGCACTGAGCGCCATTTCTTCAGGGGTACCGCTGCCTACTATTTCTCCCCGGTTAATAATGATAATACGATCACAGGTGGCAGATACCTCTGGAAGGATGTGCGAGCTTAGAATAATCGTTTTTTCCTTGCCGATTTCCTTAATCAGCTCACGGATTTCTATAATCTGAGTGGGATCGAGTCCAATGGTAGGTTCGTCGAGGATTAAAATAGCAGGGTCATGAAGTAATGCCTGGGCGAGTCCAACACGTTGACGATAGCCTTTTGAGAGCTCACCGATATCCTTCCGCAACTCACTTCGTAAACCGCACAGTTCAATAACGTGTTTAATCTGCTTCCTTTTCAGGGAAGAGGGGATTGCCCTGATGGTAGCAATGAACTCAAGATAATCAGCTATTCCCATATCCATGTAAAGGGGGTTGTTTTCGGGAAGGTAGCCGATCAGTTTTTTTATTTCCAGGGGATTTTCGAAGACATCAAATCCGGCAATGGTAGCCGTACCGGAATCTGCCGGATGATAACAGGTAAGAACACGCATGGTTGTGGTCTTACCGGCACCATTAGGCCCGAGAAACCCAAGAACTTCTCCCCGCTTAACTTCAAAGGAGATGTTTTTGAGTGCCTGAGTAGACCCGAAATACTTTGATAGATTGCTTGCAGTAATCATTGTTTTTCTTCACATTCAATACGGGATTGTGGTCGATAAAAAACCAGGAAATTCTCTGTGAGGACGTTTGACGGTTGCTGTCTCATTTTGATAACTGATTATAAAAAAAACAAAACTACGTGTCAATAAAAAAATATCTCATGCGTTCACTGGAAAGTGTGATACTATATGAAACTCAAAAAACATTCTTCTCTGAGGGGAGTAATCCATGTTTGGTTATACCGGTAAAGTTCTTTATATCGATCTCTCTACTACTGTACGATCTGTTCACGGTCTTGATGAAAACGATGCGCGAAACTACCTGGGAGGTGGTGGGCTTGCCGCTCACCTGCTCTCTTCCATGAACTGGGATGTTGATCCTTTTGACAGTGCAAGCAGACTGGTCTTTTTTACCGGGCCTCTCACCGGAACCCCTGCTCCCCTCTGCTCACGGTATACCGTCTGTGCAAAATCTCCCTTAACAAATATTTGGGGGGAAGCACATGCGAGTGGCTTCTGGGGCCCTGAGCTTAAAGCGGCAGGCCTTGATGGAATTGTTATCGAAGGAAAGGCAGAGCGGCCCGTCTACCTCTGGATTAAAGATGGAAAGGTTACCATAAAAGATGCCCGTTCCCTCTGGGGGAAAGATACCTTTACCACGGAAGATGCTATCAAGGCAGAACTGGGGGACACCGCTGTCAAGGTTGCTGCCATAGGGCCGGCGGGAGAAAAACGTTCCCGTATGGCAGCTATTATTAATGATCATGGGAGAGCAGCGGCACGATGCGGTATAGGTGCAGTAATGGGCTCAAAAAATCTTAAGGCAATCGCAGTACGGGGAACCCGGGAGGTAAAGGTAGCTCGACTGGAGGAACTCCGTCCTTTAGCGGGTACCCTGACCAGGCTCGCACGGGAATCAACAGCGGGTAAATATCTCAAGGAGTTCGGTACCATCGGCGGGATGGATCCCTTTCATGAATTTGGTGATGTTCCTATTAAAAACTGGACGGAGGGTCTTTGGGAAGATGGCTGCCACCGGGTATCGGGTCAGTATATGAATGAAACCATACTCTCAAGCCGGTCAGCCTGTAAAAGATGTCCCATCGGGTGTGGAAGGGTGATTGATGTGAAGTATGGACCCTATAACGGCCTTACGGGAAAAGGTCCTGAGTATGAAACGGCAGCTGCCTTTGGACCTCTTTGTTTAAACGATAATATAGCAGCAGTTGCCAAGGCTAACGATCTGTGTAATCGCTATGGCTTGGATACGATCTCGACCGGTGCTACTGTTGCCTTTGCTCTTGAGTGCTATGAAAAGGGTTTGATAACGTCAAAAGATACCGATGGTTTAGAGCTGGTGTGGGGTGATGCTGACACCATTGTGAAGCTGGTCGAAAAGATTGGAAAGCGGGAGGGTTTTGGAGAGGTTTTAGCTGACGGAACAAGACGGGCAGCAGAATCAATAGGCAAGGGTGCTGATACCTTTGCGCTCCATGTAAAAGGTCTGGAACTCCCCATGCACGATCCTCGAGCTTTCACCAGCTGGGCGGTTTCCTATGGCACCTCAAATCGTGGCGCATGCCACATTCAGGCACCTACCTTCTGGGTAGAGCGGGGACTTACCTTCCCGGATATAGGCCTTGATAATCCGGGTGACCGTTTCGGGTCAGATGGCAAGGGATTATTAACCAAGGTCTTTCAGGATTTTTGTGAGGTGGTTGAATCGGCTGGCATGTGCAAATTTGCCCTCTATGGTGATTTCCGGTCACGTCATGTGGTTGACTTGCTTCGCTGTGTAACGGGCTGGGATCTTGAACTTGATGAAGTAATGAAGATGGGGGAGCGCTCGTTTAACCTTAAACGATTGATAAACGTCCGCTGTGGAATTACGGCTAAAGATGACCGGTTGCCCGATCGCATCCTGACACAACCTCTCTCTGAAGGAGGCACTAAGGGATCGCTGCCCGACCAGGAAAAGATGCTCAAGGATTACTATCAGGAGCGGGGATGGGATGAAAACGGTATTCCCACTCCGCAAAAACGGGAAGAGCTTTCACTCTCAGACACTTCTACATCACTGAGGTAGGTTTTCATTAGACCGCGGAATTCAGGACGCATGAGTTAATTTTTCTGAAGTAAAACTCTCTTAAAGATAAAGGGAAGAAGATGAACAGGATCTCTAGTCTTATTCTAGCTTCTTTTTGTTTTGCCATTTTAGCTTCACCGCTGGGTGCCCTGGATACCGCACCTTTAATGCATGAGGGTGACCTTCTGTGGGCAGAAAGGGCCGATCCTGATAAGGCGCGGGCATCGATTGATGCCTACATGAAAGTCCTTGCGGTAGATCCTGATGACTATGAGGCCTGCTGGAAAATTGCACGCTCCTATTTTTACCTGGGTGATAGACTCCCGGAGACCGATGAACTGAAAGATCGCCACAAAGAAATGGGGGAGGAGGGTATGTCCTATGCGAAGCGGGCATTGGAAGTAAATCCTGAGGGGATTGAAGGGCACTACTACTATGCCCTGTCACTCGCCCAGTATTCCATTGGTATCAGTATCGTAAAAGCACTCATGAAAGGTCTCGGCCCCGACTATGAAAGACACCTCGATAAGGCCCTTGCAATCAATAGCGACTATGATTATGCCGGACCCTTGAGGGCAATGGGGAGATACTGGTACCGTCTTCCCTGGCCCAAACGGGATCTAAAAAAATCGATATACTATCTGGAGCAATCGGTTGAAGCTGCACCGCAGTCTATTCGTGGCTATGTCTATCTGGCGGAATCGTATTTAAAGAATGGAGAAAAAGAACGTGCCAAGGCGGCATTGCAAAAAGCCCTTATGATAGAATCTAACTCCGGACTGGAAGTTGATGCCAGGAGATGGAAGGGAAGGGCAGAGGTGCTGCTCCAGGAACATTTCTAATCTTTTCCGCTTTGAACAGCCCTATGCTCCATACGGAAAAACGGCACATGGAGCACTCAGATTCTTTTCACTCAGAAAAACAAGAATAAGAGCACCAGTGAACAAAAAATGAGTAGTGTTGTCAGTCTTTTTTGTGCTTTTTCTGATTGACACACCGTCACCGCAAACCAGCGAGAGATAAATCCACCTTTACCGAGTTTCTCTTCTTCGAGCTCCCTAAGTTCGTGTCCGCAGGTAAAACACCCTAAGCTATTACTAATACCAATCACCTCCTTTGACCTAACAGCAAGTAATTTAAGCAAAAACAAAGCCAAAAACCATAAAAAGCGCTGACAATAATAATGTAATTAATTTCAGCAGTTAGCATTGATAGTCCATCTGATGCACTAAAAAAATAGCATTTAAATGACTCACAATTGTTACCCTGTTACAAAAATTGTTACTCTAGGCTATATGCGAGGGTCCTGGATTGCAGATAATACCAACTGCTAACATAATAGAAATTAGTGAACCGCAGGATAACGCCGAAGATGCCGCAGTGGTTGATGGAGGGAATCGTATGTTTACTGGAACCCGAATAGTGTATATCAGTTTTGGTAGCGTTGACTCCTGCAGTGGGATATTGCTATAATCAGTTTTCATATAGCGTTACACTTTTCACCTGAAATGAGATGTAAAAAAGGGCAGGCTATGCCGACCATCACGTTCAATGCTTATTCTTTTTTGCAAAAAAAACTGAGAGAGAAACAAATTGAATATTCGAATGTGACCATGAGGGTAAAAGAGGGCACACGTGCAAAAGATTTTATTCGTCAGGTTCAATTATCCCTCGAAGATGTAGATGTCATTTTTATAAACGGGAAGGTGGCTCCCTTTGATACCATTATCCAGCATAAAGACCGTGTAACACTGATTCCACCTGGTACACCAGGTCCCTATAGAGTTCTCCTAGGCTTCAAAAATGTATAAAAACCATGATTAGTTTGCTTGCTATTTCGGGGTATGGTGCATTGGAAGAAATACGTATGGATGTATCACGGTTCGATGAACGGTGTAACAATGGTGAGGACTGGACGTAAGGCATATGATCCAAAGACTTTACTCATGAATAACCAACGAGCCGGAAATTATATCCTCATCATCAATGGGTGTCCAAGTTGCTACGTTTGGGATAGTAGTGATGTTAATCATCGCATCATTTGTACTATCATGTCGCAAACACACCTGACCAACCATCAGATCCCCATCCATATCAGGGGCAGCACCGACAAGGTTTAACACCATATACATAAGGGTTCCTGGTCCTACCGGCTCGTTGAGTAAAACACCTGTAGCGGGGTCCCAAGGACCGTTTACACCTTCAGAGCCGTCTGAGAGGGCCCTTCCGGCATTCACGTAGGCAATGTCTGCGGTTGAACCTTGAAAATCTAACCAGGCACCACCGGCATATTGAGGTGTACTAACATTCGACAGATAAATATCAACACATGCTGTTGAGCCCATAGAAAGTGTAATGGACTGGGGCATTGAAAAGTTTTTCCCGGTAGTGCCAGGAATAGTATCTATTAGATATCTAATGGGATACCTGCACTTGTCCCCGACCTCACATGCAGAGCAGGGGTTGTTGAATCGACTGCGACCAAAGTCTTCGAGGAACTTGTCCAGATCAAGAGCATCTACTGCACCGTTACAATCAACATCACCATTACACTGATTGAAATTAGAGCAGGGGTCATTATATCGACTCCTGCCAAAATCAACCAAAAAAGCTGTAACATCATTTGCATCTACACTGCCATTACAGTTGAAGTCAGTCTCACAGTCACATGCATCGCCTATGTTGTTGCCTTGTGGTGGGTAGGTATCTTCTTGCAGTGGGTTAGGTGTGTTGGGACAATTATCTTGATTGTCTGGGATCCCATCTTCGTCTTCATCGTGGTCTATCTCACATTGTCCACAACCTCATCGCAATATGTATCTGGCGGACAGGGGTTGCCTGTGTAACCTTCACACATACCACCTTGACATATGTCATCACCGTTGCAGAATATGTTATCATCGCACGCTGTCCCATCGGGTTCAGGCGTACCCGGCTGACAGGTATTGGTTCCACCAACATCACAGGTCTCTACTCCATTACATAAAGCCAAATCGCTGCATTCACCATCATTGGTACACGGAACCTGGTGGATGAGCAAACTACCGGGAACTACATCTGGCCATCATTAATGGGCGCCCATGTTTGATACCCAGGAATAGTGGTTAGATCGACAGTAGTATCCCCCTCAGCAGCACACTTCAGGGTGATGTTGCCGATAATCAGATCCCCGTCCACATCAGGGGCAGCACCGTCAAGGTTTACCACCTATACAGCACGGTACCCGGCCCAAAGGGTTGATTTATTAAAGGACGTACGCTTCATGCCAGGGACCACTACTGCCTTCACTACCATCTGTCAAACACCTTCCACCACTCACGTAAGACATATTGGCGGTTGAGCCCATGAAGTCTATCCAGGCACCACCGGCATTTTGGGGAGCACCGACGTTAGACAAATAAATATCAAGGCTGACCTGTGTGCCTACTACAACATCTGTTTCGGTAATAAAATTCTTTGTACCAGTCTCCGCAAAATGGTACGTTGGTTGTGCAAGGGCCGACCCAACTCCACACAGCAGCCCTATCACACATAACATTGATATATTTTTCATCGTTCCATACGCCCCAGACTCACGAACCCCAGCGTCTCAGCAGCTCTGTCTGCGGAAAGCAGGGTACTGTGCATCATTGGTTTCACTGTTCCCCCTCCTGATAGTTATCATCCAATGCATTGTATATATTTAACCATACTCAAGGAGGGATAGCAAGATATTTCTGCGCGCTGTTGTGAGATTTGGATCTCAAAAATGTACCCTGAATTGCGTGGCAACCCGCCCTCCTTGAGCTCTATTGTGAACGATCTCTATTCTACGCATGGGTTTGGTAAGGGGTAGGGGAAAATCGTCTCGATATATATCACTGCGAGGCAGAGAACTTCACACGGGCCACATGTGGAAGACTGCGGGATTGGAACTTAACGTGAAGCTGACTGCACTAAGCTGGTGCACCCTATCTTTTGCTTTACTCCATAAACTGTTGTGTGGTATAGGGATGGATATAAGGTCTTTGAGAAATGCCGTTCTCTATCAAGCTTCTTGCCCTTGAAAGAGTAACTTTAATTGAAAGGAGAAAGACATGGGAGTTCAGAAGAAGATAGTAACATTAGTATTGGTGGGGTTTTTGTTTTCAGGATGTGCAGTATCATACCATCCACTAGTGGGTTTGATTTATACTGATAATCAAGGCCCCTTGTTGGTTACCGCCAATCAGGAGGGAAGTAAGGTTGGTACGGCAACTTCTAAGATGATATTTGGTGTATGCTATGGTGATTCATCAATTGAGACGGCGGCTCAAAATGGCAACATTACCAAGATAACGTCAGTTGATACTGACATTACCAGTGTTCTAGGTATTTATGTAGAATACAAAACCATTGTCCATGGAAATTGAGTATAGTTTGACAAAACAATTATTCGTAATACGATCAGGCAAAGAGAAGCCATTAGTAAAGTAACGAGATAACCACATTAGACAAACAGCAGGTCATTATGTTGCGTAAAGCTAAGCTTATCCTCGATACAGGCATTATCGCAGTGACCGCCATCATATCCTCTTGTGATGTCTTCGGACCCAGTCAGCGCTTTACGGTGACCTATGAAGTATCTGGGACATTTAGCGATTGTACGGTTTTCTATATTACCAGGCGCGATGATGTGGGACCAGACGAGGTTAATCAGGGAGGTCAAAGTTTGGATGAAGACGTGATGCTGCCCGGGTCTCACACCTATGATGTCACCGTGACACCCATGTTCCCATTCAATACCCAGATTAGTGCTGTCTGTTCAGATTCTGTTGAAGGTCAGGTAGAGCTATTGTTGCTCGTCGATGGGGAAGTGAAAGATAGTGCTCAGGATATGGGCCGCAACGTCAATGCCTTGGCAGAATACCGACTGGTAGTAAATTGATTTTTTCCAGGGAAAAGCAATGTATAAAAAACTATATAAATAAATGTGAAGTTTTTTATGTTGGCTTAATCTGGTGTTAAACCACTCTTCAGGCAAACCAGTAGAACAAGTCCAACATGGGGTGGAAATGCCAACCTTTAACATCATAGGCAGTACTGAACCAAAGGATAATGCTGAAAAGGCTGAAGTGATTGAGGGTGAGATGTTTAGTTTGCCGGAACCGGAATAGTGCATATTTGATATGGTATTGTTAAATGGAATAAAGGAAAGGCAGATTGTAGGATTTTTGCAGTATCCTTGAAAAATTATCCTAATTTTAAAACCACTATATCTTGGGTTTTGAAGAAAAAAAAGAAAAGCCTCTCAGAATGATTATTACTGGGAGGCTAATTTATTCACCTTCACTTTAGATCCTACTTCTCAGTCGGGGAACCTTGTTACTGTGAATTTTGCAGGGTATCCTAGGAACCCATTATCTTGAACGCTCCAATGTAGGATAGAGTGGTAAAGTATATTCCTACAAGTTAAATTCTAGGTATAAAGACAGGACTTATCTTGAAAAATATTGCTTAATCCAGTAAATTTAAAATGAGTCTTGGTATTTAAAGAATTAAATATATTATTATCAAAGAGTCGTTTTAATTGAAAGAACTATGATGACTGAGGGACTTTCGTTTTTTGATTGGTTGATTATTTCTCTTTATTTAATTTTTACGATGGGAGTTGGTGTCTATTTTTCTAAACGGGCATCATCAAGTACTCAGGAATATTTTCTTGGTGGTCGTACCTTACCTTGGTGGTTGGTTGGAACCTCTATGATAGCTACTACCTTTGCCTCTGATACCCCCTTGGCAATTACCGAACTGGTGAGGAAGTATGGATTGTGGAGGAATTGGTTCTGGTGGAACGCTGCTTTAACGCATGTTATGTGTGCCTTTCTTTTTGCTCGTCTATGGAGGAGATCTGAAGTTGTTACTGATAATGAGTTAATCGAACTCCGTTACTCTGGTAAACCTGCTGCCATATTACGCGGGTTTAAAGCCATTTATTTCGGAATCTTTTATAACTTTATCGTGATGGGGTGGGTGATTAATGCAATTGCCAGTGTGATTGGAGTAATGGTTGGAGTCAGTCAGGGGTGGGAACAGAGCATATTGGTGTGGACTTGTTCAGCTATCGCACTAACATATGCCGTGATGTCAGGATATTGGGGGGTGGTCGTTACAGATTTTATTCAGTTCATTATTGCTATTGCCGGGTCGATTATTCTTGCGGTTGTCTCCTTTTCTAAACTGGGAGGATTTAGCGGGATTCAGGAGAAGATCCTTACTTCCCACCCAGCAATGGGACAGGGTACCTTCAGTTTTTTTCCACCCATGAGTCTTGAACTAGAATCACCGTTTATCAGTATGCTCATATTTCTTTTCGTTATGTGGTGGGCAAACCACAATGCTGATGGCGGCGGTTATATAATTCAAAGAATAGTTTCCTGTAAGGATGAGAAAAATTCTGTCCTCGCCACTTTATTTTTTGCTTTTACCAACATGATCCGTGGTTGGCCATGGATTATGGTTGCGTTAGCATCATTGGTTTTTTTCCCTACACTCTCTCAAGACAAGGATGCTTACCCTCTCGTAATGAGCTACTGTTTGGGTGTGGGAATGAAAGGTTTGTTGGTTGCTTCATTTTTAGCTGCTTTTATGTCTACTATAGATACACATCTCAATTGGGGTGCTTCTTACCTTCTCAATGATCTCTACCGGCGATTTATTAAAAAAATGCATCTGAGGCACACTATGTGCGAACAACCAAGCTGATGGTAATTGGCCTTATGGTAGGCGGTGCTATAACCGCTTTTAGCATTCGACAGGATTTCTGCTGCCTGGGAACTCACGGCTGAGATGGGAGCAGGTATTGGTGCTGTACTTATTTTGAGATGGTTCTGGTGGCGGATTAATGCTGTGAGTGAAATAGTAGCGCTTACCTCTTCGCTGTTGTTGGCGATGTTTTTTCTTCTGGGAAAATACCTTTGGCCGCATGCCAACATCCTGGGATTTGAATTTGCAACACTACCTTTTCACATTAAGACCATTATCATTGTGCCCGTCTCTCTTGTATGTTGGTTGACAGCTACCTTTTTAACAGAACCAGAATCCCAAGACATTCTTAACCGGTTTTATCTGAAGGTGTATCCGGGGGGATGGTGGCGGGGTATTGACACTTCTCTTATTAATCCTGATAAGCGGGTACTCAACGCTCGCTTTGTCATCAACTGGTTTTCAGGAATCGTTTTGATATGTGGAACCACATTAGGATTAGGATATGCTATTTTTCAATCTTATATCAGAAGTCTACTATGTATTATTATGGCTGTAATAAGTGGTGTAGTAATTATAGTTACTATAAAGAAACTTAAAAGCCATTGAGACCTTTACTCAGAAAAATTACTTTCTATAGAGTTTGCAAGTAATTATCGATTTGTCAATATATCGGGGGTGCTTCAAATGGGCGAAAATCTCTATAGTATACCGAATAGTATTCAATCCACCTCAGATGATAGCTATTATAAACATTCGTTTTGTGATATTCACTTCCCCCTATCTTAATGACACGCATCGGGTGAGGTCTATTTAGGAGGGGATCCTTATTTTGCCCTCACCGTCAGCGTGCCAATAGTTTTTATGTTGACCTCCTGTAATCTGGTGTGGGTCTCGAACGCACCAGATGTAGTATTGTTCGTAGTCCTTAGGGTTGTATTCCACCTTGCCATCACGCATATCCACGTACCAAGCGTAGTCGATAAAGCCTTCGTTGGTAGTAGATGTCCAGTAGAAGGGGGTCTGCACGTTGTAAAAATGATGTCCTGATGGTAATACAATACCAAAACGACTATAATCTATAAGACTCTCTAGCTCCTTTATATTGGGTAATCGCCATTCTCCTTGAATAGAAGTATCAGTAAGTCCGCATGAGCCACTTGATAATCCATTGCAATCAGATAAGGCATCATGCCACGTTTTTCTTCCAAAACACATATGAGGAAACTGTCATGTCTTTGGCACTGGTGTTGGTGGGTCACAACCTTGAGCAGTACACAGACAACCTGAAGGGTATTTCCGGGGGATTGACCCTATAATTGCGGTTGGACGCATTCAAGTGGGTAAATGATAGAAATTATAAAAAAGAAGAGAAGGGGGATAAATTAGATGATTTAAGGGAGGGGACCGCTTGAATACATCCAATTTAACCCCCAGAAGGAAAGAATGAAATATTCTCATATTTCAGATTAACAATAATTCAACCAAACCATAAAAGCAATGGGGTGATAGTAGTATTTTTTATCCCACGAAGAGAGTATTTTTACCACGAGAAGGGCTTTATAAAATAGAAAAAGGGGACTGATCCTCTCAATCACCACCCCTTAGAAGTGAGGGGGTGGTGATTTGATCTGGTAATGTTTAATGAGACAGGTGTGGGGTTGACTGTTTACCGGCAGGTGCCGAGAGAGCCCCGCCTTGCAGGCGGGGATGAATCGGCACAATTGAGAAATAATAAAATTTAATTTCCGGGATGCCCCGCGCTGTGCGCGGGGAGCATCACTATTTTGTATGAGTTGCACTTTTTTCGTCTTTTGGACACCACTACATAGTGACATTATATGAATTATGTAATTAGAGTGGTAGTTCAAAAGCTACTCGGGCATACCGACATTAAAACGACTATGCGCTACGCTCATCTTAGGGACGATATGTCAGTGAATGCGGTTAAGCTATGAGAGAAGAAAGACGTCCCTAAAGATTGGACTCGTTTTGGACTCGATCAAAAAAAATAATCCCAAGCGGGAGTTTTGGGGAGAGGGTAGGGGGTGTAACACATTGAAAATAAAGAGAGCCGGCGAGTGGAGTCGAACTCACGACCTGCTGATTACGAATCGCTTCCTTAACCCCCCCAATGTTTTTTCTACTGCTGCTTACTGCTTGTTATACCTTGCAAAACGTGAAATTAATTAATGTTGGTCTTGCTCTTGTTTCCCACTGTTTGTTCCTGTCTACAGTACAATTACTGCACAGTCCATTATGGGAAGTCAAATCGCCCTTAGGGGTATTCCCCCAGAAGAGTATAGGTCATGTATTACACAGGTATTTCCGGTTAAGTTTATGGGACTCCTATCAAATAGGGGGTCACCAGAAAAATTCCCCAAAAATTTTTCAGACTTTTTTCAGAAATAAAATCGGTAATCACAGCGAGGTTATCATCAAATGAATAAAACCAAAGCAGCACCTGGTAAATCAATAGCCGTTAGAGATAGCGATGGCAGATTCGTTAAAGGCAATACAAGAGGGACAGGAGGTTTCCGAAAGGTTATGCAGGCAAGCCCAAGGGTGCAAAGAATAAGATAACCCTGGTTGCACGGCAGTTTGCCGAGGATGTGCTGCTCCTTGATCCTGAAACCGGGAACAGGATGACCTATTATGAACTCTGCCTGTATGTTAGGAGGAAGGCAGACCTGAGTCCACGTATATTCATTTTCTTACTGGAACACCTTGTAGGCAAACCGGTAGAACTAGTCCAGCACAGGCTGGAAGTGCCAACCTTCAACATTATAGACAGCACTGAACCGAAGGATAACGCTGAAGATGCCGAGGTGGTTGAGGAAGACAAGTTTAGTTTGCCGGAAGGCAAGTAGTGTCACTTTGATCTAAACTCAATTACAACCCTGAGCACCTGCTGAAGATTATTATTCTACCCTTAATAAGAACACTCCACAGAAATTGTTTATTGCCTGTGGATAAGTATGCAATACCAGATAAAAATCACCATGTTTTATCTATACTTTTAGCACTTCGATCAAATTTTGATCACTGATATTGCTCCAACAAAAACAGCTAGTTATGGATGGGCTTCGATGTCTGCATCTTCTCTACTATTAGGGTTTCTTTTTTATATACCAGCTATCCACAGCTTAAAAAAAAAAATCAATATGTTGTGTTTGCCATCTTGATCAGCACTTCAATTTTCATTTTTTAAATAAAAAAACCCCCAGCATTGCTACTGCAGGTGATATCGAAAAAATTTCGTATCGTCGACATTACCATTTGAATATGTCGAAAACTTTTGTCTGTAGCCTGTTGATTTTTATAGCTGAGTTAAACATATACAACATATTGATGTGCAAAAACAGGAGCAATAACGACTCCTGCTCGCAATGAGAATATTCTGTTCACTTACCTTAATTAATTCAACCACTAAGAAATACATAATTTACCAATTTGTAAACACCGTACCAGAAAGCCAAGCAAAATAATATGGCTAGCCACCTTATTATGATGACACTATTTACGCTCGATTGCTTTCCATATCTTGAATGCTCTCCTAAATTTATTAATTCTATTTGCTGTCCCTCTTGAGGAGCAGTTATTTCCGCCTTTGCTAAGGATTGTTTCCCCATAATACACCCTGCCATGAAGAAAGGACAGATAAAATATATAATCATTAAGTCAGGAGAGTTTGTTAAAAAATTCCCCCCAATCTTCTTCTAATACAAACCACCTTCCCATTACCTTCTGTCCTTTCAGGCGACCCGAATTGATATAATTTCTAATGGAAACGGTGGTTACATTCAACTTTTGAGATAATTCGGGCACAGAATATAAGGTTAAACCCTCTATTATAGTTGGCATTTCACTTCACCTCTCTTTGATTAATGTTTGTTTGTACAACACTTCAAAGCAATTTTGAATGGTTTCTAGTCTTTCGATTAATGAATCATGTTCATGAGGATGTTCAATGAGAAGCCGTAGTTCTTCCATACAGTACGAAAACAACTTTTCTTCTTTTGATGTGAGCATTAGTTATTGAGTTCCTAAACTATTAGTCATTTAAAAAAACCCCTGTATAAGAGAACATATTCTATTAGAACTGTCAAATGGGGTTGAAATTGTTAATCTTGAAAAATGATTCATTCTATTCTACTGCTTTTCTCACTAAGGGCAAAACCCCCTCAATCATATCTTTAACCTCTTCTTTAAATTCCTCATCCTCTGCCATTGCTTTGACTATTACAGGGACGAACCGTAATACAGCTTTATCATTTCTTTACCTGCTGGCGTTTTGCGTAGCACTTCATCTCTAAATTTTCTTAGAGTATTGATGTCATTTGAATCTCCTCCCAAGGCAAAAGTTGCAGGACAGCCATAGTGTACTCCGTCAACAGTAGCGCTCATGAGTACATTTACTACACTACCATCATACTCTATACTTTTTATCAGTCCAATATTACGGGCATACCACTCAGTTTTTATCACCCCCCCGTAATGCTCTAGAAACAATGACGAGTAAGTATAAATTTTCAGACAATCCTTAAACGTTCCCGCTGGAACAGTCACATCCTTTACATTCCCTAAAATGACAGTATCATTTCCAGGATAGATGTCTGTCAATGTGTTATCACTTGAGTATACTTTAGCTGATACGGAATAAAGGTAAGTCTCACCCACATCACACTGAGCAGGAAAAATTATTCTTGGAGGATCAAAAATAAGATAATTATCTCCAGGCACAACCTGCTTGTACTTTTTCAAACCTTCGGAATCCATAACATAACAACTAACACCAAATTTTATTGTCTCTGCTCCGTTAACCAATTCAGTACCGTCTATGACCGTTTTCACCGGAAGTTGTCCGTCTCCAAAATAATTGTTTCTATATATCCACTCATCTCCCTGGTTTAATGGAAAATATTCAGCCATATCGTATGCCGCTACATTTTTGCCCCAAAATGCCATAACCATAAAGATTAAAGCCAACATCAGCGGTAAAACATTTTATTAGTCTCATCTTGTCCTCCTTTCTCATAGGTTATGCTTTAGAAGATTACTTTCACTTAAAATCCTCTTATGAGCATCACCTCCTTTCTCCCAAATAAAAAACTGCCGTGTACAACTATCCTATTAGGAATTATACATTCGGCAGTCCAGCCTTCTATTAAACCATTTCCAGAAGCACGTTACTACTCAGATTCAACTCCGCAATAGAACTGTGGCTTTCCGTCCCTCGATCGCTCGGGGTTTGGCTTTATCGTATGTAGTTGTGTTTATTCTTAGTATTAAAAAACAAAAAATGCAATAGGGAAAACCCTGATTTTATGCTTCGAAATGCCTTCTAACGCGAGAGTGGAAAGATCTGCATCGTGAGATGGCAGGCTTTTCTATAATATCAGAATCTCTACATGGTGGATGTCCGTCATTGTGCTAAAAAAAAAACTCATACTGCTACCATCTATGCCAACTATTTGAAGACCGAATAATTTGCTACCACCAAACCTATGTTAGAGCATAATCCCTCCGGGCATGACCTCTGATTGTTTGTCAGTATGTTACACTTTCTGATCTTCTTAGACACTGCAATATCTTGTGGAAATATAGCCGTCATGAAGTTATAATGGCGTTAACTATTACATTTCGCTACATTAAATTGTTTCAAAATGTAACTTATCAAGTATGTCGAAAATTATTCCGTAGACTCAATAGTTAGATGTTAAGAGAAAAAACCAAGTGGCATTTACGCTAAAAGAAGTTGTCCTATGGGGCCGATCATTTGACGAATATGTCAAGATGTTTGCCCTGACAGATGATGATTTCAAATCAAGCATCCTTGGGTGTAGTGATGGCCCGGCAAGTTTCAATGCTGTCCTTTCACGCAAAGGCGGAAATGTTGTCTCCATTGATCCAATTTATCAACTTACAGAAGATGCCATCAAAAACCGCATTTCTGAAACGTATGATCAAGTTATTGAGCAAACGAAAAAAAATAGAAATGAGTTTCTTTGGAACTCTATCTCTTCAGTTGAAGAACTTGGCCAAATCCGTATGGCAGCAATGAATGAATTTCTAAGCGATTTTAAAAATGGTAAGGCACAAGGGGGTTATTTATCTAACTGGTGGTTTCCCTAGGTTACCTTTTCGAGATGGACAGTTTGGTCTGTCTCTATGTTCACATTATCTGTTTTTGTATAGTGAACAGTTATCTATTGAGTTCCACATAGAGGCAATCAAAGAAATGTGTCGTGTGGCAAGGGAAGCAAGGATATTTCCCCTTTTAGAGCTTGGAGCTATTTCATCTCGCCACCTTGCGCCTGCAATTTCGGAAATGCAGCAAGATGGTTATCAGATCTCTGTTGAAGCAGTATCATATGAGTTCCAACGAGGTGGCAACCAAATGTTGAGGGTACAACACCTAACATCAGCTTGCAGTTGACTACTCCGTCGCTGCGCTTTATAGTGGCGGGAGAGCTTTTTCGTTACCCCAATATCTTGTATCCAAACCACTTCCCAATTTCCATGCTTTTAGTGTAACCATAATGTCCAACTAACAGAAGGACTAGAAATTTAATCTTTTTATAAAAGGAGAATACAATGTCAGCTATAGGAATTACAGAAGAACAAAAGAGAACAGATGATTGACCTCTATTATAAGCAAAAGAATATTGAGAGAAAACATCCTTCAAAAGAGGAGCTGGAAGGAGATCATAGATTACCTGGGAAAGAAACATCCCTG
>CAWGLN010000002.1:0-427077 GCA_963823435.1 uncultured Gammaproteobacteria bacterium | reverse complement strand
GAACCATTCGAACTGAGCGGCGTCGACTCGCTTGGCAACTCCTGTGTCCACAGCGATTAGGCAAAACTGCCCGGCCTCGAACCTGAAGAACGGGGCGTCCTGATAACCGGTCCGAATCTCATATTCCGAGCGAAGCTGCTTTGCCGTTTGGAGGAGAGCCTCAATCCGGTTATCTCGAGTCGTTGTCAGTTTCCTGTCCGCTTCGATCCGTGCTCGCATCGCGATCCGGGCGGCTTCGGGTT
Organism: uncultured Gammaproteobacteria bacterium; assembly: GCA_963823435.1. Taxonomy (GTDB): domain Bacteria; phylum Pseudomonadota; class Gammaproteobacteria; order Steroidobacterales; family BM003; genus CAKZML01. The sequence goes on along the minus strand of CAWGLN010000002.1, from coordinate 426,835 downwards.
CGAAAAACGTGGCGGCAAAACCTTCCAATGCATCGTACCAGTCATGATTTCCGGGAATCGCGTAGACGGGCTTTTCCGTCCCCATGAACGGCAGCCAGAATTTGCTTCATAGTCCCGCATCGCACCGTCGGATAAATGACGTCGGAGGAGAGTCACGACAAAGCGGACATCGTCCCGCTGCACGGTTTTCCAAGGACAACTCGCTGCGCAGAACTTGCTGCGATGCGTCTCCTTCTCCCGTATCACCAATCACCAGAAAGGCGAAATCCCCGTCTCCGGAGCCACTCGGGGGAGGATTCACATGAAACCGCTGCTCGATGGGCGGCTGCGGCGTATTCTCGATCACCGATTTGACCATCGCTTCCCGCCAGACGACTGTCCGTTGCGCCGCCCAGGAATTCCAGACCCGGCGGCCCAGTTTTCGGTGTCAAAGTACCAGCTCATTCCCCAGATGGGTGTGGTCGCGACAATGATGGCAACCAGCGGGAGGCCCGTCTGCAATCCTCGTTCTAAGGTCCCGGAAATCGAATACCTGGCCTGGCGCAAACGAATGGTAAAAAGCATTCGTCTCTTGAGAAGGTACTCGATCAGTTTCGCCAGCATGCGTTCCGGCATCTGCCGATCGGTCTGGCTGGATGTCCATTCCCATAGCCCCGAGTTGATACTGTGGCTCAATCTACGAAAAACGCGAGACGCGCCGGAATGATGAACACAAAGGCAATCAGCAGCGCCATCACTGCGTCACCCAAGAGGGCGACTCCGGCGAGATCATTCCCACTAGATCCCAGTCGGTCTGCATTCGACCCACATGGATTGCAAATAGAACCAGGAGGAAGGCGAAGATCCAGGAGCGATCGACCGGGCGCCGACGACTTTGCTCCGCCATCGTCCGGGCCAGTCGTCTCAGTTCCGGATCGTTGGAAAGGGAAAGCCTCTCTTCCGAAGCCTCCAACAGGTCTCTGCTCGGGACTGACCAAATCGCCCAACCGGCCGAAAACTGCCAATAGGCTGCAGCAAATCCAATCAGAATTCGAGCAGACAAGTCTCGAGCCAGGAGGAAAGTGACCGCAAGTCCGATGCTGAGAAAGGGTTCGATCAGTCTCGATCTATTGAACAGACTTTTCCTCCAGTTCCTGATCTCGGACACAATAGTCTGCGCCGCAAGAAATGCAAGTAAAAGGGCTACCAACACAATAGCAGCGGTGGACACCATGGCAGGCGCGTAGAAGACCAGCAATCCAGCCAGTATCGTCAATTTGCCTCTCGAGGCTTCGGATCGCTGTTCCAGCTCGCTGATGCGCCGAAAACTGTAAAAGACATGAAGCGAACCCGTTACGATCAGAAGAAAGCCAACTAGCGGAATCGATCCCCCCTCCGAACAGAAACGGTGCCCCAAGAGAGATCAAACCAAACAGGAAAGCCAAGGTGCCCGATCCCGGTTTCACGAGTGTCCGAGAGGCTTTCTCCAGAGCCTATCTCTCAAGTTCCTCCACCGAGTTTTTCACGGTCCAGATCCTGTTCGAAGTGCATCAATCAGGATCTTGCCACATAAGCGGAAACTACTTAGCAGGAGAATACCATTCTTTCTATCGTTTGCGTGGCAGTTTTCGATAGAAGCTACCGGTGAAGACCGGTTTTCACCGCGGCCGCCGCGCGCCTTCTCTATGCTGAGCCCCTCTGCCGGCACAATGAACCAGGGAAACAGCCTGAAAATCATCCAGGAGGCCTCCTCTGGGCCAGCAGACCGAAATGGCATGCTGACGCCACCGTCCACAGCCGTGGCCCGCCACTTTTGTTTTCCCTGATGCAGCAGGGCTTCCTCAATCCGTAAGATGTTGCGATACAATTCGGCCGGGTTCAGCTTCTGATATTGGGTGCGTAGCTTCTTCTTGTAGTGCTCTGCGACTTGCTCGCAATCCAACACTCGTCGATAAGGAGTGCGCGCCTTGTGGTAACGCTTCTGCACCCGGCTGCCCTGACGGGTCTTCTCCTTGAGCTTGTGCGAAGGCAAGAAGAAGTTCACATAGAGTCGCAGTTGCTCGTAGAGTTGCTTGAGCAGCTCCACTTCGACTTCGCTGTCGTAACGCCCGTCGCCACATCCGTCAGATCCAGCGTATAAGCAAAGTCTCCCGAGGCGTTACCCCCTTCATGCGCCACCAGGTCCATCTCCACAAAACCAGGTCGTGCCTCATCCCAGTCCGCAAAAGTACGAATCGGTATCTGTTGACGAAGCAGGCTGCCCGGTTTGGTCAAAGAGCGTCCTTTCAGTCTCAGCTTCTTTTTCTCTGAGGCTAAAAGCCGATCGATCGTGGCCGCACTGATCGAGAGTAGTTTGTGGCGTAACTCGTCGCTTAACTTCAATTCACCATGCCGTTCGAGCGCTTCGATCGTCTCCGCTAAGGCACCCACCAATCGCTTACCACATAAGTAGTCCAGCAGCTTCCAGAGCCGAATCAGCACCCGCTTGACCTCTTCGCCATAGATCCGCTGCCGGCGGCGTCGGATTCGATACCCCACATCCCCTTCCACCATCACGCCGGGAGCCACCACCACTCGTCTCCCATGAGTCCGCAATAACCTCGCCGCATAGTGGCGTTCGTACCCGGCGGCCTCCACCACCTGATCTAATATGGCTCCTTTCTGTTTCTTGCGAACCCTTCGGGATCCGCCAAACGCCTTCACCAACACTCGTCGCGCCGCCATCGTCAACTTCTTTCTTCGGCCTCTTTCCATGAGGCCTCTTCTTAACCCATTTCGGGTACTTTCTTACGTGAGGCAACGATTCCGTTTCGGGTACTTCTATGATGAGGCAATTCGCGGGCTAGACCTCACAATCTGTTGGGTGTATTATCTGGAAGCAAAGCACAGATAGCGGACTCATCTGGAAACCTTATAATCAATCGTTAGCCGGCCCACAGCAACCATCTACCAATATGAACATAGGAGGAATCACATGACATCGGTATCCATGAGATCTGCCGGGATGCTCCATGCCCTGCTAGTGGCACTTGCCCTGCTGGGCGTGCCCGCGTCGGCGCAGACTGCAGATACGAAGAAGCCGAATATCCTCGTCATCTGGGGTGACGACATCGGTTATTGGAACGTCAGCGCCTACAATCAGGGCATGATGGGATACAAGACGCCCAACATAGACCAGATCGCAAAAGAAGGTGCGCTATTTACCGATTGGTACGGCCAGCAAAGCTGCACCGCTGGCCGAGCGAGCTTCATAACCGGACAGGTCGGATTCCGAACCGGTATGCTCAAGGTCGGACTACCGGGCGCGAAGGAAGGGCTCGCAGCGCGGGACGTGACCATCGCGGAGCTGCTGAAAGCGCAGGGCTACGTCACGGGCCAATTTGGCAAGAACCATCTCGGTGATCGTGACGAGCATCTGCCTACCGTGCATGGCTTCGACGAATTCTACGGCTCTCTCTACCACCTCAACGCTGAGGATGAGCCTGAACATCCAGACTATTTCAAGGACCCTGAGCTGAGGAAACGATACGCGACCCGCGGTGTGATCCATTCCTGGGCGAATCCGGACGGCACCCAGAGGATCGAGAGCGCCGGGCCGCTGACCAAGAAGCGCATGGAGACCGTGGACGAGGAGATCACGAGGGAAGCGCTGCGTTTCATGGCCGGCGCGAAGAAGGCCGACAAGCCGTTCTTTCTCTGGTGGATGCTACGACCTCCTGATTCGCGGCGGCACCGTCATCGACGGCACGCGCGCGCCGCGCTACGCGGCCGACCTCGCGATCAGCGACGGCCGCATCGCGGCGATCGGCAAGCTCGAGGCGGCTCGCGCCGACGCCGAGATCGACGCCACGGGGAAAATCGTCGCCCCCGGCTTCATCGACGCGCACACGCACGACGACCGGCTGCTGCTGTCGGCGCCCGACATGGCGCCGAAGGCGAGCCAGGGCGTGACCACCGTGGTGGCGGGCAACTGCGGCATCTCGCTGGCGCCGGCACCCAAAGGCATGCGGCCGGTGCCGCCGCTCGACCTGCTGGATGCCGAGGGCGGCTGGTACGAACCGGGCAAGACCCTGGAGCTGAACGAGGTGGGCGTTTGCAATGTATCACTGAGCAAGCCGGTGTCCTTCGATCCCTATCGGGATAACCGCGCCACGGGTGGATTCATCCTGGTGGACCGGTTCAGCCACGCCACGGTGGCGGCGGGCATGATTGAATTTGCCCTGCGCCGGGCCACCAATATTCACTGGCAGGCGCTGGATGTGGACAAGCGCATCCGCGCCGCGCACATGGGGCAGGTACCGCGGGTGCTGTGGTTCACCGGTTTGTCGGGATCGGGCAAGTCCACAGTCGCCAACCTGGTGGAGAAAAGGCTGCTGTCCATGGGCAAGCACACCTACCTGCTGGATGGTGACAATGTTCGCCACGGCCTGAACAAGGACCTGGGTTTCACCGATACCGACCGGGTGGAAAATATCCGGCGGGTGGGTGAGGTGTCCAAATTGTTCCTGGATGCCGGTCTGATCGTGCTGGTGTCTTTTATTTCCCCGTTCCGCAGTGAACGACGTATGGCCAGGGAACTGATGGACGAGGGAGAATTCCTGGAAGTGTACGTAAACACCCCCCTGGAGGTATGCGAGCAACGCGACCCCAAGGGCTTGTACAAGAAGGCCCGCGCGGGGGAATTGCCGAACTTCACCGGCATAGGTTCCGAGTACCAGCCGCCGGAGAATCCGGAGTTGGTGCTGGACGGGGCGGGCCGTGGCGCCGGAGACACTGGCGGAGCAAGTGGTCCAGAAACTGCTGGAGCTTGAGCGCCAGGGCAACTGAGTCTTTGGACGCGGTCCTCGCCAGAAAATCTTGTGGTGGAGGAGGCAGGGTCGGGTCCCGGGGGCTTCGGACCTGGGTGCCAGTTCGGGTGGCCAGGAGGTCGGTGGTTCGAACCGAGCCCGCGAAAGCTGACGGCGACACACACGTCTGCCGGCAGAGAAATACGGGCGGTCACCACCCCTGCGACCTGACATTCGCTTGCGTCTTCTACCGCGGTGGGACAAGGTAGGAAGTCTATGCACGCCATGCTTTTCCAGCGACCCGGATTGCCCCTGGTCTGGTCCGAGGTGCCGGATCCGCAACCGACAGATCAGCAGGTCCTGATACGTGTCCATGCCTGTGGCGTCTGTCGCACGGATCTGCACCTGGTCGACGGCGAATTACCCCATCCGAAGCCGTCCGTGATCCCCGGTCACGAGATCGTCGGCGAGGTCATCGGAAAAGGTGCTGCAGTCGATCGATTCAGTATTGGCGATCGCGTGGGCGTGCCCTGGCTGGGCTGGACCTGTGGTGAGTGCGAGTACTGTCAGACCGGCCGGGAAAACCTGTGTGGCCAGGCGCGCTTCACCGGTTATCAAATCGACGGAGGGTACGCCGAGCTAACGGTGGCCGATCAGCGTTATCTGTTTTGCCATCGATGCGAAGTATTCCGACCTCGATGCCGCACCCCTGTTGTGCGCCGGCCTGATTGGCTACCGCGCGCTGAAAATGGCGGGAGAGGCCCGCAAACTGGGTATTTACGGATTCGGCGCCGCTGCCCATATCGTGACCCAGGTGGCGCGGTATGAAGGGAGGGAGGTCTACGCCTTCACCCGCGAGGGTGACACAGGCGCACAGGCTTTCGCGAAGGAACTGGGGGCGGTCTGGGCCGGTTCTTCGGCAGGCCCGCCACCAACTGCCCTGGATGCGGCGCTTATTTTCGCCCCCGTGGGTGCCCTGGTTCCTGCGGCCCTGGGCGCGACTGCCAGGGGCGGCACGGTGGTCTGTGGCGGCATCCACATGAGTGACATCCCCGCTTTCCCTTACTCCGTACTCTGGGATGAGCGGGTCCTGCGCTCGGTGGCGAATCTTACCCGGGCAGATGCTGTGGAGTTCCTGTCGCTGGCGCCACGTATTCCGGTGACCACGCGCCCGATTGCCTACCCGCTGGAGCAGGCCAACCAGGCCCTGGATGACCTGCGCCACGGCCGGTTCAGCGGCGCCGCGGTGCTGGTGCCGGGAACGGGCCGGCGGTAAAAACAGCTCCCGAGTAGAAAACAATTCTAATACAAAGCGGTGAATTTGGTTTTAATTGCTGATCCAGTTCCTAAGCATGAATTCCGGTAACTAACGGAATATCTAATACCCAGTTTATGCGATAGGAATTTTCATCCTATCCTTCGAATCTTGCGGCACATCGTGATTGCTTGCTCGCCATTTTTTAATGAGTCTTTGCTAATCGGTATAGAAAAAGCCAGTCGCTAGCTTGCCAGGGAAAAGTGGAAGGCAGGTTTTTGCGGTATGCTCCCCCAAGGGCTTTATCCAGCTCTGATGTAGACGAAACTATTCCGGGGAGCGCATTTTTCGGACGGAAAAGAGCGCGATACTCGCGAATATAGGGGCCACGCTATATTCCGAGTGAGACGCAATGCCAACAACCAGACCACCGTCATACTGCCGGCAATGATGAGTAGGGCTAGCCATGCGTTCATCAAACTAAAATCTATGTACAGTGACATACCCTTCGAGACTGATCCAGCAGGCTGTAGCTACGAGAACATTTGGAAAGTAGGTTCTGAGCAGTTGAATAACGGAAATTCCGTGAGTCGCTTTCAATAGCAGCGTGATCATAATAAGGTCGAATATCCCGGATACAACAAAGCCCCGTGCTACCCATTCGAGGCCATAAGGAACTGCTGTGATAATCAATGCGATCTTAACCGACATTGAAGCCATCTCTTTGAACAAGATTATGCGTTCCTTGCCAATCGCCAACAACGCGGGATTACTGAAACAGTGAATGGATTGCAGCATTGCCCAGATAGCTAGAATCGATGCGATGTTGACGGACTTCGTCCCATTGGTCGCCAAATAGCGCGTTTATCATCGGACCCGCTGCCAGGTTTACCACGGCAAATACCGGAAAGGTAAAGGCGCCTACCAGTGCAATCGCATTCGAATAGGCGGCAGCTACGCTGCCTCCAGATCGATTGACTTGGGATAGATGCGGCAGGACAGTTGGCCCTACTGAATTGACGAGGAGATTCTGAATAAACGTAATCAGACCCAATCCCCGCGAGTAAAAACCAACGGTACTCATTTGGGCCATACGGCCTAAAATCAAATCCCCGCTGTGCTGCGAGACCATTGCAAGTGTGCGCCCTAAGCTGATCAGAATGCCGACCCCAAAGATCAGACCAAAACCCCTAAAGGCAGGAACCCAGGTCATATGGGTCGGCCTGAATTTAGTTACTATCAGGAATTCCGCTACAGCACCCAGCAGGCACCATAGGCGAGTCCATAGTAGCTGAAGCCCATCAACACCAGGCCGATTGAAACCGCGGTATTAGTAACCGCCCCGGCGATATCAATCCGAAGGATAGAATCAAACCGCATTTCCCGGGCTAGCAGCGAGTAGGGTATGCTCGTGTAGGGCGCCAGGAAAAACGGTATAGACATTATCCACAGTATGCCTCGTAGGTCGTCGACTTTGTAGTAATCGGCAATCCAGGGTGCGCTCAGAACCAAGATCAAGCCTAGACTCCAGGAAATGACGATCATGACCCCGATCACTGACTGAACCTTTCGTTGGTCAATTTCCTGTTCCCTGATCAAATACTCGCCAATACCCAGGGAGCGCATTGACGAAGCGATAAACGCAATTGAGGTTGCAACTGCGAAAACGCCAATTTCTTCTGGCGTTAGTAGGCGCGCCAAGATAGCGACCGAAACAAGCCCGACGACTACGAGTGAGTATCGATTTAGAATCGAATACCAAACTGCTTTACGAATTTCAGTCATAGTCCAGCACGTTGCGATGCTGTCAGCAGCATTTCGACAGGTACATTCTTACAATCCTAACCATCGCTGACAAAGATGTTCTACCTGCGGCCGACCAAAGAAAGGCCATATTTTACAATAGCCTTGGTCATATGTTTCCAGCGAGATAGCTCCGAAGGATTATAACAGACCGGCCAGGAATGCCCACTGTAATGCGAACCCGTAATCTAGTTCCTCTTCGGCGATGTGAGAGCAAGTGCTGCACGAGTTACCCAATGCATTCGACTTGAGATGTATTAGCTTCTCAGCCGGACCGCCTGGCGCGAATGCCTGATTGATTACTCTTAGGTGGCTCGGCAAAGTACGTCGGCTGTTGCGTGAGGCAGAGTTAACATGGACACGGTAGCCTAGCAGCGGTTCATCAAGGTATCCGATTGCGTGTTGGCTGGCGATGCGGATCCACAACTCCCAATCCTCGATCGCCTTAAGTTGCTCGTTGAAGCCCCCTGAACTGAGAAACGTCTGACGATCAATTAGAAGCGACGAGGTGCCAACGAAATTACTTTGTACCAACTGCTCGAGAATATCGCCCTGATACTTTGAGGTAAACTCGCTGTCTCGTCTGCCATTGTTGACACCACCAATGAAGACAGCGTCGGTGTAGGACCACTTGTAGTTTCGGCAAATCTTCACCTGCTTTTCTATCTTATCCTCGCGCCAAAGATCGTCGGCATCAAGAAAGGCTATCCAACGGCCACTGGCTTCCCGTACGCCGCGGTTTCTCGCTGCGGCCGGACCACTATTCGCCTGCTTAACGATGACAAGGTTCCGCGGATATTGCGCCAGGATATTCAACGAACGGTCGGTAGAACCATCATCGACGGCAACTACTTCTATATCTGGATAGGTTTGAGCGAGAATACTGTCGAGAGTTTCCTGCAGATATGCTTCGGCATTGTAGATGGGGATAACAACGCTTACCAGGTCAGAGTCGGGACTTTGCATTTGTTATCCGTTGTGCTCACGAGTGAAAGGCCAATAGCTGCTGTATAATTAATAATCGGTTAGCTTTGGTGGGCATTCCAGTCTTCCGATCGTGCGGCGGACGTTGCCGCTGAATCTATTACCTATTGTATGGAATTCCCAGCTAAATTTATACCGGTCCGTAAGTTTATACTCTCTAACTTGAGTCACAGTTTTATTGGTTGCGATGACGTAGAGTGAGATTTACCTTAATGCGGCCCTAAAAACTCGGGTTGCCATGCTTTTTGGATAAAGCAGAGGAATTAACGACTGTGTTGACAGAAGCCCGCCGAAGAACTCGAGTAGGCGTATTTGGGACCTTTGGGTTTGAGAACATGGGAGACGCCGCTGTCGCCGACGCGACGATCGAGGGAATACGAAGACATGTTCGGAATGTCGAAGTCGTCGCTATTTGTTGAGCAACCCCAAAACGTCGAAATGCGGCATCGAATACAAGCCTATTCGATATTTCGCGTGTTCATAAAGAATTCGGAATCTCTGTACGTCCAAGAAGAAGTCGAATCGAGTGATTCGGAGGGGCAATCTCAGTCGAAGTCGGATGCAATTTCTATCAGTCAGAAAGGCTTGGGTTGGATAAAGTCTTCGCGAATTCTCTATGCATCGGCTAAGTTGGCGCAGCGATGCGTTATCGTATCGATCACCGTTGTCCGTGAATTAAGATTTTCGCTTGACGTTTTCCGTACGGTCCTCACATTGGATCTGATGGTGATGTCCGGGTCGGGACAGTTGAACGAGGAATGGGGTCGCCCCTGGCGATATCCCTTTGGATTGTTTCGATGGTGTCTACTGGCCCGAGTTAGCGGCTGTAAGATCGCGTTCTTGAGCGTGGGCGCCGGAGAAACAGAAAGTTGGTGGACGCGTTTTTTTTGCGCGACTGCACTCCGACTAGCGCACTACAAATCAGTCCGTGACCAAGGAACTCTTTCGTTGGTCTCCTCATGGGGGCTGAAGAACTGTAGAACTTGTTCCGGATATGGCATTTTCGATGAAAACCGAGGCTGTTCTAGGTCTCGGTAGCTATGCGAAGACAGAAACCGTCGTCGGCATCAATCCGATAGCCTATTGCGACCCGTTGGAACATTTCGGATTCCGGCGAATATAAAAAATATGTGGCCAAGATGGCCGAGTTCTGCGATTGGTTACTCGAAGAGGGATATGCTCTGCGATTTATCCCGAACGAACTGTTGATGGATAACTTGACCATCGACGATATCCTAGACAGGCTAGTTCATGGGCGAGCTTTGGAGTCTCACATCTTCCGGCCTGCAATTAAAGACTACAATGATGTCTTCCGCCATCTTTCGCAATGCGACTACGTAATTGCTTGTCGATTCCACGGTTTGTTGTTTTCATTTCTATCAAAAGTTCCGGCAATCGCTCTCGCGCATCATAGTAAATTCATTAGGTTGGCCGAGGAGATGGGGCAGGGTCAGTTCGTACGTAAAATTGATGCCTTCCAGTTGGACGATCTGAAATGCTTGTTCGGGGATCTGGTCAATCATCGGGAAACGGTGGCGAAGGAAATCTCCGATAATTCCGCCAGGTACGCCGAATTGGTAGAAGATCAATACCGTAGAATGGGCCAAATGGTAGCAAAGCCAAGTAAGCAATAATGCACCCGGTATCTCCTGATGGGTCAATTGAACGCCATTTCTGCGAGAACGCTACCTTCGATTTTTAAATTATGTGACTATGTTGTCATTCCTAATGTCGTTGATAAGCATATAGTGCAGGCTAATCAATAGTTCAATTGTCGGCCAAAGATCGCTTGAAAATTCACGGTCTCATCTAATAAAGTCTTGAAGAGTATATGACAGAATCAACTTCTAATTTGCGGACGCCAAGCCAGTGCTCGCGTCAGTATTGGCATGCCGGTTTACAATGGTGAAAGGTACATTGAGGACGCGCTGGAGTCTATTTCTAGGCAGACCTTTCAGGATTATACGCTCTACATTGCGGATAACGCTTCCACCGACGAGAACCGAGGAAATTTGCCGATCGTGGGCTGACAGGGATTCGCGAATCATATATTTCCGAAACGAGAAAGAATATCGGAGCGGCTAGGAAACTATGAGGTTTGTTTCAAACCAGGAAAGTCCGAATATTTTCGCTGGCAAAACGCCGATGATACGATCGAACCCAAACTGATTGAAAAGTGTGTAGAGGTCCTGGATGCAAATCCGGAAGTTGTTCTGGCTTATGGCAAATCCTGCATTATCGACGCAGAGGGTCGTTTTGTTCGTAAATACGACGACAACCTTTGCTTACTGCAGGATAGTCCTACCGAGCGCTTTATCACTTGCTTGGAGAATATCGGTTTGCAGAATTTGATGTACGGATTAATTCGGCGTGAGGCATTGGCGCAATCCGCGAGGATGCAAGCTTTTGTATCGGCGGATATAAACTTGATTGCAGAAATGACTCTGTATGGCAAATTCGTCTGAAATTCAGGAGCACTTGTTTAATTGCCGCCGGCATGAAGAATATGCAGTCAGTTTTTGGGATATGAACGATTCGGAAACACTGCGCAAATTCTGGGATCCGTCAAAAAGAAAACTGGTCATGCAAAGCTGGAGAGCTGCCTACGAGTTCTCACCTGGCAGTGTTTCGCTTCACCAATCTCTTTTCAGGATAAAAGGCACTGCGCTTATTTTCTTCTTAAATACAATTACTGGCGCAAGCAGATTCTGCTGTCCGAGCTGTCAGATTTTGTTAAATTCGGCATATTGCGAATGTCATAATAGGCTTAGCGGAAGAACAGGTGTTGGGGTCAGTAAGTGACTTATAGCGATTGTCACAACCTAGACAGATTGGCATCAAGGGTGATACCGGCGCACAGGCTTTCGCCAGGGAGCTGGGGGCTGTTTGGGCCGGTTCTTCGGCAGGTCCGCCCCCGATAGCCCTGGATGCGGCGCTAATATTTGCCCCCGTGGGTTCCCTGGTTCCTACGGCCCTGGGCGCGACTGCAAGGGGTGGCACGGTGGTCTGTGGCGGCATCCATATGAGTGACATCCCCGCTTTCCCTTACTCCGTACTCTGGGATGAGCGGGTCCTGCGCTCGGTGGCGAATCTTACCCGGGCAGATGCTGTGGAGTTCCTGTCGCTGGCGCCACGTATTCCGGTGACCACGCGCCCGATTGCCTACCCGCTGGAGCAGGCCAACCAGGCCCTGGATGACCTGCGCCACGGCCGGTTCAGCGGCGCCGCGGTGCTCGTGCCGGGAATGAGCTAGTCGGTAGGGTGCGTTTCACGCACCGGGCAGAGCCAGTCACTGCAGGGGCATTCTGCGCACCACCACATTGGTGCACGAAGTGCACCCTACAATGCTTGAGCAGGCCGACCAGCCAGTTTGGCGCACGAGGTGCACCCTGCAAGACTGCCACGGTCTGACGGCCGGTGACAGACAGTCCGGGGGGGCCCGTTTGGCAGTTGGCCACGTCCATCACAGGTTCCGAAGAACGGGTGAGTTTCACACCCGCCCCGATCGGCGCGTCCCGGCGATGCGGGCTGAGGTCGGGGCAGGCCCCGGGGAAGCGGATTTCCCCATTTACAGGTAATCGTGACTGATATCGGATACAATGCCGCGCCGCACAAACCCCTCACGCCGTTTCCGGATTCCAGTTCATGATCGAAAAGCTTCGTAATATCGCCATTATCGCCCATGTTGACCATGGCAAGACCACCCTGGTGGACCAATTGCTCAGGCAGTCGGGCACCATGGATGAACGCAAGGTCATGCCAGACCGGATGATGGACTCCAATGACCTGGAGCGTGAGCGCGGTATTACCATCCTGTCCAAGAACACCGCCATACGCTGGAAAGATTTCCGTATCAATATCGTGGATACTCCCGGGCACGCCGACTTCGGCGGTGAGGTGGAGCGGGTGCTGTCCATGGTGGATTCTGTTCTGCTGCTGGTGGACGCGGTGGACGGACCCATGCCGCAGACTCGCTTTGTGACCCAGAAAGCCTTTTCACACGGTCTGAAACCCATCGTGGTGATTAACAAGATTGACCGGGACGGCGCCCGGCCGAACTGGGTGCTCGACCAGACCTTTGATCTGTTTGATCGCCTGGGCGCCACCGAGGAACAGCTGGATTTCCCCGTCATTTATACCTCGGCCCTGATGGGCCAGTCCGGTATTTCTGCGGATGACATGCAGCCGAATATGGATATCCTGTTCAATGCCATCATTGAGCACTGTCCGCCGCCACCGGTAGACCTGGACGGTCCGTTCCAGATGCAGCTCAGTTCCCTGGCCTACTCATCCTATGTCGGCGCGATCGGTGTGGGACGTATCGCACGGGGCATGGTGCGTCGTAACCAGGCAGTTACCGTGATTGATCGCGCCGGTCGCAAGCGCAATGAGAAGATCGGCCAGATATTTGGCTTCCTCGGCCTGGACCGGGTAGAGGTGGATAGCGCGCAGGCCGGCGACATTATCGCCATTGCGGGCATCGAGCATCCGGAGATTTCCGACACCCTGTGTGACGTAAGCAAGCCTGAGGCGTTGCCGGCCCTGACCGTGGATGAACCCACGATCAGCATGGGTTTCGAGGCCAATACGTCGCCGTTTGTGGGCCAGGACGGCAAGTTCGTCACCAGCCGCCAGCTGCGTGAACGCCTGATGCGTGAGGCCATGCATAACGTGGCCCTGCGAGTTGAGGATACCGCGAACGCTGACCGTTTCACGGTGTCGGGTCGTGGTGAGCTGCACCTGGCCATCTTGCTTGAGACCATGCGGCGGGAAGGCTACGAAGTGGCCGTGTCGCGTCCCCAGGTCGTGTACAAGGAAGTCAACGGCGAGCGCCAGGAGCCGTTTGAGATGCTCACCGTGGACATGGAAGATTCGGGCCAGGGTGCGGTAATGGAGGCCCTGGGCGCCCGTGGGGGCGACCTGGAAAACATGATGCCCGATGGCAAGGGCAGGGTGCGCCTGGACTACGTGATTCCCTCGCGTGGGCTGATCGGATTCCAGACCGAGTTCCGTACCCTGACCTCTGGCACAGGTCTGATGCACCACGTGTTCGATCATTACGGTCCGGTCAGGAACCGGGGTGTCGCCGGGCGTGCCAGCGGTGTGCTGATATCCAACGGGCGGGGCAAGGTGCTGGCCTATGCGCTGTTCACGCTGCAGGACCGGGGCAAGTTGTTCGTCTCCCCGGGTGATGAAATCTACGAGGGTCAGATCGTGGGTCTGCACAGCCGTGATAACGACCTGACCGTAAATCCGCTGAAGGGCAAGCAGTTGAACAATATCCGGGCCGCGGGCAAGGATGAAGCACTGATCCTGACGCCGCCTGTGCGCTTCTCGCTGGAGCAGGCCATGGAGTTCATCGAGGATGGCGAGCTGGTGGAAATCACACCCCACCATATTCGTCTGCGCAAGCGTCACCTGACGGAAAACGAACGCAAGCGTGAATCCAGAAAGGCTCCGCAGGACTGAGGGAGCCTCTGTTCTATTCATGGACTTGCATCTTGGGTCCAAGAAATCCAGCTTCTGCGTTGCCAACCTTCGCAATAGCGGGCTATTCCGTGCAATTGGCGCCTTGAATCTGGCTCTTTTGGCTCCCAATCTGCTAAGCCCAGAATAAATCAGAGGCTCCCTGGCATCCTCTGATTATTTCGTGAGTTCGCAGCTTGCTGCCAGGGACGGTGCACGGAGTGCACCCTACTGATCCAAAACACTCAGCATCTACGTTATCGGGTCAATCGGTACGGGGCAGGGTGCGTTTTACGCACCGTTTTGGACGGTGCGCGGAGTGCACCCTACTGATCCAAAACACTCAGCATCTACGTTATCGGGTCAATCGGTACGGGGCAGGGTGCGTTTTACGCACTGTTTTGGCTGGTGTACAGGGTGCACCCTGACGACGGGCGCCTTGAACCCGTCTCTGAACCTGCTCGCCCGCAATCTGCCAGGCGCGGAATCAGTAACGTTGGCTCGTGTGAGCAGCAAACATCGGGCGACCAATGGGTCGCCCGATGTCGTATTGGCTTGCCCTTAAGATCATTCTTTTGAGCGCATAATTAAAAGTAAAACATTAATAAAATATCGTAATACATTGAAATATAATGTGAATTAACGAATATGGGAGGAATTTCCCATTTTTTCAAATTCGCTATCTGCATCACGCTTCCGTTTGGTGTCGGGGCCTAGACTTTCACATAAGAGGATAGCCAGGGGACGGCACTGGTAGGCATAGGACGGTCCCTACACTAACGATTCGAAGGCGATGGGGAATGCACGAGTTACTCAAACACCAGTTGGACCTTTCAACCGGGCCCGATGGCGACCGCCCGGACCTGGACAAACTACTGTCCCAGGTGAGTCGTTCCTACTCCAAGCTCGAGCAGTCCTCCACCCAGGCGCGTGGCGAAATTGAGCAGACCCGCGCGCAAAGTGACGGAAATCGAACCCTGCTGGAACTGATTGTCGACCACGTGAAGGATACCGTCCTGACCGTGGATCACTTCGGTGCCATAGAGAGTTTCAACTCCACCGGGGAGAGGATGTTCGGCTACGCGGTGAACGATGTGCTGGGGCGTCCCTTGTCTATTCTCATACCGCCGGCCGGGGATATGCCTATCGACATGTTCCTGGACGGCCTTTCGGCCACCGTCACCTGCACGCACGCCGACCTGGCTGCCCAGGAGAGCCTGGCCGTACATGCCGATGGTTCCCTGTTCCCTATCGAGATTTCTGTCAGTGAGGCGGCCCTGGGTTCACGGGCCATGTACGTGGTCGGGATCCGGGACATCACCCAGCGCAAGGATGCCGAGCGCGCCCTGCGGGAGAGTGAGAGCCGCTACCGGGGACTGTTCGAGAACGTGGTGGACGGTGTGTACCAGACCTCGGTGGACGGAGAACTGATCTCGGCCAATCCGGCACTGGTAAAAATGCTCGGTTTCAGTTCTCTTAAAGAACTGAAGAAGTTCCCGGTACTGGAAGAGTTGTACGTGGTCCCGGAGGAACGTCAACTGTTGTTCCGGTTGCTCAAGCGCAAGGGCGTTGTCAGGAACTACGAGTACAAGATTCGATCGCGTGACGGGACCATTCGCGTCGTTATAGAAAATGCACGGACAGTGAAGGATCACCGCGGCCGTGTCGTTTCCTACGAGGGTACGGTAAGGGATGTTACCGAGCGCAAGCGGGCCGAGATGGCAGCCTTGAAGGAACGAGAACGCGCCCTGGTGACCCTGCGGTCCATCGCCGATGCGGTGGTTACCGCGGATGCCGATGGCAAGGTGGATTACATGAACCCGGCCGCGGAGCACATTACAGGCTGGGAATTACGTGCCGTCAAAGGACGGCTGGCTTCCGAAATTTTCCAGGTCGTGCATCAGGACAGCGCCCAGATCCTCGAGTCACCCCTGGTTCGCTGTCTCCGGGAGGGCCGTCCGCTGGGTATATCGCTGCAGGGGATGGTCTTAAGCAAAGCCGGCGATCCGGTGGCCTCTTTCGAATCCGCTTCACCGATACGTGACCGTGAAGGAGGAATGGTTGGAGCGGTCATGGTGTTCAGGGATATCTCCCTGGACGATGGTTTACGCCGGCAACTGAGTTACCAGGCGAGCCATGATCAGCTGACCATGCTGTTGAACCGGCACGAATTCCAGCACCGACTGGCCGACGCCATCAAGATCGCCCACGAAACGCCGGGCTTGTGTCACGCGTTACTGTACCTGGACCTGGATCAGTTCAAATTGGCCAATGACATGTTTGGTCATGCGGCCGGGGACGAGTTGTTAAAGAAAGTGACCAGCCAGATCAAGACCGCGGTACGCAGCGACGATGTCCTGGCCAGGTTGGGAGGCGATGAGTTTGGCATCCTGCTGCATGGCTGCACACTGGAGCAGGCGGTGCTCGTAGCGGAAGGCCTGCGCAAGTCCATCAAGAGTCTGCGCTTCAGTTGGGAAGGAAAGTGCCTGAATGTGGCGGCCAGCATCGGCGTGGTTGAACTGGATCACCTGACGCCGGGTCCGGCCGTGGCCCTGAGTGCGGCCGACGTGGCCTGCTTTGCCGCCAAGGAATCGGGGCGCAATCGTATACACGTCTATGGCTCGGCATCGGACGCTAGTGGCGCCGGCGATCGCCTGCAGGAGATGCACTGGGTAAGCCGGATTAATGACGCACTCGAGGAAGATCGCTTCGAGTTGTATTACCAGCCCATCGTACCGATAGGCGAGAACAAGGATCGCCGCGGTCACTACGAGTTACTGCTGAGGATGCGCGGCGAGGATGGAGAGGTGATTGAACCGGGCGCCTTTATTCCGGCCGCCGAGCGCTACAACCTGATGCCCATGCTGGATCGCTGGGTCGTTCGTACGGCCTTGTCCAAGCTGGCCAATCTGGACCGGCATGGTGAGCAACCCGGTTATAGCCTGGCCATCAACCTGTCCGGTACAACCTTGAATGATCCTGCGTTCCTGGACGACCTGGTGCAGGAACTGGCCGCGCACAACCTGCCCAAGGGCGCCTTGTGTTTTGAAATCACGGAGACTGCGGCCATCGCCAACCTGGCCAACGTGGCCAGTTTTATGCACAAGCTGAAGGCCCTGGGCTGCACGTTTTCGCTGGATGATTTTGGTAGCGGCTTGTCCTCATTTACCTATTTGAGAGACCTGCCGGTGGATTACCTGAAGATTGACGGTCATTTCATTACCAACGTGGCCGACTGCACCATCGACCAGAGTATGGTCGACGCCATCACACGCGTGGGTGTAGCCATGGGTATCAAGACCATCGCCGAGCGGGTTGAGAGCAAGGTCGTGATGGACATGCTTGCAACCCTGGGGGTGCATTACGCCCAGGGCTATTACATTGCCAGGCCGGAGTCGGTTAAGTCCTTTGCACGCTTCAACAAGGATAGCCGGCCAAGACTGCAGTTGGTAGGGGAGCCTCCAATATACTCGTGAGCTCGCAGCTTGCGGCTAAAAACCCCAGCTTCTGCGTTGCCAATCTTGGCAATAGCCAGCTATTACCTGCGATTGCCGCCTTGAATCTGGTTCTTTTCGCTCACAATCTGCTTCGCCCAGAATACATTGGAGGCTCCCAGCCTCCTATCTACTCGTGAGCTCGCAGCTTGCGGCTAAAAACCCCAGCTTCTGCGTTGCCATTCCTGGCAGTAGGGTGCGTTCCACGCACCATTTGGACGGTGCATAGAATGCACCCTACGCTTCTGCTTTGCGGTTCCTGGTAAGCCAACTCGCGTGCGATTGCCGCCTTGAATCTGGTTCTTTTCGCTCACAATCTGCTTCGCCCAGAATACATTGGAGGCTCCCAGCCTCCTATCTACTCGTGAGCTCGCAGCTTGCGGCTAAAAACCCCAGCTTCTGCGTTGCCATTCCTGGCAGTAGGGTGCGTTCCACGCACCATTTGGACGGTGCATAGAATGCACCCTACGCTTCTGCTTTGCGGTTCCTGGTAAGCCAACTCGCGTGCGATTGCCGCCTTGCAGCTCCGCCGGGTGCCGGTGTTAGCTTATTGTTTTATTCGTCCCGTCAGCAATGATCTGGCAGGCAGGCTGGTTTCAAACAGCCGGCAGGATCGGGTGTCGCAGGGGCCACCTGGCAATCCAATGAATGCGCCACGCGGGGTGAACCGGGCTGCCGATCTTGTGGTGTTCCCCTGCTGCCGTTAGTCTAGCGTCATGACCACGCATGGCGAGATTGAGTGAGTAGAACGACAGCCCAGGGTGAGACGTCCCCTGACTTGAAACAGGTAAACGACGAGCCGGGACCCAGGCTGCTGGCCGATGGCGAGCCCGCTGCCTATGAGATTCTGAACGAGGGTCAAAGCCGACCGCTGCTGTTGGCTTGTGATCACGCCAGCAACAGGGTGCCTGTCGCACTGAACGACCTGGGTCTGCCGGAGAGTTCCCTGCAACGCCACATCGCCATAGACATTGGCGCGGCCGGTGTGACACGTTATTTGTCGCACATGCTTGATGCCACTGCAGTGCTATGTAATTACTCGCGCCTGGTGATCGACTGCAACCGTGCATACACCGATCCCACCAGCATCCTGGCGTTGAGTGACGGAGAGTGGATACCGGGCAATCACGAGTTGGCGGATGAGGACAGGCAACGTCGTTACGCGCAAATTCATCAGCCTTACCACCATGCGATAGACACGCAATTGCAGCGGCTGCACCGGCCCGGAATTTGGCCGGCATTGATCTCCATTCACAGCTTCACCCATTTCTTCGACCAGGTTCACCGTCCCTGGGAAATCGGCGTGCTGTGGGATACCGATCCACGTATTGCCGTACCCCTGATGAAAAAGCTCGCGGCCAGGGGCGTGGTGGTGGGAGACAACGAACCTTATTCGGGAAAACATCCGGCGGATTACACCATCGATCACCATGCGGAGCTGGATCGCCTGCCCCACGTGTCTATTGAGATGCGCCAGGACCTGGTAGGCAGTTCCGAGGGTGTGAACAAGTGGGCCCAGTGCCTGGGAGAGGCGCTTGCAGAAATCCTGCAGGATGAGCGTCTGTACAGTCTTCACCAACCAGGAATAGCGTCATGAGCCTGCCCTCCCCAAGTTTCACCGTGGGTATCGAGGAAGAGTATCTGCTGGTCGACAAGCAGACCCGCGACCTCGTGAACAGCCCGCCGGAATCCCTGATGGAAGAGGCCACCGAAGCCTGTGGCTCCCAGGTCAGTCCGGAGTTCCTGGAATCCCAGATCGAGATTGGCACCCGCGTGTGCTCAAGCATTGGTGAAGCACGAGGCGAACTGATCCGTCTGCGTCGTAGCATTATTGACGTCGCGGCCAAATACGGTCTGGCCCCCATCGCCGCCTCCACCCATCCTTTTGCCAACTGGTCCGAGCAGCGCCACACGCCCAAGGAGAGATATAACACCCTGGCCAACGAGATGCAGGACTCGGCCCGCAGAATGCTGATTTGCGGCATGCACGTGCACGTGGGCATAGAAGACGATGCCCAGCGCATAGACTTGATGAACCAGCTCACCTATTTCTTGCCTCACCTGTTGGCGCTGAGTACCTCATCCCCGTTCTGGCGCGGGAAGGATACGGGACTCAAGTCGTACCGGATGACGGTATTCGGCGGACTGCCGCGCACCGGGTTGCCGGATCGCTTTTACAGCTTCGGCGAGTACCAGCGACATGTGGATGTGTTGATTCAGGCAGGCCTGATCGAGGACACGACCAAGATATGGTGGGACTTGAGACCCAGTGGTCGCTACCCGACCCTGGAAACCAGGATCATGGATGTATGCACCCGCCTGGAGGACTCGGTCTGCCTGGCAGCAATAGTGGTATGCCTGCTTCGTTTTCTGCAAAAGTTACGACTTCGGAACCAGCGCTGGCGGGATTACGCCCACATGCTGGTGTACGAGAACCGGTGGAGAGCCATTCGCTATGGCTTCGACGAGGGCATGCTTGACCTGACGCGAGGCGAGATCCGGCCCTATGCGGCGTTGCTGGAAGAAATCCTGGACCTCATTCGCGACGAAGCGGAAGCCATGGGCTGCCTGGCCGAAGTGGAACACAGTCGGGAGATTCTGCGGCGTGGCTCAAGCGCCCACGAGCAGGTGCGTGTGTACCATGCCGCGCGTGACGGGGGAGCGGATCGGGATGAGGCCTTGCGAGCCGTGGTCGACTGGCTGATAGAGGCGACGGCGGAAGGCGTGTAGTTTCGGTCCCGGGTTTTGCGGCTTGATAGCGATTTCCAGCTCTGGACTATTTGGCGAACCCATATTGAAGAGTCCCCGTAGGCTTGGGTGGTTGATATGCCTGCTACCTGATTAATAGGTGACCTCACCCAAATATTGGGTATAATCACCCAAAGTGTGGGTGGAGAGTGAACGTGACCAAACCGCAAATATCTGAGCGCCCATTAATCGGGCTATTCGGTAGCGAGTCCGCCTACCGAGTACTGATGTACCTGGAAAATTACGACAGCGGATACGCATCAAAGATCGCCCGGACTTTCGGCATCTCGCTCAACCAGGCGCAGAACCAACTCATGAAGTTCGAAGAAATCGATTTGCTTGTTAGTCGCAGGGAGGGGACTACGCGGACCTACTATTTCAAAAGAAGTCCGGTATCAGATGCGCTCCGGGTGTTTCTAAGATCAATGCTGGAATTGCTCCCTGACGCAACCATCGAAAAATACTTTCGAGAACGTCGGCGACCCAGACGTTTTGGAAAGCGCTAGGGCGACCAGTTGATAACACAAAGCACCACACTCGAAGAGTTGGCGGGCGTCGTTTCCGAGGCGCTGGAGCGGGCGGGCATTATCGCGACATTGTCCGGTGATGCGGCCGTATCAATCTACACGAGAAATAGCTACCTCTCAGAGGACCTGGGCTTTGTCACAATTGCACTTGTAGACGAGTTGAAAAGTGCTCTGGAGCCGCTTGGATTCAGGCATACGGGCAAGCCGCGGCTATCCGTTTTTGAACATCCGAACACCAATTGGTATCTTGAATTTCCGCCGGCACCATTAAGTTTTGGAGGCACATACGTTGATCCATCCCAATGTGCGGTCATCAACACCGGCTTGGGTAATTTACGAATAATCACGCCTACACATTCGGTAATGGACCGGCTGATTGCCGCTGTCGCCTGGGGTGAGCCTCAGTCTCTGGAATTGGCGCTGTTGGTTGCAACACATCAATCGGAGAATATTGACTGGGACGCGCTTGATAGGTGGGTAATCACCGAAGACATTGTCACGTGCAAAGAGACTATTGAGTTCTACAAAAAAGTCGGCCGGGCTGTGCCTCGCATACGATAGAGTCGGCGCCATGTTTGGCGAGAAAATCAAGATGAGAAACTCCGCGAATCAAACCAAAATCTCTGTTGCCCCCATGATGGATTGGACCGACCGTCATTGCCGGTATTTCCTGCGCAAAATCTCGCCCACGGCGCTGTTGTACACCGAGATGGTGACGGCGGCGGCGATCAATCACGGGGATGCCCGGCGCCTGCTTGGCTTTGACCCCAGTGAGTTGCCGCTGGCTATCCAGCTGGGTGGTTCCGATCCGCACGAACTGGCCAGCGCGGCAAAAGTCGCCGAGGACTACGGCTACCTTGAAATCAATCTGAACGTGGGTTGTCCGAGTGACCGGGTCCAGTCGGGGAGCTTTGGCGCCTGCCTGATGGCCACGCCGCAGCGGGTGGCCGACTGCGTGGCGGCGATGAAGGACGCGGTCTCTATTCCCGTGACCGTCAAGACGCGCATCGGCATTGATGACCAGGATTCCTACGAATTTCTTCGTGCTTTTGTTGATGCGGTCTCGGCGCACTGCGACCGTTTCGCGGTGCACGCACGCAAGGCGATCTTGCAGGGTCTGAGTCCCAAGGAAAACCGCAACGTGCCGCCTTTGATGTATGAGCGGGTCTATCAACTCAAGCGAGATTACCCGCAACTGGAGATTGTACTGAACGGTGGCGTGCAGACGGTGGAGCAGGTCGCCACGCACCTTGAGCACGTCGACGGGGTGATGATCGGCCGGGCGGCCTACCACGATCCCTACCTGCTGGCATTGCTTGAACAGCGTTTCCTGAACCCGGATTTTGTCTTGCCCTCGCGCAGCGACATCGCCTTGTCGATGCTGGACTACATCGACAATGAGATCACCCGCGGCTGTCGCTTGCACAACATTACCCGGCACATGATGGGGCTGTACGCCGGCCAGCCGGGGGCTCGTCGCTGGCGTCGCGCCCTGGGCGAGCAGGCATGCCGACCCGAGGCCGGCCCCGAGGTCGTTTTGCGCGCAGTTGAGGACATGCAGGCGGTGGCTTGAACCCGGTGAGAGGGGCCGTCGGAGAGGTCATTCCAGCCTTTATCTGGTATGGTTTGACCTGGCCGAATACTTACTCCAGCGCTGACTGTTGGTGCCCATATGATACGACCCGCTACTGCCGCAGATTTCCGATCTATCCTGGCCCTGAATAACGAATCAGTGCGATTCCTAAGTCCCCTGGATTGGACCCGCCTGGAGCAACTGGATGCCGAGGGTGTCTATCATCGGGTTGTGGAGGCGGACGACGAGGTAGTGGCATTTCTGATTGCCTTGCGCGAGGGCACGGATTACGACAGCCCCAACTACACCTGGTTCTGCGAGCGCTACCGGCAGTTTCTCTATATTGACCGGGTGGTGGTCTCGCGCGACCATCGGGGCAAGGGCATTTCGCACCGTCTTTATGAGGACCTGTTTGCCTTCGCCCGGGAAACCGGGGTCAACCAGGTGGCGGCTGAGTATGACGTGGACCCGCCTAACGAAGCGTCTCGCCGTTTGCACGAGTCGTTTGGTTTCGCCGAAGTGGGTAGCCAATGGGTGGCGGCCGGTGAGAAGCGGGTAAGCTTGCAGATCGCCCCGGTGGTCTGATTACCCGGGCTCATTGGGTGCCGGCAGCTTGATTCCGGCTGCCGGAGGGGCCTGTCCCTCTCGTTCCGGGCGACTTGATTTCCGCTGCGCTCCAAAGGCGACGCAATCGCGCTGCCTGTCCCCGCTTTTCGTTACCGCTGTATCGCCGATTCCGGGATTGCCGTCTCGTCATTCTCCACAGGCAGTCGGCCAAAATCGCCCTCCATGTTGGCGGCGATCCAGGTCAGGGCGGCGTACACGCCCACGTTCTGATCAAGGTCATCCTTGTTTACCTTGTCCAGCGTGTCGTTGGCTGTATGGTGGAAGTCGAAGTAAAGCGTGCCGTCCTGTTGCGGTGAGAGCACCGGCATACCTGCCTTGCGCAGAGGGCTCAAATCCGGGCCGTTGCTTGATTCGTTATTACCGGGTTCGATATCCAGGTCTGCAAGCATCGCCTGCAGGGCCTGCACCTTGTCCATCGCCTCCGGGGCCACCCGTGAGGACAATCGCCAGACCCTGCCGGCGCCAAAGTCAGCTTCCATTCCGACGATGTGATTTTCCACATCGGCGAGTCGGCCATATTCCCTGGCGCCGCTCAGACCGAATTCCTCGTTGGCAAACAGCACCACCCGGATGGTTCGCCTGGGCGGTGTGCCCAGTGCCAGTATCTGGCGGGCTACCTCGAGGGATATCGCCACGCCGGCACCGTCGTCAATGGCACCTGTACCAAGGTCCCAGGAATCCAGGTGGGCGCCGATAAGGACGATCTGCTCCGGGTGCTCGCTGCCCCGTATTTCTCCAATCACATTGGCCGAGCGCGCAGGTTCCAGGTAGCGGGCACTGAGTGTCAGCTGCACGGTCACAGGTTGCCCTCTGCCCAACTGGTATTCCAGGATGTCCGCATCCGGGTTCGACAGGGACACGGCGGGTATGCGCGGCAGGTCCGGGTCGTAACGCATGGCGCCAGTGTGACCCAGGCGATTATTGTCGGTGCCGACGGAGCGTATGATCAGGGCGCGGGCGCCCAGGCTGGCGGCAATGGAGGCGCCGCTGCCGCGTTTTTTCACCGCCGGGTCGTAACCTGAGCCGTCCTTTTCACGCTGCATGCGTCCGGGCAGGAAGACTATCGTACCCGCTACCTGCGCAGGGGGCAGGGCGGCCAGTTGCTCCAGGTTATCCACCATCAGGACGGGTGCCTCAATGCCTTCTTCGCCGGTGCCTATACTGCCGCCCAGCGCTGTTGCCGCCAGCAATTGGGAATGAGGACCGGTGATCTCTACCCTGAGTTGACCGCGCTCCCAATGAGGCACGACCACGTCCTGGGCGAGAACGCTGTCCAGGCCCAGTTCATTCATCTTGACCATGGCCCAGGCAACCGCAGCCTGGTCACCGGGTGAACCGGCGAGCCGTGGCCCGACATCCTGGGTCAGGCTTTCCAGAATCGAGTAGGCATCGGAATCTGCCATCGCACCATCACGCAGGTTCACCGCCTGCTTGATCAAGGCGGGGTGTATGGCCGGGCTCGGGGCCGGTTTTGTGGCCGGTGCGGGGCCGGGATCCTGCGCAATGGCCGGCGGTGTGAGACAAGCAAGGCAAATCAGAAGTGCTGTAGACGGGATTCGGAGCATGGGAGGCGACCGTGGGGTTTGGGGAAGAAGGAAAAGGCCGGATTGTAGGGCAGTCGGGTGACCCTGTCAGCCGTTGTTTGTACTGAAACGCGGTCTCGACGAGAGGCATTTTGCAGTACAATGCCGCTTTTCCCCGGAACCTGCCCATGACCAAGACCAAGTACGCAAAGGGCCGACAGAAGCCGAGCATGGCCCAGAAAGCCGACCGCCACGTTCTTTACGAGGCCTCGGTCCAGGCGGTGGATCACGAGGTGGAGTTTCTCAGCGACACCTACCATGCGCTGCGGGGAAGACGCCCGCGCATTCTGCGTGAGGATTTCTGCGGCACGACCAATGCTTCCTGTGAATGGGTTCGTGAGCACAAGGACAATCAGGCCATCAGCGTCGACCTGGATCCGGATGTGCTGGAATGGGGGCGGGTTCACCACGTACAGAAATTGACGCCGGGGCAGCGCGAGCGCCTGCAGGTGCTTCAGGCCAACGTTCTCGACGTCGAGACCCCGCCCGCGGATATCGTGGTGGCATTTAACTTCAGTTACTGGACCTTCAAGACCCGGGAGG
Organism: uncultured Gammaproteobacteria bacterium; assembly: GCA_963823435.1. Classification (GTDB taxonomy): domain Bacteria; phylum Pseudomonadota; class Gammaproteobacteria; order Steroidobacterales; family BM003; genus CAKZML01. The sequence goes on along the minus strand of CAWGLN010000002.1, from coordinate 401,466 downwards.
AACTCAAGCGCTATTTCGTCCAGGCCCGCAAAGGTCTGAAAAAGGACGGAATATTTTTCCTGGATATTTACGGCGGCCCCGAAGCTCACGAAGAGCGTGAGGAGTCCACCGAGTTTGACGACTTCACCTATATTTGGGATCAGTCCCGGGTGGACCCGGTCACCGGCCGCACCCTGTGTTATATCCACTTCCGTTTTCCGGACAAATCCCGGATCAACCAGGCCTTCACCTACGACTGGCGCTTGTGGAGTATCCCCGAGGTGCGCGAGTTGTTGGCCGAGGCGGGTTTTTCCAGCAGTACAGTGTACTGGCAGGGCACGGACGAGGACGGCGACGCCGATGATGTGTTCGAGCCGGTGGAAGAAGGGGACGCGGACCTTGCCTGGATTGCCTACATCGCGGCTATGGACTAGGGAGCCTCCGGTCTATTCGTGACCTCGCATCTTGCGGCTAAAACACCCAGCTTCTGCGTTGCCAATCTTCGCAATAGAACCACTATTACGCGCGATTGGCGCCTTGAACCTGACTCTTTTCGCTCGCAATCTGTTGAGCCCAGAATAAACCGGAGGCTCCCCGGGGCTCTCCGGTCTATTCGTGACCTCGCATCTTGCGGCTAAAACACCCAGCTTCTGCGTTGCCAATCTTCGCATAGGTAGATCAGCCAGCCATCTACACCTGCGATTGGCGCCTTGAACCTGACTCTTTTCGCTCGCAATCTGTTGAGCCCAGAATAAACCGGAGGCTCCCCGGGGCTCTCCGGTCTATTCGTGACCTCGCATCTTGCGGCTAAAACACCCAGCTTCTGCGTTGCCAATCTTCGCAGTAGGGTGCGTTTCACGCACCATTTGGACGGTGCATGGAATGCACCCTACGCTTCTGCTTTGGGTCCCTGGTAAGCCAGCTCACCTGCGTTTGGCGTCTTGAACCTGACTCTTTTGGCACGCAAGCTGCCAGGCCCGGAATAAATCAGAGGCTCCCTGGGGTCGCCGGGCCAGGCCAGGCTTGCCGGGGATGTGGAAAGACTGCCAGGCATCGCTCCTATGTTGCTGAATGCTCTAGGGGCTCTATAATGTTCCGGAGCGTAACCTCCAGTCGATCCGCAGGGTATCGGCGCAACGCTAAAGGGCGCAATGGTTAAGGAAATCGAGCTGGCTATTCTTTTCGCCGACGTGGTGGGCAGCACACGGCTGTATGAGTCCCTGGGGGATGAACGGGCACGCGAGACCGTGAGTTTGTGCATAGAGGTCATGCGCCAGGCCACCGAGAAGAATAATGGCACGGTGATCAAGACCATGGGTGACGAGGTGATGGCCACGTTCCCTTCGCCGGATGACGCCCTGAACGCGGGCGCACTCATGCAACACAAGGTGGCCGAATCACCGGAACTCACCGTCGGTGGCGCGCCTGTGGCGATTCGCATCGGTTGTCATTACGGCCCGGTGGTGCTGGAAAACAGAGATATTTTTGGTTCTGCCGTGCATACGGCCAACCGCATGACCAGCCAGGCAAAAGGTGGACAGATCCTGACCACGGCAAGCACGGTCAACCGCTTGTCACCGGAATGGCGTTCCGCCGTGCGCCAGATTGATGTGGAACACATCAGGGGCCAGACCACTGAGATGGCCTTGTACGAGGTGCTGTGGCAGGCCGATGATGTCACCAGCATGCTGCCCAGCCTCACGCTGACAGTCGTCGAGGGCAGCGGACCCGGTCGCCTGATTCTGGAGCAAGGCGGTCAGGAAATCGTCCTGGATGAAACCAATACAGGTTTGACTGTCGGAAGGGCCGAGAGCAACGGCCTGGTGATCAAGGGCAACCTGATTTCCCGTCAGCACGCACGTGTTGAATTGCGCAAAAGTCACTTTGTGCTGATCGATCAAAGCACCAACGGTACTTTCGTCGATATCATCGGCGAGGACGAGGAAGCCTTCGTCAGACGGGATTCGTTCCAGTTACATGGCTCGGGCAGCATCAGCCTGGGCAAGAAGGCTGCCGTGGCCAAGGACGAAAGAATCAGGTTCCGTCTGGAGAAACAGGCAGATCAGCCTGCCTGAACCGGCAGGCAGCTCGCGCCTGACGAACAAGCTTCCTAGTGGTCGGTCAGCTGACTCTCGATTTCCGTGCGCAGCTCAAGCAGCCGCCTGGGCAAGCGGTCCCCGTAGGTCTTGAGGTCCCCGGCAATCTCATCGAACTCAATCCGCCACTGCACGTGATTGACCTTCAGCAACCTGTCCAGGGTGCCCTCGGGGAGATCCAGGCCTGCTGTGTCGATGTCTTCCGGATTCGGCAGGAAACCGATGGGGGTCTCGTTGGCGCCGACCCGGTCGGCGCAGCGATCGATGATCCAACGCAGAACCCGCATGTTGTCCCCGAATCCGGGCCACAGGAATTTGCCGTTTTCGTCTCGGCGAAACCAGTTCACGTGGAAAATTTCGGGTAATTTGTCGGTGCGCTTTTCAAAACTCAGCCAGTGGGCAAAGTAATCCGCGAAGTTGTAACCGCAGAAAGGTTTCATGGCCATAGGGTCGCGGCGCACAAGACCGGTTTTGCCCGTGGCCGCCGCGGTGGTCTCGGATGCGACGCTGGAGCCGATCAATACGCCGTGCTCCCAGCTCTTGGCCTGGTATACGAGGGGAGCCAGGCTGGCGCGACGACCACCAAATACGATGGCTGAAATAGGCACCCCTTCGGGATGCTCCGCCTGTTCCGCGTAGCTCGGATTCTGCTGCGCGGCTACCGTGAAACGTGCATTGGGGTGAGCCGCAGGTCCGTTTTCCACGTTGTAGGGCTGGCCGCGCCAGTCGTAGGCGGGTTCACCCGTGTCCATTCCTTCCCACCAGGGCTGGTTGTGTTCGTCGATGGCCACATTGGTGAAAATGGTGTCGTGGGTGATCATTTCGTAGGCATTTCGGTTGGTGGTGGGGTTGGTTCCCGGGACCACGCCAAAATACCCGGCCTCCGGGTTGATGGCCCACAGGCGTCCGTCCTCGCCCACGTACATCCAGGCAATGTCATCACCCACTGTGCTGATCTTCCAGCCGGCGTATTTCTGCGGCGGAATCAGCATGGCCAGGTTGGTCTTGCCGCAGGCGGAGGGGAAGGCACAGGCAAGGTAGTGTTTTTCGCCCTCGGGGGATTCGACGCCGACGATCAGCATGTGTTCGGCCAGCCAGCCTTCCTGGCGCGCCTGGTAGGACCCGATGCGCAGGGCGTGGCACTTCTTGCCCAGCAAGGCGTTTCCGCCGTATCCCGAGCCTATGCTCTTTATGCTGAGCTCTTCGGGGAAGTGCATGATCAGCCTGCGCTCGGGATCCAGGTCGCCGAGGGAGTGCAGACCCCGCACAAAGCTGTCGCCGTTTTCGATACGCTTCAGCGCGGCATTGCCCATGCGGGTCATCAGCTTCATGTTGGCAACCACATAGGGGCTGTCAGTAATTTCTACACCGCAACGGGCGTGTGGGGATTCGATGGGGCCCATGCAATAGGGAACCACGTACAGGGTGCGGCCTCGCATACAGCCGGCGAACAGGGCATCGATTTTTTCATGGCCCGCGGTCGGTTCCATCCAATGGTTATTCGGTCCGGCATCGTCCCTGTTTTCGGTGCAAACAAAAGTCAGGTGCTCGACCCGGGCCACGTCCGACGGATTGGAGCGATGCAGGTAGCAATTAGGGAAGGTCTCGGAATTCAGGGTCTTCAAATCCCCCGTTGACACCATTTCTTCTAACAGCGCCCCGTATTCCTCTTCACTGCCGGTACACCAGATTATCTGGTCGGGAAGGGTGTGCGCCGCCACGGACTCTACCCACTGCTTCAACTGGGGATTGCTCGTCATAGGGTCTGTTACCTGTTCTGTAACCAATAGAAAGTCCCGCGAAGTACCGCGGGCTGAAACGCAAAATTATACCGGTAGAGGGGCGGGTTTTCCCAGTTGTGAGCGGGGTTTATGTCCCAGGCGCAAAAAAAAGGCCCCGCAAGCGGGGCCAAAGACTAAGGAGGGAGTCAAACTGTCGTCTAAATTCAGGCTGCCTTGGCGGCGATGGGCGTCGTCTTCTTGGCAGTGGTCTTGCGCACGGCTTTCTTCACAGGAGCCTTACGCACGGCCTTCTTGGTGACTTTCTTCTTGGCTGTCTTACGCACCGCAGCCTTCTTCTTGGCTTTGGGCTTGGCAGCCGGCTTGAACAGGGAGACCACGCCCATGCGGGTTTCCTTGACCAGACCCAGGGTCTCCTTGGCGGTCCCTACGATGCGCTCCCGGGTGACAGTCAGCAGGTTGACCTGGTCTTCGACCAGCTTGCCGAAGGACGGGGCATTGGCTGCCGTGGTCAGGCGCTTGGCGCCTTCATCAAAGGAGGCTTCCACGAACTTGAGCTGCAATTTGATGAGCTTGTCCAGGTAATGGAAAGCCATTTCGTTGAGCTTCAGACCGCGTTTGCCAACTTCATGCACGGTGCCCTTGGCGCTCTTGACCTTGCCAGCTGCATCCCGGGTCACACTACGGATATCCGTGACGGTGCCACCAGTGATATTCCGGGCACGCACGACTACGTTGTCTACAAAGTTCTGAATCTGAGTATCCATTTTGTTCTCCATGAAACGTGCGTTTGTTGCACTGCAATAACGATGTTGCGTTGCAGCATACGACCAGATTCCAACACTGTCAACTGTGGCAATCCGAAAAGATTTAGAATGGGCTTGTTATTGGACCGGGTCGCCTGTTTTGGGTTGTGGCCAACAACACTTATCAACATTAAGTTATTTACATAATCAATTGTTATTAAAAGTAAATTGACTAATAAAAACCTATCATTATTTCATCGGAAATTCGGCCTGGCCGCCGGCTTGCTGATGCTGGGGATGGCCACCCCCGGTCTTGTCAGTGCCGGGGAATTGTCAATTCAAGGGCCACCTGCGCTGGAATCATTGCGCAAGATCGAGGGGGGTGGCTGGGTACCCGGGGCGCTGGGGGATTTCGGCCAGGTCGACCCCGGCACCTTGTTGATGGTCAGCTTCGTGTTCCAGGTTCCCAGCGGATCGATTGAGGAATCCCATGTCCTGACCCTGGCCATACCGGGAATCCTGGAATACCAGGCCGGTACGGCCGCAGGCCCCGGCAGTCAAACCCTGGTGTCCTTCGACGGCGGGCTGAGTTTTGAGGCGGACCGAAAGAGTCCCAGGCAGCAACAGTCTCTGGATCAGTCTCAGGCCCGGTCTTTGGACCCCAGGGCGACTCACCTGCGCTTCGTGTTCGGCAGTGCATTGCGGCCAGGGGTGCGGGGCTACGTTCGCTACCGCGCGGTCAAGCTGGCGCAGTACGCGCCGGTCCGGCCAGAGGAGGCGTCGTTATCCTCTCCCACCAGACCGGTCCCTGACAGCGTCCCCGGGGAGAATAAGCCCTGAGAGCTGAAATAGTGGGGTCGCGGATTGCCTGCCACGCGGTCATAATGCGGCAGCCCATTTCTCAGGACACACATGGATACCCTGGAAGATATTTTTAGCCAGAACGGTGCACTGTCGCGGGTGGTGGAGGGTTACCGGCCACGTCAGCAACAACTGGATATGGCCGAGGCCGTCGCCCGGGCCATGCAAAGTGGCGAGCACCTGGTGGTTGAGGCCGGTACCGGAACCGGCAAGACCTTCGGTTACCTTGTGCCTGCTCTGTTATCGGGGCAAAGAACTGTGGTCTCTACCGGAACCCGTACGCTGCAGGATCAATTGTTCCACCGGGATCTACCGGTAATCAGCCAGGCCATAGGGCGCCCCCTGGATGTGGCCCTGCTGAAGGGGCGTGCCAACTACCTGTGTAAATACCGTTTGCAGCTGGCCGTTGACGAAGCCACCCGTGCCAATGCCGCCCATGCTGTTGAGCTAGGGCAGATCAAGCGCTGGTCGGCTCAAACGCACAGCGGAGACGTCTCGGAACTCAACCAGGTGAGTGAGCAATCCCCGGTGTGGCCGCGGGTGACCTCCACCACGGAGAATTGCCTGGGCAGTCGTTGCCCCGATTACGATGGCTGTTTCGTCGTGCGTGCAAGGCGGGCGGCCCAGGAGGCCGACGTGGTGATTGTGAATCACCACTTGCTGCTTGCGGACCAGGCATTGAAAGAAGAAGGGTTTGGCGAATTGCTGCCGGGAGCTGACACGGTAATCGTGGATGAGGCCCATCAGTTGCCGGAGGTGGCGGCCCAGTTCTTTGGAGAGTCTGTCAGCAGTCGCCAACTACTGTCCCTTGCTCATGACGCCATGCTGGAAACCATGGGGTCCCTGGGCACACGCTCGGTACCCGAAAGCGAAATAGCCGGGGTAGAGCGTGCCGTACGCGAACTGCGCCTGGCACTGGGGCGCGAAGCCGGGCGGCTGGATTGGGAACAGGCAGAAGGGGCTGCCGGCGCCATGGATGAACTGGCGGCGAGCCTTGAAGCGCTGCAAAGCGCCGTGGTGCTGGTGGAGGACAGCGGGCCGGGGCTCAGGCAGTTGTGCCAGCGGGTAGGGGATGCGCTTGAACGCTGGAACCGGCTGAGTGCCCCGGATTACAGTGACGGTCTGCGCTGGTGGGAGTTAAGCGCGCGAGGCTTCATCCTGCGCATGACACCGTTTGACGTGTCCGAAACACTGTCACGGCATATCCAGAGTTGCCCGAGCAACTGGGTTTTCACCTCGGCAACCCTGGCAGTGGGTGACAGCTTCAGTCATTTCGTAAAGCGCGTGGGCCTGGAATCGCCCACCACCCTGAAGGTCGACAGTCCCTTTGATTTCTCCCGCCAGGCGATGTTGTACCTGCCCCGCGGTCTGCCGGCGCCGAGCAGCAACGACTACACGCGAAAAGTAATGGAGACCGCAGAGCCATTGCTCAGGGCCAGCGGCGGCAGGGCTTTCCTGCTTTTTACCAGCCATCGGGCGCTGCGCGAGGCGGTGGACTGGTGGCAACGCAATGCGCCCTTGCCCGAGGTTCCAGTGCTGGTTCAAGGCACTCTGCCCCGAGATCAATTGCTGGAGAAATTCAGAGCCCTGGGCAACGCGGTGTTGTTTGGAACCGCGAGTTTCTGGGAAGGGGTGGATGTGCGCGGCGAGGCGCTCGGCGTGGTCATGATCGAAAAATTGCCCTTTGCCTCGCCGGGAGATCCGGTAACCCGTGCCCGTATCCAGGCCATCGAAAATGCGGGCGGAAATGCCTTTCGCGAACACCAGTTGCCGCAGGCGGTGATTGCGCTAAAGCAGGGAGTGGGCAGATTGATACGTGATGTTGAGGATACCGGGGTGGTCATGATCTGCGATCCCCGGATCACTGGCTCGAGTTACGGTAAAGTATTTTTGTCCAGTCTCCCGGAAATGCCACGCACCAGCGAACTGGATAAGGTTGTAGAATTTCTTGCCAGTCACGATGCCTTGAGGGTGACCGCATGAGCACACGGATACTTGCCCTGGACACGGCCACCGAGGCCTGCTCGGCCGCCCTGCTTGTGGATGGTGAGGTGTTGGAGCGTTTCAAGCTGGCGCCAAGGGAGCACACTACCTTGCTATTGCCCATGGTCGATGAATTGATGGCCGAGGCCGGGCTGGAGGTGGGCCAGCTGGATGGCATAGCTTTCGGCCGCGGCCCCGGCTCGTTTACCGGGCTGCGTATCGCGGCCGGTCTGACCCAGGGCCTGGCGCTGGGTGCGGGCCTGCCCGTATTGCCGGTCTCGAATCTTGCTGCACTCGCGCTGCAGGCATGGCAGGGCCTGGGTTGGACCGAGCTGATGGTCTGCCAGGACGCCCGCTTGCAGGAATTCTTTGTGGGGGCGTTCCGGATAGACCCGCAAGGCGACGAGACGAATCCGCTTGAGATGTGGCCAGAGGCCCTGGTGGATGCCGGGGAGTTGATCGGGCGTGCCGGCGATTTCCAGCGGGTGGTTGGTTCAGGCTGGACTACGCCAGGAGGCCAGCAGTCCGTAAGGGCAGGGATGCTGGTCGAATCCGGGATACAATTCCCAAGGGCAGGGGACATCGCTCGCCTGGGAAAACTCGCCCTGGATCGTGGGGAAGGCTTGCCGGCCCAGATGGCTTTGCCGGTCTATCTGCGTGATCAGGTGGCGCATAAGCCGAAAGGAGTCTCTAACCCACTGATCTTCGGCCAGCGCGAGCTTCTGCAATCTTCGCTGCCCACAAATCTGTAACCTTGTGCTGTTTTAATGGATTGCTTGTTAATATCCATTGTCAGCAGGCATGGACCAGCGCATGAGTACACGTCGAATTCTGGTTGTTGAGGACGAACAACCCATACGCGAAGTGATTGCCTTCGGGCTGAAACGGGCAGGTTTTTCGGTCAGCGAGGCCGGCAATGGTGTGCAGGCCCAGGCCAGCATCGTGAACGAACGCCCTGACCTGATCCTGATGGACTGGATGTTGCCGGACATAAGCGGCCTGGAACTGACACGTCGTTTGAAGAGGGACGAGCTGACCCGCGAGATTCCCGTGATCATGCTTACTGCCCGGGCCGAAGAGTTGGACAAGGTGACGGGGCTGGAAAGCGGTGCCGATGATTACCTGACCAAGCCGTTCTCGCCGCGGGAGCTGAAGGCCCGTATCGATGCCGTGCTACGTCGAAGTTCACCGTTGGACGAGTCCCTGTCGCTGCAGGTCAAGGGGCTGCAACTGGACACCGCGGGGCACAGGGTGCTGGCGGGAGAGAGCGAGATTCGTCTTGGGCCCACCGAGTACAAGATGTTGAGTTTTTTCATGACCCATCCCAATCGCGTATACAGTCGCAGCCAGCTGCTGGATCGAGTCTGGGGCGCCAACGTGTACGTGGAGGAGCGTACCGTGGATGTACACATACGCCGCTTGCGCAAGGCCCTGCAAGCGCATGGCCTCGACAGTTACGTGCAAACCGTGAGAAGCGCGGGCTACCGCTTCTGCCCTCCCGGAGAGTAGGTTTTGGACAAGGCTATCGTCAGGACCCTGGTCCGTTTTTTTACGCTGGTGCTGGTAGCGACCGCGGTAGGGTTGCTGCAGGGTGACGTGGCGCTGTACCTGTTGCTGGCCCTGTGCGGCTACTTGCTATGGCATTTGTGGAACCTGTATCGGTTCGAAGGCTGGATCAAGGCCGGGGCCACGAATGACGCTCCGGATCTTACCGGCATCTGGGGTGAGCTGGTGTCCTATATCCTCCGCCTCAGACAACGCAGCCGTGAGCGCAAACGCCGCTACAAAACCCTTATCAAGGAGTTTCGCAAATCCTCGGCCGCACTGCCTGACGGGACGGTATTGCTGGACGCCGAAAACACCATTCTTTGGTTCAACGAGGCCGCCGGACGCATGCTGGGATTGAAGAAAGCCAGTGATCGCGGGCAAAAAATCATGCATTTTGTCAGGCGACCGGAATTCGTCAAATTTGTGGAACAGGCTCGACCAGAGGGACGCTTGTCGTTGGCAGCACCCGCGCAGCCCGGTCATCACTACTCCCTGGAACTGGTTCCCTACGGGGTCCAGCAGCGGATGCTGGTGGTCAAGGACATTACCCGGGAGGTGCAGGTGGAGTCCATGCGCAGGGATTTCGTGGCCAACGCCTCGCACGAGTTGCGTTCGCCGCTGACCGTGTTGACCGGCTACCTGGACGCCATGGCCGACGATCAAACCTTGAATCAGGAGTGGGGCGTGCCGCTGAGGGAAATGCGCACCCAGGCCGAGCGTATGACCGACATTGTCGATGACATGCTGACCCTATCGCGACTGGAGGCCTTGGAGAAAAGCGCGCTGGAGATGCAGGAGATTGATGTGCCGGTGCTGCTTGAGATACTTCGTGCAGAGGCAGTGGCCAGGCCGGGGCTGGGCGTGGATGTGGAACTTGAATTGGCCAGCGACGCCCATCTTCTGGGCGTGCGGGCTGACTTGCACTCGGCCTTCAACAACCTGGTTGAGAACGCAATCAAGTACACGCCGCCGGGAGGTCGAGTGGTGATGCGTTGGGAAGCGGATGCGGACGGGGCCAGCTTGAGTGTCACGGACACCGGCCTGGGCGTGGAGGCTGCCGAAATTCCCCGCCTGACCGAGAGGTTTTACCGGGTGGACAAGGGTCGGGGCAGGGAACAGGGCGGTACCGGGCTCGGCCTGGCGATCGTCAAGCATGTTTTGCAGCGGCATGGGGCGGAGTTGGAAATTCAAAGCCAGCCTGGTGAGGGTAGTATCTTTAGTTGCCGGTTTCCGGCCGACCGGGTCCTGTACAGCTAACACCTCGCATCCGGCGTGGCCAGGGTGAATCAAGGGGCTGCGCGATGTCATCAAATTGTCATACCCGGGGTTTCTAATTGTTGCCGGTGAAATGCATAATGCAGGCCTGGATTGAAACGCGAATTATTTTCAGACAGAAAAAATAAATAGACCGGTGGAGTTTAAAACGTGAAGCGTATTTTCAAGCCGGGGATGGCCTCAGTGACTACCATTATTGGGCTGGGAGCGATGCAAGCGGCCATGGCCGACATGACCCCGGATATTTTTGGGCGATTACAGGTTGACATGGATCAGTACAACAGCGACATCACCGAGCTGGGTAGCGGTTCAGAGTTGCGTCGCGCGCGCATTGGCGTCAAAGGCGAGCTGGGCAATGACTGGTCCTATAAGCTCGAATATGACTTTGCTGACGAGAAGCTCCAGGACGCCTATGCCAGGCACGGTATTTTCACCATTGGTCAGTTCAAGCCGGCTCAGTCGCTGGAAATCATGACCAGCGACAAGTACCTGACCTTCATTGAGCGCCCCGCGGTTGGCTTCCTGACCCTGGCTCGGCGCCTGGGTATCGGCGCAGATTTCTCGGGTGAAAACTGGACCGCTGCCGTGGCCGGATTTGGCCAGGACGCCGACGTCAAGGAAATTGGCCTGGCGGAGGGAATGGGCGTCTCCGGTCGTGTAACCTACCTGCCCTGGAAGACCGACAAGGGCTTGCTGCACCTGGGCGCCTGGGGCAGCTGGGAACAGCCCCAGAGTACGACTGCCGAGACCGTGCGTATCCGTGCTTATCCTGAATCTCATCTCACGGGCATTCGTCTGATCGACACCGGCACCATTGAAAACGTGGACGACATCGTCAAGATGGGTCTCGAAACTTCCCTGATGGTGGGCAGCGTATCCGTGCAGGGTGAGTACATTAGAGCCGATGTGATTCGTTCGGCTCCCGATGCCCTGACTCCCACTCCCAACTTTGATTTTGACGGTTACTACGTCCAGGCGAGCTACATGACGGGCGGTAATACCCGTGCTTACAAGAATGGATACTACGGCCGCACCATGGCGACCAATGCCTGGGAATTCGCGATTCGGTACAGCACCCTGGACCTGACCGGCGGCAGCGAAACCGCTGCACTTCCGGGCAAGGGTGGAGAACAGAATGTGCTGACCCTGGGTGTGAACTATTATATCAATCCCAATATAAGGGTGATGCTCAACTACCTTGATATTGAAGCTAAAGCTTACAACGACGCTACGCCGAATGAGAGCCCTTCTGCAGTCAATATGCGCTTTGCCCTGGACTTCTAGATTGACTGGCAACACGAAGTGAAGGAAACAGGCGGCCTGGAATTTTTCCACCGAACTTGTTTCATACTTGAAACGGACGGGTCAATGGCCGGCCCCATAGCGGCCGAAGGGTGATAAACCTGGTCTTGGCACTGAAGACCGCAAGGCTGCTACTCCTTTAGATAAAAAAGCGATACGCTGTACTTCCAGCGATAATATGCACACTAGACGTCGAAAGATCGGAACCCTTTGAGAGTCACACAGAAAAGGTACCAGCATGAGCCAGGAAGATTTGACGGCGCATATTTCGCGTCGATATAACGCCGACATTGAACACGTTCGAAAGAGCGTGTTGGAAATGGGTGGATTGGTCGAGCGCCAGATCGAGGGTGCCCTGAAAGCGCTGGAAGACGGTGACAGTGAGTCTGCCCTGAAGATTGCCCTGGACGACTACAAGGTCAATCAACTTGAGGTGGCGGTGGACGAGGAGTGTCACCGTATCCTGGCCCTGCGCGCGCCCACAGCGGTAGACCTGAGGGTGATCATCGCGATCATCAAGACCATTACCGACCTGGAACGTATGGGTGACGAGGCCGAGAAAATTGCCAAGCTGGCTTCTCAATTGGCAAGTCATGAACGCCCGTCGAATAACTATCGAGAGATTCGGCACCTGGGTGAGCACGTTATCGCCATGGTGGGGAACTGTCTGGATGCGTTTGCCCGCATGGATGTGGACCAGGCAGTAAAAACAGCTCTGGCTGACCAGGTTGTGGACCAGGAATACGAGGCCATTTCCCGACAGTCCATCACCTTCATGATGGAAGATCCGCGTACTATCCGGCGGGTTCTGGACGTGATGTGGATCGTGCGTTCACTGGAGCGTATTGGCGATCACGCCAAGAATATCTGCGAGTACGTCATCTATACGGTGAAGGGCAAAGATGTCCGGCACACCAGTCTGGATGATATGTTGCAGGCGTCCCCCGCGGAAGACGAGGACTGAATCATTCCCTCGCCGAGACCGGTCCGGTCGTACCTGGCGACAGGGGGCCGCCACGGGGCCGACTCAGCGTCTTTTTACCGCCCAGTTGGCCATGAGCCCGCCGAAGGTAAGGATCACCATCCAGACCAGCACCCAGCCGGGCATGCTCAAGCCCAGGAAGGACCAGATAATCTCGGCACATTCTCCGGAGCCCTTGAGCACCATTTTGAGGGCGTCGGCTAGCGGGAATGCGTCCAGCATGTAGTTCAGGCCGGGACCGCATTCAGGGACCTGGTCTGGCGGCAGTGATTGCAGCCAGACGTGGCGGGTGGCTACGGCACCCCCAAAGCCACCGGGTATGAGCAGCAGAAGTCCATATATTCTGGAGCCTAGGGCCTTGGGTGCGTGCAGGAAAGCCACGGCGAAGATGACACCCAGACCGATGACGGCGATGCGTTGAAATACACAAAGCGGGCAGGGGTCCAGTTCCATCACGTGTTGCTGGAACAGGGCGAATCCCATCAACCCGGCGCAAACCAGGGCGCCCAGTCCGTTCAAGCGGCGTCGGGACATGAAGTGTTCAATCACGAAAACTCTCCATCGTTGTCAAAAGCCGCCCGGCCTGGCCGGGCGACGGATAATTTTGCGGCTGAATCATAGCAGCAAGAGCTCCAGGATGCGCTCGTAAACCAGACTTAATTTCAACAAATCCTCCACCGGCGTATGCTCATTAACCATGTGGATACTGTCGTTGCACAGTCCAAGTTCCACCACGGCCGCGCCGGTGGGTGCAATGAACCTTCCGTCGGACGTGCCCCCGCCGGTGGAGCTTATGGCCTGGATCCCGCAAACCTGGCTCACTGCTGCATGTGCCGCCTCCAGCAGCGGACTTGCGGCGCTATAAAATGGCTCACCCGAGAGCTCCCAGCTGAGTCGATAGTCCAGGGCAAGGGCGTCCAGGATGCGAATACAGCGGGTCTGTAATTGTTCGGCGCTGGACTCCGGTGAATAGCGGAAGTTGAAATCCAGTTCCACCGTGGCGGGGATGACGTTACTGGCGCCGGTGCCGCCCTGGACATTGGAGAACTGGAAGCTGGTGGGCGGGAAATCCTGATTGCCGTTGTCCCAGTGCGCTCCGGCCAGGGCGGAGATGGCCCTGGCGGCATCATGGATAGGGTTGCGGGCCTTTTCCGGGAAGGCGACATGCCCCTGCAGACCATTGATCTGCAGGCACCCATTGAGCGAACCACGCCGGCCGATGCGCAGAGTGTCACCCACGCGGTCGGCGCTGGAAGGCTCACCCAACAGGCAGTAATCGATCTGGATTCCCCTGGCGACCAGCGTTTCCACGACCTTGCGTGTGCCATGGATCGCCTGGCCCTCCTCATCACTGGTCAGGAGGAAGGCCATGGACCTCGTGACCTCGGGATGCTCGGCAAAGAAGCGTTCACATGCGCAGACCATGGCGGCCAGCGCGCCTTTCATATCGGCACTGCCGCGTCCGTAGAGCTTGCCCTCAATGACCTGGGGATCAAACGGTGGACAGGTCCACTGGGCTAAAGGCCCCGGTGGTACGACATCGGTGTGACCGGCAAAACACAGCAGAGGGGACGAGTTGCCCCGCCTGGCCCAAAGATTGCTGACATCGGAAAACGGCATTGGCTCAAGCTCAAAGCCGATGGCCTTCAGTCTTGCGGCAATAATGTCCAGGCAGCCCTGATCCTGCGGGGTAATGGAGGGGCGAGCAATAAGCTCGCAAGCCAGTTCCAGTACTGCATTACTCATGCTTCTTCCTTGCCTGGCCCAAAACCCGGGCGTATTCCTCTGCCTTGAATCCCACCAGGAGTGCCCGGTCCCCGTCCAGTACCGGGCGCTTGAGCAGGGTGGGGTGTTTGAGCATCAGTCGGCAGGCGCCGGCGGCATCGTCCACCTGCTTGTCAGTCTCGTCCAAGGCTCGCCAGGTAGTACTGCGCCGGTTTAGCAGACTCGACCAGGCGACGGTACCAGACCACCTTGCCAGGATAGCTGCATCCAGCGCGTGCTCCCGAATATCCATGAACAGGTAGTCCACACCGTGTTGATCCAGCCAGCCACGGGCGGACCGGCAGCTATCGCAATTTTTTAGCCCGTATAGTCTGGTGGTCACCAATCCGTATCCATTTTGTGAATTTTACAAAATATAATTAACTTTAAATAAATACTTTAATATATTGATTATTAATATAAAAATAACGAGATATTGTCTCAGCAGGACAATGGGTCCTTGCCTCCATGGCAGACGCAATAAATCTGCAATAATTGGCCTGTATAAATCTCCCCATCTTCTGCCGGACTCATACTGCGACAGGAGCAGCAACAGCCAACGGTTAAACGTTCATCCATTGGGAGATCATTTTGAATTACAAATCGATTGCGGCAACTTTACTCGCTGGAGCATTGTTTGCCCATAGTGCAAGCGCTCAGAGTACCCGTGACTACATCAGTATCGTAGGGTCATCCACGGTGTACCCCTTCGCCACCGTGGTGGCGGAGAGTTTCGGCAAAACCACCAAATTCAAGACCCCCAAAATCGAATCAACCGGTTCCGGTGGCGGCTTCAAACTTTTTTGCGCCGGTGTCGGTGTGCAAACCCCGGACATCACCAACTCCTCACGCCGGATCAAGGCATCCGAGGTGAGTAATTGCGCCGCCAACGGCGTGAAGGACATCGTTGAGGTGGTGATTGGTTATGACGGCATCGTGGTGGCCAACTCCAAGGATGCACCGGCCATTTCCCTGACTCGCAAGGACCTGTACATGGCCCTGGCCAAAGAGGTGCCGGATCCGAGCGGCGCTGAGCGTCTGGTAGCCAATCCCTACAAGACCTGGAAAGACGTCAATCCAGCCTTGCCCGCCACCCGCATCGAAGTACTGGGTCCACCTCCCACCTCAGGTACCCGTGATGCCTTCGTGGAGTTGGCGATGGAAGGAGGCTGCGCGGCTTTCGACTGGGTCGCCGCCGTCAAGAAGCAAGACGAAAAGCGGTTCCAGGCGATGTGTCACACGGTACGTGAGGACGGCGCTTTCATCGAGGCTGGCGAGAACGATAACCTGATCGTGCAAAAGCTTGAAGCCAATCCCAAGGCCCTGGGCATCTTCGGATTCAGCTTCCTGGATCAGAATTCGGACCGCATTCGCGGTTCCCGGGTGGACGGTATTGAACCCGGCTTCGACAGCATTGCTGACGGCAGCTACCCGGTGTCCCGGCCACTTTATTTCTACGTCAAAAAGGCACATGTGGGCAACGTACCGGGCGTCATGGAGTATCTTGAGGAATTCACCAGCGAAGACACCTGGGGTGACTATGGCTACCTGGCTGACCGGGGTCTGATTCCGCTTCCCGCAGAGGCGCGCGACGCTGCCCGTGACCGGATACTGGGGCTAGAGAACCTCGACCTTTCCAGGGATTAGAATAGTCTCTGGATTTCTTCTCGACGAAGTAGAACATTGGCAAAAAAAGCGAAGATTCAAGATGCCAATCGACCCGGGTCAAGGGTTTGCGGGGAAAGGCAGTTTTGAAGCTGAATAGTTGAACACCGGGTGCAGGTTCATGGATAGATCAGAGAAACCCAGGGCCTGTCCGGTTGCGTAAGGGTGCTAGTACAATACTTGGGCGGCGGCTGGTGGATACCGGCCGCCGCATTCTGCTGTCACCGGACCCGGTAATCATTGCTGTTGCTGAATACTGAACAGAGCTGCTTGTATATGCGGATTTCCACCCTGACTTTGATCGTGCTCTGTGCTGCCGGCCTGGCGTTCTACCTGGGTAAACGCAGGGCTCTGAAGCTTGCGTTGGCGCAAGGCGGTCCGCGCAAGCTGCATTCCATGCCGGGATTTTACGGCGCCTGGACGGCGCTGTGGGCTGCCGTGCCGGCCCTGTCGTTGATCGGAGCCTGGTTGGCGCTGGAACCCACTATCCTGCGCGCCCTGCTGGTGTCTTCCTTGCCGGCGGATGCCCAGCAACTGGATCCAGCCAGGCTGGGCTTGTTGTTGAATGACATCCGTAACCTGGCCCTGGGCAATATTGTATCGGGAGAGATTACCCCGGCCCAGGCTGCGGCGGCGGAGCACTACCGTTATTTCGCGCATCTCAGCCGGGTGGCGATGACAGTCGTGGGTCTTAGCCTGTGTGTACTGGCACTGGGGTATGGCTGGAAGAAGGTTTCTCCGTCGTTGCGTGCGCGCAATCGGGTCGAGTCGTTTATCAATATTATTCTGGTCCTGTGCTCGAGCATCGCGATCTTGACCACCGTGGGCATCGTGCTCTCGGTATTGTTTGAATCCCTGCGGTTTTTCGAAAGAGTGCCCTTTACTGAATTTCTCTTCGGCTTGACCTGGAGCCCGCAAACGGCAATACGTGCCGACCAGGTAGGTTCCTCCGGTGCTTTTGGCGTTGTGCCCCTGCTCACCGGCACCATGCTGGTATCGGTCATCGCCATGTTCGTGGCGGTCCCGATCGGTCTGATGTCGGCTATTTTCCTGGCTGAATATTCCAGCCCCCGCCTGCGCGCGGTAGCCAAGCCCTTGCTGGAGTTGCTGGCGGGAATTCCGACCGTGGTATACGGATTTTTTGCCGCCCTGGTCGTCGCGCCCTGGTTGCGTGGTGCGGGTGAATCCGCGGGTCTGACGGTGGCTTCTGACAGCGCCCTGGCGGCGGGACTGGTGATGGGTGTGATGATCATCCCCTTCATTTCCTCCCTGTCGGATGATGTGATCAATTCAGTGCCCCAATCCCTGCGTGACGGTTCGCTGGCGCTGGGCGCGACCCGTTCAGAAACAGTACGCAGGGTGGTGCTGCCGGCAGCCCTGCCGGGTATTGTCGGCAGTGTTCTGCTGGCGGTATCCCGGGCCATAGGCGAGACCATGATCGTGGTGATGGCCGCCGGGCTGGCTGCGAACCTGACTGCCAACCCCCTGCAGTCGGTCACTACGGTGACTGTGCAGATAGTGACTCTGCTTACCGGTGACCAGGAATTTGACAGCTCCAAGACCCTGGCCGCATTCGCCCTGGGACTGGTGCTGTTTGTCGGCACCCTGGGCTTGAACATGATCGCCTTGTTGGTGGTGCGCAAATATCGGGAACAATATGACTAGCGTGAGTGAGCAGGTGCAAAAAGAGCCGTCCCCGAAGGATCGGTCCCAAAACGGGCGGTCAATCTCCGGTCATGCGGAGCTGGTCCGGGCGGGATTGAAACGCCGCTACCGTGCCGAGAGACGTTTCAAGCTGTTCGGTATGATGGCCGTGGCGCTGGGTTTGCTGTTCGTGCTGATTCTGTTTTCCAGCATTGCCGGCAATGGCTACACGGCATTTCGGCAGGCCTATGTACGCCTGGACCTCAACTTTGACCAGGCGAAACTGGATCCCGGTAACACCCGCGACCCGGAGGTGCTCGGCAAGGCCGGCTACCGCACCCTGGTAAGAGACGCCCTGTTCGACATGTTTCCCGAGGTCACTTCTCGCTCGGACAAGCGAGACCTGGCGAATCTACTCAGTAATGGCGCCGATTACATGGTGCGTCAGGCGGTGATGGACGACCCGGGGCTGGTGGGCACCCGGCAGGGCTTCTGGGTACCGGTGGACGATGACGTGGACATGCTGATCAAGGGCCATATCGACCGCAATGTACCCGAGTCCGATCGTCGCGTATCCGACAAGGTGATTGGCTGGGTGGACCAGTTGCAGCGTGACGGTCACCTGGAGAGCCGCTTCAATACCCTGTTTTTCACCAATGGCGATTCCCGCGACGCCGAGTTGGCGGGTGTGCGTGGCGCCCTGATGGGTTCCATGTACACCTTGATTGTCACGCTGTTGCTGTCCTTCCCGATAGGTGTGGCCACCGCCGTGTACCTGGAGGAGATTGCACCCAGGAATCGAATTACCGATTTCGTCGAGGTCAACATAAACAACCTGGCCGCGGTACCGTCTATCGTGTTTGGCTTGCTGGGTCTCGCGGTGTTCATCAATTTCTTTGGTATGCCGCGTTCGGCGCCGGTTGTGGGTGGTTTGGTGCTGACCCTGATGACCCTGCCGACGATCATCATTGCCAGTCGCGCCGCCTTGAAGGCGGTGCCACCCTCGATTCGCCAGGCCGCCCTGGCGGTGGGTGCATCACCGATTCAAACCATCACTCACCATGTCGTGCCACTGGCCCTGCCCGGTATGCTTACCGGCACCATCATCGGTATGGCCCAGGCGCTGGGTGAGACCGCGCCGCTGCTGATGATCGGTATGATCGCCTTTATCGTGGATGTGCCGCAGGGCGTGACTGATCCCTCGACCGTGTTACCGGTGCAGATTTTTCTGTGGGCCGACGCGCCGGAGCGGGCATTTGTGGAGAAAACCTCGGGTGCGATCCTGGTCTTGCTGGGGTTCCTGACCCTGATGAATCTCGTGGCGGTCCTGCTGCGCAAGCGCCTTGAGACGCGCTGGTAAGTCAGGCTGCGGACAGTTCTTGGTGACAACGACAACGGACACAGAGCAAGTGGCGGGTAAAATTCAAGTGGATGCAAAACAGGAAAAGACAGCGACCGGGAAGGTTCACAAGACCGTAGGTAATATCAAGGCTGCGGATCCGGTCATGACAGCAACCGGCGTGGATGTTTTTTACGGCGACAAGCAGGCTATTCGAGATATCAGTCTCGAGATAGGCAGGAATGAAGTGGTGGCCATGATCGGTCCCTCCGGTTGTGGCAAGTCGACCTTCATCCGTTGTTTCAATCGCATGAATGACACCATCGAAAATTGCCGGGTTGCGGGCGACATCCGGTTGGATGACGAGGACATCTACGACAAGAATATGGACGTAGTACTGTTGCGGGCCCGGGTCGGCATGGTGTTCCAGAAACCCAATCCTTTTCCCAAATCTATTTATGAGAACGTAGCCTACGGTCCGCGTATACATGGCCTGGCGGGCAATCGCACCGAGCTGGACGAAATCGTGGAAAGCAGTCTTGAAAAGGCCGGTCTGTGGGACGAGGTGCGCGACCGGCTGGAACAACCGGGTACCGGGCTATCGGGTGGCCAGCAGCAACGCCTGTGTATCGCCCGGGCCATTGCAGTGAGTCCCGAAGTCATTTTGATGGATGAACCCTGCTCGGCCCTGGATCCTATCGCCACGGCGAGGATCGAGGACCTGATCGATGAGTTACGCAAGAATTACGCGATCGCGATAGTGACCCATAGCATGCAGCAGGCTGCAAGGGTGTCCCAGCGTACTGCCTATTTCCACATGGGAGAACTGGTGGAAGTGGGGCCGACGGAGCAGGTGTTTACCAATCCTCGCACCAAGTTGACCGAGGACTACATCACCGGCCGCTTTGGCTGAATATTTGAGACGCGGCTTGGCTCGCTAGCCCGCCCAGGGATAGAAGTCAGCCGCATAACCTGCCGGAAATTCATCCTGTTTCGCGGCCAGTTCCACGAAACCGTCGCTGCCCGCCAGGCTGGAAAAATCACCGGAGGTATTGGTCTTCCGGGGCAGGCCAAGCAATCGACCCTGCTCATCCGAGGCCAGGGTAACCGGCAGGAAGACAGTCAGTGCGCCGGGACAGCTTACCGACTCAGCCAGCGCGACTTTTCGGGGCGCCCTGTTCGCCTTGCCCAGTCCTGCGGCCAGCGCCGGCAGTACGTAGCGGTGCAGGCATATCAGGGTGGAGACGGGATTTCCGGGCAGGGCGAACACCGTCCGGTGTGTGCCGCGTGTGCCAAACCACATGGGTTTGCCGGGACGTTGAGCCACCCGGTGCACGTGTTTCTCCACGCCAAGTTCCTCCAGGATTTCGGGCACGAAATCGAATTTCCCCCTGGACACGCCTCCACTGAGTATCAGCACCTCGTTCTCATCCAGCGCCGCACCCAGTTGTTCGCGCAGACTGTCTCGATCATCCATCAGGTGCAGTCTGCTGTTTTGCCTGTGTCCGGCGGCCACCAGGGCGGCCATGATGGCGTGGGAGTTGGACTGCCGAATCTGGTGTTCCAGCACGGGCCGGTCGATTTCGACTACCTCGTCACCCGTGGAAATGATGGCGATTTGCGGACTGCGCGCAATGCCCACCCGGATCTTGCCATTGGCGGCCAGGATAGCGATTTCCGGTACACCGATTCGCGTCCCGGGTTCCAGCAGAGAACTGCCCTGGCGGTAGTCGCTGCCTTTGCGATGAATAAATTGCCCCGACTCCGGGCGATAACCCTCCTCAAGCACGGCGACACCGTTGTCGACCCGGATGCGCTCAACGGCGATCACGGTATCGCAGCCACCCGGCAGCACGGCGCCCGTCATCACCTCGATGCAGGCATCTCTCGCGCCCAGGCAGGAAGGTCGTGCGCCGGCGGCCTGCACCCCCTCAATATCGAAATGCCTTCTACCTGAGGCAAAAGCCGAGTGGGCAATGGCAATGCCGTCCATGGTGACCCGGTCAAACGGGGGTTGGTCCCTTTCGGCCAGAACCTTTTCGGTCAGCACTGACCCCAGGGCCTGGTCAAGCAGCGCGGCCTGGGAGGGGAAGTGCAACAACCGGGAACCGATAATCGATTCCGCCTCGGTCACGCTCAACAATTTCTCGTTCATGTAAATCCCGGTTCCGTATTGATCAAACCAAGCAGCGGACGTGTTACAGGGCAACGGCGCTGGCTGCTGGACTCATAACAGGGTAAGCCAGCGATACAGCAATCGCAGTGACACGTAAAATACCAGTACGCCGGTAAGTCGCCTCAGGGTTCTGGCTCCCAGGACCCTGACCCCCATGTGACTGCCGATCTGTCCGCCCAGAAATACTGCGACAAACAGCCAGTAGTAGGGCTGCAGGTCGGGGCTTTCGGGTGCCCCGTACAATTTGCTTACCTGTCCGCTCAGCCCGGCGGCTGAATTGAGCAGGATAAATACACAGCAACTTCCGCTGATGATCCTGGCCGGCGCCCAGCGCAGACCGTGCAGCAGGGGCGCGAGGAACACGCCGCCACCTATGCCCACCATACCGGCGAGCAGCCCCAGCACCGCGCCCATGGGCAGTCCCAACGCCCACAGTCGGCCCGGTGACGGATCGTGGACCTGGTGTGGCTCTGGCGGCCCACGCAGGGCCATACGCAGACCACTCAGCAACAGGGAGAACCCCAGCAGGCCAAAAAACGATGTCTGGGAAACGTGAAGTTGCCCGCCCAGCCAGGCCATGGGTATGGAGGTGACCGCGAAAGGCAGGATGAGTGACCAGCGTACGAGTCGCGCACGCAAAGAACGCCAGCTTCCCCCGGTCACCACGATAATGTTGCAAATCAGGGCGAGCAACGGAAGCAGTCGGTAATCCACCTCGGCCAGGGCCAGCAAGGCGTTATAGGTTGAGCCGCCGCCAAAACCGACGGTGGCATAGGCGAAGGCGGTCAGGGCGAACGCCAGGGCCAGTCCTGTCACCGGTGGCGGTTCCCGCCCGCGGGTGCGTGGTCGGCAGCATGCGGGTGAGCATGCTCGGCGCAACGCTCGCAATTCACCCAGCCGGAGTCACCGTCGACGTAATGCTCCTTTTTCCAAATGGGCACACGTACCTTTACCTGGTCGATGATGAAGCGGCAGGCCTCGAAGGCTTCGCTCCGGTGGGGCGAGCAGGCGCCTACCCAGACCGCCATATCGCCTATCTCAAGGCTACCTACCCGGTGCAGACACAGGGCGGAACTCAGACCGAAGCGCTCGATCGCCTCCGCCACGATACGCAGACCTTCCTTTTCCGCCATGGCGGCATAGGCCTCATACTCGAGGCGGTGAACGGTGCGACCTTCGTTCTCGTTACGCACCCAGCCTTCGAATGAAACAAACCCTCCCGGCGGCCGGATCCCGCAAGGACGCTCTTGAGGTTGTCGGCATCCAGCGCCATGTCGGTCAGCGCGAAATGCTTCATCCGCCTGCTACCGGCGGGATAAACACCACGCGGTCTCCATCATTGAGAGCTTGCTCCCAGTTCACGAATTCCTCGTTGACGACCGCCCGCAGTTGCGTGCGTGACAGGCTGAATCCATGCTCCATGCGAAGCTGGTCGTACAATTGGGCCGGTGTACGGGCCTCGCTGTCCAACTGTTGTTCATTCACACCCGCCTGTTCTCGCAGCAGTGCAAAATACTGGATGTGTAAAGTCTTTTTCATGCGTGGACCATTCGGGTTCTAACCAGTCTTGTTCGGCGGCCGGGGTACTTTCAGCGCACTGTGGGGTGATCCCTCGAGCAGTTCCTCCGGGCAGCTTACGCCACATCCCAACCCCTCCAGCAAGCGTCGGTGACTCTTGGGCTCCCAAATGCCGCACAGGTCACCGCTAACTTCACTTGAACTGCCCTTGAACGCAGTCACATAGCGAAACGGATTGCGATGTTCCAGCATGAACTGCATGCACTCTTCCTGCAGCGCCAGGTTACTTGCATTCGATTACCATCCAGGCGACCTGGGGATGTTCCAGTTGGGCCGAGAGGATGGCGCCCATGATTCCGTTATCCGGAAAACGCTTGTCGATGGAAGGATAGTCCGCATTGGGCTCGCCGGGTGCGTAGACAAACGTCCTGGCGCAGACGCTTACCGAGCAAGCGTGGCGGCCTTGGCGACGGCGTCGCCCTGGTCGCGCTTCCCGCCCAGCAGCAGGCCATAAACCGGTACCTTGCTGGCGCGTTGTTCCAGCCAGTTGGAGACGTTGCGGGCAGCCCGTTTCAAACTGGCTGTCTTCTTCAGGTCATGCAGGCAGGTGATGGCGCCGGCGATCGTATTGTCGATATCCGCGCTGAGCAGAACCTTGGCCAGGTTGCCGCCTGAGGGTCCGGACACGATCACTACATCGGCATCCAGCAGGCGCAAGCGGCCGACGCAGGCGGTGATGATCCCGAGGCATATCAACGGTGTGAAAGGGTTCGTCGTAGCGCTGGCTCAACTGGGTAAGCTTGTCGTGCAAACGCACGATAGCCACCCGGTAGTCCTCGGCCAGTTGCTCGGCAATGGCATCGGCGGCCCGGTCGGTGTCGGCATGGGTATCACTTTCGATGCAAAACTCGAAGGGGTTGAAGCAATAGCGCAATGTGGCGGAGGTAAAATCCATGACCTTGACTGTCAGCTGCCAGGGCCGGCGGACTGGAAATCGCTCTTGCCACCGGTTTTGCTAATAAGCCTGGTATCCCTGATCACGATATCGTGCGACAGGGCCTTGCACATATCGTAGATCGTCAGGGCCGCCACGCTGGCACCGGTCAGCGCCTCCATTTCCACCCCGGTCTTGTGATGCACCTTGACCCGACATCGGATCACGGCTTCGAAATTGTCGTTGAGCTCAATCTCGATCTTGCAGCTTTCGATACCCAGGGGGTGGCAAAAGGGGATTAAATCATGGGTACGCTTGGCCGCCATGGTTCCGGCAATAATCGCAGTCTGGAACACCGGGCCCTTGGCGCTATGCAGGTCCCCGTTACGGCTCAGCTTCCGAATTTCTTCGGGAAGCACTACCACTGCTTCGGCGATGGCCGTACGCAAGCTGGGGTTCTTGTCGCTGACGTCCACCATGGTCGGGCGATTTTCGGCATCGATATGTGTAAGCATTCAACCTCCGATGTGATACATCTCAACCCGGTCGTGATCCTGAGCTGCGGCCTTGCCGATGGAGCGCTGGCTGCTATAGCGATCGTTGCGATGCAGCCAGACCTTGCCGATCAATTCCAGCAATTGCTCGTCGCTGGCGCCCCCGCGCAGGGCGCCCTTGAGGTCAGTGCCCCGGTTGGCAAACAGGCAGGTAAACATCTCGCCGTCCGCGGACAGCCTGGCTCGATTGCAATTGCCGCAAAAGGGCTCGGTTACCGAGGTGATAAATCCGATTTCACCCGCGCCATCGGCGTAGGTGTAACGCTTGGCGACTTCACCGTGATAATTATGTTCCAGCGGAACCAGGGGCCAGCGTGCATGAATCATGTCACGCAATTCCCGGGCCGGCACCACCTTGGCCAGGTCCCAGTGATTCAAGGTCCCCACGTCCATGAATTCAATGAAGCGAACAATGTGTCCACTGCCACGAAAATGCTCCAGCAGGTCCAGCAAGCGTGTGGTCATTGATACCACGCTGAACAACCGTGTTGATCTTAATTCCCAGGCCTGCGTCGGCGGCCGCCTGGATACCTTCAAGCACCTGGCCCAGACTACCCCGGCCACCACTCATCTTGCTGAACACCTGCTCGTCCATGCTGTCCAGGCTTACGGTCACGCGATGGAGTCCGGCCGCGGACAGTTCGCCTGCCATGCGTGACAACAGTGTGCCATTGGTTGTCAAGCGCCAGGTCATCAATGCCCTCGAGCTTGATCAGACGGGCGATCAATTCAGGCAAATCCGGGCGCAGAAGTGGTTCGCCGCCAGTGATACGCAGCTTGCTCACACCCAGCTTGATGAAAAGTCCTGCTGAGACGTTCAATTTCGTCGAAGTTCAGCCACTGCTTGCGTGTCAGGAACTGGTAGCCTTCCGGGAACTGGTCCTCCGGCATGCAGTAAGGGCAGCGGAAGTTGCACCGGTCAAGCACGGAGATACGCAGATCCCTTGCCGGACGGCCCAATTGGTCGATAACTTCGCCTGCATGAGATTCTTGTCATAGTCGCTTCTTACTCTGGGGTCGTCTGCTGGACCCCTTGTGGTAAACGCGAACCATTCCCCGGTTCGCACTGGAAGTATACCCATCATAACTCCGGGGAGCTTCTGATCAATTCATAAACCCGATTCTTGCGGCTAAAAAATCCAGCTTCTGTGTTGCCAATCTTCGCGAGCTCCGGCTCAACGTGCAACCGATTGGCGTCTGAATCCGACTCTTTTCGTTCCCAATCTGCTTCATGCCGGAATAAATCAGAGGCTTCCCTAAGCTGTAGCGCTGGTTGCCTGGCGTAACAATTCGTTGATTCCTACCTTGGCCCGGGTTTTCTCGTCCACTCGCTTGACGATAACCGCACAATCCAGGCTGTAGCGGCCATTGGCGGCGGGCAGAGAGCCGGGCACCACCACCGCGCCTGCGGGTACGCGTCCGTAAAGCACCTCGATCGTTCTCACGGTCATAAATGCGCGTGCTCTGGCCCAGGAACACACCCATGGAAATGACTGCACCGTGCTCCACGATCACGCCTTCCACCACTTCCGAACGCGCGCCGATAAAGCAGTTGTCCTCGATGATGGTCGGACTGGCCTGCAAGGGTTCGAGTACCCCGCCTATGCCGGCGCCGCCTGAAATGTGGACATTGCTTCCGATCTGCGCGCAGGAACCCACCGTCGCCCAGGTGTCTATCATGGTGCCGGAACCGACATGGGCGCCGATGTTCACGTAACAGGGCATAAGCACCACATCGGGTGCGACATAGGCGCCGCGACGTACCAGCGCGTGGGGGACCACGCGCACCTGGTCGCGCTGGAAGTCCTGGTCGCTATAGTCTGAATATTTTAAATCGACCTTGTCATAGAAGCGGGTGAAACCCGCGTTTATGTTGCGGTTTTCGCGCGTACGAAAAGACAGCAGTACAGCCTTTTTCAGCCATTCATTGACGATCCAGCCGTCGGCCCCGGGTTGCGCAACCCGGACCGTACCGGTATCCAGCATGTCCAGGGCCGATGTCGATGGCCTGGGCAACGGCGACAGGCGTGTTTTTCGGAGACAAGGTGTCGCGTTGTTCCCAGGCCTGGTTGATCTGGTCTTGCAGAAGCGTCATGGTCGAAGGATTCCTTGCATGAGTCCGGTTGGGAAAAAATGGTGGTGTTATCGGCGCGTGCCGGCCTGGTCGTCCAGTTCGTCCAGTAACCTTTGCTTCAGATTTTCACGAAGCTCCAGGGTCAATGGACGTTGCTTTCGATCACACAGGAAAAATACGTCCTCCGCCCGCTCGCCTACCGTGCTGATCTTGGCGTTAATCAGGCGTATGCCCAGGGATAACATCACCCGCCCCACTTGCGAGGCGAGGCCCGGACGATCACCGGTAATAAGCTCCATGACGGTGCGGGCGTGGGCCTTGTCGTCGCTGAACTCGACCCGTGTGGGCGTGCTGAACATACGCACCTGCCTGGGCACCCTGCGGGTAACGCGGGGCGCATTGATATCGAAGCGCTGTATGGCGTCGTGCATAACCGAACGGATTTCCTCCAGGCGTTCTTCTTTTTCGCCGACGGTGGTCGATTGCTCCAGCACCACGTAGCTACTCAGCGAATAACCGCTGCCGGCCGGAGCCAGACGCGCGTCATGAATACTCAGCCCCAGGTCATCCAGGGCGCCGGTGACCGGTGCAAAGGTGATGACCTGGCTGGGTGCGTAGACCACCACGGAAATACCTCCACGCTGGGGCATCTCCCGTACCGCCACCCGGATCTTGTCCTGCCCGTCCTGGTGCTCGGCAAGCAGTTGCGTGTGCCAGCTGATTTCCTCCGGCGAGTGGGTAAGAAAATAATCATCATTGAATCCGTCCCATACCCGGTCCCGGTCTGCCTGGCTGCTGGGTGCATCGGCCAGCAACACCAGCGCCTGCTGCTTGTGGTCGGCAATCAATTCGTCCCGGTCGATCGGGATTTCCAGGCCCCTGCGCAACACCACCTTGGTGCGTTTGTACAGTTCCTCAAACAGGTTGGCTTTCCATGAATTCCATAATTTCGGATTCGTGCCACGCACATCCGCGACGGTCAGCAGGTACAGGTAATCCAGATGGACCTGGTCGCCGACGGTCAGCGCAAATTCATGGATCACCGCGGGATCGCTGATATCCTTTTTCTGGGCCGTGGTAGATAGCAGCAGGTGGTGACTGACCTGCCAGGCAACCAGACGCGCCTCATAG
Organism: uncultured Gammaproteobacteria bacterium; assembly: GCA_963823435.1. GTDB lineage: Bacteria > Pseudomonadota > Gammaproteobacteria > Steroidobacterales > BM003 > CAKZML01. The sequence goes on along the minus strand of CAWGLN010000002.1, from coordinate 374,156 downwards.
CGGCTGAGTCCCTGCTCCAGGCAGAAGGCCTCGGCGATCGCGGCGCCAAGTTCCGAATGATTGCCACCCCGACCCTTGCCGATATCATGGAAAAGACCGGCCAGATACGCCAGTTCAGGCTTGGGCAGGGCCTGCATGATCATGCTGCAGACGGGGAACTCGTGATCGAACCGTTGCAGCGCAAAACGGCGCAGATTGCTGACCACGAACATCGTGTGTTCGTCCACCGTGTAGGCATGAAACAGGTCGTATTGCATACGTCCGACCACCCGTTCGAAGGCGGGGATGTAACGACCGATGACGCCATACAGATTCATACGCCTCAGTTCATGGGTGACACCCAGGGGGGCTCGCAGGATGTCCATGAACAGGCGGTGGTTGCGAGGGCTTTGCCTGAATTCCTCGTCCACCGAACTCAAGTGCGTCACGCACCTCGCGGATGGTGTTCGGCGCTGACGCCCTTGAGTTCCGGGTGCTGCTGCAGCAACGAGAACATTTCCAGCAGGGCCGACGGGCTTCTCCAGGAACACGTCCTCATAGCGTATTTCGAGATAGCCGTTGCGAACCTGGAAGCTGGCGTTGATCGAGGAGGGTGGCGCTTCCGGATCGAGCAAGAATTGCTTCTTCGAACAGTTGCAGCAGCATCTCGTTCAGTCGCGACAGTTCCTTTACCGTGCGGTAATAGCGTTGCATGAACTGCTCCACCGCGAGGCTGTTTGAGGCGTCCTCGTAGTCCAGCAACTCGGCGATCCGGGTCTGGTGATCGAACAGAAGTCGATCCTCCCGTCGCCGGGTAAACACATGCAGGGCAAAACGCACGGTCCAAAGGAATGTCTGCCCGGCGCGCAGGCGACGCAGTTCCTTGCGGGTCAGGAACCCGTGGGATACCAGTTCGTCCAGGGTCTCGGCGCCAAAATGCCGCTTTGCCACCCAGCCGATTATCTGGATATCGCGCAGCCCGCCCGGGCCGCCCTTGACGTTCGGCTCCAGGTTGTAGGCCGTGTCGTAAAAACGGTGATGACGCTGAAGTTGTTCCTCGCGCTTGGCGGCGAAAAAGTCTCGCGAGGGCCAGATCTTGTCGGGTCCGGTACGCTCCAGCATCTGCTGCAGTTGTTCAAGCGAGCCGGCCAGCAGTCGTCGATTCCATCAAGGTAGTGGCCACGGTGACATCTGCGGCGGCTTCCTGCTCACATTGTGAAATGCTACGCACACTTTGGCCGACCTCCAGCCCGATGTCCCATAAAAAGGTAAAGAAAGCTTCCAGTTGCCCGGTCCAGGGGGCGGCGCCGGTTTCCGGCGTCAATACCGTGACATCAATATCCGAGGCAGGATGCAGTTCCCCGCGCCCATAACCCCCTACCGCGAGCAGGGACAATTCGGGGGGCTGGCCAAGGTGATGGTTCCAGGCGCGCAGCAGGACCTCGTCGACCACCCATGCTCTCCCTGCCACCAGGGGTTCAACCGGGGTGCCTTCCAGAAATGCCTTTTCGAGATGGCCGGATACCTTGTCCAGGCAGTCCTTGAAGCAGGCAGTAGCCGGCTCGCGCGCAGCCAGGCCCTGGTCCAGCCCGGTCAGCAAGGCGCGCAGTTTGCCTTCAGGGTCTATGCTTTGCTTGCGTGCGGTGGCGCCCACTCACATCTCGCCGCTGGCGCCCAGGGTAAGCACTTCATAACCTTCTGCGGTAACCAGAACGGTGTGCTCCCACTGAGCCGACAAGGAATGATCCTTGGTCACCACGGTCCAGCCGTCCGGCAGCAGTTTCACGTCCCTGCGTCCGGCATTGATCATGGGCTCCACAGTGAACGTCATGCCTTCCTGGAGCAGCATGCCATGACCTGGCTTGCCATAATGCAGGACCTGCGGGATCTTCGTGGAAAACGAGGCCGATGCCGTGGCCACAGTACTCGCGCACGATGGAGTAGTGGCGGGCTTCGGCATAGCTTTGCACGGCGTGGCCGATATCGCCCAGGCGTGCGCCGGCGCGAATCTGTCGTATGCCTTCGCACATGGCCTCGTGCGTGACCCGGATCAGGCGCTCCGCCTGCACCGGAACCTTGCCCACGGTAAACATGCGGCTGGTGTCTCCGTGATAGCCGTCCCTGATTACGGTGATATCGATATTGATGCAATCGCCGTTTTTCAGGCGTTTGTCCCCGGGGATGCCGTGGCAAACCACGTGATTTACCGAGGTGCATATGCTTTTTGGGAAGCCCTTGTAATTCAGCGGAGCCGGGACGCAATTCAGCGTGTTGACCATGAATTCGTGGCAGATCGCGTCAAGTTCGCCGGTAGTCACACCTGCCTGGACATGCTCGCCTATCATGTCCAGGACCTGGGCCGCCAGACGTCCGGCAATGCGCATCTTGTCCTGTTCTTCGGGGGTTTTTATCGTGACATTCATATGTTCTGGACTGGATTGAAACATTTACCCTCTTAAAACACTGGATTCCGGGCCAAACAGCGGCGGGATTTGGCTGGTAAGTATTTGTTGGAAATGGCCGGACATGGTATAAAGCCCGCGCTTTTTTAGCAATTTAATCCACACACGCATCGACACAGACGGTTGGGTGCCCTGGATTTCCTGGTTAATATTAAGGGAATCAATGGGTTACCGTTTGGGATGCGTGGAGGCCCAACCCCTTAGAGGAATTATGATGTCTAACGTATCCATGCGTGAAATGCTGGAGGCCGGTGTTCATTTCGGTCACCAGACCCGTTACTGGAATCCCAAGATGAGTCCTTTCATCTTCGGCGAACGTAACAAGATCCACATTATCAATCTCGAGCAGTCGCTGCCGATGTTCCTGGAAGCCCAGGGCTTTGTGCAAAAAATCATCTCCGACGGCGGCAAAGTGCTGTTCGTGGGTACCAAGCGCTCCGCCCGTGATTCCGTCAAAGACGAGGCCGAGCGTTGCGGCATGCCCTATGTCAGCCAGCGTTGGCTGGGCGGCATGTTGACCAACTTCAAGACCATCCGTCAGTCCATCAAGCGCCTGTTTGACCTGGAAGCGATGGAGGAGGCCGGCACATTCGAGCAGATGACCAAGAAGGAAGTGCTGGGTCTGCGCAGGGAGCATGCCAAGCTGGATCGCAGCCTGGGTGGTATCAAGCACATGAATTCCTTGCCTGACGTGTTGTTTGTTGTGGATATCGGCCACGAGAACATTGCATTGCAGGAAGCCGCCAAGCTGGGCATTCCCGTGGTTGGCGTGGTCGATACCAACTGCAACCCCGAGAATATTGATTACCCGATTCCTGGAAACGACGATGCCATGCGCGCAATCCGTCTGTACACCTTCCATATGGCCGAGGCGGTGATCGAGGGTAAAGCCACTGCTCCGGAAGCACCGGTTGGCGAAGACGACTTCGTGGAAGTAGACGAGGAAGGCAAGGCCAAGAAGGCGCCGTCCAGGAAGCCCGCGGGCAAGAAAACTCCGGTCAGAAAGGCCGCAAGCAAGAAAGCACCGGCGAAGAAGCCAGCCGACAAGAAGACCGAAGAGGCGCCTGCTGCTGAGGCCAAGACGGCCGAGAAGGCTGAGAAGGCTCCTGCCGAGAAGGCTGAGAAGGCTCCTGCCGAGAAGGCTGAGAAGGCTCCCGCCGAGAAGGCTGAAAAAGCTCCCGCCGAGAAGGCTGAGAAGGCTCCTGCCGAGAAGGCTGAGAAGGCTCCTGCCGAGAAGGCTGAGAAGGCTCCTGCCGAGAAGGCCGAGAAGGCTCCTGCCAAGAAGGCCAAGAAGGCTACTGCCAAGAAGGCTCCAGCCGCCAAGCAAGATAAAGCTCCCAAGGCCGAGTAAGGGCCCTGGGTATAGCTGTTAGCGTCACGGGGTTTGCCCCGGGCGGCAGATGAATTTATGAGGGATGTGACGAATGACTGTAACTGCATCGATGGTCAAGGAACTCCGGGAACGCACCGGAGCGGGCATGATGGAATGCAAAAAAGCGCTGGTAGAGAGCAACGGTGACCTGGATGCTGCCGCTGACAACATGCGCAAGACCGGACTGGCCAAGGCTGACAAGAAGGCCGGCCGGGTAGCCGCTGAGGGGCGCGTAGTTATCGAAGCCGCCGCGGATGGGCACTCTGCGGCCATTGTCGAGGTGAATTCGGAGACGGATTTCGTGGCCGGTGGCGATGAGTTTGGCGCTTTCGCCCATGGGGTTGCCCGCGCTGTGCTGGACAATAATCCTGGCGATCTGGAAGCCCTGGGAGCCATTCCCATGGCCGATGGCCAGAGCGTGGAGGAAACACGGCGGGCACTGATTGCCAAGATTGGCGAGAACATCCAGGTGCGTCGCTTCCAGCGTGTCCAGGCGGAGGAGTTGCTCGGCGCCTATTCCCACGGAACCCGTATAGGTGTGCTGGTGTGTATGAAAGGCGGCGCGGCCGACCTGGTCCACGATATAGCCTTGCACGTGGCGGCCAGTCGGCCCCAGTGCGTAAGCGAAGCCCAGGTCCCGGCTGACCAGGTAGCCAAGGAAAAGGAAATCCTGATGGATCAGGCTCGCCTGGAAGGCAAGGCGGAAGAAATCGTGGAAAAGATGGTGGTTGGTCGCTTGAGGAAGTTCTTTGCGGAGATTACCCTGGTTGGACAGCCTTTCGTGAAGGATCCTGACCTGACCGTGGCGAAGCTGCTCAAGGACAGGGGCGCGGAAGTGACATCGTTTGTGCGCTTCGAAGTGGGCGAGGGCATCGAAAAGAAAGTCGACAATTTTGTTGAGGAAGTGATGGCACAGGTCCGGGGAAAGTAGTCCGACTGGCGCGCTCCGATATGCAAGAATGACGACATCAGGGACCCCGCTTTAGCGGGGTTCTTTTTGTCGGGATATCAACCAGGGAAGCTCTGATTTATTCTGGACGAAGTAGATTGTAGGCGAAAAGATTCAGATTCAAGGCGCCAAGCGCACGTAATAGTGGGGCTCGCGAAGATTGACAACGCAGAAGCTGGATTTTTTAGCCACAAGATACACGTTTTTGAATAGATCAGAGGCTCCCCAGACATACACAGGTAAAAATCCTCTCATGTCAAATCAAAGCCAAAAGCACCAGAGAATTCTTCTCAAGCTGAGCGGAGAGGCCCTGATGGGCAGGATGGATTACGGCATTGACCCGCAAATGATCGGGCGGGTTGCGGCCGAGATTCGCGACGTCGTCGCCGAAGGAATCCAGGTAGGGGTCGTAATAGGCGGGGGCAATATTTTTCGCGGCGAGGGTTTGGCCAAGGCAGGTATCGACAGGGTCACCGGCGACCATATGGGCATGCTCGCCACAGTGATCAACGGCCTGGCCCTGCAGGATGCGCTGGAGAGACTGGGGGTATACGCACGCGTGATGTCGGCGCTGAAAATCAATGAAGTTTGCGAGGACTACATACGGCGACGTGCTGTGCGGCACCTGGAAAAGGGACGGGCCTGCATTTTCGCCGCCGGCACCGGCAATCCGTTTTTTACCACCGACACCGCGGCCAGCCTCAGGGCGATAGAAATCGACGCCGATATCCTGGTCAAAGCGACCAAGGTGGACGGTGTTTTTACCGCCGATCCGATGACCGATCCGAAGGCCCGGCGCTATACACAACTGGGATTTGACGAGGCCTTGAATCGCAAGCTGGGGGTCATGGATGCGACGGCCCTGGTGATGTGCCGCGATAACAATATCCCCTTACGTGTATTCAATATAAATAACCCCGGAGACTTGCTACGACTGGCGCGCGGCGAAGATGTGGGTACACTGGTCACTAACGATAACCAAGTGGGACACCAGGAATGATTAACGATATCAACAAGGATGCCCGTGAGCGCATGGGCAAAAGCGTGGCAGCCTTTGACACGGACCTGAAAAAGCTGCGTACCGGCAGGGCCCATACGAGTCTGCTGGATCACATCTCGGTGGAGTACTATGGCAGCCTGGTGCCGTTAGCCCAGGTTGCCAACATCGCGGTGGAGGATTCGCGCACCATCACGGTTTCTCCCTGGGAGAAACCCATGGTCCAGGTGGTGGAAAAGGCCATCATGACTTCCGACCTGGGCTTGACGCCCGCTACCACCGGCACCCTGATCCGGGTACCACTGCCGCCGTTGACCGAGGAGCGGCGCCGGGATATGACCAAGGTTGTGCGTAGCGAGGCCGAAGGCGCGCGTGTGGCAATCAGGAATATTCGTCGTGATGCCATCAGCCAGATCAAGGAACTGATGAAAGAGAAAATGATCTCCGAGGATGAGGAACACAAAGGCGAGGATGCTGTGCAGAAACTCACCGACGAGTTTGTGGCAAATATCGATGCCTTGCTGGCGAAAAAAGAAAATGAATTGATGGAAGTTTGATGTTCGTGCCTTTAATCAGGAGAGGCGCTGAGTGAGCACATCGCACACCGGGACGCCGCCGGGTGGCATGACCATCCCCAGGCATGTGGCGATCATCATGGATGGCAATGGCCGGTGGGCCAAGGCCAGGGGAATGGCGCGCCAGGCCGGGCACCGCGCAGGCGTCAAGGCCGCCCGCGAGGTTGTGGAAGCCTGTGGCAAGATGGGTGTCCAGGTCCTCACCCTGTTTACCTTCTCCAGCGAAAACTGGAAGCGCCCCAAGGAAGAAGTCAGCGGATTGATGCAGCTTTTCGTGGAAGCCCTTGGCAAAGAGGTTCGGGATTTGCACAAGGAAGGTATCGCGGTGCGCTTTATCGGTGACCGCGCCACCCTGACACCAAGGTTGCGCCGACGCCTGGACGAGGCTGAGAAACTCACTCGCGAGAACACGGCCATGCAGTTGAATATCGCCATGTCCTACGGTGGTCGCTGGGATATCGTGCAGGCAGCTCGCGCTGCGATCGCGGATGTTCAGGCCGGACATCTCGTACCCGACGAGTTGGACGAGCGCCGTTTTTCCGAATACCTGTCCTTGCCCAAGGTACCCGATCCGGATCTATTTATACGCACCGGCGGGGAGATGCGTGTCAGCAATTTCCTGCTATGGAATCTCGCCTATACCGAGCTGGTTTTCCAGGATTGCCTGTGGCCGGATTTCAACGCCGATAATTTGCGTGCGGCGATGGAGAGTTTTGCCGGACGCGAGCGACGTTTTGGTGAGGTCCTGGATGCAAAGGAGGCGTTCTAGGTGTTGCTCACCCGCATTCTTACGGCCCTGGTACTGGGCCCGCTGATTATCGGGGTTCTGTTTTTCCTGCCCGAACGTTTTGCGGCAGCGTTTTTTGCCGCGATGTTCCTGGCAGGCACCTGGGAATGGGCGGGATTTTTGCAATGCAAAGGTCCCATGGATAAAACCTTCTTCACCCTGGCCGGCGCACTGTGCCTGGGACTGATGCGCGCTGCTTGATGCGTGGGGTTATGGGCCCTGGTTGTTGTCCCTGGCTATTCCCGCCTGGTTGCTGGGTCTGTACTGGGTTCTGCGTTTTCCAGTTACGATTCCGCGCTGGCTTGGAGCTGGATTTGGGTTGCTGGTAATTTCCCTGGCCTGGCTCGCGGTGGCCACCCTTCTGCATGATTCATCGCGTGGTCCGCAGTGGGTGCTGTTTGCCTTCTGCGTGGTCTGGTCGGCGGATGTCGGAGCCTACGTCGTCGGACGGACGCTGGGACGCCATAAGCTCGCTCCCCTGGTCAGTCCCGGCAAGACCTGGGAGGGCGTGGCCGGTGGGCTCATGGCCTGTGCTGCGGTGGGTTATGTCGGCAGCATGTGGTTCGGCCTGGCTCCGCAAATTCTCGTACCCTTAACGGCGGTCTGCGGAGCGGTCTCGGTAATTGGTGACCTGACGGTGAGCGTATTCAAGCGCAAATCCGGATTGAAGGACAGCGGCTGGATTCTTCCCGGGCACGGGGGCATTCTCGACCGAATGGATAGCCTGACGGCGGCAAGTCCGTTGCTGGCGCTGGGCCTGGCGCTAACCGGAATGGCCGCCTGAGTCACCGGTGAGGATACGAACTTGGCGCTAAAGCGAGTGAGCGCGCGTTGCAGGGAAATCCAGCGCCGCAGCCAAACTGACCGACAATTGTCCCTCAGGGGGCGCGAAGTTGCCTCGCAGTGGGTACAATGCTCTGCTGATTCACGCCGGCCTGATTGAAACAATCAACAAACAAGGACACCTAGAAGTTGGATAACGTATTGATTTCAATACTTTCTTTTTTATTTGCCATCAGTGTGCTGGTGGCGGTGCATGAGTTTGGCCATTTCTGGGTGGCGCGAAAAATTGGCATAAAGGTCCTGCGTTTTTCTATCGGCTTTGGCCGGCCCCTGTGGTCGCGCAAAATTGGCGCCGACCAGACCGAACTGGTGCTGGCCGCAATTCCCCTGGGCGGTTACGTAAAAATGCTGGATGAGCGTGAGGGTGAGGTTCCCGAGGGCGACCGTAACCGCAGCTTCAACAGCGCCCCGATGTGGGGCCGCATGGCGGTCCTGGTTGGCGGTCCGGCTGCCAATTTCCTTTTCGCTATTTTTGCCTACTGGATCATGTTTGTGGTTGGCGTACCCGGGCTGATGCCCGTGGTGGGTGAGATCTCCCCCGACACTATCGCCGGACGGGCGGGTATGCGCAGCGGTGACCAGATACTCCAGGTTCGGGGCAGGCCGGTGGAAACCTGGGAATCCGCGATGCTGAACTTGCTGGACGATATGCTGGACGACGGGCGTATCGAATTCCAGGTTCAGGGCGAAGACGGCACTACCCGCAACCTGGTACTGGATGCGAGCGGGAAAGAATCGGGGCTGACCGAACCCGGCGCGCTGTTCGACGGCCTGGGAATCAATCTATGGCAACCCTACTGGCCGGCAATTGTTGAGGTGGTGGATCCGGATGGTCCTGCCGAGCAGGCCGGTATGCGCTCGGGCGACCAGGTTGTCGCCATTGACGATGTCGGCGTAAAAGACTGGCCGACCCTGGTCAGGCGGTTGCAAGACCTGCCCGAGCAACAGGCAAAGGTCACGGTGGAGCGAGAGGGTGCCTCCCTGACCCTCGTGGTAAACGTGGGTAGCATGCAGCGAGAAGGGCGCACCGTTGGTCGAATCGGGGTGCAGGGGGTCAAGCCCGAAGCCGTTCCCGAATCCATGTTCGGAAAAACGCAATATGGTCCCCTGGGCGCAATTCCGGCGGCGATGACCAAGACCTGGGAAATGACGACCCTGACCCTGCGTATGCTTTGGAAAATGCTTGAAGGTGTGGTGTCACCCAAGAATATCAGTGGGCCGATAAACATCGCCCAGTATGCAGGAGTAAGCGCCAGTATGGGCCTGGTTGCCTTCGCAAGCTTCCTGGCGGTCGTCAGCATCAGCCTGGGCGTTATCAACCTGATGCCGGTTCCCATGCTCGATGGGGGGCAGTTGCTGTACCATTTCGCAGAATTGATTACCGGGAAGCCGCTGCCCGAGAGAGTCCAGATGATTGGACACCAGGCTGGTCTGGTGCTCCTGGCAATGCTGATGACTTTTGCTTTCTACAATGACATTGCCCGCTTGCTGGACTAAACGACTGATGCAACTTTCCAGAAGAAAAAAATACACTCAGGCGTTCGCTGCCATTTTACTCGGCCTGTGGACCTTGCAGGTCAGTGCCCAGGGCATGATTACGGTTAAGGACATTCGGGTGGAGGGCCTGCAAAGAATTTCCGAGGGTACTGTTTTTAACTACCTGCCCGTGAATATTGGTGATGTCCTGGACAAGCGTCGAATTGCCGAATCAATTCGTGCCGTTTACGACACGGGTTTCTTCGAGCATGTGGAGTTCCGGCGTGACGGAGATACCTTGATTGTAGTGGTCATCGAGCGGCCGTCCATCGAGAATTTCACCATTGATGGCAACAAGGACATCGAGACCGATCAATTGATGGATAGCCTTCGCGGCGTGGGTCTGGCCAGGGGCAGGACCTTCAACCAGTCCACCCTCGATGAGGTGGAGCAATTTCTTACCGATCAGTATTTCAGCCGCGGCAAGTATGGCGTAGTTATCGATATCCAGGTGACCGAGAACGACAGCAATACAGTCGATATAGCCATTAAAATTACCGAGGGCGAACGGGCCCGGATAAGACAGATCAATATCGTGGGCAATGAGCGATTCACCGAGGAAGAGATCATCGGGGACTTTCAGCTCAAGACCCCGAATTGGCTTTCTTTCTACAAAAGCGATGACCGTTATGATCGTGAGGGACTTACCGGTGACCTCGAGAAACTTCGTTCATTCTACATGGATCGAGGCTATGCGAATTTCCAGATTACCTCCACCCAGGTAGCAATCTCGCCGGACCGCAAGAATATCTTCATCACCTTGAATGTGGACGAAGGCGAACCGTACACGCTGAATGAAATCAAGCTGGCCGGGGACACAATTGTGTCGGAGGAAATCCTGCAGGCGATGATCCTGGCAAAGCCGGGACAGACGTTTTCGCGCAAACTGCTGGAGACCAGCAGCGAATTCATTACCTATCGACTGGGCGAGGAAGGCTACTCCTTCGCCAGGGTGGAGCCGATTCCCCAGTTGAACGAAGAAGACATGACGGTCGACATTATTTTCTTCGTGGATCCGGGTAATCGTACCTATGTTCGCAATATCCAGTTCAAGGGCGCCGAGAGCACCAAGGACGAGGTATTCAGGCGTGAAATGCGTCAGCAAGAGGGATCCTGGCTGTCCAACAATTCCCTGGATCGCTCCAAGGTCCGACTGCAGCGCCTGCCATTCATCGAGAAGGTGGATGTCGAGACGGTGCCGGTGCCGGGAACGCCCGACCTGGTCGATGTGGATTTCCAGATCAAGGAAGGACTTCCCGGTCAGTTTGGTGGTGGCCTGGGTTACTCAGGGTCCCAGGGTTTGATGCTGAACGGCAACTTTACCCATACCAATTTCCTGGGTTCAGGGAACACGATTTCCGGAAATTTGAGTACCGGAAAATATCGCAAGGTACTCAGCTTCAACCAAACGGACCCCTACATAAACATGGACGGCGTTAGCCGGTCTGTAAACGTCTCATATGCGGACACCGTTCAGCTGGTGTCAAACGGTTCGGAGTTCAATGCCCAGTCAATTAACCTTGGCGTCCAGTACGGTTATCCGATAACCGAGTGGCAGCGCCTGCAATATGGCGTCAATGTTCGTAGCACGTCATTGATTACCAGTGACGGAAGTTCCCAGCAGGTAAGGGAATGGGTAATCAATAACGGCAACTCCTACACCCAGCAGCCGAATGTCGGACAGACCATTTATGGCACTGATTACAATTTGCTGGAACTGACGGCAACCTGGCTGTACGACACCCGTAACAGGGCAATCTTCGCTACTCGTGGCTCGCGCCATATCTTCAATATTTTGGCCACCGTCCCGGGCAGTGATGTCGAATATGTCGGTTTTGGCTGGGAGAGCACCAAGCTCATCCCGATTTGGGGCCGGTGGGGCCTGGCGTTCCACGGCGAGGCCAACCTCACCGAGGCCCTGGGAGATTCCAGCGATCCGCCCCCGGCGCGCAATTTTTTCGCAGGCGGGCCCAATTCGGTGCGCGGATACAGGGAGTCCAGCCTGGGTCCAAGAGACAGTTACGGCAGGCCTTATGGTGGCAACCTGATGGTGGCGGGGCAGGCGGAACTGATGCTGCCCATGCCCGAGAAATTCGCCACCCAGGCCCGCGCCAGTTTGTTCTTTGATATCGGTAATGTATTCTACACGGGAAATACGCGTTTCTATGACCTGTACGGTAACCAGATATTTTACGATCTTGATTTTGGCGAGTTACGCCAGTCATTTGGTGTTTCGGTTCAGTGGCTTGCGCCTCTGGGTCTGTTCCGGTTCAGTTATGGCATCCCTCTGAACGAGGTTAACGGCAATGGTGTCGTGCGTGGCGACGAGACGGAAAATTTCCAGTTCTCTATTGGTTCTGCATTTTAATGGTGGTTAATTTCATGCGAGTAAACAAAAATTGGCGTTTGGCTGTTCTTGGACTGGTGGCATTTGCCAGCCTGGGTGCCGTGAGTGCACAGGCTGCCGAGAACAAGATTGCGGTGGTTAATATTCCACGTTTGCTGGAGTCGGCGCCCCAGGCCAAGGCCATGATGGAGCAACTCCAGTCCGAATTTGCCCCGCGTCAGCGCGAGTTGGCGGCATTGCAGAAGGACCTTCGCGAAAAAGAAGAGACCCTGAAGCGTGATGGTGCGGTCATGAGCGAGGAAGAGCGGCGTAACATCGAGCGTCAGTTGCGCGACGGGCAACGCGATTTCCAGCGCAAGGGACAGGAAATGAACGAGGATGCCAACCTTCGTCGTAACGAGGAATTAGGCAAACTGCAGCGTATCCTGGGTCAGGAGATTCAGAATTATGCCCGCAGCCAGAAATATGACCTGGTCCTTGGGGATGTGATTTATGCCAGTGAAGGCCTGGATATCACCGACGCGCTGCTGACTGCCCTGCAATCCAAATTCAAGCAGGCCAACTAAGACCACAAGGGTGTGCTAGCGCAATGGAGCTGACTCTATCGCAACTGGCAGTGCGCTTCGGCTGTGAGCTGGTCGGTGATCCCGACAAGGTAGTGTCCTCTCTTGGCTCGCTGGAGGAGGCAGGTCCCGAGTCCATTACCTTCCTGTCGAATCCAAAATTCAAGGGGCACCTGCCCGGTACCCGGGCAGGTGCAGTCCTGTTGAAGGCAGGTGACCTTGCGGATTGCCCTGTCGCGGCGCTGGTTTGCGATAACCCCTATACCGTCTATGCAAGAGTAGCCCAATATCTTCGTCCGCCCAGGCAGGTGGTGCCCGGCATCCATGCATCAGCCGTGGTGGAGACCGGAGCCAGCGTTTCGCCAGGCGCCCAGGTGGGCGCCCTGAGTTATGTCGGCCAGGGGGCGGTCATTGGCGAGGGGGTCTACATTGGTCCCGGATGCGTGGTCGAGGAAGGCGCAAGTATTGGTGATGACACCCGCCTGGTTGGCAGGGTGTATGTGGGTGAACGGGTGAGCATTGGAAAACGCTGCGTCCTGCACCCCGGCTGCGTTCTGGGCGCTGACGGGTTCGGCCTCGCCCCGGGCGCTGAAGGCTGGGTCAAGGTGCCGCAGCTGGGTAGCGTCCAGGTGGGCAATGACGTGGAAATTGGCGCCAACACCACGGTAGATCGTGGAGCGCTGGGGGACACTGTGCTGGAAGACGACGTGCGTCTGGATAACCTGATCATGATTGCGCACAACGTCCATGTTGGAGCGCACACGGCCATGGCCGGGTCGGTCAAGGTGTCTGGCAGCACGCGTATTGGTCGACATTGCCAGATTGCGGGAGACGCCGGTTTTGCCGGTCACCTTTCGATAGCCGACCGGGTCATTGTTACAGCGCGTACTTTCGTCAACCATTCCATTCACCAGGAGGGCAGTGTCTATTCCGGCGCCCTGCCCATGGATGAGGCCGGGAACTGGCGGCGTAACAGCGCCCGCTTCAGGCAACTGGACAAACTTGCGCGTACGGTTAAAAAACTTGAGAGAGCAGCCGGCACCCCGGAAGAAGAAACATAATCATGAGTGGAAAAAGTATTGATACGCAGGGAGTGATGGGGCTGTTGCCCCATCGTTATCCTTTCCTTCTGGTGGACAAGGTTATTTCCTGCGAACCGGGAAAAACTCTGACCGCAATCAAGAACGTCAGCATTAATGAACCGTTTTTTCAGGGGCATTTCCCGGGCCGACCGATCATGCCGGGCGTGTTGGTCGTCGAGGCGCTCGCCCAGGCTTGTGGATTGCTGGCTTTTGAGACTGTCGGCGAGGCGCCCACCGAGGGCAAGGTTTTTGTGTTCGTCGGTATAGATAGCGCACGCTTCAAGAAGCCGGTGTTTCCCGGCGATCAACTCACACTGAAGGTTGAGTTTGCCCGCAGGATCCGGACGATATGGAAGTTCAATACGACTGCCGAAGTTGATGGCGTTGTTGTTGCGACAGCGGAGTTGATGGTGGCGCCAGGCCAATGAGCAGAATACATGCTACCGCGATCGTTGACCCGGGTGCCGAGATTGCCGACGGAGTGATCATCGGTCCCTACAGCGTGATTGGCGACGGTGTACGCATCGGAGCGGGGTCAGAGATCGGCTCCCATGTCGTGATCAAGGGACCGACCAGTATTGGCGAGCAAAACCGGATTTTCCAATTTACCTCTATCGGTGATGCACCCCAGGACAAGAAATATGCGGGCGAGAAAACCAGCCTGCAAATAGGTGATCGCAATACGATTCGCGAGTTCACCAGCATCAACCGCGGTACCGTGAATGACTCAGGCGTCACCCGGGTGGGCAACGACAACTGGATCATGGGCTACGTACATATCGCCCATGATTGTGTTGTGGGTGACCAGACGATCCTGGCCAATAACGCGACCCTGGCGGGACATGTGCACGTGGGAGACTACGTTATTTTTGGTGGCTTCTCAGGTGCGCACCAGTTTTGTTCGGTCGGGGACCATGCATTCCTGGGGATGTATGCAGGGGTAAATCGGGATGTGCCACCCTACGTCACTGTCTCGGGTAACCCGGCGGAACCCAAGGGTATAAACCTCGAGGGTCTGAAGCGGCGGGGGTTTGATAAGGACCAGTTGCGCAATATTCGCAATGCCTACCGGGTGCTCTATCGTTCAGGTATGCGTTTGCAGGAAGCCACTGAAGAAATCGCGAGATTGACGGAGACGCAGCCGGAGTTGAAAATTTTCCTGGACTTCCTGGTCGACGAGTCGCGACGCAGTATTCTTCGCTGAACTGGTTGAGCTTGGCCCTGGGATAAAAGCCAGGCCCACGGGAATTCGCAAAAAGAGGATCACTGACAGATGCGCCTAGCCATTGTCGCTGGTGAGGCCTCCGGCGATTTGCTGGGGGCAACCCTGATCCGCGCGCTCAAGCGGTCGGTTCCCGACCTGCAGGTGGAAGGCGTGGGTGGTCCGCTGATGCGTGATGCCGGATGCCGGTGCCTGCACGATGCGGATGAACTGGCGGTAATGGGTCTCGTGGAAGTGCTGGCAGAATTGCCCCGCTTGTTACGTCTGCGCCGGGGCCTGGTAAGACATTGGCGTGATAACCCGCCGGACGTGTTTGTCGGTGTGGACGCGCCGGATTTCAACCTGGGTCTTGAGCGCAAGTTAAAACGCAAGGGCATCAAGACGGTGCAGTTTGTCAGCCCCTCAGTCTGGGCCTGGCGCCAGGGGCGGGTGCACAAGATCGGTCGTGCAACGGACCTGGTCCTGTGTCTGCTGCCATTCGAGAAAGCCTTTTATGACCGGTTCGATGTGCCCGCCGTATTTGTAGGGCATCCCCTTGCCGACGAGATTCCCCACTACCTTGACCAGTCCGAGCACAGGCAACAGTTGGGTCTGCCCGAAAACGGCCAGGTCGTTGCGGTGTTGCCTGGCAGCCGACGGGGTGAGCTCAAGCGCCTGGGCGCCGACTTTGCCGGTACCATTGGCTGGCTGGCCGACCGCCGCCCTGACCTGGTATTTGTTTCGCCCATGGCGGGAGCCGCGGTGCGCCAGGCCTTCGAGGAAGCCCTGGCCATAGCGGCCCCCGGTGTCCGGGTAACCCTGGTGGATGGCCGACCCCAGGCCTGTATGGCGGCGGCGGATGTGGTGGTGCTGGCCTCGGGGACCGCCGCGCTGGAAGCGGCCCTGGTGAAACGTCCCATGGTGATGGCCTATCGCGTGGCAAGATTCACCAAGTGGCTGGCGGAAACGTTTCTCGGTTTGCACCTGAAACATTACAGTTTGCCGAACCTCCTGCACACACCGCCGGTAGTGCCCGAATACACGATGGACGCGGTGACTCCCCGGAACCTCGGTACCGAGGTCCTGGCCCTGCTGGATCAGCCGGCGCGACAACGGCAACAGGTGGACGTATTTGAGGTCATGCACCGGGACCTGCGCCAGGATGCCGCTGCCAGCGCAGCCAAGGCAATATTGACCTTGCTCGGCTCACCTGCCGCCCGGCAGGTGGAAAAATGATCAATCGCCGGAGGCAGGGACCCGGGACGAATTACCTGGTCGCAGGTGTGGATGAAGCGGGCAGGGGCCCGTTGGCGGGGCCGGTCGTGGCGGCCGCCGTGATACTGGACCCCAGAGCCCCCATACACGGCCTGGACGACTCCAAGAAACTCACCGAGGCGCGCCGACGTGCATTGTTTCCGCTGGTGCAATCCCGTGCGCTGGCATGGGGTATCGCCTGGGCGGATTCCCAGGAGATCGATAGCCTGAATATCCTCCAGGCCACCATGCTGGCCATGCGCAGGTGCCTGCTGGGTCTCGCGGTCGCGCCCACGCACGTCCGGGTGGATGGAAATCGCTGTCCTTCGCTCGCAGGAACCGGATTGAACTGCACGATGGAAGCGATTGTCGGCGGCGATGCCCTGGTCGCGGAGATCAGCGCGGCCTCCATTCTGGCCAAGGTTGTACGCGACGCGATGATGGTGAGACTGGATCTTGTGTATCCGGGGTATGGTTTTGCCGGCCACAAGGGGTATCCCACCGTAGCTCACCGTCAGCGTCTGCTTGAGGCGGGTCCCTGTGCGGTCCATCGACGCTCTTTCGCACCGGTAGCGGCAGTCCTGGCGAGCGATCTATGAACCCCGGGTTCGTACACCTTCAATTGCATACCGAGTTCTCTCTCGCGGACAGCGTCGTACGTATCCCGGCGCTGATGCAAAGGGTTGCGGAGCTGGGAATGCCCGCGGTGGCCATGACGGATCAAAACGATTTGTTCGGCCTGGTGAAGTTTTACCAGGCGGCCCGCAAGCTGGGTATCAAGCCCATCGTTGGCGCAGACTTGTTACTAAGGGAGCCCGAGGATCCCGGCAAGCCCAGTCGCCTGCTGTTGCTTTGTCAGGACTACGAGAACGGCTACCGCAACCTTTCGCGTCTGTTGACCCGGGCTTACCTGGAAGGGCAGCACCATGGGGTGCCTATGCTGGAAAGGGAATGGTTCCGGGGTTTTAGCGGAGGTTTGATCGCCTTGTCCGGGGGCAAGCGTGGTGATGTAGGCAGGGCACTGCTTGCCCGGCGGGAGGAGGATGCGCTGCAGGCGCTGAAATTCTGGCTGGACCTGTTCCCCGATCGTTATTACATGGAAGTGAGCCGCACGGGTCGCGAGGGAGATGAAACCTATCTGCACGCGGCCGTGGCCCTGGCCGCCAGGGCGGATGTGCCGCTGGTGGCGACCAACGACGTGCGCTTCCTGGACCAGGACGAGTTTGATTCGCATGAGGCGCGGGTATGCATCCATGGGGGCCACACCCTGACGGATCCCGGCAGACCCAAGGAATATTCCCCCCAGCAGTACCTGCGCAGCGCCCAGGAAATGACCGAACTGTTCGAGGACCTGCCTGAAGCGCTGGCCAACTCGGTGGAAATAGCCAGGCGCTGTAACCTCAAGATGCAACTGGGCCATAGTGTGTTGCCGGAATTCGAGGTTCCTGAAGGTTTCACAACCGCTTCCTGGCTGGCCCAGGCCAGCCAACAGGGCCTGGAGCTGAAGTTGCAGGTCCGCAATATTGCCGAAGCCGATATCCCGGCCTACCGCGAACGCCTGGAGATTGAACTTTCGGTGATCGCCGGAATGGGCTTTCCCGGCTACTTTCTGATCGTGGCGGACTTTATCCGCTGGGCCCGCGAGAACGACGTGCCGGTAGGGCCGGGACGCGGATCCGGCGCAGGCTCACTGGTGGCATGGGTGCTGGGTATTACCGACCTGGATCCCCTGGAGCACGACCTGCTGTTCGAGCGATTCCTGAATCCGGAACGTGTTTCCATGCCGGACTTCGACGTGGACTTCTGCATGGAAGGCAGGGACCGTGTGATTGAGTATGTGGCCGAGCGCTATGGACGTGACCAGGTGTCCCAGATCATCACCTTCGGCACCATGGCGGCCAAGGCGGTGGTGCGTGATGTGGGTCGGGTGCTGGGGCACCCATACGGTTTTGTCGATCGTATAGCCAAGCTGATTCCGTTCGAAATAGGGATGACCCTGGACAAGGCCCTGGCCCAGGAACAGGAACTGCGCACTGCCTATGAAAACGAGGAGGATGTGCAGGCCCTGATTGACCTGGCGAGATCCCTGGAAGGTCTGTCCAGGAACGCGGGTAAACACGCGGGTGGGGTGGTGATCGCTCCCGGACCCCTGACCGACTTTGTGCCCTTGTACTGTGAACAGGGCGGCGGCAATGTGATCAGTCAGTTTGACAAGGACGATGTCGAAAAAGTCGGTCTGGTCAAGTTCGATTTCCTGGGTCTGCGTACCTTGACCATCATCGATTGGGCGCTGAAAGCGATAAACCGTCGACGCCAGGCGGCGGGTGAAAACCCCGTCAGCCTGGACGGCATCCAGTATGACGACCAGGAGACTTTCGCGCTGCTGAAGCGCTGTGAGACCACAGCGGTGTTTCAGCTCGAGTCCCGTGGCATGAAAGACCTGATCAAGCGGCTGCAGCCGGACCGGTTTGACGAGATTATCGCGCTGGTGGCGCTGTTCCGCCCGGGACCGCTTCAATCGGGCATGGTAGACGATTTTATCGATCGCAAGCATGATCGCACTGGCGCCACCATCGACTACCTGCATCCGGATCTTCAATCCATTTTGCAGCCTACCTACGGGGTGATTCTCTACCAGGAACAGGTGATGCAAATCGCCCAGGTGCTGGCCGGATACAGCCTGGGGGGCGCCGACCTGTTGCGTCGCGCCATGGGCAAGAAAAATGCCGAGGAAATGGCCAAGCAGCGTGAGATTTTCGTCGAAGGCGCCAAGGCCCGTGGCGTCGATCAGGCCAAGGCGACCTACATATTCGACTTGATGGAGAAGTTCGCCGGTTACGGCTTTAACAAATCGCACTCGGCTGCCTATGCCATGTTGTCCTACCAGACGGCCTGGCTGAAAGCCCATTACCCGGCCACCTTTATGGCGGCAGTCTTGTCCTCGGACATGGACAGCACCGACAAGGTGGTGACGATTATCGAGGAGTGCAACCGCATGGGCTTGACGGTACTGCCGCCGGATGTGAATGAGTCGCAGTTTGCCTTCTCCGCACCGGACCCGAAAAGCATTCGTTATGGCCTGGGCGCGATCAAGGGTGTCGGTCGCGGCGCTATTGAGGGCTTGCTGGAGGAGCGCGATCGGAACGGGCTTTTCAACGACTTGTTTGACCTGTGTTGCCGGGCCGATATGAAGCGTCTTAACCGGCGGGTGCTAGAAGCGGTTATTCGCTCCGGGTCGATGGACAGCCTGGGTGAAAACCGGGCGACCTTGCTGGCGAACCTCGACGAGGCCCTGAAAGTGGCCGAACAGGATGCCCGTGCCTCCGCCGCCGGGCAAAGCGATTTATTTGGATCGGTTACCGCACCCGCCGTCCCCATGGAGCATACGTTGATCAAGCCCCGCGCCGAGTGGAGCGAACAGCAACGCCTGCTGGGCGAACGTGAGACCCTGGGTCTGTACCTCACCGGTCATCCCATCAACGAGTACGAGGAAGAACTCAAGCAGTTCACCAGCGGGCGCATCGCGGATCTGGTATCGGGCAGACCCGGGCCGGGCGAGTCGCGTTATGCATCAAACCGCAAGGCGATCACTGTGGGCGGCCTGGTGATGGATATGAAAAAACGCGGCAACCGGTTGATCCTGGAACTGGACGATCGCAGTGCCCGCCTGGAAGTGACCTTGTTTGACGATGTTGCCAATACCCACAGGCATTTGCTGGACAAGGATGCGATCTTGATTGTCGAGGGTAACCTGCGATTTGACGATTTCATGGATGGCTGGCGCCTTAATGCCAGTACCCTGGTAACCATGGAGCAGGCCCGTCAACGATATGCGCGGCGCTTGCTGATCCAGTGCGACAGGTCGAGCATTGACCAGGAGTTCGCTGCGGAACTTAAATCAGCCCTGCAGCCTCATCTGGATGGTTTGTGTGAGGTCTGGATACAGTACCGGGGTCGCAGTGCACAGGGCCGGGTGAACCTGGGAGAGCAGTGGCGCGTGAAACCGACACGGGAGCTGATGGATCGGCTTGCCGAATTGGCCGGGCGCGACCGGGTCAAGGTGTTATATCCTCGCAGAATTGAAAACTCCTAGGGAGTCTCTGCTTTATTCTGGGCGAAGCGGATTGTGAGCGAAACAATTCAGATTCCAGGCGCCAATCGCACGGAATAGTGGTTCTATTGCGAAGATTGGCAACACAGAAGATGGATTTTTTAGACGCAAAACACGAGTTCATGAATAGATCAGAGGTTCCTTGGGCTGTGGGCCCCCGGTAGTGCTTGTCTCGGACAGGTGTTGAGGTTAGTGTTTAGGCGATCAAACTAAAGAACATTCTCCTATGGATTTGAAATTCCTGGATTTTGAGCAGCCGATAGCTGAGCTGGAAGCCAAGATTGAGCAGTTGCGCTTTGTAGGTGACGATTCCGAGGTCAACCTCAGCGCCGAGATTCAACGGCTCAAGGGCAAGAGCAAGGTGCTGACCAAGAATATTTTCTCGACGCTGTCGTCCTGGCAAATTGCCCAGTTGGCGCGTCATCCGCTGCGTCCATACACGCTGGACTACCTGGACACCGTATTCGACGACTTCCAGGAGTTGCACGGTGATCGTATGTATGCCGATGATGCGGCGATGGTCGGCGGCCTGGCTCGCCTGGAAGGCATTCCGGTGATGGTCATCGGCCAGCAAAAAGGCAGGGACACCAAGGAGCGTGTACAGCGCAACTACGGTATGCCCAGACCCGAGGGTTATCGAAAGGCCATGCGTCTGATGAAGATGGCCGAGAGATTCAAGTTGCCGATCATTACCCTGATTGATACCCCGGGGGCGTATCCCGGTGTTGGCGCCGAGGAGCGCGGTCAAAGCGAGGCCATCGCGCGTAACCTGTTCGTGATGGCGACCCTGAAGACGCCCCTGATTGCGGTGGTGATTGGCGAGGGTGGTTCCGGCGGTGCACTGGCCATCGGAGTGGGTGACCGTCTGCTGATGCTGGAGTACAGCATCTACTCGGTGATATCGCCGGAGGGCTGTGCCTCCATTTTGTGGAAAAGCGCCGACAAGGCCGAGGCGGCGGCCGAATCCCTGGGGCTTACCGCCCAGCGCCTGGCAGAACTGGGTCTGGTGGATGAGATTGTCAAGGAACCGCTTGGCGGCGCTCACCGGGACATCGATAGCATGAGCGAAGTCCTCAAGACCACGCTGCTGAAACACCTGAACGATTTACAGGCCATTCCCACGGACAAGTTGGTTGAATCGCGCAACCTGCGCATTCGGGACTTTGGCCGCTACCGGGAGGCCTGAGAGGGCAGTCATGTCCTTCCGGCCCGAGGCCCTTTCAAGCCAGTATTCACGCTCACCTCGGTGCCCGGTTACCGGAACGCTGGTGCGTGGCCTTGAGCGCAGGACTGGATTCGACCGTTGCCTTGCATGCCTTGTCCCGAATTCTGGGGCAGGGATAACGGCCAGCAACTTCGCGCCTTGCATGTGCACCACGGGCTTTACCCGGACGCCGAGACCTGGACGGAGGCCGCCCGGGCGAATGCCCTGGCAGTGGGTTGTCCCTTCGAGGTGTTGCGGGTGTCGGTCAAGCGCGCCGGTGGACAGAGCCTGGAGGACTGCGCCCGCCGCGCCAGGTACCGGGCCATCGCTGAAGCCATGTCGCCAGGGGAAATCCTGGTGACCGGTCATCACCAGGATGACCAACTGGAAACGCTGATGCTGCAACTGATGCGTGGCGCGGGGGTGGCAGGCCTGGCAGCCATGCCGGTACTGGCGAGCCTGGGCCCGGGCCGCCACTACAGGCCTCTGCTGGAGTTTCCCCGTGCAGGCGCTGCTCAACTGGGCGCAGAATGAGCACCTGGAGTGGATAGAGGAGCCTGGCAACCAGGACCTCGGCTTCGATCGCAACTATCTGCGCCACCAGGTGCTTCCGTCGCTGAAACAACGGTGGCCCGCGGCGGCCCGCGCGGCATCCCGCAGCGCACGCTATTGTGCACAGGCCCAGGGTTTGCTTACGCAGCTGGCGGCGGAAGACCTGCGACACTGCGCCAGGGGTGAGGAATTGCTTGTGCCCGCGCTGCTGGCGCTGGACACGGCCCGCCTGGCCAACTTGCTGCGTTACTGGGTTACCCTGCGCGGGCTGCCAACACCACCGGCCCACGTGCTGGGCCTGGTCAGGGAGCAGGTTCTTGAAGCCCGCGAGCAGGCGCTTCCTCGCCTGGCCTGGAAGGGTGGCGAGTTTCGCCGCTATCGCGACAGACTGTTCGCACTGGATGCCGTACCGGCGTCTCCGTCCGGGATTCTCCAGTGGTCGGGAGACACGCCACTGCTTCTTCCTCACGGTCTGGGACAATTGAGCCTGGTCGCCGGGCAGGGTCCCGGTCCGGACCCCGGTCTGGATCGGGATGCATTGCGCGGCGGGCAACTGGATATTCGCTTCAGGCAGGGTGGAGAACGCCTGCGCCTGGTCGGGCGCCAGGGTAGTCGCGGTTTACGCGAGCTCTACCAGGAAGTCGGTGTCCTGCCATGGGTCAGGGGGCACATCCCCATGCTCTATGTGGATGGCCGACTGGCCGCCGTCGGCGCGCTCTGGGTGGACCAGGCCTTTGCCCCAATCGAGGGGCAAGCGGCCCTGTCCTTGCGTTGGGAAGGGAAGCCAAGGCTGCTTTTGTGACCCTGCTCAGCGCGAATTGGCCAGGGAGTGGAAAGAATTTCCTGTATCAGGCCGCTAACTGCGCCCTGATCGGGCTTTTTCGTTGTCGCTTCCGGGGCCTTCTGGTAACTTAGAACCCCGTCTTGCAGTGTGCGCACGGCACATTATTTCTTTAGGCGGAACTTCTACATGACCCGTTTTGTTTTTGTTACCGGCGGTGTGGTCTCATCTTTGGGTAAAGGAATCACGGCAGCGTCGCTGGCCGCGATTCTTGAGGCGCGTGGCCTGAAGATCAGCATGATCAAGCTGGATCCCTATATCAACGTGGATCCGGGAACCATGAGTCCCTTCCAGCATGGCGAGGTCTTCGTTACCGCAGACGGTGCCGAAACCGACCTGGACCTGGGTCATTACGAGCGCTTTGTACGCACCAAAACCAGTCGCAACAGCAATTTTACCACTGGCAGAATCTATCTCAGCGTCATCGAAAAAGAACGCCGCGGGGACTACCTGGGTGGCACGGTGCAGGTGATCCCGCATATTACCGACGAGATCAAGCGTTGCGTGAAGCTGGGCGCCGGCGACGCGGACGTGTGCATGGTTGAAATTGGCGGCACCGTGGGTGACATCGAGTCCCTGCCGTTTATGGAGGCGATACGCCAGCTGGGTGTGGAGTTGGGGCGCGAGCGCGCGATTTACATCCACCTGACCCTGGTGCCTTACATCGCCGTTTCATCGGAGATCAAGACCAAGCCGACCCAGCACTCGGTCAAGGAATTGCGTTCTATCGGTATTCAGCCGGATATCCTGATCTGCCGCTCCGAGAAGTATTTGCCCGATGAACATCGACGCAAGATCGCCTTGTTTACCAACGTCGAAGAGCGGGCAGTCATTTCCGCTCGCGACGCCGACGACCTGTACAAGATTCCCCGCATGCTGCATGAGCAATGCCTGGACGAGATCGTGGTGGAAAAACTGCGTCTGGATGTGCCGCCGGTTGACCTGAGCGACTGGGACGCAGTGGTGGAAGCCAAGCAGAATCCGGAGGCCGAGGTGAACATCGCCATGGTGGGCAAGTACATGGACCTCAGGGATGCCTACATTTCCCTGACCGAGGCCCTGGTGCATGCCGGTGTGCATACCCGGACGCGGGTGAACATTCACTATCTGGAAGCCGAGTCCATCGAGACCGAGGGCCTGGGAATACTGGATGGTATGGACGCCATCCTGGTGCCCGGCGGATTCGGTGAGCGCGGTATTGAAGGCAAGATCCAGGCTGTGCGCCTGGCTCGAGAGAACCATATTCCCTACCTGGGTATTTGCCTGGGTATGCAGGTTGCAGTGATTGAATTCGCCCGGCATGTGATGGGTATTGAGGATGCTAACAGTTCAGAATTCCGGGTCCCCAGCGAGAATCACGTGATTGCCCTGATCACGGAATGGCAGGATCAGTATCACGGTCTGCAGGCTCGCAGCAAGGATTCAGACCTGGGCGGGACCATGCGCCTGGGCGCCCAGGAGGCCCTGCTTGAGCCAGGCAGTCTGGCGGCCCTGACCTACGGGTCGGAAAATGTGATGGAAAGACATCGTCATCGCTATGAATTCAATAACAATTACCTCGAAGACATGGCGCAGGCCGGGCTGCGTTTTTTCGGGCCGTTCGGCCGACGGTCTGGTGGAGATCGTGGAATTGCCCGATCACCCCTGGTTCCTGGCTTGCCAGTTTCACCCCGAGTTCACCTCCACGCCACGGGATGGTCACCCGCTGTTCTCGGGCTTCGTGAGCGCGGCTCGTGCCTACCATGAACAGAAGGCAGCCGAGGGATCCCGGGTATGAGACTTTGTGGATTTGAAGTGGGTATAGATCACCCCCTGTTCCTGATAGCCGGACCCTGTGTGGTGGAAAGTGAGCAACTGGCCCTGGATACGGCCGGTCACCTGAAAGAACTTACCGCCGGATTGGGTATCGGCTTTATTTACAAATCGTCCTTCGACAAGGCCAACCGTTCCTCGCGTGGCAGTTTTCGTGGTCCGGGAATGGAAGAGGGACTGCGCATCCTGGCCGAGGTCAAGCGCCAGATCGGTGTGCCCGTGCTGACAGATGTACATGAGGACACGCCCCTGGCGGAGGTCGCCAGCGTGGTGGATGTCCTGCAAACACCGGCCTTCCTGTGCAGGCAGACGAATTACATCCTGAACGTTGCCAGCCAGGGCATTCCGGTGAACATCAAAAAAGGCCAGTTCCTGTCTCCCTGGGAGATGGGCAACGTGGTCGACAAGGCCCGCTCCACCGGTAATCAGCAAATCATGGTGTGCGAGCGGGGTTTTACTTTTGGGTATAACAACCTGGTCTCGGATATGCGCTCATTGGCAGTGATGCGCTCCACCGGCGCCCCGGTGGTGTTTGACGGTACCCACTCGGTGCAATTGCCAGGTGGCAAGGGCACTTCCTCAGGCGGGCAAAGGGAATTTGTACCCGTGTTGGCCAGGGCGGCCGTAGCGGCGGGGGTTTCCGGCCTGTTCATGGAAACCCACCCCGATCCGGAGAAGGCCTTGAGCGATGGCCCCAATGCCTGGCCGCTTGACCGCATGCGCCCTTTACTTGAAACACTGTGTGAACTGGACAGGCTGGTGAAGTCCAGGGAATTTGAAGAGTCGCGCCTGGGCCTCTGAGTCCCGCCGCGATGACCATCCGGGCGATCGCCCCAGGAGAACACCTGATGACCCTTATCGTCGATATTCGTGGCCGTGAAATTATTGATTCACGTGGTAATCCCACGGTGGAAGCCGACGTCTTGCTGAGTTCGGGCGTCAGTGGCCGCGCCGCCGTACCGTCCGGTGCATCGACCGGAAGCCGGGAGGCGGTCGAATTGCGTGACGGTGACAAGAAACGCTACCTGGGAAAGGGCGTGCTGAAAGCGGTCGCCAACATTAACGGCGAACTTCGCGATGCACTCCTGGGTATGGATGTCACAGACCAGCGTGCGCTTGATGAGAGGATGTGCGACCTGGATGGCACGCCCAACAAGTCACGCCTGGGCGCCAACGCCATCCTGGCGATATCACTGGCGGCTGCGCATGCCGCCGCTGCCCAGGCGGGTCTGCCACTGTACGCCTACCTGGGCGGACCTGGCGCCAAGACGCTGCCGGTGCCCATGATGAACATCATCAACGGCGGTGCTCACGCCGACAACAGCGTGGATATCCAGGAATTTATGGTCCTGCCGGTGGGTGTGGACAGCTTCTCGGAGGCGCTGCGCTGCGGTGCCGAGATATTCCATGCGCTGCGTACAGTGCTCAAGGAGAAAGGTCTGAATACCGCAGTAGGGGATGAGGGCGGTTTCGCCCCGGACCTGGCCTCCAACGAGGAAGCCCTGCAAACGATATTGGTGGCTATTGAACGGGCCGGGTACAAGGCCGGTGAGCAGGTGTTCCTGGGGCTGGACGTGGCCAGTAGCGAGTTTTACAAGGACGGTCGTTATCATCTTGAGTCTGAAGGACGCAGCTTCACCTCTGAGGAATTTTGCGACTACCTGGCCGACCTGGTCGACCGCTACCCGATCGTCACCATTGAAGACGGTATGGACGAGAGTGACTGGGATGGGTGGCAGATTCTGACCCGCCGCCTCGGCGATCGCGTACAGATTGTGGGTGATGATCTTTTTGTTACCAACACGGAAATCCTGGCCAGGGGAATTTCGCTGGAGGTGGCAAATGCCATCCTGATCAAGCCGAATCAGATTGGCACCCTGACCGAGACTCTGGAAGCAATTGGCATGGCGGAAGAAGCCGGCTATGCCGCTGTGATTTCCCATCGTTCAGGTGAAACCGAGGACAGCACCATCGCTGACATTGCGGCGGCAACCACTGCCTCGCAGATAAAGACCGGCTCCATGTCCCGCTCGGACAGGCTGGCCAAGTACAACCAGTTGCTGCGCATTCAGGAACAGCTGGGAGCGGACGCCGCCTATGCGGGCCGCAGCGCGTTCCCGATACGTCTGCCGTGATGTTATGCGGCTGATCGCGGCAATTCTGCTGCTGTTATTGCTGGCCCTGCAGATCAGGCTGTGGCTGGGGGATAGCGGGGTGCCTGAATTGTGGCGTCTGCATCGGGAGGTAGATGCCCAGGTCGAGGAAAACACGAGATTGCGGGAACGCAATGACGCGCTGGAGGCCGAGGTCAGAGACCTCAAGGAAGGCACTGCGGCGGTGGAGGAAAGGGCACGTAGTGAGCTGGGTATGATCAAGGCCGATGAGCAACTGATTTTCCTGGCAGAGCCGGTCAAGAAAAAGGACGAAGACGAATCGCCCTAGAGAGCCTCTGATTTGCCCTAGGCGCAATAAATTTCTTAACCGGACCAAGGCCCCCGGCGGCCGCCAACTTGCGGGTACACTCGTGATGACAGACACCTTGCCCGTTTTTTCCTGGTTCGATACGCGAGCGCTGGGTCCGCCAGACGCGAGCGGTGTTATTCGCCGCGAGAGTGCAGATTTCCAGGTCGATGAAATCCTGGGCTTTGAGCCGGACGGCGAGGGTGATCACCTGTTGTTGTGGGTGGAGAAAACTGACTGCAATACCAACTGGGTGGCCGGTCAGCTTGCGCGCCAGGCCGGATTGCAGCCACGGGACCTGGGATTTTCAGGGCTAAAAGACCGATGGGCGATCACCCGGCAGTATTTTTCCGTGCCCGCAAGTGGCGGGAGCTGTGAACAATGGTCGGGATGGGAGAGCGAAGGGTTCAAGGTATTGGCCGCAACCCGGCACCGGCGCAAGTTACGGCGCGGCTCACACCAGGGCAACCGGTTCCAGCTGCGTGTGAGGGAGCTGCAAGGGGATCGCCGGGAGCTGGAAAGACGGCTACAAGTGGTGGTCCGGGGTGGCGTGCCAAATTATTTCGGCGAGCAACGTTTTGGCCGCGACATGGGCAACCTGGCACTGGCCCAGCGGGTGCTGTCAGATCCCCGCAGGCGTTGGCACCGGAACGAACGTGAATTTGCTTTTTCGGCAGCCCGGTCAGCGCTGTTTAACGAGGTCCTGGCTAGACGGATCCGGGAGGGTAGCTGGAATATCCTGCTACCTGGTGAACTGGTCGATGCTGGAAGGGAGTCGCAGCGTGTTCCTGGCCGAAGAGATCGACCAAACTCTTCAGGACAGGCTTGCTTCGGGTGATATAGGACCCAGCGGTCCGCTGGCAGGGGAGTCGGCGATGCAAGCCGGTGGTCTGGCGGGTGCGCTGGAGCAGGAAGTGCTCGCCGGCTACTCCCACTGGGTAGATGGCCTGTGCGCCTCGCGGGTAAAAGCGGACCGGCGGCGCCTGGTCCTGAAGCTGCCGGATTTGCAGTGGCGCATTGAGGACCAGACCATGGAGTTGTCTTTTACCCTGCCCAGCGGCTGTTTTGCCACGGCAGTGTTGCGAGAGTTGCTGAGTTACAGGGAAGCGAACCGTCGCAGTAACGAAGCCTAGGGACGCGCAGACCCGCGCGTGAGCCTGCGACCTGTGGCTGCACTGCACAACTAGCGCTTTGCCCAAATTCTCCAGCCAGCTCACTTCGCGAGCTTCACTATTACGTGCTATTGGCGCCTTGAATCCGAATCCTTTCGCCTGCAATCCACTTCGTCCAGGGTTAATCAGAGGCACCCTAGCGTATCCGCTCCAGCAGTACGTAAAGCGCGCCGGTGCCGCCGTCAACCGGTCTGGCCGAGGTGTAGGCCACGACATAACTGGCTTGTTTCAGCCACAGCGCGACTTTGAATTTGAGTACCGGGCCGGTGTGTCCGGAACGCAGCCCCTTGCCGTGGATTACTCTGACACAGCCCAGGTGTTCCCGCCGGCATTCAGCCAGGAAATCGTTCAGTTCCTCCCGCGCCCTGGCTACGTTAAGACCATGCAGGTCGAGCTCCGCTTGCACGCTGAAACGGCCCCCGCGCAATTTGCGCAGAATCTGATCGCTCACACCCGACCTGCAATAATTCAGGTGGTCGCCGTTATCCAGGATGCCTTCGAGGCTTTGCAGTTCCAGACTCTCATGCAACACCTGGGCTTCATCAGCGCGCTTGAATTTCGCCCGCGGGACCGGCTTGGTGCGCTTCGGAAGAAAGGGTTTTGCCGCATGCGGGGTGGCATCTGCGACGTGAGCACGAAAAAGCCCGGAGTCCTCATGGCCAGATTCCGCCGCAGGCTCGTGCGCTGGCCGTTTTTTCACACTCGTCCTCCCGGTGGCGAATCCAGTATAGTTACCGCTTGCCCGCGTCTGTGGACACCGGGCAGTACGATGATATCAGTAGTTGAGCTGTCTATTTGCCGTCGGCAATGTCAGTGCCACGACCGTACCAGCACGGGAGGAAGTCGGGTTGCGAATTCTTGTGAGTAACGATGATGGCTACAGGTCTGCGGGGATACGGGCCCTGGCTTCGGCCCTGGCTGAGTTTGGCGACATTATCATCGTTGCGCCGGAAATGAATCGCAGCGGGGCCAGTAATTCGCTGACCCTGGATAGTCCGTTGCGTATGGTTGAGACCGAGCAAGGTGTTTTCTTTGTCAACGGTACGCCCACGGATTGCGTACATCTCGCTATTACCGGCCTGATGGATCCGGATCCGGACATGGTGGTGTCGGGTATCAATGACGGCGCCAACCTCGGGGATGACGTGCTGTATTCCGGGACCGTGGCGGCGGCCATGGAAGGGCGTTGTCTCGGCTTGCCAGCCATCGCTTTTTCCCTGGTCACTGCGGGTGAACCCAGGCACCTGGATACTGCAGCCCGGATCGCAAGAGAGATTGTGACCCGCCTGGTCGAGCACCCCCTGCCCACCGATACCATTCTGAATGTCAATATTCCTGACTTGCCCTATGAAGATCTGAAGGGCGCCGAGGTAACCCGCCTGGGAAACCGTCATCGGGCTGAACCAGTCATCCGGGGGAGGGATCCTCGAGGCCGGGAAATTTTCTGGGTCGGATCCGCCGGATCCGAACAGGATGCGGGACCGGGTACGGATTTTTTTGCAATAAGCAAAGGCTGTGTCTCCATAACACCGCTGCTGGTAGACCTGACTCGTCACCAGCAGATGGACGTGGTTCGCGGGTGGTTGGCGCAATGAAGAGTGCAGACACCCGGATTCAGGGTATAGGCATGACCTCCGCCAGGACCCGGGATCGCCTGGTACGGCGTTTGCGTGAGCAGGGCATCAGCAACGAGGCGGTGTTGGGCCAGATCTGCAACGTGCCACGTCACCTGTTCATGGATGAGGCAATGGCCAGCCGGGCTTACGAGGACACCGCCCTGCCGATAGGTCATGGCCAGACCATATCCCAGCCCTACGTTGTGGCCCTGATGACCCAGGCCTTGCTGGAGGATGGCAAGCCCGACAAGGTTCTTGAAATAGGCTCGGGTTGCGGATACCAGACCGCCATCCTGGCTCCGCTTGTGGGTAAGCTCTTCGCCATCGAAAGGCTTGCGCCACTGCAGGTCCGGGCACGCAACACCCTGGCCTCCCTGAATTTGCGGGGTGTGCGCATGCGCGTGGGTGACGGTTGGAAGGGTTGGCCTACAGAAGCGCCATTTGACGCCATCCTGGTTGCCGCAGCACCGGAAGTCGTGCCCGAGGCGCTGTTGCAGCAACTGGCCGAGGGTGGCCGGTTGATTATTCCGGTGGGCGGTCGCGCCAGCCAGGAATTGGTCAAGATCACCCGCAAGGGATCCGGTTTTGAGTCGCAATCCCTGGGGGCGGTGAGATTTGTGCCGCTGGTTGGCGGGGGCGATTGATGAAAATATTTGGCCCTCTTTATGACAAGGTCCTGAACTGGGCCGGGTCCCCGGCCGCGCCCTGGTACCTGGGTGGCTTGAGTTTCGCCGAGTCATCGTTCTTTCCTGTCCCCCCGGACGTGATGCTTATGCCCATGTGTCTTGCCACACCAGGCAAGGCCATGCGTTTTGCCTTGCTGACTACCCTGACCTCGGTGGCCGGGGGAATCGCGGGCTATTTTATCGGTCTGTATGCCCTGGATTGGGTGACACCCTGGATGCAGGAATTCGGCTACTGGGATAGCTATTTGCAGATACAGGGAGTATTTGCCGAGTGGGGTTTCTGGGCGGTACTGGTAGCGGGTTTTTCACCCATACCGTACAAGGTATTTACCATCAGCGCGGGGGCCCTGGTCATGACTCTTCCCCTGTTTATACTCGCCTCGGCAGTGGGTCGCGGGGCCCGTTTTTTCCTGGTGGCAGGCCTGGTGAGCTGGGGCGGGCCCAGGATCGAACCGGTCCTGAAGCAGTACGTTGAGCGACTGGGCTGGATTACCGTGGCACTGCTGGGCATCGGCTTCCTGGTATGGAAATTATAAGCTCCCCCGCAATCACCAGGGCGCTGCTTTGTGCCGGGATTCTGGCGCTTGCCGGGTGCAGTGGCAGGGCCCTGACATGGGAGCCCGCCGAGCAACCAAAGGCGGTGTACGCGCCGGGTACCAGTTACACGGTCAGGTCAGGCGATACCCTGTATTCCATTGCCTGGCGAAATCGTCTTGACTGGCGAGACCTGGCGCGTTGGAACGGATTGGCCGACGGCGGGCTCATTTATCCCGGCCAGGTCTTGCGTCTGACCCCTGCGGCGAGAACCTCGAATAACAGCGCAACCCCAAACAGCCCGGGCACCACGACCAGTCCGGGTTCGTCCGTTCCCTCGGGCACCGGCAAGACCCCGACGCCAGCCGGCGGAAGTTCCCCGCCGGTCATGGTCGCTGGTTGGTATTGGCCGGCCACGGGCCCGGTGGTGGCCACGTTCAATAACAAGAACAGCTCTGGGCAACGGGCTGGACATCGGTGGCCGCATTGGAGATCCGGTTCGCGCAGCGGCTGGCGGACGGGTGGTTTATGCGGGCAGTGGACTAATCGGTTATGGCCAGCTTATTATCGTCAAACATAACGATACCTTCCTCAGCGCGTATGGGCATAATCGAACACTGGCGGTGAAAGAGGGTGACCTGGTCAAGATAGGCCAGAAAATAGCCGAAATAGGCGAAGGCCCGGGTAAAAAGCCCCTGCTGCATTTCGAGATACGGGTGGACGGCAAACCGGTAGATCCGATCCGGTACTTGCCCAGAAGATAATTAGAACCCCCGGCAGGAAGAACCTCCCCGGCGCCCCTGACAGGGAGCTGTAGATGGCAAAGAAGGGCGATGCGGCTGCGACGGACCCCAACTGTCTCGAACCCGAAGACGGCGAAGCCGGCCGTTTGAATTCTGACGAGCGTTTTGCGGGCGAAAATTCCGAACCCTTTGGTATCGACCATGTGGATACCGGCGTCCTGGACGCCACCCGGATCTATCTTAACGAAATTGGCGTATCCGACCTGCTGTCGGCTGAGCAGGAAGTGGAGCTTGGTCGGCGTGTGCTGCAGGGTGACCAGGATGCCCGTGATCGCATGATAGAGAGCAACCTGAGGTTGGTGGTCAAGGTCGCGCGGCGGTATCTTTTCCGGGGCTTGCCTTTGCTTGATCTGATTGAGGAAGGCAACCTGGGCCTGATACATGCGGTGGGCAAGTTTGACCCGGAGAGAGGCTTTCGCTTTTCCACCTACGCAACCTGGTGGATACGCCAATCAATGGAACGGGCCATCATGAACCAGTCCCGCACCATTCGTTTGCCCATCCACGTGGCGAAACAGGTCAATGCCTACCTGCGGGCGGAACGCGAACTTTCCCAACAACTGGACCACTCGCCGTCGCTGACTGAAATTGCAGAATTCATGGGTGTAACGCTTGAAGACCTGCGGCGAACCGCCTTGTTACGGGAACGAGTCGCCTCGGCCCATTCACCTGTCAGTCGGGAAAACGATAGCAGCTTGTTGGACACCATTGCGGACGATGGTGGTATGGATCCGGCCGACATGGCCCATCGGCAAGACCTGCAGGCCTTGATCGAGGAATGGCTGGAGGAACTGAGCGAAGTCCAGCGAGATGTGGTGCAGCGGCGTTTCGGTATCCACGGTCATGGTCGTTCCACCCTGGAGCAGGTGGGGCAGGAAATAGGCGTTACCCGGGAACGGGTCCGGCAGATCCAGATGGATGCACTGGCGCGCCTGCGCAGGATCATGCTGAACAACGGGCAGAACCAGGACACCCTGATGGGCTAGCAGGGAGCCTCCGATCTATTCATGGACTTGTATCTTGCAGCTAAAACCCCGGCTTCCCTGTTTCCAATCTTCGCGAGCCCCGCTACTACGTGCAATCGGCGCCTTGAATCTGAATGTCTGCGCCAGCAATCTACTTCGTCCAGACCAAATCAGAGGCTCCCTAGAGTATCAGCGCCGCAACCACCTTCCGGTTTTCACCGGCCAGTATGTTGTAGGTACGGCAGGCTGCCGCCGTATGCATGACCTCAAGACCGATGCCTCGCTGCAACACCCGTCCCGTCAATTCGGCTGCAGGAAAAATCTGACTGCTTCCCGTGCCCAGCAACAAGATGACCGGGTCCATGGCCAGGGCTGCTTCCAGTAGCTCCAGTGTCAGGATTTCACTGGATGCTGCAGCCCAATCGGGCATAATTTGCGTCGGTGACAGGATCACGCTCCCTGTATAGGTCTTGGCACCAATCCTCACCACACCGGGTTCATAGGATTGGATCAGGTTAATATCCTGTCTTGACTCACGGGTAAATTGCATGACGCAGAGCATATCCAGTAGGGGACGAAGGAACAATTCTGTTGCTTGTTCGGAGTGCCCGTATGGCTGAATTGACAATGGTAGTGCCCGGCCTGGCACCCATGGCCGAACATGCAATACGCGACCCCTCGCGCTGGCCGACAGTATATTCAGTGCTGACCCGCGGTGACAGTTGCGATGGCCAGGGACTGGCAGGGGCCGGATTTGCCCGGGCCCTGGGCTTGCAGGGTGACCTCGGCGGGCTCGCCCGGTATAGCTATTTTCACGATACCGGCCGCAACCCGGAGAACGGTTGCGCCCGCCTGGACCCTGTGGAGCTTGGGGTGGGGCCAAGGGGGCTGTTCCTCGCCTCAGCTTGCATCCAGGACTTGCAACGCGAGGAAGCGGACGCCCTGATCCAGGAACTGGCGCCGCTGATGACAGAATTCAGCTGGCGTCTGGAGGCGCCTGTACCCAGGCGATGGTATGTCCTTACCAAAGAACCCTTGCGACCGGGTCTTGGTTCCCCGTTGCTGGCGGAGGGAGAGAGCCTGACGCAGCGTCTCGCGGGAAATCAATCCGGCAGAGAGTGGGCGGCACTGTTGAATGAAATCCAGATCCTGCTGCACAACAACCCGGTCAACCAGAAGCGGCGGGCGGATGGTCGGTCCCAGGCAAACTGTCTGTGGCCCTGGGGTGGCGGGACAACGACTTCCCTGGACGGTGCTGCCTGTCCAACGTTCTGGAGCGACGGTGACCCCCTGCTGGGGGGTATTGCCAGGACCCTGGGCAAGCCCGTGCTCGATGCTGCCAGCCTGGCGGATGTCCGCCTGGGCTGGCGGGAATCCACCCTGATTTCGCTGGAGTTGGCTGGATCGATGGAGCATCGACTGGATACGCTGGAGAACCGATGGCTGGCGCCGCTCGCCGCGCGGAGATTGCCGCCGCTGGTCTTTACCTTGAGTGACCTGGACGGTTACGGTTACCGGATGGGCTTGATGAATTGGTGGTACTGGTGGCGCAGGACGGTGCCGGGGACCGCGACGTGAGCAGGTCGATCCGGCGGCGCGAACCCAGCTGTACCATCGTGGCGCAGACAGATTGGCCTGACCTGCTCAGCCGGGTCCTGGCCAACCGGGGGGTTGCGGACAAGCAAAGCCTGGGTACCTGTCTGGCCGAGATGATTCCTGTCGGATTGCTGGCAGGCGTGACGGAAGCCGCACAGTTGCTGCTGCGCCATCGGGACGCGGGCCGGGTGCTGATCGTGGGTGACTTCGACGCAGACGGCGCCACCAGCACGGCCCTGATGATGCGCGCCTTGCAGGCAATGGGATTTCACTCGGTGGATTTCCTGGTACCCAACCGCTTTGAATTTGGCTATGGCCTGACGCCGGAAATTGTCCAGCTGGCCTTGCAACGCGAGCCCACCCTGCTGGTCACGGTGGATAACGGCATTTCCAGCATCGAGGGGGCTCGCCAGGCGGCGCAGGCGGGTCTGGACTTGCTGATCACAGACCACCACCTGCCGCCGGCCGAACTGCCGGTCGCACAGGTGATTGTCAATCCCAACCTGGCGGACAGTACGTTTCCCAGCAAGAATCTTGCCGGGGTGGGGGTCGCTTTCTACGTCATGGCCGCCCTGGCACGTGAGCTGGCCTGCGGCTTCTCGCCCGCCGATTTGCTGGATCTGGTTGCCCTTGGAACGATCGCCGACGTGGTGCCCATGGACAAGAACAACAGGATCCTGGCCCAGGAGGGTTTAAAGCGCATACGGGCCGGCAAGTGCGCGCCGGGTATCCTCGCGCTGCTGGAGCTGTCGGGTCGGGATGTGCGCCGGGTCACCGCCAGCGACCTCGCATTTGCGGTGGCGCCCAGATTAAACGCTGCCGGCCGGCTGGACGACATGTCGTTGGGAATACGTTGCCTGCTTACCCAGGACCCGAAACAGGCCCGGCAATTGGCGACAGAGCTGGACCAGTTGAATCGTGAACGTCGGGATATTGAAGGCCGTATGCAGGAGCAGGCGCTTGAGGCGGTGAAGTCTTTGCAGCTGGATGGCGGGGAGGGTGTGCCCCTGGTGCTATGCCTGTTTGACCCCGGTTGGCACCAGGGTGTTGTCGGGTTGGTCGCCTCGAGGATCAAGGACCGGGTGCACCGTCCGGTATTTGCATTCGCCCGCACCGGTGAAGGCGAGTTAAAAGGCTCGGCCCGTTCGGTCAACGGCTTGCATATACGCGACGCCATGGACAACGTGGCCACCTTGCACCCTGGTCTTCTGAACAAATTTGGCGGGCATGCGATGGCTGCCGGCCTGAGCCTGGCCGAGGATGACCTGGACGCTTTTCGCCAGGCCATGCAGCTTGAAGTCGGTCGCTGGCAAGACGGTATGGACCTCGAAGGCGTGTTGTGGACTGATGGCCCGCTGGCACCCGAGGAATTCAGGCTGGAGAATGCTGAATTGATCCGGGAGGCCGCGCCCTGGGGGCAGCAGTTCCCGGAGCCGCGTTTTGACGGGATTTTTCACGTGCTTGAGAGTCGTATCGTCGGTGACAAGCACCTCAAGATGCGGGTGCGTCATAGCCAGGGCGGCCAGGTCTGGGACGCAATCGCCTTTGGCCAGGGTGAATCCAGGGACCAGCTTGGCCAAAACATGAACCTGGTCTACCGGTTGGAAGTGAATGAATGGCAAGGCAGTCGCACCTTGCAGTTGATGGTGGAGCATATTCAACCGGGTTAGGGCATCTCGCCGGCATGTTAGCGGTTCCTCGCAAGGGGTTTTTCAACTACCATTGCCTCCCGATTTTACCGATGCGTGAGCAGTTTTATGGAGACAAGCCCGCTCAAGGGTCATATCAAGGATCTTCAGGGGCGTACCGAAGCCCTTAGGGGGTATCTTTGACTACGCTGGAAGCAGTGAGCGCCTTCAGGAAGTAAGCCGGGAACTGGAAGATCCCAAGATCTGGAATGACCAGGAGCGGGCCCAGTCCCTGGGACGCGAACGGGTCAGGCTGGAGTCACTGGTCAGCAACCTGGACCGGCTGCAGCAGGCTTTGCAGGACGCCGGGGATTTACTGGAGATGGCCATAGAGGAGCAGGACGAGGGCACGGTCAAAGAGTTGACCCGGGACCTGGCGTCACTGGAAGCCGAGGTCAGCCAGATGGAATTTCACCGAATGTTCAGCGGCGAGATGGATCCCTGCAATGCCTTTTTGGATATCCAGTCCGGATCGGGCGGCACGGAAGCCCAGGATTGGGCCGAGATGCTGCTGCGTATGTACCTGAGATGGGGTGAGGCGCGGGGTTTCGCTACCGAGATTATCGAAGCATCAGCCGGAGAGGTCGCCGGAATCAAGAGCGCCACAGTGCGTTTTGGCGGGGAGTATGCCTACGGCTGGTTGCGCACCGAGACCGGTGTGCATCGATTGGTACGAAAGTCACCTTTCGATTCCGGTAATCGCAGGCATACCTCGTTCGCGGCGGTGTTCGTGGCGCCCGAAGTGGATGACGATATTGATATTGAGATCAACCCCGCCGACCTGCGTATCGACGTGTACCGGGCCAGCGGCGCGGGTGGTCAGCATGTGAACCGCACGGAGTCTGCGGTGCGAATTACCCACAATCCGACGGGTATTGTCGTGCAATGCCAGAATGATCGCTCCCAGCACAAGAACAAGGCGACGGCCATGAAACAATTGAAGGCCAAGCTGTATGAACTGGAACTGCAAAAGCGCAAGGCGGAGTCCGATGCGCTGGAAGACACCAAGTCAGACATTGGTTGGGGCAGTCAGATACGCTCCTATGTGCTGGACCAGTCGCGTATAAAGGATTTACGCACTAACGTGGAAACCGGCAATACCCAGGCGGTATTGGACGGAAACCTGGATCAATTTCTTGAGGCCAGTCTCAAGCAGGGTTTGTAGCCGACCTTGTCAACACAGGATTCGAAGATGAGTCACGAAGAAGAACACACCCTGATTGCGGAGCGCCGGCGCAAGCTCAACGAGATGCGCGCAAAGGGTAACGCCTACCCCAATGATTTTCGCCAGGAGTCACTTGCCGGAGATTTGCACCAGGCTTACGGCGAGTTTACTGCCGAGGCCCTGGAGGAACTGGGCCTGGTGGTAAAGGTCGCCGGTCGCATGCTGGCCAAGCGCGTGATGGGTAAGGCGAGTTTTGCGAAAATCCAGGACCGCTCCGGTCAACTGCAGTTGTTTGTACAGAAGAACGTGTTGGGCGAGGAACTGTACGATGATTTCAAGAGTTGGGACCGGGGTGACATCCTGGGCGCCCGCGGCAGGTTGTTCAGGACCAAGACCGGTGAGCTGTCTGTGTGGGTTGACGAACTTCGCCCGTTGACCAAGTCCTTGCGGCCCCTGCCGGAAAAGTTTCATGGTTTGAGTGATCAGGAAACCCGTTACCGCCAACGCTACGTGGACCTGATTATCAATGACTCCACGCGCGAGACTTTCCGGATTCGCAGCCAGACCCTGGCCAGCATACGCGGCTACCTGGACGCCCTGTCCTTCATGGAAGTCGAAACACCGATGCTGCATCCAATTCCGGGTGGCGCCGTGGCGCGTCCCTTTGTCACTCACCACAACACCCTCGATATGCGTCTTTATTTGCGTATCGCGCCAGAGCTGTATCTGAAACGGCTGATCGTCGGCGGTCTGGGTCGGGTTTACGAAATCAATCGCAGTTTTCGCAACGAGGGAATTTCAACCCGGCACAATCCCGAATTCACCATGCTCGAGTTGTACCAGGCTTTCGCCGATTACGAAGACATCATGGATCTTACCGAAAACCTGATTCGCGACACCGCCAGGTCGGTGCTGGGACGCGAACTGATTAGCTACCAGGGTATCGATGTTGATCTGTCAAAACCGTTCCAGAAAATCACGGTGGAAGAGTCCGTGCTCAAGTACAACCCACAACTTGATGGCGGCCGCTTGCGCGACGTGGATTACCTGCGCCAGGTCTGCCGAGGTATGAAAATCGAGGTCAAGGATGGCGATGGCGCGGGCAAGTTATTGATCGGTATTTTTGATGAAACCGTGGAAAGCAAATTGTTGCAGCCTACTTTTATTACCGCTTATCCCACCGAGGTTTCGCCGTTATCCCGTTGCAATGATGAAGACAATTTCATTACCGACCGTTTCGAGCTGTTTATTACGGGTCGCGAAATGGCCAACGGGTTCTCCGAGCTGAACGATCCCGAGGAGCAGGCGGAACGTTTCCGCGAGCAAGTGGCGGCCAAGGATGCAGGGGATGATGAGGCTATGTTCTTTGACGATGATTACATACGCGCGCTGGAAGTCGGGTTGCCGCCCACGGGTGGTCTTGGAATAGGCATAGATCGCCTGGTGATGTTGTATACCGACTCGGCCTCTATTCGGGACGTATTGCTGTTCCCTCTGATGCGATCCGAGAGTTAGAAACGCCTAGTGCATAGGGCAGGGGCTGGATTTCGATGCCGGCCCCGCCAATCCCCAGGGCGACGTCGCCCTGCACCATGTCCAGTTGCATGACCGCAAGGGCGGCAAAACCCTGGTCGACGGCAGCGCTGATCAGGACCTGTCCGACATTCTGCCCGCTACCCTCGACGTTCACTCCGGGGTCAGGTGGTGGTCCGTTTCCGGAAATTCTGAACAGACGTCGCTTGATCCGGCCCAGGTGATGGGTTCGGGCCACGATTTCCTGGCCGGTGTAACATCCCTTGCGAAAGCTCACCGCCCCTAACGCATCCAGGTTGAGCATCTGTGGTATGTACTGGCCGCTGCTGCCCTCGTTGATTGCGGGCAGCCCCGCCAGGATGTGCCACAAGCGAGCCTGATTTGCGTCGTAGGGTGTAGTCGGGGGCGCGTGCTTGGGTGCAGTCAGCAAGCGCCAGAACAGGGCGGGTTCGGTACTGGCTACCCAGCCCAGGCCGTCCGGGCCCTGCACGAGCTCATCGCGCTGTCGTACACCACCGGGTAGCTCGTCACCACAGATCAGCAGGTGTTCGCTATCCACCTGCTGCAGGTTGACACGGGCACGCATTACATACATCTGCAGGCGCTTCAGTACTGCTTGAACCAGATCCGCCGGCAATAACATCAAGATGCCGTCAGTTTGGGGAAGCAGCGTGACCAACGCCAGCACGCGACCCTGTGGCGTGCAATATGCCGCGCTCACGGTGTGGTTCGACGTCAACAACTGTACGTCGTTGCTGAGTTGGCCCTGGAGAAAATCACGGGCATCTTCGCCGCTGGCGCGAATAAGGCCGTAATCTGGTCGCATCATCCATACCATGGGAAAAGTTCCGCTCCGATTGAGGATTTATGCCGCGAGTGTATCGGTTTTACGAGTGCAAAGGCAGTGGCGATCTGGCAAAATGCCCCGCATGTCGGATAAGCATGAAACAGATTCCGGGAACCGGCCGGAGCGGCCTGGTGCGGATCAGAACCAAGGTTCTCTTCGTTCCAGGGGCGAGCCGGCGGCGGCGAAAGAAGTTGGTGGCCGATCAGGTCCGGAGCCGACTCGTTTCGGCGATTGGGAAAAGAACGGCCGTTGCATCGACTTTTGACCAAGCCAAAACACTGCAGTCCTGGTGAGAGGTGTTAGAGACCCTGGCGCTAGTGACTGTGCTGATTCGTGACTCTGATACTGACGAGTAAAGGGACGTCAGGCGGAATAATGACCACGAAGAAATCGCCCCCGGTCCCTCCCCATCTGCAAGTCTATCGCTGGCAGATCACCATGGTCATGTCCATACTCCATCGGGCCACCGGGATAGCGCTGGCCGTGGGGAGTCTTGTCCTGGTCTACTGGCTGGCAAGCCTGGCTGCCGGGCCCGCGGCCTACGCCGACGCCCAGGCCTTGTTGGGTTCTGGCCTCGCCAGGCTGCTGCTGGTGGGCGTGTCTTTCGCTTTTTTCTATCACCTGTGTAACGGGATTCGGCACCTGGTCTGGGATACCGGCCGGGGATTCGAAATTTCTCAGCTCTACGCCTCCGGCTATACGGCTTTTGCAGCCAGCATGGTGTTGACGGCTGGGTTCTGGTTACTGGTTCTCTAGGGGATTCGGGATGAGTCTGAAAAGTCCACTTGGGCGGGTAATGGGTTTGGGTTCGGCCAGGGACGGAACCGGGCATTGGTGGTCCCAGCGGGTCACCGCGCTGGCCCTGCTGGTCCTCGGCCTCTGGTTCGCAGCGGCATTGATCTGCCTTGAGAACTTCAGTTATCAGTCGATGACTGTCTTCCTGTCCTCGTCAACCAACACGGTATTGCTGGCCCTGCTGGTGGCGACCTTGATGTTTCATTCCTTGCTGGGCGTGCAGGTGGTGATTGAGGACTATGTGCATCATGGCAGGCCTGAAGGTCACAGCCCTGATAGCTGATTAAATTTGCCCACGTGCTGGCTGCTGCGCTGGGCGTGTACTCTGTTCTTAGAGTGGGATTTGGAGCGTAACTGATGTCGCAGGCCTACGAGTTTATCGATCACACTTACGACGTTGTCGTGGTAGGCGCCGGTGGTGCAGGCCTGAGGGCGACCTTTGGACTGGCTGAGAGCGGCTTGAGCACAGCCTGTATTTCCAAGGTGTTTCCTACCCGCAGTCACACTGTTGCTGCCCAGGGCGGTATCAGCGCTGCCCTCGGGAACATGGGTGAGGATGATTGGCGCTGGCATATGTACGACACGGTCAAGGGCTCGGATTGGCTGGGCGACCAGGACGCCATCGAGTACATGTGCAAGGAAGCCCCTGCTGCTGTAATCGAACTGGAACATTATGGCGTACCGTTCTCGCGTACCGAGGACGGTCGGATTTATCAGCGCCCGTTTGGCGGTATGACCACCCGCTACGGTGAGGGAGCGGCAGCCCAGCGTACCTGCGCTGCCGCCGATCGCACGGGTCATGCGATGCTGCATACCTTGTACCAGCAGAGTCTGAAGCATGACGCCACGTTTTTTATCGAGTTTTTCGCGATCGACCTGATCATGGAAGATGGCGAATGCCGGGGTGTGATCGCCATTTGTATGGAGGACGGTACCCTGCACCGTTTTCGCGCCCACCGTACTATCCTGGCTACCGGTGGCTACGGACGTGCCTTCTTCTCTTGCACCTCTGCGCACACTTGCACCGGTGACGGCAACGGCATGGTGTTGCGGGCAGGGCTGCCGCTGCAAGACATGGAGTTCGTGCAGTTCCATCCTACCGGTATCTACGGCGCCGGCTGCCTGATTACCGAGGGTGTGCGGGGCGAGGGTGGCTACCTGACCAACTCGAATGGCGAACG
This sequence comes from uncultured Gammaproteobacteria bacterium, assembly GCA_963823435.1. Classification (GTDB taxonomy): domain Bacteria; phylum Pseudomonadota; class Gammaproteobacteria; order Steroidobacterales; family BM003; genus CAKZML01. The sequence goes on along the minus strand of CAWGLN010000002.1, from coordinate 332,648 downwards.
ATTCATGGAACGATACGCGCCAAACGCCAAGGACCTGGCCTCTCGTGATGTCGTCAGTCGCTCCATGACGATAGAAATCAGGGAGGGCCGTGGCGTCGGCAAGGACAAGGATCACATTCATCTGCACCTGGAGCACCTTGGCGCCGAGGTGATTCATGAACGCTTGCCGGGAATAGCCGAAACCTCGCGCATTTTTGCCGGCGTTGACGTGACCCGGGAGCCCATACCGGTGATCCCGACGGCGCATTACAACATGGGTGGCATTCCCACCAATTATCACGGCGAAGTAGTGACCCTCAAACAGGGTGATCCCGATTCGGTGGTGCAAGGATTGATGGCCATTGGCGAAGCGGCTTGTGTCTCGGTGCACGGCGCCAACCGCCTGGGTTCAAACTCCTTGCTTGACCTGGTGGTGTTCGGGCGGGCCGCGGCCAAGCGCTGTGCCACCGAGGTCAAGACCGATACCCGTCACAAACCCCTGCAGAATGATGCCGGGGATTTTGCGCTGTCTCGCCTGGACAAGCTGCGTAACGCCAAGGGTGATTTGTCCACAGCCCAGATTCGCCTTGACATGCAACGTACCACCCAGAATCACGCCGCCGTGTTCCGTACCGGCCCGGTGCTGGATGAGGGTGTGGCCAGGATGAAAGAGGTTTTCGCCTCGTTTGAGCGGGTAGGTGTGAGTGACCGGTCACTGATCTGGAATACTGACCTGATCGAGACGCTGGAACTGGATAACCTGCTGGGACAGGCCATGAGCACCATGTGCTCTGCAGCCAACCGCAAGGAAAGCAGGGGCGCCCACGCGCGGGAGGATTATCCGGATCGCGATGATGCAAACTGGATGAAACACACTCTTTGCTGGGTGAAGCCTGACGGTGAGGTACAGATCGATTACCGACCGGTGCATATGAATACCCTGACCGATGAGGTTGAGGTAGTCCCGCCCAAGAAACGCGTTTACTGATGCGAGCCGGAGAAACCGCATAATGGCCGAATTCCGATTACCTCCCAATTCCCGCGTTACCCGGGGCAAGGTATTCAAGGCGCCGGAAGGCGCCAAGAATGTGAGGCGTTTTGTCGTCTACCGGTACGATCCGGACAGTGGCGAGAATCCTCGTGCTGGATACCTACGAATTGGACATGGATCAATGTGGCCCCATGGTTCTGGACGCATTGATCAAGATCAAAAATGAAGTCGATTCGAGCCTGACGTTCAGACGCTCCTGTCGCGAAGGTATTTGCGGTTCCTGCGCCATGAACATTGACGGGACCAACACCCTTGCCTGTACCAAGGCTTCGTCGGATGTCAGCCGGGACGTGAAGATTTATCCCCTGCCGCACATGCCGGTGGTCAAGGACCTGGTGCCGGACCTGACCCAGTTCTACGCCCAGTACGCGTCGATCAAGCCCTGGCTGCAATCCAGCACCTCACCACCGCCAGACCGTGAACGGCTCCAGACCAAGGAAGACCAGGCCAGGATTGATGAGCCTTCCGCGTGTATTTTGTGCGCCTGTTGTTCTACCAGTTGCCCCAGCTATTGGTGGAACAGTGATCGCTACCTGGGTCCGGCGGCTTTGCTACAGGCCTACAGGTGGATAGTGGACAGCCGCGATGACGCCGCCGGCGAACGCCTGGATGCGCTGGAAGACCCTTTCCGCTTGTATCGCTGTCATACCATCATGAACTGCACCCGTACCTGCCCCAAGGGCTTGAATCCGGCCAGGGCCATTGCGGAGGTGAAGAAGATGCTGCTGGAAAGAAAAGTGAGCCTGTGATGTGTGCATGAGCAGGTATCTCGCGCCAACACCCCGGGCTGCCGTGTGGCCCGTCCGTGCTGGTCGACGGGTGAGGACGGCGCCATGATTGTGGCTGGTTTCACTCACTCTCGTATCCGTCAGGATTGAGCACGTGACGCAACAGATGGAACAGGCAACAGCCAGGACGAATCTGGCACGCTTGAAGTGGCGTTGCCGCCGCGGAATGCGAGAACTGGATTTTCTCCTCGGGCGTTACCTGGAGCAGCGCTATCCGGATGCAGGCCCGGAGGAACAGGCGGGGTTCAAGCAGTTCCTGGAACTGCCGGACCCGGTTATCCTGTCCTGGGTGACTGGCAAGGAGGCGCCTCCAGTGGGGGTATTTAGTGAAATCGTCGGACAACTCCTGCAACAGCCTGCTACTTGACCTGTCCCCGGCGCGTTGGCACGCCTGGTTTTTATCGGTATTGCTGGCTGGCATGCTGCTCTCGATCGGTCTGTCCGGCCTGGGCACAGGGTTGCGTGTTGTGTTATTCCTCCTGCTGCTGGCCTGGACCGGCTTTGCCTGGCGCAAGCAAGCGAGGGGTCTGAAAAGGTTGGTTTGGCAAGGCAACGGGCGCTGGCGTTTGCAAAATGGCGGGGGTGCCTGGTGTTCGGCCAGGCTGTTGCACGCCTGGTCGGCTGGACCTGCGCTTAGCGCCCTGGTCTGGCGGGATGAACGGGGCGGCAAACAGGTGCTCCTGGTCACCCCGGGGTCTGCTCCCGAGACCGGCCGCAGACGACTTGCCTGTCATCTGCGCTGGCGATCGCTGGTAAGCTGTTGAACCATAACGGCAGCAACCCGGCACAACAATGATGGCGTGAGCCACGTCAGGTCCCCACCGGCGTTCCCAGGAGCACGTAGCATCGAGGTGAAAAAAATCGACGTAAAACAGAACTTTCCCGTGTTGAACTGGTCTATCGCAGTGATGGACCGTCTGCTCCGGCCTTAGGGAAACCCATGGCTGACGAGTCGGGCGACTGGGATCTGGTGCAACGTGTCCAGGGTGGCGAAAAGGCGGCCTTTGATGTGTTAGTGCTGAAATACCAGCACAAGATAGTGAACCTGGTGATGCGTTACGTACAGGACCCGGTTGAATCGCTGGATGTGGCGCAGGAGGCGTTCATCAAGGCTTACCGCGCCTTGCCCTCGTTTCGCGGTGACAGCGCCTTCTACACATGGATGTACCGGATTGCCATCAATACGGCAAAGAATTACCTGGTTGCACGCAAGCGCAGGCCACTTGAATACGACCTGGATCTTCAGGATCCGCAGCAGTACGTGATGGACAGTCGCTTGAGTGACGCCCAGACCCCGGAGGGGCATGTGCTGGGTGAAGAGATCAGGGTGGTCGTTAACGATGCGATTAACGGGCTGCCCACGGACTTGCGTACGGCGATTGTCCTGCGGGAGATAGAGGGCATGAGCTACGAGGAAATTGCCCGGGAAATGGATTGCCCGGTGGGTACGGTCCGCTCGAGGATATTCAGGGCCAGGGACGCGATAGATAAACTTCTTCGGCCGTTGCTGGATTAGGGATTTGGCATGATGGACAAGGTTAAGCAACAAATTTCGGCTTGCCTGGACGGTGAATTGCCCTCCGGTGAAACCCACCTGTTGCTCAAGCGCCTGCGGCGTGATGTGCAATACAGGGATACGCTGTCTCGCTATGTGCTGGTGGGTGAGGCCATGCGCAACAGCCTGGCGCCGGAATTGCTGGATGGCAGATTTGCCGACGGGGTGGCCGGGAAGGTCTCGGTTGAATCACGAGGCGCACAGTCGGGTTCAGGCTGGGCAGGGAAATTCCGGCGCACCATGGTGGGTTCGAGCGTGGCCGCTGCGGTGGCTCTGCTGGCAATTGCCGCCCTGCAGAATGTGATGGTGGATGGCACACAGCCGGGTTTGAGTGTCGACAACACTTCGGCGCCGGTCAGCTATACGGTGCCCGAGCCGCCGGACCGGGCGGCTTATTATTCGCCGGGGAACGGCAGCCAGGTCGGCATGACCCGCAATAGCAGCTGGACCAGGGTGGTGGCCGCGGGGTTTGTGAAAGAGGTAGAGGTCGTGGATCCCGTGGACATCCAGAAAGATGTCCAGGCCGTTTCGCTTCCGGAATCCGTCGCACCGGACAAGCAGCCCTGATGCGCGGACCATATTTCTGCGCCAGGCTGGTCCCTGGCATGCGCCGGTCGCCGCCGCAATGATTGTCGAGCGCGGTAATATCAGCGAGCTTCGGGACGGACAGGCCTGGGTGGAGTGTCAGTCGCGCTCGGCCTGTGAGCGTTGTGCGCGTGGCCAGGGTTGTGGTGGCGGTGTACTGGGGGCCTTGCTTGGAGACCGGCTGCACACGGTCCAGGTTCGAGCCACCGATCCTGATTTGCGGGTGGGTGACCAGGTTGAACTCGGGATAGCGCCGGCGAGCCTGCTGGGCGGCGCATCGCTGGTCTACCTGCTGCCCCTGTCGGGACTGCTCGCGGGAGCGCTGGTTGCAGGTTACCTGGGCGGCTTCTCAAGTGATGCGGTGACCGTGATCGGAGCCCTTGCCGGTCTGCTTGGCGCCGGTCTTGTCTCCCGGCGTATTCATCGCGACGGACAGGCGAGATTTCAACCGGAAATCCTTCGCAACCTGGGGCCTTGCCCTGCCAGGCAGGATTCAGCAGCGATGCAGGCGGGTGGCCATTGAGCAGGGTTCTGACACTGTACACCCGGGCTGGCTGTCACCTGTGCGAGGCCATGCAGGAAGAGCTGCAGCCTTACCTGGATCAATACCGGCTGACCCTGGAGTTAGTGGATATCGACAACGATGACGAGCTGCTGCGTCACTATGCGGTGAAAATTCCCGTGCTGGCCCTGGACGGCGAGACTATTTGCCAGTACCGGCTGGATCCAGGAGTGCTGACCCAGGCCTTGAAGGCGATTTCAGAAAATTGAGTTCCGGTGTCGGCTATCGGACCCGACCCTCCCTGCCGTATAATCGACCGTTTGCACTCCTGCACCGGCGCCTTGATGAATCTGATTCGTAACTTTTCCATTATTGCCCATATTGACCATGGCAAATCCACGCTGGCTGACAGGTTCATCCAGATTTGCGGTGGCCTGGCGGATAGGGAGATGTCCGAACAGGTGCTCGACTCCATGGATCTCGAGCGTGAGCGCGGCATCACTATCAAGGCGCACAGCGTGACCTTGCATTTTCCGTCCGAGGACGGCAACACCTACCAGCTCAACTTCATTGACACACCCGGGCACGTGGATTTCTCGTATGAGGTGTCACGCTCTCTGGCTGCCTGTGAGGGTGCGTTGTTGATCGTGGATGCAGCCCAGGGCGTGGAAGCCCAGAGTGTGGCCAATTGTTACACTGCCCTAGAACAGGGACTGGAAGTGGTACCGGTTCTGAACAAGATAGACCTTCCCTCGGCGGAGCCTGAAAGGGTTGCTGCCGAGATAGAGGAGATTATCGGCATTGAGGCTGAAAATGCTCTGAGAGTGAGTGCCAAGACCGGCGAGGGCGTGCGTGAAGTGCTTGAGGAACTGGTGCGTCGGGTTCCGCCACCGGTAGGTGACGAAGAAGCCCCGCTCCAGGCCCTGATCATTGACTCCTGGTTTGATAACTACGTGGGCGTCGTGTCCCTTGTGCGGGTTGTCAATGGCCGTATGGTCAAGGGTCAGAAGGCGCGGGTGATGAGTACCGGACGCAGCCACCAGATAGACCGGGTTGGCCGGTTCACACCGAAGATGGTTGACGACGACATCCTTCACACCGGCGATGTGGGATACATGATCGCCGGGGTCAAGGAGATCGACGGGGCGCCCGTGGGCGACACCATCACGAATGAGCGAGATCCCTGTGACAAGGCTCTGCCCGGATTCAAGCAAATCCAGCCCAGGGTGTTCGCCGGCCTGTTTCCGATCAGCTCGGATGACTATGAGGATTTGCGTGAGGCGCTGCGCAAGTTAAAGCTCAATGATGCGGCCTTGCATTTCGAGCCAGAGACATCCACGGCGCTGGGTTTTGGATTCCGCTGCGGATTTCTCGGCATGCTGCATATGGAGATTGTGCAGGAGAGGCTGGAACGGGAATACAATATGGACCTGATCACCACCGCGCCGACCGTGGTGTACGAGGTGCAGACGGTCAAGGGCGAAGTGCTGAGTATAGACAATCCGTCAAAACTTCCCGGCGCCGGTGAAGTTTCCGAGGTTCGTGAACCCATCATCACGGCCAATATCCTGATGCCCCAGGAGTATGTCGGCGCGATTATCAACCTGTGCGTGGAAAAGCGCGGGGTACAGAAGAAAATGCTGTACCTGGGCAAGCAGGTGTCCCTGGAATATGAATTACCCATGTCCGAGGTGGTGCTGGATTTCTTCGATCGCCTGAAGTCTGTGAGCCGTGGCTACGCGTCCTTTGATTACCACTTCAATCGATTCCAGGCTGCACCCCTGGTCAAGCTGGATCTGTTGATCAACAAGGAAAAGGTGGATGCCCTGGCTACAATTGTTCATCGCGATATGGCTTATGCGCGGGGCAGGGACCTGGTTGAGAAAATGCGTGAGTTGATTCCGCGGCAAATGTTCGAGGTGGCAATTCAGGCCGCCATTGGCGTACACGTGATCGCACGATCCTCCGTCAAGGCCCTGCGCAAGAACGTGACTGCCAAATGTTACGGTGGAGACATCACCCGCAAACGCAAGTTGCTGGAGAAGCAAAAAGCCGGTAAACGGCGTATGAAACAGGTGGGCAGCGTGGAGATTCCGCAAGAGGCCTTCCTGGCAGTATTGCAGGTTGGCAAGTAGTGCCGGAGACTGGCGGCAGGTGAGCCGGTCTGGCGTTTGCATGGTGGCCAAAAAAACCTTTGATTGTTCTGGATGTCGTAAAAAATACTTGGTATCGATATGGAATTTGATTTCGCGCTGATCTTGGTAATTGCGGTGTTCGTGAGTGGGGCGATCTGGCTTTTCGATGTGCTGGTCCTGCGCAAGCGTCGCGAGTCAAAAGGCACCTCGTCGGGCGAGCCCGTGCTGGTGGAGTACGCGCGCTCGTTTTTCCCCATCATCCTGGTCGTGCTGCTGGTGCGTTCTTTCCTGTACGAGCCATTCCGGATTCCCTCCAGTTCCATGATGCCTACGCTGTTGGTGGGCGATTTCATTTTTGTGAACAAGTACGTATACGGGCTACGGCTGCCGGTGTTGAATAACAGGTTCGTGGACATAGGTGAGCCCAGGCGTGGGGACGTTGTTGTATTTCGCAAGCCCCAGGAGCCCCATGTCAATTACATCAAGCGTCTTGTGGGTCTGCCCGGCGACGTGATTTCATACAGGAACAAGCAGGTGTTCGTAAACGATATTCCGATGACTCTGGAAGGCAGTGGTGACATACAACGGGTGCAGTGTGGTCAGGATTCGCGGAACCGGCCCATGTATTTTGACGGGACCACGGTGACCGAGTCTCTTGACGGCGTAGAGCATGAGATTTATCTGGGCAGGAAGCCCGACTATCCCAGCGCTTTCCTTGACCAGGCGGTGCCTGAGGGACATTTCTTCGTCATGGGAGATAATCGGGATTGCAGCCAGGACAGCCGTATAATCGGCTATATTCCGGAACAGAACCTGGTCGGCAAGGCCGTGGCCATCTGGATGAACTGGGACTGGAGTAATTCGTCGCTAATGTGGGAACGTATGGGCACCTCAATTCGTTAGGTACCGGAGACTGAGCCATGTACAAAATGCAACGTGGGATGACCACGATCGGAATGATACTGACCGCCGGGGTGGCAGGACTCATCGTTTTTGCCGTGCTGCGGCTGATACCTGTTTACCTCGAATTCATGAGCGTAGGCGGTGTCCTGACGAGTGTGCACGCCGAGTACAATGATACCAACGCCTCGGTGCAGGAAATCAAAACTGCGATTTCAAAGGGCGTGGATATGAACCGGATCGAAGCGGTCAAGGCTACCGATTTCAAGGTCAGCAAGGCCGGCAAAGGGTACCTGGTGAGCATCACCTATTCGCACAAGGTGCCCTACATTGCCAACGTGTCATTTGTGGTCGATTTTGAGAAGAGTGTAGAGATAAAGCGTTGACCCCGGATCACAATTGGGTCCGCAACACCTTAGGCTACAGTTTCAAAGACGAAAACCTGCTTGCCTCGGCGCTGACCCATAGAAGCGCGGGTTCGCGCCATAACGAACGTCTGGAATTTCTGGGCGATGCCCTGCTCAATTTCGTCATTGCCCGGGAGTTGTACCAGAGGGTGCCGCGGGCTGATGAGGGAGATTTGAGCCGCCTGCGTGCGAGCCTGGTAAAAGGCCACAGCCTTGCTGAACTCGCCAGGTCGATCAGCCTGGGTGATCAATTGAAACTGGGTTCAGGCGAACTCAAGTCCGGTGGTTACAGACGTGAATCAATCCTGGCGGACGCCCTGGAAGCGATGTTGGGGGCAATTCTGCTGGATGGTGGCACACGGGCTGCGTCCGAGGCGATCCTGGTTTTGTTCGCCGAGCGTCTGGATAACCTGCCAAAGGCCGACCAGTTAAAGGACCCCAAGACCCGTCTGCAGGAATGGTTGCAGGCGCGTAACATCGCCTTGCCGACCTACGAGGTGGACGATGTGCAGGGCGCGGCGCACAATCAACGGTTCAGCGTGTGTTGCCGGGTGGACTCGCTGGGTCAGGTCACCACCGGACGCGGTACCAGTCGCAGGAAAGCCGAGCAGGTCTGCGCGGAAGAAATGCTGGAAAAATTGACAAAGGAGTCTCTGATCTAGTCATGAACGTGTTTCTTGCGGCTAAAAAATCCAGCTTCTTTGTTGCCAATCTTCGCAATAGCCCCACTATTACGTGCGATTGCCGCCTCGAACCTGAATCTTTTCGCCAGCAATCTACTTCGTCCAGACTAATTCAGAGGCTCCTAAATAAATGAATGATACGGAATTCAAAAGTGGCTTCGTGGCCGTGGTCGGACGTCCCAACGTGGGTAAATCCACCCTGGTGAATGCCTTGCTGGGACAGAAAATCAGCATTGTTACTGCCCGTCCCCAGACTACGCGGCATCGAATACTGGGCATTCTCAATCGCGAGCATTCGCAGATCATACTGGTGGACACACCAGGGCTGCACAGACACGGCGGCAAGGCCATCAATCGCAGCATGAACCGGGCGGCCGCATCAAGCATCAGTGAAGCCGACGTGGTTGCCTTCGTGGTCGAGGCCCTGCGCATCACCGAAGAAGATGAGGATGTACTGAAGCGTGTGCAGCAGGCTGACTTGCCCGCAATCCTGGTGATCAACAAGGTCGACAAGGTCAAGGATAAGGAAAGGTTGTTGCCTTTCATGCAGCAACTGGCGGCCAGGCACAACTTTGCCGCGGTGGTTCCCGTGTCGGCGGCCTCGGGGAAAAACCTGGATATCCTGCAAAAGGAAATGCTTGGACAGTTGCCCCAGTCACCACCCCTGTTTCCCCGGGACCAGACCACCGACAAGTCCGAGGCCTTCATGGCGGCCGAGATCATACGCGAGAAACTGACGAACCGGCTGAATCAGGAGCTGCCCTACGGTCTGACTGTAGAAGTAGAGAATTACAGTCACGATGAGGAAGGCCGGGTGCTGGTACAGGCCATCATCTGGGTCGGGCGTGCAGGGCACAAGGCCATCGTTATCGGCCAGTCAGGACAGGTCTTGAAGCAGATCGGCAGGGAGGCCAGGATCGAACTCAAGCGCAGGGTCAAGCGCCCCGTGCACCTGGATTTGTGGGTAAAGGTGCTCGAGAACTGGTCCGACAGTGAGCGCGCATTGCAGCGTTTCGGTTACGAGACTGCATGAGGCCAGCATGAGCCAGGGGCAGGTACTCCAGACCGCTGCCTTCATATTGCACCGGCTACCCTACCGGGACACCAGCCAGATTATTGAGATATTCAGCCGGGAGCACGGGCGACTGGGTCTGGTGGCAAGAGGCTCTCGCCGGCCAAAGTCAAAGTTGCGTGCGGTCCTGCAGCCTTTCGGGGAACTCCTGTTGTCCTGGTCCGGTCGGGGTGAGCTCAAGACCCTGACCGATGCCGAATTCGGTGCGCCCATGATGAGCCTGACAGGTGACAGCCTTTTCTCCGGCTTCTACATGAACGAATTGCTGATTCGCCTGTTACAGCGTCAGGACCCACACCAGGAACTATTCGGTCATTATCGCCAGACCCTGGCCTCGCTGGCCCTGGGTCGGCCGGTCGCCTGGTCTTTGCGCATGTTCGAGTGCGCCTTGCTTGAGGAACTGGGCTATGGCCTGAACACGGCCTGCGAAGTGCGAAGTGGGGAACTGCTGGATTCCGGGACCCTGTATGACTATCGCCTGGGTGAGGGGCCGGTGCTGGCCAGGTCCGGGCAGGAACATGGCCTGCTGGTCCACGGCAGGGCGCTGCTTTCGCTGTCCGCCGAAGGCGAGGTGCCGGACGAAGAATCCCAACGGCAGCTGAAACGGGTACTGCGTGCGGCGCTGGACCAATTGCTGGGTGAGCGGCCGCTAAAAACCCGGCAGGTAATGGGCGCAATGAAACACTAGGGAGCCTCTGATCTATTCATGAACTGGCATCTTGCGGCCAAAAACCCCGGCTTCTGCGTTGCCAATCTTCGCAGTAGCGCTGCTACTACGTGCGATCGGCGCCTTGAATCTGTCCTTTTTGACTCACAATCTGCTCAGCCCGGAACAGAACAGAGGCTCCCCGGTGCCCTTGATCTATTCATGAACTGGCATCTTGCGGCCAAAAACCCCGGCTTCTGTGTTGCCGATCTTCGCAGTAGCCCCGCTACTACGTGCGATCGGCGCCTTGAATCTGTATTTTTTGACTCGCAATCTGCCAGCCCGGAACAGATCAGAGGCTCCCTGGTGCCCCTGATCCATTCATGAACCGCGTATCGTGCGGTCGAAAACCCCCGGCTTGCCGCGTTGCCGATCTTTCGCGAACCGGGCATTCCCGTGCAATCGGCGTCTTGAATTCGATTCTTTTGGCTTACAATCTACCGCCTCCAGCACACACAAGAGGCTCCCGGGCCTCTTGCTGGTACACTTTTGTTCTCTAACCTGTCGCTGTCTCATGGGGAGTGGCATTTTGAATTCAGGAGTTCCGTATGACTACCGGGTCCTACCCCCAGATTGACCTGGGTGTGAACGTTGATCACGTCGCTACACTGCGCCAGGTGAGGGGAGTGTCTTACCCCGACCCGGTACACGCGGCCCTGCTGGCCGAGCAGTGGGGTGCCGACAGCATCACGATTCACTTACGCGAAGATCGTCGGCATATCCAGGACAGGGATGTCAGGGTAATGATAGATACCCTGCAGACCCGCTTGAACCTGGAAATGGCGGTTACCGAGGAGATGTTGCTTATCGCCACGCAATTGGCGCCATCCGATGTGTGCCTGGTGCCCGAGAGCCGTGAGGAATTGACCACCGAAGGGGGACTGGACGTAGTGGGTGGCTTGCCGCGGATCAAGGACGCCTGCCAGCGCCTGGCCGGGGAAAATATCCGGGTCAGCCTGTTTGTCGATCCGGATTCACGCCAGCTTGATGCTGCCGCCGAAGCCGGTGCACCGGTGGTTGAGTTGCATACGGGCGCGTACGCGGAGCATGTCGGGGCTGCCCGCGACAAGGAGCTTGAGCGCGTGCGTGTGGCGGCTTGTTATGCCGCGAGTATCGGCTTGCGGGTGCATGCCGGGCACGGACTGCACTATCACAATGTACAGGCTGTGGCGGCGATTCCCGAGATTGTCGAACTGAATATCGGCCACGCCATCGTGGCTCGCGCAGTCATCGACGGATTGCGGCAATGCGGTCGCGGAAATGAAGCGCCTGATGCTGGCGGCGCGCAGCAGATGATTTACGGTGTCGGTACCGATGTGGTGCAGATAGACCGGATAGCCGGAAGCCTGGAGCGGTTTGGCGAGCGTTTTGTGCAACGCCTGCTGATGCCCGAGGAATTTCAGCAATTCACCTCGTCAAAGCGCCAGGTCAGATTCCTCGCGATGCGATTCGCGGCCAAGGAAGCTATCGCAAAGGCCATGGGTACCGGTTTTGCTCACGGTGTCTGGATTCGGGACATGGGTGTCGTGCAGAACGCCTGGGGTAAACCGGAGATCGTGTACTCGGAGCGAGGCAGGATGATGTGCCGGAAACTGGGTATTGGCGAAGGTCACATTTCGCTGACTGACGATGCCGGCCTGGTGATGGCCTTCGCGGTGCTGGAGTGCAATCAGGTCGGTAAATTTCGGAACGAGACTGTCCAGGAGACAAGCGAGTGAATTGTTTTGCATTTGATATCGAGACCGTTCCCGACGTGGAACTGGGGCGTGCGTTGTATGGTCTTGGGGGGCTCTCCGATGAGGATGTAGCCCACGCCATGATGAACAAGCGCATGCAGGCAACCGGCAGCGATTTTCTGCCCCTGCATCAGCACAGGGTCGTGGCTATCTCGGTGGCTTACCGCAGTGCTTCGGGCTTTCGCGTCTGGTCACTGGGTGATCCTGATGCGAGTGAAGACGAAATCGTCCGGCGTTTTTTCGATGGGCTGGCGAAGTATTCGCCGGATTTGATTTCCTGGAATGGATCGGGATTTGACCTGCCTGTCCTGCATTACCGGGCGCTCAAATTTGGTATCGATGCGTCCCGATACTGGGAGATGGGGGACTCGGATCAGAGTTTCCGCTGGAACAATTACCTGAGTCGTTTTCACTGGCGACATATCGACCTGATGGACGTGCTGTCGGGTTTTCAGGGCCGTTCAAGGGCTCCGCTGGATGAGATTGCCTTGATGTTGGGTTTCCCGGGCAAGCTGGGTATGAGCGGATCGAAGGTATGGGACAGCTATTTGCAGGGTGACATCGCCGGTATTCGCAATTACTGCGAGACCGACGTGCTCAATACCTATCTTATCTACCTTGCATTTGAGCGTATGCGCGGGAATGTGAACCCGGCCGAGTACCAGGCCGAATGCGAAGTCGTCCGCTCCTCCCTGACCGAAGACGGCAAACCGCACCTGCAAGAGTTTCTTGCCGCCTGGGTGCGTTGATATGGGTAGACGTCAGCGTCATCAAGCACCCGTCACCGGTCGGATTCGATCGCTCAGACCGGATGGCCGTGGGCGTATGCAGGTGGAGGGGGCCGAGTACCTGGTTGAAGATGCCCTGGCTGGTGAGCAGGTGGTCGTCGAACCCTACCGCAAGAGCCGCGGCAGGATGGAGGCGCGTGTGCAGAGCGTGCTGGTCCCCTCGGCAGATCGCGTGACGCCGCGCTGCGAAGCTTACGGTGATTGCGGCGGTTGCCGGTTGCAGCATATGGATTCGACAGCCCAGCTTGCCTGGAAGCAGAGCCTGTTGCTGGACGACCTGGGTGAGAAGGGAGTGCACTTCGGGCGCCTGCTTGAGCCGATCACCTCCAGCACCTGGGGTTACCGCCGTCGCGCGAGACTGGGCGTCAAGGACGTGCCGGCCAAGGGTCGTGTGCTGGTAGGATTTCGGGAACGCAGCACGCCGTACATATGCGATTGTCATCGTTGCGAAATACTGGACGGACCTACCGGTGGCTTGCTGGAAACCTTGAGCGAACTGGTGGGCAGGCTGGATATACGCGCCGCCCTGCCGCAGATAGAAGTGGCCCAGGCCGAAAACGCCACTGCCATGGTGTTCCGGGTGCTGGAAAAGCCATCGGCCGAGGACTTGTCTGAACTTGAAGGGTTTGCGCGGACCCACGATGTGCAGGTATTCCTTCAAAGCGGGGGTCTGGAGACGGTGAGTCCCTTGCATGCGGATCAACCCGAGTTGGTTTATCGACTTCCGGATTTTGATCTTGAAATGGTCTTCAGGCCCAACGATTTTGTACAGGTCAATGCCCAGGTCAACCGGGCCATGGTGACTCGCGCTGTCGAACTGCTGGAATGTCAACCGGACAGCCGGGTGCTGGATCTGTTTTGCGGCATGGGAAATTTCAGTCTCGCGCTGGGCCGGGGCGCCGGCCAGGTTACCGGGGTCGACTCGGATGCGGGCCTGATCGTGCGAGCAGGCCTCAATGCCGAACGCAACGGCCTGGAAAACGTGCGTTTCGAGCAGGGTGATTTGTACCAGGAACCGGTAACCGGCGACTGGCTGGACGGTCAGTTCGACCGGGTCTTGCTTGATCCACCGCGGGCCGGTGCGGCCCAGGTGCTGAAGCATCTGCCGGTGCTCGGCGCCCGGCGAGTGGTGTACGTGTCCTGCGGTCCGGAAAGTTTTGTGCAAGATGCAGAGGTGCTTACGGGCAGCCTGGGATACCGTCTTGAGGCAGTGGGCGTAATGGATATGTTCCCGCATACGCTGCATGTGGAAACCATGGGTTTGTTTGTCATGGATTAGTGCGGGGGAACACCCGGTAACTTATGCACGCGATGTCTTTGGAAAAAAATCCAGCGTCAGCACGGCGAAACTTTTCTGGCCCGGCTCACCGGCGTTTGGCGTTCTGAATCGGAACTTTTTCGCTTACCTTTTTCGCTTACAATTTGTACTACTTCAATTCAGGGTTCACCCATGGGCCAAGAGATCGAGCGCAAATTCCTGGTGGCAAACAATCAATGGCAAAAGCGGGTCAGCCGAAGCCTGGATATGGCCCAGGGGTATCTTGGCGGGGCAGGCAAGGCCTCGGTTCGGGTGAGGGTTGCCGGGGATCAGGCCTGGTTGACTATCAAGAGTGCGAATCCCGGCATGACCAGGCTTGAGTATGAGTACCCGGTGCCGGTGGCGGAGGGGCGTGAGATGCTCGAGCGGTTGACCCGACAGGCAATTGTGACCAAGACTCGCTACTGGGTTGGGGACGGACAGAATACCTGGGAGCTGGACGTCTTCCATGGGGATAACGATGGCCTGGTAACTGCCGAGCTCGAACTTGAACGCGAGGATCAGGAATTCGATACGCCGTCCTGGTTAGGGGCGGAGGTCACTCATGATGCCCGTTTTTACAATAGCAACCTGTCTGAACATCCTTATTTACACTGGTCCGAAACGCCGCACAAACCCTGAAGCCGATGCATGCAACGCCAAATAAACAAGTGAGAATCCAGGTAGACCTGGCCAGGCAGATCCTGACGGTATTGCGGCCGGGGATGGAGCCGATTGCCTTTCCGGTTTCCACTGCCAGCAAAGGTGCAGGCGAGCGGGCCGGCAGTTTTCAGACACCCAGGGGAGAGCATTATATCCGCGCCTGCATCGGTCGGGGATTATCGCCAGGCGCGGTCCTCGTCGGGCGCAGACCCAGCGGCGAAATTTACTCCGAGGAATTTGCCCGGCAATACCCCGAGAGGGACTGGATACTCAGCCGTATTCTCTGGCTGTGTGGCAAGCAACCGGGGTTCAACCGATTGGGATCGGTGGACAGTATGCGGCGATATATCTATATCCATGGCACACCGGATAGCCAACCGATGGGAGTCCCCGCGTCACATGGTTGTATACGCATGCGCAACAAAGATGTAATCGAATTGTATGCCATGGTGGAACCCGGTACGCGGGTGACGATCTTGGAGGAAAAGGTATGACCCTGGGTCCGTTGATGATCGATGTGGCGGGGACCACGCTGACCTCCGCCGACCGGGATCTGCTTGCGCATCCGCTGGTAGGCGGTGTGATTCTGTTCAGCAGGAATTATGAGAATCCGGAACAGATCAGGGATCTGGTCAGCAGTATTCACGCCGTTCGTTCTCCTGCCTTGTTGGTGGCGGTAGATCACGAAGGTGGCAGGGTGCAACGATTCCGCGAAGGCCTTACCCACCTGCCACCTGTGCATGTGATTGGTCACCAATATGACATGGACCCACAGCGAGGAAAGGAACTGGCCGAGGTCAGTGGTTGGCTGATGGCGGCTGAATTGCGCGCAATCGGAGTGGACATCAGTTTCGCGCCAGTGCTTGACCTGGACTGGGGTGTGTCGGAGGTGATTGGTGATCGTGCCTTCCATCGCGATCCGGATGCGGTGGCGGACCTGGCCAGGGCGTATGCAAGGGGGATGCGCAGGGCGGGAATGGAAGCCACGATCAAGCACTTCCCGGGTCATGGTGCGGTGGCGGCGGATTCCCACCACAAACTTCCGGTCGACCGGCGTCGCGAGGCTGACTTGCGTGAGGATATGCTGCCGTTCGAGCGACTGGTCAACTGGGGTGTTTGCTCGGTCATGATGGCTCACGTGGTGTATGCCGAGCTTGACCTTTGGCCAGCCAGCCTTTCCGAATACTGGATCAAGCGGGTATTACGCGGGGAAATGGATTTTCGTGGAGCGGTGTTTTGTGATGATCTGAGTATGGCTGCTGCTGCGGTGGCGGGTGATATGCCGGAGCGCCTGCGCAAGGCGCTGGATTGCGGTTGCGACATGGTGCCGATCTGCAATAATCGGGACGCTGTGCTGGAGGTGATCGAAAAATTTGGCGAGTATCAAAATCCTCCGGCTCAATTACGCCTGACGCGCTTGCATGGCAGGCAACAAATAGGTCTTGAAGACCTTCGCGCCTCGACACAATGGCAATCGGCCAGTCGCCTGATTGCGGAAAGCGGGGTCACTCCGGCACTGAAACTGGACGCCTGAATGAGTCCCGAGCCACGCCGGCCAGCCAGGAAGTCATCGATGACCCAGAGCAAGAAAAAAACCCCGGAGCAGCTTCGGCAGATTTTTGACAAGGCCGATTGCCTTGCCAGTGCAAGCCAGGTATCGGAAGCCCTGGACCGCATGGCCGCGCAGATACAGGACGACTACGCGGGATGCATTCCGGTGCTGGTGGGGGTGATGGTGGGCGGTGTCATGCCCATGGCCTGGCTGGCGCAACGCCTGGAGATGCCTGTTCAACTGGACTATCTGCACGCGACCCGTTACCGCAGCGGTACACGCGGTGGCGAGTTGCACTGGCTGGCGCGTCCAGGGGAAAACCTCAAGGATCGGGATGTGATTATCGTGGATGACATTCTGGATGAGGGAATTACCCTGTCGGCAGTAAGGGCGGCCCTGTTGCTCGAACAACCTCGCAGCATCCGTATTGCGGTACTGGTGAACAAGATTCATAAGCGGAAGGTCGGCGGGCTCGAACCCGATTACGTTGGTCTTGAGGTGCCCGACCGCTATGTGTTTGGCTGCGGCATGGACTACCAGGAATATTTTCGACAGCTTCCCGCGATTTACGCGCTGGAGGAGGAATCATGAACCAGTTTGCCAACCCCAGCCAGCCGTGCGAGGTGGCCATTATTGGCGGTACGGGTCTGGCCAGCTTGCAGAATATGCAGGACCTTCGGCATGAGTTGATCACCACGCCTTACGGTGAGGCATCGGGTCCGTTGAGCCGCGGGATACTGTGGGGTCAGCCCGTGATATTTCTGCCGCGTCATGGTTACGGTCACACCATCCCGCCACACAAGGTTAATTACCGGGCCAACCTGTGGGCCCTGCGACAGGCCAACGTCGGGCGAGTCATTGCGGTAAACGCAGTCGGGATTATCCGGTCCGACTTCGAACCGGGTTCGTTGATGATGCCCGACCAGATCCTGGACTATACCTATGGCCGTGAGCACACCTATTTCGATGGTTCTGGCGAACCACTTCAGCACGTGGATTTCACACAACCCTTTTGCCCGCAACTGCGTAGCCTGTTCAAAACAGCTGCTGAGCATGCCGGTATTCCCATGGTGGATAAGGGCTGTTACGGGGCCACCCAGGGTCCGCGCCTGGAAACCGCCGCGGAAATCGACCGGATGGAGCGCGACGGCTGTGACCTGGTCGGCATGACCGTCATGCCTGAGGCCGCCCTGGCGCGAGAACTGGGTATGAGCTACGTGTGTATCGCACTGGGCGTGAATCGTGCGGCCGGCAGGGGGGAGGCTGACATCCATACCCAGATGGACACCTTCCTGGTTATGGCCATGGAGCGCCTTGAACACCTGCTCAAGGCGGCTTTACCGGAAGTGTGCGCCATGGCCCCGGGTTTGCCCTGATCGAAGGTTCAGCGAGTCCTGGGTGGCGCTGAAAAGCGCTGCAGTGGCTGTTGCTGGAAGTGTTACACTTTTCATCCTTTGAGTCGGGTCAGGTTTATGGGCATACCAGTACTATCCAATGATCATTCGGGCGCGGGCGACCAGGCCCTGGCAACCGTTGAGCAGGCCCAATTCTGTGGTACGACGCCGCCTTCCCCGGGGCTGCCACCGGAGTGGCCCAGCGCCGGGCCTGATGGCTTCGATCTGTCCTCGCCTGATCTTTACCTGAATCGCGAGCTAACCTGGCTTAATTTCTGCTGGCGTGTCTTGCACCAGGCTGAAGACGCCAGGTTGCCGCTGCTTGAACGCCTGCGCTTTGTGGCTATCGTGGGCTCCAACCTCGATGAATTCCTGATGAAACGTATCGGTGGTCTGAAACAACAGATCGGCGCGGGTCTGCGCAAGTTGACCGAGGATGGCCGAACGCCGGAACGCCAGATGCAGGAGTGCATGGTGGTGGTGGACACGTTGCGATCACGCCAGCGCGAATTGCTGTTTGAGCTGCGTGACCTGTTGAAAGTCCACGGCATCTTTCTCGCTGCCTACGGGGAGTTGGATGAGGGGCAGCGAACCTGGCTGCGCCAGCATTTCATCAGCAATATTTTCCCCTTGGTCACGCCGCAGGCTTCTGATCCGGCACACCCGTTTCCATTTGTGTCCAATCTGTCAGTCAATTTACTGGTCACGCTCAGGGGGCCGGACGGGTCGTCCCTGTTGAACCGGGTCAAGGCGCCGATAGGACCGGATATCCCGGGTCTGATAAAGGTGGGGGACAAGGATGTTTTCGTGGCGCTGGAACAGGTTATTGCGAATAACCTGGACCTGTTGTTTCCCGGTATGCCTATAGAGTGTTGCGAATTCTTCCGCGTGATACGTAATGCCAATACCGAGCGCAACGAGGAAAAGGCAGATGACCTGCTTGCCATGATCGAATCTGAATTGCGCAACAGGCATTTTGCGCCTGTTGTCTGTATGGACGTGGTCACCGGCATGAGCGAGGAACACCGGGGATTTCTTGCGGCGGAGCTTGGACTAAAGGAGCAATCAGCGGATGTGACAGAGGTGGAAGCCCCCCTGGATCGACCCGACTTTATTGACCTTGCCAGCCTGGACTATCCGGAACTGCGTTACCCGCCTCATCACCCGATTGATCATCCTGACCTGCCCCAGGACAAAAACATCTTTCATAGCATTCGGGAGAAAGGATCCATCCTCCTGCATCACCCGTATGAATCGTTCAGCTCGTCCATAGAACGATTTCTCAAGAGCGCCAGCCAGGACCCCAAGGTGCGCGCGATCAAGATGTCCCTGTACCGCACGGGTCGCAATTCCCGGGTAGTGCAGGGCCTGGTGGACGCCGCCCGCAACGGCAAACAGGTGGCGGTGGTGGTGGAGCTAAAGGCACGCTTCGACGAAAAGGCCAACATTGAATGGGCCAGGCACCTTGAGGAGGCGGGTATACACGTTTCCTACGGGGTGGTCGGCTTGAAGACACACTGCAAGGTCATCCTGGTTGTGCGCAGGGATTACGACGGACTGCGTCGCTACTGCCATTTTGGCACCGGCAACTATCATGCAGGCACTGCCCGGATCTACGGTGACCTGGGTCTGCTGACCTGTGACCCCGGGTTGGGTGACGACCTTGGGCAGTTATTCAACTACCTGACGACCGGACAACCTGGCAATCGCCAGTACCAGAAATTGTTATTGGCGCCCACCAGCATGAAAAAGACGTTGCTGGAGAAAATCGACCGCGAGATCAAATTTGCCAACAAGCAAGGGCAGGGCTTGATACAGCTCAAGCTGAATGCATTGGAAGACATGGAGATTTGCAAAGCCTTGTACCGGGCATCCTTGTCCGGGGTCAAGGTGGATCTGCTGGTGCGGGATACCTGCCGGATACGACCCGGTATCCCGGGCTTGTCCGAGAACATACGCGTTGTCAGTATCGTGGGTAATTTCCTGGAACACTCGCGTATCTATCATTTTGGTGGCGGCAATACACCCGAGTACTACATCGGTTCGGCGGACTGTATGAGACGCAAACTGGAGAACCGGGTTGAAGTGCTGGTGCCTGTATCTGAACCCTCGCACCAACTGGAGTTACAAGAAATACTGGATCTCCAAATGCAGGATCAACGAGACGCCTGGGATATGGCCTGTGATGGCAGTTACCGGCAGAGGATTCCTGCTGCGGAAACAGACAGCATGATCGGATCCCAGGCGGCGTTGGCGATGCGCGCTCACAAGCGTCGATTAAAGGCGGAGAAAGAGCGCTCCAGGGGTGTTCCGTTTGTGCGGCGCCTGGGCCGAAGGTTGTTATCCAAGTAACCCGCGGTTCCGCTCAACTGTGACGTCCTTCATTGTTTGTTTCACTATCGCCCTTTATTCTGCTGTCTTGATTATGTCTAGAGGCAGGTCCTGGTGGACGTTATTTTCCGACACATGAATTCAGCCGTCAGTCGCTGGTCCCTGATTGTTACGCTACCCTTGCTGATACTTGGCGCTGGCTGGCTGTTTAACACCTTCGAGAGTGCGCTTGTGCCTGCCTTTCTTCTGACCTGGATCCTGGCGGGCTTGCTCTTGGCGTGGGGTAACAACCGGCAGAAAGAGCTGTCCGGTGTACGCGCCGAACGCGATACTGCAAAGGCAGAGCTGGAAGAGGCCCTGGGCCAAATTCGGAAAAGTGCAAGAAACGATCCCCTGACAGGTGCTGCAAACCAGCGCTTTCTGTATGAGATTCTTCGCCAGGAGTGGGGTCGGGCAGAGCGGACAGGATCACCCTTGTCCCTGGTGCTCACAGAATTCGACGGCTATGAATCCTATGCCGACAGATTCGGGGATCACGCCGGAGACGCCTTGCTACGCCAGGCCGTCGAGATCATTTCCCAACAGATCAAACGCCCGGGGGACTTGTTGGCGCGCCTGGGAGGTAAACGCTTTGCCGTGCTACTGCCGGATACGGATCTGGAAGGGGCAAGCCTGATTGCCGATCGCCTGCGCCAGGCAATGACCCTGAAATGTGTCGGCATGGGGCCGCAGGAGGTCACGCTCAGCGCCGGCGTGGCGGTGCGGATGCCAAGCACTCAGCAAAACGAGAGTGAATTGCTGGAGACGGCCAGGGTTTGCCTGGCGGCCGCCAAGCGGTCCGGCGCACTGGGATCGAAGACTGACTCAGGATCAGCTCGGATCCGCTAGTCCCTCGAATGACTTTCGCTAACAATCTACTTCGCCCAGAATAATCAGATTCCCTAAACCTGGTCTCCCTGCTCCGGGTAAAGAGCTGCCAGCCCGCCGCGCTGCTCACCCGAACCATCTTGCTCCAGGGCCTCGCCAAGCAGCTTCCATAAACGATCGCCTCGCCAGCCAGTGGTCGCGGGGTCCGCTGCGGGTCCGAAGATAATCCTGTCCAGCTGGCTGATTTCTTGCGCCAGACCCGGCTGCCTGGCCTCCAGTCGGGCCAGGGTCTGGACAGCATTGACACCCGGAAAATCTGCTTGCAGATATCGGAGCAGACTATCTTTCGCCTGTCGTGGATTGCCCGCCTGGCAGGCGGCGCGCAACGCTGCGAGCAAAGCCTTGCGGCTCTGGGTTTTGCGTGCAGCAGCAGGCTTTTGGGGTCCTGTCGAGTTCCGGTTCTTGCCTCTCATCCACGCCAGCAAGGTGATCAGCCAGGCCAGCACGGCCAGGGCGGTAGTGATTTTCCATACCGGCGCGCTGTCAAGCTGGCCGGGTGCGATCTGGCTACCGTATGTCTGCGAAGTTCCGGGAGCTTCATCGGTTTGTAGCGGGGGCAGTATGTTTAGCACGCGCCTGGGTAATTCAGCATATTCGAGACGGTCTTCGTTGGTGTTCCACCAGGCTACGCGCAAGGCCGGAATGACCAGTTCACCGGGTGCCACTGGAATGTAGGCGATGCGTTGTTCACGGGAGCCGCTGAGCCCGTCCTGCCCGGCCTGGTCGGTGAAGACCGGTCGATCAGGATAGGCCTTCAGCGTGGCCGGTACGGGCAATGGAATCTCCGGTAATTGTCCGGAGGTCAGACCCTGCGCAAGCAGGCGTACCGATCGGGTGAATGGCTCACCCACCCGATAGGGCCCGTCGGTGACACCCTCTTCCAGCTGCAGCCGGGCGGCCGGTAACCAGTGATTGGCCGGATAGCTTGCAGGCAGCGGGCGCACCTCAAGTGTCAGCCCGTCCCCATCCAGGCGGAACTCGCTGGGTCGGCGGGACAGCAGTGACCATTGGCCACTGGAGGTGTCGAATATTCTTACCAGCGCCTGGATCTTGTCCAGCTCGAGGGGGCCGCTTTTCTGCGGGAATATGGCGTAGCTGGATTCGATGACCCGCAAGGTCCGGTTGCCCCGCTGTACGGTAAATATCTTTCTGTCACCCAGTTGTTCAACTACTGCCTCGCCGGATAACAGCCTTGGCTCGCTCAGGCGTTCATCCGCCGTCACAACTGCCGCGACCAGCCTGATCGTATAGATCACCTGCTGTTGCACATAGGGAGAGCGAGGTTGGGCATCCACCTCCAGGTAAATATTCTGCTCACTGCGCGGTCCGCTGTCGGCAGCCTGCACCGTAATCTCCAATGCATTGCTTTGTTGTTTGCCGACCCTGACTGGCGCGATCACAAGCTTGCCACCTTCCCTGGCCATCACACTGACGTGCCAGGATGTGACACTTTGAATCTGCCGATTGACGATGGTAGTGCGGGTCTCCTGACTCGTACCCAGTACGTCCAGCACGCCGGCCAGGGGAGCCAGCTCAGGCTCATCGGTTTCCTGGCCGTCAAGTTGTATGGTCAGGGTAAACGACTCGTTCACCCTCACAGGATTTCGGTCCGAGCTCAGGCTCACCGCCGCATGCAGCGATCCCGACAGGGTCAGCAGCAGCAGGGCCAGGCCGGCATGCAGGGCGTTAATGTGCTTTGGTCCGGTCACTTTCACCAGAATTCCTCATCTTGGTTAGGCGGTTCTTGCGCCCTTTGCTGGTACTGGTAGTAAAATTTTCGTCGCAAAAGACCGCCCGGGTCATCCGGTATTCTTCGCAGCCATTGCTCGGTTGCCTGGGCGGATTCGTCCTTTTGCGCCTGGTCCATCGCATCCAGCGGCGATTGCTCACCTTCACCTTTTTCGCCTTGTCCTGTCTGCTGTTCGCCTTGAGCAGGATTGGAGTCATCGGTCTGCGCCTGTTGCTGGCCGGATTGCTGGTCCTTGGAATCCTGGGGCGCCTGGGCATCCTCGGACTGCCCGCCGGATTGACCGGCATCTCCCTGGTCGCCGGATTGCTGGCCATCCTGGTTGTTTTCCTGGTCCTGCTGGAGTTGTTGCTCGATCAGTTCCTTGTTGTAGCGAGCATCTTCATCACGCGGGTTAAGTTCCAGTGCACGGGTATAGGCATCGATCGCGCCTGGGAAGTCGCCAGCCCTGGCCAGGGCATTCCCCCGGTTGTACAGACTGGTGGCGTCGGGCCGGTTTTCCAGGGCCTTCGCTGCGGCCTGGAAATCCCCGTTGCGATAATTCGCCACGGCCTTCCAGTGCGGGTCCTGGAACAGACTGGCCGCAGCCGGGACATCACCGTTCTCAAGCAGCCGTGCCGCCCGCTGATCCGGAGTAAGCCAGAGATCGTTTTCGGCGGCCCCGGCCTGGTGAGCGGGAAGACAAATCGCAAGCACCATCACCGCTATGATTCCACGTCGAAAGCTCAGCAGGACCAGTGGCATCAGGATCACCAGCAGCCAGGGACCTTCCTCCCGCCACAAATCAGCTTCCAGTTCCTTGCTGTCGCCAGTGTCCTTCTCCGCCTGGCTTTCCAACCACTGCAGGAATTGAGGGATGCCATCGCCGGGGCCCTGGCCCCGGACAAACAGGCCGCCACCCTCATTGGCCACCCGCGACAAATTCCTGAGGTCCAGCGTTGGAATGACAATCTGGCCGTCACGTTTGGTGACAAAACCCTTGCCGGTGGGTATCGGGCCGCCCTCCACAGTACCCATGGCCAGCACCGATGTTCGTATTCCCTTGCGTCGCAGGGCCCTGACTATCTCGTCCGTGCCGTACTCTGCGCTGTCTGTAACCAGCAAGATGTGACCGTTACCAGGGGTGGTGCCGGCCAACAGTTGTTCGGCTAACTCCAGCGCCCCGAGGGTGTGGCTGCCGCGGCTGGGCATCAGGTCGCTGCCGAGGGCCCGGAGCAGGTTTGCGATGGTATCCGTGTCATCTGTCAGGGGAGTGACGGCGAACGCCTCTCCTGCGTAAACCAGTAATCCCGTCTCGCCACGCCCTGCATCCCTGGCCGTCAGGATATCCTGGAGTTCGAACATGGCCCGGCCCAGTCGACTGGGGGTTACATCGGTGGCGTCCATGGACAGGGACAGATCCAGGGCAATGACCAGCCCGTTGTTGTCGGAAAACACCGGTTGCGGAATTTTTTTCCAGGCCGGCCCGGCCAGCGCGAGAATGGCCAGCAAGGCGCCCAGTCCCAGCCATGCCAGGCGTAGCGGGGCGTTGCCGGACTGGCCGGGGCGGATGACGAAGGGGATTAGCTTCGGGTCGCACACCTTTTGCCAGCTGCCCGCCTGGCCCTTTTGCCGTATCAGGAGTAGCAGTGCCAGGATCAGCGGGAGCAGCGCCAGCAACCACCATGGCCTGAGAAAATGTAACTCAGCCATGGAAACCCCTGCGGTGTTGGTACAGGACGAGCAGGGATGCCAGGAGCAGGGAAAGTGACAACGGCCACATGTACAGGGATTTTGTCGGACGGTAGTTGAGTTCTTCTTCGGTCACCGGCTCAAGGCGATCCAGTTCCTCGTAGATTTTCTCCATCTCTTGTGTGTCCCGGGCACGGAAGTACTTGCCACCCGTAAGTTCTGCGATGCTGCGCAGAGCCTTTTCATCAAGATTGCGCGAGGGATTCACCTGCCGGCGACCGAAGCGGCTGTCAACCATCATCGCGTCTGCGCCTATGCCCACGGTGTAGATTTTCAAGCCGGCTTCTGCGGCGATCCGGGTCGCCTGCATTGGATCCACTTCGCCTGCGGTATTGGCGCCATCGGTGAGCAGAATCAGCACCCGGTTTTTCTGATCCCGTTCGCGCAGACGTTTGACCGCCAGCCCAATGGCGTCGCCTATCGCGGTGAACTGTCCGGCCAAACCGATGGCGGACTCATGGAGCAAAGTGCGCACTGTCTTCCTGTCGAAGGTCAGGGGCGCTTGCAGGTAGGCGCGCTCACCAAACAGGATCAAGCCTACCCGGTCACCCGTCCGGCGTTCAATGAATTGACCTGCCACCCACTTGGTCGCGGTCAATCTGTCAACCGGCTTTTGGTTAATCAGAAAATCCTGCTCCTGCATGCTTCCTGAAAGGTCGACGGCGAGCATCAGGTCTCGGCCGGTGACCGGCAGGGGCACCGGTTCTCCCAACAACTGGGGGCGGGCGGCTGCCAGCACCAGTAGCACCCAGCAAAGTAACGCAAGCCACAAGGGCCACGACGAACGGCGCGCTCTGTTTGGCAAGGTGTCCCCGGGTTTGAAGTCTTCGGCCACCGGCACGATCAGGGCGGCGCTTTCCTGCCCTGCCGGAAGTGGTTTGAGCAGCCTGACCAGTAGCGGCAACGGCAACATCAATAATAACCAGGGCCACAGGAAATCGATCATGATCCCGGGCTCCGCAGCTTATGGCCGCTGCAATTGTTGATCCACGATTCGACCAGAGGAATCAGTTGCTCGACCTGGCTGGCGGATACCGAATCGAGGTAGGGGCCGTCAGCCAGCAACTGACCAGGGCCCTCGCTGAACCGGGTGGTCTGGCCCACCTTGTCCAACAGTGCAAGCCAGCGCTCACGGGTCAGCCCCGCGACCTGTTCGCGCGGGTAAAGGCTGATGCAGGCACGTCGAAGCAAGGCGGAAATTGACTGCAGCAGGGCCAGTGCGTCGTCATCACGCTGGTAGCGTTTTGTTAGTAACAGAAACTCCGGTCGCACCCAATGACCGAGTCGGGCCTTGCGGTATCGCCGCAGCCATACCACGAACAAGAAACCGGCCAGCAGGAACAGCGTTGCACCGCATAGCCACCACCAGCCTGGCGCCAATGGCCACCAACCGATGGGTTCGGGCAAGTGGAGGTCACGCAGCGGGAGGTCGGTCGGGTTCATCGTCTGGCCGCGCCTCCCAGGGCGCGCTGCATGATTGCCTGGGGGTCTTCATGGGTGGCGCAGGCGATCAAGCTGCTTTGGTTGCTCCGGCACAGGTCCTGCAGACCGTTTCGGTGGTCGAGGTAGCGCTGATGATGGGTCTGGGCGACCTTCGGGTCGGTGCTGTCAACGACCCAGTTTTGCCGATCGCAGGTCATGGGATACCGGCCCGGTGGTGGCAGGCTCTCCTCAATTGCGTCGTGCACATAAAATAAAAACATGGCGTTATGTCGAGCCAGGTAGGACAAGTGTGCGCGGCCGTGTTGGTCCAGGCCCTGGAAATCGCTGAACAACATGAGCAGGCTGCCGGGGCGAGCCAGTCTGCGCAGACGGGCCAGGGCGCCATTGATTGCAGGGGACTGGCCGGCGGCATCCCGCGGCCAGTCCTGGGCGTCTTCAAGCTGGCGCAGCAGGTGGAGTGTCGCAGCCCGACCGCGTTCTGGTTTGAGTTCGTGATGCACCGTATCAGAAAATACTACGCCGCCGACCCGATCGCCGTGTATGACTGCGCGCCAGGCGGCCAGGCTTGCCAGTTCCGCGGCCAGCACGTGTTTGAAGACTCCGCGTGTCGCAAAAAACATGCGTGCCCGGTAATCCACCAGGCAGAAGACAGGGCGCTCCCGTTCTTCGCGAAAAACCTTGGTGTGCGGCTTGCCCGTGCGCGCCATGACACGCCAATCGAGGTTTCTCACGTCATCACCACTTTGGTAGGGCCGTGATTCGTCGTATTCCATACCCCGGCCCTTGAAGGGAGACAGGTAGCTGTCACCGCTTGCCGCCTTGATCGCTTGCGGATTCCCGGGAAGCGACCGCGCAGCCTTGTGCAAGGCAACCAGGGATCCCAGCGTGACGTGCACCGGGCTCGGTTCTTTGGGCAGTTGTTCTATCGCAGGGGTTTTCACAAGTGGTCAGGGGATGGCTACCCGCTCCAGCAGGGCGTTGATCACCTGGTCGGTAGTCACGCCATCTGCCTCGGCTTCGTAGTTCAGAATCAAGCGGTGTCGTAACACGTCGGGAGCCATAACCTGGATATCCTCGGGAGAGACGAAATCACGCCCGGCCAACCAGGCGTGCGCCTTGGCCGCCCTGTCCAGGCCTATGGTGGCGCGTGGACTGCCTCCGTATTGGACCCAGCGCGCCAGGTCCTCGCCATACGGAGCAGGATTGCGGGTCGCCTGTATCAGTTGGATCAGGTAGTGCTCCAGTGGCTCCGCCAGGTGAAGGTTCAGTACCTCGTCACGGGCCTGGAAAATCTGCTCCAGGGTCATACAGTGACCGCCGGCCGTTTTACCGTTGTCGGTACTGGCGGCCTCTGCACGGGCCAATTGGAGAATCTGCTTTTCCGCGGTGGCATCCGGATAGTCGATGCGCACATGCAACAGGAACCGGTCAAGCTGGGCCTCGGGCAAGGGGTAAGTGCCCTCCTGCTCGATCGGGTTCTGGGTGGCCATGACCATGAATAATCGGGGCAGGGGATAGGTGTAGCGTCCCACGGTGATCTGTCGCTCGGCCATGGCTTCGAGCAGGGCGGACTGGACCTTCGCGGGGGCCCGGTTTACCTCGTCCGCCAGCACCAGGTTATGAAACAAGGGGCCCTGCTGAAAAATGAAACTGCCGTCCTGGGGCCGGTAGACCTCGGTCCCGGTAAGGTCTGCGGGCAGCAGGTCAGGTGTGAACTGAACCCGGTGAAAGTCGCCCTCTATACCGTCCGCAAGCACCTTGACTGCACGGGTCTTGGCCAGGCCGGGTGCACCTTCCACCAACAGGTGGCCATCGGCCAACAAGGCAACCAGAAGCCGGTTCACCAGGGTGGTCTGACCGACAATACGATCGGATACATAGTGCTGCAGGGCCATGATGGCCGACTGCAACGAAGCCTGGTCATGGGCGGGATTTCCGCTTTGCTCATCCATTTATCAATCCTTTAGTGCTTTCGTTCTGACCGTGGTCGGAGGATCATCCGGCAATGGGGTCCGGGAGAATCGCCAGTATAACGTCAGAAAGGCAGAATACCCGGTCCCGGCGAGCTAAACTGCCGGCTTGAGAAAGTGGGACATATTACCGAAAAATTCGCTGCTGTCGTGTTAAGTTTGAGACCGTGATTACGAGGGATTGTTCCTTGGATACCGCCAAGTCCACATCTGTTCGCAAAGCTCCTGGAGGTGTCTCCCCTGGGGATGCTGGCAGTGGATTTTCGTGAAGACAGGCTCCCCATTTCCTATATCAATCAATCTCTGGCCAGGCTGCTCAAGGTTGCACCGGAGTCATTGATCGGGAAGGGCCTGCTCTCGCTGGCAATGCCGGAACCCCCGCCGCCGGAAGGCTGGATGTTGCAGGAGCAATTACGCAAGGGGGAAAGCGTGTCCCTGATGCTGGTTCTACCCGCAAGTATCGGGACAGCCGTTCAGCTGCGCCTGGTTCCGCTGGAGGACAGTAACGGTTGTTTCAGTTTCGTGGCGGGATTTGTGCCGCCAGAAAGCCTGGTTTCTGCCGAGAACAATACCCCCTGGCGGGTGGCCAGCGGCAGCACCGGCATGCTGGACAGATTGACCGGTCTGCCGTCCCTGGAAGATTTCAGCCGGTCTTTGTCCCTGAGTTGCGCCCGGGCCGATTCCAGTGGGGATTCCGTAGCGATTATCATGTTCAGGGTTAACCAATATCAGCTTTACCAGGACACTTTTGGCGAGCCGGCGGCCGCCGCCATGATGCGACTGGTCGCGCGCTCCATCGCCGGCACCTTGAGACGGGCCAGTGATCGTGTCGCCCGCAGCGGCAAGGGCGAATTCGTGGTCTCGGTGGAGGGACTGGAAGAGGCCCAGGTGCGAGCCCTGGCCAAGCGTATCCAGGAGCGCGTGCAGAACCTGAGCATCCACCATCCCAAATCCACAATTTCCCGGTACCTGTCCCTGCGCTCCAGCAGTTTGCAGGCAGATGGTCGCTCATCAACAGAAGAATTGTTGGCAGGGGTCAGGGAAGCCCTGGATCGATCAGGAGTGCAGGCGCTGCCCCCCATGCCAACTCTCTAGAACCAGTTCGCGTTCGCGCTTTCTTAAAAGTTCTATTCGGCCAGGTATGCAGGATCTACTTTTGTTACCCGTGCCAGCGCTGCGAAATTCGGGTGATCGATATAGTGCAATTCACCGCTGCGCATACGCCGCTTTTCATCGATCCGGAAAACCGGCATCGCTGCAAGGCCCCGATCTTCCAAAGCAGCTACGGTTATCGGGCTTGATAAATCTCTTGCGGCGCCTGGATTGGCCGCCGGTAAACTGCCCGGCTCCGAGATAGACAGATCAAACTGCATGTGCAGATAACGACTCAAATACAAGGTTATATCGCCCTTCAGACCACTGCCGGCGCCAGCCAGTTCGGCCAGCGGGAAGGCAATCGCATCGGCCTGGGCGTAACCCGGTTGTATCCAGGCAACGTGAGCGACAAGCTGGTAGTTTTTGCGTTGGCGAATCCGCCTGGCCTGGTCGTCGAGTTCAAGTTCGTGCAGCTGCACTTGCCTGGCGGCTTCGCTCTCGGTTAACCGTGCTGAGGGTTTGAGCGGCGTATCCTGCGGTGCTGGTGACTGATCGCCGACCTGATCCAGGGTTGCCTCCAACAGCTCGGACCGGCTCGCGTCGGGAAACAACTCCTCCAGAGCCACCAGGCGAAAATGTGACCCTTGTGGGAAATACAGTTCCTCCAGCGTCGACGGTTCTGCCATCTCCAAACCCGGGTCTGTCTGTCCGGTAGCATCGAGCTCGGTGCCCCCCTGGTCGGAAAACTCGGGAACCGGTATCAACTCGGGCAGCTTGTCCTCTACCCCAGTGGCTTCAGTACCCTGCATGCGAGTGTCTATGCCGCCGTCCGGAAAAAATTTCGCATCCAGCCGCGGCTCCGGCCGGGGCGTAAATACCTCGTTCTCTCCAGGCATTGGAATCCAGGTTTCGAAAGACGATGATTTCTACCTTGAACCACGGTATTTCCGGGTCAAGCTCGACCTGTATCGGTTCCTGTGCGGGCTCCTGGGCGCGGGGGACCACCGGTAGCAGGAGCAGGGCGCTAGCGATAAGGATAGTGAATTTGAGTATTTGCATGCCCGCTAGTGTATGTGGTGCAGGCCCTGCGGGAAAGCATGTCGCTTATCCGACCGGTACATTGACGCCGACTGTCCGTCCCGGATCCAGGGTGTGCAACAAATCCTTGACTGCTTTCAGGCGCGTTTCACCGTCTTCCCATTTATCCCTGACCCTGAGTACATCAGGTCCCTCAAGCCGATAACGGTTGCCGGTGGACTGGATCAGGCTGACCAGGGACAGGGGATCCACGCTGGTGCCTTCGCCAAACATGATCCGTCCGCCTGAAGTGCCGGCTTCAATCCGGCGTATACCCAGGGGCTGTGCCTGGATCTTGACCTCGGCGATACGGAACAGGGACCGGGCCGCCTCCGGCAACAAACCGAATCGATCGATCATTTCGACCTGCAGATCCCACAGCTCCTGTTCGTTGCTGGCACTGGCAATCCGTTTGTACAGGATCAGCCGCATATGCACATCGGGCATATAGTCTTCCGGTAACAGGGCCGGTATTCCCAGTTCCACCTCGGGTCCGTGGTTGAGTGGCTTCTCCAGATCCGGATCCTTGCCCGCCCTGATTGCCGTTACCGCCCGTTCCAGCAACTCCATGTAAAGAGAAAAACCGATTTCCTGGATTTGACCGCTTTGCCCCTCTCCCAGCAACTCACCCGCACCGCGTATTTCCAGGTCATGCGTTGCCAGCGTAAATCCAGCGCCAAGTTCCTCCAGCGACTCAATGGCCTCCAGTCGCTTGATGGCATCGCCAGTCATCAAACTGCGGGGTGGTGCGATCAGGTAGGCATAGGCGCGGTGATGGGATCTGCCCACCCGTCCTCGCAGCTGGTGCAACTGGGCGAGCCCCAGGCGATCAGCCCGGTTAATGATGATGGTATTGGCGGTGGGAACGTGAATGCCGCTTTCCACGATGGTAGTGCATACGAGCAGGTTGAAACGCCGGTGGTAAAAATCCAGCATCACCTGTTCCAGATCTCGCTCACGCATTTGGCCGTGACCGATCCGGATGCGCGCTTCCGGCACGAGCTCCGCGAGCTGCGCACCCATTTGTTCGATATTTTCCACCTCGTTATGCAGGAAGTAAATCTGCCCGCCGCGCTTGATTTCACGCAAACAGGCTTCCCGCAACAGACTGTCGCTCCATTCGTTAACAAAGGTTTTTACCGCCAGCCTGTCTTCCGGCGGGGTAGTGATCAGTGACAATCCGCGCAATCCTCCCAAAGCCATATTCAGGGTGCGAGGAATGGGTGTGGCAGTCAGGGTAAGCAGGTCAACCTCGGCTCTGAGCGCCTTGAGTTTTTCCTTTTGTCGCACTCCGAAACGGTGTTCCTCATCAACAATCACAAGGCCCAGCCGCTTGAAGCGTATATACGGTTGAAGCAGCTTGTGGGTGCCAATGACGATGTCCACCCGGCCGTCGGCCATGCTCTTGAGCACCTGCTCGGATTCTTTGGCACTACGAAAACGCGACATCACTTCGATACGCACCGGCCAATCGGCGAACCGGTCTATGAAGGTCTGGTAATGTTGCTGGGCCAGCAGTGTCGTGGGCACGAGTACGGCCACCTGCTGCTGGTTCTGTATCGCAATGAAGGCAGCCCGCAGCGCAACCTCGGTTTTGCCGAAGCCCACATCGCCGCAAATCACACGGTCCATGGGGAGCGTACCGGCCATGTCTTCGAGCACGCCCTCAATGGCCACAGCCTGATCCGGCGTTTCCTCAAAAGGAAATTCCTCCTGGAAAGCCAGATATTCGCGTTGATCGATCTTGTATTGCAGACCCTTCCTCGCTGCCCGGCGGGAATACAGATCCAGTAGCTCGGCCGCAACGTCGCGTATCCTGTCCGCCGCGCGTTTTTTTGCCTTGGCCCATTGTTCACTGCCAAGCCGGTGCAGCGGTGCGTTTTCCACGGCGGCGCCGGTGTAACGGGAAATCAGGTGCAGGTCATGCACAGGCACGTACAACTTGTCGCCACCCGCGTACTCAAGTGCCAGGAACTCACTGCGTCTGCCTCCCGCATCGATGATCTCCAATCCAAGGTATCGGCCGATGCCACAGGTCTCGTGCACGACCGGGGCTCCCCGGCGCAAATCAGTGAGGTCACGAATTATGGCCTCTGGATCTCGCTGTGTGCGTTTACGGCGACGTTGCTGTTGCTTTGCCCGATCACCAAACAGCTGACCTTCGGAGATAAGAGCGAGAGCCGGGGATTCCAGCAACAAACCGTTTTCCAGCGGCGCGACGGTTATCGCAAGCGGAGTATCCATGCCCAGGAAATCCGCCCAGGAGTCAGCCAGCGGCGCATGCTTGCCGCGTCCTGCGAGCAAATTCAGCAAGGCTTCCCGGCGGCCGGGAGACTCGGCCGCAATCAATACGCGGCCCTTGAAGTCCGTGAGGAAGGCAAGCAGCGCCTGGGCCGGATGCTCGGACCGGTGATCGATGGAAAGACCGGGTGGTCTGGCACAGGGAAAATTGACACCGGTGGACCCCTGTTCGGGCGGCAGCTCAAAGGACTGGGCCGACAGGCCCGGGAATCGTTGCCATGCCGTCTCCAGTTCCGCTGGTGACATCGCGATTTCGTCCGGGCGTAGCAAGGGGCGTTCCAGGTCGTGACGCCTGGATTCATAGCGTTCCTGCATGTCGTGCCAGGTCTGCTGAAAAACCTCCGTGGCCTGGTTGGCGTCAACCAACAAGCTGCCTTCAGGAAGGTAATCGAACAGGCTGGCCAACTCCTCAAAAAACAGCGACAGGTAATATTCGATGCCATTACCAGCGTTCCCCGCAGAGACATCCCTGTAGGGCATGGCCTGGCGATGGTCGACGTCAAAGCGAGCGCGGAAGCGTTGACGAAAGACACTGATACCTGCTTCGTTCAGCGGGAACTCGCGGGCCGGCAGCAACTCCACGCTGTCCAGTTTGGCCTCGGTTCGCTGGTCTGACGGTTGGAACGATCGAATGGAGTCTATTTCGTCATCAAGCAGGTCAAGCCGAAAAGGCAGTTCGCTGCCTGTGGGGAACAGGTCGATCAATGATCCGCGCACTGCAAATTCACCATGCTCCATGACCTGGCTGACACAGGTGTATCCGCTGGCTTCCAGACGCAGGCGAAAACTGTCCAGGTCCAGTGTTGCCCCGCTATGCACGACCAGGCTGTGTCCGTCGATGTACTGCCGCGGTGGCAGTTTCAGCAACAAGGTGGTCGCCGAGATCACCAGGATTCCGGAGCTCATCCCCGGTAGACGATGCAGGGTATTTATGCGTTCCGATGTGATATCCGGGTGGGGCGAAAAGACGTCGTAGGGGAGAGTTTCCCAATCCGGCAATTGCAACACCGGCACGTCCTCGCCAGCAAAAAACTCCAGTTCCTTGCGCAACTGGTCTGCCTCAGCCACCGAAGGCGCCACCACTATGACCGGGGCAGGGTGGACCCTGGCTGCCTCCACCACTGCCAGGGAAAAGGCGGCGCCATACAAGCGGCCCCAGCGAGTGGTCTTGCCCGGGCGGGTGGGTGTGGTGGGGACATTGATGGGGCGAGAGAGCATTGGGCGTTATTGTCCGGCTAAAACGCGCAATTATCGCACAGTCGGCCGCTGCAGGGACGGCGGCCTGTCTGCGCAATCACAATCCGGGGGAACGCTCCTGGTCGGTTTGGGGACGACGCTTGAGCACGCTGTGAAGTACGGTCTGTCCTTCAAAATATACGATGAAATCGGCGTATTCCCAGCGACTTATGGGTGGCTCGCCAACTGCCGCGTGCTTGATCGTGGGCTGGCCAAAGCCTTCCTCTACCTGGTTCATGCTCATTCCGCCGCCCGGTCTGCCGGCCTCATCCGCACTTTGCTGTCGAGATTATCTCGATCAGCAAGGTGTCGGCGCTGGCGGAAGCGGCCAGACCAAGGTCTAGATTGGGGCCCAGACTGGGGCCCAGACCGAGAAGCATTGCTGTCAGAACAAGTTTGATTTTCATTGGGCATCCTCTTCGGTGTGTGCCGCGAAAACTATAGCACCGGGAGGCTGTCACTTTAAGCGCGATTATTTGCCGAACCGCAACCGGCTCACCCGTACGCCGGAATTGCCGGTCCGATGCCTGGGCGTTCGAATTCAATACATTACCGACCGCCATGGTTGAATCCGGGTCACGGTATGGCGTCGTGGCGGCTGTAGACCTGACCGCAAATGAACCAGGAATGTGTGTTTGCAGCGGCGGCCTGCGGGTCTGGTTGTTGCTGTCAGCTGGCCGTGGCAAGAGCCAAGCCGCTTGCGCAGACCCGCCTGGATTGCGCGCTTGCGCGGGTGGCGGGAGGCAGGTGCGCGTTAAAGGCAGAATCATCTTGTCGCCTGTGGGATAATGCCCGGCCTCTGGCCCGCGCAGCGCGTGGGTGTATCTTCAGCGCGAGAGTTGCATGTTTTATCCCCTGGAAGTTTTTGTGGGCTTGCGTTACCTGAGGGCGCGCCGCAAGAACCAGTTCGTGTCCTTCATCAGCCTTGCGTCCCTGTTGGGTATTGCGCTTGGCGTTGCTGCGTTGATCGTCGTGTTGTCGGTAATGAACGGCTTCGAAGGCGAATTGCGTGAGCGTCTGCTGAGTATGACCTCTCACGCCACCGTGAGCGCGAAACGGGGCGGGCTGGAGAACTGGGAAAAACTTCTCGAGCAGGCGAGGCAGGCGCCATCGGTAGTTGCGGCCGCACCCTACGTGGCTCTTGAGGGCATGTTGAGCAGGGGTAGTGAACTTGCGCCGGCCCGAATCCGGGGAATCGTGCCGGAGCTTGAACCCGCTGTGTCACGGGTAGATCGGCACATGGTGCAGGGTGACCTGGCCAGCCTCCAGGCGGGTAAACGCAGGATTATTCTTGGACGGGCCCTGGCCATGATTCTGGGCCTCAACCTGGGGGATGCGGTTACCCTGATGGTGCCAGAGGGGGATTCGCGTTCCGGTTCCGTCACACCACGTCTGTCGCGTTATGTGGTCAGCGGTATTTTTGAGGTGGGGTTGCAGGAGCAGGACTCAACCCTGGCCCTGGTCCACCTGGATGATGCCAGGGTCATGGCGGGACTGGGACAAGCGGTGACCGGTGTTCGCCTGGAGTACCAGGACATATTTCAAGCGCCGGGCCTGGCCTCCGAATGGGTCAGTTCCCTGGGTGACGAGTCCCTGCGCGCGCGGGACTGGAGTGTCGAGAACGCGAGCTATTTCAGGGCAATCGCGATCGAGAAAACCATGATGACATTGATCCTGATGCTGGTCGTCGCTGTGGCCGCCTTTAATATCGTCAGCTCACTGGTGATGCTGGTCAGCGAAAAGAAGACCGATATTGCGATTTTGCGCACGGTGGGCCTGAGTCCGGCGGGGGTCGTGAAGACATTCATGATCCAGGGTTCGGTGCTGGGCTGGGCAGGGACCCTGCTGGGTGTTGCCCTGGGTGTGGCTCTTGCCAGTAACCTGAATACGGTGGTGCCGGTGGTGGAATCGCTATTCGGTTTCGAGATATTTCCCTCAAGCGTCTACTACATTACTGAACTGCCGTCGGATTTGCGTGGTGCCGATGTCCTGTGGATAGGCGGCACCGCCCTGTTGTTGACGCTATTGGCAACAATTTATCCCGCACGGCGCGCCGCAGCGGTTGAGCCGGCCGAGGCGTTGCGATACGAATGAAAGGCCTAAGTTCGCATTGGTATGAATGGCTGGTGGGTCTGCGCTATGTGCGCTCGCGCGGCGTCAGTCGTTTCGTGTCGTTCATATCGGGCGTTTCCATGGCAGGTATCGGCCTGGGCGTGGCAGTGCTGATTGTGGTGCTGTCGGTAATGAACGGCTTTGAAGCCGAATTACGGGAACGCATTCTTGCCATGACCGCCCACGCGACGGTCAGTGGGCTGAACGGTCGCCTGGCCAATTGGGAAGAAGCCCGTGGCCAGGCAATGACCGATCCCCGGGTGCTTGAGGCAGCCCCCTATCTTTCCGGTGAGGGCATGCTGGTGCATGGCGATGTCGTCAGTGGAGCCATGGTTCAGGGCATCGATCCGAAGTTGGAGCAGGCCGTCGCTGCAGTGGGCGACGCCATGCAGACGGGGCAATTGGGACAGTTGGTTCCAGGCAGCTACAACATTGTGCTCGGGTCGGCGCTGGCGGAGCACCTGGAGGCGCGGGTAGGCGATACAGTGATTCTGGTAATTGCCCAGGGTCAGGTCACACCGGCAGGGCTCATGCCAAGGATGCGGCGATTCACAGTCAGCGGCATATTTGAAATTGGTATGTACGAATACGATCGCCACGTGGGGTATATGCACATGGCCGACGCCGGACGGCTGTACCGCACAGGAGATAACATCACCGGTCTGCGCTTGAAACTTGAGGACATGTTTCTTGCGCCCCAGGTGGTGCGGGACGTGGCCCACAGCCTGGGCGGCAGCTTCTATGTCAGTGACTGGACCCGGGAGCACAGGAATTTCTTTCGCTCCATCCAGGTGACCAAGCGCATCATGTTTGTCATCTTGTTACTGATCGTGGCCGTGGCGGCATTCAATATCGTTTCCACACTGGTCATGGTGGTACAGGACAAACAGGCGGATATCGCGATTTTCAGGACTCTGGGTGCGGCTCCGCGGAGCATACTCTCGGTATTCATGATCCAGGGTCTGGTAGTTGGTGTGGCCGGCACTCTCGGCGGTATGGTTCTTGGCGTGCTCGTGGCGTCTAACCTGGAACAACTGGTCAGCGGTCTTGAGTCCATACTCGACCTGGACCTGTTGGCGGCGGATGTGTATTTCATCTCTGATCTGCCCGCCAGGGTGAATTGGGGCGAGGTGGCGCAGATTTGCCTGTTCGCCATGGGTATCAGCCTTTTATCGACTATTTATCCCGCCTGGAAGGCGGCACGTACACAACCGGCCGAGGCCTTGCGATATGACTGAGTTGACGACGACGGCACAGGATACTGCGGTTCTTCGGGCTGAAGGCTTGTGCAAGAACTTTGAAGAAGGTGGCAAGGTCTTGCATGTGTTGAGTGACCTTGAGTTGCAGGTGAATCGCGGCGAACGGCTCGCGATCATCGGCGCCTCGGGTTCGGGTAAGACCACTCTGTTGCAGCTGCTGGGCGGCCTCGATGTACCCAGTGACGGCAAGGTGCTGGTGGCTGGCAAGGATATGAGCCGTCTTAGCAACAGCCAACGCGGAGACCTGCGCAACCAGGCCATCGGTTTTGTTTACCAGTTTCATCATTTGCTTCCCGAATTCACGGCCCTGGAAAATGTCGCCATGCCGCTGTTGATCCGTCGCATGCCACTTGACCAGGCCCGCGACCGTGCGCGGGAACTGTTGGATCGTGTGGGCCTGGGCGAGCGGCTGGGCCATAAGCCCGGCCAGTTGTCCGGGGGTGAGCGCCAACGCGCAGCGGTGGCCCGAGCATTGATAACACGGCCCGCAGTGGTGCTGGCTGATGAACCTACCGGCAACCTGGATGGCGACACCGGCAAAATGGTTTTCGACCTGATGCTGGAGCTGAACCAGGACACGGGAACCAGCCTGGTGGTGGTCACTCATGACCTGGATATTGCGGGCCGCATGTCGCGCATCCTGCGTTTGCAGGGCGGGAAATTACTTCCAGCAAACTAGTTTGACGCCTGCAAGAGCCTGATCCTTCCTGAACGCTGCAAACTGCAAGCGAGAGGACTCACATTCAAGACGCCAGCGCGTGTTTGCACGGCTCGCGCTTATGCCAAGCGCCAGTCAGGCTTGTTTAGCCGCAAGATGCGTGTTCATGGGTCGTTCAGAGGCTCCCTAGAACTGGGCGCGCCGACGGCGGTGCTTGAAGCGATACAGCGAGGTGTATCGCCAGGCGAGGTTCAACACCAGGAACCCGGCGACGGAGACTACCACCGCAACAATGCCGCATCCGAGGAAAAGGGGCTTCCAGCCCGTGGCCAGTTGGTCCAGCAGCCATTCCATGGAGATAGGAACGTTCTGGGGTTCTTGATGAGGAACGCCGAGGATAAAAGAACCCAGCTTGTATGCCGGGTAATAAATCGGCACAAAGGTCACGGGATTGCTGACCCAGGTCGTGGCTACCGCGACCGGAAGATTTACCCGCAGCCACAGCGCTATCAGGGCAGCCAGCACCATCTGGCCCACGATCGGAAGCATGGCGAAAAACAGCCCGATGGCCACCGCCTTGGTGACGCCACGTCTGTGCACGGACCACAGCGCCGGATCATGCATCAGGACGTTGAACGGACGCAGGTACCATTCGGTGCTTAGCGCGCCCTTGTCGGGCAGGCGTTTCTGAAGCTTTTTGAAAAGCCTTCTTGGCATTTCCGGGTAATCCTGGCCTAAAAGGGCACTGTCTCCGGCCAAGGCCGGCGTTATCGTTTGCCTAATCGCGGCAGGTCGATGCGACCCTGACGCTGCGCAAATGTTACACCAAAGGCGGCCCGATGCCGCAGGTATCTGGCCATCTTGATGCATTTTTCTCGCACGATCGTCGCCTTGCTTGGTGGCGGGGAGGCCTGGCTGGTTTCCCTGTCGTTGGTGGCCGGGACGGCGATTTGCCTGGGTCAGCAACAAGCGCCCGAGGGGCCCCTGATGGCCGGGCTGGGGATGGCCCTGGCGACCTGCAGTTTTCGGCGTCTGCGTGTCGTGAGCGCCGGCTGCGTGGGTTTTTTCCTTGCCGCCCACCAGGTTCACACACAGCTTGCTGATCGTTTACCGGCAAACCGGGACGCGAGCCTGGTGCAGTTGGTCGGGCGTATCGATTCCCTGGTCAGCGTGGAGCCTGGCAGGACCAGGTTTATGTTTGCGGTGGCAACGGCGACCCAGGATATTCCATCCCGTATTCAACTCAGCTGGTATCGCAGTTTACAACTGCCAAGGGCCGGTGAGACCTGGGCTCTGGAAGCAAAGCTGCGCTCACCCCGGGGCTATTCCAACCCGGGTGGCTTTGATTACGAGCGGTGGTTGTTTCGCCAGGGAATTGGCGCGACCGGTTACATTCGAGAGGGGCGAAGACTGCACGATCGGCCGGCCGATATGGCCAGCTGGCTGCTGTCCGCACGCGATTCGATTGCCGGGACCCTGGTCTCGCTGGTACCCGACGGTATTCAGCAGGATTTGATCCTGGCCCTGGTTCTTGGTCACAAGCGTGGTTTGAGTACGGCTCAACGAGAGACCCTGGCAATCACCGGAACCTCACATTTGTTGGCAATCTCCGGTCTGCATATCGGCCTTGTTGCGGGGCTGGTGTTCTGGCTTGTGCGGTCGGCCGCCAGCCTGGTCTGGCCTGGTGCCAGTCGGTCGGCGGAACTGCTGGCATGGGGATTGTGCCTGTCGGCGGCCTTTTTTTATGCCTGTCTCGCCGGCCTGGCGCTGCCCACGCGACGGGCTTTGCTCATGTTATGCCTGTTCGCAGGGTTCAAGATTTCTCGCCTCCCCCTGGGTGGCTGGCAGGCCTGGTGCCTGGCCCTGGGAGCGGTGTGCGTCCTGGATCCCCTTGCGGTACTGGGCCAGGATCTCTGGTTATCGTTTGGTGCGGTGGCATGTATTGGCCTGGTAATGCGTGGACATCGCATAGCCAGGAACTTGCGTCTGCTTGAGTGGGGCAGGGTGCAACTGGCTATTTCAGTTGGCCTGGCACCGGTGCTTGCCGCCGAATATGGGCAGATTTCCCTGCTCGCACCCCTGGTGAACCTGCTGCTTGTTCCCTGGTTTGGCCTGGCGATCTTGCCACCCCTGTTGCTCGGCGTGTGTGGCCTGGCAATCTGGCCGGAAGCGGCTGCCTGGCTCATAAACTTTCAGGCCGGTCACCTGTTGTTGCTGTGGCAGGGTCTGGAGCAACTGGCAACAATTGGAGCATGGCGGTTGTCCCACCCGGGTGGGCTTGTATTGTTTCTTGCCACCCTGGGCTCGCTGCTGTTTTTATTGCCGCCGGGTATTCCAGGGCGACGTCTCGGGCTTGTTTGCTGGTTGGCGTTGTTGTTTCCGAAAGGCTCGACCCTGGAACAAGGCCAGTTTGAGCTGACCGTGCTTGACGTGGGGCAGGGTCTCGCCACGGTCGTACGTACCTCCGGGCATCTGCTGGTCTACGACACCGGACCGGCCTATTCGGGCAACAGCACGGCCAGCCTCACCCTGATCCCGTATTTGCGGCACCAGGGAATACAGCGCATTGATGGGCTCATAAGCAGCCACAGCGACATGGATCATGTGGGCGGGCGAGAGGATGTGAGGCTGGCAATGCGCCCGCATTGGGAGTTGTCCGGGGAGCCTTTGCCGGATGCGTCTCCTTGCGAGGCCGGTACCGAGTGGCTGTGGGATGGCGTGCGTTTTCAGATTTTGCATCCACGCAAGAATTCAGGCTTGCAGGGTAATCCGGCGTCCTGCGTCCTGATGGTTCACAGTGCGCGGGGAAGTGCGTTACTTACCGGCGATATCCCGAAAGCGGCAGAGATGGAGATTGTGGAGTCTCACCCCTGCCTCGAGGTCGATGTGGTGGTGGCGCCCCATCACGGCAGCGCAACCTCGTCTTCTGCGGCTCTTGTAAAAGCCACCTCGCCAGCCCGGGTTGTATTTGCCGCCGGGTACGGAAATCGCTGGGGCTTTCCCTTGAAGTCGGTCGAAAGCCGTTGGCGCAGCGTGGGCGCCGGCAGCGTGACCACCGGGGAGACCGGCGCAGTGACTATCAGGTTTTCCTCGCCGGGCGAGGCCCGGTTCAGGCTGGAGCGCTTGAGCAGTAAACGCATTTGGCGGGCGTGGCCGGTTTCTAGCGAGAGCGATGTACAGTATGATTCGGGCAGTTTTCCTATAAGAGACGTTCGCAACACATGTTCGAAATTATCAGATCCGGCGGATGGTTAATGTTCCCCCTGTTGGCGTGCTCGGTGCTGGCAGCGGCAATCATTCTTGAACGTCTCTGGAGTCTGCAGGAAAAGCGGGTACTTCCCCGAAATCTGTCGGCCAAGGTATGGGACTGGGTCGCAAGGAACGAGCTCAATGACGCACATATCGATACCCTGCGATACAGCTCGGCCCTGGGTGAAGTATTGGCGGCAGCGCTGGCAAACCGGCATCGGGACCTGGATACGATCAAGGAACGTGTGCAGGACACCGGCAGGCATGTGGTGCACGAGCTTGAACGATTCATAAACACCCTGGGAACCATAGCAGCGATTTCCCCCCTCCTGGGTTTGCTGGGAACCGTGGTTGGAATGATCAAGGTCTTTGCCGCAATTACCACGCACGGTGTGGGTGACCCCACCGTCCTGGCCGGGGGAATTTCCGAGGCGCTTATCACCACTGCGGCGGGACTTACAGTGGCGATACCCGCCCTGATTGGTTATCGCTACCTGCGCAGTCGTATTGATTCCCTGGTGGTGCAGATGGAGAAGGAAGCCATCAAGCTGGTCGACCGGATTCGTGACGAACACGAGGCGGGGAGGTCCGAGGCTTGAATCTGCAGACGCAACGCAGGGAGGAGCCCGATGTCAATCTGACCTCTCTGATCGACGTAGTTCTGTTGCTGCTTGTGTTCTTTATGGTGTCGACTTCTTTTGTAAGAGAAGCTGCACTCAAGGTGGATTTGCCCGCGGCAAGTGAGCAGCCGGCGGCGATGCAGGCGGAGGGTCCGCTGGTGATCACGGTGGCCGCCAGTGGCGAGTTGCGAGTGAATGATCGGGAACTGGTGAACAATCGACCTGATACCCTGCGTGCGGCCATCGTTTTGACCGTAGGTGATGACAGGGATATCCAGGTAATGCTGCGCGCTGATGGGAAGGCAAGTCACCAGTCGGTGGTGACCGCCATGGATGTGCTCGGCCGTATGGGCTTTACTCGCCTGAGCATAGCGACCGTAGCCACCCCGGAGGACTCCCGGTGAACGAACAGGTGATGCGACCGGCGCTGGTATACAAACGCCTGATCGGATATGCGATTCCCCATTGGCCGATATTCCTGGCCTCGGTCCTGGCGATGGCCTTGTATGCGCTCAGCGAAGCGGGTTTCGCATACATGGTGAAACCCTTGCTCAATGATGGTTTCGTCAATCGTGATCCCGAGACTATCAAGACTCTGCCCTTGATCATTGTGGGTATATTCCTGGCTCGTGGACTGGCGGGATTTGTATCCTCCTACGGCATGACCTGGATAGGACGCCAGGTAATCAAGTTATTGCGCAGGGATATCTTTGCTCACTACCTGGTGTTGCCAACGGCGTATTTTGACACCAGCAGCGCAGGGCACCTGTTGTCGCGCCTCACCTATAATGTAGAGCAGGTAGCCGAAGCAACCACCAATGTGGTGACGGTGGTAATCAGGGATTCACTGTCAGCAATCTTTCTTGCGGGATTGATGATTTACATGAACTGGCGCCTTGCCTTGTTCATGTTGTTTGTGGGTCCAATGATTGGCGGCATGGTTGCATTTCTTAGCAAGATCTTTCGTCGCTACAGTGCACGTATACAGTATTCGATGGGTGACGTGACACGGGTGGCCGAAGAGGTCATCGGTGGTCACCGGGTAGTCAAGGTGTTCAACGGCCAGAAGCATGAAGAAGCGCAGTTTGAAGTGGTCAATGAAAATAACCGCAAGCTGCATATGCGCATGGCCAAGGTGAATGCCGGCAGTGTGCCGGTGGTCCAGGCCATTATGGCGGCGGGTATGGCCGGCATAATCCTGGTGGCAACGCATGAGTCCATGGCGGTAGACGTGGGCGACTTCGGCTCGTTTCTCAGCGCTATGTTGCTGCTCATGGCGCCCATGAAACGGCTCACCAATATCAACGTAAGTCTCCAGCGTGGCATTGCTGCCGGATCCAGCGTATTTGAAGTGCTGGATGAAGCGCCCGAGATTGACAAGGGCACCCTGGTGGTGGACCGGGTCAAAGGCAATATTGAATTCAAGAACCTGTCATTTCAGTACACCAGTGAGAAGGGGGGCGTACTTCACTGTATTGATCTGGCAATCCCGGCCGGTCAAACCTGTGCCATTGTAGGTAAATCCGGTAGCGGCAAATCTACCCTGGTGGCTTTGCTGCCGAGGTTTTACGATCCGACTGATGGAGAAATTTTGCTGGACGGGGAGTCGATTGATCATTATCAACTGCAGAGTCTGCGCAGACAGATAAGCCTGGTCAGCCAGGACATCACCCTTTTCAACGAGAGTATTGCCAACAATATTGCTTATGGCCGCGAGAGCGAGGCATCCAGGGAGGAAATCGAACGAGCTGCGCGGGCTGCCCACGTCATGGAGTTTGTGGATGACCTGCCCAGGGGGCTGGACACCATAGTGGGTGATCGCGGAGTGTTGCTGTCCGGGGGCCAGCGCCAGCGTATTGCCATTGCGCGGGCGTTGCTCAAGGATGCTCCGGTCCTGATCCTGGATGAGGCGACCTCGGCGCTCGACACCGAATCTGAGCGGCATATCCAGAATGCGCTTGAGCAGCTTATGCATGGTCGCACCACCCTGGTTATTGCTCACCGCCTGTCAACGGTGGAGCGGGCTGATTCAATTGTCGTGATGCACGATGGAAAAATAGTCGAGAAGGGAACCCACGCTGAGTTGCTGGACTTGGGGGGGTATTACTCAAACCTCTACAAGATGCAGTTCAGGGACAGTTGAGCGCGGGGCCCGGTGGAACAGGGTTTCGTCGAACGATGGTTGCTTGAGCGCTGGTATCGACCAAAGCCTGTGCTGTGGCTCAGACCACTGGAGGCGTTGTTCAGATTGCTGGCCGCGTTGCGACGTTGGGCCTATGACAGTGGACTGCTCAAGACGCTGTCTGCGGGTGTTCCGGTGCTGGTTGTTGGCAATATCACAGTGGGTGGTACTGGCAAAACACCCCTGGTGTTGCACCTGGCCCAGGTCCTGAAGCGGCGGGGAGTCCGGGTCGGCATTGTGTCCAGGGGATATGGTGGCAAGGGTGAATTGCGACTGGTCAAACCCGATAGCCTGGCTGCGGATGTGGGTGACGAACCTGTCTTGCTGGCGCGACGATCCGGGGTCCCGGTTTACGTTGGCCCAGACCGCGTGGCCGCGGCACGACAACTGGTGGCATTGGGTGTTCAGTGCATTATCAGTGATGACGGACTGCAGCACTATCGCCTGGCGCGCCAGGTCCAGATCGCGGTGCTGGATGGTCGGCGTGGCCTGGGGAATGGGGCCTGCCTCCCCGCAGGACCTTTGAGAGAGCCGGCACAGCGACTTGGGCAGATGGACCTGGTGGTCGTGAATGGTGGTGAGGCGGAGAATATTCCTGGTGCCGTGGTGATGAATCTTGAGCCTGATGGCGTGTTGCCGGTAAACGGCAAAGATTCGCCGCGCACGCTGGAAAGTTTTGCTGGTGAGACGGTGCATGCCATGGCCGGGATAGGCAACCCGGAACGTTTCTTTGAGAATTTGCGTCGGCAGGGGATCAGTGTTTT
Source organism: uncultured Gammaproteobacteria bacterium (assembly GCA_963823435.1). Taxonomy (GTDB): domain Bacteria; phylum Pseudomonadota; class Gammaproteobacteria; order Steroidobacterales; family BM003; genus CAKZML01. Next base: position 288,153 of record CAWGLN010000002.1, on the reverse strand, counting down.
GCCCCGACCGATGAGCGACCATTCGGCCATTGTTGCCAGCGATCTGGTGTTTCCCGACAAGCTTGAAATTCTGATGACCGAGAAAGATGCCGTAAAATGCACTGGATATTCCGGGACCAAGGCCTGGTATGTTCCGGTAGCCGCCAGGTTCAGTGAACCGGACCATGCGCGGCTGAATAATTTACTGGACCGGTTTCTAACACATCTCCCCGGGAGTAACTGATGGACAAGAAATTGCTGGATATCCTGGCCTGCCCGCTTTGCAAGGGCCCGCTGGAGTATCGAGAATCAGCGCACGAGTTGGTGTGCCGCGCCGAGCGTCTGGCTTATCCGGTACGTGATGGTGTGCCTGTGATGCTGGAAGAAGAGGCGCGGGAAATGCACCTGGAAGAACTGGACAAGTGAGCTTCCGGGTTGTTATTCCTGCCCGCTATGGGTCAACCAGGTTACCCGGCAAACCCCTGCGGGAGATTGGCGGGAGGACGATGATTGAACACGTTTACCGGCGCGCCCTGGAGAGCGACGCAAGCGAGGTAATTGTCGCCACTGACGACGATCGAATCTCCAGGGTTTGCGAAGAATTCGGAGCCACGGTGTGCATGACCCGTCCCGATCACCAGTCGGGGACGGACCGAATCGCCGAGGTTGTCCGGAGCAAGGGATGGTCAAATGAAGAAGTGGTGGTGAACGTCCAGGGCGACGAACCGGGACTGCCGGCGCAACTCATAAACCAGGTAGCGATCTTGCTCTCCAGTCGTGTGGATGCCCAAATCGCTACTCTCGCGACACCGGTGTCCGGCATTCAGGAGTTCATGGATGTCAACGCCGTAAAAGTAGTCGTTGATTCCACCGGACGTGCCATGTACTTCAGTCGGGCCCCCATCCCCTGGGCACGCGATTCAGCGACGTCCGGTTTGCAATCACAAACCTCATTTGATGGGGCATGGCGCCACCTGGGTCTGTATGCCTACCGCGTGGGCGCGTTGCTGCAACTGTCCGACGCACAACCGTCTCGCCTGGAGCTGACCGAGAAGTTGGAGCAGTTGCGGGCCATGGAAATGGGTATGACCATCATGGTCGCCTTGGCTTCCTGCCGACCGGGGCAGGGGGTCGATACCCAGGCGGACCTGGACCGGGTAGCGGCCCAGTGGTCTGATCACTGAGTTGAAGCGCAACGTTTGCGTTTTTCCAAGACCTGCTTAACGGTTTGGAAGGGACAAGGCGCGCGACGTATTGGCGTGTTTGACACCTGGATTGCCTGTTGTGTTTTGTATGAAAGGATAACGGAGCTTGCACAGAGATTGGGGAAAAAGCATACCGGTTTCGTGGTGTTAACCCCGGTTGGTCAGGCGCATGGTCAAGGCATTTTGCGCTGATTTCCCTCTCTGGTGAAGTGTTATGGATGTAACGTGAGCAGTGTTTGCCGGAGTCGGGATAGGTAAACGGGATACCAGGGAGATTATCGCTAAATGTTGGAATCGAAAGAGGCGCTGTCAATACTATTTGTCTGCATGGGCAATATCTGCCGTTCGCCCACGGCAGAGGGTGTCTTTCGCAAGCTGCTTGCGGATCGTGCGCCACATCTGAAGGTGGAAATTGCTTCTGCCGGCACCCATGCCTATCACATCGGTGAACCGCCGGACCATCGTGCAGTCCAGGCTGCGGCAGAACGTGGGTTTGATTTGTCGTCCATTCGAGCCCGTCGGGTAGAGCCCACGGATTTCGAAACCTTCGATTTTGTCCTGGCGATGGACGAGGACAACTTCAAGTTACTGATTGAAGCGTGTCCGGAAGCATTGCGACCCAGGGTCCGCCTGTTTCTGGATTTTCATTCAAATCCACCAGGGCGAAATGTTCCGGATCCGTATTACGGCAGCACACACGGCTTCGAGCATGTGCTGGATCTGGTGGAAGAAGCGTCCCTGGGATTGATAAACGAATTGGAAAAAACCGGGCGCTAGGAGGCGCCGGGTCACGGACCTGCCCTGAAACAAAAAAGGCCCCCGTGGAGAGTATCCACGGGGGCCTTTTCATTTGACGCCGACGGGTGTTTACCCCTGGCTTTCAGGATCGCCCTTGGGCGGCACGCCGGTACGCGTGGTTTGCGGTGCTACTACCGGAGCCGGTTTGGGTGCGGCAGGTGCCGGTGTCGGTGCTGCTGCCGGAGCCGGTCTGGGTGCGGCAGGTGCCGGTGTCGGTGCTGCTGCCGGAGCCGGTCTGGGCGCGGCAGGTGCCGGTGTCGGTGCTGCTGCCGGAGCCGGTCTGGGCGCGGCAGGTGCCGGTGTCGGTACTGCCACCGGAGCCGGTCTGGGTGCGGCAGGTGCCGGTGTCGGTACTGCCACCGGAGCCGGTCTGGGTGCGGCAGGTGCCGGTGTCGGTACTGCCACCGGAGCCGGTCTGGGTGCGGCAGGTGCCGGTGTCGGTACTGCTGCCGGAGCCGGTCTGGGTGCGGCAGGTGCCGGTGTCGGTACTGCTGCCGGAGCCGGTCTGGGTGCGGCAGGTGCCGGTGTCGGTACTGCTGCCGGAGCCGGTCTGGGCGCGGCAGGTGCCGGTGTCGGTGCTGCCACCGGAGCCGGTCTGGGCGCGGCAGGTGCCGGGGTTGGTGCTGCGACCGGAGCCGGTCTGGGCGCGGCAGGTGCCGGGGTTGGTGCTGCGACCGGTGCCGGGGCTGGCGCTGCAGCAGGGGCCGTTCTGGGCGCTGCAGGTGCCGGGGTTGGTGCTGTCGCTGGAGCGGCTTTGGGCTCTGCAGGGGCCGCGGATGGTGCTGCTACCGGGGCCTTTCCGGGGGCATCAGCCGTCTGGGCTGGTGCTGCAGCAGGAGTCGGCTTGGGCGCCTCGGGTACCGGAGTCGCCGCGGCCTTAGACATCGGCAATTTCTCCGTCTTGCCGCTTGCTGTGTTCGCGCTGCCGGCATCCTGGACCGAGGACTTTGCGTCTGCTTGACTGGGGTCAGACTGTCCGGAGCCGGGCTGTCTTTCGGGCCGGGGCCTGCGCTCCCTGACAGGCTGGGCCTGGCCTGAGGATTGGCTGGTTTCGGGTGTCGATGGGGTCTCGCCGGCCGACCCGGTTGTCGACGTTTCAGACTGCTGGTTTTCCTGGCCCTGGCCACCGCGTCCAGAACGTCTGCGCCGGCGCCTTCCACCGCGCCTGGAGCGGCTCGTACCGCTACCTTGCTGGCTGTCAGGCCCGGTCTGGTTCTCCGCCGGGCTGGTTCCCTGGCTTTCTGCTTCTGCAGTAGCTGCCTGTTTCACATCACCGGCTTTGGCACCGGTCTGCTTCGGCCGCCTGGTTCGTTTTGGGCGATTACCATCATCAGTTCGCTGCTTCTGGGACTCGCCTCCCTGGCTGCGGCGCCCACGCCCGCGTGTTGCTTGTCCTTCGCCATCGGCTTTGCGTGGGCGGCGTGTATCCGGGCGGGTCTTGCTGGTGGGTCTGCTGCTACGGGTCGGTGTTTTCTCCGGTTTGCTGGCTGGTTTGAGCCATGCGATAAGGCGGGCTATCAGGCCAGGTCCTTTTGTTTCCTTGCTCGCCGGCTTGGGGGCCGGTTTCTGGGGTGCGATGCCGGACACGGCGGCGACAACCTTTTCAGGCTTGGGTGCCGCAAAGTCGATTTCCGCGGCCACGTCTTCCACGGGCATTGGAATCTGATAACTGACCCCGGAATTCTCGGGTAACTCCACAGCGTCATCCCGCACTCGGCGAATGCTGTAGTTGGGAGTCTGGTAGTTCGGGTTGGCGACCAGGATCAGTTCGACACCGTGAGATTTTTCTTGCTGAACAACCCAGTCCCGCTTTTCGTTCAGCAGGTAGGTAGCCACTTCAACCGGCAGTTGCGCGATAACCTTGGCAGTGCGCTCCTTGCGCGCGTCCTCGCCAATCAGCCTGAGCAGGGCCAGGGCAAGGGATTCCACATCGCGGATATGACCGGAACCGTTACAGCGTGGGCAAACCTGGTGAGTGGATTCACCCAGGGACGGACGCAGACGCTGGCGGGACATCTCCAACAAGCCAAAACGAGAAATACGACCAATTTGCACCCTGGCGCGGTCGGCTTTGACTGCATCGCGCAAGCGGTTTTCCACCTCGCGCTGGTTTTTCGGCGGACCCATATCGATAAAGTCGATAACGATCAAACCGCCGATATCCCGAATCCGTAACTGGCGCGCGATTTCATCGGCTGCTTCCAGGTTGGTATTCAGCGCGGTGGCCTCGATGTCTCCGCCCTTGGTTGCCCTGGCGGAGTTGATATCGATTGAGACCAGTGCCTCTGTATGGTCAATCACGATGCTGCCACCGGAGGGCAGGCTGACGGCCCGAGAGAAAGCCGATTCGATCTGGCTTTCCACCTGAAAGCGTGTGAACAAGGGAGTTGGGTCCTCGTAAAGTTTCAACTTGCGCAGATTCTGGGGCATGACGCGCTCCATGAATTCCTTCGCTTCGCTGAAAATTGCGGGGCCGTCGATGAGGATTTCACCCACATCGTTGCTCAGGTGATCACGCAAGGCGCGCAGGATAGCGTTACTTTCCTGATAGATCAGTACAGGAGAGGGAAGGTTGACGGCGGCCACTTTAATGGCGTTCCACACGGTCAACAGATAGTCCATGTCCCATTGGAGTTCTTCGGCGGAGCGGCCGACACCAGCCGTGCGCACGATAGCGCCCATGCCCTCGGGAATTTCCATTTCGTTGAATGAGTCGCGTACCACGTCTCGTTCGCTGCCGGTAATACGGCGCGAGACACCGCCGGCACGCGGATTGTTGGGCATCAAGACCAGGAATCGCCCCGCCAGGCTGACAAATGTGGTCAGAGCAGCGCCCTTGTTGCCGCGCTCTTCTTTCTCCACCTGGACGACAATGTCCTGGCCTTCGCGCAGTACTTCCCTGATATTGATACGGCCGCCTGAGGACGGCTTTTCCACAAAGTATTCGCTGGAAATTTCTTTTAGTGGCAGGAAGCCATGGCGATCTGCGCCATATTCCACGAAGGCGGCTTCAAGGCTGGGTTCCAGCCGGGTGATCTTGCCCTTGTAAATATTGGCCTTTTTCTGTTCCCGGCCCGGGCTTTCTATATCGAGGTCGTACAGTGTTTGGCCGTCGACCATGGCGACTCGCAACTCTTCTTCCTGAGTCGCGTTTATAAGCATTCTCTTCATCGGTCCCAACTCGCAAAGTCATGCGCGGGGCCGCGTGTCCCGGTTCAGGCAAGGTCGTCTAGAGGGTGGCAGTTCGAATAGTTAATAGTGCTCTTCGTTCAACCTACCGCGGCGCCGCGCGCCAGCGGGTCTCGTAAATCCTGCCCGAGCATTCACGGCAAACACCCTTCATTCAGCCCTCCGCCTTTCGAGGCGGGGCAATGCAAGGGGGTCTCCGAGACATCGGCAGCCCAGCGGGGCTATGTGCCCAGGTAAAACATCCCCAAGCCAACGGCTTGGTTCTAAAACTCGATGGACCCCTTACACCTTATCAATCAGGCGCGTAGGGGTCGCCAGTGCGGTACTATAGCAACCGTTTTGAGCACTATCAACGGAATAAGACGATATGACAGAAACTCCGTCAGGCGGAGGCGTCCGGCAAGTTACCGTCGGCGACGAGTATTCCGGCCAGCGCCTGGACAATTTTCTGATGCGGGAGCTCAAGGGTGTGCCTCGCACCCTGGTGTACCGGATTATTCGCAAGGGTGAAGTGCGGGTTAACCGTGGCCGGGTCAAACCCAGTCACAAACTCAACACCGGAGATGTGGTCAGGGTACCCCCGGTTCGCGCCGCCCAACCCGGGCAGCCACCCTCTGAAGCCAGTGCCCGCAAGATTCTGGAACATGTGCTGCTCGAGGACGATCGCCTGATCGTGATCAATAAACCCTCCGGACTGGCCAGTCACGGTGGGAGCGGTATCAATTTTGGGCTGATCGAATTGATGAGGGCGGCACGGCCGGATTTGCCATACCTGGAACTGGTCCACAGGTTGGACAGGGATACCAGTGGCTGCCTGATCCTGGCCAAGCGTCGAAGCGCCCTGCGTACCCTGCATGAGCAGCTACGCGAGGGCCGGATGGATAAGCATTACCTGGCCCTGGTGAAGGGCCATTGGGATTACGGGACTCGCAAAGTCGAACTGGCCCTGGCTACCCACACTCGCAGCGGCGGGGAGCGACATGTCACCGTGGATGACTCAGGCAAGTATGCGTTGAGCATTTTTCGCCCTGTGGAGATCTCCCGGGAGGCTACGCTGGTCGAGGTTAAAATAGGGACTGGCAGGACTCACCAGATTCGTGTCCACGCAACAGCCATGGGTCACCCGATTGCCGGGGATACCAAGTATGGAGACGAGGTCTGGAACAGGGATTGTGGCAAATTGGGGCTAAAGCGCTTGTTCTTGCACGCCACTGCACTGACCTTTGACCACCCCAGGACCGGCGAATCTGTACTGGTCAACGCACCGCTGCCCACGGATTTGGCGGTCACGATGGAGCGCATCATGCAAGGCGGTCAGTAGTCAGTCGCTGGCGATCAGGGATTTGGAAAGCCCAATTCCCTGAGGCACTGGCTTAGCCAGATCAGCGGCAGGCCGGTAAGGGCAGTGGGATCCTGGCTGCTAATGGACCGGAACAAGCTGATGCCCAATGCCTCGGCCTTGAAGGCTCCCGCGCAGTCCAGCGGTTTTTCGGTGGCCACGTAACGTCGGATTTCACCCGGATCAAGGTCTCGGAATTTGACCTCCGTGATGTCCAGATAGTCCCGGTTGTCGTCGTTCGGGGCCAATACGCAGACTGCCGTGTAGAATTTTACCGTCCGTCCGCTGCAAGCCTGTAATTGCTCTACGGCCCTTTTCTCTGTTCCCGGCTTTCCCAGGCGCATCCCGTCCAGATCGGCTACCTGGTCTGACCCTATCACCACGGCTCCGGGATGCAGTGCCCAAACGCCCCGGGCCTTGGCGCGGGCCAGGCGGCAGGCAAGATCACTGCTGGTTTCGCCATCCATGGCGCCCTCGTCGGCCTCGGAGGCAATGCTTGCAAAGGGCAGGCCCAATCTGTTCAGCAAGGCCGCACGGTAACGCGAGGTGGATGCAAGGATCAGGCTGGAAGCGGTGCTGGACATGGAGAATACTCGGGGTCGGACGGCAAGACCGCTCAGTTTGCCTGAATTCGGCCCCCTTGTCAGGCCGGTGTCCGGGGCTTGGAGCCGAATACCGGGCGGATTAGAGAAAATAGCTCATAACACTTTGACTGGCCAAGTGTATGCCGGTAAAATTGGCCGATTATGTCCGGGTCACTGACAGAATACGTAAATCTCCGGGAACTGGCCCGGAAAGACGCGGAGATAGATGTGGAAGCACCGTTGCCGGCCTTTGGGCGGGTGGCGGCACTTGCAGTTACTGGCCCACAATCGTCTGCAGGCGTCATTCGTTTGCATTTGCGCATTAGCCAATTGCAGAACGCGGCGCAAACCGTGGTATTGATAGCCGGCGAGTTGGAGGGTTCGTTGACCCTGACCTGCCAGCGTTGCATGGAGGCCATGGATTACTCGCTGGCCGGTCCCATGTTGCTTGCGGTGAGCGAGGAAGATGAGGAAGTCGAAGGGCTTCCAGAGGGTTGTGAGCTGGTCAGTCTGCTGGATGCCGACGAACCGGGGTCCACCTTGAATGAAGTTTGTCTGTTGCCGCTGGTAGAAGACGAATTGTTGTTACGAATACCGTTGGTTCCCATGCATGGCGAGGGAGTTACCTGCGATGGGCGGGCCCGCATCGGAGACTCCTCCGTTACGGCAGAGCCCAGGGAAGAAATTACACGTCCCTTTTCCGCATTGGCAGATTTGATGGCCGGCAAGGGAAAGGGGCACTAGCAAACACAAGAATTTGGTATCAGGAGATACAGATGGCCGTTCAACAAAATCGCAAAAGCCCCTCACGCAGGGATATGCGCCGCTCACACGATTCCCTTTCCAAGCCCACCCTGTCGGTGGAGCCTACCACGGGTGAGACCCATCTTCGTCACCATGTGAGCCCCGATGGCTTTTATCGTGGCAAGAAGGTGATCGAGACCCAGAAGGTCCAGGACGAGGAATAGGTCTTCTCGCGACGGCCGCCGGGAATCCCGGTGGTCATCGGGAAGGTACTTCGTTGAGCTCCCCGTCCGGTGACAGTGACTCTCGGGTAATGAGAATCGCCGTGGACGCCATGAGTGGCGATCACGGCGTTCGCATTTGTGTGCCTGCCTCATTGGCCCTGGCGCGGGAGATTCCGGCGCTGGAAGTGATACTGGTGGGTGACAGTTCGGTGCTGGAGCCAATGATCCCGTCCGGCCTGCGTGCGCGGGTTCGTGTTCAGCACAGTTCCGAGGTCGTTGGCATGGACGAAAAACCTGTCGACGCCTTACGCAAAAAGAAAGACTCCTCAATGCGTGTGGCAATTGACCTTGTGAAGCGGGGCGAAGCGGGCGCCTGTGTCAGCGCGGGTAATACAGGCGCACTCATGGCAACAGCAAAGTTTGTGCTCAAGACCCTGCCCGGGATTGATCGGCCTGCCATCATGTCGGCCGTGCCTGCAATAGGCGGTCACACGCATATGCTGGATCTGGGCGCGAATGCGGAATGTTCCGCCGAGCAGTTATACCAGTTCGGTGTTATGGGGTCGGTGGTGGCTGCGGATATTCACGGTATGTCGGCACCCAGGGTGGGACTGCTGAATATTGGCTCGGAGGAACTCAAGGGCAATGACACGGTACGCGAGGCCCATGCGCTGCTAAAGGCGAGCAGGCTGAATTATGTGGGCTTTGTCGAAGGTAATGATATTTTCAAAGGCACGGTTGATGTAGTCGTCACCGACGGTTTCACCGGGAATATCTCACTGAAGACCATGGAAGGCGCTGCGCAGTTGATCTCCTACAGCATGCGCCAGGAATTCAGCCGTGGATGGTTGCGCAGATTGCAGGCGATTGTAGCGCTTCCGGCGCTGCGTGCCATGCGTGCCAGAATGGATCCGCGCACCTACAATGGAGCCAGCTTGTTGGGTTTGAACGGAATCGTGGTAAAAAGCCATGGAAGCGCCGACGAGTTAGCTTTTCAGAACGCATTACGTACTGCTGTGGTGGAGATCGAAAAAGGAGTGCCGCAGCAAATCCGCCAGAAACTGCAGGAAAACTAGAAAAATGTATTCGCGAATTGCAGGTACCGGTTCCTATTTGCCGGAAAAAATACTTACAAATGCCGAGCTGGAAACCATGGTGGAGACCACCAGCGAGTGGATTGTGACCCGTACCGGCATTGAGCGCCGGCATATTGCAGCGGCTCACGAGAGCACCAGCAGCATGGCTACCGAGGCCGCCCGCAAGGCCATGGAAGCCGCAGGGGTGGGTCCTGCCGACATAGATTTTGTCATCGTGGGCACCACCACACCGGACCGCATTTTCCCTAATGTGGGCTGCCTGGTGGCCCATGCACTGGGCTTTGGTGAAGGGCCTGCGTTTTCGGTTGAGGCTGCGTGCAGCGGGTTCATCTATGCCTTGAGTGTCGCCGACAAATACATACGTTGCGGTGAGGCCAAGTGCGCGCTGGTGATTGGTGCCGAGACCCTTTCGCGCATCACCGACTGGACCGACCGGGACACCTGTGTGCTGTTCGGTGATGGAGCAGGTGCGGTAATTCTCAAGCCCTCGGAAGAGCAGGGGATTATTTCCACGCACCTGAATGCGAACGGCGCATACAAGGACCTGTTGTACAGCACGGGTGGCGTGTCATGTCCCAGGGACTCCGATGACCACGGCGGTGAAGCGCGTATCAAGATGCGTGGCAACGAAGTGTTCAAGGTGGCGGTTACCAAGCTGGGTGAAATTGTCGAGCAGACGCTGGCAGCGAACAATCTTAGCAAGGAAGACATCGATTGGCTGATACCTCATCAGGCCAACAATCGGATCATTACGGCGACCGCAAAGAAACTGGGTATGTCCATGGACAAGGTGGTGCTGACAGTGCAGGACCAGGGCAATACGTCGGCTGCTTCGGTACCCCTGGCATTGGACGCCGGCGTGAGAAGCGGAAAATTGAAGCGTGGTGATTTATTGTTGCTTGAAGCTTTTGGTGGGGGCTTTACCTGGGGCTCCGCGTTGATTCGCTATTGAGGCAGGTAACGGGGCAAGGCTGTAGGGCGACAACCGTAACCACCTGGGGCAGGGCCCCAATATTTGTTTAGTTGCCAGGTTCGCGCTTGATTCGTTGGCGCCAGACCTCAACAGGATTCCAGCCAGAGACTTCGCTCGAGCTGTCAGCCTGATTGGTTGATCGATTTGAACCGGCCTGCCAGGCTTTGACTGGCCCAGGTCTACTCTCGGTTTCTTCTGACCGGTCCAACGCGTCCAGCGCCTTTTCGGTATTTCGCAGGTGACTTAAGCTCATCGTATTCCCTTGATGTACGTCCTCCAACTCTAGTTCTTTGTTTCTGGAGGAACCATGAACCATATCACAAATTTGATGAATAGCCAATTTAGAAGAAAAATGGGATGCCTTATTTCTCAGTGAGTAATGGCTTATACGTAATGTAGAATATGACTAGCAAGGCGGGCCCTTTCATGGTCATGGACGAGTAAAGAACCGCGCCGGTTGGGGGAATTCCGCTTTCACTGCAGGCCTGAATAAAAGCTCACGCGTGGCTCAACGCAGGTCCGGCACGGGATGAGTCGGACAAGCAACGCGCCCGGCAATTAATGATATTACCGGAATATTACGGAATCATTTTTCCAAGGTGGAGACAGCAATGCCCCAGACCATGACGCTGGTTATCGGTAACTACAATTACTCTTCCTGGTCCTTGAGAGCCTGGATAACCCTGCGCAAGTCGGGTGCGGCATTCGAAGTGATACGGTTGCCCATGGATACCAGCGAGTTTCAGGAGCGCATCGGCGATTATTCCCCAACCCGCAGGGTGCCTGTCCTGATTGAGGGGGATTTAAGGGTCTGGGACTCGCTTGCGATTTCCGAATTCCTGGCCGAACGCTTTCCGGCAGCACGATTGTGGCCGGAAGATGCCGCGCAGCGTGCCGTGGCGCGTAGCATTGCCGCTGAAATGCATTCGGGCCTGGCGGCAATGCGGGAAGAATTCCCCATGAACTGCCGCGCCAGGGACCGTCATTTTTCGCCCTCAAGGCAGGCTGGACAGGACCTGGCCCGGGTTGAGCAGTGGCTACAGACTTGCAGGCAACTGGTACCGGGAACCGGGGCGCTGTTCGGGCACTATACAATTACCGATGGCATGCTTATCCCTGTATTATTGCGCTTCAACACCTATGGCCTGGCGAAAACCAGGCTGACGCAGGAGTACCTGGATTGGGTGCTGGGGGATCCTGACGTGAGGCAATGGATGGAACATGCAACCGGGGAGATTGAAGTCATTGAACATGACGAGCGTTAGAGTGAGGGTTTCAGCGGGGTCTGCCTGGGCAGTTCTGGGCTCGATCCTGGTCGCGCCCACGGCTTTGGCGGCGACCTATGTGCTGCCCCCGGCCGATGTCGACCTGGTGGGTGCAATCACCATGGCGGAAGCGCGCCATCATGAAACCTTGCTGGATATCGCCAGGGCGCATGGATTGGGTTTCGAGGATATTGTGCGTGCCAATCCGGGCCTGGATCCCTGGATTCCGGGAGATGGGGCGCAGGTGACATTGCCCACCCGTTATATCCTGCCCCGGGCCCCCAGGGAGGGGGTGGTGTTAAACCTGCCCGAGCTTCGGATGTACTACTATCCCAAACCGGCGAAAGGCGAGGCGCCGGTAGTGGTGACCTATCCCATCAGCATCGGACGCATGGATTGGCAGACACCTATTGGCCAGACCAGCGTCGTCAGGAAAGTCGCAAATCCGGCCTGGTATCCACCCGAATCGATTCGCAAGGAACATGCCGAGGATGGTCGGCCCCTGCCCAAAGTGGTCCCGGCCGGACCGGATAATCCACTGGGCGCATTTGCCATTCGCCTGGCCATTCCAGGCTACCTGATTCACAGCACGAACAAGCCGGCGGGCGTAGGCATGCGTGTGACCCACGGCTGTATTCGAATGTATCCCGAGGATATAGAAGTTCTGTTTTCAGAGATTCCGGTTGGTGAGAAAGTGCTCATCATTAATCAGCCCTACAAGGTGGGCTGGTCCCTGGATGGGCTTTACATGGAAGCCCATATGCCGCTGGAAGAAGACGCGGAAACCCTGGGCAAGGACATGACCTCTGTGACCGAGATGCTGGTGGCTGCGACCAGCAAGCGAAATGGTCCGGTGGACTGGAACAGGGTCAGGGTAATTTTCGAGCAAGCCAACGGGCTTCCCGCCCGGATGTCAGATGAGGCCGATACTATCGTGGAAGCAGCCCGGATTATTGTTCAGACACAGTAGTTTTTCGCGCATAAAAAAACGCCGCGGTTTTGAGGCCGCGGCGTTTTTTTTACTCAAGCAATCAGATTACTTGCGCATGGCCTTTTCGAACATGCGGTCAATCTTCTCTGCATTGCGGTCGCAGCAAGCCTGGGCAGCGGCAGCAGCACGAGCAGCCTGGTCGGCAGTGCTCTGGGCGCTGGAGGCCATCTGCTTGGCATCGCTGGCAGCACGGCTGGCGGCATCAGCTGAAGCCTTGGCGGCATTAGCGGAGGCGGTGGCCGAATCGGCAGCGCTCTGGGCAGCAGCTACGGCATCCTTCAGTTCCTGGTTTGCACAACCAGCAGCCATGGTCAGGGCCAGCGCCAAAACGCCGACTTTCATTGCATCTTGCAATTTTTTGTTCATTTGTAGAGTCCTCTAAAACAGAATCGGTGTGGGAAAGCTTTCGTGTGCTCTGAGGTGCGACAATGCTGTTGCGCACCAAACACGCGGTGAAGATACCCAATTAACCATAAGTTAGCAAGGGAATTATGTGTCCGGGCAGAAGAAATAGGCTGCTTTTTCAGTAGGTTTTGTCTGTTTTTGGCTACAACGCCAGCCTGGTGTTTTAGTGCTCATACCTGCCGGCATCGGGGATATGAGCACCCGCGCTCCGGGGTGGTTCGAGACGGGGCTTGTCTGGCGAAGCTATTCACTGTATATAATCACATGTGCTGTGTATTTATACAGGAGCTAGCATGAACGAATTGACCCCCCGCCAGCAGCGAGTCCTGACTTTCATACGGGATTTTCTCGAAGATACCGGCATGCCTCCCACCCGGGCTGAAATTGCCCGGGATTTGGGTTTCAAGTCAGCCAATGCGGCGGAAGAACACCTGAGAGCGTTGGAACGCAAGGGCGCTATTTCCTTGATGGCCGGTACCTCGCGCGGTATTCGATTACGCGATTCCCTGCGTGATCAGATGGGTTTGCCGCTGGTGGGACGGGTCGCGGCAGGCTATCCCATACTCGCAGAACAGCATATCGAGGCTCGCTACCAAATCGATCCGGGATTGTTTAATCCAAAGCCCCATTACCTCTTGCAGGTACACGGCATGAGCATGAAAGACGCCGGCATCCTGGATGGAGACCTGGTGGCGGTACACCGCACGCCGGAAATCCGTAATGGGCAGATCGTGGTTGCCCGGCTGGAGGATGAGGTGACTGTGAAACGTTACCGCCAGGAGGGCAAGCTGGTTTGGCTGCTACCGGAAAACCCGGATTTTGCCCCGATGCGCCTGGATTTGCGCGAGCAACCGCTGGTAATCGAAGGTGTGGTCGTGGGCGTCATGCGCAGGGGTATGGGTAGAGCGTGAACGACCCCCTGCAGGCGCTATTGTGCAATCCGGGTGTGTGGCGTGGTCGTGCTGGTCCGGCCGTGCCCGCCCAGTCCAGCGGCTATCCCTGGCTGGATGCCTGTCTGCCCGGAGGCGGTTGGCCGTTGGGCGGTCTGAGCGAAATTGTCCTGGATCGCTACGGTCTGGGTGAGTTGCGTCTGTTGCTGCCCGCCTTGCGTCAGCGTGTGGAACAGGGAGGCGAGCGAGGCTGGCTGATCTGGATATCACCACCTTTCACCCCCTATGCGCCGGCCCTGGTCGACGCGGGGATTTCTCTCCAGCGAATCCTGGTAGTGAAAGCCAACAAGATCAGTGACGGTTTATGGGCCGCGGAACAGGCGCTGCGCAGTGGTCAGTGTGCGGTTGTATTGTTGTGGGCGGACCCGGTGTCCATTTCCGCCATGAGACGCTTGCAGCTGGCTGCCGAGTCAGGGGCCTGCATGGTGGTGCTGTTTCGTTCTGCCCGTGCCCTGGGAGAGCACTCGGTGGCCGCCCTGCGCTTGCACTTGAGTGGATCAGGGCAGGGCTTGCGGGTACACATACTCAAGAGTCGGGGTGGCCAGCCTGTGGTGCTGGACCGGCCAGACTTTCCTGCGCCGTGATCGGGCTGGGTTATCGATTCCGTCATGGCAAAATTACAGGAGCAATCCCTCCCGCTTTTTCCCGATGAATCGTCAGGTTCTGCGCCCGCACCCACACGGCGAATACCGACCCGGGTACGGGCAACTGCACCTCAACAACTGTGGCTGGCCTTGCGCTTGCCCCGCCTGGCCCTGGATATTTTCGCACCCGCCCTGGATGCGGTGGCCGTGGTGGAGGGCGAGGGTAGCCAGCGCAGACTGGTGACCTGTAATGCCCCGGCCCTGGCCAGTGGTCTGCATAGCGGCATGGGGCTCAACGCGGCCTTTGCCCTGGCCCCGGGATTGCGGGTGCTGGAGCGTGATCCCGCGCGTGAGCAGGCCAACCTGGAACGCCTGGCCGCCTGGGCGGGACAGTTTACCTCCTGGGTCAGCCTGGTGGCGCCAGACGCCCTGTTGCTGGAGTTAAAGGGCAGTCTTCGCCTGTTCGGAGGTTTGCCAGCCCTGCAGACGCGTATTACCGGGCGTTTGCAACACCTCGGTTACCAGGTTCAGCAAGGACTGGCGCCGACCCCCCTGGGGGCACTGTGGCTGTCCCGGGCGACCCGGTCGCAGCCGCCGCTGACTGACGCCGGCTCCCTGGTCAGCAGCCTGGGCCGTCTGCCCACGCAGTGCCTGGGTTGGGGGCTGAAGCAGAACGAACAGCTTTACCGCCTGGGGGTGCGCTCCATAGCAGACTGCCTGCGCCTGCCGCGCGACGGATTTGCCCGGCGGTTTGGTCCGACACGTCTGAAGGACCTGGATCGAGCGTTGGGTCGTATACCTGACCCCCGGCCGGGTTTTGTAGCACCACGGAGATTTCGTGCCGAGATCGAATTGCCCGCGGAGACCGACTCAAGCACCCGGTTGTTGCCAGCCCTGGAACGGCTGGTGGAAGAAATGGTGGGTATGTTGCGGGCATGTGAGGGTGGTGTGGACAGCCTGGCCCTGGGGTTGCTGCACTGTGATGGGGCTCCCACGCGCATCAGCCTGCGTCGTCTGTCCCTGACCCGCGACAGGCGCCACATATTGAGCCTGTTGGCCGGGCGCCTGGAGCGACAACTCCTGCCGGCGCCGGTACTCAGCCTGACGCTTGCATCCGGGATGATCAGACCGCTTGCCGGCCCGGCCAGGGGTTTGTTGGGGGATGCCCTGGACGAGGATGGAACCGCCGTACCCATGCTGATCGAGCGTCTTTGCGTTCGCCTGGGTGATGAGGCGGTGCACGGCTTGTGCCTGGTTCAGGAACATCGCCCCGAGGCGGCCTGGCAGCGTAATGGGCGCAACAGTCCCGGGCAGGGGCGGGAGCAACGGGCGGCGAGACCCTTGTGGATGCTGGATACACCCCTGGCTCTGGAGCAGCGTGACGGGCAACCCTGTTATGGCGGCCCGTTGCGGCTGATTCCGGGTCCGGAGCGGATAGAAACCGGTTGGTGGGATGACGGCGATGTGGCCCGGGATTACTACCAGGCCACGACGGTTCACGGCGAGTGTCTGTGGATTTACCGGGACCGGCGCGAGCGACGTTGCTGGTATCTGCATGGGATATTCGGGTGAATACCTGTGAGTACGCAGAGCTTCATTGTCTGAGTAACTTTACTTTCCTGCGCGGGGCATCCCATGCACAGGAACTGGTGACCCGTGCGGCCGGCCTGGGTTACCAGGCCCTGGCGATTACCGATGAGTGCTCGGTAGCAGGGGTGGTACGCGCTCACGTGGCCGCCCGTGACACCTCTTTGAAGCTGATTATCGGAAGTGAATTCCAGTTCAACGACGGCCTGCGCCTGGTGGTGCTGGTGCGCAATCGGGATGGCTACGCGCAACTGTGTCAGCTGATCAGCCGTGGCCGACGGGCTGCCGCCAAGGGTAGTTACAGCCTGGACAGGTCCGACCTGTCCTTGCTGGGCGCCGGCTGTCTCATCCTGTGGTTGCCGGCGAGACAGGTGGATACCCGGGATGGCGCATGGCTGAAAAAGCGGTTTCACGGTCGATTATGGATAGCCGTGGAATTGCTGGCTGATGGACGTGACAGCCAGCGCCTGGACACACTGCAGGAACTGGGTCGCCAACTCGATATCCCCCTGGTGGCCACGGGAGACGTACATATGCATGTGCGGGGTCGGCGGGCGCTGCAGGATACGCTCACCGCTATTCGGCATGTCACCACGGTGCAGGCGGCGGGCTGGCGGCTGCACGCCAATGGTGAGCGTCACCTGCGTTCCTGGAGCAGTCTGCAGGTCCTGTATCCCAGGGAGCTATTGCTGCAGACCTTGCAGGTGGCGCAACAGTGCAGGTTTTCCCTGGAGGAACTGCGTTATGAGTACCCTGCTGAACTGGTGCCCGAGCATTACACACCCGCTTCCTGGCTGCGCAAGCTGACCGGGGAGGGCGCCAGGCGGCGCTGGCCGGGCGGCTTGCCCGCCCGTGTACAAAAGCAAATCGAGCACGAGCTTCGCCTGATAGAAGAGCTGCAATACGAAGCCTACTTTCTGACCGTGCACGACATTGTCAGCTTTGCCCGCGGCCGCGGAATTCTCTGCCAGGGGCGGGGTTCCGCGGCAAATTCCGCAGTGTGTTTTTGTCTCGGTATAACCGAGGTGGACCCAGCCCGCATGGCCATGCTGTTTGAGCGATTTATTTCCAGGGAACGTAATGAGCCGCCGGATATTGATGTGGATTTCGAGCACGAGCGTCGGGAAGAAGTCATTCAGTACCTGTACCGAAAGTATGGTCGCGAGCGGGCGGCCCTGACTGCCACCGTGATCAGCTATCGAGGCAAGAGCGCGGTGCGTGATGTGGGCAAGGCCCTGGGTCTGGATGCCCTGCAGGTGGAACGCCTGGCGCGCAGCATGCGCTGGATCCGCGCAGGCGCGATCGACGAGCAGAGAATACGCGAGGCCGGTTTTGATCCTGGCTCGCCGCTGCTGCGACGCTTGATCGTGCTGGTGGGGCAGATTATCGGTTTTCCCCGTCACCTGTCCCAGCACGTGGGTGGATTTGTGATATCCCGGGGGCCCTTGTGCGAACTGGTGCCCATAGAAAACGCGGCCATGCCCGAGCGCACCGTGATCCAGTGGGACAAGGACGACCTGGATGACCTGGGCTTGCTCAAGGTGGATGTACTGGGACTGGGCATGCTCTCGGCGATCCGTCGCTGTTTTGATTTGATCAGGGATTTTCGTGGCCGGACGTTGAGCCTGGCCAGCGTACCGGCAGAAGACGCCGTGGTTTACGACATGATTGGCAAGGCGGATACCGTGGGCGTATTCCAGATTGAATCGCGCGCCCAGATGGCCATGCTGCCACGCTTGCGGCCCCGCTGTTACTACGACCTGGTGATCGAGGTGGCCATCATCCGGCCCGGACCCATACAGGGCGGTATGGTGCACCCGTATCTGCGACGGCGCTGTGGAGAGGAGCAGGTGAGCTATCCCAGTCCGGAAGTGGAGAGTGTGCTTGAGCGTACCCTGGGCGTGCCCATATTCCAGGAGCAGGTCATGCAACTGGCCATGGTGGCTGCCGGCTTCACTGCCGGGCAGGCGGACAGCCTGCGCCGGGCCATGGCGGCCTGGAAGCGCCGCGGCGGACTGGGTCCATTTGAACAGGCCCTGATCCAGGGCATGCGGGACAGGGGTTACGACGAGGGCTTTGCCCAGCAGGTATTCAAGCAGATACAGGGTTTTGGTGAATACGGTTTTCCCGAGTCGCACGCCGCCAGCTTCGCCTTGCTGGTGTATGTCTCGGCCTGGTTGAAGGCCCACGAGCCGGCAGCTTTTGCCTGTGCCTTGATAAACAGCCAGCCCATGGGTTTTTATGCACCCTCGCAATTGATCCAGGATGCTCGCCGACACGCTGTAGAGGTGCGACCGGTAGACGCCCAGGTCAGTCACTGGGATTGCACCCTGGAGACGTGTGCCGGGCCCCAGCCGGCCTTGCGCCTGGGGTTGCGCCTGGTCAAGGGACTCTCCATGGAGGCCGCCCGGCGCCTGGTGGATGCCAGGCAGGGCGGCGCATTTTCTGATGCCCAGGAAATGGCCGAGAAGGCGCAACTGGATCGCGGGGACCTGGGCGCCCTGGCAGCGGCGGACGCTCTGCAAACCCTGAGCGGCAATCGTCACTACAGTTACTGGAAGGTCACCGGTGTGGAAAAACCCACGCTCCTGTTTCCCCGTTGGCGGGTGGCCGAGGGTGAACCCTTGCTCAATCGTCCCGGCGAGGGTGAGGAGGTTGCCGCAGATTACAATCACCTTGGCTTGACGCTCAGGCGTCACCCCCTGGCCCTGTTGCGGGAGAGACTGGACAGGGCACGCATGCTCACTGCCGAACAACTCTGGGACTTGCCGGATGGCAAGTGGATGCATACAGCCGGATTGGTCATTACCCGGCAACGACCGGGAAGCGCTTCCGGGGTGACCTTTGTGACCCTGGAGGATGAAACCGGCAACGTCAACCTGGTTATCTGGAAGGACCTGGCGGAAAGGCAGAGAAAAATTCTGCTGGGATCACGCCTGATGGCAGTACGGGGCAGGGTGCAACGCGAGGGGGACGTATTGCACGTGATTGCTCACAGGCTGGAAGACTACACCGCATTACTGGGTAGCCTGAGTACGCGTTCCCGGGATTTCCATTAGGCCCTGGGTCGGGCCTGATCCTGCCCGGCCAGACAAGGATAGACATAAAAGCGCCAGCACGGTCGCAGGCCGCAGGTCGCATCACTCGAAGGCTAGCGGGTTAACAGCTTAGCGGATCAGCTGATTGAACTGGAATAGTGGCATGAGCATGGCCATCACGATAAACAGTACGATGACACCCATAAGTATCGTCAGCAGGGGCTGCAGGGTATTCAGCAGGGCGCCGATGATGGAGTCCATTTCACGTTCCTGATTGATCGCGGCGCGTTCCAGCATGAGTTCCAGTTCGCCACTGGCTTCGCCGCTGGAAATCAGGTGCAGGGTCATCGGCGGGAACAACTTGCTGACTGCCAGTGAGCGACCAATGGCCGCACCCTCGCGCACCCGGGCTGCGGCCGCCTCTACAGCCTCCTTCATCGGTACATTGACCACGACTTCACCGGCAATCCTGAAAGCGTCCAGCACCGGTACGCCGCTGGCAGCCAGGATGCTCAGGGTACGGGTCAGCCTTGCAGTGTTCAGGCCCTGGACCAGCTTGCCCACAAGCGGAAGCCGTAGCTGCAGAGAGTGGAAGCTGCGTCTCGGACCAGGACGTTTCAAATAACTGCGCAGGCCAAAAATGGCGGCGGCAATACCGATCAGAAGCAACGGCCACCAGTCCACCACAAAGTCGCTGCTGCCGATCAGGATGCGTGTCATCAGGGGTAGAATCTGGCCACTGCTGGCATACACGTCCACTACCTTGGGAACCACGAAGGCCAACAGAAAGGTCACTATCATGATTGAGAACACGGTCAGGATAATCGGGTAGACAAGCGCTCCCCGGACCTTTTGACTGGTGACCTGCCGGTTCTCGGTGTAATCGGCAAGGCGCTCAAGGATATCGTCCAGGTGACCGGACTGTTCGCCGGCTGCCACCGTGGCGCGGTAAATTTCCGGGAAAGCATGCGGGAAATCCGCAAATCCACTGGCCAGGGTGTGGCCTTCCATGACCCTGGAGCGCACACCCATGAGTATGCCTTGCACCCGCGGCGTATCATTCTGTTCGCTGACCGCCTTGAGCGCTTCCTCGAGAGGCAGGCCCGACCTCACCAGGGTCGCCAATTGCCGGGTAACCAGCGCCAGGTCAGAGGCGCTGATGCCTCTGCGTACACCGATACTGCGTACGGTCTTGGGACCGTCCTGGACCACTTCGGTAACGGTCACGGGCAAAAGACCGCGTTCGCGTAACAGTTGGCGTACTTGTCGAGGCGTATCACCTTCGAGGAGTCCGCGTTGTTCGCGGCCCTGCTTGTCTATCGCTTTGTAATCGAATGCGGCCATTAGTCGCTACGGGTAACCCTGAGAAGTTCCTCGACCGAGGTCTGACCGGCAAGCACCTTTTGCACGCCGTCCTCCCGCAGACCCTGGGACCGGGTCCTGGCATAGCGTTCAAGATCCTGCTCACTGGCGCCGTCATGGATCATGGTTCGCATGTGGTCATCCAGAGATATCAGTTCGTAAATGCCGGTACGACCCCGGTACCCGTTTCCATCAACACTGTCTCCGGCACCCGGGCGATACAGGGTCGGTGGATGGTGGATATCGGCGCCCAGCAACTGGCATTCGTAGTCGCCGGCTGTAAACGGCTGTTTACTGTGGTCCAGTCGGCGAACCAGACGCTGGGACAGCACACCCAGCAGACTCGAAGACAGCAGAAAAGGTTCCACACCCATGTCACGCAGGCGGGTAATGGCACCGACCGCGGTGTTGGTGTGCAGGGTGGACAGCACCAGGTGACCGGTGAGGCTGGCCCGTATGGCTATTTCGGCGGTTTCCAGGTCACGTATTTCGCCCACCATGACAACGTCCGGGTCCTGCCGCAAGATCGCGCGCAAGCCCCTGGCAAAAGTCATATCCACCTTGGTGTTGACCTGGGTCTGGCCGATGCCATCGATGTAGTACTCGATGGGGTCTTCCACCGTCATGATGTTGCGGCTGTTATCGTTGATACGCGACAAGGCGGCATACAAGGTCGTGGTTTTTCCTGAACCGGTAGGACCGGTAACCAGGATAATGCCATGCGGCTTGTGAATAAGGTTGTCCATGGTGCGCTGGTCACCGGACGTCATACCCAGTTGCTCCAGGTCCAGGCGCCCGGCCTGCTTGTCGAGTAAGCGCAATACCACACGTTCGCCGTGACCCGAGGGCAGGGTGGACACACGCACATCCACGGCCCGTCCCGCGATACGCAGGGAAATGCGCCCATCCTGTGGCAAGCGTTTCTCCGAGATATCCAGCTTGGACATTACCTTGATTCGGGATACCACCAGGGGCGCTACGGCGCGCCGGGATTGCAATACTTCACGCAGCACGCCATCTACCCTGAAACGTACCACCAGGCGGTTCTCAAAGGGCTCGATGTGGATGTCTGATGCATCTTCCTTTACCGCCTGGGTAAGGATGGCGTTGATCAGGCGAATGATGGGCGCATCGTCATCGCTTTCCAGCAAGTCGGAGGGTTCAGGCAGGGCCTGGGCCACGCTGAAAAGGTCAGTGTCTGCGTCCAGACCTTCCATCATCTCCATGGCCTGGCTCGAGCCTGATTCGTAGGCCTCCTGGAGCAAGGTGTCAAAATGCTCGGCAGTGACGGCTTTCAGGTCGAAAGGCCTGCCAAGATAGCGTCGCAACTCCGCCAGCACGCGCACACCGATACCCGGGCGGTGCAGCGCCAGCAGGCCACCCTGATCATCCTGCTGCACCAGAACACCATGACGCTTGGCAAAGGTAAACGGAACCGGCCGGTTCACGCTCGTACCCTCAGCCACCGGAATCGGGCCGATCTCCGTTTCCAGGTTACCGGGATCCATCGTCAGACTTGCCCCCGCCCGGTTCACTTGGGGATTCACTACCGCCAAGAATATCTTCTTCGGGCAGAACGATGAACTCCTCGTCAGGCATCAGGCTGATGCCGTCTGTTGCCTGTTCCAGTTGCAGGTCCCGCATGAAGCGATACTTGGTGTTCGTTTCAATGGCATACTGTTCGGCGTCCCGCAAAATCTTCGGCCTGATGAAAATCATCAGGTTGTTCTTGTTATTGTCCGTGGTACGCGAGCGAAACAATGCGCCGACAATCGGTATGGAGCCAAGAATAGGCACACTTTGCTCGGTTTCCGTCAGGGTATTCTGGGTCAGACCGCCCAGGACTACGATGCCTCCATCCTTCACCAATACCGTGGTATGTATGGAGCGCTTGTTGGTAATCAGGTCTGATGCACCGACAACGCTCGCTGCGATATCGGAGGCTTCCTGATCAATTTTCAGCATCACCATGTCACCCTCGTTAATTTGAGGCGTGATCTTCAGCACAATACCTACGTCCTTGCGTTCGATGGTGGTAAACGGGTTCACCAGACCGGCAGAGCCGCCGGTGTTGGTGAACTCACCGGTGCGGAAGGGGACCTCCTGGGCCACGCGGATCTCCGCTTCCTCGTTATCCAGCGTAATCACCGAGGGGGTGGAAATAATATTCGAGTCGGAGTCGGAATTCAGGGCTTTCAGCAGCATGGCGAAGCTGGTACCCGACTCATTGATATTGGCCAGACCCAGGGCCATGCCGGTACTGATCGCCCCTGCCGCGGCGATGGGATCGTCACCGCCGGCGGCCGCGCCGATCAAGTCGAGTACGCCGGGCGTGGTGTTACTGAATCGTGTAGCGCCTACCCCTGACTGATCGTTGAGCAGGGCCCAGGTAACACCGAGCTCCGCGGCCTTGTCGAATCGCATGGCCACAAGAATGGCCTCTACCGATACCTGCGCCCGCTGGATATCCAGCTTGTCCAGGATAGCCATCAGTGTACGCATGGTCTTGGGTGGGGCCGTGATCACCAGGGCGTTGGTCTCTTCCTCGGCCCAGATGATGATACCGGAGTCGTTTGAGCGGGCAGGTGCAGCGCCGCCGGCGGCGGGTGTGGCCGCCCGGGCCCCGGTGACTTGCTCGTTAAGCTTGGTGGCAAGGTCCGTGGCGTTCGAGTAGCGTAAATAACGTACCCGTGTATTACCCACGTCTTCCAGTGGAGTATCCAGGTGGGCAATCAGGCTTTGCAGCTTCAGGCGTGTGCCCCGGTCGCCGCTGACCAGCACCGAGTTGGTGCGTTCGTCGGCCACCATGTTTACCTGGGCGGATTCGGGCCCACTGGCTTGCATCAATGAACTCATTACTCGCACCACCTCTCCTGCCGAGGCGTGTTGCAGGTTGATAATCTGGATGTCGTCGTCCCCGGCGTTATCAATACGCTGGATGATACGCACCATGCGTTTTACATTGGCGGCGCGGTCGGAAATGATCAACATATTCGAGGCAGGGTGGGCCGCAAGATGTCCGTATTGGGGAATCAGTGGCCGCAGGATGGGCACCAGTTGTGCAGCCTGCACGTTTTTCACGTTGACTACCTGGGTGACTATTTCATCACCGCCGGAGTAACCGGCTCCCGGCAGGTCCAAAGCCGGCATCTGGCGTGCATTGGCATCAGGCAGAATCTTGATCACATCTCCCGCTGGCAAGGCCACGTAGCCATAGACCTGCAGGATGGATAAAAAAGCCTCGTAAAATGCATCGGCCGAAAGCGGCGTGTTGGACACCATGGTTACGCTGGCCTTCACCCGGGGATCGACAATGAAATTCTTGCCGGTAACCGCGCTTACAGCCTCAATCACAGTACTGATGTCCACGTTACGGTAATTCGGTGTAATGGCAGCCTGCTGAGCCTGCGCCTGCGCTTTGGAGGGCAGACTGGTTGCGATCAATACACCAGCCATCACTCCAAGCACCAGAGGCGCAAGCAAGCTGCGAATTCCCCGTGCCCTGTTCTTATAGATATATTTGATCATGAATCCTCGTTGCTTCAGGCCTGTCTACGGCCAGCTACTCATCATCCAGTGCTGTCAGTGCCGTCGTGTCCAGGACAAGCACCTCTGGCTGGCCATCGCGTTCAATAGTTACTGTAACCGACGTTGCTTCTCCCAGGCTTTGGAAAATTTCCATGCCGGAGGCCGGGTCATTGAGCGCAGTACCGTTTATTTCCGTGACCAGGTCGCCGGGCCGCAGACCCAGTGCGGCAAACTTCCTCCGTTCGCGGCCTGGGTAAAGTCTGTATCCGCGCTGCTGCCCGTCGGCAAACACCGGTTGTGGGCGCAAAATGTCGGTCAATTTTACGTCTGTGTTGGCAATAACATTCGCCACGGTCGGACTGCTCAGGGTCTGGCTGCGATTTACTGCGCTGGCCCTGCGACTTGGATTGCCGCTGGCGTTTTTATCGTCCTTGGGAAGACGCAAGGCCTCCAGTTTTCCGCCGCGGTCCAGCAATACGCTGTCCAGATAAACCGCGTGCAACCGGGTGCCTCTCGAGAGACTGTCGCCTATAGCGTAAACCTTGGTGTCTTTGCCCCGTTCGAAAATCAGAGCGTAGGATTCCTCCGGCGACTCCGAGGTAATTGTACCCAGCAGTTCCAGATTCAGGGTGGTGTCGGGCGCTGCGGATGGATCCAGGAATTCGACCGCCGGGGTGCCGGTGTCCTGGGTTGTCTCGCCAAACAAATGCGCGTTTACCAGGCGGTCTATCCCGGCGTCACTAACCCCGCCCGTGGACTGCTGTGCGCTACCCGTCGCAACCGGTTTCAGGGATGAGGTTACGGGCGCCGGATAGGGAGCAAAGGTCCACACCAGGCGTGTTGCCTGCCAGCCAATTGCGATAGCCAACACTGCCGCTACAACGGTCGGCAGCGCCCCAAGGCCCAGCGCCAATACCCGATCAGCGGGCAACTGTCTGAATTCGTTTATTTTACTGGCTAGATCCATTCTTCGAATATCTTAATATGATTCAATAGGGGGTGTTGCCATAGCGACATGATACGGGGGATTCCGCGGCAGTCACAAGCGTAATTCCCCTTACCCGGCTATCATCGCCCGCCGGTTAGGTTAAACTTCAAAACGTATTCTGAACGTATTGTAATAAAAGAGGAAACTTTTGAGCTCACGAGTCTGGATCCGGGTTCTTATCAGCGCCGCGCTGTTCTTGCCGTTTTTTTTCAATTTGCGCGGTGATTGGCCGATTCCGGCATTCCGTCATCTGGAGAACCTGGCTTACGATCTGCGGGTCAGGATAACCATGCCCGATACGCTGGATGATCGCATCGTAATCGTCGATCTGGATGAGCGCAGCATCGTTGAGATAGGCCAGTGGCCATGGCCGCGGGGGGTACTTGCCCGGCTTGTGAATACCCTGTTTGATGAGTACGGAATCCGGGTGCTTGGGTTTGATATGGTGTTTCCGGAGAAAGACCGCAGTTCCGGGGGCGACCTCCTGGATCAGATCGAAACCGGGCCATTGGGTCAGAACGTTGCTCTTCGGCGTCAACTCGAGGGTCTCAGGCCCTCACTGGAAACCGACCGCATCCTGGCGGAGAGCTTGTGGGGACGCAACGTTGTGCTGGGATATGTGTTCAGGCATGCCGGCGACACAGGTTCAGATGTGCTGACCGGTGAATTGCCGCCCCCGCTGATCCCTGCCAGTCAGCAAAAGACACGAATTCCCTTCATCGAGGCGGTGGCCTACACCGGGAACCTGGCTGAGCTGCAGGCAGCAGTTCCCTATGCCGGTTTTTTTGAAAACGCCACCCTGGATCGCGACGGCGTATACCGACGGGTGCCGCTATTGCAGCAGTACCAGGGCGCCTTGTACGAGTCCCTGGGCCTGGCAGTCGCACGGGCGGCGATGGACAGACCTCCTCTCCGGTTCCAGTTCTATTCCGGTTCTGAAGGTCCCAGGGACGGTCTGGACCTGGAGTGGTTATGGGTCAGCGACAGGAAAGTACCTTTGGATGCCCAGGCCGCGGTGCTGGTGCCGTACCGGGGGCGGGCGGGAAGTTTTCCCTATGTATCGGTTCTGGATGTGCTCAACGGCAACGCTCCCCGGTATCCGCTGAAGGATGCCATTGTCCTGATAGGGACCAGCGCACCCGGCCTGCATGATTTGCGCACCACCCCGGTTGGTGAGCGCTACAACGGGGTGGAAATTCACGCCAACATCATTTCCGGCATCCTGGACGAAAGAATGCTGCAACATCCCCTCTACGTGCGCGGGATCGAGTTGATGATGCTGGTGCTGATAGGTCTGCTCATGACGGTGGTGCTGGCCCGGGCATCGGTAGTCGCCTCCATGGTCTTTGCACTGTTGCTGCTGAGCGCAATAGTCGGTGTGAACCTGGGCTTGTGGACTCAATGGGGCATGGTGATTCCTCTGGCGACACCGCTATTGTATGCCTTTTCGATGTACGTCGCGCACATGGTCTACGGCTATTTCGTGGAAGCACGTGGCAGACGCGCCCTGTCGAACTTGTTCGGACAATATGTGCCGCCTGAACTGGTGGAGGAAATGGGCCGTAATCCCTCGCAGTTTGATATGAGTAGTGACAGTCGGGAAATGACGGTGTTGTTTTCTGACGTGCGCGGTTTTACCAGTATTGCCGAAACCCTGGCTCCCAGGGAGCTTAGTCAGTTAATGAATGAGTTCCTTACACCCATGACCAAGGTGATCCACAGGCACCGGGGAACCATCGACAAATACATGGGCGACGCCATTATGGCGTTCTGGGGTGCCCCGCTTGCGGATGATCACCACGCCAGGAATGCTTTGCTGGCGGCGATCGAAATGCAGGGTGCGTTGCAGGAGTTGTTGCCCCTGTTCGCCAAGCGTGGTTGGCCACCGGTTCGCATCGGGATTGGCATTAATACAGGCATGATGCGGGTGGGTAACATGGGGTCGGAATTTCGCATGGCCTACACCGTGATGGGCGACTCCGTTAACCTCGGAGCCAGGATCGAGGGACTGACAAAAACCTACGGTGTGACCATTGCGGTGGGAGAAGTTACCCGTAATGCCGTACCCGATTTCAGTTTCCTGGAACTCGACCGGGTGCGGGTCAGGGGTAAGGGCAAGCCGGTAGCGATTTATGAGCCTCTTGGTCCGCGCAATGGCCTGGATCCGGAAACCCGGGGCATGTTGCGCCGCTATCACGAGGCGCTGAGGCTGTACCGGTCGGGTGAGTGGGAAGTGGCGGAAAAAGAATTCTATCAATTGCACCAGGCTCACAGGCAGCGCAAGATTTTCCAGATTTACCTGGATCGCCTGGCTCATTACCGCAATTATCCGCCCGGGGACGACTGGGACGGGGTCTTCAGCTACGGCGACAGGTAAGACCAGCAAGACTTGCGTCCAAATCGTATTGCTCCCCGCTTGTGTTCGCCCGCCTAGCCCTTACTATATTGGGTAGGCGCTCCCGTCCGGACAGGCTGGCGGCGCGGTGAGATTTTTTTATTCAGGGCAACCCGTAAGGGAGCCCGGGTGTGACAAGGCGGAAAGTCAGGATTCATGTCAGAGCAAAGTAACAGTCCCGATCGTGGGCTTGCGGTTGAAACGACCCAGCCACAGGTAAAACGGCCGCCCATGTTCAGGGTGGTCCTGCTGAACGACGACTACACGCCAATGGATTTCGTGGTGGAGGTACTGGAAAGTATTTTTGGAATGAGCCGCACAAGTGCAACGCGGATCATGTTGGAAGTTCACACCCGTGGAAAGGGCATTTGTGGCGTGTTTACCTTTGAGATTGCAGAAACCAAGGTAGCCCAGGTCAACAGTTTTTCCAGGGACCACCAGCATCCCCTTATGTGTACATTGGAAGAAGCATGAGCATGTTAAGCAGCGAATTGGAATTCAGCTTGAACGAGGCGTTTGGACGCGCTCGCGAGAATCGCCACGAATTCATTACGGTCGAGCATTTGTTATCGGCTCTGCTACAGGCGCCGCTGGTGGCCAAGATTCTGGCTGCGTGCGGAGCTAATCTGGACAAGCTTGGTACCGATCTGGATGAGTTTATAGACCAAACCACGCCCAGATTGCCGGGTGAGGAGGACCGCGACGTGCAACCCACCCTGGGTTTTCAAAGGGTGCTGCAACGCGCGGTGTTCCATGTGCAGTCCAGCGGCAAGAAAGAGGTCACCGGCGTAAATGTGCTGGTGGCGATATTTGGCGAAAAGCAATCCCAGGCGACCTATCTGCTCAGTCTTCACGGAGTGTCCCGCCTGGACGTGGTCAATTATATTTCCCATGGCATGGCCAAGGCAGATGAAGGCACCGGGGAGAGTGCAACAGAGGAGGGTGCGGGAGCAGAGCCTCCGAGCAATCCGCTTGAGCAATATGCCACCAATCTGAATCGCCAGGCGCAGGAAGGGCGCATTGACCCGCTGATCGGCAGGGACCTGGAAATCGAAAGAACGATTCAAATTCTTTGCCGGCGCCGCAAAAACAATCCCTTGTATGTGGGTGATGCCGGTGTCGGTAAGACGGCGCTGGCGGAAGGCCTGGCGCGACGTATTGTGGAGGAACAGGTTCCGGAGATCCTGAGTGGGGCAACAGTCTACGCGTTGGACATGGGCACCCTGGTAGCGGGTACCAAATATCGTGGTGATTTTGAAAAGCGATTGAAGGACGTCCTGGCAGAGCTCAAGAAAGATCCCGGCTCGATATTGTTTATTGATGAAATTCACACTGTGATCGGGGCGGGTGCAGCTTCCGGCGGTGTAATGGACGCGTCCAACCTGATCAAGCCTGTATTGGCCAATGGTGAGTTGCGCTGTATCGGTTCCACGACGTTTGACGAGTACCGTGGAATTTTCGAGAAGGATCATGCCCTGGCCAGACGTTTCCAGAAGATAGAGGTGCTGGAGCCCTCGGTGGATGAGACCTACCTGATACTCAAGGGACTCCAGAGCCGTTTTGAAGAGCATCACGGTGTGAGCTATACCGACGAGGCCTTGCATGCTGCCGCCGAACTGTCGTCCCGACATATCAATGACAGGCACTTGCCGGACAAGGCCATCGACGTCATTGATGAGGCGGGTGCAAGTGTACGGCTCAAGCCAGTGGCGGATCGCGATTCCGTAGTGGATGTCGGACTGGTGGAGGAAATCGTGGCCAAGATGGCCAGGATACCTCCGAAGAGCGTATCGGCATCGGATCGGGACGTGCTGCGCACCTTGCCCAGGGATTTGCGCTTGCTGATCTATGGCCAGGACCAGGCCATCGAGACATTGTCCGCGGCCATAAAAATGTCCCGCTCGGGACTGGGGGAGCAAGAAAAGCCGGTAGGTTCTTTCTTGTTCGCCGGGCCTACCGGGGTTGGCAAGACCGAGGTAACCCGACAGTTAGCCCAGATAATGGGTATTGAACTGATTCGCTTTGATATGTCCGAGTACATGGAAAGGCACACGGTTTCGCGCCTGATCGGGGCGCCGCCGGGCTATGTGGGTTTTGACCAGGGTGGACTGCTGACCGAGGCGGTCACCAAGCATCCGCACAGCGTGGTGCTGCTGGATGAAATTGAAAAGGCTCACCCCGAGGTCTTTAACCTCCTTCTGCAGGTGATGGACCACGGTCAGTTAACGGACAACAACGGGCGCAAGGCTGACTTTCGTAACGTGATCCTGGTGATGACCACCAACGCCGGCGCCGAGGAGATGGCGCGTAGTTCGATCGGCTTCACCAAGCAGGACCACAGCGGTGATGGCATGGAAGCGATCCGCAGGCTGTTTTCGCCCGAATTCCGCAATCGACTGGATGCGATCATCCACTTCAAGTCCCTGGAGCCAGATGCGATCGCGATGGTGGTGGACAAACTGGTGGTAGAACTGGAAGCGGCCCTGGAAGAGAAAAACGTCACCATTACCTTGACCGATGAGGCGCGCAAATGGATCGCGGACAGGGGCTACGACCCGAAGATGGGGGCGAGGCCGATGGCGCGGGTTATCAAGGAGCATATTCGCAAAGGTCTGGCCGAAGAATTGTTGTTTGGGCAGCTGGTCAACGGTGGCCATGTAACGGTTGCCGTAGGCGAGGCGGACGACCTGGTCTTGAGCATAATGCCGCTTCTGGAATCAGAGAAGAAGCAGGAGACGATCAACTAGGGGAATCTGGTCCTGGGCGCCGGACAACCGGCGGCTCGCAGGAACTAACGGCCGCGGTAAGTGATGCGGCCCTTGGTCAGGTCGTAAGGAGTCAGCTCGACGGTGACCTTGTCACCGGTCAGGATACGGATGTAATGCTTGCGCATCTTTCCGGAAATGTGGGCCGTTACGATATGACCGTTTTCCAGCTCAACGCGGAAAGTCGTGTTGGGTAGCGTGTCGACGACAGTCCCTTCCATTTGAATTGCATCTTCTTTCGCCACGATTTGCTCAGACCTGAATAGTAAGACGGGCGCGAATTGTGCATAAAGTTGGTGACTATTGCAATTTGGGTTTGCCACCGTCGCCAGGTGTCCATGTCGCCAGGGTCCGCAGATCGGTCTCCATCCCCCGCCAATTAATGCCTGTGACGGGTGAACCGACATGCCTTTCCAGCAGGTCCAGAAACTCGGAGCGGGGAATGCTTCGACTGCCCATGAAATCAAGGTGGGCGCTGCGCATTTGGCAATCCAGCAAGACAAAGCCCGCCTGTTCCAGCTGATAGGCAAGGGCGCAGAGAGCGATCTTGGACGCATCTCGTTGCTGGCTGAACATGGATTCTCCGAAGAACACCCGTCCCAGGGCGACGCCGTAAAGCCCGCCAACCAGGGCGCCCCCCTGCCAAACTTCCAGCGAATGAGCGTGTCCCAGTTCGTGCAAGGCCAGGTAAGCCTTTGCCATGTCGCCGGTAATCCAGGTTTCTGCGCTACAGGCCCTGGGCTGGCTGCAGGCGTTTACCACGCGGGCGAATTCAAGGTCGAAACTGACAGTGAAATCCTTGTTGCGCAGGATCTTGCGCAAGCTTCTGCGAAGTTTCAGGTCCTGCGGGTGCATTACCGCCCTTGGATCCGGAGACCACCAGAGTATTGGCTGCCCGTGTTCAAACCACGGGAAGATTCCCATGGAGTAGGCCTTGATCAGGCGCTCCGGGGTCAGGTCGCCACCCGCGGCAAGCAGACCGGGGGGGTCGGCAAGCGCCAGGCGGGGGTCGGGAAACCACAATTGCCGGGGATCCAGCCAGGGAATCATGTGCTTGTGTCCCGCCCGGGATCGTCGCGAAACGGGAGTAGCTCACGGGCCTGTTCCCGGTAGCTCTCCACATGGATGGCCTCTCGCTCAAGGTACTGGGCGATAGCGCGGCGAAAACCCGGATGGGCAATCCAGTGGGCAGACCAGGTAAAGACCGGGTCAAATCCACGGGTAATCTTGTGCTCGCCCTGGGTACCCGGGTCAAAACGCCTGAGCCCGTGTTCAATGCAATACTCAATGCCCTGGTAGTAACAGGTTTCGAAATGCAGGCTATCCACGTTTTCCAGACTGCCCCAGTAACGGCCGTAAAGGGTGTCCCCGCCAATAAAAAAAATGGCGGCGGCCAAAGGTCGTCCATTTTTCTCCGCCTGGATAGCCAGGAGACGATCTCCCAAGCCGGCACACACGGCCAGGAAAAAATCCGGATTCATATACGGGTGCCGGCCTCGTTGTAGAAAGGTAGAGGCATAGCAGCGATACAGGAAGTTCCAGTCGCTGTCGGCCAGATGGCTGCCCTGAATGCGTCTGAAAACAATTCCCTGTTCGTTGATTTTGCGACGCTCCCGCCGACAGGTCTTGCGCCGCTTGGAGGAGAAGCCTTCAAGATAGTGTTCGAAATCCCGGTAGCCGTGGTTGAACCAGTGGAACTGGCAGTCCTTGCGCAGCAGCCAGCCCTGGCGTTTCAGGCTCACCAGTGATTGATCATCCGGGAACAGAACGTGAATGGACGAAAGCTCATGTTCCTGGGCCAGCGCCTGTACCGCCGTCAACAGGGATTGCGCGACGTCAGGCGAGTGCGGCGGATGCAGCAGGCGCGGACCGGTAACGGGTGTAAAAGGGACTGCGTTTACCAGTTTTGGATAGTAAGACAGACCGGCCTGTTGATAGGCATTGGCCCAGCTTTGGTCAAACACGAATTCACCCCAGGAATCACTCTTGAGATACAGGGGCATGACCCCCAGCAGGTGGTCGCCTTCCTCCAGCAGCAGGTGGCTGGGTGTCCAACCCGTACCCGGACCCAGGCAGGCGGTCTGTTCCAACGCCGCAAGATAGGCATGTTGCACAAACGGGTTGTCCGGACCCGCCAGCGCATTCCAGCGACTGGCGGGGAGGTCATCGATTCTTGCCAGTGTTCTCGCCTGGACCGGCACGGGAGCGGCTACTTGTCCCTGGCCAGGTTTTCCAGGTAACGGTCTGCATCCAGCGCCGCCATGCAGCCGGTGCCCGCCGAGGTCACCGCCTGCTTGTATACCTGGTCGGCGACATCTCCGGCTGCAAATACACCCGGAATACTGGTTTGGGTTGCATTGCCCTGGGAGCCCGATTGTATTTTCAGATAACCGTGATCCATCTCCAGCTGGCCCTCGAACAGGCCTGTGTTAGGGGTATGGCCGATGGCGATAAACACACCGGTAAGGGGGATTTCCTTCGTGCTGTCATCCTGGGTCGAACGCACCCGGATTCCGTTGACACCGGTTTCATCTCCCAGCACTTCATCCAGGTTGTGGTTCCACAGTAATTCCACATTCCCCCCTGCGCCGGCCTTTTCAAACAGTTTCTCCTGCATGATTTTCTCGGCCCTCAAGGCGTCGCGGCGATGAACCAGGGTGACTTTGGAGGCCAGGTTGGACAGGTACAGGGCCTCTTCCACGGCCGTATTGCCGCCGCCGATCACTGCCACCTCCTGTCCGCGGTAGAAAAATCCGTCGCAGGTGGCGCAGGCAGATACACCCTTGCCCTTGAAGTTCTCCTCGGACTCCAGGCCCAGGTAACGTGCGGTTGACCCGGTTGCGATGATCAGCGCATCGCAACTGTAGCTGCCCTGGTCACCGTGCAGCAGGAACGGGCGCTGTGCCAATTCGGCCTTGTGAATATGATCCGAAATGATCCGGGTATCAAAACGTTCCGCATGGGCGCGCATACGTTCCATCAGTGCCGGACCCAACAGGCCTTCCACGTCACCGGGCCAGTTATCGACCTCGGTGGTGGTCATCAACTGGCCGCCTTGCTCGATTCCGGTTATCAGCACGGGGTTCAGCCCCGCCCTGGCTGCGTAAACGGCCGCGGTGTACCCGGCGGGGCCGGAGCCGAGGATGAGCAATCGACAGTGCTTGAGGTCAGTCATTATGCGTGGATTCCTGGGTTGTGAGGTCGCATGAACGTGTGAGGCCGGGTTGCCGGTCCTGACCGGAAAAGGACCGGGCTCACCTGTTCCGTGCGAGGCGCAGGGCGCAATGTTATTCAAATACGTGGGTCTGGGCAAAGAGGGCCGTGGTGATGCGGCCGGATTCGTATACACTTCTCCCGCCGGTTAGCGTTAGCCGGCCTCGGCGGCGCGACCTTGCAAGGGGATAAAAGGGCACGCACCGTTGATGATGGGTCATATCTAAACTAATATGACTCAATGAGTTAGAGTGCTTACCTAGAAATGGACTAATATCTTGGCGAAGGCTGCAAAAAATATCGATACCACCGCATTACTGGGTTTGCCGGTTCGCCGGGCCTTGCGTGAAGCCGCCCTGTGGGTATTTGGCGGTCTGTCGGTAATGCTGTTTGCGGCGCTGATCAGTTATCGACCCCAGGATCCCGGGTTTTCATTCACCGGAGAATCCGCCCGTGTCAGCCAACCTGATCGGCCCTGTGGGCGCCTGGCTTGCCGACCTGTTTTTTACCTTGTTTGGGCGCCCCGCATTCCTGTTTCCGCTGATGCTGGCGTTTGCCGGGTGGTTGCTGTTCAGGATTCGGCGGGTCGAGGGGCCCGTGTCCCTGTCCACTGCTGGCATTCCGCGGTGCAGGGTTTGTCATCACCCTGGCGACCAGTTGCGGTCTTGCCACCCTGCATTTTGCTCCGGGTATGCTGCAATCCAGCGCCGGCGGACTGGTAGGCGAATTTGTCGGCGGGGGTATGGCCAGTGGTCTGAGCTTCCTCGGGGCAACCATGTTGTTGCTGGCCTTGTGGCTCGCCGGTGCGTCCATGTTCGTCGGTATTTCCTGGCTGGCCGTCATGGACCGGGTTGGTCGCCTGGTGCTATGGCTGGTGGAGTGGGTGGTATTCCAGATCGGCGTTTTCCGCGACTGGCTGGCTGCACGCAAGGTGAAGCAGGAACGCCAGATTGTGGTTCAGCGTGAAACCGTGCGTAAGTCTGTGGGCAAGAAGCCCCGTATTGAACCGGTGCTAAACGCCATCGAACGAAGTGACCGGGTGGAAAAAGAAAGACAGGTACCCCTGTTTGAGCCGCCACCACGTTCCGAGTTACCACCCTTGTCGTTGCTGGATGATCCTCCCGAGAAGGTCAGTGGTTATT
The DNA here is from genome assembly GCA_963823435.1 of uncultured Gammaproteobacteria bacterium. Lineage (GTDB taxonomy): Bacteria > Pseudomonadota > Gammaproteobacteria > Steroidobacterales > BM003 > CAKZML01. The sequence goes on along the minus strand of CAWGLN010000002.1, from coordinate 253,808 downwards.
CTGATGACGCGCTGGAGGCCATGTCGAGGCTGGTGGAACTGAAGTTGCGCGACTTCGGCGTGGAAGTTGAGGTCGTAGCCGTGCATCCCGGGCCGATCGTGACACGCTTTGAATTGCAACCCGCCCCCGGGGTAAAGGTCAGCCAGATATCCAACCTGGCCAAGGACCTGGCGCGAGCCCTGTCCGCGATCAGCGTGCGGGTGGTGGAGGTGATCCCCGGCAAGTCGGTAGTGGGTCTTGAAATCCCCAACGAGAGCCGGGAACTGGTCACCCTGGGCGAAATCTTGCGTTCCAGGGCCTATGACGAAATGTCCTCACCCATCGCTCTCGCCCTGGGTAAAGACATCGGCGGGCTGCCGGTAGTGGCAGACCTGGCCAAGATGCCTCATTTGCTGATTGCCGGCACCACCGGATCAGGCAAGTCGGTGGGCATCAATGCCATGGTGCTCAGCCTGATCTACAAGGCGAAGCCTGATGACGTACGCCTGATCATGATCGACCCCAAGATGCTGGAACTCTCGGTGTACGAGGGAATTCCGCATCTGCTGGCGCCGGTGGTGACGGACATGAACGAGGCGGCCAACGCCTTGCGCTGGTGCGTGGCGGAAATGGAACGACGCTACCGCCTGATGGCCGCCCTGGGTGTTCGTAACATGGGTGGTTACAACCGCAAGGTGAAGGATGCCGCGGCCAAGGGTGATCCGATAAAGGATCCCCTGTGGGTGAGGACCCCGGTTATTGATGAGGATCTTCCCGTACCTGAGCATCCTGCGCTTGAAACCCTGCCGTACGTAGTCGTGGTGATCGACGAGCTGGCCGACATGATGATGGTGGTGGGCAAAAAGGTGGAGGAGCTTATCGCCCGCCTTGCCCAGAAGGCCCGCGCATCGGGCATCCACTTGATCGTAGCCACCCAGCGCCCCTCGGTGGACGTGATTACCGGGTTGATCAAGGCCAACATCCCCACCCGCATCGCGTTCCAGGTGTCGGCCAAGGTGGATTCGCGCACCATACTCGACCAGATGGGTGCGGAAAGCCTGCTGGGCCACGGAGATATGCTGTACCTGCCGTCGGGCCACGGCATGCCCACCCGGGTACATGGCGCCTTTGTCTCGGACGCTGAGGTTCATCGGGTTGTTCAGCATCTGTTAAAGAGCGGTGGCCCAAACTACATGAATGAGATCCTGGAAGGGCCCAGCGTGCCTATTCCTGGATTGTCGGATGGCGGTGGTGTGGCCGGTGGAGCCGAGGATGATCCCTTGTACGACCAGGCAGTGCGCATTGTTACCGAGACTCGAAAAGCGTCCATCTCCGGGGTGCAGCGCAGGCTCAAGATTGGCTACAACCGCGCGGCCCGAATGGTGGAACAGATGGAAGATTCGGGCATCGTTGGTCCGCTGCAATCCAACGGCAGCCGCGAGGTCCTGGCTCCCCCACCCCCGGAGGATTGATGACACTTGAATTCAGACAGACGTCCCGGGCGCTTGCCGGGCTTGGGATGGGGGTACTGCTGTGGCTGTGCTCGTCGGCTGTCCTTGCCCAGGAGCAGCCGATAGACGTGGGGCGTGAGCGCCTGCGCGGATTTCTCTCCCAGGTGCAGAGTCTGCGCGCCAACTTTGTGCAAACGCTGTATGGCGCGGACGGTGACAGTCAGCCGGCTTCCAGCGGGCAATTGCTGCTCGAGCGTCCCGGTCGTTTTCGTTGGGACTATGAGTCTCCTTACCGCCAACTGGTGTTGTCGGACGGAGAAAATCTGTGGAGCGTAGACCCTGATCTTGAGCAAGCGGTGGTGCGCAAGCTGGATGAATCCATGGCGGCCTCGCCGGCCATGCTCCTCAGCGGCAGTCGTGATCTGGAGGAAGTGTTCAGCATCGAGTTGGTCAAGCGCGATGAGGGCCTGCTCAAGGTCTACCTGGCTCCACGCGAGCAGGGTAGCGATTTCCAGGCATTGCTACTTGGCTTTGATGACAAGGGCCTGGCACGGCTGGAGCTGGTGGACAACCTGGACCAGGTTACCCGCATAGACTTCAGCGAGATCGAACTTAATCCGGATTTGGACGATGCCAGCTTTCACTACGTTCCTCCCCCGGGGATGGACGTGATCAACCAGGGCTAGGGCAGCGCCACGTGACCAAGTATCACATTGCAATTTCCCAGGCTCTGGCTGGGCCTTGGCTGGGCGCTGGTGGTGCTGGTTGTGGTTGGCAGTCTGCTGCCGGGGGAGATGCTTGAGGACGTGGATTTCCTGCTTTCCGACAAGATTCAGCACGCCCTGGCCTACGCGACCATAACGATTTGGTTCGCCGGGATATACCAGGCCAGTTCTTACCGCTTGCTTGTGCCGGGCCTGTTGGTCCTGGGCATCGGCCTGGAGTATTTGCAACTTCAATATTTTCATCGGCATTTCGATCCCAGGGATATGCTGGCCAACGGTGCGGGTATAATTTCCGGGCTGGTACTTGCCCATATCGGGTTGGGTGGTTGGTGTGCCCGTCTGGAGAATTGGTGGCAGGCGAGCCGGGCGTCCAATTCCAACGGAGGCTAGCGATCCTCTGATCCAGCCATGAACGTGTGCGTCCAGTGTAAAAGCCCCGGCTTGTGTGTTGCCAATCGTCACGAGCCTGCGCACGCGCAACTGCCTGGCGCCTTGAATCCGAACATTTTCGCTCGTAATCCACCGGGCCCGGACTAAATCAGAGACTCCCCAGATGCCAACAAACAGGGAAGTTCGCAAGCCGTCTGCCGGGGCACCCCTGGCCGATCGCATGCGCCCGCGCAAGCTGGATGAATTTGTCGGGCAACAACACCTGTTGGCCCCCGGCAAGCCCTTGCGGTCCATGGTGGATGGCAAGAGTCTGCACTCGCTGGTGCTCTGGGGCCCACCCGGCACGGGCAAAACCACACTTGCACGCCTGCTGGCCAACTCCTGGGATGCCGAGTTTATTTCGCTGTCTGCGGTGATGGCCGGGGTCAAGGATGTACGGGCCGCAGTGGAGCAGGCCAGGAAGTTACGCGACTATTCCGGCAGAGCGTACCTTGTTGTTCCTGGACGAGGTTCATCGCTTCAACAAATCCCAGCAGGACGCATTTCTTCCCTACGTGGAGGATGGCACCCTGACCTTTGTCGGAGCGACGACCGAGAACCCGTCTTTTGAACTGAACAATGCATTGCTTTCCCGGGCCCGGGTCTATGTCCTGAAGTCACTGGACACGGAGGACCTGGTGCAGGTCATGCGCCAGGCGCTGGAGGACTCCGGCACGCGGCCTGGGCGCGGATGGACCGAGCATGCGCTGAAGAGCAACTGCAGAGCCCTGGCGGAGGCTGCCGACGGTGACGCAAGGAGGGCCCTGGGTCTGCTCGAGATTGCCTCTGACCTGGCAGAAGCCGATGAAGAGGGTGTTCGCCGGGTACCCGGCAAGGTGCTGGTCGACTTGCTTGCAGGCGGTGTACGTCGCTTCGACAAGCAGGGAGATGCCTTTTACGATCAGATTTCCGCGCTGCACAAGGCTGTCAGAGGGTCAGATCCGGACGCTTCCCTGTACTGGTTGTGCCGCATGCTGGATGGCGGCTGCGATCCACGCTACCTTGCGCGCCGGGTTTTGCGCATGGCCTCTGAGGATATTGGGAATGCCGATCCTCGCGCCCTGCGGATAGCCCTGGATGCGGCGGACGTGTACGAGCGCCTGGGTAGCCCGGAAGGGGAGTTGGCCATCGCGCAGGCGGTAATATTCCTGGCCTGCGCGGCCAAGAGCAATGCCGTGTATACCGCGTACAAGACAGCCAGGGAGCACGCTGTGAACAGCGGCTCGGTTGAGGTTCCCATGCACCTGCGAAATGCGCCCACCCGGCTGATGAAGGACCTGGAATACGGCAAGGGGTATCGCTATGCACACGATGAACCCGAGGGTATTGCCTGGGGGGATCATTATTTCCCCGAGGAAATAGGCTACAGAACGTATTATCATCCGGTTTCTCGAGGGCTTGAGGCGAAAATCGCCGAAAAGCTCGAACGTTTGCGTGCGGCCATCGAAGCGCGAACGGTCGAAGTCAAGCGACCTGATTGAGGCGCTGTAACTACACCTGAAATTTTTGAGGAATACCCATGCTCGATCCCAGACTGCTCCGCAATGAAATCGACAAGGTGGCCGCCGAGCTGGCCCGCCGTGGCGTCAAGTTTGATGTGGAGAATTACGCAGTCCTGGAGGCGCGCCGCAAGGACCTGCAGGTGCGTACTGAGGACCTGCAGAAGGAGCGTAACGACAGCTCCCGCAATATAGGACAGGCCAAGGCCAGGGGTGAGGACATTGAACCGTTGAAGGCGGCGGTGGAGTTGATGGGAGATGTGCTCAAGGCCGGTCAGGCGGAATTGGCGGAAACCCTGGATGCGTTGGAAGCCATACACATGGGCTTGCCCAATATCTTGCACGAGTCGGTGCCCCAGGGTCTGAGTGAGGACGACAACCTGGAAATTCGTCGCTGGGGTGAGCCGGGTAAGCTCGGTTTTGAGGCCAGGGATCACGTGGACCTGGGCGCGGACCTGGGTCAGCTGGACTTCGAGGTTGCCGCCAAGATTACCGGTTCCCGTTTTGCAGTGATGAAGGGTCAGATTGCGAGACTGCACAGGGCCTTGATCCAGTTCATGCTCAACACCCACGTCGAAGAGCACGGGTATACCGAGTTATACGTGCCCTACATGGTTAATCGTGATTCATTGACCGGAACCGGCCAGTTGCCCAAGTTCGAAGAGGACTTGTTCGCCCTGCACGGGGAACAGGAGTATTTCCTGATACCCACGGCCGAGGTCCCGGTAACCAATTTGTGTCGCGGAGAAATCCAGGATGCCGGGCAACTGCCCCTGCGTTTTGTCTGCCACACACCGTGTTTCCGATCTGAGGCCGGTTCCTACGGTAAGGATACGCGGGGCATGATTCGTCAGCACCAGTTCGAGAAGGTGGAGCTCGTGCATCTTTGCCGTCCCGAGGATTCTTACCAGGAGCTTGAGACCCTGACCGGCCATGCCGAGTCCATATTGCAGCGCCTGGGTCTGCCCTACCGGGTGATCGTGCTGTGTTCCGGTGACACAGGATTCGGTGCTGCCAAGACCTATGACATCGAGGTATGGATGCCTTCCCAGCAGCGTTACCGCGAAATTTCCTCCTGCAGCAATTGTGAGGCCTTCCAGGCGCGGCGCATGCAGGCGCGCTGGCGCAATCCGGACACCGGCAAACCTGAGTTATTGCATACTCTCAACGGTTCTGGCCTCGCTGCCGGGCGCACCCTGATCGCGGTGATGGAAAATTACCAGCAGGCAGACGGCTCTATCGTGATCCCCGAGGTGTTACGGCCCTATATGGGGGGCGCCGAGCGGATCAGCCCGGACTGAAAGCGGGACATTCATGGCTGGCGAACCGGGTGACTAATCCGGCTCGGTCGCCTTGTCTGGCGTCACCGGCCTGGCGGACGGATTCCAGCTTCTTACGTGCAGGTCCCGTTGCGGGAAGGGGATCTCGACGCCGTTGGCACGGAAGGCCTTGTCTATGGCGAAGTTCAGACCGCTGACCACGTCAAAGCGCTTTTCGATACGGTGTATCCAGACACGCAGCTCAAAATTCAATGAGCTGTCGCCAAATTCCATGAACAGGGCCTTGGGACCGGGCGCCCGGCCTTCCTTGATCACGTCCGGGTGTTCAATCGCGGCTTCCACCAGCAGTTTTTGAACCAGTTCGACATCGGAACCGTAAGCAACGCCGATATTCAGGGTCAGGCGGCCATGGGGGTCACGCAGCACCCAGTTGGTCACCTGTCCGGAAATAAGCTCCGAGTTGGGCACAATCACATTGCGTCTATCCAGTGTCTCGATTTCGGTGGAACGGATGCTGATCTTGCGCACGAAACCTTCCACGCCGGCGATAGTGACGAAATCCCCCGACTTGATCGGACGTTCAAACAGCAGGATCAGACCGGAGATAAAATTATTGGCGATATCCTGCAGACCAAAACCAATACCGACCGACAGTGCACCGGCGATGATGGCCAGGCTGGCCACGCTGACGCCGGAGAATCGCAGGGATGTAATGGCGGCGATGACGAATCCGATATAGCCAACCATCGCCAGAAGCGCGTCCCTGGCTCCGCGGTCCAGGTTCATGTGACGCAACCAGCGGTTTTCTATCCAGCGTTTGGCCCAACCCGTAAGCATGATCAACGCGATGAACATGGCGATGGCGGTCAGAATTTCTGCAGGAATAAAGCGGGTGCCGGAAATTTCCACGCCGTCCAGGAAAAAGCTGCTGAAGCGATCCAGAAAGGTCTCGGTGGTGTCCCAGATTTCCACCATAAAAACGAGAAACCCCACCCATAGCGACAGTTCCGCAATGGCCTGGTAAATACCGAGCAGGGTGTGTTTACCCTCCGGAGTGATTGCCAGGAAGGCGCGGGTCTGTACGGCGAAAGACGATTTGCCCCGGCGGATTTCCCTTACCGTTACCTCGATCGCCCAAAGCGATATCCAAAGCAGGAAGATGGCCAGGAAACTGCGGGAAAGCCCTGAAAAAATGTAGTAAGCGAAATTGTAATACCCGGCCAGCTCGGCAAACAGTCCGGCCCCGATCAGCATCACTATCAACGCGCGGATGACTCGTGATCGATCCTGCATTCCGGGCATTTGGCGCGCAAGCATCAACAGCGAGAGCAAGGCTGCGCTGATCCAAATTGCCAGCACCATCCACAACAGCACGTCCAGCTCACCCGGTCTTCTTACCAGGCGGACCAGCGCTCCGTAGCCGACAAATGTGATGCTGAAAGCAATCGAACCCAGCATCCAGCGCATACGCCGACGCATGGGTACGACTCTCTCGGGATAGAGCCCCTCTATTTTTGCCCCGACAGACAGGGGGCCGGTGCTCCAGTCAATCAGTACCAGTCCCAGGCCTACAGTAAAAATTGCAATCGCAATACGTATCGCCAGGTAGTCAAGCGAGGGCTTGTCTGCGACGGTTGCGAGCGCCATCCAGCACAGGGCGCCCGTAATCAGCCAGGGCGCATAGTCAGCCAGCGGTTTGGGCAGCAAGAACTTCAGGCTGGCAGGCTGCTCAGCCGCGCCTGCGCGGCTGTACCAGCGGTAGAAACGAAATCGCAGGAGCAGACCCAGTGCAATACCCAGGAAAAACACCACGGTCATCCCCGGAATAATATTAGTCTGGGCATAGGTTTCATTCCGGGGGACCCTGATGGCCCGGTCCAGACGTTCTGGCCAGGCCCTGGCCAGCGATGGCACCTGGCCAATGAATGCCCACAAGGGCTCCTGGCGGGCGGACAAGCGTATCGATGACACCATGCTCTTGAGCCGCTCGCCCTGGGCGATCACCGATTCAGCTCGGGCAAACAACAATTCACAGGCTGAAAGCCGGGCCTGCGCGGCCGAGAGTTGCGCGTTAATCTGCGTGCGTTGCTCCCAAAGCGCGATGTTCTCTTCCGGCACCAGGGCGGGTAGAAGGGCTTGCTCTTCGGTGAGCTTGATGACCAGCGGACGAATGGAGGTCATGCATTCGGTAGCCTGCTGCCTGGCGGTGTTTGCTACTCTCGCGGTTTCTTCTATCAGCAGGGTCAGCTGTTGCTCGTCCATGCTGATCAGCGCGTCAGAATCCTCCGCGATGCCCGTGAGCTGGCTATACAGTTGGTCTTGCTTCTCGACCTCGGAAGCTGGGTCAAACTGGTTTTGAGCCTGCACTGAGGCAAAAACCATGACCAGCACAAGCGCCGGCAAAGGCCGCCAAAGCAGCGCCGGCAAATAAGAAATCAGTGTTGAGGCATGTGTGCGTGGCATGGGCCTACGAGAAATGTACTGGGTTCGTTGTCGCCCTGAGTATAACGCGCGGTCGGGAACTTGTGCCGGATGTCTTGGGATAAAAAAAGGCCCCGCTGATTGGCGAGGCCTTTTGACACACTTATCCGATCCGGGCTAATCGTCGCCCATCACACCCAGGATATGCAGAAGGCTGGTGAACAGGTTAAAGATGCTCACATAAAGTGTCACCGTTGCCATGATGTAGTTTGTTTCACCACCATGCACGATAGTGCTGGTCTGGTACAAAATCAGACCGCCCATGGCCAGTACAAAAATGCCCGAGACTGCCAGTGACAGGGTGGGTAACTGGAAAAATATCGCGACCAGTCCCAGCACGAAAGCGCCCAGGATGCCGACAGCCAGGAATCCGCCCATGAAGCTGAAATCCTTGCGGCTTACCAGTGCATAGGCACTCAGGCCCACGAATATCACGCCGGTTGCGCCGAATGCGGTCATGATCAGTTCGGCGCCGTTAGGCAAGAACTCAAGGTAGGCGTTGAGTATTGGGCCAAGGGTCATGCCCATGAAGCCGGTCAGGGCGAACACGCAGACCACGCCCATCGCGCTGTTACGCAACTTGTTGGTCAGGAACAGCAAACCGAAATAGCCGACCAGCGTTATGACGACGCCCGGATGGGGCAGGTTCATCATCATGCTCATTCCAGCAGTGAAGGCGCTGAACAGCAGGGTCATGGCCAAGAGCAAATAGGTATTACGCAGAACCTTGTTGGTCGCCAGAACTGACTCCTGGGCCTGGACTGTGCCTACCTGCAAGCGGTGTTCCATTCGGATCTCCTTGATCATAGATGTAATGGGGTATTCAATCCCCGAGCAACGGATATTAGGGCTTGGCGTGGCGAAAGCAAGTGCTTGCCCAGGGGGCGTGATCCCGGACGTGGTTCAGAGAGATAGTAGAAAGTACTTATAAAACAATATATTATAAGAGATAGTTAAGATGTTTTATAGAATATGATTGTCGATTTCAACGCGAATCCTGGTCGGCAGAAACCTGCCCAAGCACCAGCATCAGTTGCTCGATACTGGTGCAAACGGTTACGCCGTCGAGATCAGAGGGCTTGATGAATCCATGATCGCGGGCCGTTGCCAGAAAGGCCAGCAATTCATCGTAGAATCCTTCTATATTCATGAGAATGCAGGGCTTGGCGTGCTCACCGAGTTGATTCCAGGTGACCATCTCGAACATTTCATCAATGGTTCCGAAGCCACCAGGCAGAATGACAAACGCCGCGCTCAGACGGGCCATGGCGTCTTTTCGTTCCTGCACATCGTCCACCACCCGCAGGTCGGTGAGTCCATGGTGAGCCAATTCGCGTACGACAAGGGTCCTGGGAATCACTCCAATGACCTCTCCACCGCTTTCCAGAGTTGAATTCGCCACCATACCCATGAGACCGACGTCACCACCTCCATAGACCAGTCCGATGCTTTTTCCGGGCGAGGCTACGACCCAGTTCCTGGGCTATTTCGCGGTAAATGGGTCGGTTGCCGGGACTCGCGCCGCAGAACACACATACTCTCATCGCACCATCCTGTTTATTATGCGGATTCACGCTTTCGGGCTGGTGTGTCATTCTGATACACTGCGCGGCGCTCGGGGCTACAACTGATTGCAATTCTATTGCCGATCTTGGACTCAGCCGAATAAGGAGATACCGAGGGGTCCTGAAATCACGGAGAGGTGGCAGAGCGGTTGAATGCACCGGTCTTGAAAACCGGCAGAGGCGAGAGCCTCTCGTGGGTTCAAATCCCACCCTCTCCGCCATATAAACAAAAAGGCCCCCTCCCGGGGCCTTTTTGTTTATTCGGTGCGGGGTGTGTGAATGAACGCACTCGGGTTCAGCCGAGCCCCGCGACGCGGGGCGAGACAACGTCGACGCGCAGCGGCGGCGGCCCGAAGGGTGAGCGCTGAAAGCGCGAATCAATCCCACCCTCTCCGCCATATAAACAAAAAGGCCCCCTCCCGGGGCCTTTTTGTTTATTCGGTGCGGGGTGTGTGAATGAACGCACACCGCGCTGCAATGTTGCCTGGCGTACTGCTATAAACCGCGCGGGGAAAGTTGTCAGGTCAAACAGGAAGGCGGGCGCGGTTCCCTAGAAAGCCTCCAGAGAACCCGCCCACGCCTGTTCCGAGACGATGTTGATGTCGTTACCTTTGCCACGCAATTCTCGGGCAGCTTTCAGGACCGCAGGATACTCGCTTCCAGGAGCCCCGGATTGTGGCAGTGATCCCAGTACCAGGTAGTCCAGAGAGGGGCTTACGGTCTTGTCCACAAGACCCCCACGTCCGAGTATGGCTGCCTCGCAACGATCGCGGGTTCCATAGAGGAACTGCCCGGAGAGCAAAAACGAACGCCCGGGTATCACTACCAGTTGCAACGGCTCCAGGGTCTCGTTCGCGGCCAATGGGTCGAGCTGCACAGACGAGCCAAATTCCCAGCCCAGAATGCGGGTGAGCGTGTCACCCAGGTTCTCGGCTTCTTCACGGGTGATTTTTCCATCGACCAGTATGTCGCGGACCCGCTCGGCGATGATGTTTGCAGGCCAGTCATCCAGCAATTCCTGGTGGTTGCCCAGCCACGCGTTCAGTGCCAGCACTTCCCGTGCATTCAATACGCCGTCGGCGAGAATCCCGTGAACCAGCCCCAGCAGCACGGCCATGGAGTGGGTGAAGCCCTCCGGAGAGGGAGCAGGTCCCGCGTGCTCATGCTTGAGGTTTGAAAGCACTATCGCTCCTGAGAACGGATTTGAATGTCTTACAGGCAAAAACCGGCACCTGCACATATGAAGTAGCTTTCAGGAAGTACAGCAAGTTTCAGGCCAGTTAAGGAAATCGGCGATATTTCAACGAGGTGTAGCGTAAACTGTGTCCAAACAATTTGAGGTGGATGCAAAACTGTAAGAAAACCCGACAGTTAGAGCGTTGGCTTACTCCGGCCCTGGATGTGGCGCCAGCTGGATTGAATGGGGGCAAAAACCGGTGTCCGTGGCACCCATGTCGCGTGATATTGGTCATTCTGGCCGGGGCGAATCAGTGACCGCAGCCAACGGGTTGCGAGATTGCTCGCCCATTAGCGTAGAATCAGCATGCAATCGGCCCCGTGTGAGAGGAAACCGTGCAACAGACTCGATTTCGCATTGAATTTCCCGGGCAGCGAGGTCCCCTTCAGGGATGGCTGGCCGTGTTGCTCGCAGCAGTTGGTTTTGTCGTGGCAATGACTCTCGGGGTGGTATTTTTTTTGTTCTTCCTGGCCCTGGCCTTGGTGGTGGCGGTAGTTTTGGCTGTTCGGGTCTGGTGGTTCAAGCGCAAGCTCGGCATGGGTGGCCCGGCAGGGTCAAGAGCCCCGGGGGCGGGCGCGACGGGTACGACGATAGAAGGGGATTACCAGGTGCTTGAAGGTGCCCCGTCTTCAAACAGCGGGCGGGATGGTCAGCAATGATTCATGAAGCGAGAAGAAAGCGTAAGCCCAAGGGTACCCGTCGAATCCCCGTAATCCTGTTCAGCTATTTCTTGTTTGTACTGCTCATCGCCTGGTACTTCGAAAACCAGGCCACTTCCACGCTGATTGTTGTTCGTCACGCGGAAAAGGCCCTGCAACCTGCCGATGATCCACCCTTGAGCAAAGCCGGCCTGTTACGCGCCTATCTGCTGGCCGAGATACTGGCGGATGTGGACGTTGTGAGCGGTGTCGACGCAATTTATGTCACCCGCACCCGGCGCAGCGAGGAGACGGCCCGTCCGCTGGCCAATCGGCTGAACCTCCCGCTCAACTATTACGAAGCGATGGACTATATCGGTTTGCAAAAGACCATTGAAAAGAAGCACAAGGGCAAAATTGTACTGGTGGTTGCCCATAGCAATACTGTACCTGCCATAGTTGCCGAGTTCAGCGGCAGCAAGAAAATCAAACCCATTGACGATGAGCAGTATCAGGACATTTTCATATTGAGCCGTCCCTGGTTCGGCAAGGTCAAGACCCTGGCGTTAAAATACGGGGAGATTCCCGTGGGGATACCGGAGGGCGAAAATTTGGCGCCCGAGAGCGGCGAGTAAACCCGGCCATTACATCGGAACGAAAGTTATCGACCCCAATCCAGCCGGCAGGGCGCGCGAAGCCACGCTTGAGCGATGCCGGGGCCGACCTGGATCATTGGCAAAGGCGTTTTTTTCACGCGACGATCTTCGCAGTTTTAGCTTGAGCAAGGACAGACAGGTGAATACCGAGACGCTGCTGATTCAGACCCGGGGCCGGGGTTGCTACAACCTCACAAGCCAGGTACGCCAACTTCTGGACGGTTGGGGATCGCGCAGTGGTCTGTGTCACCTGTTCATTCGCCATACCAGTGCATCCCTGATGTTATGCGAGAACGCGGATCCCGCAGTGCTGCGAGACCTGGAGCGTTTCATGATGCGGATAGCGCCCGATGGAGATTCGCTGTTCGAGCACGATCAGGAAGGCCCGGACGATATGCCGGCCCATGTGAGATCTGTCCTGACACAATCAGATATCAGCATACCGATCGTAGACGGACATCTGGATCTGGGAACCTGGCAGGGGATATTCCTGTGGGAGCATCGTCACTCCGGGCACCCCAGGCAGGTCAGGGTTAGTGTGCTGGGCGGCTAGCGGCCCTTGAATTTGTACCTTGACGGGCCAATCTTTCAGGGCAGGCTCGCGAGAGAAACGAGGGTGATTGTCCATGGAATTTAAAGACTACTACAAGATCATGGAGGTGCCGGAAAACGCCAGCGCCGATGAGATCAAGAAGTCTTACAGAAGGCTTGCCCGGAAATATCACCCTGACGTGAGCAAAGAGGCTGGTGCGGAGGATAGATTCAAGGAGGTGGGGGAGGCCTACGAAGTCTTGAAAGATCCCCAGAAGCGCGGCGAATACGATGGCTTGCGCAAGGCCGGTTACACCGGTGGTCAGCAATTCAGGCCGCCGCCTGGCTGGGAGAGCAGTTACGGTGTTCACACCGAGCGCGACATGGGCGGTGGCGATTTCAGCGACTTTTTTGAGACCTTGTTTGGACAACGCCGGCCCGGTGCCGGTCAGGGCCGAACGCGGGTTCAACGCGGCAGGGACTTGCGCTATCACGTCGATGTGAGCCTGGAGGATGCCTATGCCGGGGCCACGCGTACCTTGCAGCTAACCCAGCCCGATGGCAGCGCCCGCACCTTGAACGTGAAAATACCGCAGGGCGTGCAGGACGGCCAGCAGATACGCCTGAAGGGGCAGGGTGCGCCTGGCGCAGGAGGGGGGTCGGCCGGCGATCTGTTCCTGGAAATCACTCTAATCCCGCACCGAAATTTCAAGATCGATGGCAAGGACGTCACGCTGGAGTTGCCGGTGGCGCCGTGGGAACTAAACGCAGGAAAATCCGTGAACATTCCAACTCTCGGTGGGACCGTAAGCATGAAATTGCCAGGCAACAGCAAGGCAGGTCAGCGTATGCGTCTTACCGGGAAAGGCTTGCCCGGCAAGGTGCCGGGAGACCAGTACGTAATATTAAAACTGGTGATGCCCGAGACCCTGTCGGCACGAGCCCGGGAATTGCTGGACGAACTGGCCATTGAAACCAACTTTGACCCGCGCAAGGATCTCAACAAGGTCTAGGGAATCTGCAACCGTCGCGAGCCGGCGCAAGTTGCTGCCACCCTCCAAAAATAAATAGATAACCTAACTGTTCAGGGCGATGGCCTTGTTGATGAATGCGGTGTGCTCGCCGATAAATAGGTCTGCCAGAACGGCGTCCTGTATCACTCCCTTGTTATCGATCAGGAAGGTGGCGCGACGAACGCCGATGCCCAGGGGGCCGTTGACGTCATAGCTCCTGATAGCCTGCTTGTCTTCATCCGCGAGCAACGGAAAGGGAAGTTTGTGAGTTTCGCGAAAACGGGTGTGGCTCTCCGGCGACTGCGGACTGATGCCCACTATCTGCAGTCCAGACTTGATGATGTCATCGTGCAAATCGCGGATGCTGCAGGCTTCCTTGGTGCAGCCAGGAGTAAAATCGGCGGGATAGAAATAAACGATCACAGGGCCTTTTTTGAGAAACTCCCCGAGAGTTCGCGTGTTGTTATCCTCGTCGGGCAAGCTGAAGTCCGGTGCCGTACTGCCTGGTGTAAGCATCTAGAGTCTCCGTCTGTTGGCATCATGAATCATGGTGTTTCCCATCATCGCACACCCCGAGGTTGCCCGATGTCCAATTAATTGCGGGCAGGTGCTGGTCAATCCGAAAACGGGTGATAGAATAGCGCCCCTTCAGTGGGGCCGTAGCTCAGTTGGGAGAGCGCCTCGTTCGCAATGAGGAGGTCGAGGGTTCGACTCCCTTCGGCTCCACCACTATTTAAGGGGTTCCCGGACCTCTATGCCCTGGTAGCTCAGAGGATAGAGCACGCGCCTCCTAAGCGCGGGGTCAGAGGTTCGAATCCTCTCCAGGGCGCCAAATAACAGGCCACCCATTAGGGTGGCTTTTTATTTGGCGCCCTGGCGGTTGGATGAGACCTCCGGTTCGAACCGAGGCCCGCGCAGCGGGCCGACAAGCGTCGCCGCTGGCGGCGACGACCCCGCAGGGGCGAGGGACGCAGTCCCGAGTAATCCTCTCCAGGGCGTGGTTGCCGCTTCGTGCGAGGTTTGAGGGTTGTCCGGACTCGGCGTGAACGGTCTCTATGTTCTTTCGCGGCGACGACCCCGCAGGGGCGAGGGACGCAGTCCCGAGTAATCCTCTCCAGGGCGTGGTTGCCGCTTCGTGCGAGGTTTGAGGGTTGTCCGGACTCGGCGTGAACGGTCTCTATGTTCTTTCGCGGCGACGACCCCGCAGGGGCGAGGGGCGCAGCCCGAGTAATCCTCTCCAGGGCGTGGTTGCCGCTTCGTGCGAGGTTTGAGGGTGGTCCGGACTCGGCGTGAACGGTTTCCATGCTCTTTCGCGGCGACGACCCCGCAGGGGCGAGGGGCGCAGCCCCGAGTGATCCTCTCCGGGGCGTCTTGCCGGTAGACGTGGACGTTGGGTTATTCCACAGCGGCCGCAGCGATAACAGAAGCGCAATATTCAACCCGGCTTTCGACCCAACGAAAGCCCCACCTGGGCGGTTTGCGGTGAATTCGGGTTTCAAGCGCCAAAGGGTGTATAAAAACACAGTATTCAGCTGTAAGAAAAACCAGTTATCGGCAAGAAAATCGACTAAAGAATTAGACGCAGATCTGTTTTCCAGCCTAGAATTGGCAAAAGCCTGTTTTATCCGCTACTTAGTGCTTTCGCTGCGGGGGTCTTGAGTTACACTTCTGACCTCTTGGAGATCGTTTTACCAGGCCGGTTACCACTTATGAGCAGTTCACTGAAAGATCGTTACGACTCCACGCCCCTTTTCGGTGGTAACGCGCCGTTCGTGGAACACTATTACGAAGAATTTCTCCGGGATCCGGGCAGAGTCAGTGATGAGTGGCAGGCATATTTCAGAAACCTTGTTGAGAATCCCCGGGCCGAAGTCGCGCGGGGACCGGTAGAGCGCAGGCTGGCGAAGCAAGCGGGCGAGCGCAGACCGGGTCAGGCTGTGGTTTCCGGTGCGGACATCAAGCAGGCGGCGGTGGCTCGCATGATCCAGGTGTACCGCCAGCGTGGCCACCAGATAGCTGACCTGGATCCACTTGGTCTTTGGCAGCGCCGGATGCCGTCCGTCCTGACCCTGGAGTACTTTGGCCTGGGCGATGCGGATATGGGTACGGAGTTCCATACCGGTGGCTTCGCGGGAACCAGGCGCCTGCCCCTGAGAGACCTGTTGGCTCTCCTGAAAAAAACCTATTCCGACAAAATTGGCGCCGACTTTGCGCATGTTTCTCACGCTCGCGAGCGTCGCTGGTTGCAGGACCGATTTGAGTCCCCGGTGCAGGAATACCGCCTTTCCCGCGAGGAGAAAATTCAACTGCTGCAATCGCTGACCAGTGCCGAGGGTATTGAGCGTTACCTGCACACTCGCTATGTGGGTCAGAAGCGCTTTTCCCTCGAGGGTGGAGAAGCCTTGATTCCCCTGATAAATGACTTGATTCAGCAGGGTGGTCGGCATGGGGTTGAAGAACTGGTTATCGGTATGGCGCACCGTGGTCGCATCAACGTTCTGGTGAACGTGGTGGGCAAGGCCCCCGACGACCTGTTCTCCGAATTTGAAGGCAAGTGGGATCCCAGCGTGCATCGTGGGTCGGGTGATGTGAAATATCACATGGGTTTTTCTACTGACATCAAGACCCCCGGCGGCAACGTGCATGTTGCCCTGGCGTTCAATCCTTCTCACCTGGAAATCGTCAACCCGGTGGTGGAGGGCTCGGTGCGCGCCCGCCAGGAGCGCCGAGGTGATGACGTCGGTGACACTGTCCTGCCAGTACTCGTACATGGCGACGCGGCCTTTGCCGGCCAGGGCGTGATCATGGAAACCCTGCAGTTGTCACAAACTCGCGGGTTCAAGACCGGTGGTACGGTGCACATCATCGTGAACAACCAGATCGGGTTCACCATGAGTGACCCCCAGGACGCGCGTTCCACGCCATACAGTTCAGACGTGGCGAAAATGATCGAGGCGCCGATTTTTCATGTGAACGCAGACGACCCGGAGGCGGTGTTGTTTGTCACTCGACTGGCGCTTGATTACCGGCACACCTTTTACAAAGACGTGGTAATCGACCTGGTTTGCTATCGCCGTCATGGCCATAACGAGGCCGACGAGCCCGCTGCAACCCAGCCAGTAATGTACAAGGCCATACGCAAGCACAAGACAGTGCGCCAACTGTACGCCGACCGCCTGGTTGAACTGCAGTTGATCAGTGAAAAAGAAAGTACGGACCTGGTGGAAGAATTTCGGGACAGGCTGGATACCGGTGGCTCGGTGTCCAATGTGGCCCTGGGGATGATTGGTAATCAGCACACGGTGGACTGGTCACACTTCGGTGGTGATTTGTCCGACGAGGTGGATTCCAGCATTCCGCTCAAACGTCTTCGGCGACTGGCCAAACCGCTGGTGACCATTCCTGATGGCATGAAGTTGCATCCCAGGGTTCAGCGCATCGTTGGCGACCGGCAGAAGATGGCGTCGGGCGAGTTACCCATGGACTGGGGCTTTGCCGAAACGCTGGCCTATGCGTCCCTGCTTGAAGATGGTTATGGAATTCGTATAACCGGGCAGGACAGCGGTCGCGGCACATTTTTTCACCGCCATGCCGTATGGCATAACCAGGCGGACAATGCCACCTATTGCCCACTTGAGCATATCAGCAAGGATCAGCCGCACTTTGCGGTGAATGACTCGCTGTTGTCCGAAGAAGCGGTGCTCGGTTTCGAATACGGGTACAGCGCAGCCAACCCCAACCAACTGGTGATTTGGGAAGGGCAGTTCGGCGACTTCGTTAACGGTGCACAGGTTGTGATCGATCAGTTCATCAGTTCGGGGGAGGCCAAGTGGGGTCGCTTGTGCGGCTTGACCCTTTTCCTGCCGCACGGTTACGAGGGGCAGGGGCCTGAACATTCTTCAGCCAGGCTGGAGCGTTTTCTGCAATTGTGCGCCGAGCACAATATGCAGGTCTGCGTACCCTCTACACCGGCCCAGATGTTCCACATGTTGCGCAGGCAAATGTTGCGCAAGGTGCGCAAGCCCCTGATCGTGATGACACCCAAGAGCCTGTTGCGTCATCGCCTGAGCGTATCCACGCAAACCGATCTCATCAGCGGCAGCTTCCAGACCGTCATCCCGGAGGTGGAGAGTGTTCGATCGGGCAAGGTACAGCGCGTTGTGTTCTGCAGCGGCAAGGTCTATTACGACCTTTTGGAAGCCCGCCAGACCCACGGCGTCGAGAACGTCGCCATCGTGCGTATCGAGCAGTTGTATCCTTTCCCGGCGGATGAATATGCCGAGGTCATTGAGCAATACCGAAACGCGAAGGACATCGTTTGGTGTCAGGAAGAGCCGCAGAACCAGGGTGCCTGGTACCAGATCCGGCATCGCTTGCAGGAGCCGCTGAAAGTGCGGCACAAGCTGTTTTACTCTGGCCGGGCAGGCGCCGCCGCACCGGCCTCGGGCATTTACGCAATGCACGTGCAACAGCAGCAAGCGTTGGTGGAAGCGGCATTGGATATTGAGCCGGCCGTGGTATCGGTCGAAGAAAAATCACCCAAGCACTCTGGCAGGAAATAAGCATGAGCATCGAAGTCAAGGTACCTCAATTACCGGAGTCGGTAGCCGACGCAACGCTGGTGACCTGGCATAAGAAACCGGGTGACGCGGTCGACCCGCGACGAAAATCTGGTGGATCTGGAAACCGACAAGGTGGTGCTCGAGGTACCTGCACCCGTGTCGGGCGTGCTGGAAAAAATACTGATCCAGGATGGCGCCACGGTCACCGGTGGACAGTTGATCGCAATCCTTGCCGAGGGTGCGGTAGCGACTGCCGCTGCGGCGCCTGCCGATACGGCTTCGGAAAAACCTGCGGCAGCGACACCTGTTGCTCCCACTGCCGGAGCCTGCGGCCGCGGCCAGCCTGGAGAGCGCGGGCAAATTAAGTCCGTCGGTGCGACGTCTGGTTGACGAGCATAAGCTGAAACCCGCAAATATCCAGGCAAGCGGTCCTGACGGCAGGCTCACCAAGGGCGATGTGTTGGCCCACCTGGAACTCAAAGAAGATGACGACGGCGATGTGGAAGATCTGCCCGCCGGTTTGAGTGCGCCCGAACTGAAAAGCGCGTGCCCATGACACGTTTGCGGGTGCGCATTGCAGAGCGCCTGGTGGAGGCGCAGCAAAGCGCTGCCATGCTTACCACGTTCAATGAGGTAGACCTGACTGAAATAATGGCTCTGCGTAGTCGCTACAAGGACGCTTTTGAAAAACGCCATGGGGTCCGCCTGGGCTTTATGTCGTTCTTTGTGACGGCATGCGCCGAGGCCTTGCGCAAGTTTCCCGTGGTCAACGCCTACGTTGAGAACAACGAGATTGTGTATCACAACTATTATGATATTGGCGTGGCGGTTTCCACCGAGAGAGGTCTGGTTGTTCCTGTCCTACGCAATGCTGACCAACTGGGCTTTGCCGAGATTGAAAAGAAGCATTGGTGACATGGCCTTGCGCGCGCGGGACGGCAAGCTGTCGATTGAGGAGCTCACCGGCGGTACCTTTTCGCTGACAAATGGCGGGGTGTTCGGCTCGCTGATGTCCACGCCGATTCTGAATCCTCCCCAGAGCGCGATCCTGGGGATGCACAAGATCCAGGATCGCCCCATGGTTGTCGATGGAGAAATCCGGATCAGACCCATGATGTACCTGGCGATGACCTACGATCACCGGATTATTGACGGGCGGGAATCGGTGCGATTCCTGGTGTCAGTCAAGGAAGCACTGGAGGATCCGTCGCGCCTGCTGTTGGAACTGTAAGCAGACGCCGGACATTTACAACATCAACCGGGCGAGTACGTTTTTCCCGGCCGCAAGCTGAAAAATGAAGGAAATATCATGGCAGATTCATACGACGTAATTGTTATTGGTGGTGGTCCCGGCGGTTATGTCGCGGCAATTCGCGCGGCCCAGAACGGCCTGAAGGTCGCCTGTATAGACAACTGGATTAACCGTGATGGATCTCGCAGCTTTGGTGGGACCTGTCTCAACGCAGGCTGCATACCTTCCAAGGCCTTGCTTGAATCAAGCGAGCTGTACCACCGGGCCCAGGAGGAGTTTTCAGCCCACGGTATAGGGGTCGGCAAACTGTCGCTGGACCTGGCGACCATGCAGAAGCGCAAGGCGGGAATCGTCGGTCAACTGACCGGTGGCATCCAGGCCCTGTTCAAGGCAAATAAGGTCACCGGGCTGCAAGGCCAAGGCAAATTGCTGGCTGGACGCAAGGTCGAGTACACGGACGTCAAAGGTAAGGTCAGCGTACTCGACGCAAAAAACGTGATCATCGCGACCGGGTCAAGCCCGATTGAACTGCAGCAGGTTCCTTTCGATGGCAACCAGGTAGTCGATTCCTGGGGCGCCCTGGATTTTACCGAGGTGCCAAAACGCCTGGGCGTCATCGGTGGTGGCGTGATAGGCCTGGAATTGGGCAGCGTGTGGAAGCGCCTGGGCGCCGAGGTGGTTGTGCTGGAAGCCATGGACGATTTCCTGTTCATGGCGGACCGGGCGGTTGCAAAAGAAGTGCAGCGCTTGTTCAAGCGCCAGGGGCTGGAGGTTCGCACCGGGGCCAAGGTGACCGGCTTCCAAGGTCCTGAAAAAGGGTGTGACACTGAATTACGACGACGCCAAGGGCAGTCAGAGCATAGAAGTGGACAAGGTAGTGGTGGCGGTCGGCCGCAGGCCCAACACCGAGGGCTTGCTCGGCGACGACAGTGGTGTGCCGCTGGATGATCGTGGTCGCGTGGTGGTAGACGATCAATGCCGCACCGGCACCGATGGCATATGGGCCGTGGGCGACGTGGTGCGCGGAGCCATGCTGGCACACAAGGCATCGGAAGAAGGCGTCATTGTTGCAGACCTGATCGCCGGCAAGGTCGCCGAGATGAATTACGCCGTGATCCCTTCAGTGATCTACACGGCGCCTGAGATTGCCTGGGTGGGCCAGACCGAGGAACAGGTCAAGGAGAGCGGACGTGCCTACAAGATCGGTACCTTCTCCTTTGCAGCGAATGGACGCGCCAAGGCGATGGAAGCCGCGGCCGGCATGGTCAAGATGATTGCCGCCGAGGATACCGATGAACTCATGGGTGTACACATCGTGGGCCCCATGGCAGGCGAGTTGATTGGCGAGGCCGTGGTGGCAATGGAGTTCCAGGGCAGTGCAGAGGATCTGCAGCTGACTATCCATGCGCACCCGAGCCTGTCCGAGGCCATTCATGAGGCCGCACTGGCAGTGGACAAGCGCGCGATCCACGCGATCAATCGCTAGTCCCTGTCACGGGGGCCGACCCCCGGTGGTTTGCCGGGGGTTAGTGCTCGGTCCGGTTCACGCTGATCACGTTGGGCAGGGTGCTTAGCCGGTTGAGTATGCGACTTAACTGGTCCAGCCCCTTGACCTCAATCAGCAGTTCCATCACCGCGCTGTTATCACGGCGGTTGGAGCGTGCCTCCAGGGCATTTATGTGCACGTTCTCGTCGCTCAGCAGATTCGCCACATCGCGTGTCAGGCCGGCACGGTCGTGGGCTTCCAGGCGAATTCTGACAGGGTGAAAATCCGCATCGCCCGTTTCCCAGGTCACTTCGAGAATGCGCTCGGGACTCTTGGCTGCCAGCCGAATCAGGTTGGTGCAATTATCGCGATGTATGCTCACGCCGCGTCCCTGGGTCAGGTAGCCGCGTATAGGCTCGGGCGGCATGGGTCTGCAGCAGCGTGCCGGATTGGACAGCAGGTCACCCAGACCGGCGATGACGAAGCGATTGCCCTTCTGGGGCTTGCGCTTGCGCTTGATGACTATCGGTGGCTGATCTGGCGTGACTCCCTGGTGTTGTTGCAGGGCATCGCTGACCACCTCCAGCGAAAGGTCACCGGAGCCGATCTTGCCATACAGTTCCTCGGCCGTTCCCACCCGTAGCAGTTTGACCAGTTGCGCCAGCGGAAAGGACCTGAGTCCCAGACGCCCAAGTTCCTTTTCCAGCATGGCCTTGCCCTGGCGTCGATTCTGATCCTGGTCCTGGCGACGGAACCAGTTGCGCACCTTTGCCCGGGTGCGTGGAGAGGCGATATACCCGAACTGGGGCACCAACCAGTCTCGACTGGGACTGCTGCTCTTGGCTGTGACAATCTCCACCTGTTCACCGGTACGCAGCTTGTAAGTGAGCGTCACCATGCGTCCATTGACCTTGGCGCCGCGACAATGATGACCTACTTCGCTGTGAACGTGGTAAGCAAAATCCAGTGGCGTGGAACCGGTTGGTAAATCCACGATTTCTCCCCTGGGACTGATGACGTAAACCCTGTCCTCACTGATTTCCGATTTGACCCGGTCAATCAGGTCGTTGGCCGTCTCGTCCTTGTCCTCGGGTTCCAGGATCTGGCGCAGCCACTGGATTTTTTGGTCGAATGCCGCATCCTGGCTGCGCCCTTCCTTGTAGCGCCAGTGAGCGGCCACGCCCAACTCGGCACGGCTGTGCATATCCCTGGTACGAATTTGCACCTCTACCGGGTGTCCGCCAGGCCCGATTACCGCCGTGTGTAAAGAGCGATATCCATTTTCCTTGGGTGTGGCGATATAGTCGTCAAATTCACCCGGAATATATTGCCAGCGGCTGTGCACCACACCCAGGGCCGCGTAGCAGTCAGCGACTGGTGTCCACCAGGACGCGAACCGCCCGGAGGTCGAAATAGTTCTTCAACCTCCAGGTGTTTTTTCTGCATCTTGCGCCAGATGCTGTAAAGGTGTTTCGCCCTGCCTGCCACCTCGGCGCTCACACCTTCATCAGCCAGCGCCCCGCGCAGTACGGCCTGGAAGTTCTCCAGGTAGGCGATACGTTCGCTACGTGACTGCTGCAGGATTTTTGCCAGTCTTGCGATAGGCTTCGGGATCCAGGTATCGAAAGGCCAGGTCTTCCAACTGCCATTTGATTTGCCAGACCCCGAGCCGGTTGGCCAGGGGCGCGAAAATTTCACGCGTCTCCAGCGCCGTCTTTCGCGTCTTGTCCGTATCCGTGTCCGTTGCCCGCAATTCCTGCAGGCGTACCAATTGATCGGCCAGTCTCACCAGCACGAGCCGTACGTCGCTGGCGATTGCCACCAGCATTTGGCGCAGGGATTCGGCCTGACGGGGTGGCAGTTGCATTTCGGGTC
Source organism: uncultured Gammaproteobacteria bacterium (assembly GCA_963823435.1). Taxonomy (GTDB): domain Bacteria; phylum Pseudomonadota; class Gammaproteobacteria; order Steroidobacterales; family BM003; genus CAKZML01. The sequence continues at coordinate 231,149 of CAWGLN010000002.1, read as the reverse complement.
GCCATTCATCCGGAAGACCGAAACCGGACAGTGTTTCGACCCCGGCTACCAGCGCCCGTAGCTCGGGTCCAAACTCCGCTCTGCAGCCGGTCCCTTGGCAAAAGACCCGCGTCAATCAGGAAGTACAACAAGGCGCCGCTGCGTAGCCTGTCGTCACAATTCAGATCATCAAGGATGCGGTCTACCGCCTGCCAGTGCCTGATACGGGCGCTCTGTACCGGAGTCAGACCGCCCGCCTGGACCTCTTTAGCCAGGGCAAGCACCCGGGTCCGCTCGTTCACGGTCCGCTTCATCCGGGTTTGTATTGTTCAAATCAGACATGCGCGTGTGGGATGATTAGACAATATCGCTTATCATACGTGCAATTCGGGCGCCGTTGCGTCACGGAGTCATATTTCCATTCAGGAGAATTAGTATGTCGAGAGCATGGTTTCTCGCCGGTTTGATGTTAACCGTGTCCACGAGCGCCTTTGGTAACTCGCTGGATTTGAGTTTCAACGACGATGTCGCAAGGGTTGGGGGAGGATTCTCCCTGGCCAGGGATCTGGAGATCCAGGCATCCTGGCTGCATAGCCAGGACAACGGAGATGTGGCCGCAGTCGGTCTTTTCCAGGTGGGCTTCGCCAGTTCCGGTAATCAGCCCATGGAGGCCGGGCTGGGGGCCAAGCTGGTGTTTACCGACGCCAATAAGAACGTCGGCGGTGCCAGCGGCTCCTCGGTCGCCATAGGCGCCTTCGGTCGATGGAAAATCCCGGGCGCGGACCGCTTTGCCCTGGGTGGCGAGCTTTATCTGGCGCCGAGTGTCCTGTCTTTTTCCGACCAGGATGGCTACGAGGAAATCTCCGCCTACGTCAGTTATGACGTACTCAAGAGTGCCTGGATATACCTCGGCTATCGCTACCTCAGGGCTGGCTATGACGACCGGCCAAACGTGAAGTTTGACGATCAGTTCCATATCGGCTTCAGATTGAATTTCTAATATCTATATAGAGTATCGAGTACTTTCATGGCAGGTCATAGCAAGTGGGCCAATATCCAGCACCGCAAGGGCGCGCAGGATAAAAAGCGTGGGAAACTGTTTACCAAGTTGATCAGGGAGATAACTACCGCAGCCAGGGTCGGCGGTGGTGAGCTCGAATCGAATCCCAGGTTGCGTCTGGCAGTGGATAAAGCCAAGGCCCAGAGTATGCCGAAGGATAATATCGAGCGAGCCATAAAGCGTGGTGCGGTTGGTCTGGACGGCGATAATTACGAGGACGTGCGCTACGAAGGCTATGGCCCCGGCGGTGTGGCGGTCATGGTCGAGTGCATGACTGACAACCGCAATCGCACCGTGGCCGAGGTCCGTCACGGGTTTTCCAAGTACGGTGGCAACCTCGGTTCGGACGGATCGGTAGGCTACCTGTTCAAACTCGTGGGTCAACTGAGTTTCCCTGCCGGGTTGAATGAGGATGCGGTCATGGAGGCGGCACTGGAAGCGGGCGCCGAAGACGTGGTTACCTATCCCGATGGTTGTATCGATGTACTGACTGATCCCGCTGACTTCGAGAAAGTTCGTGACGCCATGTTGAAAGGTGGTTTTGAGGCCGAGGAAGCGGAGGTGACACAGCGTGCGTCTACTTCCACCGTGCTGGATGAACAGCAGGCCGCCAGCATGATGAAGATGCTTGAGGTGCTTGAAGACCTGGACGATGTGCAGAACGTGTATTCCAACGCAGAAATTCCGGACGAAATACTCGCGCTCCTGGACTAGGGGCGCTCTCACCTTGGCAGGGTATTCACTATCATCAAGAACACCTCATCGAGAGTTCGTATCCTGGGTATTGACCCGGGGTCCAGGATTACCGGCTATGGTGTGATAGAGACCACTCCCCAGGGCTTGTTTTACGTGGGCAGTGGCTGTATCCGCACCTCGGGTGACGACTTTGCCCAGCGCTTGCGTGAGATTTTTGTCGGTATGAGTCGCGTGCTGGGAGAGCAAGTCCCGGATGAGATATCCATCGAGCGAGTATTTCTGAGTAAGAATGCAGATAGCGCCCTGAAACTTGGTCAGGCGAGGGGCGCGGCACTTTGCGCAACCTTCGAGCGCGAATTGCCGGTACATGAATATGCGGCACGGCAGGTTAAACAGGCGGTCGTCGGTGCCGGCGGCGCCGACAAAAGCCAGGTTCAGCATATGGTCAAGGCCTTGCTGGGATTGAAGGAGGCATTGCAGGCAGACGCTGCCGATGCACTGGCTATAGCCATTTGCCATGCCAACCATCGAAGCCTTAAATTTCAACTGGCCACCTCACCCGCAAGGAGACGGCGGTGATAGGACATTTGAAGGGCGTCCTCAGCGCCAAGCATCCGCCAGGTCTGGTGATAGACGTGCAGGGCGTCGGCTACGAGGTGGAAGCGCCGATGTCTACGTTCTACGACCTGCCGGCGGTTGGGGCGTCGCTTACCTTGCTGACACACCTGGTTGTCCGGGAGGACGCCCACGTGTTGTACGGTTTCGCTACCGAAGCCGAGCGCAGCCTGTTTCGAAGTCTGGTCAAGGTATCAGGGGTTGGCGCCAAAATGGCGCTGGCCATTCTCTCGGGTATCAGCGTTGAGGGTTTTGTGTTGTGCGTACAGCAACAGGACCATGCCTCGCTGGTAAAAGTGCCGGGAATTGGCAAGAAGACTGCCGAACGTTTGTTGGTGGAAATGCGTGACCGTATCACCGACGGATTTGGCGCGGCCTCCTTCAGACCAGGGGCGTTTGGATCGCAGGCAAGTGATCCTCGGGGCGAGGCCTTTAGCGCACTGGTATCCCTGGGCTACAAGCCGGCAGAGGTCAGCCAGATGTTGAAAAAGGTGCCTGAGTCGGAAGAAAGCACGGAAGAAATCATCCGTCGGGTACTGCAGAATCTGGCCAGGAAATAGCTGGCAAGACCCAACGCCGATTTTCTCACAGGATGCTGGTGATTTCGGCCACAGGAATGATGTGTGATAGTGCGCATAGAGATATACCAGGAACAAGCAGCATGTCAGATCAGGATCGCGTGATATCCGCCGGTAACGGCGGCGACGATGAAGCCTTTGACCGGGCCATCAGACCGCGGGTCTTGTCCGAGTATATTGGCCAGGAAGCGGTGAAGATGCAGATGGATATCTTCATCAGCGCGGCACGCAAGCGCTCGGAGGCGCTGGATCACGTGTTGATATTCGGACCACCCGGACTGGGCAAGACGACCCTGGCGCACATCATCGCCAACGAGATGGGCGTTAACTTGCGACACACATCGGGTCCGGTGCTGGAACGGGCCGGGGACCTGGCGGCACTGCTCACCAACCTTGAGCCGAATGACGTACTGTTTGTTGACGAGATACACCGCCTGAGTCCCGTTGTGGAGGAAGTGCTCTATCCCGCTTTGGAGGATTTTCAGTTGGACATCATGATTGGCGAGGGTCCTGCAGCCCGGTCGATCAAGCTGGATCTGCCTCCGTTTACGCTGGTGGGTGCGACCACCCGCGCAGGTTTGCTGACCTCACCCTTGCGCGACCGGTTTGGCATCGTGCAGCGACTGGAGTTCTACCAGGTCGAGGAGTTGGCCCGTATCGCACGGCGATCTGCTCACATCCTGGGTCTGGAAATGGATGCCGGGGGCGCCACAGAAATTGCCCGGCGGGCCCGCGGTACGCCGCGTATTGCCAATCGCCTGCTGCGTAGAGTGCGGGATTTTGCCGAAGTAAAAGCCGACGGCAAGATCAGTTTGCAGGTAGCATCCGCGGCCATGGACATGCTGGAAGTGGACAAACTGGGATTTGATTTGCTCGACCGCAAGTTGTTGCTGACCTTGATTGAGAAATTCGATGGTGGGCCGGTGGGCGTGGATAGCCTGGCTGCGGCCATCAGCGAGGAGAGGGGCACCATAGAGGATGTCCTTGAGCCCTACCTGATCCAGCAAGGTTTCTTGATGCGCACTGCAAGAGGACGGGTGGCCACGCGCGGGGCCTATGAGCACTTCGGGCTGCCCTCGCCCAAGGCGATTGCCGCCGTGGAGAATCTGTCGCTTTTTACAGACGACAAGGACTAGCGATCAATAGGTGCGAAGATTGCCCCGTTTGCGCGGCAGAACCCCGATTTACCCAGGATGACGATGGATGACGGAATTTAACTTCCAGGTGCGTGTGTACTACGAGGACACCGATGCAGGTGGTATCGTGTATTACGCCAATTATCTGAAATTCATGGAGCGCGCCCGCACCGAGTGGTTGCGTAGCATCGGTGTGGACCAGCCCACGCTGATGCGTGATCAAAGATTGATGTTCGTCGTGGTTTCGACGGATGTGAAGTATGTGAAGCCGGCGAGGTTTGATGATCTGTTGAACGTTAGTTGCCGGATGATGTCCATTACCCGGACGAGCTTGAGTTTTGCACAAGAAATCCGCAGGGATGACGAGCAGGGTGAACTCCTGGTCAGCGGCATGGTAAAAGCTGCGTGTGTGGATGCGGACCGACTTCGACCCAGGGCCATTCCGGCCAATTTGCTTGAGGAGTTTGCTTGATGCCTTCTACGGATATGTCAATTATTGGCCTGATTTTCGCGGCCAGTCCGATCGTACAGGCGGTGATGTTGCTGCTGTTGCTTGCATCGCTTGCGTCCTGGGCGGTGATCTTCCGCAAGCGCAAGCTGATACGCGAGGCGAGTCGGTCGGCGGACGAGTTCGAACGCAATTTCTGGTCAGGTGGCGACTTGTCAGACATGTACCGTCGTATCAGCTCGGCCCCGCGGGACTCGCTGGGTATGGCGGGGATCTTCGAACACGGATTCCGCGAATTTGGCCGCCTGCGCAAGCAGGCCGGGCTGAGTTCCGACCAGATGCTGCAGGGTGCTCAAAGAGCGATGCGTGTGGCTCAACGCAGGGAAATGGATAGGCTGGAAGTCAATCTTGCGATGTTGGCCACGGTCGGTTCGACCAGTCCTTACGTGGGTCTGTTCGGCACCGTCTGGGGCATCATGAATTCATTTCATTCCCTGGGTAACGTTCAGTACGCGACCCTGGCGATGGTGGCGCCCGGCATTTCCGAGGCCCTGATTGCCACCGCGATGGGTTTGTTCGCAGCCATACCGGCGGTGATTGCCTATAACCGGTATGCCGACCAGGTTGGCAGGCTGGAGAGCCGTTACGACACCTTCATGGAGGAGTTCTCCAGCATCCTGCAACGCAATACCCAGCGCAGCGGCGAGGAAGAGGCATAGCCATGGCACTCGAATACAGACAACGACGCTTGATGGGGGAGATCAACGTGGTTCCCTACATTGACGTCATGCTGGTGCTGCTCATTATTTTCATGGTCACGGCGCCGCTGCTCACCCAGGGCATAGAAGTGGACCTGCCCAAGGTAGGCGCTGCTCCGCTGGATGCAGACAAGTTTATGAAAAGTGAGCCACTGGTACTCAGCGTGGACCGTTCCGGCAATCTCTACCTGAATATTGGATCGGGCAAGGACAAACCGATGGAAGCTGAAGCGGTGGTGCAACGCACGGCCGCGGTCATGTCCCGGGATCCAAAGACCCCCGTGCTGATCAAGGCTGATCAGTCTGTCAGTCACGGGGTGGTGGTGGCCGCAATGCGTCTTTTGCAGGACGGTGGTGCGCCCAGTGTGGGCATTATGACGGACCCGGAATCCGAGATTCCGGTGCGCAAGCAGTAACCACGCATGCTCGACTTTGTGCGCGAACATGCCAGGGGTCTGGCCTACTCGGTGCTTGTTCACCTGCTTATTGTGGCTGGCCTGGTGCTGAGTGTGGCCCGGTTTACCCAGCCCGGGGCGCCCCCCATGAAGGTCGTGCCCGTGGTCCAGTCTTCGGTGGTGGACATGAGCGAGGTGAATCGGGAGATACGGGATCGCAAGCTTGAAGCCCGGCAGCAACTGGAACGCAAGGAAGCGGAAGAGCGGCGGGTCAGGGAGGAAGAGCAAGCCCGCCAGATCACGCTGCAGAAAAAGCGTGAACAGGAGGAACGACAGGCCAAGCTGAAAGTGGAGGCGGATAAAAAGAAGGAAGCCGATCTGCAGGTGAAGCGTAGGGCAGACGAGCAAGCCGCCCGTGACAAGGCCGAGGCTGAAAAGAAGCGGCAGGCGGACCTCAAGCGCAAGGAAGATGAAGCCAGGAAGGCCAAGGTCGAGGCCGATCGCAAGGCCGAGGAGTTGCGCAAGAAGCAGGCAGCCGAAGCCCGGCAGAAAGCAGAGGCAGAGGACTTGCTCCGGCAGCAAATGGCGGTGGAAGAGGCGCGCACGGCGGCCGAGCGTTCCGGTCTGTTGGCGCAATACGTAGCGATGATCGGACAGAAAATAGAACGCAACTGGATTCGCCCGCCGTCGGCCAAGCCCGGGCTCGAGTGTGTGGTAAATGTGAGCCAGATTCCCGGCGGACAGGTAGTATCAGTGAAGGTCGTGCGTTGTAATGGGGATGACACGGTGGTTCGCTCGGTGGAGGCAGCTGTTTACCAGGCCTCGCCCCTGCCCCAGCCGCCGGATCCAGCGTTGTTTGAACGAAACCTGCAACTTGTGTTCAAACCACGGGACTGACCAATTTAGTTAGGCGCCAGGTGAAAGGCGCGGAATCACCAACCAGGCAGAATTCATGGCAAAGGTAGCAAGTTCGATTTTTTGGTTGACCATTCTGGGTTCGCTCTGGCTTGCCCAGCCCGCCCGGGCCGAGTTGAGAATTGAGATCACCCGGGGAGTGTCAGCGGCAATGCCCATTGCCGTGGTGCCCTTTGGCTACTCGGGACCGGGATCGCAACCCCTGGATGTGGCCCAGGTGGTTTCTGACGATCTGCTCAGTAGCGGTCGTTTCGCCCCCATGGCGCGCAAGGACATGCTGGAAAAACCCAGCAGCGGGGCCGAGGTGGACTTCCAGGACTGGCGTCTTCTGAACACCCAGGTGTTGGTGGTTGGACGTGTAACGCCAATCAACGCCGAGGAGTATTCCATCCAGTTCCAGGTGTTCGATGTGTACAAGCGCGAACAAATCCTGGGCTATCGCATGCCCTCGACACGTGCAGCGATGCGCGCGTCGGCCCATTACGTGGCGGACATGATTTACGAGAAACTCACCGGGATAAAAGGCGTGTTCTCCACCCAGGTGGCCTATGTGACGGTTACCGGCACTGGCAAGCAACGTAATTTCGAACTGTTGGTGGCGGATGCAGACGGCGCCAATCCCAAGGTGATATCCAGTTCGCCCGATCCCATCATGTCACCCTCCTGGTCACCGGATGGACGCAAGCTCGCCTACGTGTCCTTCGAGGGTGGTACCTCGTCGATATACGTGCAGATTCTTCGCACCGGCTTCAGGCAAAAGGTCAGCTCGCGTCGCGGCGTCAATGGCGCGCCTGTTTGGCATCCGGACGGTCGTCGGATGGCCCTGACCTTGTCTGAGTCGGACGGAAACCTGGATATCTATGTGCTTGAACTGACCAATGGGCGTCTTGAGCGTCTTACCAATCATCCGGCTATCGATACCGAGCCCGAATGGCGGCGTGATGGCCGGGGTCTGTACTTCACCTCGGATCGTAGTGGCGGTGTACAGATTTATGAACTGGACGTGCTAGATAAAAAAGCCCAGCGTGTGACCAGGGAAGGCAGTTACAATGCGCGGCCACGATTGTCGCCTGACGGCAAGACCTTGAGCATGGTGACCCTGGACCGGGGGAATTACCGTATCGCGGTGATGAACCTGGAAAGAGCAAGCCTGCAGGTCTTGTCCAATGGAAACCTGGATGAGTCACCGGCTTTTGCCCCGAATGGTCAGACCCTGATTTATGCCGCCCGGGAAGGGTCCCGTGGCGTGCTGGCTACGGTGTCGGCGGACGGGCAAATACGCGGCAGGATAGCCTCTGCCGATGGCGATGTGCGTGAGCCGGTTTGGTCACCATTCCCGCCGAACTGAGGAATACTGTAAAATCAAATGCCTTACTGGCGCTGTTTCACGAGAACTGGAGCGAATTCAATGCATAAAGCCAAATTAGTTGTTCTGCTTGCCCTCGCCCTGGTGCTGGGCGCTTGCAGCAAGTCCCCGGAAGTGAAGGATCCCTGGGGTGATGAAGCTACCCTGGTCGGCGGCGCCCAGGACGGAACGGGAAGCAGCCAGAGCGGTATTGACGGTGGCGGCGTCCGCCAGGGCGAAGAGTTTGGCGGCATGAATCTTGGTGCCGGCGACCTGATGGCCGGTAGCACGATCTTTTTTGATTACGACAGTACCGATATCAAACTGGAGTACGAGGAACTGCTGGCGGCGCATGCCCGCAACCTGGTGGAGAATCCGGGTGCCCGGGTACGTCTGGAAGGACATACGGATGAACGCGGTTCCCGCGAGTACAACATAGGTCTGGGAGAACGTCGTTCCCAGTCCGTAAGACGCGCGCTCCTGCTGCAAGGCGCCCAGGACTCACAGATTGTTACCGTGAGCTTTGGCGAGGAGAGGCCTTCCGAGTTCGGTTCGAGCGAAGAAGCCTGGACAAAGAATCGACGCGTAGAGATCCATTACTGAGATGAACGTGAAAAATTATCAAATCATGTCCGTGGCGCTGGTCAGCTTGCTGGCCGGTTGCGCAACAGACCCGTATACCGCTGAGGATCACCTTGCGGTGGAACAGGCCCGGCTGACTGAACGCGTGGACAGTATCGAGCGCAAGGTAGACAACCAGTCGCTGCTGGAAATGTCACGCAAACTTGATGCTATGGAACTGGAAGTTCGGAGTCTGCGGGGTGACATCGAGTCGCTGCAGTTTGAGTTGCAGGGACTGAACAACCGTCAGCGTGACCAGTACGTGGATATCGATTCACGTCTGCAGGGTCTGGAGTCAGGCCGGGCGGCTAGCTCCGCTGTTTCCGGCGCAGCGGCCGCGGCCGGCGCAGCGGGCAATGCACCGGCCCCGGGTCCGGCCAGCGCCTCCGAGCAGGAAAGCTATAATGCGGCGTTCAATGCCTTGAAAGACGGACGTTATGAACCGGCGGCTGCCGCCTTTGACCAGTTCCTGCAGACCTACCCTGGCAGCAACCTGGCCGATAATGCGAAGTATTGGTATGCGGAAACGTTTTACGTGCGTCGTCAGTTTGCGGAGGCCTTGAGTACCTTCCAGTCCGTTGTGCAAGACTACCCGAATTCGCGCAAGACCCCGGATGCCTTGTTGAAGATCGGCTATTGCAACTACGAACTGAAGCAATGGAAGGCGGCCCGCACTGCATTGACGGAGGCGAGCCAGCGTTTTCCTGATTCTACCGCCGCCCGCCTGGCCGACCAGCGCTTGCAGAAAATGCAGAGCTGAGGGTCACTAGCAGGTGCCGGTGAGAGAGCCACCGGCTCACTCGGGACGATAGAAGCGGGGGGCCTGGCCCCCGGCGTCTATGGAGCCTCTCATTTATTCTGGACAAAGTAGATTGTTGGCGAAAAGATTCAGATTCAAGGCGCCAATCGCACGTAGTAGTGGTTCTACTGCGAAGATTGGCAACGCAGAAGCTGGGGCTTTTAGACGCAAGATACGAGTTCGTGAATAGATCAGAGGCTCCCAATGGACAAGATCAAAAAATCAGACCTTGCCGCCGATCAGCGACTCAAGATCGCCGAGATCTTTTTTTCCCTGCAGGGCGAGGCCCGCCAGGCGGGACTGCCCACGGTATTTATTCGCCTGACCGGTTGCCCATTGCGTTGCACGTACTGCGATACCGAGTATGCGTTCTTCGGCGGCCAATGGATGGATTTTGACGGCATCCTGGAGCAGGTGGCCGGTTACCAGGCCCGGTATGTCTGTGTTACCGGTGGTGAGCCCCTGGCCCAGAAGAACTGCCTCGGGTTGCTAAGCCGGTTGTGCGACGCCGGGTATGAGGTTTCGCTGGAAACCGGTGGCGCCCATGACGTGGCTGCCGTGGATTCCCGCGTTTCCCGGGTCGTGGACATCAAGACCCCCGACTCGGGTGAGGTGTCCGGAAATCGATGGGAGAATATCCGCTTGCTCACACCGCATGACCAACTCAAGTTCGTGATTTGCAGTCGCAACGATTATGAGTGGGCCAGGCAACAAGTGCGGCAGCGAGGCCTGGACAAGGTGTGCGAGGTCCTGTTTTCACCCGCCTGGGGCACACTGGATTTCAAACAACTGGCCCAGTGGATCCTGGATGATCTCCTGGCCGTGCGTATGCAGGTACAGCTACACAAGCTGATCTGGGGCGATGAGCCTGGACACTAGGATGAGCAGACGCCTATGAGCAAGAAAGCAGTCATCCTGGTTTCCGGGGGTCTGGATTCGGCCACCACCCTGGCGGTTGCCCTCAAGCAGGGCTTTGCGTGTTACAGCCTGAGTTTTGATTATGGTCAGCGTCATCGCTCTGAGTTGCATGCTGCAAAACAACTGGCCCAAGCCCTGGGAGTGGCAGAGCACAAGGTCATGCGCATCGATACCGGCGATATGGGCGGATCAGCCCTTACTGACATGTCGATCCAGGTCCCGGAACAGCCTGGGCCTGATCCGCATGAGATACCGGTCACCTACGTTCCGGCACGTAACACGGTATTTCTTTCGCTGGCGCTGGGTTGGGCCGAGGTTATCGGTGCGCAGGACATATTTATCGGCGTCAATGCCGTGGATTATTCGGGCTACCCTGACTGTCGTCCGGAATTCATAAAAGCATTTGAGAAGCTGGCCAACCTGGCTACCCGGGCAGGCGTTGAGGGGGCTGCGTTTCATGTGCATACGCCCCTGATTGACCTTGGCAAGGGCGAGATTATTGCCCTGGGCAGCAGGCTTGGCGTGGACTACGCGCTGACCGTTTCCTGTTACCAGGCTGACGAGCAGGGCAGGGCCTGCGGCAAGTGCGATTCCTGTCGCTACCGCAGAAAGGGATTCTCAGAAGCCGGTCTGGAAGATCCAACCCGCTATATACAGCGCTAGTCAGCCCGCGCAGACCTTGCAGGGTCTAACCGAATCATTACTCCGGCAGGCATTGCGCGGCGCTTTTGCGTCCGTTGCGCTGGCAAGATGGTCACGGTTTATTTACAATGCGCGCTCTCGCGAGGGTAAAGCGCAGATTCCAGTGCTGCAAATCGGTTTGCATCAGGAACCGCAGAGATTCGACCCGCGCAGGACGCTTTGCCGTCCAGTCCCACGACGGGGTGTTAGCTCAGTTGGTAGAGCATCGGACTTTTAATCCGCTGGTCGAAGGTTCGAATCCTTCACACCCCACCATTTTTCAGTGACTGCCCATTGCGCACGTGTCGCCGACTTCGCCGGCGGTCTCAGTAGTACGATTCCACCGGACCCTTGTACTCCTGCAGGGTGTTGCCGCCGTCGATGATGATCAGTTGGCCGGTGATGTAGGACGATTCGTCGGAGGCCAGGAAGGCGATCAGGTCGGCGACCTCATCGGGTGTCCCGGAACGACGCAGCGGAGTATTGAAACCGCCGACGGCCTCCTGTGGCAGTTGCGATCCGGAACTTATCCAGCCCGGTGCGACGTTATTGATCGTAATACCCTTATCACCCACGTCCATGGCGATACTCCGACTCATGCCGACCATGGCGGCCTTGGCCGCAGAGTAGGGCGCCGAGGCGGGGTTGCTCACGACCGGGCCGGTTACCGATGAAACGTTCACGATACGACCGTATCGCTGCTGGATCATGCCGGGCAGAAATACCTGGGTGACGTTGAAGCAGGTGGTCAGGTTCCTGTCGATGGACTCTTGCCAGGTCGCCTGGCGGAGATTGACGAAGGTGGCGGATTCCTCCACCTGGCCAAGCTGGACCATGCCGGCGTTGTTGACCAGGACATGGACCGGCCCCAGGTCGGACAATATGTTTCGGCAAAGGGTATCGACCTGGCTGCGGTCCATCAGGTCAGCCACGTAGCCGCAGGCATCTATTCCCAGTGCTTTCAATTCAGTCACGCGCTCAAAAATACGGTCTGTCGTGGAAGTTATGGCGACCCGGGCACCACCCAGCCCGAGTTTGCGGGCGGCGGCAAAGCCGATTCCCGATTCACTGCCGGCGCCGGTGACCAGGGCGGTGCGGTTGGCAAAGCGTTCTGCGTCCAGGGTATTCTCCTTCTGGCCAGCGCGGGTGCATTACGGCGGATTGGCCAAGCAAGTCATTCGGGTGCGTGCACAAGGGTAACATTTCAGTCGCCCGGCGAGATGAGCGTGTGTTAGTACCCATTGGCGGGGGAGACGCCGTTGGTTTGCGGGGTCCGGGAATTCAGGAGACAGCTGTTGTGAGTGCCGTACATAAGGCGATGTTGCGAAAGGCGGCGAAATGTCTGCCATCGCTCAGGCAGGCGATGGTGGGGGTGGGACCCCGCACCCTGTCGGCGCGCAGCGATATGCCCCTGAGTCTGTACCTGTGCCGGTCGGTGGTTGGACAGCAACTCTCGGGCAAGGCGGCCAGGACGATCTGGGGTCGGGTGGAAGACCATGTGGACGGAACGGGTCTAAAGCTTGGCGACGTGATCCGGCAAGACGGGCATCAATGGCTGCGCTCTTGTGGCGTCTCGGGGAGCAAGTCGCGTGCGATAGCTGAAATTTTTGAGGCGGAGAAAGCGGGGCTTCTGGAAGCCGGTGTATTGGCAAAGCTGGATCACACAAGCCGATCCGCGCGGGTCAGCCAGGTGTGGGGAGTAGGTCAATGGACCTGCGACATGCTATCGATGTTTTACTTCGCCGACCCGGATGTCTGGCCCAGGGCGGATACCTCGACCAACAGGGTGCTGAACACCTTCATGCAGCGGGACCAGATGACCGGCGAGGCCTGGGAGGCGGCGGAACTGTTCAAGCCTTACCGTACCTATCTTGCCATGTACTTGTGGCGCATCGCTGATACCCGGCTGCCATAAGCAGACTATCGACTGCCTCTTCCACAACTGTGGTTATAATCCTCCTGTTCACACACTGTTGAGTCATACGCAATGCGCCGAATTCTTGCTGTCTGCCTGACCCTGATCCTGACCACTCTCACGCCCCAAGAGGTGTTTGCCGAGGCACAGGATGGGCTGGTGAAGAGTGCACCGGAGGCCCTGGGGATATTCGTGACCTCCGACCTGAGTTGTCCTTTTGAACTGCAGGAACTGGAAGAGCTCGTCATCGCAGGGATGGTGGATCTGCACCTTCGACCGAAACCCTTTGCGGCCCAGGAATTGTATTTGAAGATCATTGTCTCCTGTCTTCACAGTGAGCTGGGCGGAGGCTACCTGTACAACGGACAGGTTGATTTTGTGATTGCGCAATCAGAGGGCGTTCTACGCCCCTGGCAGGGTATTTATAGCGCTTTCGGTATAGGACCGGCTGACAGGATCTTGCAGGTGATGGGTGAGGCCATTCGGAGCGGCTTGCAGGATTACGTCGATTCCAACCCTATTCTGAAAAGCGCAAGCGGCTCGTCAGGCTCGCAATGACCTGGACAGTTCGGCGATGTCCGCCACCCCGGTTCTACAGCATCCACCAATAATGCGTGCGCCCAGGGTGCGCCACTGGGCAGCCATGCCGGCCAGTGAATCGCCGGCCTGTCCGGGCAGCCAGCTGTTAACCCCGGCAACCCAGCATTCCCCGCTGTTGGGATAGGCTAAAACAGGTTTCCCGATGTCGCCGGGTACGGAGCGCAAAAGATCACTGACGAACTGGGGTGGTGTGCAATTTACACCGGCCGCGACAATTTGCGCCGAATCATCGGCTGCAGCCATGGCCCTGGCGAAGCTCTCTCCGTGATTTAGCAAGCTGCCGTCGCGACAGCTGAAACTCAGCCAGGCCAGGGCCTGGGGGAATTCCTCAAGCGTCCTTAGCAGCAGCTCTCCTTCGCGCAAGCTGGGTATGGTTTCCAGGGCCAGCAGGTCGGGGCCGGCCTGCAGCAAGACTTCGATGCGACGCAGGTGGAAGTCAACGATTTTCCGGTCTGATGCAGAGTAGTTGCCGTGATATTCAGAGCCATCGTGCAGGTGAGCGCCGTAGGGACCCACCGAGGCGGCGACCAGGGGACGTCTGCGGGCTGTGTCCGCTTCAGCCTGTTCCAGAAATTCGTCCCTTGCCTGTTTGGCGAGATCAACGCTGAGCCTGATCAAGTCCGCGCTTTGGATTCGATCCAGGCCGCGTTCGGCGAAGCCTTCGAAGCTGGCCTGGTAACTCGCGGTTATAGCGACATCCGCTCCGGCGGCGAAATAATCGAAGTGCAATTGCCGAATGGTTGCGGGCGCCTCCACCAGGATCTTGGCCGACCACAGCGGGTCGTCTATGTCGGCGCCGCGGCTTTCAAGTTCCGTGGCGAGGGCGCCGTCCAGGACCATGGAATCGTCCGGGTGTCGCAAGTAAGGTTTGAGCAGGGAGGGTATGACCCGGGGTGATCGGTCCATGGTGCCAGGAAGCCTCAGGGCAGCTTGATCCTGACATCGTCCTTGAGCACGCTCACCTGGTAGGTCTTGAGCGCCTTTTCACCGCGAACGACATTCAACAACTGGATGCCCGGTGGGAAATTCGCCCAATCAATGACCTCGCCGGTGCGTATATCAAAGCGCGCCCGATGCAAGGGGCACTGAATCTTGCAGTCGTCGATGATTTTCCCCATGGCCAGCGGCCCAAAGGTGTGGGTGCAGGTCGTCTGGGTGGCGAAGAAGCCATCCTCAAGATGGTACAAAAGGAAACTCTCGCCCTCGATCGAGAACTTTTTCATCTCGCCCTGGGGCAGATCCTGGACTTTGCAGACTTTGCGTAGGGGCATGACTGGCTCCGGTTTGCATGCGTCCTGCCGGGTCCCTGGGATAGTCAGAAACCGGGGGGCAGGCAGATTGTTGGCGCTAATTGTAACGCCTTGCCGACCATATTGCGTGGATTCCATGGAATTTGCCGGGCGATTCGACTACCGCAACCCCGGCCGGGCTGAACATCCCCCGATGTGGGTATGCAGAATTACTGATGTGCAGGGAGGCCGGGCAGGGCTATCTTGAGCGGCAATTGAGAATACACGGCCTTGATGCATCCGGTCCCCAGATGGGAATGAGAAGGGCAGCGCCAATGACCAAAACCCCGCAACACGACAATCCCTTGCCGGGCCATGTGGCGGCAATAGTGGACTGCGGGTTCGCGACATGGGCCTATGGCTCGGCACCGGCAGGCCTCGAGAGGCAGTTCGAGGATCGGAAGATACCGGTAGAGAACGTGAGACTTGTACGGGTGTGGGGCTTGCAGGTCGACGATGAGCGAGAATTACCAGGGCATGAGCGCACCTCTATCCCTGACGAGGAAATCTGGCAGGTCACGCTGGTGGCCCAGGACGGATCCCATTTTGAAGTGAACTCCGAATTGCTGGTGCCTGCCAGCAAGCGCCAATAGTCGGGAGGCGAGAGAATCTTGAATACCAAAACAGCCCAAGTACCCCTGCGGGCAAAATGTGAACCACAGGGACCGCGTCCTGCGTCTTACGTCGTGCAAGCCGACGCCGCCCGGCGCCAGGTCTGGTACGAACTGGCCAGCGGCCTGACGGGTCTGGCCCTGGCCCTGTTCATGTGGGGACACATGGTCCTGGTGGGTTCGATACTCACGGGCGCCAGGGGCTTTGACTGGCTCGCCAGTTCGCTCGAGCATTACTATATCGCGCAACCCACGGTGGTCATCGTGCTTGTGCTGTTTATAGTTCATGCGGTGATGGCCGCGCGCAAGGTGCCCGCCCAGCTTAAGGAACGCAAGATGGTCGCGGAGCTGGGCAAGGACCTGAAAGCCTTCGGCAAGGGTTTCCCGGGGCACGCCCGGGGAGATGAGCGCTTCAAGCCGCACCTGGAATCGATGCTCTGGATCTGGCAGATTCGCACAGGAATGATCATCCTGGTGCTGGCCAGTTTCCATTTGCTGCTAGTGAGTTTCGATGTGCTGGGTGCGGGCCTGTATGGCCTGTACGACGGCGTGGGGATCGAGGCTGTCCGCAGCCTTGCGCGAGTGCAGGGCGGCTTGTGGATGTTGTATGCCGTATTGCTGCTTTGCGTGGAATTTCATGCCAGCGTCGGAATGTACCGCCTCGCCATCAAGTGGGGCGTTGGTGCCCGCCTGGGGCGCCCGACATTGCACCGGATAGAACAGGTATTGCTCTGGTTCTTCCTGGGTCTTGGCGTTGTCGTACTTGCTGTGCTGGCCGGTGTGCTCGCACCCCCCCTTGAATTCTTACTGCAGGGCTGATTGATTATGGAGCCTCTCTACACAACTGATGTATTGGTGATCGGCGGCGGCCTGGCCGGCGAAAGGGCGGCTATCGAAGCCGCAGCCAGCGGCTACAAGGCAACAATCCTGTCCCTGGTTCCTCCCCGGCGCAGTCACAGCTGTGCGGCGCAGGGAGGCATGCAGGCGGCGCTGGGCAACTGCGTCAAGGCAGCCGGGGATAACGCCCATTGGCACTTCCTTGATACGGTGCGCGGATCCGACTGGGGCGCCGATCAGGAAGTAGCCCGGATGTTCGCGGAGGAAGCCCGGGTGGCGGTTCGCGAGATGGCCTACTGGGGCGTCCCCTGGACCCGCCAGACGCCGGGACCGAACAGCTATTTTATAAAGGGCGAGCGGGTCGAGATTGACGAGCCGGAAGACAAGGCCGGCATGATCATGCACCGCGATTTCGGTGGCACCGCCAAGTGGAGAGCATGCTACGCAAGCGCCGGTACCGGTCACTCGGTGCTGTATGCGGTGGATGCCGAAGTCAGCCGCCTGGGTATCGAAGTGCGCGACCGCATGGAAGCGCTGTCCCTGATTTATGACGGCGACCGTTGCTGGGGCGCCGTGGCGCGCTGCCTGCGCACCGGCGAGTTAACCGTTTTCGCCGCCAGGGCGACGGTGATTGCCACCGGCGGTTACGGTCGTATCTACGGCAAGTACACGACCAATGCGACCATCAATGAAGGCACCGGCGCCATGCTGGCGTTGAATACAGGTCGCGTACCACTGGGAAACATGGAAGCCATTCAGTTCCATCCGACCGGCCTGTGGCCCTCGGGCATCCTGATTACCGAGGGTTGCAGGGGTGACGGTGGTTACCTGGTGGACAAGGACAATATCCGCTTCGTCGCGGAACTGGAGCCGGAGAAACAGGAACTGGCCAGTCGCGACGTCGTATCCCGTCACATGATGCAGCGAGTCAAGGACGGCAAGGGCGCCCAGAGCAAGTTTGGGCCGCATATCTGGCTGGACTTGAGGCATCTTGGTGAGGAGCACCTGAAGACCAAGCTGCGCGAGGTGTGGGAGATTTGTCGTGATTTCGCCGGCATAGACCCGGCCAGGGAAATGATTCCGGTGCGGCCGTTCCAGCATTACTCCATGGGTGGCGTCCGGGTGAACAAGGATGGACACGCCTATAACATGCGCGGCCTGTTCGCGGCCGGTGAGGCGGCTTGCTGGGACATGCACGGGTTCAACCGGCTTGGCGGCAACAGCCTGGCCGAAACCATTGTTGCGGGCCGTATCGTTGGCCAGAAAGTGGCCCAGTTCGTGGCAGGTGAAACCCTGGATGTGAGCACTGCCCTCACCGATACCTTCATCAAGGAGCAGGAGGCGCGGATTGCAGACTGGATGGGACGACCGGCTGGCGGCCCGAGTGTCTACCAGATACGGGACGCCATGGGCGAGACCATGATCGAAAAGGTCGGCATCTTCCGCACTGGCAAGGAACTGGAAGAGGCGGTGGAAGATATCAGGGGCTTGTTGAGGCAACTCAAGACCGCATCGCTGCATAACAGCGTACCCGGCGTGAATCCGGAGCTGACCTTCGCCTTACGCCTGGAAGCGATGCTGAAGCTGGCCCTGATCACCGCCAAGGGCGCATTGGCGCGTACCGAAAGCCGTGGTGCTCACTCACGCGTGGATTTTCCGCAGCGTGACGACAAGAACTGGCTCAAGAGGACCCTGGCCCGTTGGCCCGTGGGCGCCGAAGAGCCGGAACTCAGTTATGAGCCGGTAGGCATGCTGGACCTGCCTCCGGGCGAGCGCGGTTATGGTCATGCCACGCGCATTCCCCTGGACATGGAAATCGAGGATTACAACAAGGCCGTGATAGACGCCCAGACCGAGGCGGGACGGCCGCAGAGCGTTGAGCCCATGGGCTCGAATATTCAGTGGGGTGCCTGGCAACAGGCGGAAAGCAAGGCGGCCTCTTCCTAGGAGTACAACGTGGCTGAGAATACAAATAAACATCGGACCCTCAAGTTCGACATCTTTCGATATAATCCCGCCGAGCCGGAAAAGGCGCCGTTCATGCAGCGCTTTGAAATCGAGGAAGCGCCCTACATGTCCTTGTTCCTGGCGTTGAACCAGATACGCGAGGAACAGGATTCCAGCCTGCAATTCGATTTCGTCTGTCGGTCTGCGGTGTGCGGCTCTTGCGGCATGATGGTCAACGGCCGACCGGCCCTGGGTTGTCAGACATTGACCGCTGATCTTCCCGACACTATCAGTCTGCATCCCTTGCCCACCTTTGGACTCATCGGTGACCTGTCGGTGGACACCGGAAGATGGTTCCGCGGCATGGTAGACCGGGTCAACGGCTGGATCGTTCGGCAGGATGAATTTGACCGTACCGCCATAGAAGCACCTATGGACAACAAGATCGCGGAGGCAGTTTACGAGGCTGATCGCTGCATCGAATGCGGTTGCTGCGTGGCGGGTTGTGGCGTCGCCAACGTGCGGCCGGATTTTCTGGGTGCAACCGGTCTCAACCGCATCGCCCGATTCATGATGGATCCGCGTGATCAGCGCTCGCAGGAGTCCTGGTTTGAGGTGGTGTCCGATGCCGAGGGCGTGTTTGGCTGTATAGGCTTGATGGCGTGTGACGATGTGTGTCCCAAGGACCTGCCCCTGCTTGAGGTGTATAGCTATATCCGACGCAAGGCCGTGGCCAGTATTTTCTCCGATGGCAAGGACAACCCCGCAAAGGTATAAGGGCAAAGAACTGGCGACTGCAGACACGGGGTAAGCTTGCAGGCAGCCCGGACTTGCCGTGCCAGACAGATACAGGGATGGGGTCTTGCCCGGGCGCAGGAAGTAGCCAAAGCGATCATCTTTTCTCCCCCCGGGGTGCGCGCCATTTTCTCCAGTCAGACTGACTCAGGTGAAAGCATATGATGAAAGCGATCTGGTATGAGAAATTTGGCCCCGCTGCGGACGTGCTGCAGTACGGTACCCGGCCCATCCCGCTACCCGGACATGGGGATGTGCTGGTGCAAATGGAATGCTCGGCCCCCAATCCCTCGGACACAAAGAAACGGGCGGGCTCTTCTCCCGATCTTTTGTCGGCCGGAGCCGTGATTCCGCACAGCGATGGTGCCGGTCGTATCGTCGAAGTGGGAACCGGAGTTTCCGCTGCCAGGGTCGGCGAGCGGGTATGGGTTTACCAGGCCCAGTTCCAGAGACAACATGGCACTGCCGCCCAGTTCGTGGCGCTGCCGAGCGAACGCGCTGTCTGGTTGCCTGACAATGCGGATTTCGCCACCGGTGCCTGCATGGGTATTCCGGCTATGACGGCCCACCGTTGTGTATTCGCGGACGGCCCGGTTGACGGGCAGGTAATAGTGATTACCGGCGGCGCCGGTCGGGTAGGCTATTACGCGGTGCAGTGGGCCAGGATGGCGGGGGCGATGGTCATCGCAACCGCCAGTGATGAGGCCGGCCGGCAGGACTGCATGATGGCGGGTGCCGATGTCGTCATTAATCACCGGGACGATGACTTTGTCGACCAGGTCAGGGAGGTGGCTCCGGATGGCGTGATAGATCGCGTGGTCGAGGTGGACTTCGGCAAGAATCTGTCCCGGAACCTGGAGTTGTTGGGAGTGGGTGGCGTGATAAGCACCTACGCTTCCGGTAGCAATCCGGAACCTGTCCTGCCTTTCTACCAGATGATGTACCGGGATTTGACCGTGCGCTTTGTGATCGTTTACGACATGCCTGAGGAGGCCAAGGACGAGGCGATCGAGGACATCACTGAAAGCCTTGAACAGGGTCACCTGTTGCACCGGATTGCACATCGATTTCCGCTTGCGGACACGGTCCGCGCCCATGAAATGATCGAGCAGGGCGGGTCACGGGGTTGCGTGGTGGTGGACTGCGCACGTTGAGGAGTCCCTGATCTAGGGGGTCTTCAGTTTCAGGCGACCGATCCTGTCGTTGCCCAGAGAGCCCAGGTAAATATAACCGTCGTGCTCCTCTACCGAGGTGATTTCACGCAAGTGACGACCGTCGGGGTCGTGGTAGCTGGCCACGATGGCGCCCGTTTCATCCAGGGCCAGGACCAGGCCGTACTCCACCGCCTTGGGCCGCATCCAGTCGGGTAGCCTGGCCACGGTGTTTTTCAGCCATGGCATGCCGTGCATCTTGTCCACGTCAGCCTTGCGCGGCGAGGGCAGGGCCACCCAGAAGATGCCTTTGCCATTGCCGGATACCCCATCCGGAAAACCTGGCAGGTTATCGATAAACACCTCGTGCTGCCCCGCGCGCTCGCCTTTTAGCCAGTAGCGAAGGATGCGGTACTTCCAGGTTTCATTGACCAGCAGAAAACTTTCATCGCTGGACAGGGCGACCCCGTTGGCGAAATATAAATCATCCAGCAATACGCGGGTTTCGCCGTTGCCAGGGTCGTATACCAGCAGCGACCCGTGGGGTCTGAGTTCCAGCAGATCAAGCGCATAGTCGCCCTGGTTGAACTTGCTGCTGGCATCGGAAAAATAGATCAGCCCATCGGAGGCCACATCCACATCGTCGGTAAATCCGAAAGGCTGGCCATGCACACCCGTGGTGAGCACGGTGATGTGACCATCGACATCCAGGGACAGCAGGCCTTTATAGGCGTCGGCCACGATCAGATTGCCAGCCGGATCCCAGTCCAGACCCAGCGGTCTACCGCCGGTGCTGGCCCAGGTCTCCAGGATGCCGTCCGCATGCAGGCGTACCACGAGCCCGTCCTGGGTTCCGGCATAGACCAGGCCTTTGGAATCAACGGCGATGTCCTCGGGTCCGACCAGTTGGCCCTGGGCAAGGATGTGCGCCTCCAGCAAGGCCTGGTTAGCCGCTGTCGGTCCGGACAGTGCCGGCGCCGGCGGCGGACGCCAGGCGGCCGCGTCCACGAAACCGGGGCGCCCCAGCCACCACGCCAGGACCAAGGCGGCCAGGATGACATCTCCCAACACCACCAGTGTGATGATTTTCCGTCTGTTCATGGTCACTCCGCTTGGTCTTGCCCTGTACTCATCGCGCTTGCCTGACTATCCTAGCGGCAGCGGGTTGGGTCAACCCGCATACACCTGCCGACAGGGGTTCGTACCTGATGCTTATTCGCCGCCGAGAAATCGACTTCCTGTTGAAGGAATACCTGCAACTGGACGATTTGTTCAAGACGGCGCGCTTTGCCAACCATGATGCGGACACCGTGGAAGGGCTATTGGATACCGCCTACGCCATTGCGGAAAACGAGTTTCTGCCCTTTGCCGCCAAGGCCGATCAACACGAACCACAGTTCCTGGACGGTCAGGTTCGCCTGATCCCGGAGACGGCCACGGCGGTCAAGGCCTACAGCGACGCCGGATTTATTGCCGCGGCCTTTGACGAGGACGACGGTGGCATGCAGTTTCCGTGGACCGTGGTACAGGCCGCCCAGGCGGTATTTGCCAGCGCAAACGTGGGCTTCTACGGCTACGGGATGTTGACTGCAGGTGCGGCGAATTTACTGAATGCCTTTGGTTCGTCACGGCTAAAGGCCCGCTTTGTTCCCGCCATGCTGGAAGGGCGCTTTTTCGGCACCATGTGCCTGACCGAGCCACAGGCCGGATCTTCCCTGGCCGATATACGTACCAGCGCCGAGCCCTTGAGCGATGGCAGCTACAGTATTCGCGGCACCAAGATGTGGATTTCAGGAGGCGATCACGAACTCGGCGAGAACATCGTGCACATGGTGCTGGCGAAGATTCCAGGTGGTCCGCCAGGGGTAAAGGGCATTTCGCTTTTTGTTGTGCCCAGGAAGCGGGTCGACGATTTCGGATTCTGCGGCGAGTTCAATAACATCGCCCTGGCCGGTCTGAATCACAAAATGGGGTGGCGGGGTACGGTGAACACCCTGCTGAATTTTGGGGAAGGGGGCGAGTGTATCGGTTACCTCGTGGGCGAGCCTCATCACGGGCTGGGATACATGTTCCAGATGATGAATGAAGCCCGGGTCTCGGTCGGCATGTCGGCGGCGGCCCTCGGCTACAGCGGATACATGCACAGCCTGGATTACGCCAGGAACCGACCCCAGGGCAGACCACTCTCATCCCGCGATCCACAGCAGACCCAGGTGCCGATCAGTCAGCATCCGGATGTGGCGCGCTTGCTGCTGGCGCAGAAGGCCTACACCGAAGGTGGTCTGGCGCTGACCCTGTATTGCGCGCGCTTGCTGGATGATCTGAAGCTGACCGAGGAGGACCAGGAAAAACAGGCGCTCGAAAGCCTGCTGGGACTGCTTACGCCCATCGCAAAAAGCTGGCCCTCTGAGTACTGTCTTGAGGCCA
Source organism: uncultured Gammaproteobacteria bacterium (assembly GCA_963823435.1). Taxonomy (GTDB): domain Bacteria; phylum Pseudomonadota; class Gammaproteobacteria; order Steroidobacterales; family BM003; genus CAKZML01. The sequence continues at coordinate 208,633 of CAWGLN010000002.1, read as the reverse complement.
ACAAGCATGCCATCCAGGTCCTGGGCGGTTACGGCTATTCCAGGGATTACCCGGTAGAGCGTTTGTATCGGGATAATCGTCTGAATCCCATTCACGAAGGTACGCACGGTATCCAGGCCCTGGACTTGCTGGGTCGCAAGGTGTTCCTGGACAAGGGCATCGCTCTTGGACAGTTGCTGAGGAAGGTCCGCGAAGACTGCGCCAGGGTCAGCGTAACGCCAAAGCTGGCGGCTTATGCGCAACTGCTGGCCAAGGCAACCGAGGACATGATCCGGGTTTCGAGCATGCTTTTGGCCGATGCCGACAAGGGTGAAAGCGAGAGGGCGCTGGCCAATGCCACCTTGTACCTCGACAGTATGGGTCACTTGCTGATCGGCTGGACATGGCTGCGACTTGCGCGCACGGCGCTAAAAGCGCTGCAGGGGGAGACGGGGCAGGACGAGGGGTTTTACCAGGGCAAGCTCAAGGCCTGCCACTATTTCTGCACCTACGAGTTACCACGGGTGTCCAGCAACGCCAGGATCCTGGCCGAGCGCGATCGCCTGTTTACGGAGATGCGGGATGAATGGTACTGAGTCCGTCCCTTCCGCACTGCGCATGGCAATCGTCCCGGTGACACCGTTTCAGCAGAACTGCAGTTTGCTGTGGAACGATGCCACGGGTGTGGGCGCCGTTGTAGATCCCGGCGGCGACCTGGAGCGAATCCTGGCCGAAGTCGCCAGGCATGGCGTCAGTATAGAAAAGATCCTGCTGACCCATGCGCACATTGATCACGCCGGGGGTACCGCCGAGTTGGCACGTCAACTGGCAGTGCCGGTTGAAGGACCGCAGCGGGAGGATCAGTTCTGGATCGACAAATTGCCTGACCAGGGACGCATGTTCGGATTACCCCCGTCGGAGGCGTTCGAACCCCAGCGCTGGCTGGAACATGGCGATACCGTGACGGTGGGCGGGCTGGAAATAGATGTGCTGCACTGTCCCGGTCACACCCCGGGTCACGTGGTGTTTTTCCATGCACCGTCGAGATTGGCCATCGTGGGTGATGTGCTGTTCCAGGGCTCCATCGGCCGGACCGATTTCCCCAGGGGCGATATGAAGACCCTGGTACGCTCCATACGCGAACGTCTGTTCCCGTTGGGTGATGACGTGCGCTTCCTTCCCGGGCACGGACCCATGGGTACGCTGGGGCAGGAGCGACGCAGCAACCCCTTTGTCAGTGATGCAGTGGCCGGTCGCACGGCGCCCTGACTGGCGCAGTCTATTTCTTTTTTGCCACCTGGCGACCGACGCTGCCAACCAGGCCGCGGACCAGGCCCCTGGGCGGAAGACGTGACAAGGTGGTCAGGGCCTTGTACACCAGACCCGGCACCATGATCACTTCCCGCTGCATGATGGCCTTGTAGGCTTCATCGGCGACAAAAGCCGGCTCGGCGATCAGGCCCAGTGGCAGGGCGGGAGGCTTGCGCTTCGGATTCTTGTGACCCCTGAGCATGGGCGTGTCGGTGAATCCCGGACAAATCACTGTACAACTCACCCCGGTCCCACGCAGTTCCTCCGACAGGGACTCGCTGAATGATAAAACAAACGCCTTGGTGGCTGCGTACACGGCCAGCATGGGTACCGGCTGGAAAGCGGCCACAGAGGCCAGGTTTGCGATGCGCCCATCGCCGCGTTTCAACATGGATTTCAGGCAGCGGTAGGTGAGCTCGGTCAAGGCCAGTACATTCAGTTGAATTTGCTGGAGTTGTCGTTGCATGTCGTCATGCGCGAATTCTTTCATTTGCATCACACCCGCGTTGTTGACCAGCACGTCCAGCGGCCGCTTCGGCAGGCTGGTGACGAGCTTTTCTATCTCACCGGGGACAGTCAGGTCGCAGGGCAGTACATAGCAGCGAGAGTGATAAGCTGCATTCAATTCCTCGGCCAGCGCGTCCAGTTCAGACTGACGCCGGGCCACCAGGACCAGGTCAAAACCCTCACGCGCAAACACGCGGGCCAATTCCACGCCTATCCCTGAGGAGGCGCCGGTGATTAAAGCCAGGGGGTTTTTGTATGTCATGAGCAGGGTCCAGGCGAGGGTGAGAAAACGGGGTCGGGATGGAAATATACCTCGTTTGCCAGACCGGGCTCCAGTTGGGGCTGCCGTGCCTGGAAAGGCAGGCGAAGAGAGCAGAGCCAGTTTTGCTACAATGCCACTCTCGCAAGGGCGACAGATGTGGCAAACAGGACTGGAGAACTATGAAACTGGCAAGTATGAAATCCACCGGACGAGACGGCAGCCTGGTTGTCGTCAGCCGCGATCTGCGTTCCGCCTGTAACGTGCCGGAAATCGCGGCGACCCTGCAGCTGGCGCTGGATAACTGGCAGGACTGCGCGGCGCCTCTGCAAGAGGTCTACGAGCGCCTGAATGCCGGCGAGGTCGAAAAAACATTTGTGTTCGAGCAGGGTAAGGCGGACTCGCCATTGCCCCGTGCCTATCACTGGGTTGACGGTAGCGCCTATGTGAATCATGTGGAACTTGTACGCAAGGCCCGCGGTGCAGAGATGCCCGAGACCTTTTGGCATGAACCCCTGGTTTACCAGGGCGGCTCGGATGATTTTATCGGTCCGCGCGACCCCATCCTGGTGCCCAGCGAGGAGTTTGGCATCGACATGGAAGCCGAGGTCGCGGTGATTACCGATGACGTACCCATGGGTACTGACGCGAGCACGGCCAAGGGACACATCAAGTTACTGATGCTGGTGAACGATGTCAGCCTGCGTAATTTAATACCCGGGGAATTGGCCAAGGGTTTCGGGTTCTACCAATCCAAGCCCGCGTCGGCGTTCTCGCCGGTGGCGGTCACCCCGGATGAACTGGGCGATGCCTGGGACGGCGGCAGGATACATCTGCCCTTGTTGACGCATTTGAATGAAAAATTATTGGGCAAACCCGATGCCGGCGTGGATATGACCTTCGATTTCCCGCGCCTGGTGCAGCACGTCACGTTGACCAGGAGACTGGGTGCGGGGTCCATCATCGGTTCCGGTACCGTCTCGAATTACGATCGCAGCCTGGGTTCGAGTTGCCTGGCCGAAGTACGTATGCTCGAGACCATTGCCGAGGGCAAGCCACGCACGCCGTTTATGAAATTTGGAGACCGGGTGCGAATTGAAATGCTGGATGCGGAAGGGCACAGTATTTTTGGCGCGATTGACCAGGTGGTAAAGCAGGCGGTGTGACTCTACCCTCACCGGTAGCAACACGCCGATATCGATGACTCGGAGGAAGAATATGTTTGGCTCTCGGCAATCCCATAATTCGACGTCGGTCAGGAATCCTGGGATATGGCCGGCGCTTGCGTGTCTGCCGTTGTTGCTGGGCGCCTGTAGCAAGGACCCGGAAAGCGCGACTTCCCCAGAGATGAAGACAGAGATCACCGCCGGGGTTGCTGCCGGTAGCGGCGTGAGCGGCGAGCGCCTGGTCAAGGCAGCTTCCGAACCCGATGTCTGGCTGGGTCACGGTCGTACTTACGATGAGCAGCGCTACAGTCCGCTGAAGCAGATTGATGCGGCCAACGCGCAGCGCCTGGGTCTGGCCTGGTCCTACCGTCTGCCGACCCGCCGTGGCACCGAGGCGACACCCCTGGTAATTGATGGCGTGCTGTATACCACGGGTCCCTGGAGCATCGTCTATGCCCTGGATGCGGCAAATGGCGAATTGTTGTGGACCTATGACCCCAAGGTGCCCACTGAATGGGCGCGTTACGCCTGCTGTGATGTGGTCAACCGCGGGGTAGCCGCCTGGGGCGACAAGATATACGTGGCGACCCTGGACGGCCGCCTGGTCGCCCTGGATGCCAGGACCGGCGAGGTGCGCTGGAGCACCCAGACCACGGACCCGGAACGTCCCTACACCATCACCGGCGCGCCCAGGGTGGTGAAGGGCAAGGTCATTATCGGCAACGGTGGCGCCGAACTGGGTGTGCGTGGCTATGTCAGCGCCTACGACGCGGACAGCGGCAAGCAGGTCTGGCGCTTCTATACGGTCCCCGGAGATCCCTCCCTGCCCTTTGAAAGCGAGGTGCTGCAGGGCGCAGCGGACACCTGGAAGGGTGGCGAGTGGTGGAAGATAGGCGGTGGCGGCACGGTCTGGGACTCCATGGCCTACGATCCCGGAGCTGGATTTGTTGTACGTGGGGGTCGGCAACGGCTCGCCCTGGAGCCGACACATCCGCAGCCCCGGGGGCGGTGACAACCTGTTCCTGTCCTCCATCGTCGCCCTCAAGCCCGACACCGGCGCCTATGTGTGGCATTACCAGACCACGCCCGGAGACAGCTGGGACTACACGGCCACCCAGCACATGATTCTTGCCGACCTGGAGATCGACGGGCGAACGCGCCAGGTCATCATGCAGGCGCCGAAGAACGGGTTCTTTTACGTGCTGGACAGACAGACCGGCGAATTGCTTTCCGCCAAAAACTTTGTCCAGACGACCTGGGCGAGCCATGTGGACATGGAGACTGGCCGGCCGGTAGAAACGCCCGGGGCCCGCTTCGCCGATGCCCCCAGCTTTGCCCTGCCGGCACCGTTCGGGGCCCATAACTGGCACCCCATGAGCTACAGCCCGGACACTGGCCTGGTCTATATCCCGGCCCAGGAAGTGCCGTTCATTTATGGCAAGGACGAGACTTTCAAGTACGCGCCCGGGTACTGGAACCTGGGCGTGGACGGCAGCCTGGCGGCTACGCCCGAGGATCCGGAGGTGGCCAGGCAGGTCGCCGCCATGATCAAGGGGCGCATCATTGCCTGGAATCCGGTCACCCAGGAAGAAGCTTTCCACGTTGATCATCCCGGTCCCTGGAACGGAGGTCTGCTGAGCACCGCGGGGAATTTGCTGTTCCAGGGCACACCGGGCGGGCAATTCTCAGCCTACCGGGCGGATACCGGTGAACGCGTGTGGGAGTTTGCCGCCCAGACGGGCATCGTGGCGGCCCCGATTACTTACCGGGTCGACGGCGTGCAATACGTGGCGGTCATGGCCGGATGGGGTGGTTCCTTCCCGTTGTTCCTCGGCGCTGCCTATCCGCAGGGTGACGAACCGGTGAATCAATTACTGGTTTTCAAACTGGATGGCGACGCCACGCTGGCGCCGTTGGCCAGGCGGGAGCAAGTGCTACCCAAACCGCCGGAACAGAAGGTGGGTGCAGAAGCCCTGGCCATGGGCAAGAAAGACTTCCACCTGCGTTGCGCCATGTGTCACGGGGAAAGCGCAGTCAGTGGTGGAATCCTGCCCGATTTGCGTTACATGAGTGAACAGACCCACCAGGACTTCTACGCCATCGTGCTGGGGGGCGCCCGGTCCAAACTGGGTATGCCGCCATTTGGCCAGATTCTGAGCGTAGAGGAAGTGGATGGCATTCATGCCTACATCATCGATCGGGCCCAGATAGCCTGGGCGCAACAAGCGACAAAGGACGAGTAGATCTATCCGGAGGGGCGCATAATACGGGTTTGACCGAAGGAGAACACAGGCATGCGAGCAGTGGTTTGTCGCGAACTGGGTGGACCGGAGAAACTCGTTCTACAGGACATGGAATCTCCACCTGTTGGCGCAGGCCAGGTCAAACTCGCAGTACACGCAGCCGCCTTCAATTTTCTCGACACCCTGATCATCCGCGGGCAATACCAGGATCGCCCCGAGTTGCCTTTTGTACCGGGCGCCGAGGCGGCCGGCCGGGTCCTCGAAGTGGGCGAGGGGGTCAGCCACCTCAAGCCAGGCCAGGCGGCCATCGCTCTGTGCGGCACCGGTGCTTTTGCCGAGGAAGTGATCGCCGACGCACGGCGTGTAATCCCCATTCCGGACAGCCTGCCCATGCCCCTGGCGGCGAGTATCGCAACCGCCTACGGGACTTCATACTACGCCTTGAAAGTGCAGGCCCGGTTACAGCAAGGCGAAACCCTGCTGGTGCTTGGTGCCGGTGGCGGCGTCGGTCTGGCCGCCGTCGAGCTTGGCAAGTTAATGGGAGCGAAAGTCATCGCCGCGGCAGGCAGTGACGAGAAGCTGGCCGCGGCACGTGAGGCGGGTGCCGTCGATGTCATCAACTATCGCAGTGAAGATCTGCGCGGTCGCGTAAAGGAACTCACATCCGGCAAGGGTGTGGATGTGATTTACGACCCTGTAGGGGCCGAACTTGCGGAGCCCTCGGTTCGCAGTCTTGCCTGGGGCGGACGCTATCTTGTGGTGGGTTTCGCCGGTGGCGCCATTCCCTCGTTGCCCTTGAATCTGTTGTTGCTCAAGGGCGCCAGCGCCATTGGCGTTTTCTGGGGCGCCTGGGTCCAGAGGGATCCTGCAGGTGCGGCCGCAGGCTTCCGGGATTTGCTCGGGTGGATCGCCGGGGGTGAGCTGAAGCCGGTGATCAGGGAAATTTATCCGCTGGAGCAGTATGAAAAGGGTTTTCTTTCTCTACAGAATCGAAAGGCTGTTGGAAAAGTGATATTGACGATGACCCATGCGGGTCAGGGGTGATCAAGTGAGTGCGAAAGCATACGTTATCGTGCGGGCCTCGGTAAGCGATCCGGAGGCCTATGAAGAGTACAAACAGCACTCCGGGCCTGCCGTAGTTCGGTATGGCGGGCATTTTCTTGCCCGGGGTGGTTTGCTTGAAACACTCGAGGGCAAGACCGAAACCGCCCGCGTTGTATTGATCGAGTTTCCCGACCTTGAGGCGGCCCGTCGCTGGTATAATTCGCCTGAATATCAACACGCCATTTCTCTGCGCAGGGACGCAGCAGATGCCCAGTTCATTCTTCTTGAGGGCTGCTGAATCCGGGCGATGTATTTAACGGCAGACCGTTCTCTACGCGGTGCAGACCTGGCTTTTTTCACACATTGAGCTGGCATTACCATGAAGAAACTATCGTTGAGCAAAGACAAGATTCGCGTACTGCTGCTGGAAGGCGTGCACGATTCCGCGGTTCGGTCTTTCCAGGAGGCTGGATATAAAAATATCACCCGCTTTGCACACGCCTTGCCCCAGGGTGAATTGAAGAAAGAGATCAAGACGGCGCATTTTCTTGGCATTCGCTCGCGTAGCCAGATCAATGCTGCCGTGCTGGGTCAGGCCAAGCGTCTCGCTGCCGTGGGATGTTTTTGTATCGGCACCAACCAGGTGGATCTGGATACGGCCGAGAAGATGGGAGTGCCGGTATTTAACGCGCCATTTTCCAATACCCGCAGTGTCGCCGAACTGGTGCTGGCGGAAATTATTTACCTGATGCGTCGCATACCCGAGAAAAATGCCAAGGCCCACCGGGGGATCTGGCAAAAGACGGCGACAGACGCGTATGAAATTCGTGGCAAGAAGCTCGGCATCATCGGTTACGGTCACATAGGCACGCAACTTGGCATCATGGCGGAAAGCATGGGTATGCGGGTTTGCTATTACGACATCGAGAACAAGCTGCCACTGGGTAATGCGAGCCCGGTGGACAGGCTGAAGCAGTTGCTTGGAAGCGCCGACGTAGTATCTCTGCATGTGCCGGAGACTCCCGATACCCGCAATATGATCGGTGCCCGGGAATTGGCGGCGATGAAAAAGGGCAGCTACCTGATCAATGCGGCGCGTGGCACCGTAGTGGATATAGACGCCCTGGTGAGTGCGCTGCGCTCAGGACACATCGCCGGCGCCGCCGTGGATGTGTTTCCGGTCGAACCCGGATCAAACGACGATGAATTCGTGTCGCCCTTGCGCGAGTTCGACAACGTCATCCTGACACCTCATATCGGCGGCAGCACCCAGGAGGCGCAGGAGAATATCGCGCTGGAGGTGGCCGGCAAGTTGGTCAAGTACAGCGACAACGGTTCAACCATGACGGCCGTGAATTTCCCGCAGGTGGCGATTCCCGATCATTACGACAAGCGCAGGATTTTGCATATACACCACAATTCGCCGGGCGTACTGGAGCGAATCAATAAAGTGTTTTCCGATCAAGGCGTAAATATCGCTTCACAGTACCTGCAGACCTCCCGTGAAATCGGTTACGTGGTGATGGATGTGGAACTGGAGGAGGCCGGGCCCCTGGTCGACGCCCTGTTGAAGATCAAGGGCACAATACGTACGCGTCTGTTGCACTAGGGAGTTCGGGGTCGAGTTCCGAGCGGTGCGAGGTAGCTAAAAGTACGCCCCACTGTATCGTACTGACCCAGGAAGCGCGCTTTGAGCTGAGAAAAATGGGGTCTAACCGAAGTTTCCGAAAGGTGTTTGGCGGTTGGCCATTTCATTGCGGTTCGACCCCGATTCTTCCCCAAGGCGAATTGAGGAGTGTCTGCCGAAATCAGGGATAAAATGTCGATATACATCTTCTGCGTTGATGGGCTTTGAGGATGAGTATTGTGTAACCGGCACCTTGAGTCTGGATCCTTTCGCGTACAATCCGCCTCAACCCGATTAAATCAGAGGCTCCCCAGACCATGCAGACCGCACAATCCGCCAGGGCGTCATTGCTGCTTGCTGCGATCCTGTTTTCCACTGGCGGGACGGTGATCAAGCTCCTGAGTTTCACGGGCTGGCAGGTTGCCAGCATGCGCAGCCTGGTCGCGGCGCTGGTGTTGTGGCTGTTGTTGCCGCAGGCACGCAAGGGTTGGTCCCTGGGTATCCTCGGGGTGGCGGCGTGTTTTGCCGGGACCATGATTTTCTATGTCCTGGCCAATAAGCTGACCACGGCCGCGAATGCAATTTTCCTGCAATCCACGGCGCCTTTATACCTGCTGCTGCTTGGGCCGTTGCTGCTCAAGGAAAAGGTACAGAGGCTGGATTTGCTGCTGATGGCCGTCCTGGCTGTGGGCCTGGCCCTGCTGCTGCTGGGCCAGGAGTCCGCCACCGTCACCTCCCCGAATCCGGCGCTGGGCAATATCTTTGCCGCCTGTGCCGGTGTGACCTGGGCGCTGACGGTGCTGGGCTTGCGTTGGCAATCCCGAAAAATGACACCAGGACAGGATCCGGCACTGGCCAGCGTGGTGGCCGGCAACCTCATTGCCTGCCTGGTGGCCGGCAGCATGGCCTTTCCCATTCCTGCCGCACCGGTTGGGGACTGGATGCTGTTGCTCTACCTGGGGGCGGCCCAGATTGCCCTGGCCTATGTGTTCATGACCCGGGGCATACGCAATGTGACGGCCCTGGAGGCGTCCTTGCTGTTATTGCTGGAGCCCGTTCTGAGCCCGGTATGGGCATGGCTGGTTCACGGCGAGGAACCCGGCGCCACGGCGATGGCAGGAGGGGCTTTGATCCTGGCAGCCACTGCTTTGTGGGCGATACTCAAGACACCGGACGTCCAGACACCCGGTTAGGCTTGATCCAGGGCCTCACCAATCAGGTCGATGATGTCCTTCTCGTCACGCAGGCTGCTGATGGAGGCGGCATCCACGGCATAGCCATACTGCCGGGTGATGGCTTCGTAGCGGGGTTTGCGGTGCGCGGCAAGCTTGGGGAATATCCATTGTACGAATTCATCCGGCTCAATCCGGGACGGGCTATCCAGTGACTGCTCGGCCAAATATATGGCGACCTGGGTCTGGAAGAAGTCTTCCCGGTAGTACAGCGGCTTGGGATGAGTCACCGCCCTGCGGATCAACTGTTGCTCCATTTCCTGGTCCGGTCGCAGGTAGAGAATCAGCGTGCTGCCGGCCAGAGCATCCAGCATTCCCTTGTCATCCAGTTCGCACACGCTGCCGCCGGCATCATTGATGAAATGTTCGTAGCCGTAGATTTCCTGGGCCTTGCGTATGAATTCCGGCACATCCTTCATGGCCTGGATTTCTGCCTCCCGGTGCAGACGCTGGCGACGCAGAAACTCGTCCACCGCCAGTCCGCCCTTGTCCGAGCGACCAATTTTGCCAAGAAAGGTGGAGATAGGGCTCAGGTTATCGACGGTAATATTGCTGGCGATATAAATGGAGTCACTGCGCAACAACTCGCGCAGGAAGTCCACCTGCATGGCCTGGCGCTTGATGTTGTCGAGTATCGGTTCTTCGAGGTACTTGGTGCCGATCCGGTAGTCCCCGGAAAAATGAAACCAGTTGTCCCTGGGCAGGTGACTGGCGAGCGTGGTCTTGCCCACCCCCGACATACCCATCAGGGTGACGGCCTTGTTGGACCAGCCTTTGAATTCGCCTGAAGTCATACGCATCGGCGCATTCTTGCCTCGCTGCAGCATGATTGCAACAGGCACTTACCCGGATGTGCGCTGCGCAAGTCGCGGCAGCAGGCGTTTGAGCCAACCCGGAGTCCAGGGACAGGACGGGCAGCTCATTTGAGGTGATTTCCGGGCTTCGTCGAGGCTGATCCGGGCAAGCCGGACGGCTCTGTAAAGGTGCGGCGTGGCTGGAAAAGTGTCGGAATTCTTTACACTTTGGCCGGGACCGGGTCCGGCTCAAAAACTTAAGCCCTTGAAAGTAAGAAGTAATTGCACTTCTGGCACGACGATTGTATAAGTACCTACAGCGGCCGGAAACATGGATCAACCAAATGTACCCCGAGCGGGTGCTTTTAGGGTGGTGTTAACGTCGCTGGATAACGATAAAAAGCTTGTGTGGAAAGCAAAAGCTCTAAGACAGCAAGCAACTGCGTCTAAAAATAATAAAAACCCTGCAAAACTGAACCCCGTATAACGGGGTTTTTTTTGGCCTGCTTTTTTATCTTGCCGGGTTTCGCTGAATAGCTCTTTAATCCCAAGGCGTTGCCCCATACAATCGTTTTTTTTGCAGTTGCACATTCGGGGCAGAAATGAGCGATAAGAACTGGTTGGTCAGCAAGTTTGGCGGAAGCAGCCTGGCCGATGCCAGTTGTTACCGGCGGGTCGCCGAGATCCTGGAGACAGGCCAATTGCAGCGCCATGCCGTGGTGGTTTCTGCCGCCAAGGGTGTCACCGATATGCTCGTTCGTTGCCTGGACCTGGCCGAGCACGCCGGTGGCGAAGTCATGGAGGTTCTGGAATCTGCCGTAAACCGTTATCGAGTGATTGCCGACGAATTACTGGATGAACTTGGAAAGGCGGAAATCACCGAGATCCTGGATCGGGACACGAAGGATTTGAGAGATATCCTGCGCGCCATTTCCATCATGCGCTCCGCGGCGAATATCAGTCGGGACGTGGTGTCGGGTTACGGTGAGCTGTGGTCGGCACAGCTGTTGAGCCGGTTTCTTGCCCGTCGCTGGGGCGAGGGGCGGGTACGCTGGCTTGATGCCCGCGAGACGGTGGTCATCGACCAGCATGAACTTGGCCCGGTGGTACGTTGGCAGGACTCAAAAGCCAAGCTGAAGCATGAACTGCCGGATGATTTTGACGGACTGGTCGTGGTAACCGGCTTTATCGCCAGCGACGTCAGGGGCCTGCAGGCAAACCTGGGGCGCAACGGCAGTGATTATTCGGGCTCGATTTTCGGTGCCCTGCTGGACGCCCGCGAGATTGTGATCTGGACTGATGTGGACGGGGTGATGAGTGCGGACCCACGCAGGGTGCCTGATGCATCAGTCATCGCGAGCCTGTCATACAGCGAGGCCATGGAGCTTTCCTACTTTGGCGCCAAGGTGATTCATCCGCAGACCATGCACCCGGCGGTGGACAAGAAAATCCCGATAGTCATCAAGAACTCCTTTAATGCCGGGGCGCCCGGCACGGTGATTTCTGCGGCACCCGGCTCGCCGGGGGTGGTGAAGGGCATCACCGCCATCGACGGTATTGCCCTGATCAACGTGGAGGGCGCCGGTATGATCGGCGTCCCCGGCACGGCCGATCGGTTGTTCGGTGGGCTGAAGGACGCGGGGGTTTCAGTGGTGCTGATTTCCCAGGCAAGTTCGGAGCATTCCATTTGCGTGGCGGTTCCCGAGAGGGACGCCGGTCGGGCAGCAACGGTGATACGCGAAGCCTTCGTCGCGGAACTACGCGGTGGACAGATACACGATGTGGAAGTGACTGCCGGTAACAGCATATTGGCCGTGGTCGGCGACGGTATGGCCGGCGCGGCCGGTGTATCGGGCAAGGTTTTCGGCGCCCTGGGGAAAGCCGGTATCAATGTGCGTGCTATCGCCCAGGGTTCGTCGGAACGAAATATTTCCTGCGTAATTGATAGCGAACATGCCTCCAGGGCCCTGCGTGCCGTGCATGCCAGCTTCTACCTTTCGCCGCAAACGATTTCTATTGGCTTGATAGGCCCCGGACATGTGGGTTCTGTCCTGCTGGACCAGTTAGCCGGAGAACTGGAGCGCCTGCGCAAGAACCTGAACCTGGACTTGCGGGTACGCGGGATCGCCGGATCAACGCGGATGTTGCTGGAGTCACGCGCCTGTAATCTGTCCAGTTGGCGCGCCGCGTATGCGGAGCGGGGCGATACCCTTGATATGAAACGCTTTGTTGATCATGTTCAGTCTGATCACCTTCCGCATGCAGTGATTATTGATTGCAGCGCCAGCGGCGAAGTAGCCAGTCACTATGCGGCCTGGCTCGCACGCGGGATACACGTGATTACGCCCAACAAACGCGCCGGTACCGCACCCATGGAGAGTTACCGTGAGTTGCGCAAGGCACGACGTGCGGGGAATACCCGCTTTTTGTACGAGACCACCGTCGGCGCCGGTCTGCCCATCATCAGGACACTCCAGGACCTCATCCAGACCGGTGACAAGGTCGAATCCCTGGAGGGGATATTCTCGGGAACCCTGGCTTACCTGTTTAACCTGTATGACGGGAGCGTGCCGTTTTCGAGCCTGGTGCAAAAGGCACGTGAGCAGGGCTACACCGAGCCGGATCCGCGCGATGACTTGTCCGGTATGGACGTGGCTCGCAAGCTGGTGATTCTGGGCAGGGAGATGGGTCTGGACCTGGAATTATCCGACATCAAGGTGGAGAGCATGGTGCCGGAGGACCTGGTCGAGGCGGACGTGGACACCTTCCTCAGCCGCTTGACAGAATTCGACGAGATCATTGCCCGGCGCCTCGAGCAGGCCCGCAATGAAGGGAAAGTTCTGCGCTACATCGCCAGGCTGGATGCCAGCGGCAAGGCGACTGTCGGGTTGGTGGCGGTCGGCGATGAACATGCGTTCCACCGCATTGATCTGACCGATAACATCGTCAAGTTTTCCTCGCAACGCTACGCCGACAACCCGCTCATTGTGCGTGGACCCGGAGCAGGGGCGGATGTGACGGCGGCGGGTATATTCGCCGATTTGCTGCGTCTGACCGGGTACCTGGGCGCCGCGCTCTAGTGACTGGTCCGTTCCTGTGTTGCACAGCCAGGGCGCCAGGCTCGGTGGGCAACGTCGCAGTAGGTTTTGACATCCTGGGACACGCCTTTGATGCGGTGTTCGACCAGGTGGAGGCCCGGCGTACGGATGTGGCGGGTATTCAACTGAATTGCAGCGGCCCGGGTGCAGGCGCGCTACCGACGCAGGCTTCGGCGAATACTGCAGGTCGTGCGGCCCAGGCGGTGCTGGAGAAGGCAGGCCTTGCATGGGGTTTGCAACTGCGCATCCTAAAAGGCATTCCGGTTGGTTCCGGACTGGGGGGATCCGCGGCCTCTGCGGTTGCTGCGGCGGTGGCGGTTAACGGTTTGCTTGAACATCCCCTGTCTTCGGAGTCCCTGCTGGATTGTGCTCTGGAGGGAGAGGCGGTCGCCACTGGCTCCCGGGTGATTGATAATGTGGCGGCCAGCCTGCTTGGGGGACTCGTGTTTGCGCAGGACGGTCAACCGCCAATGGCCAGGACGGTGCCGGTGCCCGAGGACCTGTACTGCGCACTGGTGCACCCGGACCTGGTCATCACCACCGAGGCGTCCCGGGCAGGCTTGTCCGAGCAAGTGAGCCGTAAGACCGTGGTGGCGCAGACGGCCAATCTTGCCGGCGTGCTGATAGGCTGCCAACAGGCCGACATACCGATGCTGGGGCGCTTTCTCCGTGATTGCATGATCGAGCCCCAAAGAGCCGCGCAGGTTCCTGGCTTCGTGCATGTCCAGACCGCTGCGATGGCGGCGGGGGCCCTGGGGTGCAGTCTTTCGGGCAGCGGCCCGAGCATATTTGCCTGGTGCCAGGGGCGGCAACAGGCGCAAACCGTAGCAAGCAGTATGTCCCGAATATTCGATGACATGCAGATTGCCAGCCGACACTGGGTTTCTCCGGTGGGTAGCGGCGGTGCGCAGATAGTGGAGCGACAATGAAATTTCGCAGTACGCGTGGGAAGGCGCCCGCATTAGGGTTTTGCGAGGCCCTGGTGCAGGGCATCGCCCCGGATGGAGGGCTGTATGTGCCCGAGGAATTTCCGGTTTTTACCCCGGAGGCTTTCGCAAGCGCCGATGAGCCTGCCCAAGTCGGGGCAATCATGTTGGCACCGTTTGCTGACGGCACACCCCTGGCTGACAATATGCCCGGGATTTGCCGGGAAGCTTTTGCCTTTCCGATTCCACTGAAACAGATTCAGTCTGATGATGGACCCTTGTACGTGCTCGAGTTGTTTCACGGTCCCACGGCAGCCTTCAAAGACGTGGGTGCGAGATTCCTGGCCGGCTGCTTCGAGCGCCTGGAAGCCGGTCAGGCCGAACCGCTGACCATACTGGTTGCCACCTCGGGTGATACCGGTGGAGCCGTGGCTGCGGCCTTCCACGGACGCCCTAACATCCGGGTAATCGTGTTATTTCCCAGGGGGCTGGTGTCGGCACGCCAGGAAAAGCAACTCTGCTGCTGGGGTGACAATGTCCTGTCACTGCGAGTAGACGGCAATTTTGACGATTGTCAGCGCATGGTGAAGGCGGCTTTCGCCGATCACGACCTTCGTCGCAGCTTACGGCTGAGCTCCGCCAACAGCATTAACCTGGGGCGTTTGTTGCCACAGGCGGTGTATTACGCGTCGGCCAGCTTGACCTTCTGGCGCCAGACTGGACAGCGTCTTAACTTCATCATCCCCACCGGCAATCTTGGCAATGGCCAGGCCTGTGTGTGGGCGCGCAAAATGGGCTTGCCGATCGGCAAGATCGTGCTTGCAACCAATCGTAACCGACCGATTCCTGATTACCTCGAAACGGGTGAGTGGGCGCCGACGGCAAGTATTGCCACGCTGGCATCGGCCATGGACGTGGGAAATCCGTCCAACATGGAACGGCTGCGAGACTTGCTGCCGGATGTCGAGGGTATGCGTTCGGAGATCAGCGCATATTCCGTCAGCGACGAAGAGATACGCCAGCAAATCACAGCAGACAGGCAGGCCCGGGGCGAAACCTGGTGCCCGCATACGGCAACGGCTGCCCACGTTTACGACGGTCTTGCTCACTCCGACAAGGCCTTGCCCTGGGCCCTGGTCGCCACGGCGCATCCGGCCAAGTTCGAGACCATTGTCGAACCCTTAATAGGACATACTGTCGAAATACCCGAGGCGCTGGCAAAATTACTGGAGTTGCCGGTCCAGGTGACTGATATCGAACCGAGTTTAGAGGCGCTTGTCAGCGTGTTGACGTAGACTTGCACCCTGGGTCGCCTGCACCGGGCCCCGCACGGAGTTGCCATTCAAATCATCAACACTGACAGCGAAAATTTATGCTGGATAATGACTATTGGCCGTTGTTTGTAGTAGCAGGGACGCTGTTGCCTGGACTGCTGTTTATTTTTTACCTGGTGCGACGCAGGCGTAGCGCACTCACCCTTCGACGAGTCGCAAGAAGTATCGCCGTGGAGTGGGAAAGAAACCTGGTTATACCCGATGGCCTTGACGGGGAAATACAGATAGACCATCTCATGCTCACGCACAAGGGATTGCTGGTGCTGGATCTGAAGGAAGTCGAGGGTAATATCTTTGGCGGCGACCGCATGGATGAGTGGACGGCCATTGGCGCCGATGGCCGTCGTACCTTTCGCAATCCGCAACCCATGATTTTTGACAAGGTAACTGCCGTCAAACGGTTCGTTCCGGATATACCGGTACGCGGCTACATATTGTTTACCGGCCAGGCGCATTTCAATAAGGGGCGTCCGGAAGGCGTCATGACCTTACCGGAGTTGAACGACATGTACGCGCCCGTGGCAGGTACCGAGCAGGTGCTGGATGCGTTTCGTCCCCATTGGGAACGCCTGCTTTCAATGAGCAGTTCGGCGGCCTGACGACCGCCGAACTACGCAGGTTCAGCCAGAGAAGTGCCGGTAGTGGTCAGCCAGGACCTGGCTCACGCACATGGTCACTTTCTTTCCCTTCTCGATGTGCAGGAATTCATTCGGGCCATGCGCATTCGAATTCGGACCCAGCACCCCCGTGATCAGGAATTGCACGCCGGGGAACTTCTCACCCAGCATGCCCATGAACGGAATACTGCCGCCGGTACCCATATACATGGCATCGGCGCCGAAAAATTCCCGTGACGCGGCTTTCATCGAATTGTCCAGCCAGGGCGCAACTTCTGGCGCGTGCCACCCGCCCATTGATGATTCCACCTTGAATTCCACCTTGGCGCCATAGGGCGGATCGGTCTCGATCGCCTGCTTGACTGCCTTGGCAGCGGCCGCCGGATCCGCGGTGGGTGGCAGACGGAACGAAAGCTTGAGACTGGTATAGGGTCTCAGGGTGTTACCGGCATTGCCGAGGGTCGGTATGCCATCTTGCCCGGTGACACTCAGCGTGCTGCGCCAGGTGTTGTTTAACAACAATTCCACGACGTCCGTACCAAGTGGTGCAGTATTCCCGGCAAAGGGCATTTTCTTGTACACCATGTCGCCCAAAACCTTGGCTGCCGCGCTTGCCTGTTCCAGCCGTTGAGCCGGTATCTGCGGTTCCAGTTCCGCCACCAGGGTTTGGCCGGTGGCCGAGTTTTCCACCCGGTCCAGCAAGGCACGAATGACACGGAAGCTGGATGCGCAGATGCCGCTGCCGGCGCCCGAGTGCACGCCCTCGGTCAATACCTGGGCCTTCAGGGTGCCCACCAGGTTGCCGCGCAAACTCGATGTGCACCACAGCTGGTCATAGTTGCCACATTCAGCATCCAGGCAAATCACCAGCGAGGGCTTGCCAATGCGTGCCTCCAGGGCTTCGATGTAGTAGGGGAGATCCAGGCTGCCGCTTTCCTCGCAGGCTTCAATCAGCACCACGCAATGTGCGTGCGGAATGCCCTGTTCCTGCAGCGCACGAATGGCGGTCAACGATCCATACACGGCATAACCGTCATCAGCGCCGCCACGACCATACAACTTGCCGTCGCGTATCACGGGCTTCCACGGCTCCAGGCCATCCCGCCAACCGGAAAATTCAGGTTGCTTGTCCAGGTGCCCGTAGAGCAATACCGTTTCGTCACCCTGGCCGGGTATTTCACAAAACAGCAAGGGCGTACGTCCCGGTGCACGAACCACTTCCACCTGCATACCCTTGATGGGCTGATCCCGGCACCACTTTTCCATCAGGGCGACAGCCTCGTCCATGTGGCCGTTCTTTTCCCAGTCAGGGTCAAACAGGGGCGACTTGTTTGGAATTTTGATGTATTCGCATAACTCCGGGATGATGCTCTCGTCCCACATGTTGCCTACGAATGTTCTGACCTTTGCTGAATCCATTGTGCTTGTCCATTTGAGACGATAAAGAGTGAATTCTACCCAATGCCCGGTCGTCACGCATCTTGGGGATAACCGAGAGTCTGCGCGCGGCTACCGTGGCCGGACTAGTCTTGCGCCCCGGGCAGCCTGAAAAATCTCCGCGCATTCCTGGTGGTTATATATGCCAATTCATCCGGGTCCCGGCCGGTGCAGGCGGCAATCGCTTTCAGGACGTGCAACAGGTGCATCGGTTCATTGCGCCGGTTGGCAGGCCTGGGCCGCAGATCCCGGGGCAGGAGGTAGGGGGCATCGGTCTCAATCATCAGTCTGTCGTCGGGAATTCCGGATACCAGTTCCCGCAAATGCAGTCCGCGTCGCTCGTCGCAAATCCAGCCCGTGATGCCGATTGACAGACCCAGGTCCAGATAGGCATGCAACTCGTCCCGCTCACCGGTAAAGCAATGGGCTACTGCGCGCGAAATACCTGGAAGATGTTCTTTCAGGATACCCAGGAACGCGTCATGCCCGTCACGCTGATGCAGGAACACGGGCAACTGGTTTTCCTGCGCAAGTTCCAGTTGCAGGTGAAAGGCTTTGGCCTGGTCCTCCGGGGTCGAGAAATTCCGATAGTGGTCCAGCCCGCATTCACCCACGGCCACGACCTGGGGCAGTTCACACAATTCCCGCAATTTCGGAATGCAATGCTCATCCATGTCGGAAGCGTGGTGGGGGTGGATGCCGGCGGTGGAGAAAAAATGCCCGGGACTGGTTGCGGCAAGCTCGGCGGCGGCACGGCTGGCATCAACACTGCTGCCAGTGATAATAAACGTGTCCACGCCGGCCTTGCGGGCACGCTCGACCACCTCGTCACGATCGTGATTGAAGCTGTCATGGGTCAGGTTGATACCGATGTCTACCAGGTGCATGAGTGCGCAGGCCTTGCTTTCTCAGTGGCAGGTACAGTCATACCCGTCGTCTCATTTCAGGATTCCGGTTCAGTTCGCGCACGGCTAGTCGCTTTGCCAGCGAAATGCAGCCGCGCCGATAAACAGGAAGACCACGCTCATGAGTCCCAGCGTGGTCAAATACGGCATGACCTGGGCGAACGTGGCGCCGTCGAGCATAACGGCCCTGGCAGCGTCGAGCATATGGGTGAGCGGAAAGATTTTCGCCATCATCTGGATAGCCGGATGTGATCCTTCCAGCGAAAACCAGACACCGGAGACCAGCATCATGGGCCATGTCAGCATGTTGAGTACGCCACCGGCCAGTTCTTCGCTGGTAAATCGTGCGGCAACGACCAGGCCCATCGAAATCAGGCAAATTGCGCCTGACAAGGCCACGATAAACAAGGTGGCATAGCTACCCTGCATTCGAAAATCGATGAAGTACCGGGTGCCCATGTAGACGAATACCGTCACGGCCATGATCAGGATCAGGCGTGAGAGCACCTGGGCAATGATGAACTCGATGGGTCGCAAGGGTGTTGCATTCAGCCGCTTCAGGAATCCATTCTTGCGATAACGCACCACCACGTAGCCCACGCCGAACAGGCAGCTGAACATCATGTTCATACCCAGGATTCCCGGCAATAACCAGTCGACGTAGCGCACGGCCTCGCCTGATACCTCGGCCCTCTCAATTCCCGCATCGGTTTGTAACAGCAATCGTTCGAGTACATAACCCTTGGGCGCATCCGGATTCACCCAGTAGCGAGCCTCTGGTTCAAACTGCAGCAGCATATCCAGCTTGTGTCTGGCGACCTTGCGCACCGCATCGGCCTGGTCGGCGACAGTGAAAAATTCGATGTACCTGGTCTGCAAAAACGGGTGTAGCTGTTGGTCGATCTGCCCGGCTTGTTGGAGCACGGCGACTTTGAACATCGGACGGCCCTGGCCGGAAAAAATGAAGCTCAGCCCCAGGACCAGCAAGACCGGAAGAAATATGTTCCAGCCCAGGGTGCTTCGGTCTCTGAGAAACTCCACGTTGCGCGCCTTCAGTACAGCGCCTATGCGGCGAATCATGTGCGCAAATCCTCGCCGGTTAACTCCAGGAAAAGATCTTCAAGGTTGCGTGGCCGAACCTGGATGCGATTCAGATTGACGTTTCTTTCCACCAGCATGGCCAGGGCGAGGTTTACATCCGGTGTAGAGATTTCGATGTAATCCCCTCGCTCAAGTATTGGGAAAGCAAACTCGACCAGGGGCGATGGAAGGTCGGTCTTGGGTAGCTCCAGGATCACGTCGTTAAAATGTTCTTTGAGCAAGGCCTGCGGTGAGCCCTGGGCGATGATCTTGCCCTGATCCATGATCGCAATTTCGTCGCACAGACGGTAAGCCTCCTCCATGTAATGGGTAGTCAGGATGACCGTCTTGTCATTTTCCTTGATGCGTTCCACCAACTCCCAGAAGTTGCGCCTGGCCTGGGGATCCAGACCGGTCGTCGGCTCATCCAGAAACAGAATTTTCGGGTCGTTGACCAGCGCTACACCCAGCAGCAGTCGCTGGCGCTGGCCACCGGAAAGTTTCCGGTTGTCGCGTTTGAGCAATTTTTCCAGAGAACACATCTGGATCACTTGATCCAGATCCGCCCCGCGCTTGTACAGGCGTCGAAACAATTGCAGGGTTTCGAATACCGTCAGGTGATCCTGCAAGGCGGTGGTCTGGAACTGGATACCCACCTCGTCACGAAACCTGGGTCCTATGGGGTGACCCTCATACAGCACCTCGCCCCGGGTAGGCGGCATGATGCCTTCCATCATTTCAACGGTTGTGGTTTTGCCTGCACCGTTAGGCCCAAGCAAGCCAAAACAACTGCCGCGATGGACGCTGAAATCTACACCGTCCACAGCGAGCACCGCGGGATAGCGCTTGACCAGGTCACAGACCTGCAGCACCGGACCGGAGTGCTGGATATCCTGCTTGCTGCTGTCCGGGCTAATGGTCCTGGCGCTCCCAGTAGAATGGCGCCCGCTCCCGGGGATGATTTCCGATTTCGTTCATGGACAGCGAATCGTACAAGCGACCGTTTATCATCACGTAACGAATGCTCTCGGTATGCTTGATATCGGTCAGCGGATTGTTTTCGAGGATAACGAGGTCTGCCAGTTTGCCAACCTCAATTGAGCCGATTTCCTTATCCATTCCCAGGTAACGGGCCCCCGCTATGGTGGCGGCCTCGAGAACTTTAAGGGGCTGCATGCCTCCCTGGGATAACATCCACATTTCCCAGTGAGCAGCCAGTCCTTCACGCTGGCCATGTGCACCCAGTTGCACTGATACACCTGCCTGCTGCAGACGGTTTGCTCCCTCGGAAACGGCCACATGGTTGTAGTCCCATTCCGGGGCCTTGGACCGGCGGATGGCGCGGGCGGCCACGCGGTTGGGCGGGGTAAAGTTGATCAGGCGCTGGTTCTCGAATACATCGTCGTGATCGTACCAGTAGTTCTCGCCTCCCAGTCCGCCGTAGGCCACGCCCATGGTCGGCGTATAACCGGACTCGGTCTGCGACCACAGTTGCACGACGTCGTCGTAAAACCTCCAGATGGGGAGGGCGTGTTCGATGCCGGTATGACCGTCCAGCAGCATATTCATGTTGCTCTGGAACAATGCGCCACCTTCGGGTACCACGTTCATGCCGACCTCACGAGCGGCCTCAAGCACCTGCTGGCGTTGATTTCGGCGAGGCTGGTTGTAGCTCTTCACGCTTTCCGCACCTATCGCCTTCATACGACGCAAGTGTGTCAGAGCGTCATCGAGGCTGTCCACATGGGCCGTGAAATCCGCCGTGGCGCCGTAAAGAATAGTCCCGGTACTGAATATGCGAGGCGCAGTGATGATGCCTGCACGCTGCATTTCCTTGGCCGTGAAAATCGTGCTGTTGTCGTTGGACGGATCGTGGATGGTGGTGACCCCGAAAGCCAGGCTCGCGTAGTTGTACCAGTTTTGCTCGGGCACAATTTCCCCACGGCCCTCGCTGCCGTGCCAGTGCGCGTCGACAATGCCGGGCATGACGGTCATGCCACCGGCCAGGATCAACTTGGCATCCCTGGGTATCGGCGTATCCACGCGACTGCCTACCGCCGCAATGCGATTGCCGTCAATTATCACGACACCGTCCTCGATAACCTCGTCACCTTTCATCGTGATAACACGTACGCCGGTGAAGGCAATCTTGCCCTCGACCGTGGCGAAGGGAACCTGGAATCCGATGCCCACGGACTGAACCTGGTCGGGGCTCAGGGTCTTCTTGTCACCCGCGGCAAACAGGTCTTGTTTGGCCTTTGCCAGGGGCAGGCTGTACAGGGTCGGTCCAAGCGACCAGTGCAGTTGCTCGCCATCACCAGACCAGTGCAGGTATTCACCGGCATCCGAGGACAATCGCAGCACCGGCAGACTGTCCATCACGGGCCCGACTTCCACGGCCTTTCCCGTCATGGGGAGGGGTGTCAGCCAGGCGTTGAAACGCTCACGAAATGCCAGCCACTTGCCATCGGGTGACACCCGGTAGTCCGTGGCCCAGGTGCTCTCCGCCAGCACCTGCTCCTCACCCGTACTGAGGGTTCGCCGGACAAACTCCAGCTTGCCGTCGGCGATGGCCTTGATATCGTAGGCGCCGCCTTTTTCACGGGTGTAATAAATCTCGTTGGCAGATTGACCATAGCGTGGTTGCTGGCCGTCCCGAAGCAGCAAGTCGGGCTTGCCGCCAGTCACTGAAATCTCGTAGATACCCGGTTCCTCGCCCCACCAGGGTGAGCGCACGTTATCCCCTGACATCTTGCGGAACACGATGCTTTGGCCATCGGGCGAAAATGACGGCTCGGCGTAATGACCAGGATCGGTGGTGATGACCTGTCCGCGGCCGCCGGTGGCCGGGACCACGCGTATCGCACCCAGTTCATCGTCGTCCCAACTCACGTAAACGATCTTGCTTCCATCGCTGGAAAACGAGGGAAAGTACTCGAAATGATCGTCTTGCCCGGTCAGGCGGACCGGGACACCTTCCGGCAGGGTTCGTTGGTATAGATGCCCCAGGGCTGAATAAACCACCGACTTGCCATCGGGCGAAACGTTTGCCCAGCGCAACATCTTGACGTCCACCTGCGGTGGGGCTACCGGCGTGGCGAAGCGCACGGTCTTGCGGGCATTTTCGATCTTCTTTACATGAAAGGGTATGTCGCCAAGCTGCTTGCTCGCCAGGTCCAGGCGATTGAGTTTGCCGCCGGCCCAGAACAGCAATCCGTCACTGCCCGGCAACCATGCCATGGCGGGATACAGGCCATGAATTGCCCAGGTCTCCTGATTGTCCCGGTCAAGCTTGCTGAATACGGGTGTTTCCACGCCGCTGTTCAGATCCTTGACGACCAGCACAGTGTCCTTGCCGGCCCTGCGCACGAATGCCAGGCGACTGCCGTCCGGGGACGGGGTGGGGCGCACGGCTCCGCCAGGGCCACCTGCCAGCTGGCGGGTTTCGCCGCTGTTCCGGTCCAGCCGGTTAATCACGTAAATGCCGCTGTGCGGGTTCTTGTCATACTCGAAATAGGGGCCGGGCGTGGCATCTTCGCTGTAATACAGAAAACGGCCGTCAGGCGAAAAAGCGGGCTCGTTAATGTCTTTCTGATCAGTTTTGCGTTCCACCACCTGTATGCCCTTGCCGCCGGCCACGTGATATAGCCATATTTCACCGGCCCCCAGGGAACGCTGTCGGGTGAAGTGCTTGCGTACCGCAATGTAGTTGCCATCCGGCGTCCACGCAGGATTGTGGACAAGGCGGAAATCCTCACTGGTGATCTGGGCCATTTCCTTGCCCTGCAGGTTCATGGTCCAGACATTGTCGGCGCCATCCCGGTCACTGACGAACGCTATGCGAGAGCCGTCCGGACTAAACCGCGGCTGCATATCCCAGGCCATGCCACGGGTGATCGCCCTGGCTTCACCGCCTGCGATCGGAAGCAGGAAAATGTCGCCCAGCAGATCGAACACCAGTTGCGTGCCGTCGGGACTGACATCCAGGCTCATCCAGCTGCCTTCACGGGTGTCAATCTTGATCTTGACCACCTCACCGGGCGGATTACTGATATCCCACTTTGCGTCGTCGCTGTTTTCGGCAGTCTTTTCCGCAGCCTGGGTGGCAACAAGGGGAAGCAGGGTGGCGATCACAAGCCACAAGCAGGGTCTGGTCAGTTTCATGAGGCGGTTCCGTGGTGTGTAAGCGGGTGATGGTCAGCAGGCCTTACCCGGGTTATGCCGCGGAATCCTAACGTATTGACGGGGAGGCGTCGATTCCTGACCGCCTGGCGATGGTCAAGAATGCCCGGCCTTGGTAGGCTAGCTACGACCCATCCTTCGAGGATTATGCGATTTCTGAACAGTTGTCCCTACTCCAGCCCCTGGAGCTAACCGATTCCTTCCATGTACGTGTAAGCGGGCGGGCCCGGCGCTTGTCCATACGGGTAGATCCACATGGTCAGGTTGAGGTGGTTGTGCCCAAGCGTACTGCCTCGAGTGAGGTCCAGAGCTTTGTGGGCGCGAACCGTGAATGGATTGAGCGCGCGAAGCGCGCGCTTGGCGTGCAAGATCGGCCTGCGGTCGCACTTTTCCCGTCTGAAATCAGCTTCCGGTTTGTCGAAAGGCAGTGGAGGGTCAGTCACGTGCCTTCCGATGGCCAGAGCCGCTTGCGCGTTCTACCCGAAGAAATACAGGTCCACGGCAAGCAACCGGGTGATCCCGGGGGTTTCAGGCTGTTGCAAGCCTGGCTCAAGCAGCAGGGCAAGCGCATGCTGGTGCCACGACTTGAATTTCTTTCAGGCGAAACAGGGCTGAGATTCAAGCACAGTCAGATGCGCCTGCAGCGAAGCCGTTGGGGGAGTTGCTCATCCAGGGGGGCCATAAGCCTGAATGCGGCCGCCCTGTTTGTTGAGCCTGCCCTGGTCGATTACCTGATCTTGCATGAGCTGAGCCATACCCGACATATGAATCACTCGCCGAAATTCTGGAGTCTGCTCGAAAGTCTGGCGCCGGGCGCCAGGAAGCTCGATCGCGCGCTTAACCTGGCCTGGCGCGATGTTCCGCCATGGCTCTACCGACGTTAGGACGGGCCTTCCATGCTCCAGGGTTCCCAGGTGACCACTCCTGCTATCAAGGCCTTGTTGATCGCGAATGGCATTGTGTTTCTGCTGTTTAGCCAGCCCGCATACGGACGCCTGATTCTCGGTCTATTCGCGCTGTGGCCGCCGGGTCACTTCATGCCATGGCAATTGCTTAGCTATGCTTTTATTCATGGCGATTTCGGCCATCTGTTTTTCAATATGTTCGCACTGTGGATGTTTGGCACGCAGATCGAGGTTGCCTGGGGGACCCGCCGTTTCCTGATTTTCTACTTCGGCTGTGTGGTCGGCGCGGCGGTCACCCAACTGCTTGCGGCATACCTGAGCGGACTGGTTTACCCGACGGTCGGCGCGTCCGGGGGCGTGTTTGGAATTCTATTGGCTTTCGGCATGATGTTTCCCAACCGAAAACTGATGTTGCTGTTCCCGCCGATTCCCATCAGGGCAAAGTACTTCGTGCTGGGTTACGGATTGCTGGAATTGTGGCTGGGCGTGTTTGGCATGCAGACGGGTGTGGCGCACTTTGCTCATCTGGGGGGCATGTTCTTTGGTTTTGTGCTCATCCAGTTCTGGCGTGGGCGCTGGCCTTTTGGTTCACATCGGGTATGAAGCATTGAGAAAATTTCACCCCGCTGTACTGCAAATACTGTGGTGGGGACTGTTTCCCTTATTTGTTCTGCTTATTCCCCTGGGTCTTGTGGCGCGCAGGCGTGCGGTGAAACTGCCGGAAGCCCGGGGAGCGCGCCTGGGCAGATCAGGTGATCTGAACGACCGCGCCCTGGGTCTGCTGATGGTCGGTGAATCCCCGGTCGCCGGCGTCGGTGTGGAGTGTTTTGAGGAGAGTCTTCCATCACGCCTCGCCGCACACCTGAACCGTATCGGTGGCAGACCTGTGACCTGGCAAGCCATGGGCTGGAATGGTATTCGGCTTGCTGAACTGCTCCAGCGTCTGAAGCGACAAGATATTTCCGGGGCGGACTGGGTGATCTGGTTGGGCGGCGTAAACGACACAACGGCGCTGACCAGCCTGGCGACCTGGCGCCGAACGCTCCGCGAGTTTGGGCGGTTTCTGTCCCAATCGGGGGCGGGCGCACCGGTCTTCTGCCAGGTCCCGCCCATGCATCTGTTCGCAGGTATTCCACAGCCATTGCGATTCATGCTCGGTCTGAGAGCCGCCTTGCTGGATGCTGAATTGGCCGCGGTATGCAGGGAAAACAACTGGTTGTTGCTGACCATGGACCTGGCACTGGAGGCTGAATTCCTGGCCGAGGATGGCTATCACCCCTCGGCCAGGGGCTGCGACAAGTTGGGCCTGGCCCTCGCCCGCGGATTACTGGCTAACCCTGGTCCAGCAATTCCCGAAGATTGATCACCGCCGAATTGGCTCGCGCCAGGTAGGAAGCCATGACCAGTGAGTGATTCGGAAACAGGCCGAAAGCATCGCCATTCAGAATCATGGGGCTGCCCATGGGCTGCAAACTCGCCTCCAGTTCCCGGATGATCTGACGCAGGCTGACTTCGGCGTTTTTGTCCTTGAGCACCTGCCCAAAATCAAACTGCGCCGCACGCATAAAGTTCACCAGGGCCCAGGACGTGCCACGGGCCTCGTAAAACACGTCATCGATCAGCAACCAGGGGGTCTTGACCGCAACGCTGTCCGCACTGGGTGTGCTGGCGGCGGCCGAGGGATCATTGGCCAGGTCCGTGTTGACTCTCTGTTGACCCACACTGGCGCTGAGGCGTTGGGAGAGACTGCCGAGGCGTTTTTCCACCACCGCCAGCCATTCCCGCAAGTTGTCGGCGCGGGCGAAAAACTGGGTGTTCGACTGCGTTGAGTCCTGCAGCCTGAGCAAATAATCGTCCAGGTCTGCGATGGCCTCGCGATACTTGCTTTCACTGGCCGGCAGCCACCAGGAGTCATTGTCGAAATTGAACGCAGGCTCGGCCTTGCTCAGGGCTGGATCCTCGGTGGATTGGGATTGTGAACGGCTATAGTCATTGCGCAACACACGCGCCAGGTCCCTGACCTGGGTGAGCACACCCAGTTCCCAGGCCGGAATATTGTCCAGGAATACGCTGGGGGGCGTGATGTCATTACTCAGGTAGCCGCCTGGCTTGTCCAACAAGGTGGTAGCAACCTGCACCAGGGTGTGTGTAGTGGCATAACCGACTACTTCGGCGCCACCTTCGGGACCACGTATTATCCAGTACAGATCCGGTTCCCGGGACCAGTGCCAGGCCAGGCCAAGCTGGGTCAGGAGAAACAGTGACAGCAAGACATAACCGGCCCGCCTGCGCCAACTTGCCGGTTTTCCGGTCCTGCCGCTCGCAAGCGCCAGCTTGCGCTGGGTCCACCAGTTTCGTATGCCTTCAAATCCGACTGCCATGTCCACTTCTCCATCAAAGAGTGTTTGTTCCGGGCTGCGTCGCAACTCATAGTGTTTCGACACCGGGCCAGACCGCTTGTTCCAATTCCGGCAGCACCCTCGCCGCGGGGCCCTGCAAGCGAAAATCCGCCAGGCGAGACAGGGGTGTCCTGTCCAGGTTGATTTCCAGAAAGCGAGCTCCACGGGATTTCGCCAGCTCCGCCAGTCCTGCGGCAGGGTACACCATGGCCGAGGTCCCGATTGCGATGAACAAGTCGCAATCCTCACTGGCCTCGGTTGCCTTAAGGTGGGCGTAGGCCGGGATGGACTCGCCAAACCATACCACGGCGGGGCGTATAAGGGCCTGGCAGGCCGGGCAGCGAGGTGGCTCACCCTCTCCCGAGGGTGTATCCGGGAGGCAACCAGGGCGGCTACAGCGCGAACGCATGATATTGCCATGATATTCGACTACGTCCACGGCTGCCGGCCCGCTGGTGCAGTCCGTCCACGTTCTGGGTCAGCAAGGTGAAGCCGGGAACCCGGGCCTGCATGCGTGCCAGGGTAAAGTGCGCCGGATTGGGTTGCGCGCCCGCGATTACTTCACGACGCCAGGCGTACCACGCGCCAGACCAGGGAGGGATTGGCCTGAAAAGCCTCCGGCGTCGCCAGTTCTTCCGGTGAAAACTTTTCCCACAGGCCGGTGTGTGCGTCCCTGAAAGTGGGAATGCCGCTTTCAGCAGATACACCCGAGCCGGTCAACACGGTGATACGCGGACCGTCGCGCAGTAAAGCAAGCAATTCGCTGTCTATCGACATGGCTGCTCGGATGGTCCCTGCCTCGACAACTGAGGTCGCGAAAAATCAGGGGCGGCGAACCGGTCGCCGCCCCGGTGAGCCTAGGCTGCCTGGCCTTTGGCCAGCTGACGCAACACGTAATGCAGGATTCCGCCGTTGAGGTAGTACTCCCTTTCCTTGGGGGTATCTATCCGGACCACGGCCTCAAATCGTTTCTGTTTCCCATCGTCGGCCGTGGCTACAACCGTCACGACTTTCGACCTTGCGTTGTCCAGGCCTTCTATGCTGACCAGCTCACGTCCGGTCAGACCCAGGCTGCCGGCGTTCTCTCCTTCCCTGAACTGCAGTGGCAATACGCCCATGCCGATCAGGTTTGAGCGATGGATCCTTTCGAAGCTCTCCGCGATCACCGCCTGTACGCCCAGTAACTTGGTGCCCTTGGCAGCCCAGTCACGCGAGGAGCCGGTCCCGTATTCCTTACCGGCGAAAATCACCAGGGGAACACCCTCATCCTTGTAGCGCATGGCGCCTTCGTAAATGGAGGTCTGTTCACCACTGGGTATGTGCACGGTCCAGCCACCCTCGGTACCGGGCGCCAACTGGTTACGCAGCCGAATGTTGGCAAAAGTGCCACGCATCATCACTTCGTGGTTGCCACGTCGTGAACCGTAGGAGTTGAAATCTTCGGGTGTCACGCCTTGCTCGATCAGGTAACGGGCCGCCGGGCTGTCCTTGGCGATGTTGCCGGCCGGAGAAATGTGATCTGTGGTAACCGAGTCGCCCAGCAGCGCCAGCACGCGGGCATTGCGGATATCTTCTACGGCCCCGGTTTCCAGGGTCATGCCTTCGAAATAGGGCGGGTTCTTCACGTAGGTGGAGGTCGGATCCCATTCGTAGATCTCACCGGCGGGAACCTGCAGGCCATTCCAGTTGGCGTCGCCCGCAAACACGTCTGCATAGCTGCGCTGGAACATGGCGCGATCCAGGCAGGTGCCCATGATGTCGGCCACCTCGGCCTGGGTCGGCCAGATGTCCTTCATGAATACCGGCTTGCCACCCTTGTCGGTGCCCAGGGCGTCATTGTAGAGGTCCACGTTCATGTTGCCGGCCAGGGCGTATGCCACCACCAATGGCGGAGAGGCCAGGAAATTCATTTGCACCAGGGCGTGAATACGACCTTCAAAGTTGCGATTACCCGAGAGTACCGATGTACCCACCAGCTTGCCGCTGGTCACGGCCTCGGTGATTTCCGGACCCAGGGGGCCCGAGTTGCCAATGCAGGTGGTGCAGCCGTAACCCACGGTATAGAACCCCATTGCATTCAGGTCCTTGGTCAGGCCTGCCTTGTCCAGGTAGTTGGTGACCACGCGTGAGCCGGGCGCCAGGCTGGTTTTCACCCAGGGTTTGACGGTCAGTCCGCGGGCCGCAGCCTTGCGCGCCAACAAGCCGGCAGCCACCATCACGGCCGGGTTGGAGGTATTGGTGCAACTGGTGATAGCCGCAATCAACACAGCGCCGTCCTCTATCTCAAACGACTTGCCGTCCATGTTGACCTTGGCCTTGCCACCCTCGCTACGCGCCTTGGCAATCGGCGCCAGGTGGGTCGCAAATGTCTTGCTGGCGGCGGTCAGGGGAATACGGTCCTGCGGGCGCTTGGGCCCGGCCAGACTGGGTACTACCTCGCCCATGTCCAGTTCCAGTACGTCAGTGTAATCAGCCTCGGGCTGGCCATGCTCGTGCCAAAGACCCTGGGCCCTGGCATAGGCTTCCACCAGGGCAATCTGGTCGGAATCACGACCGGACAGTTCGAGGTAACGAATGGTTTCCTTATCAATCGGGAAAATACCGCAGGTGCTGCCGAACTCCGGCGCCATGTTGCCCAGGGTCGCCCTGTCGGCCAGCGGCATGTTGGATAGCCCGTCTCCAAAGAACTCGACGAATTTGCCGACCACACCCTTCTTGCGCAGCATTTCGGTCACGGTCAGCACCAGGTCGGTGGCCGTGGTGCCTTCCCTGAGTTTCCCCTTCAGCTTGAAGCCGATAACCTGGGGAATCAGCATGGTCACAGGCTGGCCCAGCATGGCTGCCTCCGCCTCAATTCCGCCCACGCCCCAGCCCAGCACGCCCAGACCGTTAATCATGGTGGTATGGGAGTCGGTGCCAACCAGCGTGTCGGGGTAGGCCTGGGCTTTCTTGCCTTTATTGCCGAACACGACCCGACCCAGGAATTCCAGGTTGACCTGGTGAACGATACCCGTATTTGGAGGTACGACACGGAAGTTGTCAAAGGCGTTCTGACCCCAGCGCAGGAAGGAATAACGTTCCTGGTTTCTGCCGAATTCGATGGCGTTGTTTTCGCCCAGGGACGTGGCGCTACCGTAACGGTCCACCTGCACCGAATGGTCAATCACCAGTTCTGCCGGTGACAGGGGATTGATGCTCTCGGCCTTGCCACCCAGCTTGACCACCGCATCACGCATGGCAGCCAGGTCGACTACAGCGGGTACACCGGTGAAATCCTGGAGAATCACCCGGGCCGGGGTGAAGGAAATTTCCTGGCTGGGCTCTGCCTTGGCCTCCCAGTTCAGCAGGGCCTCCACATCACTCTTTGTGACATTCACACCGTCCTCATGCCGCAGGAGGTTCTCGAGCAGAATCTTGAGGGAGTAGGGGAGGCGGGTAAGGCGGTCCGCACCTACCGAGTCCAGCTTATAGATCTCGTAGTCGGTTCCACCGACCTTAAGGGTGCTGCGCGCATTAAATGAATTGGTCATTTTCTCTCCCGGAGGTGTGTGCCCTGAAAACGGGAATTATACGCGATGCAGCATTGCGTTCCCAAACCCAGGGGATGATTTTTCTCGACCCTGGTCGAATGGATTCAGGCCAAATGCGCCGTCATGCGTTGTCGGCATGCGCCTGGATGCCCCGGGCCTCGAGTATCACCGCACCGCCGAGGCACTCATCACCCTGGTAAAACACCACGTATTGACCCGGCGTGACAGCTCTTTGCGGGTGTGTCGAAGGTCACCTGCAGGCTGCCATCCTGCCCCTGGTCCAGGGTGCAGGCCTGGTCCGCCTGGCGGTAGCGGGTCTTGGCCGCAAGTTTGATCGGCAGTTCCGGCGGGCGCCCGGCAATCCAGCTCGCCTGGTCCGCCACCAGGCCGAGGCTCTGGAGCAAGGGGTGGTCGTGGCCCTGGACAACCAGCAAGACATTGTTGGTCAGGTCCTTGGCGGCAACAAACCAGGGCTCATCGGAGCTGTCATGACGACCACCAATACCCAGACCCTTGCGTTGCCCCAGGGTGTAATACATCAGACCCTGGTGCTGGCCCGAGTGTCTGGCCTTCCGGGTTCGTATGGGACCGGGCCGGGCCGGCAGGTAGCGGGCCAGAAAACTCTGAAAATGCCGCTCGCCAATGAAGCAAATGCCCGTACTGTCCTTGCGATCGAAATTTTGCAGACCATGGTCACGGGCCAGGGTCCTCACCTGGTGCTTTTCCAGGTCTCCAAGGGGGAAGAGCGTGTGCCCAAGCGCGGCAGCGGGCGCGGCGTGCAGAAAATAACTCTGGTCCTTGGCCGCATCCACACCCTTGAACAGGCGGGCGCCGCCCACGTCGTGTTTCACCCGGGCGTAATGCCCCGTCGCCACCAGATCGGCACCCAGGCGTCGGGCGTATTCGAAGAAGACGCCGAATTTTATTTCCCGGTTGCACAACACGTCAGGGTTCGGTGTTCTTGCCCGCCCGATATTCGTCCAGGAAGTACGCAAACACACGGTCGCGATATTCCCGGGCAAAACTGACCTTGTGCAAGGGAATACCCAGGTGTTCAGCGACTCTGCGGGCGTCCTGGTAGTCCTCGGCAGTGGTGCAGTATGCGTCCTCGTCATCGTCCCAGTTGGACATGAACAGCCCCTGGACATCGTAGCCCTGTTGCTGAAGCAGCAGGGCGGCAACCGATGAGTCGACTCCGCCGGACAAGCCGACGATGACGCGTTTGGAAGAAGCAGAGGTCATGCCGGCCATTATAGGCCATGCAAGTCTGGCCTAGCGCATCCCGGCCAACAGTCCAAGGGTCAAGGGACTTTCTTCAAGGTAGGTCAGGACATCCAGCGGATGACGTTTGCCATCGAGGTAATCGTCCACACATTGCATCACCATGGGGCTGCGCAAATGCGTGAAGCGCCGTTCCAGGTCCTCGCGGCTGAGCCACAGGGCGTCGACAATGCCGTCGTCCAGTTGGCGTTCGGGATCATGTCCGGATACGCTGCCGCAGAAAGCAAACCTGAGGTATGTGCGATGTCTTCCTGCCTGGTGCCAATGATAAATCCCCAGCAGTGACTTTGGGGTGAACCGCCATGCCGTCTCTTCGAGAGTCTCCCGTGCAACGGCCTCCACCAGCGTTTCACCGGGCTCAAGATGTCCGGCGGGCTGGTTGAGCACGAGCTTGCCCGAGACATGCTCATTGACCATCAGAAATCGGCCATCTGATTCAACCATGGCGGCAACGGTTACGTGTGTTTTCCAGCTCATTGGTGCAGTATAACCGCTGAATTGAGCGCCATTCGTACCAGGCTTGAGAGAGTCGTCACAGTTTTGAACATTACTTCCAGCATGCTCGCAGATGAAAAAAAGAAATGAATCGAATTAGAGAGGCCCTTATCAGAACCTCGATGCGAACAGTGAACGGCTTGGTAATTTGCCTGATATGCCTGACGCTCCTGGCGCCAACCCGGTTGCTTGGGCAAGTCGAGGTATTGCAACAGGCCGAATTGATGTTGAACAAGCGCCAGCCGGCCCAGGCTGCAGCGCTGCTGTCCGGCTATGAAGACCAACTGGGCGAGAATCCCGACTTTCCCTACCTCTACGGGCTGGCCTTGTTTGAAAGCGGCAAGGCTGACCAGGCCATACCGTATCTGGAGAAAGCCACTGCGGCGGATCCCTTGTTCGCCGGTGTCCGGATTGAATTGGCGCGTGCCTATTACCAGACGGGTCGCCTTGAGGATGCTCAAAAACAGTTCGAATACCTGACAACACAAAATCCACCGCCGGCAGCGAGACGGGCCATAGACGAATACCTTGCCGCGATAGATCTTCAACTGGCGCAAAATAGCTGGCGCACTGTCTGGCGTTTCAGTCCCACCACCGGCTGGGACAGCAATGCCAATGCCGCTACTGAACTGAATGAATTTCTCGGGTTTGTCCTGGATCAGCGTAGCCGTGAGGCGGAAAGCGCTTTTCTCGATCTCTACGGCTCGGGTGATTTTTCACGGTCCCTGGGACGGGGCCGGACCATTCAGTTGGGGGGAGAGTTGCAAGGCAGGCACTATCCCGACGCAAGTTTCGCCGACTCACTCGGGCTGGTGGCGAGGGCGGGTATGAGCTGGGCCGGAGAGAGCGAGACCCGAAGCCTGCGGCTGCGAGCCTACCGCATGAATGTGGACGATGATTTCAACAACCAGGGCTTGTCTCTGGAAGGCGCCTGGGATTACACCGTCTCGCCCTTGAACCGTGTGGGCATGTTTGCCCGTATGGGTGTTCTGCGTTTTGACGACGAGTTCGATAATAGGGATGTGGATCAACTCCTGTTGGGCTTTAGCGGCACCAGTCTGCTTGGTGTCAGTCGCAGGAGCCTGGTGACCCTTTCCGCGCTACTGGGCAAGGACAATCCGCGGGAGGCCGATTCCCGTTACGGCCGCGAGATTTTTGGTCTCAGAGGGTTCGGAGCCTGGCGAATTAGCACCAATTTATCCGGTCGCGTCAATCTCGGTTGGCAACGCTACCTGTACGAAGAGGCGTTCTTTCCCGAGGTGGATACTTCACGCCGGGTTGATACGGTTGCCGACGGCTCCATGAGCCTGGTATGGCAACTCCGGCCCAGGCTGGAGTCGTCGGTGGGTGTGAGTTATCGCGACAACCGCTCGAACGTGCCGCTTTTCACCTATGACCGTTGGGTCTTTTCCCTGGGCTTTTCGCGCGCATGGTAGGCGCGGCTTATGTAAAAACCCCTGGCGCTGCGCTATCAGCGATGTGACGCGGTTCACACTAGGCAATTCTTGAATAACTTATGATTCTCTTTGTGAAAAACGATCACCGAGGTATTCGGGAAGTGCGTCGATACATCAGAAGCCTGGCAGCAACACTGCTTGCGTTGAGTCTGGGGGCCGTCAGTGGCGGAGTCCTGGCCGATGCAGGCGAAGTGGTGTTCGTGTTTGGTTCTGGCAGCGTGTACCGCGTCGACGGTAGCAAGGACGCTCTCGCGGTGGGCCTGGGTCTGGACCAGGGCGACCGGGTAGTCACCGAGGTCAACGGTCGTATTCAAATTCGCATGGCAGATGGCGGTCTCGTCGCTCTCAGGCCGGGTTCGGAATTACTCATCGAAGCCTTCCAGTTTACCGCCCAGGATGACGGTGCCGGAATCCAGGTGAGTGATGATCACAGTTTTTTCAGGCTGCTCAAGGGTGGCCTGCGGTCGATCACCGGCGTGGTCGGTCAGGAGAACAAAGAGGCCTACCGTATGGATACCCCGGTTGCCACCATTGGCATCCGCGGCACCGACTATATCGTCTACCTGTGTGACCAGGCGTGTGCTGACCAGGGCATGTTGGCCAAGGGCCTGCACGCCGCCGTCAACAAGGGTGGTATTCGAATTACCAACGAAGCCGGCAGTATTGACCTGGATGAAGGTGAGTCCGGGCATGTGGCCGATAGTGATTCCGCACCGGTAGCGGGCACCGATTACCAAATCCTGTTGGACCAGGTAGACGATCTTCAGATGCCTTTCCCCCAGGCTTTGCTTTATCCCTCTGGCGTCCGTGACACTGGCGTTTCGTCCGGGCCCAAGGGCAGCTACGAGATCCTGCCGCAACAGGCCCCGACGTCCGAAACAATATCTCCCGTGGCAAGCTCGGTACCGGGCACAGTGCCGGTCGGTTCCGGTGGAAGCCCGGCGGCTGTGGGGACACCGGGTATGCCTAATGGTGCAAATGCCTCACCTGGTTCGGCAACGGGTCCTGCAGCAAGTAGTGCATTCTACAGTGGGGTTGCCGGTGGCAATGGATCCGCAGCATACCTTCCCCTGGAAGAGCTGATCGCACAGGCGGCCCTGGCTGACTCCGAACAGGAGTATGTGGAAGACCTTCAGGAAGCCTTTGCTGCCTATGGAACCAATGCGAACGGTTTGACCCTGGATCTGTCGTCGGGCGCCCCAGTCGGGAGCGGCGGCGGAATAGCTGGATCCGGTGGCACGGGTGATACCGGTGGCACGGGTGATACCGGCGGCACGGGCGATACCGGCGGCACGGGCGGACCAGGTGATTCTGGCGGCACGGGTGATACCGGCGGCACGGGTGATACCGGCGGCACGGGTGATACCGGCGGCACGGGCGGACCGGTGATACCGGCGGCACGGGTGATACCGGCGGCACGGGTGATACCGGCGGCACGGGCGGACCAGGTGATTCTGGCGGCACGGGTGATACCGGCGGCACGGGTGATACCGGCGGCACGGGTGATACCGGCGGCACGGGCGGACCAGGTGATTCTGGCGGCACGGGTGATACCGGCGGCACGGGTGATACCGGCGGCACGGGTGATACCGGCGGCACGGGTGATACCGGCGGCACGGGTGATACCGGCGGCACGGGTGATACCGGCGGCACGGGTGATACCGGCGGCACGGGTGATACCGGCGGCACGGGTGATACCGGCGGCACGGGTGATACCGGCGGCACGGGCGATACCGGCGGCACGGGTGATACCGGCGGCACGGGTGATACCGGCGGCACGGGCGATACCGGCGGCACGGGTGATACCGGCGGCACGGGTGATACCGGCGGCACGGGTGATACCGGCGGCACGGGTGATACCGGCGGCACGGGCGATACCGGCGGCATCCGGTGGTACAGGCGATACCGGTGGTACAGGCGATACCGGTGGTACAGGCGATACCGGCGATACCGGCGGCACGGGTGGGGACGATGGAGACAATGATCATCAGGGTTATGCGAACGGCGGAACCGTGATCTTTGCCTACCCCGGCGGTGGCTCGATAGAGATATCCGGTCGTCGCCAGGAAATTGACTCCGGTCCGTATGTTCTCAGCGCGCACCGTGCCGGTTATACACTCAACGGCAACGGTGATCTGGTGCGACTGAATGATCGCCGCTGGAGTTTGAATGGCAACGATATCGGGGATATTCGCGCCGTGCGCGGAACGGCCCGGGGTACAGACCTTGGCCAGGATACGACAACGGGTGTGCGTTGGGGCCGTTGGGAAAATGGCCGCGTAAATCTGAACAGCGATGGCCTCAATGTATCAAATTTGAATCTTGGTTCGGGTGGACTGCACTGGATCGTCGGTGACGATACGCACAGACCGGCATTGCCATCCACGGGCAGCGCGAGTTTTGTACTCTACGGAGCTACCGCACCCACCAGTAATACCGGTGCGGTGGGCGTACTCGGGTCAGCCAGCCTGACCGCGAATTTCCATAACAGCACGGTTGACGCGAGCCTGGGTCTGAACATGCCTGACCCGAATGGTGCAGGTGTGCAAGAGTGGGCAGCCAGCGCCAGCGGTCTTGAGCTCAACCGTGCAACGGCGGGTTTCGACGGTGCTTTTGACACTGTCACGGTTACTTCCGATGCCGGAATCAGCCAGGGCGAGGGATGGTTGAGCGGATTCTTTACGGGCGACAGTTCAGGTCAGCTCAACGGCGCGGGACTCGGCTATTCGCTCAGTGATGGCGCCGACACGACCGTATCCGGTACAGCTGCATTCAGACTTGAGCCGCAGATTCCCGAACCCTGATCCGGGAGTGGTTTAACTGGACTCAAAAAAAACCCGGCTGATGCCGGGTTTTTTGTATCTGCGTGGTGAGTTAACGAACACGTTTTTTCAATTCTCCGCTACAGGTGCACAACCCGCAGTTCCGGTTCCTGGATACTGGCAGCCCAGATGCGGTCGAAGTCGGCAAGATAGCGTTTGACAACCGCCGGGCTGCAGGTGTCGGCGATGCCGTCCCATCGCGTCGCATCCAGCCGATAAGAGATCGCGAAATTATCAGCGATGATATAGGCCTCGGTGCGATCCATGTAATCCTTGTGCACATTTCTGAACTCGACATAACTGTTCAGGCGCCGTCCGAGGGTGATCAACTTGTGGCCGTCTTTCACCGCGCGCTGCGGTCGGGCTACCAGGACACGGATTCGTGCATAGGCGCGCGAAAGCACCAGGCGCTTTATGATTTCAATGAATGAATTCTGATCGTAGATGGAAGGCTCAAGATCGTGGGTGAATATCACCACGGATTTGGTGGCCAGCCTTGCAACTTCCTCGGCCGCCTGACGAACATCGTCATGACCCGATATCACCCTGCGGGCGGGGATCCCGGTCTTGTCCGTCTTGTTGTTCGGCGTGTCCAATTTCTCGACGCATCTTCCTGTGTGGAATACCGGCTTCCTGGAACTCCTCACCATCGGCTACAAAGCCGAATCGTTGGTAAAACGCCAAGGCGTGGGATTGGGCATGAAGATACACATCATGCTGGCCCCGTGCCCTGGCAGCCTCGACAAGGGCGGCGAGAATTTCTCCACCGATCCCCTTGCCACGGTATTTTCCCAATACCGCCATTCTGCCAATTTTACCGTTGGGCAATATACGACCGGTGCCAACTGCGTCACGTTTTACACCATCAAGCATCTCGGCCATGACATGCAGGCAGGCCGGGTCTTGACCATCCCACTCGAGGTCTGCAGGTACGCCTTGTTCTATCACGAACACCGCTTCCCTGATCGCGTGAATACGGGCTTCGTCTTCCGGCCATCTGGCCAGCCTGACTGAAACAGTTTTCCGGGGGCGCTCATTGCTCATAATCAAATTCCAGCTCACCCATGTTGACCAAATCGGTAATCAGCCTGGCGCTCCTGGCCGAGGCTCGCAAGACGCTCGCATTGATGTTCAGATCGTGGTTACCGCAAAGTTCCGTAACCACAGGATCCAGTTCAGGCGCGACCTCCGTTGCCCGTCCGTCGACAAACAGCATCAGTCTGTCCCGGCCCTGCCAGCGGGCCCACAGCGCCATACCGTGGCGGCGCAGGACGGCGCCATTTTCCAGCTTGGCAATCAGGTCTTCTGTTGTAATCAAATCCTCGTTTGGCATTGGCTTCAGCCAGGCCTTGGGTTCGGTCACAAAACTGCCAAACCAGCGTGCCAACGAATCGTCATCCAGGGTCAGTGCCTGGCCAAGAATATCCCTGACCCGATTGATTGCCGTGGTGCCGATCAGGCCATCTCGGGATTCTTCAGGATCCAGACGCGGGTCCGTGTAACGTGGGTCGGCAGTCTGGGCAAGGTAGAACGCAAGATCCTGCATCAGTTCCGAACGGGAGGGAGCTCGAAAACCGATGGAATACGTCATACACAGATCATCTCCCGGAAGGGCAACACCAAAATGCGCAACCCCGGGTGGCAAATACAACACATCGCCCGGTTCGGTAATCCAGTCCTGATCGGGTTTGAATTCCTGCACCAGCGACAGTTCGGAATTCTCGCGGGTCTGGTGGGTTCGCCCGTTGCTGTCCCATTGCCAGCGTCTGCGCCCCTGGGCTTGAACCAGGAATACATCGTAGGCGTCCACATGTGGCCCCACACTTCCACCGGGGGCCGCGCAGCTGACCATCAGGTCGTCCATCCGCCATGACGGGAGGAATCGAAAAGGATCGAGTATGCGCGCCAGTTCCGGCAGGTGCTTTTCCACATCCTGAACCAGCAGGCTCCAGTCCGAAGCGGCCAGGCCCTGCAGCTCTGATGCTGCAAAGGGACCGGTCTGCAGGGTCCAGTTGCCCGCCCGATGCAGAACCAGGCGGCTCTCGATGCTCTCGTCGCAGGCCAGACCGGCTAACTCATCCGGGCTCAGGGGTGAGTAAAAGCCCGGCAGCGCCGATGGCATTCTCAGCGGTTGTTGTTGCCATGTCTTGGCCAGGAAATGTGCGGTGTCGGTTCCCGCTGGCCACACCAGGTGCGCAGCTATCACCGTGTCTCTTTGCCCAGATTTCGGGCGAGTGACTCTGCCAGTCCGATGTAGTTGGCGGGACTCAGGGCCAGCAATTCCTTGCGTGCCTGCGCGGGGATTTCCAGGTCGTTGATGAACGCCCGCAGAGTGTCGGCATTCACAGCCTGTCCACGGGTGAGCGCCTTGAGCTTCTCATACGGATTCTCGATGCCGTACCTGCGCATCACGGTCTGCACCGGCTCCGCGAGAACTTCCCAGGCCCCGTCGAGATCGGCCTCTATTCGCACTGCGTTGACCTCGAGTTTGCCGACACCCTTGAGGCTGGCCTCCAGGGCAATTACCACGTGCCCCAGCGCCACGCCCAGGTTGCGCAGCACGGTGGAGTCAGACAGGTCACGCTGCCAGCGGGAGACAGGCAGCTTGGCGGAGAAATGATTCAACAAGGCGTTGGCGACACCCAGGTTACCCTCCGCATTCTCAAAGTCTATGGGGTTGACCTTGTGCGGCATGGTGGAACTGCCCACTTCCCCTTCTACCGGGCGTTGCTTGAAATAGCCGAGCGAAATATAACCCCAGGTGTCTCGGCAGAAATCTATCAGTATGGTGTTGAAACGCGCCAGCGCATCACAGTACTCAGCTATCCAGTCATGCGGTTCAATCTGCGTCGTGTAGGGATTTGCCACCAGGCCCAGACTGGCGATAAATCGGCGTGAGATTCCGGACCAGTCCAGCTCCGGGTAGGCAACCAGGTGCGCATTGAAATTACCTACCGCGCCGTTGATCTTGCCCAGGGTTTCGACCGCCGCCAGTTGTCTGCGTTGCCGCCCCAGGCGATGGGCAACGTTGGCCAACTCCTTGCCCAGGGTCGTGGGGGACGCAGTCTGGCCATGCGTGCGTGACAGCATGGGCTGACCGGCATGGACTTCGGCCATTTCGCTGATCCGGGCAATCACCCGGTCCATGGTCGGCAGCAGAACCGTTTCCCTTGCTTCTCGCAACATCAAGGCGTAGGCCAGGTTGTTGACGTCCTCGGAGGTACAGGCAAAATGTACGAATTCTTTCAGGTGGGTCGCGCCCGGCACTGTGTCGATGCGGTTCTTGACCAGGTATTCCACGGCTTTTACGTCGTGGTTGGTTATGGCTTCAATGCTTTTTACCTCGGCTGCCTCGTTTGCGCCGAAAGCGGAGACCAGGGTTTCGAGCACCGCATCCACGTTCCCCGGCCAGGGCTTCAATTCATCCAGACCGGCGTCCCTGGCCAGGTGACGCAACCACTGCACCACAACCCGGGTGCGAAATCGAATCAGACCGAATTCGCTGAAAATGGGACGCAGGCTGTCACAGCGAGACGCGTAGCGGCCATCGGCCGGAGACAGGGCCATGAGTAGGGAAAGATCAACCGGGGAATCACTTGAAGACGTGTTGGTCATGGTAGGTAATTTCTTTTCGTCAGTCGCGAGTGAAGCCGCGAGATACCGCTGCCGGTGATCACCGGAGTTCCAGTTGGCCACTCCGTCGGGGAGCGACCCTCGCCTGGTCCGGGGGAACCGGTACAGTGCCTCTGGGCACGGTGTTACGATGGGCGCGAATAATACCCCAGGCGGGCACCGGTCGGACAGTGCGGGGGAGTCCTGATCTGCGGCGAAACTGCGACCCACCGGATGTCGGGGCTGGATATTGATCGGTCCCATTAGTATTTCCGTGCCATTGGGGGGCACCGGTATCGATAATTGGGAATCAAAAACACGCAAGTAATAGATATGGAATACAATAAGTTAAGAGATATTCTTCACAAGAATATTAGGTCACGAGAAAAGTTTCCGGAACTGTACGAGGTGGATATGCCCGGCATGCACGGTGACTTGCCTGGTCTGCTTCGAAAATTCAATCCCGGGCGCTGGGCGCCGGCCGCCGTATTGATTCCCATCGTGGATCGCGGGGAGAGTCTGAACGTCCTGCTGACCCAGCGAGCCGAGGGCCTGAAACATCATGCGGGCCAAATCAGCTTTCCGGGTGGGCGGATAGAACCGCAGGATGAGGGCCCCGATGCGGCCGCCTTGCGGGAGGCCCACGAAGAAATCAACCTTGAGCCCCATTTTGTCGAGGTGCTGGGGCACCTTCCGGCCTACCTGACAATTAGCCACTATCGCGTCACCCCGGTGATCGGGCTGGTACGCCCGGGGTTTACCCTGGTGCCGGACATGGTCGAGGCAACCGATGCGTTCGAGGTACCGTTGGAATTTCTTATGGACGTTGCCAATCACAGCCTGAGACAACGGCAGATTTTTGACCGCCTGGTGCCGGTTTATGAAATTCATTACCAGGGCAGGAATATCTGGGGCGCCACAGCCGGCATGATAGTCAGTCTGCATCAACAATTATTTGTCGGGAAACAGGCCTTATGAATGATATTTCAGAGCTTGTGGAAATCATGGCGCGGCTCAGAAACCCCGTTGCCGGGTGTCCCTGGGACCTGGAGCAGAATTTTCAGAGCATCGCCCCGTATACCATCGAGGAGGCCTACGAAGTCGCCGACGCCATAGCCCGTGGCGAGATGAGCGAATTGTGCGAGGAGCTCGGGGACCTGCTTTTCCAGGTCATTTATCACGCCCGTATGGCGCAGGAGCAGGCCCTGTTTGACCTCGACCAGGTAATTGCAGGGATATGCGAGAAACTGGTGCGCAGACATCCCCACGTGTTTGCGCAGGAGGAAATAGCCGATGCAGCAGCCCAGACCCTGGCCTGGGATGCGCACAAGGCCCGGGAAAAACAAGCCAGGGGACAGGGCGTCGCCAGCGTCCTTGCAGACATACCGATTGGCTTGCCGGCGCTGACCCGGGCGGCCAAGTTGGGCAGGCGTGCCGGCAAGACCGGTTTTGACTGGCCCGACGCCCGGGGACCTCGGGACAAGATAAGCGAGGAACTGGATGAGCTGGACCGTGAAATAGACACCGGCGACAAGCAGGGTATGCATCACGAGGTGGGCGACTTGTTGTTTGCCGTGGTGAACCTGTGTCGTCACCATGAGCTTGATCCGGAGGCGGCATTGCGAGATTCCAATCGCAGGTTCCAGCAGCGTTTCGAATACGTAGAACAGGCCTTGGCCAGGGAGGGCAGCAGCCCACACGAAGCCAGCCTGGAGCACATGGATGGCTTGTGGGAGCAGGCCAAGCAATCGGGACGCTGAGGCAGGGCTGGATGACGTTTTTTATAGTTCAGTCCCGGTTCAGCTAGCGGGGGCTAGTCTGTGGCCAAGTCCCGGCAATACGCGGGTGTGCATTCGGCCAAGACGGCAAGGAGACCTGCCATGAAAAAACTGATATCCCTGATAAGCCTGTCCAGTCTGCTTATGCTTAACCTGGCCCTGGCGGGGCCGGAAAAAGGTCACCGGGATGGCGCTGTGTATGACTACGCCAAGGTGGTCAAGGTCGTGCCCGTCGTGCGTCAGGTCAAAATCAGCACGCCCACGCGGGAATGCTGGGAAGAAACCGTGGTTGAGTCAGTCCCACATCGGCCCGGTGTTAGCGGATCAGCCATCGTGGGCGGCCTGGTTGGTGGACTGATCGGCAGCCAGTTTGGCCATGGGGGCGGGCAGGTGGCAATGACCATGCTCGGTGTCGCGGTAGGTTCAACGGTTGGACAGAGCGCAAGCCGGCAGGGCACAGCCTCCGCAGAAACCGTCAGCTATCCGGTACAACGCTGCCAGACCCGCGAGCAAGTCAGCTTCCAGGAACGGGTCGAAGGCTATCAGGTGACGTACAAATACCACGGGCGTCTGTATAGCACCCGGATGCCTTATGACCCGGGCAAGCGAGTAAAGGTCCGGGTGGACGTGCGTCCGAGCATTGACGATCAGTACCGGTAGGGCAGAACAGCGTCGCGGTTGCCAGTGCGTCGGCGGCGGGTGACACTAGCGTCATGAGATATTTTTCCAAGTTAATTGCTCGTCGCCTGCTACCGGCGCTTTTGTTGGTCTTGCTTGTCCCTGGCCTGCTTCCCCCGGCCGCGGCTGCACCCGCGGACCGGATACACGTCAGCGCAAATCGCGACCGCCCGAGAGTCACGGCCAAGGCCGAGATGTCCCTGGACGCCGCAGTGGCCATGGTGCGGGAGCGGTTTGGTGGGAAAGTAATCAGCGCCAGCACCACCGACCAGGGCGGCCGAAAGGTACATGTGATCAAGTTGCTCAGTGACCAGGGGCGGGTGAGTACGGTGAAGGTGGATGCCCAGAGCGGCAGGATCCAGTAGGAGCCAATTTCATGCGATTACTGCTAGTCGAAGACGAACTGGAACTGCGGGAATCCCTGCAGGGCAAACTGCGCAAGCAGGGGTTCGTGGTAGATACGGCAAAGGACGGGGAGGAAGGTCTGTATTTTGCTACGGAGTATCCGATAGACCTCGCAATCGTAGACCTGGGTCTGCCAGGCATTTCCGGCATGGACCTGATCCGCCTGGCCCGGGAAAAGGGCGCCAAGATGCCTATCCTGGTCCTGACCGCGCGCGATCGCTGGCAGGACAAGGTGGAGGCCCTGCAGGCCGGCGCCGACGACTATGTGGTCAAGCCATTCAGTATTGAAGAATTGCTGGCCCGGGTACAGGCGCTGTTGCGCCGGACCGGCGGATGGTCAGACCCGGTGTTACGCAGCGGTCCGGTGAGCCTGGATACGCGCAGCCAGAAGGTCAAGGTTGCCGAGCGGGAACTGGAACTGACCTCGTTCGAATACCGCCTGCTGGAATGCCTGTTGCTGGCCGCCGGCAAAGTGATGTCAAAGGCGGATCTTACTGAAAGACTGTATGAACAGGATTTTGAACGTGACAGCAACACCATAGAGGTGTTTATTCGCCGCCTGCGGGTAAAACTTGACCCGGAGGGCGTGCTGAATCCAATTGAAACCCTGAGGGGGCGCGGCTATCGCTGGGCCCTGGATCCCAGTTGAGGGATCGCGCCTGCAGCACGAGAGTGAGCATCTGATGTACTCCTTGCGAGGCAGGTTGCTGCTCTGGGTCAGCGGGATACTGATACTGTTTTTCGGGCTCACAGGTTTTGGTCTGGATCTTGCTTTCCGACATGCCGGAGAGAGGGCCGTGCAGGACGTGCTGGATGTCAGGGTCATCATGCTCCTGGCCGCCGCCGAGCCAAATGGGCAAAGTCTGTCGATTTCCAGTGAATTGCCGGACCCAAGGTTTGCCCAGGCCGGTTCAGGCTTGTACGCGGAATTGCTGAACGCTGCTGGAGCAGCCCTGTGGCGTTCATCCTCCAGTACCGGTTTGCATATCGCCCAGGAGAGCTTGCCTCCGCCGGGCACCCGTATATTTCGCCGGGTCAGGGCGTCGGATGGATCGGCCTACCTCGCGCTGACTTTCGGTGTGGAATGGGAGTTTGACGATGGCCGGATCGAGGCTTTTGCGGTCCAGGTGGCTGAGAATCTGGATGGATATACCGCCCAGGTAAATCGCTTCCGACGCCAGATGGGTAGCTGGTTCCTGGCCTCGCTGCTGATGCTGCTATTCTCGGTGGCCGTGGTGATGGGCGTGGTAGTGCGACCCCTCAGGCGTATAGAGCGGGAAATAGATGCGGTGGAAAAAGGCCAGGCGGAAATCCTGGGTTCCGGCTACCCGAGGGAGCTTGAGCCGGTAACCCGGAACATGAACGCCCTGATCCTCTCGGAGAGGCAGAGATTGCAGCGTTACCGCCATGCACTGGGTGACCTTGCCCACAGTCTGAAGACACCGCTCGCGGTCGTGCGCAGTCAGTTGAACAGTGACGGGCAGACCGATACCGCCTTGCTGGATCGCCAGGTCGCGAGGATGGACGAGATCATCCGCTACCAGTTGCAGCGGGCTGCTGCCGCGGGCAGCGGTACCCTGGGTCGCAAACAGCTGGATGCCGTGCAGGTGGCCCGGGGCGTGATTGAGGCCCTGGACAAGGTATATGCGGACAAGGCGCCACAACACCTGCTGGACCTGCCGGTCTCGCTGGCCTTTCACGGTGAACGTGGTGACCTGATGGAGATCCTGGGCAACCTGCTGGATAACGCATACAAGTATTGCGATAAGCAACTGGGTTTGA
This sequence comes from uncultured Gammaproteobacteria bacterium, assembly GCA_963823435.1. Lineage (GTDB taxonomy): Bacteria > Pseudomonadota > Gammaproteobacteria > Steroidobacterales > BM003 > CAKZML01. Next base: position 163,748 of record CAWGLN010000002.1, on the reverse strand, counting down.
AGATGGAGCAAATTCCAGCGGGCGATTCCGGCAAGCCCGGTCTGCGAATCCGGGTGGAGGACGACGGTATCGGTTTCCCCGAGGGTCTGGAGGAAATGTTGTTGCAGCGCGGTGTGCGCGCCGATGAGCGTAACGACGGCCAGGGCATCGGTCTGTCCGTAGTCAGGGAGTTGGCGCTGGCCTATGGTGGCGGTCTGGAAGTCGGGCGCTCGGGTCTGGGTGGTGGACAGGTAGTCGTGGTGCTGCCAGGCATATGACTGTCGGACCATCGAATAAACCGCGTACGCCGCCGGCACAGGCACGCATGAAACACCTGCGTGAGAACCTGGACCGGGCCATGTTGGCCGACCGGCCGGGGATGCGTCAGTTACTCGGGCGTATCGGCAACCGTCTGAAGACAGGGAAAACCGGCAACCCGGACCTGGAAAGACTGGAACGCCAGCTGGAAAACTCCCTGCAAAAAGCCCGTAACCGGGCGAGCAGTGTCCCCTTGCTGCGCTTCCCCGAGGAGTTGCCGGTCAGCGAGCGCAGGGACGAGATTGCCGCAGCGATACAGAAGCACCAGGTGGTGGTGATTTGCGGTGAAACCGGGTCCGGCAAGACCACCCAGATTCCGAAGATCTGTATGCAACTGGGTCGGGGTATTACCGGTCTGATCGGACACACGCAGCCAAGGCGAATAGCCGCCAGGACGGTGGCCGCAAGGATTGCCGAAGAGTTGAATACGCCGCTGGGACAGTTGGTGGGATACAAGGTCAGATTCACCGACAGTTCCTCGGAGAACAGCCTGGTCAAGCTGATGACCGATGGCATCCTGCTGGCAGAATTACAACGTGACAGGATGCTGTGGGCCTACGACACGATCATCATCGACGAGGCCCACGAGCGCAGTCTGAATATCGATTTCCTGCTGGGGTACCTGAAGCAGCTGTTACCGAGGCGGCCTGAGCTGAAGCTCATCATCACCTCGGCCACCATCGATCCGGACAAGTTTTCGGCACATTTTGATAATGCGCCGGTGATTGAAGTATCCGGTCGTACGTACCCGGTTGACCTGGAGTACCGGGAACCCGATGACGAGGACGGCAGGGACCTGATTCAACAGGTTGTTGATGCGGTCGAGGAATTGCCCAGGGATCACACCCTGGTGTTCCTGTCGGGCGAACGGGAGATCCACGAGGTGGCCGAACTGCTGCGCAGGAAGCAGTGGTCAAACACGCTGATATTGCCCTTGTACGCCCGCCTGTCTGTGTCCGAGCAGCAACGGGCGTTTCGCAGTGATGGCCCGAGGCGCATCGTGCTGGCGACCAATGTGGCGGAAACTTCCATCACGGTTCCCGGTATCCGCTTCGTTGTGGATGCAGGTTATGCGCGAATCAGCCGTTACAGCCACCGGAGCAAGGTTCAGCGACTGCCGATAGAGAAAATTTCACAGGCGGCGGCCAGCCAGCGAGCAGGTCGTTGCGGCCGGGTGCGTGCAGGTATATGCGTGCGTCTGTATAGCCAGGAGGATTTCGAGGCACGTCCGCCATTTACTGATCCGGAAATACTGCGTACCAACCTGGCCAGCGTCATCCTGCAAATGGCCGCCCTAGGACTGGGGGACATCGAGGCCTTCCCCTTCCTTGAGCCGCCCGATCCGCGCTTTGTGCGTGACGGTTTCAGACTCCTGCGCGAACTGGGTGCGGTGGATGAAAACCAGGCCATTACGCCCATGGGCAGACAGATCGCACGCTTCCCGGTGGACCCGGTCTTTGGTCGCATGATACTTGCCGCCGGCAAACTCAACTGCCTGCGCGAGGTGCTGGTGATTGCCAGCGGTCTGAGCATCCAGGACCCCAGGGAACGCCCCGGCGATGCCCGTGAGGCAGCCGATCAGCGGCATGCCGAGTATGCCCACAAAGACTCGGATTTCATGAGCTTTGTAGCCTTGTGGGAGCTGTGGCAGGCCAAGAGCAAGGAGTTGAGCGGGAATCAGCTGCGCAGGTGGTCGAAGAGCCAGTTCCTGAACTTCCTGCGTATGCGGGAATGGCAGGATGTGTACCAGCAGCTGAGAAACCTGGCGCGCGAGTTGAAGCTGCAGATCAATTCCAGCGCCGGGGAGTACGAGTCGGTGCACAAGGCGCTGCTCACGGGTTTACTTGGGCATGTGGGCGAGCTGGACGAGAAGCGTGAATACCGCGGCGCTCGCGGCGCCCGTTTTGCCATTTTTCCCGGTTCCGGTTTATCGAAGAAGAAACCCCGTTGGGTAATGGCGTCGGCACTGGTTGAGACTGGTCGCCTGTGGGCGAGGGTGGTGGCCAGGATCGAACCCCTGTGGGTGGAGGAGATGGCCGGGCACCTTGTGCACCGGGAATTTGGAGAACCGACCTGGGATGCCAGGACCGGTCGGGTGACGGCCACGGAAACGGTGAGCCTGTTTGGCCTGGTCCTGGTGGCGGGTCGGAAGACTGACTTTGGACGTATTTCGCCGGTAGAGGCACGCAAGGTGTTTATACGCGATGCACTGGTGGCGGATGATTACCCGCAGGAGCACCGTTTCCTGGAATGCAACCGGGTGGTGCTCAAGGACCTGGAGGACATCGAGGCGCGTCAGCGCACGCGGGGTGTGCTGCTGGATTCGGACACGGTGTTCGAGTTTTACGATGCCCAGCTTCCTGCCCATATTCATGACAGGGTCAGTTTTGAAAAACACCTGAAGCGCAAGCTGAGGGAAGATCCGCAATGGCTGTGCATGCAGCAGGGCGACCTGGTGGCGGATGCCAGGACTGAATTTGATCAGACCATGTTCCCGCCTGTCCTGCGGGTTGCGGGCACCGAGCTGAAGCTGAGTTACCAGGTGGAGCCTGGCTCTCAGCGTGACGGCGTCAGTGTCAACGTACCCTTGCCGATGCTGCCACAACTCAGTCTTCAGAAACTGGATTGGCTGGTACCCGGCATGCTCGAAGACAAGGTCACCGCCATGATCAAATCCCTGCCAAAGGTCTTGCGCAGAAACTTTGTGCCCGCCCCTGACTTCGCCAGGGCAGTCTGTTCCGCCTTGAAGTTTGGCGAGGGTGGGCTGGAGCAGGAAGTCACGCGCCAGTTGCAGCGCATGACCGGGGTCAAAATTCCCGCTGATGCCTGGCAGGCCGATGCCTTGCCGAGTTACCTGCGTATGGGTATCAGGGTGTTGGATGAACACGGCAAGGAACTGGCGCACGGCCTGGACCCGCAACCGCTTGGGAACCAGCTGGGCAAGCACTTGAAATCGGTCGCCCTTGAAGCCACCGCGTCGGGCAGTTGGAACCGACGGGGGCTGCAGACCTGGGATTTCAATGAAATTCCCGAGTGGCTGGAGGTCCGGCATGGCGAGACCACGCTGCGTGCCTATCCTGCGCTGGAGGCCATGGACGATCAGGTGGACCAGGTGCTGGCCGAGACGCCTGACAAGGCCCGGCAACTGACCCGACAGGCCTTGCTGATCCTGTTATCGGGGGCCTTGTCGAGCAATGTGCGCTATATGCGCAAGGTATTTCTGGCGCTTCGGGATGCCAACCTGGTCTACCAGCGTATGCAAGCCGAAACAGCCCTGGTGGACGATTTCATCCTGCTGGCGCTTGAGCAGGTCTTTCTTGAAGAAAAAAGCACCTTGCCACGCAGCCATGCCGAATTCGAGGCCTTGCTGGACCGGGGCAAGGGGATATTTGTCGCCCGGGCAAGCGAGTTGGCCAATATCGTCTCCCGCGTATTGCTGGAATACCAGGCAGTGCGCATGAGCCTGGCGGGGGCAGGGGACAACCCGTGTACCCGTGATGTGGAGGATCAGCTGTCGCAGCTCGTGTTTCCGGGGTTCTTGCGGCAGGTGACGCCGGAACGACTGACCCAGTACCCTCGCTACCTGAAAGCCGCCGCCCGCCGGGTTGAGAAGCTGGCGCTGGGCCTGGCGAAGGATCAGCAACGGGCGGTGGAGCTTGCGCCGCTGGTGGAGCGGCTGGGCAGGCTGCGTGATGCGTTGGGTGAAAAGCGTATCGAGAAGGCGCGCTGGATGCTGGAGGAGTTCCGGGTATCCCTTTTTGCGCAGGAACTGGGCACTCCGCGGCCCGTATCTGCCAAGCGGATCGCTAAAACGATGGATGAAATCGCCGGCACTTGACCTTTTGGTGCGCTGCAGCTAACTTCCTTGTCGCTGACAAGTTATGTGGGAGGCTGTCGTTGTCGGAGCCACCGGTTAGGAAAATATCTCAGGCCAGGCGCCGGGCTATATCGGAACAGCGCATGGTGGATGCAGCGGTCGAGCTGATCACCGAGCTGGGTATTTCCGGTACGACCTTGCGCGCGGTGGGTGAACGCGCCGGTTACAGCCGTGGCCTGGTGACCTACCAGTACGGATCAAAGACTGGCCTGATGCGGGCGGTCACCAAGACCCTTGCCGCCGTCTGGCTGGAGCGCCTGCAATCCGCGATGGGACAGCTTTCGGCCGTGGACGGCCTGTGCGCCGCCATCGATGCCCACTACCACTTCATCCACGAAATGCCTTCCCAGTTTCGGGCTTTAAGCATACTGGCCTTCGCCTCGATCGATCCTGGCTCCGGTATCCAGTCTCGCGTATCCGAAGTGCAAGCCAAGCAGCGCCAGGCGGTGAGCGGCTGGGTGCGCGCAGGCCAGGCTACCGGTGTCGTCCGTCCTGACATCGGGCCCGAGCGCTTTGCGGAGCATTTCCTGGCAACCATTTCCGGCATCGGCCTGCAATGGATGGTCAATCCGGATGTCCACCTGTTGCCCATGCACGAAGAATTCAAACGTAGTACTCGCAATATGCTCGAGCCACCTGACGGCAAGAGTTCCCTTCAATGATTCACGAGGATAGCAATCATGGCTGACGCCTATATTTATGATCACGTGCGCACGCCCAGGGGCCGTGGCAAGGCGGATGGCGCCTTGCATGAGGTTACTCCTATCGAGCTGACCCGACAGGTGCTGCATGCCCTGAGGGAACGCAATGGCCTGGATACGTCCCTGCTGGACGATGTGATCCTGGGCTGCGTTGCGCCCGTGGGAGAGCAGGGCGCCAATATCGCCAGGGTTGCCGCCATGCACGCGGGATACGCGGAGTCGGTACCGGGCAAGCAGATTAACCGCTTCTGCGCCTCGGGCCTTGAGGCTGTCAACAGCGCCGCGGCACAAATCATGAGTGGCCAATCGGACATGGCGATAGGCGGTGGCGTGGAATCCATGTCCCGCGTCCCCATGGGCGCCGATGGTGGGGCCTGGCCGACCGATCCCCAGGTTGCGTTCGGCACCTATTTTGTACCCCAGGGTATCAGTGCGGATCTGATTGCCACGCTCAACGGGTTCTCCCGCCAGGATCTCGACACCTATGCCCTGGAAAGCCAGGTACGTGCGGCCAATGCCTGGGACAAGGGCTATTTCGACAATTCGGTGATTCCCGTCAGGGATTGCATCGGCGAGGTGTTGCTGGCGCGGGATGAGCATATGCGACCGGGAACGACCCTGGAGAGTCTGGCCGGTCTGAAGGCCGCATTCGAGATTCCCGGGCAACAGGCCGGCTTCGACAATGTCGCGATTCAGCGTTATCCGAATGTGGAAACCATCCAGCATGTGCATACCGGTGGCAACTCCAGCGGTATCGTCGATGGAGCGGCCGCCGTACTGATTGGTAGTCGTGAAGTTGGAAAAGTTGCCGGGCTGAAACCCCGGGCACGCATACGCGCCTTTGCCTCGGTCGGCAGCGAACCCACCATCATGTTGACGGGTCCCTCGTACGCGACCGAAAAAGTCCTGAAACGTGCAGGCATGAAGGTGTCGGATATTGACTTGTACGAACTTAACGAGGCCTTCGCCTCGGTGGTTCTGCGTTTCATGCAGAAGCTGAACATTTCCCACGACAAGATCAACGTCAACGGCGGCGCCATTGCCATGGGTCATCCACTGGGAGCCACCGGCGCCATGATCCTGGGCACTGTCCTGGATGAACTGGAGCGACGTGACCTGGGTACCGCGCTGGTTACCTTGTGCATCGGCGCCGGCATGGGCACCGCCACTATCATCGAGCGCGTCTAGTCGCTGGATCAGCAATTCACACAGGACAATGAAATGAGCAAGACCATACATTACAAACTCGATAAGGAAGGCATTGTTACCCTGACTATCGACGTGCCCGACCGTTCCATGAACGTGCTGACCCCGGAACTGATCCGTGAAATCGCCGAGTGTGCCGACAAGGTTTCCGGCGACGACAAGGTCAAGGGCGTGGTGATCGTGTCCGGCAAGAGTTCCTTCATCGCCGGCGCCGACCTGAAAGACCTGGTTACCGCCTATGACCGGGGCGCGAGCCTCAAGCAGTGCTATGACTGGAGTCAGGAATTGAGCCAGGCCTACCGCAAGCTGGAAACCTGCGGCAAGCCGGTGGCCGTGGCCATCAACGGGGTTGCCCTGGGTGGCGGTCTCGAATTGTGCCTGGCCTGTCACTACCGGGTATTGTCGGACCACCCCAAGGCGACGGTTGGTTTGCCCGAGTCGCAGGTCGGTCTGTTGCCCGGTGCTGGCGGCACCCAGAGACTGCCACGTCTTATTGGCATACGCGAAGCCCTGCCCCTGATGCTGGAAGGACGCCATGTGCGACCCGACAAGGCCCTGGCGCTGGGTATCGTGCATGAGATTGCGCCGGTGGCGGAACTGGAAGCCCGGGCACGCAAATGGGTGCTTGAAAAAGGTGACCCCGAGGCGCCCTGGGACAAGAAAGGTTTCAAGGTTCCCGGCGGCGCAGGCGGTATGCATCCTGGTGCCGTGCAGACCTTTATCGTGGGTAATGCGTTAACCGCCAAGAGCACACAGCACAACTACCCGGCCGCCCTGGGCATCCTGTCCAGCGTGTACGAGGGCACCGCCATGCCCATCGACAAGGGGCTGCAGGTAGAGTCCAAGTACTTCGCCAAATTACTGGCCGGTCCGGTAGCACGCAATATGATGCGTACCCTGTTCATCAACAAGGGCCTGGCAGACAAGCTTGTACGTCGCCCCAGGGACGTGGAGAAATCCCAGGTCAGGAAACTGGGAATCCTGGGGGCGGGCATGATGGGTGCCGGTGTGGCCTACGTGTCTGCCGGTGCGGGTATGGAGGTGGTGCTGCTGGATACCGAGCTCGCCGGTGCCGAGAAAGGCAAACAATACTCCGCCAGTCTGCTGGCCAAGCAGGTAGAGCGTGGCAAGATGGACCAGGCCAAGGCCGACGCCCTGCTGGGGATGATCAAACCCACGACGGATTATGCCGACCTGGAAGGTTGCGACCTGGTGATTGAGGCAGTCTTTGAGAGTCGCGAGATCAAGGCGGACGTGACCGCCAGGACCGAGGCGGTGATTCCGGCGACATCAGTGTTTGCGAGCAATACTTCTACCCTGCCTATCACCGGGCTGGCGGAGGCCTCAAAGAGACCCGATCAGTTCATTGGTATCCATTTCTTTTCACCGGTGGACAAGATGCCGCTGGTGGAAATCATCGTGGGTGAAAAAACCAGTGACGAAACCATCGCCAGGGCTTTGGACTACGTTGGTCAGTTACGCAAGACGCCTATCGTTGTGAATGACAGTCGCGGTTTCTATACCAGTCGTTGCTTTGGCACCTATACCAATGAAGGTATGACCCTGCTCAAGGAAGGGGTGAATCCTGCCTTTATTGAAAATATCGCCCGCCGGGCCGGTATGCCGGTGGGACCGCTGGCGGTCGCCGACGAGGTCGCCATCGAGCTTGCCTACAAGGTCATGAAACAGACCGAGATGGACATGGGTGCTGATTACACGCGTCCAACCAGTTACGAGGTGGTGGACAAATTCGTCAATGAACTGGGACGCAAGGGCAAGCGTAGCGGCAAGGGCTTCTATGCCTACCCGGAGGGCGGGCGCAAGCACCTGTGGGAAGGCCTGGCAGAGATCTATCCCCTGGCGGCCAAGCAACCCACCGCTGAAGAAGTGAAAACCCGCTTGCTGTATATCCAGGCGCTGGAAACGGCAAGATGCGTGGAAGAGGGCGTGGTCACCCACCCGGAAGATGCCGACATCGGCTCCATTTTTGGCTGGGGTTTCCCGCCGCACACGGGCGGCACGCTGTCGTTCATCGATACCGTTGGCCTGGAGAAATTTGTCAGCGAATGCGATCGCCTGGCAGCGGCATACGGTGAACGCTTCCAGGTATCCGACTGGTTGCGGGCCAGGGCCGGCAAGGGCGAGCGTTTCTACCCACTGCCCGCCGAACTTGACGCTTCTGCGGCCTAGGGCCAAAGCCGGGTTCCTTCGGGAACCCGGCTTTTTTTCACGCACGCCTCGCACCTGATCAACGGACAAGCTTATGGATCGCCTGATATTTGACGAAGAACATGACATGTTCAGGGAATCGGTGCGCCGGTTCATGCAGAACGAGATTGGTCCGCACGCGGAACGCTGGCGCGCCCAGGGGATCGTCGACCGCGAGGCTTTCGAGAAAGCTGGAGAGCAGGGCCTGCTCCTGCTCTGGGCTGACGAGAAATATGGCGGTGCAGGCATCGAGGATTTCCGCTACGAACAGATTCTGATTGAGGAAAATGTTCACCACGGTGAGAACGGCTTCTTCATCAACCTGCATACCCGCCTGGTGGGTCCCTACCTGGGTCAATTGGGCAGCGAGGAACAAAAAACGCGTTGGCTGCCCGATTGCATCAAGGGCAAGTCCATCCTCGCAGTGGCCATGACCGAGGCGGGTGCCGGGTCGGATATCTCGGGTACCCGCACGCGGGCCGAGGACAAGGGCGATCACTGGTTGCTCAATGGCTCCAAGACCTTTATTTCAAATGGCTTGCTGGCGGATCTCGTGGTGGTGGCCGCAAGGACGGTGCCGGACAAGCCGCACGGCATGGGGCTGTTTGTGGTGGAACGGGACATGCCGGGCTTCAGCCGTGGCGGCAAGCTGGCGAAGATGGGCCTGCACGCCCAGGATACGGCCGAACTGTTTTTCGAAAACGTGAAGATTCCAAAGGAAAATGTGCTCGGGGACGCGACCAAAGGCTTCTATTACCTCATGCAATTCCTGGCCGAGGAACGCCTGATCAATGCCTGCGGCACCGTGGCTCACGCCGAGGCGGCGTTCGGACTCACCCTGGATTACGTCAGGGAACGCAAGGCTTTCGGCCAACCCATAGGCGCTTTTCAAAATACCCGGTTCAAGCTGGCCGATATGCGGGCGCGTATCGATTGCGTACAGGTCTACGTCGACCAGTGCGTGCTTGCGCACAACCAGGGCAAACTCACCGCGGAAGAGGCTGCCAAGGTCAAGTTGCTCAGCAGCGAACTGGAAGGGCAGGTCATGGACGAGTGCGTGCAGTTGCATGGCGGCGCCGGCTACATGTCGGACTACCGCATCTCGCGCATGTTTACCGACGCGCGTGTATCACGTATCTATGCCGGCAGTTCCGAGATCATGCGCGAGATCATCGCCCGTTCAATCGGTCTGGACAAGCGCAAGCTCACAAGCTAGACCGGGCGGGGACTCGACAAGACCCCTGTCAAGGAAAGACAATGGCAGGCTTGCCGGCTTATCGAAGTCGGCAAGGTCATTTCGAAGAGGCGAATACGTGCCAACGATTACCCTGATTGAGCATTCCGGCGAGACCCACACCCTGCAGGTGGAAGAGGGTACCACCGTGATGGAAGCCGCCATTAATAATGCCCTGGATGGCATCATTGGCGAGTGTGGCGGTTGCTGCAGTTGCGCGACCTGCCACTGTTATATTGATCCGCAGTGGCTGGATAAACTACCGGTGCGCGGAGATCTTGAGAGCGAAATGCTTGAATTTGCCTCCAGCCCGGCCGGATCCAACAGCCGACTGGCCTGCCAGGTGGAAATTACCCAGGACCTGGATGGCCTGGTGGTGACCCTGCCGGAAACACAACTGTAGCGGTCGGCAAACGAGGTCCCTTCGTGCAAAAAATCCTGGTAATTGGCGCCGGTCACGGGGCCGGGCAGTTGCTTGACTCACTGCGTCGGGGCGGTTGCGAAGACGCCATTACCCTGGTCGGCGAGGAACCCTGGCTGCCTTATCAACGGCCGCCCCTTTCCAAGAAGTTCCTGAGTGGTGAAATGAGCCAGAAACGACTGGCGTTTCGACCAGAGGACTTCTACACCCGGCACCAGATTACAACCCGCTTGTCCTGCCGCGCCGTTTCCCTGGACAGGGACGCGGCGTGTGTGGAACTGGATACCGGAGAACGCCTGCCTTTTGACCGCCTGGCCATTGCAACCGGCGCCCGGGTTCGAGAACTGTCCGTGCCCGGGGCAGGGCTCAAAGGTGTTCATTATCTGCGGGGTATCGACGATGCGAGACACCTGCAGAACGAATGGGCCGATAAACAGGAAGTCTGCGTCATCGGTGGGGGCTTCATCGGTTTGGAAGTCGCCGCGTCCGCTCGTGCCCTGGGGAAAAATGTCACCGTGGTCGAGGCGATGGACAGGTTGATGGCACGCGCCGTTACCCCCGAACTATCTGATTTTTTCCTGGCAACCCATACGGCCGCCGGCGTAAACGTACTGCTGAATGCCGGGGTCGAAACGCTAGGGGGAGCAAATGAGAGAGTAGAGGCCGTGCGCCTGGCTGACGGGCGGGAGATTGCGGCGGATGTGGTCGTTGTCGGCATTGGCGTGTTGCCCAACCAGGAGTTGGCTGCGCGGGCGGGCCTGGCCTGTGATAACGGCATCCTGGTTGACGAGTTTGCCCGGACATCAGATACCCGTATTGTCGCGCTGGGTGATTGCACTAATCATCCCAATGCCTTGCTGGGCAGACGCCTGCGTCTGGAATCAGTGCACAACGCGGTGGAGCAGGCCAGGACTGCCGCAGCCAGCCTGATAGGGCAGAAGCTGGCTTACAATCAGGCCCCGTGGTTCTGGTCGGATCAATTTGAGTACAAGTTGCAAATGGTCGGCCTGTCCGAGGGTTCCGATCGGGTCGTGCTACGTGGCGACCTGGCGGCAGGCAAGTTTTCCCTGTTCTGTTTCCGTGGCGACGAGTTGCTCGCCGTGGAATCGGTCAACAGTTCCGGTGATCACATGGTAGGCAGAAAACTGCTGGCAGCCCGCGTTTATCCCAGCCACCAGCAGGCCGCCGACACCGATTTCGAACTCAGGAGCCTGCTATAGCCGGATCGCTGATTGCTACGCTTTTTCGCCGCTTTCAATCATCCTTCTTCACAAGCCTGTTCGACAAGCCTTCAAGGATGTCTATAGGCAGCGGGAATACGATGATGGAACTTCTCTCACCGGCAATTTCCGTCAGGGTCTGCAGATACCGCAACTGCAAGGCCTTGCTGTCGCCACCCAGGGTGATTGCGGCTTCCACCAGTTGGTGAGCGGCCTGTTTCTCGCCCTCGGCATGAATGACCTTTGCCCGCCGGGTCCTTTCCGCCTCGGCCTGCTTGGCAATCGCACGGATCATGCTCTCGTCCAGGTCGATGTGCTTGATTTCCACGTTGGAAACCTTGATACCCCAGGCGTCCGATCTCTCATCCAGGATGCGCTGTATATCGTGATTGAGTTGATCCCGTTGGGAGAGCATCTCGTCCAGTTCGTGCTGTCCCAACACCGAGCGCAGCGTGGTCTGTGACAATTGACTGGTGGCTTCAAAGTAATTTTCCACCTGGATAATGGACTTCTCCGGATCCACCACGCGGAAATACACCACGGCATTTACCTTGACCGAGACGTTGTCACGCGAAATGACATCCTGGGTGGGCACGTCCATGACCACTACCCGCAGGTCGACGCGGGTCATGGTCTGGATCACCGGAATGACCAGCACCAGGCCGGGCCCCTTGACCTTGTGAAAGCGGCCAAGCTGGAAAACTACACCGCGTTCGTATTCCTTGAGTATCCGGATCGCGCTAAACAAAATAGCCAGCACGGCGAACAGGATAATTAACGAGAAATTGATCATGGCTGTTGTCCTCCGTTGTCGTCCGGCTCAACCAGCAAGGTGAGTCCGTCCATTCCTGTTACCCGCAGCCTGTCGCCCCGGGAGACCGGAGTTGGGCAGCGGGCGTTCCAATCTTCACTTTGAATTCGCACCTGGCCTTCGTGCTGAAAATCTTCCCGCGCCAGTGCAGTTGCGCCCAGCATCTGTTCCCTGCCACTGACCACCGGCGCCTTGCGTGCCTTCACTGCCACCGCAATTATGCCAAACAGCAAGCCTGCACCGACGGTAGCCACCGCCCCGATCAGCGTTCGTGAAACCTGGAATCCCGGCACGTCCGAGTCAATCAGGATGACACTGCCGATGACAAAGGCGGCTACGCCTCCAATGCCAAGTAGCACCGAAGCTGGGTGCAAATACTTCTGCGATCATCAGCCCGATTCCCAGGGCAATCAGGGCCAGCCCAGCGTAATTGACGGGCAGGACCTGCAGCGCGAAGGCGGCCAGCAGCAGGCAGATCGCGCCGACCACCCCGGGCAGGATGGCGCCCGGGTTATAGCCTTCGAATATAAGACCGTAAATACCGATCAGTAAAAGCAGATAGGCGACCGTAGGATTGGTGATCACACTCAGCACCCGGGTGCGCCAATCGGCCTCGATCCGTTGCACCGCAATTCCCTGGGTGGCCAACTGGTGTTCGCCCGTGTGGGTGACGATGATGCGTCCATCCAGTTGCGCCAACAGGTTTGGAATATCCGTGGCCAGGATGTCGATCACCTCCTGTTCCAGGGCGCTTTCGGCCGACAGGCTGACCGCCTCGCGCACAGCCTGTTCCGCCCACTCGGCGTTACGGCCCCGCAATTCGGCCAGGCCACGTATATAGGCCACCGCGTCATTGATGACCTTGCGCTCCATCGCGGAGCCGGGGAGGGCAGGGGTTTTCTGCTGTTCATCCTCGCCCGCGGCGCCTTCGCCCTTGTCGGGGGTGCCTTGCGGGGCGGGTATGAGCGACACAGGGGTGGCGGCGCCGAGGTTGGTGGCCGGAGCCATGGCTGCCACGTGGCTGGCGTAGAGCATATAGGTGCCGGCGCTGGCGGCCCGCGATCCGGAGGGATAAACATAGGTCACTACCGGAACCGGGGAAGCCAGGATGGCCTTGATAATGTCGCGCATGGAAGCATCCAGGCCACCGGGCGTGTCCAGGGTCAGGATCACCAGTTGGGCCTTGCCCTCGGCGGCGGCTTCAATGCCGCGCTGCAGGTAGTCGCTGGTGGCCGGTCCGATCGCATCGGCCACCTCCAGCACCACCGCATGCCCGGCGAGGTCGGGCGGGTCAGCAGCGAATCCTGGTCCTGCACAAGCGCAGCTCAGAAGAGCCAGGAGGGTGTATAGCCATCGTCTCATGCTCAGTCCTCCTCATCGACACCCATCTTACTAAAAAACGGATCGTATGGGCGCGCTGGCAGTATTTGACGGACACTGGGTTATAATGCCCGCCCGACGCGCTCACCGCATTACCAATAATACCTATGAACAAACTCCAGATATTTACTACCGGCGGTACCATCGACAAGGTTTACTTCGACGCCAGCAGCGAATTCGAAGTGGGCGAACCCACGGTGGAACATATACTGCGCGAGGCGCAAGTAAATTTTGAATTCCAGGTCAGGTCCCTGATGCGCAAGGACAGTCTGGAGATAACCGATGCGGACAGGCAAATTGTGCGTGAGGCGGTTGCCGCGTGTGAATGCGAGCATATACTGATCACGCACGGCACGGACACTATGTCCCTGACAGCCGAGGCCCTGGCCGACATTCACGGCAAGACCATCGTCTTGACCGGGGCCTTGAGCCCGGCCCGGTTTCGCGCCACCGATGCCGTGTTCAATGTGGGGCTGGCAATCGGTGCCCTGCATGGGTCACCTAATGGGACCTACCTGGCAATGAACGGCATGATTTTCCGCGCAGGCGATGTACACAAGAACAACGAAACCAAGCGATTCGAACCGGGCGCAGGGTCCTGAGCCGGCAAGCATAATCGGACGCACTAACAGTACGGAGGTCATGATGAAGAAGATTCTGGCAGGAATGGTCGCAGCACTGTGCCTGGGGAGTGTGCAGGCACAGCAGGCCGAGGTGAGCTTCACCATGACCGAGGTTGCCCAGGGTATTTACATGCTCAAGGGGCAGGGTGGAAATATCGGTCTGTCGGTCGGGGACGATGGTGTGTTCATGATCGATGATCAATACGCACCACTCACCGAGGGCATACGGGCGGAGATCGCGAAGATCACCGACCAGCCCGTGCGCTTTCTGATCAACACCCATTGGCATGGTGACCACACCGGTGGCAATGAGAACCTGGGGAAGGGGGGCACGGTAATCGTGGCCCATGAAAACGTGCGCCACCGCATGAGTAGCGACCAGTTCATGACTTTTTTTGAGCGTGAGGTACCTGCGTCTTCGGGCGGAGCACTGCCTGTTATTACCTTCGACAGCACAGTCACGTTTCATTTGAACGGGGACGATATACGGGCGTTCCACGTTGAACATGCGCACACCGACGGGGATGCGATCATTCACTTTCCCGGGGCGAATGTTATTCATGCGGGTGATGTCTTGTTTAACGGTCAGTATCCGTTTATCGATATGGATTCCGGCGGCAGTGTCAACGGCGTGATTGCGGCGATCGACAGGATATTGGCATTGTGTGACGACAAGACCAGGATTATTCCCGGGCATGGCGCGCTTGCCAATGCGGCGGACCTGCGGGTCTATCGGAGCATGCTGGCCAATGTGCGCGACCGGGTGGCGGTGATGGTGGCCCAGGGCAAGACCCTGGAAGAAGTGCAGGCCGCCGGGCCCAGCGCCGAATTCGACGAGCAGTGGGGCAACGGGTTTATTAACCCCCCAAACTTTGTGCGTGAGATCTATCTCGACCAGACTCGCTAATCTTCAGGCAAAAGCATTACCTACCAGGCGGAGCAATAATGAGATCAATAGCGAAATTTCGGGTCGGCGGTTTTCTGTGTGCATGCGTGCTGGCTGTGGTGACCATGGGATGTGCCACAACGTCGAATAAAAGTGCCGGCGAATGGCAGCAACCGCGTTTACGCGAGACCCCCTACCAGAAGGTTCTGGTGGTCTCGGCCCTGCCGGATCGCGAAGTGCGCCGGGCCATGGATCAAATCCTTGCCGAGCAGATAACGAAAGGCGGCGCCAAAGGCATTAGCGGGTTCTCGGTGGCCCGGGAAATGGAAGTGTCGAAGCTCTCGAGGGAGCTGGTACTTGCCATGGCCGAGAAGACCGGCGCCGATGCCGTGATTATTACCAAGATCGTGGACGAGGATGCCCAGATCGGAGACCGCCGTGGGGATGTGGTTGTTAAATACAATCCGGGTGTCAGGGTGACCGAGAGCCAGGACGGATCCATGAGCTCAGTCATGGCAGGCACGCACTGGGTGGAAGTGACATCCGGGAGTTCGACGATCGATGGCGATGCGACCCTTGTATCGTACCTGTATGAACCCGCCACCGGGGACAAACTCATTTACCGGGCGACGAGTCAGGGCAATTTCAGAATCGGCGCGGGTGAGCGTATCGAAGGAGTCGCCGAGGAATTTGCACTCCTGATCGCCAAACAGCTGCGCAGTGACAGGGTGATACGCTAGGTAGCCTCTGATCTAGTCGTGAGCTTGTATCTGGCGGATTGCGAAGGCTGCTGTCACCGCAACCGAACACACTAGGGCGTATGCGTACCCACGATACCGACAAGCCACTCTATGCCCTCGGTGATGTTTGCCTGGGCTGCTGATTCAGTCGCTTCCCGTTTCTTGCTGAACTTGGCGGGTGTCTGCACACGCACCGGTCGTCTGGCGATCTCCATGCCTGTCCCGGTGGAGACGACGGCCCACGTGGTCTCCAGGGTTACCGTTCCGCTCCATTGCGGCTGGATCAGCTGTATGAGACCAACCGACAATTGGAAGTCCGATCCCGGCTCGCCCTGGAGGACCACGAAGCGGCCACTTGCCGCCAAGGATTCGATCAGTGCTTTTTCAAAATCGGCACGCGGCAGGGGATAATAATGTGAGGCAAATCCACCGACATCATCCCCGTAAACCGTGACCGTCAGTGGGATCGGGTCGGCGGTATCCGCAGGGTAGCCTAGCGCTGCCATCTTGCCTGAGCGGGCAGGTGTGGTAGGGGCGCAAGCCCCCAGTGCAAGCAGCAGGCAGAACAAGGCGAGCTTGCAGCCCAGGCGCTGACGATTTGGCGCGAACATGTGCCTATTTCGCCGGCGTCTTGTCTGCCTCGACTATATTCGTCAACACCTCGTCAATCATCTCCTCAGGTGAAAGCCTGCTGAGGGAAGTGTGATAGGAATTGCCCGAGGCGATAGCCGCGCCGGAGACCGGATCCCGGAAGGTCACGGTCAACTCGATCAGGTAATTGGTAATGTCCCACTGCCACTTGTCAATGTAGGTCACCAACACCGTGGTGTCAGTCGGGGCCTGGCCCGCCTCGCCAGCCGTGGCCTGGTAGCCACGGACCGCGATTTTGTCGGCGATGATCTGGTTCAGGTGCCTCTTGTCAGGCTCGAAGCGCTCGACAAAAAAGACATCGGTTTGAACCAGGTCCTTGTTCGGGTCGAAATTTGCCGTATCACGATTGATGGCGCAGCCACCGACTGTTACGCAGCACAATACCAACAGTAATTTAGGGGAAATACGCATGATGTCCACCCTCGATTCGACAGGAATCTGTCAACGTGTCTGCAGGAACTCAGAGCCAATAAGGGCCAGCACGCCGTGGAACCCAGCGGTAGGTAACACGACTTGCCTGATGTTCGATGTCGATCTGCCTTTCACTTTTAGTCCTGTCGAGGCAAACCGGCGATTGTGGAAAACCGAGGGGCCGAAAAAAAGTAATTGGACCAGGACCAGATCAATGATGGTGGATACAAAAAGGGCGCAGGTTTTGCCTGCGCCCTTCGTGGTACTTTCTGAAACGACGTGTTACAGGTCGAACTTGATGCCCTGGGCCAGCGGAAGGTCCTTGCCCCAGTTGATGGTGCAGGTCTGGCGACGCATATAGGCCTTCCAGGAATCTGAACCTGACTCGCGACCACCACCGGTTTCCTTCTCGCCACCAAAGGCGCCGCCGACTTCCGCACCGGAGGTGCCGATATTCACGTTGGCAATACCGCAGTCGCTGCCTGCCGCCGACAGGAAACGCTCTGCGTGTTGCACGTTGTCGGTAAAGATCGCCGAGGACAGGCCCTGGGGTACGTCGTTGTGCATGGCGATGGCCTCGTCCAGGTCACCATAGGGGATCAGGTAGACGATGGGAGCGAAGGTCTCGGACTGAACGATGTCCCAATGGTTCTGGGCCATGGCAATGGTGGGCTCGACGAAGAAGCCTTCGCCTTCCCTGCGCTTGCCACCGATCAGGATTTCGCCACCGGCCTGTTTGACGGCCTCGACGGCCTCCAGGTAGGTCTTAACCGAGCGTTCATCAATGAGCGGACCCATCAAGGTGCCATCCTCAAGCGGATCGCCAATACGAACTTGCTTGTAGGCCGCCACCAGGCTGTCTTTCAATTCGTCCATGCGTGAGGTGTGCACGAGTACCCGACGGGTGCTGGTGCAGCGTTGTCCGGCAGTACCCACGGCGCCAAACGCGATGGCCGGCACGGCGAGTTTCATATTCGCGAATTCATCCACGATGATGGCGTTGTTACCGCCCAGTTCGAGGATGACCTTACCCATGCGGGCCGCCATGTTCCCACCCACCTGTCGGCCTATACGTGTCGAACCGGTGAAGGAAATCAGGGCCACACGCTCGTCTTTCACAAACCCGTCCGCCAGTCTGTGGTGATGGTCGATGAACATCTGGAATACCGGTGGAAAACCATGTTCCTTGACGACCTTGTTTACGATGTTCTGAACCGCAACCGCGCACATTGGCGTTTGGTGAGAGGGCTTCCACACGGTCACGTTGCCACATACCGCAGCGATGAATGCATTCCAAGCCCACACGGCCACCGGAAAGTTGAAAGCACTGATCACACCGACCACGCCCAGGGGTTGCCACTGTTCATACATGCGGTGATCCTGGCGTTCGGACGGCATGGTCTTGCCATACAGCATGCGGGACTGGCCAACGGCGAAATCCGCAACGTCGATCATTTCCTGCACTTCGCCGTCACCCTCGGCCTTGATCTTGCCCATTTCAAGCGCGACCAGGCTGCCCAGCGCATCCTTGTGCTTGCGTAATGCATCGGCCACCAGGCGTACCAGTTCGCCACGGCGGGGCGCAGGTACCGTGCGCCATTCGCGAGCCGTTTGCACGGCAGATGTCATCACGTGTTCGTAATCTTCCGTGCTCGCTGCGAAAACATGCCCGATAGATTTTCCTGTGCTGGGATTAACAGAATCGATAACACCGGCATCCTTGTTTCCTGCCCAACCATGGCTGCCGGACCAGGTACCCTTGTTCTCGGAGCTCAGGCCCAGGGATTCATACATCCAGAATTTTTCGATCGCGCGGGCGATGGTCATTTGTGTGCTCCTGAAATGGTCTTGGTATATGGAGACCACTCGGGTCTCCATCGAAGCCGGGCATTATCTCATAATCCGGCCTTTCATGCTTCCTAAGCAGGGGCTAACAAGGTAGCATCCTCGCCATGTCGAAATTGGACCCAAAAACCGCGTGGCACCCTTCCAGTTGGCAGAGCAAGGTGGCCGGTCAACAACCCCTGTATCCGGACCAGGACAAGGTCCAGGATGTGCTGCGTCGCCTGGGCAGCCTGCCGCCTCTGGTGACCTCGTGGGAAATCGAGAAGCTCAAGGAAGATATCGCCAGGGCGCAACAGGGCAAGGCCTTTCTGTTGCAAGGCGGGGATTGTGCCGAGAACTTTGATGACTGCCAGTCGGATCTGATCGCCATCAAACTGAAAATCCTGCTGCAAATGAGCGTGGTGATGCTGCACGGCATGAAAAAACCCATCATCCGGGTGGGTCGCATGGCGGGCCAGTACGCCAAGCCGCGTTCGGCCGATACCGAGACGCGCGATGGCGTGACCCTGCCCAGTTATCGCGGGGACCTGGTCAATCGCGTCGGTTTCACCCCGGAGGACCGGATACCTGATCCGGAACTGATGATCAAGGGCTACAGCCTGTCGGCCCTGACCCTGAATTTTGTACGCGCGCTGGTCGATGGCGGCTTCGCGGATTTGCATCATCCGGAATACTGGGACCTGGATTTCCTTGGTCATTCTCCTCAAAAAGACGAATACAAGAGGATAGTCGGTTCTATCGGCGACTCCCTGGACTTCCTGGAGACTATCAGCGGGCGCCCGATACACCAAAGCTCGCATGCCACCTTTTATGCCAGTCACGAAGGCTTGCATTTACCCTACGAGCAGGCCCAGGCCCGCTTCATCGAGCGCCGTCAGCGCTGGTACAACCTGTCCACCCACATGCCCTGGATCGGTATGCGGACGGCCAACCTGGACGGGGCCCACGTGGAGTTTTTCCGTGGCATCGCCAACCCGGTCGGCGTAAAAGTCGGGGCGGGCATGACCGACGAATGGTTGCAAACCCTGATCTCGGTCATCAACCCGGATCATGAACCTGGCAGGTTGGTGCTGATTCACCGTTTTGGCGCCAAGAATATCGCTGAATGCCTGCCACGTATGATTCGGGCGGTTAAGGCTACCGGCAGTCCGGTCTTGTGGGTCTGTGACCCCATGCATGGAAACACCGAGACGGTGGCCTCCGGCGTCAAGACCCGGCGCTTTGGAAACATCTTGTCCGAATTGCAGGCGGCCTTCGCCATCCACGAGGACATGGGCAGTCATCTGGGTGGTGTGCACTTTGAACTCACTGGCGAAAACGTCACCGAGTGCACCGGCGGCGCCAGGGGCCTGGTCGACACTGACCTCGCCCGGGCCTACCGTTCGCAGGTTGACCCTCGTCTGAACTACGAGCAGGCGCTGGAGATGGCGCTGCTTATCGCCGGTTGTCGCCAGGTGGGCGGTGCATAGGAGTGCCTCCAGACTAAAATCAGAGGCCTCCCTGGCCCTTTCCAAACGCCGCGCGAATTTCGTCTTGCCCAAGCTCCCGGTAGGCCCCCGGCGACAGGCCGTCCAGACCCAGCGAGCCGATCTTGGTACGGATAAGCCGCAGGGTAGGGAAGCCCACGGCCGCTGTCATGCGTCTGACCTGGCGATTCCGCCCTTCCTTTAGCTCCATTTCCAGCCAGCTGGTGGGAATATTCTTGCGCTCGCGTATGGGCGGCTGCCTTTCCCATAACCAGGTCGGTTCCGGCACGCTCCGTGCGTTGACGGCCGCTGCCGGGCCGTCCTTCAGGATCACGCCCCGGATCAGCCGGGTGATGGCCTCCTCGGTCAGCGTTCCTTCGACCTGTACCAGGTAGGTTTTGCCCACGCCATGACGAGGATGAGCGATACGGGCCTTGAGCGGTCCATCATCTGTCAGCAACACCAGCCCCTCGCTGTCAAAATCCAGGCGGCCGGCCGGGTACACATCCGGCACGTCCAGGTAATCTGCCAGTGTCGGACGTCCTGTCTCGTCCGTGAACTGACACATGACACGAAAGGGTTTATTCAATAAAAACAGGCTCATAGAGAGTATCTTTATCAGTTATACGACAATGGTCGCACGCGCGGAATTTTTGCCTTTCCAGCCTTTGCTTCCTTGCTAGAATCGGTATCACAGAGTACCATTGTGCGGTGCAGTAAAAGCCCGATTTAGGGCCTTTCCCGAGAGAGTACGCGAGCAGTCGCCGAATAAAAACCCGGAGGACGAGGGCATGGCAAAAGGTTGGAAGATTCTCGGCGATCAAGGTGCCGGATTCGATGAAATCCTGACCCCCGGCGCCATGGACTTCATCGCCGACCTGCACCGTAGATTTAGCCCGCGGGTAGCCGAGTTGCTGGCGGCCCGGGAAGCCCGCCAACTGGTCCTGGACAGTGGCAAAAACCCCGATTTTCTCGCCGACACCGCCGGTATTCGGGAAGGTGACTGGAAGGTTACCAGCGTACCTCGAGACCTGCAGGACCGGCGGGTAGAAATCACCGGCCCCACGGACAGGAAAATGATCATCAATGCGCTGAATTCGGGCGCCAGGGTGTTCATGGCGGACTGCGAGGACTCGCTGAGCCAGACCTGGGACAACGTGGTTGTGGGTCAAGTCAATCTGAGGGATGCGGTCCGCCGCAACATCGACTTTACCTCTCCGGAAGGCAAGCACTACCAGCTCAAGGACAAGACCGCGACCCTGATCGTGCGCCCCAGAGGCTGGCACTTGTACGAGAAGCACTTGACGGTGGACGGTGAACAAATCCCCGGCGCCTTCGTCGATCTGGGCCTCTACCTGTATCACAACGCGAAAGAACTGCTAAAACGTGGAACCGGCCCGTATTTCTATCTGCCCAAGCTGGAAGGTCATCTCGAGGCCAGGCTATGGGCCGAGGTGCTGGCGTACTCGGAAAAAACCCTGGGATTGCGTTCCAGTGTGATCAAGGTGACGGTCCTGATCGAGACCATTCTGGCGGCGTTCGAAATGGACGAGATCCTGTATGAGCTGCGCCACTATATCGTTGGTCTGAACTGCGGTCGCTGGGACTATATTTTCAGCTTTATCAAGCGCTTCAGGAATCGACCGGAATTTGTGATGCCGGATCGCCACGAGGTGGGTATGACCCGGCATTTCCTGCGCTCGTATTCCCTGTTGTTGATAAAGACCTGCCACCGTCGCGGCGCCTTCGCCATGGGTGGCATGGCGGCCCAGATTCCCATCAAGAATGATCCGGAGGCAAACGCCGAGGCGATTGCCAAGGTAGTGGCGGACAAGGAGCGGGAGGCCGGTAACGGACACGACGGGACCTGGGTGGCGCATCCGGGATTGGTACCCGTGGCGATGGAGGTGTTCGACAGACTTATGCCCCAGCCCAATCAGCTGGACAATCTGCGTCTGGACGTGGAAATCACCGCTGCCGACCTGCTGAAAGTTCCTTCGGGCAAGATTACCGAGACCGGTCTGCGTAACAACATCAGCGTGGGCGTGCAGTACCTGGCGTCCTGGCTGGGAGGCAATGGCTGCGTACCGATCAATAACCTGATGGAAGACGCCGCTACCGCAGAGATTTCCCGGGCCCAGCTTTGGCAATGGATCAAGCACCCGGCAGGAATGCTGGAAGACGGTCGCAGGGTGACAGTGGAGTTGTTTCAGACGCTGCTGACGGAAGAGTTGGAAGCGATTCGCCGGAACATTGGCCAGGCTGCCTATGCGGTCGGTAATTTTGATCCGGCGGCGGAGATTTTCAGGGAAATCACCGAATCCAGGGAATTTGTTGAGTTTATAACGTTGCCGGCCTATGCACGGTTGGCATGAGACGCAAAGGGGTAGGGACTATGTCGGACAAAGCCGTTGAGCAGTTAAGCAGGGAATGGGAAACCAATCCGCGTTGGAAAGGCGTCGTGAGGGATTATTCCGCGGCGGATGTGGTACGGCTGAGTGGCAATGTGCAAGTCGAGCACACCCTGGCCCGACTGGGCGCAGAGAAGCTCTGGCGCTACCTGCATGAATTCGACTATACCAATGCCCTGGGCGCCCTCACCGGCAACCAGGCCATGCAGCAGGTCAAGGCCGGCCTGCGTGCCATTTACCTGTCTGGCTGGCAGGTGGCGGGCGATGCCAACCTGGCCGGGCAAATGTATCCCGACCAGTCCCTGTACCCGGCCGATTCGGTTCCGGCAGTGGTCAAGCGCATCAACAACACACTGCTGCGTGCGGACCAGTTGCATCACGCCGAGGGCGACGACAGCATCGACTGGCTGCAGCCCATTGTGGCTGACGCCGAAGCCGGTTTCGGTGGCGTATTGAACGCATTTGAACTGATGAAGGCCATGATCGAGGCCGGCGCTGCGGGCGTGCATTTCGAGGATCAGCTGTCTTCGGCCAAGAAATGCGGCCACATGGGCGGCAAAGTGCTGGTGCCCACGATGGAAGCGGTGAACAAGCTGGTTGCGGCCCGTCTGGCCGCAGATGTGAGTGGTACACCCACGATACTGATTGCACGTACCGATGCTGACGCCGCCAATCTGCTGACCGCGGACATTGATCCGCGGGATCAGGAGTTTTGTACGGGAGAGCGTACCGCCGAGGGTTTCTACCGGGTTCGCGCGGGTCTGGAGCAGGCCATTTCCCGCGGCCTGTCCTATGCGCCATATGCCGACCTGGTCTGGTGCGAAACATCCAAGCCTGACCTGCAACAGGCGAAGAAGTTCGCAGAGGCCATCCACGACAAGTTCCCTGACCAGATGTTGTCCTATAACTGCTCGCCGTCCTTCAACTGGAAGCGCAACCTGGATGACGCCACCATTGCGAAATTCCAGCGCGAGCTTGGGGCCATGGGTTACAAGTTCCAGTTCATTACCCTGGCTGGATTCCATGCCTTGAATTTCGCGATGTTCGAGTTGGCCAAGGGCTACAAGGAAACCCAGATGACGGCCTATATCAAGCTCCAGGAGGCCGAGTTCGCTGCCGAAAAAGATGGCTACACGGCGACCAAGCACCAGCGGGAAGTGGGTGCCGGATATTTCGATGCTGTCACCCAGGCCGCAACCCACGGAACCAGTTCCCTGAGCGCCTTGCACGGTTCCACCGAAGAAGAGCAGTTCGAGCACTAACAGCGAAAACTCATCCCTGCGGGGGTGTCCATGGGAGCGCGGCCTTCGGGCCGCGTTTTCATGTCCGCCAGAGGTGAAGCGCCCTGCACGGGCGCCCGCTTCAGGCACGCATCGGGCAGGGATGTTAAACTGCGCGCCGCTTTTCACACAGTTGTCCAGCCATGCATTACGATCATATTTCCATACCGCCAGCCGGGCAGCCGATTACCGTTAACAGCGACTCCACGCTGGAAGTGCCCGATATGCCGATCGTCGGCTATGTGGAGGGCGATGGCATTGGCGTGGATATCACACCGGTTATGCTCAAGGTGGTGGATGCGGCGGTTGAAAAGGCCTACGCCGGCAGGCGAAAAATCGCCTGGATGGAGTTGTTTGCGGGTGAAAAAGCCCAGCATATATACGGCACCAACCAGTTTTTGCCCGAGGAAACGCTACAGGCCCTGCGCAAGTTTGTGGTGTCCATAAAGGGCCCGCTGACCACACCCATCGGGGGCGGCTTTCGCTCGCTGAACGTCTCCATTCGCCAGGCCCTGGACCTGTATGCCTGTGTCCGTCCGGTGCGCTATTTCGATGGCGTATCCACTCCGGTCAAGCACGCCAAGGCGGTGGATATGGTGATATTTCGGGAAAATACCGAAGATATCTACGCCGGTATCGAGTGGCCGGCCGGTTCGCCAGAGGTGATGAAACTAATTCATTTCCTGCAAACCGAGATGGGTGTGCACGGGATTCGTTTCCCCAACAGCTCGGGCATTGGTATCAAGCCGGTGTCCCGCGAGGGGTCCGAGAGGTTGGTTCGCAAGGCGATGGACTACGCCGTGCGCAATGACCGTCGCTCGGTGACCCTGGTGCACAAGGGCAACATCATGAAATACACCGAGGGCGCTTTCCGTAACTGGGGTTACGAGGTCGCGCGCGAGGAGTTTGCCGCCGAGGACTGGAAGGGCGGGCCATGGATGAGGTTTACCAATCCCATAACGGGGCGCGAAATTATTGTTAAAGACATCATCGCCGACAATTTCCTGCAACAGATCCTGCTCAACCCGGGAGATTTCGATGTGGTGGCGACCCTGAATCTGAACGGCGACTATATTTCGGATGCCCTGGCGGCGCAGGTTGGCGGCATCGGTATCGCCCCCGGCGCCAACATTGGCGACGGCGTCGCCGTGTTCGAGGCCACTCACGGCACCGCCCCGGGTTTGCAGGGGCTGGACAAGGTGAACCCCGGTTCGATCATCCTGTCGGCTGAGATGCTGCTGCGTTACCTGGGCTGGAATGAGGCGGCGAACCTGGTGCTCAAGGGTGTCGCCAATTCAGTGGCTGCGCTCGAGGTCACCTTCGACCTGGGTCGCGAGTCCAGTGCGAGTTCCGGGGCCGAGGAACGCCTGCTCGAAGGCGCCACGATATTGGGTACAGCCGCCTTCGGTGAGTCGATTATTAAACACATGAAAGACTAGATAAATCGGTTAGTTAACGAAATAAGTTAATTCAAAAAATGAACAATGATTCTACGTGTTTTGAACTCGAGTGTACGCGTTGCGAGCGCCTGGCTGATTTTCTGGTCCAGGTCAGGCAGGATTTCCCTGGCTACCACGGCCGCCCGGTGGCCCCTTTTGGTGATCCGGACGCGAGGCTGCTGGTGGTCGGTCTCGCCCCGGGTATGCATGGAGCGAATGCCAGCGGTCGGCCGTTCACGGGTGATCACGCGGGAATCCTGTTGTACCAGACCCTGCATCGCTTCGGATTTGCCAGCGCGGCGCAATCCACGAGCCTTGGTGACGGTCTGCTGTTAAACAACTGCCGTATCACCAATGCAGTCAAGTGCCTGCCACCGCAGAACAAGCCCACCGGCGCCGAGATCCGGCTGTGCAACAGTTTCCTGGCCAGGGAGCTTGAGACAGTCGCGCCGGGTGGGGTGGTCCTGGCGCTGGGTTCCATTGCCCACCAGGCAGTGTTGCGAGCCTGCGGCCTCAAGCCTGCGTCCTGCAAATTCGGCCATGCGGCGGAACACCCGCTGCCAGGGGATCGTCGTCTGCTGGACTCTTACCATTGCAGCCGGTACAACACCCAGACCCGGCGCTTGACGGTGGACATGTTCGAGACGGTCTTCCACCGGGCCAGGGAATTGCTGGATTCCAACGGATAGGGGACACAGCCTTGGCTGAGGATGCCTTTGACGGGAAAGCCTATGCACGGACCCTGAGCGGGAAACCGGGCGTCTACCGCATGCTGGACCAGCAAGGCGAAATTCTCTACGTGGGCAAGGCCCGCCACCTGAAGCATCGGGTCAGCAGCTATTTCCGGGGTAGCGGACAGTCGGCCAAGACCCTGGCCATGCTTGCGCTCACCCGGAGCATGGAAGTCACGGTGGTTGACACCGAAATCGAGTCCCTCCTGCTCGAATATAATCTGATCAAGCAGCACAAGCCCCGCTTCAATGTCCTGCTGCGCGACGACAAGAGTTTCCCGTATATCCACCTGAGCACCCAGCAAGACTTTCCGCGTATCAGCTTTCACCGCGGCTCGACCAGGACTCCGGGGCAGTTTTTCGGGCCTTATCCTGGCACCACTGCGGTTCGCGGGACCATCAGCACCTTGCAAAAGCTGTTTTTGTTACGCGGTTGCAAGGACAGTTTTTTTGCCAACCGCTCCAGACCCTGTCTGCAATACCAGATTCAGCGTTGCTCGGCCCCCTGTGTAGGCCTGGTTTCCGTCCAGGACTATGCCCGCGATGTGGAAGATGCGGCACTGTTCCTGGACGGCCGCAACCAGGAGGTCACCGACCGCCTGGCCAAGCGGATGGAACACGCTGCCGAGTCCCTCGCCTTTGAAAAAGCAGCGCGCTTCCGGGACCAGATCGCTGAGTTGAGCCGTATTCGGGCCAGTCAGCACGTGAGTGGCACCCGGGGCTCGGCCGATGTAATCGCCATGGCCAGTGAGTCGGACCAGACTTGCGTGACGGTATTATTCGTGCGGGACGGGCGCCAACTGGGTAGCCGGAATTATTTTCCCCAGGGTGCGGCCGGGAGTGATCCCGGTGAAATTCTGGAAGCCTTCCTCAGTCAGTACTACCTGCGCCATGAACCACCGCCGGAAATCATTACGACAGTGGCGGTAGACGACGGAGGCTTGTTGATGACCAGTCTTTCCGAAAACGCAGGGCGCAAGGTGACGCTGAAACAGCGGGTGCGCGGAGAGCGGGCTCGCTGGCAGGAACTGGCCCAGACCAATGCCATCCTCGCTCTAGAGATGCGCCTTGCAAGCAGCGCAAGCTTCCGCCGTCAGTACCGGGCCCTGGCCGATGTGCTGGAACTGGATGAGCCGCCGGCGCGCATGGAGTGCTTCGACATCAGCCACACCCAGGGTGATGCCACCGTGGCGTCGTGCGTGGTGTTCGGTCCGGAAGGGGCGCAAACAAGCGACTATCGCCGTTTTAATATCAAGGACGTCCAGGCCGGAGATGACTATGCCTCGATGCGCCAGGCCCTGACCCGGCGCTATACCCGGGTGCAAAAAGGTGAGGCTCCGATGCCGGACGTGCTGATTGTGGACGGTGGCAAGGGGCAGCTCGCCCAGGCGGAAGCAGTGTTGGGGGAGTTGCAAATCGACGATGTGACCGTCCTGGGAGTGGCCAAGGGACCCAGTCGCAAACCCGGACAGGAGCAACTGTTCTTGAGTGGGAAAGACCTGCCCACTATACTGCCAGCGAGCTCTCCGGCCTTGCACCTGTTGCAACAGATTCGGGACGAGGCGCACCGTTTCGCCATCGCCGGTCACAGGGCCAGCAGGGGCAGGGCGCGCAGGACCTCGGCGCTTGAGTCCATTGCCGGGTTGGGGCCGAAGAAACGACGGGAATTACTGAAACATTTCGGCGGACTGCAGGGAGTGCAGCAAGCCGGAGTTGAAGATCTGGCCAAGGTCAGGGGCATCGGGCTTGCCCTGGCCGAACGCGTCCACGCGAGCCTGCACGAGTAACAATAATGCACTTTAACCTGCCCAACACACTCACCTGGTTCCGCATTGGGCTGATCCCGTTGGTCATTATTGCCTATAACCTGCCCTATGACTGGGCGCATCCGGCGGCCGGCTGGTTGTTTGGCGTAGCGGCTATCACCGACTCTCTTGACGGTTATCTTGCGCGTAAACTGGAGCAGACCACCGCATTTGGCGCTTTTCTGGATCCGGTGGCTGACAAGGTGATGGTTTGCGTGGCCTTGCTGCTGATCGTTCAGACCGAGCCCAATTGGCTGATGCTGGTGATCGCCTGTGTGATCGTGGGTCGTGAAATCACCATTTCCGCCTTGCGGGAGTGGATGGCCGAAATCGGGGCCAGGCACCGCGTTGCGGTGCAGACCGTGGCCAAGTACAAGACCATTGGGCAAATGGTCGGGCTTTCGTTCATGCTTCACGATGAGCCTTTTATCGGTTTGCCGGTATATGAAATGGGTCTGGTCTTGCTGGTGATCGCGGCAATACTCACACTTTGGTCCATGTGGGAGTACCTGGCAGCCGCATGGCCCGATCTAAGTCGGTAACGGGAACAAATGGTGCTTGACAGACAGGGCTGCTGCCTTAAAATACGCAGCCTCTTCGGGTGTTTGCCCTGCTTGCTCAGACTTGAGCTGACCAGCTTATAGAAATCACCGAAGAAACAAGAAGTTAGCGGAACTTTCTCAGAAAATTTCGCGTGCAGCTAGAAATAGGTAAGCGGGTGTAGCTCAGTTGGTAGAGCGATACCTTGCCAAGGTATAGGTCGACGGTTCGAACCCGTTCACCCGCTCCAATTTCTCAGGCTTGGCCAGCACCCGGCATTCCCGCTGATGAGCCGTCCGTCGCCACCGGTCCCTGAACCCCTACCTTCATTCAAAAAGATTTCAAATCTTGCTATTTGCTTTCGAGCTCCCGGGTGAAAACTTGGTCCGGAGTGGGCTATAGTTATGCGACCTAACATGACAGTGCTACTCAAGGAGAATTTCTAATGGCAGGCAAATTTGAGATCTACAAGGACAAGGCAGGCGAATACCGGTTTCGGTTGAAGGCAGGGAACGGCCAGACCATTTTGGCCAGCGAGGGCTACAAAGCGCACGACAGTGCCGCCAACGGGATTAATTCCGTGCGGAAAAACGGCCCCCTGGACGAACGCTATGAGCGCAAAACCACCACAAGTGGCAAGTTCATGTTTAATCTGAAAGCCACAAACGGCCAGGTCATCGGCTCCAGCGAGAAATACGAAAGCGAAGCCGCCAGGGATGCCGGTATCGCATCGGTAAAAAAGAATTCGGCTGAAGCGAGTCTGGACGACCAGACCGACTGACTTCAGTCGCGCGGGCTTTTACGGGGCGGGCCTGGTGTATTTCGCCAGGTCACTGCCCCGTTAGATATCAGCTTTGCTTAAGCAAAAGATCCGGTGACAGATCCTTGATAGACCGGCATCCGGTCAGCGCCAGCGTCGTGTCCAATTCCTCCTGCAGGATTTCCAGGGCCTTGATCGCGCCTTCGCGACCTCCTGCGGCCAGGCCATAGACCGGCGCACGACCCAGGATCACGGCCTCGGCGCCAAGTGCGATGGCCTTGGCGATGTCAGAACCCCGTCTTATGCCACCATCAACAATGATGGAGGCCTTGCCACCAATGGCGGCTGCCACATCGGGCAGGGCGTCCAGGCCGCTGATGGCGCTATCCAGTTGCCGGCCGCCGTGATTGGACAGCACCACGCCATCCAGACCCATGCCCACGGCACGCAGAGCATCCTCGGCCCGCAACACCCCCTTTAGCAGCATTTTGCCCGGCCAGCGGTCCCTGAATCGTTTCAGGTCATCCCAGTTCAGGGATGGATCAAACATGCCGTGGCCGACGAAATTGTTCACGTCCTTGCCGGGACCAAGTTCACGCTCGACGTTGACGAATCTCGGTCGGTTGGTGGCCACGCTGGCTACCCAGCGCGGATGCATCAGGATGTTCAACTTGGTTGACAGGGGGAACTGCTGCTTGGGCAGCATGCCGCTGCGATAATCCCGTTCGCGCTTGCCGGCTACCGGAAAATCACTGGTAATGATCAAGGTCTCGAAACCGGCTTCCCGGGCGCGCTCGATCAGGGCATCGGTAATCTGTCTCTCCTTGAATACGTAGGCCTGGAACATCAGGCGTCCACCTGCCTGCTCACGCACATCTTCCAGCAGACTCATACATACCGTGGAGGCGGCAAACGGGACGCCCATGATGGCCGAGGCCTGGGCCATCTCCAGGTCGCCATTACGCCAGGACAGTCCGTTCAAACCCGTGGGACCGACGATCACCGGCATCTTCGCCGGCCCTCCCAGGACCGATCCCGAGGTGTCCCGGGATGACACGTCGATCAGGGTGCGGGGTCTAAACCGCCACTGGGACAGGGCGTCAAGGTTGCGCGCCAGGGTGCGTTCGTCCCCGGACCCACCGTCCACATAGGAAAACACAAACCTGGGCAGACGTTTCTGGGCGATTTGCCTGAGATCTTCAATATTTATCGCATCCTGGTATTTCATAAATCCTTACGCCTTCTGACCTGCAATTCGACCACTGAATACACAGCCCCCGAGGAAGGTACCCTCCAGACCGCGTTTACCGTTCATGCCACCGCCACCAAACCCGGCGGTTTCTCCCACGGCGTACAAACCGGGAATAGCTTCGCCGGCAGTGCTCAAGACCCGGCATTCAAGATCCGTCTGGATGCCGCCCATGCTTTTGCGACTGATAATGTGCTCCCGTATCGCGATCAGGGGACCGGCCGCGGGATCGAGAATTTTTTGTGCCTTGCAGGTGCGCAGGCGGTCCGGCAGGTAACGCCGGGTGAACTCTATGCGCCGAATCTGCTCGTCATTATGCAAGCGGAAACCGCGCTCCAGGGTCGCATCATAACGGCTCGCCGCGGCAGTCAGTTCTGACAGACTTACCGACTCGTCCCCCTGCAGGGCATTCATGCCATCCACCAGTTCGGGCAGGCTGTCCGCGATGACAAAATCCGGGCAGTTAACTTCCAGTTGACGGTATAGCCAGCGATTTCCGAACACGATATCCCTGAGCACGTGCAGGCGCTTTTTATTGCGCCAGGACGGATTGAATTCGCCACCGGAAATCGCCAGCTCTTTCAGGGCAATACGCTTGTTCAGCAACTGCCAGGAATAGGCGCGCTCCTGCTTGCAAATCTGCGCCACCAGGTCATGGGTGTCGAACCCGGTCACCAGGGGCATGGGGCCGATGCGCTCGCCACGCCAGTTCAGCCACAGGGCGGATTTGGGTGGAACCAGGGACAGGCCGTGCCCCGGTTTCGCCGGTTTCCAGTGCGGTATCCCGGCGGCGTAATTCCACTGCCAGTCGAGGTGGGTGATGTTGGCGCCCTGGGCCGCGGCCGCATCATGCATGATGCCGTCCGCGAATCTGTGCGAACCGTTAAGCAACCTCTGGGGTGGCCGTCCCCAGTCGGCATGCCAGTGCTTGCGCACCCGGTTGATGTCGCCATTAATGCCACCTGACGCGATCACTACAGCCTCGCCATTGGCCTCGAAAGGCTCGCTGTATTGTTCTTGTTGTCCCAGTACGCCCACCACGGCGCCCTGGCTGGTCACCAGGCTCTCGACCTTGTGTCCGAATTTTCGTGTCAGCAAGTCTATGCGTGGGTGGGAAAGCAGCGCCTGGATCATCATCCGGGCCAATTCGTATCCGGTGCCCCAGACTATGTGCCAGCGCGGCACAGAGTTGCCCGGTCCGTACAGGCCACGTTCCACCCACAGGGGCACGGACATGAACTGCACGCCGTGTTCCTGCAACCATTCGTAGACCTCGGGAACGCAACGATTAACATAGGCCTCGGCCCAGGCGCGTGGCCAGCGATCGCCCGCCTCGTGTTCGCCAAAGGCCAGCCAGTCCGCCAGTCCAAGCTCAACCGAATCCCGGATCTTGTTTTTGCGTTGCAGGGGTGTATCGGCAAACCACAGGCCGCCGAAGCTCTCCTTGGCAAGACCGCCAAAGTTCTCCTCGGTATCGCGTTCGAGCAGCAAGACCTTGCGTCCGCGACTCAATAATTCGAAGGCTGCCACGATTCCCGCCAGGCCGCCGCCGACGACAATGACATCAGACTGGTAACTCTGCATGCTAGCCTCTCCCATGACCGTCGTCACGCGCCTGCCTCGTCTATGCAAGTCCTGTCGTATTGTACAGAAGAATCAGGCCCGGGGCCGTCAATCGAAACAGACTCCGGGCGATCTGTGATGGCAGTGCGCTAGGAGGAATTCCCGTTCTGTGTGGTGCTATCCATGGCGCATCCGGCGCAGGAGTGAGTGGCACAACCACGACAGGCCAGCACGTCTTTATCGGCTGCTGATTCTGGCAGATCACGTCGCATCAGGGCCTGGACGGCGAGCCACAGGGCCAGCATCACCAGGATGGCGCCGATGGTGATGGCCAGTTGCAGCAGCAGGTTCAACTGCTCATACCCGCAAACCCCATAAAGGCCATGGACAGGATACCTGCAAGCATCAAGGTCAGGGCCGCACCTTGCACTACCGAGGACACCGTGGACAACTCCAGGCGTTCCCGCAATCCGGCCATCAGCACCAGGGCAAGCGTGAATCCTGCGCCCGCGCCCACCGCGAATGACAGCGACTGCACGAAATCGTATTGCCGGGCGGTCTGAAACAGGGCCAGGCCGAGAATCGCACAATTGGTGGTAATCAGCGGAAGAAAAATTCCCAGGGTGCGGAACAGGGCGGGGCTGAACTTCTTGATAATCATTTCGACCAGTTGCACGGCCGAGGCGATCACTACGATGTAGGCGATTAGCTGCAGGTAGGGAGCACCCATCCAGGTCAGTATCTTGTCGATTGCAAACGCGCAAACCGAGGCAACCAGCATAACGAAAGTAACCGCACCGCCCATGCGCATGGCCGTATCGGTCTTGTTGGACACACCCAGGAACGGGCAGATGCCAAGGAACATGGCGAGCACGAAATTATTGATAAACGCGGCATTGAGAAAGATGGACATGGAGGATGCAGTGTTCATTCCGCTGCCTCCTTGCGCTGCTTGAGCCAGTTAAACAGCAACAACCACATACCGAGTACGAAAAACGCTCCGGGTGGCAAGACCATGATGACCCAGGGTTCGAAGCCCGGTCCAAAAACCGGATAACCCAGCAGGGTTCCGTTGCCCAGCAACTCCCTGACGGTCCCAAGCGACAGACAGGCGACGGTGAATCCCACGCCCATACCCAGGGCATCCAGCGCGGCCAGTCCCACCGAATTACGCGAGGCGAAGGCCTCGGAGCGGCCCAGGATCATGCAATTCACCACGATCAAAGGAATAAAAGCGCCCAGCGCCTTGTGTACGTCATAACTGAGTGCCGCCAGTACATATTCGGTGACCGTGACAAAGGTGGCGATGATCAGGATGTAGGAGGCAATACGGACCTGCTTCGGGATCAATTTTTTCGCCAGCGACACGATGGTGCTGGAGAGCGTCATCACAAAGGTCGAGGCCAGGCCGATGGCCAGGGCGTTGATCACGGAGTTGGTAACCGCGAGCACCGGGCACATACCCAGCAAGGCCACGAATACCGGGTTCTCGCGCCACAATCCCTTGATAAAGGTATCGACGCTTTGTGGTTCAGTCTTTCTGGTCAAGCTGGCGGCTCGGGTTGCCATCTTTTAGTACCTGGAGATTATGTTCGAGTATCGCGACCGTATGCATGGAACTGGTGTAAATGATATTGGTAATGGCCTTGCTTGAAATCGTTGCGCCGGTGATGCCCTCGATTTCCCATGCATGGGTTTTTTGCCCGGGCTTGGCAAACACCACAGGGTTGACCGGCTTGTCACCGTCCGGACCCAGGCTGAGATCCAGTGCCTCGAAGTTCGATACAAAGACCGGGTCCTTTTCGATCTTGTCACCCAGTCCCGGTGTTTCCTTGCTCTCGAGTACTTTCATGCCAATCACACACTGGCAGGCAGGCGAATAGCCATACAAGATCTTCAAAATGTCGGCGAACCCCTGGCCTTGCGCTTCCACCGCGACACCGGCCAATTCGCCTGTGTCGTCGTAGGCGGCGTAATAGCGCTCCGAGGGTTTTTCCCCGTCCTTCACCGGTCGCAGAATCTCTCCTTCCCGGGTGAAGGTGGTCTTGCTGGTGGCGCCAGGCACCACTTCGAAAATGGCCCGCTCAAGTGCGGCGGCCCGGTTGGCCTCAATCGTGGGCAGAGTACCGACGTAGGAAACCACCAGCAGTATGCCGGAAATAATGCCTATTCCAGCCATGGTCGCGATCATGCGTGCACTGCTGACCTCGACCGGTTGGATTGCCAGCGCAGGCGTTGCGGTGGGAGCAGGAGTATGACTTTCTGTCATGACTTGCTGACCTCCTTTACCGGTTTCGTCGCACCATAGATACCGGGCTGGGTAAGTTGGTCAATCAATGGCGTGGCAGCGTTCATCAGCAGGATCGCGTACATCACGCCCTCGGGCAAACCGCCGAATTGACGTATCAACACGACCAGCACGCCGATGCCGGCGGCGAATATCCAGCTTCCCAGCGGTGTCAGCGGCGAACTCACCGGATCGGTAGCCATGAACACGGCGCCCAGGACCAGGCCACCCGCGAGCAGGTGATGCAGGGCATCGGGGAAGCGGGAGGGATCCGAATAATGCAGGGCGCTGGCGAAAATCACTACGGTCAAAAATATGCCAACCGGGACCCGCCAGTTAAGGAACCCGCGCCAGGCAAGATAAGCGCCGCCCAACAATAACAACAAGGCGGATGTTTCACCCAGGGATCCGGGGATGTTGCCATATAGCATGGACGTCCATTCAGTGGCCTGTCCCTCGAACTTCATATGCGCCAGGGGGGTCGCCGCGGTGAGTCCGTCAAACGCCGGTCGCGTGAAGGGCAGGGCGAAACTGTCTCCCCTGAAAACCAGGAATTCCTGGAGTCCCATGGGTGGCGCCCAGGTGGTTATCGCTACCGGGAAGCTGGCCTGCAGGAAGGCACGCCCGGTCAGCGAAGGATTGAATACGTTTTGACCCAGGCCACCGAACAACAACTTGCCAAAAAACACCGCGACCAGCGAACCCAGTACGGCCATCCACAGGGGCAGGCCCGGGGGCAGGGTGAGCGCCAGCAACATGCCGGTGAGGGCGGCACTGCCATCGGCCGCGGGGCTCATGCGTAATGGACCTCGCCCGGCGCTTACCCACTCCGCAAACATGCAAGTGGCGGTGCACACCACGATCAGCAGCAATGCACTGATCCCGAAGTAGATGACAGCGGCAATCACCGTGGGTATCAAGGCGTAGATCACGTGGCGCATGATCATCGGTGTACTAATCGACCGCTTGGCGAACGGTGGTGTGGCGATAACGAGTCGGCTCGTAGTGTTGCTCATGCCGCCTTCTCCCGCGCCTGTTTTTCACGCAACAGGGCCTTGGCCACGCGGAAGCGTTGCACCAGGGGAATATTCGAGGGGCAGACATAGGAGCAGGAGCCACATTCCATGCAGTCCATGATGTGGTGCCCCATCATGTCATCGTACTTGCCGGCCCGCGCCAATGCCCCCAGGGAACTGGGGTTCAAATAGACAGGACAGGCATCCAGGCAGGCGGAACAGCGTATACAGGGATATTCCTGTCGCTGGAAAAGCTGCCCCTCGGTCAGGCAGACGATGCCGGAGGTGCCCTTGAGAATCGGCACGTCCATGAATTGTTGTGGCGTGCCCATCATGGGACCACCAAACAGAATTTCCCTGGCATCGTCGGTCAGTCCGCCACAGTGTTCAATCACCTCGGCCAGGCTCATACCCACTGGTGCGAGCAAGGTGGTTGGGCGAACCACGCCGGGCCCGGTTACCGTCACCACGCGTTCAATCAGGGGTTGTCCAAAGGCGAACCAGTCCCCGATACCCGCTGCGGTGCCCACGTTCTGCACCACTACTTGCACATCAATCGGTAACTTGCCGCTGGGGACTTCTTTTTTCAGCACGGCAGTGATCAGCATCTTTTCCGCGCCCTGGGGATACTTGGTCTCCAGTGGCACCAGTTCGCAGGGCATGTCCGCAGGTATACGGTCACGTAGCGCCTTGATTGCATCCCACTTGTTGTTCTCCACCGCAATGTAGGATTTTTCGGTGCCCAGGATCTTTGCCATCACCCGTATGCCAAGCAGAATGGAGTCGGCCCACTCGAGCATGATGCGGTGGTCACTGGTGAGGTAGGGCTCGCATTCACAACCATTGATCAGCAACCAGCGTGCATGCTTACCTTCGGGCACCGCCAGCTTCACATGGGTCGGGAAGGCAGCGCCACCCAGTCCCACGAATCCTCCCTGGCGAATTTCCTCCAGCAGTTGCGCTGTGCTCTTGGACTCCCAGTCCCGTGGATACGCATCATAAAGCGTCTGGGCGGAGGTGTGGTCCACGTCGATTACGATACATTCGGCCAGTGAACCATTGGGATGATGATGCTTTCGAATACCCGCCACCGTTCCGGTAACCGAGGAATGCAGGGGAACGGAAACGAATCCACCGGGTTCGGCAATCACCTGACCGCGGAATACCTTGTCACCGGCTTTCACCAGTGGACGCGAAGGTGCGCCGATATGCTGGCTGAGCGGAAGCACCACGCGTTTCGGAAACTTGATACGCTCGATAGCGCGCCCGGCAGTGAGTTCCTTATGCTCGGGTGGGTGAATACCGTGGCGAAATGTCTTGGTCTCGCTCATGGTATGCAAGCTCTCTCGGTGCATGGAAGATTAATGCCGAACATTCTCTTCACCTTCGTCTTGCTTCCCTTTTTCCGCCGCCAGAAAATCCCGCAGGCTTTGATTGAAGTACGCAGGATCTCCACTGTAACCGCAAAGTGCCAGCAAGCGCTCGACCAGTACCTGCGGATCCGCACCCGGCGGCATAATCGTTGCAGCGGGTGCCGATTCGGCCGGGGTGGCGGAAGCCGACGCAGGCTTTTCGCTGACCGCCGGCGCCTGGCCAGAGGCGCGTGCTTTCAGTGTCTTCCAGTCGGTCAGTGCCCGCTCGCAGGCATCCGACATCTGGGCCGAAACCCTCGCCATGATGAGCTTCTGCTTACCATCCAGGAGTTGAATATAGGGATGCAGACCAGCACGCTTTTCCGCTTTTAACGCCAGGTATTTCGTCAGCGGCCGCAAGTCATCACTCAAACGACCCTTGCCCAGCAGGGTAAAATGTGACCGGAACCGAATCTGGTGCACAGCCCAGTCTGCCGGGGTCAATATGCTCTCAATTTTTTCAACACCCCCACCGGCAGTGCGCGCATCCAATGCCAGTTCGGCCCAATCCGCATCCGGATCGGGGTTACCCGCCAGGGACAAGGGCGTAAGCTTGCTGGCCGGGTCAAAGCAAAACAACGGCACGGCGCGACTGCCCAGTGCCAGGCTGGAATCCTCGGCGACATACTCGCCGGACAAGGCATTGTCCATGCTGTCCGGTGCATAGACCCGAAGTAAGGAGGGGCCCGCCGATTCCAGGCTTGCCACCACCCCGCGTATCAGGTGTGCAGGATTTCCGGTCGCGCTTTGCAAAACGAAACGGTTACCCAGGTCCATGGCACGACGCACGTGATCCAGACCGCAAGCCTGGGCGTCATCGGGTTCCACGACAATGCCATGGCGATCAAGCAACAGCATGGTGATAGGTCTTTGGCTGGCCAACACCCTGCTGATATCGTCCCAGGCAACGGATTCGGCTTCGGCGACCATGACTACCGGGGCGAGCAGGCGACGCTCACGTTCTTCCAGTTCTTCCCAGGCAAGCGTGTCGGCCAGGCTGCTGTGCAGCATGGGATCATATTGGTCATCCAGTTCAAGCTCGACCTGGCGGCAGACGGAGAGTTCCTGCAACAGACGCCGCGACATGCCTTCGAACAGGCCTTCTGCCAGGGCCGGTGCCTGGCCACGGGCGTGACTTAGCCAGGGACTTGCATGTGGATTGTCAGGATAGCTTCCGCTCCAGAGTGTGATTTCACCACGCTGCATTGCCAGCACCATCCTGGACCGGCCAGACAGGAAGCTGGCGACTTGTTGCTCGACCTTCATTCGCAGGCTGTTCAGATTGTCCAGGCGTTGCTGATTCAATCCTTCATCCAGACTGGTCTTGCCCAGGGCGTTGGCCAGTTCCTTGCTATCCAGATTGCGTTTGTCCAGGGTACGCAAACGGGTGGCGAAGGTGTCAAAGTCATCGATACGCACCACGCCGGAGAGCTGATCCTGGATCTTTGCTTTCAGACGCTCAACCAGGTCCTGCAAATAGTTCACATGATCCTGGTAACGCTGTTGCATTGCCGAGTCGATAGAGGCGGAAACCAGGTGCACGGCGGTCTTGCCCGGATGACCGGGCAGGGCGCTATCGCCACCTACCATGGAAAGGTAACTGCTGCGGTTCAACAGCCTTGCCATTTCACTGTCCAGGTCATCTTCCTGTATGAGCTTTGCGAGATCTTTCACCGGGACTTCCGGCATTTGCATCTGCAGGGCCAGGTTGACGTGTTCACGTTCGATGCGTTCCGGCGTCTGGGTTTCCCAGGTCATGGCCTGGGCGGGACACACGGCCATGCACAAACCGCAGGCCTTGCAGTTGACAGGGTTCACGGCAATCGACAACAAGCGGCCTTCCCCCTTGGGGGCATTGCCGAAATAACGCTCGCTGCGAGCGATCGGCCAGCGCTCCAGGTGGCGATGCACCAGGTCAAAATCGGCCGACATGGCAGCCAGCGCGTCGCCCTCCAGACCCATCTTGCTGGTCAGTTGTTTGAAAGCCTCTGTCAGCAAGGGTCCGGTCAGGGTGTATTGATGTAACTCATCCTTGGCGACCAGCTTGTAGGCCTGGGTCGACAAGTGCCCGACTATGCGCGACAACTGGGTCATTGCCTGGCCATCGGCCTTGCACAGGCTGATACCGGTTTCGATAATTGCCTCGACACCTTGTATGGTGGGTGGCAGGGCGGAATCCGGACAATGGGACCAGCACAAGCCACAGCCGGTACAGTTCTCGGGCAGCCACAGGGGCAGGGTCAGGCGGTAAGAACTCATGTCGCGGTGGGCACTGCTGCGGGCCGGTATTACGCCGCTTGCAAGGAAAGGATCTACCAGGGTTTCTCCTTCATCGCCGGAGTCGTACAGAAAGCCTACCGAGCGCCAGAAACGGCTCGGATCAAACAGATTTCCCGGTGTGGCACCGGCCGCGTCGGCCGACCAGGGGGCCTTGCGCTCGCTTTCCGGTGGTCGAACTTCATCCTTCCACTGCGTCCAGTCCACCGGCAAGGCTTCCCGACCGCCGCGGTCGACTACCGCCAGGATTTCCCGTGCGGTGGCTTCATCTCCCTTGAACAAGCGCTTGAGTAAATCCTCCAGAACCAGGATCACGGGTTGTTGAGCGGTTTCGTCGGGTCGGATGATTTTCAACGCGCAGCCGATCAGGGCCCAGATCGACAACTGGTCCAGATGCCCGGGACCACCGCCGGCGGTAACGGCAATGGCCCTGGCGTCCACCAGGGTCACTGAAAGACGCTTGCGCTTAATCCACTCGGTTACCCGGCGAGGTAGTCCGCGCCAGAGTTGGGCAGGATCCTGGTTGGCCGAAACCACCAGGCTGCCTTCGACACGCAAAGAGTCTTCGGGAATGTCGTGGAGCAGTTTCGAACCCGCTACCAGCATGACATCCACCTCCTGGTAGTTGCCGGCTGGATAATCGACCGC
The DNA here is from genome assembly GCA_963823435.1 of uncultured Gammaproteobacteria bacterium. Classification (GTDB taxonomy): domain Bacteria; phylum Pseudomonadota; class Gammaproteobacteria; order Steroidobacterales; family BM003; genus CAKZML01. The sequence goes on along the minus strand of CAWGLN010000002.1, from coordinate 124,353 downwards.
AAACTGAATATCCAGGTTGGCCCGCAGGAGTCCTGACTCCACTCCGCCTTGCGCCTGGGTTTTGACCAATACGTCCAAACCACCGGCAAGCGCACGGGCGAAAATATTCCCGGCCTCGACGCCACTTTCCGCGGCGAGTGCATGAAGTCGCAACAATGTTCCGGTAAACACCGGCGGTTTGATCGGCGCCGGAGGAAGACAGATTTTGTCCAGTTCCGGGTACGCGGCAGCGAGGCCTTGTTGCAGCACCTGCAGATGGGGATAGTTGCGGCTGACCCGGGCGAAATCGATACCCACATAGGCGCGCCGGCGTCCGGCGCCATCGGGCAACATGTTTTTCACCACGGCAGCGAGCTCAGCCAGGCTGGGCATGCCCGTGCCAACGCCATAGATGGCCGAATACAGGGCCGGCGCGGGTTGATTCCTGGCGTATACCGCGTAGCCCGGATGGGGCAGGGCTCGACCTTTTTCGTTACCGTTTTCACCGGCTTTTGCCAAGGCGGCACGCACCTCCGACAACATTGGCAGGTCTTCCGCCAGCGGCGTATCGGTCGATTCCAGAACGGTGACGGCTCGCTTGCCTTGCAACAATTGCGACAGGGCCTGGCCCGGGAAAGGCCGCCACTGAGTGAGGTTTACAACACCCACTCGCAGTCCTTCAGTCTCGCGCAAGTGATCCACACAGGCGCACAGCTGGTCCACCACGGCGCCCATCGCAAGCAGCACCAGTTCTGCATCGCCAACCTTGTAGCTGCCCAGGGATTGATAATGTCGCCCGGTCAGTTGTGCGAATTGTTCCATCGCCTGCGTGATCTCGCCGGCCACCGACTGCGTGAAGAAAGCCTGTTGGGCGGCCACTGCACGGAAATAGCTATCCTGACCCTGGACCCCGCCCATGCCTGCCGGGTGATCAATATCCAGCAACCGTGGTACGCGTCTGCGGTGAGTGCCAAACAGCACTTCTTGCGCCTTGCCGTTGGTCGGGATCTCGTCACCGGGCAGACCCAGGTAGGTCCTGGCGAGCTCCGGTTCGGGCAAGTTCAGGCTCTGCACCGATTTGGCGGTTGCATGAAAATCCTGGGCGCAAATAACCGGCACCAGCGCCATCTCGGCAACCCGCCTGGCAATCATGCCCAGGTCGGCAACTTCCTGAACGTTTCGCGCAAATAGCTGGACCGCGCCGCAGCGCGACGCCGACAGGTAGTCATCGTGGCTCCCGTGCAGAGCCCAGGCCTGGCGTTCGCTACAACCACTTGCCAGGTGGATAAGCGGGCTAAAATGCTTGCCCACCATGCCTGCCAGGCCCTCCGGCAAGCCCGGCCATGCTGTCCACGAACGCGCTGCTGCGCAGTCCTGTGGCGCACATACCGGTCAGGGTTGCAGGCAGGTGCTGGATATCCAAGATCGTTTCTATACGCGCCTGGCCGGTGGGAAGCAGGCGGGACATGGGGCCAGTCAGAGCCTGTCGTGCTCTCGCCGGCATGCAGCAGGATATTGTCGGCCGACATTGAGTCGACCGCCAGGGCGGCTGCCTGTCCATCCATGGCCAGGGAAATGCCCGGGTAGCGACATTTATCTGTCGCCTGCTTTGCTTTACGAAACCACATGGTCCCTCTCCAACCTCAGACGCTGGGACGATGCAATTTCCGCTTCTGCATCCGTCGGAAACTGATCCTCTTCCAGCCAGACTATTGCCCCGGTAGCGCAACGCGTGGTGGCCTCGGGGGACTGTAGATGTAGCAATTCCGGATTCATGACCGGAATATTGTTTTTCATTGTCAGCAAGCCCTGTGCTGCATCAGCGACGCACTTTCCGCATGCTGTGCAGGCCACCTTGCAGAGCGCGAGAATTTCGTCGCCCTCCAGTTCTGATTTGCACTGGACTATCAGCTTGTGACTGGCAGGAACGATTTCGAACAGGTTTTTCGGACAGATATCGACACAATCGCCACAGGCGGTGCAGGCATCGAAATTTACGATGGGCAGGCCGGTTGGACCCATGTGGATTGCCTTGAAAATGCATACGGCCTCGCAATCGGCCAGGCCCAGGCAACCATAACGACAACCCTTGGTCCCGCCGCCAACCGCCGCGGCCGAACGGCAGGACTGATGGCCCTGGTATTGTCCCAGCTGAACCGCCACATTGGTTCCGCCCGCGCAGTGCAGACGTGCTACCCGCTTTTCGCCACCACCTACATCCACACCCAGGTACATGGCGATTTCCTGCCGTACCTCCAGCGGTGGACGGAGTGCAGTCTCCGGGACTGATTGCACCGGCCACCGCCTTTTCGGCGAAAGCCCGGCAGCCGGGTTCGCCACATGCGCCGCAGTTGTTACCGGGAAGCATGTCTGCAACGGCGTCGATCCGGGGATCTTCAAACACCTTCAGACGCTTGTTGGCGACGGCCAACACCACCGCCAGAATTCCGGTAAGCGCCGCCATGAAGCCGATTGCCTGGAGCGCTTCGTTCACGCTGTTCTCCGTGTCTGCCTCTTAGTTGAATGGCTTTGCACGTGCAATCCATTCATCCAGGTTACTTTCCGCCGGGTTCTTGGGCTTGCCGGGATGGATGATATTGACCGGGCACTTTTCAGCGGCCAGGACCATTTCCTGAAAGGTGCCGCTGGTCGCGTCCTTGATATAGGCCTGCTTGTTTTCGTCGTAGGCAAAAATGTGCGGTGCCATCTTGGTGCAATCATCACATGTCGTGCACAAGACCGAGTCGATGTAGGGCTCATCAAGACTGATAGGCGCATCGTCTTCTTCCTCTTCCTCGACCGGAGCAGCCACTTTTTCAACTCGCAGCCGGAGCCAGCAACTTCGCTGCGTCTGACCGGTGCCGGGGATCCAGTCGGCAGACCCGGCACACTGGCGCCACTAATCAGCTGATCGGCGATCCGCGTCACGATTTCGCGTGTCAACTCACCCAGGTTCTGATCAAGCTGGGTTTCAGTTTGCTGTTGCAGTTCGGCCGATCTGGCCTGCAGTTCGCTCTCCATCCTGGCCTGCTCAGCGGACAGCAGTGTGCGTGCATGGGAATTATTGACGCCACCGGCCTCCTGCAAGGCACGCCAGCGGTTGGCCACGGAGAGCACCTGCCTGAGTACACGGTAGCTAATCGCCACCCTGCGTATTTCATGGCCCGGCATCGACCGCCATGACATAGGGAACCCGGTTGCGTTGCTGGTCGCCATCCAGGGCGAGAAATTCTGCCAGGGGCAACAAGGCGTCTTCCTGCAGGGCGTGATCAAGCACCCAGAATTCCTGGCGCCAACGCCGGTCTGCCAGCAGGAAATCCGCATGGGTGAAGGTCAGCTCCATGGCGCTTTCTTGTCCGGCGGCGTTGAAGTAGCTGAATATGTCAGACACCCACGGCAGTTCCTGTCGAGGGTTGTTCATCAACACCATTCTGCTTGCCTGCTCGGCGCCCAGCGACGGATCAAAGCGATAACAGGGCAGAGTGCGTGCTTCCAGGGCCGAGGCGGCATCAAGGTAGGGAGGAAGTCTGGATCCACCCTCGCTGGTACCCGTATACACGCTGAACAGCGCAGGTCCGGGATAGGCCGCGCCTGCGCTGAACGCTTCCTGCAAGGCCTCGGGATTTGAACTTGTACCCTGGAATACAAATGCCGATCCCAGCGACATGACTGCTGCCGCGAAGCGTGCCGGCCATGCCGGTGAACCACTGAACTCGTCCTCGTCCAGGGAATTCAAACTCAGGACGACCTTGATCGGGGCATCGCCATCCAATAATTCCAGCAGGGCGCCGGCGGCGCTTACGTCCAGACCTTGCTGGGACAATTCCAGGACCACGGGCGGACACAGGGAGCGTTCTATCGGGGCTGAGATGAGTGTGATCAAACGGTGCTGAAGAACCGGTCATGGACCGCTGGATCGTATTGATTCTTGAGCTCAAGCTCGCCCACCCGCAAGGCCCGGAAGAACTCCACCATGGCAATCAGGCGCAGGTTCAACTGAACCACTGCCTCACCCACGTCGCCGGCATGCACATGCCGGATCAAAGGGCGGTTCCAGGTCGCTGTCCATGCCATAAACAGGAAGCATGGCCTTGAGCAGGGTCAGCGCCTCACTGATACGCTGACTCCTGGTTTCAGGTAACGCATCGACCTGACGGGTCTTGGCGAGCATCGCCGACATCCGGTCGTAAGTCCAGGTCCTCGCCGCGTCCGGTCCCCAGCACATTACGCAGGTGACCGGCTGATTTGGCCTCCGGCTTGTGCTCGGCATCGGATCTCAATATGTCTCCCAGACTATGCACAAGCTTTTCCAGATCCGCTTGCCAGCGCTTGCAATGACCTGTCCAGTACCGGGCGGCGACGCTTCTGTACAGTTTTGGCGCGATGTCGGGAGAACTGCCGGTAATCTCCGCAGCCCGGGGCAGGCCTCCAATAACGGTGTCGATGTCGAGACTCAATACTGACTTGCGGGTTTCCTCCAGCGTAGCCGAGGCCAACATTTTATCGCCCACCTGCCGGGCAAGTTTCGTCAACTCCGTCGGCCGAATTTTCCGCCAGCGCATCCTTGAGCGCGGCCTCGAACTGGTAGGCGTGACGCCGCAGTCTTTCCTTTGGGTCACCGTCCGGACCGGACTGATCGATGATTGCATCAATCCTGGAACTCAGGGATTGAACCGGCTGGTGCTGTGGGTCGTTTGAAACGAGCAGGGGAAATTCGTGGCGAATGTTCCGCATACTCCCGGAAGGGATGCAACAGGGCGGGCCACACCTCAGCCGTATCAGCTGCGTCGGAATCAGCCTCGCTGACCATGTAGATGAAAATTCAGCAGGCTGCGTAACGTGTCCCTGGATGTTGTTCCGACTTGTCACCGGTAGCGAGTACCTCCCTGGGCAAGCCGGGAACAGGGGCTGCGGGCAGGGGTGTTTCCTGTGCATCCGCCGGTGCTGTTTGTACTGAGTCCTTGGCCATAAGTCACTAGTCCCCGTCTGGGCCGGCGTTGTTGGGGAAAATCCCGAAGCGATCAAATGACTTGTTCAGCACGGCCTCGGCAACCTCTGGCGAATGCAGTCTCCTGGGTCGCTTGCAGACTCATCATAGGTCGGTACTGGAGTCGTTGCGATAGAGGATGCCCATTGGCACCTTGTCCTCCATAGAGGCGATCTGGCGGGCGGCATTCAGATCGCTGTTGTCATGCGCGATCCTGGTCTTGTACACCTTGGCGGTCGCCTCATTCAGTTGCACGCCATTCTCCGAATCCAGGAAAGCGAGATTGTCCGGGTTCGCCAGCAACTCATCCCACAGGGTCGGCATGAAGTGCGGGCAGCGCTGCAGGATGCGGATAAACGAGAAACCCTTGTGCAGGAAAGCTTGCTCAATCACCTTGTACAGCAGGTCGGGAATCCACTCCACCACCTGCGCGACGAAGGACACGTTGGTCACGCCCAGGGTCACGGTAAGAGGGCTCATCGGCTTCAGTCGGCTGCCAAATGGTGTGGTCGCCGTACTTTTGCCTATGGGGGTGGTGGGAGAGACCTGGTTCTTGGTCAGACCATAAATATTGTTGTCATGAAGCATTGCAACCATCTTCATGTTCATACGTATCGCATGAATCCAGTGTGCGGTGCCGATACTGCAGCAATCTCCGTCGCCCATGTTCACAAACACATTCAGGTCCGGACGGCGAATCTTGACACCCTGGGCCACCGGTAGCGCACGGCCATGCAGACCATGAAAGCCGTAGGTGCCCATGTAGTGCGGGAAACGAGCAGCACACCCGATACCGGACACAAAGACTGTCTTTTCCGGCGGCAATTGCTGATCCCGGCACAGTTTCTGGGTGGCTGCCAGGATGGCGTTATCGCCACACCCGGGACACCAACGGGAAACCTTGCCCTCGTACTCTTTAAGCTCGTGATATTCCTCGTCGAGCTTCAATACACTTTCTGATTTCAAACCAAACATTGCGTTGCCCCTTGACTGCCGTTATTTCAGGCGCGAACGGATCATTCTTTCAATTGCACCGGGCTTGATAGGCTGCCCGTGCACGTTGGACCAGCAGTCCACATCTATCAGGTAACGTGCACGCAGTAGCCAGGCCAGGTTGGCATAGCGGCGATTATCCTCATCAATCAGCTCGTCTGCCAAGTCGTCAGAGAAATTAATTTCCACCGTGAGCACTTGCTTGAACTTCTGCATGATCTCGCGAATACCCGAGGCCATCGGTTGCAGATAGGTCAAGTGTAAAGACGAGACTTTCAAGCCATCCTTGCGTGCCCGCGCGACTGCTTCCTCGATCGCGCCCTTGGTGCTGCCCCAGCCGACTATCAGCAAGTCTCCCTCGGGATCTCCGAAAACCTCCGGGAGTCTTCAGGGTCTTCTGGAATGCAGCAAGTTTGAGGCTGCGATAACGACACCCTTCCTGATTCACGCCGGACTCGTATGCCACTGCACCCTGCGCCGGTGTGGGCAAGGCCGGTGAGCGTATACCGACCGTTGAGCTGGCCGGGAATGGAACGCGTGGACAAACCCGTGGTCTCGTCCCAGTCATAGGGCTTGGTGCCCTTGGGAAGCGGACTCTGGTCAATCGGCGGCGCCAGCCATTCCTTGCGGAATTTGGGCCGCAAGAAGGCCTGTTGGCCGGTTGCCAGGTTCGCGTCGCTGAGAACAACGACCAGGGAACGGAAGGTCTCGGCGATCTTTCGCGCCGTGATCACGGAATAGAAACAATCCTCGATGGTTGCCGGGGCCATCACGATCTTGGGTGCGTCACCCGGCATCCCGAAGATGGTCGAAAGCAGGTCACCCTGTTCGACCTTGGTCGGCAGACCGGTGCTGGGGCCACCCCGTTGCACGTCCACCACCACCAGCGGGATTTCCGCCATGACGGACAAGCCCAGCAGCTCCGATTTCAAGGCCATGCCAGGGCCGGAGGTAATTGTCATCGGCGCACTTGCCGGCGTATGAAGCACCAATGGCAAAGGCGCAGGCCGCGATCTCATCCTCCGCCTGGTGTATCACACCGCCCACGTCCTCGAATATCTCGCTCAGATAATGTGAAGCAGAGGTGGCGGGCGTAATCGGGTACATCGCGCACACTTCCATGCCGGAAGCGACAGTGCCCAGTGCAACCGCGGTATTTCCGTTCATGACCAACTGGGCTTGCGAGACACCCGGTGCGGGAATCTCGTAGCGAAGGTCAAGGTGCTCCTGCGCCCATTCATAACCGGCATCCAGCAGCGCCAGGTTGGATTGAATGACCTTGTCACCCTTTTTCTTGAATTTCTTGGCGATCTCCTGGCGCACGATATCCAGGTCACGGGAATACATGCAGGACAGGATGCCGACCACGAAAATATTCTTGCCGCGCTGCGGATTGTCCACAACCTTGCGGCATTCATCTTCCATATTGATCTCGACTACCCGGTAACCCTTGGCGACCAGCGCGTCGTAAGTCTCGGTGTAGGCGGATACGATTTCAGGTTCCCGTCCTCGCGCCACTTGCTTTCAAGCAAAATGGTTGCGCCGGGCCGGAACTCGCCTGCCGCTTCGCGCCCGAGCAGGACCTGCTCGTTGAAAGCGATGACCAGGTCGGCCTCGTCGCCGGCATTGGTAATGGCATCCACACCGATGCGAATTCGATTACCGCTGGCGCCAGCAGTGCTTCGGGCCGGAGGCTCGATTTCCGCGGGAATGATCTCCACGGTCCAGACGCCGTTGCCCATCTTGGCGCAGAGGGTGCCAAACATCTGGCCGGCGGTCTGAGCGCCCTCGCCAGAGTCCGAAATGATTTCCACGACGTGCTCATCGACCTTTTGGATCGTTGCGCTCATCGAATGGTCCGCTTTCGCGGCTTGGGCCCGGGCTTCGGGCGAAAGGGTCGATTGCATTTGCCCACGCTTCCTGATCGTTGGTTTCTGAAAGCGACGCGTTATGCCGGTACCCACTTTGGCCGTGATCCGCCCGAATTTGACGTCTGGGCGGCGACATCTTCCTCATCCTGTTAGCGGAACTCCCGGTGCTTTTTGCGCGCCTGGACACTAATTAACCCTGTCCCAAAAAAAGCGAAACCCGTACAGTTACCTACACCGAGCCCGGTTTTACGAAGAGGGAAAAACCCTTGAGTGACAAGATGTTGGAGGTATCGGGGGCCGAGTTTCTGTAGTCAGTCCAGATGTGGTGGTGGTGGCTGGAGGCATTATTATGGCGGTTTGCTCAAATCTGCCCGGCGTGCGCTGGTGGAAGGGCGGCCGGATTCGGCTCTGGACGCGCGCGTCCCGGATGCCCCGAAACCCCAGGACTTTTTTTATGCGCTTTTTCTGTTTGCAGTGGTTTTCTCGGCCGCTAGAGCAAACCAATTTGGGTGCGAGTTGCGCAGGCTCCGCCGAGATCCCGGTAGCTTGGCAGTCGTGACCGCCGATTCTCCAGACTCGAGCCGAACTCGCGACCTGATTTCAAGTCCCGTGGGTCGCTGGCAATGTAATATGTGACGCCAAACCGGTTCTGGGGAGTATCGACTTGTCATACGCGTCACATGCAGCAGAACACCTTCGGCAGTGGGGCCGATACCCTCCTGTGTCGGACAGGTGGCAGGCAAACAGCCTGGCTGGTGTTCTGGCTGGGGGCTTTGATACTGCCCGGCATCGCCTGGGGAGAGCCTGGACCTGGCCCGTGCCCAGGTTGAACGACTGCCCAACGGGCTGACCGTCATTCTGCTTGAAGACCACGGATTTCCCGCGGTCAGCGTGCAGATGCTGTACCGGGTTGGCGGTCGCAACGAGGAGTACGGCCGCCACCGGACTGGCCCATTTTCTGGAGCACATGGCTTTCCGCGCCACCGAGAACTTTCCCGATACGGAGGTGGTGAGCCGAATATACGCGGCCGGCGGCGAGTGGCACGGCTATACCTGGATTGATCAAACCACCTATTTCGCGACCGTTCCGGTTAACGGAACTGGACACCGTGCTTCGGATTGAGGCCGACCGGATGAGCCGCCTGAAAATTCCGGCGGAACGAGCTTGAGTCTGAACGTGGTGCGGTGTTGTCCGAAATGCATGGCTACGAAAATAACCCGGCGGCGCGTCTGCACGACCAGTTGGTGTTCATATCCATCCTGGGCCATCCCTACAGAAATAACGTGATTGGCCTGGAGAGTGACATCCAGAAGATACAGCTGGAGGATATCAGGCGCTTTTACCAGGACAATTACCACCGGGCAACGCGGTATTGGCCATCGTGGGAGACATTGATACCCAGGCCGTCCTGCGCAGGGTGGGCGAGCTGTTCGGTGACTTTCCCGCCAGGGAGTCCACACCCTTGCCGAGGACGGTGGAAGCAGTTCAGCAGGGTGTCCGGCGGGTAACTCACACCGGTCCTGGCTCGGACAAGTTATTCGAGATCGCCTATCATGCGCCCTCGGTCAGGAGTACGGATTTCCCAGCGTTCCTGGTGCTGCAGGAACTACTGGGCGGCAGCGGTGGTATCAATTTCAGCCAGGACAACAGCATAACGCCGGTAGCCAAACAATCACTGTTGGCCGGCCTTGCCGAGAACATGCAGACCTGGTATCCACCTTCGGCCGATACCTATGTGTTCACGATTTCCGGCAGTATCCCGACTGACCGGGATGCAGGGCGAGCTGGAATTGGCGCTGGAGCAGCGGATAAGTCAACTGCGGGACACACAGGTGGTTTCAGACCAGCTTGATTTGGCGATCGCAAACCTGCACAGACAACTCACCTTCGATCTGGAAACCACGGAAGACGTGCGCTCACCAACTGGCCTTTTTCGATGGCCTGGGCGCTTTGGATGTACTACTCGGTCTTGAAACGTCGCTGTCCGGGGTGAGCGCCGAGGATGTCGTGCAGACCGCTCGACGTTACCTGCAGCCTTACCAGCGCAGCATAGGCTGGTATCTACCGGGAGAGGCGCTGACCGACGCGACCAGGTCGAGTCAGTTGCCCCTGCGTTTTGGGTCCGATCACACACCCGGCGGCACCGCAAGCACGGAGAAGGCCTCTCCCGCAGAGCTGGGTTATCTCTCGAGCGGACTGCCCGTGATCCTGCAACGTGCTCCGGCCACTCCCTACGGTCCACGCCCGGCTGCTGTTTCAGGGGGAGCGCTGGACGGGTCCGGAATGGTTGGACGCCGGCGATCCGGACTCGGGGATCAGTTCCCTGCAGCAACGTTTCCTGGCGACAGAACTGGAATCTGGCCTGGACGACTTACGCAAAGACATGGCCTTGATGCAGATTGGCGAGCCGACCAAAGGTCTGGAATCACAGGACCCTGAGCTGCGCCTGCGGGCGCTGCTTGAAAAAGCGGTGTCCCAATCATCACCAAACCAGGACCTGACAAAGGCGCCGCTTGCGATCCTGGTAGCGGGAGACATCGATCAAACAACCGTAATGGCCATGCTGGAGGCCCGCTTCGGTCATCTGAAGCCTGCAAGGTGGCAAGCCGGAGCGGGTGCGCGGGTCGTGGAAAAACATCTGGCTGCCTGGCTGGATCATCCCATCGCCCAGGCGCAACTGGGCTACGCGGTGCCGGCCCCGCCGCTATCTTCTGCCGAGGCAGGTCCCTGGCAAGCCCTGCTTTACATCATGAGCCACGGCTACGAGGGGCGACTGGGCAAGCAGGCAATATCAGATCGTGGCCTGATCTACTACATCGACAGTCGCTATCACTCCGACCAACAGGGTGGTTGGATCAGCCTTGGTATGGGCGTGGATCCGGACAAGTTCGATGACATGCAGGCCTTGCTGTATGAGCAATTGCAAGGTCTGATCGCCAGTCCACCGAGTCAACAGGAGGTTGACGACGCCCGCCGGTACCTGCTTGGCAGATACCTGACCCAGCACCAAAGCAACCGGGAGAGAACCGCATTCCTGGCAGGCCAATACCTGCAGTTCGAATTGATACCCGGGGCCGACCTGGTAACTGACGCTATTAACGCGATCACACGTGAGCAGGTCCTGGCCATCGTGCCTGCCTTTGTGGATGGCGCCGTGGTCACAGTTCGCTATCATGCCGACATTGACAATGAAGAAGGACAGCATGCCGGTGACCAGGAACGGACAGGTTCGGTATTGGCGCCCGGTGTTCCGGATGGCGTGAAAAGGTAATTTGAATGTCTGAACAATTAATCGGTGACCTGCACAAGGGTGGCGGTCTGCAGCATTTCTGGATGCCCAAGGGTAGTCCGCAAATTCCCAGGATTGCACGGGCCGAGGGCATGTATGTATGGGACCAGGCGGGTCGCAGCTACATGGACTGCACCTCCGGTCCGGTGGTGGTCAATGTGGGTCACGCGAACCCGCGCGTGCTGGCCGCCATGCGCGAGCAGGCCGAGAAAGTCTGCTATGCCTACCCCAGCGGCTTCGAAAACGAGGCCAACACGGAGTTATCCAATTTACTTACGGAGCAGGCGGGCGAGGGATTCGACCGGGCCTTTTTCGTCTCCAGCGGCTCCGAGGCCATGGAAAAATGCCTGGAGTTCGCCCGCTTGCATGCCCTGGCCACCGGGCAGGGCGGCCGCTACAAGCTGATCAGTCGCAACCCTTCCTATCATGGCAGCACCCTGGGTGCGATGGGCCTCAACGGGGATGCGCAGACTTCTGCGATGGCCCCGATGATGAGTCCATCGATCAAGGTACCGGCGCCGTTGAGCTACCGCTTTCCGCCAGGCCATGACCGTGAGAGTTATGCCAGGCATTGCGTCCAGTGCCTCGAACAGGCCATACAGCAGGCAGGCCCGGAAACGGTGCTGGCATTTGTGATGGAGCCCGTGATGGGTCTGACCGGTGGGGCCCAGTACGCACCGGAGTTCTATTACCGCGAGGTGCGGGAGATATGCGACCGCTACGGCATACTGCTGATTTACGATGAAGTGATCAGCGGCGCGGGTCGCACGGGGCGGTTCATGGCCTCCCACTGGTGGCCCGAAGGGCGACCTGACTTGATGACTTTCGCCAAGGGAATAGGTGGCGGCTATTATCCCCTGGGCGGTTTTCTCGCCCCGGATGCCATGCTGGACAGCGTGGTGGAGGCGGGTGGTTTTCACCTTGGACACACCTACAAGGCGAGCCCCCTGGGTTGTGCGGTAGGCCTGGCGGTACTCAGGGAAGTGCAAGACCAGGACCTGATGAACCGTGCACTGGTACAGGGCCAGTACCTGCGGGACTGTTTGAACGATCTCAAGTCACGCCTGCAAATCCTGGGCGATGTGCGCGGTATCGGGCAACTTAACGCAATCGAGCTGGTGTCCGAGCAGGACGACCAAGGCCAGGTTCCCGGCCACGGTGGACGTGCAGGGAGACATAAAAAAACTCGGTATGCGTGAGGGGCTGTTGATCTACGCCCGTCGCAGCTCGGGTGGAGAATTCGGTGACTGGCTGATGATGACGCCCCCCTTGATTGCCACGCGGGAGGATATCGATGTGCTGGTGGAACGCCTGGAGAAGGTGTTGCGAACCTACCAGGGTGAACTGGCCACCCGCGGACTTCTGGGGAGCCTCTGATCTACTCACAAACCCATGTCTTGGGGCTAAAAATCCAGCTTTCATATTTGGCCAACCTTCGCCGTAGGGTGCGTTTTACGCACCGGTTTGGGCGGTGCACAGAGTGCACCCTACACTTTTTTGTTCCACCGATCCCGGTCAGCCAGATCACGTGCGAATGATGTCTTGAATCTGAACCTGTTCGCTCACAATCAACTTCGACCGGAATAGATCAGGGGCTCGCTGGTCGGCCTTCCGGCGCTAGGCATCTTGCGTCTGTTCGACCAGGGGATCGGCGGCATCGGGATCCAGGCGGGTGATCTTGATGTCGCGGAAGCCGTAAAAAATGGAAACCAGCGGGTTGATCAGGTTGAAAAACGCGAAGGGCAGGTAGGCGAAGGTGGCCACCCCCAGGGTGCCGGCCATGAACGCCCCGCAGGTGTTCCAGGGCACCAGTGCCGAGGTCATGCGTGCCCGCATCCTCAATCGTGCGGGAGAGATTTTCCGGAGCCAGGCCGCGTTTGGCAAATTCCGCCCGGTACATTTTGCCGGGCAGCACGATGGCCATGTATTGATCCGAGGCCACGATATTCAGAGCCTATGCAGGTGAACACCACGGACATGATCAGCGAACCCGTGGACTTGGCGGCCTTGAGTACCGAACCGATCAAGCGTAACAGTATGCCGGCACGCTCCAGTACGGCGCCGTAGGCCAGGGCACAAATGATCAACCAGATGGTGCTGAGCATGCTGCTCATGCCGCCGCGAGTGAGCAGTGTATCCACGCGCTCATCCCCGGTGTTCGATACGTAGCCATTGGCCAGTGCGGACCAGGTCCCCTTGAGATAGGCCATGGGCCCGGTTAAACCGGAGTCCGCAACCAGGGCCTTGACCACGTCTGGCTGCAGGATAACCGCCATCACACACCCCAGCAGGGCGCCCAGCAAAATAGTGGGCATGGCCGGAAACTTGCGAAAGGCCAGGAACATGACCAGGGCCAGGGGCAGCAGTGCAAGCAGGGTGATATTGAAGGACTGCTCAAGCGTGGTCATGGTCTGGGTCACCAGCGCCGCATCCCCCTCACCGTGCCCGCCCAATCCGACAATGGTGAATATCACCAATGCAATCACAAAGGATGGCGTAGTCGTCCAGACCATGTGTCGGATGTGAGTGAAAATGTCCGTTCCGGCGACCGCCGGAGCCAGGTTGGTGGTGTCCGACAAGGGGGACATCTTGTCACCGAAATAAGCGCCGGAGACCACTGCCCCGGCCGCAATGGCGGGCGACAGGCCCAGACCCATGGCTACACCGACCAGGCCCACCCCCAGGGTGCCGGCCACTGTCCAGGAACTGCCGATGCTTACCGAGGCCACGGCACAGATCAGGGCGGTGGCAGCGAAAAAGACCCGGGGATCGAGCAGCTTCAGGCCCAGCCAGATCATGGTCGGCACGGTTCCCGATAGCATCCAGCTACCGATCAGGGCGCCGACTGAGAGCAGGATCAACATCGCACCCATCGCGGTCCCGATGCCGTGCACGATCGCTTCCTCCATCTCTTGCCATCGATGGCCGTTGCGGATGGCGATCACCACGCCTACGCCACCGGCAAATAACAGCGCAATTTGATTGGCGCCGGCGGAGGAATCCGAACCAAACAGATATACCGACAGCGCCAGCAGCGCAATGAGAGTGCCTACCGGCACCAAGGCCTGTAGCAGAGTGGGGGTTTTAACCGCGTCGTCTTGGGTTTGGGTCATGCTCTAGGCCTTGGTTTGTAATTTTAATTATTGCGACGGGTCTGGAACACGCGGCGCGCTTGTTGAATTTCGGACACGATAGCTTCACGTTCCGTGTCGTTGTTGTAACCCGGGTGAGTTTCGGCGGCTTCCAGCACCCGGTCAATCCAGGCGATGAAGTAATCCGCATCCCTGGCCGAGACTATCGGTTTTTCGTCCACTACGACAAATACAGGGTTGGTGGTGCCATAGGGGTAAAGGTCAAGCACGTCGGGCGTGGCCTGCTTGTTCCAGGCCCTGACCAGTATCCAGCTGCTTTCTGATACATCCAGCTTCAGCTCGAAGTCCGCCGACATGGCGTCACCCTCCAACTGTATCCGCTGTATAACTTCGCCGTTACGCAGGATCTCCAGGTTATCCACCGGTGTGTTGGAGCGCAAAAACCCTTTCACCCGCACCGGACCGGCCTGCGCCAGCGAAACCTCCGAACCCGGTCCGCTGTCGTTGACACTCAGGTATACCAGGGGTCCGTTGGTGGCGACGCTGCGACCCTCCTTCAGGCCCTGCAACCAGGCTGCAGTCGTTGCAGGGAGATCACCCGCACCCGGCGCAGGTTCAACATAGACGCGATTTTGCCCCACCGGCCCACGGTAGGACGCGTAATTCGCCATGGCGTCGGTGCCGCCGGCGGCGGAAACCCGGAAACCGCAGTTCAGCAGTCGATGCCACACCTCGGCCGTAACCAGGGGATCGCTGAAGGCCACGACCTCGAAAAAATCCACCTTGCCCAGTGCCACGTCCACCGGCAGGGAGTGGGTCAGTCGTGCATCCCTGGCCGGATCCGGCAGGGTATTGAACGGATGCACATATCCCACCAGGGCGCCCTGGGCGTGAGCCAGGTCAGCCACATGGCCATTGCTGGGCCACAGGCTCGCCGTGCCGGTATCCGGATAGGCCACATAGCCGGGCAACAGGAAATGATCATCCAGTCCGAGCAAGCCCAGGTGACCCCAGAAACTGGTGTGGTATTCCTGGGAGTGAGCCAGGATAACTTCCGGGCTGGACGCCGGGTCCGGCTTGCCGGAAAAATGGGTGATGTCGGGTATCCGCTGTTCCTTGTTCACCAACAGGTTGAACACCATGTCCAGGTCTTCCGCCCGGGCCTGCTCGACCATCCGGGCCGGTGTATTCAGGTAGCGTCCGCCGTAGTTCATATGCACGTGTACATCGGCGCTGACCATCTTGTTCCAGACCCGGGGCAGGTCGAGGGGTCGGGAGACAATTCTGATCGCCGTTCGGGTATCGGCTTTTACCTGTACCGTCTGTTGTTCAATCCTGTGCTCGGGACCGCGCCAAACCTTGATTGAATAGGTGCCTTCCGGAAGTTCAAGTTGCGACTGACCACTGCTGTGAAAATATTGCAGTTCGTAGCGGGAAAGTTCCCGGTCGAAACCGTCGTCGGCCCTGATCCAGGAATCCATCGGCGCGTAGCCACGTCCGTTGGCCGCTGTGACTGCCACCCGCGCCGGCACCGGCTCACCATGATTATCCACCACGGCCAGGTCCAGGTTTCCGGAAGGATGCAGGTAGCTGCGCTCGGTGATATTCACCCGCTGGCGTTCCCCGCCTACCGTCTCCTGTATCCACAGGGACAGTTCGCCTTCCTGATTGCTGATATAGGCGATGTGGTTACCGTCTGGAGAGAAACGCGCGGCCGTGACATCGTACTCTCCGTAGCTCAGGGGGAAGGGATGACCCTTGCCATCCGTGGTAGTAATCCAGAGTTGGTGCCACTGCCGACCCAGGTAGGAGGAGTAAATGACACGCTTGCCATCGGGAGCCCAGTCGGGCTGAGTCTGCCAACTGGTTTCTTCAACCTGCACGGCGACCGGGTCGGTGGAGCCGTCCACGCTCACCCGCCACAATGCGCCACTGCCATAGGGAATTTCCGTGTTGGCAACAAGGATCAGCTCCTTGCCATCCGGTGACCAGGTGGGGCTCAGCTCGTGGTCCCAGGCGCTGTAGTAATAGCGGTAGACCTCGCTCTTGCGCGCGGGTCGAAGCATGCTCGCCACCAGGGGTCGGGTTGCGACCTCTGCGATAGCCACCCGGAAGTGACCATCATCCGCCGTACTGACCCACGCCAGTTGCTTACCGTCAGGGGAGAATCGCGGCTGGGTGTTGACTGCACCGTTGTTGGTCAGGGCGGTCACACTGCCATCGTTCACCGACAGACTCATCAGTTCGACTGCCTTGCCGGTGTAGCGTGCGAACACGATGGATTGGCCGTCCGGCGACCAGTCTGGCTGGTAGTCCAACCCATCGTCACCGGTAAGCTGAATCGCCCTGGTCGTGCCGACGTCCTGTTTCCACAGCTTGCCATTCATGGAATACACCAGGGTGTTGCCATCGGCCGACCAGTCAACGCCGCTGGGTCCGTTGGTCAACTGGGGCAGGAACATTTCTCTGAAATAATAATTGTGCGGCACATCGATCTGCGCAAGCACCGTTTCCCGATCGGCCCGCGCCGCCTGGCTCATCAGCACACCGGCAACCAGCAGGGAAAACAACAGGGCAGGGCGCCCTGGCTTGCTGGAAGCGTTACGGTATTTCACTGATCAATCTGCTTGCCTTGTGCATCATGCTTGACGCCTCTCCTGGTCCGTCTATCTGTTCGATATTCAGCGCTACGCGCAGCCTACTGTTCCGCCAGCACCTCGGCCAGGCTGGTTTCGATTATGCCCATGGCCTCATCAATCGTCGCACGGTCCACCATCAGTGGCGGCATAAAGCGCACCGTGCTTGCGCCACAACTCAACAGCAGCAAGCCGTTCTGGAATGCCTTGCGTACCAGCGCATCACAAATGCTCTTGGCTGGTTCCTTGTCCTTGCGGTCCTTCACCAGCTCCATACCTATCATCAGCCCGCGGCCGCGCACCTGGCCGATGACCGGATACCGTGTGGCCAGTTCCTCCAGGCGCTTGCATGAAATAACCGCCGACTTCGGCCGCATTGGCGGCATAGTGTTTTTCAACCAGTTCCAGGGTCGCCAGTGCGGCGGCGCAACTCAACGGGATTGCCCCCGAAGGTATTGCCATGAGAACCGTGTTTCCATTTGCTCATGATGCTCTGGCGCGCAACGATCAAACCGATAGGCATACCCGAGCCCAGTCCCTTGGCCAGGGTCATGATGTCTGGCTCAACCTTCCAGTTCTCACAGGCAAACATCTTGCCGCTGCGGCCCACGCCACTCTGAACCTCGTCGAAGATCAGCAGGATGCCGTGCCTGTCGCATAACTCCCGCAGACCCGCAGAAAACCATCAGGCGGTACCAGGTAGCCACCTTCACCCTGGATGGGTTCGATCAGCATGCCGGCCACCTCCTCCGGTGGCAGGTTGTGTTTGAACAATTGCTCTATGTATCTGAGTACTGCCTTGCCCTGGTCCTCGCCCTGGAACACCGGCCGATAATTATTGGGGTAAGGGACATGGGTGACACCGGGCATGGTCGGGAAAAACCCTGCCTGCTGGGTGTGCTTGCTGGAGGTAAAGGACAGCGAACCCATGGTGCGACCGTGAAAGCCACCGAGGAAACCGATAAACCGCTGACGGCCCGTCACATAGCGGGCAAGTTTCAGGGCGCCTTCCACGGTTTCCGTACCGGAATTGGCGAAAAAAGTCATCGCCTGTTCTTGCATGGGCGCCAGTCGGGCCATGGTCTCTGCGAGCGAGACCTGGTACTCGTGCCAGTAGTCGGATGAAATGTGCAGAAACTTGTCGGCAGCGGACTTGATCGCATTGACCACATCGGGGTGGCTGTGGCCGGTCGAGCACACGGCAATACCGGCCATGAAATCAAGGAACCGATTTCCATCCACGTCCCAGACTTCGGCACCCTTGCCATGGTCCATCACAAAGCCATAGTCACGTGGATAACAGGGTGCTACTACCTTTGCGTCGCGCGCCATTAATGCACGGGCGCGAGGCCCGGGTAGCTCTGTCTTGATATGTTGCTTGCTCACGTCACGTTCCTTATCCAAATAATTCGAATCTTTTTGTTCATGTCAGTACGACAATCCCGGGCCCTCTTGCGGGCGGCTAGCGTACCCGCACGCAAGTGTTGCATCGTCAACGGCCCGGCCGGGCTTGCTGTGCCACCACAAAGGAGACAGCCTGTATGAGTCATCCAGGATCGCCCTGCCCATTCTGTTCGAATTGAGCGACCGCCGGTTGCATTGAAAGACGCTGCATCAATGTCTATTCGACCACCGTTTGCGACTGCTCTCGCAAATACAGGGGCAGGTAGTAAAAACTTGCGATCGCCTTGCCCGTGCTGCCTGAACCTTTCCACCCACCGAATGGCTGGTAACCGGGCCAGGCGCCGGTGGTCGCCCCCTGGGGTCGGTTGGCGTAAGTCACGCCGGCCTCAACGCCATCCAGGAACCAGCGTACGTCGTCCTCGCTACCGTAGATACCGGCGGTCAGACCCTGGTCCACGCCATTGGTCAACTCCATGGCTGTCTCGCGGTCTGGCACCCTGGCCAGGGTCAGGATCGGCACGAACATTTCCTCTTTCCACAAGCGTGATCCAGTGCCAACTCAGCCAGGGTGGGCTGGCAATAAAAACCCTGCTCCAAATCGCCGTCACGCGTCTGTTCGCCACCGCTGAGTATCTGTGCGCCGGCCGCGTGCAATTGCTCGCAATAACCGGCAAAACTCTCGTAGGCCGCCACGGTTGGCAACCGGACCCAGCCAGTTGACTCTCTCGGTAGGATCACCCATGCGTATCTTGCCATTTCCTGCCTGTAACTTAACGATCAGTTCATCGGCTACCGATTCATCCACGTACAGCCGGGACAGGGCGGAACACTTCTGCCCACTCAAGCCAAAAGCCGATCGCACAATACCTACGGCCGCCCTGTCGAGATCGGCGCTACGTGTCACGATGGTGGCGTTCTTGCCACCCATCTCGATGATGCAGGGTCGCGGATAGGGCCGGCAGCGAGGCTCCGATAAATATGCATACCTGCCTTGTAGGAACCGGTAAAGGTAATCCCTGCGACACTCGGATGCTCCACCAATACATGGCCGACGTCCCTGGCCGTGCCATTCACAAAATTGAACACGCCCGGCGGGATGCCGGCGTCATGCAGGCAGTCCGCCAGCATGCGTCCGGACCAGGGTGTGTCGGTAGCACCCTTCAACACCACCGTATTGCCGGTCACCAGCGCCGCGGCCACCGGGCCCCCGGCCAGGGCGAAGGGAAAATTAAAGGGAGCAATTACCGCCCATACGCCCAGTGGCTTCATCACGGAGCGATTGGTGCTTTTGAAGCCTTCCAAAGGGTCATCAGGCAAGGCGTGATCGAAAGCCGTTATTTTTCTCGAAATCGTCGCAGTACACATTGAAGAAATCGGCCGTCTCCTGCACCTCACCCAGGGCTTCCATCCGGTTCTTGCCCACTTCCAGGGCGACCGCAGCCGATATTTCGTAAACACGCTCTTCAATCAGGCTGGCCGCTTTGCGCAAGATCCGGTTGCGCTCGCTGTACTGCATATTGCGCCAGGCGGGGAACGCCTTGCGCGCAGCGTCGATTGCCATCTCCGTCTCCTCGGGCGTACCGTCGGCAAACCGGCCCAGTACCAGGTCCTGGTCGATCGGACTGCGCTTCTCGCGTGTGCGACCGGCCGCCATGTTCTCACCATTGACATAGTGTCCGTGGGTTTGACCAAGCTGACTCTTGACCGAGGCAAGGGCATCTTCGAAGCGGGTATGCAGGGCTTCCGGTGGAGAAAACATGGTCGAATAGGTCAATTTGAACTGCTGGGTCATACCTTCGAACGTCCTCAGAGAGTTAGGGAGCCTGTAATCGGGTCATGAACGTGTATCTTGCGTCTAAAAAAGCGCCAGCTTCTATGTTGCTGGTGTCCGTGATACCTCACGGGCATGTCGAATATCCGGGGTATAAGGCCTGTTTGTCCTTAGCCGCATGCCAATTCCCGGCTCGAACATTCGCCACCAAACCGGCCCGGGTACAGGGCGCCGCCATGCCCGATTCTTACAGACCCCATGAGGGGGCAGCAAGGTTTGCACGCAAAACCTTTGCCACACGCTTCACGGGTAGCGGGATTCGCAGTGGAGATCCTCTTCATGCCCGTCCCGGCCGCGCTCGATTGGCATAGATTCCCGCGTTCAATACCCGCGTTCAAAGTCCACCAGGAAATCCGGTACCCCGCCATCCAGGTAGCGCTTCAGGTTGGTCACGAATAGTGGTGCGATATCTTCCACATAGCTCACTGCCGCCGTGTGCGAGGTGATTTGAAGCCCCGGAGTGCTCCAGAGGAAATGTCCCTTTGGCAGTGGTTCGGTCTCGAACACATCCAGTACGGCGCCTCCAAGTGAGCCGTCACGCAGGGCCGAATCCAGCGCCTGCTCGTCAATGCTGTGGCCACGGCCCACGTTTATCAGCAGCGCATGTTGTGGCATGGCTGCCAGCACACGCGGCATCCACCAGGTGCCGGGTAGCCGGGGTTCCCGGCAGGCTCATGACGAGGTAATCAGCGCTGGCTGCCACCTCAGGCAGTTCCTGCACCGGGAAACACGCGTCTACCTGCTTGCCAGCTCGACCCGACAGCGTGACGCCGGTGGTTTTCATACCAAACTGTCGCAACGCAGGGCGATTTCAGCGCCGATAGAACCCAGTCCCAGCAACACCACGTGTTTCCCGGCCAGTTTTCCGGGCTTGTCGTGTTGCCACACACCGAGGTGCCGGGAATGGTCGCGCTCGATCACCTGGCGTTCGTGGGCCAGCATGTAACACAGGCAATACTCGGCCATCTGCATGCCAAACACATCCTTGACCCCGCTCAGCAGGTAATTCCTGGGAAGATCGGGGCCTCAGCAGGGGCTCCACCCCGGCCCACGTGGACTGGGCCCAGCGCAAGGCGGGCATGGCCGGAATCGCTGTCGCGAGCATATCAGGCGGGCCCAATGCGATCTGCACCTGTTCGACTCCTGCGGGCAAGGCCAGGGGGTCGCTGGCTTCGAGCACGTCCAGGTCAGGCCAGACCGGCGTCACGAACATACTGGTGATAGAGTCGCAGCCTGACGGTCCAGGATCAATAATTTCGGTCATGTCGAACGTCCGGCCTCTGCCTAGTCAATGGGTATCGCCGTACGCTTGATCACCGTGCGCAGGGCGAAACCGGAGTGGACGCGGGCCACGCCGGGCAAGCGCGTGAGTTGCTGGTAGTGCAGGCGTTCGAAGTCCGGTGCATTGGCCACCACAACCCGCAACAGGTAATCCGAGTCACCGGTCATCAGGTAACACTCCATGACCTCCGGCACCCGTCTGACCGCGGCCTCGAATTCTTCCAGGTCCTTTTGTTGCTGGCGCTGCAGGGTAATGCGAACAAACACGTTTCCCGGCAGACCTGCCTTGGCGGCGTTGACCAGGCCCACGTAACCATCAATCACGCCCTGGTCCTCCAGCACGCGAACCCGTCGCAGACAGGCAGATTCGGACAGATTGACCCTGCGCGCCAATTCCACATTGCTTATTCGGCCGTCTGTCTGCAATTCACGCAAAATGGCCCGATCAGTCTTATCCGGCAGGAATTTCGAATTTTCCATCATACAATGACTCTGGAGTGGTGGAATCTTGCGATTCTGGTCGCAAAGCTCATTGAAAAGCAAGCAAATTGCAGCGGCCCACAGGTATGATGACTGGCTAGGCGGCAACTTGTGCCTGGTCAAATTCTAGGGAGTATTCGTCATGCTGATTGGTGTACCAAAAGAAATAAAAAATCATGAATACCGTGTCGGCCTGGTTCCCTCAAGCGTCAGGGACCTGGTGCACGCGGGCCACGAGGTGGTTGTGCAGACCGGTGCCGGCGCAGGGATTGGCAGCAGTGACGAGGAGTATATCGCGGCCGGTGCGCGTATTGCCGATAGCGCCAAGGCGGTATTCGAGCAGGCCGAGATGATCGTGAAGGTCAAGGAACCACAACTGGTGGAATGCGAAATGTTGCGTCCCGGCCAGGTCCTTTTCACCTATCTGCACCTGGCCCCCGATCCCAAGCAGACGGCCGGCTTGATGAAGAGCGGCGCGACGGCAATCGCCTATGAAACGGTGACGGCGGATGATGGCAGCCTGCCCTTGTTGGTCCCCATGAGCGAAGTGGCCGGCCGCATGTCCGTCCAGGTCGGCGCGTACTGTTTGCAAAAGGCTTCCGGCGGTTCCGGCGTACTGCTGGGTGGCGTACCCGGTGTTGCCCCGGCCAAGGTCGTGATCCTCGGTGGCGGCGTGGCCGGCACGGCGGCGGCAGAAATGGCGGTGGGTCTGCGTGCCGAGGTGGTGGTTATCGACCGCTCCCTGAAGCGCATGCGGGAATTGTCTGATTTGTTCGGTAATCAACTCAAGACGGTCTACTCGACGGTAGACGCCATTGACCGCTATGTCACGGATGCCGACCTGGTCATTGGCTCGGTGTTGTTGCCTGGCGCCGCTGCCCCCAAGTTGGTCACGCGTGACATGGTCAAGCGTATGCGCAACGGTTCTGCCATGGTGGATATTTCCATCGACCAGGGTGGCTGTTTCGAAACCAGTCGCCCAACCAGTCATGCCGACCCGATTTATGTGGAGGAAGGTGTCGTCCACTACTGTGTAACGAATATGCCCGGCGCGGTGGCAAGGACCTCGGCCTATGCCTTGAATAACTCCACGCTGCCTTTCGTGCATGCCCTGGCCGCCAAGGGTTGGGAGAAGGCTGTGCAAGAGGATGCGCACTTGCTGAATGGCCTGAATGTGCATGCGGGCAAGGTCACCTACAAGGCAGTGGCCGACGACCTGGGCCTGGAATACGTTCCCTACGGAGCCTGACCAGCAATCAAGGGCCGACGTCAAGAGGGCAGGCAACCCTTGGTTGCTTGTCCTTTTTTTTGACCGGCAACTACAATGCACGGTCCATTCAGACCGACCTGCGCAGTCGGCAGTTAACGGCGGAGTACAGCCATGTATGAATTCAGACAGTTCTATATCAACGGGCAGTGGGTAGACCCGGTAACCGCACGCAGTTGTCGAGGTCATCAATCCCGCCAGCGAGTCGGTTGCAGGAATCATTTCCATGGGCTCACCGGCCGATGTGGACCTGGCCGTGGCTGCCGCGAGGAAGGCGTTTGCAAGCTACTCGCGCAGCAGCAAGCAGGAGCGCATTGAACTTCTCGAGGCGATCCTCGTCGAGTACGACAAGCGCAAGGAAGACATCGCCCTGGCCATCTGTGACGAGATGGGCGCGCCCATGTGGCTGGCCAGGGGCGCCCAGGTCGATTCCGGTGACCAGCACATCGGCGGCGCCTTGCAGGCGATGAAAACCATGCATTGGGAAGAAAGGGTGGAAGGCGCGATGATCGTTCGCGAACCCATAGGCGTCGCCGGCCTGATCACACCCTGGAACTGGCCGATGAACCAGGTGGCGGCAAAAGTCGCGCCGGCACTGGCGGCGGGCTGCACCATGGTATTAAAGCCCAGCGAAGTGTCGGCCCTGAGCGCCTGCATCTTCAGCGAGGTTCTGCACGCGGCAGGGGTGCCCGCAGGTGTTTACAACATGATCAATGGCGACGGGCCGGGGGTTGGCGCGCCGATCTCGTCCCACCCGGATATCGACATGGTTTCCTTCACCGGTTCGACACGGGCAGGGGTGGCGGTGGCCAAGGCGGCCGCGGACACCGTGAAGCGGGTGTCCCAGGAACTGGGGGGTAAATCGCCCTACATCATCCTGGATGATGCCGACCTGGTGCGGGCCGTGAGGGGTGGCGCAGCCACCTGTTTCCACAACAGTGGACAATCCTGCAACGCGCCAACCCGTATGCTGGTGCCCGAGGAGCGCCTCGACGAGGCCGAACAGATCGCGGCCGCCGTGGCGGGGAAAACCCGGGTCGGTGATCCCAGGACCGAAGGCACCTGGATGGGGCCGGTGGTGAATGCCAGCCAGTGGGAAAAAATTCAGGGTCTGATTCAGACAGGCATTAACGAGGGCGCCAGGCTGGTGGCCGGCGGAACCGGCAGACCCGATGGGCTGGGCAGGGGCTTTTACGTGAAACCCACGGTGTTTGGCCACGTCAGTAATGACATGACAATCGCGCGCGAGGAAGTCTTCGGACCCGTGCTATGCATCATCCCCTACAAGGACGAGGAAGACGCCATACGTATTGCCAACGACACACCCTATGGCCTGTCCAGCTACATATCCTCTGGCGATCATGCCAGGGCCCTGCGGGTGGCGGGCAGGATACGCGCCGGTATGGTGCATATCAACGGAGCCCATCTTGTGGATATGGCGCCGTTCGGCGGCTACAAGCAATCGGGCAATGGACGGGAGTGGGGGAGGTTCGGGGTAGAGGACTTTCTGGAAGTAAAATCCATTTACGGGTACGACGCCTGACTCCGTGTCCTGGGTCTAAAACATCCAGCTGCGGTATTGCCAATCCCCGCGAGCCGGTTTTTGCGAGTGCGTGGCATCTTGAATCTGAGCTGTTCCGCTCACAATCTACCTTGTCCTGAATAAATCATAGACCTCCCTAGAAATCGTCGAACTCTGTGGCCTCTATGTGTTCCATTTGTTCAATCAGGTTGATCGCCACGGCGACGAAGTCGGTATCGGTAATGATGCCGCGAAGCTTGCCGTGGGTGACCACCGGCAGACAACTGATCTTGTGCCCCTCCAGGAAAAGGGCGCACTGGCGCAGGCTGGCATGCTCGTCGACGGTAATCACATCGGTGGTCATGACATCGGCCAGGGTTATGCAGGACGTATCGGCCCGATCGGCAGTCATCCCGCAGGGTCGAATCGGAAACCGCCAAGCACGTCACTCAAGGTCACCAGGCCCACCAGCAACACCCTTGTCATTGACTATCGGCACATGCCGGATACGCTTTTCACGCATCAACTGACTGCGGCATCCTCCAGCGTATCGTGGGGTTGAAGCGTAAACAGCTCAACAGTCATGAATTCGGATACGTTAATCATCACGGGAACCCTCCGATTCCGTGTAAAGGTCACAGAGTCCTACTATCCGCTATTCAGGTATAAGGGCTAGTAGTAGAGACAAAAAAGTGGGTATTCCCCGGCCCGATATATTGGGATGAGATCAAGTTACACTTGGGGCGGGCAAAGCATTACAATACGCCTTCATCATCCCTAGCCCGGGTGGCGAAATTGGTAGACGCAAGGGACTTAAAATATTGAGCACTCGGCAGGAAACTGTCGGTGTGAATGGAGTCAAATTCGGGGAAACCTCAGCACCTGTGGTAGCGGTGATGGCAATCCCGAGCTAAGCCCGACGGCCGGAACGGTCGTCGTGGAAAGTGTAGAGACTTGACGGCTCCTGCCTAAACCGCCCAGGCGGCAAGGCAAAGAGAAAGTCCAGACCCCAAATGCGCTGGTCGCAGCAGCGAAAGCTGTAGTGGGTAAGAAAATCCCTCGGGGGCAACTCCATGCCGGTTCGATTCCGGCCCCGGGCACCATCCTTCATCGTGCTAGCCCCGGAGAAAGCGCCTTCACCGGATGCTGCGGCGGCGGCAGACAAAGCGTGATGTTTGATACCGGGCAGACGATCAGCACGAAGACGCTGATAAACCAGGCCGTAAGTTTGCTGTGACAGCGGCTTGAATCTGCAGCCTGGGCGTGGTTTTCCGGTATTTCATGGCGCGATGCCCGGGGCGCTGACCGGCGAAATTTCGGGTTGCGCGCAAGGCATTACTGGTATTAACTCGCGCATGGAGTACGTCCTGCCTGTTTCAGGTCGGTCCCTAGGGAACCTCTGATTTATTCTGCGGCGAAGTAGATTGCTAGCGAAAAGATACAGTTTCAAGGCGCCAATCGCACGTAATAGTGGGACTATTGCGAAGATTGGCAACACAGAAGCTGGATTTTTTAGTCGCAAGATACGAGTTCATGCATAGCTCAGAGGCTCCTTCGCTAACAGGTACGATCCTGAACAATGAATGCTATATATCCATTTGATGTATCCCTGATAGTCACCGGTTCAGGTGGCGCTGGCGCCATCACGGTCGGCGAACTTCTGCTGCAACTGGCGGGCAAAAACGGCTGCTTTGGCCTCATGCGACGATCTTTTGGCCCGCAGATACGCGGCGGGGAGGCGGCCGCCCAGCTTCGGATCAGCGAACATGCCGTGGGATGCATGAATGACGGTTTTGATCTTTGGCTGGCGCTGGACTGGCGTAATGCCGAGATCGGTTTGCCGAAGAAATCAGGCTCAGGCCCGACATCCTGATAATTGCCGATCCTGCTGCCGGTGCTATTCCGCCGTCATACGTGACCTGGGTGTTGAGGTTATCGAAATACCGATGAAAGCGCTGGCCGAAGAAGTGCCGGGTGGCCGACCGAACATGGTTGCACTGGGTCTGCTGGCTCAATGGATGGGGTTTTGCAGTGACAGTGCCGGCAAACTGATCGCACGGTGTTTTTGCACGCCGGGGAGAGACAGTTGTCACTGGCTCGACGGCCGCTTTTGCCAGCGGCTACACCAGGCCCCTGAATATTGGAATCCGAAAATCCGGAATAGTCGGCCTTGCCAGACGCCGACGGACAACATCATGACCGTTGGCAACTAAACGGCAGCGAGGGCTGTGGGCTGGGTGCGCTGAGAGGGTGGCATTCGTTTTGCGGCGGCTTACCCGATAACACCGGCCAGCGACTTGCTCGAATGGTTGTCACCCAGGCTGCCGCAGCTGGGTGGAAGCCTGGTGCAGGCGGAAGACGAACTGGCCTCCATCAACATGGTCATCGGCGCTTCCTATGGCGGCACACCGGCCATGACCGCGACCTCGGGTCCCGGTATGTCGCTGATGATTGAAGCCATGGGTCTGGCGGTCGCCGCCGAGATACCGGCAGTAGTGGTCAACGTGATGCGCGGTGGACCCTCGACCGGAATTCCCACCAAGTCGGAACAGGTCGATCTCAATATCGCACTGTATGGTTTGCACGGCGACGCACCCCACCTCGTGCTCGGTGCACTGGACCATGCCGATTGCATACTGACCATGGAGTGGGCGGTTCGTCTTTCCGAAGCGCTGCAAACCGCCGTGATCGTGCTGAGTGACCAGAACCTTGCCCAGTCGCGGGTGTTGATACCCAGGCCGGAGTACGTCCTGCCGGACATTCCAGCGCGAAGCAGGGCGGAACCTGGCGAGGATTACCAGCGTTACCGGGTCACCGACAGCGGGGTTTCCCCCATGGCAATACCGGGCACGCCTTCGGTGATGTACGTTGCCGATGGTCTGGAACACAACGAAAGTGGCAAGCCGTCCAGCGCCGCGGCAGACCACCAGACACAACTCGACAAACGCGCGCGCAAGATCAGCGAGTTCAATTACGGTGAGCACTGGGCAGATATCCGGGGGCAGGGAACGATCGCCATCATCACCTGGGGCTCGACCTCGGGTGCGGTGCGGGAAGCGGCAGAACGATTGGGTCGTGACGGACGGGACATAAAAGTGATCTCGATTCGGCTTGTTGCTACCGGCCAGCCCGGAAAAACTGGCTGCCGAACTGCAAGACGTCACACGCGTGCTTGGTGGTCGAACAAAGCCATTCAAGACAATTTCACCTGTACCTTCGTGCCTATTACGATATTGTGGCGGAAACCCGGACATTCGCCAGGCCCGGTCCTTTGCCGATCAGTCCGGGCGAGATCGTGCGACAGATCGAGAACTGGAGTTGAGTATGAGCCAGTCAAACTCGGCAGAAACCCTCAAGCCAAAAGACTACAAGTCTGCGATCAAGCCCATCTGGTGCCCTGGTTGCGGAGATTTCGCGGTACTCAATGCGGTCACCAAGGCCCTGGCCTGGCTTGCAGCTTCCACTGGAAAACGTCGCCTTGATCTCGGGTATCGGCTGTTCTTCCCGGATTGCCGCCTACACCAGTGTCTATGGTTTTCACGGTGTGCATGGGCGCGCCTTGCCGCTGGCTGCCGGTCTGAAAGCGGCCCGCGAGGATCTTACGGTGCTGGTGGCCGGTGGCGATGGCGATGGCCTGTCCATTGGCGGCAACCATTTTATTCATGCCTGTCGCCGCAACATGGACATGACCTACATCATCATGGACAACGAGGTTTACGGCATGACCAAGGGCCAGGCCTCGCCAACCACCGCGCCTGATTGGGCGGGCAGCAAGCTGACCCCCGGTGGCACCACGATCCGTTCCTTCAAGCCTGCGGCCCTGGCCCTGGCTGCCGGCGCATCGTTCGTGGCACGTGCCTTCACCGGTGACCCGAATGAGCTGGCACGCATACTGGTCGCAGCGATTGAGCACAAGGGGTTTTCATTTATCCAGACGCTTAGCCCGTGCCCGACGTTTCGCCCCGAGCAGATGGACTGGAAGCACCAGGTGCATGCATTCGAACCGGACACCACCAGCGACCCCGTGCTTGCCATACAGCGACTCCAGGCGGATGACGGTATGGGCATGGGCATCGTGTACCAGAGAGAACTGCCCGTGTTTCAGCCAGGAGGCAAGAGTCCAGGCGCGGACGTGGCCTCCTTTGAAAACGAATTTGCACTATGAGCATCATCGAAAAGATCGACCAGCCTGGACACTTTTCTGGCCTACTCAATAGCGCTGGAGGAAGAGGCTGCCGAGAGGCATGATGAGCTCGCCGATATGCTGGATGTGCATAACAACCCCGAGGTGGCGGCAACCTTCCGCAAGCTGGCGCATTACAGCCGTCTGCATGCGCAGGAGATCAGGGACCGCGCGCAAGGACCGGACCCTACCCGTTATCGCACCCTGGGATTTCGGCTGGGAGACCGGTGAAGGTCCGGAAACAGGCGATATTGGCGATGTGACCTACCTGATGAATACGGCCCATGCCCTGCAACTGGCCATGGGCAACGAGCAACGGGCGCACGATTTCTACGACCAGATCAGTCGCGAAAGCCGGGACGTGGAGGTAGCGGCCCTGGCGGCAGAATTCGCCGCAGAGGAAAAGGAACACCTGGACTTGCTGCAAGCGTGGATGAACAAGACGGACGCGTCAGTCGACGAGCAGTTCTACGACCCGGATCCGCCGCACATGCCGGAATGAGCTTGGTGAGTTCCGGGAATTAACGACGGCCAAGGATGCCGAAAAAAAGCATAGTAGATACCCTGTAAGGTGAAATATCTCTCCCCGGGGTCTCGTCAAAGTCCGACACTAACCCGTGCTCGCCACTCAAGCGCACAAGCCTGTCTTTGGATCATCGTCAGAGCCGAATCGTCAGGGTCGCCCGGGCACGACGAACTGCTGGCTGCTCTGGTTCCCGGTACCTTGATTTCGCCACAAGGCATACATCTCGGCCAAACGGGTCACTGCATTAGCGGCGCCAGGCTCAATGCCATATACCACCAGGTTGAGATATGGCATGCCGCCTGTGTCCGTGGCCCGGAAAACGCTGACAAAGGCCGATGACGCCGTCGCCGCTCCGCAACGGATGTCGCCGCCTGCTGCGCTACCGGCCTGCAGGGCCGCCAGGGATTGTTCGACTAGCTCAAGATCGGTTTTTGTGCCGGCCTTCATCGCTTCAAAGGTAGCGGTGACAATATCCTCGCTCGCCATGGTATTGGCCTGCACGCTGATTCCGGGGCCGCTCTTCGCACCTCGCCACCCCGTGGTCTTGTCACCTGTATAGGTGACTGGTTTTTCCCACTGGGAAAACGACAGCAGGGCGTATTGCTGTTCGGTGACATCCGGTATGAATGTCGTGTCGACCATGTGCGTGAGAATTGCTTCCAGTGGCTGACCAGCCGCAATCTGCTCAGACGCATAGGTCCTGGCCTGGTCGCTGCTGGCCGCCTGCACGATGGCGACACCCTTGCCAGGCACAACGCTGGCAATTCCATACACCATAAAGGAACAGGAAGCACCTGCCACTACGATGGTTTTGCTGTCCGCCTCCAGCTTCGCTACCGACCAGGTGGCCTGGCTTGCGGTGGGTAGAAGAATCAATGTCAGCAGGAGGCTGATACAAGCGGTATGTCATCTGGACTTTCCTTGGGCATTCACCGTGAAGGGTGGCGGTCCACGGTTCGACCACGAGTTGTGCGAAATGATTCCCCGCCGTTGATTTTGGCAGCCCAGGATCTTTTCGCCGAGGGCGTTAACGGGCATGGCGAAGACCTTGACAGGGTTCCCGACCTTTGAAGAGCGTGAGCAGGCGGCAGGCCAGACCCGCTACCATGCCCGGCGCTACCGGCTAGTAGATGACAAACACCCACGGCAGAGCCACTATCCACCACCAAAATTCGGCGGTACCCAGGAAGGCGGCAAACAGGTTAACCGCTTTTTCATGAGAATGACTTGCCAGAAGTTGTCCGGCGTAGGCGATCAGCGGTCCAGGTACCAACACAAACACCCAGGCCAGAAAAAAATGCAGGTATTTCATCTCGCGTTCTCCAGGCATCCCCCCGCAGGGGGTTACAGCAACAGACGGCGGATATTCTGAGCCGAAATTTTGCGTATGCAAGAGGGTAAGACAGAAATATTTATACCTACTTGCCGGCCTGCAGAAACCGTTACTCGCTGGTTGATCGACAGGATGTTTCAGGAACCTCTGATTTATTCACGAACTCGTGTCTTGCGTCTAAAAAATCCATCTTCTGTGTTGCCAATCTTCGCAATAGCCCCACTATTACGTGCGATTGGCGCCTTGAATCTGAATTGTTTCGCTCACAATCACTTCGCCCAGAATAAATCAGAGGCTCCTTAGCCAACTTGCCTGGTCATGACGAAAAACGGGCCGGCTGGAAGCCGACCCGTTCTCGTTTTTTACCTCCCGGCTTGCCGGGAGTATGCGTTAGTCTTTGCCTGTCGAAGCAGTAGTTGCGACTGCCGCCTTTGGCTCCTGCCAACGCATGGCCGAGATTTCTCCCTGCCTGGCATAGTCGGCCGCTTCGCCCAGTACCATGGCTGCTTCCTGGGGTGCGTGGAAACCCATGGAATTCTCTGCCGCGATGAAGTCCAGACGCCATTGGGCCTTGCGTTGCAATTCCAGGGCCTCGGCCAACTGCGCGTCGGTGGCGCCTTCTGCCCTGGCCTTGACTACGGCATCCAGCAAGCCCATCAGGGCCTGGCCGCCACGCTGCAACAGGTCGAAGTTGCGTTGCTGAATCTGGTCCACGCGATCCGCCATTTCCTGCTCGGATTCACGGTGACAGGTCTGACAGGCGCGGGAAATATTCAACAGCGGACTGCGCACCCAGTGATCGGAGGTCTTGCTCGCCCCATCACGCTGGTAGGGCATATGGCAATCGGCGCAAGCGACGCCGCTGCGCGCATGAATGCCCTGGCTCCACAACTCGTATTCCGGGTGCTGGGCTTTCAGAATTGCGGCACCGGTTTCCTTGTGCTTGTAATCAAAGAAACGTCGGCCATCGCTAAAGTTGATGCTATCCCAGAAAGACTCCACGTTGGTGGCTGTCAGGCCGTTCTCCCCAGGGGAAGGTGAGCGGCATTTCGCTGGAGCAGTAATATTCCACGTGACACTGGCCACAAACATAACTGCGCATTTCGGTACGCGTGCCGTCCAGGTTGGGATCGTAAGGCTGGCTGCGATCGCCTTCCCGCCACTGCTGGACCGATGGCAGGTGGGGAACCGGAGCATCGCCTGCCGCGAGAATCTGGATGCCATTGATAAACCCGGGGCGGGTCACCCGCAGGGCCATGGTGCCCGGATCGTGGCAGTCCACGCAGGAAACCGGGTGGCCGTTGCCCATATTATGCAGTTCAGCATTCAGGTCCTCGTAGGACCACTTGTAGGTTTCCATGAAACCCGCCATCGCATCGCCGTTACCCAGTTTGCGGTACAGGGGCATGACGGATCCATGACAGTGCAGGCAGGAACCCGACTGGGGCTTGGTCAGGCGCTGGGTGTTTTCCTGGTCTTCGAGCATGTACGCGTGGCCACGCCGGTCGCGATAGTCGATGGAAAAGGCATAACCGAGGAACATGCGCTTCAGCCACGGGTCACGCTCGATCTTCTCTTCCGGCAAGGCTTCGCTGCCGCCGTGCCCGCCAAAGCGTGTACGCGTGGCCAGTGCAGTGCGCTTGTAGGAATCGTACTGCTTGGGCCAGTTAATTCCCCACTGGGCAGGATCCGTAGTGTCCTCCGTGACTTCAACCAATTGCACGTAGGTCTGCCTGGCCTCGCTCTTGCGCTCAAAAACATTGACCAGCAAGGCAGTTACCGCCGCCGTCGCTACCGCGACTACCGCTATGGCTGCAATGACGCTCAGGGTCGACCAACCGCGTTGTACCATTCTCATAATTGCTCTTCCTCTACCAATTCGTATTCCTCGGGACCACCCAGTCCCGTGGTTTCCCCGTGTCCGACCGTCACGTGGCAATGCACGCATCGCACCTCGTCCGGCTTCCCGTTGACGCCCAGCACCATTTCATGAATTGCATCCTGGTGACAGCTGACGCAGCTGTCCTGCAGGATACGGGCGTTTTTTTCCGTCATGAGGATGGGTTCGTGAAAATTCTGCAGGGTGAAGGCTTTCGAATGATTCCAGCCGTTTTCACCCTTCGCCAGGTACTTGCCGACAAACCCGTGCGGCAGGTGGCAGTCCACGCAGCCGGCCACATTGTGGTGACTGGATTTCTGCCAGGAATCGTACTGGGGTTTCATTATGTGGCAGTTGGCGCAGACTTCCGGGTCCGTACTCATGTAGGACAGACCTTTGGCGTAGAGGAAAGTGTACCCGCCTATGCCCAGACCTATTCCCAATCCGGCTACAAGTAGCCACACAATCAAGGACTTGCCGTTATGTCCGGTCTGAGTTGCCATGCTCAACAATCCCTGTCTTGGATTTTTTAATCTACTGTCGGGGCAACAGCGTAACCAGCTGGGCGAGTGGCTTCAATTCGGAAACTACCTATATCGCAATGACCCAAAAAACGGGGTCTGGCAGGGCGGTTGGAGACCGGTCTGCCGGCGGCAAGGCGCCGCCACAGGGCGAATAAAGAGGGGGGAATACGCTGTTTGAAAATGGAGGCTAGGGTCGGAATCGAACCGGCGTTCACGGCTTTGCAGGCCGCTGCATAACCACTCTGCCACCTAGCCATGTTCAAGCGAGGCGAGAATTTACCATACTCTGGACCGAAAAACAGGGTCCATACGCAATCTCCCCTCAAAAGACACCTCTATACAGTGACTTCGGCATCTGTGGCCTCGCTTCGGTACAAAACCACACAGGCTCTGAGTTTGTTCTTGCCAAAGCTCGACATGCGTTCGAACTGTTCGCGCAGCACCGGCAGATTGGCGTTATCCGTCGCCGTGCGCAGATACTTGGGGTCCACGTCCGGATCGTTGATATACACGAAGCGGTCGTCCAGCCCGACCACAACCACCCAGTGGGGAACCTTGTTGTTACCAAACCGGTAGGTACTGACCAGGACCATGGGGATCCCGCCTTTTTTCAGGATACGCTCGAGTTTCTGCAAACTGGCGACCTCGTAGTTCACCCGTATGCCGGCTTCCCGCACCTGGCGTCGGAAATCTTCGTGAACTACCAGCAACACGGTTTTCTTTAACTCGCTGCGGACGCCGTCGAGGAACAGCGGTCCCTTGTGACTGATAAACGCCTGCACCTTGAACCCCCGGCTGTGGGCCGCAAGCGCAAGCCCGTGTGGGCCGCAGCCACCGTGCCCCGACATCATGAATATGGTAGTGGACTCTCGCCACAGTTGCAGTTCCCGGGTGCGGTCCATGGTGCTTTCCGGGTCCAGGCTGCGCATGGCCATCATCAGGCAGGAGGGGCCACAGGTGAACGGCGTGGTCTGGGCGTAATACGGTACCTTGAGCGAAATCCCCGCGGGCTTTTCGAACAACACGCGTTTCTCATACCGCAGCGCGTCGCTTTGATCGCCGTAGTACTGGCGAAACAGGCCAAAGCGATAGTAGCCGGCGTTCTCATACAGGGAGATAGCGCCGGCATTTTCCGGGTGTACTTCCAGACGCAAGTACACGCTGTCGTTTTCAGTCGCTGCCACCTCCGATCGACGCAACAATTCCCTGGCCAGCCCCAGGCCCCGGCAGGAGTCGTCTATGACGATGGAATACAAACGCGCCAGCGAGGTGCCCTTGTGGAAAAGCACCAGGGTATAGCCCACCAGCGCTCCGCCGATTTCCACCACCAGGAAAAAAGCGTGCGCCTTGCGGATCATCCACGAGAAGTTGCGGCGGGCAAGACGGTCGCTGGCAAAACTCTTGTCTTCAAGCGCTACCAGCGCGTCCAGGTCATCGATATTGGCTAACCGATACACGGGCTCGGTATGACCCGTGCGCAGGTCTTTTGACACGCTGGTTTGCATTAGCCCTGGTGCTCCGCTGACAACCCTTTCAGTGCCATGTTGATGACCTGGCGTGAGCGAAAAATCACGGCTTCCTGCCAATCCGGGGCAGGCGGACAGAAATGCGCCACCATGGCCTGGCGTGTCTGCTCGACGCGCCGGGTATCTGTTGAGAATTCCGGATCAAGACGCAGGGCATGGTCAAGTCTCAGTACCTCCATCAGGTTGCTAAAAGGATAGCTGCCGAACTCCAGTGTCAGGAAGCAAACCTTGTCGTCAAAGGTCTTTTGCCAGGCGTAATCCACCAGGCCGTGCTTGGGTACCGAACTGGATGTACCCAGGGCGGGTTCGGCCACATTAGCGCCATACCAGCGACGGGCGAGTGCCACGCCCGCACTTTCGGGTGGGTGATCGCAGATGAGCTCACCATAACCGAAGGGACCCAGACCGCTATGCAAATCCAGCACCGCGATACGCTCGCGCTTGCCCAGTTCCAACTCGATGAACAGCCGCTCAAGCACCTGGCGCGACCAACTGGGCGCGTCGCCGCCATAAAACAAACCTGCGGGATCAACATACTGGCCGCCACTGACAGCCCGATGAAACCGGACGCTTCCCCAGGTTTCCTCATACTCGGCCAGTCGTCTGCTGGCCAGCTCCCACCGATCCGGGTTGTCCGGCAGCAGAAAACCCCTGACTTCTTCGTAGTCAGGGTTATTCGGGAGGGACCGGGAGAAATCAACGAAGTTGCGGTTCAGGTCCACACCGTCCTCGTTTACCCTGCGGCACCATGCGAAACCGTGGGGGTTGACCGCGTGTATATGCAGGACCGCGAGGTCTTCAGGCAAATCGGCCTGGGAAAAGCATTTCAACTGGTCAAGCTGGATTGCCGACCCGGCAAATCCCTCTACACCGTGCACGGCGGACTGCGTCACCAAGAGCCGCTTTGCATCGCGGTCACCCAGCCAGACGTAATCCAGACTTAGCGACTCCCCTTGCGGGCCGGCGAGCGGGTGAGGAATGGTTACGCGCGGGCAGACGTCGCCAAGTCCGTCAGCAGCCTGTGCAAATCGAGCATGGGCCTGCGCGTAATCGCAGGAAAAAAGTTGGGCGAGCCCGCTTGGGTCTGGCAGATGTAACATATACGTGGATTATGACCCTGTTCGCCCGTTGGCACCGGCCTTCCAGATTGAAAAGATTCACGCTGCCGGTGTTTTCCAACGGCTCCTCTGTCGCTACACTTGCCAACTGGCGCCGCTTAAACCCCGCAAATTCTCACCGGGATTCGTGAATGACGAAGCATCTCATAGTCGTTGAAGACGTGAAAGACTGGACTCTCGAGGGGGAGGACATCCAGGTCATCGATTTTCAGAGCTTCCTGCTGGCGCCCAACTCGGCCAGCAACGTGCGGGTGATCAATATGTGCCGGGGCTACGCCTACCTGGGTAGCGGCTACTACTGCTCGCTGATGGCCGAGGCCAGGGGGCAGCGTTCCCTGCCCTCGGTTCGAACCATTAACGATTTGAGTCGCCGGGCGCTATACAGCCTGGACCTGGGCGACCTGATGCCCAGGCTGGACAAGCTGGTGGCCAGGGCTGAGGAGGGAGGCGAGGAAGATTCCAGGGAATTGCGGTGCAATGTGTTTTTCGGCATCTCGCAAATTCCCGAGCTGGAGGAACTGGGGCGACAGATCTTTGAGAACCTGCCGGCCCCCATTCTCAAGGTGCGACTCAAGAAGGGTATGCGCTGGCGCATAGAATCGGTGCGTGCGATCGGCCCACAGGGGCTGACATCGCTTGAAAAAGAAGCGCTGACAGATGCCTTTTCAATATTTACCAACAAGAACTGGAAGCGCCCGAAAAGTGTGCCCAATGCGCGTTTCGACCTGGCTATGCTGGTCAATCCCGAGGAAAAATTCCCGCCCAGCAGCAAGGCCTCGCTGAATTTTTTCATCCAGGCCGGACGCCAGTTGGGTATAGATGTGGAGATAATCGGACCCAAGGACTTTGGCCGGATTGCCGAATTCGATGCCCTGTTCTTACGGGAAACCACCAACGTCAATCATCACACGTATCGTTTCGCCAAGAAGGCCGAGTCGGAAGGTATGGTGGTGATGGACGACCCCACCTCCATCCTGCGTTGCACCAACAAG
This sequence comes from uncultured Gammaproteobacteria bacterium, assembly GCA_963823435.1. Lineage (GTDB taxonomy): Bacteria > Pseudomonadota > Gammaproteobacteria > Steroidobacterales > BM003 > CAKZML01. Next base: position 87,639 of record CAWGLN010000002.1, on the reverse strand, counting down.
ATTTTCCTGGCGGACCTGCTCAGCCGGAACAAGGTGCCCGCTCCACGTTATCGATTGCTGACCGAGGGCAAAGACCCGGTGCAGCAGCTGGGGGATATGAGCTACCCGGTGGTGGTCAAGATTCCGGACGGGTCATTCTCGCGCGGTATGTTCAAGGCAAAAGACGCGGCAGAGCTGCGTGAAAAATCCGGCGAGTTGTTCAAATCCTCCAGCGTGTTGCTGGCCCAGGAGTTCGTGTACACGGACTACGACTGGCGCGTGGGCATGCTGAACCGGCAGCCCATTTTTGCCTCCAGGTACTTCATGAGCAAGGGCCATTGGCAGATTTACAAGCATGGCAGTGGCGGCAAGGTAAGCTCAGGCGGTGCGGACACCGTCCTGGTGGAAGCAGCGCCGAAAGAGGTGCTCGAGGTGGCCACGCGGGCGTCCGGCCTGATCGGAAACGGGCTCTATGGCGTGGACCTGAAGCAGGTCGGTGACCGGGTGCTGGTGATTGAGGTTAACGACAACCCCAGCATTGATCACGGTTACGAAGATGCCGCACTTGGCAAGGAATTATACCGGGTGATCATGGCTGAATTTATGCGTCGCCTTGAGCAAAGGGTGCAGGGCGCGCCACCGGTTTCACCCCGCAACGGCGACAGCAACTGATTACCCGCTTTCGCCATTATTACTGTGGCGGGGCCGGCTTACCGGCCCTGACACGAGGATCCCGACCATTCCACTGCTGACCACACTTCGATCGACCTGGGCCTTGTTTCTGGGTGTATCCCTGATGATGCTCGGGGTCGGCCTCCAGGGCACCTTGCTCGGTTTCCGGGCGACCCTGGAAGGATTTCCCACGGTGGTTACGGGCATCATCATGTCCGCCTATTTTGCGGGCTTTGTGGGCGGCTCCCTGCTGACCCCGGTGATGGTGGCGAGGGTAGGACATATCCGGGTATTCGCCGCACTGGCTTCCACCGCATCGATCGCCGCGCTGGTCCACGGGGTAATGGTAATCCCGTCGATCTGGATACTCATGCGTCTGTTATCCGGCTTTTGCATGGCCGGGCTGTATATCGTGGCCGAAAGCTGGATTAACGATCGCGCCACCAATGAAAGTCGCGGCAAACTCCTGTCGCTGTACATGGTGATCTCTCTTGGCGGCGTGGGCGTGGGCCAGTTCCTGCTGAACCTGGCTGACCCGTCCGGGGTGTTGCTGTTCGTGCTTGCCTCGATTCTGGTGTCGCTTGCCGTATTGCCCATCGCGCTCACCACCGGCAGTGCGCCTGCCCATGCGGAACCCCAGGCCATGGGTATAAGGGCGCTGTGGAAGGTCTCACCCCTGGGCCTGGTAGGCGTGATGGCCGAGGGTCTGGCGGCCGCGGCTTTCTATGGCATGGGCGCGGTATATGCCACGGAGCAGGGCATGGATACATTTAACGTTTCCATGTTCATGGCAGCCGCAACCTTTGGCGGCATGTTGTTGCAATGGCCCATCGGTCACGCGTCCGATCATTTTGACCGGCGTAGCATCATCGCCATGGTCAGTGTGGCGGGCTGCCTGGCCGCCGTCGCCGCGTTACTGACCAGCGGGATTCCCCAGCTATTGGCGACGGCCTTGCTGGGCGGGATGATGATGCCGCTGTACTCCCTGTCAGTGGCTCACACCAACGATTTCCTGAAGCCCTCCCAGATGGTGGCCGCCAGCAGCTCCATGATCCTGATGTCGGGTGTGGCGGCCATCGCCGGTCCTCTGCTGGCCTCCCTGTGGATGCACTACCTCGGCAAAGACGGTTTTTTCTGGTTCATCAGCCTCAGCATGCTGCTGGTAGCGGCCTTCGCGGTTTACCGGCGAGTCCACAGTCAGATGTCCGGGAAGTCCGGCCACATCACGCCCTGAAGCTCTAACGCAAGCGGTCCGGCAGGCGCACCGGGGTGGTGGGCGGATCTGGGGTCATCCGTGCGCCCGGATTTCGCTGGTCAGCTATTGGCGGCCAGGAAGTCCTTCAGCAGATTGACCAGCACGAGGTTGTGTTCTTCCAGACCCACGGTGATACGCAGGCAGTCGCCCAGCCCGTATTCTCTCAGGGTCCTGGTTATCACACCGTGGGAGCGTAGATGAAAGTCCGCTGCCGTAGCCATTTCCTGCGAGGAAAATCGCGCCAGCACAAAATTGCCGTGACTGTCGGTCACGGTCAAACCCAGGTCGGACAGTTGCTGATTCAGCCATGGCCGCCACCTGGCATTGTGTTCCCGTGCCAGGTTTTCGTGCTCCATGTCGGTGACCGCTGCGACCGCCGCCCTCTGGGCGATGGTAGAAACGGTAAACACGCCTCGCAAACGATGCAGCGCCATGGCCAGGGCCCGCGAACTGTAGGACCAGCCCACACGCAGGGCCGCCAGGCCATAGATCTTGGAGAAGGTACGCAGCACCACCACGTTGCCGGGAACCTCGTTCACCATGTCAAGACCGGCGCTGTAGGTTTCCTCATCCACGTACTCCGCATACGCGCCATCCAGTACCAGCAGCACGGATTCGGGTAGTTCGTTACGCAGACGGGCAATTTCTGTCCTTGGCAGACAAGTGCCGGTCGGGTTGTTGGGGTTAGCAAGGAACAGTATCCGCGTGCGCTCGCTTACCAGCCCCAACAGGGCGTCGACATCGGTAGTCAGGTTTTTTTCCGGTGCGGCCACCGGTTTGGCGCCGCAGCTCAGGGCCGCAATCTTGTAGGCCACGAAACCGTGTGCGCTGTACAGAATCTCATCGCCAGGTCCTGCATAACAGCGCGCAATCAGGTTAATCAGCTGTTCTGAACCGGCTTCGCACACGATACGCAGGGCATCCAGGCCGTACCTTTCGGCCAGCGCCTCACGCACAATCCGGGCGCTGCTCTCCGGGTAGCGCTCCAACTCGCCGATGGCCTCTTTCGCAGCCTCCCGCGCAGCCGGACCGGCACCCAGCGGGCTTTCGTTCGAAGACATCTTGATTACCCGGGTCACCCCTTCTACTGCCGAATCGCCTGGCAGATAGGGCTCGATATCCAGTACGTGCGACAGTGGTTTGACGGTTGAAGTCATTATCTCGGGGTATCCTTGGGGCTGCCTGGTGGGAGATGCCGGGGTTTGACCCTTCTTTAACATCTGCTTGCGGATTCTAGCATGCGCGCGGGCAGCGACACAGACGACCCAGGTCGTGAATTTTCCTGAAGTTTGGAAACCGCGCAAAAGCTCCTGGAAACTCGTACTTAATGGGCCCGAAAAAGGCATCTGTAGCCTTACCCGGTGTGCATCCGCACATTCCGCTATTGCGCCTTGGAGTCATTCTCGTCAGAATGCGCACCACACTGATTTTTCAGCATTTATCTGCGTTAATCATTAAAATTATTTAATAATCGAACCGCCTATGAAATTTTCCCAAGCCAGCTTCCAGGGCAGGAACCTGACTCTCTGGAGAGGTGACAGATGTCTGTTCCAGAATCTGGGGTTCACCCTGGATAATTCCCAATGGCTGCACGTGATGGGTGGCAACGGCAGCGGCAAGACGACTTTGCTGCGGGTCCTGTGTGGCCTGTCCATGGCGGAGTCGGGAAATATCCTGTGGAACGACAAGCGTATTGACCGTTCACGATTTGATTACCATAGCTCGATGATTTACATGGGTCACCTTGAGGGACTCAAGGGCGACATGAATCCCGAGGAAAACCTGCGCTTTCACTACCAGTTGCGTGACAAGCAGGCGGGAGAGCGCATCGAAATGGCGATCGAACGTATGGGTTTGCAACGCTGCCGCTCACTGTCCTGCCGTTACCTGTCTGCCGGTCAACGTCGGCGGGCGGCACTGGCAAGGTTCCTGGTGTCCCAGGCCACCTTGTGGATCCTGGACGAGCCCTTTGCCAACCTGGACGTGAAGGGCAGGGCGCTGGTTGAGGAACTGGTTTCCGAGCACCTGGAAAAGGGCGGTATGGCCATCCTGGCCGCCCACCACGACATGCGGATCAATGGCGGTACTGAAGTACCCCTGGAGCTAAGCTGATGCAAACTCCCGGATTACTGGACGCCGCATGGGCTTTGCTGCTCAGGGACCTGAAGCTGGGTTACCGGCGCCTGGGTGAACTGGCCAATCCGCTGGTGTTTTTCCTGGTGGTGGCAACCCTGTTTCCACTGGCGACCAGTCCTGAAAAAGAACTGTTGATGGAGATCGGACCGGGTATCGTCTGGGTGGCCGCTCTACTGTCGTCCGTGCTGGCACTGGATACGCTTTATCGCTCCGATATGGATGACGGCACCATGGAGCAGATGGCCCTGAGTCCGCAGCCCCTGGCCTGGCTGTTGTTGATCAAGACCATCGCCCACTGGCTGGTAAGCGGCTTGCCGCTGGTAATACTGGCGCCACTGGTGGCGCAAGCCTTTTTCCTGCCCGCCGAAGCGATGCCCGCCATGGTGGCCTCCCTGGCCCTGGGCACACCGACCTTGAGCCTGATTGGTTCCATAGGCGCAGCACTGACTGCCGGCTTACGCAGGGGCGGGGCGCTGGTCGCCATGCTGGTTCTGCCGCTATCAATGCCGATTCTGATATTTGGAGCCAGGGCCACGGATCTGGCAATGGACGGGCTGGACGTTACCGGCCCACTGAACCTGCTCGCGGCAATTATGTTCCTGGCGCTTAGCCTGGGGCCAATTGCGGCGGCTGCCGCCATCAGGGTAAGCCTGGATTAGAGAAAGGGAGAACAACATCGTGTGGACCTGGTTTCACAAGCTTTCATCACCGCCGCATTTTTACCGTCTTTCAGCGAGCCTGATCCCGTGGTTCGGGTGGTTTGCGGCGGCATTGATCATCGCGAGTCTGTACGGCGGATTGGTGATGGCGCCGGCCGATTACCAGCAAGGTGACGGGTTCCGTATCATCTACGTGCACGTTCCCAGCGCCATGCTCTCGCTGTTCATATACACCTTCATGGCTTCGGCCGCGGCCATCGGCATGATCTGGCGCATGAAGCTGGCCCACGCCGTGGCAGTGGCCTGTGCGCCGATTGGGGCCTCGCTTACCTTCCTGGCGCTGGCCACCGGTTCGATCTGGGGCAAGCCCATGTGGGGCACCTGGTGGGCCTGGGATGCACGTCTGACCTCGGAACTTATCCTGCTGTTCCTGTACCTGGGTTACATGGGTCTGAGGGCTGCGATCGATGACACCAACCGGGCTGATCGGGCCAGCGCCATCCTGGCACTGGTTGGCGTGGTCAACGTGCCTATCGTGCATTACTCGGTGACCTGGTGGAACAGCCTGCACCAGGGTTCCACCTTGCTCAAAAAGGGTGGGCCGTCGATTCCTCCCGACATGGCGCTGCCCCTGTTTGGAATGATTATCGGGTTTATGTGCTTCTTCGGCGCCGTAGCGCTGACCCGGGTCAAACGCGAAGTGCTGGTCAGGGAACAAAACTCGAAATGGGTTAAAGACATGGTGACAAGCAAATGACTTTCATGGAATTTCTCAATATGGGCGGTTATGCCGTCTACGTCTGGAGCTCAGTCGGCCTTACCGTGGTCGTACTGATTATCAACGTCATCACCGCACGCCGGGCCGTTACCCAGGAACTGGAACGTCTGCGCAGGCGCTACGCTGATGAAGCCAATACCGGAGCCTCGAAATGACCGCAAGACAACAACGCATGCTTATCGTGATCCTGGTGCTGGCCGGCGTGGGTATCGCAACCACATTCGGTCTGCGGGCTTTCCAGGAAAATCTGCTTTATTACTACAGCCCCAGCGCAGTGCAGGCGGGCGAAGCCCCGATGGGTCGCAAGTTCCGCGTGGGCGGCCTGGTGGTTCCCGGCAGCGTCACGCGCCAGGACGGTGAACTGGAAGTCGGCTTTGATTTGACCGACAACGGCGCCGTGGTCACCGTGGTGTTTGCGGGTATCCTGCCCGACCTGTTCCGAGAGGGCCAGGGCATCATTGCCCACGGCAAACTGGATAAGCAGGGTATGTTTGTCGCGGAGGAAGTGCTGGCCAAGCATGACGAGAATTACATGCCGCCGGAAGTTGCGGACTCCCTTAAGCAAACCCATGCGGGAGGACCGACGCAATGATCCCGGAACTCGGCCAATTCGCACTGATCATCGCCCTGTGCCTGAGTCTGGTACAGGCCTTTTTCCCGTTGGCAGGCGCCTGGAAAGGCAATCGTACCTGGGTGCGCCTGGCCTGGCCCGCAGTCAACACCCAAGCGCTATTCGTACTGCTGTCCTTTGCCTGCCTGGTGTGGTCCTTCATACAGAACGATTTTTCTGTGCTGTATGTGGCCAGCCACTCCAATTCAGCCTTGCCGCTTCTCTATCGCATTTCGGCCACCTGGGGGGCGCACGAGGGCTCCATGCTGCTGTGGATCTTGATGCTGGCCGGATGGTCTGTCGCGGTTGCGGCCCTGAGCAAGAACCTGCCGGAATTGTTTGCCGCCCGGGTGCTCGGGGTACTGGGGCTTATCAGCTTTGGTTTCCTGTTGTTCACCCTGGAAACCTCGAATCCATTTGATCGCCTGATCCCTGCAGCCATGGATGGACGTGACCTGAATCCGCTGCTGCAAGACCCTGGACTGGCCATACACCCACCGATGCTCTACATGGGTTACGTGGGTTTTGCGGTGGCCTTCGCTTTCGCCATCACGGCCATGCTGGAAGGTAAAATGGACGCGGCCTGGTCACGCTGGGTACGTCCCTGGACCACAGTCTCATGGTGCTTCCTGACCCTGGGCATTGCCCTTGGCAGTTGGTGGGCCTATTACGAATTAGGCTGGGGCGGTTGGTGGTTCTGGGACCCGGTGGAAAATGCCTCGTTCATGCCCTGGCTGGCCGGCACGGCGCTGATCCATTCCCTGGCGGTAACGGAGAAGCGCGGTCTGTTCAAGAGCTGGACCCTGCTGCTGGCGATATCCGCCTTTTCCCTCAGTCTGCTGGGTGCCTTCCTGGTTCGCTCCGGCGTGCTGGTCTCGGTGCATGCCTTTGCCACCGACCCGGAACGGGGCAAGTTCATCCTGGCCTTCCTGGTCATTGTCATCGGCAGCGCCCTGGGTATGTATGCCTGGCGTGCGCCGCTACTCAAATCGGACGAGGGTTTCGGCAAGGTTTCCCGCGAAACCTTCCTGTTGGCGAACAACGTGTTGCTGGTAATCGCCTTGCTGGTGGTCTTGCTGGGTACCTTGTTCCCGTTGTTTATGGATGCAATCGGCGGAGGCAAGTACTCGGTTGGCCCGCAGTATTTCGCTGCCGTGTTTGTGATTCCGACCCTGCCCCTGATTCTGCTGCTCGGTCTGGGTATGCATTCGATGTGGCGGCGCGACAACTGTAATGCGCATCATCAAGCGCCTGCGGGTACCCATGTTGGCGGCGGTCGTGCTGGGCATCGCCTTGCCATGGATGGTCTATGGACGACCCAGTGTGTTAATGGCGGTCGCCAGCATCGCGGGTCTGTGGGTGGTTGGCTCGTCCTTGTACGGGCCGGTGATGGGCCTGCTGGATAAAACCCAGAAGGTGCGCATCGGACGCAGCCAGTGGGGCATGATCCTGGCCCATCTGGGGATAGGTGTATTCGTGCTCGGCGTCGCAGTCACCGAGGCCTACAGCGTACATCGCGACCAGGCGCTGAAACTGGGCGACAGTATCGATGTGGCGGGTTACACAGTCACCTTCATGTCCATCCAGCCTGTTCAGGGGCCAAATTATCACGCCACACAGGCGACCATGGACGTCTCTAAAGATGGCAAGAAGCTCATTACCTTGTACCCGGAGAAACGCACCTACCGCGTGCAACGCAATCCCATGACAGAGGCAGGAATCGATGCGCGACTGCATCGTGACCTCTATCTCGCCCTGGGAGACGATCTGGGCAACGACTCCTGGAGCGTGCGCTTCCAGTACAAACCGCTGGTTCGGTTCATCTGGCTGGGCTGCATCATCATGGCCCTGGGCGGCTTGATCGCGGTGTCCGACAAGCGCTATCGGGTGGCTGTGACCAAGGAAGTTCGGGAGGGGGGCCAAGAGGCCCTGGCGGGAGGAAAAATCTGATGTGGCGTTTTCTACTTCCGATTGTCACTGTTTGCCGTCCTGGTCTGGTTTTTTAATGCAGGATTGGGGCTGGATCCGCGAAAAATTCCGTCCCCGCTGATTGGCAAACCGGCCCCGGAATTCAGTCTTCCCGTGCTCGGTGATCCGGATCGCAAGGTCGCCATGTCGGACTTTCGCGGGCAGGTGGTGCTGGTGAATGTCTGGGGTAGCTGGTGTGTCGCCTGCCGCGCCGAACACCAGGTGCTGCTGGGTATCGCGGCCTCCGGCGCTGTTCCGATTATTGGACTGGACTGGAAAGACACGACCGAGGACGCCCAGGCCTGGTTACGCAACCTGGGGGATCCCTATACGGTTACCCTGGTGGACGAAGGGCGTGTCGCGATCAACTTTGGTGTCTACGGTGCGCCGGAGTCCTTCCTGATAGACCAGCAGGGCATCATTATTCACAAACACACCGGTCCGATCACCTGGGAATCCTGGCGACAGGAGATTCTGCCGCTGGTCGTCAAGGCCAAGGAAACGACATGATGAAACGCTTTATCGTATTGATCCTGCTGCTAGGCAGCCTGCCCACAGCCGGATGGACCATAGACCAGGAACTGGCGTTTGAGGATCCAGCCTGGCAGAACCGCTACGAGGAACTGAATGCCGGGTTACGCTGCCTGGTTTGTCAGAACCAGACCATTGCCGATTCCAACGCGTCCCTGGCGGTGGATCTTCGCGGCCAGGTCAAGGAAATGATGATCGCCGGCAAGACTGACGCGGAAATACTCGACTACATGGTGGCTCGCTACGGCAATTTTGTGCGCTTCGAACCGCCGGTTAACAAAGAAACCATTTTCCTGTGGGCCGCACCGGCAGTGATGGTGCTGGGTGGCTTGCTGATTGTCCTGACCATTGTTCGACGCCGATCAAATTTACCCGTGGGCAGTGACGACGAAACGCCCGCCGGGGGAGACGCCTAGCTCATGAATACCTTTATCATTCTTACCACCGTCATGTTGATGATGGCGTTGTTGCTGGTCGGCTGGCCGCTGGTGCGTGACTTCGGCAAGCAGGACGGCGGCAGTAATCGCAAGGCAAACCTGTTGGGTGGACTGCTGGTCATGCTGCTCGTACCCGCCCTCTCAGCTGTGTTGTACGACCGGATGAGCACCTGGGACTGGGACAGCGCTGTGGCAAGCCAGGGGACCCAGACCGCTCCTCACCAAACCGAGGGCGGTGACATGTCGGCGATGGTTGCCCAACTGCAGGCGCGCCTGGATAACGAGGGTGGCAGTCCGGGTGAATGGGTGCTCCTGGGCCGTTCCTACATGCAGGCCGGTGATTCACCGACAGCACTGGAGATATTTGACAAGGCCCTGGCGCTGGGTGGCGACAAGGACTCGACGGTACTGGTTCAGATTGGCCAGGCCCTGGTCGAGATGGATGAGTCCAACCTCCAGGGCACGGCCGGAGAATTATTTGAACAAGCGCTTGCCCTGAGCCCGGATGATCCCGGTTCACTGTGGTGGAGTGGCTATGCAGCCATTGCAAACAACCGGCCGGCCGATGCAAAAGCACGCTGGAGCAAATTACTGGACCTGAATCCTCCCGAAAATATCGCGCAGATATTGACTGAGCAGATAGCGCAAATTGACAGCCAGTTCGGCGTTGTCGGGGCGGAACCCACGGCGGATAATGCGGGGCGGCCGGCATGGGCAGCCGAGACGGTGGCCGAGGCGACCCCGTCGGCGGGGAGCGCAACCCAGACACAATCCGCGACCGTCCCGGAAGGCACCATTGCCCTGCATCTCAGTCTCGATCCGGGCCTCAATCTCAGCACGCTGAGGGGCCCCGCGACGATATTTATCATAGCCAGGCCCGCCGGTGCAGTAGGTGGACCGCCCCTGGCGGTGGTTCGTCGCAGCACCGCTGATTTGCCAGAGACCATCATGCTGAGTGATGCGAATGCGATGATCGCCGGCACCACGCTTACCGGAATCGAAGAGCTGCAGTTCACTGCCAGAATTTCCCTCAGCGGTGGCCCTGCAGCGGCTCCGGGTGACTTGTTCGGACAAATTAACTATCGTTGGACCAATGGCAACACTGTCGACCTGGTCATTGATACCTTAGTTAAATAGTGAAACTGGACAATCTGAAAACAATCATCCCGGGAGCGGGCCGAAAACCCGTACCCCGTTCACGCAATCTGCACAGTATGCCGTCCACGGCATGGCAGATGCTCATGGGTGCAACTGCCAACAGGAAGCCGTACCTGGATGAAGGTGAGCGGTTCCCCGATCTGCGTCTGCGGGTGCAGAACGTCGTCAGCGACAGCGACCGACTCGTTCGTTACCGTCGCGCCTGTCGTTTCGAAAACAGGGATTACCTGCCGGTCACTTTTCCCCAAATCATGGCCATGCCACTGCACACAGCGCTGGTTGCCCACCCTGACTTCCCATTGCAGGTTCTGGGTCTGATTCATTTGCGGAATGATATTGTCCAGCATCGCCAGATTGGCCCTGCCGAGGTTCTGAGCATCGAGGTTCGTAATACCCAGCACCGCGAACTGGATTCCGGCCAGGAATTTGACCTGTGTACTGATGTTTACGCGGGTGAGGAGTTGGTCTGGGAAAGCGTCAGTACCGTATTGGCGAGGATTCGCAGACCAGGCAAAAAGACGCCGCCAGAACGTCAGCAGGAAATCGAACCCGAGGAGCTCAGTCGCGAGTCCTGGCAGGTGCGTAGTTACTACGGCCGTCGCTATGCGCGTATTTCGGGCGATTTCAACCCGATCCATTTAGCCGGCATCACCTCGCGCTGGTTTGGCTTCAAACGACCGATAGCCCATGGCATGTGGAGCCTTGCACGTTGCCTGGCTACATTGGATGCCCAGGAGCCGATCGTCGGGGCAACCATAGATGCCCGCTTCATGCTCCCTGTGTTTATGCCGTCCTGGGTGACCTTCGTCACCGGCAAGGAAGGTGACCGGGTGCGTTTCAGACTGCTCGATGCAGGTGCCCGCCGACCGCATATCCTGGGCTGGATGACTCCCCACAAGTCCTGAATTGGCACGCAACTTGCGGGCACTACGCATTTCAATTTAATTCCGCTCCGATAGCATGGGGTGATCGGTGAATGGATTCCGACAGGATGTCGGTGATCATGTTGTAGCTGGTACACGTGGTCCGTTTACCGAAGCAGTGGTGAGCGACATGGCGGATCTGGGTCACTCGCCGGAAGCCGAGGTCAGCCGCGCCATGGAACAGGTGCTGGCGGTGGAAAAAGCCGTCGGCGAAGCGGTCAAGGCGATGGAAGCTTCGGCCCGGGCTCAACGCAGGGCGGCAACCGAGCAGGCCCAGCGCATTGTTGAACGCGCCGAACAGCGCATGAGCGCCGTACATCGCGAAACAAACATCCAACTTCGTGAAGAAGTGTCGCGTCTGCAGGCAGAGGCCCGCCTGACGCTGGACAATTATCCGGACCTTCAACCCTCACAGCAGGAACTGGAGCGGCTGGCTTTCGAGGCCGCCCAGTGGCTTACCACAGATGGCCATCACTGAGCGGGCAGCCCTGGGTTACATGCGTGCCAGGATCATGGCCAGGCACAGCCAGCGATTGGGACCGGAACAATGGCAGCAGTTAGAGAACAGCCGCAACCTTGACGCCTTCCTGCAGATGGCCCGCCAGACCAGTCTGAATCCCTGGGTACGACACTTCGATGCGAGCGAGAGTCCGGATGTCTGGGAGCGCTCTTTGCGGCATGACTGGCAGACTTACCTTGGCCAGATGCTCCGCTGGACACCGGCACCCTGGCAAGATGTCCTGGCCTGGACCGGTGTACTCCCCGTGCTTCCCGCGATTGCAGCAATACTGGATCAGCAACCCCCGCCGGAATGGGTCCGGCACGATGATTTTCTCCTGGCGATGAACACCGGTGATCATGAGAAATTCCGCCAGGCAATGGCTGCGGGCCCCTGGCGACGTCTGCTGCAGGCCTGGGAAGGCAGAGACCCCCTGGCGGCATGGTGGGAGGCCTGGCGTGACTGCTGGCCCAAACGTGAGCATAGACTCCTGCTGCGTTTGTGGCCGGGTCTATTGTTGCTGGGTCATCCTGCGGGTCTGCAAACAGCAGCGCTGGAACGCTTTCTGTGTCGAATCCTGCGCGACCAGCGCGCCACTATTTTGCCGGTAATCGGACACCTTGGCCTGTTGGGATTGGACCTGGGACGTCTCAGGGCCAATCTCCAGCGGAGACAGGTAAGAGAGCAACTGGTGGAGATTGCGGCATGAGGCCTCGTCCTGCAGTCTGGTTCGAATTGCTGACCAGCCGGGAGGACCTTGGAGGTGTCCTGGGGTGCCTGGCCACGAGCGGTATGGTCGAACTGGAAACTTACTCCGATATCAGCCAACCCGAATGGTTGCCTGAAATGCAGGAGTTACTGGATCAGTTCGGCACACTGACCGAGCGCTATCAGCGCTATTGGCCGCAACCCGAACCGGTCTCGGACCATCATCGTCTGACCGATAGCGAAACCGGGCGCAAAATTCTTCAGTCACTCACGGCCTGGTCAGCAGAGGCGGAACCTCTGGTCGCGGAACTGCAAGCTCTGGCAGCGGAATCGGAATCCCTGCAACTGCTTCGCCTCTGGATAGCCAACGCTCCCGAGGGTGGGCTGCCGGACCTTGGTCATCTTGGGGCTGCAGGTCCGCTCATGTGCGCACGCTTGTACGTGCTGGCTCCAGGGCAGTGGCCGGCCAGTGTCAGTTCTACCCTCATGTTGCACAAGAGCCAGACACCGGAACATAACTTCCTGCTGGCGCTGGGTCCGCAAGCGCAAATCGAGTTACTCGCTCAATCCATCCATGGGCTGAAGGGCCGGGTTTTGCTGCTGCCCGATTGGCTGCAAGGAGGCGCCGACGAATCGCTTATTGCTGTCGACTCGCGCCTGCATCTCATTGAGGAGCAAAAAGAGGCGATTAGCGGGCAGCTTGGGCAGTTGTGCCAGGATTACGAACTGCCCACCATCCTGGCACAGATGAGGTTTTTGACCTGGGTCGTTGAACAGGTGCCGCAGCTCGCCATGACGGAACATTTTGCCTGGGTTACCGGTTGGACCAACGACCTGGACCAGCAGGCGCTGCGTGCCTTGCTAGAGGAGTGCGGACACAATTGCCTGGTTCGTTTTCCACCCGCTCCGGCGCGTTCTCAATCCCCCATCATCTTGCGAAACCTTGCCTGGGCCAGGCCTTTCGAATTGTTCGCCAGGCTCCTGGGGACACCTTCCGCGGGAGAGGTGGATCCCAGCCCGCTGGTGGCTGTTATCGCTCCGTTGATGTTCGGATTTATGTTTGGCGACGTGGGACAGGGCGCGCTGCTGTTCCTGGCCGGGTTGCTGCTGCACAAACGCTACCCCGCACTGCGTTTGCTGATTCCGGGTGGCCTGATGGCGATGGCTTTTGGCGTGCTGTTTGGCAGTGTATTCGCCAACGAGCACCTGATACCGGCACTGTGGTTACATCCGATAGAGGCGCCCTTGCCGGTGCTGACGGCCAGCCTGACCCTGGGTGCAAGCGTGCTGTGCCTGGGTCTTGCCCTGGATGCCCTGCAGGCTTACTGGAACGGCCGGGCGATATTGTGGTGGCAGACCCGGGCAGGCCTGGCGCTGAGCTATGTCAGCGCCCTGGCAGCAGTTCAGCGTGTCGAAATGCTCTACCTGTGTATTGCGGGGTTCGCCTGGTTCGTGATCGGTCATGGTCTGGCGGCCGAGACAGGCAAATTACAGCACGCCGGCTCGGCTATCGCGGAATTCGCAGAGACCACCTTGCAACTGCTGGTAAATACCGTTTCCTTTGTCCGGGTCGGCGCCTTTGCCCTTGCCCATAGCGGTCTTTCCATGGCCATCGCCGGTATTGCCGAGGCCTTCGAATCGATGAGTGCGACGCTGCTGGTGTTCGTCATCGGAAACCTGTTTGTGCTCGCCCTGGAAGGGCTGGTCGTCGGGATACAGGCCACGCGCCTGATCCTGTTTGAATTCTTTATACGCTTTCTGCACGCAGAGGGCAGGGCGTTTCACCCCCTGCTACCACCGGGGCACGCCCCTGGCAAAGACCACAGGAGAGAATCATGAAGATGCTTACAACGCCGCTGGCTGTCGGCTTGCTGCTGGCAATCGGACTACCCCTGGGTGTTGCGCTCGTACTCGCCTTCGTAGCCCCGGCCCTGGGCGCCGAAGCCGGCGCACTGATACCGCTTGACCCCGAGGTTATACGCTGGGGTCTGCTGGCAGGCGCCGCCGCCGCCAGTATCTCCGCCCTGGCCGCCGGTTACGCCGTAGCCCAGGTGGGAACCGCGGCGGTTGGCGTGCTGGCGGAAAAACCCGAATTGATAGGTCGGGTATTGATACTGGTCGGACTGGCGGAGGGTATTGCCATTTACGGTCTCATTGTCGCCATCCTGATATTCAACCGGCTGGGATAGCAAGGCCATGCGTTGCGTCCTCCTGGCAGATCGAGTCACCGGCATTGCCTACCACCTGGCAGGGGTGGAAGTGATACAGCCGGCTCCAGGAGAGTTGTCCGGGATTTTCAAAGACGCCTGCGATCAATATGGCCTGGTGCTTATTACCGGACCGCTGGCCGACAGCCTGCCCGGTGACAGCTTGAACCATGCCATACAGCGCGCCTCGCCCCCGGTACAGGTCATCACCCCGGTCTTTGCTCGCAAGGTACCTTCAAAGGTGACCACTCTTGCAAGACGTTCCCTGGGAGTCAGCCAATGAGTGAGCCCAGCCTCTACCAGGTTCAGGCGGACGCTCTCATACACCAACTGGAGCGGGACAGGGACCAGCGCCATCACAAGCTGGAGCAGGAGACCGCGGACTGGTGCCGACAACAACTGCGTGAGGCTCGCAGCCAGGCCGTACGGCGCTTCCATAAAGCGGCGGAACTGGAACGCGAGCGTTGCAATCGCGCCATCGCGGCGGCTGAGGCAGCGCTCTGGGCCGAAGCCCGCAATCGCCACCAGCAACACCTGTCCGAGATGGTCCAGGCAGTGATAGGGGCGCTACCGGAAGCACTTGAAAAACGCTGGCAGGAGACCGCCTATCAACAGCAATGGATAGCCGCGGCCCTGGCTGAAGCAGAACGCCGTTTGGGTGGTGGAGAATGGCGGGTTCGCATCGCAACCCTCCCGGATGATGAATCTCTGCCACCTGCACTTGGCGACGCGCGCCTGGTCTGGCAGGCCGACCCGACCATACGCGCCGGTCTGATTATCGACAAGGGTGGCGCTCGACTGGACGCAAGCACCGTCGGCTTGCTGGCCGACACCAGCATGCTGGAAAGCCATATCCTGACCCTGCTGGGCGAGGTCAGGGGAGGGGGGCCGCAAAATGTCTAGAGCAAAAATTACCTGGGTTGGCGGCCCGGTGTTAAGGGCGCAAAGCAAGGACAGTTTTTACATCCACGAGGCGATCCGGGTCGGCGTGAATGAATTGCTTGGTGAGGTGATAAAGCTGGACGGTGAACAGATCGTCGCCCAGGTATTTGAGGACACCACCGGGCTGCAACCTGGCGACCCGGTAATCGGCAGCGGTGAGGCACTGAGTATCGGCCTGGGACCGTGGTTGCTGGGCCATATATTCGACGGGCTGCTCAGACCACTTACCGCGGGAGCGAGCCCGTTCATGCAGCAAGGCGGGCAGCAACCAAACCGGGACAGCTACCGCTTCGAACCCGGGCTGAAGCTTGATCAGACCCTGCGTGGCGGCGAAATACTGGGGCAGGTGGAAGTCAACGGGATGCGCCAGGCCGTGCTGGCAGCCCCGCATGCCCGCGGGAAGATCAGCTGGATAGCCCCCGAGGGAGACTATGGCCAGGATGATTGCATTTGCCGAATAAGTGATGAGAACGGAAACCCCCAGGAACTGGGCCTGGGCCACGCCTGGCCGGTGCGCAAGCCACGACCGGTGCGTCAGCGGCTGCGTCCGGAGCGGCCGATGATTACCGGACAGCGGGTTCTGGACACCCTGTTTCCGATTGCCCGGGGCAGCCGGGCCGCCTTGCCGGGTGGCTTCGGTACAGGCAAGACGATTCTGCAGGAGGCCCTGGCCAAGTGGTGCGACGCCGACGTGATTGTCTATGTTGGTTGCGGTGAGCGCGGCAACGAAATGGCCGAGGTGCTGGATGAATTTCCCGGCCTGGAGGATCCCGTCACCGGCAAGCTCCTGATGCAGCGAACCGTCATCATTGCCAATACCTCGAACATGCCGGTGGCCGCCAGGGAAGCCAGCATTTACACCGCGATCACGGTGGCCGAATACTTCCGCGACCAGGGCCTGCACGTGGCGCTGATGGCTGACTCCACCAGTCGCTGGGCCGAGGCCTTGCGGGAAGTATCCGGCCGTCTCGAGGAGTTGCCGGCCGAAGGCGGTTATCCCGCTTACCTGAGCGCCCGCCTGGCCGAGTTCTACGAGCGGGCCGCCCGGGTACAGGCCCTGTGCGGGAAAGAGGGTTCTGTCACCATCATAGGCGCCGTCAGCCCGCCCGCGGGAGACTTCTCCGAGCCGGTGACAACCCATACCAAGCGATTCGTGCGCAGCTTCTGGGCCCTGGACAGGGATATGGCACAGGCCCGCTTCTATCCGGCCATAAATCCTTTGCGTTCCTATTCAAGCGACGCCGAAGCACTGGCTCACTGGTGGCAGCGTCACGGCAACCCGGACTGGCCCGCACATCGCAAGCAATTGCTGACCTTGCTCGGGCAGCAGGAGCAACTCGAGCGTATGGCGCGCATAGTCGGCAGGGATTCTTTGCCGGCGGCCCAACAATTGACTCTGTTGTGTGCCGACCTCGTCAATGAGGGCATTCTCAGGCAGTCCTCGTTTTCCGAGGTTGACCGCTACTGCTCACCGGCCCGGCAAACAGCCATGCTGTTGACCGTGATGGATTTCATTCGGCTGGCCGAGAAAGCAGTCCAGGCAGGCACACCGCCGGCGCAATTGGCCAGGCTGCCGCTGTATGCCCGTTTGCAACGTCTGGGGGAGGAGTTTGGCGAGGACCAGATCAAGCGACTCGAGCTGGTTCGTCGACAGCTGGCCTACGAGGTGGAATCCATATCTGTGAGCGGCGCCCATGAAAGCTGATCTGTTGCTGGAAAAATGTGCCCGCCGCATCGAAGGGCCGCTGCTGTTCCTGGAACGCACGGTCAGCGTTGGCCTCAATCACGCAGTGGAAGTGATCTCGCCAGACGGCAAGACCCGCATTGGGCGGGTAGCGGCGTTGGATGAGCACATTATCGTGGTGGAAGTGCTGGCCTCCACCAGCGGCCTGGGTCTGGCGGGAACCGTGGTGCGATTACACGATGCGCCCCTGCGCATGCCGGTGGGTCCCGGGTTGATGGGGCGGATATTTGACAGCGTGGGTCGGCCCCTGGACGGTGGGCCAAGTATCGTTGCCGAGCAACATCGGCCGGTAGACGGTCGCGCGCTGAATCCGGTCGCACGCGCCCTACCCAGGGATTTCATTGAAACCAGCATTACCTCTATCGACCTGCTCAACAGCCTGGTGCGCGGACAAAAACTGCCGATATTCTCCGGTGGTGGTTTGCCGCATGACCGGTTGGCCACCGAGATCGCCCAACGCGCTCGCTTGAGGGAAGGCGTACGTGGCGATTTCTGTGTGGTCTTTGTGGGTATCGGGGTCTCTCACGACTCGGCCGAAGCATTTCGGCAAGCCATGGCCGATAGCGGCGCCCTGGAACATACCGTCATGTTCCTCAACCGTGCGGATGAACCCAGCGCACAACGCCTGCTGACACCGCGATTCGCCCTGACCGCAGCCGAATACCTGGCCTTCGAACAGAACCAGCATGTCCTGGTGGTCATGACCGATATGACGAATTATTGCGAGGCCCTGCGAGAGGTGTCCGCCAGCCATGGGGAAATACCCGGCAGGAAAGGTTATCCCGGCTATATGTACTCGGACCTGGCCGGCCTGTTTGAGCGGGCCGGCTGCGTGAGCAACCGGCAAGGCACGATCACCCAGATCCCCATACTGAGCATGCCGGGTGACGACATCGGTCATCCGATTCCGGACCTGACCGGGTACATTACCGAGGGCCAGATTGTCCTGGGTCGGGATCTGGACCGACGTGGCATTTACCCTCCTGTGCAAGTACTTCCAAGCCTGTCGCGCCTGATGGATGCGGGCATCGGCAGCGGGTTTACCCACGCGGATCACCCGGGTCTCGCCAACCAGTTGTTCGCAAGCTATGCACGGGCCATACGGGTGAGGGTCCTGGAAAGTGTCATGGGCGAGGAGGGCCTGAGTTCACGGGACAAGGCCTACCTTGCCTTTGCCGAGACCTTTGAAACTGACCTGGTCAATCAGTCCGAAGGCCGTACTCTGGAGCAGAGTATGGAACTTGGCTGGCAGATCCTCGCGTGTCTGCCACACTCAGAGCTAACCCGTCTGTCTACCAGGCAGATCCAGCAATACCTTGGGAAGAGCGAGGATGACTGAGTTAACCCCGACCCGCAGCACCTTCCTTGAAATCCAGGCCGAATTGGAAAGACTGGCGGAGGGTATCGCTTTCTGGACGAGAAAAGCATGCTGCTGGCCCACGAGATACTGCGTCAACTGGGCGTATTCGAACAAACCCTGGAGGAACTCACCGAGACCGAAAAACTGGCGACTGCCGCCTTTGATGCCGCGGTTGCCAGGCACGGTCTGGATAATCTCGAGGCTTACCCGCCCTGGGATATTTCAGGCTTGCAGCCACAAGTAAACAGCAGCGGATTTCTTGGCCTGACCTTGCTGGGTGCCGAATTTCAACAGGAAGAAGAGCCCGCAACACCGGAAACCTGGATGAACAGTCCCGAGGTGCATGCCTGCCGACTGCATTATCTGCACTGTCTGAAGCTGCAATTTGAGCAATCCTTGACCTCGGCCAACCTGTTGCGTCTGAAAGAGGAGTACCTGCGTAGCGAACGGCGGGCCAGGGCCCTGGATCAATTAATCATGCCGCAGATGAAAAAGAGCCTCAGGAATATCGAGGAAAAGCTCGAGGAGATAGAGCAGGAGGAAAACTTCAGCGTCAGGAATGCCAAAAGAAAAACAAAGGGCTATAGAACCAATTAATTATCGACCAGCCCTGGCATCAGGGCCTTAGTCGAGGAATTCGCGGTTGCCGCAACGGTCAGTCTTTTGGCCATGCTCATCGGCATGGCCAGTGCCTTCTTGAGAGAATGCCGGTAAAAATCGCGAGCCACAAAAAAGGCTGCCCGTGATGTGTACACAGGCAGCCCTGGAGAAGGAGGTCGCGATTATTCCACGACCATGAGTCTACACGCTTACTCTTCTTCGCTCGACGCGATTTTCCCAAAGGCGTACTGGAACGAAATCCAGACAACACCCTGGTCATAGGTCTGGGGTTGCGCCCCCATGCTCAGCAGATTGTATATGGTGTCGGGATAAACGCTTTCCAGACTCCAGTCCGCTGAATCATACTTCTCGTACCAGTAACCACCACGCAGGCTAAACCGGTCGTTGTACTTGAAATCCAGATACAGCTTGACCATATCCATGCGGGAAGTTTGGTCCGGATAATTTGAGCTCGCCAACAGTGTCTGCATGCTGGTGCTGCTGCTCGAATCCGTGTACGTGTAATCCAGCTTCACATCCAGGCGATCCTTGATCGCCGGGACGGAGATACCCATCACGACCGTATCGAAATCGTCTTGCACTTCGGAAGACCAGTTTGGCTGGCCGAAATCCTGACTGCCTACCTCGGTGGAACTGAAATTCTCGTGGCTGTACATCAGATACAGGCTGCTGTTCGCCGGTAAGGCGATTGATCCATCCAGGGTCAGATTGACGTAATCGCTTTCAGTAAGACCCAGTAAGGAGTTGCTGTATTCATCCTCGCTGTACTCGCTACTGAATCCCAGCTGCAGTATATCCGTGGGCTGGAAGCCCAGTTGCAGACGCACGGAATCCCGATCGCGATCCGCCATGTTGTATTTGCGCATGAGCGGATTTTGCGGCGCCTGATTATCCAGGGCCAGGTACTCGGTGCCGGTACGCTCCTCGGTCGCAACGGTGAAATACCCGTCTACGGAATAACCGGGACGGAACTGCAGGGTGGCCCATAGCTTGTCGGTTTCCGTCTCGCTGCGTTCCTGTAAATTCCGGGTGTAACTGCTGGAGTCATAACCGGCCTGGATCGAGCCAATACCCGATATCCGGTATGCACCCTTGAGTTTCATGTCCTCACGTTTGAACGAATACGGCGTATTGCTTACTGCATCCGGTGCCAGCACGGCATCCGTTGACACACCCTGGTAGATTTCGACCGGTGTCTTGTTGTCCCGATCGTCAATCCGGTATTCAGCCGTCAGACGCAGTTCACGTAGAGGGTTGGTCGTTATCCTCAGGTTGACATTCGAGGTGTCCACTTTGCCACCCAGATTGGCCCGTGGCAGTGCGCCCGTGACCAGGGCGGGGTTGACCGTATAGGGCAGGAAATCTGCGGATTGTTCCATACTGCCGGCCGACACCCGGGTGCTCACTAATGTTTGCCAGGCATCAAACTGATAACTGGCAGTCAGGCTGGCCTGGTTGTAACTGTTGTCCGGTGCGAGCGCCTTTTGACCGGTTTCCGAGCCGGGCCCGGAGTAGGGATTGTCCCAGGTGATACCCGCGTAGCCCGAATCAAAGGTCGACCCATAGTATTCGCCACGCAGGAACCACTTGCCGCGGGCGTAGCTGACACCGGCCACGTATTCTTCCGAGGTGTAAGACATTGGCTGAGCAAACTCGGTGCTAAAGGTCAGGAAATTGCCCCGGTTGAGACGATTACCCTCACGGGTCTCCTGCCGAAAATCTGCGTCCACGGACCAATACCGGGAAGGCGTCAAATTGAATTCCAGACCCTGGTTCTCACGGTCATAGCCAAGCTGCACCGGCGCCAGGTTGGCATTCAGGTTTGACATGGATCCGGTGTCCGGGCCACGCACAAAACCGTCAGGCAGGCCCAGGACACTGGCTTCGGTCTCTGCCAGGGGGCTGAAGGTATCATCGTAAAAACGCCGGGGGATGTTTTGAAAATAGACATCCACGCTAAACAGTCCCTGTAATCCACCAGCTATCCTCAGGGAAGAGGAGTCCAGCGCAAGATCTTGTCCGTCCAGGGTGAACCACATACCGTCCTTGCCCCACCATTTCATCAGGGCATTGACCAATCCGTAGCCGCCTTCCTCATCCAGACCGGTGTAGTCGCCAAATCGTGCCGAGGTATCCGATACGCTGTATCCACCCAGCTCCACAGTTCCCTCAGCCCCCTGTGGGAATTCACACTTGGCGCACTTCCAGGTGCTGGTATCCAGTTGCGCCGCCTGGGCGTCGCTGCCGGCAAGGACCAGGGCAATCGCCAGGGCCAACGGACTCACAATTCTCGTCGTGGTATTCATGTTCTTGACCTCAACGCATCAAGGCTTGGCCCGAGGGGTGGTTAGACCCGTGGACCTCGGTATGACAGTTCATGCAACTGCCGGCCAGCACCATGGAGGAGGTTGTCCCCTGGGAGACACCTGCTTGAGTAAATGCCGAGCTTGGGTGTCCAGCCTGGGAGTGGCACTGCTGGCACAATTGCGGCGGACGCTTCTTCAGCATGGCGGTATGTACCGAACCATGGGGTTCATGACAGCTGGTGCAGTCTTCAGCAACCGGGGCGTGCTCCCACAGGAATGGACCGCGCTTTTCCGCGTGACAGCCATAGCACAGTTGATTGGTGTTCTCTTTCACCAACAAATTGTCCGCCACCGACCCATGCGGGTTATGGCATTGGCTGCAGCTCATTGCTCCGAACCGTAAAGGATGCGAGGAGGGTTTGAAGCTGGCCGCACGCTGGGCGCTGTGGCAGGCATAACAGCGTTCTGGCTGCTCTTCCCGCACCGTCATCGGATCCCTGTTCACATGCAACTGGTGACAATCGGCACAGGCGATATCCTGGCTGTTATGCGGGCTGGCCTGCCAATTTGGTCCCAGGTGGCCCTGGTGACAAGCCAGGCACATGGCATTTTGCTCAGGTACCGGCGTGGGCTTTTTCGAGCCGAATTTGATCATCGGCGGACGTTCTTCACCGCGCTTTACCCGGCCGGTGTGTTTTCCGCCTGGTCCGTGGCAAGCCTCACATTGAGCCTGCCCCTCGGCAAACGGAGTCCGGCTATCAGTGGTGTTGCCATGGGGTGTCTTCAGTACCGTCATGATGTGGTCGTCGGTATGGCACATCACACACTGGTCGGCGCCCTTGCGGCTGAAGGTGTTCTGGTCAGCCTCCACGTCCTTGGCGCTGACGCCGAAAGACAAGGGCATAAGGACCAGCAGGGCCAAGGCCTGCAACACCGGTTTTAGCTGGCGCAAATTGAGCTTTTGGTAGATTTGCATAGTACTTCTCGTGACGGAGTGCGACTCGATACAGGGCGTATTTCATGCACGATCCTGGATTAGCATCCGTAGCGGCAGTTTGAAAATCACAAGGCGCCTGGGCTGTCCCCAGGCGCCTTGTTAACTCTCTGAAGTGAACTCAGAGACATTCTTTTCACTTACCGGTGCATCTCGGCGGTATCCGCTATTCTACCGGCAGCGTGGCAAACCGAGCAGGATTCCTGACCAAAGTTCGGGATACCGGGCAGCGCGCCGGATACCGTGAAGGTGCTCTTCACCGCATCAAACCATGCACCGTTGGAGACCATGTGATTCAAGGCAGCCTGCTCCATGTGGCAGTTGGTGCAGATGGCGGCTGTGGGCGAGGTGGCCAGGTCGTCTGACCAGATCGTGTTGTCGCCTTCAACCGTGGTGACTGCACGCGCTGTTGCACGGGGGCCGTAGTACCGACCCGCGACGTGGCAGATCTCGCACTGTGCCAACATCACCGGGGAAGGTAATCCCGGCCACCGTCGCCACCCAGGTAGTTCGGGTCGGCGTTATGCAGCTTGTGCACCGCCACTGCCAGAGCTCACCGAATCGGTGCCTCCGACAACTCGCTGGTATGGCAGTTCAGGCACACCAGTACATTGTCGTTGCCACGGCCACCATGGTTGTTGATTGTTCCATGGCAGACGTTGCACTTGGCTTCGTCGACCGCAAGCACACGGGCTGCACCGGGGAAGAAGACAGCCGACTTGGCATAGGCGCGCTCGCCTCCAACAATCATGCGGGCGTCGAAGGAGATCATGGGATCGCCACTAACCGCAGCGGGCAGATCTACCAGCGGAATGGTGAAGCTGCCGTCGGCATTCTGGGCCGGAGGGGCAGCGGCCAGCGAACTTAGCGTCAGCTGGAAGGAGTAACCCTGGCGCGAGGTCGTACCCGGGAAGCTCACGTTGCCATCCTCGTCACCGTTGTACAGGTCAGCGGTGCTCCAACCCAGGTAGACAATCATGCGGCCGCTGGTGTACTCGGCATCGGCGAACAGGTCGTCAGCGCCGGTGGTGAGGTTGGTAACCTTCACGTCCACCGTCGGTGGTGACACAGCAAAGTCAGCGCCAATGATCTCGGCCTCGTAGTTCGCTCCCAGTTCCTGGCGAAGCTTGTTGCTGCCAGGGATGGCGGCATGGGCGGGTCCCGGCATCGGGGCGCCGCTACCCACGAAGTGGCAGGTGATGCAGTTGTCGTTGCGTGCGACAAAGGTGGTGTTGTCCGAGAGCGTGTGACTCGCGCCATAGGTCGACAGACCGGTCACGGGATCAGGTGCATCCGTCACCAGCATGCCGACATGGCAACCGCCACAGGCTTCCGCGGAGATGTTGGTCATCCACATGTCACCATCGGGTGTCGTGGTCCCGAGGCTGTATGGCAGCTGGCGCAATCGGTGATGTCGTTCGGATACGTCACTTCTGCATAGTCATGCATGGTTTCACCGAACCCAACCACCTGGTAGGGGAAATCTCCCTGGTCCGCGCGGAAGTCGGCCGCATGGATAGCGTGAATCATGTGAGCCATGTCTACCAGCGCACCGGTATCGGCATCGCGGCTAAAGTCATTGTGGCAGGTATCGCAGTAGGTGATGTTGTTGCGACCACCGCCGTGCAGTCCGAGGGCGCCATGACAACCGTTGCAAGTCTCA
Organism: uncultured Gammaproteobacteria bacterium; assembly: GCA_963823435.1. Classification (GTDB taxonomy): domain Bacteria; phylum Pseudomonadota; class Gammaproteobacteria; order Steroidobacterales; family BM003; genus CAKZML01. The sequence goes on along the minus strand of CAWGLN010000002.1, from coordinate 63,489 downwards.
ATCGCCACAATCGAGCGACTGCCGGTTCCGGCGCCGCCGCTGGGTACGAAGTCGATTGACGGGTTGAACGGCATGATGCTGTTATCAATGCCGCCAAACTGGATCGCAATGCGATGGGTCAGGTTGGGTTCGTAGGCAACAGCAACCGGCGTCGTTACATTGGCCGGATCCAGGGCGAAGGTATAAGTGTAGGAACCGTTACCATTGTCTACGAAGCGGGCGGCATTGCCGGCCTCGGTAGTCGCCTGCAGGGCCTGGGGCAACGCATCAGGATCGGTGCCATCGCTGGTCTCGAACCTGTTGATGTAGCTTTGCCAGCCACCAAACTCATTACCCGAAACAGGCAGCAGCTTGGCAAGGGCATAGCGGGTATTGCCGGCGGTGAAACCGACGATAGGCTTCCCGTCAGCAGTCGCGAGGGTAAAGGTCACCACCGGCGGACTCGCGATGGTGGCGTGTGGTGATTTCGGCAACCAGACGGTCACCCTGGGCCACCAGGGCCGCAACCGCGCTTGGATCTGCTGTAATCGATGATGTTGCTGCCGGCGGGCCAGGAGGACCTACCGGGCCAGGAGCGCCAGCGGGCCCCGTCGCGCCATCACTGCCATCACTGCCGCAACCGGAAAGACCAAGCATCAGCCCGGTGATACCAATTGCCGCCCATTGTGCAGATATTCTGCTAAGTGTGCTAAAGCGAGACATATTGTGAACTCCTGCCCTTCCGCCCGAAGGCTATTGAAATCTATGGTCTTTTGCGTAACCAGCCCTGTACTCGATTTCCTTAGTAGCCCACAAGCATGCCTGCTGAACACACTTCAATTGAACGCACCAAGGTCAAGCGGGAAGGCCTTATAAATCCTTTTTGTATTCCCGGTCCAGAGCGTGGTTTTCTCACATCACTTACCTTAGCGCAATTCTGAGGTAATGGGGTAGGGCGTCTATTGTGGATAATGCTTAGACTCATATTAAATTGTGCCCCGGGACGATACGAAATCGGCCTGTGTGACATTTCGGCAACACAAGGACCGGGAGCGGGACTCCGGGCCGGTCAATGGATTCTTCCGGGACAGGACAAAGCGCTTCATAACGAATCCTGGTGGTTCCGGGAGGCGGGGTCGGGGTGACCGGTAACTCTCCGGATCGGCCCGGAGCGGGCTCAACGGGTATCAGAAGGAGCAAGTCAGGCCAACGTGGGTTTAACCCGACTCGACCGGCAGGCCGGCCTGCTGCCAGGAAAAGATACCACCTACGACGTTGATTGCATCGATACCTTCCAGGCGGCAACGCATGACCGCGTCCCGGGAGCGCCCGCCCGATGCGCAATGTATAAGGAGTTTCTTGCCTTCAAGAGGGGGAATCTGCGAGGGGTTAAACACGGAAAGGGGTAACAGCAGGGCGCCGGGAATTCTCATGCGCCGGTTTTCTTCGGTTTCACGTACATCAACCAGTACCGCTTCGCCAGCCTGAAACCAGGCGGCAGCGCTTTGTATGTCTATCTCCTTGGGCACCATTTCGGACTTCCTCACGTTCTGACTACTTCAAACTCGCTTCCCGGCGGGATAGACTTCACCCTGTCATTGTCCAGGGATCAGGCCATGCCGTATTCACACCTCAAAGTGCTATTACTCTGCGTACTGCTTATTGCCGTCGGATACAGCCAACAGGTAATTGCGAACGAAGAAATCGATCACAATCTGTCCGAGGCACGTAAACTGGCCCGGGAGTTTAACGCCCGCCTGCGCGGGAAGCTAGAACTGGCGATGTCGGAAGGGGGCCCGTTGGAGGCCATCGAGGTTTGCAAGACTCACGCCCCTGGAATTACAGAAAGCCTGCGAGAGCAGCACATCACGGTAAAACGTACCAGCCTGGGCATACGAAACCCGGCCAATGCGCCCGACCAGTGGGAATCACGCGTTCTTACCTTCTTTGACCAGGAGAAAGAGGCGGGGGCCGACGTGGCCTTGCTGGAACACTTCGCCCTGTTCAGACACGAGGACGGGGAGGTGTTTCGATACACGCGCGCCATCCCTACCGGTCCGGTCTGCCTGGTCTGTCACGGCGAGAATATCGCGCCGGACATCGCCAAAGCCCTGGATGCCGCTTATCCGGCTGATGCGGCCAGGAGCTATAAGCTTGGCCAGGTTCGAGGCATGGTCAGCATCATCATTCGTGAACCCAGATAAGGAAAATGTTATCTAGATACCACATTAAATAGTTCGACTATCGAATTGATTTACTAAGTATTGATTGGCCAAGCCCGATTGATAATAGCCTGGCAATCGACCCCTGCAGGCAGGGCGCCGTACAGTTGTCCGCGATGTCCGGACAAACGCGAGGCGATAAACGCATCACTGACCGCCGTGCATCCGGCCCGAATCAGCAAGGAGGCCTGCCAACCCAGTGCCAGGGACTGGGCCAGGTCGCGAGCCCGATACTCCAGCTCGCGTGGGTCGGCCAGGTCATCGCCCAGCCCGTCCAGCCACACGTCAAACGTCTTGTCAGCACCTCGCGCCAACGCCAGTTCCTCCATCAGGGCCTCCACGCAACGTGGCTCTCGCCCGGCAGCGCGCAGCATGTCCAGCGCCTGGATGTTGCCGCTGCCTTCCCAGATCGCATTCACCGGAGCCTCCCGGTACAGGCGGGGCATGATCGTGTCTTCCATTACGCCGCTACCGCCTATGCACTCCATGGCCTCATAGGCGTGCCCCGGTGTGCGCTTGCATATCCAGTACTTGCCAAACGCTGTACCCAGGCGAACCAGCAACTGCTCCGATTCCCGGGTGCTGTCATCCAGTGCCCGGGCCACCCGCAGTGCCAGGACGGTGGCGGCCTCCGACTCAAGCGCCAGATCAGCCAACACATTCTGCATTAAGGGTTGTTCGCGCAGGCAGTTTGCCAAAGGCCTGGCGGTAGCTGCAATGATGCAAGGCCTGCACCGTCGCCTGACGCATGCCTGCCGCCGAACCCACCATGCAGTCAAAACGGGTCATGGCCACCATCTCCAGTATGGTCGCCACGCCTCGGCCTTCCTCGCCGACCATCCACGCCAACGCGCCACGCAATTCGGTTTCGCTCGACGCGTTGGAGGCATTACCCATCTTGTCCTTGAGCCGGATCACGTGCAGAGCGTTGAGTCGCCCATCCGGGTGCCAACGCGGTAACAGGAAGCAGGACAGCCCGCCCGGTGCCTGGGCCAGCACCAGGAACAGGTCACACATGGGCGCCGAAACAAAGTACTTGTGGCCGACCAGCTCATAGGTCTGGCCCGGTCCGCCTTCGCCCAGTGGCCGGGCCCGGGTGCTGTTGGCACGTACATCCGAACCACCCTGTTTTTCCGTCATCGCCATACCCACCGTCAGACCCGACTTGCCCTGCGGCGGGATATTCCGCGGGTCGTACTGGCCCGCGGTGATCAGTGGTTCCCAGGCCGCCGCCAGCTCGGGCTGGTGTCTCAGGGCAGGGATGGCGGCGAAGGTCATGGTGACAGGACAGCCGTGACCGGCCTCCAGTTGCGCATGCATCAAATACCTCGCCGCGCGGGCCACATGGGCGCCGGGACCGGGATTGGCCCAGGGCGAGGCGTGTAATCCACCCTCGATCGCCATGCTCATCAGCTGGTGATAAGCCGGATGAAAACGGACCTCGTTGATACGGTGGCCAAAACGATCGTGGGTAAACAGCTCGGGCTTGCAGCGATTGGCCTGGTTACCCAGTTCAATCATGTCCGGACGACCGCAAAGCTCGCCATACGCGGTCAGACTTTCCTGCGCCCAGCCGGCGCCCTCGCGGATCAGCGCCTCCTGCAGGGCCAGATCCGCCTTGAACAGGTTGTAGCTCTGGAGAGCAGGTGGCTGGTTTTCAACCAGGTGAGTCTCGCCCGTCGGGCATGCATCGTAAGTTACGTCGTTCACACGGAAACCTCATGCGATGTGTAGGAGGTCAACCGACTGCCTGGCAACCTCCAGACCCAATCCGAACAATACAAGCAAGGTCAAATATCAGTTCCGGGGTTTTCCCCCGCTCTTGACCCTGGACTTGGCCCCGGACTTACCCTTGGCTTTGTCCACGAATACGTCGGGCGTTGGGTAGAGCAGGCCGGTGCAGGGTGGCGCCTTGAATTTGCGCCAGCGACCCTCCGGCTGCGCCAGCCTGTCTGCGATCGCCCATAACACGGCCGGGTGAAACCCCATCCCCAGGTGGCTGCCCTCTACCCGGATGTTTTCGGTATAGCGCGTGGGTTTCTCTATCGAACACTGCCACGGCACCACGCCGTCACTGCGGCTGTAAATACAGGTGCTGGGTACTGGCGGCGGCTCCGGCACCCTGGCCAGGAGTTCAGGAGCCATATGTGCCTCGCGCTGCCCGGTCACATCCTCGTACAGCCAGGACACGGTGACCGAGTTGGGGTGGCGGATGGGGGTGCCCAGGGTGATTACCTGGCGCACCAAATCGGTATCCAGCCAGGCCAGTTCCCTGGCGTACACGCCGCCCAGGCTCCATCCCACGATGCTTATCTTGCGCTTGTAGCGACGGGCCAGTTCCTTCAAGCGCCCGTGGATATCGTGTTCTTTCTCGCCAATGGGTCCCAGGTTGCGGCCGAGTTTCCAGGTGTGTGCGCGGTAACCCAGCGATTTCAAAAAGAGTCGCAATATATAGGTAGAGGCTTCACCCGCCATAAATCCCGGCAACACCAGGACCGGCTGGCCGTCCCCACGCGGCGCATTTCTCAGCAGGGGATAGGACCACAGGGAAGCGTAGGCTTCACCAAAGACACGAAATTCCAGCGCCTGGGCCAACAGGGAAGGGCGTGCCACCTGGGTATCCGCCGTACTCACTCTGACTTACCTGCGGTTTGACCCCTGGCGGCTTTCTTGCGTGCCAGGGCCTTGCTTCCGGCGAGCTTCTTTTTCTTCCGCAAGACGACCGCAGGCTTGTTGCCGGCAGCCTTCCTGCGTGATCTTTTTCTTGCCCTTGCGGTCACCGGGTTTCATTGCTGCGGTCTGTAGTTCCCGGAAGGAATCGTTCAGACAAGTCTCGAAATATTCCATGTCCGGGACGATATCGGGACAGGAGGTAAGGGAAATTGTCAGGAATTCATCGTAGCTTGTCACCACGATGATCAGACCCAGCCCGTCTATGATCGGCGCCATCCCCAGGGTGCCCACCAGTTCGCCGCCGCCAAAGTACAGCTTCTGCCGCGGCCCGGGCACGTTGGTTATCACCAGGTTGAAGATTGGCCTCACGTACTTGGCGATTTCCATGCGGCTGTACAGGCGGGATGCCGCGATGCCCAGGGTGAAGGGCACGACCTTGGCCGCATCCATCAGGGTGGTGGCGCCCACGGCCTGTGCACGCATCTTGCTCTTTTCGGTGTATTTCCTGATTTCTTCCAGGCGATCCAGGGGATCCGCCAGATCGGTAGACAGGGGCACCAGCATGGCCGACACCTGGTTGCCACCTTCAGAAGTGGCCGCCCTGACCGAAATCGGAGCCATGGCCGTCAGGGTGTTGTCGGGCAACTCACTGTGATGCTCCAGATACTGCCGCAGGGCACCGGAACAGATCTCCAGCACCACGTCGTTCACCGTGACCCCGGGAATCGCGTCCTTCAGTTCCCGAATCTCCTTGAGCGGCAGCCAGGCCCCGCCAAACCGGCGCTGGGCGCTGACCTGTACATTGAACCGGGTTTTCGGACCCCTGAAGGGCACGACGGGTGGCGCCTGCTTTTCGACCGAGCATGGTCTTGCCCACGTTCCACAGGCCGGCGGTAACGGCCTTGACAGTCTTGATAGCCAGTTTAGGTTTCGCGAGTAAGTGCATGTATGCATTAGCTAAAAGCGTTATGTTGCTGGGCTCCATATCCGGCATCCAGCGGTCTTCATGGACCCGCAAATCGACCTTGCGACTCAGGTCAAACAGGCTGGAGACGAGGTCTACACTGCCCATTCCATCGACCGCCGAATGGTGCATCTTGTGAATCAGGGCAAAACTGCCCTCGGGTAACTGATTGATACCGCCCAGACCTTCCACGAAGGTCATGGACCACAGCGGACGACGTAAATCCAGAGGGATGGCGAAGATGTGCTGCGCCAGTTTGCGTAGCTCGCCCCAGCCACCCGGGCTGGGCAGGGCCATGTGATGAACGTGGGAGTCCAGGTTAAAATGGGGGTCCTCGATCCAGTACGGAGCATCCAGACCCAGCGGTACATTCACCAGGCGACGTCGAAACACCTTGGATTTCCCAAGACGGGACTCGATCAGGCGCACGAAATCCTCGAAGTGAAACCCACCCGGTGGCGCCTTGCAGAAAAGGACGCCGCCAATGTGCATGGGCGTCCGCGTGGACTCCAGGAAAACGAATGACGCATCGATACCGGTTAGCTGTTCCATTAAAGACCCTCGGTCGTTTCAGGATGCGGTCCAATTCAGACTTTTCAGCCCGAATTATTCACTGATGCTACCGCATTATCGCTGCACTGCACACAAGGAACTGCAGCGTATTTGCAGCCTGCACGGCAATAGCTCCTGCAGTCGAGCACATCGGTCACATTCGCGAATGTGCCGGATATTCCGGGATCCTCTGGTTTTGTCCAACCAGCGCATGAGTGCTGGTGAAAAAACCGGATTCCTTGCGCCCATAGTCCGTAAGCAGGGTGGCAAAAATTTGCAGGCCGGGACATGACGTTCTCGGACTCAGGACACCGGTTGACGAACAAATCAGATGTTGCTGGACAATTATTGGCAATAAACGAGGAAACTCGCCATTCTTGCGGGGAACGTTCAGCGGCAATCCGGGTCTGATTTTGCGGACGTACCGGCAGGAGCGATGCATGACGAAACAGGGCAGCCCCCTGGGAAACAGGCTGACAGAGGCTCTTAACCGGGACTGTCATTGTATCGGGGTCGACAGGACTGCCCTTCACAACAGTCTGGAAGACCGCCTGAGAGGCTCAGGGCTGCCTGAAAAACTCCTGGATGTGCACAGCCATCTATTCGCGGACTCGCCGGTTTTCCTGTGGCAGGGGCATATCGACCGGATGGCTGAGCTGATTCAAGCGGTCGAGACAGTGGCCGGCAATGAAGGCTATCGTGACGCCGTACTGGCTTCGGCGCCCGCGAGCGCCCGCCACGATTTGGACCCCGGGGTGTGTTCTTTGGCTACGATTTCCACCTTGGCGAACAAGGCCCGCAGCTGATCGAAATCAACACCAATGCCGGCGGCGTATTGCTGAATTGTTATTTGGCCGCAGCGCAAAACGCCTGTTGTCCCGAAATTACGGCGTTTTTTGGCGGGAAAAGGCACATCCAGGACATCGAAGATGAGCTGCTTGCCATGTTCCAGGAAGAATGGCGGTTACAACGTCCACAAGGGACGCTGGAAACCATTGCGATCGTTGATATCGAACCGGCCACCCAGTTCCTGTATGCCGAATTCCTGTTGTTTCAATCACTGTTTGAACGACACGGGATTCGCACCATCATTGCCGACCCCGGAGAGCTGGCCATACGCGAGGACTCGCTTTGGCATGGCAAACAAAGGATCGATCTCGTCTACAACCGCCTTACCGACTTTTTCCTGGAAGCGCCGGAATCAGGGTGTTTATTGGAGGCGTACCAGAAAGGCCTGGCAGTTTTTACGCCATCTCCGAACCTCTATGCCCTGTTTGCCGCCAAGCGAAACCTTGCTGTCCTCTCCGATCCGGAGTGGCTCAAGACGCTTGGTGTAGACGAGCAAACCATAGGCACCCTCAGCCATCTGTTGCCGGTTACCACCGTTGTCACGCAAGAAAACGCAGAGCAATTATGGACTAATCGAAAACACCTGTTTTTCAAACCGGTCACTGGATATGGCAGCCGGGGCGCCTACCGCGGCGCCAAACTCACACGCAGGGTCTGGCGGGACATCATCCGTTCCGATTACGTCGCCCAGGCCATCGTTCCGCCAAGCGAACGACAACTCACGATCAACGGTGAAAAACGGTCATTCAAGCTCGACATTCGTTGTGTCACGTACAACGGGAAGATCCAGTTGGTCTCGGCCAGGCTCTACCAGGGGCAGACAACAAACCTGCGTACTACGGGAGGAGGGCTCGCTACGGTTTTCGCGACACCGCCAGGCGTCTGCTGCTAGTGATTGATGCAGATTTGTACCTGTTTTTGGGGAAGCCGCTCAGCTCCGTACCCGTCTACTGAGTGGGGCGGCTGCTCGTGGCCGTTCTGAGACAGTCGCTAGGAAGCTGAACGAGGGGCTGCTTCGCACTCGAAAGCAGCCGCTGATGCGCTGCTGGAGAAACTCACTTGGTCTCCCTTTTGGCGCATTCCGCGCCGGCCGACACAGCGGCCGGCCGCGGCCCGTCCGCTAGGCGCGCCGCGCAGCCATGAACTCGCGGACGATCAGGGCGAAAAGCGTCGCGCTCAAAGCCAGCATGCAGACGTTGACCGTCAGAGCGAGCGGGCTCATGGCGGCTGCGCGGATGGCGAGCGCCGCCGCCGGGGCCAGAGCGCCGAGCAGTGCGACGAGCCCGGCCACCGGAAGCATGTACTTGCGAAAACCAGCGAGTCCCATCGCCAGGAAGCCGACGATCATCAATGCGCCGCCCACGTAGGCGGGGAGTAAGGCGGTACGGCTGGAAGACATCAGGTAAGCGCCGACGCCAAGCGCGATCAAAAGCACCGCAAACACGACGATTTTCTTGGGCATTGGGGGGCTCCGGAAGATTGCCAAAAGAACGGCACATGATAGCCGCGGTAGTAAACTAATGCGAGAAAGTGCCTGTCCTACTCATGCGTTTCCACTCGTGAATGACGGCTTTCGTGGCATCATGGGGATTGAGGCAGTCGAGACAACCTCTTTAGCTGTGTCGATCATTATTGTGGCCGTATTCCTAAAGCATGATACCCGACTCGTTAGGCGCTGAAAAAAGAGCTTTCCTGACCGACCGCTTTTGGCCGAAAGCGGTCACCCACCTGGACTCTCTCTAGTTCGTCCCGACGTCTGCTTCCGATCCGAATCAGCTATTCAGGAAACGACTGTGCCGCCGCGCTATTTCAGCCTACAATAAGGTGCTACCGGTGGGTCCTCGCCACCTACCCGAAGGCCGCCGGAGACGTTCTCCTGTCCGGCTGGATGGGCGGCCAGGAGCAGATCGCCCGCCGCGCGGCGGCGGTCGCCACCACCTGGGGCAAGGGAAGGCTCGTGCTGTTCGGGTTCCGGGTCCAGCAGCGCGCCCAGACCTCGGCCACCTTCCCCTTCCTCTTCAACGCGCTGTACTGGTAGACGGCACCGCCGCTCTCGCCCCTGATGCGCGAGGACAACGTCCTCACGCTTCTGACAGCTCGGCGGCCGACAGCTCTCGCAGCATGCCGGGCTGGATCAGGCTCAGCCGCAGCCCGCCATCACTGTAAGCGACTCGAACTCGACAACCTGGAAAGGCATCGTCAACGGCACGGTCCAGTTCGTCCTGGTCACCGATCTCGCGAATCGTTTGCACGGCTGCTGCCAGGTCGCTGCCGTCGCCCGACATCACAGGCGTGAACGTTCCCACCGAAGTTCGCCGAGCGGGGGACTCGGGATCGGTTCGGAACGAATCGTAGAACCTCCATGAACGAAGGATGTCCCGCATCAACATCAGTTCGGGTGCAGCGAACGGATCGGCGTACTCGGCCAGCATGCTGGTTTGCGATGAAAGCAGCAGGTCAATGTCTTGCCATGCTCCCTTTTCTCGACGGCAACGCAGCGACGATCGTCGACGGTCGGCGCACAGGTAGCGTGTGTCCATTTTCGGACCTCGCCACAGGCACTCTCGCTTCATTTCCGGGTCGGAACAAAACATGGAATCCGAGGGTGGTGGAAGCCCGAGGTCGAAGCAGTAACTGAGTGGATCGGCAGTGAATCCGAGTTTCAAACTGATCGGATGCTTGCGGGCAGTTCCCTGGATCGGCACCTGGTTGGCGATCATCTCGCGGCTGATCGTTTCCGGACCAGCCCACAACACGGACGAAAAACCCCCTTCGCGAGCCAGCGAATGCGCCAGTCGGCCATCGGCCACGTCGGCCAGCAGACGCAGAGCCCGATACAAATTCGATTTACCACTGCCGTTGGGTCCGGTCACCACATTGAGTGTCCCCAGGCCAAGAATGATCGACCGAATGGATCGATAACCGGCGATGGCGATTCGATCAATCACAGAGCTGTCGAGCGAGTGCTCACCCAGGGTCGAAGTTGTCACAGACAGGGAGAGAGATGATTGTAACTCGGAAGTCCGCGTTGTGCTCGTGATGTGGGCAAGCGTGTTGCGAGACAGCGACCTGGTTTAGAATTCTGCTTTTGGAGGATGATGAATGAATGCCCAGGCGTCATCTTGTATCGAGACTTGAGCTCGGGTCCCTAAGGAATTGAATCATGCGAACTTTCCGTCTGTTGTTGATTCTGTGCGTCTCCAGCCACATCGCGCTCGCTGACGAGCCCCTCGATCTGATCATTCGCGGTGGAAAGATCGTGGATGGCACGGGGAACCCCTGGTTTGTTGGCGATTTGGGAATTCGGGGTGACCGGATCGTCAAGATCGAACGCCGGATTAGCGAGAGTGCGAATCGTGAAATCGATGCTGCGAATCTGATTGTGGCGCCAGGTTTCATCGACATTCATTCGCATTCCGACTACCTGCTCCTTGAGGACGGTCATGCCTACAGCAAGATCACCCAGGGTGTGACCACTGAGGTGCTTGGCGAAGGCGATTCGGCGGGACCCTACCAGGGCAAGTTGGGACACAAGTCGGCCTCGGTCGCGGGCGAAACCAACGAATGGTCTTCGCTTGGCGAGTACTTTGATGTGGTCGAGCGGGCCGGTGTCTCGACCAACGTTGCCTCGTATGTCGGTCTGAATAACGTTTGGCAGTGTGTGATGGGTCAGTCCTTTGATCGTCCAAGCCACGACCAGATGGAGGAAATGAAGCGGTTGGTCGAAGCGGCGATGAAGGACGGAGCATCGGGTCTTTCCAGCCAGGTCATGATGCCGCCAGGTTCGTTGGCAACCACCGATGAAATTGTCCAGCTCTGCGAAGTCGTCGCTCGCTACCAGGGAATCTACTCCACGCACATTCGTAACGAAGGGACCGGTGTCTTCGAATCGGTCAAGGAGGCGATCGAGATCGGCGAGAGGGCAGGCGTACCGGTCGACATCATTCACCTCAAGATTGCCGACCAGAAATACTGGGGGCGGATGAAGGAAGTGATCGAACTGATCGAGCAAGCCCGCAGCCGAGGCGTTGATGTCCAAGCGAACGTCTATCCCTACACTCGGGGCAACAACAACCTGGTCAGCATCATTCCTCCCTGGGCACATGAAGGGGGAACCGACAAACTGCTGGAGCGACTCCGCGATCCACAGCAGCGTGCAAAGATCAAGCAAGACATCCTTGGTGAGATCCCCGGATGGTACAACCATCTCGCGGCAGTCGGCGGCGATTGGTCACGCGTCCTGGTCAGTGGCGAAAGCAGTTTCAAGGGACTTACGATGGATCGTGTGATGGCCCTGCGAACGCAAGACCGACCGGATGCGGATCCGCTGGACGAGCTGTTCGATTTTTTGTTGGAAGAGGGTGGTTCGATCGGAGCGGTCTACGCGCATCACACGGAACAGGACATGAACCTTGCCCTGCTGCAGCCCTGGTGCTCCGTCGGCTCGGATGGTTCCGCCTACGCGATTGAGGGTCCTTTGCGACGAGGCAATCCCCATCCGCGCAACTTCGGGACGTTCACGCGCGTCCTCGGGTGTCTATGTCCGCGAGCAAAAACTACTCGGGCTCGAAGAGGCGATTCGCAAAATGACATCGCTCAACGCCAACAAGATTGGTCTTCGAGACCGTGGCGTCCTGAGACAGCATGCCTGCGCCGATGTCACCGTCTTTGACCCGAACGAGGTGATCGACCGTTCCACTTACACCGATCCATTCAACTACAGCGAGGGGATTCAATTCGTCATTGTCAATGGACAGGTTGTGCTTGATCACGGGAAACACACCGATGCCAGGCCGGGTCGGGCACTGCGGCTGCGATGATCGGTCGTTCCGTTCGAACTCGCGACACGTGCAGTTCGGATTCGACGGCAACCTACCAGTGCATGACAAAGCCACCATCGACATTGATCGTTTGGCCGGTTACCTCTTTGGCTCGGTCTGACGACAGAAAGACGATCATGGAAGCGATGTCGTCGGGCGTTTGCCAGCGACCGAGCGGAACGATGGACCGGATCTTGCGTCCAGCCCAATCGTCGTAACTCAGTCTCTCGGCCTCTGGGGTTTGGTCATGCCAGGCTTTCCAGACCGAGCGATTCAGCGCGGTTTGAACCATGCCCGGGCAAACGGTGTTCACGCGAATTCCATGGACGGCCAGATCCTTTGCCATGCACTGAGCGAAATTGATGTTGGCCGCCTTGCTCGCACTGTAGGGAGGATCCGTCTGCGATCCGATTTGACCGGCGACGGAGGCAAGAAAGACAAAGGTGCCGCGTCGGGATTCGATCAGGTGCGGCGTGACGGCGTGAGCGACATTGACCATTCCCATCACGTTCACTTCGATGGTTTGAATCCAGTCATTAGGCGTCAGGTTGGTGAACGGAAAACCAAACTTGGTCGATCCGATCGCCGCGCAGTGGACCACGTGCTCCACGGACATTCCGCCATCGAGCGTCTGTTGCATGGCGCAACGGACGCTTTCAAAATCTCCCACATCGACCATGGCACTTGTCGACGACACACCGAACCTTGCGGCGATCTCCTGGGCAACGCCTTCGACGCTGGGAGAGCGATCCCAAAGGGCCACCGAGCAACCTTCCTGGGCGAATGTCTGCCAGTGGCCAATCCGATTCCGTTGGCCCCACCGGTGACCGGCACGGTATGGCCCTTTAGTTTCAAATCCATGCAACGAATCCAATTCCTGGATACTCAAAACGGGATACTCAAAACGGCACCGACTTAGCAAAACGCTCAGTTTGAGCCTGAAGCCGCGTGTCCGAAACCCCTCGAATTGACAACCCTCCCGGTCGACTTAGCCTAACGATGGGTCCTTGCGGTGAGTCTCTTGAAGGCCATTCGATCGCTGGCAAGATTTAACCCCTGAAGCATCCGAGCGAGTCTCTTGGTTTCGATGGATTTGGTACTCCGCAATCCGAAATGGCATCGATTCATTCGGATCTTGATGCTGGTGTTGCTCTGGCCAGGGCCCATTCCGCTTGCGCACTCGCATGCCAGTGCGGAACTCTCCACGCTGGGAACGGCCCAGTTGTCGCGGCACTTGGACTCGTTTCATTCCGGACTGACAGCTGTTTCAAATGCCATCTCTCAGGATGGCACATCCATTGGGTCGTGCCATCCACTGGCTACAACGGCATCAATGCCGAAGTGCTGAATCTGCAACACGACCGCGTGGTACCCATGGCATCCGTGGATGCGGGAACGAATGCTTCGCGAGTCTTGGTCCCTTCGCACCATTTGGTTGCCGTTCACTGGGATCATGAATTGCCTGACCTGAACCAGATTCGTGGTGTAACCGCTCGATCCGGTCACGCCAACGACCGAATTTCTGCATCAACTTTCTTGGTTGTCATGCGCTGTTAGCGTCCGCTGACGCAGGTCGCTGCTTGTTCTCGGATGGATCTTCGGGGTGTCTTGAGGCACCTGAACGTGGATCCCGAACCGAAGGGCATGTGGTTCGGTAACGCCTGCTGCTTCAACGATTTGCCTCATGCGATCTTCGTTCGCCTGATGCGCGTACCCCGTTTGGGAAATGCCCTGGTTGGGAAATGTTGGTCGAGGCCCACTGGTACTGCGTCGCATGATTCTTCCAGTTTTCACACACTCGAATTTGGTTCAAGACTTCCATGACCCAGCGCAGACTCTTCGAAATCACAGCACACGAGTCGAGGTAAATGGCCCTTTGGTTTACCGATCCTCATCCTGGTCTCCGCGGCGGTGGGTGCCATTTCCATGCGATTGGCATTGCGCGAAGGCGATGCCGCGGCCACAAGGGGACAGCAACGGTCTGAGCTCGTCGAAGTCTCGAGGCCTTCGATCGAACCTCCGCCCGATGCGTTGGCCGGTCAGGATCAGTTAGTCGGTCAGGATCAGAACGTATTGCTGCTACCAAAAGAGCAATGGGAAGCATCGGGTATCGAGGTTCACCCAGCCCGTCGCGACGTGTTCACGACAACCGTTCGCTTAACTGGGAAAGTCGAGTTGAATCAAGATCGCATCGCGCACATTTATCCGATGGTCAATGGAGCTGTGGAAAGTGTCTCGGTAAGTTTGGGTGGTGCGGTCAAAGCCGATGAGCTGTTGGCCGTGATCCATAGTCGCGAAGTTGGTGAAGCAAAGCTTGCTCTTTATCAAGCCCGCCTGCAGCTGGAAATGGCGACTACCAAGAAGGAATTGCAGGACGAAGTGGCGAAGAACGCCAGCGAATTGATCGAGGCGCTGCGCAACGACATGCCGATCCAGGACATCGAAAGCGCATTTCAAAACCGAGCGATGGGCGATTATCGGGAACGCGTGCTGGCAGCCTATTCCAACTTTCTGAAATCGTCTGCGGACGTCGCCCGGCTCCAGGGAGTTGCTGATTCGGCGCTGTATCGGGAAAGCAACTGCTAACCGCCGAAGCCAACAGGAATGCAGACCAGGCGACCTATCAGTCACGCATCGAGCAGATTGAATACGAATTGAGAACGTCCACACTGATTGCGTCCCAAGCCGTTAAACAAGCGGAGACGGAAGTGGCGGTTGCGGAAACGAGCTTGCAGATTCTGGGTTGCACCCAGGAGGATCTCAGACTCGTCGACCCCAAGAAACAAGGAGAAGGCATCTCGCACTATTCGATTCGCGCACCTTTCGATGGAACGGTGCTGACCAAGGATGTCGTGTTGAGCGAACAAGTCCGACCGGACGTGATGCTGTTGAGCATCGCCGACCTTTCCACTGTTTGGATCACCGCGGATATCTATGAAGAGCACGTTCCGCTCTTGAGTTCTCTCGGGAATCAGCGCATCCGTTTTCACAACGAAGCCTGGCCCGACAAAGTTTTCGAAGCCACCGTGTTCTACACCGGCGAAATCATGGATGAGGCCACGCGAACGATCAGTATGCGAGCGATCGCGGATAACGAGCAGCATTTATCTGAAACCCGGCATGTTCGTCGCCGTCGAGTTGCCGGGAGGCGCCAAGGCGAAGTCCTGCAGGTTCCGCTAACCGCACTTCAGGAACATGAGGGACAGCCGTTTGTCTTTATTCATCGTCAAGAGGATCAATTCGAGTCCCCGTCCCGTTCAAGTCGGTCAGTCGAGCGATGTGTCGGTGGAAATTCGTGGCGGATTGCAGCCAGGCGAATCGGTCGTCACCAAGGGCGGCTTCATTTTGAAATCCCAGATGCTCGCTGACCTGATGGGAGAAGAGTAAGCATGATCCACAAAATCATCGACTGGTCGTTGGACAATCGCTTCATCGTGATGCTGCTGGCATTGGTGATTCTTGGTCTGGGGGCCTTCGCGGCGACGACCATTCCGTTAGACGCGGTCCCCGACCTGACCAACGTGCAGGTGCAGATTCTTACCAATTCGCCGGCGCTCGGTCCGGTCGAGGTTGAGCAATTCATTACGTTCCCGGTCGAGAATGCGATGAGTGGCATTCCTCGTGTCGATGAAATCCGTTCGATCAGTCGTTTTGGACTTTCAGCCGTCACGGTGGCGTTTGAAGATGGCACCGATATCTACTGGGCGCGCAATCTGATCAACGAGCGATTGCTGCAGGCCAGGGAAAACATTCCCCCTGGCATGGGTACGCCCGAACTTGGGCCGATCGCGACGGGCATGAGCGAGATCTATCAATTTGAAGTGCGAGCCGAACCGGGAGCCGGGCAATCTCTGTCGGATCTGCGAACGATTCTGGACTGGCAAATTGCTTTTCAGCTTCGCAGCGTTCCAGGTGTCATCGAAGTCAACACGTTTGGCGGTGAACTGAAAACCTACGAAGTTCAAGTCGATCCGGACAAGCTGCAGAACTACGGCATCTCGCTCAGCCAGGTGTTCACGGCGCTGGAGGAGAACAACGGGAATTCCGGCGGCGGCTATATCGCTCACGGTTCGGAGCAACGCTTGATTCGCGGCGAGGGTCTGGTCGGATCGCTCGATGACATTCGCATGATCGTGCTGGATAGTCGCGGTGGCATACCGATTCGCGTGGCCGATATCGGCAAGGTCGGTTTCGCACCGATGCTTCGTCAGGGCGCGGTGACCCGCGACGGTGATCGCGAGGCCGTCATCGGGATGGTGATGATGTTGATGGGTGGCAATTCACGACAGGTGGTCGCCGACGTCAAAGCGAAAATTGCCGAGATTCAAAAGACATTGCCGAAAGGCGTCACCATCGACACCTTCTACGACCGCACGGAGTTGGTCGAAAAGACGATTCACACTGTCGCAGAGAACATCGGCGTGGGTGTGCTCCTGGTCGTCCTCATGTTGTTTCTGCTGCTGGGCGACGTCCGTGCGGGCTTGATCGTTGCCGCGGCGATTCCGCTTTCGGCCATGTGTGCGCTGATCGCGATGCGTTACGCAGGAGTTTCGGCGAACCTGATGAGCCTGGGGGCGGTCGACTTTGGCGTGATCGTCGACGGTGCGGTCGTGATGATCGAAAACTGCGTGCGTCGGGCAACTCGCTTTCAACGTGACAACGGCGGCGATCATGTGCCCGAAGGAGTCTTCCGAGAATCGGCAAAGGAGGTGGCGAAACCAATTCTCTTTGCTGGCCTGATCGTGATCATCGTCTTCATTCCCATCCTCAGTTTGCAAGGCATGGAGGGGAAGATGTTTCGACCGATGGCCTTCACTTTCATGACGGCGTTGACGTCGGCGCTTGGTACTGTCCGTCACCGTGATGCCTGTGATGGCCTCGCTGTTTCTTGCCCGACGTGTCAAGGAGCACGAAACGTTTTTGGTGCGATGGATCAAGCAGGCCTATCAGCCCATGCTGAACTTTGCCATGCAGCGTCCCCGATTCATGATTCTGAGCAGCCTTGCCGCGTTTGCGGTCAGCGTGTTCCTGGCGACCGGGTTCGGTGTCGAGTTCGTGCCGAAGCTGGACGAAGGCGATCTCGCCATTCAGGCTACCCGGTTGCCCAGCGTCTCGTTGGAAACATCGATCGAAATGACGCAAGCGATGGAACGCTGCTTGTTGAAGTTTCCCCAAGTCGAAACGGTGGTCTCCAAGACCGGACGGCCCGAAATCGCCAACGATCCAATGGGTGTTTATCAGACCGACATTTTCGTGAGGCTGCGTCCGCCTGCGGAGTGGCCCGAGGGATCCACCAAGCCGCAGTTGATCGATGCGATGCAGGCTGCGTTGGAGAAGGAGGTTCCCGGCAACGTCTACAGTTTCACGCAGCCGATTGAACTGCGCGTGCAGGAATTGGTTGCAGGCGTGCGATCCGACATCGGTTTGAGTCTGTACGGCGACGATTTGGATGTGTTGAAGGTCAAGGGCGATGAAATTGTGCGGGCCCTCAATCAGGTCCCAGGTGCCGCGGACGTGCAGGCACAGCAGATTGCCGGCTTGTCCTACATGCGCATCATCATGCGACGTGAGACGCTGGCCCGCTACGGCATCAACGCGCGGGACGTGCTGGACGCCATCAGCACGGTGGGTGGGGTCACCGTGGGGCAAGTCTTTGAGGGCCAGCGACGGTTCCCGTTGCAGGTTCGATTGCGGCCCGAATGGCGGGAAAACACGGAACAGCTGTCTCAACTGAAGATTGACGATCCACACGGAAAGCCGATTCCCATCTCGCAACTGGCCGACATTGTCATGGAAGACGGGCCGGTGGAAATCAGTCGCGACGCGATCCGCCGCCGTCTGTTGGTACAGTGCAATGTTCGTGGTCGAGACCTGGCCGGCTTCGTCGCCGAGGCGCAGCAAGTGGTGGACCGAGAAGTTGAATTGCCCAGCGGTTACCTGTTGCGATGGGGCGGTCAATTCGAGAACCTGCAGGAGGCGAGCCGACGGCTGGCGATCGCGGTGCCGGTCGCTCTGTTCCTGATCTTTGCGCTCCTTTACATGACGTTCAACTCCACCAAACTTGCACTGCTGATCTACTTGAACGTGCCGATCGCGGCCACCGGTGGTGTGTTGGCACTCTGGCTTCGTGAGATGCCGTTTTCGATCTCTGCGGGGGTTGGTTTCATCGCGCTGTTCGGGATCGCGGTGATGAATGGCGTGGTACTGATCGAACACATCCGTCATCTCCGGCACGGCGGCGACACGCAAGTCGACGCGGTAGTTAATGGCGCGATGGACCGACTTCGCCCCGTGCTGATGACGGCTTCCTGTGGTGCCTTGGGCTTCATTCCGATGGCAGTTTCGAGTAGCTCCGGTGCTGAGGTCCAGCGACCTCTGGCGACCGTTGTCATCGGCGGCCTGATTACGTCCACTGCCCTGACCTTGCTGGTGTTGCCAACCATTTATCGCTGGTTTGAACCCAGACAGGTTGAACCCGAGGCGTTTGACAAGACGCAGTTCGAGCACTAACCACTTGGATCGAGCTTAGCGGCAGCTGATCTCATTGATCGCTGTCGCCGTCGGTCGATTCATCGCGAAGGAGTTGGAACAGCTTGGCCCGGGCCAGACGCCAGTCTCGTTCGATCGTTCCGACACTGACTTCCAACACGCTGGCGACTTCCTCGATCGAGAGACCGGAAAAGAAGCGAAGCTCCACCACCTCGCGTTGCCGAGGCGAAGTCGCTTCCAGGCTTTCCAGTGCCGCCTCAAGATCCTCAAACCGACAGTGATTCCTGCTCTCGAAGTTGTCCAGAACAATATCCAATGACGCACGCTGGTGATCGCCACCTCGCTTGTCGGTTTTGCGCCTGCGAGCGTGGTCGACCAGGATCTGACGCATGGCTCGGTTGGCCATCCCGAACATGTAACGACGGTCCGAAACATTGTTCATGGCGTCGGAATCAAGCAACCGTATGCACGCCTCGTTCACCAGGGCCGTGGCCTGGAGCGTGTGATCAGGCCGTTCGCGACGCATCAAGCCCTCGGCCATGTCGCGGAGTTCGCCCTGCAACGTGGCAAACAGGCGGTCTCTCGCGGTCGAGTCCCCCTGTTTGACTTGCTGCAGCAGCATCGAGACGTCGGATTCTGGTTGTGGCACGTCTGGCGGATTCCTGGACATGGGGAATACGAAAGACACCATCTTAACCGTTCGCGACGTCTCGACTACCTGATGGAAGCCGGGCATCCGAGCTCAGCGAAAGATCCAATCGACAGATCCAATCGAAGTTCCATGCAAGTTTTCCTAGCGGATGGCTTGCAGCACTCTTTGACGTGCCGCCGGCGAAAGCTTGCTGTTTTGCACCTCGTGCGTGATCTGCTCTCTCGTACCACGAAATCGGATGGGAGCGGACTGCAACTCAGGCAAGGACATTTCCAGTGTGATCTCGTCACCGTTCCGGGCGACCGAGACGCTTTCGTGGCCCGAGGCGAATGCGGAAGCCGAAACACCGTATCCGTTTCCGGTGGGTACCGCGGGAGCCCAGGGAAGCGGTTGCTGGTTCACAATCGTGTCGGGAGGGCACGCGGCGCGAGGCTCGATGGAAATCACTTCACCAGCACGCATCACCGTCAATTTCGCTCCGGGGAACTCGGGAAGTGACGCCATGCCGAAGACTGACTCGCCGTCGGCAGACAACAGCACATCTCCGACCTGCAGGTCATAGAGCATCGCCGCGGGACCACGTCGTTCGATCCGGCTGATCAACACACCCTGTTCTGGTGGCAGCACTTCGCAGTGCATGCGAAGCAGCTTCGGTACCGTGCAGAACTCGGTCAGCCAGCCTGGATGTAGGTAGCTGCTTTCGACCATTGCGATTTCTGGCTGAGTGGTTGGTGCCACAGATCGTCCGCTGTTCCATTGGGCTCGTGCAGGACTGGGGAGCATGGCGGCTAGCAGGACGACGGAGTATGCGGCGAGTGAGAGTTTGGCAGTCATGATCGGTCTCGAGATGGATTGGATTGAGTTGGTTGAAACGAACATCGAGCGACCTTCACCGACACCGGTGAAGGTCGCATGTTAGGACCGTTGCTACTTGACGCGGAATCCGGTCACGAATTGGCGTGCAGGTTGGCTCCTCTGTGCTGAGAAGCGGTTGGAAGTGTTCTGCCGCTGGTAGGTGTTTTGCCCCTGGTAGGTGTTCTGTACCGCATTGACGGGCTGATTCCAGTTGTTGGTGCGACTCTGCGACCAGACGCGGGTATTGTTTCCGAATCCGGTCGAGCTACTGCCGCCATAGACCTGGCCATTGCGGACACCTGTGCTGCCACCCGAAGTGACCCGGCGGTTGCCGCCCTGCGAAACCACACCGCCTTGGCTGATGTGAGTTCCATTGGTTCCGATGTTCAGGTTGACGTTGTGGGCCACACCGACTGGACCTGCGCCGGCACCGATGGAGTTCGAAACCGCGATGCCATTTGGACCGGCTCCGATCGCCAAGCCATGTCCCAACTGGACGCCATTCTTCGAGCTGCTCTGTGACTTTGCGTATTTGAAGTCGCCGTCGGCCGTGGCGCCGGCCCCGGCTCCTCCGTTGAAGATGTCGACGAACGATTCGGCTCGTTGAGCCGAAGCTGGAGTGGCGGTGGCGGCAACGAGCAACAGGGTCGCGAGGCAGCCGAGAAGAGTCTTTTTGGTGTTGTGCTGGGTCAGGTTGTTCTGGGTCATGGTCTTGCTCCGAGTGTTGGTTTTGCGGTTTCGAGCGGTTCGTTCCGTCCGCCTCACCAACACCTGCGGGAAAGACTTGAAATCCCCTCAACGAATTCCGGGAATTTCTTTTTGGCGACCCATACTCGGCAAAAACCTCGCGATGGACGGTTCAGTCAGCGACTGGTCACCGTCACACGAATGTCGTCCAGATACGCTTGGCCGCGCCAGCCGAAACGAGCCTCAATCGCAGCGGAAAGATGGGCTGGGTCGGATCCGGAGCGTCGCCAACCTGGAACTCGACCGCGAATTCTTGCCAGTCGTAAGAACCGTCTGCCAGTTCCAGCATGGCCAGTTCCAGCATGGCCAGTTCCGAGGAAGCCAGTTCCGAGGAAGCCAGTTCATCGATGACAAGTCGCACGGCCCCCGGTTCAGGCGCCGTGGACTTGGCCCAGACCGAAAGGCGGCACTTGCAGTTGGCGGGAACCGGAAACGCTTGGCC
Source organism: uncultured Gammaproteobacteria bacterium (assembly GCA_963823435.1). GTDB lineage: Bacteria > Pseudomonadota > Gammaproteobacteria > Steroidobacterales > BM003 > CAKZML01. Next base: position 42,245 of record CAWGLN010000002.1, on the reverse strand, counting down.
AGTGCTACCTTGCCGGCCCGATCCATCGCTCGCATCGCCAATGAGCTGGAGTGCGAAGTTTCCACCGTGGTATTCGCTCGCGGAAATCCTGGCGGATGCCTTGTAGCCTGACTGGTTCCGCCATGCCGAGCCAAAATCGTCGCTCCAGTAACGGAACGCATCGAGCTCAAAGTCCCCGTTGAGCAGTGGGGCATCGAACGACTCCTGAGAGGCGGGCCGTTCAAACTCGATCCGAGTTGCGAGGAAGCGTTGACTGAGGTATCGCAGAAAGTCGAGAAGGTCATCCCCGGCTTGTGTGTCTGCTGATTCGGCTCGCAGTTGCTTCATTCGTTCCAAGAGTGGTTGTGCCACCGATTGGACGTCGCAAGCAGGTTGCAGTTGTTGGGCGGAAGCCACCGCCTGTTTCGCTTGATCGTACTTGCCCAGAAAAGCTGCGACGCGACCGATCCCCAGCAGGCATGCGGCGCGGTGTTCATCGGTGGTCGCCAGGCCAATCGCCTGCTGGTATCCCGCCAGCGCGGATTCATGTTGATGTTTCGCATCGTCGCACTCGGCCGCGCCATAGCAAGCCCACAGATGGTTGGGATCGGATTGCTTCGCGACTCGGAAATCCTCGGCTGCACCGTCGATGTCTTCATTGTGAAGTCGAATCATTCCTCGGATCGCATGTGCGTGCGGTGAGTTGCCCGCCTGGCTGATGGCGATTTCAATCTGCTTCAGCGCTTCTTCGTGGTCCTCTTGATTCAAGCGTATGGATGCCAGCAAGATCCGATAGGCTGGCGTATCGGGGAATTGTTCAATCATGTCGCTGGCGTATTCGGCCGCGTCACTTCGTCCGCGAATATCGTCGGCGCGAATCAAGGCGACATCACCGATCTTCATCAGCGGGAAGGTCCGACGAGATGCCTCCAGGAAAACATCGACTGCTTCGTCGGATTGCCCGGCGGCACTCAGCGCCATGCCATAGGTCCAGCCAACCCACGGTTGATCGCTCCCGAGACGATAGGCGGCTTGCGCATCCTGCAGGCTCCATTTCAAGAGATCCGCAGCGCGTTGATTCCGGATTTCTGCCGGTAGATTCGCGTCCGACTTCATCCGCTCCCACTGGAAACGGAACAGTGACGATCGATCTGCAAAGGCGAAGCACGATTTGGGATTGATGGCGATGCACCGCCCCATCGTCTGCACGGCTGGCTGATAACTTTGCCAAGTCGGTTGCGGTTCTTGCTCGGCGATGAAGTACTGCATCTGACCGAGGGAAATCTGGGTCCAATAATGGTCGGGGCGAAGTGAGGCCGAGCGTTGAAACAGATCGCGTGCGGCGGTCGTCGCATCCTTTCCGTCGTAGTCGCGGAATACGGTGCGAAATGACGGATCCATCGCCGAGAGCATGCAAAGGACTCCCAGCTTCTGGGCATCGGGCGCGTTGCGAGGCGTGCCGATCTCTTGTCCCTTCAACCGCCGCCCCTCTCCCAATCGATAATTGGCAATGCTTCGATACCACCGTGCTGCCTCCGATGGACGGAAAAGATCGATGCGATCGCAAGCCACCAGTGCCGCGTCGGCCTCGCGCTTTCCAGCGCCCGATCCCATACGGCGCAGTGCCGACAGCATCCGCATGGTGGAACTTGCATTGGTACTGCCAAACAGTCGGGTCCCGATCGTCTTGATCAACATGCCATCGAGCATCAGCCACTGTTGGTAGACGTCCCATCGCAATTGATCGGTCTGAGAGGGTGTGAGATCGTCGGCCGGAAGCTTGGACCACCAATCTGGCGAGTCCCAGGCTCCGATCGCCTGCAGGCTGGCGGTCGACGCCAGAATCCCTTGCGTGTCACGGCTGATCACGTTGAATTGTTCGGACAGTTCCGCCTGGCGATAAAACTCAGCGATTTTCTCCAGACGCTCTGCCCTGGCATTGATCTCCTCAAGCTGTGCCGTGAGGTTTGCTTCCTCGCTAATCGCTTCGGCAGCATGACGCAGAATGTCTGACGCTGCAGAAAACCTGTCTGCCCTGATTTCTCGAAGTGAAAGATCCAGCGCATTCAATGCCGAGGATCGCATTTCGCTCTCGCGCTGCTGCTGACTGGCAATCAGCTGCGCTTCCTTGATGTTCCGATCTTGTTCGACCCGGAACTGCAAGGATTGCTGGTAACTCCATAACATGGATCCGATCACCGAACCCACGGTCAGTAGAACGGTCGCCACCGCGCCGCTCATGGCGAATGTGCGGTGTTGTCGATTCCAACGCCCCAGACGGACCGCAAGCGGATCGCGGTAAGCCGAAACACTCTGGTCGGCAAGCCAACACTCGATATCAGCGGACAACCGCGCGGCGGAGGGATAGCGGTCGGAAACTTTCGTCGCCATCGCCTTCAAACAGATGGCCTCCAGCGGCCGCGGAACATCGGGATCGACATCACGTGGTCGTGTCAGGATTCCCCGTTTCACGCGGTCAATCAACTTGGAAACCGATTCTTCTTCGTGCGGGGGAACTCCAGTGAGAATCTGGTACAAAGTGGCGCCCAACAGATAGACATCGGTGCGAATCCCGATGGATTCCAGATCGCCCGCTGCCTGTTCCGGGCTCATGTATTGAGGAGTTCCGACGGCACCACCGATTTGCGTCTGGCTCGAACCGCTATCCTTCGCATTCTGGGCCGCGAACGCCGCTGTCATCGATTCGCTGAAGGGAGCGTCCAATCGCTTGGCGAGACCCCAATCGACCACGAGCGTTTCGCCGTAGGGTCCAATCATGATGTTAGACGGCTTGATGTCGCGGTGAAGTATCTGGCGACTATGGGCGTACTCGATCGTATTGCAGACATCGACGAACCGGTTCAAAAGTCCTCGCAGATCCAGTCGCCGCGCATGTCGGGCGCTATGCTGGGTGGACTCACGAAATTGTGCGATCGCACGCTTGAGCGTCGTGCCTTGAATGAAACGCATCGCGTAGAAAGGGCGTCCGTCATCCCAGGTTCCCATGGAATAGACGGGAACGATGCCCGGGTGCTCCAGGCGACCTGTGACCTCGGCTTCCTGGATGAATCGTTCTCTCGCTTCGCTGTTCTCCAGCCATTTGGGTCGGATCTGCTTGATCGCCACCTCGCGATCCAGTTGGCGATCGTGGGCAATCAAAACCTCCCCAAGTCCTCCCTGTTCGTATCGCGAGAGAATCCGAAAGCGAGAGTTTTCCAGCCCGGATTCTTTCTCCGACGCTGGATCTCGCGGAAGTTCAGGATTCGCGAGAGCAAGATGGGGAGCGATCGTCGCGCCGGCCAGAAAATGCGACTCGAGAAAGTTGGCGTCGCTTGCGGCTTCGTCGGCAGCCAAAAAAGACTCCACCAACTCGCGAAGTTTCAGGTCATCACCGCACTGCTGATCGAGGAACGAAACGCGCTGCGATGGCGATCGTTCGAGTGCCTCCAGGAAAATCTGCTCGGCCCTTGCTTGCGCTACCGTCTGACAACACACGCTCCTACGCATTGGGTGATACGGAGCCGTGGAAGACGCAGCGCCCTCGACGGGAGCACCGGTTCCGATTCGTCGACCCCGAAGGTAGTCGCGAAAATGGCTCAGATTGAGTCCTCATGGCTCCGCCATTTCTAGGCCCAATTCTAGCGGGCCCGCGAGCGCGGTGGCGGTCCCGATGCCTTGCCGATCGATCCAGAAAAAATCGAATGACACCGCAGTTTACGGCGTTTTCACCGGAAATCGCTTGGCGGGGAAAAAGTCTGCAAAATGCTTTAAGGGGTTTTGCAGGTTCTTACGCAGGTTCTCGTGAAGGCAACCAGGCCTGGAAAAAACGAAACCCCCCAGAATCTGAAAAGGACCCTAACCATGATCATTCGCATCCTCACCACCGCTTTCGCCGTCGCCGCTGTCTCTCTGGCTGCCGTGGAAGCAGACGCCCAAGTCACCGCCTCGAGCTACTCGACCGGTGGCACGGCAATCTCGACCGCCAGCGGCCGGGGCAACACCCGATTGGACGCAACCGCGATCGCAACGGACGGCGGATACGCTCGAGCCGACATGCGAGGAAGTGGTCGCAACGGCGGCTTCGCATCGGGAAGCAGTACGGCCATCGCCGCTGGTGGCGTCGCGATCAGCAAGGGTCGATCGTACGCCAACGGCTGGGGAGCCCGATCGAACGCCGACTCGGCCGCCATCAGCCTGGGCGGATTCGCTCGCAGTAACAGCACGGCGATCGCCAACGGAAACTGGTCGAACGCTCGATCGAACGCCGCAGCGATTGCCACCTATGGTCAATACAGCAACTCGCGGGCAAAGGCGGTCGACAACCGTTGGAATCAACAACCGGTCTACCAGACCGAGCAGCCAGCGGTCTACAACTCGACTGGCTCCGAGCAGGATCACGTTCTTCAACCGATAATGGCTACCCGACGATACTCAGCCAGAATCAGAAACAAGTCGTCGCAAGTGAAATCGCTTGCGGCGGCTTTTTGCACCGCACTGGCCCTATTCGATTGCAATGATGGCGTCACTTTTTTGCTGGGCAGCGATCAGTGCCTTGGACATGGCATCCGCCTGCTTGACGGCGCACTGCGGGTGAATGCCACCACGCGAGTATGATTTCTTTCCGCATACCGGGCATGGATTGCCATTGCATTCACGCATCAGCGGAATCGGTTTCTTGTCACTCATGAATTGTTTCCTTGGGCTGGGGGTCCCGGCTCGAACGCGAACTCAAGCTTCACCGCCGAGATCGAGTGAATAGGCACGCTGCAGTACCAGCGATTCGCATTCACGGACCGAAGCGAGCGAATGCATCCACGAATGAAGATCTGCATTCATGGCATGCGAATCAAGCGAAGTCGACGATTGATGCTCGAGGTCATCGCGCAGTCCCGCGAGTGACGAAATGCACCAGAGGTTGGCACCGTGCAGGGAATCGATTCGCCGATGCCAATTGGGACGTTCCTTGGCGATTTCGCACATGTATCCCCCTTCGCTGGCCACCATCAAATGTTGGGATAGCGTGTCCATCAGACGATCCACAATGGGGATCAGCGATTGTCGTTGTGCGGGCGTCGAAGGACGCACCAGCGCGTGGCGCAGCTGATCCAATGCTACCGACTCTTGTGCTTGACACACATGCAAGTTGGCAAGTCGCCGGGCGGACTGGTTTGCCTCAACCATCGCACACCGCCTGAGGTTGGAGTCGATCGGCCCGCTGCTGGATTCGCACCAGTTTTCTTGTGGCTTCGGTCTTCACGTCTTCGGGAGCACCCGGCGATGCAAGAACCGAACGCAGGTCAGCAATGGCCTTCTTGGTATCATCCGTCGCGGCAAAGACAAGGGCCCGGTTGTACAACGACATCGCCCTGAGATCGGCCGGCGGTGCCGCCATCGCGATCACCGTCGTGTAATGTTCGATCGCGGACTGATGGTCGTGCTTCTTGGCGCTTGAACCGCCGCGCCGGTAAAGCCAGAACGCCTGTTGACGTTTTGAGAAGCAACCGATCACTCGATAAAAAAGATTCATTGAATACGTCCGACATCGGTCCATGCGCAGCTGATCGGCGCAGTCCATTGCTTCGTGTTCCGTCGATTTCTTTCGACTGGAAGAATGGGCCGCCAGCCCGAACGCCAGGCCCCCGGACCGAGAGTCAAGTCGAACTACGATTTGGCTCGCGTCTGCTTTCTCGGTGGTCGCGACTCAAGTTCCTTGCACCGCATTCGAACGGAGCAAAATGGCATGCCGCTGCTAAGTTCATATCGCTCGGCGCGTACAAACCAGAACGCCAGGCCGCCATTGTTGTGGGCTGGCGTTTTGGACGCTCCTGCGGCGCAAACGCCAAGGGAGCCCTTGCGGCCGGTTTTCTGCCAGCCGCGACGTTCCATCACGATCCGAACCAACACACCGATCGCCTGGCGAAATCGAGCGTTTCGGCGCGCGTGGGCTCCGGCGAGAAAGCGGTCGATTTTCGGTTGCGATTCCAATTCTCTGACCACGCCAGCCAACGGGGATCGGTCGTGATGGATTTCCGATTCCTCCATCCGCCGCTGGCGATCAGGATCGCTGAAGAAAGCCAGGATCAGATCGAAAGGCTGCTTGGGGTCGTTCGCCACGTCGGCAAAGGTACGTCCCTGGTGATCGGCGAGGAAATCGTCTCGCGAAATAGAAATAGCGGCCATGTGGCTTCCCAGTATTGCAGTTCAGGATTCTGCAGTTACAAAATTTGTTTCTGCATCGATCATACGCCGAAAGGGGCCTCGAGGCAAGCTCGATGTGGCGGGATTCCCACCATTGGACGCGTCTCAGCCGCTTCGTTCACGCAGCGAAGCGTGCAACATCAACCACTGGGCGAGGTGCTCTTGTGAAAGAATGCCCACCAGTTGGTCCTGTCGCTCGACCAGCAACGTTGGGCAGCCGCTGGAGTTCATCTTGTCCAGGACTCGATCGAGGGGCTCGTCATCATGGACTCGTTGGCAGTCTCGCCGCATCGCATCGGCCACTCGCGGATTGCCATCCATCGCTGACAAGGCTTTCACCACGTCCTGATGAAGCAGCATCCCGGTGACCGTTCCCTCATGCATCACCGGGAAATCCTTTTGATGGCTGATCGTTGCCATCCTAGCTGCTTCCGTCACCAGGTCATCTTCGCGGAGGGTTTCGAACTGGCGAATCATGGCGTCGCGAACTCGAAAGCCCTTGAAGATCGCGCGCATCTCGACCGCCTGGGCTTCGCCTTGGGCGCCGATGTATACAAAGAAGGCAATGAACAGAAGCACCCAGTTACCGGCAAGAAAACCGGTGACGCCAAACAGGATCGCCATGAGCTGCCCCACGTTGGCGGCGATGTGCGTGGCTTTGACGCGGGACATTTGTGTGGCAAGCAGGGCGCGGAGCACACGTCCGCCGTCCATCGGGAAGGCGGGCAACAGGTTGAATAGCACCGGCGCAATGTTGACCCACATCAGTTTGACCAGGAAGGCTCCCCCAAACATGGTCGTCGCCGTGAGCTGATAGGCCTGGCCGGCGAGCATCAAGATCGCAAACAGCACCGCGGCGATGACCACGTTGACGGCGGGGCCGGCGATTGCCACCCAGAATTCCTGGATCGGTACTTCGGGAATGCGTTCCAGCCGAGCCACGCCACCGATCGGCAGCAGCGTGATGTCGCGTGTTTGACAGCCGAATCGTCGCGCCGTCAGCGCATGCCCCAGCTCATGCAACACCACACAGAGGAACAGTGCCAAAATGAACGCGATTCCGCTCAATGCGGCCGCCACACTTTCTCCGCCCGCCAATTGCGCGAAGGCGATCCAGGCCAACAGCAGAAAGAAGGTCCAATGCACATACACGCCAATCCCGGCGATTCGTGCAATTTTCAATGACCAGCTCATGAAGCGATCTCGCGTTCAGGTTTGCATGCGACCGGTTCCGACATCATCGTTCGTGTGACGATAAGGCTCGTGCCGGTTCTACTTCGTATCCAGTTCGTATCAAGCGCCCCTCTACTGTACGACAAACCGATGGTATCTTCAGGCTGGTTTCCAGCGTCCCATTGAATATTTGCCGAAGCCACCGATTGGCTCATTCCGCGTTCATAGCCGTTCGTGAATGCACCGGTCCTCCATGTGACAAACCACCGGCCTATGTTGAAGAACCTGATTGGCGAACGAAGGCAACTGATCATTGCGATTCTGGCTGTCATCGCGATCGCGATCCATCTGCTGCTGTGGCAATTGACCGAGGCTTCGCCGCACGTGGTCAATCTGCCTTTGTACATCGCCTTGGTCCTGGGCGGGATTCCATTGGTCTTGGAATTGCTGCTCAAGGTGCTGCGCCGCGAGTTTGGCTCGGACTTGCTGGCCGGAATCTCGATCGTGACCTCGATCATTCTGGGCGAATACCTGGCCGGAACGCTGGTCGTGCTGATGCTCTCCGGCGGTGAAGCGCTCGAAGCCTACGCGGTCCGCAGTGCGTCGTCGGTCCTCGCAGGCGCTGGCCAAACGCATGCCGTTCGTCGCCCATCGCAAGACCGATTCGCAGCTCGAAGACGTGACCGCTGGATCAGATCGACGTTGGCGACGTCGTGCTGGTGTTTCCGCACGAAATCTGTCCGATCGACGGCACGGTGATCGAGGGGCACGGCGTGATGGACGAATCGTACCTGACCGGCGAGCCGTACATGATGTCCAAGACACCCGGCTCGACGGTCCTGTCGGGGGCGATCAACGGTGAATCGGCCCTGACCATCCGTGCCGACAAGCTGGCCGTCGATTCGCGCTACGCACAGATCATGAAGGTGATGCAGGAGCTCGCAACAGCAGCGGCCGCGGATCCGACGATTGGGCGACCAACTCGGCGCCGTCTACACGCCGATCGCGGTTGCCATTGGCGTCGTCGCCTGGATGATCAGCGGCGATCGCGGTGCGATTTCTGGCCGTGATGGTCGTCGCCACGCCCTGCCCGCTGTTGATCGCCATTCCGGTGGCCATCATCGGTTCCATCTCGCTCGCGGCCCGCCGGGCGATCGTGATCCGAGATCCGACCGTGCTGGAAAAGATCGACACGCTGCCGCACCGTCATCTTCGACAAGACGGGCACGCTGACGTACGGCGAGCCACAGCTGACCGAGCAGATCTGTGCCGCGGCGTTTCGAACCCAACGAGGTCCTGTCCCTGGTGGCGAGCATCGAACAGTATTCGAAGCATCCGCTGGCCGAAGCCGTGACGGCGGCTGGGAACGAAGCGGTGTGGCGATTCACGAGGCGAGCGAAATCAGCGAAAAGCCGGGGCAGGGGCTTTTCGGGCGAGCGTCGCCGGCAAGACGATCCGAGTCACCAGCCGCAAGGCACTTCAGCGCCGCAGAGCCAGACGCTGCCCGATGTCTGCCGCCGCCAGCCGGCGGACTCGAGTGCGTCATCCTGATCGACGATCGTTACGCCGCGACCTACCGCTTTCGCGACACGCCGCGTCGCGAAGGTGCGCCGTTCATCCGTCATCTTCGGCCGCGACATCGCATCCACCGCGTGATGCTCCTGTCCGGCGACCGCGAGTCGGAAGTCCGATACCTGGCCGACCTGGTGGGCGTCGGTGAGGTTCATGGCGGAGAAGAGCCCGGAGGAGAAACTGGAGATTGTACGAAGAGAGACGGCGTTGGCCGATACGCTGTTCGTCGGCGACGGCATCAACGACGCTCCCGCCTTGATGGCCGCAACGGTCGGCGTGGCCTTTGGTCAGAACAGCGACGTGACGACCGAAGCGGCAGGCGCGGTCGTCATGGATTCGTCGCTTGCAGAAAGTGGACGAGTTGATGCACATCAGTCGCCGCATGCGACGGATCGCGCTGCAGAGCGCCGTGGGTGGAATGGCACTAAGCGTGGTCGCCATGATCGTCGCCGCGTTCGGTTACCTGCCTCCCGTGGCCGGCGCGGTGACCCAGGAGGTGATCGACGTCTTTGCGGTCGTCAACGCACTACGAGTCGCAGTGCCACCTCGATCCCTGAGGGATTTTTGACGCGTCTTGCTCTCTGCGCGGACTTCCTCATGGCGCAGGAGTCGCGGACAACCGTCCCTGCGCAAACCTTTCGGGGTCCGCCCATGGCGTATACTGCGGCTGTTTACCGGAACGTGAGCGATTGTGTCTCCGTCGGTTCGCCACGTGGTCGGTCCCGATTGGAATGTCCCGATTGGAATGTCCCGATTCGAAAGGTTGTGTCGTGATCCGGATGCTACTGCTTGCCTTGGGCCTCATCGTGGTTTCGCCGATACCGCTTCGCGCTGAGGCCACTGGATACAACGTGCTGTTCATCATCTCTGATGATCTGACGGCCACTGCTTTGTCCTGTTACGGCAATCGCGTGTGTCAGACGCCAAACATCGATACCCTTGCCGCGTCTGGCACCCGATTCACGCGGGCTTATTGCCAGGGCACCTACTGTGGGCCGTCTCGGGCGTCGTTCATGTCAGGTTACTATCCGCATGCGACGGGTGTGTTGGGTTACACGAATCCTCGTCCGCAAATTGGCGATCGTCCGACCTGGTCGGAACACTTCAAGCATCACGGCTACTATGCGGCTCGCGTCAGCAAGATCTTTCACATGGGTGTCCCGGGTGGCATCGAGATTGGCGGCGTCGATACGGGTGGTGATGATCGCGACTACAACGGAGCGGACGATGAACGGTCATGGAGCGAACGATTCAACAGTCCGGGACCGGAATGGAAGGCGGCCGGAGATGGTGAAACGCTCGAGGGCAATCCGGATGGAAGAAAGCCGGTGGTTGGCGGCAATACCTTCGTGGTGGTCGAGGCTGACGGCGACGACGAGGTTCATTCGGATGGCAAGACAGCTGCCAAAGCGGTTGAGTTGATCCATCAACATCGCGAGCAACCATTTTGGCTGGGGGTTGGTTTTGTTCGCCCTCATGTTCCGTTTGTCGCGCCTCGCAAGTACTTCACTCCGTTCCTGCCGTATTCGACGATGAGTTTGCCGGAAAAGGTCGCAGGTGATTGGGACGACATCCCTGAGGCGGGCATCAACTACAAGACCAGCCTGAACATGAAGATGGACATTCGCCGCCAGCAGAAAGCAATGGGCGGCTACTACGCGGCCGTCGCTTTCATGGATGCACAGGTCGGCAAGGTACTCCATGCACTCAAAGAAAGCGGTCTGGAAGATCGCACGATTGTGATCTTCACCAGTGATCACGGCTATCACTTGGGTGAGCACGACTTTTGGGCCAAGGTCTCACTCCGCGATGAATCGGCCGGCGTGCCGTTGATCATCAGGGTACCCGGCAAGAAACCGGCCGTCTGTGACAGCCTGGTAGAGTTGCTCGATCTCTATCCAACGGTCTCCAGGCTCTGTGGTCTCGAGCCTCCCACGCATCTGCAGGGCCGCGACATCAGCGGCCTATTCGACGATCCGTCGCAAACGGTGCGCGAGGCGGCTTTCAGCGTGGCACCGATGCGCAAGGGTTTCTTGCTGCGCGAAGACCGATGGGCCTTCATTCAGTACAATGAGGATGCATCGGGAGGCATCGAGTTATTTGATGTCCATCGTGATCCCAAGCAGTACCAGAACCTTGCCGATTCCGCCGAGCATCAGGCGATCGTGCAACGAATGCGTGCGAGCATGACTGGCAAACTAGCCGAAGTCCGCGACAACGATTTGTGAAAACCAACTCCCAGGGAGAATGGCCATGCCAGCGATAACGGGTATGAAAGCAGGTGGATACTACGATGCACACTCGGCCGCTCAACGAGCTGCCATCGAACCTTTTCTGCCTGGCTTGAGGAGGCCATTGAGAGCTCAGGCGGTTCCGTCTCAAAGCGATGCCCCGTACACGATATTGGACATTGGTTCGTCGGAAGGGGGAAACGCCGTTTACGCAATGAAACGCCTGATCGACAGCGTGCCAAGGTGTCGGATCCACCCATCTCGGTTTACTTGAGCGATCTTCCCACGAATGACTTCAACCGTCTGTTCGCCAACTTGTTTCCAGGCGGAGACGCTGCGCTTGAGGGAGATCGTATCTTTCCAGGAGCCATCGGAGGGTCCGCATTCAATCGCCTGGTTCCTTCCCAAAGCCTGTCCATTGCAACGACTTTCAATGCGATCGGATATCTCGAAACGAAGCCCGAGGACAGGTTGCCAAATTTTGTCATGCCGATGAAGCCAAGTCCCAAGGCTTCCCGAGAGGGTGTCGGGTCGACCGAGATCGAGCGGGAGCCGTTTCGTCGTCAAGCCGCGGAAGATCTCCATCGATTCTTTTTGGCTCGGGCCGACGAGATCACCAGCGGCGGGCATCTGCTCGTGCAAGTGTTCGGAAGAAACGCCGATGTTTCGACCAGCTATGGGATCTACGATGGCCTGAGCGATGCGATCTTAGTACCTGGTGGAAGAGGGAAAGCTCTCTCGGAAATTCTATGAGGACTTCGTCATTCCCGTCTACTTTCGCAGCGTCGAAGAATTGAGTTGGCTCCCATTGAGCAAGACGACCGGCTCTCTCGTGCGTTTCGCGTTGTCAAGGCGGAATGCCGCGATGTTCCCGTTCCTTTCAATACGGCCCTGGCGGAAACCGGCGACCAGGCGACCTGGGCTCGCGACTTCACCGGGTTCATGCGAGCATTCACCGAACCCATGGTTGCTTCCGCATTGGTACGCCGAGCTGGTCGCCGAGCAGCGGAAAAATGAGATCGTTGAAGCGATTTATCAGCGGGTCGAAGCACGCTCCTTGCTGAGCCCGCTCGTTACGAATTTCATTTCATTTCCATCGGCGCATTGCTGACGCGTCTTTAGAACGCACCGACGACGTGATCTTCTTCATCGGGCGGGTCCTCATTCGTGGCGATGCGCGCGACTCGTTGCCCGCCACCCTGCCCTACTTCACTTCCCAGATCTGCAAATCGTCGATCGAGAGCGAATCACCCTTCATCACGAAACGGTAATTCGGCTTGTCGGTGTCCAGGGTTGGATGAGAGGCTTCCACGGTCAAACCGTTGTCGGTTTGAACCGCGACCTTGTCGCCCTGCATCTCCACTAGCATCGTGTACCACTTGCCCTGTTCGAACTCGCTCTTGGCAGTTGCCAGAACCGCAGCCTTGGAAGCGGGATCGTTCTTGTCCTTGTCAAGATTGAGCGACAAGCCGCTGGGCGTCACCACCACCCGAAACAGATGACCCTTGGCATGGTTCAGGCTGAAGTTGAGCCCGGTCGTCGAACCGTCGAGTTTGAAGGAGAAGCGGACGGCGGAATCGTGATTCTTCTTCTGGTAGTTCAAGACGGCCGCATGTTTGTCGGCGGCCAGTTCTTTGCCAACCAGCACTCCATCGACCACTTTCCACTCGCCTTTCACCGCTGCCGCCGGATCGGCGAGCGGGCTATCGAAGTTTTCAGTGACCGTTGCCGACGCCACCGGGATCAACTTTGGTTCGATCGCTGCATTCTTCTCGGCCCACGCCGAGGCAGACAAGCTGAGGCACATGAGCAGTGCAAGAGAAACTTTTCGAAACATGATGGATTCCTTGGGTCGATGGAAGGGAATGTTGTGTTCGCAAGCCAGCTTACGAATTCGCTGGCTCACTTTTCTTGTTCTGATTCTGCTTCTTGTTGGCTTTGGGGGCAGCGTTCTTCTTGGCAGCGGCTTTCGCTGGTGCGTTCTTTTCTGTCTCTTCCACCAATCGGGACCCTCTTTCAAGACAGCCGCATCGTATGCGATTAACTGCTCACGCAACTCGGCAAACTTTTCGGGGTACTTGCCGGACAAGTCGGCGGAGTCCTGCCAGTCCGCGAATGTTGTACAGCTCGAACTGAGACAAGTCATCCGATCCGATGATCTTCCAGTCTCCGACTCGCAACGCCACTCGATACGGTTCAGGTGCCAAATGATTTCGCCAATACAGTGGCTCAGCTCGCTCGATCGGCTTTGATTCGAGCAAGAGTGGCAGCAGGCTGGCACCGTCGATGGTCCGGTCGGTTGGCAGGGGGATTTCGAGGATTTCGCAAACGGTTGGAAAGATGTCCGAGCCTATGACCGGCACATCACTTTCCGTTCCAGGCGCCGACATGCCCCGGCCATCGAATGATACCGGGAACTCGAATACCACCTTCGTGCGTATGCCTTTTTCGACCACGAAGTCCGCCGGTGGAACCCCGTGTTCGCCCTTTCAAACCGTCGCCTTCCGGGCCGTTGTCGGCGGTGAACACGACGAGCGTGTTGTCTCGGTACCCCATTTGATCCAGGCCCGCCATCAGCCGTCCAAAGGCCGCATCCATCTGTGTGACGTTGCCGTGATGCTGGCGAACGTCGGGATCTTCGATGTCGGCATACGGCTTCATGTAGACTTCCGCCGATTCGATTGGAAGGTGTGGTTCGTGCGTCCACAGCGTGAGGAAAAACGGGTTGCCCGAATCCTTGCGAGATTCAGAGCCACGTCAATGCTTCCTCGGCACAGATCATGGAACTTGTTCCTTCCATGCGACCGACGGCCTGTCCATTGCGCACGAAGTTCACAGGATTCAGGTGATTCGGTGCGGCGTTGTTTTGCGTGGCCAGCCAGTGGTCGTAGCCGTGGTCATCAGGCTGAGGCTGATCGTCACTGTTGAACAAACCGTTCAGATGCCATTTGCCCGCATGGCAGGTATCGTAGCCGCGTTCCTTGAGCAATTCCGGCAAAGTGATTTCGCTGGTTCGCAGATGGTACTGGCTTCCTTCGGGGATCCATCGCCAAACTCCGTTTCGGTAAGGCGTTCGGCCAGTCAGGATCGCAGAACGCGACGGTGAGCAGACACTGCAGGCGGAATAGCACTGAGTCAGACGCAGACCCTCGGCTGCGAACTGATCGAGATTCGGCGTCAGGATCCTGGGATGCCCATAACAACCGGCATCGCCCAGTCCTTGATCGTCCGTCAAGAAGACGACGACATTGGGGCGATCTGCCGCGGCAGCGAGACTTGACCACACCACCGGCGAAGAGAACCCAAGCAAGGCATCGCACACGCATAGGGACCCGGATCATCATTCTGTGTTCCTTTTGTTTCTCTTCTTGTTGTTATTCTTTTTCCTTGGCCGCTGGTTGTGCAGAGTCCTGGCTTGCCGCCAGCTGTTGATCCAATGCGACTGGACGTGCGTCGGCAAACTGATTGAGGACCCCCTGAAGTGCCGCTGCCGCGATGGCTGCGTCCCGGAGAGCTTGTTCAGTGGCAGCGGATTCTTTTCGTCGACATCGTCCATCAAGTTGAAAAAACTCACCGGTGCGGTACAGCTTGTAACGATGATTGAACACGGACTCTTTGACCGTCAAGTCAACCCGCTGTCGCGGCGAATACCAGCAGTACAGCCACTCGCGTGGGTTCCCTTCGCCTTTCAGTTGCGGCAGAAAGCTGACGCCGTCAATCTTCCGCGGGCACTTCGATTCCAGCAGCCTCGCAGATCGTTGGCAGAAAGTCGGTGCTGCTGATCAGATCACGGCTGACACCCGCCGACTTCATCTGTGCCGGCCAGCTCGCGATGAACGGGACATGCGTGCCGCGATCGGTCGTCGGCCTTTGCCGCCTGGAAATCCGTTCCTTGGAACCGACTGGTAACTCTGCCGAGCGTGCCGTTGTCACCGATGAAGACCATCAACGTGTTGTCGCGAATGTTCGCCTCTTCGAGCTTGCTGACGATGCGACCAACCATCTGGTCCATCCACGCCGTCATATCGGCAAAGTGTCGAACGTTGCGACTCCGCCTCGGACTTCGTCGTCGCGATCCCAGTCGGGGCTATCCGGCGTCGGCTGAAACGGATCATGTGTCAGGATCATCGGATAGTAAAGAAAGAACGGTTCGCGCATGGTGTCGTGAGATGAAATCGAGGGCAAAGTCGTTGACCAGCGTCGGTCCGTACTCGCCCGAGTCGAAATCCTTTTCGACTCCGTTGTATTCGAGTCCCGGATTGGCATACCGCGGCGGTCGACGAGTCTGCTGCCACAGACACGATTCCTCGAAGCCAAAGTGCTGCGGCGAGTCGACCTCGTGACCAAGTTGCCACTTGCCACAAATCCCAGTCGGTAGCCAGCCTCGCTGAACAAGCTGTCCGAACGTCTTCTCCGTTCGCAGCAGCGTGCCGAACTTCAGATAGTTGCGGATGTTGTATGCCCGTCATCAGCTGGACGCGAGTCGGCGTGCACAGCGGCTGGACATGACAGTTCTCAAACGCATTCCCGTCGCCGCCAACTGGTCGACGTTGGGTGTCTGGTACGATTGACCGCCATTGGCCGTCACGCATTCGTATCCGAAGTCATCGACCATGAAGAGCACCACATTCGGTCGCGCAGGATTCAGCGGCAACAACGGTCGTCACGGAACCAAGACAGATGGCACCAAACCACGAGGGGCAAGTGTCGTCAAGGATTGCTCATGGCGGGGAACTGCGAAGAGTGGAAGGGAGACGGAACAGAGGGGCGGAGGGACCGAGATGAAAGAGGATACGGGCCCACCAGTATGGACTGTTTGCACGCGTCTTCGCCACGAACCTGTCCGGGAGCGACACTCCATGCATTTCCAGCCAGGCAGTCGACCGCTGCCATTCGCAACTGCTTGTTTTGGGGCATCCCCGGTTGGAGGGCAGCGGTGGGCGGATCGAGCTTTTTCGTGCTACGGGAGTGAATCGGAGCATTTGCGGCGTTTGGGGCGTGGGATCTCGAGCTTCGTCGCCGCGTGACTTTCTCGGTACGAAACGTGCCGCTCACAGTTCAAGTTTGCAACCTTCCCCTTGATACCTCCCGTCGCCGAAGGCCGATCGCTCACCATGGAGAATGACTCTCCGTATTATCGACACACCAAAATCATCATCACGCTGGGGCCGTCGACCGAATCGCCGGATCAACTCGCACGGCTGATCAATGCGGGTGTCGACGTGATCCGATTGAACATGGCGCATGCCACGGTCGACTGGGTCGCGGAGGTGGTGGGCCGGATTCGCCAGGTGTCATCCGAACAGGGCCGCAGCGTGGCGGTCATGATGGACGTCAAGGGCCCTGAAATCCGCACCGGACCACTTGCCACACCCCTTACTTTGCAAGCGGGAAGCGTGCTGGAGTTTTGCACCGAGGCCTCGGTGGCGAGCCGAGGTGGTGGTCGCATGGAAAGCAGGTGACTTCGCCAGCGTGTCGGTGAATTACCCCGACCTGGCTCGCGATGTCAACGTTGGTGCCACGGTGCTTGTCGACAGTGGTTTGTTGCGAATGCGGGTGATCGACAAGGATCCGGACTGCGTTCGTTGCGAAGTGCTGACGCCTGGAATACTGGGTTCGCGTCGACATATCAATTTGCCGGGGGTCGAGGTGAACCTCCCCTCCTTGACGGAAAAGGACAAGCTCGACTTGAAGGCGGGGGTGGAGGCAGGAGTCGACTTTGCGGCCCTCTCGTTTGTCCGCCGAGCCAAAGACGTGCGTTCTTTGCGGCGGTTCTTGCGAGAGCTTGGATCCAAGGCGCGCATCGTTGCCAAGATCGAAGAGCACTCGGGTGTCAAGCACATGGAGGAGATCATTCGCGCTGCCGACGCGGTGATGGTGGCCCGTGGCGATCTGGGAATCGAGATCGACTATCACAAGTTGCCCCTGGTGCAGACACAGCTGGTGCGGGCCTGTCAGGCGGAAGGCAAGCCGGTGATCATCGCGACCCACTTGTTGGAATCGATGATTCATTCGCCGATGCCGACACGGGCGGAGATTTCGGACGTTTCCAACGCGGTTCGTGAACGGGCCGACTCCGTCATGCTCTCCGGTGAGACGACCACGGGCGAGTATCCGCTGGAATCGGTCGACGTCCTCAAGCACATCATCGAGAGCATTGAGCCGACCGTGGATGGCTCGTTGAATACGATCATGAAGTTGCGCGAGCCGAAGGCCAAGATGTTGCGATCGGCCGCGGTGCTGGCCCAGGAACTGAGCGATTCGGGGATCATCGTGTTCACGCGGAGCGGATTCCTGGCCTATGTGCTGGGCGCCTTGCGTGCTCGGGGTGTGCCCATTTACGCGTTCACGGACGTCGAAACCACGTTCCGTCAGTTGCTATTGCCGTGGGGTGTCGAACCTTTCTTGATGGAGTTTTCCGACGATCCCGAGCAGACGATCCGCCGGGCGATGGAATGTCTGAAGGAGAAGGGCTGGTGCCGCTCGGGTGATTGGCTCATCGCGATCACCAATGTGTTAGCGGGCGAAAAGATCATCGATTCCATGCAGTTGCGGCAGGTCGATTGACCGAGACGGCCTGAAAGTCAACGGAAGCAACATGCAGCACGATTCGGTCCCGTCCAAGAAGTCATCGTCCACACCGATTCGGAAGATCGTGACCGGCGTCATGCTGTTCCTGTTCGTCTGCGTGTCGGCGGTATTCGGATATGTCGGCGCTGGCTGGACGGTCAACGATGCAATCTACATGGTGATCATCACCATTTTTGGTGTCGGTTACGGCGAAGTCCAACCGGTCCAATCGCCCGCCCTGCGGTTGCTGACGATCACGGTGATCATCTCCGGTTACGGTGCCTTGATCTACACGGTGGGTGGATGTGTGCAGATGCTGATTGATGGTGAACTCAACCGAGCCTTGGGAGTCCGACGCATGACAAAGGGAATCGAACAACTCCGCAACCACACGATCGTTTGCGGGATCGGCCGACTGGGAACGATTCTCGCCCGCGAACTCCACGACGCGGGAAAGCCGTTTGTGGCGATCGACACGGACCGAGACCGACTGCAGGATGCCGAAGAACGCGGTTACCTGGTCATTCACGGGGATGCAACCGACGAGCACATCTTGCAGCAGGCTGGGATTCAACACGCTTCCACCGTCGCGACCGTGCTCTCGCAAGATGCGACAAACGTTTTCGTGACCGTCACCGCCCGCGAGATGAACCGGAACGTGATGATCATCGCGCGTGGCGAGAATCCGAGAACGGAGAAGAAACTGCTGGGTTGCGGAGCGAACCGCGTCGTCCTGCCCACCGCGATTGGTGCCAAGAAGCTCGCCCAATTGATCATCCGGCCGACGGCCGAGAACATGCTCGAACAGATTCAACAGCAAAGCGGCATGATTGACGATTTGCGCCAGATCGGACTCGAGTTTGACGAATTGCAGGTACAGCCCAACTCTGTGCTGGTGGACCATGCGATCAGCGAAATCGAAATCCGCAGCAACCATGGGTTCTTGATCGTAGGGATCCGCCATGCAGATGGAACCAACGAGATCCATCCCGATCCACGCACCAAGCTGGCCGCCGGTGATGTGGTGGTCGTGCTCGGTCACAAGAACGACATCCCGGAATTGGCCAGTCGATTTTCCGCCAAACGCACCAAGATGACCTATCGAGCGCGACGATCGAGCGCTGACGATCGCGCCGACGATCGAGCGCTGATGATCCATGTGATTTCGCGTCGGTGAAACGCTCGCATGGTGATGGCTTTCCCCGGAGATCATGCGATCGCCGGCGTCGCTTTCGGAATGTGCCATGCTTGTGAAAAGCAATGGTCTGATTCTATCCTAGCGGAAATGGTTTTCTATCTCTGTTCATTGCCTCCGTTCGCATTGCTCATCACATCGAATCTGCATCCAATCTGATGAACTCTAAATATCGAAGCCCTGCCGCTGGTCCGCAACTGATTCGCATGGCGGATCTGAATTCGCCACTGTCGGCAGATGCGCGAATGAAGAACAACACCCGCTACATCTATTTCAAGGAGATTGCTCGCGGGGGCAAGTGTCTGATTCAGTCCTGCAAAGATTTGAACCTTGGTCGCGTCATCTGCTACAAGACGTTGCATACCGAGCTTGCAAACGATCCTTACGAACAGAAATTGTTTTTGCGCGAGGCACGCATCACAGCGACCCTTCAGCACCCCAATACGGCTCCCGTTTATGAAGTCGGGTACGACAGCAGGGGCCATTACTACTTCACCATGAAACTGGTTTCAGGGACGACGCTCCGAGAAGTGCTTGACAAGATCATCGACGGCGAGTCGCGATGGGATCTTCAACGGCTGATCGACGTGGTCATCGAAGTGGCGCAGGTGCTCAACTACGCGCATGCCCACGGCGTGGCTCACTGCGACGTCAAGCCAGAGAATATCGTGATGGGCGATTTCGGAGAGGTGATGCTGCTGGACTGGGGCCTGGCAAAACTACTTGACGAGGAACCTGAAGACGAGCACTCCGCCGCCACGGATGCTCGATTCGGCTCGTCTCGCAAACCGCTCCAGGCATCCCCGCTCTACATGTCACCCGAGCAGGTGATCAATGAAGAAATCGACCATCGCACCGACATTTACAGCCTGGGGGCGATCCTGTTCGAGATTCTGACACTCCAGACGTTGGCGTGGGGCGATTCGCTGGAGGAAATCATGCACAACACCCAATACACTCACCCGCCTGCGCCGAGCCTCTCGCGCCGGATCGCACGATTCCGACCACGCTTGAAACCGTGTGCATGCGTTGCATCCAAAAGAATCCTGATCACCGAATTCAAACGGCACTCGATCTGATTCACGAACTGCTTTATTGGCTCTACGTCGATTCTCGCTACCGGCCGTTCTGACGGGAGTTCGTCAACGTCTCGATGACGCTTGGCCCATGCGCTGTTGTGGCGACTCGTTTCTGTCATACTGCTTGACTGCAGTTCCTGCAAACTTTTGTCACATCTCGATCGCGTCATGAGGCACTCCCGTGAAACAGATCCTTCCCCTGATCTCACTCGTTGTTTTTTTGTCGGGGAGTGCGTTGCGGGCCGAGGAGTTGCATTGCCTTGACGACGCCGAACGTCAGACGGCGACACTTTATCAACGACTCCAGCAGCAGGCTTACAAAGCTCTTGACGCACGCGACGGGCGATTCGCCGAGTTGAAGACCCCGCAGCAGATCGCCGACTACCAGTGCATCTCAGAGAGTTCTTCGTTCAACAGCTGGGAGGCTTTCCGCAGCGAACTCCCTTGAATGCTCGAACCGTCAAAACGGTCCAGGCCGATGGCTATCGCATCGAGAACGTCATCTTCGAAAGTCAGCCGAATCATCACATCACGGCGAACCTCTACCTGCCCGATGGCGCGGCAGCGCAATCAAGTGCTCGCGTCCCTGGCATCGCCGTCTCCAGCGGGCACAGTCGCACCGCCAAGACAGCGGATTACAACCAGCGGTTCGGAATCATGATGGCCCGCCACGGCATGGCCGCTTTGTGCTTTGATCCGATCGGGCAAGGAGAGCGATCCCAGATTCTTAACGCCGAGGGTGAGCCGGAGTTTTCCGGAACCACCACCGAGCATTTTCTGATCGGGGTCGGTTCGTCGTTGGTCGGTCGCAGCACGGCACGGTATCGAGTGTGGGATGCAATGCGAGCCATTGACTACCTCTGCAGTCGGCCCGAAATCGATCCCGACCGCATCGGGTTCACGGGATGTTCCGGTGGCGGCACGCTGACCAGCTACGTCATGGCTTTGGACGATCGTGTCGCCTGCGCGGCACCCGCTTGCTATCTGACTACGTTTCGTCGCCTGATTGAAACGATCGGTCCTCAGGACGCCGAACAGAACGTCTTCGCACAGATCGCCTTCGGTATGGATCAGCCGGACTACGTGTTGATGCGTGCTCCGCGACCCACCTTGATCAGTTCGACGACCCAAGACTTTTTTGATTCACGTGGCAGCTGGGAAAATCTTCGACAAGCCAAACAGATCTACGGCCGCCTCGGTTTCCCTGAACGAGTCGATCTGGTGGAAGTCGAAGGCGAACACGGAGTCCAGCCGCAGAACCTGGCGACGATTGCCCACTGGATGCAGCGCCTGCCTCGACAAAGACGAGGCCATTCCGGCTGTCGAGTTGGCAACGCGTCCCACGGAAGATCTGCTTTGCACCGAATCGGGGCAAGTGCTTGCCGAGTTTACCAACGAGAAGTCTGTCTTTGATCTGAACGCTGAGTTTGAGTCGCAGCTTGCCGAGCAGAGAGCCAAATCCTGGCAGAACGCCACGAACGACCAGCGGCACGAACAAGTACGTGAGGTTCTTCGCCTGCGCCCGGCTACGGAGATGAAGCCGCCACAATGGGAAGATCGCGGCAGAGTTCAGCGTGACGGCTATCACATCGACAAGCTGGTGCTGACCACTGATTCGGGACGCTTGATACCGGGACTCACGTTCCATCCGCAGACACCGTCGGATGAGGCGTACCTGGTTTTGCATGATGATGGGAAACTGGGTGACAGCCAACCGGACGGGCCGATCGAAGAATCTGGTGAAACAGGGTTATGCGGTGGTCAGCGTCGATCTGAGCGGTCAGGGCGAAACCTCTTCGGGCCAGCGCGATGTGAACCTGACCGACTGGAAGACGTTTTACCTCGCCTACCTGTTGGGTGAGTCCATTGTCGGTCTGCGCGTTGATGATGTGCTCGCTGCGGCGGATTTCGTGGCGTACTACCAGAAGAATCGCGATCAACCTCGTCCCGTTCATCTGGTCGCTTCCGGTCAATCCGCAATCATTGCCCTGCATGCCGCTGCCTTACATCCACAACTGTTCGCGTCGGTCACACTCACGCGGATGCCAGCGAATTGGTCATCGGTGGTTCGCGACTCCAAACCGTCCGGTCAGCTCGATTCGGCAATCCATGGTGTGCTGCGGACCTATGACCTGACTGTCCTGGTGGAACTTGTCGGCGACGAAAAGGTGAAGATCAAATGAGAGCCTTGCATTCCGAAAAGCATCGCACTGAACACATCGGCTGGCTGCGCGCTGCAGTGCTCGGCGCCAACGACGGCATCGTTTCCACCGCCAGCCTGGTGGTCGGAGTGGCTGCGGCGAACGCTACCAGGCAGACATCTTGGTCGCGGGCGTCGCGGGCCTGGTTGCCGGAGCGATGTCGATGGCTGCCGGCGAGTACGTCTCGGTCAGTTCTCAGTCGGACACCGAAAAGGCCGACCTCGAACGGGAGCGCACGGAACTCGCCACGGACAACCAGTTCGAGCACTCGGAACTGGCGGCGATCTATGTCGAAGCGAGGTCTCGACGAGTCGTTGGCGAAACAGGTCGCCCAGCAATTGATGGCCAATGACGCACTGGCCGCGCATGCCCGCGACGAACTGGGCATTTCGGAGAGCTCAGTGCCCGGCCGGTTCAAGCAGCCTTTGCTTCGGCCGGAACCTTTGCGGTCGGCGCGGCGCTGCCGATGTTGACCGTTCTGATCGCTCCCCCGACAGCACTGATCCCCTTAGTGGTCGCAACCTCCGTTCTATTCCTGGCACTGCTGGGAGTGTTTGGAGCCTACGTCGGTGGCTGCGCCTTTGATGAAGAGTGCCATCCGAGTCACGTTTTGGGGGGCTCTGGCGATGGCACTGACCGCCGTGGTGGGTGCCCTGTTCGGCGCGACCGTTTGATGGCGATCTCAGCGGCATTACCGTAGGCGAGTCTCTCCGCAGGCTCGCACGGCGGCAGCAAAGCTGCCCGCGTCCGCCTTGGAAAGGCGGACCTACGATATGACCGCTCAGTTTGAACAGCTAGCAATGTTCGATCAATTTCATGCACGCAGTTTTAAGTCGTAGGCGTGCACAAACCGAAGAAATGAAGGAATTTGTGTATGTCGTCAAACCTAGCCTAACCGGTACTGTCTAGCTCAATGGGTCCAGGGCGGGCAAAAGCGTCGGAAATTGATCAGACGCCCATGAACCTGTAGCAAGTATGGAGACCAACGGGCTTGATATCATTAGTTCGACTGCCGCGCCTCGCTGATTGTGCGTCTCGCCGATGGCATCACGCTATTTGCAAGCATCTCGTGATCTGGCTGGTCGTTTGCTGGTTCGCTGCGACCGCGAGCTCGCAGGAACTTGAGCCTCGTCGTTGGAGTCACTTGCCGATCGAGCCAACTTTGGTGGCGTTGGTTACGCTCACACCAACGCCGACATCGCCTTTGATCCGGTGCTGTTGCTGGACGACGTCACGATGGAGATGGAGACGTTTCCGCTGAAGTACCTGAGGAGTTTCCGTTTGCTGGGCAAGTCAGCTCGGATTGACATCTGGCAGGCCTATCAGAGTGCCCATTGGAGTGGAACGCTCAATGGGGTGCCGGCGAGCACGACTCGCAGCGGCTGGTCCGACATGTCACTGCGATTGGCGGTGAACTTGATTGGATGCCGCCACTGGAGGGCGAAGAATTCGCCAAGTATCGAGCGGAGACGTCGGTGGAGACGATCGTGGGGATGGCTTTGGTCGTGCAAGTACCCACAGGGCATTACATCGACGACCGACTGCTCAACCTGGGCACCAATCGTTATACATTTCGACCGCAAATCGGCGTGGTGCATAGTCGAGACAAATGGTCGTTTGAATCCACCTTTGCCACGTGGTTATACACCGACAACGATGATTTCTTCAGCGGCAATTACCTCGAGCAGGATCCGTTCTATACGCTTGAAGGGTACGTCGACTACACATTTCGACCGGGTCTGTGGGCGGGCGTTGGCTTGGGCTATGGTCTCGGAGCGACCTCGACGCTCAACGGCATCGACAAGAATGACGAGCGAGAGAACATCGGTTGGGAAGCCAGTGTCGGGTATCCCTTTTCGAGGCGAGTGGGTTTCAAGCTGGCCTACATTGGGATCCGTCGACAAGTGCCCTACGGAGCCGACTCCGATAGTTTTGCCGGGGCGCTTTCGGTCCTCTGGTAACGCGTTCATTTAGGACACTTCTCGCTGAACGCCACCACCGAAAACGCACAAGCCACGGATCAGCACGGATTTTCACGGATGCAATGCTGTTATCATCAGTGAAAATCCGTGCTGATCCGTGGCTGAAATCATGGAGCGCTCCCATCAATAAGTTGGCGTGATTTCCAGCTCAAAAACTGCATCCGCGAAACCAGGTGGTGGCGATTAGCGAGAAGTGTCTCATTTAGCCGCATTTCCAACGAACCGGGAACGGCAATTGCGGTGCACTGATGAGGACCATCGGCTACTTTGCAGTGTGTCGAAGCCGCACATTTTCACGTCTCAAGCTGGATCTGACCCTCGTCATTGTGACTGCTCATTCAAAGGAAATCAGAGATGACGCCTGCTGGAATCGTTTCGAAGGCAATCGCATCGGCTGCAACCTCAGGTCTCTCCATCAGCGCGTTTGGGAAGGCGCGAGCCACGGTCACAGGAACGCCGTTGAATCCCGAGCATCTGAAGAAGATCGATGAGTATTGGCGAGCATGCAATTACCTTGCGTTGGGAATGACTTACCTGAAGGCGAATCCGCTTCTCAAAGAGTCACTGAAGGCGGAGCATGTGAAGGATCGCTTGCTCGGACATTGGGGTGCCAGTCCAGGTTTAGCCTTCGCTTACATCCATCTTGAACGGGCGATCAAGGCGCATGATTTGGACATCGTCTTCATGGCTGGTCCGGGACATGGTGCGCCGGGCGTGCTCGGTCCATGCTATTTGGAGGGCTCCTACTCGGAAGTCTACCCGGACTGTAGCGAAGACGAGGATGGGATGCTTCGGTTCTTCAAGCAATTCTCTTTCCCGGGTGGAATTGGCAGTCACTGTACTCCCGAAACACCTGGCAGCATTCACGAAGGTGGCGAACTCGGCTATGTCCTTTCGCATGCCTGCGGTGCGGCGTTCGACAATCCCGACCTGATCGTCGCAGCCATGGTTGGAGATGGAGAATCCGAGACAGGACCATTGGCCACAAGCTGGCACATCAACAAATTCCTGAATCCGATTCGCGACGGTGCGGTCCTTCCGATCCTGCATCTCAATGGATACAAGATCAACAATCCAACCATCTGGGCCCGTGTCAGCCACGATGAATTGGAGTCATTCTTTCGTGGCACGGGATGGACGCCATACTTCGTGGAAGGCTCTGATCCGGAGTCCATGCACCAGGCGATGGCGGCAACCCTGGACAAGTGCATTGGGGAGATTCGCGCAGCGCAGAAGCAGGCACGGAGTTCTGGTACTCCCTTTCGACCGCATTGGCCGATGATTGTGCTTCGTACGCCGAAAGGTTGGAGCAGCCCCGCCGAGTTCGGCGGACACAAGCTGGAGGGGAGTTGGCGATCTCATCAGGTACCGATGGCCAACGTCAAGAAGGATCCGGCAAAGTTGAAGCAACTCGAGGACTGGATGCGCGGATACAAGCCAGAGGAACTGTTTGATACAAACGGTCGACTTCGACCTGACCTGAAGGCATTGGCCCCGACCGGTCACCGACGGATTGGATCCAACCCACACGCCAATGGTGGCCGTTTGAAGAAGGCCCTGCGTTTGCCGGATTTTCGTAACTACGGAATCAAGGTCGAGAAGCCCGGGGTTATCGAAGCCGAAAACTGTCGTCCACTCGGCGTCTTCCTTCGAGACGTGATGAAGGCGAACATGTCCAACTTTCGCGTGTTCGGACCCGACGAAAACACTTCGAACAAACTCGATGCGATCTATCAAGTTTCGAAGAAGCTGTGGCTCGCCGAGTACTTTCCGGAAGACGCGGACGGCACGGAACTCGCTCCAGACGGGCGCGTGGTGGAGATGTTATCCGAACACACGCTGGAAGGCATGCTGGAGGGTTACTTGTTAACCGGCCGCCACGGCTTCTTCAGCACCTACGAAGCGTTTGCGCATGTCATCGACTCGATGTTCAACCAACATGCAAAATGGTTGACGATCTGCAACCTCTTGTCGTGGCGTGAAAAGATCGCCTCACTCAATCTTCTCATCACATCGACAGTTTGGCGTCAGGATCACAATGGGTTTACTCACCAGGATCCCGGATTCCTGGACGTTGTCGTGAACAAAAGCGCCGCCGTCACGCGGATCTACCTGCCTCCAGACGTGAACTCGCTGTTGTCAGTTGCGGACCACTGCTTGCGGAGCGAGGGATATATCAACGTGATCGTGTCGGACAAGCAGAATCACCTTCAATACCTCGACATGGACGCTGCGATCGTCCACTGCACGAAGGGAATCGGCATCTGGCAAAAGGCGAGCACGGACCACGGACACGAGCCGGACGTGGTCATGGCTTGTGCGGGTGACATTCCGACGAAGGAGGCACTTGCCGCGACGGTCATGCTCCGCCAGGAGTTTCCCGACCTGAAGATTCGTTTCGTCAACGTGGTCGATTTGCTTCGCTTGCAACCGGCGACTGAGCATCCGCATGGCTTGTCGGACCGCGATTTCGACAGTCTGTTCACCGTCGACAAACCGATCATTTTCGCTTTCCATGGCTATCCGTGGCTCATCCACCGATTGGCCTATCGCCGCACCAATCACAAGAATCTCCACGTTCGGGGTTACAAGGAGAAGGGGAACATCAATACGCCGCTCGAACTCGCAATCCAGAACCAGATCGATCGTTTTAGCCTGGCCATGGATGTCATCGACCGCGTCCCTCGACTTCAAGTATCCGGCGCTCACGCCAAGGAAAAATTCCGCAACATGCAAATTGAGTGCGAGAACTATTCGCACGAACACGGCGTCGATCAGCCGGAGGCGGCCAATTGGACATGGCCCTATTGAGTGCGGCCCTATTGAGTGTGGCCCAATTGAGTGTGGCCCAATTCGAGTGGCTGTGCGGTTGCATTAAACGTGTGCGATTGCGACCTTACATGCAGGGAGTCTAGAGTTGATCGTGCTGTTACTGAACGCCGGATCCAGCAGTCTGAAATGCACGGTCATGGATACGGTTGACAGGACCGTGATTGCCCGAGGTGTGGCTGACTGGGCCGGAGTCGAAACGCGGTACAGGTACGCCGGACCTGATGGCCGGGATCGAAGCGAGAGCGTTGCCTGGAAGGGTCATGCGGAGGCGGTTCGACGATTCATGTACGATCTGACGAATGCGGTGCCGATTGCATTGCCGGACGTCTCTGCCCTGGGCGCGGTCGGGCACAGAGTAGTTCACGGAGGTCCGTTCACTTCCTCTGTCGAGATCACCGCAGAGGTACGTTCAAGAATCGCCGCGTTGGCCGATCTCGCTCCGCTGCACAATCCGCCGAGCCTCGAAACCTTGGCGGTGGCGGAAGAGGAATTGCCCTCGGTGCCACACGTGGCGGTTTTCGACACCGCATTCCATGCCACCTTGCCACCCGAAGCCAGCACGTATCCGGTACCTGCGAGTTGGGCGAGCGATTGGAGCATTCGTCGCTATGGTTTTCACGGACTGAGTCTTGCCTATTGCACTACACGTGCCTCAGAGATGCTCGGTACGTCGCCAAACGATTTGCGTTTGGTCATCTGTCATCTGGGACATGGCTGCTCCGCCACAGCTGTCAAAGGAGGCCGCAGCGTTGATACGACCATGGGCTTTACACCGTTAGACGGGCTGATGATGGGCACGCGCAGCGGCTCCATCGATCCGGGAATCATCCTGCATGTTCAGCAACATCGCGGGATGACGCCAGAACAGGTTGACAGGGCACTCTACCGCGAATCGGGCCTTCTGGGAGTGTCAGGAATCTCAGCGGACATGCGCGATGTGCTGGCTGCGGCCCAGCATGGACACGATCGAGCGCGACTCGCCCTGGCCGTCTATTCGCATCGGGTTCGGCAAGCAATCGGCGCGCTGGCGGCGACCATGGGAGGCGTTGATGCGTTGGTATTCACGGCAGGTGTTGGCGAACATGCCAGCGAAGTCCGCGAGTCCATCTGTGTTGGACTGGAGTGCCTCGGATTGGAACTTGACCACCAGGCCAATGCGAGTTGCCGTCCGGACGCCGAAGTGGCCACGGATGGGTCACCGGGCCGCATCCTCGTGATCGCCACGAGAGAGGATTTGACGATGCTTCACGAAGTCGATCAAGTGCTCAGCACAAGACATGGTGCCTCCTGAGGCTCGGAGTTTTCGTCGTCTGCATCATGATATCGCAAGTCAATGCGGGTTGTGGTCATTCCCTGCGGCTTTCATCGGCAGAGTCATCTACTTGGAAACGGATATCGACTTTCGGAACAGAGACAGGCTGTAGACGAAGAATCCGATTCCGATGACTGAAACCATCAAGAATTGCGACCAAACGGCGCTAAACCCGCCACCTCGATAAATGATGATTTGAGAGAAGCTCACAAAGTGCCGCGATGGCAAAAAGAAAGTGAGACACTGCAGCCATATCGGTTGGCTTTCAACAGGTGTGCTACCACCCGAGAGCATCTGCAGCACGACGATGACCAGAATGATCAGCAGCGCAAACTGAGCCATGGTTCGAGAAATCGTGCCAAGAAATATCCCGAGCGCCGTGGCAAAGAAGAGATAAAGAATGACACCTGCAAACCACAGCGTGACCGAACCCGCAAAGGGAACCTCCAGTGCCTTGTAGGACCACGAAATAGAGCGAGACGGCAGTGGCGATCAAGATCACCAGACCATTGGCCCACACCTTGGCCAGGGCAATCTCGAAAGCGCTCAGCGGCATCACCAGCAGGTGTTCGAGCGTTCCGTGCTCGCGTTCCCGAATCACGGCGGCCCCGGTCAGTACGATCGTCAACAGGGTGATCTGGTTGATGATGGCGACCACGCTAGTGAACCAGGACGAGACCCCGTTCGGATTGAACAACTTACGAACGACGAGCCGGATTGGCTGTTCGGTGGTGTCGTCGGTTCGCTTCAGAAAATTCGAGACGCGATCGTTGATGATGTTCTTGATGTAGTTGGCGCCAATTCCGGCCTGCTGCATCGCCGTCGCATCGATGCTCAACTGAATATCCGGATTGCGATTTGCACGGAGATCGTTTTCAAACTGAGGCGGAATCACGACCACGAACATGAATCGTCCGCGGTCCATCGCATCTTCAACCTCGCCAGCGTCGATCAACACGGGATGCTGAAAACGCGGCGGATAGAAGGCGTTGATCAACTCCTTGGAAAGCGCCGAGCCATCCTCGTCAACAAATGCAATCGATGCGTTATTGACTTCGTTGGAGGTGCCGGTCGCCTGAACGTAAATCGCCATCGTAAAGGCATAGACGACGAACAGGATCATCACGTAATCGCTGAGTAAGACTGCGAAGTTCCTTGATACCCAACCAGAGAATGTTCAGGAGTGAAGTCACCACTATTTCTCCTGCTTTCGCAAGCCGACCCAGCTAATTGCCCACAGCACCGGGATGCAGCCTGCCAAGAAAAGCATGTCCTGCAGCATCAGTCCGGGAGCGAGCCCCTTCGTAAAGGCGCCCACACTGGAATGCATGTAGTAGGTCGTCGGCCAGATCGAACCGACCAGCCTCGCGTTGCCTTCGAGTGTCGAGACCGGTTGCAGAAGGCCGGAGAACTGCATGGTCGGCAAGATGGTGAGAATGGCCGTCACAAACACGGCCGCGACCTGGCTGCTGGTGAACGTCGAGGTCACCATGCCGATCCCGGTGGTCGCGGTCACATAGAGCAGCGTGCACAGCGTCAAGGCCAAGAAGCTGCCTTTGACCGGAACGCCGAAGATCACGACCGCAATCGCCGTCAAAATGAAAAAGTTCATCATGCCGATGGCGATGTACGGAAGCTGCTTTCCCAACAGGTATTCCATCTTGCGGGTCGGTGTCACATAAAAGTTGATCATCGAGCCGAGTTCCTTTTCGCGCACGATGCTGACGGTCATGAGAATGGCCGGTATCAGAATCAGCAGCAGGGCCGGAACGCTCGGAACAATCGAGTAGATGCTCTCGAAGCTCGGGTTGTACATGAAGCGTTCCTGGATATCCGCTTTGTATTTTGGGGGAGCCGAATGCAAAACGCTTGGCCGAGTCCGGCCAGCATTTTGTTGTGCACGCCTTGGGCATACTGCGCGACCGTCTCGCCACGGAACGTCATGGCAGCCGTCCACCTGGGCCAAGACTTCCGGACTTACTCCCTCGCCGAAAGTCCCGGCCAAAACTCGGTGGAATCTCAAGCACCAACGAAATGTCATCCGACTTGCAGCCGCTCCAGGGCTTCGTCCGCGGAATCGGGCGGCGGACGTCTGCGGTGAAGTAGACGGTCGAGCCGGCAAACTGCTCGATATAGGCTCGGCTCTCCGGCGATCGATCGTAGTCCAACGCCGCAAAGCGAATGTGTTCGACATCGCTGGTAATGCCATATCCGAAGACGAGCATCAGCAGCGCTGAACCGACGAAGGCAAAGGCCAACCGCACGGGATCGCGAAGGATCTGCATCGTCTCATTGGCGGCATAGGCCATCATCCGTGCCAATGCGCAAGCGTGCTTCCGGACGGTGCCGTTGTCGGCGTGTGGCCTGGCATGCGTTGACGACTGCAGCATGCGCTGACCTTGGGCTCTGCCTTCTTCGTCTTGGCTGCCGCCTCGGCGATTGCGTCCTCCATGTAGCCGATGAACGCGTCTTCCAAGCCGGCTGCGCCGCGCTCGTCGATCAGTTTTTGCGGAGCGTCACAGGCCAGAACCTTTCCGGCGTTCATCAGCGAAATGCGATCGCAGCGCATCCCTTCGTTCATGAAGTGAGTGGTCACGAAGATCGTCACCCCCTGATTTCTCGAAAGATCGATCAACAACTCCCAGAAACTGTCGCGGGCAACCGGGTCGACGCCCGACGTCGGTTCATCCAAAATCAGGATTTCCGGTTCATGCAAAACGGCCACGGCCAGCGAGAGCCGCTGTCGCAAGCCCATCGGCAGGTCCCCGGCCAAGGCGTCGAGGTGAGGTCCCAAGCCGAATTTTTCGACCAATTCGTCGATGCGCTGCTTGGCCTTGGCGGGAGGAATGTGATAGAGGCGCGCGTCCAGGACCAGGTTCTCGCGAACGGTCAATTCGCCGTACAGCGAGAACGCCTGCGTCATGTAGCCGAGGTTCTTGCGGACTTCCATGCTTCCGGCTTCGACCGAACTGCCGAAGATCGTCGCGGTTCCTTCGGTGGGAGTGAGCAGGCCGGTCAGCATCTTCATCGTCGTTGACTTGCCGCAGCCGTTCGATCCGAGGAAGCCAAAGATCTCGCCGCGCTCGATCGACAACGTGACATGGTCGACGGCGACGAAAGTGCCGAAGCGCTGAGTCAGTCCCTTGGCATCGATGGCGATTTCCGACTTGCCGGCGGGACGCGGCGGAATGATCAGCTCGGTATGCCCCATCCGTTTTTCTTCCGGCAGCAAGTGCGATGAAGCATTTCTCCAAATCGTGCGTCCCGGTTCGCTCCATCAGCTCCGCCGGTGTTCCGGTGGCAAGCACCTTCCCGTCGTCCATCGCCACAATCCAATCCCACTTCTGTGCTTCATCCATGTAGGCGGTGGAGATGAGGACGCTCATGCTCGGGACGACCCGCGCGAATGTCGTCGATCAGGGTCCAGAACTGACGTCGCGAGAGTGGATCGACGCCGGTCGTTGGCTCATCCAAAATCAGCAAGTCCGGTTCGTGGACCAGGGCGCCGCACAGTCCAACCTTCTGCTTCATGCCGCCCGACAGCTTGCCGGCTGGACGCTCGGGGAAAGGGCCAAGTCCCGTAGCGTCGAGCAATTGTTTGATCTTGGCCGGTCGCTCGGCGGCCGACAATCCGAAGAGTCTGGCCATGAAGTCGACGTTGTCGTGAACACTCAGCTCCAGATACAGATTCTTGCCCAAGCCCCTGCGGCATGTAGGCGATTCGCGGGCAAGCATCGCGTCGATGACGAGCGTCCGCAATGTCGCCACCCAGGACGGTGATCTTTCCCGCTTGCATCTTCTTGGCACCGGCGATCAAGCCCATCAGCGTTGACTTGCCGACGCCGTCGGGCCCGATCACACCGACCATCAGGCCAGGTGGAATGTCGAGTAGAAATCGCAATCAAGCGCAAACGTCTTGCCGTAGCGGTGCGTTACGTTTTGAATGGAAACGACCGGCGGATTGCCGGATGCCACGGAGAGTTTGTCGAGATGTAGGAGTTGGCATGAAAAGGTCTCGGGAAGATCGCAGCTAGGTGGCTCGGACCAATTCTCCTACTTTGCTTCGGTCCCTTGCTCTTCCGGGGTTGCCTTCTCCGATGACGCTTGATTGGCTGATGTATCCACGACGGATTCATCCACGGTTGGTGACGTTGGCTTCGCCTCGATGACATTGTCCAACCACACGGGCCAGACAGCAGAATCATCCGTTTTGACGTAGCCGACTCCTCGAATCCCCGTCTTGATCTGTTCTATGTACGAACTGACAAGTTCCTCGGGGACTTGAATCTTGACACGAAACATCAGCTTGTCTCGCTCACTCTTGGTCTCGACTTGTTTCGGTGTGAACTGAGCTTCCGGGGATACGAAACTGACATATCCGGCGGCAGCGCGTCCAGGAGCGTGATCAACGGTCAGCCTCGCTTCGGCACCCACCTTGACTTTGGCGGCGTCTCTGAAGGCAAGAATATCTCCATATAGACATCTTCGAGATTGACAAGCGTCAAAGCCTTGCCACCCGCGGGTAACACTTCTCCGACTTCGGCCAAGCGGTAGAGAACACGGCCACGTACCGGGGCAACCAGGACCGCGTCGTCGATACGAGTCTGGATCGTGGCGACATTTGCTTGGGCGACTTCGACTTCCTGTTCGGCCGTTTTCACTTTGGCTTCGACCTCGGCCAATGCGGCGACCGAGGCGTCAACCGCCGTCTTGCGTGCATCGTACTCGCGCTGCGAAGCGGCATTGTCGGCAAGGAGCGTTCGAGTTCGCTCTTCTTCGATCTTCGCGTTCTCCACCAGACTCTTCTGCTTGACGACGGCAGAGTTGGCAGAGGCGACGCGTTCTCTAGCCGCCGCGACATTCGCTTTGGCCTCGAGCAACTGCGATTCGAGCGTCGCCGTGTCCATCCGCACAAGGACTTGTCCGGGCTCGGTCAGAGCTCCCTCTTTGACGAGGATCTCTTTGACTCGCAGCGGCTCTTTCGCGGCAATGTCTACCTGTTTGGCTTCGATGCGACCATTGCCGGAGTCGATGCCAGGCGGCAGCGCTGTTAGCTGTTCCAGGTAATACTGGTAACCCAAGAATCCGGCTCCACAAGCGATCGCAAGCAGGGCAAGAAGCAAGACTTTTTTGGACATTGATTCCTCTCCGGAAACAAAACGTCAGCGATCTACGAGCGATTGCATGAGCGCGTGAGCAGCGTAGCGAAAGTACGAATGAAACGGCTTGTTCCGCAGCAAGGATCCCAGTTGATCGCGGTTCGGCCCTGGTAAGCCAAAGTGTTTGTGCGGATTGTGCCCAATGAAAGAGATTCAACCCATTCAGCGTAGCGGACCTACCGATCAATCCATTTGTAGCGGAGGAGTCGGATCGTTGGAATGTCCGATTCGAACGACAGCATTTTCAGTTTAATCGCCACCCGTCGCAAGGATGCGAACATGAATGGTGACTCATTGGCTAGCCAACCAGCAGGGCAGACCGCCCTGCGGCTATCAAGAAACTCCCGCTGGAAGGGCATCAAACGCCAGTTTTTAGCCCTTTCGATCATGTCATCGATCAGTTTCTCGGGCTGCGCTTATCACTGCAATTGGCTGGGAAGTGGGATGGTACTTCCTCATGTTATCAAAGGTCACGTGCATATCTGTTCTCTTTTGCGAATGTCGCGCGTGCCAAAAATGACTCTTTTTCCTCCGGGTTTTTTGAATTTTGGGCGACATTTTACATCCTTTGCTCCGCCGGCTCATCATTGCTTCTCGCCAGCACACAAGAAGGGCCCAACGCATCACATCCTGTCAAGCCGCATTCCATTGGTTCCATCTCTTCTCACTCCGTTCGTTCGAAATGTCTGCAATAAGATCACTTGTTGTTGTATCCTCAATCTCTCCGAATCTGATTGAAACCGATGATGGCGGGAAGCCGGTGATTTCCGCTGAAGAACAAGCCAATGACTCATTGGATGCCTTTAATCATCCTCGATATCGGCGAGCGCTCATCTTACAGGCCCTTCAGGAGCATTATGCCGACAAGGTTTCCTTTTCTGTTCCCTCCACGCCAAAAGCAAACTTGGACGACTATCTCTGCATCCATAGTCACGGGCTTCTTGAGTTTCTCTCGTCTGCTTGGACAACGTGGGAGGCTCTCGGTGAGGAAGGACAAGATCCTTCCGGTGCTTTAAAAATCACTACTACCAAAGATATGCCTTCCACGCCAGCACTCATTCCAATCAATGCACCGCTTGGCAGAGATCCGTATCAACGACCGAGTAAACACGTGATTGGCCAAATGGGATACTACTGCACGGACAGCTGCACGCCCGTCTTTGCATCGCTCTTGGAGGAACTCTGTATGGATGCAGCCATTGTCGAAATGGCAGTCGAGAAGGCATTGGGAGGTGGTGTTGCTTACGCGCTTCCGACTCATCCCGGCCATCATGCTGCCAAAGATTCCTTTGGCGGCTACTGTTATCTGAGTCACGTTTCGCGTGCAGCTAGATTGCTGCAGACCAAACTAGACGGAGCCAAGGTTGCCATTCTAGATGTCGGTATGTGCTTTCAATGAAATGAATTTGTCGAAATGTCTAGTTTGCGATGCTCATCATTCTCTTATCATCATTACTTAGACTATCATTGCGGAAATGGGACAGCTTCCATCTTTTACCAAGATCCGTCTGTGCTCGTTGTTTCCATTCATTGTGATCCGGATTGGGATTATCCGTTCCATAGTGGCTTTGCCGATGAAACGGGTGCCGAAGAGGGAGTCGGTACGACTGTGCATTTGCCGTTGCCACCAGGCACTACGTGGAATAATGGCTATCGCGATGCACTTGTCGGTGCTGTGGATCGAATCGTCGAGGACTTTGGGGCGCAGGCTGTGGTGGTGTCGCTGGGACTGGACACGCACGAGGGCGATCCATGCACTATTCGACGAGCCGGGTTCAACTTATCAGGAGAAGATTACTGGGATATGGGACAAGTTATCGGATCCAAACTTGGCAACGTGCCAACGGTGTTTGTACAAGAAGGAGGGTATCGGATGGACAGGGTCGGCAAAGCAGCAGCTGATGTGGTAGTCGGATGCTGCTCATCATGATATAGGTAGTCATACAGTCATAGCCTTTCTTAGAGACATAGGTATCTATTCTTGCTTCTTGAGGATGTACGGGTGCTCACATAATTGCCCAACAGTCGGCCGAAACGCTTGATCATACGTAAGGCACGCTTGAATGAACTCTTTGCCCGCTTTCGAAACATCCGGCTGTTCCGGAAAGTGTACCTCTCGAGCATTCAACATTGTATGATCTGTTAGAACCTTATCCTGCGATTGGCCCTCCCCGAACGGCCGCATGCCATACAACATTTGATAGTAAATTACGCCAATGCTCCAAACGTCCACTTTGTTGCTGTTTAGAGAGAAAAACGAAATAGATTGTCAGTCAAATCCACTCAAAGCAGTGCAGGTGCTTGAGTTAACATAAAAGCTCAATCGTACCTGATGCGGACGCTCTGATGAGTGACAAAACACTCTGGAGGTAGATACCAATAAGTGCCGGCTCCCTGGCTCGTAAGTTCCATACTTTCGGCTGGATCCGGCGCATCCACGATTTTGCTTAATCCAAAATCTGTAATCTTTGCATCTCCAAGTTCATCAAATAAAATGTTTCCCGGTTTCAAATCGTAGTGGATAATTCCCTGTCTGCTCCCCGACGGATAGCTCAAGTACTGCATTCCCGAAAGGATCTGCATCAAAATGGCACGAGCATCACGTTCTGGCAGTCTCTTTTTCGCTTTCAACAACGTATCAAGGTCCGTTCCCTTGCAGCATTCTAGCACAGTAGCAAATGAGTTGTTGTCGATTTCAAATACATCGTACAGCGACACAATACGTCGCCAATGGCGTGCCAGAGATCCATGGCAGCGACAGACAGAGGCACCTCGGAGAAGTGGCGACCCAGGCGCCGCACCCCGCCGGCGTTGACCCCGGACGCATGCCGACCCGGATAGTCCTTCTCCAGCACCAGGGGCGCGACGCCGGCGCGAGCCAGGTAGAGGGCCGCGGAAAGACCATGCAGCCCGCCCCCGATCACGATGGCGTCAGGCGAGGGCATCCGCATCCTCGGCCTCCGGCGGCGGTAGTTCCATGCTTGCAAGCTCATGGAGGCCGACGGGCTTGATGGGCGGGCGGATGCGGAGGTGGCCCACGTCCTGAACCGCCACACCCCGCGCGGCAGCGATGACCTCGGACACGGTGAGGCCGCAAAGACGCCCCTGGCAGGGCCCCATCCCGGGTCGACCGAATGACTTGGCCTGGTTGGGATCGAGGCACCCCAGCCCGACGTAGCGGCGAATGTCGCCCGCGGTGATCTCCTCGCAACGGCAGACCAGCGTCTCATCGCCGGGCACCAGGAACTCGGCGGACGGAGCGTATAGTGCATCGAGGAAGGGCCGCACGGCGCGGTGGTACTCGAGGGCGCACCGCTCGGGCACCGCGCGCGCATCACGCTCGGCGCGCGACAGGGCACCGAGCCGGTGAGCCGCATGCAGCGCGCACAGGCGCCCTGCATGAACCGCCGCCCCGGCACCGGCGATGCCTCCGCCGTCACCAGCCACGGCGATGCCCGCCACGTCGCTCTGCCCCCAGTCATCGAGCCGAGGGCGCCAGCAGCGCCCACCGGCATCCCAGACGTGCTGTGCGCCGAGGACACAGGTGAGCTGCACGTTGGGCACCACACCATTATGGATGAGCAGCGTGGTGCAAGGGACGACGTGGCTCCGGCCTCCTGCCGTGAACTCGAGGCACTCCACCCCGCTGTCGCCGCGGGCACGCAGCCCCGTGGCGGACTTGAAGCGGGGGACATCGTTCGCGCGAATGGCGCGCAACAGCGCGATGCCCTTGCGCAGGTAGGCGTTGCCCCGCAGGGCGCCGGGCAGGTGCACCATGGCGGATCGCAGATTCGCGCGCGGCGTCGTCTCCACCAGCGCCGCGATGGAAACGCCGGCACGCAGATACTGGGCGGCGAGCAGGAACAGCAGCGGCCCGCTGCCGACGAGCACCGTCGGCCCCGATGGCAGCAGGCCAGAGGCCTTGAGCAGGATCTGGCCGGCACCGGCGGTCATCACGCCGGGCAGCGTCCAGCCGGGGAACGGCATCGGCCGCTCGCTGGCGCCCGTTGCCAGGATCACCTGTCGCGCCGACACCATGCGACTGCGCCCGCCCTGGGACAGACACATCTGGCGCGACCGGGTGACGTCCCACACCGCGGCGCCGGCGAGGTGACTGACTCCAGGGTGCGAGATGCCGTCGAGCAGTGCACCCCCGGCCGCGTAGTCGTCCCCGAGGACGTCCAGGCGACGCGCGTCGCTGCGGGCAAGGGCACGGAAGATCTGGCCGCCGGGACCATGCTGATCATCGATCAGCGCCACTCGGAGCCCGGTATCTGCCGCCGTCGCAGCAGCGCTCAAGCCGGCAGGGCCGGCACCGACGACGGCGACGTCGAAGTCCGAGGCAGCCGCGTCAGTCACTTGACGAGGCACCGGGCTCGCAGCCCATGCGGCGCACCCTCATTCCTTCGCTCACCGTCACCATGCACCCTTGCCGGTTCGGTTCGCCGTCGATTTCGAGCAAACACTCGAAGCATGCGCCCATCATGCAGAAGGGACCGCGCGCAGCCGAGCTCACCGGACTCGT
The DNA here is from genome assembly GCA_963823435.1 of uncultured Gammaproteobacteria bacterium. Classification (GTDB taxonomy): domain Bacteria; phylum Pseudomonadota; class Gammaproteobacteria; order Steroidobacterales; family BM003; genus CAKZML01. The sequence continues at coordinate 4,237 of CAWGLN010000002.1, read as the reverse complement.
CCGCGTTGCAGCATGACCGGCGGCGAGCAGCGCCGCGGCCACGCTGTCACCCGGTCTCGCCACGATCACCCCCCCCTGGAAGAAGAAGCTGACTTCCTGCTCGGCCGCGTCGTTCAGCCGGTAAAAGCGAGAGGCGCTGGGGACCACGGGAATCCGTTGGAGTTGACGGGGAACGGTGCACGATAAAGTGCCACGGCCGGCAGACCGCGTCGAGCCGCCAGCTGACGGCGCCCACTTCACCATCGCGGACCGTCTGTGCCTTCGCGGCCATTTCGGGTCCTGTGGCAGACATTCCCGTGCGGTCATGGTCTTCGCGGGAAGACGGAAGGCTTCTCACTCAAGTCCACACAGGCGGCACTCGCAATGCCCTGAGGTCTTGGACTTCGGGGAACCGGCTTGGAGGAGCGCTTACGACGAAGGCCGTTCAAGTGGGAAAAGCCCCCGCACCGGTGATGGTGCGGGGGCGACGCCGCATTCCCTCAGTCGGGCAGGATGACGGTGTCGATGACGTGAATCACGCCATTGCTCGCGACGATGTCGGTGGCAATGACGCTCGCCCCGTCCACCTTCACTCCGTTGCTGGTGTCCACCTCCACGAACTGTCCCTGGACCGTCTTGACCTCGTTGAGCGTCACGACCTCGGCCGCCATGACCTGCCCGGGCACCACGTGGTAGGTCAGGACCTTCGTCAGCGCGGCCTTGTCGGCGAGCAGCGCCGCCAGCTGGTCCGGCGGGATCTTGGAGAAGGCCTCGTCGGTGGGAGCAAACACCGTGAACGGTCCGCTCCCCTTCAGCGTCTCGACCAGACCTGCCGCCTGCACCGCCTGGACCAGGGTGGTGAAGTTACCGGCCGAGATCGCTACGTCGACGACATCGCCGTTCTGGGTGGGCTGGCTGACCTTCTGCATGCCGTAGCCGCCGGCAAGTGCTGCCGGAGCGAGGGGACCGAGGGTCATTGCCAGAAGGGCCGCGGCGCTCGCGGTGCCGAAAAGCTTGGATCGGGTTGCCATGGAAATCTCCTGAGGAAAAGTTGAATGCCATGCATTTGACGACTGTTAGACAGTACAAGCGCATTAACAGGACAACAATGACCATAAACGATGTTTTTATTAATAGATGTCAAGGTTGTTTTGGGATTTTTATTAGACTTATCTTTACCATTTCTGTTTTCTACACACGGAACCCGGGTGAGGCACCAGCCACCCCCTTTAGCGTCTGTCCGGCGGGGGGCCGGCTCTCTCAGCCGCGCTGGCAGCTGCAGGCCGGCGGAGCGCAGCACCGGCGAGCGCCCGGCGCTGGATGCCCCGCCGCCCCGGCGTTGTAAGGAACCGCAGGTGTCGTCGCCCGCTGCCCGGCCATCAGGGTCCGACGGCGAGCGAAGGAAAAGCCGCGACACTTCACCACGACCAGGGGCGCCTGCACGCAGGGTGCACCTCAAGAATCCGCGCCGCCTGCCGACTTGATATATGACAGTGGCTGCGGACAGTCCCGCACGCCTTCCATACGCATACCGGTGAAGCCCATGGGATCGACAGCACCCGCGAAGAATCGGGCCACACAATTTCATCAAGCGCAGATGATGCAGGCCTTCAATGTGTACCGCTCATCGGCGCTTCGCGACCTCCTCGACCACCCGCGCACCTTTGCCTTCGTCGATGGCCTCGTGGTAGCGAGCCCGGCCCGCGTCGTTTCCGCCGACCCGTGCGGCGTCGTGCTTTGCGTCGAGCGGACCCAGATTGCGGCGCTGGAGCGAAGCGGCACCCTGCTCATCGAGAGCCCGCTGCACGGCTCCACTTATCGTGGCAGCGTCGACGGTGTCGATCGTCGCCGCTGCTACGCGTCCCTGTCGCACCTGGAAGCCTTCGACGCCTACAGCGAGCGCCGCAGCTACGAGCGAACCACGCCCGGGTTCGCCATGCTCGCGAAGCTGTCGCTGGGGGTGACAGAGGTTAGCGGGCGCGTCACGGATCTCTCGGCACGCGCACTGGCTGCCGACTTCGATCCCCAGGCCATCACCCGGATTCCAGCCGATCGGGACCTGCAGCTCGAGGTCTGGGGCAACAAGTCCGACAACGTCTGGGGCGAACCGGGAGACGAGAATACGCTTCACGATTTCGTGACCACCGCGCGCATCAACCGCACCGTTGACGTGCAACGCGACGGCGTGGCCGCGTGCCGAGTCGTGCTCGAGCTGGACCCCTACCCGGCCCTGGACCGGAAGTTGCGGCGCTACATCGCCCAGCGTCAGCGCGAGGTACTCGTCGAGCTGTGCTTGTCGAGCGACGACCGCCTAAATAGCTGACCGTAAATGTGCTTCACTCTGGACTTCGATTGGGCGCCTGCGTAAGCGGTGACCGTGGCCCAGGGATGCCGGTTTCTTCCGAGGAGCTCCATATTTACCCCCCACCCCGTCCCTCCCCCACGTTCCGCGGGGAAGGGAGCGCAGCACAACGGCACGTGATCGATATTTACGAGCGGGTATTTGAAACATAACTGAAGAAGCCGACGCGGCGCTCTCGCCACGACGGCCCGCGAGGGCATCGCTCAGTACGCCGACAGGAACGGCGACACTGCAGCGATCAGCGCACCCGCACTCTGATACCGGTCTTCGGGCTTCTTTGCCATGAGCTTGTCCAGCAACCCCTGGTAGGCGGCGAGAGCCCCTTGCAGCGGCGGAACCGGCGTTCTCTGGATGGCAAGCAACAGCTGCGGCAAATTGGCCCCGGTGAACGGCCGACATCCCGTCAGCATCTGGTAGAACATCACGCCTGCGGCATAGAGGTCGGCGCGATGGTCCGCCTCGCGGCCCTCGGTCTGCTCCGGGCTCATGCAGTACGGCGTTCCCAGGATCATGCCGGTCTGGGTGAGCGACAGGCCTGCATCCACGCGCTTGGACAGGCCAAAATCCACCAGCGCCATGCTGCCGTCTCCGCGGAACATGACATTTGCGGGTTTCAGATCCCGGTGCACGATGCCAAGACCGTGAATGGCGTCCAGACCACAGGCAATGTTGTGCAGGTAGAGCAGCGCGTCTTCTGGCGACACGCCCTGGTCCATACGCTGCGCGAGATCGCCGCGGCCGAAGAACTCCATGGCGATGTAGCCATAGCTGTTGGTAAAGCCATGGTCATAGATCTTGACCACGTAGGGACTGTTTACCCGGGACAGCAGCTCGCCCTCCTGGGCGAAGCGCTCCACGTTTTCGGGGTCCTGTGCTACGTCGCAGTCGAGGATCTTGAGCACGACCGTGATGCTGTCCTCGCTGCGCTCCGCCAGGTAGACCCGCGACATGGCGCCTCGGCCAATGACGCGGGTGAAGCGGTAGCTGGAGCCGCTGGGGCCGGTATCCAGGGAGTGGCGGCCGCGGTACCTGACAACGGACTCCGCCTGCTGGTCGACGCTGGTGCCGCCACCCGTGTCAGCCCCGGCTGCGGGCGTGGCACTGCTGCTCGGCGATTGCGAGCTCAATACGCCCGTAATGGCTTCCGCAAGCGCCTCCGGGCGGAGGTTCGACTTGTTCAGGTAGCCACTGGCGCCCCGGCGCACGGCGTTGCCGACGATGCGTGGGCTGTCCTCGGCCGTGATGAGCAGGGTCGGAGGAAAGCCTGGCCGGCCGGCAAATGCTTCCAGCCATGCAACACCGGTCTCGCCGTCTCCCAGGTTGTAATCCAGGAGCAACAGGTCATGGGAGCTCCAGTCGAAATCAGGACCCGGACGTCCGCTGCGCAGGCTGTGATACTTGGTGACCGTCGAGCCGGGTAGCTCCGTTTCCAGGCAGACCTCGATGAACGACATGATCACGTCGTCATCGTCGATGACGAGAATCCTGGGAGGCGCGTCGGGCGGATCGCCCGCGAGCGCGCGGATTGGATGCATGACGCAGTTCCGATTCAGGCGATCACCCAGGGTTATCGGCAGTAGCGGGCAGACTTTAGATCTATCGCGGCCCGGGCGAACTGGCCTGCCGCGGCGTCCACGGGTACCCGCCCGGCGCCGATTCCCTGACCCGGGAATCGTGGAGGACTCCTCCTGCGGGCTCCGGTGGCGGTTGCGGCGCGCCGGTCAGGAAGAACGTTTCCGGCCCGTGAACATCGCCCGCGTCAGATTTTCACGGTGCACCACGCTCGCCAGCGCGACGCCGAGAACGTGCAGCACCACCAGCACCATCACGCCGTCAGCCACCGTCTCGTGAACGTCCTCCCAAAACCCCTCGCCGTCGCTTGCGTGCTCGCGCTGC
>CAWGLN010000001.1:1237500-1685433 GCA_963823435.1 uncultured Gammaproteobacteria bacterium | reverse complement strand
GAAGGTGGTGGTGGATCCATGGACTGGTTACTGCTGGGTGCGCTGGCCCTGGTTACGGTAGGCCGGCGGAGATTCAATTACCAACTGAAAGTCCCGACAACGCCCGCCCGGGCCATGGGCTAAGTCAAAATCGAAGAGGGGAAGAACCAGAAGATCGCCGTTGGATCGAAACCGCTGCAGTGCAGCCGTGAAAGAAGATGCGCATCTTCATTTCACCCGCGCAAGGGTCAAGAGAGATCAGATTGAGCCATGCCCCAGTCTAACCAATGATGAACTAGCAACTGAACTTTCCCCTGCTTTTCTGGCCTATCGCCGATGAGCCCGGACAGCCGTCGCCACAATTTGCCTCATTTCGTCGGCGCATTGCCATTACACAGCCCACTTCAGGTCGCATTAGCTTGCTCAAATACCACTAAGCAACGGAGATCACTGATGCGGGCACACAAACAACGACGGCTTCGAAACCCTCGAGGGCGAGTCGCAAACTCAACCCAATGGCACCCAAAGCAGGAAATCAAGGCTGGACAAGATACGGTCGCCCGTCTGCTGAAGCGGCAATCGGCCTGGGTGTGGCACCTGCTACTGGTTTTCATCCTCACCGTTCGACCTGTTGGCGCCGAAGGGTTAACACCATCCGAAATGCAGGCTGGCGGCCTGCTAATGCGCATGCAGAACGGATATATAACGGCGACATCACTGAACACCGAAGTCGCAATTCAGGTCAACGGCCTCGTAGCACGGGTCTCCGTGAAGCAGGAGTTTCGTAACGACGGCAGTGACTGGGTCGAGGGCATTTACGTCTTCCCGCTACCGGACAAGGCCGCGGTGGATCACATGCGACTGCAAATCGGGGACCGATTCATCGAGGCAGAGATCCGCGAAAATACAGGCGAAGGAGGAATACGAACAGGCGCGACAGGCCGGAAAGAAAACCAGCCTGGTTGAGCAGCAACGGGCAAACCTGTTCACAAGCTCGGTGGCGAATATTGCGCCAGGAGAAACGGTCATCGTTGAAATTGAGTACCTTGAGGACCTGCGTTTCGATGATGGCATATTCAGTCTGCGATTTCCGATGACTTTGACGCCGCGATACATGCCTGGACAGGCGTTACCGGATCGACCAGGGAGTGGCTGGTCGCCGGACACAACGCTGGTCGAGGACGCCTCCCTGATCTCGCCTCCCATGGTGCCGACCTCAAATGCTTTGAGAATATCGCTACGTGTAACTATTAACGCTGGTATGTCGCTTGATGCCATCACCAGCCGCTATCACCCGGTATCGGTTGTAGAGGCCAACGGGCGTTACACGGTGACCCTCGACGGGGGTACCGTGCTCATGGATCATGACTTCGAGTTGCTATGGCGACCGGTCCCGGCGTCCTCGCCACGTGCGATGGCATTCTCGGAAACGATCAATGGCGAGCCGTACTACTTGCTCATGGTCATGCCACCGGCGTTGGGGCTTACCGAAAGCAGGATAATGCCTCGTGAGATGACTTTTGTTGTTGATACATCGGGTTCGATGCAGGGCGTGTCGATGGAGCAAGCGAAGCAGGCACTGATTCGTGCACTAAACGGATTGCGCCCCGGCGACAAATTCAACATTATCGAATTCAACTCGATTACAAACGCATTGTTTACGGACAGCGCATTCTCAACCGCTGCCAACATCAAAAAGGCACAACGCTTTGTTCAACAGTTGCAGGCGAACGGGGGAACCGAGATGCGTCCTGCCCTGGAGTTGGCGTTGAGTTCACCACCTTCAGAGGTGTACCTGCGGCAAATCGTTTTTATTACCGATGGCAACGTCGGAAATGAAGATGCGCTTTTCAGCCTGATCGAGGCGCAGTTAGGCGCGTCGCGACTGTTCACGGTCGGCATCGGCTCCGCACCGAACAGCTGGTTCATGCACAAAGCCGCAGAAGCAGGTCGTGGCACGTTCACCATTATCAGCGCGCTGCATGAGGTTGCCGAGAAGATGGATCGCCTGTTTCGCAAGCTCGAACATCCACAGGTTACAAATATCGACGTGCAATGGCCCGACGGGACGGTTATCGACAGTTATCCCTCGATAGTACCCGACCTCTACCTCGGCGAACCGGTTATCGTTAAAGCCCGCGTGGACGGGAGATTCGTTCGGGCGAGACAGTACGTATAAGCGGCGCCTCTGGGACGGTCCCTGGTCGCGCGATCTGGCGCTCGACATCGGTCAGCAAAGCTCCGGCGTTGGGGCGCTGTGGGCTCGGGCACGAATTGCCGACCTGCTGGAGATGGAACGTCGTGGAGCCAACCCGATAGAAACACGGGCGGCAGTGGTCAATGCTGCACTTGCCCACCATCTGGTCAGCAAATACACCAGCCTGATTGCGGTCGACAAAACACCCGTGAGGCCCGCCACAGAGTCACTGGCCAAAGAACAAATAGCAAACCTCATACCCTACGGACAGAGCGGCCCTGCGATTTTCGGCTTCCCGTCAACAGCAACCAACGCAGTGACCCTGCTTCAGACTGGTATTGCGTACCTGCTCGCGGCATTCCTGCTGTGGAGCACGCTGCGGTGGCGGCGATGGGTGTCCCATTAGATCCCCCGGGGTTTGGACCGTGGCGTTGTTATCTTGCCTTGGTGTCTGGCAGCTTGGCCAGGGCGCCTACATACCCGCAAAGGCATGGCTCGCACAGGAACTCATGCAAGGCGCCTGGCATAGGGCGACAATTGGTGACGACCATGCCGCGCCATGGCCGTGGGCCGACACCTGGCCTGTGGCGAAACTGTCAGCAAGATCCGGTGAAGTCGATCTTATCGTGCTGGCGGGAGGGTCAGGAAGGACACTCGCATTTGGACCTGCTCACCTGAGCGCCAGCTCAATGCCGGGCAAAGTCGGGAATTCGATCATTGCCGGGCACAGGGACACACATTTCAGTTTTCTTCAGCATCTGCAACTTGGCGAGACATTGGCGCTTGAAGTGCCAGGTGGGAGCAAATATCTCTATCAGGTAGTGAGCATGGATGTCGTGGATTCTCGGCGAGGCCATCTGCTCCTGGATGCACAAATTCCAATGCTGACTCTGGTAACTTGCTACCCGTTCAATTCTGATGAAGCTGGTGGACCCTTGCGCTTCGTGGTTACCGGGACACTGCTCCGTTGAGGTAAATCAGGCGCAGCATTGAGGCTGCGGACCACAGTAGTAATTTCGCCAGCCTACACCATCGCAACAGGATCAGACTGGCGGTGAATACTTTCTTGAGTATTGCCCCGCATTTCTCGGAAGCCCAGGCGCCTCAACGCCGGCCGCAACTTCACCAGCGATGTGACCCATCGTCGTCGCACAGAGACCGGCAATTCCCGCGAAAAATGTATCGGCCCCTTTTATTCGACGCGCGGCATCAGCGCCATGGCGCTCACTACCATTGCCTCCACCCCTGCCTTAACTGCCGGTTCCGGCTGGATTTTGAAAAATGGCGAATGATGCGAAGACGCGCTCCCCAACTCTTCTGCCGGTGTTCCGCCCACGTCAAAGTACACGCCCTTCACACCCAGGTCCGGGTCCACGAAGTAGGCAAAATCCTCGGCCCCCATGCCTGTGCGTGAATTCTCGACCACCTTGCCAGGACCAAAATGCGCCTCCAGCGTAGTCTTGATCAGCCGCGCAGTCGCTTCGTCATTGATGGTGGGCGGAGTCGTCTCGGTCGCCGAATAAATTACCTCGGGCATCAGGTTCCCGGGCACACCCAGCGATATCGCCACACCTTCGGCCACCCGCTTGATACCGGCCAGCAGTTTCTTGCGCGTCTCAAAGCTGTCCGAGCGCACGGTCAGCTGCATTTCCACCCGGTCACTGATGATGTTGTGCTTGGTACCACCGTGAATAGCGCCCACCGTGATCACGCCCGGCTGCAAAGGGCTGATGGATCGGCTCACGATGGACTGCAGGGACACCACGATTTGCGCGGCCACCAGCACCGGGTCGATTCCCTGCTGTGGATATGCTCCGTGCGCGCCTACCCCGTGCACGATGATATCCACGCTGTCGGAACTGGAGGCCACCGCGTGCAGAGGCACATTGATTTTCCCGGCCTCGCTGTCCGCGTCCACGTGGAAGGCCAGCGCGTATTCAGGTTTGGGGAAACGCTGGTAGAGACCATCGCGCAGCATCGCCGCGGCGCCGGATATGGTTTCCTCGGCAGGCTGCACCACCAGCACCAGGGTACCCGACCACTGGTCCTTGCGCTGGGTCATCTGGCGTGCGGTGCCCACCAGGGAGGTAATATGCACGTCGTGACCGCAGGCATGCATGACAGGGAATTCTTTCCCGTCGGGCTTTTGCTGGCGCACTTTTGAGGCGTATGCCAGTCCGGTGTCTTCCTGCAGCGGAAGACCGTCCATGTCGGCCCGCAACATCACCGTGGGACCTGCCCCGTTTTCCATTACTGCCACCACACCGGTGCCGCCCACTCCCTCGGTGACCGCATATCCAAGCTCACGCAATTCGTCAGCCATGCGTCGGGCGGTCTCGAACTCCACCCCCGACAGTTCCGGATGGGCGTGAAAATGCCTGAACAAGTCCCCCAGCCTGGCATCGTAATCTGCGCTAATGGATTCACTGAGTGTCTCTGCCAGCGCCAGCGGCGCCGACAAAAAGGCCAGGCACAGGCCAGCCATCCCTGCGAGTCGTTTCATCTCTCCCCCCAATTCAATCGGTTTTGTGCGCACAGCCTACTGGTCATGGCGGGCTGAAATAAAGCGACAGGTTCCTGACGGACCTTGGACCGGCTATCGTCTGCCTGTACCATCACTCTCTAATTGTATATGTTGCCGCCTGCAAGAGTGCCCCAAAGATGGAATACCGGATCCGACCGGCCATGCCTCACGACCTGGACGCAATTTGTGAATTGCTGCCACGTCTGGCCGAATTCGAACTGCCCAACGGTCGCGTGCCCAGGCATCTGTGGAAGGGTGACGAGAAAGTCCTCAAGGCCTGGGCAGAGGGAAACGATCACAGCTGCCTGGTGCATGTGGCCGAGGGCAGGGAGAAGAGACTGCTGGGAGCAGTCATGGCCCGCCTGCGTAATGAAATGTTAAGCGGCGAGCCCAGTGCGCACCTTGAAATTCTGATGGTGGCAAAGGATGCCGAAGGCCACGGCATCGGCAAGGCCCTGGTGTCGGCGTCCGAATTCACGGCCCGGGTGCACGGGGCCAGATCCATGACGCTGCATACCTTTCGCACCAATACGCGGGCGCGCCAAATGTACGAAGAACTTGGCTATGATGGCGAAATAATCCGCTTTAGCAAAAATCTCAAAACTTGATCCTGCTCGCAGAAAACCGAAACAGGATCGACTTCACCCGCGCAGTATCTACTCAGCAGTATCTACTCAACGGTTGCGCGGCATCCCTCATCTGGTCAGACTCAGGCATCCCGAACAGCCGCAACAACCCATACCCACGGAGTTCACCCATGAGACGTCTGCCGCTGTTATTGATTTGTTTGCTGATGGCAATTGCCTCCAGCGCAGGCGCGGCTGAAAAAACCAAGCTATCCACTCTCGCCAAGACAGTGGAAAGCAGCCAGTACATGGAAGGATTCTTTGACCTGTACTGGGACGAGGCAAAGGGCAGGCTTTACCTGAAACTGGACAAATTCGACCAGCCGTTTATCTATGTAAGCAGCCTGGCCCGCGGCGTGGGCTCCAACGACCTGGGCCTGGACCGTGGGCAACTGGGCGAAACGCGGCTGGTGCAGTTCTCGCGTGTAGGACCCCGGGTACTGTTGGTGCAGGACAACAGCAGCTACATCGCCGAGTCCAACGATGCGGCCGAAATACTGGCTGTAGAGCAGTCCTTCGCCACCTCGGTGTTATGGGGCTTCGAGGTGATTGCCAGCGAAGGCAGCAAGGTCCTGGTAGATGCCACGGAGTTTTTCCTGCGCGACGCCCATGACGTGTCGGGCCGCCTGGCAAAGGCCGGCGAAGGCAATTACCAGGTCGATCCCACCCGCTCTGTGATTTTCCTGCCCCAAACCAAGGCCTTCCCCGACAACACCGAGATAGAGGCCCTGGTGACCCTCACCGGCACCCCTTCCGGCCGTCTCCTGGAGGCCGTGACACCCGATCCCTCGGCGGTGAGCGTGCACCAGCATCATTCCTTCGTGCGTCTGCCAGACAGCGATTACCAGGCCCTGGCCTACGACGGTCGCGCCGGCTACATCGATGTCAGCGACGGCTGGGTCGATGGCACACTGTATGACTATGCAGCGCCCATAGGCGAGCCGGTAGCCAGACCGCTGACCCTGCGTCATCGTCTGCAAAAGAAAGACCCCCTGGCCGAGCTTAGCGAGGCGGTGGAGCCCATCGTGTACTATCTCGATCCGGGAGCCCCGGAACCCGTGCACAGCGCCCTGAGGGAAGGCGCCCTGTGGTGGAACCAGGCGTTCGAGGCAGCAGGTTACAAGGACGCCTTCCAGGTGAAGTTGCTGCCAGCCGGGGCGGACCCCATGGATGTGCGTTACAACGTGATCCAGTGGGTGCACCGTTCGACCCGTGGCTGGTCTTATGGCGCAATGGTGACGCGATCCCCGTAGCGGCGAAATCATCAAGGGGCATGTCTCCCTTGGCTCCTTGCGGGTACGCCAGGACTACCTGCTGGCAGAAGGGCTGCTGGCGCCCTATGACGATGAGAATGTGCCTCCGGAAATGATGGAATTCGCGCTGGCCAGAATCCGCCAGTTGGCCGCTCACGAGGTAGGCCACACCCTGGGGCTGGAACACAACTTCGCCGCCAGCACCAATAATCGGGCCTCGGTCATGGACTACCCCTTCCCGCTGATCAAAGTCAGCAAGGAAGGGGTAATAGATTTGTCCGATGCCTACGCCACCGGCATCGGTGAGTGGGACAAGCGGGCCATCCTGTATGGCTACCAGGATTTCCCGCCGGGTGTAGATGCGAAGGCCGAGCGCGAGCGGATGCTTGGAGAAACGTATGCATCGGGCTTGCGCTACGTGGCAGATGTGCACGCGCGTAATGATGAATTCGCCACCACCGCCGGACCGGCAAATCCCCATGCAAGCCTGTGGGACAATGGCGCCAATGGCGTGACCGAGTTAAATCGCCTGATGCGTGTGCGCAGCCAGGTGCTGACAAATTTCTCCGAAAAAACCATACGCGTGGGCCGACCCATGGCCAGCATCGAGGACGTGCTGGTGCCCATGTATCTGTTGCACCGTTACCAGCTCAAGGCGGCAGCCACGGCCATCGGCGGCCAGGAATTTGACTACGCCCATAGAGGCGACGGACGGCAGGTAAGCAAGCCGGTTCCCGCCGAGCGGCAACGCCTGGCAATCGACGCCCTGCTGACTACGATCAGGCCCTATTCCCTGGCCCTCAAGCCGGAACTCGTGGCCCTGATTCCGCCACGGCCACCGGGCACGCCGACCAGTCGCGAACTGTTCCCGCGCCAGACCGGCTATCTGTTTGACCCGCTGGCAGCGGCCGATACGGCAGCCGGTCTTAGCCTGGACATGCTGCTGGACAAGACCCGCGCCGCACGTATGGTCAACGCACATGCCCAGGACACCAGGCTTCCGGATTTTGGCGAACTGGTCGACAAGCTGCTGAAGGAAACCTGGTACGAGGTGAACGCGACCGGACAGGAAGCGGCACTTCAGCGCGTGGTCAACATGGCCACCCTGCAACGGCTTATTGCCTTGACCGAGGATGGCGATGCCCAGGCGCAGGTACGGGCCGTCACCTGGGACCGCCTCACCGAGTTGGCGGGCTGGCTGGAAAAACAATCCCGGCGCAGCCAGGACACGAACTGGCGGGCACATTACCGTTTTGCCAGCGGCCAGGTACAGCGCCTGCTGGACGATCCATCGGCCATTGCGCCGCTGTCACCGTTGCAGGCACCGCCGGGGTCACCGATCTAGGCTGAATTCGGGCCGTTGCGTGTCAGGGCACGCGACTGGCAGCCAAAAAAAAGCGGCAATCGGCATGCCCTGCCGATTGCCGCTTGATCTTCAGGTCAAGCCGGAACTAGAAGCGCCAGCCAAACTCCAGACGCAACGCAGCCAGATTGGGTTCGGCTATCACGCCAGCGTCGATCACCCAGGTGTTATAGCTGAGTTTCAATAGCGTGCCGTTCTTCAACTCGTAGCGCACACCCACGGCGCCGCCATAAGTGAATTCGGTGGTTTCATAGGTGTCGTAATAATTGGTGCACACATAACCAGTACCAGGTCCACCAGCATCCGGTGCTGGGAGGGCCGTCGACAACGTTGGAGTCAATATAGGTCCAGCCCATGCCCGCTTCCAGGTACGGGGTTACCGGACCGTCCATGAAATAGAAAGCGCCCTTCAGGCGGCCATTGAACTGACTGAACTCGTGGTCAATGACACGGGTCTCACCCGCATCGCCAACCACGGTGGCTTTATAGTCCGGCTGCAGCCATTCGAAATCCATACCCACTGGAAAGCTTGTTGGTGACGTTGTAGGCAAAATTAATGCCCAGACCCAGTGCAGGATCGATTTCCAGGCCGGCGCCGTTGCTGGCACTGGCATTTTCCTTGTACTGGTAGATACCGGCAATAGACCACTCCCAGGTCTTGGCGACACCGCCGGAATTGAAATAGGTTTGCGCCTGGCCCAGGCCGGGTACGGCCAGCAGCAGGATCGCGATCATTATCGTACGCATTGTCTTGTCCCTTTCCCTGTTAACACCGAAGCTGTCGATGCATGTATGTTTTGGCAAACCCCCAGCAGAAGCGGCAGGATCATTGCCAGTCAGAAACCGGCCTTCGCCGGAAGTGCGCATTATCCGTGAAACTGGCGAATCTTGCCATTCGCTATTTTGGCTCCTGCTGAGCGCCGGAAACGCTCCCCCGAACGCCCGTAAGCCCCGTGTTCAAAGCCATTTCCAGGACTGGGTTCCCGGTTGATACCCGGGTAATGCCGTGCCCGCGGGAGGACATGTCCTCCTGCGAGCCACGCCAGATCGGCAATGGCATGCCAGGCGCCTGACTCTCGGAAGGAGGGATTTCGAACCGCCCCGTGGTAAAGTCTGGCGCGGAATTACAGGGCGGGCAGCTCAAATCGCGTCGATACGAACCCGGCCCGCGTCTAACATCACCATCCTTACCCCCGGGGTTGAAAATGACGAACATGACCAAGGCGGACTGGCAGGCGGCGGCCAGTGTGTTGCGTATAGACGGACGCGCATTCATCAATGGCCGCAGTGTAGCGGCCCTGTCCGGTGAAACCCGACCCACCTTCAATCCGGGCAATGGCCGGGAACTGGCCCAGGTTGCCTATTGCGGAATCGAGGATGCGGAGCTTGCCATCGCCAGTGCAAGAGCTGCGTTTGCCAGCGGCGTGTGGTCAGCCATGGCGCCCTCGGATCGCAAGATGGTCATGGTGCGCTGGGCCGAACTGATTGAGCAGCACCGGGAGGAACTGGCCCTGCTGGAGTGCCTGGACGTAGGCAAACCCATTTCCAATACCCTGGATATCGACGTATCCGCCGCCGTACGCACCATACGCTGGAGCGGTGAGGCGATCGACAAGGTGTATGACGAGATTCCGCCGACACCGGCCAACACCCTGGCCCTGGTGCAGCGCCTGCCGCTGGGCGTGGTCGCGGCCATCGTGCCCTGGAACTTCCCCTTGTCCACCACCGCCTGGAAACTGGCCCCGGCCCTGGCTACCGGTAACTCGGTCGTCCTGAAACCGGCCAGCAACACACCCCTGTCCGCCTTGTTCATTGCCCGCCTGGCCACTGAGGCGGGTTTGCCCGATGGAGTACTGCACGTCCTGCCCGGACCCGGCGGCTCGCTGGGCAAGCACCTGGCCACCCATATGGACATCGATGGCCTGACTTTCACCGGGTCCACCCCGGTGGGTCAGTTGCTGATGCAGTACTCGGGACAATCCAACCTGAAGCGCACCTTCCTGGAATTGGGCGGTAAGAGCCCGAACATCGTATTTGCTGACGCCAACCTGGAAGCAGCCGCGGCCATGGCCGCAGTTGCAGTATTTTATAACGGCGGCCAGACCTGCACTGCCGGCACTCGTCTTATTGTTGAAGAAAAAGTTCGCGACAAGTTCCTGGACATGGTCATTGCCAGGGCCGGCGACTGGATGCCTGGCGATCCGCTGGATCCTGCCACTGCCATGGGACCGATGATTGATGAAGGCCAGTTCAACACCGTGGCCGGCTATGTGGATGTGGGCCGCAAGGAAGGCGCCGAACTGGTATTTGGAGGCGGACGCTGCCTGGCCGAGACCGGCGGGTACTACCACGAGCCCACCATTCTTGCCGGCGTGAATAACCAGATGCGGGTTGCCCGGGAAGAAATATTCGGCCCGGTGCTATCGGTACTGACGTTCAAGGACGCCGCCGAAGCGGTCAGTATCGCCAACGACTCGATCTATGGCCTGGCCGGCGCGGTATGGAGTCGCAACATCAACACCGCCCACAAGGTGGCCGGGGCCGTGCGTGTGGGCACCATGGGTATCAACAACTACTTTGGCGGCGACATGACCGTGCCCTTTGGCGGGTTCAAGCAAAGCGGCAACGGGCGCGACAAGTCCATGCACGCCTTCAACGACTACACCGAATTGAAGACCACGTGGATCGAATTCGAGTAAGGGTGAACCTGCACTGTTTGTCGGGTCAGAGAGACAATACGACTGAGCACTGGGAGTTTTGAGTAATGAAGAAATTTTTCAAATGGCTGGGAATATCGTTCGGCATCATCCTGGGGCTGGCAGTGCTTGCCGGAACCTGGCTGTGGTATGGCCCCCTGCCCAGTTACGACATGGCCCTGAACAGGGCTTTTGCAAAGACCGTCATCGAAAGTCCCGAGACCCTGACCCAGCTGCATGTACTGGAGCAGGCCGGCATTACCTTCCACCAGGATGACCTGGACGACGAATCCCAGGCCGCCGGCGACAAAGCCCTGGCAAGAATGAAGAAAATTGGTGAGGAATTGCGAGGGTTCGACCGCGAGGAACTGCCTTACCAGCAGCAACTTTCCTATGACATGGTGGACTGGCTTCTCACCCGCATGGAGGATGGTGTCGACAAGTGGCGCTATTACGATTACCCGTTGAACCAGATGTTCGGGGTGCAAAGCAACTTCCCCAGCTTCATGGAATCCGCTCACTCGATCAATAGCGTAGGCGATGCAAAGGACTACAACACCCGCTTGTCCAAGCTGGGCGTGAAGTTCACCCAGATAATGGAAGGCCTGAAAATCCGCGAGGACAAGGGCATCCTGCCGCCGACCTTCGTGGTGGATAAGGTGCTGGACGAAATGAAGGCGTTCGTGGGTGCGCCGGCCTCTGAAAACATTCTCCAGACCTCGTTCAAGACCAAGCTGGAAGAAGCCGGTATTTCCGGGGACAAACAGGCTGAACTACTGGCCGAGAACACCCGCCAGATAGAGAACTCGGTCTACCCCGCCTACCAGATATTCATCGATTACTATACCGGGCTTCGTCCCAAGACCACGACGGATGACGGCGTCTGGAAGCTGCCCAACGGCGACAAGTTCTACGCCTTTATGCTGCAGATGATGACCACCAGCGAAATGAGTCCAGGCGAGATTCACGACCTGGGTCTGTCCGAGGTCGCCCGTATCCAGGGCGAGATGCTGGAGATTCTCGCTGCGGAAGGTTATGACACGACACGCCCCGTGGGCGAGTTGTTGGGTGAGATCGTGGCCGAGGAACGTTTCCTGTATCCGGATACTGATGAAGGACGGGAACAGATACTGACCGATTACCAGACTATCCTGGATGAGATCAGCGCCGGCCTGGACGACTGGTTCAATATCCGTCCGGAAGCGGGACTGGAGGTAAAGCGGGTTCCTGAATTCAAGGAAAAAAGCTCCGCCGGGGCCTATTACAACCAACCGGCCATGGACGGCAGCAGACCGGGAATTTTTTACGCCAACCTGTACGACATCAAGGCCACACCGAAGCTGGGGATGCGTACCCTGGCCTACCACGAGGGCATCCCCGGTCATCACTTCCAGGTCGCCCTGGCCATGGAGCAGGAAGAATTACCCTTGTTCCGCAAGATGGGGCCCTTTGTCGCCTACGTTGAAGGCTGGGCCCTGTACTCGGAAAGAGTAGCCTGGGAAGCCGGCTTCCAAAAAGACCCCTACACCAACCTGGGACGCTTGCAGGCGGAATTGTTCCGCGGTGTTCGCCTGGTCGTGGATACCGGCATCCATCATTCGCGCTGGACCCGGGAACAGGCCATTGAATACATGCTGGTCAACACCGGCTTACCCGAATCCGATGTCATCGCGGAAATCGAACGCTACATCGTGATGCCGGGTCAGGCCTGCGCCTACAAGGTGGGCATGATCGAAATCATGAAACTGCGAGCCCTGGCGGAGGAAACCCTGGGTGATAATTTCGACGTGCGGGAATTCCATGACGTGATACTGAAGAATGGCGCCATGCCATTGGCTATTCTCAATCGCGTGGTCAATGACTGGCTGGCTGAAAAGCAGTCCACCTAGGACCGACGGGATAACCCGGGGCAGCGGTTCCGGATCTTTTTCTGCATAATTGCTGAATAGATTCGGAACCCGTCCTTATTTTACCTGGAGCCCTGGCATATGAAGCCGCAAGCCGTCCCCCAGTGGTCAGATTTCTGGCAACAAGGTTTTGTTACTACTTTTGGCCCCGGCATGCCGGACAATTACAAGGGCGTGATTGCCGATTTCTGGTCTTCGCAATTTGAACGCCTGGGCGACGGCGCACGCATACTCGACATCGCCACCGGCAACGGCGCGGTGGCCATCCTGGCGGCCAAGACCGCACAAAAGCAGGACAAGACATTCCACATCACCGGCTGCGACCTGGCCGCTATCAACCCCCAGATCACGGCCAGCGAGGAGCTACAAGCCCTGCGCACGGGGATACATTTTCGCAGCAATACCGCCTGCGAAAAGCTGCCTTTCGATAAAGGGGCTTTTGATTTCGCAAGTTCCCAGTTCGGCCTGGAATACTGCAAGATTCCCCAGACCCTGGGTGAAATCCGACGGGTACTGGTACCCGGCGGGAAATTCGTCGCCATTGCCCACCACAGCGATTCGAATCTGCTCAGGGCCGCACGCTCTGAAGCACACGTCTACCGGGCAGTCCTGAAAGACCTGAACCTGTTCGGCCGGGTACGCGCCTACTTCGGCGCCCTGGGCAATCCCCTGAACCAGGACGAATTGCGCGTGGCCATTAACAAGGCCAAGCCACTATCAAGCTCGGTGAACGAGGGTGTGGCCGCCATGAAAAAGCGTTACCCGGATAGCGAATGCGCCAGGCAAATGCTGGCGGCTATCAACACCCTTGCGCAGGGCGCAGCCCGCGTACAAAGCAAGCAAAGACTGCGCACCCTGGCCATGGTGAGCGAGGACTTTGAAATGGCAGGAAAACGGCTTGAAGACATGGTCAAGGCCGGTCTGGACGGAGATGCGATTGACCGGCTCCACGCCCTGACCAGGACCTCGGCCTTCAGTGATTTTTCCTGCCAGCCGTTTAAGGAAGACAACGGGCTCCTTGCTGGCTGGCATATCGAACTGAGCTAGGCGAAGGGCACCCAGCCAGACGTCAAGCTGGTAGATGTGTGGTATATGTCTGTGATCACGGTTCCACTGCAGGCGCTTGTGAGCTACCTGTTGGCAGGCCGTCAATTGCGCAAGTAGCTACTTTAGTCCATGGGAATTGTTGATCTACTTATCCAGCGTCGCCGCGCTTCCCAAGAAACTCACGCAGCCCCAGTTCCCTCACGAGGGGCTCTATCCAGTTGAGTGTATCCTGAATCTGCGAACCGCAAGCCTGCAGGACCTGGCGACGTTCCTGCTGCTTTACCTTCCGGTTGTATCGCTGGGCCTGGTTCTTGGCATTCGTACCCATCACCTCAGGCCGGCTCATCATGTTTATCTCTTCCGCCGAAGGCACGTACCCGAAGTGCCTGCTGACCTGCTCCAAAGCGGCAGGGGGTTCCCCAAGCAGGTCATCCATATGCAATTTAATTAATGCGTCACTCCCGTATCTCTCGGTGGCTCGCATGAGTGAATAGATATTGTTCACCCAGATCAGGGCGCAGACCTGGAGCAAGGAAAGGCGATCGGTATTGGCAAACTGCTTGAAACGATCGCCAAAATCACTATCGCGCATAAACTCGGACAGCAACCAGGGCATTTTCTGCTGGGTGTCAGCAGGCTTCTTCAGATTCGATACCAGGAAATCTCCCAGCTCCGAGTAAAGGTAGACAACCTTGCTTTCAGGCAACCACTGCAAAACATCTGCAATCAGGTTATTGGCCACGTTGGTGGCCTTGATTACACTGGATCGACCGCTGCGGTAATTTTTCGACAACAGCGCGAGATTGCGAGTAAAAAGCTCCCGCCATTGGGCTTCTGGCAGGGCCCTCTTTTGGCCGCGCTTGTGGTCGGATAAACGACGCAGTATCCACGGTTCCTTCAGACTAAAAAACGCGTCTATTTGATCCAGGCAGCGCGCCAACAATGTTGAGCACACAAATGCATGGTGAAAAATGAAATGAATTGGCGGGCGCACCAGGTCGTGCTGCCCCTCCAGTGAAAACAATTTCTTCGAACTAACACTGAAGCTGGCCTGGGCCAGTGGCTCAAGATGAATATCGATGAATGGAGCCAGACGCAGTTTTTCTTCAGTAACGATCAGGAACCTGGAGGTTGCGCCATTGGGGGAAAAGTCAAACAAGTAGTACTCGGGCTCGAACAGAAGACTGGCCACCGTCACCTGGAAATCATTGGATTTTATGTGCATAGGCGAATTCTATCGAATTATCAGGGTGACCGTGGATGACCGTCAGTTCGCGAGAAGATTGTAGAGGGTCTTTGGCCAGAAAAAAACAATACCCGCCTGCATGACACTTGTGGTTCAGCCAATGGCAATGCCGGCCTGCGTGAGAAGTTGTTCAAGCGGGCGCAAATGCTGTGCAAAACAAGTCCACCGATTGACTGACCGAGTATGTATTTTTTCCCGTATCTGCACCGAACTTGCGCTGGCGCTGGCAGACTTATTCTTCTCGAATTCGAGGCATCCTTGCTCAAACTCCAATCCCAGCTTTTGTAGCAACAGACGAGTCTGCGTCTCCTGATCGGACACCAGGTTCTCATAGTGCACTTCTATCAGCCTGTGCCCCAATACCTCGCGCCAGTGCCTCATCAACCGGTCATAGGCCAGGTAATAAAGCCCCAGGTCGTCCAGCGCAAATGCAAAACGGAAAAATGGTTGCTTGTACATGGCAAGGCAGGCATCCATCGGGTTTCGCCGAAGATGAACAATTCGGGCCTGCGGAAAGGACCTGGCGACAAACCCAAGATAATGAAAATTGAAGGGATACTTGTCGATGAAAAGAGACTTGCCACTCAGTCGGTAGCGGACCGCGTCAAGGTATGTCTTGCCAATAACTACCGGGTCTTTCCCGGCCGCCAACTCTATCATGCGGGGGGTCATCTCTTCCCCGCCTGCTACCCCGCTGATGCGGCGAATCGCTATTTGCAGGAAAAAGGTTTCATCCGCACTTTCAATCTCAGAATGGCTGGCCAGAATTCGCTCTGTTAGCGTGGTGCCGGTTCGGGGCAATCCAACCACAAAAATCGGACTCGGGCTCCCAGATTCAGCCTGGCTGGCCGCGACCCCCTTGGAAAGCCACTGCGGACCGCAAACTTCGATAATCTTGTCAATCAGGGCGATGTCGTTGCTGACCTTATAGCCGGATGTTCGCGCCAATCCGGCGGCCGCATCCCCTCCCATCCGGTAGTAATGAAAGGACTCATCCCACAGTTCGAGGTCCTCAAGCTCCTTGGCAATTGCGTAGTACAGAAAAATATTCTTTTCTGGAGACAGACCGGTGCGCTCCAGCACCGCCTTCATCTGATCAACATGGGCGCTGTCAATTGCCCGTTTCAGTCTCGACCACTCGTAATGGTTGCGTTGGTGATTGGGGTATTTGTCCAAAAGATGACTGTAATTAACCCCGGCTTGCGAAAGCTCTCCACATAGAACGGAGCAAGCGGCCAGGCCTGCCTGAAATTTGTCCACTTCGGGTTGAAGCTCGCAGGCCTTGCGGTAGAGTGGTAGTGCTCTTGCGTGCAATCCCAGCCGACTCCAGGTTTCTGCAGCCATATCTAGATATAGCGGGCTGTTCGCAAGCAGTTGCTCGTAGCCCTCCAGCAGGTCTTTTGCCTCCTGATGCCGCAAAAGACTCCAGTATATCCAAGCCAGTTCAATAGCGGCGTCGTAGCGCCCGGGATCCAGCCGAATGGTTTGACTGAATGCATCAGTCGCTTCCTGCACCCTCCCCGCAGCCTTCCTGCTCAGTCCACGCAGGAACCATCCTTCGGGGTCATTCTGATTAAGCCCGAGGATCTGGCTCGCCGCGGCATCTACCGCTGCCCAGTCGCCATCCCTCGCGGCCCGCCTGGCGGTCGCGCTGATTGCTGCGGTCAGATTACCGGTCACTGTGGTCACTCGATCCGGATACCGGCACTCTCCAACTGCTCGCGCAAGGGCTGCAATTGCCGCTCGAAACGCCGCCAGCGTCCGACCGAGCCGCTGTGCACCTTGTCACGCACCTGCACCGAACTGGCTGTTGTGCTGGGCGCCTTGTTTCGATCAAACTGCAGGCAGGACTCTTCGAAGTCAAGGCCAAGTTTTTGAAGCAGGCCGCGTACCTGGTCTTCAGGGTCGGCAACCAGGGATTCATACTCTACCTCGACAAGGCGATCTCCGAGCAGGCTCCGCCAATGTCGAGCCAGTCGATCATGCGCGAGATAGTAACGGCCCAGGTCTTCCAGCGAGTAGGAGAACTTGTAGGCCCAGGTGAACACCTGTTTGTACATCGAGAAACAGGCGTCCATCGGGTTGCGCGTGAGATGCACGATGCGGGCCTGCGGCCAGGCCCTGGCGATAAAGCCCAGGTAAAGGAAATTGAACGGCAATTTCTCGATAAACATCGGCGCACTGCCCAGGCGGTAGCGCACCGCATCGACATAGCCTTTGGCGATCAGGCCCATATCCTTTTGTGCCACGGCTGCAATCATGTCCGGATTCATGTTCTCGACGCTGGCCACGCCACTTTCTCGCCGTAACACCATCTGCAGAAACAATGTTTCACCCAGGCTATCAACCTGGGAATGGCTGGAGAGAATTCGCTCGGTCAGCGTCGTCCCTGTGCGCGGTAATCCAACGATGAAGATTGGTGTCTTGCCTGAATCATCTAGCTGCCGGTCTTGCGAATTATTTGCCAGCCAGCCGGCGTTGCATACTTCAATCACTTGATCTATCAGGGCGATGTCCCTGGCCACGTCGTAGTCAGCGGCGGACACAACCGTATCACCAGCTCTCTTGTAGTAATCAAAAGAGGATTCCCATTGCTCAAGGTCTTCGAGTTCCTTGGCAATCGCGAAATACAGTGGAATGTTGTGCTTGGGGGGTTCATTGCTCTTTAGCAGGATTTGCTGCATCTGGTCTATGTGACTGGAGTCCTGGGCCTTCTTCAGGCGCGAGAGCTGGTAATGGTTTCGGCGGTGGTTGGGAAAGCGCCGCAGAAGCGCCAGGTAGCTCTCCCGTGCCTCCTCAATCTTTCCCAGGTATACAGCACAGGCTGCCAGGTTCGCCCGAAACAGGTCGACCCCAGGCTGCAAGGCAGTGGCCTTCTGGTACAGGGGCCATGCCCGCTCCGACAGGCCAATCTCGGTATAAATCGTACCTGCCATATCCAGGTAGATAGGGCTGTTGGACAAGGCCTCCTCGTATCTTGCCAACAAGTCGGCAGCATCGCCGTTGCGGCGGGCTATCGAATATTGATTGGCCAGTTCGACCGCGGCATCATAGCGACTCTCATCCAGTTCCAGCACCCGCTCGAAGGTCTCTATGGCCCTGAGAGGCTTCCTCTCGACTTTCATGGCCAGACCGGCCAGGAAGTGACCTTCGGCGCTCTCAGGGTCCAGGCGCAGGATTTCGCTGGCGCAATGCCCTACTGCTGCCCATTCGCGTGCTTCAACGGCCCCACGGGCCGCGTTACTGAGTCGAGATATCTCTGGGCTCATTGCTGTCTTGTCCATTGCGTTATTGTTATGGAATTGGAGTAGGTATACTAGGGTCTGTTCTGATTTTTTTCGCATGCATACTCAATGAAGACACAAGAACAATCCGATGCCGCGAGCGTGGCACGAAGCTGGGAGACTTACTGGAACGGCACGGCACGGGCCGGCGCCTACGGCGTGGGTGGCGTTAGCCATCCGGCCATCCACGAGTTCTGGGACAAATTCTTCGCCACCTTAAAACACCGTAAAGACCCTCTTTCACTTCTCGACATCGCCAGCGGCAACGGAGCGGTCATAGAATGCGCACTCGCTGTAACCAG
This sequence comes from uncultured Gammaproteobacteria bacterium, assembly GCA_963823435.1. GTDB lineage: Bacteria > Pseudomonadota > Gammaproteobacteria > Steroidobacterales > BM003 > CAKZML01. The sequence goes on along the minus strand of CAWGLN010000001.1, from coordinate 1,667,009 downwards.
TGACAAGCCGATGGCTATCAGCTGCGTGGACATATCACCCGCCTCGATTTCCAACATACGCGATCGTTTTCCAGATGTTCGCGGCGTGGTGTGCGATGCCCGCCAGATTCCAATGGAATCCGGGTCTTTTGATGTGATAACCAGCCAGTTCGGTGTCGAATACGCCGGTCTGGAAGCTATTTCGGAGGCGGCACGCCTACTGACTGAAGGTGGTGAAATGGCGTTGCTGCTGCATCACCGATACGGAGTCATCCACCTTGAATGTGCGGCCAGCCTGGATGCGACATCCAGGGTGCGGGAATCGGGTTTCATCCCCTTGGCTATCGAGATGTTCAAATCAGGTTTCGCAGCCGTGCGCGGTGCGGACAGGGCTCCCTATGACTCTGCAGCCTCTCAGCTCGCGCCTGCGGTCAAGACCTTGGAAGACATCCTTGCAGAGCATGGTGAGCATGTCGCCGGCGACACGGTTGCGCGACTGTACCGTGACGTTGTCGGCATTCACGCGAAAATGCAGCGATTCGACCCCGATGAGGTCCTGGAGTGGCTCGGTCGCATGAACGATGAGCTCGAGGCCTATGTCGCTCGCATGTCCTCGATGATGGAGTCGTCGATTGACGACACGGGGCTGAAGAAGATTTGCGCCGACCTGGAAACCAGCAAATGCAACTTGAGGCAAGCTGGGCCGCTGATGGCACCCGGTATCGCACTACCCCTGGCGTGGATCATTGTCGCTGCCCGCCCGGCAATTACCGAGATCTGAAGGGACGGTATAATGACTGAACAAAACCTGACCCACCAAAGCAAAGAGCTTGACGAATGGACCAAGCAGCGACTGGACGCGGCGGTTCGTGAATTGACTGGCAGGGCTCGTTTTGAAAGCATGGTCGTGGAAGCCAAAACGGCCTGGGTGCTGCCCTTTACGCTGCTGATCGGTCGAATCCGTGAACAGGGACAATCTGGTGGTTTCGAGTGGTTCATCTGCGGTGATGCCCCGGTGACACTGGTCCATTCATCCCTGGCAGCCACACCTCGCGACGCCGCCAGGCATTTTTCTTTGCAGTGGCAGCTAGATGCGGAGCAACTGGGCGATGCGGGCTACGATCTGGTAAAGAAAGCAGAGGCGCTGTACGAACTGGTTGAAGATGCGAGTCTCTGGCAACAAGCCAAGGCAGAATAAAACCAACCACCCTCCCCTTTGCCCCAAAAAGCGAACCCCGGTCTACTTGCGCCACGAGATCGAAACGTTTACTCGACCATATAAAAAAGGAGGGCCGCGTTAGCGGCCCTCCCCAATTCATCCCAATCTGAAAGATCGATCAGAATTTGTACGTCGCACGCAGGTAGTAGCCGATACCGAACATACGATATGTTGACGGATCGGTACCGGCGTTGAAGCCCACTTCAATGAAGGGGGGTGCTTCGTCGGTAAAGTTGGTGATACCACCGGCCAGGGTCAAACCTTCCATGCCATAATCGCTGAAGGAATATGAAGCGACCAGATCATGGTACAGCTGAGCATCAATCTTCTGGATGTAGCTGCCGTCAGGCTGGTTGCCATCACCGCAGTTACAGAAGGTATCCGCGTCCAGCGCACTGATGTACTCACCAAGATAGGCCACGGTGAAACCACCCTGCATCCATTGCAGCTTGTAGTTCATCTTGTCCTCGGCGAAGGCACTGCTGCCGGCAGTGAAGCGTCCGGCAAATTCAGTTTCACCTGCACCCGCGAAGGCTTCGGAGTTGCGTTCCAGCATATGGGCCCACAACATAGACGCTTCCCAGTCACCGATGTTGGAACTGAAGTTCCAGCGGATCTCGGTATCGACACCCTTGGCGGTCTGTGATGACAGGTTCAACGCGGTATCCCTAACCAGGGTCACAGCGTAGTTGGCGTCACGAGTGACTAGCGCACAGGCGGCCGCGTTCAAATTCTCATAACAGTCATCCAGAATGAACTGGGCACCCAGTGCGTTGATACCGTCTTCCAGTTCAACCGACCAATAGTCGAGCGTGCCGGTAAAGTTATGATCGCCAAAGCTCGGTGTCCACACCACACCAACCGTGTAGGTATCGCCGGATTCAGGGATCAGGTTGATATTACCGCCAACGGCCGCACGGACCTGGGTGTCAAGCTGCAAGCCCACCTGGGCGCAACCCGCTGGCAGCGGTACCCGGGTACAGGGATCCACATACTGCGGGAAGCTGTCCACCACACCGCCGAACAACTCACCAATATTCGGTGCGCGGTACACGGTGCCATAGGTGCCACGAACCTTCAGATCTTCGATGGCCTGGACCTCCACACCGAACTGGAAGGTGGTTTCGGAATCGAACAGGTCGAAGTCGTCGTAACGCACGCCGGCTTTCAGCAGGATTTCCTGGGTGCCGTTGTCGAACACCGGAGCCAGGACTTCAGCGAATACGATTGCGTGGTCAGACTACCAATGGTGCCCGCACCGACGTTACCGGTAACGGCGCCAGACTGCTTGGCAGAGTCAGGCGTGTACTTGAACTCGTCTTTCAGGTACTGGACGCCTGCGGCCCATCCCAGCGCGCCACCGGGAAGATCAAATGCTTCTCCCGTGATGCTACCGCCGGTAACAGTCTGCTTGGTGACATAGGTATCGACCAGGTCGATCGACACGTAGTCGATCATGTCCTGGGTCAGCGACGAAGAGGTGATCGCACCCGTGCTGCGCTCGACCGTGCCACCACCGAACAAGTTCAGCGGCACGCAGCCAGCGATCAGGGTGCCGGGATCATTCACGTCAGCATAGCACTCGGGAATACCGTCGTTACCAACCAGGTCGGCCGATGGGCCCAAGGCATTCTGCAGGCGGGCACCCGAGAACTGACCGAAGTCAACATCCGTGCGGGCGCGGTAACCCTGATTCAGAAACAGATCCCATGACATGCCGTTATCGAGATCGCCTTCAAGACCGGCAACAAACTGGAACTGAGTGATTTCCTGCTCAAATGCACGCTTGGTTTCAATCATACGACGGCGGGCGTCGACAACTGGCTCGTACACCAGCGAGGTGCCGTTGGCGGCGTTATAGATATCAATCGCCTGGCGCAGGTAGTAGTTCTGATCCGAAATACCTGCGTAGGGCTGAAGATTGCCATCGCCGTTGAGATCGAAGAAGCCGTTGTAGAAAGGATCACCAGGAGTGTAGGGCAAGGGTGCCAATTCCTGTCTGGATTCGCGGAAATTACCACGGATTTCAACATTGCCCCGAAGCTTGTCTGAAATCTCGAAATGCGATTCTGCGAACAGGTTCAAACGCTCGTAGGGAGTCTGCAGGTAGTTAACGGGAGCGTAGTTGTAGTTACGACCATCATACGGTGCCATCAGTCCAGCTTCGTACGGATTTGTAGCCGTTTGGTCAATGTAGAAAGTACCGTTGTTCGGGAACCGCAGACGGCTTTCCGGTATACGGGAAGAACCGAGAGGATAGCAACCACCCGTGGGCGTGCCATCGTAGGGTGCAGTCACCTGGTTTTCGCAGCCTTCAGGATAAATGTAGTAAGAATCCTTCATGAAATCCCAAGGAGTGTCTGCCTGATAAGCCTCTTCCTGCTTGACGAACTCGGCACCAAATACGAAGTTACCGCCATCGAACTCGGCACCGCTGACCAGGTTGAAGGAATCCTGCGCGCCCTTGCTGTCCGCCCAGTCAGCCGTCTGGAGTGTAACTTCCAAACCATCGTAATCGCGACGAGTGATAATGTTGACCACGCCGGCCACCGCATCAGCGCCGTATATGGCCGAGGCGCCGTCTTTCAGAATTTCAACGCGCTCGATCATGCTGACAGGAATGGTCTGGTAGTCACCACCGTCCACCGTACGCTGACCATTGATCAGGGTAAGCGTGCGATTGGTGCCCAGGCCGCGCAGGTCGATCAGCACCGCACCATTACCACCATTGTTTGTGGTGGTGCCTATCGGCGAACCGGACATGGACGGCATACTCTGGATCAGATCACCGACGTCCGTAATACCGGTGGCTATGATCGAACTACGATCGATAACCGTTACCGGACTTGCACTATCAATGTCAGCGCGCTTGATGCGCGAACCTGTAGTTACGATCTCTTCGATCGCCGGAGCATTTGCTTCAGCGTCTTGCGCCATTACGGCAGGCGCAATGGATAACGTCAGAAAGCCTGCGCTAACCCCCAGCGCCAGCCGAACCGCGTCATGCAGCTTGCTATTTCTAGACATGAAAATTCCCCATATCAATGGTTTATGTATGCCGTCGGATTTCACCACCATCATGTGGCGCCCCCCCAACAGCCAAAACGTTGTAAATAATTCACAACGCATCGGGTATTTATACCACCCTTCTGATTGCCAGTAAACACTCAATTCAATGGGGAAAATCTAGTGTGAACGCTGATTCAGCCCAAGGTCTCCGCTCATTCAAAACAGAGCTTGTGTCATAAATACAACAGATTCCGACGAAATTTCGGATCGCTTTCTGGCGCTCGATGTCCCGGAAAAGCAACGCTGCCGCTGGCTGGCGAACCAATCGCTCAACTAAAGAGCGAGCGAGGCCGGGCTCGCTTGGTCACGATGACGACGAGTATAAGGTGCGCAATCCCCTTGGGAGCCACCGACAGACCCGAGGTTGGGCGATGTCCAAACCGGGGCCCTTTACCGGTTCTGCCGGACCTCGGCACCACTCCCTTCCCGGGTATATCCATATCCCCGAAAGCCAAAGCTAATCAGCTCACCTTCACGCCAGCATTCCGGAAACTACAGGTACTGCAACTTGTCAATCCATGAATAGATAAGGTGCGGTCGCGGGGTAGACAGCCCCCGATCCTGGTCACTCGCCCCTTGCTCCTGTGTCTTCACCCTAAAGAAAAGGTACACTCGGCGGCTGAAATCGAGCTCTTTTCCGGGCTGTTACCGAGGACTCTCACTCATGCGTAAATTCCTATCCCTGATCGCCGGTCTGGCCCTGGCCGCAACGCTGGGAGCCTGCAGCAAATCGACACCTGAGCACACCGCAGCACCGGCTCCTGAAAGCAACATCCTGCTGGCTGAATGGACCGGCCCCTATGGCGGCGTACCGGCATTCGACAAGATGGACATTGCCGACGCCGGGGCGGCCATGGAAACCGGCATGGCGCGTAACCTGGCCGAGTTGGAGGTGATTGCCAACCAAAGCGAGGCCGCGACCTTCGAGAACACCATACTGGCCATGGAAAAGACCGGGGGGGACCTGAATCGGGCCTATCCCTACTGGGGTATCTGGAGCTCCAATATGTCGTCAGCGGAATTCCGTGTCATTCAGCAGGAAATGGCGCCCAAGCTGGCGGAATTTCGTTCCAGGATCAGCCAGAACGACAAACTGTTCGCGCGGGTCAAGGCAGTGTACGAAGGAGAAGAGTACAAGACGCTGCAAGCTGACCAACAACGCCTGGTATGGCTGGTGTATGACGGTTTTGCCAGCTATGGCGCCACCCTGCAGGGGGAAGCAAGGGACCGACATGCCGCCATCAACCAGCGCCTGGCAGAGCTGCAAACCCAGTTCTCCAACAACGTGCTGGCGGATGAGGAAGCCTACGTCACCTATCTTGACGAAAACCAGCTTGGCGGTCTGCCCGAATCCATCAAGGCCGCCGCCGCGGCGGCCGCAACCGAAAGGAATAAGGCCGGCCTGTGGGCGATTACCAATACCAGGTCGTCCATGGACCCCTTCCTCACCTACTCCGATGACCGCGGCCTGCGAGAGAGTGTCTGGCGTACCTACTACAACCGTGGCAACAACGGCGACGCAAACGACAATAACGCGATCATCGCCGAGATACTGAAACTGCGCGATGAAAGAGTCGCCCTGCTCGGCTACGACAACTACGCCCAATGGCAGTTGCAGAATCGCATGGCCAAGACACCCGAGGCGGCCATGGGCTTGATGGAAGCCGTGTGGCCGGCCGCAATCGCCCGGGTCAGGGAAGAGGTCGCCGACATGCAGGCGATAGCCGACGCGGAGAAGGCGGACATCACCATCGAACCCTGGGACTATCGCCTGTATGCCGAGAAAGTCCGCAAGGCCAAGTACGACCTGGATTCGGATGAGGTCAAGCAGTACCTGCAGCTGGGCAAACTGCGTGAGGCCATGTTCTTCGTGGCCGGAGAAATATTCAATTTCAACTTCACCCCTGTGCCAGCGGGCTCGGTTCCCGTCTTCCACCCCGATGTGAAGGTGTGGGAAGTTACCGACAAAGACAGCGGCGCGCACATCGGCTTGTGGTACCTGGACCCCTTTGCACGTACCGGCAAGCGCTCGGGTGCCTGGGCCACAGCCTATCGTGGCCACGAGACCTTTAACGGCAAGAAGACGGTGTTGTCATCCAATAACTCCAACTTCGTCAAGGGCGCCCCCGGCGAGGCGGTGCTGATTTCCTGGGACGATGCGGAGACCTACTTCCACGAGTTCGGCCACGCTCTGCATTACCTGTCATCCAGGGTGGCCTACCCGACCCTGAACGGTGGCGTGCGAGATTACACCGAGTTTCAGTCCCAGTTGCTGGAACGCTGGCTGACCACCGACAAGGTGATCGACCAGTTCCTGGTTCACTACCAGACGGGCGAACCCATGCCGGCCGAACTGGTGGCCAAGATCAAGAAAGCGGCGACCTTTAACGAGGGCTTCAAGACCACTGAATACCTGGCTTCGGCGCTGATGGACATGAAGTTCCACACCGCTGATCCGGCCAACATCGACCCGCAGGCTTTCGAGCGCGATACCCTTGCCGCCCTGAACATGCCCAGGGAAATGGTGATGCGTCATCGTTCCACACAGTTTGGGCACATCTTCTCGGGCGAGGGATATTCTGCCGGCTATTACGGCTATATGTGGTCAGATGTGCTGACCTCCGATGCCGCCGAGGCGTTTGCCGAGGCCCCCGGCGGGTTTTATGACAAGGGTGTCGCGAAGAAACTGGTGGACAACCTGTTCTCGGTACGCAACGCGGTGGATCCGGCGGAGGCTTACCGCAGCTTCCGTGGTCGTGATGCGAAGATCAATGCGCTGTTGCGCGACCGGGGCTTCCCGATACCTGCCGGCCATTAAGTCACCCTGGCCGATTCAGTCTCCAGGCTGTGGACTGAAACAACAAGGGGCGGATCCGATAACGGGGATCCGCCCCTTTTTTGTATGAGAACACCGACCCCCTGACAGCTAGTGGAAGTGCTGGTGTTCCTCCGACCAGACTTTGTCGGGCGGGTTGGCCTTCGCATCATCCGAGCGCACATAGGTCATGATCCCTGCGACCAGACCCAGGCCCAATATCGCGATCACCACCCACATCAGGAGCTTTTGTCCAAATGTATCTTGCCCTGCATGCTTGCCCAGGCAGCAGGTCTTGAATTTCTTGCCACTGCCGCAGGGGCAGGGATCATTACGTCCCACTTTTGTCATCGGCCGATCCTCACAAGGGTCTCCGGGGAAAGCGTTCACGCCTGAACCCGGCTCGCTAACATGGTCAAGTATACCCCCATCATCACTGACCACGGACTGTTACTTTCCACGATCCACTGCAGCCTTGCCCGGGCACAATCCGCCCGTGATCCCCCACCCGGGCTGTCACCTTCGGCGAACCCGGGACAGTTCCCGTATCATGCGATCTTTACGACCCACCGAAATACGGACTTGCATGCCACCCCAGAACGACACACTGCACCAGACCCTGCGCCAGGTTTTCGGTCTGCACGAATTCCGACCCCGGCAGCAGGCCATTATCGAGGGCCTGATTGCAGGGGAAGACGCCTTCGTGCTGATGCCCACCGGCGGCGGCAAGTCCCTGTGTTATCAGCTTCCCGCCCTGCTCCGCCCGGGCGTGGCGCTGGTGGTGTCTCCCTTGATCTCACTCATGAAAGACCAGGTGGACAGCCTGGTTGCCAATGGCGTTGCCGCGGCCTTCTACAATTCGAGCCTGGCGCCGGAACATGCCAGGCAGGTACTGGCCAGGCTGCATGCCGGTGAACTGGACTTGTTATATGTGGCCCCCGAAAGACTGATGAGCAGCGGCTTTCTTGCGCGTTTGTCCGAGCTGCAGATATCACTGATCGCCGTCGATGAAGCACATTGCGTGTCCCAGTGGGGTCACGATTTCCGGCCCGAGTATGCCGCCCTGGGCGCGCTTCGGGAACACTTGCCCGGGATGCCCATACTGGCGCTGACTGCCACTGCAGACACGCATACCCGGGAAGACATCGTACGGGTGCTGGGACTGCAACACGCCACTCGTTATGTGGCGAGTTTTGACCGTCCAAACATCCGCTACACGGTACTTGAAAAGCACCGGGGGATGGACCAGCTGACACGCTTCCTGACCGGCCAGGGCGGCGACTCGGGAATCGTCTACGCCCTGTCGCGAAAACGCACCGAGGAAATAGCCACTCACCTGGAATTGCAGGGTATGTCGGTAGCCGCCTATCACGCGGGCTTGCCGGCTGCCGTGCGCCAGGAAGTGCAGGAGCGCTTTATCCGTGATGACCTGCAGATCGTGGTCGCTACGGTGGCTTTCGGCATGGGCATAGACAAGCCCAATGTGCGTTACGTGGTGCATTACGACATGCCGAAAAATATCGAGGGTTATTACCAGGAAACCGGCAGGGCCGGCAGGGACGGCCTCGCCGCCGAAGCCTTGCTGTTATTTGGCGGGCAAGACGTGGGCAATGCCCGACGTATGCTGGAGCAGAATCAGAATCCCGAGCAGCGCCGCATTGAGTCCCACAAGCTGCAGGCCATGGTGGGTTTTGCCGAGAGCCTGACCTGTCGCCGACGGGTGTTGCTGGGCTATTTCGGCGAGCACCTGGACCAGGACTGCGGCAATTGCGATGTGTGTCTGAACCCGCCGGAGACTTTTGATGCCACGGTGGAGGCGCAAAAAGTGCTTTCCTGCGTATACCGGGTAGGCGAGCGCTTTGGCATCAAGCACGTGGTGGATGTGCTGCGTGGCGCCGATACGGAACGCGTGCGCAGCCTGGGTCATAACACGCTGTCCACGTATGGCATCGGCGCCGGGATGAGCGATGCCGAGTGGACATCTATCGTGCGCCAGTTGATTCACCGCGGTCTGCTGTCGCAGGACATCGCCAACTACTCCGTACTCAAACTCACAAACCAGGCCCGGCCGGTACTTCGGGGAGAAGAAACCCTGGTGCTTGGCCCGGCCCAGGATCAAGACCAGGGCCAGGGCCAAACCGCGGTCACGCCTGGCGGCAGACCTGGGCGAGGGCGACCAGGGTTTGTTCGAGGCCCTGCGCTCCCTGCGCAAGTCCCTGGCTGAGGAACAGGGGGTGCCGCCCTATGTAGTTTTCGGTGACGCCACCCTGGTGGAAATGGCGCGACGCCGTCCCTCCAGCGATGAGGAACTGATCATGATTACCGGTGTGGGTGAAAAAAAGCTGCAACGCTACGGCGCCGAATTTCTGTATACCATCGCCTCGAACTAGCCCGGAGGAAGATTAACACCGCGTCTACTCCCGCCAGCGGCCTGTCTGTGTTTGTACGAATTGCGGCCGTCGAAAACGGCGTTTAGGCTGGATGGGCGATGTTCGCAATGGAGTGCGTCCATGAAAGTTATCCTCGTCCCGGTTGCCGATCGGCCGGAATGCCTTACCGCCCTGAATTCGGCCTTTGATATCGCCGCCTCACTGAAGGCCAACGTTATCGGCTGTCATGTTCGGCCACATCGAAGGGAAAAGACTACAGACAATGCGCGCAAGCCCCTGGTACCCGATGAATGGGTAAATGTCATCGCGGAGCTAAATCCACAGGACGTCACCCTGCACAGCCATTCGGCGAAAATTCTGTTCGAGTCCCGGGCCCGGGCACATGGCTTCACCCTGTTACGCAAGGCTCGCCTGGGTGAGGAAAAGGCTGCAATTTGGGAGGAGATGGTGGGCACACCGTCCAAGGTCCTGGCCATCGTGGGTCCGCTGTCCGACCTGATCGTCATGTCCCGCCCATCCGCCCGGGATGCGGGTAAGGGCAAGGCCTTTCTGCTGGCCGCGTTAATGCAGGCTGCACAGCCGGTATTGGTTATACCTCGTGACTGGAGCGGGCCTATTGGCAGACGGGTCATGATCGCCTGGAACCAGAGCACCGAAGCGGCCAACGCGGTCTCCTGCAACCGCAGCGTCTTGCGCCAGGCCGAGGATGTTTCCATCATCAGTGGTGGCAAAGAGTACCTGGCTGGGCCCAAATCAGCCCGCCTGGTCGATTACCTGAAACTGCTTGGTATCAGGTCACATCGCCTGAGCACTCCCGGCCGGAACGTGGCGAAGGAAATTGAGCAGGCGTTTACTGACCAGCAGGCCGATCTGCTGCTAATGGGTGGCTACTCTCGCGGGCGTACCCGGGAACTCATACTGGGTGGCCTGACCGAGCACATGCTATTCCACAGCAAGATTCCGGTATTGCTATTGCATCGTTAGGCATTGCCGGCAAGGCGCGGGGTTGGAGTGGATATTCAGATCCCGCTCAGCGCTTGTCCTCCCGTTCGTTCTGACGCCATTGCCAGGGTGGAATGCGTTGCGGTTCGGGCAAGGACCATAATCCCCTCTTCGCGGCGCGGGCCTGGTCTTCCAGCACAAACAAATGTTCGTCAACGGCGTAGCGACGATAGACCCAGGCCGCACCGCGACGAATCATCTCGGCATTCACGTCCAGATCCTCAAGCAACACCGTACCCACCGTTCGACCATAGCTGTCGATATCGGTGACCTGCACTCTGACTGCTTGCTGAAATACCATTTCCGCCAACGCCTGGCGGGAACGATTGCCCCAGGGCTGGGTTCGCTCCGGTGCGTCAATCTGGCCCAGGCGGATTTTCACTCGCTGGTCGCCCGCCGCCAGCAAGATCAGGGTATCGCCGTCACTGATGCCCACAACGGTCCCGTCCAGTCGGTCTGGGGCAACCGGCGCACAGGCCACCAGCAACGCGAGAAAAGCCCAGGTCGTCCAGCGCAAGTACATACCAGGAATATTCAATGCCAGACCTCTGTAAAGGAACAAACACCATGATGGATGAAGCCGAAATCGGCACGGGACCCCTGGCCCACCCTGCTTATTCCAGCCGCATCCGGGCGATGATTTGTTCAAGCTCGCCGGTTTTTCTCATCTGTTCAATCCGGGTCCGCAAGTCAGCAGCCTCGCTTGCGTTTTGCGCCCCGATCAAGAACCTTATCGGCTCGTCACGAAACGAGGCGTCGTCCGCGACACTCAGATTGTTTACGCGAATCATGCTCTTCAGGGTATCGACATACTCCTGGCCGCGTTCCGAGTAGTTGATCAGTCCATCCGCCAATTCCAGGGAACGCAGCGGTTTGCCCTCAGTCCGCATTTGCGCTCGCAAGCGTCGGAACTCTTCGTACGCCGGGTGGGACATCAGGTTCAGGAAATAGCCACGCACACTGTCGAACGGCCAGTCGAAAGCGGCGATGCGATGATCACCCAGGTCCTTGCGCTGCTGCTCCGGCACCAGGCCCTTGCCGCCATAGGTCCACTGACCGAACAGGGCGTTGCCCTCTGCGGCGAATCTCGAGGTGCCGTAGCCACTCTCATAGGCCGCCTGCCCCAGGACCAGGCCTGCAGGAATGACATCGAGTTTATAGAGCGCTTCGTCGATGACCACCGCCAGTGTGTCGCTGGTGGCAACAAGTGCTGCAGCGGTTTCCTCGTCGGTGATTCGCAGGAGTACCGCCGCCTTTTTCAAGGACTGCAGGTCCTCATCTGAGATTGGCTGACCTGCCTTCAAATTGTCCCTTGCGCGGAAAAGTCCGGCGCGCCGATCCAGTACCATGCCATTTGCATGCAGGATCAATGGCAGCATGAGCCGGTAAAAGATTTCTTTCTTCTCCGGGACGGTCAACTTCCTGCGCCGCCTCTCGCCAATGCGCGTTTATTCCGGTGATCAACGCGTGTGGCACTTTCAACTGTGCGCCCCGTGTCTCCTCACCCCAGAAGTTCTCCGACTTCAGCCAGCCGATGGTCTCGTCGACACCGGAAGATACCAGCACTTCCTGGCCGCGTGCGGGGGTTCCAAACGACATCGAGAGCGATAGCGCCACCGCGGCAAACAAGCGTATACAGGTCACGGGGTTCATTGCTTTTCCTCACTGTCCGGACGATCCGTGGAAGATCGAACCATCGGTAATTGCTGTGAAAGCGGGTATTCAGAAATAACCAACGCGAATATACAGAAATCCCCAGCCGACTGCCCCCTTTGGCGCCGTCAGCCCAAGGTTGCGTTGTCCACCAATTCCAGCGTACTTTGTGCGTTGGAAACTGAAATAAAACACTGTCGGTACGATCACCTGGGGAAGTATGGGCGTACACATTTTGACCGAGTCCGAACTGCGCTCGGTGGTCGGTGTAGACAGGCAGTCACTGGATGCCGTGGCGATGGCCTTCAGCTGGCTGCAACAAGGCAAAGTGGATATGCCGCCCATCATGCATATCTCGGCTCGCGAACACCACGGCGACATCGACGTGAAGAGCGCCTGTGTCGAGGGTGTTCCGGTCGTGGCAATCAAGATTGCCTCCGGATTTTTTAACAATCCGGACCGCGGTCTGCCCGCGGGCAGCGCCATGATGGTGTTGCTCAGCGCCCAGACCGGATTTTGCCAGGCCGTGCTCCTGGACAACGGCTACCTGACCGACCTGCGCACAGGCATGGCGGGCGCGGTGGCCGCCGATCTGCTGGCCCCGGCGTCGGTACATACCGTCGGCGTGCTGGGAACGGGGATGCAAGCGCGTTTCCAGGCCCGGTGCCTGGCACTGGTGCGTCCATTCCAGCGTATCCTGGTGTGGGGGCGCGAGCCGGAGAAAGTCCGGCAGTACGCCGAAGACATGCAGACAGAGCTTGGGCTACCGGTGGAAGCGGCTGACATCGAGACCTTGGTCAGGCAAAGTCAGGTAGTCATCACCACCACACCCAGCCACAAACCCCTGGTCGAAGCCGACTGGTTGCACCCGGGATTATTTGTCTGCGCGGTAGGCGCCGACTTTCCAGGCAAACAGGAACTGCAGCCGGAGGTATTATTGGGGGCTGACCGGGTCGTCTGTGACCGGCTCTCCCAATGCACCCACAACGGTGAACTTCAGCACCTGTGCGTAAATGGCGTACTGCCGGCAGATATGCAGGTTGACGAACTGGGTGAACTCACGACCGGTGCGAAACCCGGTCGGGAGAATGAATCGCAGATCATCGTTTGCGATCTCACCGGCACCGGCGTGCAGGACACGGCCATCGCCAATCTTGCCTACCAGGCGGCGCTCGCGCGGGCCCTGGGCACGCTGACTTGAGCACCCGGGTCGGCAGACAAACGGAATAACCACTTTAAGGAGCCTCTGATTTATTCTGGACAAAGTAGATTGTGAGCGAAAAGATTCAGATTCAAGGCGCCAATCGCACGTAGTAGTGGGGCTACTGCGAAGATTGGCAACGCAGAAGCTGGGGCTTTTAGACGCGAGATACACGTTCATGAGTAGATAAGAGGCCCCTAAATACACGCACAAGACAAGTACGAACCCAGGAGAGACCAGATGACTTTTTCGAGTTTGCGCAAGATCGGGGCAGGACTGGCAACGCTGATGTTGTTGATGACGGGCGGCATGCCGGTCATGGCCAGTGACGCTGTCGATCCAGCGGTCATTTCCGCCCTTGAATGGCGGATGGTAGGACCCTATAGGGGCGGTCGCGTGACCACGGTCACCGGCGTGGCTGACAAGCCCTGGCTGTATTACATGGGCGCGACGGGCGGCGGCGTCTGGAAGACCGAAAACGCAGGCGCAACCTGGGAAAACATCTCCGACAAGGATTTCAAGGTGGGCACCATTGGTGCCGTGGCCGTATCCGAATCGGACAATAACGTGTTGTACGTCGGCACCGGCGAGGCGCCCATACGCGGCGTGACGACCAGCCACGGTAACGGCGTGTACAAATCCACCGATGCCGGCAAGACCTGGCAGCATGCAGGTCTGGAAAAGGCGGGACAGATTTCCCGTATAAAGATACATCCCTCTGACCCGGATATCGCCTACGTGGCGGTCCAGGGGCAAATCTTCACCCCCAACCAGGAGCGGGGCATTTTCCGGACGCGAGATGGCGGCAAGACCTGGGAGCACGTGCTGAAAGTCAGCCCCAACACCGGTGCCTCCGACCTGGTAATGAATCCGGCCAACCCGCGCATCCTGTACGCCGCCATGTGGAACCACGGTCGCAAGCCCTGGTACGTGCATTCCGGCGGTACTGACGGCGGCATCTTCAAGTCTGTCGATGGTGGTGACACCTGGAACAAGCTCACCGGCGGATTGCCCGATATGGTCGGTAAAATCGGCATCGACGTGTCCGCCGCACGAACCGACCGCATCTACGCGATTGTCGAAGCTCACGCGGGCGAAGGCGGCTTGTGGCGTAGTGAGGACGCCGGCGAGACCTGGAAATTGATCAATGAAACCCGCGTCATCCAGTCCAGGGCCTGGTATTACAATCACATCACGGCCGATCCCGGTGACGAGAACACGGTATGGATTCAGAACGTGCCCCTGTTGAAATCCATAGACGGCGGCAAGAACTTTGAGCGCGTCGACACTGCCCACGGTGATTACCACGATCACTGGATCAACCCGAACAACAGCCTGATCATGATCAACGCCAGTGATGGCGGCGCAAGTGTCACGCTGGACGGCGGCAAGACCTGGTCAAGCATCATGAACCAGCCCACTGCGCAGTTTTACCGCGTGACCACCGATAACCTGACGCCCTTCCGTATCTACGGCGGGCAGCAGGACAACAGCACCGTGGCCATCGCCAGCGCCACCTGGGACAACGGCATCGGGCGGGAAGATTACTTCCCCGTGGGCGGCGGTGAAAGCGCACATATCGCGTTCGACCCCGATGACCCCAGGTTGATCTACGCCAGCACCATCAACGGTACGCTGACCGAGTACGACGTTGAGAACCATCGACTGCGCGAGATCAAGCCCTACCCGCAGTATGTCTACGGGCTGGATCCCAAGGACCTGAAGTACCGGGCTAACTGGAACACACCGGTGGCCATCTCGCCGCATGATCCGAAAGTGATCTATTACGGCGCCCAGAAGTTGCTCAAGACCACGGACCGGGGCGTCACCTGGACGGAAATCAGCCCCGACCTGACCCGTAACGACCTCAGCCGCCTGGGCACCAACGGCGGGCCCATCACGAACGAGTCCGTGGGTGCCGAGTTCTATCACACGATTTTTTACATAGTCGAATCACACCACGAAGCCGGCACCATCTGGGTGGGTGCCGATGACGGCCTGGTGCACCTCACACGGGACGGTGGTCAGAACTGGCAGGAGGTGAGTCCGAAACACGGCAGCGAGGCCATGATCAATGCCATAGAGGTCAGCCCGCACGATCCGGCCACCACCTACCTGGCCGTTACCGGTTACAAGCTTGCTGATTTCAGTCCTTACATCTACAAGTCGGATAACTACGGCAAGAGCTGGAAGCGGATTGACAAGGGACTGCCCGGGGATCATTTCGTGCGCGTGGTGCGCGAGGATCCGGCACGCAAGGGTGTGCTGTATGCCGGCACCGAGGGCGGCATGTACGTGTCCTTCAATGATGGCGGTGACTGGCAATCCCTGGATCTCAACCTGCCACCGGTGCCCATCACCGACCTGGCGATACGCCAGGGCAAACTGGTGGCGGCCACCCAGGGCCGCGGCTTCTGGATTCTTGACGACATGTCGTTGTTGCACCAGGTTTCCACCACGGTGGCCGACGAGGCCTTGCACGTATTTACGCCCGGTGACGCCCTGCTCATCGCAAGCGGTGGTCGCGCGGGCGAGTTCGAGGCCGCCAACCCGGCCAACGGGGCGACGCTTTACTATTACATCAAGGACGAGCAGGACGACCCGCTGGTCATAGACATCCTGGATGCCTCGGGAGCCGTGGTCCGCAGTTACGGCAGCGAGGAGACCGATTTCGAGCGCTGTCGGGTGCGCAACGCAGACGCCAGACGAGTCCCGGAATTCAAGTACCCCACCGTCGAGAAAGGTTTGAACAAGTGGACCTGGGATTTGCGCCGGGAAAATATGCCCTGCCTGGACAAGGTGCCCTTGTATGCGGGCGGCTTTGGCGGTACCCGGGTGACCCCGGGTCAGTACACCGCACGCGTCACGGTGGGCGCAACCAGCCGGCAAGCCAGCTTCTCGGTGCTTGCCGACCCGCGGGTGCAGGCCACGCCAGAGCAAGTTGCCGCCCTGGAAGCCAGGGTCCAGGAAGTCAACGCCTTGCTCAGACATGTGCTGGATACCCTGGAAGAAGCCCGCAGGTCACGCGCCCAGGTTCAGGCCATGATGGCTGAACATCCTGAGGGAGAACAGCTGCAAACGGCCGGCAAGCGCGCCATCACAGCCATCACTGCGTGGGAGGGACAGATTACCCAGGCAAACCATGGAACCCTGGAGGACGAGGACGGCTGGCCCACCATGCTGGATGGGCAGATTCACCACCTGCTGGACGTGCTGGACAACTCCGGTCCGCCCGTGGGCGCGGGCGCCCTGGAACGCTTGGGCGATCTGAAGGCCGACTGGTCGGTGTTACAGGGCGAACTGGAGCGCATCACCGCGAAGACATTGAGCCGATCAACCAGTGGGCGAAGGACAACGGTATCCAGCACGTTAGCGTACCGATGCCCTGATTCTATTACGGCCATAACGACAGTAGAGCCCGGCCTGCGCCGGGCTCTACTGATTCTTTGCAGCTTGCCGGAAGAACAATCTTCAGCTCGGGAAAGCTGTTCGAAAACCGCGAGCAAAACGCTTGCTTGCAGATATGCCGTCTAACCCCATCCAATCAGCTGTGAAAAACCTGATTCAACCCTGACGGTCAGACTTTCTTTTTTATCGAGATCAGCTCCGCGCTCGATCGGCTGGCCGATAGCACCTCGAGACGGCAGCCATTCCATTCCACCGTGTCCCCTTTTACAGGAATCCGACCCAGTAACTCCGTGACCAGACCGCCGAGTCTGCTGACCTTTGTTTTCGGGGGAAATTTGATTCCCAGCTGCCGGCACAGTTTGCGAAGCTCAATCGTCCCCAGCGCATGCAGTGAGCTGTCGCCTTGAGGCCACAGGTCCTCTACCGGCCGATCACTTTCATCAAAAATGTCACCGACAATCTCCTCGAGCACGTCCTCGAACGTGACAATACCCTGGAAGTCTCCGTATTCGCTGACGACGATGGCCATGTGTTTTCGGGCTTGTTTGAAAGTCCGCAGCAGCGAATCGAGAGTCGCGCTCTCCGGCACTACGATCGGTTCATGCACCAGGCGTGACCAATCCACCGCCTCATCCGGTTTTTCCTGAAGCAGGAGCAATAATTCCTTCGCCAGCACAATACCGGAAACATGATCCGGCTGCTGAGTCGGCGAGAACGGAAAGCGGCTGTGCCCGGATTGTTTAAGTGTTTCCAGCACCTCGCGCCGGCTGCTGGTGGCTGACAGATAGGTAACCTGTTTCCGGGGCAGCATGATGTCCGATGCAGTCAGCTTGCGTAGCCCTGTTGCCCCGACGATGATGCCGGCGGTCTGCGAGCTAACCACACCCTCGGTACGTCCCAGTGCAGCCAGCAGCCGAATCTCTTCAACCGAGGTTACCGGGACGTCTTTGCGACCCCGCAGTGCTCGGGAAATGCCGCCACTCAAGAGAACCAGCGGGTGCAAGGCGACAGTCAGGCCTTTTATGCCATAGGCAACCGGCGTGGTTAGACTCGCTGCAAACGTGACGCCGAGGGTCTTCGGGATGATTTCTGTGAAAAGCAGGACGGCTGTCGTAAATACAGTCATAAAAATCCACAGCGTTTCCACGCTGAAAACATTCACATAGCTCGCGCTGGCGACCGCAGTGCCAACTGTGTGCGCAATCGTATTAGTGATGAGAATGGCGGCTAGCGGCGTGTCTATTTCCTGCTTGAACCGCCTCAGAAGCCGCCCGGAGCGCCTGCCTTGCTGAACCAGCGACTCTACCCGTGCGAAATTTATCGATAGCAGAACTGACTCGAATATTGAACAGAGAAATGACACTATGAGCGCCGTGGAAACCGCGGCAACGAAAACCAGCATTATCACCTCCAACGCCAAAGCTGGTGCAGTGACGTTCCCGATCCGCTGTGATTCGAGTACGAGAGATTGAGAAGACGCTTACTGTCACCTTCCTCGACCAATTGAACTCACTCGACATCTGTTGTAGCGCAGAAAAGGTCCAGCGCCAAAATTAACAGCGATGACACGAACAGAAACCCTGATCCTGATTTTATAGGAATTCCTGTTCAGTCTTACAAGAATCGTCTTCTACGCCGGGTCGAACGTGCACATTGTGCACGCGCGCAAACAATTCAGATTCAAGGCGCCGATCGCACGGGTCGCGATCGAGAGAACGCAAAACCGGGACCGGAAAAGAAGTATAGGGCCTGTCGCCCTTAAGGCCGGGGCGGGAGCACTTGGGTCCCGCCCCGGGTCAGTCAGGCGATCTGCCTTTGGAACACGCTGACCATGCGTTCGTCGGAGCTCTCGGCAACCTCGGTCACCACTTCACTCACGTGTATGCCGCGGTGCTCCAACTCGAGCAACAGGTGCTCGTAGCAACCGGTAGTGGCGCCCACGAATTCGGGCGGGCAAATTCCCTTGCGCGTGAACATGCCCGCAAGCACCTGGCGGGCCACGATAGAGCACGTGTAGCCTGTGGTACGGGCCATGGAAGTCGTATTGGGTAGCCTTGTCGAAGCTGTCCACCATGTAGAAATCACGGCGTACGCGCTTGCCATCCTGGTGCCCGTCCATGATGACCTGCATTACGGTCAGGTCCTCTTCATCCTCTCCCATCTGCCATTGTTCAAACATCAGCTTGGCGGTCACATCGATGGGCTTGACCATTTGTCCGGACACCTCGATCGCTTCGGTGCCAAAGAAACCACTGTCACGGAATGCCCGCACCAGGTTGGCATGACCGGGATAGCGCATGGTCTTTTCCTTCATGAAGGGAATATCCATGGTCCGGGCCAGGCTGCGCAGACCGTCGGTGTTAAACGCTTCCAGGGTACCCACACCCTTGAAGTCAATCAGTTCCACTTCAGACAGGGCCGGACGCACGACCATCTGTCCGTGCTCCACCAGTCGGGACGGACGGGTGAACTCTTCCAGCACATCGCGGGGCGAGAATACGGCCTTGTATTCGTAGGGCCAGGAACGCACCCTGGGCAGCCCACCCACGTAGCAGACATAGGAATCTACTTTTTCCATGTTCTGTTTCACGTAGCCTGCGATCACGTTGGACAAGCCCGGGGCCACGCCACAATCCACGACTGCGGTGACGCCACGTTGCTTGGCCAATCCATCCAGCTCAAACGGGTCCTCGCCGAAAAAGGAAATATCCACTACGTTCTTGCCGGCATCGATGATCTGGCGCAGGGTCTCGTAGCCCATGCCCCCTGGCACGGCACTCACGACCAGGTCAGCATCGCTGATCACCGCTTTCAGGGCATCAGGCTCTGAAAGATCGGTGAGCACGGTCTTGATGCTTGCCTGCTGTTGCAGGTTTCTGAGTAATTTCGGCGCCCTGTCAACGGCGGTGATTGCCCAGCCTTTTTCCAACGCCAGGTCCCTGGCGATGGCGCCGCCGACCAATCCCGCACCGAGTACTGTTACACGCATAATTATCTCCAGACCAGAACCAGATTCGGTCAAGAGTGTCGGCTACAGAGCCAGTCTCAGGCAATGCGGAGAACTACCTATCTAACTGATTTACCTATAAAAATTCCACATTGTGGAATAGACCTTGTCTTACGTCACACGCGTTTTGAGGTGACTCCAGAAGGTCGGAGACAGCCGGGTACCGCGGACTCTCATATCGGGTCTTACCGGAAGCCGGGTATTTCGCCCGAATGTCTCAGCACCGGGCCAGGCCGATGCCCTGGTGTAAGAAATCCAATGGGGACAAGGGGATCGAAACCCGGCTGTCATCGACCACGCCAGGGGATCAACTCAAATTAATAGGTGCCTGTCACCATTAATCGGCAACAGTGCTGGTAGTGGAAAAACATCAAACCGAGAATTGCGTCGCCAGGGCCAATGCCAGGGCCAGTAATATCAGCACCAGGCCGACCACGGACCAGCGAATCAATCCCCATTTAAAGGTGCTCAGCACCTGCCATCCTCCTCACACCGTATCCAACGCACGTGTTCCCTCCCGGTCTGCAGACACACTTGCTTTTCCGGGATTCAGATGCGAAACACGCGCTACACGCCAGGACAGCAAGCCCCGGCGGGCCGTATCCAGATGTCATCAAGACCATCCATCCTTGCTTTAATATATAGACCAATTTTGCCGTTCTTGCCCGATATGGCGAGAGCACGGACCATGTGTCCGACCGAAACCCGGCCGCGGGTGCGCCTGGCTTCACAGGAAAAAGCACTCTCCCGGCTTGCATGGGGCCACTCGGGTAGCCCAAGATGCACGGTCATAGGATTACTCCGGAAGGAATAAGGAATGCTAAAGGCTCTTCGATCGGCAGTCTTGGGATTGCTGCTATTTTGCTCCGTTGGCCAGGCTGCGGAACCCGAACTGCCGCCTCTGTCTGATCCGCCCAGTCGCAAGCTGCTGGCGGGAAAGTTTATTTGGGCGGACCTGGTGACGGACGACGTGACCAGTGTAAAAACTTTCTACACCTTGTTGTTCGGACTGGGCTGGAAAGAACTCCGGCCGGCGCCCGCGGCTTACGGGTTGTTGATGCTGGGTGATCTGCCGGTGGCGGGCGTGGCCTATCATGAGGCGCCGGGGGTGGAGACGCCCTATGGCCGGTGGATACATTTCATGTCCGTGGACAGCGTCGCGCGCGCCGAGCGAGTCGTCATAGACCGCGGTGGCCGTACCGTACTCAATCGTCGCAGCCTCGAGCGGCGTGGCGAGTTCGCGGTGGTCATGGGCCCGGACCAGGCCCTGGTGGGTCTGATGCACTCTTCCACCGGCGATCCGGAGGATTACCGCGCCGAGCAGGGAGAGTGGTTGTGGAGAGAACTGTACACCGCGGACCCGGCGGCCTCGGCCAGCTTGTACGAGAAAATCTGCCAATGTGAAATCTCCCCCAGCGAGAGTCGTGAGAACAGCTTGCTGATAAGCAGCCAGGGCTTCCTGAGAGGCAGTATCAATTCCCTGCATAACACCAGGGAAACTTCTGCCGGCTGGCTAGGCTATGTACAAGTGGCTGATGTAGCGGCCACGCTCGAAAAAGCGAAGGCACTCGGTGGCAAAGTCGTGTTCGCACCCACACCTGAGGTGTTTGATGGTCGACTGGCCGTTATCAGTGATCCGGTGGGCGCCTATATTGGCGTGGTCCACTGGGACTACCCTGACGACAACGGGGAGGGCGCCGAATGAAGCCTTTCACACGACTACTCCTCAGCCTGGCTCTGGCCTGCCTGACCGCGCTGTCCATCCATGGTTGCGACAGCACCAGCACCTCTGTCCACTACAGTGTCGGCTATGGCGGCTACTACGGTGGCGCCGGCTGGTACGACCCCTACTACCGCTATCCACCGGTGTATGGTCGCCCGGTAGGCCCGCCTCCACCGCGACCACCTGGAGGCTATCCACCTCGGCAAGCCTCCATCAAGTGGAAGCAGACCGGCGCAGATGCCTTCGGCAG
The DNA here is from genome assembly GCA_963823435.1 of uncultured Gammaproteobacteria bacterium. Lineage (GTDB taxonomy): Bacteria > Pseudomonadota > Gammaproteobacteria > Steroidobacterales > BM003 > CAKZML01. The sequence continues at coordinate 1,645,293 of CAWGLN010000001.1, read as the reverse complement.
CACGTCCGGCGCCACGTAGACGCTAGAGTTTGATCTGCCTAGCCCGGCCAGTAGCAGCAACCCGTTCGTGGCTCTTTCCAGGACGCAAAAAAGGGTCCCCACACCCGGTAGCGGTGTGGGGACCCTGAACTTCTTTGCGAAACGAATCCCTTACTTGCCGGAGAACTCGTCCGTCTTTACATATATCCTGGAACTCATACTCTTCACGTGACTGAAGGCCGCGTCCATCAGGGAAGATGCCTCCATTTCGCTCATTTGGGTCGCCAGCGCTTCCCGGACAGATTGCTCGGGTGTATCAAAACCGGCCCAGTTCGCGCGTCCGGTAACCAGCGTTGCGGTAGGAATATGCTCACCCGTCAGGGCCCAGGACCAGCCATGTGCGGACTGGCGCTCCGCCGCTTTTAACGCAGCGCGAACTTTTTGCACCTCGGCCCTGAAGCCAACACCATGTCCCGGCCGCAGGTGGAAGTCAGTCACCCAGAAAACCCGGTAATCGCCCTCCGGCCAGTCGAACATCTCCTTGTCACGCCCTGCTGAAGTTGGTGCTCGCATGGCCGACATGTTGCTGCACTGTCTGGTTCCAGTGTGCTCCGGCCTTGGTCGAAAACTCACTTGCGGCATAGGCGTCAACATCAGCGTAGGTGTGATTCCCGGAACGGATATACACGGTGCCATCCATATCGCCCGATTGGGCCCGGTAGAAGTTCCACTCCCATGGGTCATTGTTCTCCCGACGCCATTGCGCATGCGCCTTCAGGGCCTTGTTGAATGCCTCGGCAGACCCGGCTTTCGGGGTGATGCGACCATCCGCGGGCAATAACCCCGGTCTCCTCTTCCGCAGCCATTGCCGGCTGGGATACCCAGGCCAGCGCCAGCATCAGCAACAGGCCGGTCGTTTTTAATCGTCTCATTGATATTTCTCCAGATTATTTTTCTTGTACAGCGAGGAGTGCGCGAATTCGCCCACGCAATGTATAGGCATTGGTGTGGCGTCCGGCTTCCCGCTATGTGTCAGGAAAAGCTCCCGATACGATTAGATATAGTCCAAAAGTCAGCGTAAAACCTGCTGCATCGCAACGAAAAACATTAACTGAATATCAGAAACATTAATTATTTCATCTAGTTATATTTGGCTCATATTGGCTTTTTAATTCTTGCCCCTCCCGCGGTTTGAGCATTTCTCAAAAAATTTGCGAGGTCCTGGCCCGGTGTGCATGGCCAGGGCCGCATGGTCTACACTGTCCGCCATTCCCAATGCCTGGAAGCAAAGCGTGCCATGAGTCTCAAGATCGCAGACCGCTGGTTTGAAAAAAAAGCGATCGACAGCGGGATAACCTTGCTCTGGGAACCTCACGTCTCGCCTTTTCTTCGCTGCAACATCTGGCATGTGCGAGGCCGGGACAGCGACATGCTGGTGGATACCGGACTGGGAGTGATGTCCCTGCGCCAGGCGGCCAGGGACTTGTTCGAGCAACCGGTAACTGCAGTGGCCACCCACGTCCATTACGACCACGTGGGCGGTCTGCACGAATTCGATACGCGCCTTGTGCATGCAGCTGAGGCGCGCCTGATGACCGACTACCGGGAGTTTGCGTCGCTACGCAGTCGGAATCTGCCACAGGCGGTGATCGACTACCTGGATGCGGCCTGCGGCCAGGCGCCGGAATTGCTGATTGAAGCCCTGCCCTACGCCGGTTTTGATCCGACCGCCTACGCTGTCACATCCACCCGGGTCACCCGGACGATTTCCGAGGGCGATGTGATTGACCTGGGCAACCGCTGCTTCGAAGTTCTTCACCTGCCGGGGCATTCACCGGGCAGCATCGGTTTGTGGGAAGCCTCCACCGGCACCCTGTTTTCCGGCGACGCCGCGTATGACGGCGCCCTGCTGGATACCCTGCCCGAAAGTGACATCACCGCCTACATCGCCAGCATGAAACGCTTGCGTGCAACTGCCTGTGACGGTAGTGCATGGAGGGCATGAACCCAGTTTCGGGCGCGAACGTTTACGTCAACTGGCCGACGACTACCTGGCAGAAAACGATCGCTAGGACATCCCTGGTTTATGCCGGCCGCGGTGTCAGTCGCGTCCGTGGGGCGCCGCAAAATCCAGCACGGGTCCTTCGGGAACTATTCCGTAGGGATTCATATGCCGATGAGACTCGAAATAGTGGCGCTTGATGTGCTCCATATTGACCGTCTCTGCAATCCCGGGGCGCTGGTAAATATCCCGTGTGTATCCCCACAAATTCGGGTAGTCGACTATCCGCCGAATGTTGCACTTGAAGTGGGTCACGTACACCGCGTCGAAACGCAAAAGCGTGACGAACAAGCGAATATCGGCCTCGGTGAAGGTATCACCACACAGGTAGCGACTTTTTTCCAACATGGCCTCGGACCTGTCCAGGGCCGCAAAGACCGACCTGACCGCGGTGCTGTAGGCAGCCTGGGTACGGGCAAATCCGGCCCGGTACACGCCGTTGTTGATGTCATCGTAAATCCACCGATTGCACTCATCAATGGCAGTGCGCAAAGACTCAGGATAGAGATCCAGCCCCGGGTTGCGGGCCACACCCTGAAACTCGCTATTAAATATGCGAATAATTTCCGATGACTCATTGTTGACGATGGTGTTGCCATGCTTGTCCCACAGCACCGGCACCGTGACCACGCCTTCGTAGCCTGGATCTGCCAGCTCGTAGACCTGGCGCAAGCGCTCACATCCGTTGAGCGTATCGCCGGTGGCGCCGGGTGAACTTTGCTTGAATGTCCAGCCCCGATCTGTGAGCAGTGGGTCCACCACGTCCACGCTGATCGCATGCTCCAGTCCCTTTAGCTTGCGTACGATGAGTGTGCGGTGGGCCCAGGGACAGGCCAGCGAAACATACAGGTGATAGCGACCGGCGGCCGGCGCAAATCCGGTGCTTCCATCCGCCCGTATCCAGGATCTGAAGACCGCGTCCTTGCGCACAAATTCGCCAGTGTCATCGATCTGCCGACTCCAGGTGTTACCCGCCGGCTTGCCCGTGACTGGTTTGTTCATTCATCCTCCTGAAGTAAACGTTTGGGCTCGGGAAAGACCCGATTCGGGTGCCCGGGTTCAAGCTGGGGAGCTCGCGCTACCGGACAATACCGTGATATCAGCCCGTGGCTGGACGGTGCGGAAAACACCGTCCAGCCGACTTGCCGATTATTACCGGGGAAGACCCCTGCCCGGTGTCCACGGTACGCCACTGGTGTTCATTTGGCGCTTCAGCTCGGGCATCTCCTGGTTCACCAGGACGTTTAGCTCGGGCTCTATCGCAGCGAATTCTTCCTCTGCAATAGCCAGGCTGTCACGCTGGGTCTGGGTCGGTCCATAAGCAGTGGCGCGCGCACCGATCCCCGCAACGCTCAGGCGCTGTGATATAGACACCTGGCCGCCGCCACCCATCATTTGTTGTTGCTGGTTGCCGCTAATCGACTGCGCCAGGCGCGTGGCTTTCTGCTGCAAGGCCTGCGCCTGTGTGTACAGGGAATGATCAGCGGTGGAGCGGAGCAGGCTTTCCTTTACGGCATCCAGGGCCTTGGATAATTCACCCAGGGCCGAAGCCGCGCCCATCACTCGTCGGCTCAGCTCATCAACCCGGCGCGAGAACTCCAGCCTTTGCCCCTGGTTCCGATCCTGCCAGTACCGGCTCGCGGATGGACACGACATTGAATGCCTGGCTCGGCACCGACAGACTCAAGCCTGCCATCTACCCTGCGTGACAGACTCACCGTGTAGGCCCCTGGCGGGGCCAGTACGCCGGCCGGATTTTCCCAGGGACTACGCTGGTCTTCGGGTTTCCACGGCGCCAGGTCGGGGTAACGCAAGTCCCAGGCGATACGGTGGAAGCCGGCGGTGGCCGGCGCTTCCAGGTAGCGCACGACCTTGCCCGCTGAATCGGTAACCGTGAGTAACATGGCGGGTGGCCCTTCCAGTTTCTCCGCCTCCGCTACCTGCCAGCCGGGGAACGGCGTGTCCTTGCCTGCCTTCTCCAGTGGCTTCTCCCGCTCCCGGCGTTGCTCTTTCAGGCTGAGGACGGGTTTTGCCAGGTAATAGGTGAACACGGCGCCGAAAGGCGGGTTCGGCGCGAGGTAATGCGTATCACCCAGGCTGCCGGCACAGCCGTCACTCTCACAGCCCAGGCCGCGTCGGGGCAGGTACCAGGGCGCGTCTTTTACCGGGAACAGCAGACTGCCCTCAGACAGGTTTTTCGCGCTCACCTGGCGCAAGGGCGTGTAGTCGTCCAGCACATAGAAACTGCGACCGAAAGTGGCCCCGACCAGGTCGTTTTCACGCCGTTGAATGGCCAGGTCGCGGAACGGAATATTGGGCACATTGCCACTTAGCTTGACCCACTTGTTGCCGCCTTCCACGCTGAAAAACAAGCCGAACTCGGTACCCAGGAACAGCAGTCCGGGCTTCACGTGATCCTGCACCAGACGCCAGGCCAGGTGTCTTTCCGGCAAGTCGCCGGCAATGCTCTTCCAGCTCTTGCCCCGGTCACTGCTCTTGAGCACGAAAGGCCTGAAATCTCCGGCCTTGTGATTGTCCACCACCACGTAGACCGTATTCACATCGTGCAAGTCAGCCTTGATGTCATTAACGAAGAAGTTTTCGGGCACACCGGGCAACTTGTCGATCTTGCGCCAATTCTGACCACCATCCTCGCTCACCTGGATGATCCCGTCGTCCGTGCCTGCGTATATCAAGCCCTCGACCAGTGGCGATTCGGACAGGGACGTAATGCTGTTGAACACCGACATGGCGTACAGATCCCAGTTGGAGTCCAGGCTCCACTGACGCCCCATCATCGGTTGCAGCAAACGCTCCTGGTTGCGCGTCAGGTCGCCGCTCACCGGCTTCCATGAATCCCCGCGGTTGTCACTGCGCCAGACGCGCTGGCTGGCAAAATACAGCCGGCTGGAATCATGCGGGCTGATCAGGATTGGCGAGTCCCAGTTAAAGCGTTCCTCCGCCTCACCCTTGCCGGGCTGCGGCTGGATGTACACCGATTCACCGGTCTTGCGGTCATAACGGGTCAGGTTTCCTTGTTGCCACTCGGCATACACGATGTCGGGGTTATCAGGGTCCGCTGCGGGCTGATGACCGTCGGCCCACAGGATCACCTTCCAGTCCTCAGTGCTGATGCCGTGTACGTTGTCGGTACGCGATGGCCCACCCTGGGTGGAATTATCCTGGGTGCCACCATAGATGTTGTAAAAAGGCTTGTCGTAATCCACCGTGACTTTGTAAAACTGGGTCAAGGGGCAGATTGGCCATGAAGCGCCAGTGTTCGCCCAGGTCGAAACTCTCATAGACACCGCCGTCGGTACCCACGATCAGGTAGTTCGGATCCCTGGGATCAAAGGCCACTGCGTGGTGATCGCTGTGGTGGTTACCCAGCGGCATCTTGGTGAAGGTCTTGCCGCCATCGCCGTGTAATGCAGCATCACATCGGCCTGGTAGACCCGATCAAAGAAATGGGGATTGGCAAAAATTTCCTGGTAATAGTGCGGACCAGTTCCACTGGAAAGATAGTCATTGCGCTTTTCCCAGGACTCACCGCCATCCTCGGAGCGCCAGAACCCGCCGGTACGCCCGGGCAACTCGATGGTGGCGTAAAGCACGTCCGGCTGCTGGGGAGAGATCGCGACTCCGATCTTGCCCATATGCTCCTCTGGCAGACCCTTGCTCAGCTTGCGCCAGGTGGCGCCACCGTCGGTGGACTTGTGAATCCCGCTTTCCGGGCCGCCGTCCATGAGCGCCGCCACACTGCGCAGGCGCTGCCAGCTCACTGCGTACAGCACATCGGGATTACGTGGATCCAGGTGTATCTCGCTCACACCGGTGTATTCGCCGGCGCTCAATACATTGTTCCAGCTCGCGCCTCCGTCGGTGGACTTGAACAGCCCTCGCTCGCCGCCACCCGACCACAAGGGTCCCTGGGCGGCGACGTAGATCACGTTGGAATCACGGGGATCAATCCGGATCATGCCGATGTGTTCGGATTTCTCGAGTCCCATATTGGTCCAGGTCTTGCCCGCATCCAGGGACCGGTAAACGCCGTCGCCAAAACCGACGTGACGGCCACTGACATTTTCACCAGTGCCTACCCAGACAGTATCCGGACGATTGGGGTCCAGGCTGATGCAGCCAACCGAATACGAGCCCTGGTCATCGAACACAGGCTCCCAGGTAGTGCCGCTGTTTATCGTCTTGAACACGCCCCCGCTGCCCACGCCGATGTACTTGATACGCGGATCCGCCGGGTGCAGGACGATGTCGGATATACGACCGGACATAAATGCCGGGCCCAGGGCTCGCAGTTCCAGCCCCTTGAACGTATCTTCGTTGAAACCCGGCTTCGCGGGCGTCTTCGGATTCTGCCGCGAAAGCGAGCATGGGCAGGCACAGAAACAGCAAACAAATCTTGCGAATCACTCTCACTACATCCCCCTTTGTCGTTGACGGGCGGCACCCGGCCTACGACGCTTGATTTTGGAAGCAGCCCAGTCTGCCATAACTATCGGGCGTTGTAAGGCTCGCAAGCGCATAAGCTGCAGGTAAAAAAAGGGCGCCACCCGGGCGCCCTTGTATACTCGCTTGATACGAGCTGGTATCAGCCCAGGGTTTCCAGAGCCCGGTCGATAATCAGGATAAGATTCTGGCTATGCGCACGGGTCTCATCGTCCATGCCACGACGACTACCAATATTCTTGCGCACGGTGGTCAGCTGATACAGGGCCATGGCTTGGGCCTGCGTATCGAACCCAGCGCGGGTTTCCTCTTTTACCATCGCTGCCAGACGCTGCACGTAATTGGTCTGCAGATTCTGGCGGAAAGTATTCACATTGCCAGACAAATCCGCATCGAAAATAGCCGCGGTCAAATCATCCATGAATGTGGCCAGCTTGTAGTTGGTTGCCATAAAGACGCGTATCGGTAATACGTTTCAACACCACCGGGTGCAGCAACTGATCCAGTACGCCACTCTGTATGGCCAGCACCATGTCGTGAATCTTGGGATCCTCGGTGGTGCTGTAGAAATCGTAAAACCGCCGCTGTTGCGCCAGGTGGCTGTACAGGTCCGGCGAAATATCAAATGCCTCCGGGGCGAATACATCCCTGCCCAGGGCGCAGCATGGCGCTTTGCTGGATAGCCAGGTCCACGGGCGTGAAAGGCCGGGTCTGTTCCTGTTGCCCTACCATGGCCCGATCCACGTATACGCCTCCGATATAACGCGAGATGACGGCGGCCGAACGCGCCCACTCAACCATCACCACCTGGAAGGCGTCGTGAAGTTCCTGGAAGGAGGCGCCAGGCTCGCGGTACTTGCCCTCCAGCCCATCCAGCGTGTTGCGCAGCAACGCAATCCTGTCCTCGGCATATCCGATGGAATCACTGGTCATGTCGTAGATGTTTACCCGGGGGTCTATAGCCTTGCCCGGCGCCCGCATATCGTCGGCATCGTTGCCAAAAGCCAGCTCCGGCTCAACCGAGCGTGCCAGGATAGCCTGCAAGCGGTCTTCCTCTGCCTCGGCATCCGGCAAGGCCGTTGAATAACCATACTCGATGGCCCAGTCATCGTAGGGGCCGGGACGGATCATATAGAAATCGGTCTGCACCTGGCCCACCGGCGCGAAGTTCACCGCGGGATAATCCATCACCGATCCGGCCAGGCCATTCTCGGCAACATAGACCGGGTCGACAGCCTGCTCACGGCTGATCATCTGGGTGGCCTTCATATTGTGGTTCAAACCCAGGGTGTGACCCAGTTCGTGCAGGATCAGGTAGTTCATGGCGTCATGCACGATCCGCTCCTCCATCTCGCTGCCCAGGCCGGTGGCCGTGGCCAGTGTGAAGCCCAGCATATTGCTCAACTTCAGGCCATGACCCAGGGAGCAATACAGCGATGGATCCTGACCACCGGCAACAGGCTGCAATAACTTCCTGGCTATCAGGTGGCGATTGACAAAGGAGTACTCCAACATGATATCGGCGCCAATCAACTGACCCGTGCGGGGATTGGAGAAACTCGGACCGTAGCCGCCAAAAGGCGGCGTCGGCGAAGAGGTCCAGCGCAACACGTTATAGCGGATATCTCCGGCATCCCAGTCTGCGTCATCGGGCTGAAGTTTCACAACCAGGGCATTGCGGAAACCGGCTTTCTCAAAGGACTGGTTCCATTTCTCGGCCGCCGTCTTGATCAGCTCACGCCACTCTACCGGCGTGGTGTTTTCCATCCACCACACTATTGGTTCTACCGGTTCCGAAATCTCGGCTGCCGGATCCTGCTTGACCAGGTTCCAGCGCGTAATCAGGTCGCGGTACGGAGTGGCGCTATTGGAGGTCAGGTCAGTGACCTTCTCGCCGAAGTAGCCCACCCGGGGGTCGTCAAATCTTGGCTGAAAATCATTGTCAGGCATCTTGATGAAGCTGTGCATCACCCTCACTGCAACATTGCGTGGGTCGGTGATTTCATCCGCGCCCTCCAGCAAGTCATAGCGCGGGGCCGGATCCTCAAATATGTACTCAACCTCCACATCGGCATTGTCGGGATAGCTGCGCAGACCGGTGATCTTGCTCTTCTCCGCACTCAAGGAACCCAGCGCCCAGGTGCCGGCCGCATCCGCCTCGGGGTCGGGCGTGGGCTTGACCTGGTACAGGCTCTGGGAAAGAAACAGCTTGTCCACAGCAATCAACATTTCGCCGGTCACCGCATCCTCTGCGGCTATTTTTTCCACCGCAAGGACGGAGGAGGTCCGATTGGCATCGGCCGCGCGTGACACTGCATTGTCCGGGTCAAAATAATATGCCGTGTTTTCTGCGACCAACTCGATACGGTCGTAGTAGCGCTGCACCGAGACCACGTCATTCACGAGGTAGGCGCCGCGGAAATAGCCGCTCTGCACCACGCCATTGGCAGCCTGGGCAAAATAGATGAATTCCTTACCCAGCTGATCGGGCTTGATCAGCATATGCACCAGGCCGGTTTTCTTGTTGCGATAAAAGGTGAACAGACCTTCTATACGTTCGCTGTCCTCGGTGAGTTCGGCGATCGTCTTGGGTGCTTCCTCAGCGGGAGCATCGCTTGCCTTGGCGCTGGCAGGCAAGGACACGCAGAGCAATGCCCAGGCAATAAAAGGGGTCAGGAAATGCTTCATCGTTGGTTATCTCCGTACTGGTTACCAATGTGTGAGTCGCTGCGGACGATAAAGTTCCGTGCGCAACAACAAGCGCAGGTCTTGGGCGTCCGGGTCTGCCCCGACGCGGCACAATTCGCCGGATCATAGCACGGGGTCGGCACAATGCAGCCACACCGGGCGCAGTTGTCACGGTCAGTACCTCAGCCGCTGTCAAGGCGCTGAGCCCGCCAACCATGAAAGGATCGAGACCGGGGTTGCCGGGCAGCAATACGCCGGCAATGGGACAACAACCCGCATCGCAGTCGCCATCGGGTGGAGTACTTCCGGATTATCCTGAAGGCCCTGTACAGGCGCTCACGCAGCCGCTTGCGCTTTCATTGGCACAGGAAAACGCCCGCAAGCAGACATCCCATGGTCTGAACCACCAGAAGTGATCAATGGGCGTGATGACCCCGGTGACCGTGACCGGCCATCGCAGCGAACAACATACCTACCGCTGCGCCACAACCGAATACGAATAGCTCGGTGAAGGCGTACATGAATACATCGCTGGTATCGGTCAAGGTCGCGGTCAGGCCCTGCAAGGTTGCCGGCGCATCCATCAGCGCCTGGACAAAAACCACATTGAGCAAGACAGTCCCACCGATCAGGCCCCAGCGTAGCAGGGTAAAACGCTCAGCCGAGGACCGGGCGTCACGGGCATGATTTATATAGCGGGAACCCGCCAGACCGATAATCGCAAAGGCTGGAACGCTGAAAGCGACCATGCCAAACAAGGCTGCGGACACGTCAGGCCACTCACCCACCGCCAGCCCGGCAATACGCATTACATTGAGAACCACCCCGCCAAATGCGGGTGGCACCAGCAAGCACGCCACCAGGCACATCAGGATGAAATAGCTGACATCCGCCTTGATATCTTGCTGACGCATCGCCTACTCCTCCTTGAGTTACGGACCGTCAAGAACATTGTGCGCCTTCAGGAAGCGTTGCCAATCCGTGTCTTTACAGGACCGGTTTCGTTTCGCGAAAACCCTCCCGGGCTAGAACCGGTAGCCCAGCTGTAGCGCAGGGCCGAAATATTCGTAGCGAAATCTACCCAGCCACTTCTCGTCCTCAGAATCCACATCCACCTTCAGGTACTGGTAGGACAGGCCCAGTGAAAAATGCTCTCCAATCAAATAGTCCAGTCTTGCCGACAGCTCTGTTATTGCACCTTCGTACTCATCTATCGTCAGGCCCAAATAGCCGGCTTGTCCGGTCAAGTGCCAATTCTCGGAAAGGCGATATCCTCCAATGAGTCCAAGGGTCGGCAGGGGTGCGGTGACGTCAGCTGTTTCCGTGAACAATCCACTCTCGGCTTCCAGTCCCAATCCCACGTCCTGCACGTTCAATCCGATACGGAATCCAAAAAACTTGACGTTATCGTTGAAGAAAGAATAGCCATAACCCGCAGCCAGGACCTTGCTGTAGAACCGGGCATCAATATTTGCATCGACAGGAAAAACGGTATCACCTACGCGAATCTCGATGGCGGTGTTGGTAAAACCACTGCGCTCCAGCTCAAAGTAAGTCGCCCACATTGCGTGCCGTGAACTAACCTGCCAGACAACGCCCAATTCAGGCAGCATCTCGTTCTTCCCGAGGCCCAGGGTGTCAAAATTCAATTCCGTGCCCAGGATACCGCCCGTACCATCGACCCGAATGTAGGTGTCTACCTTGGGGTAAAACAGCCCCAGCGACAGTACCCATTTTGATCCGGAAAACGTCCCGTCCGTCTCCCCGTTTTCAGCTGCCTGCACGCTTGTTGCAGCTCCGGCAAGTCCCATCAGTATTGCTACCGCGCCGCACGCAATGCTTCTGAAACCGATCTTTCCTGACTCGCTCATTGTTTTTCTCCCGCAGCCCCGGTCATCATCACAGCGCCTGTCATAGGTGCAGCTTCGCAAGCCTGAACCTATCATAACCAGCCCAGGACCGGCTGTAGGTAAAAACTGAAAGTCCTGCATTCTTCGTATTACGACCTATCCAGTCCAGAAGGTCGCCGGGACCGGTGGTGCAGAAACCGGTATCCTTGCCCAGCCTCAATGAAATGGAGAATTGACGGTGACTCTCACCCGGTGGGTCTGGTTATTCCTGATTCTGTACATCCTGCTGATGCTTGGCCTGGGACTGCTCGCACGCACCCGTGTTAAAAGCGCGGATGACTACGCCACCGCGCGTGGCTCTTATGGGCCGCTGGTGCTCGCCCTGGCCTTCGCCGCCACCACCGCCAGTGGCGCGACGTTCATCGGGTTTCCCGGTCTTGCCTACAGCGCGGGTATATCGGCCATGGCCTCGGCCGTATTGTATCCGGCCGGAGTCTACCTGGGTGTATTGCTGTGTATGCGGGTGGTGGGCAATGGTGGCGAATTGTTCGGCAGTCGCTCGATACCCGAGTTTCTTGGGGAGCGATACCAGTCGGAAGCGATCCGCATCCTGGTATCAGTGTTCTCACTGTTGCTGCTGTTCTACCTGGCGGGCCAATTGCTATCGGGCCTGGTGATGTTCAAGCACATGCTGGGTCTGGACCCGGCCTTGGCCCTGGGCATCACCGTGGGTGTGCTGCTGGTTTACGTGGTCCTGGGCGGCGCCCATGCAGACATTCTTACCGATGCGCTGCAGGGCGCACTGATGCTGGTCATCGCGCTGGGCCTGGTGGCCTGGCTTGTATCCGGCTACGGTGTGCAAGGCAATATCCTGGACCTGTTGGCGGCCCAGGATACACGCCTGGTCTCGGTGCCCAATCCGGACATGCCTGTTTATCATTCCTGGTGGTCTATCGCCGCTATTCCACTGGCCCACCTGCCCCTGGGCATGTTGCCGCATATTGGTAACAAGCTCTGGGCGCTAAAATCCTCTACCTCCCGCTACCGGTTCCTCAGGCTGGCCTGCATCTTCGGCCTGACCCTGGGCATGATGGGTCTGGGTGGCTTGCTGGCCCGGGCGGTGCTCGGCGATGCGCTACTGCAGCCAGGACAAAGCACCAATGATGCCCTGCCCGCCCTGTTCACCTCCCTGCTATCGCCCTGGCTGGCCGCCCTCCTTGGCGTCGCCATCCTGGCAGCCATCATGTCCACCGCAGATGGCCTGGTGATTTCTTCTTCACAGGTGATCGCCAATGACTTGTACCGCTTGTCTGTCGTACCCCGTCTGAAGCATCCACCGGATGCGCCCACGCTGGACCGCCGGGTCCTGGCCATAAGCCGGATCAGCAGCGTGGTGATATTGCTTCTGTGCGCAGCCATGGCCTGGCTGCTGATGGACCGTAACGTGGCCTTGCTGGTCTGGATGGGTACGGGGGGATTGTTGGCGGCATTTGCCGGCCCCCTGGTGCTGGGCGCGTTATGGTCGGGTGTGACCCGCGCCGGCGCCTATGCCGGCCTGCTCAGCGGGGTGAGTGTATTTGCCGCGCTGCACGCAGGACTGGTGAATCCGGCCTGGTTTGCAGGGGGCGTCTTGCAGGAAGCGGCCACCTGGTTGCAACAGGAGGCGCCCAATCCCTTTTCCTGCTCGGCCATGGGTGAGATTGTTTCACTGCTGACAACCTGGCTGGTGTCGATATTCACCCAAGCCCTGGACCCGGGTCATGTGCAAAAGCTGTTCACCGGGACTCGTGGCAATTCCGGAGCCTAGCTGGTCAGTGTCGCGGGGACCTGTGACGCGGACGCCTGCGCGCGGTGACGCGGGTGGCTATCCTGGTGTAGTCTGCCACTTCAGTGAATTCAAACCGTTGCCAAAATCAGGCCCTCAAACAAATACGACCCAGGACTCCAACCATGACCACATCATCATTCATACGGGGAATTTTGACCCTGCTCGCGATGGCCCTGATTGCCAATGTTTCACTGGCCGGAGAGAACGTACGCGCACGCGACCTGGGCGTGCCTTTCGTGGGCGAACCGGGACCTCTGAATGCCATCACCGATGTGGCCGGCATCGAGGTCGGTCACTCCACCATCATCAGCGGTGAGCCAGGTGGGGATGAAGCGGTGGTGCGTACGGGTGTAACCGCGATTTTGCCCCGCGGCAAGACCAGTCCCCTGGACGGCGTGTTCGCCGGCTGGTTCACCCAGAACGGAAACGGTGAAATGACCGGCACTACCTGGGTGGAAGAGTCCGGCATGATGTATGGCCCGGTCATGATTACCAATACCCACAGCGTGGGCGTCGTGCGCGACGCCGTGATTGCCTGGTCCGTGGATCACTACGATTTTGACACCGATGACTGGTGGTCCCTGCCCGTGGTGGGCGAGACCTGGGACGGGTGGCTTAACGACCTGAACGGTTTCCACGTGAAGCCGGAACATGCCTGGGCGGCACTGGACAACGCCAGGAGCGGCCCGGTGGAAGAAGGCGGCGTGGGTGGCGGCACCGGTATGATTTGCTACGAGTTCAAGGGCGGCATCGGCACCTCCTCGCGTGTGGTGCATGACGAAAGTGGTGACTTCACCGTGGGCGTACTGGTGCAGGCGAATTTCGGCTCCCGCTACCAATTGACCGTGGCCGGTGTGCCGGTAGGGCTGGAGATCCCCGAGTTGCCCGCCTACGCCAGCCTCAAGCCCAACAAGGTCGACCGGGATATGGGTTCTATCATCGTGGTCGTCGCCACCGATGCCCCGCTACTTCCTCACCAGCTCAAGCGTATCGCCAAGCGCGTAAGCATGGGTGTGGCGCGTACCGGTGGCATGGCCAGTAATTCCTCGGGGGATATTTTCATCGCGTTCTCCACCGCGAACCCGGGTGCCGGTGCCGCCACCGGCTTGCCCACCGCCCAGCTACTGCCGAACGAGCGCATCACCCCGTTCTTCGAGGCCACCGCCCTGGCCACGGAAGAAGCCATCATCAATGCGCTGGTCGCGGCGCAAACCATGACCGGCTTTGACGGCCACCGGGTGATAGAATTGCCGCACGACCGCTTGCAGGAGACCCTGAAAAAATACAATCGCCTGGCGCTGCCCAAGTAAGGCAATCGGATGTTTCGCCAGAGTGGCATCGACACGCTGCGACGAAGGAAACAGGGCAATCAACAAGGTATGTGGTAATAATGTCGGCCATGGGATCACTGTTTTCCGAACTTAAGCGCCGAAATCTGTTTCGGATCGCCGCCCTCTATCTTGTGGGTGGATGGATCATCCTGCAGGTGGCGGATGTACTGTTTGGTCTGCTGGAGGTGCCAGGCTGGAGTCTGCGCCTGGTAGCGGGCCTGCTGGCGCTGGGCTTTCCCGTAGCCCTGGTATTTGCCTGGGTGTATGAAATGACTCCCGAGGGCCTGAAACCCGCCCAGACGGTATCGCCAGAGCAATCCATCACCTCCGAAACCGCTCGCAAGCTCAACACCGTGATCACGGTGAGCCTGGTCGTCGCTGTATTACTGTTGATCGGGGACCGTGTTTTGCAGCGGGACGCAAATACGGCTGCCGTGACGACGAGGGCCGTTTCCACTGAAACCCTGGCCGAGCCAACAACAGACAATGATGCGCCGCAAAAGCAATCCGTGGCCGTGCTGCCTTTTGTGGACATGAGCCCGGCCAAAGACCAGGAATATTTCACCGACGGGCTGACCGAGAATCTGCTCAATGGACTGGCCCAGGTGCCGGGATTGCAGGTGGCCGGTCGCACCTCCTCGTTTGCCTTCAAGGGCAAGAATGAAGATCTGCGCAGCGTGGGTCAGCAACTGGGCGTGGCCAATATTCTCGAGGGCAGCGTACAAAAAAGCGGTGAGCGCATTCGCATAACGGCCCAGCTGGTAAACGCCGACAACGGCTTCCACCTGTGGTCCCAGACCTTCGATCGCACCCTGGAGGACATCTTCGCGGTCCAGGATGAGATCGCCGGGGAAGTGACAAAGGCCTTGAAAGTCGCCCTGCTGGGAGCGGAAGCCCGGGCCGCAGACTCCCACGTGACTGCAACCAATGCGGCCGCCTATACCGAGTACCTCAAGGGGCGTTACGCCGAAAAGCTCAATACGCTGGAAGACGCGTTGGTAGCGATTGATCATTATCAACGCGCCATCGGCCTGGACCCGGCCATGGCACTGGCCTGGGCCGGCCTGGCCAGCGCCACAGCCTGGCATACCGGATACAGCAGCGATTTTACAGTGGGCTATGAGAAGGCTCGCGCCGCCGCCAACAGGGCCCTGGAACTGGATGACTCTCTGCCCGAAGCCTACCTGGCCCTTGCCGCTGTGCAAACCGGTTCCGACTGGGACTGGTCGGGGGCCGAGGCTTCCCTGGACCGGGCCCTGACCCTGAGGCCGGGGGATGCAAAAATTTTGCAGGAACTGGCGAGACTGGAAAGCATCCTGGGCAGACAGGAAGAAGCGCTTCGCTATATGCAGCGAGCAGCCATCCTGGATCCTCTGGATTGGGGAATTCAGACTGGACTGGCCAGCGCCTATGCTTGGACCGGGAATTTTGACCAGGCACTCGAAATACTGCGTCGCGTGCAGGAGATGGACCCCGGCCGCTCAGGAACCCATTACCGATTCGGCCGGCACTTCTTGAGGGATGGTAAATTCGGTGAGGCCCTGGAGGAATTCAAGCTGGAGAAATTCGATTTTCTTTCCCTTAGCGGACAAGCCATGGCGCTGGACAAGCTGGGCAAGACAGCAGAATCCCAGACCCAACTGAATTTACTAATCACTACGATCGGAGAGTCAGCCTCCTACCAGATTGCCCAGGTATACGCTCAACGTGGGGATGCAAATTCCGCCATGACCTGGCTGGAGCGTGGCTTCGCTATTCGGGACCCCGGTCTCGTGTATCTCAAATCCGACAGAACATTCGACCGCCTGCGCGACGACCCGCGTTTCCAGCAATTGCTGGAAAAAATGCACCTGGCGGTGGACTAGCCGGCAATTAGTCCTCCAGCATTGCCACGAGCAGGGGGCTCGCCAGACCCAGCAACAAACCCAGCGCCACGGTCTTGTTGGCAGCAATTACTTCCTGCCAATCCAATTGCCCAATCACGGTCATATGCTGGGCAAGCATCCCCAGCAATTCAACCGCCGGCCAGGCGACGATCCCGGCGCCGACCAGCAGTGCGCCTACCGGCAGACTCTTGCGCAACAACGCTCTGCGGCGAATGCGCCCAAGGACCCGTTGACTGAATCCATTATCGGGTAACTCTGGTAGCGCCTGGCTGAATTGCTGGTGCAACCAGCGTTCTTCCGCATCAAGTTGTTTGTCATTCATATCCTGTTTCTCCGTGGGCAAGCTGCTCACGCACCCTGGCTTTCCCGCGATTGATATGGGACTTCACCGTCCCCAGGGCCATCCCTGTGATCCCGACTATCTCCCCGTGGCTCATGTCAAAGCCATAAGCCAGGGTCAGCACGAGGCGCTCGGGCTCGGAACAAACCGCCAACAGCCTGTCCAGGTCCGATCCGGCCGCGCCGGGACCGTCCGTGTGTATCGGGACCTGCCCGGCCAGCATGCTGGTCTGAACCTGCTGTTCCAGGCGTTCATCTGCCCGGGTTTTTCGCCTGGACTGCAGAAACTGGTTGTAGCCTATCTTCATGAGCCATGCACCAAAGCTGCCTTGACCTGCGAAACTGTCCAGCTTGTTCCAGGCCTTGATCAGGGTTTCCTGGGCCAGGTCATCCGCCAGGGCATCATTCCTGGCAAGACGACGCAAAAAGTTTCGCAGACGGGACTGGTGTGTCCTGACCAGTTCTTCAAACAGGCGGGGATCCCGGCCAAGCGCCGCCAGCAACTCGTCTCCCGCGTCAGGTTCAATCAAACGTCACCGCTCCAGCCCAGCCCAGGCCGCCAGGCCCCGATCCCAGCCCCGGATCCTAGTCTGTCCGGCCACCAAATTTCCACAACAGCAAGTATGCAACACCTATCACTCCGGGGAAGCTGGCCACTGCCAACATGGGCTGCACCGCGTCCTCTTCGCCCAGCAAGAGACCGAACAGGGCAAAGGCGGCAGCCAGGGCCAGGATAACGATGCCACGCCGCAGATCCGCCTGGGGATGACGGGGCGGATCGCCCAGGAGTTTCAGGAACTCCGGCGTCAGTTGCTGACCACCTTCAATGGCCTGACGCAGGGACATCTGCACCTCGACTCGACCGCGATAACGATAATAAAGTGCCAGCACTATCACTACGGCAATCGAAAGAAACAATGTAATAGGAACCATCAACTCAGACATCACCCGATACTCCTCTGGAAAATCGCAAGAAATTCACCTTCCTGACTTAACAGATGCCGGCAATCGCGTTTTTGGATGCAGGAAAGGGGAAATAATTCTGGATTGGAGCCCATTTGACGACCGGTAGCTAAGAACGGATGCTCGCTCAGCTTGATCCAGCCAGCAGCTAAGCGGGTAATATAGAACCGAATCAGTACAGACCTTAGACCATACCCGGGTGCAGCATGATTTTCCGACAACTGTTCGACTACACCTCTTTCACCTACACCTACCTGATTGGCAGCCGCAAAGGTGGCGAAGCGCTGATCATCGATCCGGTGCTGGAGAAAGTGGACCACTACCTCAGCTTGTTTCGAGCAACTCGACCTGAAACTGGTTAAAGCCATAGACACACACCTGCATGCCGACCACATCACCGGACTGGGGGCGCTGCGGGACAAAACCCGGTGCATCACCCTGATGGGTGAGAAAAGCAAGGTGGACGTAGTGTCCATGCGTGTTGCGGACGGCGACTGGGTCGCGATCGAGGGAATCAAGCTGCAGGCCATGTACACACCCGGACACACGGATGACTCCTACTGTTTCCTGATGGGAGACAGGGTATTCACTGGCGACACCCTGTTCATACGCGGCACCGGCCGCACGGATTTCCAGAATGGCGATGCAAGGACCCAGTACGATTCCATTTTCAAACGCCTGTTAACGCTGCCGGACGACACCCTGGTCTACCCCGGACACGACTACAAGGGTGACACGGTCAGCAGCATCGGCGAGGAACGCGCCTGGAATCCACGTCTGCAAGTGTCGTCGGCAGAGGAGTATGCGGCCTTGATGGACGCGCTGAATCTGCCCAACCCCAAGATGATGGACGTGGCGGTACCGGCCAACCTGCACATCGGCCTGCACCAGGATGCCCTGCGGGAACGTGGCCAGGGGATGGGATGTTATGATGCCCTGGCGCTGGTTGGGCGTCCGGATGTGTTGCTGGTGGATCTGCGGGAGAAGCATGAAATACAGCGCCACGGCCTGATCACGGGTTCACTGAATGTCACTTATCAGGACCTTGAGAAGAACCTCGGACCCGGCGGATTACTGTCCGAACTGGTTCGCTCTACCGGCAAGCGACTGCTTTTCTATTGCGCTCATGGGGAACGTTCCGCCATGGCCGTCCAGGATGCGGAAAAATTCGGGTTCGGCGATGCCTGCCATATCGAGGATGGCATTGAAGGCTGGAAAAGCCTGGGTGGCCCCCTTATTGGCTATGACTGAATGACCGGGTTTATTGGGCCGGTCATCACAAGTCGCGCTTGCGAGGGTGCAGAAACAGTGGATAGCAACGCTCGGCTGCCGAGAATTCGCCATTCCTGGCGCAAAAGTGAAAAATAGCTTGACTAGACCGACTAGTCGGTTTACTTTTTTGTCATGGTAACCAGCAAAAGCAAAATGATCTCAACCGCCCGGGGCTTGATGCTCACCCAGGGCTACTCGTCTACCTCGGTGGACGAGATCATTTCTGCTGCCGGTGTGTCCAAGGGCAGTTTCTATCACTCCTTCAAGTCCAAGGAAGAACTTGGGGCTGCGGTAGCGGAGGAGTATTTCGAGGAAGGCCTGGCGGTCATAGGTACCGGGCACTACCAGGAAATAGAGGACCCGCTGGAGCGCGCATTTGCCTTTGTCGAACATATTGAAAAAGCTTCACCGGCCTTGTGGAATCACGGTTGTATGCTGGGAAGTTTTGCCATGGACTTGTCCGGGACCCATCCCGCCATCGCCGCTTGCCTGAATCGGCTGATGAATGAACTGGAGGCGCGCATGGCGCCGCTGCTGGAACCGATAGCGCTGGCCTGCCGCTGTGACGATGCGCCCACCGGGAGGGAGTTGGCAAACCACATGATGACCGTCGTGGAAGGAGGCATTGTGATGGCCAAGGCCCATGGAGATCCCGGCAGGATTGCGAAGGCCATTCATGAATACCGCCGTTATGTGACGGCGCTTGTGAGCTGACGTTTTTTTATTCAAAACCCAAACCGACTGGTCGGTTTAATGCAACACATGGCCTACTTGGAGCTGCAAATATGAACATCGGAAAAGTCTTAAACACATCGATTGCGACAGTGTTTTTTACCTTGTTTCTGGCAATCACCCTGCCGGTGTTCAACAACCCGGACATGAGCGCCTTCCAGGCTTTTGTCCTGACGCCGGTGCTAATGATGCTGGCAGGACTGGGCGCAATGGCACTGTTCCACGGTCTGGACTGGGCACGCACCTGCCTGCGCCAGGCCTATCACAGTTCATCCGGGCACTCGTCCCAGGGCGATCATAAAGGGCCCGGGAAATGCCTCCCCGCCCGCAGAACCGCGAAGCGCACCGGCAAGGGCACTGGCAACCCGGTCGAGGATGCAGGTGTCGGGCGATGGGCGGCCTGAACAATGTGGAAGGCAAGAATCTCGCCTACGCTACCTCACCCGCGGCGTAGCCGGATGACCAGGCCCACTGGAAATTGAAGCCACCGAGGTGACCTGTAACATCCAGCACTTCACCGATGAAAAACAGCCCCGGCACGTTATTGCATTGCATGGTGCGGGAGGAAATCAGGTCAGTGTCAACCCCACCCAGGGTAACCTCCGCCGTACGATATCCCTCCGTCCCCGATGGCTTGACCCGCCAGTCAGCCAGTTTGGTCGCCAGTTCATCCAGACTGTCGTCGGACCATTCCGCTAACGCCGTATCCGCCCTTTCCGACCACCACAAGGCCTGCAACTCCAGCACCAGCGCACGCGGAAGGATTTCCGCCAGCGAGGTTCTCAAGACAGCCCGCGGTGATTGACGCTTTTGCTGCTTTAACCAATCGGCGAGATTTGTCCTGGGCAGTAAATCAATACTGACCGTCTCACCACTGTGCCAGTAGCTGGACAACTGCAATACCGCCGGTCCGCTCAAGCCCCTGTGGGTAAACAACATGGCGTCGCTGAACTCCTGCTCCGCCGTACTCAGACGCACATCCAGCGACATGCCCGACAGTCTTTCAGTTATCGCCTTGATCGGATCGCTGAACGTGAAGGGCACAAGACCCGCACGCAGGGGCAACACCGACAAGCCAAACTGCCGGGCCAGGTCGTACCCAAAACCCGACCCGCCCAGCTTGGGGATGGACAGGCCACCGGTAGCGACTACCAGGGATTCCGCACTGATGGCTCCGGCGCTGGTGCTGATGTCAAACCGCTGGGTCTTTTCGACCAACCCGGTTTCACAGTCGGTCACTATCTGCACGCCCATCTCGGCGCACTCCTGCAGCAACATGTCCAGTATTTCACGGGAGGAATCGTCGCAGAACAACTGGCCCTGACCCTTGTCGTGGTATGCAATCTGATAGCGCTCCACCAGCTCGATGAAATCCCACTGGGTGTAACGGCTCAATGCCGATTTACAAAAATGTGGATTGCTCGACAGGAAACGGGAGGGCTCCACGTACAGGTTGGTGAAATTGCAGCGTCCACCCCCTGACATCAGGATTTTTTTGCCCGGCTTGTTTGAGCGCTCCAGCACCAACACCTTGCGTCCGCGCCTTGCAGCCACGATCGCGCACATCAAACCGGCTGCTCCGGCGCCAAGCACGAGCACGTCCGGTCTGCCTGCAAAAATCTTCACCGGGACAAGACTCATTCAGAAATACCGTTGGCCTGGACTACAGGGGTCGTGCGAGATTCGCTCGCAGAATGTGGTGCCCAGAGTACCTCAATCAAGTGCCATACAACACGAACAGCCCGTGGTCGGTTCGTGCATCTTTGCACTGCAGCATAATAAACCTGACTTCATGCCACCAGTGAGCAGTTCGCTCCAATCCTGAAGTGATGCACAACGGTTTGTTGCAATTCCTGCCTGTTCGTGGGTTAGACTAGTGTTGACCATGACTCACGCCATGACCTCAGGCTGTCACGATGGACGTTGCGACCTGTTGCCGGGCGAATGTGCTGGTTGTATTTTTTAGTCCAAGTAAGTGCGTATAGAGGTAGATTAGATGGCCACGGGTACTGTTAAATGGTTCAACGATTCCAAGGGTTACGGTTTCATTTCTCCGGATGAAGGTGGAAAAGATGTGTTCGTGCACGCAAGTGCAATCACCGGAGAAGGAAGACGTACACTGATCGAAGGACAGACTGTCCAATTTGAGGTCGAGCAAGGCCCCAAGGGACCACAAGCAACAAACGTTACTCCGGGATAATACTTCCTGTTTCGACCGGCGCTGCAGGGATCGCAGTGCTTTAGCTGAGAGACCCTGTTCAGGCGTACGCGCCTGGACAAGGTCTTTTTTTGTATCGGAGATTTGTAGCGCCTGACCGGCAAACACCCCAGGCAGATCAGCTTGAAGGTGTCGCCGCCACCCTCGACGCAGTCATCACAAACAGCCACACCCTTGCGGCCCTTGCCCTGCAGCGAGTTATCCCTGGTTATCCCTAGTTATCCTGGGCGCCCTGCGCAACCCAGGTCCGCAAGGTGGCCAACTCTTCCTTGTACAAGCCGCGCTGGTCACCGTGAGGCATGGAGATGGAAGGATCGGCCCTCCCCTCTGCCAGCATGTTCAGGACGCTATCCTGCGGGTTGCCCGGAAGAACGACCTTGCCGAAGCGGGTTCCCTGCATCAGCCCGGCATAGCTATCCAGCGCCAGGCCACTTACCTCGTAGCCGGCCTGGCCGGCGACATGACAGCTGACGCAATTGCTATCGAGTATCGGCTTTACCTGACCGGCGAAGCTGACGACAGACTCACCACCCCCACATCCAGCCAGGGCCAGGACCAATGATGCCGTCACAGCGGCTTTACGCAACAAGACCATGAGCTCTCTCCCGCCCTTCAATAAGCACTAAGGTGCGGCCAGCGCCTGTTTCGGACAATGCGTGTTTTTACCTAAGGCTACAGACCCAGGCTGCGCTGACCAGGCTGCCAGCCACTGAGCAAAACCTGGACCGTACCTATCCCCAGTCCCCTCACCCACCTGGCGGCGGAGTCCAGGCTGGTCCAGGTCTTCACATCGCCCTTCAGTGTGAGCGCGGTCAATTTGCCGTTGGGAGTGCCCACCTCGACAAAGAACCGCCCACCCTGCGCGATAATGAACACTTTCTTGATCGCTCCGGCCTCTATCAGGGTGCGAAAGGTCTTCTCATTCACCGGCGTTCTCCGGGAACAGGTCGTTTTGCTCGGGAATCGGTATGCCTTCGCGCTGGCAATGCTGTCGGATCAACATCTCTATCATGTTTGCCACGCTGCGGTGTTCGCGGCCCGCAGCGTCCCTGAGAGCCTCTTTCAGCGCAGGATCCACACGCAGATTCAGGGTTGCTGTCTTGATACGCGCCATGGGCGGTTTGCCAAATGATTGAACGATGCAAATGTAACGCACTTTGACAGTGTTTTACAAGTCTAACGCAACGCTAATGCGTTATACTCATTCGGCAGACCCACCCGTGACCGTACCCGGACTGAGACCTGAGGCGCAGTCGCTTTCCGTTAATTGGTCTTCAAGGAGTCCAGACCTGTCAACCATCATACGGGCCCAGGTTTCCAGACCACGCCTGACCTGGGATTCGTTCATGCCAGGCGATGGTCATCTGCATCCGATCACCCGGATAGCTTGAATTCACGCCTGTCCGAGGCCCGGGCCAGGATCTGCTTGCTGCGGGAGTCATACAACTCCACCACCAACCCGCATCGCCGACGCTGCGAACGTAAGTCTGTCCAGGACCCATTCCTTCAGGCGGAACTCTCGATTTCACATCCAGAAGTTCCAGGCGCACCGTGAGTACATCCTCCCCCGGTTGATCAGTACCACCTGGAATTTCTGGCTCTTGGAAAATTCGGCCAGTAAAACTTCCCGACCGGCAGACTCAAAGCGTTGCTTTCTCCTCGTCGCTCAGAGGCGAAGTTCTCCTGGTTGGTACGCATGGCACATGGCCCTGCTGATCGAACGTGCCGACGCGTACTGGGTGTCGGCGATCACAGGCATAATCTTGCTATAGCTGTTCAGGTCGATATCCGGACGTACCCAGACCTTGTCCATCGACGTGTTATCCACCCGCACCAGTCCATCAAAAGTGGTTTCGGCGTCCGGGCCGGTCTGCATAGCCGGCGGTGCACTCGAACAGCCAGCACCCAATCCCGCGATTGTCAGCAAAATGGCTGCACGAAAAAACGTCCTTTTTTTAGTCATTTCAGTTCTCCTGACTGTTCTGCAGTTCCGCGGGTATTGCGATCCTGGCCCGCGCGTAAACAGCCTGATTATCAAGCACAGGTAGTCCGATTGTCACACCCCATCGAAGGCCCCTGCAAGCGCTTGCCAAATCCAATGAGTTGTCCTAGCCTGCATCCATGCAAGGATTTTTACTCCGATTGTTCATCACCATCATCGGCCTTTGGCTGGCCGATACAGTCTTGTCAGGTGTAACTATATCAGGCGCGGGAACGTTCATACTCGCGGCGCTACTGCTGGGGCTTGTGAATGCCGTGATCCGGCCCCTTGCGGTCATTTTTACCCTGCCGCTCACCTTACTGACAATGGGGCTGTTTTTGCTGGTGATCAATGCCGGTATGTTCGGGCTGGTTGCGCGCTTCCTGGATGGTTTTGGCGTGGCCGGCTTCTGGTCCGCGCTTTTCGGCTCCATCATCGTGAGCATTACCAGCACCCTGGCGTCCTGGTATATAGGCGCCAACGGGCGTTACGAAATACTGATTATCGAAAAGCGGCTCTAGTCAGGCCATTACTGGCAGACCAGCTGCCCCGCTTCCTCGTTACACAAATCGGGAAATCCCCGGGACCGCCATAGATCCAGCAAGCCCAGTTCGTCCACCAGCGACTGGAACTGGGGTGATTGGCGCAAGCGGCGTATTCCACGGGTACCACATGCCCTGGAATTCATCTGGAGTGGACGCGTTAATTTTGCCGGATTACATCCACGTATGACTCCAACAGCCCGAGTTCCGCCAGGCAGGAATGTACCGTCACAGGGTAGGATGATCCGCCCAGGTCTCTCTGTATCTCAGTAATACGCTTCAGGGTGGACACTTGCCCGGGTCTGCCCTGGCCTCCACCAGCGCCACCCACCATTGTCGCGGCAGGGCGCCGCAATCTCGGGGTACGTCTCCAGCACCCTGTCGTCCAGGCCCATGTGGAAATACAGCATGCGCAATACATTGAGGGACTTCGTAATGCCCCAGGGCGATACCGCGATTAAAGTGGGTAACCGCCTTGTCCAGCTCGCCGGTCAACATATACGCCTTGCCCAGCGCCGTATTGTTGATACCGGAAGCCGGGTCCTGCCGATAGGCGGCAAGCAGCTGCATCTTGGCCTCTTCCAGGTAGCCCGGCACCCATCAGGGACAACCCGTACCACAAACGCAGGCTCGCATCCCGGGGATGCCGGTGATACCCTCTTCAAACCGTTTCAATCCCCTATCCCATCGGAAGTGGAAGCTGCTGGAGGTCAACAATTCGCGGCCAGCACCGCAGTTGCCAGGGACGATTCCGGGTCCAGGTCTAATGCCCTCTCTGCGGCCACCCTGCGCGGCCTCCAGTTCCTCACCCTTGTCAGCTTCGGGAATGTAGTCCCAGATCACGGAATGTACTGCCGCCAGGGTCGCCCATGCCGCCGCGAAATCCGGATCCAGGGCCACCGCCTGTTCCAGCAACCCGACTGCCGCGCGCAGGCCGTCGCCCCGCTGGCCAAAAAGTTCCAGGCCTTGCAGGTAAAGGTCATAGGCCTGCATGTTCTCCGTGGGACGCTGCCGTTCCGGCAACACTCCCTGGCCCCCCAGGGATTTCCGCAAGGCGGCCACGATACGCCCGGCGATGTCATCCTGGATGTCGAAAATATCCACCAATTGCCGGTCATAGGTTTCCGACCAGATGTGGGCATCGGTCTTCACGTCGATCAACTGGGCGGTCACCCGGATGCGGTCGCCGGATTTGCGAACACTTCCTTCCAGCACGTGGTTAACGCCCAGCGCCTTGCCGATCACTCCCAGCTCAACATTCTGACCCTTGAAGGCGAAACTGGAGGTGCGTGACGGGACCCGCAAGCCACGCACCTCGACCAGCAGGTTCAGCAACTCCTCGGTCAGGCCATCCGAGAAATATTCGTTGCTCCGGATCGTCACTCATGTTCACAAAGGGCAACACCGCCACCGAGTCGTACTCGGGCAGGGCCAGACCCGAGGCATCCACCCTGGATTGAATTTGCCGGCGCCGAGTCCGGAAGAATCAAGCGCGCCTATGCCACCACGGGCGATGAGTTGCACGGTCACCAGAGGAACCGCGATCACCATCAACAGGGCAATGGCCAGGTTGAGCCGACGCCCGGCGTACTGCCGGGTGGAGTCATCCACCGCGATGTCCTTCTCGCGCTTGAGACCTTCGGGGGTAATCTCGAAAATCCAGGAAAACAGCAGCACTATCGGGCAGACCGAGAGCAAACAGAAAACCCACCAGTTTCATGGTCCACTCAGGCAGACCGATCACGCCTGACACCACGTCGGTTACCTGCAGGATCAACCAGCCGGCCACCAGGTAGGCAATCGCCGCCTTGACCACATGGCGGCGACGTAATTCGTCCATCAGCTTTGGCATAGGGGTTTCGCGTTATCCATTTTCGGGCAGCATAACAGCACCGGCGGCCGCATCCTTGTTTATCGCGCCGCTATTTCGAAATCACCCAATGCAGCAGGGCGTCTTGCACGTTCTCACCGTAGCCGCGATGGATATCTTTCTCGTTGTGCAGGTCCACTACCACGTAGCGGCGGCCGCTGCGGGACATCGCGTAACCGGCGATGGCCGCCACGTCATCCATGCTGCCGGTCTTCAGGTGCAACTGGCCGGCCAGGGGTTCATCGTCAAAGCGGCGGCGCAGGGTGCCGTCCATGCCGGACAAGGGCAGGGAGGAAATAAATTCGGGCATGTAGGGACTGCTCCATGCGTGACGTAGCAGGGCAGCCATGCTGGCGGCAGAAATACGGGTATCGCGGGACAGACCGGCACCGTTCACCAGGATCAACTCCGGCATTTCCAGGTGATTGGTCTTAAGCCAGTCCGCAATCACCGCCCGGCCCTTTTCCTCTGTGCCAGGTGCACCGTAGACTTTCGCACCCATGGTCAACAACAAGTGCCTGGTCATGACATTGTTGCTGTACTTGTTGATGCTGCGCACGACTTCGGCCAGGGTCGGTGACCAGTGCACGTGGAAGGGTTGAGGCTCCACACCTGACGCATCTGCCTGGGGCGCAAGACCCACGCGCACGCCACCTTCGATCGTGCCACCCAATTCTTCCCACAAGCCCTTGAACACGCCAAAGGCAAACTGTGCCGGCGTCAGCACCGTGCGACTGAAGGAATACTCCTCGCATCCCGACGGAAACTTGCCATCGAACACACACAGTGTCCTGCGCGGGCGCGACCGGGACATTAAACGCGATGCCGCGCTGAAAGCCCGTGCAACTGCCAGGTCTGATAGCAAGGCGGTTATCGATACGCAGGTTGGCCAGCAGCGGATCCTGCACCACGCGCACACCCTTGCCGGTCGGCTCCGGGTAAAAACCGAAACGCACCGATTTGAAATTCACCAGCAAGGCATCCGGCGCCACGTTGTAACTTCTGAAGGGCTCGCCGTCGAAGGCGCCCGGGTCTTCCGCGGCCACCTGGAAGTAACTGTTATCCACCACCAGGTCACCGCTGATGTGCTGCAAACCACGGGCACGAAGTTCTCTCAGCAACTTCCAGAAATTCTCGGTGGTCAGGTAGGGATCACCCGTGCCTTTCAATATGAGATTGCCATCCAGCCGCCCATCACTCAGGGTCGCCGTCCAGGTAAACGTAGGTCTTCCAGTAATAGCCCGGCGTCAGCACATCCAGTGCCACCAGGGTCGTCAGCGTCTTGATGGTGGAGGCCGGATTTTGCGGCGTATCAGCGTTCCATGACAGAACGGGCTCGGATGCATCCAGCGCCTGGACCACCAAACTGACGCTGGAGGGATCAAGCTTGTAACGCTGCACTACACGATTGACAGGGTCGGGGAGTGCGGAGCGCTGTGCATGCAAGAACTGGGGGCTCTCGGCGATATCAGCGGCACTCGTGCCACTGACCAGGCACAGAGCCAGGCTCAAGGCGCTGGCAAGCAAACGAAGAAAAGTGATGAGCTGATGCAACTAACGACCCCGGGGTTCAAGTAATGATGTCAGAGCAGGAAATCGGGTACTGACTATGCACCGGCGACGCGACGGACTCAAGACGAGCAATAGTCGCGGGAATATACCGGTAGTTGGGTAGGGTGCGTTTCACGCACCGTTCCGGCCGGTGCACGGAGTGCACCCTACTGGTCGGTTACAGGCGCCGGATCAACGCCGGGCCTGTGCCGCAGCGCTCACGTAGCCATCTTCCTCACGCAGTCGCTCACCCATGGCCCGGGTGCGTTCGCCGACACGTTGCAGCTCGGCGGCGATGGGAGCGGCGACAACAAATTCATGCATGAAGGGATTTTGCAGGACCTGCCACCAGCCCTCATCCAGGGGTTCGGCCTGCATGGCCTGAGCGTAGCCTGCCAGGGCGGCGTCCCCGCCGCCGTCCAGCCAGCGCAGCAGGCTCTCCAGCCTCACCTTGTCCCAGTGCTGGTAGGGCTGAAACTTGTAGCCGGCAACGAACTGGCGGGCCGCTTCGAGCACCGCCGTGGCCCGGAGGTTCTCCCCGGCACGCTGCAACGCCGGCAGGGTCCAGTGCAACGCAATATACACATCCCCCATCCGTTCGTAGGTGATCGTTTCCCGGAAACTGGTGGGGTTCACGGTTCTGAACCAGTCCAGCAGGACCGGGTAGTCCTTGCGCCGCCAGGCGTCGGCGGCCACCAGGTAGCCGGCCCAGAACTGGGCGCCGCTGCGATTTTCGATGCCCTTGTCCAGCACCTCCCGGGCGAAAGCCAGGGCCTCGGCCTCCTGCTCCCGGGCCATGGCCAAGCGCATGCGTGATACGTAGGTGCTCGGCGCCTGCGGCGCCATGGCGATCGCCTGCTCCACCAGGGGAGCGGCGCGTTCGGTATCACCCATGGCCAGGTATATCCACGCCAGTGCGGAGGGCATTTCATGATCGTCGGGGTCGATTTGCCGGGCCTTCTCCGTTGCCCGCATGGCCCGGTAAAAATCACCCCGGTCCTGCTCAATACGCGCCTCCGACCAGTAACCGGTGGGGGCCCCCGGGCTCAGCTCTTGCATGCGCCGGGCCTCGGCCAGGGCTTTGTCGTACTCACGCGATTCCATATACAGATTCACGAAAGCCCGGCTGACATCCAGCGCCAGCGGATCCAGTTGCCTGGCCCGCTCCAGCAACTTTGTCGCACCTTGCATATCACCAGCAAATCGCCTGAAGCCGCTCAGGCGCATGAGCGCCCGCACGTTGTTGGGACTCAATACTATGGCCTGCTCCAGTTCGGATACCAGTCGGAGCACGCGCTCATCGCGATCGCGCCGGAAATCCGCATTACTGAAGGCCTGGTTCATTGCCAGCTCGACCCGGTAATCCAGCACGTCGCCGCGCCGGATGCCCCGCTCGCTGTCCAGCCGCAGCACCTGCTCCAGCACGGGAACGGCCTTGGACTGCAACTCGGCATTGCTGATCTGACCGGTCCCGGCCTGGTACAGGTAGGTCTCCACAAGGGCCGCCTGGGCATCACGATAATCCGGATCCCGGGCCAGCACCTGCTGGTACAGCTCCACCGCCCGAGCCAGGGAGCCATAGCTTCCCTGGGCCTGCAACTGCCGGGCCATCAAATATTGGTTATAGGCCTCGAAATCCTGGGTGCGCCCGGCAGTGAGTTCCTGCTGCTGATCTCCCAGCAATGTGATACGCAGGGCTTCAACCACCTTGTTGGCGATCTCGTCCTGGATAGCAAAAATATCCAGCAACTGCCGATCAAAGGTACTGGACCACAGGTGGTAGCCATCCGAGGCCTTGATCAGCTGGGCGGTGATACGCACCCGGTCACCGGAGCGACGCACGCTGCCTTCCAGCACCGTACCCACCCGCAGTTGTTTTGCGATTTCCGCCACATCCCCGGTCTTGCCCTTGAACTGGAATGAGGAGGTGCGGGCTGCCACTCGAAGACCCGGCACTTGCGCAAGCACGTTCAACAATTCCTCTGAAAGACCGTCGGAGAAATACTCGTTGTCAGCGTCCCCGCTCATGTTGACGAAAGGCAGTACCGCTATGGACGGAGTTTCCTGGTCGGCAATAGAGGCTACGGATGGCACCTGGCCGCCCTGGAGTGTCGTGTCATTCACGCTGGCACTTTCAGCTTGCAACATGGAGTCAGCAGGCCGCTCACCTTATCCAGTACCTCTGACCTACTGAAAAGACCAGGGCCACGGCCAGCAAGGCAATGACGGCACCATTGAGCTTCTTCCCGGTATAAGGGGTGACCGACTGGGAGCGATCCACCTCGGACTCACGTTTGAGCCCCTCGGGTGTCATTTCATACACCCACGCGAACACCAGCACGAGGGGAAAACCGAGCATCAGGATTCCCAGTACCAGGCGCAGACTCCATTCGGGCAACTCCAGAACGCCAAACAGCACGTCCGCAACTTGCAGCATGAGCCAGCCGCCCACGGCGTAGAGCGCGCCTACGCGCACTACATTACGTCGTCCCAGTTCTCGGAAGAATCCCTTCATTCTTGTTGTAACCCGTAATTGCACGGAGACGGCTGCCGTGAGCTTACCAAAATTTGAACGAGAATTAATATTATCTGCAAGCTCCTACTCGCTCTTGCCTGCTTCGTTCTTTTCCTTGTCGCTGGCCTCTTCCTGAAGCTGCTGGGGCTGGCGGGTACGCACCATTTCGTCCGTGGCCGCTGCAATGCGCGAATGATCCCAGGCCGAGTTCACCTTTTTCACGTCAGACATGAGCGTAGCGATGTAGCGCGGATCGGTCGCCTCAAGACCTTCAACAATCGCGACCGAGTTCATCAGATTTTGCTTGTTACCCATATATTTGCCGCAACGAAATCCTTCCTCCGCGCGACAGGAATACAGCGAGCCGCTCTTGAAAAACACTGCCGAACGGGAAAGCTCAGGCGCATAGGCATAGCGATAACGGCGCTTGGTCATGTACATGTATTTCTTCATCTGCAGGCTGGACCATTCATCCACCAACTTGCCCTGCTCAATCCGGAACAGCAAGCGTGCAAGTTCACGCGGCGTCGCAAATGAAATGGTACCCGGCACCTTGTGCTTGGCGTTACCGGTAAACATCGAGCCTTGCTGGAGATTGGTGATATCGATGCCCGCCGCCACCAGCGGCTCGGCAAGGACTGCCTTGGCAAGAGCGCCAAGCTCGGATCTTGCGGGTCTCGCTAAAAAAACGCTCACTGGCCTCGAAGCCCTGGGGATAGTCCTGCCAAAATGCTTGATCAGCATGGCCTCGCGCCAGATGATGGCGCCAGCGCCATTGGCCGAAGCGGAAATCGCGTGATCCAGCCATTCGCTCAGACGAAATTCATCGTCTGGATTAATTACCGAAAAACGATTGATTCGTGCAATCGGATCCCACTTGGGAACAACATGAATTTCGTCATTCACCCAACTGCCGGCCCGGGACACCGCCGTCATCAACACACGCTGCCTGTCCTCCGGGTCCGGGAAAGCCTCCGCCAGCGCGTTGAACAAGCCAGCCATGCATAACAGCTTGCCTACGCTGCCCGCGTTTTGCTTTACATCCGGCCGCAAACCAGCCCAACGAACATCTTCTGGATCGGTGTAATCCACCAGCACCATACGCGTAGCTGGGATCGCGTTGCTTGAGCATGCCGGTCAGCGCGGTGCGCCAACTCCTCATCCTGCTCCCGGCGCATCGAAATCCGGGCCGGTCGTAGCCAAGCAGGTGCAGCTGAATCTGCTTCACACCCCACAGTGCCCCCGGGTGAAAGCTTGGGGCCCGAAGGCTGTTGCTGAAGCAGTTGATAGCCTTCCAGCCGTCGTATGCCAGACTCCGATTCACCATCCAGCGGATACCGCCAGCGCCAGGTCGCTCGGCCAGCCAGTGTCAGTGGCAACAGGGTAATTGTAATCCACGTAAGTCGCTTTCATTGTGTCTGCTCCGCTAATCGAGCGCCGCCAGATCCACAACCAGTGTCGGGGCATCAACCGCATCGGCCACAGAGCCGGTCGAAATTTGCGCATCGCGTATCCCGGCACGTTGCGCGTTTTTCTCAACCAGGGGACGTATCTGGAACAAGCGTCAATTCACCGCCAACAAACCCGAACTCAATATCCCATGGCCGTGGCTTGCCCGCATCATCCAGCACCGGCACATATTTCTCCACCACCTCCGACCG
The DNA here is from genome assembly GCA_963823435.1 of uncultured Gammaproteobacteria bacterium. GTDB lineage: Bacteria > Pseudomonadota > Gammaproteobacteria > Steroidobacterales > BM003 > CAKZML01. Next base: position 1,613,561 of record CAWGLN010000001.1, on the reverse strand, counting down.
CGAGACTGCGCAGCTGATCAATTTCAGCCAGCCTCCAGTACCCGCCCGGCCGGCGCCGGTAGCCAGTCGACGCCGCCGGTCGGGACAGTTGCCGTCTGTACGGCGCCTTGGCTTCTGAGACCAGCCGGACTGACTCGGGTAGAATGACGATGGCTCTCGGCCGCCTCTCCGGCCACGGCGCCACCGACTCCCCAGGCCGTCGACGCAGTCAAGCCGGACTCCAGCGGATCAATCAGGTTACCGATAACCAGCACACCGGACTTGTCCGACGGCACGCTTTTCATCAACAGCACCGAGGCGAAAACCTGGTCCGGATTGCTCAGCAAACTGGAGCGCCAGGCCAGTGCCCGGGGACTCAGTACCGAGGACCAGACCCGTGGGCACCGTGCCAAGCTGGGCCTCCAGACCCACCACGTTGGGGACGGTTTCCGACAGACCTGCACCGGTGAATTCCGGCAGGTCTTCGACATTGGTATCCGAACGCACGAACACGCCGTAACCTTCCGCGCTCGCCGAACTCCTCGGCCATGGCCTGCAATCAGGCGAGTCGCGAAGCTGACTCGCCCAAGCGTCAGGGCGGCAATGTCGGTGCGCACCTGGGCGAGCCAGGCACTCGAGTTCTTCATTGTTGACCCCGCCGCTGGCCCAGCGTCGGCATAAGCCGCCCGAATGCGGGGCATTAGACCCCGCCTGGCTTCAAGCTGCTGCGCGTAGACCCCAAAAGGTATCGCAATGGCCGGTGCCACCCTTCCCGGGAACATTCGGTTGAGCTGGCCCAGGTTGGCGGCCTTTGGCCCGACAACCTTGCCCGACAGTTCCCGCCCGATGTCCTTCAGGTGCAGGATGTCGGTCAGCTCCAGATTCGGCGCCGGCACCGTGAGATGACCGGCCGACGGCTCCTGTCCCACGGTTTCGAACAGGTCTGAAATCGCCGTCGCATCATCACTCAGCACGGAAAACCACATTGCCGTTGGGACCCACAACCAGCACCACTTCACGACCCTCCAGCGGCCGGATCAGGTCAACGGTTTCCTGGTCGATCGCCACATTCGGGATACCGAAATTGCGCGCCAGCAATTGCACATGAGACAGCGCGTTGCCCTCGCCCAGGGTCAGGATGCCTGCGACCGGCTCGAGCTCGGCTATGGTTTCCGGCAAGACCACGATATCCGTGGGGAGGGGGTGAGCCCGCATCTGCCAGCCTCCAGGGTTTCGAAAACTCTCAGCCGTCCCCGGGCCATACCCTGGTTCAAGAGCAATCGCGGTGCTGATGGTCTGGCCGCTAATTTCAACCACGCTTCCAGTCAGCTCACCCAGGTCCTCGACTGAGCAATCGCAAGGTGTCGCCCAGCATCCACACCGGCGAACCACGCAACATATCGTCGGTGAAGCGTGCGGCCCTTGGATCCAGAGCGGCTAGTACCTGACCAGCGGTTCGGCGAAAGCGTATGCGCACATTGCCCGCCGCCCAGGCCGGAACCCGCCGCAGCTGGCCTAGGCCCTGCTGGTAACGCGCAGGGGAATCTCTTGCCTCACCGAAAGCCAATGCGGCGTCGATGGCGGTAAGTTCGCCCGCCGACAACAGACCGGAACCGTAGGCGCAATCCATTAGTGCCGTCGTCAGGTCCAGCAATTCTGCCCGGGACCAGTGACGATTGTCAATTACGGTGTGGAAGGCAAAACGCACCTCGGTCTCAAGACCATCCAGAACATCCAGAAGCGGCCAGACGTCTGGGCAGGATCAAGGTGCGGCCAACAGCGATAGCCTGAGCGACCCCGCAGCGCGGCACAAACCCACTGATTCTTGCCGGACGGTCCTCGACGATGGATTGCAGTAACGTCATCGTGCCAGTCCCTGCAATAAGCCGCCGCCTTCTGCAAGCCGGCGAGTTTCCGGTCAAGCGGTCCCGACGCGCCGACCTGGGTCCGTACAGCAGGTCCAGGTCATCCGCCAGCGCAAACGCGGCGGCCTGCGTTTCGGCATTGGCAACACCGTCTCGCCCACGCGCGCAGTCTACCCCGTTGCGCACCGTGGGAGAGGAATGAATCTCCGCCCTCCAGCGACTCCGCCGCAGGATCCAGTTCCGCCAATTCCACGTGCTGACCGTCGCACACGCCGCGACAGGTCTGACTCCTCGCCATGCGGCACTACCCGCGTCAGTTCCCGTGTCAGGAGATAATTTTCCCTGGCCCAGACCCTGTCCTGCAGCACGCTGAGCAACAACTCGCGTCCGGCGGTAACCTCGTCTTCCACCTGGACCCGCCGCGATAAAATGTGCGCGGTGCAGTACCCATTCGTCGTCGATATCCATAAGATAACGTTCCAGCGGCAGTTCCCGCAGCCGCTGCTGGCGCGGCTGGGCAGTCAAACATCTCCTCGGAGCATTCGAGGCAGCATAAATTGTACCCACTGACCATCCCAATTCCGCCAGGCGTGCGCGTCTTGGCTGAATACTCCGCATGCTGGATGCCGCCACCGTGATCGCGGCAGGCATAGGGCACCGGAGGAAACTGTACATTCCGTCCTTGCAGTACCAGCGAATCCTGCTATAAGGTCCGCGAGGATTCCGTTTCATTTCCGAACCAGTTTCTGGGCTTCGCTCACGACCCTGGCGGCGGAGGATCCACCGGACCGGCCAACGCCGCACTCCCGACAAACACCACGCATAGTACAGACTCAGCGACAGCAGACGGAATGTCCTGGACGGAAGAACTATGGCCACTGACGATAACAGGTAATATTCATTTCTCGTCCTTTGAACGGGTACTGCGGCTATTTGCGGACGTAAAACCGCGTGAGGGCATAACCTGCGTCATCCTGATCAGCAACATCTTCCTGATTTTGACGGCATATTACCTGATCAAGCCGGTGCGCGAAGGATGGCTCGCCATATCCGACATCAAGGGATTGTCAAAGCTGGAAATCAAGGCCTATTCGGCTTTCGCGCAAAGCCTGGTGCTGATTGGCGTCATGCCGCTGTACGCGAGCCTTGCCGCCCGAGTCACCCGGCGCGACCTGATCCTGAAGGTCGGCGGATTTCTTCGCCGTCGCATGCTGGCGCTTGTTCTGGCTTACCCAGCCCGGCAAGCCGCTGGACATGATTCCCCATATCGAAATCATTTTCTACCTGTTTGTCGGAATTTTCAGCGTCACCCTGGTTGCCCAGTTCTGGGCCTTCAGCTCGGATTTGTATGGGCCGGAGCGTGGAAAACGTCTGTTTCCTATCGTCGCGGTTGGCGCTGCCAGCGGCGCCGTGGTGGGTTCCTGGCTTGGAGAGCAACTGGTTCAGTTTGAGTCCATCCAGGCTTTCGACCTGATACTGATTTCCATCCTGCCGCTGGTGGCCGCCCTGGTCCTGGCCACCTGGTCCGACCGGCGCGGCACCTACGGCAGCCCTTCGGAATGGACAACATCGCGCTGGGACGAACCCGCTGCCCCGTCCAACGAGGGTCCCTACCGACTCATCCTGCGTCATCGCTACCTGACCGCTACCGCGCTCATGATGCTGGTCTTCAGCTGGGTGGTAGCCAGCGGTGACAACATCCTGTTTGGACTGGTGCAGGAAAACCTGCGACAGGACCTTGGCCACGCTGGCATCGGACCCGGCAGCCTTTGACAAGGCCCTCAGGGAAGCCACAACCGTTTTTTACGGCGGCTTGTACTTTTGGGTGAACCTCGCCAGCCTGATTCTCCAGGCCTTCTTTGTTTCCCGGATAATGCGTTTTGGGGGCATGCGGCTTTTGTTACTGACAACCCCGTTCATATCCCTGGTTGCCTACGCGACCATGGCCATCGCGCCTATCCTGGGCCTGATCAAGATCATGAAGGTTGCAGAGAACTCCAGTAACTACTCGGTAAACAACACCGCCCGTCACATGCTGTGGCTACCGACTACAAAAGAGATGCTTTACCAGGCCAAGCCCACCGTTGACAGCTTGTTCGTGCGTCTGGGTGACGGCTTTGCCGCCCTGACCATCCTGATCGGCACACGGGTAATTCAGCTGACCACCCAGGACTTCATAATGGTCAATGTCTTCCTGGTCCTGGTCTGGTTTGGCTTGAGCTATTATCTCTACCTGGAAAACAAGCGCTGGTCCATGGCGCACGCGCAACTCGTCGACGCACCCGTCTAAAGGTTATCGACCATGCGACTTCTGAAACTATTGCTTGCCGTTGTTCTGTCGCTTTCCGGTGTCTCAGTCGCAGGCCACCGACAGCTGGCAACCGCTATACAACCGTGTGGATGCCCAGTTCCAGGCCGCCCTGGAGGAACGCCTGAACGCCAACCCCGAGTGGAAAAAACTGATACGCAACAAGAAAATGGCCATAGGCGTGGTCGACATGAACGGCGAGATTCCAAGATTTGCACGGGTAAACGGCAACCAGATGATGTACGCGGCCAGCCTGCCAAAAATCGCGATACTGCTGGCCGCCTACGTATCATTCGAGGACGGCAGTCTGCCGGAAACCCCGGAGATAGAGAAAGACCTGGCGGACATGATTCGCGTGTCCAGCAACTCCGCCGCGACCCGCATGATCGATCGCATCGGCATGGGCAAGATTCAGAGCATATTGCGTGACCCGCAGTACGGCTTCTATGACGAGAAACGAGGCGGTGGTCTTTGGGTGGGCAAGCGGTATGCCAGTACCGGACCCCGGTCCGGCGACCCGCTGTACAATATTTCTCACGGTGCCACCGCGACCCAGGTATGCAGGTTCTTTTACCTGCTCGCCACGCACCGTCTGATCAATGAGCATCGTTCTGAACAAATGCTCAACGATCTGATTGATCCGAGACTGCACCACAAATTTGTATCGCAACTGGATGAACTTGCGCCCAGGGCGACCCTGTTTCGCAAGTCCGGTACCTGGCGTCAATGGCACTCGGACGCGATCATGGTGCGCGGTGTCAACTGGCGTAACTACATACTGGTGGGCCTGATCGAAAGCGAAAACGGCGAGCAGATATTGCGCAGTGTGTTGCCGGCCATCGAAGAACTCATGGTTCCACCGGAGTATTCAGAAGGCGGCCACGAACTCGATAGCAATGCACCGATACCCTAGGCGGCGAGAAACAGGCGACAACCATGTCTGGACTTCCTTACCAGAAACAAGAGCATTGCGCGTCCTATTACGCCGCCACGTCCAACGATACAGCCCGCTATGCTCCGCTGAACGGCAGTCGCAGGGTTGACGTATGCGTGGTAGGGGCAGGCTTTTCGGGCGTAGCAACTGCCCTGACCCTGGCCGAGCGCGGCTACAAGGTAGCGGTGATCGAGGCCAACCGCGTGGGCTGGGGCGCGACCGGGCGTAATGGCGGACAACTGATTGGCGGTATCAGCGGCGAGAAAAAGCTGCTTGCCCGACATGGGGACCAGGTAGCCGATGCAGTGTGGACCATGCGCTGGCGCGGTCACGAGATCATCCATGAACGCGTGCAAAAATACGCTATCCAGTGCGACCTGAAAGACGGCTACATGGACGTGGCCATCAAACCGCGGCATATGCGCGCCCTTGAGACGGAGTATGCGCAATTGCAGCGCCGGAAATTCCCGCACCCCTTTCGCCTGGTAGGGAAAAACCAGATCGACGAGGTGCTGGGTACCGACGCCTACATCGGTGGTCTGATCAATCACTACAACGGTCACCTGCATCCCCTGAATCTGTGCAAGGGTGAGGCCGCACGCCGCGGTCTCCCTGGGCGCTGAAGATATTCGAGCAATCCCCGGTGACCCATATCCAGCACACAACCAGGCCAAGGGTGATTACCGCCGGCGGACACGTGGATGCCGACGCGGTAGTGCTTGCAGGCAACGCCTACCACGCGCTTGAAAGAAAAAAACTATCAGGACTGGTGTTTCCGGCGGGGAGTTACATCCTGGCCACAGAGCCGCTGGATGAAGACATGGCCAGACAGATCAATCCCCTCGACCTCGCGGTTTGCGATCCCAATTACGTGCTGGACTATTTCCGCCTGTCGGCAGACCGGCGACTGCTGTTCGGCGGGCGCTGCAATTACTCAGGGCGAGAACCTGCCGACATCAAGGGCAGCATCATGCCGCGGATGCTGAAAATCTTTCCCCAACTCAAGGGCATGCGCATTGACTACGCCTGGGGCGGCAACATCGGTATCGTCATTAACCGGGTACCGCTGCTGGGCAGCGTTTCACCACAGCGTCTTCTACACCCAGGGATACTCGGGTCATGGCGTCAACTTCACTCACGTGGCTGGGGAAATCATGGCCGACGCGGTAGGTGGCACCTTGGAGCGACTCGACCTGTTCGAGAAAATCAAACACTGGCGCATCCCCTTCGGGCAGGCCGTCGGCAGTCAACTGGTTGCCCTGGGTATGCTGTACTACCGCCTGAAGGACCGACTGTAATCGCAGTTGTGGGGACAGTAACCATAACTTTTACTGCTCTGTGGGCAGCATCGCGTATAGGCAGGGCATTGATGGGATAGCCGGCAATCTCCGACTGTGGCCCCATGGATATAAACGCCCTATCTTGATCACGTGCATCAGCCCTCCAGCCAGGCCTCCGAGGCCAGCCCAGAGTGCAGGCCACCGGAACAAATATGGTTGCTGTCCCCTTTCGTATTTCCGCTCGTGATCGGGCCGGATATCATCTGGCTTATGTCAAATTTGTCGTTTAATCAGTTCCGGGTTCTGCCGGTCTTGATATGCAAGCGACGCAGGTTGACTATACTCAGGTGCAAGCGCCCCATCGGAAGGGGCCGTATAACAACACCAGGCATCACTTGGAAGGGTATTCAGTTTATGAAAATCACAAGACTTTTTTACCTGCTTGTTTCCGTGCTTCTGCTTTCGATTTCCGGCGAGGCGATCGCAGACCCTAAAGGCAATGAGGCAAACGCCCGCAAGATCGATGTCATGACTGCGAACCTCTACCTTGGAGCGGACATCTTCAGGATCGTCGAGGCGGCGGCGGACACCGGAAATCCCACTGCTATCCCGCATGGCGGTCACCGAGGTGTTTGGCATTGTCCAGGCCACCAATTTCCCGGAGCGCGCCGAGGCCATCGCCGACACCGTCATGACCCGCCGACCCGACGTAATCGGCCTGCAGGAAGTCAGCTGGTATCGCACCGGTCCGTATGACGGGGGTGTGAATGCCGAGACAACAGCCTACGATTTCCTGGATATCCTGATGAACGCGCTGGCCGCCCGCGGCCTGGACTACCGGGTTGCCGGCGTTGTCACCAACGCGGACGTGGAAGCGCCCATGTTCGTATCAGCCCAAGGCGACCTGGCCGACCTGCGGCTCACCGACAGGGACGTGATCCTGGTGCGTGGGAACGTGCACGCGGGCACACCCGTTGCCGGCAATTACTCGACCAACGCCGGCTTCGACCTGGGCCCCAGTTCGGTGGAGTTCACCCGTGGTTACGTGATGGTCCCCGTCAGCGTGAAGGGCCGCTCCTACCTGTTCGTGAACACCCACCTGGAAACACGGCTGAACGGTGACAACCCTCTTGGGATCCTTTACCAGTACGCCCAGTCGCTGGAATTGGCCGGCACGGTTGACTTCATGAACGCGAACGTCTTTCGGCGACCTGCCCGTGGTGCTGGTGGGTGACCTGAACTCGGATCCCTACGATGTGCCTGTGACAGTACCCGAAGGCTACCCGATACCCTTTGACGTCCTGTACCCGCCCTACCAGGTGTTCGCGGGAGCCGGCTATACCGACACATGGTCTGTGCGCAAAGGACGAAGGGACTCCGGCGAGACCTGCTGCCACAACGAATTGCTGGACAACCCGAAGAAAATTTCCACGAGCGCATTGACCACGTGCTGTTCCGCGACAGCAACGAATCGCTTGTGCTTGGGCCGGTGCAATCCGAAGTGATAAATGATGCCCAGAAAGACAAGACTGCATCGGATCTGTGGGCCAGCGATCACGGCTTCGTCTACACCAGCATCAAACAGAAGCACATCAAGCAAGGGAAGTCAGGGGGTCATGACTCCTCTGACAGGTCAAATCACTCCAGGCACTGATCGATTACCAGATCGTGGCTGTCAGGAGCCCGGAGGCCGCTCAGTCTCCGGGCTTTTTTCCATTAATTGAACATAACGTAAATTCCCGGTTTGGGAGACGGTTCACAGCCTGCCCAGCCCGATACTGACATAGTCGGACGCTGGAACGCCGAATTTGGGCGGAGCGGGAGACCGACTATGAAATACCCAATGCAAGGAATAGCAGCACTACTTGCCATGTTGGCGCTGGCAGCGCTGCCCGGTTGCGCCAGCATGAGTCGCGACGAGTGCAAGATAGCCGACTGGTACACGGTGGGTTTTGAGGACGGATCTCGCGGCTCAAGCGCCGACCGCATTGGCCAGCACAGGCAGGCTTGCGCCGAGCACGGTGTGGCCCCCGACCTGCAGGCCTATCAGTCAGGACGTACGGCGGGATTGGGAGAGTTTTGCCGCCCGTCGACGGGATTTCGCCTGGGTTCAGGCGGCAGCAATTACGCCGGGGTTTGCCCGGATGAACTGGAGACTGCCTTCCTGCCCGCCTATCGTGACGGACGTCACCTGTACGAGCTGCAAAGCCAGGTCAAGGCGGTGGAGTCCGAAATTCATGGCAGGCAAAGCGAAATCGAAACCCTGAAGCAGGCCCGCTCCGAGAACCAGGACTTGATTATCGCCGGCGGCAAGAGCAAGGAAGAACGCATCCTGCTATTGAAAGAGATCTGGGAACTCGCGAAACGCCAGGACGCACTGGAAGATGAAATCCATAACCTGGAGCAGGACCGGGTCCTGCGAATTCAGGAACTGGAAAACTACCGCACCGAGGTCGCGAACCTGTATTGATTACCGGCGCGGGAGTTTACCCACGCCATGACGCTATCTGTTCCTCGCGGCGCCATCAATGGCCTTGCGGGTTCTCGGGTAGGTTCCGCGGCAGCAAAGTCTACCCTTAGGCTGCAGTTCCGATTCCACGCCGTCGCGGTTGATCCCCGGCACATTCACGGGTCTTCCTGATACCCAACTCATGGGTCCATTGCCGGTCACATATCCCTGGCAAAGATGTCGCGACCAGGCTGCGCATGATGCGTGACCATGCTGCAACGTTGTTGTAGCATCGGTCGATCGGATTCCACCGGGGGTCCTGGTGGCGGCCCTGGCGGCCAATATTATATAGCGATACGCAAGACAGTCATCGAAAGCAAACCCTGCCCAGCCGTCCCAACAGGATCCACTAAATGGAACATTACGGTTTTCTGACAGTTGTCCCCACTCTCATCGTCCTGACTCTCGCGGTGATCACGCATCGCCCGATTGAGTCCCTGGTAGTGGGAGCCATTTCAGGCCTGCTCATGCTGGATCCCGGCAATGTCCTGGTGGGTCTGAAGGATAACGCCATCGCCGTCTTGGTGGACCCGGACGTAGCCTGGGTAATCCTGGTCTGCGGCCTGATGGGCAGTCTGATCGGCCTGCTTATCCGCACCGGGGCTACCGGCGCTTTTACCGAAGCCATGACCACGCGAATTCAGACACGCTCCTCGGCGCTTATGCACACCTGGGTGCTGGGCTTGCTGCTGTTTGTCGACGACTATCTGAATTCGCTGGCAGTGGCCTCGTCCATGCGCAAGATCACCGACAAGTTCAAGGTATCCCGGGAAATGCTGTCCTATGTCGTGGATTCTACTGCGGCCCCGGTCAGCGTGATCGTGCCCATTTCCACCTGGGCGGTATTTTTCGGCGCCCTGCTGGAGTCCAACGGGCTGGCCGAGGACGGCAAGGGTCTGTATGTCTACATCCAGGCCATTCCTTACATGTTCTACGCCTGGATAGCGGTGGCCATCGTACCGCTGGCAATCTTTAACAAGATCCCTGCCATCGGCCCCATGCGCAAGGCCGAAAGACGCGCGCAGGAAACCGGGCAAACCATTCCACCTGGATCCGAACACACGGCGATGGCTAATCGGGCCATCGAGGAAAAGGAAGGCGTAAAACGCAGCGCCTGGAACTTCGCCCTGCCCATGCTCAGCCTGGTTTTCTTCACCTGGTATTTCGAAGTGGATTTCCTCAAGGGCATTTTTGTCACCCTGTTCCTGATGATGGGGTTGGTGCTGGCAACCCGCACCCTGACCATGAACGATACCTTCGACACCGCCATCGACGGTTTCAAGACCATGATCGAGCCGCTGGCCGTCCTGGTGGCCGCGTTCATATTCAAGAACGTGAACGACTCACTGGGCCTGACCACCTATGCCATAAGCATGATAGAACCCGTGGTTACCGCAGGCACCCTGCCGGTCGTGATTTTCTTCACCATGGCGTCGATTTCCTTCGCCACCGGTTCAAACTGGGGAGTGTTCGTCATCGTGCTGCCTATCGTCGCCAGCCTGGGTCAGGCCCTCGGTGCGGACATGCCCTTGTTGATCGGCGCCACCTTGTCGGCAAGCACCTTTGGCAGTCATGCCTGCTTTTACTCGGATGCAACCGTACTCACGGCCCAGGCCTCGGGGCTCAATTCTTATCAGCACGCCATTACGCAGCTACCCTACGCCTTGATCGCAGCCATGTTTGCCGGTCTTCTTTACCTGGTGTTCGGCAACTTCGCCGCCATTGCCGCGATGTTCTGATGGTTTGTTGACGGCCTCTCAAGCTCGCAGGCAGGGCGCACACGGGCCCCGCCTGCGCCAGCCTGGCTAGCGACCGGGACGAGCCAGTTCTTCGTCTATCATGGCCTTCAGCTGTTGCATGCCCACAGCTCCGGACACCATACGACCATTGACGAAGGTAGCGGGTGTTCCGGTAACGCCCAACACCTGGGCATCCCGCATATCGCGATCCAGGCGGGCAACCGCCCGACCGGACTGCATGCATTCGTTGAAGGCCTTCATGTCCAGGTTCATGCGTCCGGTAATTTCGGCGATACCGTTGCCCCGCAAGGACTGCTGGTTATCAAAAAACGCGTTGTGCAGATCCCAGAAACGCCCTTGCTCGTCGGCGCACAGGGAGACCTCCGAAGCCTCGCGGGCCTTGGAGTGGATATCCAGGGGAAACTGGCGATAGACGAGGCGGACCTTGTCGCCGTATATCTTCACCATTTCCTGGAGCACCGGGTAGATAGTGACGCAATAGGGGCACTGGAAATCTGAAAATTCGACCAGGGTGACCGGCGCATCCTTGTTACCCATAGAAGGACCGATAGCGTCAACCGGCAAGCGGAAAGGCTGCATGAAGGTCTCGGCCTTGTACCGCGTCTGCAGTCCGGCCAAATACCCCGCGTAGGCAGTCTGCGTACGCTGCTGGGCCAGGTACTGACGAATTTTCTCCTTGAGCTGTTCCTTGCTGCCCTGGATGCGCGATTGGTTGGCCTGGTAAAACTCGTCGATATCGGCATCGCTCACGCTGTCCACCGACAATCCAGCCAGCAACTTTTCGGGCGTGCTGCCTTGCTCGGCCGCGGCGATATCCAGCAAGCGCTCCGCCATGTACTGCCCGAGCGCTGCTTCAAGCGTCTCATGTCGCTTGCGAGCGAATTCCAGATCCACGGTGCGCAGTTCAAGCTCCGCACTGGCCTCTACCTGCTCTATCGTAACGGGTTCGCCACCGATGGATCCCAGGACATCCGGAGCGGCCTGCGTAGCCAGGGGGCCGGATGCGAGCACCGCCATCAGGGCCAGGCCCTTGATCGACGCCTGTCTCCGCCAGTAACTCATCGAATTATTCAATCGCATGCAACGCTCCAAAAGAGCCCGCCAGGGGGCCGGCCAGAAAAACAAGTCAATCTTGAAAAATATCCCCGCCAAAACCGCGGGAACTCCGGAGTTCCGATGTGCCTGGTACGATCCGGGCCGCTATTGAAACACATTTGCTTCGTGCAAACTAACCCGTGGCTCCCGTAATCGGCATCCGGGTCGCGTCATTTTGGACATCAAAAACGTCGCGAAGTTTCGGAAACAACCAACCGTCCAGGAAATTGCGGCAACGGTACATGCTGCGAACCCGTAGAGCCTGCAAGAAAGTTGTCGCCAGCACTGCAAATACCGGCAGAAAGGAATTGCTTGTGATTCTGGCCTCGTAACAGGAGTGGCCGCACAAGGCGTAACAGGCTGGGCGCCTGGGCCAGTACAGGCGAGCAGACCATCGGCCCGGGATCGCCCGAGCGAAAGTCTACTCAGTCGTAATCGTCCCAGTCGCTTAGCTGATCACGCAACCAGTTGCGATCACGCCTGCGCTCAAGCCTGTGCAAGGCACCGCCACGCTTCGGTACATGTTCACGCCGGCGTTTCCCTGCCCCTTCCACCACCTCGATGAAAGTATCCAGGTCGACCTCGTCATCCAGCTGAAACTCGCCATCCGAGTCGTCGCTGTATTCGTTCACACCACCCATTACCATTACCTCCTCACAACCAATAGTCGGTCGATGGAAGAAATACCGAGTTCAGACAGGACCTTACCCTTCGTTCTTCCCGGCCCTGGAAGCATATCCATGGCCTACGGGACCGAAATTTAGAAGGGAACAGGATTCTGTCAATCAGTTTGATCCCAGTTTTTGACTGTTTTTTGATATAACTCACAAGCTATTGTTTTATCAGGCTTTTCCATTGCCGTTTAAGACATGATTTTTGCCGCGTTCAGACCAATCTGATTAACTTTTAAAAATATTGCGCATTTCTGGTGTGAAAATTTCCCGGTCAAATTGAGAATATCGAAGGTCACGAACGGGTAAATATCCCCGCGATTCTCACTACAATCAGCGTGTTGGCCGTGGCCGCAAGGGCCACACCGGAGTACGCCAGCAAGACCCACCCCGGTTCCCCTGTGCCTGGACGCGCAATGTGTTTAGGCCTGAACCGAGCCATCCACATAGTGGAACGGTTTGCCACGAAAATCCATGGAGGGCATAAGAGCCCTTGATTTACTTAATAATCGACTGGTAATTGTGTTCCGAACTAATTAATCTTGGGCCAAATCGGATGTATAAAATCGGGGTCCGGCGGCTGAAGTCGACCCCGATACCGTGTCGCTCACCTACCCCAAACGGATTCGCTGCCATGAGTCAGGACTACGACGACGAAGATATCGTTCTTGGCGATCTTCCAGATGATGAACTGGTCCCCCAGATGCACGACGATTTGTACGACGGCCTGGGCGAGGAAATCATCGAGGCGACCCAAATCCTGCTGGACCGTGGCTGGGACGCCAAGCGCCTGCTGGACGAGGCCCTGGTCGGTGGCATGAATATCGTGGGCCGTGACTTTCGCGACGGCATCCTGTTTGTCCCCGAGGTACTGATGGCGGCCAATGCCATGAAAGGCGGCATGGCTTTGCTCAAACCCATACTCGCCAACACCGGCGCCAAGCCTGTCGGCAAAATGGTGATCGGAACAGTTAAAGGGGATATCCACGACATCGGCAAGAACCTGGTTGGCATGATGATGGAAGGCGCCGGCTTTGAGATTGTCGACCTGGGTATCAACACGGATGCCGCCGAATACCTGGCCGCACTGGAAGAACACAAACCCGATATCCTGGGCATGTCTGCCCTGCTGACCACGACCATGCCGTACATGAAAGTGGTGATCGATAATATGAAGGAAAAGGGCATACGCGATAAATACATCGTGTTGGTCGGCGGTGCGCCGCTTAACGAGGAATTTGCGCAGGCAATAGGCGCCGATGCCTATTGTCGTGATGCGGCTACGGCCGTGGATATTGCCAAGAAACTGGTTGGCCAGCGCGACGCAGCCTGACGGGCTGACGACCCATGTCAGCCTCCATCCTGGTCATTGCTTGCGGCGCAATCGCCCGGGAACTCATGCAACTCAAGCGCAGCAACGGCTGGGACCACATGGACGTGCAGTGCCTGCCCGCGGAGCTGCATAATCGTCCGGAGAAAATTCCGCAGCAGGTCGAAGCCAAACTCAAGACTGAACGTGATCGCTACGATAGTGTCTTCGTCGCCTATGCGGATTGCGGCACCGGCGGCGCCCTGGACCGGCTGCTGGAGCCGCTGGGAATAAGCAGGTTGCCTGGCGCCCACTGCTATGAGTTTTTTGCCGGCCACGAGGTATTTGCCAATATGGCTGAGCAGGAACCGGGCACCTTTTACCTGACCGATTTCCTGGTGCGTCATTTTGATCGATTGGTGATCAAAGGACTGGGACTGGATAAACACCCACAACTGCGGGACAGCTATTTCGGCAACTACCGCAGACTGGTTTACCTGGCTCAGACCCGTGACGAGAGCCTCCAACAGACGGCCCGAGTCTGTGCTGAAAGACTGCAACTGGAGTTTGAGCTGCGCTATACGGGCCTGGCGCAACTGGAAGCTGCGCTGCCTGGCAAGGACTAACAGGACATACCATGGCTAAACTCATCGTGATTTACTGGCGGGACATACCCGCGCAGGTCGTAGGCAAGCAAGGGCGCACCAGTGTTAAGCAAGTGCTTCCACCACAGTTTGCCCAGGCCATAGACCGGGCCGCCATGCGTGCCGGGCGTGGCTCCAGCGACGCCTACCTGGCGGACTGGCGACGCGAGAGCGTGCAAGTGGCAGGTGACAACCTGGAACAGGCGGTTGCCGACGAGGCCACGCGCCTGGCCGACCTGTTTCCGGAGCATGTGTTGACTGCCACCATCAAGAACAATGGCATAGTTCCCCAAGAACCAACTGACGCATAGTCGCCCGAAGGACCCTCTCATGACAGATACAGTAATCAGTTCGGCAACTCGCGAAGTCATCATCGGTTTCGAGCGACCCTTCGTCATTATCGGAGAACGCATCAATCCAACCGGGCGCAAGAAACTCGCTGCCCAAATGAAGGCCGGTGACTTCAGCATGGTGGAGGCAGATGCCCTGGCCCAGGTGGCTGCAGGCGCGCATGTGCTGGATGTCAACGCCGGCATACCACTGGCCGATGAACCGGCCATCCTGGCCCGCGCCATTCGCCTGATCCAGAGCATCACCGACGTTCCGCTGTGCATAGACTCGTCCATGATTGACGGACTGGCGGCAGGCCTTGCCGCCTACCAGGGCAAGGCCCTGCTCAACTCGGTCACCGGAGAAGAAGAGCGTCTGGAAGCGGTGTTACCGCTGGTGAAGAAATACGGTGCCGCCGTGGTGGCCATCTCCAATGACGACACCGGTATCTCCGAGGACATCAACGTACGCTTCGAGGTCGCCAAAAAGATCGTCCACCGGGCCATGGATTACGGCATACCCGCGTCAGATGTCGTGGTTGATCCACTGGTGATGCCGGTAGGCGCCATCAATACCGCCGGCCGCCAGGTGATGGAATTGATTCGTCGCTTGCGCGAGGAACTCAAGGTCAACACGACCTGCGGCGCCTCGAATATCAGCTTTGGCCTGCCCAACCGCGGGGGCTTGAATGGCGCCTTCCTGAGTATGGCCATAGGCGCAGGCATGACCTCCGCCATCACCAATCCCCTGCACGCCGAGATGATGATGGCCATGCGCGGCGCCGATGTAATGATGGGCCATGACCCCCAGTGCGCCGCCTGGCTCAGACGCTATCGTGAACCCACCGCCCAGGGTGCAGAGCGGGCCAGCAGACGCAGGCGCCGCCGTCCCTCGAGCCAATAGGGTACTGTATTCACATGAGTGAACATCCCCAGGACGCACTGATCATTTTCACCCCCTCGGGCAAGCGCGGTCGGTTTCCCATCGGAACACCCGTGTTGCTCGCAGCCAGGCAGTTGGGTGTGGATGTGGATTCGGTGTGCGGCGGGCGTGCCATCTGCGGACGCTGCCAGGTACTGGTCTCCGAAGGAGAGTTCGCCAAGTTCGGTGTCAGCTCAAGCGCCGACAGCCTGAGCGGTGTGAGCGAAGTCGAAAAGCGTTATGCGCGCGTCAAAAACCTGAAGACCGACCGACGTCTGAGTTGCCAGGCGCAGATACTGGACGATGTCGTGGTGGACGTACCCGCCAGCAGCCAGGTCCATCACCAGGTGGTGCGCAAGGCCCACGAGGTCCGCGATATCGAACTTGATCCGGTGATCCACCTGTGCCTGGTAGAGGTGGAACAGCCGGACATGGAAAACCCTACCGGAGACTTGCAGCGATTGCTTGAAGCGCTGGCCAGGGAATGGGACCTGCGTGACCTGGTCTGTGATCTGCACGTATTGCAGGGTCTGCAGCAAACCCTGCGTGAGGGCAAGTGGCAGGTCACCGTGGCGGTGCGTCGAGCCAGCCGTATCGTCGGTGTCTGGCCGGGGTTCAGGGAACGTGTGCATGGCATAGCCCTGGACATAGGCTCCACCACCATCGCGGCCCATTTATGCGACCTTACTGATGGCGAGGTGCTGTCCAGCGCCGGCATGATGAACCCGCAAATCCGCTTCGGCGAAGACCTGATGAGCCGGGTGTCGTTTTGCATGCAAAATGAACATGGCGCAACCCAGCTCACCGCCGCGGTGCGTGAGGCAATCAACGACCTTATCGGGCAGGTGACAGAACAAGCACAACTGGCTCCCGAGGACGTGCTGGAAATCACCCTGGTCGGTAATCCGGTCATGCACCACCTGGCCCTGGGCATAGACCCGGTCAACCTGGGTGTTGCGCCCTTCGCCCTGGCGACCGACGGTGCGGCCAGCCTGCGCGCAGAAGAAATGCAGTTGACGATTCATCCGGGTGGGCATATTTACGCCCTGCCCTGCATCGCCGGCCATGTGGGCGCAGACACTGCCGCCGTGATCCTGGCCGAGGCACCCCACCTGAGGGACGACATCACCCTGATTGTCGATGTGGGCACCAATGCAGAAATAGTACTCGGAAATCGCGAGCGTCTGCTGGCGGCATCAAGCCCCACCGGTCCCGCCTTTGAGGGCGCCCAGATCAGTTCCGGTCAACGCGCTGCACCCGGGGCTATCGAACGTGTACGTATCGACCCGGACACCCTGGAGCCGCGCTTCCGGATCATCGGCAGCGAATTGTGGTCGAATGAACCTGGGTTCGAAGACGTCATCGACGCAACCGGCGTCACCGGCATCTGCGGCTCGGGCATCATCGAGGCTGTAGCCGAGATGCTGCTGGCCGGAGTTATCAGCCGGGACGGTGTCGTCAACGGCGACTGTGTCGCACGCAGTCCACGGGTCAAGGCCGAGGAACGCACCTTCAGCTACACCCTGTACGAGGGTGAACCCGGGGTATGCATTACCCAGAACGACATACGGGCAATTCAGCTGGCCAAGGCTGCCCTGTATGCAGGGGCCCGCCTGCTGATGGAGCGCTTTGGTACGGACAAGGTGGACCGCATTCGACTCGCGGGTGCCTTTGGCAATCACATCGACGTGAAGTACGCCATGGTGCTGGGCATGATCCCGGACTGCGACCTGACGCAAGTATCTTCCGCGGGTAACGCCGCCGGCACGGGCGCACGTATCGCCCTGCTCAATCGAGCTTCACGTGACGAGATCAGCGCGTTGGTGCGCCGGGTGGAAAAGGTCGAGACGGCAGTCGCGGCCAATTTCCAGGAACACTTCGTGAATGCGCTGGCCATTCCCAACCGGGTGGACAGCTTCCCCTTGCTGCGACAACAGGTGGTGCTGCCCGAGAGCAGCGAGGCGGATACGGCCGAAAAAAGCGGCAGGCGTCGGCGCCGGCAGCGGGCGCCGGATACGCAATAACCAGGTCTTGCGATTTCGGCCCTAGATCAGCACCTCCACTGCCGGGTCACGCAGATTGTAATGTGAGCTCATGACGTAGCCATAGGCCCCCGCATTGGCAATCGCCAACACATCTCCTTCATGGCTTGGTGGCAGCAGACGATCCGACCCGAGACGATCGCCGCTTTCGCAAATCGGCCCAACCACGGTCGCAAGCGCAGAGGGTCTGTCGTCCAATCGCGTTAAATTGACGATCTCATGATAGGCACCATACAAAGCCGGTCGAATCAGGGAGTTCATACCGGTAGTCACACCGATATAACTTGTATCACCCTTGCCCTTGGTTTGCGTCACGTGAGCCAGCAATACCCCAGCCTGGGCAACCAGGAAGCGGCCGGGCTCAAGCCAAAGCTCGATGCTGCCGATGTGCGCTTTCACCTGCGCGATTGCCGCATCCAGTCCGCCCAGATCCAGGGGCTGTTCTCCTGACTTTTCCGGCACACCCAACCCACCGCCAAGATCCATGAATCGTACGTCGGCAAACTGACCGCAAAGCCTCGCCAGTTGTTCCCCGGTCTGGCGCCAGTTATCGGGGGTCAGGATACCGCTGCCTATATGGGCGTGCAGCCCGACAATACGGGCGCCCGCTGCGTTGGCAAGTCGCTCCAGCTCATCCATCTCAAACAGGGGAATGCCAAACTTGGAATGGGCACCGGCGGTCTTGACGTGCTCGTGGTGCCCCCTGCCCTGCCCCGGGTCCACGCGTACAAATATTTCCTGGTCCCGAAACAACTCGGGCCAATGCCGCAGTGGATACAGGTTATCCAGCGTGACCCATACACCTTGATCCAGGGCCCAGGCATATTCGTGGCGCGGCGCAAAATTCGGGGTAAACAGAATTCGCCTTGATGCAAGCCCCGGGAAATTCTCACGCAATCGTCTTATTTCACCGGGCGACACACATTCGAAATTCGCCCCTTGTGTTTCGATAATCTTGAGGATCTCCGGGTGGGCGTTGGCTTTCATTGCATAAAACACAGCATCCACCGAGCGCAAGGCCAGCAATGCCCGCAAGGCTGTGCGCACGCTTTCACGTTCATACACATAGGCTGACTCATGTTGCCCGGCAATCTTCAACAATTCAGAGCGCCTGCTTACCCACCAGGCTACCGCCGGGCGTACCGGCATCGCAGGCGGTTGTCGCAGCTGCTCCCAGGTCGGGCCAAATACACTGTCCCGAACGCGGGAATTGATCAGTAGGCCGTGCAACTTCTTGACCAGCCTGTAGGCATCGTCGCCGTCAACCACGAAAGTCAGGTTCAGATCGTTAGACGCCTGGGTCACCAGGTGTACTTTCTGCTCCTCAAATACCTCCAGCGCGGGTCCGAGCTCGTGCAGGATGGTTCTTATCCTTGAGCCCACCAGCGTGACGGCCGTGCAATCCTCGATAATGGTCACCTTGCACAGCGGCTCCAGGTCACACGCCAGCGCGTCTATCGCCGGACGGTCAGAAGCATTGGCCAGCATATCGATCGACACGGTCACATTGCTTTCGGATGTCGAAATCAAATCCACCGATATGCCATGGGTGCGAAAGCGGTCGAAGGCTTCGGCCAGAAATCCCACCTGGTGCCACATGTCGATGGACTCCATGGAGACCAGGGTGATCCCGGTCCTGCGTGAGATCGCCTTGATACCCGGCCTGTCCTCGCCCGCGGCTTCGGACACCAGCGTGCCTTCCCAGTCCGGTCGCGCCGCACACTTTATAAACAACGGAATCGCGAAACGTCTGACCGGTGAGATGCTGCGGGGATGCAGGACTCCGCCGCCGGCCGAAGCAATCTCCTGCGCCTCCCGATAATGCAGTCTTCGCAGCAAGCGGGCCGAGGGCACAAGCTGGGGATCGGAACTGAAAAAGCCCGGCACGTCGGTCCAGATTTCCAGCCTGAGGGCGCTCAGCTTCGCGGCCAGGTAGGATGCCGAGGTATCGGACCCGCCCCGACCCAGCAGCACCGTGTCACCTGCCGCATTTTTCGCGATAAAACCCTGGGTCAGGACAAGCCCGTCCAGGCCCGACAGTTCTGCCTGCAGGGCAGGGTCTGCATCGAAATCACAGCTGGCTGAAAGATACGCCGCCCTTTCACTCTGGTTCGGCAGGCTTTCGCTGAGTAACAAGTCCCTGGCATCACGCCAGCTGACAGGCAATGCCTGCTGCCGCAGGTAGGCAGCACCAAGGCTGGTTGCCGCCAGCTCTCCGGTGGCCATGATGCAGGCAAGTACCCCGGGGCCGGCTTCGCCCTCCAGTCGTACCTTCTCAAGCAGCTGCTGCAGCCTGTCAAAATGGATATCGCATACGCCAGGATCCACACCAAGCTCGCAGGCCAGGCTTTGGTGTTGCTGCCTGATAGCCGCCACCTGCCTGTCCCCGTCAGTCTGCGAAGCGCTTTGCGGCAGGGCCTGCAAGGCATTGGAGACCCCGGCCAGCGCGGAGTGGACCAGCACTGGCTTCAGACCCTCCGCCAGCCTCAGCCTCAGCAACCCGGCAATGGATTTCCAGCTTTCCACCGAGGACACGCTGGAACCGCCGAACTTCATAACCACAAACGGTGATTGCGGAAAGGCGGTGGCGACCATCCGGGTACCAAAACCGTCGTGCTGCAGCTTATCCATAACCTTATATTCTCCCCATAAAAAAACCCGCCGGGAGGTCCGCGGCGGGTTTATTTGAGCGTGACTGAAAACGACTTAGCGCATAGGCACAAACAACCCACGGGCTCCCGGTTTGCTATTCGTCATCTTGCGGCTGGTAATACTCATGCGTCTGAACTTATAGACTCGTATGGGTCACGTCAACCGGCACGCATAAACATACGTCGATCACCGTGTCACGAAATAGCGAACCCGGCGCACCCGCCCGCCTGGCGGGCAGGTCAGGTTCATCCGGTGGGTAAGGCATGGGAATAGTCGTGGCTGCGTGTACGCCATCCGTGAGAACGTCTTCGAATTCAATCCCTAATCTGTAGCTTAGGGCGCCACAAGCTGCATAAGCTCGGCGCTCAGGATGGCGCCGTAGGTGCCCAGCGCATAACCCAATACCGCGAGCAGCACGCCGACCGGGGCCAGCGACGGATGAAATGCCGCCGCGATTACCGGGGCCGACGCCGCCCCGCCCACATTTGCCTTGCTGCCAACAGCAACAAAAAAGAAGGGCGCGCGGATATATTTGGCCACCATGATCAACAGGGTCACGTGGAACAACATCCAGATTATCCCGACCAGGAACAGCAGCGGCGCGTCTGCGAGCTGGAATACATCCATTCTTGTTCCAATGATCGCGACCAGCAGGAAAATGAACACACTGCCAATCTTCGACGCCCCGCCACCCTCAAGGTTTCTGAATTTCGTGAAACTGAGCGCCATACCAATGGTGGTTGCCGTCACCACGACCCAAAAGAATTCACTTGCCAGGATGGAGTCTTTCAACACCTCGACATCCCCCGCCAGGGACGAGGCGATGCCGGCGACCAGGTGAGAGACGCCGACCGATCCGAAGGCGACCGCGGTAATCATCATGAAATCGACCAGGCTGCTGGTCCTCTCGGTCTCGGCCGTATAGCGGGCCATGGTGTCTTTCAGCTTGTCTATCGCCGAGGTGTCAGCCTTGAGCCACCTGTCAATAGGCTCGGGATTTCCAGCACCGTAGAGCAAAAAAATCATCCAGATATTGGCGACAACAATATCGATGGCCACCATCGCCGCGTATCGATCGGGATTGTAGCCGTACACCTCCAGCATCGCGGTCTGGTTGGCCCCGCCTCCGATCCAGCTGCCGGCGAGCGTTGCGAAACCACGCCATACCGCATTGATGCCCTCGCCCCCCACGGTTTCGGGACTGAACAGTGAAACAACCAGGATCGCGAATGGGCCACCCAGCACAATCCCGACGGTGGCCGTAAAGAACATGACCAGCGCCTTGGAACCAAGACCGAGAATCGCCTTGAGGTCGATACTGAGTGTCATCAGTACCAGGCAGGCCGGCAGGAAGTAGTCTTTCGCTATCGGCCAGAGATTCGACTCGCTGCTGGAGATCACACCGAAACTGTTCAGTAGCGAAGGCAGCAAGTAACACAGCAGTATCGCCGGTACGAAGGTATAGAACTTCGTCCAACGACCGCCAAGGCTCCGGGTGTAGAAAACCACTCCCAGGATAGCGACAAGTAGTCCAAGGACTATCGCGTCATCGGTGATTAAGGGTGACTGCATGTGCTTACTCGCATGTTCAGGTCGGGCAAGAATACCCGATACGGTCTTGCCACGCCCGGCTTGGTGACCCGATGACCTCTACCCCGGCGGTACCGCCAGCTGCTAGCTCTTGCGCCGGCGGCGACGCCGATGACCGGTTTCTGCCTCAGCCGCAGGTACAACAGCGGCGGGCAGGTCAGGCAGACTGGTCTGCTTCTCCATCCCGGCCAGAATGATACGCCGCATCTCGGCATCCGTTGCCGCATCGGTTTCAATAGGCTGGTACTGGGTCAGGCGACGGTCCACCTCCGCACAGGCACGCTCGTACAAGGCACTCGCCCCGGGCTGGAAATTCGCTTCCCGATTGCTGCGATCGATGACCGGACTGGTCAGGTGTAATTCCCCGGGCCAGTACTCCAGTGTGTGTGGGGAGGTGATCAGGTGATCTTCCCGAATGACTTCCCTGGCCAGGTCGATGGTGGGTAAATCACCCATGACCTTTGTTTCTCGCACGAAGTGCAGGGCCTGGGCGCACATCTCGTCATCGAACACGAGCTTGGCCAGGCTGAAGGTCAGTACAAAATCCAGCATGCCGGGACCTGACACGGAATTCACCCCGGCCAGTGCCGCCAGCAAGGCGCTACCAAACGTTTCGGCTCCGCCCTGTGCATCCAGCACCTTGGCATCGCTGAGCGCCATATAGGACTGGGTAGGCAGTCCCAGGGACTTGGCCACTTCCACGTAGGCCACATCCAGGTGCAAGGCCTCGATAGCCGCCATGGGAGAACTGGCTGCCTTCATGTGGAAGGTCGCCGGGGCACCACCGAATATCACTGGCGCACCCGGTTTGACAATCTGGGCCATGGTCAGGCCGCACAGGGTGTCCACGGTATGAAACACCGTCGCACCCACCTGGGTAACCGGGGCAATCAGGCCCATAAGCGTGACCGGCACAACCTCGACAGGGATGCCCGCCTCGACGCAATCAATCATGTTCTGGCAAGAATCCTCGCTGTAGCGAAAGTTGCCGGTAGCGGTGATGGTGAAAATCGACATCGGGTGCTTGATCAGATCTTCCCTGTCCTTGCGGAACAACTGCATCATCTCAACCATACGGCCCACGCCGTGCTCGGTGAACGAACCGGAGACTATCGGTTTCTTCGAATTGGTCAGACACATGTACAGACGCCAGGCATCCGAGACCTGTGGTTCGATATCCTTGTTGGTGGAGAAAGCCGTTGCCAGGTAGGCAATGTTTTTCAGCCCATCGCACAGACGCACGTACTCCACGAAGTCGGTGGAATTGGCAAGACGCAATTCGCCACTGCGATGGTCCAGGATCTTCAGTCCACTGGAGCCGGGCACGAAGTGCACCCTGTCACCACCGATGTCGGCGTGGGGATTGCCATCGCGATCAAACAGTGTGAAGGACTTGGGGCAGGTCTCGATGGCCTTTTCCACGACCTCTGCCGGGAACAGGATACGTTCGCCGCTGGCGTCGGTTTTCAAACCATGATCCAGCAATCGTTGGCGCATCCCCGGGCCGCGTATCTCCATACCGACCTCGGCCAGTATTTGCTTGGCTTCGGTAATAATTCGCGCTTTCAGCGCATCGTCCAGTATTTTCAGTCTAGGGCGCATGGTAGGTCTCTGTATGTTTGGGAGCCTCTGATCTATTCATGAACTCGTATCTTGCAGCTAAAAAATCAGAGGTTCCTTTGGTTAAAAATTGAGGCGGACCCACGTGGGACCGCCGGTTGTCATTCGACCGGCTCGCCATTCTTGCGCCGGTCAACATAGTCTTGCAGTTGCTCATCAATGGCAGGATCAAGTGGCGGCTGCTGGTACTCCGCCAGCAATTGTTTCCAGATCCGATTGGCCCGGACCTCGGTGTCCTGCTGCCCGGCTTCCTTCCAGCGTTCGAAATTCTGCCAGTCCGAGACCAGCGGTGAATAGAAAGCGGTCTCATAGCGCTGCAAGGTGTGTGCAGCCCCGAAGAAATGACCACCCGGCCCTACATCCTTAATCGCCGCCAGGGCCAGCGTATCATCGTTAACTTCAATGGGACGCATGTACTCCGTCATCATCTGCAGCATTTCAGCATCCACCACCAGCTTCTCGAAGGACGCGGTCAGTCCGCCTTCCAGCCAGCCGGCAGCATGATTGACCAGGTTGGCGTGTCCGCTGATGGCTCCCCACAGGGACATTTCACTTTCATAGGCGGCCTGTGCGTCGACCGCATTGCTGGCATTGGTATTGCTCGAGCGAAACGGCAGCTTGTAGCGTCGCGCAAGTTGTCCGCTGGCCATGGCCGCCTTGGTGTATTCCGGTGTTCCCAGTGCAGGTGCGCCACTTTTCATATCCACATTGGAGGTGAAGGCTCCGTACATGACCGGTGCTCCGGGACGCACCAGCTGGGTCAGTGCGACCCCGAACAAGACCTCGGCATTTTGCTGCACCAGGGTGCCGGCCAGGGTTGCCGGGCTCATGGAGCCGGCCAGGGTAAACGGGGTGATACAGGCCACCTGCCCTGCCCGTGCCAGGGCCATGGTTCCCTCCGCCATGGGTATGTCCAACTGCAAGGGTGAATTGGTATTGATGATGCACAGGATGGCCGGCCGCCGGGCCAGTCCCTCGCGGTCGACACCCAGGGCGATACAGGCCATGTTGATGCCATCCAGGGTGCGCTCGCGTCCCAGCGCCACGCCCTGCCAGTTCTTGTCCATCAGGCGTATCTGCGCCAGGTGTAAATCCAGGTGGCGGGTCTCAGGCGGCAGGTCCATGGCCTCGAAGGGGCCGCCGCCCTCCTGGTGAATTATATTCAGGGATTGAATCAGGCGAATGTAATCGCATTGCTCGGCGTAGGTGCCGGGGCGACGACCCTTCTCCAGATCACTCACGAAGGCCGGCCCGCCAACACCGGCGAAGGCCATACGGTTGGCGCCCAGGTTCAAGTCATGGGCAGGGTTGCGGGCACGCAGTACGAACTCCGGGGGCGCGGTGGAGATGGATTCCATAACCATCTCGGGGTCCAGACGCACCATCAGCGTATCCACATCAACACTGGCGCCGGCTTTCGCAAATAGTCCCCTGGCTTCATCGTTGAGTACGCGCATTCCCACCTCGGACAACACGCGCAGGGAAGCCTGGTGGATGGTTTCCACCTGCTCCGCGGTCAGCACCTCGGTGGGTGCATAGGGGTTGCTCACAGCCAGCCAGGGCAGTTGGCCGATGTTGCCTACCGTACGCCGTACCCGGTGACTGCCTGCACGTCTCGTCATTCGATCATCCTGCGTGGTTACTCGTCCTCGGGAACCTCAAGAGCATCCAGAGTCTGTATGCGCCAGTTCTCGGTGTCTTCGACCAGGTTGAAACTGTACAGGTGAAAACCGTCGATGTGGAGAACCGGATCATCCAGGCGGGGCGCCAGGTCCAGGAGAAGCTCATCCGGCCGGTAGACCTTTTGCGCCATCAGCTTGGCAGCCAGCCTGGGCTGCTTGGAAATGAACCTGGCCGAATCACCGACGCCGATACGCAGGGAAGTGGCGAGCAACTTGCCACGCTCAGCCACCCCCGGCAGACCCAGCCAGGCCTGCAGGGTCAATCCCCGGGCTCGCATATCGGCCAGCCAGCGCAAAATCACATCAGCGTCAAAACACATCTGTGTGACGAAATAGGTTGCCAGGGGCTGCTTGGCCAACAGCGTTTCTATCAGGGTCTTGTCATCGATGGTCGGATGACCCTCGGGATAGGCGGTCACCCCCACATCCGGAATGCGGTGACCAAGCTCTGCCATGTCCCGCAGCAAATCCAGGGCGCAGGCATAGTCTCCGATGGGCGTCTCCCTGTCCCCACCGGGAACAAAAATGCTGTGAATCTGCATCTCGTCCAGGCGCGTAAGGATATCCTGCAAATGACTGCGGTCCCTGACCATGCGCGCCGCGATATGCGGGACCAGTCGAAAACGGCGGCTATCCAGCTGCTCGGCAAGCTTCAGGGTAGCCTCAACCGGCTTGCTTGGGGAACAGGTAATGGCGACCCAGGCGCCATGAGGCAACACCGCCAGCTTTTCCTTTATTCCCTTTGCGGGAATAACCTCCAGGTAGGAGCGCTGAAGTGTGCGACGCAAGGCTCTGTGGTGTTGCGACGGAAACATGAACGAATCTCCCCGGGCATTCGGTATGGGTTATGTATCGCCCAGCGCGGGCGGGCGCCAGTAGCCAGGTGCCGGCGGGCGCCAGTCCGTGGTTAGCGTATGCGCCGGCCAGACCCGGCGGCAAGCCGACCGCCGCTATCCGGAGTCACACTCGACAGGGGATATCCGTCCGTCCTTCACTTGTCTTTGTAATTGCACGGTTTCCCGCAAAACCCGGGGGAAATGTCGATAAAAATCGTGTTCCACTATGTGTAACAAGGTAAAAACAAGGGCTGGAATTGCGCAAAATATTGGGCCAGGACAGAGGTCTATATGGTTCTTATGTCGCCGTTTTATAACCCAATCTTGATCAAAGCCTGCAACAGGCAAGAGAAAGAAAACTCGTCCCACAAAATGGCCTGCATGGGACCGAACCGGGTTTTCTGGCTACGCTTTTACGGCCGGTGAATGAATTGCGGTTCGACCCCTTTTTTCGAAAGCTGAATGACGATCGCGGTGCCATCCGAAACGGTCCAGTCTCCCTGCTGCGGCGCTTCCACTAAAAGCAGGTCTCCTTTTGGGAGTGGGTGACTGGCCAGGGAGGGCTCAGCGATAAGAAGGTCATGGTCTGCCGCAAAGATCGCGAGGATATTCGCGTGTATGGCAACACGCTTGTTGTTTGCAGCCTGTAATACAGTAACCGCAGTGCCGAATGTGGCGCGCTCCGCAATGACGTTGAAGTCCTGAACCGGGCCCTCTGTAAGGGTGGCGTGGGTGTCGGCATCCCCGGGGAACGCGGCCATGTCGTAGGCATGGGCAAGGTCGTGCTCTGTCCCATCCCGATGGCCCAGCCTGAGTCCCCGGCCCTCCATCAGCACCAGGATTCTGTCGTACCCGGCGAAATGTGAGAAAGGTCCGTCGGTGTCCACGCCCGCCATGCTCAGTCGCCACAGGATGCGACCGGATCGCTCGTCCGTGCGAACAAATAATTCCGTGGTGACGCCACCACCGTTGGCCCACGGCATTTTTCGGAACATGGTTTTGTCTATGATGCTTATATTCATTTGCAGGTCTTTGGACTGGCCGGGTTCAGGATGTCCAATCGGGTTCACGGATGGAATATTTGTGGCTGGACAATTGATCTCCGGTGACCCTGATTCTCACTAATTGCGACTTGAGTTCGTGTGCATTTTCATGTCCGTCGCGGTCGGTGTTTGGACGGCTGCACGTTTAGCTGCACGTCACATGCCTCGAGCAAGGCATGGATGACGGTAAACGACGAACCCGTTTCCGGCTTCAATGTTTTGTAGACAGTCACACGGTTTATACCGGCCTTCTTCGCCACAGCCTGGACACCCCGCGCCCTGATTACATCGGCCAATGCCGTTTTCAGAACAATCTCGTCATCCTCGCGCAGTGCTTCATTCAAGTAGGCCGACGCATACGCTGGATCTTTCAGGTCCTCGTACAGGTCGTCCTTGACATTGTGTGCCCTGCTGGTTGCCATGAGTTTTACCTTGATCGTCGTTTGTAGTCATTCAGTCGTTTCCGCGCCCTCTCGATTTCGCGGCCCTGGTTGCCTTTACCAGAGCCGCCCAGGAGCAGGACAATTTGACCCTCAAACTCTGCGAAGTAGATACGAATAGCCTGGCGAAACTTGAGTTCGTGCAAGCCGCCCCGCAGACTCTTTCGGGCTCCAAAATGATCAGCCTCTTCGAGCGCGCGAAGTCGGCGTTGTATTGCCCGTTGCAGCGTACCTTCCAGACCCCGGAACCAATCCTCATACGGGCAACGTCACGTATCGGTTTCGTAGGCTCTCAACTCCACATTTGCGCCCTATCTTACATGTAGCCCATAGGCAACACAATGGATCACCGGGTGATCGACTCCAGACAGGGGCAGTCCGTTTATGAAATGAAGAGGTTGTCCGGGCATGACCGCAGGATAGGCAGCCGGGAACCGGGGATGCCATTCCAATAATTGCGGCTCGGCCTCATTTATTTCGGGCTATCGCTATTGTCGCAAATGAGCCGGCCTTCGCAGCGTATCTTTTTTTCGGCTGCATATGCCTGATTAACCCGAAATAGCTCAAATACCTTCTCGCGGAAATCCGGATACTCTTCCGCCAGTTTTTCCATTTTGTCGAGGACCATCGCTTTCATGGGTGTACACATCGCACTTCCCATGTCCAATAATTAATAGTCTTTGAATTCAGGATGCTCTCTGAGAAATCTGAGCCAGCCTTTTTCCCCATCATCACGAGGCGGTATTTCACCGTTGGCCACGGCGGCGAAGCGCACCTCCTCTGGATCGAAAGGAACCAAAGTGCCTTTTGTCAACGCCATTAGATATCTTCCATAATAGCGGATCGCATGCTGCGCCAGCGGAGAATAGCCCTCTCCGAGCGCCACGTCATAGCCACCCTGTCGCAGCAGATCAAGCTGAGGCGGCGAAAATGCATTCTTCACCATCTCCATACGGGCCGCGATATGGTTGGTCACTTCCTCACTATTGAGAATATCGGTATGAGTGTTGTCAAAACCGAATTGCCCGCTTGCCTGACGTTGTGCTTGCGGATGCAACTGACTCGCCAGCGCTACTACACCATCACTGTTCTCGCCAACCTTGATCGCACCGGGATTCTGGTATGCATAAATCAGTTCGTGGTAAACGAAATCCGGCAGGGGTTTTCGATAAAGATTACCAATAAACGGGTTTTCCGGATTCAGGTCGCGCCACGACGGTAGGACTATTAGCCCGTATTCTTCTCCGGCTGCCGCCGCCGCATGGCCGCCGAAGGGGGTCGCCATTGTGACAAATAAATGGATCTGATTTTCACGCTGCTTTTCCCTGGTACTTGTTGAGCGCTTCCCTGACAACCAGCCCACCCATACTGTGGGCGACCACTATCATCGGCATCCCACTAGATACGTAGACTTTCCCTGAAAGGAAGATTTGATAAAACAGTTCGGCCAATTGATCAAGGTCACCGCCTGACGGGTAATGGAAAAACCAGGGCTTGTATCGGGATCGATCCAGTTGCCCGACGAATACCTCAAACTCACGTGCACTACCGTCAATGCCATGGACATAAACCACAGGAATCTTGTACGCGAGGTCTTCCTCCAGGGCATAAAACGATGTCGGTGCTTGTTCAAGGAAAGATGCAGGATCGTACATGCCCAAGGTCGCGAAGCTGCTGTCGAAAATCGGGTCTTCCAGGCTTCGAATGGTTCCAGAGGGAAAAAGTAATGATTCGGCGCGCCCGCGGGAATCCGGGACCTTTATCAAAACATCCCAATCGATCGTCACAGGCGCGGTCAGGCGCACATCGACCTGGCCGAGCACCCTCTCGGGCGATGCGGCGTTGTTCAAGTCGATCGACCGTTTTCCTACAACTTCTGACGGTCCGAATACACCGTTGCTATCGATATCCGCAAACACGAGTAGGTCATAGCGACCCTCAGGCAGGTTTAATCCGAAGTGCGAGCCGGCGACTTCAAAATGCATTTTGGCCACAAGCTCATTGGCCTGGTACTTGCTGGAAAACGCAGCGATGGCTTTCGGCAGCTCCGCATACAGGCGGGCAACATCAAGGCTGCGCCCATGAACGAAAAACGTTTCCCTGTCGATCATGTGTTTGACATTCAATTGCCCTGGCTGGGCATTTTGAATACGAGCATATTCTGCCTGCACTGATGCGTACTTCAGGTAGGTGCAAGAACCAAGGCAAAATGCCATGCACACACAAAGCATCAACCCGATGGGCGGGGTCGGTAAAGCAATGTTAGTGGCCATTAAAAGCAGATCCAGCTGAACGGCTGGCCTTCAGTGTAGAACAGCCGCGAAAGGGTGGTGAATACGCGGTAACCGAGAGTTCGCTTTCACTATCTCGGAATGCAGCCTATGGATAACACGAAAGTGGAGAGCATAAGCTCATCCCGCCATTCACTGGTCTGTCTCGCAATGTTGTCGAGCATCAAGTCGCAGTCGAGATGTCCCGCGTGGCAGTCCAGAAGCCCCCTCGAATCTGCTGGATCGTTAGCGCAGGCCCCTCAATCGAAAACTGCCCGGCTCGTCACCTGGGATCGCCCCGGCATTTTTACCCCTCTGGCTCTACCCGGATGCATCGCGCACAATGCACCCATCACTCACACCGGGATCCTGAGCATGAAATCTCTCTCCACTTTACGCATCCTGGTCGCCGCCCTCGCCACATCACTGCTCATCACGGCCTGTGATCGGGAACCCGAGGCGGTTGTCGACACCGCCGCCGGCTACGACATCATCATTCGCGGCGGCACTCTCTACGACGGCAGCGGGCAGCCCGGACGCCAGGCTGACCTTGCGATTAACGGGGACCGCATTGCCGCTATCGGCGACCTGTCCGGGGCCAAGGCCAAACAGGAGGTCGACGCCGCGGGACAAGCCGTGGCCCCGGGTTTCATCAATATGTTGAGCTGGGCGGTGGACTCACTGATCGAGGATGGAACGGGTCAGAGTGATCTGCGCCAGGGCGTGACCCTTGAGGTCTTCGGCGAGGGCATGTCCTGGGGCCCCTGGAATGAGGCGATGAAAGCCTACGCACTGAAAGAACAGGGGGACGTCAAATACGACATCGAGTGGACCAGCCTGGGTGAATACCTGGAGTATCTGGAGCGACGCGGCGTGTCTCCCAACGTGGCGTCGTTTGTGGGCGCAACTACCGTGCGTATACATGCACTGGGATTCGAGGACCGCGCGCCGAATGCGGCGGAACTCGCCGCCATGCAGACCCTGGTGCGTGAGGCCATGGAAGAAGGCGCGCTGGGCGTGGGTTCCTCGCTTATCTACGCACCGGCCTTCTATGCCGACACCGCAGAGCTGATCGCCCTGAACCAGGCAGCCGCACCCTACGGCGGCATGTATATCTCGCATATGCGTAGTGAGGGCAACCGCTTGCTGGAGTCGGTGCAGGAATTGATCGACATCGCACGGGCCGCCGGTGTCCGGGCGGAGATTTATCACCTCAAGGCCGCAGGCAAGCAGCAACTGGAACAAACTTGACGACGTATTTGCCATGGTGGAGCAAGCCCGATCCGAGGGCCTGGCGATTACAGCCGACATGTACACCTACACCGCGGGCGCAACCGGTCTGGACGCGGCACAGCCGCCCTGGGTGCAGGAGGGTGGAAACGAGGCCTGGATTCAGCGTCTGCAGGATCCGGCCATACGCGCGAAGGTCCTGGAGGAGATGACCACGCCCAGCGACGAATGGGAGAATCTGTTCCTGGCCGCCGGCGCCGAGGGCATGATCCTGGTGGGCTTCAAGAATGATGAACTCAAACCCCTGACCGGAAAGACCCTGGCGGAAGTTGCCGCCATGCGCGGGCGCTCGCCGCAGGATACTGTCCTGGACCTGGTGATTGAAGACGGCAGTCGGGTAGGCACGATCTACTTCCTGATGTCCGAGGAAAACGTGGCCCGGAAAATCGCCAGGCCCTGGGTGAGCTTTGGCTCAGACGGAGAAGCGCTGGCCCCAGAAGGCGTGTTCCTGAAGAGCAATCCCCATCCCCGTGCCTACGGAAACGTCGCCAGGCTGCTGGGGCGCTATGTGCGCGATGAAAAGATCATTAGCCTGGAAGAAGCCATACGCCGACTGACCTCCCTGCCGGCCCAGAACCTGCGTATACGTGAGCGCGGCAGGCTGGAGCCCGGATATTTCGCCGACGTGGTGATCTTCGATCCCCAGCGCATACAGGACCACGCCAGCTTCGAGAATCCCCACCAGTACGCCACCGGTGTAAGCCAGGTCTGGGTAAACGGTGAGCAGGTGCTGCGCGATGGCGAACACACGGGCGCCACACCGGGCCGGGTTGTGCGTGGACCCGGTTGGCGTGGCTGGAAGTAGGACGGACTTTGCAAACAGCGTCCTGATTCCGGGTCTTTTCGCTTACAATCTGCTTCAACCGCAGTACATCAGACACTCCCGGGCGTAGTAGACTGCCGGGCAACCCGTGCCTGCGAACATGCTTCGCAAATTTGGCCAAAACGGATTTTTTATGCAAGACACTCCACTGGAATTCAGCTTTCTGAGGCAACAGATAGTCGGTATTGATTCCGCCATCCAGACGCCTTTTGGCAAACGCCTGATGGCCTATTGTGACTACACCGCCTCGGGCCGTTGCCTGCTGTTCGTGGAAAAATATCTGCAGGGTCTGCAACGCAATTACGCCAACACGCATACCGAGGATGACCTGACCGGCCGCAGCATGACCCAGTTGCTGCACGAGGCTGAAAACATGATCAGGAACGCGGTCAATGCCGGCCCCAATGGCCGACTGGTGGCCTGTGGCACCGGGGCCACCGGCGCCATCAACAAGTTTCAACAAATTGTTGGCGTGGCCCTGCCTCCCGCCACTGCCGACACCCTGCGCAAGGAACTCGACGGTTTCCTGGGCGAACAGGGTCTGGAAGACTTCCGGGCTTACCAACGCTCACATCAGCCTGTGGTGTTCGTGGGGCCGTATGAGCACCACTCCAATGAAGTGTCCTGGCGACAGGGTCTCGCGACCGTGGTGGGCGTTGGACTTGCCGAGGATGGCGGTATCGACCTGGATCAACTGGAACGATTGCTGCAAGACCCTGCTTACCTGGGTCGCCCGCGTATCGGATCGTTCTCCGCCGCCTCCAACGTTACCGGCATGAAGACCCGCGTACACGACATAGCCGTGTTGCTGCATCGCTACGATGCCCTGGCCTGCTTTGATTACGCCGCCAGCGCACCCTACGTCGACATCAACATGAATCCCGAGCCTGCATCGCCAGGTGAGGATCCGTCACTGGACGCGATTTTCATCTCGCCACACAAGTTCCTGGGTGGTCCCGGTTCCAGCGGCATCCTGATTTTCAACGATAGGCTTTATCACCACGAACTTCCGCCCAGTGTGGGTGGCGGTGGCACCGTGGACTATGTGAGTCCCACCGACCAGGACTTCGTCAAGGACGTGGAAGAACGCGAAAAGGCAGGTACCCCGGGCGTGCTGCAAACACTGAAGGCTGCCCTGGCCTTTCAGATCAAGCGCAAGCTGGGGTCTGAACGATATAGAACAGCGGGAGGCCGAGTTGCTGCAGCGTGCCGCCGCCAGGTGGCAGGCCAATCCGGGTATCGAGATCCTGGGCAACCTGGACATGAGCCGACGCATCGGTATCGTGAGCTTTAACCTGAAAGACCCCGCCGGTCTTTACCTGCATCCCGAAGCTTGCCACTGTGCTGTTGAACGATCTGTTCGGGATTCAGTCACGCGCCGGATGTTCCTGCGCCGGCCCCTATGGACACCGCCTGCTGGGTATAGACGAGGACACCTCCGAGCAATACCGTGACTGGGTACGCAAGGGCTTCCACGGCATCAAGCCGGGCTGGTGCAGGGTGGGTTTCCACTTCGTGATGGATGACGCAGAGGCCGACTACGTGATCGAGGCCGTGAACTTCCTGGCTGACTACGGCTACCGCTTCCTGAGTCTGTACGATTTCGATGTGAATTCCGGTATGTGGAGTCACCGCGACTACCAGGAGCAACGCGAGGAATTCACGCTCAGCGCGGCACTGCGTTCCACCGGTTGCGACCAGACCGCCCTGCCCCTGGACGTGCGCGCAAGGCTGTACCAGAGTTATCTGGACGAGGCCCTGGCGCTGGCGGAAAGCCTGGGCGAACCGGATGCCGGCGACCGTGAGCGTCTCAAGGACCGCTTCGGCAAGCTGCAGTTCTTTTCCGCCTGAGCATCCTGACTCTGCACCCCGGCTAGAGGTTCTTCATCAACCGGTACCAGTACTCCAGCGCCTTGTAGAACGAATCGACGCCAACCCGCTCATCCCGGCCATGGGCGCGTATATCGGTGGGATCGCCGCCCAGTGCACTGACCCCATAGGTGGGAATCCCGGCATTACGGGTGTGCAGGCCATCCGTGGCGCCGGTGCTCATCTGCCCCACCAGCGGCAGACCCGGGTACATCTGTCCGGCTACGCCACCCAGCAATTCCATGATCGCCGGTGTCATCGGCGAGGGTGGGCTGGCGATCGCGGGGAAAACCGCCGTCATCTTGATACCGTCATTACCCAGTACCTGCCTCAGGGTGGCTTCAACCTGGGCCGGGGAGTCCTGCGGCAAGACCCGGCAATTGACCGTCGCCTGGGCCATCTGCGGCAGCGCGTTTTCGGCATGGCCACCAAGCAACTCCGTGGCCACGCAGGTGGTACGCATCATGGAATTGTAAACAGGAGACTGGGCCAGCAAGGCCACTTGCCCGGGCGTAGCGGAATCGTTGACCAGGGCCTGCATGGCCGCGGCACGTTGCGGGTCCTGGGACAAGGCCGTCTGCCGGAAGAAGCTGCGTGTCACATCGTTCAGGCTGACCGGGAAATTGTACTCACCCAGCTTGACCAGGCCGGCAGCCAATTCGTAAATCGCATTGTCAGGGCGCGGGACCGAACTGTGTCCACCCGGGTTGGTGACCTCGAGCTTGTAGGTCAGGTAGACCTTCTCGGCGCCCTGGATCACGAAGGCGACGGGCTTGCCATCAACATAGGGTATGCCACCGCCATCGCTGTTCAGGGCAAACTCGGCATCCACCAGGTCCCGGTGCTCGGCCAACAAGTACTTGATGCTCTCGGCCACGGTTTCCTCGTCACCGCTGAGCACCATGATCATGTCGCGAGCCGGTACAAAACCTTCTTTCTTCAGGCGCAGGAAATCTGCGATCAACACGGCGGCGCCCGCCTTGTTGTCGGAGGTGCCACGACCGTAAAAATAGCCGTCCTTTTCAACAAAGGTGTAGGGATCCATGCTCCAGTCTTTGCGCAGGGCATCCACCACGTCCAGGTGGGCCATCATCATCACCGGGCGCCCCTCGCCGCGGCCACGGTAGCGAACCACCACGCCCATGATGTCGGGGCGTGGCCCCAGCACATGCACGTCTTCGGCAGGGAAGCCACCCGCCAGCATGGTCCTGCCGACGTATTCTGCGATTTCCCGGGTGCCACCGCGATCTTCACTGGACGGAAAATTCACCAGGTCCTCATACACATCCCGCGCCTGCCGGTTCGACTCCGGATCCGCCACGGCACTTTGCGTGACCATCGCAAAGGACAGAAAGGCGAGTAAACAGGTAGCGCCTAACCTGCCGGCAAGCCCGCTAGAATTTTTTTTCATCATGACTTCCTTTGGGTGCCTTGAACCTGCGCAGACGAGTTTCATTCTTCGCCCGGCTTGCCAAGGTATCGCTCAAACCATTCGATATAACGCCGCATCCTGTCCTGTTTGAATAGCGGGCTGCTCAGACCATGATGCTCACCGGGGTAGATCACCATTTGTGTATCCACTTCCAGCTGCTTCAGCGCCTGGTACATCTGCTCTGTGGCGTGCAGGGGCACGTTCCAGTCCTCTTGCCCCACCACGAACAGGGTCGGCGTGGAGATGCGGTCGGCATGCAGGAAGGGATAAGAGAGTTTCAGCCAGGTATCCTGGTTTTCCCAGGGCGCTCCCAACTCGGAATTCCAGACCGTGATGTACTCGTCATGGCCGTATCCGCCGAGCATGTTGGACATACTGGCTCCGCTGATCGCGACCTTGAAACGCGAGTCGCTGGCGATCACGTAGTTGGTAAGGATGCCACCGTAGCTCCAGCCAAATACGCCCAGGCGATCCGGGTCAGCCAGCTTCTTCTCGACCACGTAATCAGTGGCAGCCAGCACGTCCTGCACATCCAGATGACCCCAGTCGGCGAAAATCGCCCGCTGGAAATCCTCACCGCGTCCAGTGCTGCCGCGGAAGTTCGGCGCAACCACGAGATAACCCTGGGCAGCCAGTAACTGGAAGCTCGGCTCGAATTCAAACTGGCGCTGGGAGACCGGGCCACCGTGCAGGCGGATCAGTGCAGGGCGCGGACCATCGTGTGCGGCCACGGGTGTCATGACCGCAGCATGCACCTCGGTACCGTCGGCAGAGTTGAAACTCACTCCTGCGACACTGGCCAGGGCCACCTCGTCCAGCCAGGCGTTGTGACGCGTCAGCTGGCGCGTGCTTGAGCCTTCAAGCACCTGTAACTCGTAGGGCATGGACGGGCTGCTGGTCAGCATGACGATGCCTGTGGCGTCCCAGGCTCAAACTCGGCCACCACCTGGCCGGCCGGAGTCAGGCGGCTGATCTTCGCCGCCCTTGGCGGGCATCCGCGCCAGTTGGACACTCTGGTCGTCTTCCAGGAGGAAATAGATGTCCTTGCCATTGGCAGACCATCGGGGTGACACCGCATTTCGGTCCAGGTCAGCAGTGAGCACACGGGCCTCGCCACCGTCGCCGGCACGATGCCGATACGCACCAGTCCGTACCAGGCAATGTCGGGCGAACCGCCATGCAGAAAGACGATGGACTTGCCGTCGGGACTCCACTGGGGACTCGCGTCTGCCCCCGGGTTGGTGGTCAGCTGACGGGCCTCGCCACCCGGCGTCGCATCCATTACGTACACGTCCGAGTTGTCGTGGCGATCCGGATCCTCGCCATGCTTGCTCGAAAACGCTATCTGCTTGCCATCCGGGGAAAACGACGGGGAGAACTCTTCGAAGTTACCGTCAGTCAGCTGGACTGTCTCTTCAGTGTCGATATTCAGCAAGAACAAATGTGAACGCTCGTTGCGCATGTAGCCCACATAGTCCTGCTTGAAATGGTAACGGTCGATGACGATCGGCTCCGGCTTCTGCATCCTCCTCGGCCTCCGGGTCGTATTCAGGGTCCACCTTGGACACCAGCACCACGCGCCTGCTGTCCGGGGCCCAGTCGTAATCGCTGACGCCACCCGGCAAATCGGTCAGACACTTCGCCTCACCACCGTCGATCGGCATAACGCAAAACTGGTTGGCGCCATCCTCTCTGCCACGACCGGACAGCAGGGCCAGCCACTTTCCGTCGGGGGAAAATCCCGGGGAGGTGGAGGACTCGCTCGGCGGTTGTGAACTGGGTCAGACGCGATCCATCCGAAGCGCTGACCCAGACCTGGGTCTGGCTCTCGTCCTCCTCCAGGTCATCGCGGCTGACCGTATAGGCAACCCACTTGCCATCGGCAGAGATATCGGGACTGGCCACACCGACGTAATGTCGCCAGGTCTTCAAGAACAATGGGGCGTTTCTCTTCAGCCCATCCGGCGGTGCCCAGGCACACGCCGAGCAGCAGTAAAAAAACCCGACAAATTCCCATATCTTGCCCCTTCGTCCAGCGCGTTCTAGTTGTCAGAGATAGCGCGAGGCAGCATAACCAATACCATGGGCCAGCACCAAGACCAATCCTGGCGCCGTCCCAGATCGTGGAACAGAAGAGTTTTATCCTGCTGAATTACAGCGTGAATCAGGCGCTGCGGGTTTCCAGTGCGGGATAGAAGGCAACGATTTCCCGCATCACCAGCTGCACATTGGCGTAACGGTCATCACCCGACTTTGCCATCAGGCGCTCCAGCAGGGGCTGAAAGCGCGAGACAAACGCAGGCAGGGTGGGGACCGGTGAGTGTCTGTGTTTATCAAGCACGTCCAGCGCTGTCTTGCCTGAGTAAGGCTTTTCGCCGGATAACATCTCATACAGGATGACGCCCAGGCCATACAGGTCGCTGCGCTCATCCACCGGCTGGCCGGAGGCCTGTTCCGGACTCAGGTAATGCGGTGTGCCCTGGATTTCCCGAATCCCCGTCAGGCGGGTGGTGGCTTGACTGAAATGGGCCAGCCCGAAATCAATCAGGGCGATCGAGTCATCCGGCCTGAGCATGATGTTGGATGGCTTCAGGTCGCGGTGGACAATACCCTTGGCATGGATGGTCTCCAGGGCTTCACAAATCTGGTAGATATAGCGGACCGCCTGCTTCGGCAATATGGGCCCGGCCATGCGTTGTTTCAAATCGCCTTCCGGAAAGTATTCCATCACGATATAGGCGGAATCATCGGTCTCGCCAAAATCGTACACACGGGCAAGCCTGGGACTCTCCAGTTCCACCGTGAAACTGTATTCCCGTTTGAACCGTTGATAGGTGCGATCGTCATCGTCGCCAGTCGGCCGGTCCATCAACTTCAGCACGACTTCGTGTCCCAGCGTCTCGGAAAATGCCAGGTACACCTCGGATCGCCGGGTGCGGGCCAGAGAACGAATGACCTTGTATCCGGCAAGCTCGGGGACGGGCACGGCGTTCCACAACGCACCCTCACGTCTCCGTGACTGTTCCCTGGACGCGTCTTCCAACGCCTCGCTCATGACGTCCTGCGCCAACAGGCGCTTGGGTATGAAATTTGTGGCCCCCAGCTTCATGGCCCTGACCGCATCCAGTTCGTCGCCGCCCTCTCCGATCACGATCACCGGGGGACACTTGGCCATCGCCAGCACCCGCTGCAGGTGCTCAAAACTGCTTTCGCCAACACCGCCACCACCGCTGAGCTTCAAACCCAACACAAGCAGGTCCAGGCGGTCGCGGGCAAGCTTGTCGAGAAGTTGCTGGAAATCGTTGGCACGCCCAAGATCTACATCGGCCTTGGACAAGACCGAGGTAATCATATGAACCAGCCATGTCCTGGTCCTGGAATCTTCCTCAACTACCAGTACTTTGGTCACCCGCTTCGACACTCCCTGCCTCGGGCATATTAGTACCCACGATTCGCTGCATTATGACCGCGGGCGCACTTACGTCACTTGACCTGCCTCACACTCCGGCAATTTGGTGAAACCGGTGCGAAAAGGGCTCCCTGGCCACTAGACCTGGGCCGACAACCAGTCCACCCGGCTCCTGAAAGCCAGTTGACCTGTCAGCGCGGGGCCCAGGGCGGGCAACCAGCATTCGATGTCCTGATCCAGCATCCAGGGCGGTCTGATCACAAAAACACCGGCGCCATTGAGCCTGGCATCGGTATCGTCCGGGCGCAGACAAAATTCCGCGCGCATGACGGCCCCGTATGCTCCGCCGGACAAGCGCCGGTACGCCGGTTCAAGATCCACGCGACGCTTGATCGGATACCACACCACCACCGTGGCATTGGCCCAGCGCTTCTGAACCTGGTCCAGGCCATCAAAAATATCGGAAAATTCATCCACCTTCTCGAACGGCGGGTCTATCAGCAACAGACCCCGCCTGGGCGTTGGCGGCAACAAACCCTTTAATGCCTCCCAACCGTCCCGGCAATGCACGCCGAACCTGGGGTCATGGCCCAGGACCCGCTTTAACTCGCCAGCCTCCTCCGGGTGCAACTCAACCACGAAAGCCCGATCCTGGTCGCGCATCATGGCCTGGGCTATCAGCGGTGAACCGGGATACCAGCGAAGCCCCTCCGCATTTCCCGGCAAGCTGTTCACCAGCTGCAGATAGTCACGGAATTCAGCGGGCAAATCTGCCGCCTGCGCGAGTTTCAAGACACCCGCGCTTGCCTCTTCCGTGCGCCTGGCTGCCGCTCCCTGCAAGTCATACAGCCCTTTGCCTGCGTGAGTTTCGACATAGCTGAAGGGTTTTTCCCCGGTTCGAAACCTGTGCAATAAAGACAGCAGCACCAGGTGCTTGAACACATCAGCGAAGTTGCCGGCATGAAAAGCATGTCGATAATTCACGGCTTACTCGTACTCGTCATATTTGCGCGCATCGCCCCGAACCTTGTCGGCAGGATACTTGCGTCGATTGTGCTCAAGCTTGGTCGCAACCGCTGCCGGCAGATCAAGGTCCAGTCGATCGGCAAGCCTGACCAGGTAGACCAGCACATCCGCCATTTCAGCGGCTATGCGTTCGCGCTGCCGGGGGTCCGGCTGCAGGCTTTGCTCGGGTGTCAGCCACTGAAACTGCTCCACCAGCTCGCCACATTCCGCCGCCAGGGCCATGACCAGGTTCTTCGGGTTATGAAATTTCTCCCAATCCCGCTCAGCAGCGAACTTGCGCAATTCGATAGCGAGTTCGTTCAGGAAAACATCAGACATGAAAACTCCCCGACCAGGACCTGGAAGTCAGAGTATGGGGAGTAGACAGGGCATGCTCAAGCGACGCTGACGCGTGAACGCTCCCAGGTACGGGCGCAGGCAGGGCCTGCAGAAGCAAACCCTAGAGAAATATACCCTTGAGAATAAAGAAGAACACAATGGCTAAACCCGCGCCGGCGGGTATGGTGATCACCCACGACAAAAATACCCTGCTCACCACATCCATGTTGATGGCAGATATTCCGCGCGCCATGCCCACGCCCAGCACTGCACCCACCAGGGTGTGGGTGGTTGAGATGGGCATGCCGGTACCCGAGGCGAATACAATGGTCGTCGCCGCGGCCAACTCAGCGGCGAAACCACGACTGGGTGTCAGGTGGGTAATTTTCGACCCCACCGTAGCGATGACATGCCGGCCATAGGTCGCCAGTCCGATCACAATGCCAATGCCGCCCATCAACAGCACCCAGATGGGCACACTGGCGCTCTGACCCACTGCATTGGTCTGAACCACTGAAATCACTGCCGCAACCGGACCGACTGCGTTGGCCACGTCGTTGGAGCCATGCGCAAAGGCCATGCCGCAGGCAGTCACGACCATCAATATGCCAAAGACCTTCTCCACCGTATGGTAGTGGAATTTCTTGTCGGCCTTCTTGTCCACCTGGATACGGCTGATGAAATACTTGCCGATCAGTGGCGATCAACACACCAAAGGCCGTGGCAAGCATATAGGCCTCGAAGTTGGTGACGTGTATACCCACGTGCTGGAGACCCTTGAACAAGGTCACCAGGGTCATCACAAAGGCAGCCGCAAACATGTAAAAGGGCACGTAGCGACGAGCACGCTCAAGCGGATCTTCGCGCGACAGGATCAACCACTGCACCGAGTTATAGATCAGGAAGGCAACGATGCCGGCGGTCAGGGGCGAGGCCACCCAGCTGGCGACAATCGTAAGCACCTTGTCCCACTTGACCGCCTCGACACCCATGCCGACGACGGCAAAGCCCACGATGGCGCCCACAATGGAATGGGTGGTGGACACCGGCCAGCCATTACGAGACGCCAGCAATAACCAGCAGCCCGCCGCCAACAAAGCGGCCAGCATTCCCAGAACCAGGATTTCAGGCTGCCCGACCAGGAAGGAGGAATCGACGATGCCCTTGCGTATGGTCGAGGTTACCGCGCCACCGGCGAGCACTGCGCCCGCGAATTCAAATACCGCGGCAACCATGATCGCCTGTCGCACCGTCAGCGCCTTGGAACCCACCGAGGTGGCCATGGCATTGGCCACGTCGTTCGCCCCGATGCCCCAGGCCATGAAGATGCCAAACAGCGCTGCCAACGCGAGGTAATAACCTCCGTTAGTCATCAAGAATTCAAATGCCATCGGGAGAACCTTGCGTTATTAGTGAGAGAGGACGAGCTCAAGACGGTGGCCAACGGATTCAGCCCGGTCCGCCACGTCACCGATGAGTTCAAAAATTCGATACAGGAACATCACGTCCACCGGTTTCAGCTCATCCTCGATGGCAAAAATCCTGGCCCTGAGCTTGGCCTGCAGATCGTCAGTGTCGTTCTCTATCTGGTCCAGTTCGGCCACGATGGATTCGACCAGCTTTGCCTCTGCCCCCCGGAACCCGGTTTCAAACAATTCATCCAGCTCACGGATACTCTTGCGCGCCTTTTTGGCCGCATCCACGTTGCGCGACACGTAGGCCAGAAAATCCACCTTGATATCAGGTGGAATCTTCATCTTGCGGCCCAACACCAGTCCGGATACTTCCTTGGCGCGATTGGCGATCTTGTCCTGGTAGGCCAGTAACTCGAGTAAATCCTCCCGGGGAACCGGCAGGAACAGGTTTTTGGGAAGGTTGGAACGAACCTGGCTTTTCAGATCATCGGCCGCCGACTCCAGCTCAACGATCTCGGCTCGCACCTTGGTCGCAGTCTCCCAGTCGTCGTTTACCACGGCCAGGAAAAACGGATTCAGTTTCTTCGCCGCCTGGAAACAGGTCTCCATATGCTCCTGAATAGGATCAACCGGTGACTTGCCAAAAATCTTGCTGAAATAACTGGTCATACACGCTCCCCTGGACAAGGGCGTAACCTTAGACAAAATCGGTCCGGGAAACAATCCGCAGCTGCCCCGCATCGCCCGGGTTGGCAGCCGGCCGGAGGACCGTCTACACTCCTACCCGCAACCCTCCTCCATCCCGGTAATGTCAGGAAAATTAATACCTTGAACAGCTTTGACGAATTCTTCTCCGAACACCGGGTGCGTTGGGACAACCTGGACGCGAAC
The DNA here is from genome assembly GCA_963823435.1 of uncultured Gammaproteobacteria bacterium. Lineage (GTDB taxonomy): Bacteria > Pseudomonadota > Gammaproteobacteria > Steroidobacterales > BM003 > CAKZML01. Next base: position 1,571,308 of record CAWGLN010000001.1, on the reverse strand, counting down.
GGCCACATGCGCAACAGCGCCTACCTGGATCTCTCCGTCCAGGCCCGTTTTGAATATTTCGCCGCTGGCGGGTTCACCCCGGCAGAGTTTGCCCGCCACGGGGTCGGCCCCGTAGTGCTGGCCGAGCAGCTTACCTACCAGCGTGAATGCTTCCTCCTGGAAACCCTGCGCATCGGATTTCGCGTAGTGGAACTTAGGGAGCCTCTGATTTATTCTGGGCTTAGTAGATTGTGAACGAAAAGAGTCAGATTCAAGGCGCCAGTCGCACGCAATAGCCAGCTATTGCGAAGATTGGCAACGCAGTAGCTGGGGCTTTTAGACGCAAGATACATGTTCATGAATAGATCAGAGGCTCCTTGAAGACGACGGGTCGCGTTTCAGTGTGGTCACAGACATCTACAAGGCCGACGGTGACTTGGCCGCGCAGGTCAGGGCCGATGCCGCCGTCTTCCACCTGGCCCGGCGACGAATAGGGCCGGCGCCCGAGAGAATGCTGGCGTTACTCAGGGCGGCCAGAGTCGAACCGACCTCAGAAAACCCGGCCACGGCATAGCCAGCCCCTCTCAAATCGGATAGGATTTGCGCTTTCAAACTCACCTGGATAGAAATCCCATGTCTAAACGTATTTCCGTGCTGGCACTCGCCAGCCTGGCCATGATTGCCGGCCTGAGCGCATGCACAGCCGAAGAAAAGGCCCCCGCTGCACCAGTTAGCGAACTGGACAAGACCATGTATACCCTGGGCCTGGCCCTGGGCAGTGATCTGAAACGTCTGGAGTTGTCCGAATCAGAAGTGGACATGGTCTCCATCGGCCTGAAAGACGGCATCCTCGGCAGGGACCCGGTAGTGGACCGTGAGGAATACACCGAGAAACTGAACGAACTGGCGCGTGAGCGAATGATGGCCGCAGTGGCACGCGACAAAGAGGTCAGCGCCGCCTTTATCACGGCCCAGGCAGCCTTGCCCGGCGCCAGGCAATCTGAAAGTGGCGTGGTGTACATTGAGCAGCTTGCGGGTAGCGGCGCCATGGCCGGCGCGACTGACTCGGTGACCGTGCACTACACCGGCAGCCTCAGCGACGGCACCGTTTTCGACAGCTCGGTAGAACGTGGCGAACCGGCGACCTTCCCCCTGAACAGGGTGATTCCGTGTTGGACCGAAGGTCTGCAGAACATGCAGGTCGGCACCAAGGCCACCCTGGTGTGCCCGCCCGACACCGCCTATGGCGATCGCGGCTCACCTCCCACCATTCCGCCGGCTTCAGTGCTGCGCTTTGAAGTCGAGTTGCTGGGTATCGAGCCTGCAGCAGAACCCGTGGCTGTGGAAGCCGAGGAAAAACCCAAGTCCTGACAAGTTTGCCGGCCGCGGGCCATCCTGTTTCAGGATGGCCCGCCAGGTTGGACCGGCGTGTAATCCGCTACGTCTCGCCAGCTACCACGAACCACGAATGTCCTGACTTCGTGCTAGACTCCTGTCGGAGTTTAGGCTGGAAGAGGGCTTGGTCGAAACCGTGAATAAGCTGCTAGGGGAACTACGGCGACGCAAGGTGTTCAGGTCCGTCGGTATTTATATCGGTGTTGGCCTGGCTGTTATCGAAGCCGCCAATAATATCCTGCCGGTTTTCGACGCGCCCGAATGGACCTTCAAGTTCGTCACTATCGGCGTGATTGCCCTGTTCCCTGTGGTCATTGCTGCCGCCTGGCATTTCGATTTTACCAGCCAGGGCATCCTGACCGAGGAAGAGGCTGCCGACCGTCGCGACCGCGACTCGGCAGAAGCCAGGGGAAGCCGGAAAAAAGACCTTGCAGTCATTGGCTTCCTGCTGGTGGCGTTGAGCTTCTCGCTCTACATGAATTTCACCCGTCAGGGAGGCACCGAGCGTTGAAGCCATCCCCGACCCGGTCTCTATCCTCATTTCTGACTTCGACAACACCACCGGAGAAACCATTTTCTCCGGCACCCTGGAGCAATCCCTGTCCCTGGGACTCGAGGGCGCACCGTTCATCAGTTCTTTCTCCCGCGATACCGCCCTGCAAGTCGCCGGGCAGTTAAAACCCGGCACGACTCTGACTGGAGCAGCCGCCCAACTGGTTGCCGTGCGAGAAGGCATCAAGATGGTGCTTCAGGGCTATATCAAGCCCGAGGGGTCCGGCTACCTGATGGGTGTATCCGCGGTGAACAGCGAGACTTACGAGGTGGTGGCCAAGAGCGAGGTCAAGGCCAAGGACCGCGCCGCAGTGCTGTCGGCTATCGGCGAGTTAGCCACCGCGGTACGCAAGGACCTGGGCGACGTGAGCGCTGACGGCATAGACGATGCCCGTGAAACCTTCACCGCCGCGAGCCTGGAAGCCGCCCAGCTTTACCTGGAAGGCAAGGACCTGAGTAACAATGGCAATGACGAAAAGGCCATAGAGAAATACCGGCAGGCGATCGATCTCGACCCGAAATTCGGCCGCGCCTATGCAGGCTGGGCCAATTCAGCCAACCGGCTGGGCCAGAAGGACGAATCCCAGACGGCCTGGGACAAGGCGCTGGAACTGCTGGACTCGATGACCGAGCGCGAGAAATACCGCACCCTGGGCAACTATTACCTGACCACCACGGGCAATTTCTACAAGGCAATCGAAAGCTACAATCAGCTGCTGGCAAAGTTCCCCGCCGATGACGCCAGCTACAACAACCTGGCCGTGGCGTATTTCTACAACCTGCAGTTTCCCGAGGCCATGGAAGCCGGTCGAAAGGCGCTCTCCATTTACCCGAAGATTTCCTTGTACCGTGGGAATTTCGCCCTGTATGCCATGTACGCGGGAGATTTCACCTCCTCCATCGAGATCTCCGATAGCCTGATCGCAGACGATCCTGAATTCTACCTCCCTTTCCTGGCCAGGGCAGTCAGCCAGGCCATGAAGGATTTGACCGGCAAGGCGGATGCCGACTACCAGGCAATGGCCGCGCTGAATGCACAAAGTGCCTCTATCGCCGCCCTGGGCAGGGCTGACCTGCTGCTTTACCAGGGCAAGGCCGGTGAGGCCGTCGCGCTGCTGGACCCGGCCATAGAATCTGACCTGGCCGCAAAGTACGGATACCTGGCGATCAACAAGCTGATTACCCGGGCCCGGGCACAAAGACTGCTGGGGAACCAGGGGGGCGCCACGGCGAGCCTTGAAAAAGCACTGGAATTCAAGCCCCTCTGCAGCCCAGCGCGCATCTGATCGCCCTGGAGTTCGTGGAGATGGGCGATTACACCGAGGCCGACAACATCACCCAGCCCCTGAAGCACATGCTGCAGGCCCAGGCTCGCTCATGGTGGGGCATCGTCCAGGGAGAGAAGTTGCTGGCCCAGGGAGAAATCGTCCCGGCCGTGGACGAGTTGAGCAAGGCCATCGGGTTGGCCGACCTGTGGCGGGCGCGATTTGCCAAGGGTAAGGCGTACGTGAAAGCCGACTACTTTGCCGAGGCGCTGGCCGAGTTCGAGGCCTGCCTGGCACGCCGGGGAGAGGCCACGGCGATATTGCTGGACGACCAACCATCGATCAACCACGTCCCGGAAATGTACTACTGGATGGCCCGGGCCCAGTGGGGCCTTGGCATGAAAGAAGCGGCGACCACCAGCATGGAGATTTTCCTCGCCCACCGCGTTGGGCTGAAAGACCCGATGACCGAAGATGGCCGCACCCGGCTGGCCCAGCCCTGATTAGAATATCCTTCGGGTGAAGTAGAAAGGCATCCACAGCGTTCGCCCGGATTCAGTATCCCCGGAAAGCAGAAACCGCCGCCACATCCAGTGCGGCGACGGCTTCTTTGTCGGGTGGCGGACCGACCATCGGGCCGGTCGCCGCCACACTCCTTACCTCAATTCGAACAGGTACGGCCCATTGCCTTGGCCAGTCAGACCCGACCTGATCGTGACGCCGTAGCAACCGGCACCGGAACTGGGTTTCCAGCTGAACTTCCAGGTCATAGAACTGGCTGCGTAACGCATCGTCACTGTTACCCGAATCCTGGGCATCAATCGAGGCATTCGTGAAATCGCAGCTTCCATCCACCCTCTTGCCAAAACGCTCAACGCGGGCCGTTGGATCAGCCGACTGGCTGGCGATGGCACCGCCAGCCATATTGCCGTACTTCCACTCCAGCGGAATACTGCGACTGTAGTTACCCAGTGCGGTCTCGCCCAGGTCCAGGACAGTGTCGGCACCGGTACCCGACATGCCGTTGGGCAGGTTCATACCGATGAAGGAACCATACTGGACCTTGACCGCAAAGGACTTGGTCGAGGTATTGCCCGCAGCATCCCTGGCGGTGCAATTCACCGTCGTACTGCCCAGTGCAAAGGTGTGGGGCGATGCCGGTGTGCAAGTTGCATTCACGGTGCCACTCACCAGGTCGTTGGCCGTCACGGTGTAATTAACCGTGGCACCAGCGGGTGATGTCGCCGGCGTGCTGATATCCGGCACGGAACCGAACACCGGCGCCGTCCTGTCGGTGATAATCACGCTGAACGACATCGTACCCGTGTTGCCCTTGGCGTCGGTGGCCGAACAGCTCACCGGGGTCGTTCCCACCACGAAGCCCGTGCCCGAGGCAGGTGCGCACGTCACAGGCACGGAACCGCTTACCAGGTCGGTCGCCGTCGTGGCATAGCTCACCGCCGTGGTCGGGCCGCTTGCCTCTCTCGTGATGTTGGCTATCGCCGTGACGACCGGCGCCGTGGTGTCCGTAATGGTCACGCTGAAGCTGGTGCCAGCTGTGTTACCCGCTGCATCCGTCGCCGAACAGGTCACCGTGCCGGTGCCCACCACGAAGCTCGCACCGGAGGCCGGGGTACACAGGACGGGCACCTGGCCACTGACCGCATCGACCGCGGTCGTGGCGTAGGTCACCGTGGTGGCCGGACCGGTAGCTTCTTGGGTGATGTTGGCGACAGGTGCGATGACAGGCATCGTGCTGTCCTTCACGTTCACGCTGAAGGTCGCCTGGGCGCTGTTGCCATTGGTGTCCGTGGCGGTACAGGTCACCAGGGTATCGCCCAGGGCAAATATGGAGCCAGAAGCCGGAATGCAACTTACCGTAGCGCCGAAGTAATCGCTCGCGGTCGGCGCCGTGTAGGTCACGACCGCACCGCTGGCGCTGCTCGCCTCGGCGGCCGGCACCGTCGGCATCGCACCGAATACAGGTACCGTGGTGTCCACCACCGTCACATCGAAGCCGGTGCCGGCGGAATTGCCTGCGGCATCACCTGCAGTGCAGCTGACGGCGGTCGTGCCCAGGCCAAAGGTCGAACCCGAGGCAGGCGTGCAGCCAAGCGAGGTTACGCCCACTGCATCTGTCGCCATGGGCAGGTCAAAGGTGACCGGGGCACCCGATGCCGAGGTGGCTTCCACACCGTCTATGTCAGCAGGTTTGACCAGCGCCGGTGGCGTTGTGTCCGCCACGATGACACTGAAGCTCTTGCTACCGGGGTTACCAAAAAGGTCCGTAGCGGTGCAGGTCACGGTCCAGCTACCCACGGGAAATACCGTCACGCCGCTAACAACCGGATCGATGATGGTGGTCCCGTCTGTGGCTGAACAAACGATGCTGTCCGACGCCAGGGGTATACCGAAATCGGTAGCCGTGACCACGAAGTCCACCGTCGCGCCCGCGGGAGAGTCAGCTTCCGCAGGTGGGAGATCAGGCACCACCAGTACAGGCGGCGTATCATCCAGCACCAGCACTTCGAACTCCGCAGAAGATGAGTTCCCGGTCAAGTCGGTAGCTGTACATGTCACGGTTGTCGCGGTGTAGGACTGGTCGGTGTTGATCACGCCGATCGGGAATACCGCACTGAAGGTGGTCGTGGCTTCATCAAAAAAGACATCCACCGTCTCGTCGCCAAAGCTTGCGACACAACTCACGGCTGCGGACGTGCCGTCATCGTCAGTAGATGTGGCAAGCCACTCGGCAAATGCCCCTTCAGGGCCTTCAGCAGGCAGGTAATCCAAGGGAGACGGGATGCCATTTGTAATATCTGGCGTGCTCGGAGGTGTTATGTCCACCTCGATAGCTGCCAGCGGTTCGATCACGCAATTCAGTTCATTGCTGTCGCAAGACTGGGATTGAACGGTGAAGCCCAGGCGTCGTGGATTAAAGGTCGGATCGAATACTCTCAGGGTGACGGTCATTTCCTCACCCGGCGCACTCTGGAAGGTCGCCTTACCCTTGTCCACGCTCCAGGTCCCGTCCTCGTTCTCAAGGAACGGGTTCACCGTGTTAAGCAGAATCTGATTCTGTACCTGCATACCGGGCACACAGTCGCGCGAGGCATAGGTCAGGTAGGGCTTGGTAACGATCAGCTGGGACGGTATAAGGTTCCCCGCTGCGTCAAGCAACGCTCCCCCGGCCACCAGGGGCATGGCATTGTAGGCCGTGACCGTGTTGCCCTCGTTTTCCACCAGCCAGGTGACTTCGACATAGCCTTCCGGGAGATTGCCCCCAAAGACCTCTGCCGGAATCATTACCCGTGTGCCATCCCCGTCGTAGGTCATGATCAAGGGATTCTGAAACTGGTCACGGGTCATGATCAGCGGGTTACCCAGCTCATCGCGGGTCATGATTAACGGATTGCCGGCCCCATCACGGGTCATGATCAGGGGATTGGTGGTGTCACCGCGCGTCATGATCAACGGATTGGCCGTGTCATCCCGCGTCATGATCAGCGGATTGGTGCTGCCGTCCTTGGTCATGATCAGCGGGTTGGTGGTCTTGCCGCTGGTCATGATCAGCGGATTGGTGGTGCTCGTCGCGGGTCATGATTAACGGGATTGGTGGTGCTGTCGCGGGTCATGATCAAGGGATTGGTAGTACTGTCGCGAGTCATGATCAGCGGGTTGGAGGTGCCGTCGCGGGTCATGATCAACGGATTGGTAATATCCCGGGTCATGACCAGCGGGTTGCCATACGCGTCCCGGGTCATGATCAGCGGATTGATTACCAGGGCCTGCTCGAATGCACTGTTGAGCTCGTAGTCCCCGTAACTCTCTGCGTCCACATGGTACAGGGCCCAGATGTAGTTAATGATCTCCGGGTCATGTATCTCAAGGTCCGCGATCGGGATCGGCGTGACATCGGTGGGCTTGCACAGAAACCCGGTGCTGGGGTCCACTTCGCCTGGCTCACAGGCCACAATCGGATCGGCGTTTGGATCTTCCAGGTCTCGTGCCAGGATGTCGCCGTTGATGACCACCGTGGAGACCAGTTCTCCCCGGGGACCGTCGTTGCACTGGAAGGTACCCTTATAGGCGCTTACCGGAATGTGAGGATAGGTATCACTTAACGACGTCACGTAGACCGATTGGGCAGAGTTGGACTGCGGCGGTACCGAAATATTCAGGGTTTCAACCGGTACGATGGTGGTACCCAGCCCGAACCCGTTTATCGGCGCCGGGAATTGGGAGAATGAAGCGAGCCCGGTCATACCGTTGTTGCCCGAGTTGTCTCCAGGCTGCCCGTCAATACAAAGGGTAAACTCCTGGGCGCTGTTACGATTGGTGTTTTCCACGCCCACAACGAAGCCGCGCTGCAAAAAGCCCAGTCTCTTGGACGGTGTCGGCAGGGTCAGAACCGCGCCCGGCTTGACCGTGGTCGCATACACGTTCTGGTCCCGGGTACGGTCGGTCGTGCCGTATACGTCGCACTCCCATGTTCTATAGGACGGATCCGTCTCGGAGCCCGGCTCCAGGTCCAGGGTGGCCTTGGGCGGGATGTTCGCCGAAGAAGGCGTATAGGTCGTCGTTCCCGCATCTGACAGGTTGCCCCAGCGATCACCGCGGGTATCCCTGTTGTCAGTCCAGGCAGTATAAAAAGTCTCGGGTTCCAATCCACCGATGGCCTGGTTGTTTACCCACTTGCCGGCAGAATCCAATCTCGAACTTCTGGCGGCTACTGAAATGTAGTCCCCCATGAACGGCACCTTGCCGCCGGCAAACATCCTCGCATTAATGAAGTTGTGGCCAACCTGCATGCCTTTATTCGGGCCGAGAAATGGCGCCGGCACCACCGGGTAGGTGGATATTCTTGTCGAGGCCGACGTTGGACTGCCACCTGATATCTGCAGGCCCCGCACATCCACCGTTTGCTTGCCAATCAGGCCGTATCTCAAGGTATCCGATTGGGGGAACAGAACGTCCATGACCCCCTCATTGTGAATCTGGAGCAGGGAATCGCGGGTGTCGTACCAGGCCAGTTGCAGAACGCCATTGGCTGCGGTCACCGAGGGCATGAACTGATGGCCCCTGCCATAGTTTCCGCCTGCAACAGGCGCCTCGTCGGCCTCAACAGCCACCGGCGGTGACCAGGTCACCCCGTCGGTCGAGGTCGACATGACAATACGCGACAGGCCGAACTGGCATTGATATTCAGGGGTCGTGCCTATGGCGCCGTCCATACCCCTCTCGGACCAGAATACGTGGTACTTGCTGCCATCGGTGGCGGCCACCGGGTGCACCGTGGTGCGGAACATGTTGTTGGCGGTGGGCTGGTCATAGGGGCAAACCAGTTCGGAGAGTACTTCAGCCTTGTCCCAGGTCTGTCCACGATCCCGGGAATTGGCGTACATCAGGGCGTTGGTCTCGTTGTTGTCATCGAACCGGCGCCACACCACCAGCAGGTTGTTGCCATTGGCCACCAGGTGGGCGCTTTGATTGATTTCGACGCTCTCGGTGATTTTCGAATCCACACTCCAGGTAGTACCCCAGTCGGTTGAGCGCGAATGCAGTATCTTTGATCCAGTCCTGCTTGCTGCCGGTGAATACCGAATACACAACGTGCAACTCGCCGGCGGGGACCATGACGCTCTTGCTCGTGCCGTCTTCCAGCGTGCCCGACACGTTGACCGGCGCCCGGCCGCTGCCGGGAGCCGCCAGGGTGGCAATCATGTGCGGTTTGTCGATAAATCGGCCCGAGCACTGCGGACAACTGGTGCCCTTGGTGATCAGGGTGGTGTCCCGGCTCGGCAGGTAGGGGAAGCCGTTTTCCTTGTCCGATTCGAACCAGCGCTGCAGGAACAGCCCGCCGGTACCCTTCTTGCCGCGATCCGCCGCAATGAAGTTATACAACACCAACCCGGGTACCGCCGCCGTGGTGGGATCGGCCGCGAAATCGTGACCCACAGGGACACCGCCACCGAGAGTGCTATACAGGGGCCATCCGGGATTTACCCGGCTCATCCAGGTCAGGCCGCCGTCACGTGGTCATGCTGGAGCCCACCCAGGCATCGTCGGTCAATTCGGTGGTGCGGTAATCGTTGTAACCGCAGAAGGCAACAAGGGGATCGCCAGGACGAACCGAGCAGTGCACTTCGTTCTGCTGCTTCAAACCCGTATCGGGGAGCATGTAGTCGATATCGGGCGTCGGCCCGATGATGTTGACACTTGGGCCGGGAATTCCCTGCCCCGATGCTGCGCTCGAAACCAGCATCGCCATGGCCACGAAAAAACCAAATGAAAAACCGGATACCGTAGTATCCCGAATGAATCCTGGAAAGCATATCCTTGCCCCGTTGTCGAAAATGATTTAGTTGTTTATTCTTAGTTTTTCTTATTTTCTATTCTGATTTCTTCGTCTTGCTGCGCTGACTTATTTGGTGCTTATGCACGGAAATTAATCCGTTTCCCCTGCACCGCCGAAAGCTCTAAGATGCTAGCAAAACCGTGGGGGTTTGTCTGTCAAATATCTGGAATTGGTCAATACCTGGATCAATTCTGCCTCTAACTCCTTGAATTATTTGTTAAAATTTATGTAAAAGTGACAAGCTGGAACCCGCAGAACCGTTATTATGGAAAATCAAGAACCGTATCAGACCTGTCTGCAATGAAGCAGGGGGAGCACTACCGACCATGACTACACTATCACTGATGGACCTGGGCTTTGTCTTCACGGAGACCTCTGCCAGTCCCAAGCATGTTGCGGGTCTGTTGATTTTCGACCTGCCCGAATCCGATCTCGGCGACACCGTAGGGAAAGTCGTCGATATCATGCGGGCGGCTCCGGTTCGCGCCCCCTTTAACCGGGTGCTGAAAACCGGTCGCTACGGTCTGCCCGAATGGCAGCGCATCACGAATGTGGACACCACCCACCATATTCGTCACCTGCGTTTGCCCAGACCGGGTACCGAAGCCCAGCTCATGGACCTGGTGGAGCAATTACACGCGCCCTTGCTGGATCGCAACCGGCCATTGTGGGAAGTGCACGTTATCGAGGGCCTGGAAAACAATCGCGTTGCCCTGTACACCAAACTGCACCACGCCTACGCGGACGGCGTGACATTCTCACGCTGGATGGTCGAGTCCATGAGCACGACACCGGTGGATGATGGACACCGTGCCGCCGTGGGCCATTCAGCACCTGCCCGATACCGGGAAAGTCTGCCAACGAAATCAATCCCCTGGAGATCCTGCGCCAGCTGGGCCGTGGCGCGCTGACCCTGGCCGAACTTGGCACCATGACCCTGCGTCACGGTCTGCAACTGACCGGCGCCTATGACTCACGGGTCCCGGTACCTTTCGCCGCACCACGTACACCGTTTAACGGGGCGCCCACATCGGATCGGGCGGTCACCGTCCTGTCCATGGAATTGTCGGAACTGCGGGACCTGGGCCGGAGCGTGGGCGCCAGCATTAATGACCTGGTGCTGACCATGGTGGACATCGGGCTGCGGGAATACATGCGCCGGCACAAGATACAGACTGACAAACCCCTGATCGCAGAAATGCCGGTCAATTTGCGCCGGGATGCGGCGGCCGAGCAATCCGGTAACCAGATATCCATCCTGTTGCTGGAACTTGGGGATGCCAAGGCCAGTCCGCTCGAACGACTGGCCCAGATTCATGCGGCCAGCCGACGCGTACAACGCCAGTTCGCGGCCCTGTCGGAACAAACCGTGACCACCTACTCGCTGGGCACACAAATCATGGCCCAGGTAGGTGAGGCGCTAAATCTCAATGACACGGCGCCGCCGCTGGGAAATGTCGTGGTCTCGAACGTACCCGGACCGCAGGTGCCCCTGTATTTTTATGGCACGCGTCTGCGCGGTGTGTTTCCGATATCCGTCCTGGCGCCAAACGTTGCCCTGAATATCACCGTGTACAGCTATGCGGGGAGGATGTGTTTCGGACTGGTCGCGGGCAAGCGGCAAATTCCCGATTTGCCCGACCTCACCCGATATATCAAGGGCTCTCTGCAAGTCCTGAAGGACGCCGCCCGCCAGCATGTCGAGCGCCCGCAGGTCGCGGACAAGCCTGAAAATACGCCGGTGGCAAAGCCGGCGGTTATCAAGAAAAGAACCCCCACCGCAGACAACAAGGCCAAGACTCCCGGGGCCGTGGCAGACGCTTCCCAAGCTCCGGAGAAAAAAGCTGCACCGGTTAAAAAAAAGAAACCCGTAGTCCGGAAAAAGGTGAAGCCTCCCCAACAGGCCATCGCCACTGCCCCGGATGATGCGAAAGAGCCGACGCCGGCGAAAAAAACCGCGTCGGTCAGGAAAAAGAAGTCTGTAGTTCGGAAAAAGGCGGAGCTTCCCGAAAGCCAGGCGGTCGTGGTGGAAAAGCCGACGCCGTCGGCGGTGAACAAACCCGCGGCGGGCGAAGAAGACGTAAGAAAACCCGAGGGCTTGAACAAGGCTGCCGAAGAACCGACTCCCGAGGGCTCGGGCAACTAGTCTCCCCTGGACCCGTCTGAAATTTCAGCTGCAGGTGGCGCCTGGTAAGCAGGGTGATTACATGGGCGGTCTCTACCCCTGGCCGATTCGTACCAATCCAGGTATTCCAGGACACCCAGCCGGCCCTGCTCCACCAGGGCTGCCTTGCGCGCTGCTTTGAGTTTGAAGTCGAAGGTTCCTACTTCCAGTGAGTCGATATAGATGGTGCGCTGCCAGTCGTCGCTGTGCAGATGCATGCTCTGCTGCACATCCAATACCGTGCCCACCACCGAGGAGACGAAGTCGAACAGGTCTTTGATCTTGCGTCGCCTCGGTCTGCCTGCGTCCCGCAACACATTGATTTTTTCCCTGGGGTCCAACCGGAATCCCAGGGTCTCCTTGTTGTACACATAGGCGCTGCTGCCTGCGCGTCTGCCGGCATTGTCCCCGGCATAATATTCAGTCGCAAAACTGTGTCGCTCGCGGCAGTCCTCGGGCAGATATTTCTCACGATCGAAGATCTTTACCGGGTAGTTGCGTAACAATCCGCCGTCCACATACAGGTCGCGGCCCTTCCCCGGCACCGCGGTGAAGAAGAACGGGATGGAAATGGTCATACGCATGGCGTCAACCACCGGCATGTTGGGCGTGTGTTCCAGCGAGCATATTTCGGAAAAACCGGTAGCGAGGTTGGTCACCACCAGGGAAAGATCAAGACAACCGTGCTCGGCCAAGTCACGAAAAGTGGCGCCGGCGTTGCCGACTTTTGCCTTGATCAGCTCACCTGTCCAGGCGCGAAAGAAATCACCCTTGTACCAACCATAACTGCGCACAAACCTGCGTGTGTCACGGACCAGGCCCCAGTCGTCATCCAGGAAGTTCCTGAAATCCAGTTTCCACAGAATCTTGCGGCTTTCGGCAGTGCTGTACCCAAGGCTCAGCAGCAGGGCATTCAGACCACCCACCGAGGCCCCAGCCACGCGGGTAATTTGCCCCAGGATGCCCCGCCCCTCCAACGCCTCCAGGGCACCCAGGTAGGCCACGCCCTTGACGCCTCCACCCTCGAATACCAGGTTTCTGAATGGAAATGTCGTTGCCATGACCACGCCCCTGTCACTATCCGTTACCTGCCTGGACCTATTTTAGTAGTGATTGAGCCTCATGCCAGTCTGAAGTGCGCGTAGGTACTGTTTTTGTACGACAGGTTCCTGCCCGTTACTACCCCGCATCATTACCCACCCCGCGGACAAGAGCCGTCGGGGTGTCCGATGCAGCACCGGCAGTCATCGACCCGGTTGGCGCAGGACAGGCTGTGGTTGAATATTCACTTGAACTTACCTCGAGCGAATTTGCCTATACAATGGATGGCCTATGGTCCGTGGAGACGGCAGTGGACACTGAAAGGCTCTGGTCCGAGCTCAAACGACGCAAAGTGCTGCGCGTCGGCGTCCTGTACCTGGTTATTGCCTGGACCCTTGTCCAGGTCGCCGAGACCGTATGGGAACCCCTGGAATTCCCCCCGCATACCTTGACCTTGCTTATCTGGGCGGCGGCGGCCGGCTTTCCCGTGGCACTGGTTCTGGGCTGGATCTATGACATAACTCGCAAGGGTGTCGTGAGGGATCGAGGCCCGGAAGCGCTTCCCGAGGAGGTACCGACGACGAAACCTTCGCCGGGTTTGCCCTCGGTGGCGGTCTTGCCCTTCGCGGACATGAGCGAGGCACACGACCAGGGATATTTCTGTGACGGTGTGGCCGAGGAAATCCTCAACACTCTCACCCGGATTAACGGCCTGCACGTCGCCTCCCGCACCTCCTCCTTCCAGTTTCGCAGCCAGTCGGTGGATATCAAGGATATCGGGAAGCAGCTAAAGGTGAGCAGTGTGCTCGAAGGCAGCGTCCGCAAGTCAGGTAACCGGCTTCGAGTGACCGCGCAGCTAATCAACGCGGAGAATGGTTACCACCTGTGGTCGGAACGTTTCGACGCACCCATGGAAGACGTGTTCACGGTACAGGAGAACATTGCCTCGTGCATCGCCAAGACCCTGGAACTGAGCCTGGAATCTGAACAAGTCCAGGTAATGCAACGCAGCAGCACTCGGGACGTGCAGGCTTACGACTACTATCTCAAGGCCTGGAGTTATTTTCACCGCTTTGACACCCGCAACATGCTGTATGCGCGGCAGATGTTTTCTCGCGCCATCGAAATTGACCCGGAGTTTGCCCGGGCCTGGGGTGGTCTGGCCGATGCCGCCGCCTTTCTTTATATGTACAGCGAAAGCCGCGAGGAATACCGGCAGCAGGCGGACGAGGCCAGCCGCAAGGCGGTGGAGCTATGCTTCAGCCTGGCAGAGGCCCATGCCTCCCGGGGACTGGCGTTGATGCTATTGACCCGCTTCGAGCAAAGCGAACAGGAATTCGAGCAGGCGATTGCCCTGAACAGGGACAGTTTCGAGGCTCACTATTTTTACGCCAGGGCCTGTGTGCACCAGGGCAAGTACGAGATGGCCGCCCGCTTGTTCGAACGGGCCGCGCTGCTGGATCCGGATGATTGCCAGTCGGCCGCATTCCTGCCCCAGGTACTCAAGGAACTGGGCCGCAGCGAGGAAGAGCGCACCTGGAGGGAGGAAGCAATCCGGCGCGGGATGCGGCGTCTTGAACTGCACCCGGATGACGTGCGAGCCATGTATCTTACAGGTGTGCTGTACGCCAAGGCTGGAGACCAGCAGCGCGCCCTGGAATTGGCTGACCGGGCCATGGCCCTGGAGCCCGATGCATCGGTTGTGCAATACAACCTGGCTTGTCTGTACGCCCAGTGCGGAAATATCGACAAGGCGCTGGACTGCCTCGAGGCCTCGTCTGTCCCGGGTCTGGCCAACAAGGGATGGGTGCAGCACGATTCGGATCTTGACCCCCTGCGGGATCATCCCCGTTTCCAGGCGGTGCTGGATCACCTGACCTAGGCGGTACACGGCGACGAACTGCCTCGATTGCTGCGAGGCGAGACTGCTCAGGCCTTCTGCAATTGTTCTTCGATACTCCGGGTCCCGGGCATTCTCTCGTTGCCTGTATGCAGCGTACTCTTGCGCTCGATGAGCATGATCAGGCACTCGTGCTCGGCCACAGGGTTATGCCGCACTCCCCTGGGCACCACATAAAATTGCCCCTCGGTGAGATCTATCGTTTCGGTCTCCATTTCAATACGTAAACTGCCCTTGAGCACATAGAACAACTCGTCTTCATGATCATGACTGTGCCATGCCAGCGTTCCCTGGACCTTTGCCACCTTCACATAGGAATCATCCAGCTCTGCCACCACCCGGGGAGACCAGGTTTCGGCAAGTGCTTGCGCCAGCAACAGGGGTGAAACCGGATCAGTCATCAGCTCGACTCAGGTCTGGACGTACAGGCTGACCAGATACTGGCCGCCGGCATTGTCGATTCTGCTGTTCACGGTCATCCCGGGCTGAAGACGGGACAATCGGTCAACCAGCCACGCTGCAACCGCCTTTGCATCATCCTCCGACGCGCATCGCGCCATGGTCTCACGGCCACCCTTGCGCTCCAGTCGCTCGGCCGTGGCGATGATCGGGGCCGGGTCCGCCACAAACAGGTGATCAGGCCATGGCACCACCGGGTCCACCGCGCCCTTGCCGGTGTTGCAACCCACGTGGGCCAGGCGCTCCGCCGGCGGGCTGAGCCTGTCCTTCTTCATCTTCTTGGCGCGGGCCTTGGTGATACAGCTATCCACGCTGGCGCCCCGCGCATCCCTGGATGGCATATCCCGGTCCACTGGTTCGTCGCACAGCCAGCAGCGCCAGCCGTCTTTTTCACCCACTTCGTCCAGGTAACTCATGTTTGTATCCAGTGTGATTCGTAATTTAGAGCAGAGCGATTCCGGAGCCTGGTCTCGATGATTGAAACAACCGCCAGGGCAGGCTAAGCACCCTTGCGAGATTCCTGGTGTTCTACGGAAGCGTATTTCCCGGTACTACCCCAACCGGCAGTTGCCTACGTTTCATGCACCGGGTTCAAGCGCCGGCAAGCCGTCGAGACTGCGTGCATTCTTCTCTTCCTGATACTTTTTCAAGCCCTCGACTCCCTTGGCCTCGGTGGATGTAATGAGCACATCCCTATCCTCAAGGTATTCCATCCGCGGCACCGCGTAGCCGCAGGAGTCGCTGATACGGGAAACCTCCACCCGAATGATCGCCCTTGCACCCGGGTACTTCGGGAAATCCTTCCCTGAGCCCGTCCCACTCGGTCGATCCAGGCGTAATCACTTCCCCGGTTCCGTGCAGACGCACGATCTTGGGTGGTCCGGAAAACGCACAGAACATGAAGACGATGCGCCGATTCTCACGTAAATGAGCGATGGTTTCCACACCGCTGCCGGTCAGGTCGAGATAGGTCACCTGCCTGGGTCCGAGAATGCGAAAGGTGTCCATCCCCTTGGGAGAACAGTTCACCATCCCATCGGCCGCCAGGGGCGCCGTACCCACAAAGAACATGCGCTGGGCCTTTAGCCAGGCCGATAACCCGGGGGTGATTTCCTCGTACAGCTTACCCATTCAATCTCCTGTAGCAGGCGGCTCGTTACCGGTCCTGCAGTCCGACTGCATACCGCAGACCGGGTCTGCCATTATTCTCGAGCCTGCGTTTCCGGGACCTGATCATTCTCTGGTGCGGCGACGAGGCTGCAGTTTTCGGGAATCAGTTACGGCGCACGCGCGACCATTTGCAAGGCCAGGAATTTCCACTCCTCCCCTCGCTTCACATAGGTCGAGGTGTACCGGTAAACCGTCTTTTTGTCTTCCTGACCCTCAACCGCCGAGCGAATCTCGGTGGTGCCGAAAATCAGCGCGACATTGCCTTCCACCAGGACCGTCCGTTCACTGAGTGTTTGCCCGGTCATGTTCAACTTGAGGACTGCGTCAATCAATTCCACTTTGCCCAGGGTCTCTCCGCCAAGTGTGTTGAACACAAAGCGCTTGTCCACGATGCGTTGCAAGGCGTCTTCATCGCGATTCACCTCGGCGGCCACATACGCATCCTCGGCGACCAACACCCTCCGCGCCTCAGCAGATTGTGGATCATTCGCGATACCGGGGCCCCAGGCAAGAACAGGCCGCATCACCATCATGGCTAACAGTACGGAAGCAAGAATCCTGAGCATCACCAACCTCTACAACATGACGGGGTAATACGAAATTGCCGGGCAGAAGGCTCGTGAAACCTATGTGGCACAGCCCCACTCCCGTGCGTGGACATTCCCATTATATAGTTGATGAACCCGTAAATGCCTTTCATCCAGGGTCAAATTCGAAAAACTTCTGCCCCGGCTATCCGCCCACAAAAACCCTGGTGATCGGTCCAAACCCCTGGTCCTGCTTGTCCCACAGGTGCGCGGCATTCTGCATGCCGACCCTCAGCCTGGGTACGAAAGGTAGTTGCGGATAGCCCTCACCGGGAAACAGCCGGGATGACTGCTAGTCCATGGGGGTAACCGGGCTGACAAACCCCGGCGGCTTTACGGTCAAGACGGAACAATCGAGTTGACCGAGGATATTCTCAGCGGTGTTGCCCATAATGAAGCCCGGGATTCCAGTGCGCGCGACAGTGCCCATGACGACGAGATCGATGTCCAATTCACGCGCCAGGTTAGGCACCACGTGCTTGGCATCACCTTTGATCAGGTGTAACTGCGGATCAAGGTACTTGGCCGCATCAGCGCCCGCCTTGGCGCCCCTGGTTCTCACAAGTTCTTCCAGCCAGGCTCCTCGACGGCTGGCCTCCTCCGCCAGCAACGCGTCCATTTCGATGTGCGAAATTTTCAGACGTGCCCTGGAAAAACCTTCACCAAACACGGACCAGGCATGCACTACGTGCAACTCTGCAAATTCCGACAATGCCAAAGAAGTGGCTAACTCGATTATCTGGCGGTTAAGGGCTTCGCTCACCGCATCCGTCGGATCCAAATCCACGGCCGCCAGAATTTGACGAAAATTCTCGCGTTCGCTCTTTTTGATAATCCACACCGGACATGGGCACTTGCGCAGAAGACGCATATCGGTGCCGCCAAAAGCCAGGCCATGAAGTCCTCCTGCAGGTTCGGCGGCTTTGATGACCAGGTCGAATTTTTTCAGCAGTACCTGCCGGATAATTTCAAGAAAGGGTTTTCCGACGAGAACACTTTTCTTGATTTCCAGGCCTTTCTTTTCGGCGGCGTCGGCTACTTTCTCCAGGTGCTCGAGTCTCTCTGAGACCTCGATGTCAACCAGTTCCTGGGGGGTAACGGCGACGATGGCCATTTGCAACTCGGCGGGGACGGAGTCGACAACATCTATCACCGTCAGCGAGGCCTGGTTACTGATCGCCAGTGCTGTCGCACGCTGGAGTGCGACGGAGTTCTCCATAGCTGCATCAGCGACGAGCAAAATATTCGAAAATCTTTTCATCCCTGTTCTCCGTCTTGGTCAGAAACCGGTTGGGTATTCACGCCAGCAACGTCTATTGCGGCACCAGAAGCGGAACATGGAAAATCGTACTTGATCATGGGCAGAACCGGTATCCGGGCCAGTACCTACGAACGGTAGCCGGTCTTTGCCTGCCACCTGACTCCAGCCTGGTTAGCGGCAATGCCGGCCTTTGCCGGCGTTCTCCTGGTGATGTCATTCGCAGTCTAATTCCAGAGTCCAGGTCAAATGAATTACTGGACGGCAAGGCGACGTAGCGGGTGCTCCCGGGGCTGGATGCCGGGTTTTCTCGCCCATGATGCGAGCATCATTCCTGATTCGGGGTCATTACCACGTTTGCGTCCTGGAGGCCGGAACAGGCTGCGCGAAAAGCATCAGGCAAGCGCCAGGATAACGGCGATTGCGAGCGCCATGACCACGAAAAGCACGCCGAATATTTGCCAGCGACGTAGCCGGTTTTCAAGCGACCCACTTCGATCGAAGATCCCGAGACCGGCAGGCGACCCTCCCCGGTCCAGTGCATTTTCCCCTGGATGCTGACGGAGTCGATCACCCGAGTGAAGCCAGGTCGGGCCAAGCTTTCCGGCAAGCCATTCCGCCGCAACAAGAATATCCCCGGCGGGAATCCTGAATGCCGGCTTGATGTTTGTCTTCCGCCTCAATGTCCAGGCTGCCCAGGAAATAATCACGGCCACGCCGGCCGGCCACAAGGCCTGCCAGAACTCGCTTACAGACAGCGTCTGCAGGGCGGCGCTACTTGCCTCGGGCCACAGCCAGGTACAGAACGCCACGACTGTCACCAGTACAGTCCAGGGCAGCCAAAGACCCGCAGGCAGCCGCGACGAAACCGGCGCCCTGGGCCACGCCAGGTACACGACCCTGATCATCAAGAGCGTTGTGCCGACCGCGATCACCGACAAGAGAATCGCCATCCATTCCGGCCAGGGCGCAGGTAACACGTGGGCCAAGGATTTCAAACCGAGCTTCGCAACAGCACCACTTGTGAACGGCAGTCCGGCCAGTGCCGCGGCAGGGAGCAGCAGGCCGGCAACGACCCACCTGCGCTGGATTGGGACCGCTGGCGACGGCTATGCCAACACCAAGAAACAACGCGCCTTTGGCCAGGGCGTGGTGCAGCGCGTAAATAAGAATCGCAGACAGGCAAAGCGGCCAGAGAACGGGTGCCGCCATACCCAGTCCCACACCGAATGTCATGAGACCCATCTGACTGATGCTCGAATAGGCAAGAACGGTCTTTGGCTGGTTCCTGAAACAGCCCAACCAGCACGCCATAAGATGGCCGCGCCAAGCCCGGCGGCGATAAACAGCAAGCTCCATTCGGGCAACGCGACCTGTCCCAGCGGCAGAAACCGCAGCCAGCCCAGCAAGTCCGGCATTGATCATGGCGCCGCTGAGCACCGCACTGGCCGGTGTCGGCGCGGCCGTGTGCGCGAGCGGCAACCAGAAGTGCAATGGCAAGGCGCCGGCTTTGATGCCAAATCCCAAGAACAGCAGGGCAATAACCATGTCGCCCTGGACGGTTTCCTGAAATTGGTTCAGATCCAGACTACCTGCATGCCAGGCACCCACCACCAAGCCGGCGAACAGCAGTACCTCACCCAGCACAAACAGGTAGATATAGACACGCCCGGCCCGAATTGATTGAGGGTCCCGTCTGTGCACGATCAGGCCGTAGGACGAGAGACTCATCAGAGCGAAGAACAGGTAAAAGATGAGCACATCCTGCGCCAGGATCAGTCCGAGATTGCCGCTCATGGCAAGCAGATAAAAGCCGAAGAATTGTGCTCGTCTGCTGTCTTCCGCAAGGTAACTTCGTGCGTAAATGCCCGAGAGCAGCCACAGCACGGAGGTAAAGAACAAGAACACCCGGCTGATCTCATCGACACCGAGGTGAGCCCCAAGAAAAAGCCAGGGTATGTCCAGCAGTGCGCCAGAGGTTACACCGGTGGCCATCAGGGCAGGCAGCGCCGCCCAGGGTGCGAGTCGAATAACCAGCTCTCGCGTGCTCTGACGCAGCAGCGCCACGACCAGAACCAGCGGCATGAAGGGCGACAGCACCAGCAGCAGCGTCTCAAAGATCGATGCGGTTGAAGCTGCGCCGCTCAAGGACCGTACTCCCACTCGGTAATCAGACGTGCCCATTCGAGCGGGCTGTAGGGAGCGTTCGCCAGCAACCCCACTGCCAGCACCAGGAACGCAGTGATCAGGGGTGGCAGAAGCAACATCCAGCGCGTCTCCAATCGCCCTCGCGTTTTTTCCCCAGGCCATGCGCCATCTGCTTCTTTGAACCAGGCGGCATAAAGAATCGGCAGGAAATAGGCCGCGTTGAGCAAGCTGCTCGCGACCAGGACCAGCAGTATCCAGTCCTGACCGGCTGCCATGGCCCCGGTGCCCAGATACCACTTGCTGACGAAGCCGGCGAGAGGCGGAACGCCAATCATGCCGAGGGCGCCCAGGGTAAATGCCGCCATAGTCCAGGGCATGCGCCGCGCGACCCCGTCCATTTCGCTGATCTTGTGGATGCCCAGGGTCTCCGCCAGGTTTCCCGCGCAAAAGAACAGTGTGATTTTCATCAACCCCTGATGGACCAGGTGCACGATCCCGCCGATAGTGGCGAGCGGTCCGACGGTGGCGATACCCAGGGTGATGTAGGACATCTGGCTGATGGTCGAATAGGCCAGCCGGCGTTTGAGGTCGTCCTGGAACAAGGCGCGAACCGAGGCATAGATAATGGTCACCGCCGCTATCACCGCCAGCGGCAAGGTCACGCCAAGTTCGGCAGCAAACTCAATGCCGTATACATCATGGACCACGCGCACAATGCCGAAGGCGCCTGCCTTGACCACGGCCACCGCGTGCAACAACGCCGAGACCGGGGCCGGGGCAACCATGGCATGAGGCAGCCAGCCGTGCAAGCGGTACCAATACCGCCTTCACCCCGAGGCCGGCTATCAAGCAGAGCAAAGATGACGATCAGCGTGTCCGGGTTTGCTTCAGCGATCTTCGAGCCGGCCATGAACCCGCGTTGGGCGAAATTCCAGCGTGCCGAACAGCGTGTAGAGCCACACCGTTCCAATCAACAACAGGGCGCCGCCGGCCAGTGTGTAGCGCAGGTAAATATTCCCTGCCAGGCGAGCCACGTTGGTTCCCCGATGTACGATCAAGGGATAGGTGGCCAGGGTAAGCAACTCGTAAAACAGTACAAAGGTAATCAGGTTGCCGGCCAACGCCACGCCAACTGTTGCCGTGACGCACAGGCTGAAAAAGCCGAAAAACCGGCTGCGATGAGGAGAGTCCTCAAGGTAGCCGATGGCATAGACCGTAGTGAGCAGCCAAAGGACACTGGACAAGGAGACGAACAGGAGTGACAGCGCATCGGCACGCAACACGAGATCCAGACCGGGCAACAAGGGCAGTCGAGATTCATAATCGACGCCATGCACGACACCCCACGCCATCACGCCCACCAGCACCAGCTTGAGCACGCGCCCCAAGCAGGTTCAATGTGGTCCGCATCCTGACGCTCGACTCGGGCAGAAAAAAGATCACCAGCCCCGGCAACAGCGAACTGGCAAGTATGAGTAGCGGCAATGTAGCGGTCGCGTTCACTTTACCGATGCGCCCTGGAATGGATCGCCGATGTCCATCCATGTCAGTGACCAGGGCGCGACCAGGCCCAGTACGATGGCGGCCAGGGCCAGTACGAGCGCACGTCCACTCCATGACGGCCGGTACTCCTCGGGACGTGTCAGGCACGACGGTCTGGGTGAAGGCGTGACCGACGACCTTGAAAACATAGGCTGCGGAAAGCAGACCACCGAGGATCAGGGCGACCGCCCACCACCATTGTCCGGTTTTCAGCGAAGCCTCCACCATCAGCCACTTGGCAACGAACCCTCCACTGGGAGGCAAGCCCATGATGCTGACACCCGCGAGTGCAAAGGCGGCAATAGTCAACGGCAGGCGCTGGGCTATGCGGTCGAGATCAGCGATACGGTCATGTCCGGCGAAATGCAGAATATTGCCCGCCGCGAGGAACATGGCCGCCTTGGCCAATGCGTGTGACAGCAACAGGTAGAGCGCTCCCCGCCAGGCGGCCGGGAGAGCCAGCGGAAAGGCCAAGAACAGGTAGCCAACCTGCATGACTGTCGAATAGGCAATCAAGAGTTTGAGCCGCCTGGCGCGCAACGCCTGCAGGCCGCCCCAAAAAACTGCGGCAACCCCAAGCAGGCCGAAGAGCACGCCCGACGACCCGCTGTCTGCCGGGAAAATCTCGAGCCACAGGCGCAACAGAATGTAGAAAGAGCCCTTTACGACGAGCGCAGACAACGCCGCGCTGACCGGCGCAGGGGCACTGGCATGCGCTGGCGGAAGCCAGAAATGCAACGGGAAAAGCGCCGTCTTGAGTGCGAGTCCGGCACTCATCAGACCGAGGGCCGACCAAACTGCCGGTGACGACTCCATCCGCTGCGCAAGCGTCGCTATGTCCAGGGTGCCGAAGCTATGGTAGATCAGCACCACGCCGAACAGATACGCCAGCGATCCGAGCAGGTTCGCCAACAGGTAGCGCATGGCTGCGGGCAGGGCATCCCTGTCATCGGTCAGGGCCGTCAGCGCCACCGCAGCCAGCCCCGTTAACTCGAGGGTGACATACAGATTAAAGATATCGGCCGAAAGAAACAGGGCGTTCAACGCCGCCAGGAGGAACAACCAGAGCGGCCAGAACTGCGCCAACTGCCTGGCTTGAAAATAGCCCGTGGAATAGACACTGATCGCAAGCCCGACCAGAGCGGTCATCGCCAGCATCAGCAGACTCAGACCGTCTGCAAACAAGCTCAATGCCAAGCGGCGCACCCCAGCCGCCAATCGGATGACGTGTAGCCCCGCTTGCCACCAATTGAAAAGCCAGACCTGCAACTGACAGGAGCATGCCAAAGACAGCCACAAGCGCCAGGCTCCTGGACGCATTTGGCCACAGGAAACAGGCGATCGCACCAAACAACGGCAGAATGATGACGACTGCGCCCCAGGGAACCACTGTGACAACGTCTCCCATCAGCGCTACTCGCTCCCCTCGTCCGGCAGCTCGGCGTGCCCGGTTTCCGCAACCACCTTTAACAGCAACATCAGCGCGAACGCCGTGGTCGAAACGGCCACCACGATGCCGGTAATCACCATGGCGTGAGGCACCGGGTCAGGCGTTGCAGCGCCAGTGCGATTCGCCAGGGCCACCAAAACCAGGAACACGCCGCTGCCCATCACGTTGATCGCCAGGATCTTGCGCAACAGGTGGGCATGAACTATCAAGGCGTGGAGTCCCAGACAAAACAGCCCGACACCGACCATGGCGTAAACAAATGGGGAGCTCATTGGCCCTCCTCTTGGTCGGGGTGCTCGCCCATAAACAAGGCGACCAGGGTCGCGCCGATTGAGACAGCCGCCACCGTCTCAAGAAGAAAAATCAGGTTGCCGGCTCGATTCTGAGGGAACTCCAGGAATGCCCCACCTGTCAGGATGGTGATCAAAGCGATAAGGAGAAATAATCCCGGTCCCGCCACCAGGACCAGTCGCAGCGGAAATCGCGTGAAGTCCGGGTCGGGTCGCCAGCCTGTCAGGAGCAACAACACGCCGACTGCTCCCAGTATCGCCCCGGCCTGAAACGCGCCGCCGGGTGCACGCGAACCGGCCCACAAGAGATAGGCGGTCACCAGGATCAACACCGGTGTTAACAGTCGCGCCAGGGTATCCAGTACCGGTCCCGGCGCGGTAGCGCGGGGTGTCGGCACGCCCCCAAGAGACCAGATACCCAGCAATGCCAACAACAGCACATGCAGTTCCAGCAAAGTGTCGTAGGCGCGAAAGTTGAGCAGTACTGCGGTCACCGGGTTGCTTACGCCGCTGAGATCGAGATTCGCGCCAGCCTCTGGACTCAGTCCCTCAGAAATGACTGGAAAAGACAAGACCGAATAGGCCAGTCCCATTGCGACCAATGACAGCAACACGGCAGTTAACCAACGCAGGGTACGGACTTCAGGATCCCGCATGCCTGATTGAGGCGCTGCGCTTCGCGCAATTTCCAGAGCAGGCAACCGCGCCAATGTAGCCAACAGCAGGGCCCCGGTCAGTCCTGCACCGATAGCCACCTCGGCAAGCGCAATATCGGGCGCGTCAAGGCGAACCCAGGCCAGCGCCATCATCAGGCCAAAAACGACAAACCAGACCACCGCCCTCAACAACTGCGGGCTGGCCAGCGCCCGCCAGGCCAACCACAACAATCCCGATCCTATCAATGCATCGAGGATCCACTGCGATAGCGTCAGCGTCTCCACATTTTTATCCCTCGCTGCATGGCGCCCCTGGCAATCAAATGAGCAACGCTGGCACCGGCGAGCACGACCAACAGCCAGATCAACAACAACTTGCCCACGACGAACCACGAGTCAGCCTGAACCGCGAGCCCCGCAACTATCAGGCTCAGCCCCACGTTGTCGGTCTTGGTCAGCGCGTGTAAGCGGGTATACACATCTGGAAAACGCAACAGACCTACGACACCTGCGAAAAAAAAGACCGCGCCGAGGATGAGCAGGGTCGAGGCAAGGTAATCACTGGGGGTCACTCTCGGTCTCCTCGCCTGGCCAGGCACGCCGTATGAATGCCACCACCGTTACCGCCGCCAACAGGGCAAACACCAGGGCAACGTCGCGTAGCGCCCGGTTCGCCACAGCCTCTGCAAGCAATAACAATATCGCCACCGCAGTGGTGCCGAATAGCTGTACGACCAGCATTCGATCGGCAGCGGTTGGACCACGAAGTGCGCGCCAAATCCCCGCTCCAAGGGTCATCAGCAGAAACCAGGACAAGGTGAAATAGAGAGTCTGCAACTGTTCATATCTCCTGTGTCACCGGGAATATGAAATCTCCGAGCTTGATCGCGGGTATCCGATCCGGGCAAGAGGCTGCGGATATCCTTCCGACTTTTGCAAGGATCTGTGCCTGACAAAACATTTTCAGTGCCCCGTTCCATGCGCAGGAAGAGAAGACCCGAACAACGCGGCCACTTTTCGCTCCAGCTTCTCAAGTTCTGACTGGATGTCTTTGCGCCCGTTGAGCACATGCACATTCAGATACCTTTCATCGAGTTCTACACTCAAGGTGCCAGGCAGCAGGCTTATCGTGTTGGCCATGAATACCTGGGGCAATCCCGGTGGCAGTCGCAGTGGGTACACGAGCAAATCGGGAGCGATAGGCAAGCCGGGGTGGACCGCACGCCACGCCACATCCGCCCCGCCCAGCAAGGAATGAGTGAAAAAAAAGAGCAGGAAACCGGGCATTTCATGCCAGACCAGATTTACCGGGGCCAGGAGTGCAACGCTTGTAGCAGACACGAGCAGGACTGCCGGTATGCCTATCCACCAGGACGTGGTGACGCCGTCGACGAGAATCCACCAAATGAGCGCAAACAACGCCCCGCGCCTGAGTATGCTCTGTAGCCAGGTTCGCGGCACCCGCTGCCGGTCACTCACAAGGTTGCGAAAAATCTGCAATCTGCCTCACCTGCTTCGACCAGGGTTTACGCCCGTCAAGCACATGCTGTGCAAACCCGTTACAACTGCAAGTCGAGCGTGCCTGTCAGTATCTTCGTCTGAAACCGAAAATCCCTATCCTGAACGAGTCAACGAATGCACAATCATCACGGTCCATACTAGCCCTTTTTATGCACGCTTGCTGTTGATCCAACGAGAAAGAGGGCCCGGATAGTTCCGGACATTCCGTGCGCTGGCGGCGAAGTTTTTTTAAGGCTTGCTATACAAGGACGTGTGAACTCCAAACGCCGGTCGGCCTGAATGTCGACGCAGACTCTGATAAGCGACCGGCAATTCCTGTAGTGCCCCGTTTGACTGAATCTGCGGGGTTACAGACACGTTGTCGGCATAGATCAAGTCCAGACAGATCGGCATGAGTGCAGGGCAGCCGGAAAATGATGCGCGGCCTGGAGTTATACTCAGACTCAGCCTGCCATCCGCGCTATTTTTTCTTTCCCGATGTCCCCGTCGCGCCACGACGCAGCGCCTGGTCCAGGTCGTTCCAAAGGTCTTCCGCATTCTCGATGCCGACGCTGAGCCTGAGCATGGACGGCGGCAGGTGCTCCTGCCCGTGCACCGCTGCGCGGCGCTCCATGGTCGACTCCACCGCACCGAGGCTGGTGGCGTGCTGGATGAGACGCACGTTTTTGCACATGGCGTCCGCCGCCTCGGCGCCACCTGTTACATCGAAGGAGATGATAGTCCCGAAGCCACCCAATTGACGGCGGGCAAGCTGGTGACCAGGGTGCGACGCAAGCCCGGGGTATCGGCTGGTGCTCACCTGCGGGTGGGCCTGCAGCCGGGTGGCCAGGAACATCGCGGTTTGCTGGGCCCGCTCCAGACGCAGCGCCATGGTTCTCACGCCACGTACCGCCAGGAAAGCCTCCAGCGAACCGAGCATGGCGCCGGTCAGCACGCGTGTCTGTCTCAGGGCGGCCAACAACGCCGGGGTTTTCGTCGACACGATGCCGGCCAACAGGTCCGAATGTCCACCGATGTACTTGGTTGCCGACTGCACCGAGAAGTCCGCACCCAGCTCAAGCGGACGCTGGTTCAGGGGCGTGGCAAAGGTATTGTCGACGGCAAGTAATGCCCCGGTCTTGCGGGGTGCGGCGCAGATTGCCTTTACGTCCGCTATACGCAACAGCGGGTTGGAGGGCGATTCCAGCCAGATCAGCTCTGCATAGCAGCAAGCCCGAATCCACTCATCCGTATCTTCAACGGTGATTCTCTTGACCGTCCATCGCCCCTTCCTCTCGCCTTCCTCGGCCAGGCCGACCGTGCCCTGGTAGCACTCGTCAGGCAAGACCACCACCGCACCCGTGGCGAGTTGGTCAAAAATCGCAGCGATGGCCGCCATACCCGAGGAGAACACGACGGCGTCGCCACCTTCGAGGCCACCGATAATCGCTTCCAGTGCATCCGACGTCGCCGTGCCGTCACCGCGAACATATTCGCGGCCACCACCCAGGACAAAATTGGATGCCGGTACCAGGGGCACGTTCAAAGGCGCCCCGGGCGTGTGGTCACGCCCTGCGGCCACCACCAGTGAGTCGGGGCGAATGCTTTGATGGTCTTTCATGCTTGGGCCGGTCTCCGCGGTGGCGTGATGTAGCCGAGCTTAGTATGAAATGACCGGCGTTGAAACGAATTACACGGCGGTGGAGGTCCGTGCGTGATGCAAAATGCGCCGATGTTCTTGGCAATCACTCCGCCCGGCGACATATACTTCCATCAAATTCTATGGAGACGATGCAATGCGCGCACTATTTGTAACCATTTCGCTGTTGATATGCGGACCGATCCTGGCCAAGCCCGTGGCGACACCACTGGACTGGGACTATGAGGGCACGAATTTCAGTGGCTACGTTATCTATGACGATGAGAGCGACGCGCTTCGTCCCGGTCTTGCCATGGTGCCCAACTGGATGGGTATCAATGATTCGGCCATCGAAAAGGCCAAGGTTATCGCCGGCACAGACTACGTGGTACTGCTGGTCGACATGTATGGCGTCGGAGTACGACCAACGGATTTCAAGTCGGCCTCCACGGCCGCCCGGGCCGTCTATGCCGATCCCGCGCAGATGCGTGGCCGCATCGCACGCGGGGTTGAAATGCTGCGTGCGCAGGCCGGCAAGGCACCGCTTGACGTCGGAAGTGTGGGTGCGATCGGCTTTTGCTTCGGCGGCTCCACCGTGCTTGAGCTGGCGCGCTCCGGCGCCACGGTGTCCGGCGTGGTCAGTTTCCATGGCGGCTTGAACACCTCCATTCGAGCCGGCGCAGGCGATATCCAAACACCCTTACTGGTTCTCAATGGCGCGGACGACACCAATGTCAGCGCTGATGATATCAGTGCTTTTACAACGGAGATGGACACCGCTGGCGCAGAGTGGGAGCTGGTCAATTTCCCCGGCGCCCACCACTGCTTCGCCGAAGCGGACGCCAACAGCCCTCCAAACTGCCTGTACCACGAACCCTCAGCCAAGCGCGCCTACGAGATGATGCACGTGTTCTTTGACAAGCAGTTCAAGCAGGCTGCCGGGGACTAGAACCGAATCAGGGGTAGCTCAAACAGCTCTCTTGATACAGCGGCGGTGCTTCAATCTGCCTTGTCCCTGCGTCTTTGTGTACCAGAGACTATATCCCAGGCGAAACGACCGAGCATCACGAGGACAACAAGAGCAAGGCACCACACAAGGATCAACCGCGACGTCGAGACATCCTGCCATGACCAGTAGGTCATCAGCGCCAGCCGTACTATGACCAGCGCCGCCAGGGCGACAATGGCACCCAGTTGGATCTTCGGCGAACGGAGTATTTCAAGAAAACGGCTAATTGCTGGTTGCCCCAGGTATCTCTACCTTTTCTCCTGCGACGGATCGGTCGGGCAGCCTTCCTTCTCAACCGTCCACATCCAGTTCGCGATTTTCCAAACACCGTCCACTTTTACCAGGTCCACAGAGTCTACCCCGCAATGGGAAAACTCTCCGTCTATGTAGAATTCATATTCGCCCCAGACCACCGCAATCGGGCCACGGATCATGACCGTCGGCTCGCTGGTCCAACGCTCCCTATACTTGTGCAGGTCTTCAACCGGAACCGCCGCCAACGCCTCATTGGAAGACATTCTCATTTCAAGCTCGCCGGGAGCCCCGCCCGCCAGGGGACGGAAGGAAAGACTCGTGCCTTCGGCCAACTGGATCGCACGCATGTCGTCCGGATCGCCGGTTCCCACCGCGTCGAAGGCCTGCTGCATCAGCGCGAGTACCGCACGGGTTTCCTGGTCGTCGGCGTAGGCACTGCCAGAAACAATTAATGAGACAAGACCCAGGCACAGAAGCTTCTGTTTCGACATGAAAAATCTCTCTTTGTGAGTTGCGCGTTGCGGAGTCTTCACTCCCGGCTTCGGCTTGCCGACAGGGGGGAGCATGTTTTTATATCCTGTGGGCACGGTATCGCGCCCGGGCGTACCGAACAAGTGGCAGGCAGAATTCCGGCGCCTCGGTAACGCAATATCCGGGGCCGGGCCGGTGTGCAAGCCAACAGGAAGCGAATCGTGTCACCACCCTGCTGAAATATACTTCTCAAGCTCAGACTGGTTCGTCAGTCGGCGGCTCCTTGAACCGTCGTGGAGGAACCAGGAACCAACTGGCCACGACAATCGCCGCAAAGGCGGTGTAACAAACAACGAACACCCAGGCGGGCGCCCGATAATACAACAGCGATTCAAGCCAGTGAGAAATAAAAGACCCCGTGTAAATGGCGTCACCGGCACGTTCCCGCAACGCCATCTCCCAGGTAGTAAGCGGGCAGATAACACCGAGCCAGGACTGCAACACGACGACAGCGATTGCCGCCAAATGGGCGACCCTGAACCACGGATTCCGCACCCAACTCCAGGCGAGAACCTTGCCAACGACAATCAGGGCCAGACCGAAGATAACGAAAGCGACGAACAAGAGATGACTGAACAGAAGCACATCGGCGGCGAGCAGGAACAGGGCTCCGGAATCCATGGGTGCTACCCGGGGTTTGCGTTAATAATAGCGCCAGGACATCGCCCCGAAAGCGGACCCGCGGGACCTCGCGACGTGACCCGCACAATCAACCCGCCAGCAAGGCAAACGCCCAGTACACGGCAATGGCCATTTGTACGGCGAATGCCGTGAATCGCAGCCAGACAGCCGTCACCGAGAGTGAACCCAGGTGAATGAGTGATTGCAGGATTCGAGCGCCCAGGAAAACCAGGGCCAGCGAGTCGGTCACCGATGATTTGTCGGCGACCAGGGCAATCAGCATCAGGCCACCAAATATCGGTAGCCCTTCCACGCAGTTGGCATGTGCCCGGGCGAGACGCTGCATAAAGGGTGACAGATTCGAGTTGTCCGGCGAAAAGCCGTTCGCCGGCACGGCCCCGGTCATGACCAGCTTGGCACGAATGGCTTCCATCAGCACCAGCAGGAACAGGGCCCAGGTGACAAAGCCGGTTAAGGCAAAGAGTGTCGGGTTCATGGTCGCTACCTCGTGATCTTATGTTCGCGGTTGGGGTCGGGGAGAACTATCTGACCGGGAGGCCAGTCCGATCATGGCTTGAGAGTACCTGCAAAACCGTGGTAGATGCAGCTCAAGCCCCGTCTTCATTTCTCTACAATTTCCCGCCGTATGTCGTAGCATGCCGGATCAAGAGGTCGGCAAGATAAAGGGAACCGGACCCCGGGCAGCCAGGCGGGACAGTTGCAGTCACTGTCGCATTAACGGCTTTTTCGCGATACTACGCCGAGTCGATGATCAACGGCCAGAATATTCACCGGCTGACGGATGGTGAACGCGGCACACGCACAAGAAGGGCGGAAATAATGAGACCAACGAACCTGCTGATAATCCTCGTCGTCCTGGCATGGATGGTCGGTTGCGCCGAGGACAGGGGCGAGGTCGCGAGTGCCGATGGCGCCAGCCTGATACTGACCAACGCCCGTGTGTATACGCTCAACTGGGACGAACCGGGGCTTGATGGCGCGGTCATGCAAGGTGCGCCGCATAATGAAGACGGCTGGCACCCCGATGCCGAGGCCGTCGCCATGCAAGGCGGCGAAATCCTGTATGTAGGCAGCAACCAGGAGGCCATGCAGTTCAAGGGGGCCACGAGCCGGATCATCGACCTTGCGGGCGCCACCGTGATTCCCGGCCTGGTCGATTCGCATACCCATGTCTTCGGTCTTGGAGCGCTGCTGGACCAGGTCAACCTGGTTGACGTCGCGACCGAGGAAGACGCCGTCGCACTGATTGTCGAACGGGCAAAGTCGGTACCCAAGGGCGAGTGGATTGTTGGTCGTGGCTGGGATGAAGGCGCCTGGGCCAACCGTTATCCGGACAAGGCGCTGCTTACAACGGCAGTGCCCGACCATCCGGTGTTCATGGACAGCCTGCACGGTTTCGGTGGCTGGGGTAACCAGATGGCGCTCGATGCGGCCGGGATTACCGCGGAGTCGAAAGTACCGGTCGGCGGCGAGATGCGGCTCGGGAAAGACGGTCAGCCCAGCGGGCTGTTTCTGAACCAGGGTGTGCAAATGCTGAGCGCTGCGATCCCGGCGCCGTCGCGTGAAACCCTGACCAAGCAACTCCTGCTCGGACTTGAGCAAATGGCGGCGGACGGCTATACCGCGGTACACGATGCCGGTCTTGATACAGCAGCCATGAGTGTTCTGGAGGAACTGGAAGCCACCGACAAGTTGCCAATCCGAGTGTACGCGATGTTGTCCCTGCGCGATGAAGAGCTGATTCGCAAGTGGATCGAAAAAGGCCCGGACAGCGACAATGACAGCCTGCTGGTAACACGCACCGTCAAGGCCTACTACGATGGTGCGCTGGGTTCGCGTGGCGCGCGCCTCCTTGAGGACTACTCGGATATGCCAGGTCACCGGGGCATCAGCGGAGACGAATACGGCTTTAACCAGACGCTGAATGCAGACGCCATGAAGGCCGGATTCCAGATTGCCATTCACGCCATCGGCGACGCCGGCAATCGCGAAGCCATCGATATACTGGAAAGCGTATTCAAGGAAGCACCGGCAACTGCCGGCAACAGGCATCGCATCGAACATGCGCAGGTAATCAGCCCCGAAGATATTCCGCGCCTCGGCAACTGGGTATCATCGCTTCGATGGAACCGCCACATGCGATGGAAGACAAGACCTGGGCAGAAGAGCGCCTGGGCCCGCAGCGAATCCTCGGCGCCTACGCCTGGCGATCGCTGCGAAAGACGGCGCCGCCTGACCTTCAACGCCGACAATCCCGGCTCGGACCACGACATATTTTACGGTCTGCACTCTGCGATTACGCGACAGGACAAGAGACCGGCGACCGGAGGGCGGCTGGTATCCCGAGCAGAGAATGACCGCCGACGAGGCCATACGAGGCTATACGCAGTGGTCGGCCTACGCGAGTTTTCGTGAAAACGTAGCGGGCGATCATCGAGGCAGGTCGGTGGGCGGATATCACCGTCATGGACGTTGATCCGTTCGTACTCGCCGACGAAAGTCCGGGTGAAATCCTGGACGGCGCATCGTCATGACCATCGTCAACGGCAAGCTCGTCTACGAGAAATAAGCGGTATGGATGGGGTCGGCCGGTTCGACCCCACTTTGAATTCAATCAGGTTGAAGGAATCGGTAGCACCCCGGATACCAGGAATTGAGCACGTGGAAAACTCCGGGTGCCGTGCTCCTGGCTGTAAAACCGAACGACATCCGCTGTGGTCTCACACAGCCATTCCTCCTGCCAGGCAGGCTGGCTAGCGCAAAACACGTCGGCGTTGCACAAGGCGATATTGATTCCCCTGTCGGCGTCGCGGGCCGAAATATATTCAAACGCGGCTATTTCCGCCTGACGTAGCTGTCCGCCAAGTCGTTGGGTGTCGGTATAACTCTCCCGATCAACCAGGCGTTTTTCGAAGCGACTGAAGGGTGGATCCTGCAGGCGCAGTCCCTGGCAGGTGTCGAAGCGGGCGCCAAACACCGTGTGTTCGGTGATGAATTTCGCTGATGGCGGGGCAATTTCCATACCGGACCAGAAGACCAGGCGGTAATAGGCCGATTCTGCCAGCGCCGGTTCCAGGTTCTTCGCGCCATAGAACAGACCCGGCTCCCGTCTCGTGCCAAAACGGGAGCCGTGCTTCAACGGCGGGTAGCGAAATGGCGTAGCCAGGAGATAGTGCAGACTCGCGACATCCGAAGGCAGCGGAGGCTTGCTGGCCTCCAGCATTTCTTCCAGCAAAGCCTGCTCCTCCAGGTTGTCCACCAGGGAATTGGTGGCGATTTGTTCCTGACTTTCCACCACCCGTATGACGACGCCCGCCAGGTGTATCGGTTTCACATCCTCCCGGCAGGCCGCCCAGATATCCATTTAGTTAAGGGGTCTCTGTTCTGGGCGCAGCAGATTGCGAACGAAAAGAGCCGGATTCAAGGCGCCGATCGCACGTCATAGTGGAGCTATGGCGAAGATCGGCAACACGGAAGCTGGGTTTCCTGGGTCCCAAGATACAAGCTGATGAAGGGATCAGAGACTCCGGGGAGCCTCTGTTCTGTTCTGGGCGCAGCAGATTGCGAACGAAAAGAGCCGGATTCAAGGCGCCGATCGCACGTCATAGTGGAGCTATGGCGAAGATCGGCAACACGGAAGCTGGGTTTTTTAGTCGCAAGATACCAGCACATGAATAGAACAGAGGCTCCCTATATTTTTCCGCGGATCGCGTCCAGGTACTCCACGACATTGACCAGGCCGGTGACGGATTTCACCTGTTCGGCGGGTATGCCCTGGGTGTGCAAATTATAGGTATGCATCCAGTGCCTCAGATCAGTCTCTTTGCCACCAACCAGGGCATACAGGCTTCGGTAGGCGCGCAGTAGCAACAGGGCCAACTCGCCCGGCTTGCTGGTTGGGTCAAGACCGCGCCGGAACGCCGTGCGATCACGGCCAACAATTTCCCCAAGCGTTTCCTGGGTAAGCCCCAGTGTTCCTCCTGCTTTGAGCAAGGCCTTGGTCAGTGTCATCCCGGTGTCAGGTTGATCTACTGTCACGGTATTTGCCATTTCGGGCCTCATTTAATGTGAGTTAATTACATCTTTTACTATACTTTTGATGTAAATACCACACTTTTGACGAGAACGCTGAACCAAACACGGTTTTTCAGTGCCATTCGACTGGCAGACGCCTAGCCTTGGCTATCGACCCACCGAAACATGGCAAATACGAGCCCGGCGAAATACAGCGTGCCGAAGATCGTCTTGTTGTGTTTGGCCAGCCACTGCGGCAGGTAGATATCGAAGTTGGCTCGTCGGTCCTCGGTGTACCGGCCCGCCACGGAGGTGAGGGGGCAGCGCATCCTGTTGACGACCAGCACGATGCATTCGCAGGCAACGATGGCGATTAGCCAGGCGGCTGCGCGGTGCCTCCCGAGCCAGGACATGATGGGTATGGCGACAATACACGCGACGAAAAT
Organism: uncultured Gammaproteobacteria bacterium; assembly: GCA_963823435.1. Classification (GTDB taxonomy): domain Bacteria; phylum Pseudomonadota; class Gammaproteobacteria; order Steroidobacterales; family BM003; genus CAKZML01. The sequence goes on along the minus strand of CAWGLN010000001.1, from coordinate 1,537,058 downwards.
CGCCCATACGACTGTGTGCACCACCCTGATCGCGACCAGGGCGGTAGAGGGAGGCTGCATTGGCTGGTGATTTTGCATGTGCATGAACTACCCAAGGCTCGTGGGCGTGAGCCAGTCGACCCTTGTTTTTTGTTTGGTTACCGGCTGATTTCAGGCGGCGGATAAGCGCTTCACCCGCAGCGCGCTCCTGTGCTGCTCTGCATGCCACAGGTCGTATTGAGACTGCTGGTTCACCCAACTTTCAGCGGAGGTATCAAACGCGATGGATAACCGCACGGCCATTTCCGGGCTAATTCCGGCTTTCCCGTTAATAATGCTGGACAGCGTTTTCCGGCTGACGCCCAACGCTTTTGCCGCCGCAGTGACCGTAAGGCCAAGTGGCTCTATACAGAGTTCTTTAATGACCTCACCGGGGTGAGGCGGATTGTGCATCAGCATGACATGACCTCAATGACAGTCTTCGTAATCCACCCGCTCCGCATGTGCCCCGTTAAACCGGAAAGTGACGCGCCAGTTGCCACTCACCCGGACTGACCAAGTCTCCACACGAGTACCCGCGAGTTTATGCAGGAACAACCCGGGCAGATCCATGTCGCCAGCACACTTGGATGCATTCAATCGGCCGAGGATCAATTGAAGGCGCCTGGCATGGCTCGCCCGAATCCCTGACTTCACGCCTGTTTGGAAGAAACGCTCAAGGCCCTTGTGCTTGAAACCCTGAATCATCGCCCTAACTGTAACGTGTTACGTTACAGTTCGCAAAGCGTTCTTCAGAATGCTGTCGCGTACCGGTGCAGAGTACACACACGATAAGCCAGGGTGCAGCCCGCAAACCTGTTTCAGTTCTCATCTGAAAGAAATTCTCCCGGTCGTGTGGCGTAGTACCCTTCCGGCAATTCAGACCATGTTCGTAGCAACTCCCTGGCCATCGCGAGATCTTCCAGTAGAAATCGTTCATATGGATCCAGAGCGCCGTGCACAGGATTCTCAGTGAGTTCCTCGAGTTGGTATAGAGCAAACCAAAAGGTCCGCTCCCGAAGGCAGGGCTCAGGCAATACCCGTCCGGCATATTTGCTTGACCACTCATCAAGAACGCCCTGCACATATTCCAGAGGCCCAGGCTCGTCCGCTGTCTGAGGAGCTTGCCCATCCAGGTATCGCAACAATGCCAGCCGTTGTACCTGCAAAAATCTTGCGATGTCATCCATGACAGCCTCCTATCCCAAGTATTTCCCGAATACCTATCGCCGGAAAGCCGTCTATTTGTGCATATTGACCAGTTACTCCGCGCTACCGCGGTCGGCCGCAAGATCAACCAGGGGTTCGGGTTCTATTGCCGGAAGAACCAAAGATGTCAGACACCTTTCGCGGGCTAACGATCCTTATAGTAGGCCGCGATCTTCGGGTGCTTTTTCAGACGGTCCGAATGTTTCACCAGCAGCGGCGCTTTGCGCTCCACCAGGTCAGCCGGGATATGATCCAGCACCCCGGAGCGCAGATGCGAAACCAGCGAATAGACCTTCAAGTCGGCCACGGTCAGGCGATTGTCGGCAAAGTACTCTCCGCCTCTGGCTTCCAGGTAGGCATTCAGACGGGCGAGATGGACACTCATCGGGCCGCTGGCCAGCGCTTCCCTGGCGGTCTTTTTCGCGGCCGGGTCACTGATAGAGATGGTCGTGCCGATATGCCCGTTGAGATCCTCGACCGCATCCATGACTTCATCGCACAGGGCCGCCTGCCAGGGATCATCCGGATACAAATCAGTCAGCTTGCCTACATAACGCGTGATGGTATTGGATTGCGATATCACCGCCCCATCCACCTCCAGTACTGGTAGCGCACCGAAAGGCGTGCCGGGTTTGCGTGCTGGCCAGTCCTTGAACTTGACCCGGTCATCCTCGAAGGCCATGCCGGCGATGACCAACGCCAGACGCACCGGTTCCCCACGTCCACCGTCAAAATCAAAGTAGGTTAGTTTCAGCTTGGGCATTTACGGTTTCCTTGTGTCTGTTGTAGCGCCCGTCGCGGGGTAAATGGGGTCAGACCCCATTTACCTAGACCCGGCGGGATCAACATAGCCAGAGTACTTCACACCCGATAACAAGGCCATTTCGCGATGCCAGGTGGCCAGGTCATTCTTGTTGAACTTGCTCAGGTCATCATGCCCGCATGCCCGAGCCATAACCTGCATCAACTCCACCGAGGCGTCAAAAAACCTGTGCAACTGCTGGGCGGATTTCTGGATATCCAGGCGTTTCCGCAGTTCAGGTTTCTGGGTGGCAATACCGGTGGGGCAATTATTTGTATTGCACATCCTTGCGGCAACACACCCAATGGCCTGCATGGCACTGTTTGCCAGGGCAACGCCATCGGCGCCCAGCGCCAGGGCTTTCACAAAATCAATCGGCAGCCGCAAACCACCGGTAATAATCAACGTTACCCGACCACTGGCCCCTTGTTCATCCAGGTAACGACGAGCCCGCGCCAGGGCGGGGATGGTCGGCACGCTGATGTGATCTCTGAACATTTGTGGCGCCGCACCGGTGCCGCCGCCGCGACCATCCAGAATGATGTAATCCGCGCTGGCATCCAGGGCAAACTGGACATCCCGCTCAATGTGATTGGCACTGAGCTTGAAGCCAATCGGGATGCCACCGGTTAGTTCCCGGACACCGTCGGCAAATCGCTTGAAATCTGATACCGATGAGAGATCTCTGAAGGTCGGTGGAGATATGGCCGGCTGGCCTTCGGGTATACCACGGACTTGTGAGATCTTGCCTATATTCTTGCTACCTGGAAGGTGGCCGCCTGTTCCGGTCTTTGCACCCTGCCCACCTTTAAAGTGAAACGCTTGTACCTTGGCGAGCAGTTCTTCCTTGTAGCCGAAGCCGGCGCTTGCATATTCGTAAAAATATCGGGAATTGGCCGCTTGCTCCTCAGGCAGCATGCCGCCTTCGCCTGAGCAAATACCGGTACCCGCCAACTGGGCACCCATGGCCAGGGCAATTTTTGCTTCTTCAGAAAGTGAGCCAAAACTCATATCAGATACGAACAACGGAATTTTCAGTACCAGGGGCCTGTCAGCCTCGGGTCCGATCACCAGTTCAGTCCCAACCGCCTGGTCTTCCATCAACGGCTTGGTAGCCATCTGGGCGGCCATGATTTGCAGGTCATCCCACTGGGGCAGCAAATGACGCGGTACGCCCATGGAGGTCATCCGGCCATGGTGACCCAGCTTGGACAAGCCTTCCCTGGCGAGTTGATGGATATACGCAACCGTCGGTTCTTCAACGGTTGCGACAGCAATGGGCAGTTCACCGGGCCCCGCCTGTACTCCGGGGCCTTCCTTCCCAACCTGCTCGCCACTGAACTGCTTATGCGTGCCATCACAAAAAGGTGCGTTGGCCGTGTGCTTGCAAGCACACAAATAGGCTTCACCATCCTGTTCCGCGGTAAAGCCCCTGGGTTTGAATGACGTGCCGGCATGGGAGCCATCGCAAAACGGTTGCGACTTCGAACGGCCGCAAACGCAGAAATAGTACTCCTGGCCTTTGGTTAGCTCCACCTTCTTGGGCCGGTTGTCCGCGACGATTGGCTTATCCATATTGCCTCCCTGGCGAGAGTTAAAGAGTCTTCCCAGTCGGTACCCGGGACAAGAAATGTGTCGTCGGGCCCGGCGTCAGTCCGGGCCCACGCCGTGGCGTTTCGTTGAGGTGGGATCCCACTCTATGACCCTGACTTGCCCAAGGCAATTTTTCTCAGAGCAATCGGGGTGGTAATCGGGGTCAGACCGAGATTTCTGTGTCGGCTTAATAGAAAAACTCGGCTCGACCCCTATTTATTCCCTCATTCAACGAAGGGTGCGATTTCGCCTGGCCGACGAAGCATTTTGTTTACCTCATCAAGGTGCAACTCTTCTTGCACGATCATTTCCCGGGCGTATTCCTCAAGCAATACAGATTGCCCCTCAGCGAGTTTGAGCAATTCGTAATAGGCATCCAAAGCTATTTTTTCATGCTCAAGGCTTTCGCGCAGAATGTCACCTATATCGTGCTTTTCGGTTTCCAGGAGCGTGCCAATCTTTAAGGATGGATGTCCTCCGAGCAAGGTCACCATTTCTCCCGCTTTGTAGGCGTGATCAAGCCCTTCCTGTGCATTGCTTTTTAGCCAGGACACAATCGGAATACGGTTATAGCCAAACACCATGAGTGAATAGTGCGTGTATCGCACAACCCCGGCCAACTCCAGTTCCAAAATACGGTTAAGTGCATCAATCAGGGTTTTGTTCATTGCCGTCTCCATTTGTTATTCCTATTTGAGTATAGAGAAAGAAAGTTAACCTGCCACCTTTTACGCGAGGCGACGAGATTGAGAGTGCTCGGATCGACTGCTTAGTCGTCATTTGCATCATTCCAGTTTTTCGGGTCGAAGAATGCCCAGGCCTCGGTTGTCGCCCGGCTGGAGGTAATCTGACTAAGGTGTCCGATAAACATACCGACCTCCGGTCTGGTGACGGGCGGAAATTGAGGGGACATTCTGCTTTATTCAGCATTAAAGCAGAATGTCCCCCTTTGTCTCCTGGACCACATTATTACCGCGGGCATGAGTTTTCCAATCATCCTGGGAGTAATTGTTCCGCCGTCCTCAAACAGACGCCAACACATCAATCAAGGCATCAATGTCAGCACCGTTGTTATAGGGCGCGAGCGAAACCCTGATGCGCCCGTTGCGAATCCCACAAACAATACGCTTGCGACGCAATGCGTCTGTTGCGCTTTCCGCGTCGAGTTCCGGGTGGCTGAGCGATACGATATGGGGTGAGGCCGATGGGTCGTCCAGCGCCCGAAATGGCGTCCATCCGTGCACCTTGGCACCCTTTATCAGCCGGCCTGCGAGACGACGGGAATGCGACTCAAGCTGACCTTCTCCAAGGGACAGCAACCGGTCGATTGCCGTGGCCAGGCCAGCCATCGAAATATAGGACATGGTCGACTGGGTAAAACGACGAGCGCTGGCGGCAAAATGCAGGCGTGTGGCGTCAAAGTCAAAAGGACTGCTTGTTCCAAACCAGCCCGGAAGCGATGGATCTTGCTCGAGCAAGCCGGGGGATACCGCCGAGAGCGCAACGCCACCGTGACCGCCCAGCCACTTGTAACCGCTGGTGACAACCGCATCCGCCTGCCACTGCTGCGAGTCCACCTTCAGGATTCCTGCTGCCTGGGTTGCATCGACGACCAGCCTTGCGCCAGCCCGCGCACACGCCTCGCGCAGCCGAGGGACATCGACCATGGACCCGGTGGAGAACTGAACCCAGCTGACGGCGACCACGGCCGTCTGGCTATCGATACCATCGATGAGCCTGGTTGTAAGATTCTCGCTTGCGATATCGTCAACAAAGCGAAGAGAGCATTCGTTCTCAGCCGCATATCGTATCCAGGGGCGGGTAACGGCCGGAAAATCTGTGGCGACGGCAACAATGGAGCTGCCGGGAGTCGGGCGAATCAAAAAGGGCAGTTGACCGAGTAACTCACTGGCGCTTGCTGTAATGGCCAGGTGATCAGCATGGCAATTCAGGAGTTGCGCCCCGCGCTGACGCAAGGACTCGAAGAATCCAACCTCCTCCTCGTCAGTCATCCTGAGGTTGCCGTGACGGGCAGTGTTGTCCAGAAACTCATGCATCGACTGAACGGCCGGCTGAGCAATCAGACCCAATGACGCCTGGTTGAGATAGACGCACTCGTTGAGGCCCGGATAGTCTGAACGATCGATAAGTGCGTTGATCATAAAATCTGCCTGGTGATGTGCATGCTTAGCGGCGTATCCTGTGGCCCAACTCCTCCTTCCTCTTATTCGAATTGATTGCGGTTCGACCCCGATTTCTATTTTCTGATACGTATAATTAGTGGCTTCACACCTAAATTTGACAATGCAGAAACCGAACCCATAACGAACATGCCTATCAAGGGAATCACCGGGCCAAAAGTAAATGCGGCACCCAGCACGTGACCAAGAACACACTCGGCTCGATAGATTGGTAAAAACAGCCCCGTAATTAATACACCTAACGCCATATACATGGTGATGTTCTGATAGCCGAATTTGAACGCCAGGGACTGCAAAATACTTACGACTAACATCCCGAAAAAACCTACTAAAATTCCAGTTGGGATTGGCTGGGCGGCAGGTGCACCGTCAGATGCAAATGCAATTCTCTTTTTAATGCGTACTGTAGAAAACCATGCTAACAAAGGAAGAATAATTATTCCCCACCCGTTAGATATTGATGGATAGTCCGCACGATTTAGCAGGTGGTGACTTAATATGCCGCCATTGAAATGCTCCCAGGACAAATGAGCCAGTTCAACAATAACGACGATGGCAATCAGGTAGTATTTTATTCTTTTAAAGTACTTCTCAGTCATGTGGATCCCTGGAATTGGTTAGTGCAATAACTTCCTTTGGAGTCTATCGCCTGAATTGAACCACGAATCGCCATCGACTTGAATGCTTATCAGGCCGTGACACGCCACGGGGGATTCTTGCGATTCTCACCGCCCCGGAACAAACAAAGCACGTTACCTGAAGGGTCGGTGAGGCGCGCCTCGCGCCAGAGCCAGCGCTCATCCGTCGGGAGCTGTGTGAACTCAAACCCTGCCGCGAGCAATTGCTGGACCCGCTCGTCAAGGTCCGGGCATTCAAAGTACACGACCACGCCGGAAGTGCTTACCGGGTGATCCACTGTTTGGAGCGAGAATGTTGAGTCACCGTCAGGGCATTCGAAGCGGGCATAACGGGGCGGCGAGTGAACGATAAGCGTAAATCCCATATCACGGTAGAACGCAACGGAGCGATCAAAGTCTGAAACGGGCAGAGAGAGTTGGTTGAGATTCACGACGATCTTCCTTTCGGCCTAACTGATATTTGTCAGGGTTCTTGACTAAAACAGTTATTCCCTCTTATCCAGGATTCCAGTGCTAATTGCGGTTCGACCCAATTTCTATGCCATTTCTGGTGTGCCACCTGACTAATCTGTCTCGGGGACTATACCAATAGAACAGACACAAACCCGGCGGCAAGCAGGACTTCAAGGACTACACTAACCAATATACCCGGGCCGGCTCGCTTTGCCTTGAACTCAATGAGCCCAAGTAGCGCCAACAAGCCAAGCGCAAAAATCATTGCCATGGATACGGACGACCGGAACTCAGAGGCTGGTGCGGACCTGACCAGGAACAACATCATGGCAATGCCCAGGTACACAGCACCTAGACGCCGACCGATGACCAATCCCGAGGCACTTGCCTCAAGCCCTAACCGCTTGAGCCAAAGGCCTCCGGCGAAAAGCCAACCAAGCCCCAGGATCAAGCCGGCGACAGATGTTGCGACTGCGGCGACGGTGAAGTTCATGTCTAGCGTCCTTTGCGGGCAGCGGCCCAAGTGAATGGATTCGGACCTTGTTTCAACGATTTAATTGTCACCTATCGAATTGGGGTTCGAAATAAACTTTCCGCCTTTTCTTCATTTCAAAACCTCGGTTTGAGGTACCCCTTTTCAAATTTACGGCTACTTAATGTAATAACCGGAAACTCGCCACACCCCGTCCTTGTCCTTTAGAGGCGTCACAGTCTCAACGGCGCTGGCTTTGTTCTCGAATTGAGTCTCAAACTGGATGACCACATACTCGCCATCCGGAGCGCCAGGCAAAGACGTGGTGAACTGGGCGGACTTCAGCTTCCTTGACTTGACCGCGCCAAGTGGATTGCGGACACCCTGAATGGCGTTCTCCCAATCTTGCTCGCTGACCGCTGCCTTGAAAAGCCCTGCCGCTTGCTCCCAACTGGCCGCGTAGCCAGCTGAGTCAATCAGCGTGAGCCACTGCCCGGCGGCGGCTTCCGCCCTGGCCATGGTCTCGGCGTCTTGCGCTCGCGCTTCACCTCCGATAAACAGGCTTGCGATGACTGCGACAATTGCATAGAACTTCATACGAACCTCCAGTTATCTGATGACGAATGGAATCCGGGTTGACGCCTCGGATCAGCGACCGAGCTGCGCCGGGTCAGGCTGCAAGCGTTTGTTATAAGCGGATTATTGGCCAACATGTGTTTAACCTCCGTGCCGGCGTTTGCTTATTAGCCTGACATCGGCACCGACTCTTCCATCTTGCGCAAATCGGACTGAAATTTACCGTCGTCTAAGACGCTCGACCCTGACGTTCGCTGTCGCGTCCACGCTACCACGGACCTCAACGTAGTCACCAGGCTTGGGCGACTTGTCGATGCGCGTGTGCGCACCGATAACAAGATCGAGGTCATCCAGTCTCGGTCCCTCTCGCAGCGTTCCGTGCAGGCGCACGGTGGCACCGGTCGGGTTGGGCGCGATCTTTCCGTTGCTATCACGTGCGCCTTGAGCGACCCAGGCTTCTATCAGGCGAATCTCGTCGCCGGAGAGATACGGTGGACCATCGAATGGCATCCTGGGGAGCGCCTGGCCGCGAATTCGTCGAACCAGTTCGCTTGCGTCGGGCTTGCCGGGTACCACGCGGACGCGATCAGCCGTCGACAGCGTTGATTCATAAGAAGTCAGCCGATAACCCTCCGGCGCCGCGCCCATCAATCCCATGTCGGCATGGCACTTCGCACAACGCATGGCCAGAATCGGCGCAACCTGGAGAAACGTGACCACTTCACTTGGCGCGGGCCCCGGCCCCGTCGGTTCAGGAGGGGGCGCGACTTGAGCGACGACGCCCTCGGGTAACCCGGCCGAGATCCAACGCTCGAAAAGGGCGACGTCAGCATCGGACAAGAACGGCGGCCCGGTCATCGGCATGCGTGGCTGACTGATGCCCTTGAGACGACGGACAAGCTCGCTGCCCGAAAGATCGTTCGCCTTCACGACCGGGCCATTGGCGCTTCCTTTCAACACCGATTCGAAACTGTCCAATCGCAGGCCAAGAGGAGCCGCACTGCCTGAGTGACACATCACGCAGCGCTGGGCGAGGATAGGCGCAAGGTCAGCATACGTGACACCGCTGCCGGACTGAGATCTCGCCTCCTGCGTCGATGCAACGAGCATTGTCATGACCACCAGGAACAGCCAATGTGACTTCATTTCTCTACCGACAATGTTCATCCACGAACGGCCATCATGCTTCTGCCTGGGACCAAATGAAACCTTTGCTGAACGCGCCTTGGCGCGTGACCTGACCTGCAACTACTATTTACCTGGGTGTTCATACCCGGATAAGTATTTACCCGATGTTCCGCTATGAAAACCAAGGTTTTCAAGTTAAACAGATTCCAAACTCGGCACCGACAGCTCCTACCAGGCATTACCGCTTTCATCACAGGGTATTGAGCCCAAACCAGGGCGTTAGGATTGGTTGCGGCTCTATCCCATTTTTCGACGCAGGCCAAGAGAATCGGGATCAGGCCGAGACAACCGAATTGCGGTTCGACCCCTATTTATTCCCCTATTTATTCCCGCAGCCGCTCAGGACACCAGCGGCAAATAGAAAACAACTTCTTAAGTAGTCCGGTTTCATGCCGAAATGCTAACACACACTTCCGATATCGCCTGGCGTTCGAGGGGCAACAACGCAAGTATGGCCGGCAAAGTTGCCCGCTGTTTCAGGAGTAAAGGCATCCTTTCTGTTCGGCTCAGAAGCAGGACAAGCGACACCCCGGGGAAACCCGTCCCGTAATCTAAGGTGCCTGTCACCGTAATTGAATCTCGATTCGACCCCCGTTTCTCTGGATGTCACAACAGTGTCAGCGGCGAGCCTGGTTCAATACCGCTTCCCCTTCATTTTCTATTGGGGCATGGGGGTAGTCCGACTGACGTCCCTGCAAGCTCAGAATATTCCCTTTGACCACCGAGCCTTCATCGATATTTATCGCCCGACGGATAGTTTCATTCTGGCGCCAGGATTTAAGGCCGGCTGCGACAGATGGTAAATGAACAATCATGGCGGCAGAGAGGGATCGCGACGCGCTTTCCCAAAGGTAGCTTGGCGAATGATCCACGGCGTAGTAGTCCACCGAGCCAATCTTGATCATGGGCTGTTCGAATGAGGTCGGCCTGGCAAAATAGAAACCCATGCCCTCGTCGCAGCTGACATCGATAATCAGACAGCCGCGCTTGAGGCTTGCGCTCTCCGGTTGGGTAACATAGTCGATCGGGTTATCAATGTCCTGGAAGGTGCCGTTGATGATGATATCCGATTCACTGATCAGCTCGCCCAGGGGCCGTTCAGTCCCGTCATGCTCTACCACCAACATTCGAGCCCCGCCCTCTTCACCGGTGCGAAGACGGACATAGTGACAGTCCAGCACCTCTTCACGCACCTCGTGGTCGGGTCGCTGAATGCAGATCGTGATATCCCTGAATCCATGGGCCTTGAGGGCATAAATGGCGCCGCGGCTAACCGCACCAAAGCTGAATATGATGACTTTGCGTTGGTTACCGTAATGCCCGTCTATCCCCTTGAGCTGCAGGGCATGCAACACGGCGCAGTAACCGGCCATTTCGTTATTCTTGTAAAAGGTGTGGCGACCGATTTGTCCGCCGGGGCCCCAGACAAACATGTCCTCAAAAGCAATCAGCGTAAGCTTCCGATCAATGGCGGCCTGGGTGATGGCACGTTGCTGCGCGCAATGCACATAGCCCCAAAGAATTCCGCCTTCGCGAAGCTCCTCCAGATCAGCCAGTATCGGCTTGGCAGCGATAACAATGTCCGAGTCAGCCAACAGATCGTGGCGTGATGCAAGCCCGGCAGTCTGAGATTCTATCTCCGAGTCCGGAATACCGAATGGCGCTCCATAACCTTCCTCGAATATCAGCTGCCGACGCACGGGCTCAGGAATACGCGGTAAATGCTCCGGATGAATGGGCACACGTCGCTCATCCGGTTTTCGTGACGTCCCGATTACGCCCAATGTCAATTTGCCTAACTCGATAACGTTCTCCCGATCCAATCAATTCATGTGAATTCGTAAATGAAATAGCACAGCCATTGATGGAGCCATCAGTGTCTGCGGTGTTAGTTAATGAAAAAGGTCGCAATCGTCTGCTTTTGATCGACAAAAAGCCTTGCGCCTTGTAGGGTGTGCAGATAGAAATAACTTAGAATACAGTTAGTTATCTGGACGACGGGTCTGCCACCTGTCGGTGTGATGAGCCGATACTCTCCGTCACGCAGCAAGCGATCCAGAGGTTCAGGCAGGGGCCCACTATACACCTTGCGGGGTAGTAAAGGGCGGATGATTGGGCTCAGACCGAGGTTTCGCTGACCGCCGAAGCCTTAATTTCTACTCACCCCCGATTCACGTTTCCTGGCCCGGCATTTCTGGCTCGACGAGTGTACGTGATAAATAAACCTCTTTTAATCGTTGTCTTCCACTGAGCACAACGCAGACTGAGCTTTCAGCGTTTCGCGCACCTCCGACAGCCGCCTTTCGATCCGAGCACGATCATGGCTGGATTCGACGCGACGATCGGCCAACTCGACAATACACTGCAACTGTTCGTCGAGTGCTCGTAAGTGGCCAGGCCTGATCGCCAGACCGCCGATAGTCTTAAGGGCGCCGAGCATGCGCGACAGTATGGCAACATTCCGTTCGGCGCTACCGCGAATCTGATCGAATGACTCGTTCAATAGCCCCTCAAAGCTCGGGACGATCGCCACCACACGCAGTGCCTCTTCGTCGTAACGGTACGATGGCGGAAATTGTCTACCCGCCAGCCGGGCCAGAATTGAGGTCAGATAATCCACGCACATCACCGCCGTTGACGTGTCATTGATCCCAGGAGAAAGTGCCTTGATGGCCATATCCACGATCTGTCGAATACCGAAAGCCGGGTCCTGATCAACTGTGCGATGGCGGCCAATACTGTAAGCAGCATTAAACGCATCAATTGCCTTCTGGTCTGGTGGGTAAGTCATGGCGAGTGATACCAGGGCTGTATCTTGCACAACGAACGCGCCAATTCCGTGCTCCATACGCACGACGGTCCGGTTGTCCCTCGCCAGGCGCAGCAGCGCACCGTTATTTACGTTTTGAATGTAGCCGCTTACTGCTGAAGGCACCGGATACCAGGACCGCTTATCCAGTAACTCCAGCGAGTGGTTTCTGCCTTCATCTTCATCGGGCCTCTCATCCAGTTTTTCTGGCAGCAGCCGATCGATAGAGGCGTTAGTCTCCCGTGCGACCGAGGCGATGATGCTGGATGCCTGGATCGACGAGGCAATATGATGAATAAAATAGATAAGAATACCTATGCCACCGAGCGACATTACAAAGGCAAAGAACACCGCCAGGCTCGGCACAAACTCGTCTACACCAACGCCGCCGCGAACGGTACGTAAAACGATGAGGCAATAAGCGAAAATTCCGGCGAAAACCCCCAGCGTCGCTTGCGTGACCCGGCTGCGCATGAAGTTTCTCAGAATGCGGGAGGTGTACTGGCTTGATGCCTGCACCAGTGCCAGCAGGGTCATAGAAAAGGTGATGCCCATAACCGTCATCATCGAACCGGCCAGTGTGGACAACATCTGGCGCGCACCTTCCGCCCCCACTCCAAAAAGGCGTGGCCACTGGCTTAACCATCGGTCGGCTCCGGCAGTGTCTGCTTCGATCAACACGATCGCAATGGTGCTGCTGCCCATGACCATCAACGAAGGCATAAACCAGAAGCTCGATCGCAGATTGCCCCAGAACTCTACTAACTTATTCATTCGTATGCTTCCAGTTTAGGAGCCGAAATAAGGTATCAGGTATATTTTCCCGATAATCTCCTTTTGAGCCTAACGGTTGAGCTGAGCGGCGCGCACGCCGGTACATGACCTTGGCACTTTATCCTTCACGCGTCCGCTCCAGCGATTTGTTATGCATCATCCGCACGATGGGGGTTCCATGACGTTGCGCATCCGCTTGAGCGGCCTGTTGGGCCTCACGTTTGAGAGATTTGCGCTTGAAATCCATCGATAAGTACAAAAGCGTAATTACCGTGGGAAAGATAAATCCCTTTAGGTATGAGAGTGGATGCCGGCCATCTAGGAAGCGAAACGGGAGATCAAAGAAGAATGCCCAGTAGTGTGTCGCTATCAGCGCGGAAATTGCCGTCCACATTCCATACAGAGCAAGTCGCCTATTCATGGCCACAAGAACCAGGCTGAAAACAATTAAGACGCGAAGAACAGATTGCCCGTGCTCAAACAGGGGGTGTGTATTAGCGCTCCCGCTTTCGTACAGATCAGTGCCGAAACCAAGGTACAAGTCGTAGAGAGTGTATGTGTGGTAGAAAATGAGAAGACCAGCTAGCGCACAAATAACTATTCGTTGTACTTGGAAAGGTCCACCAACGAGCTGCGTTCTTGATTTCAGTCTGTCCATATTTAATCCGTACCCATCGGTTTTCCTATCAGTCACCTCTGTCGGTGCTTGCGCTGAACAGTGATTGCCTATCGCGCGGCATAACTACTATTTATCGGGGTCTTCATATCGGATAAATATTTACCAGATATTCCGCTATTAAAAGAATTGCTTTCAAGTTAATCATTGTCTTGGGCTGGGACTTACCCCGGTATGCACGGCTCCAGGCAGTAGAATCGAGGCTCTGAAAGCCCGACCAAAACCGCCTGAATCTTTATCCAAATTTCCCCGGCACGATCTCTTCTATCTGTCCCACCATCTCCCCAAACAACTCCCTCAACTTGTCCCGTGTGGCAGCAAAGTTCGGATGCTCAGGCCCCGACGCTGGATCATCCTGGTCCATGTAGAGTTCCTGGTTCATCTCGATCTGCACGGCTTGGACTGCCGGGTTCTCACCGTAGTAGTCGGTAATGTAGCCGCCCTTGTAGGGATAGTTACGTGAGACGCTCATGCCACGGGTCTCGAACTGCCCCACCATGAATTCGTACCAGCCTTCTTCGCAACTTAAGCCATCACGGTTACCCAGGTAGATGTGCTTGTCCAGGCGATCGTGCATGCGGGTGGGATGGGAGGCGATGGAGTGGGCATCGATCAGCCACACTTGTCCGAATCTCTTTAGCTTGTCTTGCAACAGTGCGTTGAGCTTGTCGTGATAGGGCTGGTGATAGCGCTCTCGTCGTTGTGCAATCTCCTGCTCATCCGGCGGTGTATTCCAGATGGGTTCGCCCTTGAAGGTCTCCAGTGCCACAAGACCTGTCTCGAAGCGTCCCGGGTACAGGGCCCTCGGTGTGGGCGGACGATTCAGGTCCACCACAAAGCGACTATATCGGGCACACAGCAGGTCGGCGCCCAATGAGGGTACGAAGTCATACAGGTGATGCAGATGCCAGTCGGTCATGGGCAGGCTGCGCATCTCGTCACTGGCCAGTCTTGCGGCCATCTCGTCGGGGATCAGCACGCCGGTATGCGGCACGCTGACCACCAGGGGAATCTCGTCAGCCTCCGGCGGACGATGGGCAAACACGTCTTCGTGCACGTCAGTCATTCATCAATCCCCTGACGACCTTGGCAAATTGCCTGCCCAGCAAATCCTGGCCTTCCTGCTCACCGCGTTTCACCCGCGGGCGGCCACCCACGTACACGTCGGTGATGTTCTGCCGACTGCCGGCGGTCACCAGGGCATCCAGGGCACGCTCTCCACGGGGGCCCTGCAATGGCGGCGCCTTGGCATTCAGCACGACAATATCGGCCATGCAGCCCACGGCCAGCCGGCCGGCGTTCATGGCCAGGGCACGTGCGCCGGCCTGGGCGGTGCGTGACCACAGGTGACCACCGAGTCCATCGGGTGAGGACAGACGCGCACGCAGTTGCTGTTGCAGACGTTGCGAATATTCCAGCATGCGCAGTTCTTCCACCGCATCGATACGCACATCCGAATCCGAGCCGATGGCCATCTCGCCGCCCAGGGCCACCAGGTCGGTGGCCGGGAAAATTCCGTCGCCCAGGTAGGCCTCGGTCAGGGGGCAGACCACCACCCTGGCGCTGGCGGCGGCGATACGGGCCAGCTCGGTCGCGCTTGCGTGGGTGGCGTGCACCAGGTTCCAGTTGCGGTCCAGCTCACACGCGTCGGCCAGGGCATCGATGGGGGTGACGCCCAGGTGACCGAGACACTCTTCGACTTCCCGCTGTTGCTCGGAAATATGTATATGCAGGGGCACGTTCTGCCCCAGCAACGCCCTGCCCGCCTGCACCAGTTCGGGCAAGATCTCGGTCGGCACTGCACGCAGGGAATGGGGCGCCAGACCGCGCGGGATGTTGCCCAGGTTCTCGACCAGGCGCAGGTAGTCATCCAGGTTATCGTGTCCAAAACGCTTCTGGCTGGGTTGCAGGGGCGCGTGGAAGCCACCGCGCATGTACAACACCGGCAACATCACCAGGCGTATACCCACATCGGCCGCGGCGCGCACTACCGCTGCGCCCATGTCCGGCGAGGGTGTACCGTCGGGAAGATGGTGCAGGTAATGAAATTCACCCACGGCCGTGAAGCCGGCGGCGAGCATCTCGCTGTAGGTCTGACGGGCGATGATGTACAGGGCCTCGGGGGTGACCCGGTTGGCCAGCCGATACATGTTTTCGCGCCAGTCCCAGAAACTGTCGGCGCCGCGGTTACGCTCGCCAAAGCCCGCCAGCACCCGCTGGAAACAGTGACTGTGAGCGTTGGGCATACCCGGCAGGGCGAAATAGCCGGTCCTGGCTTCGTCGCCGGCATCCTCTATTGCCGTGATGAATCCGTTATCATCCACCAGCAGGCGGGCGTTCTGACGAACACCGTCCGGGGCGAGGATAAAATCAAAGCTCAATGTCTGTGGCATTGTGGCGATCCAACTTAAGCCCGGGACGCTTGCACGCATTAACGCGATTAACGGGGGCAACCTTGTTCGACTTATTGATTACCAATGCCCGATTGTACCCAATGACCGGCGAACAGGTATTACCGGCAGACGTAGACAGCCTGGCGATACACGGCGGCAAGATTGTAGCGCTGGGTGTTCAGCGGGCCCGCGCGGGAGACCCTGGACGCCCGGGGCCGCGCCCTGTTGCCGGGTTTCATCGACTGCCATACCCATGCGCTGTGGGCCGGCGACAGACTGGGCGAGCACCTGATGCGTCTGGCCGGGCGCCAGTTACCAGGACATCGCCAAGGCAGGTGGCGGCATCCTGTCCACCGTGAAGGCAGTGCGTGAATCCTCCGAACAAGACCTGGCCGCCAGCGCCCTGCCCCGTCTGAATGCGCTGCTGCGGGAAGGCGTGACCAATATCGAGGTCAAAAGCGGCTACGGCCTGGACACCGAATCCGAGCTGAAAATGTTGCGCGCCATTGCCCGCTTGCGCGGTTTGTCCGACATGGAGATTCATCCGACATTCCTGGGCGCCCACGCGATCCCCGCCGGCAGCGCCGCCGATGAATATATCGACCAGGTGTGCGATGACATGCTCCCCGCGGTGGCCGCCGAGGGTCTGGCCGAGGCGGTGGATATTTACGTGGAACGCATCGCCTTCGGGGTGGAGCACATGCGCAAGCTGTTTGAAAAAGCCGCGGCGCTGGGTCTGGGTTGCCGGGTGCACGCCGAGCAGTTCTCCGACCTGGGCGCCAGCGAACTGGCTGCGAACATGAATGCCTGGTCCTGCGATCACCTGGAATACACCGGCGAGGCGGGCGCGGCCGCCATGGGTCGCGCGGGCAGCGTGGCCGTTCTGCTGCCCGGCGCGTTCTATTTTTTGAAAGAGACGCAGAAACCACCGGTGGAGCTATTCCGCAAGCACCGGGTACCCATGGCGCTGGCCACCGACCTGAACCCCGGTTCATCACCCGTCGCAAGTTTATTGACCTGTATCCACATGGCTCCGGTATTCTTCGGCCTGACCCCCGACGAGTGCCTGCTGGGAGTCACCCGACATGCCGCCGCTGCGCTGGGCAAGGCGACGGAACTGGGCACACTGGAAGCGGGTAAAACAGCCAATTTCTGCCTGTGGGATCTTGCCGATCCGCGGGCCCTGACCTACCAACTTGGCGGCCTCCTGCCCGAGGCCGTGTACATTCGAGGACAACGGCATGCCTGAGCTTCAACTCACCGGCCACGATTTGAACCTGGGCCAGGTGCGCGAATTCGACGCAAGCACGGGCCATGCCCGACTGGCCGAGTCGGCTCGCGGCAATATGCAACACAGCGTGGACGCCGTCAGCAAGGCGGTGGCGAAGGGTGAGCCGCGCTACGGTATCAACACCGGTTTTGGCGCTTTCGCCAATCAACGCATATCGGTGGCGCAGGTGCGGGAACTGCAATACAACCTGGTGCGCTCACACACCTGTGGCGTGGGCGATCCCCTGCCCCGGCACATCGTGCGACGGGTCATGCTGCTCAAGGCGAACAGCCTGGCGGTGGGCTTTTCCGGTATTCGACCGGACGTGGTGGACACGCTGCTGGCGCTGCTCAATCACGATGCGCTGCCGACCATTCCGGGCAAGGGCTCGGTGGGCGCATCCGGCGACCTGGCGCCGCTGGCGCATCTTGCGCTGGCGCTTATCGGCGAGGGTGAAGGCAGCCAGGGTCAGGCTGAACTGGCCGGCGAGGCCCTGCTGGCCGCAGCCCACACCGGGCCGGTGGAACTGGGCGCCAAGGAAGGACTGGCCTTGCTGAATGGCACCCAGGTCAGCGCCGCGCTGGCCATGGAAGGTCTGTTCCGACTGGATATCCTGCTGCGTACGGCCATTGTCGCCGGCGCCCTCACGGTGGAAGGACTCGCCGGCAGCTATTCACCCTTCGATGCACGGGTGCACGAGGCGCGACGCCTGCCGGGCCAGATCAAGGTGGCCAAGCTGTTCCGCAGCATGCTCAGTGAAAGCGACATTCACGGCAGTCACAGCGGTTGCGATCGTGTGCAGGATCCGTATGCCGTGCGTTGCATGCCGCAGGTCTTTGGCGCGGTGCTGGATACGCTCTGGCACGCCGCCCGCACGCTTGAACTTGAATGCAACAGCGTGTCGGATAATCCTTTGATATTCGGGGACGACGTGATTTCCGGCGGTAATTTTCATGCCGAGCCCCTGGCGTTTATTTCGGATTTCATGGCGATCGCCGCGGCCGAGCTGGGCAATATTTCCGAGCGCCGCACCGACCTGCTGGTGCGCCGGGTCAATCCGGGTCTGACCATGTTCCTGACGGAAGAGCCGGGCGTGGAATCCGGTTTTATGATGGCCCAGGTCACGGCCGCCGCCCTGGCCTCGGAGAACAAGACCCTGGCCCACCCGGCCAGCGTCGACAGCATACCGACCTCGGCCGGTCAGGAAGATCACGTGAGCATGGCGCCCTGGGCCGGTCACAAGTTGCTGGCCATCTGTGACAACCTCGCCACTATCCTGGCCATCGAACTGATGGGCGCCGCGCATGCCATCAACAGTCAGCGTCCATTGCGTACCACGCCGGAACTGGAAGCGGTGCACGCCATCGTGCGTACCGAGGTGGCCCACAACAAGAAGGATCATCGCCTGGATCAGCACATGGCCGCGGTCACCCGCCTGGTCAACAGCGGTATCTTCGCCGAGCAACTGCCGGGTGGCAGCCTGATCGGCTGATGCGTAGCGGTGGTTGATCAGTCCCGCGTGGGGAAGGTACTCACCGTCACAAGGCCCTGTGGAATCTCGGCGGGCAGGCGTATGTCGGCAGGATTATCCAGGGCCTGGTTGATGAATCCGGTGATGGTCTCCAGGGCCTGGTCTGATTCGGGCAACTGGTGGAACAGGGGAAACACGTGGATCATGCTGCGCCACACCTGGGCGTGTACACGCACACGCTGGTAGGCCGCACGCCGGGCCACGCTCACCGTGTCATCCAGTAACATTTCGCTACTGCCGGCGAACATCAGCAGGGGCGGAAAACCCTCAAAACTTCCGTAATACGGTGAGGCCCGGGTATCAAAGGGATTACCGTCACGCAAATAGGTTTTTCTGAACAAGGCCATGGCCTGGATGTTGAACATGGGGTCGCGACGAGCATTTGCGATGACCGTGGAACTCGGCGTGCCACCCTCGCTGGCTGCGGACAGGGTCACGGCACAGGCCGGCATGGGCAGGCCCTGCCTTGCGCGCCTGCTGCAAGGTGACCAGCGTCAGGTTACCGCCGGCAGAATCACCCATGATCACGATGTTCTCGGCCGCTATGCCTTTGTCCAGCAAGCCACGGTAGGCGGCAAGACAATCTTCGGGGGCCGCGGGGAAGGGATGCTCCGGCGCCAGTCGGTAGTCCGGTAACCAGGCATTGGTCCGGGTGACGCTGCAGAGTCTGCCGAGAAAACTGTGGTACAGCTTCGGCGCATGAAACACGAAGCCGCCTCCGTGCAGGTACAACAGCACGCGATCCGGTTTGTTGCCGGGCAACTCCAGGTAATCGCAGGGCACACCGCCGATCTCGGTTGACCGAAGCACCTGTCCCGGCCAGGGTTTGGCCAGGCGTGTTTCTATACGCGCAACGAACTTGCGTATGCCCGGGATGTCGGCCTTGTCATGAATACGGGGACGGACAAAGGCACGAAAAAATCCGTTTAACAAGCGGCTTTGAATACTCGGCATGGGCTCGCGGTTTCCTGTTTGTCCTGTGGCCCGGACATTATACCGCCGTCGGCTTGCCCGGACGTATAGACTGGCAAACAACCGCCCCAAGGGTGCATCATTGCCCCATCTGCAACAGGGGAGCCCTGGATGAATACCTCAGACAAGGAACATGATCTGAAAAGCCCGGACCAGCAAGAGACTCAGTCCAAACCAGAGGCTGCCAGGCAAGACGCGAACCACTCCTGGAACTGGCGGCTGGTCTCGCTGGTGATCCATCACTGCTGGAATCGGCAGCCAGACTGACCGGCGGCCTGGCCAGCGGTGCGCTCAAAGAAATGCTGAAGCGCGGTGAGGCGTCCCTGCGCTGGGGCAGCAACCTGTTGCTGGACTCACCGCTGCTGAATTCCCTCTCGCCCGACCGACTGGAAGCCATGAAGCAGGCAGGTACGGCGATGCACGACCTGCGCGAAACCGCCGGGCTGACACTGGAGGATTTGAGCAAGGCCCTGGATATGGCCGACACCTCACTGCTCAGGGCAGTGGAAAACGGCACAGCCACCCTGTCTTTTGACCTGGTCTTGAGACTGGCCTCCCTGCTGGCGCGCAATGATCCCCTGCCCTTCATCATCCGCTTCGCACGCACCTACAACCCGCAACTGGAGAAACTGCTGGAGGGTCTTGGCGCCGGTGGTCTGAGTCGCCAGATCGAACGTGAACGCCGCTTCGTGAATATCCTCAGAAAACGCGATGGCGTGCGCAAACTTAGCGACGAGCAGTTCCAGAAAGTTCTCGAATTCAGCGAAAGCGCCTTCAACCTGGCCATGGGTTTTGTGGAAGAAAATGCACCGCCACCGGTAGGCAAACGCAGGGCGTCCCCACCCAAAGTGGCCGTCAAGACGCCGCCCAAACCCAGGGCAAAGACCAAGGCCAAAACCAGGAAGAAGGCCGCGCCCCGCAAGAAGACCAATTAGGGGGACAGCAACCTTAATTAGTTAAGGCCAATTAGGGGGACAGCAACCTCATCTTTCTCAAATTGGGTGAAAGACACCCTTTTTCTTTAAATATCAGGTCTGTTACCAAGTTTTTCGCTGCAGTAGTTAGGGTTACTGTCCCCATAATCTAGAGCAGCGGCGTTACATAGGCCTCGATCTCACGCCGCAGGTTCGCATCCGGCAGGCGCCCGACGGCCGCACCCATATTGTCTTCGGCATGATGTGGCTTGGTGGTGCCGGGGATGGGGATGATCGATGCCGAATACGACACGATGTACTTGAGAAAAACCTGCCCCCAGCTATAGGCATCCATATCGGCAGCCCAATCCGGGAGTGGTCGCTTGGCAACCGCCTTGAACAACTCACCACGCGCAAACGGGAGATTGACCAGCACGGCGACGCCCAGGTCCCGGGCCAGCGGCAGAATACTTTTCTCGGCCACGCGGTTCGCCAGGGAGTAGTTGATCTGTATGAAATCCAGGGAGTGCTTGCGCATGACACCTTCCATTTCCGCGTACTGTTTCGGGTCGTGCGAGGTCACCCCCAGGTAGCGAAACCGGCCCTCCTCTTTCCAGGCCTTCATGGTCTCAAGTTCTGCCTCGGTGCCACGAAGATTGTGCACCTGCATGAGATCGATCGAATCCCCACCCAGTAACTCGAAGGACCGGTTCATGCGTTCAATACCTTGCTGCTGGTCCTCCCGATCCACCTTGGTCGCCATGAACACATCGTCGCGAATACCGAGATCCCGAAGCAGTTCGCCGATGACTGTTTCCGCTTCGCCGTAATTGGGCGAGGTATCAATAATCCTGCCGCCGGATGTGTGAAATACCTCCAGCGTTTGCCGGAAGCGCTGCATGTCGGCCGCGTCGGTATTCGAGCGATAGTCTCGTGTGCCAATGCCAATTGCAGGCACCTGCTCACCGGTCGATGGAATGGTGGCCATGATCCTGGTCTGGTTTTCCGCCCGCAGGCTGCGCCAGTTACCCGCGGCGGCAAGAAATCCCGCACCGGCACCAAGCTCAAGGAATGTCCGTCTTGAAATAGTCATGAGACTCTCTCCTCCTGTTTTGCCAAACTCTCCTGCCGCGAGCCCAGCCTGAGGGCAAGCACAGTCCATACCCCGACCACGGGGGAAGCCGCCAGGGCAATTGTACCGATCGACAGGCCCAGGGCCACCAGGCCGGTATATATCCAGCCACTGACCAGGTCGCCGCCCCGATAAACCGCGGCATCCAGAAAAGGCTTGGATTTGTATTTCGCTTCGCGTCCCAGCACGGTCCACAGGATTTCACGGGCAGGCTTGGTCAGGCCATAACGACCTGCCCGGTAAATAACCTGCACGACCACCAGGACGGCCAGCGTCGGGTACATCCCTATCGCTACAAAACCAAGGGCCATGGCGGCCGGCATGATCGCAAGCGTCCAGCCCACGCCCAGCCACTTGATAATACGTGCCGTCAGGTAGACCTGGAATACGATGGTCAGCGCATTGACCAGCAAATCCACCCTGGCATAAAAGACCGTCCTCTCGCCACGGTCTGCGAAGGCCTCGGCCACGAGGTTGGCCTGCTGGAAATAGAGGATCGTTGATACGAAGGTCATCAAGGCGATAAAAGCTGCGATACCCAGCAGGTAAGGCGAGGCAAAAACAGCCCGCATACCGCTCCATGCCGTTCCCGGTACTTGCCTTGTCGCCTCGCCCGGAATCACCACGGAACCGGTTTGAAAACGACTGTGCAAGGCACTGGCACACCAGGAGGCGATTTCAAGCGGAATACACGCCAGTAACAACAGCGAGAAGGTCGGCAGGATTTCAGCCAGGGCGGCGGTCATGGCCGAGCCGGCCATACCACCCAGCGAACTGCCCACCGCAATAAAACTGAATAGACGCTTGCCCTGGCTGTTATCAAAACAGTCAGACAGGAAGCCCCAGAATACCGTTACGACGAACAATGCGAAGACACTGGTCCAGACATAAAACACCCGGTCGATCCATACGCGGACTTCAAGTGGAAGGAGTACCAGGCAGAAATAGAATGCCAGCAGACAGGCGATGAAAAACCGGTTGGACAGGGGCACAAAGACGCCACGGGAGTATCTCGACGCCAGCCAGGAATAGGCCGGTACGGCCAGCAGCATGACGACGAATACCGCGGTCCACAGGATCTGCAGGTTGCCACGATCCGCCGAGGAAATCTCATCCCGCACGGCACGCAAAATATAATAGGAAAACATGATGAAAAAGCCGTAGGCCGTCGCTATCAACAGCCCCCTCAGCTCATTGTCATCACGAATATCAACAATTTTGTTGACCAGGGCCTTCAGCAAGGCGACTCCCTTTCTGACGTTGATAGTTAGGGGGACAGCAATCGTAACTCCCTACTAATCGGGGACAGCAACCTCATCTCGTGAAGGGCGCGTTAGTTAAAAGGGTGACAGGCACCTGTTTCTCGCACAAGGTAAATTGGTGCCTGTCACCAGTTTTGTCATAAAAAAACCCCGCCGGTTGGCGGGGTTTTCTTGAGCCTGGCATTAATTGCCTGGGCGGCTATTTGCAGACCTTGCTTCCGGGTTTGCCTTTGCAATTGCTGGAGCAGCAATCACTGTTTGAGCTGCAGGAATCACCTACGGCGCCCACAGTCGCAGGTGCCACCACCGCCACCACCGCCACCACCGCCACCACCGCCACCGCTTCCACCGGCACAGGAAAGGCTGGCGACCAGGCTTGCGGCATCAGCCGCCTTGACCAGGCCGTAGCCGTAGGCAGCGTCCCTGCCTGCAACGCCCAAGTCCTCGGCGCTGGCCTGCAGGGCGGAACGAATCTCCGCATTGCTGCATGCTGTGCCTACGCTCCAGACC
The DNA here is from genome assembly GCA_963823435.1 of uncultured Gammaproteobacteria bacterium. Classification (GTDB taxonomy): domain Bacteria; phylum Pseudomonadota; class Gammaproteobacteria; order Steroidobacterales; family BM003; genus CAKZML01. The sequence goes on along the minus strand of CAWGLN010000001.1, from coordinate 1,513,665 downwards.
AGGGCTGCCACGCCGGAAACGTGGGGTGTGGCCATGGATGTGCCGTCATAGTAGGCATAGTTGCCGGGCTGCACGGTGACTGTCGCATTTTGGCCCGCCAGGGCCTTGAGGGTCGTGCCCGTGGCCTGAGCAACGCCCACCGAGGGAATGGTGGTTCCACCATCAAGGACGGTGCCCGAGAAAAGACCTCCTGCGTTGTTCGCAATAATCGCAGCGGAACCTCCGCCTGCCTCGCAGGCCAGGACTTTCTCGGCAAAGGTAATGGTGCCACGGTCAATCAGGCAGACTTTGCCGCCGGATGCCGCACACGTGGACGTTCCGTCGCCGCAATAAACCAGCGTGCCGGACACACTGCCCTGACCGGAGGCTTCCATGGCCACGGCCTCGTAGCCGGAGCCCATCACGCTGACGCTTTCCTCGAGGCCCGTGCCCCGCGGCACGGTGGAGCGCACGGCCACGCCTGGCGCGGCCAATTCCACCTGGCTGTTCTGCTGGGAGAAATCCGCGACGACTTTCTGGTCGTCAATGGCGGCTACCGACACCACCGAGCTGTAGGAAGCGGGGTAGGAGTTGCGGGTGTTGCCGTCGTTGCCCGCGGCGGCGATGGAAAGCATGCCGCGGCTGTCAAAGTCCTTGAACGCACGGTCCTCGGTGCGGCTTTTGAAGGATCCGCCCAGACTCATGCTGACCACGTCGGCGCCGGCGGTCTCGCACTTCTGGACCGCTGCTATCAGCGACGAGGAATAAGCCCAACCGTCAGCATCGAAAACTTTCACGATATGCAGCTGGACGTTGCTGTTGGGCATCACACCGACCACGCCGACGCCGTTATTGGCCAGTGCCGCGATGGTACCGGCCACGTGGGTACCATGATGGTTTTCGTCGGTGGACCATGAACCCGTGCCCGGATCATTGGTGCCGGTAACGATATTGCTGCTGCTCGGAAGATCCGGGTGCCCCAGGTCGTAGCCAGAATCCACTATGCATACGGACCGGTTGGTAGGAGCCCCGGGCTGGGCAGCAGTCGTCGCCTGCACCATTTGGATACCATAGGGCACGCTTTCAGCCATCAGGTAGCGCCTGGGATCATCCTCTATATAGAGAATGTTGGGGTTATTGCCCAGGCCCTTCAATGCTACCGTGGGTATGGATACTGCGAAGGCGTTCAGCCGATCGAAGGTGTAGTGAGTCTGGCCGCCAGCCCGACTCACGGAAGCGGCGACCGCCGCTTTCTGGCTCGGCGCGAAGCCCACATAGACCCGGCTGGTTTCAGCAGCCTGGGCGGTAAGACCCAGCATCATGAGCAGGGTGGCGAAAAGGCCGGACATAGCTTTAGTGCATGAAGCGAGATTCATCTGCATCTTTAAACTCCCGTCGTCTCGATTAATGTGTCTGTCGATCGATGAGCACAGGCCCTGGCGGCCAACGTGCCTCGAACATTTATTGTCGGACAAAAGCTAACACGCGCACTGGGAGAATGTAATGAAATTATGTAAAGCGGTCGAAATCTCCCAATCGCAAAAAGGGTGACAGGCACCTTTTTTTCTAGTCGGGTGACAAGTTAAATAGGTGCCTGTCACCAATTTTCGTATTTCACCCCAGCTTGAGCGGCGGCACCACGGCTTCGATCAGCGAGGGGCCCTTGCGGGCGAGCGCCTCAGCCAGGGCCTCGGTGAATTCCTCTATGGTGTTTGCCGTCCGTCCGGGCACACCCATGCCCTGGGCCATGGCCACCCAATCCAGTTCGGGGTTTTCCAGTGACAGCATGGATTGAGCCTTTTCACCGGGCATGCCAGCCCCGGTACGCATGAGTTCAATATTCAGGATGGCGTAACTGTTGTTCCGGTAAATCACGGTTACCACGTCCAGGTTTTCCCGGGCCATGGTCCACAAGGTTTGCACCGTGTACATGGCGCCACCATCACCGCTCATACACAACACCTTGCGCTCGGGACAGGCAATCGCCGCACCGGCAGCAAGGGGCAGACCCTGGCCGATGGCGCCACCGGTCAGGCACAACCACTCATGCCGGGCGGCCCCGGCGGTCATCGGAAACAGGGGCATGCCGCTGGTGGCCGCCTCATCCGAGACGATGGTGTCCTCGGGCATCATGTTGGCCACCACGGCGGCGACCGCTTCCACCGTCAACGGCCCTGACCGGGGCGCGGGTGGCACCGCCGCCGGTGCACGCAGCACCTCGGTACCGGCATTCAATTTCTCCGCCATCGTGTTCAACAGGGTCGGCAGATCGCCTGAGGCATCCACGATGTGATGTATGTGGCAGCCTTCAGGCGTGATCCAGCTGGGCTTGCCCGGGTAGGCGAAGAACGCCACCGGCGGCTTGTTGCCCACGATCACCAGGTGCTTGAACTGGGACATGTAGGCCACCGCCATTTCGGCAAAGTAGGGAATGCGTTCCACCGGAACCACACCCGCACCACGCTGCAGACGCGCCGGGAAACAATCGGTGATGAGTTTCGCACCGGTGGTGGCGGCAATACGGCCGGCAGTTTCCAGGGTCTCACCGACCATCGCATTGCCACCCAGCATCAGGGCGCAAGGCTGATCGGATACCAGCGCCGCCAGACCTTCACACAGCGCAGCGTCGTCGGGTGCGGTGAAGGGTGCGGTGGCAGGCACGGGCACCGGTTCCGGCGCCTGGCTCCAGGCCAGGTCCGCCGGCACGATCAGGCTGGCGATCTTGCCCGGCGCCGAGTTGGCCACCGCAATCGCCTCGGCCATGTCCTGTACCAGGCCCGCGTTGTCCTTGCTGCGACGAGTCCAGTCGCTGACGGAGGACACGATGGCCTCGATATCCGAATTCAGAGGCGCATCGAATTTCAGGTGAAAAGTCGCATGATCGCCGACCAGGTTGATCATGGGCGAACCGGCGCGACTGGCATTGTGAATATTGGCCATGGCGTTGGCGAACCCCGGGCCCAGGTGCAGCAGACAGGCCGCCGGCTTGCCGCTCATGCGCGCATAACCGTCGGCGGCTCCACTCACCACGCCCTCGAACAGGGCCAGCACCGGACGCATGACCGGGCTGCGGTCTATGGCCGAGACCAGGTGCATTTCCGAAGTGCCTGGATTGGCAAAACAGACCTCGACACCGGCCGCTTCCAGTGCTTTCAATAATCGACTGCGCTCCATTCATCTCGTCATTCCTTCTTGCTATCCGGTGGTGCCTGATTTCAGCTGTCAGGGTTTGCTCTCAACCGCGCCAGGACGCGAAGTTTCCGCCATCGGCTGCCAGTTTCTCCAGCAAGGCTGAAGGACGCCAGTAACCGTGAGGATCGCCGTCGCGATCGGCGAACTCCTTGCATACGCGCCAGTATTTTTGTCAGACCCACGGCATCGGCGTAGTGCATGGGTCCTCCGCGGAACGGCGGAAAGCCGTAACCGTACAACCAGACGATATCGATGTCTCCCGGTCGGAAGGCGATACCCTCCTCCAGGATACGCGAGCCTTCGTTGATCAGAGGCAGCAGGCAGCGATCCAGGATTTCCTCATCGCTGTGTTCGCGCTGCGTCACACCCAGGCGGGTCGCCTCCTGCCCGATCAACTTCGTTACCGATGGCTCGGGAATCGGCGCGCGGTTTCCTGGCTCGTAGCGAAAAATACCCGCGCCGGTTTTCTGGCCATGACGACCGTCGGCAGCCAGCCTCAAGGTCACCGCCTCATAACGGGCATCGTCCGGCAGGATACCCAGCTCCCTGGCCTCACCGATCACCTTGGCGCGTACATCGATACCCGCCATATCCATCATTGCATTGGGGCCCATGGGAAAACCAAAGTCCTGGACGATGGCGTCGATACGCTCAGGCGCCGCACCTTCGAGCAACATCAAGCCCACTTCCCGGGCATAACCCTCCAGCATGCGATTGCCGATAAACCCGAAGCACACGCCGGAGACCACGCCGACCTTGCGTATGGTCCTGGCCAGCTTGACCACCGTGGCCAGCACCTCGGCGGAGGTCTTCTCGCCGCGGACGATTTCCAGCAGGCGCATGACATTGGCCGGGCTGAAAAAATGCATGCCCAGCACCGTATGGGGCCGCTTGGTGGCGGCGGCTATTTCATCCACATCCAGGGTGGAGGTATTGCTCGCCAGGATGGCGCCGGGCTTGCACACGCGGTCCAGTTCGGCGAATACCTGTTTCTTCAGGGCCATGTCTTCGAACACCGCCTCGATGATGAGGTCGGCCTGGCCCAGCAGGGCGTAATCGGTACCGCCACTGATCAACGCCATACGTTCTTCCAGCGCCTCGGGGCTCAGCCGCCCTTTCTTCATGGTGCGCTCGTAGTTGCCGCGTATGATCTTCAGACCCCGATCCAGGGCCGCTTGCTCACGCTCTATCAGGGTGACCGGTATACCCACGTTGGCGAAGTTCATGGCGATGCCGCCGCCCATGGTGCCGGCGCCGATGATGCCCACCGCGTTAACCGGCAATACCTGGGTTGCCTTGTCCAGGCCCGGTACACGACCCGCTTCGCGCTCGGCAAAAAACACATGACGCAGGGCGGCCGACTGGGGCGAATTCAGGCACTCGATGAACAAGGCACGTTCAGCCTGCATGCCCGCATCAAAATCCATCTCCACCGCGTTCTTCACGCACTTCAGTATGCGGAAAGGTGAGAAATATCCCTTGGCAGTTTTCGCCAGCATCTGCGCCTGTTGCTCGAAGAAGTCCTCGGGCAGTCCACCTGCATTCACCGGCAGGTCACGTGCGCGACGCAGGGCGGCACCCGCATCCAGCAACTGCTGTGCGTAGGCGACGGCCCCGGTCTGCAAATCGCCATCCACGATGTGATCCACCACACCGAGTTTCAGCGCCGTGCCGGCGTCCACGGGATTGCCACCCAGCATGATTTCCAGTGCAGGTTCCACCCCGGCCAGCCTTGGCAAACGCTGGGTCCCGCCTGCGCCGGGCAGGAGTCCGAGCTTCACCTCGGGCAGACCCACCCTGGCCGTCGGCAAGGCACAGCGATAGTGACAACCCAGCGCCGTCTCCAGACCGCCACCCAGGGCCGTGCCATGCATGGCCGCCACCAGCAGCCTGGGGCATCGGTCCAGCACATCAATCATCTCGGGCAGACCCGGTGGCAGGGGCGGCTTGCCAAATTCGGTGATGTCGGCCCCGGCCATGAATGTCCGTCCCGCACAGATCAAGACTATGGCCTGCACCCCGGGGTCCTTGCCGGCGCTGACCACGGCATCGACAATGCCCGCACGCACGGCCTGGGAGAGAGCGTTTACCGGCGGGTTATCCACGCACACGATGGCCACGGATCCCTCCAGTTTCAAACTCACTACGTCATTCACCAACACTCTCCTCAAGAACCAATCAAGCGGGCCACTTTCGAAATATCTGCAGGTTCATCCAGGTCCCATCGCGCCCGGGGCATGGACACCTCGATGCGATCCGCACATTTCATCAACAGGCTCTTGGCTCCCTGCTCACCTTGCAGTTGCATCAGGGCTGAAAAATACCCGCGCGGGAACCAGGCCGGTATACCCGCGGTGTCGGCGTAGCTCGCTGCCACGACACGCTGGTCCCGGCAATGCGCCAGCAGAAACCGTAACTGCGATGCGTCCACGCCCGGCTGATCGCAACTGCAAATCAATACACCCGCGGCATCCGCCGGCAAGGCCGCGACCCCGGTGCGCACGGAGGACGCGATACCCTCGGACCAATCCGGGTTCGACAGGCAGCGCACACCGCTGGCCGCCGTTGCGCTCTCTACTTCCCCGGCGCAACACCCGGTGATCAGCAGTACCCGCTCGCCCAACACGGCCTGGGCGGACTGCACCGCCCGGCAAACCAGCGGTTGCCCCTCCCAGTCCAGCAATTGCTTGGGCGTGCCCATACGCCGGGAGGCGCCCGCCGCCAGGATCAGCGCCCAGGTTCCGGCAACGGCCTCTGTGGACTGATGCCCGCCAGGACCGTCATGCGCCCGGCTACTTGCCAAGGACTTGCTCCGGGGAACTCACCACACCGGTAAACACCGCCTGCAACTGGGCCGCGATGGACAATGCAATCGCTTCCGGTCCGCGACCGCCCAGACCCAGACCGACCGGGCCATACACGCGCCCGTCCAGGGCCAGGGCCGCGTCGCCGATCTCCTCGAGCAGGCTATCACGGCGAGACACCGGTCCCAGCAGACCGACATAGGGTATGGCCGACCCGGCCAGCGCGGCCAGGTAGGCCCGGTCCCTGGCCTTGTTATGGGTCATCAGCACGACCGCATCAAACACATCCAGGTCATAACGCGAGGTCAATGCGTCGGCGTCCACGCAGGCCAGCGACTCGGCCTCGCCGTCGAATCTGTCGATGGCTGCCTGTCGAAAATCCACCACGCTGGTGCGCCAGCCCTGCATGCCCGCCATCCGGGCCAGCGGTGAGGCATCCGGCCCTGCGCCGATGATCAGCAATCGGGGGACCTTGGGCACCGGCATGCAGAACAACTCCAGCTCTCCACCGGAACCTTGCAAGGTGGCCAGGCCGGGCCCCGGGCGACGCGCCAGTTCATCCAGCACCCTCTTCTCGACCGCCTCTTCCATACCCAGGGCGCCGCCCAGCTCGGCGGTCTGCCACAAACTGGCGCCCGGCGGGGTGGCGTCATCGGACGATGCGACCACCAGTGCACAGGCGCCGGAACGACCTTCCCACGCCCATTCGGCCAGGTCGGCAAACGGCTGGTAGTCGGCCTTTGCCTCCAGACGCTGCATGAAGATACTCAGGGCGCCGTCGCAACCCAGACCCAGGCCCCACAATTCATCGGCCTGCACATCCCGCATGTCATAGAACACCCGGTGGGGTTTGCCGGTGCGGCGTACTTCCTCGGCGTGCTCCAGCAAATCTCCTTCCAGACAACCCCCGCTGAGCAGACCCTGGAACCGGGCGCCGGGTCCGATGAGCATTTGCTCGCCGGCCTTGCTGTAGGTATTGCCCTCGGTCTGGATCACCGTAACCCATACCAGCGGTTCGCCCAGTTCCCTCCACTGTTCGAATGACTGGATTAACTGACTCAGTGCCACGCCTGTCGCCTCCCTTGCGCCCTCGCCAACCCGTATTTCTGACCCTGCTCATGTTAGCAGCACCGGCCTATCAGTGTATCCTTGACCACCCATCACAAAGCCAGGGGCAGAAACGACAATGGGTACACTTGCGGGAAAAACCTTGTTCATTACCGGTGCCAGCCGCGGCATAGGCCTGGCCATCGCCTTACGCGCCGCAAGGGACGGGGCCAACATCGCCATTGCGGCCAAGACCGACAAGCCGCACAAGGTCCTGGAAGGCACCATTCACAGCGCGGCCGGGGAAATTGAAAAGGCAGGCGGTCGTGCCCTTGCGCTGGTGGTGGACGTACGCGAAGAGGACAGCGTGATCGCGGCAGTAGAAAAGACCGTGGAGGCCTTCGGCGGAATCGACATCCTGGTGAATAACGCCAGCGCCATCTCCCTGACCGGCACGCTGGATACGAAAATGCGTCGCTATGACCTGATGCACCAGGTCAACGCCCGGGGCAGCTTCCTGTGCGCCCAGGTCTGTCTGCCCCACCTGCTCAAGTCGGACAATCCCCACATCCTGAATATCTCGCCGCCGCTGGACATGAACCCCAGGTGGTTCGGTCCCCACGTGGCGTACACCATGGCCAAGTACGGCATGAGCCTGTGCGTCCTGGGTATGGCCGAGGAATTTCGTTCTGCCGGTGTGGCGGTGAACGCGCTGTGGCCCCGCAGCACCATCGCCACCGCGGCAGTACAGAACCTGCTCGGTGGAGACACCATGATGCGTGGTTCCCGCAAGCCGGACATCATGGCCGATGCGGCCCATGTGATCCTGGGTTCCACCTCCCGGGAGCACAGCGGTAATTTCTATATTGATGACCTGGTGCTGCGTGATGCCGGCGTTACCGATTTCGAGCAATACCGGGTCGATCCCGGCAGGGACCTGTTCCTGGACTTTTTTGTGCCCGCGGACACCGAGGCCTCTCCCGGCGGCGAGCGCTTCATTACCGATCTTGGCGCCTAGGATCGCCGGCCTGTTACCACTTATTCAATAGACCTGATTACAAGGAGACCACCATGCCGGAGCGAGTCCTGATAGACATCAAGGAAGGTATTGCACATGTGCGACTGAATCGCCCGGACAAGCTCAATGCCCTGGATCCCGAGCTGCTGTATTGCCTGATCGAGACGGCCGAGACGCTGACGCAGACCGAGGGGTTGCGGGCCGTGGTGCTCAGCGGCGAAGGTCGATCATTCAGTGCCGGCCTGGATTTCGCCAGCTTCGCGGCCATGGCGAGTGAAAAAGGGAAAATGCCCTTTGATCCATTCGGCCGCGTTGAGAATAACCCCGCCAATATGGTCCAGCGCACGGGCTACGACTGGCACAGGCTGGCGGTGCCGGTCATCGCCGCCCTGCGTGGTCATGTTTACGGCGGCGGTCTTCAAATTGCGCTGGGTGCGGACATACGTTACGCCGCCCCCGATACCCGTATGTCGGTCATGGAAATCAAGTGGGGCCTGATCCCGGATATGTCGGGCAGCCAGACCCTGCGCGACCTGGTGGGTCTGGACGTGGCCAAGGAACTGACCTGGACCGGCCGGATCGTGGAGGCGGCGGAAGCGAAAGACCTGGGGTTAGTGACACGGGTCTGCGAGGACCCCCTGGAGGACGCCATGGAAACCGCCCAGGCCATCGCGGGTCGATCACCCCACGCCATCCGGGCCGGCAAGCAGTTACTGAGCCAGGCCTGGCACGGTAACGCGGCTGATGGACTGGCGCTGGAAGAATCACTGCAAAAAACCTTGCTGGGCACACCCAACCAGATTGAGGCCGTGATGGCCAACATGCAGAAGCGGGAGCCGAAGTTCCGGGATGCGTGAAGGCGGGCTGCCGGGGAGAGCCGGGGTAATTGGCCGCGCCATGCATTCCGGGCCATCGGTCACAGAATAACGTTCGATACATTCCGGTGCAGCGAGATACAACATGAAATCAGTGCGAGTACATGCGTTTACCGAGAGACCTGAGGATATCCAGGTGGACGAGTTGCCCATGCCCGTACCTGGTCCGGGTCAGGTGCGTGTCCGCATGCTCTTGTCGCCGGTGAATCCGTCTGACTTTCACTTCGTCCGGGGCATCTACTACCGCGCGCTTGAGCGTGTGATCTGGAACCAGGCGGGCACAGATGGAGACAGCCGCGTCAGCATAGATCCTGAACACCGCAACCCCTGTCCTGTCCCGCCCTACACTCTTGGCGGTGAAGGTGTCGGCATAGTCGAGGCGACCGGTGGCGGCTTCCTGGCGAAGCGACTCATGGGCAAGCGGGTTGCGGTAGCAGGCGGTCCGCCCAACGGCCTTTGGCAGGAGTTCGCGGTGGTGGATGCCCGCAAGGCGATACCCGTGGCCGACAGCGTCCCGGATGAGCAGGCAGCCATGTATTTGATCAACCCGATCTCCGCTTACGTGATGGTACGCGAAGTGCTGAAAGTGCCGCGTGACGGCTGGCTGTTGCTGACAGCCGCGGGTTCTGCCCTGGGCAAGAGCGTTGTACGTATGGGCAGGCTTTTCGGCTTTCGAACAATTTGCGTAGTGCGCTCCGATGCCAATACGGCGGAACTTGCGCGCCTGGGCGCCGATGCAGTGATCGAGACCGACAAGCACGACCTGTTCGCCGAGGTAGCCCGGGTGACCGCCGGCCAGGGCGCAGGCTATGCCATGGATTGCGTGGGCGGCAAACTTACGGCCGACGTCGTCCGCTGCCTGGGGCTGACCGGCAGGCTCATACTCTACGGCACCATGGCGGACAGCCCCGTCGAGGTGGCGGTGCGAGACCTGATGATGCCCCTGGCCCGGGTCGAGGGTTTCTATCTCGGCAACTGGATGCCTCACCAGTCCCCGCTAAAACTGCTTGGCGTCCTGCGCGCGGTCAAGAAACTGACCGCCAGCGGTGTGTTTCACACCGAAGTGAGCGAGACTTTTTCATTGGATGAGGCGGCGAAGGCGGTAGCGGCATCGTTGCACACCGGTCGTACCGGCAAGGTCATGCTGCGAATTGAAAGAAGTTAGGCGGCGACAATTGCAGAACGCACGCGGCATGCAGCCAGATGAGAAATCGACCTGATTTTTGCGCGCCCACCAGGCTGGCTGGAATTTCTTTTACGAACCCGTTTGACACATTAAAAACTGATAACCTAGCGTCTATGGGTCGCTTCGCTATCGTCGCTCTCTTGCTTATTGCTATCGCAGCGCCATCACACGGTGATGACGCCTCGTTCGTAAGCGGATCCGTAGCGAAAATATCGTCAGACACATGGACCATCGACGGTGTTGACTCGACGCTCGAACTGACGGACGCGGGTTTGAGAGGCGAGATACACATTGCCAGTATCGTCTTGCTGGAATCCGGGCAGGTCTTTGACGACATCCGCATTGCCTGCGCATCGATCTTCCTGAGAACACGCACCCTGCAATGCGCGAAAGGGATGTTTACCGTGACCATTCCGGGTATCGGTCGCCAGGCGATACCCGGGGCCTTCACGTACAACAAGCACACCGGTGCCGCAGACATCGAGCTTTCCAGCGTCGCGATCGCGGGCGGGCACGCCCGCCTGAACATCAGCGCGAGTGAAACCGGTGTCGATGTTCGGTACACGGGCACGCAACTGCAACTCGCCGGACTGCTTGAAGTCGCTGCAAACTTCAGCGACGCGTTTGCCGAGTATTCCGCAGGGGGTGTCGCGGACATTGCCGGCACCTTGAGCATGCCGACCGACAAACCCATGCACATTATTCTTGCGGCCGATCTCAGCGCCGCGTCGCTGGCAAACAATGCCGGTACGATTGCTGCGGATGGAGTTGCAGGACAACTCGATCTTGATGTCACACTGGAGCCGAACACGACGCGTCTGAGCCTGGGTTTCGACAGCGAACAGGGCGAGGCTTACCTTGAGCCGGTCTATGCGAACTTTTCACAAAGCGCGCTAAGCCTGCAGGCAGAGAATGTCGAAACGCCCGACTTCCTGGTCTTCAGGATTCCACGGTTTCGCGTGCAGCAGGATGCCCTGCTGGATATAGACGGGTCGGCGACGCTTGAGTTTCCGGCCGATGAGACGCAGCCAATGAATATCACGGCGGATGTCGAGCTTCGGAATTCGTCTATTACCAACCTGTATGACAACCTCATCAAGGTTGCCGCAGCGGGCACGATGCTCGGCGATCTGGAGACGGACGGGACGCGTGTCGGGCTCGGTCAGCATCGCCGACAGTGCATTGCTCTCGGCAAGCCTGCAGTTCGACCATGCGAATCTGGATGATCGCGGTGGTCGCTTTGCAATCTACGGGTTAAAAGGCGCCGTTGACTGGAGCGCGGACGAGGACCACCTGCCGGATGCGAGCCGGCTGAGCTGGGACAGCGGCACCGTCTACAACATCGCTATCGGTGGCGGCGCAGTGAATCTGCAGCTTGGCAACAACGATATCGAGATGCTGGCGCCTTTACGGCTTTCCGTCCTGGGTGGCGCCCTGGTAATCAATCAGCTTGTGCTCAAGGATTTCGGCAGCGACGAGGCGACCGGCAGGCTGGACGCCGAACTCGAACCCATTCAGCTCGGCCAGCTTACTGGCGCGTTCGGCTGGCCGGCTTTTTCCGGCACCTTGTCAGGCAGGCTTCCCTTGCTCCAGCTGGCGGAAAATACGATCACGGTCGGCGGCACCCTGAGTGCACGGGCTTTTGACGGCACAATGGAGGTGTCAAACCTGCGTGTCGAGCAACCCTTTGGCCTGGTGCCGCGGCTGCAGGCCGACCTGACCATTCGCGATCTCGACCTGGAACGGGTCACCGAAGTGTTTTCTTTCGGTCTCATTCAGGGACGGTTAAGCGGCGACATAGCAGGATTGACCATGCAAAACTGGCGCCCGGTGGCAATGGACATGAATTTCTACACACCCAGGAACGACAAATCACAGCACCGCATCAGTCAGCGCGCGGTCGAGAATTTCGCCAGCGTTGGCGGTGGCGGAGCCACGGCCGTATTATCTACCGGGTTCCTGAAGTTCTTTGACGTTTTTGCCTATGACAAAATCGGGCTGCGCTGTGTGCTCAAAGACGACGTCTGTGCCATGAGCGGTGCCGGTCCAGCCAAGTCAGGTCCGCTGGGCAGGGGTTATTACCTGGTCAAGGGCAGCGGCATTCCGCGAATTGACGTCGTCGGCTTTCGCGATACGGTAAGCTGGCCGGCGCTGGTGCAGCAGTTTGAGGCGATTACTCAAGGCGGCTCGCCTACCGTGCGTTAACGGATGTAGAAAGGCATCTATAGAGGAGTTTGATAGCCATGCGTAAAGTTGCAGTCACCATGTTGGCCCTGATTTCGTTGTATGTCGTCGCCTGCGTCACGATCAATGTGTACTTCCCGGAAGCTGCGGCTGTCCAGGCCGCTGATCGCATCATCGATAAAGTCCGGGGCCCGGAAACAGATGGAAATACATCCTTTGTGCCTTCAGGGGAGCAACGCGATGTACCGGTGTTGCTTGCGATTGCCCGCGGCGTCACAAGTTTCCTCATCAGTGATGCCAACGCGCAAGGCAATGTCGATTTCGACAAGCCATCACCGGAAAAACAGGCGCTCGAGAATGCACTCGCCTGCCGCTTCCCCTCGCTCAGACCCTACCTCAATTCCGGCGCCATCGGCCTGACGGACGCCGGACTGCTGGAATTCCGCGATCGCAACCTGGTGCCTTTGAAGGATCGCAACAGTGTTGTGCAACTGGTCGCCGCCCAAAACAACGACTGGAATGCCCTGTATGCCGAGATCGCCAAACTCAACGGTCATCCCGAGTGGCAGGACAGCATTCGCCGCTACCTTTGCCGACCGATGGGTCGCGAAAGCCGACAAGGGCTGGTACTACCTTGAAAGTGGGGTTTGGAAACAAAAGTAGGCGAACCCCGGGGAAATTTTGTGCCGGAATACCGCCTCGGCCTGAACCTTTCCGGCTCATGCCGGCATGGGAAATATGCCCTTGATCCCATCGGGCCAAGAGCAGGGGTGTTTCTCGTTGGAAAACAGACCTGGGATCCTGTGCTGGTGGGTTCAACTCACGCCCATGTGACCTGCCGCGGTCAGTGTCCGGGTGTTCGGGCGACCAACAGTTGCTAGACTGCAGGTTCCTCGGGCAAGACAACATCGGTTAATACCATGGCAGACAAAAAATATTGCCCTTTTGAGGGGAAAATCGTCTTCCTCGGCTTTGGTTCGGTCGCGCAGGGCTTGCTCCCCTTGTTGCTGCGTCACCTCGACCTGCCAACGGACCGGATTTCGATCATTACCGGTCACGACCGTGGGCGTGCCGAAGCCGAAGCCCTCGGCATACCTTACGAAGTCAAAGCGGTGACGCAGGAGAATTTCCAGGAACTCCTTGGGGCGCGATTGAGCCGGGGTGACTTCCTGATCAATTTGTCCGTGGACGTGTCCAGTACCGCGCTGATTGAATGGTGCAGTAAACAGGGCGTGCTCTACGTCGATTCGTGTATCGAGCCGTGGCCGGGCGGATACACTGATCCGGATTTGTCGCCGTCGCAGCGATCCAACTATGCCTATCGCGAGGAAGCGCTGGCACTGCGCAGCAGGTTTCCGAAAGGTCCGACCGCAATCCTGACCCACGGCGCCAATCCCGGACTGATTTCTCATTGGGTCAAGCAAGGCCTGGTCAACCTGGCGCAAGACATCCTGGGTCGGTCGAACATACCGAAAACGCGGTCCGAATGGGCGCAACTGGCAATGGACCTCGGCGTGAAAAGCATCCATTGCTCGGAACGTGACACCCAGGTCGCGTCTCAACGCAAGCGGCATGGCGAGTTTGTAAATACCTGGTCGGTGGATGGCTTTATTGGCGAGGGCTCACAACCCTGCGAACTGGGCTGGGGCTCGCACGAGAAATCGTTTCCGGCGGACGGCCATCACCACGAATTTGGCTGCAAGGCGGCCATCTACCTGGATCGGCCCGGCGCATCTGTGCGTGTACGCACCTGGACACCCAGCGAAGGTCCGTTTCACGGCTTTTTGATCACGCACGGTGAGGCCATCTCGATATCGGATTACCTGACTGTTCGTGAAGGCGACGAGATTATTTACCGGCCCACCTGCCACTACGCCTATCACCCGTGCGACGACGCCGTGTTGTCGGTGCACGAACTTGCCGGTTGCAATTGGGTACGCCCAGGAACAACGTCGTGTCTACCGTGACGAGATCACCGAAGGCATCGATGAACTCGGCGCCTTGCTGCTGGGTCACCAGAAGGGGGCGTACTGGTACGGTTCGCAATTATCGATCCAGGAGGCCCGTAAGCTCGCGCCATATAACAATGCCACCAGCCTGCAAGTCGCGGCCGGCGTACTGGGCGCCGTGGTGTGGGCGATCGAGAACCCGGATGCGGGCATCGTCGAACCCGATGAGCTGGATTTCCAGCGCGTCCTGGAAGTCGCCAATCCCTATCTTGGCCCGGTCGTAGGTGTGTATTCAGACTGGACGCCCTTGCAGGGGCGCAACCACCCGTTCCCGGAAGACCTGGATACCGACGACCCCTGGCAGTTCAAGAACATCCGGGTGGTTTGACAGGATCTGCCGCGTTGATCCGCTTACCCTGGACCGCCCAGGACGAAAATTTCTTCGACCGAATCCTCTAGTAACCTGGCGATCTTCAGCGCCAGGGTCAGGCTTGGATCAAATCGCCCGTTCTCGATGGAATTGATGGTTTGTCTCGATACTTCCAACAGATCGCCAAATTGTTCCTGGGTCCAGTGACGGGCTTTTCTCAATTCCCGAACCCGGTTTTTCATCGATGTCTCCAGGACAGGAGCAGCGCGACAACCAGAAAGGTCACCGCCATGACGAAGATAATGGTGGCGCCCTCAAATTCGGAATAGCCTCCGATTCTCGCCCGGGTGATCGAGATCAATTGCGCCGAGACTCCAAAAAGGCAGGCAACTGCCAGCGACTTGAGCGTGATCTGTCGCACGAGTTCATCGTTGTGCCTCATATAGGCGTACAGGAGGATGAAGAAGCCGGAGAGAACCGCCCCGGGAATTGCTGCCACGTATGGCCGCCAGTCAGATGCCTGGGATAGCCAGCCTGCCGTCAGGTAGAAGGCGGCAACGACGAGCAACGAATAGACGATGAACCCCACGGCAAATAACAGCATGGGCTTCTTCATGTATGGCGGCTGGCTTGTGCGGATACCCATGGCTTGCCTCCAGATGGAAAGTAGGCTTTACGTTAGCACACACACGTAAAATGGCAAGTGTATTTTACATTTAGGTCTTTGATGATCGGCCGCCAAGATCGGTTCAAGAGCGGTAGCGGCCACTGCCACCAGGTATAGGCGCGCGGAATTCTGAATCACAGGGCCCTATTGCTGTGGTGCCTGGTTAGAATCGCTGATACCTGCAGACTCTCTAAGGAAACCAACCTGGCTG
This sequence comes from uncultured Gammaproteobacteria bacterium, assembly GCA_963823435.1. GTDB lineage: Bacteria > Pseudomonadota > Gammaproteobacteria > Steroidobacterales > BM003 > CAKZML01. Next base: position 1,498,183 of record CAWGLN010000001.1, on the reverse strand, counting down.
GCGACGTTCTCCACGCTCGTGCGTTCCTTGATATTGGTCTTTCCGATTCCCCCCGACTGGATTCCAAGCAAACCGCCGTCCTGGCCGACCAACACAAGACTTGGATAAGCATAAATCCCCGCCTCGAAAATAAAATCTTTGGCATCCGCGACAATCGGCCATTCAAATCCGTGATCGGTGGCGAACTGCCTGGCAATTTGCGCTTCATCGAACGTAATCGCCAGTACCCTAAGGTCAGGATTGAGGCGTGCGAACTGATTCAAGGCGGGAATCTCTTCAACACACGGTGCACACTCGGCAAAGAAGAAGCTGACCAGTAATTCGTGTCCTAGAAAGGCCTCGCTCCGAATTGGTCGTCCGTCTAGATCCATGAGGTCCATCACCGGGAACGCAGTCGGTTCTGGCGGTGGCGGTCCTGACGTCAATAGGCGCAGTACAAAGGGTTGATCCTTGCCCATCTCCTTGCCAAAGGACTTTCCCTCCATCACTGATTTCTGAAACTCTTCAAAACTCAACGGCTCGCCCGTTTCACTTTGGTAAGTAATTACAGTCTCTGCGTCCAATCCGAATCCGTTGCGAATCCAGGCCTCGTCGAAAGTCTCCTCATCGGCTGGAGTTGCCGTGGCATAGGAGAAGAGCAGTACGCATATCAAGGAAAGGTTTTTTCTCAACACTTTTCGGCTCCCGTGAAATTAACGCATCAGGCTACTTCAGGCACTTCCGATCTGGATCGAAAACAGACGGCGCCGCGTTCAGGTCGGAGGCTCTGCTTGCCGCTGCTTGATCGCCGCCAGACGTTGGTCGACCAGTTCTCGAAACTCCGGTCGCCAGTCAGGATCATTGTGCTCCAGCCACTCACGCACACCCGGGTGGATCAGTATTTCATCGAGTACGCGCGTACTCCCCTCGAATTTCTGCGGATCGTGGTCCACCGAAAGCTGGCGAATGTATCCTCCCTGCATGCCGGAAAAAATGTTCCGCAGCAGCATGCTGAACCTGAATTTGTCCGCCCGCTGAAGATCCTCGTAGCTCGCAAACCCTTTCAAGAACAGTTGCGCAAGATCCGGGTTCAAAATCAATATCTCGCGAATACGATTGCCCGACTCGATATTGCGTTCGAACGCGGCCAATTGGTTCGCCTCAACGCCGCGGGCGAACTGCTGGGTGCTCTGGCGGATTTGAAGGGCGACATATATCAGAGATACTACTACCGCGATCGCGCCAACTGCTTCGGCTATGGCCGCCACTGCCTCCCAGTTCATATCTGCCCCCTGGTAAAAGACCGCCAGAATAAGTGATCCGCGTGGCCGGACTATGTCAGGGAAGTGGCCATTCCACAAATCTGTCTGGATAAGTAACGTGTGGGCGGATTCGCCCAGCCTGTCGGTGCCGGCCGTCTTGGAACGATACGTCATCCCCGGCAATAGCGGGCCGATTATCTCATTGAGTGATCAGCGACCGGGGTTTCTCAACACCATCTGGCGGATGGCCGTTCACGCCCAAACTCGCACATGGAATACCCCGCCGAAAAAGGCGGGGCTTCCTGTGTGTTATAGCGGGAATCAGTCGAGCGAACCCACCGGTATCATGATGTGTGCGTAATCAGTGTCTTTCCACATGACGTACGGACCACCTGTCGATGGATCATCAGAAATGCCTTTGAGCATTTCCTTGGGCACGATAATCATCAGGTGCGGGCCTGTTTCGACGTAGTCATGTGCATGCACACGATCCTCGTGATACGGATCGGAGTTGCTTACGCCGCTACCGGCGGGCTCGCCAAGCAACATGTATGAGATACCGATACTGGGTGCAACAAAGGGCGCCTTTGTACCCAGCGCTCCCATCATCTGCGCCCAGACAGCATCTATACAAATCGCGGCGCGGTCACCCGGCATCGTGTCAGGCATACAGGTCCATCCGTTGCTCCCTTCAACTACGACCTCACCATTGATTACCACTGTTGCTCCGGCACCCACTGCAGCCGGTGCAGCAGCGCGCGCATGAGCGATTAGTTTGTCAGTGCTGTCATCGGCTGCAGCTGTGCTAAATCCCGTCGCAAGCAATGCCAGCGCCAGAATTAATTTCGTAATATGGATCTTGTTCATTTTCGTTTTCCTCTTTAATTATTGTATGTGAGTCCGAAATACGAGTGCGGTTTGATCTCGTGCGTTCTCAGCCCTGGATAGAATGAACATCGATGAAGATCAGGCTGGACGATCAATCCAAAAGACCGAGGCAACGATTCTGCTGCGTTAAGCTGCTGCCAAAAACAGGTCGTAATTCAACGGCAGCGAAATGGGCGTCATGGCCGCATTGGGTCTAAACCATATACTAGAATTAGTCTAGTACACAATCTTGAGAGTTTCTGCTTCGGGTCTGAAGGCGACAACCGGGCGTGCCCGACGCAGCCCCCGGCGCCTATTTGCGGCGTTGCTGCTCGTATGATTGGACGTAGTCGAGGTAATAGCCGGTATACAGGTCGAAATGCTCCTCGAGTTCGGCGAGCTGATGCTCGTCCCCGACGAAGTACGCGAGCAGGTCCTCCTGCTGGAACTCGATGAGCCGGCCGAGGTTCGGCGCGACGTCCGTGACATTGTAAAGGTCCATGTCGGAGTACTCGAGGATCGGGCGGTTGTCCGTGTGGATCGGCGCGCCGTCCACCAGCGAGTCGATGTCGCTCTCGCCCAGCAGCAGCATGCTGGCGAGCTCATAGACATTGTCGACGTTGAGGCTGCGCAGGTCGCGCTCGACCTTGGCCATTCTTTCTCTCAGCTCCGCCAGGTTCACCCGCGTCGGCTCCGGCGTGCCCACCAGGATGATGAAATGGGTCGGGAATTGAGTGAAATACCAAGCGGTCGTGTGCGGGAAGACACTGTCGAACGTGGCGATCAGCGTGCGCAGGTCGTTGAAGGACAGGCCGCCGACCGGGAGCCACGCGGCGGCAACGCCATCCGCGCTCAGCGCGTCCCGCATGATCTCGAAGTATTCCCGGGTGTAAAGATAGGGATTGCGCTTGTACTTCAGGTTGGTCACGTCCGTGACGATGACGGAGAACTTTTCGTCCGTGGTGGCGATGTAGTTGCGGGCATCGTCCAGCACGATATCGAGATCAGGGTCGGCATAGGACGCGTAGTTGACCTCGCTGAACAGCGGCGCCGCCTCGATGATCTTCTCCTCGATCTCGACCGCGTGGACCTCGACATCGTACAGCAGCATGCTCCCCGAAGTGGTTCCGGTGCCGTAGCCCACCGTCAGCGCAACTTTCGGCTCCTCGGCCAGCAGCAGCGGCACGTGGGCGAGCATCTTCGAGTCGGCGAGCAACACGGGATCCGTTCCGGAGACGTTCTGGCCATCGACGAACAGCCCGCGATAGTTGCCCCGTTCGACGGCAGTGACGGTCCCCGACAGGCCCTCGGCATAGTAGATGATGTCGAAGCCCTCGGCCGCCGTGCGCAGGTCGCGGCCCTTCAGTTCGGCGTGGAACGTCTTGCTGTCCGTGAACACCAACAGGTTCGCGACGGCCGCGACGACGACCAGCGAGAACCATTGCGCCCTGGCGGGGCGGCGTGCCCCGCAGCAGGAAAGCCACCGCAATCAGCAGGCTGAGGTTGATGAGGAGCAGCGTGGTATTCCACATCCCCACGAAGGGGATCAGCACGAATCCCGTCAGCAGGCTGCCCAGCACGCAGCCGAGAGTGTTCGAAAAAAAGGTGTTGCCGGCCTTGGCGCCGATCCGGTCGATATCGTGCGCGTAGATGCGCACACCGAGCGGGAACAGGATTCCCATGAACACCGCCGGGATGAAAGACACGGTGAATGCCAGGGCCATGCCGAGCGTCAGCTGGCTCATCGGCGTGGCGTCCGCGAGCAGGATCGTGAGGGCCTCGAACTGCCGGAACAACAGGAGCACGACGGCGCCGCTGAAGGCCGTGACGATGGACACGGCGCTGAACCAGGCCTCGAGATCCCGGCGGCGATCCACCTTTCGCGCCACGACCCACGCCCCGACCGAGAAGCCCAGCAGGAACCCCGCGAGGATGAGCGCGAAGGCCTGGGAGGTCGACAGCCCGTAGGTCGAGAGAATGCGCACCCACAGCATCTCGTAACCCAGGCTGATGAAGCCGGTGAGAAACAGGAAGACCAGCATGTAGGAGTAAGGCGACCTGCTCGCCTGTCGCGGGACGCGCGGCTCCTGTGCCTCGCTTGCTCAGCGCGATGATCAGGGCGACCAGCAGGTTGCCGCCGACGGCAATCATCAGCGTGCCGATCACGCCGAAGTACCGTACGAACACAAAGCCAGTCAGCAGCGACGCCGGCGCAGGCCCCGAGGGTGTTGAGGTAGTAGAGCCTGCTGAAGCTGGAGCCCAGGTTGGCCGGGTCGCGGAGCAAAGTACTTGGCGAGCAGCGGCATGGTGCCGCCGATGAGGAACACCGGGGGCAGCAGCACAAGCGTCGACAGCAGCAGCCGAGCGACCGAAAGGCCGTAGAAGCCGAGGTTGTTGTAGGCGTACTCGTAGAGATAGCGGTAGACCGGCAGGGCCTCGATCACCAGGTAGGCGATGAGCGAAGTCGCGGCAATCCCCAGTTCCACGTACAGGTAGATGCGCAGCGGGTCACGGGCTCGCTCCGACCACCGGCCGAAGAAATAGCTCCCCAGGCCAAGGCCCAGCAGGAATACCGCGACCACCGTGGCGACGGCGAAACTGCTGACCCCGAACACGAGGCCCAGCAACCGGACCCAGATCAGCTGGTAGACCAGGGCGGAAGCGCCCGAGATGAAGATGGCTGTAAAAAGCAGTCTGTTACTCAGGGTCCAAACCATCAGAGTAAGGCCTCGGCCTGGGTTGGATTTCCGGGCGTCGCGCCGCTGCGGTACGCGCGCGACAACCGGCTGAGGAGGCATCATACCAACGTATCCGCGGCGACCCCATAGGGCCCGGAATAGATGTTGCTGATTGGATGATCCGTGATTCGGGCCTGGTCGGACTGGTCTTCCGATTACCGATGGCGTAAAAAAGTGGGGCATCTCCGGCAGCCGATGCCGCTCGATCAACAGCCTGTAATTCGCATGCACCGCGACCCGATCCAAGACGCCAGGTCAGTGGACAATCCGGCGACTCCATTTGGGAAGCTGACGATGTACTTGATTGCATGAGAGCGGACATTTGCGAGCGAGTTAACCATTGTGTCGCGTCGATCATGAAACCGCAGTCGGTAGCAGACATCAGGACGAGCTAATCAAGGTCCAGGGGCAGTGACCGCCTGCGGCCGGTAGCGGGCGCGCGGACCGTTTACACCCCTGAACTCTGCTACTGTTGCGCCTATCGTCCTTACGGGAGTTTCACTATGAGCCGCCTGACTGTATCAATCTACATCGTCCTGGCAGTCTTTCTGTTTACCAATTCCACCGGTACCTATGCGGCAGAAATTGCCAGGTATGACGATGGGCCATTCGCGGGCATGGGTTATCCCTATTCCGAATCCGCACGGGTAGGCAATCTGCTTTTTCTTGCCGGTCAGATTGGTGAGGATACGGACGGCAAGCTGGTGCCGGGTGGTATCCAGGCCGAAGCCGAACAGATGATGTTGAACATAGCGGCTGCACTGGCTCGGCGCGGGCTCGCCATGGAGAATGTGGTCAAGTGCACCGTGTTCCTGGCCGACATTGCTGAATGGGGCGTCTTTAACGAAGTCTACAAAAAGCATTTCTCGCACCCTTACCCGGCACGCAGCGCATTGGGTGCCAGTGGTTTGGCGGTCAACGCGCGCGTGGAGATGGAATGTATCGCCGGATATCCTGATTAGGCGCCGGAGAAGGCGCCGCCATCGCCTGTTGATTCTCGCGTTCTGCCTCTGCTTCGGTTCGAAACTGACCCTCGTGAACGGAATCCATGGGGCAGCAAAGCGACCGGGCCCGTCTATTCACACGCTCACGCCAGCATCGGGAACAGGCCCTTGATACCGCTGACGATGAATTCCACTGCGATGGCGGTGAGCATCAGCCCCATGATGCGGGTCATGATGTTGATGCCGGTGGCGCCCATGTGGCTGGCAATCCAGGGCGACAGACGCAACACCACCCATACCACCAGGCTGAGCACAACAATGCCCGCGGCGATGATAAGACTGCCCACCACGGAATCAGCCTTGTGTGCTGCCAGGATGACGGCGCTGATGGCGCCAGGCCCAGCCAGCAGGGGCATGGCCAGCGGCACGATGGCAACGGATTCCTTCTGTATCGATTCGTCCGCTTCCTCGTCGGTCTGCTTGATCGGGCTGGTCTTGGCCTGGAGCATGGAGATGGCCATCAACAGGACCAGGATACCGCCACCGACACGAAATGAGTCGATGGTAATACCAAAAAAGCCCAATAGCAGGTCTCCGGCAAACAAAGCGACCAGCAGGATGCTGATCAGGCCAATGGCCACGTGATTGGTGGTCGTGCGCCGTTGCAGTGGTGGTCTCATCGGCGGTCATGCTGATGAACATCGGAATCGCCCCGAACGGGTTCACGATAGCCAGCAGGCCGATAAAGATTTTGAGGTATTCGGAATAATCAAGCATCGCATTCAGTCCCAAACGTGCCGGTGGAAAGTATCGTACAGCAGTAAGTGGAGCAAGCATCAACGGAACCGGTTCCTTTTTTAATCAGGGTTACTGTCCCCCAAATTAAAAAGAGCGCCTGCGAGGCGCTCTTTCAATGTAGAAACAAAATAAGTGGTGGTGATGGGCTATCCGCCCGCCTTCCTCAACCAGGCCAATCCAGTGAGCGCGGATTGATCGAAGTTGCCGTGCTCTGAAAGATCCTCACCGAAACAAAAGAGCGCCGCAAGGCGCTCTTCGAAGTATTGGTGGTGATGGGTGGAGTTGAACCACCGACCTACGGGTTATGAGTCCGTCGCTCTAACCAACTGAGCTACATCACCATTATTTGCTCGCCCCCCTGCCCGGGACGGGGACGGAATTGTCTTCGCTGGGGCCCACACTGTCAAGACAGACCCGGATAAGCGGGGTATTCGCCGCAATTCCCGGCTACCCACCATCGCGTGTTTACACGTTAAAGCGGAAATGCAGGATATCGCCCTCGTTGACGATGTATTCCTTACCCTCCAGTCGCAATCTGCCGGCCAGCTTTACGCCCTGCTCGCCCTTGTGCTTGATGAAGTCCTCGTAGGCCATGGTCTCGGCCCTGATAAACCCTTTCTGGAAATCGGTATGAATCACGCCGGCAGCCTCTGGGGCGGTCGACCCCCGGCCTACGGTCCAGGCCCGTACCTCTTTTTCTCCCGCCGTAAAATAGGTCAATAAGCCGAGCAGCGAATATCCGGCACGCACGACACGGTCCAGTCCGGGCTCCGACAGACCCAGTTCGGCCATAAATTCGGCGCGATCCGCCTTGTCCAGGCTTGCGATTTCAGCCTCGATCGCGGCGCATACCGCAACCACGACGGCGCCTTCGGCCTCCGCCATCGCTTTCACTGCATCCAGATAGGGATTGTTCTCAAATCCGTCTTCGGCCACATTGGCTACGTACATTACGGGCTTGGCGGTCAGCAGGTGCAGTTCACGCAGACGTTCGCGATCCAGATCGCTCAAGTCCATGGAACGCACGGGGTTACCCTCATCCAGGTGATCACCCACCCGGGCGAACAGGTCGCGCTTTGCTACCGCCTCCTTGTCACCCGCTTTTGAGGCCTTTACCGCACGCTCGAGGTTGCGGCCCACTGTTTCCAGGTCAGCCAGGGCAAGCTCGGTATTTATCACCTCGGCATCGTCTACCGGATCGACCCTGCCTTCCACGTGCACCACATCGTCATCCACAAAGCAGCGCACCACGTGGGCAATCGCATCGGTTTCCCGAATATTGGCGAGGAATTTGTTGCCCAGGCCCTCACCCTTGGAGGCTCCGGCAACCAGCCCGGCGATGTCTACAAACTCGATAGTAGTCGGCAGGATCCGCTGTGGTTTAACAATGTCGGCGATCAGGGCCAGACGGGGATCCGGCACCGGGACCACGCCCACATTGGGATCGATGGTACAAAACGGGTAGTTCTCCGCGGCAATTTCCGCAGAGGTCAATGCATTAAAAAGCGTGGATTTACCTACATTAGGCAAGCCCACGATGCCGCATTTGAATCCCATGAAATCAGTCCTTCAGTGTGCCCTGGATGTCTCTGCGATGAGGCCGGGCTTCGACACCCCTGCTGTGCAGCTGGTGCATCGCCCTTTCATCGCCTTCACCCAGCCAGACCGGCATAACATCGGCCGAGTCGGAAATCGCCTTTTCCAGCATGTCCCGCTCTTTCAGGCCGGGTCGGCTCAATACAAAGTCAATCACGTCATTCTTGTCGCCCGGATGGCCAATTCCCAGGCGCAGACGATAGAACTCCTGACCGATGTGAGAAATCACGCTGCGTAATCCGTTGTGACCGCCGTGGCCGCCGCCACGCTTTATTTTCGCCACGCCAACGTCCAGGTCCAGTTCATCGTGAACCACCAGGATTTCTTCCGGATCTATCTTGTAATAGGTTGCCAGCCTGGTCACTGCCAGACCGCTTCGATTCATATACGTCGAGGGCTTGTGCAGCCACAGTTCGTTGGCCCCCAGGGATATGCGGCAACAGTCACCATCAAACTTGCGTTCGGGCTTGAAGTTACCGTTGTGGCGACGGGCTAGCTCGTCGACGAACCAGAACCCCACATTGTGTCGATCCTGCTCGTGCTCAGCCCCGGGATTTCCCAGCCCCACTACCATCTTTATTGGTTTATGCGACATCCCAAGATCCATATTCGGGGCACCAACCGGCGCCGTTTCGGTCCATTATAATGCCGGACCCGAAATGGAACGGGCCGCCTTGGCGACGGCCCGTCCATCGTCTGTCTCGCTCTAGTCTTCGTCAGGCTCGGCAATAACCGGGACTTCTCCCGCGACTTCTTCCTCATCCTCGACCTCAACCTGGACCCGCACCTTGTGAATGCTGACCACGGCAGGATCGTTCTCCTCGGTGGGCGGATGCGCGAACTCCACGCCTTCAGGCAACGTGACCTGGGACAGCTTGACCACTTCGTCCAGCTCGACCTTGCTCAGATCGATGTCGATATACTCCGGCAGGAACCTGGGCAAGCACACGATTTCCAGTTCGTTCTCGATACGACTGACGGTGCCGCCGGCCTTCACGCCAGGAGCCACGGTTTCGCCCAGGAAATGCAGCGGAACATTCATGCGAATTTCCACGTCATCGCGCACACGCTGAAGATCCAGATGCAGGATCTGCGGCTTGGCGGGATGCCGGTGCAGAGCTTTCAGAATCGCCGGCTGCTCGTCATCGCCAACCTTCAGCGTGATCACAGACGAATAAAACGCTTCGCTTTCCAGCATCTGGACCAGGTCCTTTTGCTGCACGCTCAGGCAACGGGGGGGGCGTTCCGCCCCATACAGAATAGCCGGTACTTTACCGCAACGACGCAGGCGGCGGCTCGCACCTTTCCCCAGGTCGTCGCGGAATTCCGCGCTCAAAATAAAATCGGACATTGTGAGTTCTCCTCAGGTCCTAAAGTGTTGTCGTCAAAAAACGGAAGCAGGCCCGCGACCTGGTCCTGCTTCCACCAAAAAATTGAGAAATTCTAGTCTACGTACAAGGAACTGACTGACTCCAGGTCGTGCATCCTGCGCATGGTCTCTGCCAGCAGGCCTGCCACCGTCAGTTGCCGAATCCTGTTGCTGGCGCGCGCTGCTGCACTAAGCGGGATGGTATCGGTCACCACCAGTTCATCCAGTTCCGACTTGTCGATGCGTTCTATCGCCGGCCCGGATAATACCGGGTGGGTGATATAGGCAGTAACTCTGCGGGCGCCATGCTCCTTCAATGCCTTGGCCGCATGACAAAGCGTGCCAGCGGTATCAATCAAGTCATCGATGATGACGCAGTTCTTGCCCTCGACCTCACCGATAATATTCATGACTTCCGAAACGTTCGCCTTGGGCCGCCGCTTGTCGATGATGGCCAGGTCCACATCATCCAGACGCTTGGCCAGGGCTCGCGCGCGCACCACACCACCCACATCAGGCGACACCACGATGGTGTCGTCGGTACGGTGTTTCCAGGCATCGCCGAGCAACACCGGCGAGGCGTAAACATTGTCCACGGGCATATTGAAAAAGCCCATGATCTGGTCCGAATGCAAATCAACCGTTACCACCTGCTCCACACCCGCGGTAGCCAGAAGTTGGCCACCAGCTTGGCCGAAATAGCCACACGCTGGGAACGCGGACGACGATCCTGCCTGGCGTATCCGTAATACGGGATCACCGCTGTTACTCGATGGGCGGAGGACCTGCGGCAGGCATCCACCATGATCAGCAATTCCATCAGGTTGTGATTGCCCGGCGGACAGGTGGACTGAATGATGTACACGTCACGGCCACGAATATTCTCGTCAATCTCGCAACTGATCTCGCCATCACTGAAAGTGCTCACACGACACTTCCCAAGCGGCATCGACAGATTCTGTACGATGTCCCTGGCAAGCACCGGGTTGGCGTTGCCGGTAAAGACAACCATGCCGCTCAGATCCACGATAAGCCCCTCTTTGCGATATCAAAGATAGTCATTGCCAGAAGCCAGGACACCCAGCCTGTTGGCTGGGGTGGCAGGATTCGAACCTGCGCATGACGGGATCAAAACCCGCTGCCTTACCACTTGGCTACACCCCAGTTGTCCGACCTTCAGGTCTGATTCCCTCCCGCCAGTCGGCCAAACAGCCTCCCTCCGGGAAACCGGGTATTTTCCTAGGCCTGCCACGCAGTGTCAATTTCGAGCGGCATTCTTTTCCCACTCAGGGGCTGGAACCCAGGCTCCAGTCATCGACAACCAGGCGTATGCGCACCTCATCCCGTTCGACGGTCACTCGGCCGGGCATGGCGTAGGCGGCCTCCATGGCATAGTTTTCATAGGTCAGGGACCAGCCATCCTGGTGCATTCCGGACAGACGTCCCTGATGGCCCAAAGGTCTGCTCGACCTGCATTGCCGGGTCGGGAAGTGCGCGAACCCAGTAGCCAAGACTGGTCAGCGGCACGCCCCAGCCCAACTGGCTGGCCAGCGCATTGCCCGGGTCGTCAAGCACCAACTGTTGTCCCTTGGAATCCTCAAACAGCATCTGGCGATCATCGCCGGTGAGCCGGAAACCGCCGACGCCCAGGGGTCCGCGAAAGCCAAGTTCAGTATGCCGCCCGTCCTGGACCCAGGTCAGCGAACCGTTCACCGCATCAGCGGCGGTGCGCACCGAGACGCGCCCGGACAAGTTCCACCGTTGTTCCTGCACGAGCATTTCCTGCCGGGCCTGCCAATCGGATTCAGCCGGAAGCGGCGGTTTCAGGGCACACCCGGTGGCGCTAATCGCCAGCAACACCAAAAGCAGGCAACCGCGCATCATTGGCCGAATTGTTCCATCACACCCAGGAGCGCCGGGTTCTCCGGGTACTTCGCCAGGGCCTGCTCCCATACATCCCTCGCCTCGTCCCGCCGGCCCAGCATCCACAGCACCTCGCCCATGTGGGCAGCTATTTCCGCATCCGGGAACAGGTCGTAAGCCTGACGCAGGTAATCGAGCGCCAACTCCAGATTGCCACGCCGATATTCCACCCAGCCCATGCTGTCGACTATCGCGGGATTCAGCGGTTCCTGTTTGTAGGCTTCGCTTATGTAGCGATAGGCCTCCACCATGTCCCGATTATGATCAGCCAGGGTGTATCCCAGGGCATTCAAAGCCGTAGCGTCCTTCGGGTCCTGCTTGACGATCCAACGCAACATCTCGATGGCCTGGTCCACCTGCCCCGATTGTTCCAGCGCCATGGCCATGCCATAGCGCAGCTGAATGTTCCCGGGGTCCATCTCAAGTGCCTGCTGGTAGAGCGCAATGGCCTCGGCGGACCGATTTTGCTGTCCCAGCAACTCGGCCTGGGCTATCAGCATCTGGGCCTGGTGTTCGGGATGGGTTTCGGCGACCTGTTGCAGGTATTCCATGGCGGCGTCCGGCTTGCCCGCCAGCACCAGGGCGTCCCTGATTCCAAACTGGGAGGCGAGGAAATAATCCCCCTCCGGCACCATCTGGAAAATTTGCGCGGCGGTTTCACCGTCACCCTGGTCCAGGGTAATCTGCCCCAGGTAGAAATAGGCCTCGTCAAAATGCCGCCCACTGGCAGCCAGCCTTGAGTAATAGCGCCTGGCGTTTTCAGGTCGGCCTGCCCGGTACTCCACATAACCCATCATGCTCAGGGCAGGCGGCAAGCCGGGACGTTCCAGTAATATTTGCTCCAGTATCAGGCCGGCCGCCGCATAGTCGCCGGCAAGACTTAACAGGCTGGCGAACTCCAGCCGAGCAGAAATCTCGGCACCCGCCGCAACGTGCTTGCCGGCCAGGGAGAGACCCTCGTCGACCCGGCCGCTACGTACCAGCACACGCGCGAGCTGCATTACTGCGGTACCCCAATCCGGCTCGGCCGCGACGGCGGCCCGGGCATATTTCTCCGCCTGCTCGTCCTCCCCCTCCGCCTGGGACAGCGACGAGAGCACTACCAGGGAACCGGCGTCAGACGGCATCTTCCCCAGCACCTTCCTCATAACCTCCAGGGCCACTGTGCTGTCATCGACTTCCGCAGCCACCGACATCAGGAATATGGTGGCATGGGGCTCGTCTGATGCTTCGTATACGGCCTTGAGATCCCGCACAACGTCGATCGCCAGCCTGGTCTTGCCTGCGTTGATGAGCAGCACTGCATATTGACTGGCCGCCGCTTCCTGTCCGGGTGAAAGCTCATACCAGCGTCGGGCCGCTAACAGGGCTTCATCCTCATCCTCCAGCATCAGGGCGAGCTCGGTGGCGCGCTCGGCCACCGAAGGGTCGGAGCCAGCCTCGGCCGCCAGCCGATATTCCCGAACGGCCTCGCTCAGCTGACCGCGCTGAAGCGCCATTTCGCCCAACATCAGGTGATAGGTGGCCTCCTCCCGCTCGCTGGCCGGCGGCGTGGCATCCGCATCATTCCGGGTGTCCAGGGGCGCTGGTGCCTGCCCGGCACAGCCGGTCAAGACCGTCACCCAAATCAGTGTAAGTACAAATAGCCTCATATAAACAGCCGTTTTTCGCTAAAATGCCAAGCAAAGAAAGGTAGCATAAGACTCTGCCGTACTTGTTATAAATCTACGCATACACGAAAATTCCGCTCCGCACGGAAATAATACAGACCGCATGTCGCTAACGATCCTTGGAATCAATCATCGGACCGCCCCGGTCTCTGTTCGTGAGAAAGTCGCGTTCGGGCCCGAGCAATTGCCCCGGGCCCTGCTGGAGACCCGGAGTTTGCCAAGTGTTCGTGAGACGCTGATTGTATCCACCTGCAATCGCACGGAGCTGTATTGCGAAGTCGAGGATGGCGGCGATAAACAGATCCGCGATTGGCTGGTGGGCTTTCACGGTCTGCAGGACGAGGCGCTGGACTGCCTGTTCCTGCTACGCGACCACGCAGCAATAGAACACACATTCAGCGTTGCCAGCGGCCTGGAATCAGCGATCCTGGGAGAACCGCAAATCCTGGGGCAAATGAAACAGGCCTACCGGGACGCCCATGACGCAGGTAGCACGGGACCGGTGCTCAACGGCCTGTTCCAGCATGCCTTCACGGTTGCCAAGCAAGTGCGTACCGATACCGAAATCGGCAGCAGTCCGGTGTCGGTGGCCTATGCCGCGGTAAGCCTGGCGCGTCAGATATTTGCGGGATTCGAACGCCATAGCGCCCTGCTGATCGGGGCCGGTCAGACCATTGAACTGACGGCCCGCCACCTGCACGGCCATGGCATGAATCGCATTATCATTGCCAATCGCAATGTGAGCCGGGCCAGGGAGTTGGCTACCAGTGTGGACGGATTCGCAATCTCCCTGGACGAGATACCCGCTCATTTGTCGGAATCCGACATCGTGATCAGTTCAACCGCCAGTCCATTGCCGCTGGTTTCCCGGGTGATGGTGGAGGAGGCGCTGAAAAAGCGTCGCCAAAGACCCATGTTCATGGTGGACATCGCGGTACCCAGGGACATCGAGGAAAGCGTGGCGGAGCTGAACGACGTGTACCTGTATACGGTGGACGATCTGCAAAACGTGGTGCAGGAAAACATGAAGACCCGGCAGGCTGCAGCCCAGCAGGCCCGTGAGATTGTCGACGCCGAGGTCAAACGCTACCAGATGGCCCAAAGAACACTGGATGCGGTACCGACGATCCAGGACCTGCGGCAAAACATGGAGCAGATACGGGACCAGGTGTTGGCCCATTCCCTGCGCCAGGTGGGTGCCGGGAAACCTGCCGAGGAAGTGCTGCAACAGCTGGCGACACAGCTGACCAACAAGCTCATGCACCGGCCGATGATAGAGCTTCGTGGCGCCGGGGAAGATGGCAACACCGATCTGATTCGGGCCGTGCGCGACTTGTTCGGTCTGAACCGCAACCGAAAATAACCAGGACGGCGTAGCCTAGAGGCAAGCCCGTCAGCAGATACCGCTCACCGTGAAAAAATCCATCCGCGACAAACTGGACACCATCGCCGAGCGCTTCGAGGAGGTCGGCCGCCTGTTGTCGGACCCGGGCGCGACGGCTGACAAAAACCGCTACAGGGAATTGTCCCAGGAATATGCGCGTACCGAACCGATGGTCCAGACCTATAAGCGCTACCAGGAATTGCAGGAGGCGCTGGCCGAAGCCGAGGAAATGAGTAGCGACCAGGACCTCGAATTGCGGGAGATGGGGCAGGAAGAGGTTCAAACCCTGCTTGGGCAAAGGGAGCAACTGGAACTGGACCTGCAAAAGTTCCTGATTCCTCGCGACCCGCATGATGACAGCAACCTGTACCTGGAAATACGTGCGGGCACCGGCGGCGACGAGGCGGCCATTTTCGCCGGCGACCTGTTTCGCATGTACAGCCGCTATGCCGAAACCCGTGGCTGGCAGGTGGAAGTGCTCAGTCAAAGCCACGGTGAACACGGCGGCTACAAGGAAATCATCAGCCGACTCGCCGGCAAGGGCGCTTATTCCAGGTTGAAATTTGAAAGTGGCGCCCACCGCGTGCAACGGGTGCCGGAAACGGAGTCCCAGGGACGCATACACACCTCGGCCTGTACCGTGGCCGTCATGCCCGAAGCAGACGAGGTGGAAGAAATAGAGATCAATCCGGCGGACCTGCGTATCGATACCTACCGGGCCTCCGGGGCCGGCGGTCAGCACATTAACAAGACTGATTCGGCGGTCCGGGTCACCCACCTGCCCACCGGCATCGTGGTGGAGTGCCAGGACGAGCGCTCGCAGCACAAGAACCGGGCCAGGGCCATGAGCCTGTTGAAATCCCGCATGCTCGCGGCCGAGCAGGAACGCCACCAGGCCGAGCAGGCCCAGCAGCGCAAATCGCTGGTGGGCAGCGGTGATCGATCCGAGCGTATACGGACATACAACTTTCCCCAGGGCCGGGTTTCCGACCACCGCATCAACCTGACCCTGTATAAACTGGATACCATTATCCAGGGTGACCTGGACCAGGTGATTGAACCGTTGATGTCCGAATACCAGGCCGAACTGCTGGCAACCCTGGAGTAAGCCAGGCGCGCGGGAAGGCAGCCGGCTCCCTGAAATCCCGGGAGGAGAGAGCGAGATGCGTTACCTGCCAGAAATCTTCGCCAACAACCGGCAGTGGGCCGAGGCAGTCCGGCGTGAACGACCCGGCTACCTGCCGGGTCTGAACGTCTCGCAAAATCCCCGCTTCCTCTGGATTGGTTGTTCCGACAGCCGCGTTCCAGCCAACGAGATCTGCGGCCTGCCGCCAGGGGAGATGTTCAAGCACCGAAACGTCGCCAACCTGGTACGACCGGATGACTCAAATTGCCAGGCCGTGATCCAGTACGCGGTGCAGAACCTGAAAGTGAGGCACATCGTGGTGTGTGGGCACTACCACTGCGGCGGCGTGCGCGCCGCCATGGAGGATGCCCCACTGGACGGTCCCCTGGCAGGCTGGCTGGCACCGGTGCGCGAACTGCGGCACCACGAGGAGGTCTCGCTGCGCAGGGCTGGACAGTGATGAGCAGCGCTGGAACCGCTTGTGCGAACTCAACGCTCATCGAGCAAGTGCGAAGCCTGGCCGCGTTACCGCCGGTGCGCCAGGCCTGGGACGAGGGCCGGCCGCTGAGTCTGCATGGCTGGATGTACGAATTTCACACCGGACTGCTGCGTGACCTGGGCACGAGCACCTCGGGACCGGGCGAACCCCTCCCCGCCTAGCCGTTGCGGGTGGGAGCCGTCTTGACCTGTTTGCGCAAGTAATTGAGCACGTCCGAGCGGGTGATCAATCCCAGGAACCTGTCCCCGTCCATGACCGCCGCGAAGGGCTGGGCATGCAGGATAGACACCAGGTGATTCACTGACAGGTCCTTGTCAACTTTCACCGGCGAGGTTTCCATGGCCTCGGAGACCGGCGCACTCATCAGGTCCGGATGGCCGAAAGCATGACGAATGATGTCGTCCTCGGTAAGTACCCCCACCAGTTCATCCCCGTCCATCACCGGCAACTGTGAAAACCCGGCGTTGCGCAGACGGTTATGCGCCGTGGTAAGAACATCGGCCGGCCCTACCACTACCGTGGCCCGCTCACCGTGAAGCCGACCAATCAAATCACGCAGGTCGCCGTAGCTTTCACGCGTGATGAAACCCTGGTCTTCCAGCCAGAAGTCGTTAAACAACTTGGACAGGTACTTGTTGCCGGTATCACAGGCAAAAGTCACCACACGTCTGGGCTCTGTCTGTTCACGACAATACTTCAAGGCCGCCGCAATCAGGGTGCCGGAGGACGAACCTACCAGCAGACCCTCGCTGCGCAATACTGAACGGGCGGTATCAAAGGACTCGGCATCGGTGATGGTGTACGCCTTCTTCACCAGCGACAGATCGCAAATATCCGGAATGAAATCCTCGCCGATGCCTTCCACCAGCCAGGATCCACTGTCTCCCAGCTTGCCGGTTTTGATGTACTCCGCCAGCACCGAACCCTTCGGGTCCGCCAGGACCATGTCCACATGGGGAGCCTGCTCACGGAAAAACTGACTCAGCCCGGAAATGGTTCCACTGGAACCCACACCCACCACCACCGCATCCAGGCGATGTTCCATATCCCGCCAGATCTCCGGACCGGTGGTGTCGTAGTGCGCCTTGGGGTTATCAGGATTACCAAACTGATTGATAAAGTAGGCGCCTTGTTCTTCCGCCAGCCTGCGTCCCAGGTCCTGGTAATACTCGGGGTGACCCCGGGCCACGTCGGAACGGGTCAACACGACCTGTGCGCCCATCGCACGCAGGTTGAAAATCTTCTCCTGACTCATCTTGTCGGGGATCACCAGGATCAGCTTGTAACCCTTCCTGGCGGCCACCAGGGCCAGGCCCAGACCCGTGTTGCCGGCGGTGGCCTCGACGATGGTATCGCCGGGCTTAAGGTCACCGCGCTTTTCAGCTTCCTCGATCATCGACATGCCGATGCGGTCCTTGATGGAGCCGCCTGGATTCATCAATTCCAGTTTCAGGTACAGCTCGCACACACCCGTATCCAGGCCGGTGACCCGGATCATGGGCGTGTTGCCCACCATTTCCAGTACGCTGTCGTAAATCATGCGATCCCCATTATTTTGTCGGCGCCCGGATGTCCGGCCACGGGCCTGAGGCGCGTATTGTATCGAATGCGGTTAGAATTGCGCCCATGCCACTATTCAGAATCATCCCCACCATAGGGGCCTTGCTGGTCGAAGCCACCAAGAACCTTGAGCAAAGCAGTGATTCGGCCCGCCTGGACGCGGAGCTTATGCTGGCCTTCGTACTGGACAAACCGCGCAGCTACCTGTTTGCCCACGCCGACGAACAAGCCGATGAAGAGCGGTTCGATATCTTCACCGGTATGGTTCACAGACGTGCCCAGGGCGAACCCTTGGCCTACATTACCGGCAGGCGGGAGTTCTGGTCCATGGACCTGGTGGTCAATCGGCACACGCTGATCCCGCGCCCGGAAACCGAGGTGCTGGTAGAACAGGCGCTGGCCCTCCTGGACTCCGCACCCCGGGCCGTTCTGGACCTGGGTACAGGAAGCGGAGCCATCGCCCTGGCCCTGGCCCGGGAGCGTCCGGAAAACCGCGTGGTCGCCACCGAGGTCAGCGCCGAAGCGCTGGCTGTGGCTCGCTTCAACGCCAGCCGGCTGGACATCTCCAACATTGAATTCCTCACGGGAAGCTGGTTTGAGCCTGTGGCCGGGAGACGTTTTGACCTGATCGCCTCCAACCCGCCGTACGTGGCCGAAGGAGACCCCCACCTGGAACTGAATGGCCTTCCCTACGAACCCATGACCGCCCTGGTAGCAGGCAAAGATGGCCTGGACTGTATCCGGCGGCTGGGAGGGGATGCGCCGTCGCATTTGAACCCAGGTGGCTGGCTGTTGCTTGAGCATGGCTACGACCAGGCCGAACAGGTGGCGTCGATACTGGCGGCAGAAGGCTTCCTCGATATCCAGCAACACAGTGACATCGCGGGCATCTTGCGCGTGAGTAGCGGCAGATTGGCCTGAGAATGCGGCAAGGGTCCAGCAGCGAAATCCCAGTCGTGTTACCCTCGCGGCCTCAACCCCGGCATGACGACCCACTGGCATAACATTTACTGACAAAACACGGAGGCAGCATGCTGCGTTTTTCCACCTCCCTCGGCGATTTCGAGGTCGAGTTATTCCAGGACAAGGCGCCTGTTACGACGGAAAATTTTCTCTCCTATGTCGACGAGGAATTTTTCGACAGCACCATATTCCACCGTGTGATTCCCGGGTTCATGGTCCAGGGCGGCGGATTTACCGTCGAGATGGATCAGAAGAAGGCCCATGCGCAAATCAAGAACGAAGCGGACAACGGCCTGGGCAACGAGCGTGGCACGCTTGCCATGGCCCGCACCAGCGACATCAACAGCGCCTCCTCGCAGTTCTTTATTAACCTGACAGACAATACTTTCCTGAATCACAGCAGCCGCGATTTCGGTTACGCGGTGTTCGGCAAGGTCACCTCAGGTATGGAGGTAGTGGACAAGATGGCCACCCAGGCCACCGGCAGCAAGCGCGGTCACTCAGACGTCCCGCTGGATGACATCGTGGTGAAGTCGGTACGACGTATCTAATTGGGGTCGAACCGCAATTAATCCTCTGGATGGCCCCAGCCTCACTGCCTAAGCTGGGGCCATGCCTCGCCAACCCCGACATTTCATACCCGGCCTGCCCCAGCACCTTCTTATGCGGGGCGTTGATCGCCAGGCCGTCTTTTTTCACTCCCGAGACCACAGGTTATTTCTCGATACACTGCGCGAAGCCGGCGAAAAGTACGGCTGCGCAATTCATGCCTACGTGTTGATGACCAATCACGTTCACCTGCTCGCCACGCCAACCTCGAAGGGCGCAATACCATCGCTGATGCAGGCCCTGGGCCGAGGCTACGTGCAGCGACTGAACCAACAATACCGACGCACGGGCACCCTTTGGCAGGGCCGCTACAAGGCCAGCCTGGTGCAGGATGATCGTTATCTGCTGACCTGCCAGCGCTATATCGAGCTAAATCCCGTGCGGGCCGGCATGGTCGCAGGTCCCGGCGAATATCCCTGGTCAAGCTATGCCTGCAATGCCCTGGGCCGGCCTGACCCATTGGTGATCCCTCACCCCGTCTACCAGGATTTGAACCCGGATCCGGAGCACAGGAGGGCGGCGTATCGGCGACTTTTTCACGATGTACTGGGTGACGAGGTGCTGACCCGGGTTCGCGACGCGACCAACGCCTGCCTGATCCTTGGTAACGACCGGTTCAAGGATCAGATTGAATTGCTGCCCGGTCGCAGCGTGCGGCACCGCAAACGCGGCCGCCGACCCGGAAGGTCTTATAAAGATTAATTGCGGTTCGACACCAGTTTTTGCGGTTTGACACCAGTTTTTTCGAGTCACGCTAAGTAGAAATCCTGATTGTCCTTATTCCTGATCCAAACCATTATTTGCCATCAAACATTCCGTTCAGGGGGCTTCCAATGGGAGCAAGAGCGGAATGGGCTGTAAATTGGGGACGAGGCCTAAATCCCGTGGAGGGAAAAATGAAAACGAAAATGACACTGGCAGCGACGATCGTACTCGCTGCATTTATCGGCCTCGCAGGCTGTGAAGGCGACGACGGCGCCATGGGCGCTGCGGGTACACCGGGTGCACCGGGTGCACCGGGTCCGATCGGGCCTGAAGGGCCTCCGGGTACCGTAGTTACGCTGCCCCTTGAAAGCTGCGCGGTATGCCATGGCGAAGGCTCTTTTGCCTCTGCGCCGGCAGCCCACGAAGTCTTCGACATGGGCTCGTTTGATAACTTCTCGGTTACCGAGGACGGTGCTGACCTGGTCGTCGGCTTCAGCGCGACGGTCGACGGCGCAGCCGCAACGGCCGCGTCATTCTACCGCGCATATTTCTGGGACGGCACGACGCGCACGACCCTGACGGACGAAATCAACCTTGACCTGCCCAACCTGTTCGTCAACAACGGTGACGGCACCTACAGCGTCAGGATTGTCGACGGCGTGGCACGCTTCGGCGGCACGAACGGTCGTTACCTGACCATTCTGCGCACCGGGGCCAACCTGCTTGAGATCGCGGCGGTCGGCGACTACCCGGCAGGCATCCCGCTTGCCGGCCTGGCCAGCAAAGAAGCGTGTATGGGCTGCCACGGCGAGAGCGGCGAGGTTGGGCGATTTGACCCCAACAATCGCGGCGGTCACTACTCCGCGCCGCTGAGCGTGGATGCCTGCGTGGTCTGCCATATTCCGGGCGCATCCTACGGCGACCTCCCGTACGTCGTGCACGGCATACATAATTCACACAACATGCCGGATCACGTGTTTGGTCCGACGGGCAGGGGCACGATCTTCGACGTGACCTATCCGACTTACATGACCAACTGCAGCGTCTGTCATAGTGACACCACAATCGTTCCGGCCGCGGGCGTATCCGCACTTGCCGCGGCGAACGCCATGCCGGTCACGGGCGCAGGCTGCTTCACCTGCCATGGTTCGATGGAAGGCTTCGACTTCACGGGCCTTGAGTTCCATCTGGACATCCCGAATCCGGAAGCGGCCAACTGCCAGCAGTGCCATGCACCCGCGGGCGCCGGTGGATTCGCGCGCTATGAGGTAGCACAGTTCCATAACGGCATCATCACCGAGCGTGCCGGCATCATCTGGGACGGCGTCGATACCTCCGTCACCGAGGGTGCGATGTTCGACTGGGAGATCACCGGCATCGACGATGACGGCGTGAACCTGGCGATTTCCTGGCAGGCCAGCTATGACGGCGTTTCGGTCGATCCATGTAACGCCACCGTCGGTGCAGGCGCACCGGTGTTCCACGGCGATGGAAGCGGTAACCTGAGTATGCTGCGCAGCTACGCCCAGGGTGATGACTTCATCCTCGGCCAGGCTACCAACGCGCCAGGCCAGGCCCTCTCAGTCAACGTGACGACCACCAACACGACCTGCCTGGGAGGCGTTGCGACCACCACCATTCCGGTGGACGTCGTAGACGCTGAGCGCGGCAGGGTGGCCCTCCAGGGCAAGCCCCGCGTCGTCAGCGTGGCAAACCCGGCCGAAACGATGGCCGTTCGTGCCGAAACGCCGACCTACGAGTGGCTCGTGGGATCGGGCGACGCGCCGCTTATGACGCGCCGCAATGTCGTCGACACCGGTGAGTGCCTGAAGTGCCATGTGGGTTCGCTCTACCAGCACGGCGGCAACCGCGTCGATAACGTCGACATGTGCATCCTCTGCCACAACTCTGCCTCGAACGAGCAGAGCGTCCGCGTGGGTCTGGGTGTCGATGCGTCCGAGGCCTATGACGGCAAGGTAGGGGAAACCTTCGAGATGAAGACGATGCTGCATCGCGTTCACTCGGCGGGCACCGAGGATTCGCCTCCCTACGTGATCTATCGGAGCCGCGGCATCTACGCCTGGGCACCCGATGATTCAGGGCTGCCGAACTGGCCGGGCACGGGTCCGCAGATCGTCTACGGTTCCGATGCTGACCAGGTGATCAACCACAACTTCCATGCAACGACCTACCCGCGTGCGCTCAATGCTTGCGATGCATGCCACACGCCGGACTTCGATGTCCTGCCGGATCAGGTCAAGGCGATGGCGACCACCGTCGACGCCGGCAGCGAAGTGTGGGACAACCAGCTTGACGATGTGCTCCAGGGCGCATCAACCACTGCTTGCGTCACTTGCCACAAGTCGGGCCCGGCGAAGGGTCATGCGTATCAGAACAGTTGGGTTCCACAGGCCTTCCCTGAGGGACGCCAGACGATCATTGATGCGGTGAATTAACCCTCCACCGAAAAGAAGAAAGAAGTGAAGGCCGGGAGAGCAATCTCCCGGCCTTTTTTGTTAGGGGTCAGACCCCAATTAACTCGTTAATTGGGGTCTGACCCCTTAATAACCGATGTTCGGCGCCAGCCAGCGCTCGGCCTCATCCAGCGGGATGCCTTTGCGCCTGGCGTAATCGACCACCTGGTCCTTGTCGATTTTACCCAGGGCAAAATACTTGGACTGGGGATGGGAGAAATACCATCCGCTGACCGCGGCGGTGGGCCACATGGCGTAGGACTCCGTGAGCTTGATACCGGTGTGGGCCTCCACATCCAGCAACTTGAACAGCGAGGCTTTCTCGGTGTGATCCGGACAGGCAGGGTAGCCCGGCGCCGGACGAATACCGGTATAGGATTCGGCGATAAGCTGCTCGTTACTCAGACCCTCGTCAGCGGCATATCCCCAGTAATCGGTACGCACCTGGTGGTGCAGGTACTCGGCAAAGGCCTCGGCCAGTCTATCGGCCAGGGCCTTGAGCATGATGGAACTGTAGTCATCATGACCTTTCTCGAACTCACGAGCTCGCTCCTCCACACCGTGACCTGCAGTGACGGCAAAGGCGCCCAGGTAATCGGTAATGCCCTTGTCGTATGGCGCAAGGAAATCCGCCAGGGACAGGTGAGGCAAACCGGCACGCAGGTTCTTCTGCTGACGCAGGTTGTGCAGGGTCAGGATGCGTTGCTCACGCTTGGCATCGGCAAACACGACGATGTCATCGTGATTCACCGTGTTGGCGTGGAACAGGCCCAGTACACCCCTGGGCTGCAGCCAGTTCTCTGAGATCAGCCTGTCCATCATGGCCTGGGCATCGGCAAACAAGGCCCTGGCGGCCTCACCAACTTCGCTGTCCTGTAGCACGGCCGGGTAGGTTCCCCGGAATTCCCACGCATTGAAGAACGGCATCCAGTCTATGTAAGGCAGCAGGGTTTCCACGCCGACCTTGTCCAGTACGTGTATACCGGGCTTGTTCGGTGCAGGCGGCGTGTAGTCACTCCAGTTCGCGTCCAGCTTGTTGCCCCGGGCGTCAACGATGCTGACCGCCGGTCCCTTGGCGCGCTGGCCGGCATGTTGTTCGCGACGCCTGGCATGCTCAGCCTTGGTGTCGCTGACGAACTTGTCGCGATCAGCATGGCTGACCAGTTGCTGGGCCACACCCACTGCCCGGGAGGCGTCCTTCACATACATCACCGGCCCTTCGTAGCCTGGATCAATTTTTACCGAGGTGTGCACCGGCGAGGTGGTGGCGCCACCGATCAACAGGGGAAGATTCATCCCGCGACGTTGCATCTCTTTTGCCACGTACACCATCTCGTCCAGCGAAGGTGTGATCAGACCCGAGAGCCCGATCATGTTGGCGCCCTCGCGCTCTGCGGTATCCAGTATTTTCTCGCAGGACACCATGACGCCAAGGTCGATAACCTCGAAGTTATTACACTGGAGCACCACGCCCACGATGTTCTTGCCGATGTCATGCACATCGCCCTTCACCGTGGCCATGACGATACGACCCTTGGCCTGGCCACCACCGCGCTTTTCCTGCTCGATGAACGGGATCAAATGCGCCACAGCTTTTTTCATCACCCGGGCTGACTTGACCACCTGGGGCAGGAACATCTTGCCCTCGCCAAACAGATCGCCAACGATGTTCATCCCGTCCATGAGGGGACCTTCGATGACTTGCAGGGAATGCTCCGCCCGCAACCGGGCGTCCTCTGTATCCGCGACCACGTACTCGTCAATACCCTTGACCAGGGCATGGGCCAGGCGCTTTTCCACCTCCCACTCACGCCAGGACAGGTCCTGGGTCTGACGCGCACTGCCACCCTGGCCGCGAAAATCCTGCGCCAGTTCCAGCAGTCTCTCGGTGGCATCGGCGCGCCGGTTCAGGACCACGTCTTCCACCCGGTCCCGCAACTCGCCGGGGATGTCCTCGTAGATAGCCAACTGGCCGGCGTTGACGATACCCATGTCCATGCCCGCCTTGATGGCGTGGTAGAGGAATACCGAGTGAATGGCCTCGCGCACGGCATTGTTGCCCCTGAACGAGAACGACACGTTGCTGACGCCGCCACTAACCAGGGCATGGGGCAGACGCTGCTTGATCTGCCGGGTGGCTTCGATAAAGTCCAGACCATAGGCGTTGTGCGCCTCAATGCCGGTGGCGATGGCAAATATATTCGGGTCGAAAATAATGTCTTCCGGCGGGAAGCCAACCTGCTCGGTGAGCAGTCGATAGGCTCGCTCACATATCGACACCTTGCGTTCCACCGTGTCTGCCTGGCCTTCCTCGTCAAAGGCCATGACGATGACCGCGGCGCCATAACGACGCACCAGTCGGGCTTGCTCGAGGAATGTCTTCTCGCCTTCCTTCATGCTGATGGAATTGACCACGCACTTTCCCTGTACGCATTTGAGCCCGGCTTCCAGCACACGCCACTTGGACGAATCAAGCATCACCGGCACACGCGATATGTCCGGTTCGGCGGCCAGCAGGTTCAGGAAGGTACGCATGGCCTGCTCCGAATCCAGCATGCCCTCGTCCATGTTGATATCCACCACCTGGGCGCCGGCCTCCACCTGCTGGCGGGCCACGTCCAGCGCAGCGTTATAGTCGTCGGCTTCGATCAATTTCCGGAACACGGCAGAGCCGGTGACATTGGTGCGTTCGCCCACGTTCACAAACAGGCTGTCCTCACCGATATTCACCGCTTCAAGCCCCGACAGGCGCAACTTTGGCGTAATTACCGGCAGAGCCCTGGGCGCGCAATTCCTGACCGCGTGACGGATGGCGGAAATATGCTCGGGGGTAGTTCCGCAACAGCCCCCCACAAGATTGAGCATACCGCTGCGGGCGAACTCTGCGATGACCTCGGCCATGTGTTCCGGCGTGTCATCGTACTCACCAAATTCATTGGGCAGACCCGCGTTGGGATGGGCACTGACATGACAATCGGCAACCCGCGACAGTTCCGCCACGTAGGGTCGCAACTCGGTTGCGCCCAGGGCGCAGTTCAAACCCACGATCAGGGGTTGGGCGTGACTCACAGAATTCCAGAACGCCTCGGTGGTTTGTCCTGACAAGGTGCGGCCGGACGCATCGGTAATGGTGCCGGAAATCATGATGGGCAGATCCAGACCCAGCGTCTCGCGGATACCGGTGATGGCAAACAAGGCAGCCTTGGCGTTCAGGGTGTCGAACACGGTCTCCACCATCAACAAGTCCACGCCACCGGCAATCAAGGCGCGCGTACAGACGCTGTAGGCCTCCACCAGCTGGTCGAAGTCGGTGTTGCGATAACCCGGGTCGTTCACATCCGGTGACAGGGAGGCGGTACGCGAGGTGGGTCCCAGCACGCCCGCCACCAGTCTGCGCACCCCGGTGCGCTGGCTGAATTCGTCAGCCACTTCGCGGGCCAGGCGCGCCGACTCCCGGTTCATTTCCTCCACCAGGTCCTGCATACCGTAGTCGGCCATGGACGGCGCATTGGCGGTAAAGGTATTGGTTTCGATAATGTCCGCGCCGGCTTCCAGATAGGCTGTGTGAATATCTTTCACCACGTCCGGCCGGGTCAGGCTGAGCAGGTCATTGTTGCCTTTAAGATCCTGCGGCCAGTCAGCAAAGCGAGTGCCGCGAAAATCACTTTCCTGCAATCGGTGGGCCTGGACCATGGTGCCCATGGCGCCATCCAGGATCAGGATTCGATCCCGCAATAGCTGCTGTAATTCCACTGTGCTGATTGGCATATTCAGGTCTCGTTGTCAGGCCGCGCTCTGCTTTGCGGATTCCGGGCGCAAGCCCAGGGCATGGCAAATGGCGTAGGTCAGTTCGGATCGATTCAGGGTGTAAAAATGAAACTCTTCCACGCCCTGGCGCTGTAGCTCGTGTACCTGCTGTATGGCCACATTTGCAGCGATGAGCTGGCGTGTTTCGGCATCATCCTCCAGGCCTGCGAATTGCTGTCGCAGCCACTGTGGCACACGGGCGCCACAGCGCTCGGCAAAGGCAAGCATCTGGGGAAATCGGGTGATCGGCAAAATGCCGGGGATGATCGGCGCGTTGATGCCTGCTGCGGCACAGCGATCGCGAAAACGCAGATATACATCGGTATCAAAAAAGAACTGGGTGATGGCGCGGCTGGCGCCGGCGTCGATCTTTCTCTTCAGGTTATCCAGGTCGAAATCCGCATCGGGCGCCTCGGGATGTGTCTCCGGGTAAGCCGCGACGGTAATCTCGAAATCACCCAGACGACGCAAACCGGCTACCAGGTCGGCGGCATAAGCATAACCATCGGACCGCGGCCGGTAGATCTTGTCACCAGCGGGCGGGTCGCCACGCAGCGCGACGATGTGCTTTACCCCCATATCCAGGTACTCGCGACCAATGTCATCAATGTCCTGTCGGCTTGCATCCACACACGTCAGGTGGGGCGCGGGCGTCAAGCCGGTTTCCTGGATCAGTCGACGGACGACGGCGTGTGTACGTTCCCGTGTGGAACCATCAGCACCGTAGGTCACCGAGACAAACCTCGGTCCCAGCGGCGACAGACGCTGAATACTGCGCCACAGGACGTCATTCATGGCTTCGGTTCCCGGTGGGAAGAACTCGAAAGACACGGCGACCCGTAAACTCGCGGGCTCATCCTGCTCGCCCAGCCGTTGCAATAATTCTTTTCTGTCCATGTCTTGGGGAGCCTCTGATTTATTCTGGGCGAAGTAGATTGTCGGCGTTGTTATCCTGACCCGCCGTGGGCGGCGTGTCCGCCTGGCGCCGGGCAAGCGACACACCCAGTACACAATGGCCAAGATTGATGCTGCGATTTCTGAAAGGAGTGAGACCGTGGGCACGGTAATACCGGCTGACCGCGGCGCCGTCCGCCTGACCGCCCTCGTCTGCCAGGTCCACCACCAGCAGGTTCCCGCCGGGGCGCAGAATGCGCGCCGCCTCACCGATCACACGGGCAGGATCCTCGGCCTGGCCCAGCACCTCGTCCAGGGTCACCGTGTCGAAGGAACTTGCGCTGAAGGGCAGGTGATACATATTGCCGTGACGGACCATGCAGTGGTCCAGACCGGCCTGCTCCAGCGAACTGCGTGCCACCGCCAGCATGTCGCTGGAGAGATCCACCCCCACGGCTTCCTGGGCGCGCCCGCTCAGCAGGCGCAGCATGCGGCCGGTTCCGGTGCCAATATCGAGCAAGGCGCCGATACGGCGATCGGTCAGCATATTCAGGATGGCGCCACGAATACGGGCATCGTCTTCCGGCGTACTGGTGGCCGCCCACTGGCTGTTCACACCGCGCAGCAGTTCCGAAGCCTGGCTGGCCCGGTCCGCCCTGAGCGCTGCCAGCCGTTTACGGTCGGGCTCAAGCTGGGTGTCCGCTCCCGGAAACTGATCAAGCAAGGCGCTCGCCAGGCTGCCGGCCGGTCCCCGGCGGGCCAGCCGGTAATACACATGCTGGCGCTCACGAAAGCGATCCAGCAGACCCGCATCACACAAGATACCCAGGTGCCGTGCTACACGTGGCTGACTCTGGCCGAGAATGTCCGTGAGCTCCGCCTGGGTAAGCTCGCCGGCGGCGCACAGGTTGAGCAAGCGCAGGCGCGTGGGGTCGGCACTGGCTTTGAGCCCCTGTAACAATGTATCCAGGCTGGACTGGCTGGTTGACATAACGATATAACAATGTCTTTATGTGGAGTTGCGCAAGTATGCAACCCCGTCTCGCGCAAGGCAAGTCTAATGAGTAAAAACGAAGGAGAGGGTTGCAGCGGGGCACAGCGCCGCTAATGCACGGAAGAGGTCCCCTGCCCCATTCCGGTGGCGAACAGGCGGGCCGTGTCCACGCCGTCAAAGCGATAGGGTTTGTTGCAAAACTCGCAATGCACCTCGACCTCGCCTTT
The DNA here is from genome assembly GCA_963823435.1 of uncultured Gammaproteobacteria bacterium. Taxonomy (GTDB): domain Bacteria; phylum Pseudomonadota; class Gammaproteobacteria; order Steroidobacterales; family BM003; genus CAKZML01. The sequence continues at coordinate 1,469,795 of CAWGLN010000001.1, read as the reverse complement.
TTCTGACAACACCTCGTCGACCTCTTCACGGCCCAGCATCTTCAGCACATCCTCAACCCGGTCCCGGGTACACAGACAACTGAAGGTCACCCGCCGGGGCTCGTACATGCGCACGTCTTCCTGATTGAACAGGCGGACCAGGATGTCGCGATCCGCAAGCCCAAGCAACTCCTCCGGGGTAAGCGTCCTCGCCAGCATATTCAGACGTGGCCAGGCATCCTCGTCCCGAGGGGCTGCCGCCTGCGGGAGTTGCTGAAGCAACATACCGGCAGCCGAGCCCTGGCCACAGGCCAACCAGAAGCGGGTCGGAAGCTGCTCGGACGTGCGGAAATAGGAGTCCAGACAGTCGGCCAGGCTATCACCTTCAAGCGGCACGACGCCCTGGTAGCGACTGCCCGCCTCGTCGCCCTCCACGGTCACCAGCATTTGGCCGTTCCCCACCATTTCGCGGAATGACTTGCCTTCCAGGTCAGACTCGTAACGCGCCAGCCCCCGCACGGACAGTTCGTCGGTGCACTGGACCACCAGCATTTTCAGGTCCGAGTCTCCCTGCAACTGCAAGGTCAGCTGCCCACGAAACTTCAGCGTGGCCGCAAGCAATACGGTCGCCACCATGGCCTGCCCCAACAAATCCTGTACCGGGGCCGGGTAAGGATGCAGGTTCAATACTGCCCTGAAGGAGGCATTGAGATTGACCAGGCGCCCGTGCATGGGCAGTTCCTCAAACACGAAGCGCCGTAGCTGATCCTTGTCCTCGCTCACAACACCCGCATCCTCGCGCTCACCCCGCCAGCTTCTGGCGTAGTAACTCGTTTACCTGGGCAGGATTGGCCTTGCCCTGGGTTGCTTTCATGACCTGGCCGACGAAATAGCCAAAAAGCTTGTCCTTGCCGCTGCGGTAATCTGCCAACTGGCCCGGGCTGGCCGCCATCACCTGGTCGATAACGTCCTCAATCGCGCCGGTGTCGGTAATTTGCTTCAGACCGCGGGCTTCGATGATTTCATCCGCACTGCCCTCGCCACTCCACATGGCCTCGAACACATCCTTGGCGATCTTGCCCGATATGGTGTTGTCCACCACCCGTGCGAGCATATCGGCCAGGGCCTGCGGTCCCACTGCGCTCTGGTTTATATCGATACCCGCACGATTCAAGGCGCCCGCTAACTCGCCGGTCACCCAATTGGCCGCCAGCTTGGGCTCACCACCCAGGCGCTCAACCACGTGTTCGTAAAAATTGCCCAGCTCACGACTGGCCGTAAGCACGCCGGCATCGTAGACGGACAAGCCAAAATCACTGACGAAGCGCGCCCGCTTCTGGGCCGGCAACTCAGGCAGGGTGGCGGCGATATCCTCGATGTACCCTTCTTCCAGCACCACGGGCAGCAGGTCGGGATCGGGGAAATAACGGTAATCGTTAGCCTCTTCCTTGCTGCGCATTGAACGCGTCTCGTCCTTCACTGAATCGTAAAGCCGGGTCTCTTGTACCACCTTTCCGCCACTTTCCAGGATGTCTATCTGACGTTCAACTTCGAAGTTGATGGCGCGCTCGACAAAGCGGAAGGAGTTCAGGTTTTTAATCTCCGAACGGGTACCGAAGGTCTCACTGCCCTTGCGCCGTACCGACACGTTGGCGTCACAGCGAAAGGACCCTTCCTGCATATTGCCATCGGAAATATCCAGGTAACGCACCAGGGTATGGATGGTTTTCATGTAGGCGACCGCCTGCCTGGCGTTACGCATATCCGGCTCGGACACGATTTCCAGCAACGGCGTGCCCGCGCGATTCAGGTCAACACCGGTCTTGCCCTTGAAATCCTCATGCAGCGACTTGCCCGCATCTTCCTCAAGATGCGCCCTGGTCAGACCCACCATCATGGTACTGCCGTCCTCCAGCACCACCTCGATCTTGCCCTCTTGCACGATAGGCAATTCAAACTGGCTGATCTGGTAACCCTTGGGCAGATCCGGATAGAAGTAATTCTTGCGCGCGAACACCGAGCGACGAGCGACTTTCGATCCGGTCGCCAGTCCAAATTTCACCGCCTTGGCCACGGCCTCGCCATTGAGCACCGGCAGCTGGCCCGGGTATCCCAGGTCCACCAGGCAGGCCTGCGTGTTGGGCTCGGCTCCATAGGCGGTGGAGGCACCTGAAAAGATCTTGCTGACGGTGTTCAGCTGGGTATGAATTTCCAGCCCGATTACAGTTTCCCATTCCATGATTTCAGCCTTATTCGTAGTCACTGCCGGGGAGGCGCTGGTGCCAATCGCTTTCCTGCTGGTAGCGATGGGCCACATTCAGCAACCTGGCCTCGGAGAAATGCGGGCCGATCAGCTGCAGACCAACCGGCAAACCCTGGACCAGACCGCAAGGGATGGACATCCCGGGCAGACCGGCCAGATTCACGGCGATAGTGTAAATATCGTTCAGATACATAGTGATAGGGTCTGTGGTCTTGGCTCCCAGCTCGAATGCCGGGGCAGGCGTCGTCGGCCCCATCAGCAGGTCCACCTGCTGAAACGCCTGGTGGAAGTCGCGGGCGATCAACTCACGTACCTTCTGGGCCTTCAGGTAGTAGGCGTCATAATAGCCCGCCGACAGCACGTAGGTCCCGGTCATGATGCGACGCTTTACTTCGTCCCCAAAACCCTCGCCACGACTGCGTTTGTACAGGTCCAGCAAGTCGGCCGGGGCGTCGCAACGATAACCAAAACGCACGCCGTCAAAGCGGGAAAGATTGGAGGAGGCCTCCGCCGGTGCAACCACATAATAGGTCGGTACGGACAGGGCCAGGTTCGGCATGCTCACCGGGGTGACGCTAGCCCCGAGTGCGCGGTAAACATCCAGGGCTGCTTCTATTGCCGCACGGTTCTCACCATCCAGTCCCTCGTCCATGAATTCCTCGGGAATGCCTACCCGAAGACCCTTGAGACTTTCCTGCAAACCTTGATGATAGCTGGGTACCGGAGCCGGGGAACTGGTGGAATCACGGGGATCAAAACCCGACATGACCTCCAGCACCAGGGCCGCATCCTCGGCAGTCCGGGTCAGTACACCGGCCTGGTCGAGGCTGGAAGCAAAGGCGATCATGCCATAGCGGGACACCCTGCCATAGGTGGGCTTTATCCCGGTAATACCGACCAGGGCGGCTGGTTGGCGGATGGAGCCGCCGGTGTCGGTGCCCGTGGCCACCGGCGCCAAGCGGGCCGCAACCGCCGCCGCAGAGCCGCCGGAGGAACCGCCGGGAACGGTATTCAGGTCCCAGGGATTGCGCACCGGACCGTAAAAACTCGTTTCATTGGAAGAGCCCATGGCGAACTCGTCCATATTGGTTTTGCCCAGCATCACCATGCCGGCGTCCTTGAGACGCCTGACCACGGTCGCATCGTAGGGCGAGATGAAATTGTCCAGCATTCGCGAGCCACAGCTGGTACGCACGCCATCGGTGCAAAAAATGTCCTTGTGGGCGATCGGGATTCCGGTCAGGGGTCCGGCCTCACCCCGGGCAATTCGCTCGTCGGCGGCCGCGGCAGCCGCCAGGGCGCCTTCCGCGGTGACGGTGATAAAGCTGTTGAGTCCGCCATCCAGCGTTTCAATACGTGTCAGCAGGTGGCGAGTCAGTTCGACACTGCTAAATTCCCTGGTCTGCAGGGAGCGGGATAATTCGGCGATGGTCTTCTTGTGCATCTTACGAACCTGTCTGTAATCAGCGACATATGACGGCCGGTGGCGGCCTGGGAGGCTGCTCCGGCGTGTTTCTGGCGGCCCGGTCTTACTCGATGACCTGCGGCACCAGGTACAGGCCGGCCTCAACTTCGGCGGCATTGACCTGGTATCGCTTGCGCTGATCCGACTCGGTTATCTCGTCGGAGCGCAGGCGCTGCCCCATATCCAGCGGGTGTGCCATGGGCATCACGTCATCCGTGTCGGCAGCCTGCAACTGGTCCACAAAATCGATTATTGATGAAAGATTTTCGACCACGCGCCCCATTTCGCCCTCTGTGATTTCCAGTCGGGCGAGGTTGGCGACATTTTCGACCTCTCGCTTGCTAAGAGACATGCGGTGTTTCTCCGTGGGGAGACAAAAAATGAGCGGCCAATAATACACGGCTGCTTGCCCAAAGTCCTACCCATTGTTAGAGTAGCCCGTTAAGTTCTGCCACCTAAAATACGAGCCGATCCATACATGTTCAAGAACCTGTTGGGATATTTCTCCAACGATCTTTCCATCGATCTTGGTACCGCCAATACACTCATCTATGTGCGCGGACGGGGCATAGTCCTGGACGAGCCGTCGGTAGTGGCCATCCGCGACGATGGCGGTGGCCGTGGGCGCACGATGGAAGCCGTGGGCCAGGAAGCCAAGAACATGCTGGGCCGCACGCCAGGCAACATCACTGCCATCCGGCCGCTGAAAGACGGCGTCATCGCCGATTTCACGGTGACCGAGAAAATGCTGCAGTATTTCATCAAGAAGGCCCATGGCGGTCGCTTCATCCGCCCCAGTCCACGGGTGCTGATCTGTGTGCCTTACGGCTCCACCCAGGTGGAGCGGCGGGCTATCAAGGAATCCGCTGAAGGCGCCGGCGCGCGCAAGGTATACCTGATTGAGGAGCCCATGGCCGCGGCAATCGGCGCGGGAATGCCGGTGCATGAGGCCCGGGGTTCGATGGTCCTGGATATCGGTGGCGGCACCTCCGAGGTTGCCGTGATTTCCCTGAACGGCATCGTCTACGCCGCTTCCGTGCGTATTGGCGGAGATCGGTTTGACGACGCCATTATCAATTACGTACGGCGCAACTACGGCATCCTGATAGGCGAGGCCACCGCCGAGCGCATCAAGCACGAGATAGGATCCGCCTACCCGGGGCAGGAAGTCAGAGAAATATCGGTCAAGGGAAGAAACCTGTCGGAAGGCGTCCCGCGGGCCTTCACCCTGAACAGCAATGAAATACTCGAAGCCCTGCAAGAGCCCTTGCAAGGCATCGTCGGCGCGGTCAAGGCCGCCCTGGAACAAACTCCGCCCGAACTGGGTGCGGACGTGGCCGAGCGCGGTATCGTACTGACCGGTGGTGGCGCACTTCTGCGCGACCTGGACAAACTGCTCATGGAAGAAACCGGTTTGCCGGTAGTGGTAGCAGACGAGCCGCTAACCTGCGTTGCCCGGGGTGGCGGTCGAGTACTTGAGCTGATGGATGAGCACGGGCCTGCCATGTTTAACCTGGCCTGATCCGGTGACCCGACGGACGCCTGATCCAGTTATAGACCCGGTCCCCTCTCCTCAAAAAGGACACACAACCCGGCGCCCGGGCGACTCAGTTCGCGGTCATGTAGCGGTTCATGTCATTCAAGTCTGAGCAACACAGACCACTGCTGCTACGGGGTCCCTCCCCGGGCCTGCGATTTTTGCTGCTGTGCGTCGTGTCTGTCTTGCTGATGGTGCTGGATCATCAACAGAACCACACACGCACCCTCCGGGACGCACTGTCAGTGGCCACCTATCCGCTGCAGGTCCTGGTGAACCTGCCCTACTCCACCGCCACCTGGGTCAGCGAAACCCTGAGCAGCCGTAGCATTCTGATGGAGGAAAACGCCCGTCTGCGCAGTCAGATCCTGGACCAGCAGTTCCAGGTGCAAAAACTCGAGGCGCTACAGGCGGAAAACAACCGCTTGCGCGAGATGATGCGTTCCGCCGCAGAAGTCGCCGAGCGTATTCTGGTGGCAGAAATCCGTTCAGTGGACCTGGATCCCTATCGCCACCACCTGATCATCAACAAGGGCAGTCGCGACGGTGCCTATAAAGGCCAGGCCATCCTTGACGCCTATGGCGTAATCGGCCAGATAACCAGCGCCGAGCCTCTCTCATCCAGAGCCATCCTGATCACCGACCCCAGCCACGCCACGCCAGTGGAGATCAATCGCAACGGGATTCGCACGGTAGCACTGGGTAGCGGCGACCCCGCGGTGTTGCTGTTGCCATTCCTGCCCAACAGCACCGACATCCAGATTGGCGACTTGCTGGTTACCTCAGGTCTGGGAGGGCATTTCCCACCCGGCTACCCGGTGGGTGTGGTAGACGAGGTGTTGCGGGACCCGGGCAAAAATTTCGCCACCGTGCGCGCCCGGCCGAGCGCGCAACTGGACCGTGGTCGGCAGGTACTGCTGGTCTGGTTCGGCGCGCCCGACAAGAATCCGGACCCCGACCCGACCCCTGCCGAACCGGAGCCGGAAACATGAGGGTGCCACCCTGGCAGTTCTGGCTGAGTCTTGGCCCGGCGCTGACGCTTGCGTTGTTGCCGCTGCCACCCTGGCTCTCGGTCTGGAACCCGGACTGGGTAGCCGTGCTGGTGATATTTTGGGCCCTGAACTATCCGGGTCGCACCGGCGTGGGTGCTGCCTGGTGCGCAGGCCTGTTACTGGACGTCATGCAGGGCTCCCTGCTCGGGTCGCATGCCCTGGCCATGACCGTGGTCGGTTACCTGACGGTAAAAATGTATCTGCGCATACGCGTGTTCCCGCTGTCCCAGCAATCACTGGCGGTGGCTTTGATGCTGGGTCTGTATCACTTCGTACTGTTCTGGGTGGAAGGCGTAATCGGCGGCCCCGCACCGGGTCTGAATCGCGGACTCGCCATTGTGCTGGGGGTCGCTGATGTGGGTCCCGTTGCAAACGGCCCTCAAATCGCTTTGGCCACGAATATTGAAGAATTGACTGCACACCCGGCGTAATTGAAATCGCATGATCGAAAACATCACCCTCAAGGATCATTGGCGCGAACAACGCACCTTCGTCGCGCGGGTCTTGTTCGCGGTTATTGTCGGGCTCGTCCTGATCGGCGCGGTGGTCGCCAGACTGGTCAATCTCCAGGTCACAAACTACGAGCATTTCAGCGCGCTTTCCAAGGGCAACCGCGTTCGTATTGAGCCCTTGCCGGCGACCCGCGGGCTGATTTACGACCGCAACGGACAGATCATTGCCCAGAACATGCCCGCCTACCAGCTGGAGTTGACCCGGGAAGGAGTGCAAAACCTGGACGAGACCCTGGCCAGGCTGGCCTCGATGAGACTGATCAAGGAAACCGACCTCGATAGATTGACGCGTCTGATTCGCAGTCGCCGCAAGTTTGAACCGGTCACCTTGAACTTCCAGATGAACGACGAGGAAGTCGCCCGCTTTGCGGTCACGCGCCAGGAGTTTCCCGGCGTGGATATCCGGGCAAGACTGATACGCCAGTATCCCTACGGCGGAACCGCCTCGCACGTGGTTGGCTACGTCGGAAGCATGAACGAGGCCGACTTGAAGCGCTCGGATCCCGCCGCCTATGCAGGCACCAGTTACATAGGGAAACTGGGCATCGAAAGGGCCCAGGAAAAGCTGTTGCTCGGACGCGTCGGCTATCGACAGAACCTGGTAGACGCCCAGGGTCGCGCTCTGCAGCACATCCCCCAGCAGTCCCCCCTGGCCGGTGAGGACCTGATTTCCACCCTGGACATCAGCCTGCAGCAAGTTGCCCACGATGCCCTGGGTGAGCACAGGGGCGCGGTGGTGGCGATAGATCCGCGCAACGGTGACGTATTGGTGCTGGTCAGCACACCCGCCTTTGACCCAAACAGGTTCGCCGAGGGGCTGAGCCTTGCCGAATACAACGCCTTGCAGAACGATCCGGGCAAGCCGCTGTTTAACCGGGCCCTGCGGGGCCAGTACCCGCCAGGCTCAACCATCAAGCCCCAGATCGCCCTGGCCGGTTTACAGGCCTTGCAAGAAAACCCGCTGAAAAAAGAATTTTGCCCCGGCTACTTCGTCCTGCCCAACAGCAGCCATCAATACCGGGACTGGAAAAAGGAAGGTCACGGACAGATGGACATGACGGATGCCATCGCCCAATCCTGCGACGTCTACTTCTATGCCCTGGCCCTGAATCTGGGCATAGACCGGATACATGACTTTCTCATCCAGTTCGGCCTGGGTGCGGTTACAGGCATTGATATCCCGGGCGAAAAGCCCGGTCTGATGCCTTCAAGGAATTGGAAAAAGGGCGCTTTTGAACGGCGTCAGGATCAGTCCTGGTATCCCGGCGAAACAGTCATCGCGGGTATTGGACAGGGATACATGCTGGCCACACCCTTGCAACTGGCGGTCGCTACCGCAGCCATTGCAGCCAAGGGGACACGTTACCGGCCTCGCCTGGTAGCAGGTATGCGGGACTCGGCCAGCGGTGAAATCAGAGAGCTGGCGCCGGTGGTGCTGCCCCCGATACAGGTCAGTGACCCGGGATACTGGAACGTAATCGGCAAGGCAATGGAGGAGGTAAACCACGGGCCCAGGGGCACCGGGAGAACCTCGGCGGCAGGCGCAACTTATCGTTATGCCGGCAAGAGTGGCACCGCGCAGGTGTTCAGTGTCGCCCAGGACGAGGAATACGAGGAGGAGGACGTGCCAGAGCACCTGCGCCACCACGCCCTGTTTGTCGCCTACGCTCCGGCGCAGAACCCCGAAATCGCCCTTGCAGTGATTGTGGAGCATGGTGGTGGTGGCAGCACAGCTGCGGCCCCGGTGGCCCGGGCGATCCTGGATGCCTACATGCGGAGTCACAGCCAGTGAACGAAATTGGTGACCTGAATCGCAGCACTTCGGATCGCACTCTGACGCTTGCGGCACGTCTGCTCAAGGGCCTGTGCCTGGACGGCCCGCTGCTGGTCGGTTTGCTGCTGGTCTGCGGTCTGGGCTCAGTGGTGCTTTACAGCGCTGGCGGACAAAACATGGACCTGATCGTGAGGCAGGGGATTCGCGTGGCGCTGGCCCTGGGCGCCATGCTCGTGGTCGCACAGGTACCGCCGAATTTCCTGCGGATTTGGGCGCCCTGGCTTTTCGTCGCGGGAACCACCCTGCTGGTGGTGGTACTGGTAGGCGGAGATGTCGGCAAGGGCGCACAGCGCTGGCTGGATCTCGGGTTTTTTCGCTTCCAGCCGTCCGAGTTAATGAAACTCGGCGTTCCCATGATGGCCGCCTGGTTTTTGCACCGCCGACGCCTGCCACCCAAGCTGACCGAATTACTGGTCCTGGCAGTGATCATTTTCGCCCCGACTCTGCTGATCGCCATGCAACCGGACCTGGGCACGGCACTGCTCATTTCCTGCAGCGGTGTTTTCGTGATCTTGCTGGCCGGACTGCAGTTACGCTACATCTTCCTGGCGGGTGGCCTGACCATGGGCGGGCTGCCTGTGCTGTGGCATTTCATGCATGAATACCAACGCCAGCGGGTGCTTACGTTCCTGAATCCCGAGACCGATCCCCTGGGCGCCGGCTATCACATCATCCAGTCCAAAATCGCCATTGGCTCTGGCGGTGTGTTTGGCCAGGGCTGGCTTAGCGGTTCCCAGGCACAACTGGAATTCCTGCCCGAAAGTTCCACCGATTTCATTTTCGCCGTCCTCGGAGAGGAATTCGGACTGATGGGGCAGTTGCTGCTTATCCTCATGTACCTGTTCCTGGTGGCCCGGGGCCTGTACATTGCGAGTCATGGTCAGGACACCTTCTCGCGCCTATTGGCCGGGAGCATCGCGCTGACGTTCTTTGTGTACTTCTTCGTCAACATGGGAATGGTGACGGGATTGCTGCCGGTGGTAGGCGTTCCCCTGCCCCTGGTCAGCTACGGCGGAACGTCCATGGTGACCCTGATGGCCGGTTTCGGTATTCTGATGTCCATCCAATCCCACAGGAAGTTATTACCCCAGTGATAATCAAAAACAAACGAGTAACGGCGGGCCGACTTGCCATTCTGGTGAGCTGTGCCCTGCTTGGCTCATCTGGGCCGGTCAGCGCCCTGGATACCGAAAGGGACGACATCGCCGCCTTCGTCGCGCAAATGCATGAAGAACACGGCCTGGACGCTGATTCTGTCAGGCAAATGCTGGCGCAGGCGGAAATCAAACAAGCCATCCTGGACGCTATCAGCAAACCTGCCGAGCGCACCTTGAAATGGTTTGAGTATCGGCCAATTTTTGTTACCGAAAAACGAATCAGCAAGGGCAACGAGTTCTGGCAGGCGCACCTGGGTACGCTGGCGGGAATCAGCGAGGAATACGGGGTGGCGCCTGAGATATTGGTGGCCATCGTCGGGGTAGAAACCTATTACGGGAAGATTATGGGTAGCTACCGTGTGCTGGATGCCCTGGGTACGCTTGCCTTCGAATACCCGCCACGCGCAGATTTTTTCCGTAAGCAACTGGTGGAATTCCTGATCCTGAGCGGTGAATCCGGAGTTGACCCGGTTGCGGCCACCGGTTCCTATGCCGGCGCCATGGGGGCGCCGCAGTTTATCCCTTCCAGTTTCCGTGCCTACGCAGTGGACCAGGACAAGGACGAGCGCATTGATCTGTGGGGGAACTGGCATGACATCCTCGCCAGTGTCGCCAACTATTTCAACGCCCACGGCTGGAAGAATGGCGAAGAAATAGCCGTGCGGGCGACCCGCAACGGTGAATCGATACCCGGATCACGCGACCTGGTGATGGATACCACGGTGGGGGCGCTGCGCGCCGCCGGTTGGGAATTCGAGACCGCAATGCCCGCGGAAACACCGGCCATGGCGATCAAGCTTCAGGGCAACAGTTCACCTGAATACTGGGTGGGTTTTAATAATTTCCGGGTCATCACACGCTATAACCATAGTGTGATGTACGCCATGGCTGTTAACCAGCTGGCCCAGGAAGTCGCCCACAGGACTCAGCTGGCAAAATGATGCGCTGGGCATGGCGGTTGCTCATTGCGTTGTCGTGTGCTGGGCCTGGTTGCCTGCAGCAGCAGTCCACGACCCGTGCAGGACAACGCTCCCCCCGGGAAGTTTGACGCCAGGGCGGTTCCGGATGCCGACGTTCGCGAGGAACCACGCAGCCGCTACGGAAATCCAATTCATTACGAGGTTTTCGGCAAGCGCTACTACGTACTTGAGAGCAGCGATAACTTCGCCCAGAGCGGCGTCGCCTCCTGGTATGGCACCAAGTTCCACGGCAAGCGGACCTCCAGTGGAGAGCCCTATGACATGTATGCCATGACGGCCGCCCACAAGACGCTTCCCCTGCCCACCTATGTGCGGGTGACCAACCTGGAGAACCAGCGCCAGATCGTGGTCAAGGTCAATGACCGCGGGCCTTTCGTCGGTGATCGTATCATCGACCTGTCCTACACCGCGGCCATCAAGCTGGACATGACCACCAAGGGCACGGCAAGAGTTCACGTCGAAGCGCTGTCACCCGGCGATCCGGATTTGCACGGCGCGGTGCCGGCAGAAACGATCAGGGCCGAGCAACTCCCGAGCATTGTGGCTTCGGGCGGGGCGCGGGTGTTTGTACAGGTCGGCGCCTTCAGTGATTCGAAAAACGCCCTGCGCCTGGAGCAACGCTTGCGCGAGCAAGGTTTTGTTACCGTAGTTCGCAATAGCAGCGAAGCCGGTCGCACTATCTATCGGGTCCGTATCGGTCCGCTCGCTGACGAGGCCGCCTTTGACCACACCATGATCCGGCTGCGGAAGCTCGAATACACGGACGCCCATATGGCACTCGAGTAGTCCGCCTTTGCCAGCATCGCTGACACAGGCAGGTTCGGCAGTTAGAATGTGCCCTTTCGTCTATCCACCAACGGCCCAGATAATTTCATGCAGCTGATTTCCAGAATTTTACGATTCATCCCCATACTTGCCGGTCTTGGCATGCTGTCGCTGGCCCAGGCTCAGCAAACGCTGCCGCCAATTCCCGACCCGCCCGCTATCAACGCCCGTGGCTACCTTCTGCTGGAACAAAGCAGCGGCAAGGTCCTGGCAAGCAAAAATGCAGACGAACAGCTTGAGCCCGCCAGCCTGACCAAGTTGATGACCGCCTATGTGCTGTTCCATGAACTCTCCTCGGGCAAGGTGAAGCTGGAGGACATGGTCACGGTCAGCGAAAAAGCCTGGCGCACCCAGGGCTCACGCATGTTCATCGAAGTGGGCAAGCAAGTCCGGATTGAGGACCTGCTGCAGGGCATGATCGTGCAATCCGGCAATGACGCCAGTGTGGCGCTGGCCGAACATGTGGCCGGCTCCGAAGCGACCTTTGCTGCAATGATGAACGAGTATGCCCAGAGGCTGGGCATGAGTCGCAGTCACTTCGTTAATTCCACCGGCATGCCCGCGGACAATCACCTCACGACGGCCACCGACATCGGAGCTCTTGCACGAGCCATCATCAAGGAATTCCCGCAGTATTACGCTTGGTACTCCCAGCAATCCTTCACCTATAACGGCATTACCCAGAGCAACCGCAACGCCCTGTTGCGCCGGATGGACTGGGTTGATGGACTAAAGACCGGTATGACCGACGCGGCGGGTTACTGCCTGGTGTCTTCAGGCAAGCAAAATGGCATGCGCCTGATTTCCGTGGTGATGGGATCTTCCAGCGCCAAGACCCGTGCCGACGCCAGCCAGACCCTGCTGGGTTACGGCTTCCGTTTTTACGAGCGTCACCAGTTGTTTGAACAAGATACCCCCATCACCAGTGCCCGGGTCTGGAAAGGCGAATTCGACCAGGTTGAACTTGGACTGGCCCAGCCCTTGTCGGCGATTATACCAACCGGGCGTCGTGACAGGCTGACTGCAGAAATGGATATGAACACCAATATCATGGCCCCGGTGAATACCAGCCAGGAATTGGGACTGGTCCGCATCATGATGGACGGTGTCGTGGTGGCCCAGGAACCGCTACGCGCCTTGCGCGACGTGCCGGAGGGCGGTTTCATCTCACGCACGCTGGATGAAATCCAGCTGTGGTTCGAATAGTGCGAGCGGCCCGGGCATGACAGCGGCGCTGAAAATTGCTTATCTCAATGGCGATTTTGGCGCGGTTGACAGCCTCAGGATCCCGGTCCTGGACAGGGGTTTCCTGTTCGGGGACGCGGTCTACGAGGTGGTACCTGTCTACCAGGGATCACCTTTTCGCAATCACCAGCACTACCAGCGCCTGGTTCGCAGTCTGCAGCAAATTCAGATGCCTGCAGTCATGGACTATGACGGGTGGGAAACCCTGGTCAAGCAGTTGATCCAACGCAATGGCGGCGGGACCATGGCGATCTACGCGCAAGTCAGCCGGGGCGCCGATAACGGACGCAATCATCTTATCGGCCAGGGCCTTACTCCCACGGTTTTTGCCATGGCCACACCAATGAGGAATCGCAGTCCGGAAGCCCTCAACCAGGGTCTGCGCGTGGTGACCCGCGAAGACACACGCTGGAACCGCTGCGACATCAAGAGCACCTCCTTGTTGGCCAATATCCTGCTCTATTCGGAAGCCAACGCATTGGGCGCCCAGGAATGCCTGCTGCACCGGGACGGCATATTGACCGAGGGTTCCTCCAGTAGCGTTTTCGTCATCCGCGACGGCAAGGTCTACGCCCCGCCCTACTCCCACGGTATTTTGCCCGGCACAACCCGGGACCTCGTGGTGGAACTGTGCGAGGCAAACCGCACACCGGTCAACCTGGCACAGATTTCCATGTCGGAGCTGGGTCTCGCCGATGAAATCTGGATCGCCAGCTCCACCCGGGAATTACTTGCGGTGACCCGACTGGATGAATCCGCCGTGGGCGATGGACGCCCCGGGCCGTTGTGGCGGGTAATAGACTCTGCGTTCCAGCAATACAAGGCGGAGCAAATCGGTGGCTGAGGAATCGCTGATCGAATTTCCATCCCGGTTTCCTATCAAGGTGTTTGGCAAGGACACCCTGGAGTTCCGCTCCGCCACCCTGGAAATCGTGCAAACCCATGCCGGCAGCGTCGCGGACCTCGAGATTTCCGAGCGCGTCAGCGGCAAGGGTCAATACCTGGCTTTGACCTATACCATTACCGCGCAAAGCAAGCAGCAACTGGACAGCATCTACCAGTCCCTGACCGTCTGCGAACACGTGGTGATGGCCCTATAGGGAGCCTCCTGGCCCATGCACACTCCCACTCTCAAGTACCTTGGCCTGGTCGACTACGAGCCCACCTGGCGACGTATGCAGGCAATCACCGATATCCGGGATGAGAATACTCCGGACGAGATCTGGTTTCTGCAGCACCCGCCGGTGTTCACCCTGGGCATGAACGCCAGCACCGAACACCTGCTGGCTCCGGGCGACATCCCGGTGGTGCCCATCGATCGCGGTGGCCAGGTGACTTACCACGGCCCGGGGCAGCTGGTCGTGTATCCGCTGATAGACCTGCGTCGGGCCAAGCTGGGTGTCCGGGACCTGGTCACGGCACTTGAGCGCTCCGTGTGCGAGGTCGCTGCCGGCTACGACATCCTGGCCTATCCCCGGGCAGACGCTCCCGGCGTCTACGTGAACGGTGCAAAGCTGGCCAGCGTAGGTCTGCGCGTGCGCCGTGGCTGCAGCTATCATGGGCTGGCATTCAATCTGGATATGGATCTGGAACCGTTTTCGCGGATCAATCCCTGCGGTTACCAGGATCTGCAAATCACCCAGCTTGGCGAACTCGGGGGACCGTCAGACGTTGAGTCGGTGGCCAGGATATTCGCAGCGTGCCTGCTGCGGCACCTGGGCTTCAGCGCCGAGTCCGTGCCGGTCTTCAGCCCCGACTGAGCATCGACTCCAGCCTCGAAAGTCGCTCGGCCGTACCCACATCCGACCAGATCCCTGTATGCAGGATTCCTGACACGCGGTTCATCGACATCGCGTTCCTGAGTAACGGAGCAAGCGGAAAAGCACCCTGGGTGCAAGCCGAGAACAAATCCGGGTGCAGCAAACTGATGCCAGAGAAAGTCAGTTTTTCACCGTCATCGGAGCGAACGCGGCCCCGTTCAAGCACAAAATCGCCAGCGGCATTGTGCTCGGGGTTAGACACCAGCACCAGCTGCGCCAGGTCGTCACCCTCAAGAGCAAGACTGGAGAAATCAAAGGGGCAATATATATCTGCGTTTACCAGCAGGAACGGCTGCTCGCCCAGCAAGGGCAGGGCATGAAAAACGCCGCCCCCGGTCTCCAGCGCCGGATAGGGCTCCCGGGAATACTGCAGCGAAAGACCGAGAGCCGAGCCGTCTCCCAGGTAGTCGCGAATCTGCCCTCCCAGCCAGGAAAGGTTGATCACGGCATCCCGCACACCTGCCCGGGCGAGTCCATGCAGGTGGTATTCGATCAGGGGTCTGCCGGCCACGCGCAAGAGAGGCTTTGGGCAAGTATCGGTTAGCGGACGCATGCGTTCGCCTCGTCCGGCTGCCAACACCATGGCCTTCATTGGCCTGGGCTCGATATATGGTCGGCACCCAGGGACATCACCTCGGTTTCCAGCAAGCCGGCAAACTCCCGCAATGGCTCAAAGCGGGGCGCAATCGTCTGGATATAGGACAAGGTACGCGGCACGTCCGACATATACGCGGGTTTACCGTCGCGATACCACAATCGGGCAAAAATCCCGCTGGCTTTAAGGTGTCTCTGGATACCCATCAAATCAAACCAGGACAGGAACTGCTCGTCGCCCTGACCTGCAGGTGTACCCAGCTCTTGCGCCATATCACGGAACTCAAGCGCCCATCTCCGCACGCGCTGCTCCGGCCAACTGATATAGCAATCGCGCAACAGGGACACCAGGTCGTAGGTCACCGGACCGCACACCGCATCCTGAAAATCCAGCACGCCAGGATTGCCCTTGTCACAGCGCATGAGGTTGCGGGAATGGTAATCGCGATGAACAAACACCCGGGGCTGGGTCAGGACCTGCTCGCGTATCCAGGCAAAGGCCTCTGTTGCGGCCCGGCTGATGTTTGTTTCAGGACCCAGGCCCAGGTGGCGGTCCAGCAGCCAGTCAGTAAACAAGGCCATTTCGCGATCCAGTAATTCCTGATCATAGCCCGGCAGCGTGTCCGCCTCGCGAACCAGGTTTGACTGCACCAGGGCAAGGCTTTGCATGGCATCACGGTAGAGGGTATCCGCCAAACCGGGCTCCCGCTGCAACTCGTCCAGGTAAGTCAGGTTCCCCAGGTCCTCAAGCAACAAAAAACCCTGCTCCAGGTCGCGGGCATAACAGTCCGGAGCGTGTACCGAGGCCTTGCGCAGCATCGTCGAAATTCTCAGAAAAGGTTCAGAATTCTCCTTGTCCGGAGGCGCATCCATGGCAATCCAGGTTCTTCCATCGACACCAATCCGGAAATATCGCCTGAAGCTAGCGTCTTCACTGGCCTTTTCCAGTGTAAAATCCCCCAGACCCAGTTCCGCCTGCAACCACTTCCGCAATAGCGCTACCCGGGAGTCGGACGTCGATAACAGAAAAGACATCAGCAGGTTTGAGGGCACTGGGTATTCGTGCCATTGTAGCGAGCCTTGATGAAAACCATACGCCAGCGGATCCTCCTAGTACTCCTGCTCTGCCCCGTGCTGGCGCTGGCCGATGGGGGTGTTTGCGAGGTGGGCCCGCAGGAGGATGACCCTGATCTGCGGGAAAGTGAACTCTGGCCGACATTACCCCAAGACGCGTTAGAAATCACCGCTGATCACGCCGAGATACAACGCTCGGGTGAGGGCAAGGTCAGTGGCAATGTGCGTTTGCGTCGCAACGACCAGGCACTGATGGCGGATGAAGCACTTTTCAATAGCGAGAACATGAGCTTTTCCCTGAGCGGCAACGTACGCCTGGTCAGCCCGAGTCTCGAGTTGACGGGCACGGAAGCCAGCTTCCTCGACAGTGAGCGCAGACTCCTGTTCTCGGAGTCCGAGTTTCTTATGCCGGGGGTCGGCCGGGGCGCTGCCCTGCGCCTGGATGCACCCGAGAAGGGCGTGGTTCAGCTTGAGGGGGTGAAATTCACTACCTGTCCGCCGGGAAACGATGACTGGCTGCTGATCGCCGACCGGATCAGCCTGGACCGCGAGCAAGGCACGGGTGTGGCGCGGGGCGCCAAATTTCGCTTCAAGGGGGTACCCATACTCTACTCTCCGTACTTTTCTTTTCCCTTGAGCGATGCGCGCAAGTCAGGGATCCTGATCCCAAAGGTAGGCACGTCTTCCCGAACCGGAACGGAAATCGAAGTGCCTTTTTACCTCAACCTGGCACCCAATTATGACTTTACCTTTACCCCCAACTGGATGAGCAGACGCGGTGTCTTGTTACAAGAAGAATTCCGCTACCTTACCGAAATTAACCAGGGCAGGCTGGAGCTGGATTACCTGTCCGACGACAAGGTCAGCGGAGACGACAGGATGTTTGCCAAGGTTTTTCACCAGACTCGCTGGGAAAAAGGCTGGTGGGCTACCCTGGATGCGAAAGAAGTCTCCGACGGCAGCTACTTCGAGGATTTTGGCGGCAGCACCAGCCTGACCAGTCAAACCCAGTTGGAACGCAATTTGCAGCTCGAGTATCACGGCCAAAACTGGTCGCTTCTGGGCCGGGTGCAAAATTACCAGACCCTGGACGACAACATTACCGCAGACCAGAGGCCCTACACCCGGGCGCCCCAGTTACTGGCTCGGGGTTACTGGCCTGATGCGCTCATGGGCGCAACCCTGGCGTTAAGCTCGGAGCTTGTACGTTTCGAACGCGATACAGGCGTTACCGGCACCCGTCTGAATGTAGCGCCGCGGCTGAGCCTGCCCTTCGGCACACCGGGTATGTACCTGACCCCGGGTATCGAGTGGGAATTCACCGGCTATTCACTGGAAAATACCGAGCCCGGGGCAAGCAGCAACCCGACACGCGACACACCCATTTTCAGCCTTGACAGCGGGCTGGTACTTGATCGACTCGTCGGCGGGAAGCGCAACCTGATTTCCACCCTGGAGCCACGTCTGCAATACGTCTACATCCCGTACCGGAACCAGGACGATTTACCTGTCTTTGACACCGGAATACCCGACGTGAACCTTGTGCAGTTGTTCCAGCGAGACCGCTTCGCCGGTCCGGATCGGGTTGGAGACACCAACCATATAGTGGCGGGGCTGACCACCAGACTGCTTGATCCGGACACCGGCCGCCAGTACCTTGCCGCCACTATAGGCGGGCAGTATTACTTTGAAGATCAGTTAGTTACACTACCAGGTGTCTTGCCTGGCACTACCGATAGCTCGGACCTTTTCGCCAAGCTGGACTACGGCTTTTTTAACCGCTGGAACCTGAGCCTGGAAACCCAATGGCAGCCCGCCGACCGGATAACCCAGAAAAATGTAGCCCGGATTCAGTACAATCCGAGTGACAGGCGGGTCTTGAACCTGGCCTACCGCACGCAACGGGAAGAACTGGAGCAAACCGATCTGTCATTTTCCTGGCCTATTGGGGAAAAATGGAACGCCGTAGGGCGCTGGAACTATTCACTCAAGGATAACCAGACCCTGGACAGCCTTGTTGGTGTGGAATATGAAAGTTGCTGTTGGGCCATACGCCTGGTTTCACGCACCTACATTGCCACGCGCGAAGGCGAGCAAGACAATTCGATCATGCTGCAGTTCAATTTCAAGGGACTGAGCAGCCTGGGCTCGCAGGCGGAACGTATGCTTTCCAATAGCATTCTTGGATACGAATAGGGAATATTGTTGAACATGATCTATATCAGAAACTTATTGGCCGGGATATTACTTGCCGCCTTGGTACTTGGCCCCGAAAATGCCCTGGCCCAGACCCGCGAACTGAGTACATCGGGTCAATTACTGGACCGCGTAGTAGCGCAGGTAGATGAGGGCGTGGTGCTGCAAAGCGAGCTGGACGAGCAAATGCAAATGATCGGCGCCCGGCTGGCTGAGCAGAAAGTCGAATTGCCGCCTGCCAGTATTTTCCAGCAGCAAGTGCTGGAGCGGCTGATCCTGACCGAGATACAGCTGCAACGCGCCAAGACCCTGGATATTCGCGTGTCCGACGAACAACTCAATGGCGCCCTGGCGAACGTGGCCACCCGCCATAATATCCCTTTCGACCAACTGCCCCAGGTCCTGGCCCAGGAGGGCATCGACTACCCGACCTATCGTGAGGAAATGCGCAGGGAGATGGTCATGGCCCAGCTGCGGCAGCGTGACGTCGAGGCACGCATAAACATTACGCCGCGGGAACTGGAGCAATACCTTGCCAAGCAAAGCCAGCGACTGGATGCCAATGCCGAATACGAAGTGGCCCATATCCTGGTCAGCCTGCCGGCAGGCGCCACACCCGAGCAAATCGCGGTCGGTGAAACCCGGGCCCGGGAAATCTACAGCCGCTTGACCCGGGGTGCGGACTTTGGACAGACGGCAGTGGCCTCCTCCGACGCCAGGGATGCTCTGGAAGGCGGTTACCTTGGCTGGCTGAAATCCGGTGAAGTTCCCACCCTGTTTGCCGACATCATACCCACCCTGGGCAAGGGCCAGGTATCGGAGCCTGTGCGCAGCGGCAGTGGTTTTCACATCATCAGGTTGATCAGCCTGCGGGGTGTGGAGCCGGTGATTGTTGATCAGATTCATGCCCGTCATATTCTTATCCGGACCAATGAGATCCTGGATGATGGCGCAGCCCGTCAGAAGCTGGAGGACATACGGGTGCGCATCGTTGACCAGGGCGAGGATTTCTCCGCCGTCGCCAGGATCGTTTCGAATGACCCGGGTTCAGCGGCCGAGGGCGGCGACCTGGGCTGGGCCACCCGCGGGCGCTTCGTCCCCGAATTCGAGGCGGTGGCGGATACCCTGCAGGACGGCGAAATCAGCCAACCCTTCCAGACCCAGTTTGGCTGGCACATCCTGCAGTTAATCGGCAAACGCAAGTATGACAGCACCGAGGACAGCCGCCGCAATGAGGCTGTCATGGCCCTTCGTCAGCGCAAGGTGGGTGAGCAAACCGAGGTCTGGCTGCGGCGCATGCGGGACGAGGCCTTTGTGGAAATCCGGCTGTAAGGCCGGAGTGCCGGATCGATCAATGAACAAGCTGCCCTGCGTAATCCTGACCACCGGCGAGCCGGCAGGGGTAGGCCCGGACCTGTGCCTGGAGTTAGCCAACCAATCCTGGCCCGCACGTTTGGCGGTAGCCGGCGATATTGAACTGTTGCAGCAGCGGGCGCAGATGCTGGGCATAAAGGTGGCGCTGAAGGAGTCTGCCCTGGACGAGGTATCCGAGCATGAGCCCGGCAGCCTGCAGGTGCTGCACCGACCCCTGGCCTCTGCGGTGGTTGCCGGCAGGCTCAACACCGGCAATGCAAATCACGTGCTGCAATTACTGGACCTGGCCTGTGATGCGTGCACCTCGCAACAGGCAGACGCCATGGTGACCGCACCTCTGCAGAAAAGCCTGATCAACGATGCCGGGGTCTCCTTTACAGGCCACACCGAGTACCTGGCCCGGCGAACCGGTGCAGCCATGCCGGTCATGTTGCTTACCAGCGGAAAAATGAAAGTGGCCCTGGCGACCACGCATCTGCCCTTGCGCGAGGTGGCAGACGCAATTACCAAGCCTCTCCTTGACCAGGTGCTCGAGGTATTGCTGGCAGACCTGCAGAAGCGCTTTGGCATCGCCAAACCACGATTGATGGTTTGCGGTCTGAATCCCCACGCCGGAGAATCAGGACACCTGGGTCTGGAAGAAAAAACCATCATTACACCGGTGCTGGATGCGTTCCGCGAGCGCGGGATTTCGATTATCGGACCGGTACCCGCGGACACCGCCTTTACCCCGGCCCAACTTGCCCGCGCCGATGTCGTACTGGCCATGTATCACGACCAGGGGCTGCCGGTGATCAAGCATGCGGGCTTTGGTGAGGCGGTCAACGTCACCCTTGGTCTGCCGGTCATTCGTACTTCGGTGGACCACGGCACCGCCCTGGAGCTTGCGGGCACAGGTCGCGCAAGCGCCGCCAGCATGGAGGCCGCGGTGCGACTCGCGATAGAAATGGCCAACCATTCCGCCAGTGCAGGTCAGGCATGACCCAGGCAACACACCGGCCGCGCAAGCGCTTCGGTCAGCACTTCCTGCATGATCAACAGGTGATTGACCAGATCATACGGGCCATAGACCCTCAGCCCGGCGAACGCCTGCTGGAAATCGGACCCGGCCTGGGCGCCATCACCCTTCCCCTGCTGCGCCGGACGGGCGCGTTGATGGCGGTGGAATTGGACCGGGACGTCATTCCGCGCCTGGCCACGGCAGCAGATGGACTGGGCGAATTGACAATTTTCCAGGCCGACGCATTGCGCTTTGATTTTCGCGAGGCCGCCGGCCCCGGGGGCAGGCTGCGTCTGCTGGGTAACCTGCCCTACAATATCTCTACCCCCTTGTTATTCCATTTCCTGGAGCAGAAAGACTGCGTGCAAGACATGCACTTCATGCTGCAAAAGGAGGTGGTGGACCGCATGGCTGCCGGACCCGGCAGCAAGACCTTTGGTCGTCTGTCTGTGATGCTGCAGGCCGCGGCCACGGTGGAGCAACTGTTCGATATCGACCGGGAGGCCTTCACTCCTCCGCCGAAAGTGAAATCGAGTTTCGTTCGCCTGGTGCCCTATCTCACACCGCCCTTTCCGATCAAGGACCACAAGATGTTCGCGTTCCTGGTCGTGACTGCGTTTTCACAGCGCCGCAAAACACTGCGTAACAGCCTGAAAAAACTGCTGGACTCGGACCAGATAGAACAGGCCGGCGTGAACCCCGCGGCCAGGGCTGAAACACTGGAGCCGGAGCAATTCGCCCATCTGGCCAACCTGATAAATCCGGATGAACTGGTGCCGTAGGCTATAATGAGACACCGGTGTTAAAAGGGAAGCAGGCACTCATGTACAAGAAGATATTGATCGCCATTGATTTGACCGAGAGCAGCGGACAGGTGATTCAGCGCGCGCGGGAAGTCGCCGATAAATTCAAAGCTGATATTCGCTTGCTGCACGTGGTCGAATACGTCCCCATAGAACCCATGGGTGAGGCACTGATGCCGGCCATGGATATTGAGCGGGACCTGGTTGCCAATGCCGAGAGAAACCTGGAAAAAATCGCTGCGGCAAACGGGCTTGCCGATGCCGAACGCTCGGTGGAAGCCGGCAGCATCAAGGGTGAGATCGTACGTATAGCAGACGAGCAATCTTGTGACCTGGTGGTACTGGGAAGTCGTGAAAGACATGGCCTGGCAATATTGATAAACACCACCGAGGATACCGTGCTGCACAGTGCAAAATGTGATGTTCTCGCCGTGAGGCTGTCCTGATCGCTATGCGCAGGAAGGACTGGAGACCAACATGATGCCGGCCAATCAACAGATCGACGTGGAAGTGGTAAGCGAGTTCCTTCCGGGACAGTCCAATCCGGATGAAAAGCGCTATGCGTTCGCATACACCATCACCATCTCCAATCGCGGCGGCGCACCGGCCAAGCTGGTGACCCGCCACTGGTTGATCACTGACAGTAACGGCGAGATCCAGGAAGTGCGTGGCGACGGCGTGGTCGGCGTACAGCCTCACTTGAAACCCGGCCAGTCCTTCCAGTACACCAGCGGCACCATTATCAAAACCCCGGTTGGGTCCATGCAGGGCAGCTATCAAATGGTCGCTGACGACGGCAAGAAATTTGATGCGGACATCGCGCCATTCTCGCTGGCAGTACCCGGCCTGGTACACTGATTTCTCATGGCGGTTTATGCAGTCGGCGACATCCAGGGCTGCTACCAGGAATTCCGTGCTCTGCTACGCAGCATGCATTTTCGGGATGATTGCGACACCTTGTGGCTGACCGGTGACCTGGTCAGCCGCGGTCACGATTCGCTCAGCACCCTTCGTTATGTTTCTGCCATGGGCCCCTCGGCGATCACCGTACTGGGTAACCATGACCTGCACCTGCTGGCCCTGGCGGCAGGTCTGCGTGAACGCGAAAAAGCAGCAAAGGATCTTCGCCAGGTCCTCAAGGCCAGGGATTGTGATTCGCTGACGGACTGGCTGCGCCGGCGACCCCTGATCCATCACGATGAGAACCTGGGCTACACCCTGGTGCACGCGGGGCTGTCACCGGTATGGACCCTGGAAGCCGCGATCAAGCAGACCGGCAAGGTCGAAAGGGCCCTGGCAGGCGACAAGGTCAACAAGGTGTTGAAGAACATGTATGGTAACAAGCCGGCGCAATGGAGCGAGAAGCTGGGCAAGACACAGCGCTGGCGCTATACCATCAACGCCTGCACCAGGATGCGTTTTTGCTACGGGGACGGCAGCCTGGAGCTAAGCCAGAACGGCCCTCCGGAAGCAGTTAGCGGCGAGCTAAAGCCCTGGTTCGAATTGCAGCGTCCTCACCAGGGGTTACGGATAATTTTTGGTCACTGGTCGGCACTGGGACTGGTGTTGCGTCCCGACCTGATCGGTCTGGACAGTGGCTGCGTCTGGGGCCGCGCCCTGACAGGCGTACGTCTGGAGCCCGAGGGTGTGGTGCAGAACTGGGCCATACCCTGCTCGGGCTCGACCGGCAGCCAGGGAGCCTAAAGCATTACAGGATGCACCTCGTGCACCAGTAGCTCGGTGCGTAAAACGCACCCTACTACACCGGGAGTCGGCGATCAGGTTTAGTGCCGGCGTGCCTGGCGACGCTCCAGGGTCACGAATGAGTAATCCAGGGTATTGTGCTCGTCTGCAAAATGCCGCTCACGCGCGATCTCCCGCCAGGTCGCGGTATCGATTTTGGGAAACCAGGTATCGCCCTCGATGGCGGCATGGATCTCGGTCAGGTAGATCCGGTCTGCCTGGACCAGGGCTTCCTTGTACAGCGCGGCGCCGCCGATAATCATGACCTCTTCGGCGTCACCCGCACGCACCACCGCATCCTCCAGGCTGGCGCATACCTCGCAGCCGGGGGCCTGGAAACCGGTATCCCGGGTCAACACGATATTCTGCCTTCCCGGCAGGGGTCGGCCGATAGACTCATAGGTCTTGCGACCCATGACTATGGGCTTGCCCAGTGTGAGAGTCTTGAAGTGACGCAGGTCCGCGGGCAGGTGCCAGGGCAAGGCATTATCGCGGCCGATAACGCGATTCTCCGCCATTGCGACAATCAGGCTGATTTGCACCGGGAACTCCCCTCCTGTGAAGGCCGCAGCCTAGCACGTCCACGCTCAGAAGGCAGGGGTCACCGGTTTGGTCAAGCATAGCGCCAGACACCTACCGGAAGCATCGTCCTAAAGAGCAGTGGACCGTGCCACTTCAATCACGGGCACATCGGATATTGTGGCTATCTCGTCGCGCAGCGCGTCGCGGAACATACTCGCGCCGGCGGCGCTGCCGAAGCCCATGTCCTCGCCGATGCTGGCAATCAGGATGATATCCGGCTTTGCCTGGCTGAGGACTTGATCGAGATTTCGCGGTGTCAGCGCTTCTTTGAAGTCGACGTTCTCGATGAAGCCTTGTTCCACAGCATAGGGATTCTCACGTGGATCCAGGGTCAGAATTTTTACCTTCGGATTTTTTGACAATTGCCGAAGTACCTGAGCACCGGTGTTTCCCGCACCCACGACAAGAACTGTCATCACATGTTTGCTCATATCCAGTCCAGCAAAGTCAAAATGTAAAAATAGAATCCAAGTGCGAGCGAACTGAAGAAAGTCATGATAAGCCCGTAGCGCATCATTTCGCGCCGCGTAATAATGCCGCTCGCGGCAATAAGGGCCATACGACCGGAGGCAGACGGCAGTGAATAGCCAAATGTCGTCGCCAGCGCCACAGGCAAGACCAATTGCACGGCATTAAAGGCCGGATCAGCCCGGGCGAAACTGATCAACACCGGTACAAACAAGGCAGCGATGGTCGTATTGTTAATTACGTTGGTCAGCAGTGCCGATGTAAATACGAGGATCATCAAGCTCCAGAATATCGGCAAGCCGCTTACAACGGGTGATACGAGCGTCGCGAACCATGCGGTTACGCCGGTATTGACAAGTGCATCGCCCAGCGACAGGCCGGCACCGATAATCATAAAAATGCCCCAGCTCACACCCTGCATTTCATCCCACTGCAAAATCCCACGTACACCAAGATAAGCAACGGCGCCGATGCCAACCAGCGCGGCAGAAAGCAAGGTGCGGGGTAGCGCGAAGTAGGTCTCCAGGAATTCACCGCTGACCCATAGAACAATTGCAACCAGAATGGTCGCCGACAATTCCCATTCATAACCACTCATTCGGCCCTGTTTGTGTAGAGCCTGACGCGCAGGCTCGACATCCAGTTTTTCGATTGCCGCTGGCATCATGCGCAGTAGCAACCACCAGGTCAGGGGGAACAACAACAACATGGCTGGCAATCCATAACGCATCCAGTCCATGAAGCGCCACGGTGTGATTTCGGCAAGGAACCCGGCGGTCACCGCGTTCGAAGCCGCGCCCATGACCGTTCCCATGCCTCCGATGCTGGCGCTGTAGGCGATGCCGAGAACGAGAAGCACCAGGAATGAACGGGCTTCCCTGGGGTCCTCTACCTGTCGTGACAGGGTCAATGCGACCGGAATGAGCATCGCGGCAGTCGCCGTGTTTTCGATCCACATGGATAGAAGTGCCGCGATCGCCATGAGACCAAACACGACCTTACGTATCCCCCCACCCGATGCGATGATGGTCAGCAAGGCGAGACGTCGCGTCAGGCCGTGCTTGCGTAGCGCTTCAGCGAGAAAAAGACTGGTCAGTATCAGAAACACCACCGGCCGGGAGAATGGTTCGAACGCCTCGCGCGTCTCGCTGATACCAAGGGCAACCTGCATCAACGGCACCATGAGCGCGGCAATTGGAAGCGGCACAGGTTCCAGCGCCAGGATACTTGCGGTAAACACCAGTAACGCCAGCGCCCGATGACCGTCGGCAGTAACGCCTTCCGGTGCCGGCAATAGCAGGACCGCCGATGTCAGCGCAACGACTATGCCAAATCGTCCAAGGAAATTCAGCGTTCTCCAAACGCCGTGCGCCATGCGTGGAAACCATGCCAGCAACACCGACCGACCAAAGCTGGGTACTGTTTCGGCCGGAGACATCGCCGATTTTTCCGGTTCTTGTTTCGCTGCTTTGACTGCCGCGCGGCACTGGGAACAGATTGCGAGATGCTCATCGGCAGATGTTCTTGCAGCCTCCGACAACTGAGCCGTAACGTAGTCTGCGGCGACAATGTGCTGTTCGGGTTTCATTGGTCAATGCGCACTTTTCGATTGACAGCGAAGATATACAGATCGCCGGCGATTCCATCCGCGACGCCCTTTTCGTCAGACGACTCCGGGCCACTGGACCGAATTTCCCTGTCTGACGAGCTTCTGACCCATCCTTTCGGGGATCGAACTCTGAGTTTAGGATCAGCTTTTGGGGAGCGCTGTTCGTACTAGTACCTAAGCGGGGGAACCGGGGCGCATCAAAGCTGTCCTCACCTGCAAGCGGACATGCTGGTCGCGAGCGGGAGCCGCGGGCCGGCCGGTTATTTGCGGTTCGACCCCATTTAGATCAGACCGCTACCGGCGCCTTGATATGTGCATGGTGCTCGTAGTCGGTAATCTCGAAATCTTCCAGGGCGTAGCTGAACAAGTCTTTTGGCTTGCGCCTGATACTCAGCCTGGGCAAGGGAAAAGACTCGCGACTCAATTGTTCATCGGCCTGCTCAAGATGATTCAGGTACAGGTGACAATCACCACCCGTCCAGATGAAATCACCCGGCTCCAGATCCGTTTGCTGTGCGACCATGTGGGTCAGCAAGGCATAGGAGGCGATATTGAATGGCACCCCCAGAAAAATGTCGCAACTGCGCTGGTATAACTGGCAAGACAGCTTCCCGTCCGCCACGTAAAACTGGAAAAAAGCATGGCAGGGTTCCAGCGCCATCTGATCCAGCTCACCCACGTTCCATGCACTGACAATCATGCGACGCGAATCCGGGGTGGTTCGTATTTGCTCCAGCACCCTGGAAATCTGGTCGATGTGCCGGCCGTTCGCGTCTTTCCAGTAGCGCCACTGGTGACCATATACCGGGCCCAGGTCCCCATTCTCATCGGCCCATTCGTCCCAGATGGACACGCCGTTGTCATTCAGATACTTGATGTTGGTATCACCGTTCAGGAACCACAACAGCTCGATGATGATGGAGCGCGTATGCAGTTTCTTGGTGGTGACCATGGGAAAACCTTCGGACAGGTCAAACCGCATCTGGTGCCCGAACACACTCAGGGTTCCGGTACCCGTGCGGTCCTCCTTGCGTGCGCCCTGTGTACGAACATGACGCATCATATCCAGATACTGCTTCACGCTTTCACCTCGGATTTATTGTCTTCACGCAGGGCCAAAACCACCAGGATCAATCCCAGCGCCAGCAGTGGCAGGGACAAGACCTGGCCCATGGTCAACCAGCCCCCGGCCAGGTAGCCGATGTGGGCATCAGGCAGGCGCACGAACTCCACCAGGAAGCGGAAAGTGCCATAAAGCAGGCCGAACATGCCCGACACCAGCATGCGTGGCCGGGCCGTGGACGACAGCCACCACAGCACCACGAACATCACCACGCCTTCCAGCAGGGACTCGTATAACTGGGACGCATGCCTGATCTCCCCGTTGACCAGAAACCCCACGGGCAGGTCGGTGACCTTGCCCCATAGCTCTCCATTGATAAAGTTCCCGATACGCCCGGCGCCCAGACCCAGGGGGACCACCGGCGCCACCATGTCGGCAACCTGGAAAAAGCCCATCTTGTTCTTGCGCGCGAAGTACAGCATGGCCAGCATCACACCCAGCAACCCGCCGTGAAAGGACATACCGCCTTTCCAGATCTCGAAAATACTCAGCGGGTCAACCAGCCAGGCGTCGAGGTCATAAAACAGTTTCGAGCCCACTCGCCCGCCCACGATCACGCCTATCACCGAAACGAAGACCAGGTCGTCAATCTGTTGCAGGGTCCAGCCCGAACCAGGTCTGGCAGCACGTCGACGTAGTAAAAACCAGCCGCCGGCGATGCCCAACAGGTACATCAATCCATACCAGCGAATCTGTAACGGCCCAAGGGACAGTGCAACAGGATCGATTTCCGGAAAAACAAACATCAGCTGACCTTTGTAATGGACGCCTGTCACGTCCCTGCTAGCGCGGGAGGACACGGCAAACAAGTGATTTCAGGTAGGCGGTTTCGGGTATGGCCGGGTGTACCGGATGGTCCGGACCCTGTCCGCCCACTTCCAGCAACTGTCCCCTCTGGTCGGTGCGTCGCAATGCCTTGACGATTACTTTCCGCAGATCCTCCTGGGACAGGTGAAACGAACAGGAACTGCTCACCAGGATGCCGCCCGGCGCCAGCAGACGCACAGCCTGCTGGTTAATTTTTTCATAGGCAGCCAGCCCGGTTTTCAGATCCTTGCGTTTCTTGATAAAAGCCGGCGGGTCGACGAGCACCACGTCAAACCGTTCCTCAGCCTTGTCAAATTCGCTCATGGCCTCGAAGGCATCCCTGACAAGCACCTTGATATCCACGTCGTTCAGTTTCGCATTTTCCGCGACCCACTCGCCTGCCCTGGCCGAGGAATCAATACAGGTAACGCTGGCCGCGCCCGCCCTGGCTGCGCGCACTCCCCAGGCTCCCAGGTAACTGAACACGTCCAGCACGCGGGCGCCCTTGACGTATTT
Source organism: uncultured Gammaproteobacteria bacterium (assembly GCA_963823435.1). Lineage (GTDB taxonomy): Bacteria > Pseudomonadota > Gammaproteobacteria > Steroidobacterales > BM003 > CAKZML01. The sequence goes on along the minus strand of CAWGLN010000001.1, from coordinate 1,441,237 downwards.
CAGCATGCCGTCACGATTCTTGCGCTGGTCGTAGAAATACCCGGTTTTCTGCCCGTCTTTCAGGGGTACCCTGAAGCGGCAATCCCCCTCCAGCACCTCACCGAACTCGGGCACACTGCCGGCAGCTTCCTTCACATACTGATCCAGCCCTTCCAGTTCACGGGAGGACGTATCGTTGCGCAAAAATATGCCTCGGGGTGACAGCAAATCCTGCAGGCACTGCATGACCGTTGGCCACAACATCTCCATTCCCGCAGTGGTGACCTGGGCCACCAACTGGTCACCGTAACGATCGACCACCAGGCCCGGCAGTCCATCACCCTCGCCAAAAACCAGGCGGTAATGGGGTGTGGGATAAAGACGGTCCCGCAGGTCCAGCGCCTCTCTCAAACGACCCAGTATCCACTCGGCATCAGGCTGGGTCTTGGACCGGGACAGCAATCGCGCGCAGATCAGGCTGGCCGGATTCACGTAACCCCAACCGAGAAAGCCGCTGCGACAGTCCTCGATACGTACCATGCTGCCTGGCTGCATTCCCTTGATAGGCGTTACCGCCACGTTCACCTCGTTATTAAACACCCACAGGTGTCCGGCGCGCAGGCGCCGATCTTCCTGGGGTCTCAGGCGCAGGAGGTTTTCAGTAGTCATGACGGAAGTCCATACAGTTGGATAAACACGCATTCTACAATGCTTGCGCCGTCTGCGGGCAGGCAGCCTGAATTGAAGTATAGTTGGGCAGGTCCTGGTGCAGTCATGAACGCGTAGCTTGCGACATAAAAACCCGGCTTCCAGGTTGCCCACCCTGGCGAACCGGCTCGCGTGCATTTGAGATCGGCGCCTTGATTCTGAATCTTTTCGCCAGCAATCTAGTTAGTCCAGACCAAATCAGAGGCCCCTAGCCCCCTTCACGATTCCCCGAGAGTAGACCAGGAGACCCCATGGCGGAGGCAAACAACCGACTGGCCGGTGAAACCAGCCCTTACCTGAAACAACATGCCGGCAACCCGGTGGACTGGTATCCATGGGGTGAGGAAGCGCTCGCGCTGGCGCGACGGGAAAACCGGCCCATTTTGCTGTCGGTGGGCTACTCAGCCTGTCACTGGTGTCACGTGATGGCGCATGAGTCCTTCGAGGACCGGGAAACAGCGGCCCTGATGAATCGCTTGTTCGTAAACATCAAGGTCGACAGGGAGGAACGGCCCGACCTGGACAAGATTTACCAGACGGCCCACCAGATCCTCACCCAGCGGGCCGGCGGCTGGCCGCTGACCATGTTCCTGTCTCCGCATGATCAGACGCCATTCTTCGGGGGCACCTATTTCCCGCCTGAACCGCGTTACGGCATGCCCGGATTCAAGGAAATCCTGCAACGCGTGATCCAGTATTACCGTGAGCAGGGCGAGGACATCTCCCGCCAGACCGAGTCGCTGAGAGATGTATTCAAGCGCCTGACGCCCGAACAGCAAGGAATGGCGGAGCTGGATTCCGCACCCCTCACCCTGGCCCGTGAAACCCTGGAGCAACAATTCGATGCGAACAGCGGGGGATTTGGCGATGCGCCCAAGTTCCCCCACGCCACCGGCATAGAGCGCCTGCTGCGGCATTGGCGGGACAGTGCCCAAGGTGACGAACCCGATGTGCAAGCGCTGTATATGGCCGCCATGTCCATGCAGCGCATGATCCAGGGCGGTCTGTTCGACCAGGTGGGAGGCGGCTTCTGTCGGTACTCGGTAGACGAGTACTGGATGATTCCGCATTTCGAGAAAATGCTCTATGACAACGGCCCGCTGCTCGCCCTGTGTGCGCAGCTGTGGCAGGCGACCGGCGATGAGTTGTACCGACGGGCCGCCAGCCAGACCGCCGACTGGGTGTTACGGGAAATGCACTCTCCGGAGGGCGGCTTTTACTCCACCCTGGACGCGGACAGTGAAGGAGAGGAAGGCCGGTTTTACATCTGGACGCCTGAACAAATCCAGACCTTGCTGGACCAGGAACAATACCCCTTGTTCGCCGCCGTTTACGGTCTGGACAGACCGGCCAACTTCGAGGGCCATTGGCACCTGCACACTTTCAGGCAACCCGGGGAGGTCGCCGGCGAACTCGGCATGACCGAACCGCACGCCCAGCACTTGCTGGAACAGGCCCGCGCCCGTTTGCTGGCCCACCGAAACCTGCGGATACGGCCCGCAAGAGACGAGAAAATCCTGACCGCCTGGAACGGCCTGATAATTCGCGGCCTGGCCCTGGCCTCACGCGGCCTGGGTCGTCCCGACCTGGCAGAGGCGGCGACCCGGGCTGCAGACTTCATCCATGCCCGGATGTGGAAGGACGGCACGGCTGATGGCCAGTTACACGGACGGCAGCCCGCGTTTCAATGCCTACCTGGATGACTACGTGTTCCTGGCCGAGGGCCTGATGGAACTTCTGCAATGCCGCTGGCGTAGTGATTACCTGGCCTGGATCACGGACCTTGCCGACTGCTTGCTGGAACACTTCGAGGATACGGAACAGGGTGGTTTCTTTTTCACTGCCGATGACCAGGAGACCCTGATACATCGCCCGAAAAGCCTCAGTGATGACTCCACACCCTCGGGCAATGCGGTGGCCGCAAGCGTACTGCGTCGGCTGGGCCTGTTGCTGGGAGAGCAACGCTACCTGGAAGCCTCGGACCGGGCTCTACAGGCCGCGTGGCCGGCCCTGCAACGCTACCCCTACGCCCATTGCAGTCACCTGCAGGCGCTGGAAGAGCGGGTGAACCCGTTGGAGATACTGATTCTCAGGGGCCAGGACGAGCAACTGGAAGACTGGCGGGAGACCTGCCAGTCCATGTTTGCACCCCGACGCATGGTATTTGCAATTCCCGCCGATGCAACAGGATTGCCGGAGGGCATCCAGGCCAAGGCGCCACGTGGAGAAATCGTGGCCTACCATTGCCTGGGTATGCAGTGCTCGGCTCCGCTGGAGAATATCCAGGACCTGCTGCGCGCGTCTTTCCGGAAACCCGGGCAGCCAGGGACCAGCTGACACGATTTAGATAGCGTGCCGAAGTCCGGTTTTCGCCCGGCAAGGCAGATAAATGAGCTGTTTGGCGTGCAAAACAAGTGACTGATCACGCCGCCGGGAGGAGGACGGGGGCCTAGTCGCCGCGGTAATCCACTCCGGAATTGCAGGTTTCGCGAATGATGATGCGACTAAGCAGGGGCAGCCGTGGCTTCAGGCGCTGCCAGATCCAGCGCGCCATGTTTTCCGAGGTGGGATTCTCAAGACCCGGTAACTCGTTGAGGTAGTTGTGATCCATCCGGGTATACAGCGGCTCGAAGGCCGCCCTCAGGTCGGCAAAATCCATGACCCAGCCTAGCTCCTCGTCCAGCGGACCGCTGACATAGATGTCCACTTCAAAGGAATGGCCATGCAGACGCGCGCACTTGTGCCCCGGTGGCACATGGGGCAGACGGTGGGCGGCCTCGATATGAAAGCGTTTGTATATTTCCATTCTTGCTGACGCTATGCGCTAAAAAACAGGTCGTCATTCTAGCAGAGCCAGACGCGTCCCCGTGAGGCACAGATATCCCGGGGGTGTCAGGTCAGAGCATTTCCAGCAATTGATCCGGGCTGGAAATCAGCCTGCGGGCGCCACCCGCCTGCAACTCCTCATTCGAGCGAAAACCCCAGCTCACGCCGACCGGGAAGCAGCCCGCGGCTACCGCCGTTTGCATGTCGATGGCCGTATCACCCAGGTAGAGCACCCTGTCGGCCTGCACCTTCAGCTGCCCGAGAACCTGGTGTAATCCTGTGGGGTCAGGCTTGCGTGGCAAGCCGTCGCGCGCGCCCAACACTGCCTGGAAGCGCCAGTCCGAAAGCAAGTGTTCCACACACAGGGTGGTAAACCCGTGCGGCTTGTTACTGAGTACAGCAAGGGGCAAGCGCCTGGCCACCAGTGCGTCCAGCAGCTGCGGTATACCGGCGTAGGGACGCGTGTGGCGATTCCAGTTGAGACCGTAGTGGTACTCCAGCCGCTCCACCGCCCGGCTCAACTCCGCCGTATCGGCCTCGCCGGTACCCAGCGCCCTGCGCAGCAGGCTGACGACGCCCTCGCCGACCAGGCCCCGGTAGGTCTGCAAGTCCAGCTCCGGCTCACCCAGTTCCGCCAGCGTGGCGTTAGCCGCCACCGCGATATCCTGCAGGGTATCCAGCAAGGTGCCGTCAAGATCAAAAACCACGGCATGAAAATCACGGTCTTCACTTTGCATCACTCGACAGCTCCCTGGAATGCGGCCTTGCAGCATGGCCGGGATCATGATAACAATCACTTCTCATCCAGGATATCGATGCAACTATGTCGCAGGAATTTCAGAACAGCCACGACCGCCGACGCCGCCCTTCAGAAGGAAGGCTGGGCCGTGCGTTGATCTAGGACAGGATGATCAAAATCGCACTGGAAACCCGGCCACAGGCCGGGTTTTTTGTTTATGAACTGAGCAGTTAGAGAGTTGGAGTCACTCATGACACGCAGGCATTTCCTGACTACAGAAGACTGGAGCCGGCAGGAGCTGCAAACCGTACTGGACCGGGCCAGGGCGTTCAAACACGGCACAGACACCTCTCGCCCCATGCGGGGCAAGAGCATCGCCTTGCTGTTTTTCAACCCCTCCTTGCGCACACGCACCTCATTTGAACTGGGTGCGTTCCAAATGGGTGGCCATGCGGTGGTTTTACAGCCTGGCAAAGATGCCTGGCCCATGGAGTTCGAACTGGGTACCGTGATGGACGGTGAAGCCGAGGAACACGTGAAGGAGGCCGCACAGGTGCTGTCCCGCTATTGTGACCTCATTGCGGTGCGGGCCTTCCCGAAATTCCAGGACTGGCAGCAAGATCGGCAGGACAAGATGCTGGCGGCATTCGCCCGCTACGCCACGGTACCCGTGATCAATATGGAGACCATCATCCATCCCTGCCAGGAACTGGCCCTGATGATGAATCTGCAAGACAGGCTGGGGCAGCCAGACAAGCAAAAATTCCTGTTGACCTGGACCTGGCATCCCAAGCCGCTGAATACCGCGGTGGCGAATTCAGCCCTGCTGATCGCCACCAAGTTCGGCATGGATGTCACCTTGTTGTGCCCAAGTCCAGAGTACGTGCTGGACGAGCGTTTCATGCAAGCCGGCCAGGCTAATGCAGAACGCCATGGAGGCTCTCTCCGGGTCAGCCACGATATCGGGGAAGCCTACAGCGACGCCCGCTTCGTGTACGCGAAGAGCTGGGGCGCGCTGCCTTATTTCGGGCGCTGGGACGAGGAATTGCCGATGCGCCAGGCCAGCCGCCACTTCATGGTGGACGGGCAAAAAATGGCCCTGACCGACAAGGCCCTGTTCAGCCACTGCCTGCCCCTGCGGCGTAATGTGAAGGCCACTGACGAGGTCATGGATGCCGACTATTGTGTGGCCATAGATGAGGCCGAGAACCGCCTGCACGTGCAAAAAGCGGTGATGGCCACTTTGCTGGAAAGCAGCAACTAAAAAAGGAATTCGCGCATGTCTGAGAAGAAAATCGTGTTGGCTTTTTCCGGCGGACTGGACACCAGCTTTTGCGTGCCCTGGTTGATAGAAAAAGGTTACGAGGTGGTTACCGCGTTCGTGGATACCGGCGGCGTCAGCGACGAAGAGCGCATTTATATACAAGAGCGCGCCCGGCAGTTGGGCGCGGTTGAGCACGTCGTGCTGGATGCCGGCGACGAGGTCTGGCAGGAAGTGGTGGTGCCCATGCTCTGGGGTGGACAATGGTACCAGTACCAATACCCTCTGCTGTGTTCCGACCGCTATGTGATCGTAAAAAAATGCCTGCAACTGGCCAGGGAACTGGGAACCACTAACTTCGCCCACGGCTGTACCGGTATGGGCAACGACCAGGTCCGTTTCGACCTGACCGTGCGCGCCCTGGGCGACTTCAACATCGTCGCCCCCATCCGGGATATACAACAGGCTGGTCGGGCAGTGCGTGATTTCGAGATGGATTATCTGCGCGAACGCGGCTTCCCGGTACGCCAGAAAACCGCCACCTACACCATGAATGAAAACCTGCTGGGGGTCACAATTTCCGGTTCGGAAATTGATCGCTGGGAGAGCCCGGGTCCCGATACCTGGCATTTGTGTCGCCCGGCTGCCGAGTGGCCAGCCCAGCCCCTGCGCAGCACCCTGGAATTCCGCCGCGGTGTGGCGGTGGCGCTGGATGGAGAACCCTGCCAGGGACCCGACATGCTGGCCAGACTGAACCAGGCCTATGGCGCCTATGGCGTGGGTCGGGGCATGTACACGGGTGACACAACGGTGGGTCTGAAGGGTCGCATCGTGTACGAAGCGCCTGCCTTGCATGCCCTGCAGGTGGCGCACAGGGCGCTGGAAGAAGCGGTCAGCACCCGGCACCAGAACAGTTTCAAACCACAGGTGGCAGCCAAGTGGGTGGAGCTCGTGTACCAGGGCTTTTTCTACGAACCCCTGAAGCATGACCTGGAGGCCTACCTGGAATCCTCCCAGTACACGGTCACCGGCGAGGTCACCATCGAAACCCACGGCGGCAATATTTACCCGGTGGCCGTGGACTCGCCGCATATACTCGCCTCGGCTGGCGCCACCTACGCGCAAAGCGCGGATTGGAGCGTCGAGGAGGCAGAGGGCTTCATCAAGTTGTTTGGCCAAAGCTCCTCTTTGTGGACCAAGGTCAACGGCGGCCCGCGCGGAGACAAGGCCTGATGCCCACGGCACTGGAACAGACTCTGCAGCACCTGGCCCGCCTGGTAGCCTGCGACAGCCGCAACCCGCCGCGCAGTATTTCGGCCGACGGCTCTCTGTTTGGCTACCTGGGCCAACAACTGCAGGGCTTTGATATCTCCGTGCAGGATCACGGCCAGGGTTGTATCAGCATGCTGGCAGTGCGCGGCCAGCCGCGTACCGTGTTCAACTTCCACCTGGACACGGTTCCGGCCAACGAACAATGGAGCATGGACCCGTTGTCCTTGCGCCTGAAAGACATGCGTGCCTACGGTCTTGGCGCCTGTGACATCAAGGGTGCCGCTGCCGCCATGCTGAGCGCGGCAAATCGCAGTACAGGCCCGCTGGCACTGCTTTTCAGCAGTGATGAGGAGGCTGGCAACAGCACATGCATACGCCGTTTCCTGGCGACCAGGCACGGATTTACCAGGGCCATTGTTGCCGAACCTACCCAGGCACTGGCCGTCTGCGCTCATCGCGGAATAGCCACTGCGGAATTTGAATTCTCCGGTATTCCCGGCCACGCTTCGGCCGAGCGTGCCATGGATGACAGCGCCATTCACCGGGCGGTGGAATGGTCATCCAGCGCACTTGCTTTCGTGCGCGCGCGCCAGGACCTGGAATTCGAAAACCTGCGCGGTCTGCGTTTCAATATTGGCCAAATCAACGGCGGCATCAAACCCAACATGATTGCGGCCAGGGCCAGCCTGAACCTTGGGTTGCGCACCCTGCCCGGCCAGGATGGCGAAGGCATGTTGCAGGATCTGGCTGAGCTGTGCCCGGCATCACACCTGGTCGGCTACACACCGAGATTCCTGGCGCCCGCGCTGCCAGACGGGGTGCGCGGGCAAACCGGGCTGGCCGCAAACCAGGCCCTTGCCCGGGAACTCGGGCTTGCCCTCGGACCCGCGGTGGATTTCTGGACCGAGGCGGCACTGTTTGGGCAGGCCGGTCTGGACACACTGGTGTACGGCAGTGGCGATATCGCCCAGGCGCATACCGCTGATGAATGGGTGGCAGTCAAGCAACTTGCCACCGTAACCGCAACCTATGAAAGACTGATCAACCATGGACACAACTAAGCAAACTCGCCAGATCATTGTCAGGCTGCTGAATAACCTGGGCAGCCAGAAAGAAGTTCAGCAATACCTGAAACGATTTTCGGCGCTGGAAACCGAGAAATTTGCCGTGGTCAAGGTTGGCGGCGAAACCCTGCAGCAGGACATCACCGCCCTGTCCTCGTCGCTGGCTTTTCTGCAGCAAGTGGGATTGGCGCCCATAATTATTCATGGCGCGGGGCCGCAGCTAAGCCAGACCCTGTCCAGCGAGGGGATAGAATTCGAGGTGCGTGACGGCCTGAGGGTAACCACACCCGAAGTGCTTAAACTCGCACGGCGTGTGTTTCAAAGGGAAAATCTCGCTCTGGTAGATGCCTTGCGTGACGCGGGCGTTCGAGCTACCTCGATCACCAGCGGCGTGTTTGAAGCGGAGATCCTGGACCGCGAAAAATACGGCATGGTGGGTAGAATCACCGGTGTGCATCTTGACCTCGTCCGGGCTGCGCTGCGCTCCCAGTCCATGCCCGTGATATCGCCGTTCGGCGAAACCTCGGACGGGCAGATTCTGAATATCAACGCCGACATGGCGGCCAACGAACTGGTTCGGGCGATCCAGCCTTTCAAGATTATTTTCCTGACCGGAACAGGCGGAATCCTGGACCATGATGGAAACCTGATTTCTTCCATCAACCTGAGCACCGACTACCAGCACCTGATGTCCAGTGAATGGCTGCATTCGGGCATGCGTCTCAAGCTCGAGCAAATCCACGACATGCTGCTGGACCTGCCCCACTCAAGTTCCGTGTCCATCACCCACCCGGCCATGCTGGCCAAGGAATTATTCACCTACCAGGGCTCGGGCACGCTGGTTCGCTATGGTGAGAACATCCACACCTATACAACCTGGTCTGACGTGGACCAGGGTCGGCTCAGAAAATTACTGGAGTCCAGTTTCCAAAAGACGCTGGCAGAGGATTATTTCGAGACTACCGAACTTGCCGCCGTGTTTGTCAGCGATACCTACCGCTCGGCAGCGGTCATCGTGCAGGAGCAGGGGATCGTTCGCATGGACAAATTTTCGGTCACCGAGGAAGCCCAGGGCGAGGGCCTGGGACGCTCGGTCTGGGAACAGGTGAGGCATGCATTTCCCGCCATGTACTGGCGGGCCCGCCCGGGTAACCCGATAAACCAGTTTTATTTCCAGCAAGCCGACGGCTGTATCAAGGACCGCCAGTGGAACGTGTTCTGGTACGGTGTTCGCGATTTTCAACAAATAAGTGAGCTGGTAGAGCGTGCACACAGCGCCCCGGCAACACTTCTGTGACCCGCGGGAGCTGAGCCGTTGAGCAAGACAATCACGCTGGGTCTGGTGGGAGCGAGGGGTCACACCGGTGCCGAATTACTCAAACTGGTGCAGGGACATCCTGACCTGGACCTGGCCTTTGCCAGTTCGCGCGAGTGGGCCGGGCAAGCGATTGGCCAGGCTGATGAGGGCATTACCCTGGCTGGAAACTTCGAGAACCTTGACCCGCAACAGGCGGCAGCCCGCGCGCCTGACGTATGCGTACTGGCCCTGCCCAACGGGCTGGCCCGTCCCTATGTAGAGGCCATGGACAAGACCTGTCCCGATACCATCATTGTGGACCTGAGTGCCGACTATCGCTTCGACGCCGGTTGGTATTACGGACTACCGGAGTTGACGCGCAGGCAGGCCGCCGGCAAGACCCGCATCGCCAATCCCGGCTGTTACGCCACCGCGATGCAATTGGCGCTGGCGCCGTTGCGCGAGTATTTGCAGGGACCCGCGCATTGCGCCGGGATTTCAGGATACAGCGGAGCCGGAACCACGCCCTCTCCGAAAAATGACCCCTCGGTGTTGCGCGATAACCTGCTTCCCTATGCCCCTTGCGGGCATATGCACGAGAACGAGGTCATCCATCAGCTGGGGATTTCTCTGCGCTTCATGCCCCACGTGGCCTCGTTCTTCCGTGGCATCAGCATGACGGTCTGCGCGAGTCTTGGCACGCCGTTGAACAACGCGCAGCTGGCCACGATCTACGGCGAGGCATACGCCGGGGAGTCGCTGGTAAAACTACAGCAAGACATCCCCCGGGTACGCGACAATGTGGGTCTGCACCACGCCACCGTAGGTGGCTGGACCTCAGGCAGGGACGGTGAGTATGCGGTGGTCTACGTGACGCTGGATAACCTGCTCAAGGGCGCCGCAACCCAGGCCATCCAGAATATCAACCTGGCTTGCGGCCTGGCCGAGATGCAAGGAATTCCCCATGACTGATTTTCTCTGGCAGAAAAACCCGACTGACATCGACCACAAGATCATGGCCTTCATGGCCGGCCAGGACGTGATCCTGGACCGTCAGCTGTTTGTCTACGACTTACAGGCGTCCTCGGCCCACGTGAAGGGTCTCGCCAGCATCGGGGTCTTGCAGGCCGATGAGGCCGATACCCTGCTCAAGGCGCTGGAGACACTGAAACAGGAATTTCTGAGCGGCACCTTCGTGCTCGACGAGCGCTTTGAGGATGGGCATTCTGCTATCGAGACCTGGCTGACCGGGCAACTGGGAGAGCTGGGCAAGCGGGTACATACCGGTCGTAGCCGCAACGACCAGGTGCTGGTGGCCACACGACTGCTGTTGCGCGAAAAACTTGGACAGCTGCAGACCAACTGCGGCGACACAGCACGTCTGTGCATACAGCGCGCGCATCTGACATCAGAATTACCCATGCCCGGTTACACCCATTTGCAAAGAGCCGTGGTGTCCTCGGTGGGTATGTGGTTCGCCGCATTTGCCGAAAGCTTTATCGACAATGCGGTGCTGGCCCGTGATACGCGCGACTGGATAGACGCGAACCCCCTGGGAACCGCTGCCGGTTTCGGTGTCAACCTGGCTCTTGACCGTGAACTGACCACCCGCGAACTGGGTTTCTCGCGTATGCAGATCAACCCGATTCACGCCCAGAACAGCCGTGGCAAATATGAAATCCAGGCCCTGGGCGCTTTTGCCCAGGCCTTGCTGGATGTGCGCCGCCTGGCCTGGGATCTGAGCCTGTACAGCACCAGCGAGTTCAATTTCGTACACCTGCCAGACCGTTTCACGACCGGTTCGTCGATCATGCCCAACAAGCGCAACCCGGACCTGGTGGAACTGCTGCGCGCAGCCTACCCGGGTGTACAGGCCGCAATCCTGGAGCTGCAGTCCTTGTTGTCACTCTCCAGCGGTTACCATCGGGATCTGCAAAACACAAAGCCGCCCTTGTTACGTGGATTGCAGCTGGGTTGTGCGGTGATGGAGATTGTTCCCGACTTGATCGCCAGCCTGGAATTCAATCCCGAAACCATGCAACAGGCGATTGAACCGGCCATGCATGCCACTGACCGGGCCATGGAACTGGCCGCGGAGGGCATGCCGTTCCGGGACGCCTACCGCACGGTAATGAGTGAAATGTCCGAACTGGCCACGCGCGATGCACTGCAAAGCGTACATGCCAGGGTGTCGCCAGGCGGCTGCGCAAATCTAATGCTTGAAGAGTTGAGCCAGCGGCTGGAGCAGCTAGGCCGATAAGCGACTGCGCTAGTCTTGGTCGTCCAGGTCGCCACCCACTTCGTACCACACGATGTCTTCGGAGGCATCCTCCAGGGCTTCCTCCACAAGCTCGCCGACATCGCTGTCCATGATACCAAGCATCACCGAGCCACCACTCTCAAGCGAGGCCACGATTTCTTCCATGGACTCACGCGCCAGACCCACCTCATCCTCCAGCCAGGCCAGCAGGCCCTCGCCGGATTCCTGCATGGCGCTGATGGGCCCGGCCACCAATCCCACGATAGCGGCCAGCACGCCGCACCAATAGGCATTCTCACCCTGGGACTCGGTGATGGAAATCACCTCTTCCTCATCCATGCACAACAGGGACAGGGAATCGATCAGAACCTCTTCTTCTTCGACGCTGGCCTGTAATTCTTCCAGGGCCTCATCTGCACCATCTTCACCCTGGAAAATTGCACACATCAGTTGTTTGGAAGTTGCCAAGCCCATATCACCGTTCCCCATTTGGATCCGCACCCTGCCGGAAATAATCCTGTCCAATAATCTGCCGCCAGACCGATTTTCCGCCCTTTCGAGCCCCAGCGCTAGTCCAACGCCTCGCGCCGCCACTCACCGTCGATTTTTCTCAATTCATAGGATGGCCAGTAATGCTTGTCCAGTTTCAGGGTCAGCACATCAACCTGGTCATTCCAGTTCACCGTTTTGATACGCAGGGATTCCCGGTCCTGCTTTCCCATCACCTGGGCCAGGAAGGCGTCCAGATCCGGCGTGGCGACGCCGTCAACCTCCAGAATGCGTCGGCCCGCGACCAGTCCATAACGACTGGCTGGTGAACCGAAATTGAAAAAAGACACGTAAACGCCTACCGGTTCGCTCCCGCGCTGCGCCGACAGAGCCCGGTGAGGGCCCTGCAACAAGGCGCCCGCCCAGCTCACGACCCGATTAATACCGTCGCCGTTGAGCGTCTCGGTTACGACCTCCAACTCCTGGACCTTGCCGTTACGCCATACGCTGACCTTAACGGCAGGGCGGCCTTGCACAGCCTGCTCCACCTCGCGGAAGCTGTTGACGACCCTGCCATCCAGCGCCAGCAGCAGGTCTCCGGAACGCAGCTTGTCCGCCGCATCTGACCCCCCGACCAGACGCAACACTTGCAACACGTTGCGGCGTTCCGGGTTGTGTTTCTCCAGCGCCAGAATCCACTCGGAAGGCAGTCCCAGCTTGCGTGCGCTGGCCAGCGACAACGACATGAACTCCGCCTCAAGGGACTGTAAATCGCGGCCCTCACGCACCATCTCAACCATCTCGCGCACGATATCCGCCGGCAACCCCAGGTTGATCTGCTGCTCACCCTCGTTGCCCTGGATGGACAGGCTGGACCACATGGCGAGTACCCGTGACTTGCTGTCCATCAGCACGCCATCCACGTCACCCGGAGGATTGACCAGGGCGATCGCGTCGAGGTTGGACTCGCGAAAGCCCATGGTGCGAGAAAGAGGCAGGATCAGCGCATCCACGGTGGCCACTTCGGTTTTCTGCAGAAAAGGCTTGCTGTTGCCTTTCAGGCCCGCCACCCAGACCGGGTCGCCATCGGCCAGCTGTCGCTCGGCAAAAATCGCCTGCTTGACCGGTGTGTCGCCGATCAGCGTGGGGTCATAAGATACCAGCGCCAGGTTGTGCAGGGGATGCACATACTCCACGCGCCCGGGTACTTCCACCGTGCCGGCAAATGTCAGCCGGACATCGCCCATCGCCACCGGTACGGTATTGCGATCGACCACCACCAGGCCGCTCCGGGCATCCACCAGCAGACCGGTGCCATGATAGTGTCGATCTGATATGCCCGAGATGGAATACGGCATATCGAAATTCACCAGCACCAGGGACGGGGCGATCTTGCGCAAGCGCGCATCGCCGTTTGCCGTAAAACGCGTACTGGCCGGTTCGGGAGGGCTGGCCCGCCCGACGGGCGCCAGTTCTTCGCAAGGCCAGAATCCCCGGGCATCGTCACGCCGGCAGATGCGGACCGGATACCAGCTCCGGTCAATAGTCACGCTACGCAGATTACCCGTCTGCGGATTATCAAAAGTAAAGAAACGCAGCATGATACGGCTGCCGTCCAGGTGTCCCTCAAACAGACGCTGGAACGTATCCAGGTTGTCCACCACTTCCCCGTCCATCCCGTTGATGACAGCGCCCCGCGGGATTCCGGCACCGCCGAACATGTAACCGGGGTTGGCCACGAACACGCCAGTCACCGGCATATTCAAATGCCGGGCCTGCTGATATGACAGGTCATGCAGGACGGCATCGGATATTTCCATATAGCGGTCGGGGGTGATGCTGTGCAGGTCCCGGACCGTAACCCGGTGAATACGAGTCAGGCCACCGCGTTGCAGTTCCAGGGTAATCGACCGGTCGACGCTTTCATCGAGTATCGCCTCCAGCGGAACAAAACTGCTGATCAACTCGCCGTTGACTCGCAGCAATATGTCGCCAGGTTGCAGGACCTCCTGTGCCGGTCCACCCGGCGTCACCTGTTCCACCACCAGCAATCCCATCTGCTCCGGGTGCTCACGGCGGGCAAGCTCCTCGGTGGCCGGCTGCAAACCCAGGCGGCGTAGCTCGTCATAGGGCAATTGCTGGAACACGGTCTGCAAGCTCCCACGCGCTACCGGCAAGTTATTGCGCACCAGGTCCAGTGCCCGCCGCACACGGTCCAGTGGCAGGAAAAAGCTGGAGGCCGCCGCGCTGCTGGCACCGGCATTCAGGGCCAGGACATCGCCGTCTATGTCCACCACGGGCGAGCCGGACGACCCACCGGAAGTGCCGGATGCTGCCTGCAGGTAGAAGGTATTGAAGTCGTTATATTTGCCGCGACCGTACATCGGCGCGCGCCGGTCCAACTTGGCGATGGTGCCCGCCAGGATGGACAATTGTTCACCCGCATCATTGCCGATTACCCGTATCTCTCGTCCAAGGTGCACCTTGTCCGGACGCAGGGAAAACTCGTGCGGGCGAATAAAACGCAGGGCTGAAGGATCAAAGCGGTAGAAGCCAAAATCATGCACCGGGTCGCGGTAGACCGGCAGCAGGTCTACCTCCTCGTTGTTAAGAAACACGGCCCGGGCGGTCACCGGACCCGACATCACGACATGCCGGTTGGTCAGGATGAGACCACGCTCCCAGTCCACCACAAAGCCGGTAGCCTGGCTGGACAAGCTCCACTCGGTGTCAAATGCCCGCACGGCGTCGATCTGGATGGACACCACACCGCTGGAAATCCTGTCCAGGGTTTCTGGCCAGGTGGATTCCGCGGCTCGGGAGAGCATGCTCACCCCGAACAGAACGAGTCCCAGTACCAGGCGAGCGGGCAGCCTCTTGATCAAACCTTGTTTCATCAAATCAAATATCCAGTTCGCGCGAGAAGGCCTCACGATACCGCAGACTGAACGCCTGCCAGTCTATCTTGTGATTCTGTGTGCCTGCGTGTTCGATCTTTATGGCCCCCATCATCGAGGCAAGACGTCCGGTGGTTTCCCAATCTGCGCCCTTCATCAGACCGAAAAGCAAGCCGGCCCGGTAGGCGTCGCCACAGCCGGTCGGGTCCGTCAATACATTCACCGCTGCGGCAGGGATCTCCAGCACACGGCCCTTGGTGTAGATCGCCGAACCCTTGCTGCCGCGAGTCACGACCAGGGCTTCCACCCGCTGGGACAGCTGATCCAGGCTCAGTCCCGTGCGCTCGCGCAGCAACTCACCCTCGTAGTCATTGACCGCGACCCAGGTGGCCTTGTCAACGAATTCCAGCAACTCGGCGCCATCAAACATCGGCAAACCCTGGCCGGGATCAAAAACGAAAGGAATGTCAGCCTCGGCGAACTCGGTCGCCCGTTTAAGCATTCCCTCCCGTCCATCGGGAGAAACAATGCCCAGTGTGGCACCGACATTCCGCGGCAAATCGACCTCGTGGGAGTGGGTCATTGCGCCAGGATGGAAGGCGGTGATCTGGTTGTCATCCATATCCGTGGTGATATAGGCCTGGGCGGTAAAAGCCGAAGCCACCCGCTGCAAATAGTCTCGCCTGACCCCGCAGCGGTCCATCCAGGATTCGTAGGGACCAAAGTCGTGCCCAACTGCACCAACCGGCGCTCCCTCACCCCCTAGCTGGACCAGGTTGTAAGCGATATTGCCGGCACAGCCGCCAAACTCGCGACGCATATCCGGCACCAGGAAAGCCACGTTCAACATGTGAATCTTGTCAGGCAGGATGTGCTCGCGGAACCTGCCCTGGAAAACCATGATGCTGTCGTAAGCCAGGGAACCGCAGATAAGAGCAGACATAAGCAAGAACTCCGAGGGAGGTTTGGCGGAAAGAGGTGATTGTACCCATATGGGCCGGCCACTGCCGAGGGCCTCAAGACGGGTCCGGGTCCAGGTCCGTGAAAAAGATCGGGGGCAGGCCGTTACGCCTGCCCCCGACGGACTTACTCTGCGGGTTCAGAGATCTCGGCGGCTGCCGGCTTGAATACCAGGTCCAGGTTACGCGCCGCCTTTACGTCATCCAGCCTGCGCACCGGCGTGCTATAGGGCGCGCCCTTGAGCTTCCCGGGGTCCACAGCGGAGTCGGCCAGGATGGCAACCATGGCGTCCACGAATCCATCCAGGTCCTCCCTGGCCTCGGTTTCCGTGGGTTCAATCAGCAGACACTCCGGAACCAGCAAGGGGAAGTAAGTGGTCGGCGCATGAAATCCGTAGTCCAACAGGGACTTCGCAAAATCCATGGCCGAAACACCCGACTCTTTGGCCTGGCGCTTGAGACTGATGATGAATTCGTGACTGGCCCGACGGCGGGGGAAAGCCAGGTCAAAACCCGCGTCACGCAGACGCGCCATCAGGTAGTTGGCATTCAAGGTGGCGTATTCCGACACCCGAGACATGCCGTCACGACCCAGCATGCGCATGTATACATAGGCCCG
Organism: uncultured Gammaproteobacteria bacterium; assembly: GCA_963823435.1. GTDB lineage: Bacteria > Pseudomonadota > Gammaproteobacteria > Steroidobacterales > BM003 > CAKZML01. Next base: position 1,424,867 of record CAWGLN010000001.1, on the reverse strand, counting down.
TAGCAGCACACCTGCATTACCCATGAAAGCGGACAGGCGACCGATGGTGGCCGGAATGTCCTTTTCGTCCAACCAACGGTAACGATCACCGTCTTTCGCCACGATGGGAATCGGCATGAACGGCAGCAAGCGCTCACCCACGCCAACCGCGCCGGAACCCGGACCACCACCACCATGCGGGGTTGAAAAAGTCTTGTGCAGGTTCATGTGTATGACATCAAAACCCATGTCCCCGGGACGCACTTTACCCAGGATCGCATTCAGGTTGGCGCCGTCGTAGTACAGCAGTCCACCGGCATCGTGAACAATGCCGCGCACCTCCTCAATATGGCGCTCGAATACACCAAGAGTGGACGGGTTGGTCAACATGATACCGGCAGTGCGAGGACCCACAGCTTTCCGGAGTGCATCAAGATCCACGTCACCCTGGTCGTCGGTGGGAATCTCCACGGCCTTGCACCCGCACATCACGGCGGTGGCCGGGTTGGTACCATGAGCAGCATCCGGAACCAGGATTTCATCTCTCTCGGTATCCCCGCGCGAATCATGGTAGGCCTTGATCATGGCCACCCCGGCAAACTCACCCTGGGCGCCGGCCATGGGTGTCAGGGACACCCCTTGCATACCGGTGACTTCCTTCAACATATCCTGCAACTCGTACAGGGTATGCAGAAAACCCTGTCCCAGCGACACGTGGGACAGCGGATGACGAGCCAGGAACCCGGGCAGCATGGCCAGCGTGTTGCAGGCACGCGGGTTGTACTTCATGGTGCACGAACCCAACGGGTAAACATGGGTATCGATGGAAAAATTCATTTGGGACAAACGGGTGAAATGGCGAACGGTCTGCAGTTCAGACACTTCGGGAAGCATCGGAGCGCTTGTTCGACGCAGGTTTTCGGGCAACGCCACGTCCTGCCTGCGCGGTGCCTGGGCGGTCGCCCGGCGACCTTCACGTGAACTCTCGAAAATCAGTTTCTCAGTCATGTCAGCTTCTCCGCAGTGAGCGCTTTGCTACCTGCAACCGCGGCCACGGCCTGGCCCAGGGCCTTACCGAAATGCGCAATATCCTCTTCCGACTTGGTTTCCGTGGCACACACCAGCAAGGCGTTACCCAACTCCGGGTAATCCCCGGACAGGTCATAACCACCGGCAATACCCTGACTGGCCAGGTGCTCCAGAACCGGCGCCACCGGGCAATCAAGCTTGATCACGGCCTCGTGGAACTGGGGGCCGGTAAAGGCCGATTTCACGCCGTCGACCTTGCCCAGCACTTCCAGCATGCGTGCGGTATTGGCCATGCAGGCAGTGGCCACGCCAGCCAGACCCTCGGCTCCAAGCAGACTCATGTATATGGTTGCACCGGTCACCATCAGCCCCTGGTTGGTGCAAATATTGGAGGTCGCCTTGGACCGGCGAATATGCTGCTCACGGGCCTGTAATGTAAGGACGTACCCGGTGCGGCCATCCAGGTCGGTGGTCCGCCCGACGATACGCCCCGGCATCTGCCTCACCCAGCTCTGGCGACAGGTCATAAAGCCAAAATAGGGACCACCGGAGGACAGGGGCACGCCCAGTGGCTGACCCTCTCCACAAGCAATGTCTGCGCCTTTCTCACCCCACTCTCCGGGTGGCTTGATCAGCGCCAGGGACATCGGATTAACCACCGCGATGACCTGCGCCTCGCGCGCATGGGCCCAGTCGGTCAAGGCATCCACATCTTCAAAGCGACCCAGGAAATTGGGCTGGGGTATAACCAGTGCTGTCAGGTCTCCCTGGGCGGCTGCCTCCAGCGCCTCAAGGTCCAGGGTCCCGGTGGCATGGTCGTAGTCGATCTCGACAAACTCCAGGCCCTGGTTGCCGGCCACCGCTTTTGCAACCTTGCGGTACAGCGGGTGCAGGGTACGCGGCATCAGCACCCTGGAACTTTTCGACTTGCGATTGGCTCGCACCGCCATCAGCGCGGCCTCGCCCAGGGCAGAGGCGCCGTCGTACATGGAGGCGTTGGACACATCCAGTCCGGTCAGACTCGCCATCATGGTCTGGAACTCGTAGATCAGTTGCAGCGTGCCCTGGCTGGCCTCGGCCTGGTAGGGCGTGTAGGCGCTGTAAAACTCTCCGCGAGTGGCAATCTCCCACACCGCTGCCGGTATATGGTGCTCGTACGCACCCGCGCCGATGAATGTAAGGGGTTCACCGTCGCGCGCCGAACGACGATGCATCACCCGGGTAATACCCATCTCGTTCAAGGCGTGGGGAATACCCTTCAGTCCGTCCACGCGCAAGGCGGACGGAATTTCATCGAACAACTGGTCGATGCTGTCGACACCGATGGCTCGCAGCATTTCACGAACATCAGTTTCGGTATGGGGAATAAATGCCATGCGTGATTTCCTCTAAGGAGCCTCTAATTTATTCTGGACGAAGTAGATTGTAAGCGAAAAGATTCAGATTCAAGGCGCCAATCGCACGTAATAGCGGGCTATTGCGAAGATTGGCAACATAGAAGCCGGGTTTTTTAGTCGCGAGATACAAGTTCATGAATAGATCAGAGGCTCCCCGACTTTAGCGTCGAACGATCAGGCCTCGTCTTCCAACAGCGCCAGGTATTCTTCAGCGCTCATCAACTCGCCCAGGTCGTCCTCGTTATCCAGTTGCATACGGTAAATCCAGCCATCGCCATAGGGATCCTGGTTTACAAGTTCGGGGGCGTCGGCCAGGGCTTCGTTGGCCGCGGTGACCTCACCGTTCAAGGGACTGTAAACGTCCGAAGCAGCTTTCACCGATTCCACCACGGCGCAGGCGTCACCTTCAGCCAGGGTGGCGCCAATCTCAGGCAGTTCCACGAATACCATGTCACCCAGCGCGGCCTGGGCGTGATCTGTAACCCCTATGGTGACAGTGCCATCCTCTTCCAACCGCACCCACTCGTGGTCCTTGCTGTATTTCAGGTCGCCAGGAACATCAGCCATGATTTCTTCTCCCTTAATGTGTTCTTTTGTGTGGTTCAGTGAAGGAAATAAAAAACTAGATTTCGATACATGCCTTGCCGTTGCGAGCAAACGGCGGCTGGACAACACGCGCATTCAATAATTTCCCCCGGATATCCACCTGGCAGGCTGCGCCAGTGCCGGCCGGTACCCGGGCAAAGGCGATAGAAGCACCCAGGGTGGGAGAAAATGTTCCGCCGGTGACTTCACCCTCACCTACGCCTTCCACGACCACGCGTTGATGTCCTCGCAGCACACCGCGATCTTCCAGCACCAGGCCAACCAGCTTGCGTGGCACGCCCGTGTCCAACTGTGCCTGAAGTGCACCACGGCCAAGGAATTTTCTATCTGCAGGCTGCATTGCCACGGTCCAGGCCAGGCCTGACTCCAACGGCGTCGTGGTCTCGTCCATATCAGTGCCGTACAAATTCATCCCGGCCTCCAGGCGAAGTGTATCCCGGGCGCCCAGACCACAGGGGCGAACCCCGGCCTTTGCCAGGCGTCCCCAGACCGCCACCGCCTGCTCTGCGGGCATCACGATCTCGAAACCATCCTCGCCCGTGTAGCCGGTTCGCGCCACGAACCAGGAGTCGATCATGGCGGCGGAAAACGGTTTCAACGCCATGGCCGTCGCACGGCCTTGCTCATCAAGAAGGCTTGCCGCCTTGTCTCTGGCATTGGGCCCCTGCACAGCCAGCATGGCGGTTTCCGAACGCTGCGTGACCTTTACCCCGAAAGCCCGGGCCTGGTTGTTGATCCACGCGAGGTCTTTTTCGCGAGTGGATGCGTTGACCACCATACGAAAATAGCTTTCGCTCATGAAATACGTGATCAGGTCATCAATCACACCGCCCTGCTCGGTGAGCATGCAGGAGTACAGCGCCTTGCCAGGGACCTTCAACTTGGCGACGTCATTGGCCAGCAGCTTAGAAAGAAACGCCCTCACCCGCTCGCCTTCCAGATCCACCACGGTCATGTGAGAGACATCAAACATCCCGGCGTCGTTACGCACCGCATGATGCTCTTCCACCTGGGAGCCGTAATGGACCGGCATATCCCAGCCGCCGAAATCCACCATGCGGGCGCCGGCCTCAACGTGCGTATCGTAATAAGGTGTGCGTTGTCCCATTCGAGATCTCCAAAACAGAAAATAAGGCCCGCAGAGACTGCCTGGTCTCAAAGCCCCTCTGTCCTGAAACCTGAGAGATCGGGCGTCCAGATTGGACGCTGAGCCCCTTCGGTGGACCGCTGCCGCAGCCACTCTCCAGAGCCAATCCGTCTCCCCTGTCCTTTTGCCTGAGCGTTTCCGGGCTGGTTGCGCCTTCGGCGTTCCATCCGAGCCTTGTGAGGATCGAAGGAAATCTCTCCGGGGGAGCCGTATGATTGGAACGGACGATGATAGCCCATCCTGCCGGCAGCCTCTAGTGTTGCTCTCAACCGGGCGGATGCCCACAATGGCGACCTCGACATCACCTTAATTCACTACGGTTTTAGCCATGCCTTACATCAGGAATTTGCTGTTACTCTGCCTGTTTTGCCTTTCCGGGCCACTGCCTGCGCAAGACCCCGGAGAAAGCGGGATTGAGGCTGCCCGCCTGCGGGCGCTTTTCGACCAGGCCTGGGAGTATGACCTCGAGCGCAATCCCCAGATGGCCAGCAGGATGGGAGATACCCGCTACAACCACCTCTGGCAGAACATGTCGCTCACGGCCCTGAGCGAGGATTACCTGAGAGGGGGGGAATTCCTGGTTCAGCTTTCGGATATAAACCGGGACCTGTTAGCGGAAGAGGAACAGCTGAATTACGACCTGTTCCGGCAAGCCTACCAACAGCGTCTTGACGCATGGCAGTACCGGACCTGGTTGATGCCGATAAACCAGCGCGGCGGCATCCAGACCGCGGACCAGTTGGCCGAAGCCCTGCGCTTCACGACCATCAAGGACTACGCGAACTGGATAGCACGCCTGAGTGCGGTGGGCGTGCTGGTGCAGCAGAATATCGAACTGATGCAACAGGGCATGGCCGAAGGCTGGGTGCAACCCAGGGTGATCATGCAGCGTGTTCCCGCCCAGATAGAAAAACAGATCGTAAGCGACCCCGCCAAAAGCGGTTTCTATCGACCCTTTCTGGACTTCCCCGACAGCATCAGCAGCGAGGACCAGGAGCGGCTAAGACAGATAGCCCGAAAGTCCATCACCGAAGTGGTCGTACCTGCCTACCAGAAACTGCACGCTTTTTTTGTCAATCAATACCTTCCCGCGTGCAGAGAGACGATTGGCGCCTGGGCGCTGCCTGAGGGGCGCAACTTCTACGAGTTCCGCTCTCGCTTTTACACCAGCACCGATATGACACCGGACGAGGTGCACCAGCGCGGACTGGAAGAGGTGCAGCGTATCCGTGGCCAGATGCAGGAAATCATCGACGAGCTGGAGTTCGAAGGCAGTTTCAAGGATTTCCTGGAGTTTCTTCGCAACGACCCGCAGTTCTATTACGAGAATCCCGAAGACCTGTACCAGGCCTACCTTGCAACCTCCAAACGCATAGATCCCGAACTGGTGAATCTGTTTGGACGCCTGCCAAGAAATCCCTACGGTGTGCGGCCCATACCAGAAGCCAGCGCGCCCGACACCACCACTGCCTACTACATGCCGGGCGCCGGCGATGGCAGTCGCGCGGGCTATTACTATGTGAACCTGTACCGTCCCGAAACCCGCCCCAAGTACGAGATAGAAGTACTGACCGTACACGAAGCAATGCCCGGTCATCACCTGCAAATTTCCCTGGCCCAGGAACTTGGGGAAATTCCAGAATTCCGGCGCTACCAGGGCGCCACCGCCTTTGTGGAGGGCTGGGGACTGTACAGCGAGAGCCTGGGCTCGGAACTTGGGCTGTACAAGGATCCTTATTCACGCTTCGGCCAGCTCACCTACGAAATGTGGCGGGCTGTGCGTCTGGTAGTGGATACAGGAATTCACTATCGCGGCTGGAGTCGGCAGCAGGCCATTGATTTCTTCATGGAAAACGCGGCCAAGAGCGAGCTGGATATTGTGAATGAGATAGACAGGTATATCGCATGGCCCGGACAGGCGCTGGCCTACAAGATTGGTGAAATCCGGATCAAGGAGTTGCGGGAAATTGCCAGCACACGCCTGGGTGCCGCATTCGATATCAAGGAATTTCACGATGTCCTGCTAGGCGCTGGAGCCCTGCCCCTGGATCTGCTGAGCAAGCGTATGGATCAGTGGATAGTTACCCGCCTGGCAGAAGAAAACAGCAAGTCTTCGGCTCCATGAGCGAACTGGAACAAAGACATTGCGTACCCTGTGAAGGCGGTGTTCCCGACGCTCGAGCGCCCCGAGGCGGAAATCCTGCTGGCACAGCTGAATCCCGGCTGGGGGCTAAGCGAAGATGCCCGGCATATTGCCCGGACCTTCCGCTTCAAAAGCTATTACAAGACCATTGCCTTTGTTAACGCGGTGGCCTGGATAGCCAATACCGAGGACCATCATCCTGACCTGGAAGTTGCTTACGGCAGTTGCCTGGTGCGCTACACCACACACGCAATACGGGGTCTTTCGGAAAACGACTTTATTTGTGCGGCCAAAATCGACGCGCTGGATACCTGAGATTCCCGGATGGCAGCATGTGCAAACGCCGGTTATCCAGGGAATTTGATGTGTTCCGGACGAAGCAGGTAGTGAGCGAACAGGTTCGAACCCAAGGCGTCAATCGCGCGCAATAGCCAGCCACGCAGGGTGCGTAGAAGGCACACTGCGGCGTAGGTTGGCAACACTGGAAGCTGGAGGCCCTTGGTCGCAAGGTTCAGGAGTAGATCAGAGGCTCCCTAGATACCCAGCTTGCTCAACTGGTCCATGATACGTCCCAGCGTCATCGTCACGGTTGGGTAGGAATCTTCGAGTTCCCGCAGGGACTCCCTTGCGCTGTCGACCAGGGATCGTGGTTCGGCATCCTGTTCACCGTCGATGCGCTGTTCGATAGACTGCTTGAGGTCGTGCAGGCGCTGCTTGAGCTCATCACTCTCGAGCGCTTCATCCTCAATCTGCTGCTCCAGTTCCTGCAACAATTTTTTCAGTTTCTGGGTCGGCATTTTCTGTTCACTCCCTAGATCTCCCAAATCCCCCGGCCCCTGACGACTAGCCGATAGCCCAGCGCGGCAAATCTCCGGCCAGACCCATGGCCCGACGAACAAACATCTCCCGCGCCAACGGCGCCCGCCCAAGCATCTCCGCTCCCATACGGCGTAGCAAGGGAAGCGGGCCGCCACCAATCTTGTACATTCGGCCAAGACCGTCCACTGCCGCCAGCATGGCAAGATTCTCGCCCTTGCGCCAGCGCTCGTATTTCCTCAGGCAACCGGAGTCGCCAGGGTCCCTGCCCTGGTCCAGGGCATCCAGAAACACTTCGGCAAGAGCTGCCACATCCAGGAATCCCAGGTTCACGCCCTGCCCCGCAAGAGGGTGAACGGTGTGGGCCGCATCGCCAACCAGGGCGAAACGCGGTGCCGTATAAGCCGTGGCGTACTGGGCCCGCAGCGGAAAGGCGGCACGCGTACTGGTGTGGGTAATCTCACCCAGTACAAAATCGCTGGCTCTGCCCACCGCATCCTGAAAATCCGCGTCAGCCAATGTCATCAAATGCTCCGCATCGTCCTCGGTGTTGGACCACACGATTGATATACCACCATCACACAAGGGCAGAAAGGCAATCGGCCCTCCAGGCAGAAAACGCTGAAAAGCGGTGTCCTTATGGGGAAGCTCGGTGCGTATCGTGGCCACGATCGCGCGCTGGTGATAACTCCAGCTCCGTGTGCCCAGACCCATCATGGACCTGGTCGCCGAGCCGGTGCCATCGGCGCCGATTAACAGCTTCGCCGCCACGGCCCCATGGCGGCCGGCCATCACAACGATCTTGTCGGCCGTCACATCCACTCCCTCGACCGCGGCTTCGATCACACTGGCGTTGGGCAACTGATCCAGGCGTTGCAGCAAAGCCCATTGCACCTGGGAGTTCTCAATAATATGTCCGAGTTCAGACTCGCCAACATCCTCGGCGCCAAAGGTCAGGTTGCGGGAAGTATCTTCGCCTTCCCATACCGTCATTCGGCTGTAGCCGGATATGCGTTCCCCCGCAATGAGGGGCCAGGCGCCGGCATGTTTCAGCACCGCCTGGGAGGCCCTGGAAATGGCCGACACTCTCAGTCCCCAGTCACCATCCGCTGACGGCGGCTGCGGCGGGTGGGGCTCAAGCACGCACACCCGGGTATCGGGAGACTGTGACGCCACCAGGCAAGCCAGCGCCGACCCCACCATACCGCCTCCGGCAATGATCAGGTCAACGTCAGTCATACCGTCATTACTCATGCAAGTGGCACCCCGCGAGCCAGCCGCGGCAGCCGTCCGGCCCGGCCCATGGTGTGGCGCGCAAACAGACGCTTGACCCCGGGTGCCAGGTCGAAAGACAACAACGCGGCGCTACGTGCCAGGCGCAACGGAGCAAACGGATTGGAGAACAATCTCACCAGACCGTCGGTGAATCCCAGCACCTTGTCCTGGTCAACCTGGCGCCATTCCAGGTATCGGGCCAGCACTGCCGGATCGCCGGGGTCCGCACCGTCCAGGGTGGCCATGACCTCTGCCAGCGCCGCCACGTCCCTGAGACTCAAATTGAAACCTTGTCCCGCAACCGGGTGCAGGCTGTGCGCCGCATTGCCCAGCACAAGCAAGCGTCGACCTGTCTGTTCCCTTGCTGTAACCCTGTATAGAGGATAACTGGCACGTTCACCGGTCTGCAGCAGGCGCCCCAGGCGATAACCAAATTGTTCCTGCAGGCGGGTCAGAAATAACGGGGCATCCAGCGCGAGTATGGACGAGGCCAGTTCACGCCTGACCGTCCACACCACGCTACAGCGGTTCTCGCCCAGGGGCAGCATGGCCAGGGGGCCATTCACGGTAAATCGCTCGAAGGCCCTGCCCAGATGAGCCTCCTCCGGCGTCACATTGCAAATAATCGCGGTCTGCTCATAGTCCAGGATCTCGGCCTCGATGCCGGCCAGCGTCCGGGTCACCGAGCGGGCGCCATCCACCGCCACCACCAACCGGCTACGCAGTGTGACCGGATTGCCATCATGTTGCTCCAGACCAAGGTTCACGCCGCTGTCGTCGGCCGCCATGGAAATCACTGTCGCCGGCATGAAGCAATCCAGGTTGGTCTGTCCCTCAAGCTTGTTCCACAAGGACTTGCCCACACTACGGTTGGGCGCCACGTATCCCAGGGCGGGGACTCCCTGCTCCCGGGCATCGATGCGGGCGATACCGGGGCGACCTTGATCAGACACATGGATGGAAAGTATCGGCGTGGCATCAGGCGACATCCCGGCCCACACTCCGACGGTATCCAGGATCACCTGGCTACCATGAGAAATCGCGGTGCACCGTTCATCGTAGCTGGGTTGGGAATTGCTGTCGGGTGCAAATGCCTCTACCAGGGCAATACGCAAAGGTAATGGCGCCAGGGCAACGGCCAGGCTGGCACCCACCATGCCACCCCCTACAATCACCAGGTCAAAATCCCTGTTCACGCCTCCGACTCCCGGCAAGTCAAGCTCAGGCTGCCCTGCCGGGCCGGGCCATGAGTTTCTCGATCTCTGCCACTTCCTTGACTGCTCCTGCACTCAGTACATCGTGACCATCCCGGGTTACCAGGACGTCATCCTCAATACGCACACCAATATTCCACCATTTCTTGGCCACGCCCTTGCTGCCGGATGCGATATAAACGCCGGGCTCAATTGTCAGGACCATTCCGGGCTCCAGCACGCGCCACTCATCACCCACCTTGTAATCGCCAACATCGTGGACATCGAGTCCGATCCAGTGACCGGTGCGGTGCATGAAAAACTTGCTGTAGGCGCCATCCTTGATCAGCTTGGTCAATGGCCCTTTGAGCAGACCCAGGTCCCTGAGGCCGGTGGTGATGGCGCGCACCGCCGCGTCATGCGGATCATTCCAGTGATTGCCCGGGCGCACCTGGTCGATCGCCGCATACTGGGCCGCCAGCACGACCTCGTAAATTTCCCGCTGCTCTTTGCTGAAACGCCCGTTCACCGGGTAGGTTCGAGTGATATCCGAGGCATAACAGTCAACTTCACAGCCTGCATCCACCAGCAACATTTCACCGTCCTGCATCAGGCGGTCATTCTTGTTGTAGTGCAGCACACAACTGTTAGGTCCCGAGCCGACAATAGGTGAGTACGAGGGTACGCTTCCCTGGCGTCTGAACTCATGGATCAGGTCGGCATGGATTTCGTACTCATACATCCCGGGACGGCAAGCGCCAATGGCGCGTTCATGAGCCTTGGCGGCAATCCTGGCGGCTTTGCGCATGGCCGAGATTTCCGCCGGACTCTTGTACAGGCGCATGTCGTGCAAAAGATGGTCCAGGGCGACGAATTCCTGGGGAGTATGGGTTCCCCGATTAACCTGTGCCCGCAGCTGTTGCACCCAACCGACCACCTGCTGGTCAAACTCCGCATGTATGCCAAGGGTGTAGTACACCCGTTCACACTGCTCGATCAGGCCAGGCAAAATATCGTCAATATCCCCTATCGGGAACGCGTCATCCGCGCCGTAGTCTGCGATCGCCCCGTCCTGTCCCGCACGCGCCCCGTCCCAGGTTTCCCTTAGCGGATCGCGTTCACGGCAAAACAAGATGTACTCGGCTTGCTTGCGACCCGGAATCAGAACTACCACCGCCTCGGGCTCCGGAGAAACCGGTCAGGTAATGAAAATCACTTTCCTGGCGGTAGTCATGTTCAACGTCCCGGTTTCTGAGCTTTACCGGTGCTGCCGGCATGATAGCTATACCACCGTGACCCATCATGCGCATCAGTTGCTTGCGCCGTCTTACAAATTCTTTCTGGTTCAATGTATGTCGTCCTTATCTGGTGCCGCTCAATGCACCGTGATGTCGGGGTCCGGAGCGTCCATATTCGCCGCCAGCTCCTCATAAACAAGTTGTACGCCAACACGTACATATTCGAGAATTTCCGCAAAGGCACTCTCGGCCTCTTCCAGGTCCTCGTCCGCCTCATCAAAACCGGCCTGGGAAATACGACTGAAATCCAGCACGATTTCGCCTACCTGCTCACCCATCGCATCCTTGTTCACGGTACCAGCGGCGCCCAAACCGGCCAGAAAACTCGCACACCAGCGCGCAAGCTCTTCTGCCTTCTCGTTTATTGCCGCATCGTCCTCCGGCAGCAAGGGCTTGAAACCCATCTGGCGATCCTCAAGCAGATGGGCGGTCTCCACGGCAAGGTCGTCAGCCAGGCTGGCCAGCGCCCCTTCCGGAGCCGGCCCGGACAACAACACGCTCCACAGGCGTCGCAAATTATTGTCTGGCGTGGCGCAAACCAGGCCGCTGATCGCCCCATGCAGCTCCCCGGCAGTCAGTTCCACCCCGGCCAGCTCCAGCGCATCGCGAAGTTCATCATAGGTAATATCGTTCAAGGTCGCGGAATCCCGGGTCAGAATGACGAAAACACCGGCCAATGCTAACACCGGGCGGAGTGCTAAGGAGCCCCCGATTTGCTCTGGACGAAGTAGATTGCAAGCCAAGAGATTCAGATTCAAGGCGCCGATCGAGGGGAATAGCCCGCTATGGCCAAGATTGGCGACGCAGAAGCTGGAGCTTTCGGACGCAAGACACGAGTTCATGAGTAGACCGGGGGCTCCAGGTAGCCCCCGATTTGCTCTGGACGAAGTAGATTGCAAGCCAAGAGATTCAGATTCAAGGCGCCGATCGAGGGGAATACCCCGCTATGGCCAAGATTGGCAACGCAGAAGCTGGAGCTTTTGGACGCAAGACACGAGTTCATGAGTAGACCGGGGGCGCCCCTACTACGACTCCGTTGACCCGGAAACATGCCGGTTCTATAGTTCCGCCATGAACAAAAAAGCACCGGAACAACAATTCGAGGTTGAGCTCAAGGCACTGGAAGTACGCCTTGACGACCTGGTGGGTGTAGTGGACACGCTGAAAGAGGAAAATCACTCCCTCAGGCAGCGCCAGGACGCCCTTACCTCGGAGCGCTCACAGCTACTGCAAAAGAACGAGCAAGTGCGGGCCCGGGTCGAGAGCATGATCAACCGCTTGAAGGCTATGGAGCAAGGATAATGGGCGATTTCGTACAGGTCAGCGTCCGTATCCTGGAAAAGGAATACCAGGTTTCCTGCCCGATCGAGGAGCGAGAGTCGCTAATGAATGCGGCGGACTACCTTAATAGCCAGATGCGCAAAATCCGCGAATCCGGCAAGGTGGTCGGGCTGGAGCGTATCGCTGTAATGACAGCGCTCAACCTGACCGCGGAATTATTGGGTAGCAAGTCGCGGGATAACCTGCTGGACAGCAGTTATGGCCTGCGCCTGAAATCCATGCGCGAACGGGTGGAATCCGCCCTGCAAACCGGCAGGCAGCTGGAACTTTAGAACACTGATTTTCAGCATGTACCGTTTTTCCGCGGCACGTCAGACGTCAGTGCGGTTATAATGCCTTATCGATATGGCGCTTCCTGCGGTGTTCGATGCAGACTGGGTTCCCTCGACCCTAATTACTAATATCGGGGCAGTTGTCTGCAGAGGTCTGTGTGCAAGTCCGCTACTGGCGGGAAGCCTGAAGAGTCTGCGCTCTGCCCCACCTATTGCTCTGGTTCGAGAGCAAAGGTCTGCAACGGCACAGGCGGGAAGCGCCTCTTTTATCCTGGCCGGTTGTGAGCGACAAAGAAAAAAACCAACTACGCAAACAGGCCAGGCGAAACCGCCGCGCCTTGACCGAAGGCCAGCGCCGCGAGGCCTCTTTGCGCATTTGCACGCGTGTCGCCGCCAGCAAGAGCTTCAGAAATGCCAAGCGCATCGCCCTCTACCTGCCCCTGGCCGGAGAGGTTGATTGCCTGCCACTGCTTGAGCATGCGCTTGAACTGGAGAAACAGATTTTCCTGCCCCGACTTCCGGGGCGTTATCCGCGGGCCATGGATTTTGCCAGGCTGGACTCCGGGACCACCCTGGAAAGTGGTCCAATTGGCACCACCCAGCCTTGCAGACACACCGCCCGGGCAATCCGCCCGCGGGAAATCGACCTGGTAATCACCCCATTGGTCGCATTTGACTCCAGCGGCCACAGAATCGGCATGGGGGCCGGCTACTATGATCGGACATTCGCGTTCCTGCGCCTCCGGCAGCACTGGATCAGGCCCCGGTTGTTAGGAGTCGCGTTTGACTGCCAACTGGTTCCCGGGATAGCGGTAGATCCGTGGGACGTTCCTCTTTGGAGCGTCGTCACCGAAACCACCAGTTACCCCGGAGCCAGAATTTTCTAAGGAGCAACACGTGAACTACTGGCTTTTCAAATCCGAACCTGACGCGTTCAGCATCGATGATCTAAAGGCAAACAAGACGACGCACTGGGACGGTGTTCGGAATTATCAGGCCCGAAACATGATGCGAGACGAAATGAGAAATGGCGATCTCGCCTTTTTTTATCACTCCAATACAGATGTCCCAGGCATCGTCGGCGTGATGAAAATTGTGAGGGAAGCCTACCCGGATCACACCGCATTCGATCCGGATGACAAGCACTACGATCCAAAAAGCGACCCGGACAGTCCGCGCTGGTTTATGGTTGATTTGCGCTACGTGCGCAAATTCAGAAAGGTGATTCCTCTTGCGCTGCTTCGGGAATTTGCGGGTGGTGATTTAGCTGAGATGCCCTTACTCCGGAAAGGCAATCGCTTGTCGGTTATGCCTGTCACACAAAAACAGTGGTCATTCATCCAGGCCTTGTGTGACTAAACGCCTATTTTTATAGCGTTTACATGCTGTCTTGTGAACAAACGACGGGGCCGGGCTGCGGACTTTCACAGGGCACCCCTCCTGTCGCAGAAAAATCTCCCTGCATTTTCACCCTTTGACAGCAGTGCCAAATCTGCCCTGCTGGACTATAGACTTGTTGGCAATACCTTTTTCTTGTCGTATATACTCCTCCACGGACACCCTTAACATGGAGAAATAAACCAATGGCTACCAAGAAACCTGCCTCGAAGAAAAAGGCATCCGCAAAAAAAGCGGCACCGAAGAAACGTGTCATCAAGAAAAAAGTCGCTGCTGTGAAAAAGAAAGTAGCGAAGAAAGTTGCTAAGAAGAAAGTAGCGAAAAAGAAAGTGGCCAAGAAAAAGGTCGCCAAGAAGAAAGTAGCGAAAAAGGCAGCTAAGAAAAAGGTTGCTAAAAAGAAAGTAGCTAAGAAGAAAGTGGCCAAGAAAAAGGTCGCCAAGAAGAAAGTAGCGAAAAAGGCAGCCAAGAAGAAGGTCGCCAAGAAGAAAGTAGCGAAAAAGGCAGCCAAGAAGAAGGTTGCCAAGAAAAGCCCCGGCCAGGAAGAAGGCCACTGCCAAGAAGGCTTCTGCAAAGAAGGCTTCTGTGAAGAAGGCCGCTTCGGTCAAAAAGTAAGGCTGATCAGTCCGGATCAGGCGGTTTTAACGCCTGACCGGCTCTCAGGAATGTTATTATGTGCCCGCAATTCGCGGGCATTTTTTTTGGGGAATCAGTCAGCATGAACCAGGACATCAAAAAGAAGATGGTTGCCGAGGCCGCCATGGAGTTCGTTCCGGAAGATGGCATTGTGGGCGTGGGCACAGGATCGACGGTGAATTTCTTTATTGACTGCCTTGCCGAAAGACGAGACAGCATCCAGGCGGCGGTCTCCTCATCAGAGGCCAGCAGCCAGCGCCTGAAACAGGCCGGAATCCAGGTGCTGGATCTGAATTCTGCAGGGACCCTGGACATATACGTCGATGGGGCCGACGAAGTGGACAGACACCTCAACCTGATAAAAGGCGGCGGCGGCGCCCTGACCCGGGAAAAAATCGTGGCGGCCGCATCCAGGAAATTCGTCTGTATTGTCGATGACAGCAAACTGGTCGATATCCTGGGCGCTTTTCCTCTACCCGTGGAGGTCATCCCTATGGCCCGCTCCTATGTCGCTCGCCAGATAGTCGCCCTGGGCGGTACGCCACAGCTAAGAGAAGGCGTCGTTACCGACAACGGCAACCAGATCCTTGATGTGCACAACCTGAAAATCATTGATCCGCCTGCCCTGGAGAACAAAATCAACCAGATCGCCGGAGTGGTGACAGTCGGAATTTTCGCCCAGAGACCCGCCGATGTGGTTTTGGTCGGGTCCGATAGTGGTTTGAAGCGATTACCCTGAGCCGTACACTTTTCACCAGCATCGCCCGACCTGCACCTGGTTTCCGTTTGATTTGCCGCCGGCCCTATGGAAACACAGCCCTGTAGACGGCGACCCGGGCATTGGGGGCTATAATTGCCAATGTTCTGTCGACCCGTCCAATTTCGGCTGAGAATTTTCCTGCCAATAGCACCTGCAGTGGAGAAGCCGCATGAAACACCTTACCTACCTCCTCCTGGTTATCGTCGCCGTCCTCCAGGCAGGTTGCTCGCAGTTCTGGCTGGCAAACAGCAGTCAAAAAAATGTCTCCAGCAGCCTGGTCAACTACCTGTACCCCGAGGGCATGAAAAACCCGGTGGTGCCAACTACGCCGCTCCTGCAACTCCCCCTGAGGGTCGGCATTGCCTTCGTACCGGGCCCGGAGTACCAGGCCGCCTCCCTGGATGCCGCCACCAGGCAACGACTCCTGGGCACCGTGGCAGATCACTTCAGGCAGCGTGAGTACATCAGTGATATAGAGGTAATCCCGGACGCCTATCTTGCCGGGGGCAAGGGCTTCGACACCCTGGAGCGAGTAGCGGGCCTCTACAGTCTCGACATCATTGCCCTGGTCTCCTATGACCAGCAATCTTTTACCGCCGACACGAAGGCTTCATTTTGGTACTGGACAATAGTCGGCGCCTACGTCGTCGAAGGTAGCAAGAACGACGTCAGCACCTTCGTGGACACAGCGGTCTTCGATATCCCGACTCGCAGCCTGCTAATGCGCGCACCAGGAACCAGCCATCTTTCGGGCAAGAGCACGGCAGTGGAAGTGGCAGAAAGCCTGGCCGACAATCGTGTGCGCGGTTTTGAGGAAGCGATAAAGGAAATGACTGCCAGCCTGTCGATTGAGCTTGACCAACTCCAGGCCAGGGTTGAAGCGGGCGAAGCCAGCGAAGTCCAGATCGCCCATCGACCGGGCTATTCCGGAGGAGGGGGCGGTAGCGGAGACCTCTTCCTGGTGGGCGGCTTGTTGCTCGCAGGCCTGTTCCTCAGACACCGGCAACATCAGTGACAAGCCGAGGTTCAAACAGTTGTAGCGGACCGTCGGCATGAGTCTACCTGATCGAAACCCCCAGGCTTGGCTTGCGCCATTTCCGCCTGGATGACGTGCAAGATTTTTTTGTGCTTGGCAGCGATCCAGAGATCATTCGTTATGCCCAGGACACCCCTTTTTCTGACCTGGCCGAAGCTTACCGGGTGCTGCGGGAGGCTCCGCTGGCCGACTATGAGAAATACGGTTATGGCCGGCTGGCGGTAGTACTGAAACAGACCGGTGAGCTGATCGGTTTTTGCGGCATGAAGTACATCCAGGAATTGGGCAGAAACGAGCTGGGATACCGGTACAAGCGTCAGTGCTGGGGCAAGGGCCTGGGCACCGAGGCCGGCCTGGCCACCCTGGACTACGCCTGCAGGCAGCTTGGCATGGACGAGGCAATCGCTCTAATCCTGCCGGAAAACGTCGGCTCCATCCGGCTGGCCGAAAAAGTGGGTATGCAGCGGATTGAGGAGATTGAAATCTACGGTCTGCGGCCCTGGCTCTTCCATACCCCGCTGCCTGTGCGCCCGGGTCCTGGCGGAACCCGTGTTGAACAGAAAGAGGCGGTCCAGTAGTCTGACGCCAGGGAAACTAGCGCCAGTAAGGGGTTCCAGGGTGAGACGTACAACCAGTCTGTTAATCGGTACGCTGCTGCTTGGAAGCGGCTGCAGCGACGGAAAAGACGCAGCAAACGGCGAGCGGGCGGGACAGGACCCGGCCGAAATACCTATCGAGTCAATACAAAATATCAGCGGCGAAGTGACCTTGTCGCTGACTCGCGATCACGTCGCCATGCAGCTATCCGAGGAAGCCCTGCAGGAAATTGGCGACGACCTTGACGAAGCACGCGAGGAAGTTTCCGGAAGCAGGATCGCCTCCCAGGTAACCAACACCATTCTTGACCATGTGGAGAACCTGCTCAGTCGGCAACTGAAATACCCGATAGAAAGCATTGATCGCATCACCTGGGACGATGGCGAGATGGTGTTTACCCTGAATTCGGGGAGCGAGGCCTGGGACACGATATGGATTAGTGGGGATTCCGTACTCAAGACCTTTGACGAGGACGATGCCCTTGTCTTTATCGAGGCCTTTGAGGAGCTCAGGAACTCACGCGAGTAGCGTCGGCTCACTGTCGTTCCGTCTTTGCTCCAGGCTGTTAACGGGGGGGGGGTTGAAACGCGGGTTACGCCAGTTCCGTCCCCAGGGGTTTACCCCGGCTGCGCGAACGTAGTTTGCCTGACCACTCGGGCCTGGCCTCCCTGAGCTTCCTCCGATTGTATTTTTGATCACACTGGCGTCGCGCTTGTACAACGGAAAATCTTCCGCTATCCAGGTCGCCAGGTCGTCATTGGTTGCGATCACGGAATTCAGCTTGTGATGATAGCGGGTCAAAAACGGTCTCGCTCCCTCGTACTCTTCCCTGCTCACCTCGTGATTGGTCAGGGGAAGACGCAAACCGATGCCGGCCTTGTTCAGATCCGTCACGTCACTTTCGGACAACTCGCTTCCCGTGAAGGGTCTGCCACCATAGAGGGTGCTGCGTTCCACGAAGCCAAACATACTCTCGATCTGGTTCAGCGGAATATTCCCGTAACGACGTCGTAAGAACGCGAACACCGGGAGCTCCGCACTTTTGCTGCGTGCGGACCTGGTGAAGTTAAAAAGAGGCTTACGAGTCTCGTCTGCTTTGATATACATGTATCCACCACGAACTTGAAACACTGTACCACCGGGTGTTGCCTGCATGGGTACGCTATGACTGCGTGTCAACTGCGTAACCCTGCATATTTTCGGCCACAGACGGCTAAACCGGTATACAGGTCGCGCATGAATCGTTCGATTACCCAGATCACGCGGGCCAACTCCCGCTGCAACTGGTCGGGACCTGTAGTTTACCTGACTGCCCGGACTATCACCCTCAGTCGCTGCCATTGAACTCCTGGCCTCTGCACAAGACACAAGCCCACGACCAGCTCCGGAACGTCCCTAGCGCAAGCCGCGCCCGGTGGTCAAATAGGTGGCAAAGCTGCCTAGCCAGTGACCACCTGCGTAGAATTCACCGGTCACTGCTGACAGACCTGCGGTCCTGTGCACTTCCGCGGCAGCCAGGACCGAAGCACGCCTCGGGTCATCTGCCGGCTAAGCCCTGGGCGACACCCTCCAACATCCAGGCACGGCTGATATTCAACCCGTCCAGGTGTGCCAGTTTCCCGTCGGATCGGTCGGTCACCCTGCCCACGGGCAGCCAGTCGATCGAACCGTCTGTCGGCAATCCGGGAGGAAGCCGGTAAGCCATTCAGAATATTCCGCCTTTGGCATTAACCGTCGCATCAAATCGGCTTCAGCCAGGCAGGGTGATAAGAAATCCTGCCCCGACGGCTCATAGGACAAGGGGCAATTACGGTCGCCGAGGTAAAACTCCCGGGCTTTTCCCGCAACCAGTGTTGCCATCTCAGGATCATCCGCAATGCGGGCCCAATCCAGAATCAGGCCAAAGGCAAATGCGGTCTGCGAATGCTCGCCGACACGTATCGGGTAGGCGAGCTTGGGCAGCCAGGTGAACAGCCTTTCCCTGGCGGCCCGCTCCAGCGGCGCCAGGTTTTTTGCCCACTCGGCCGCCTGTGCATCGTCCCATTGACGAAGTTCCGCCGCCAATTGCAGCAGCCATGCAAGACCATAGGGCCGCTCAAAAGAGCTCGCGTCCCTCTCCCGCCAGGTATTCGGCCTCCGCGTCCATCTTGTCCGGTGACAGGCTCATGCCAGGGCGCTTCGGGCCCGTGCAGAAAAATCCTCATCCGGATAGGATCTTGCCAGACGCGCGAGCAACCAGTGACCATGCACCGCAGAGTGCCAATCGAAACATCCGAAGAAGGCAGGCGTAAGCTTCCTGGGAGGCTGCACATCCTGGTCGCTGCTCATCACGTGGGAAATCTTGTTCGGATACTCGCGATGCACACATTCCAGCGCCAGCTCAGCGAAACGAGAAGCGGTTTGGGTATTGCAAGTCGTCATCTGCCAGGGCGGGCAACGCGGTCAGGCCGATGAGTGAAAGACAAAGGTATATTGCGCCGAATCTCATAAACTCCCTCCAACTCAAGTGGCGATTCTGACACGAACCCGAACATCATGCAGAGAGGCGGCCGGGGCACCGGGCCCTTGAGGGACCGCGCTGCGCGAAGGATGCGCTCTGGCGCGAGTAATCACCGCCGACCTGCCGGATAAAAATCAGGTCATTGCGCCTGCCCGCAAACTGTGACAGTTTGCGGGCATGATTCTACGCGCCATTGCCAAAACGATATTGCGTGTCGGCGGTTGGGAGACCGTGGGCGGCCAGCCCGCGGAAAAGAAGGCCGTGTTGATTGCCGCACCGCACACCTCCAACTGGGACGGGTTCTGGCTCCTGATCTACAAGGTCGCCATCGGTCTGGACGTACATTTTCTGGCCAAGCACACGCTATTCTGGTGGCCACTGGGGAGTTTGCTAAGGGCCCTGGGAGCCAAGCCGCTGGACCGAAGCGCCGGTACCGATATCGTCCGGCAGGTAGCCAGGGATTTTGACACCCACGATAGCTATTACCTGGCGCTCGCCCCGGAGGGAACCCGCAGCTGGCGACCCTATTGGAAGTCGGGCTTTTACCGTATCGCCAGGGCCGCCAATGTGCCGGTGATCATGGGGTTCATCGATTATCGCACCAAGCGTATGGGGCTGGGCGACACCATCAATCTGACCGGCAACGAGGACCTGGACCTGGCCGTAATAGAAAAGTTTTACGAGCCTTTGAGCGGGTCGCCGCCCGGCGCTACGCAGCCCGGTAAAATTCCGCCCTAGCCGGTAACCGCCCTGAGGTCTTCGGTGGGAGCCGGCACACTATCTGGCCGTCGTGTTTCGGCGGCGACTTTCTTTGCCTTTTTCAGATTAAGACTGGCCTTCCTGGTCTCGCCCAATTGCGTATAGGTTTCGCTGAGCAACAGGTAAAACTCGCTCTCGTCGTCTTTCTTCGCTATGGCCCTGTTCAAATGCTTCACCGCCGTCTCGAAATCTTCTTCCAGGTAGGCGGCACGGGCCAATTGGTAGAGGTAATAGGGGTTCTTAAGCCTGTGACGTTCAACCTTTTCCGCATAGTGCTCAGCCAGTTCGTCTCTGCCCTGTGTTACGTATAATCGCTGCAGGTTACTCAAGGCCACCAGGTCTGTCGGCTCAGCCTCAAGGGCGCGCAAGAATGCAGCCTCCGCGTGACCCTGCATGTCAACCCGCAAGTACATGGTTCCCAGGTTGCCCCAGGCTGGCGAAAATTCAGGATCACCCTCTTCCAGTGCGTGACGCAAGTATTGGAAAGCCAGCCCGGTCTCCTCTCTTTCCATGCTTTCGGCGCCCTTGTTGTTGTAATAATGAGCGAGGGCCCTGCGGTCACTGATGCGCATAGTGCCCGCCCCGGGGCGCACATTCTCATTGTCAAAATCCACCTCCAATCCGTCCCTGGTAACCCAGGTCCACATTGACATTTATGTGCCGACTCAATACGAACGAATCTCCCCGCCGGGTCCAATCCGGAGGAACCTTGACCTCCTGGAAGCTGGCATTCAGACCCACGTAGCGGGCCATGGACAGAAACATATTGGTAAACGACATGCAGTTGCCCCTGCCTTGCTGCAAAGGTTTCGGCAGCGGTGAAAGTCATGAAATTATAATTAAGGGCAAGGTTCCCGGAATCTTCCAGGGCTCTAATCAGGTCTACAAGTTTGTCAAACTTGTCCATGCCTCTGGCCGTACCCCTGACCTTGGCATCCAGGAAGGCAATCATCTCGGGTGACAGGGCAAGAATCTCTTCCGGGGATTCAATCCGGTACTCATCCTGGCCGGCGAAAACCTCGCCCTGCAACAACTCCTCGTCCGTCATTCCTGCCGATTGCACAGGACGGACGCCAGCGGCGCAGCCCGCCAGTTGCAACGCCAATAACAAGACGCACGTCGTTATTGATGTCCCTCTCACCATACCTGTTTGAACCTGCTGCCCGGGAATAGTTCCCCTCTGTATGTCACCCTGCTATCGGTCACCCGACTTTCAGCCTAACTCAAGCGGCGCAAGCAGTCATCGTGAAGTACCCGGAACTCGCGACCTGTTTCCCCGACTCGCGCGGTCTGCTGCCGCATCACTGTCCCGGGTCTTACCGATTGCCGGCGCCTGCCGCTACCCTAGTCCGCGGAGTACACCACGCTTGCCTCCGACCACCGTTTGCTGCACCTGGACAGACGCGATGTCCTCGGGCGGTATCACACTCAGGTCTTTGTCCAGGAGCACGAAATCAGCCAGCTTGCCGACTTCAAGACTGCCCTTGATGCCCTCCTCGTAGGACGCGTAGGCCGCATCCACCGTATAGGCTTTCAGGGCTTCCTCAAGCGTAATCTTTTGCTCCGGCACCCAGCCGTCCGGGTTTGCCCCGTCCAGGGTCCGCCGGGTGAGCGCGGCATAAATACCTTCGAGCGGCGTGGGAGGCGCGACACTCCAGTCGCTACCAAAGACTACCCGCGCGCCGGAGTGCATCAGCGCAGCAAAAGCATAGGTTGTCTGCTGCGTTCGGGTCCAATCACCTTCTCGGCCCAGCGCCCATCATCGATTGCATGATAAGGCTGCATGCTCGCAATCACCCCCTGACTGGCAAATCTGCTCACGTCATCAGGGTGAATATGCTGTGCGTGCTCGACGCGAAAACGTCGGTCACGAGGTCCGTTCTCGACTGCCACCCGCTGATAGATATCCAGCAAAACCCGGATCGCATTGTCGCCGATGGCATGTACGATCAAATGCAGTCCTGCCGCATCGGCATCGCTCACCAGGGTCTCCATCACAGCCGGATCCTGGAGCATGAACCCCTTGTCCTCCGGGCTGTCAGTAAATGCCTCCAGCATGGCCGCGGTGTGCGAGCCCAGTGAGCCATCCATAAAGCCCTTGAGACCGCCAATTTTTACCCATTCATCGCCGGGACCACTGCGTGCCAATTCTTCCTGTAACACTGGCCAGGAAGCCAGGGGTATCGCCGCATAAATCCGGGTTTTCAGACGCCCGTTGTCACGCGCGCGTCGGTAGGCCTCGACTTCCGGCAGACCGACATAGCTCATGTCGTGAACACTGGTCACGCCTTTGGATGCAACAAACGCACTGGCGGCCTCGACAATCTTGTCCAGTTGCGCCTCCCCGGGTGCAGGAATGGCGCTTCGCAATCAGCTCCATGGCGTTGTCCTTGAACACGCCCGTCAACGCTCCATCGTCCCCGCGCACTACCGTTCCACCCTCGACCTCCTCCACGTTGCGATCGACGCCAGCCAATCTCATGGCCAGGGAATTGGCCAGGCCCATGTGTCCGTCCAGACGCGATATCCACACCGGATTATTTGGTGTCGCCGCATCGATCCATTCGCGGGTCGGCAATTCGCCACCCCAGTTCTGGTGATCCCAGATGCCCTCGATAATCCACTCACCGGATTCAAGTCCGGCGGCATAGTCCGCAATTCGCTTGACAAACTCCTCCCGGTTGGCGGCATCGCGTAATTGCACGGACGCCAGACCCACGCCACCCGCAGTAAAGTGCACATGGGTATCAATGAATCCGGGAACCAGCATGCCGCCGGTAGCCTTGATTATGCGTGTCTCCGGTCCCTACCAGTCGCATCACCTGTTCTGCACTGCCGACCGCGAGAATGTGCGCACCCTTCGAGGCAACCGCCTCGGCCCAGGGTTGAGCCGGGTTACCGGTCCAGACCCTGGCGCCGGAAACAATCAGCGTTGCCTGCTCCGCAGGGGCTTGCCGGCTACAGGAAACCTGTATCGACCCCAGTAACACTACAACAGCAAGTAGGAACCCCCTGGGCATTTCGATATTGATTCAAGCACTTGCAGTCTCCCGGTGCGGTGATGTCTCGTGGTGTCCCCTGGTGCCGGCCTTTTGCCCCGGAATCTTTGGACTTGATCTTACTTCAAGCAGCTGGCTGATCGCGAACATTCATACATACACGCTCTTCCAGAACTATACTTAAGAAGTGGAGTAGAGCAGTTTGCCAAGGAGGGAAAGACATGAAATCCACAAAGATCAGTGACTATATGATCACCCGGGTGGTGAGCGTTGAACCGGATACCGACCTGTTCGAGGCTATCGGCAGGATGCTGGAATACAAGATTTCCGGTATGCCGGTGCTGGACGGACGGGCCGGGTTGTTGGAATGCTGTCGCAGTGGCAGTGCCTGACGCACATCCTCGGCGGCAGTTACAACGACGAGATAGGGGGACAGGTAAAGGATTTAATGGATCCTGAAGTCCACACCATTTCACCCGATGACGACGTGGTCGATGTGACGGCGTTCATGACGCAACATGGCTGTCACAAATCGCTTCCGGTAATCGAAAGCGGTGAGCTCGTAGGGACCATCAGTTGCCCCGACTTGCTCAAGGTCCTGTTCGAGTTCGACACGCACAAGGCGGCCTAGGGCCTGGCGCCCGGTTTGCGCCTCAGGAAAGAACCAGTTCGGCATCGCGGACTCGAAGGCAGGGACGCGCCCGGAAAATGCACCGGGACCTGGTTCTTGATTTGCATTTGACGCCTCAGGTTTGAAATAAAGGTACCCCAATAGAAAACCGTTTGCCGGAGCCGTTTGCGCTGCTGCGCGTTTCTTTGAGCTCGGAATCGATGTCTTTCCTGACAGGAGTCGCAACATGCCACGTTCATTCATGCCGATCATGCAAGGCTTTTTGGCACTTTCGGTACCGGGATTGTTGACACTCCTGTCCTTATTGGTCGCCCCGGGACACGTGGCAGCCGAACCCCGTGACATCAGTTACTTCAGTCGTGATACCGCATTTTATTCGGTGAAAATCTCACCCGATGGAAAACACCTGGCGGTCATGACCCCGGTTGACGGCCGGTCTGGTGTCGCCATCCTGAATGCCGAAACGCTTGAGCCTACGTTTATCGCGCGCTTCACCGAAGATAAACAGGTTGGAGAATATCACTGGGCGAATTCAGAGAGACTGATCGCCAGGCTGGAAATGTTCCGGGGCTGGCAGGAAGCTCCAACCAGCGCAGGCGAGTGGTATGCCGTCAACGTGGATGGCAAGAAGCAGAAGAATATCTATGGCTACCGCGCCGGTGGTGCAAGCGTCCAAGATCAAACGAGCGGAACCGGTCTTTGGATATGGCCAGATCGTCGACCTGCTGGAAGATGACCCTGACAACATCCTGATGAGTTCCACCCCCTTCAGCAGCGGTGCCGCCCGAAGGCCCACCCTGATCAAGGTGAATGTCTACAACGGGGTACACAAGGATATTGCCCTGGCGCCCATTTCCCGTGCGCAGTTCCTGACCGATCACAAAGGCCGCCCGAGATTCGTGGCAGGACAATCCGATGATGGCGGAGTGGAGGTTTACTACCGGGACAATGAGAGTGATGGATGGTCACTGCTCAGCAAGGGCAGCGTGAAAGACGGACTCATAGCGCCCCTCGCGTTTGTCGATGAACACAATGTCTATGTGTCCGACAACACGGAAAGCAGCATCGCCGGCGTTTATACGCTGAACCTGAAAACGGGCGAGAAAGACCTGGTGTACCGGAACGAAGTCGCCGACCCGGCCAGGTTCTGGTTCACGCCCAACGGACGAAGCTTGTATGCACTGGAAGTCGAGCCCACCTTTCCTACCTATGTATACATCAACCCCGAGAGTGACGAGGTCAAGTTGCTGAGAAACCTGCTGGGGACATTCCCGGGGCAGAGAGTTCAATTGGCGAGTCAGACCCTGGATGGCAACCTGTCGATCATCAGGGTTTCCAGCGACCGGAACCCGGGCACCTTTTACCTTTTCGACAAGCTGAAAAAGCAGGCGCGTCACCTGGTTCATGCGCGCCCCTGGGTGGACCCGGACACCTCGGCCACCGTGGAACCCGTCGAGTTCGAGGCCCGGGACGGTCTAACCATTCGCGGTTACCTGACCCTGCCCCACGGCAAGGAAGCCAGCGACCTGCCCCTGGTTGTCATACCCCATGGCGGCCCCCACGGACCTCGTGACTGGTGGGGATACGACCGGGAGGCCCAGTTCCTCGCTGACCGGGGCATGGCGGTCCTGCAAGTGAATTTCCGCGGCTCGGGTGGGTATGGACGTGATTTCCAGAGCGCCGGCTACCGTCACTGGGGTGACACCATCCAGTACGACATTATTGATGGCACCCGCGCGATGATAGACAGAGGCATCGTGGACAAGGATCGCGTTTGCATCTACGGAGGCAGCTTCGGCGGATACTCGGCCTTGCAAAGTCCAATTCTGGAGCCCGATATGTTCGCCTGCGCAATCGGGTTCGTGGGCGTCTATGACCTGGAGATGATGTATACCAAGGGGGATATCCCCACCAGTGAAGCGGGTATCAGCATCCTGAATGATTACATCGGCGAAGATAAAACCCAGCTTCGGGAATTCAGCCCTGTCCACCATGTGGACAAGCTGAAGAGCGCCATTGTTGATCGTCCATGGTGAAGAAGATCCGAGGGCTCCAATTGAACACGCCTACGCGCTGCGCGACGCCCTGGACGAAATAGACTACCCCTATGAATGGCTGGTGATGGACAAGGAAGGCCATGGTTTCTACAACGAGAAAAATCGTGAGAACATGTACAGGGTCCTGCTGACCTTCCTCGACAAGCACCTGAAGCCGACGGCCGATAACGGTCAAAGAACCCTGATGAAGAAAAGGGCCCCGATTGGGGCCCTCATATTTCGAATTCTGCTGAATCACACCGTCTTCCATTTCATGGAGGGCGATGCCAAACTCCCAGGCCAATTTATTGGCGGCACCCGCCGGACGCTGTGTGCTCTCGCGCACTGCGGTGACCTCGGCGATAGAAACCACACCGCCCTTATTACCCCAGCTGTTGTAAACGTAGGTCAGGATGTTCGCGATCTCATCGTCATTCAGATGACTCATCGGCGGCATCACCGAATTGTAGTCTTCATCATTGACCGTGATGGGACCCGCGATGCCGTTGATTACTGCCTCAATGACACGCTTTTTATCTGCCAACAGGAAGTCCGATCGGGCGATCGGCGGGAATACCCCCGGTAATCCCATGCCGTTGTTCTGGTGGCATACCGAGCAGGTGCCGTTATACAAGATGGCGCCGGCCGCAGCCTGGTCTTCCATGGTCGCCTGACCGGCCTGCTGGGCCGCTGCTCACCTGGACCATCACCGGGGCGCCCTCGCCCACGGCCTTGTCAGACAGGTAGACGTTATCCACCTCTTTGCCCGTGTAGATTTCCTTGTTCGGTTCACCCTCGACCTTCAGCATACCCAGCGCGCCCTTGTTGAAGGCACGGAAGATACTGTGATCGATCAGGATAAAGGTGCCAGGTGTCTCCACCCGGAATTCGGTAATCGTGGATCCACCGGCCGGCACCAGGGTGGTCTGCACATTTTCCTGGAAGCGCGAGCCGCCCTCGCTGTAAACCTTGTCAAAGATCTCGCCGATCACGTGGAAGCTGGAGACCAGGTTGGGGCCGCCGTTGCCCACGAACAGGCGAACCGTGTCACCCACCTTCGCCTTGAGTGCGTTCTCGCCGACCAGCGCGCCCTCAGAGCCATTGAACAACACATAAGTGGCGTTCTCTTCGATGGCCTTTTGCATATCGAAGGGCTGGTCACCCTTCTCCCGGTATTTGCCCACGGTGTAGAAGTCACCCTGCATCACGTAATACTCGTGATCAACCGGTTCCAGGCCTTGCGGAGGCTCCACCAGGATCAGGCCATACATGCCGTTGGCGACATGCATACCCACGGGCATGGTGGCGCACTGGTAGACAAAAAGACCGGGATTCAGCGCCTTGAAACTGAAGATGGATTCGTGCCCGGGAGCCGTGAAACTCGAGGTCGCACCACCACCCGGACCCGTGACCGCGTGCAGGTCAATGTTATGCGGCATCTTGGAGCCAGGGTGGTTCTTCAGGTGAAACTCCACCGTGTCGCCCTGGCGTATGCGGATAAAACTGCCCGGGACGGTACCGCCAAAAGTCCAGAATCGGTAACTCACACCCTCGGAAATCTGCATATCCTTTTCAAGCACCTCCAGCTCGACGATGACCCTGGCCGGGTGGTCACGATTTACCGGTGGCGGAACCTGTGGCGGGCTGGTCAGGACGGCCTGTATGGGATCACCCTGTGGGGGCGCCGACATCACCCTGGCAGAGCCACCAGAAATTTCCTGGGATTGGGCGATAACAATCGGCTTGGCGTCAGCTTCTGCTGACTCGAGCATTGTGAGCGACAAGCAGCGCAGCGACTGCGAACAGGATTACCAGGGCTTTTGTATTCACGGAAGGACTCTCCACGGATGACACTCGCTTAGCACGATATTCGTGGCGTGAAGAGCCGTAAAAAATAAGTATTTATGCCGTTGTTCTTGGGATTGCCGACACAGCTCGCGCCAAATAACAGGAAAACCCTTTAATTAACATCGAGTTGGGATTAGCTTCCTGCCAGCCAATCCGAGAACCAACCCAGTGGCTGGTGAGCCCTGGCCACTGAAACCATAAACAAAACTACGGTTAATGCGAGAGCGAAGTAGATGCCCCGCCGGAATTTGCTACGGCCGTGCTTCAAGGCAAAGCTGCCCAGTACGATGTAAACCAGCAACAGCACCACCTTGACCGTCAACCAGGACTGCGCGATCGGATACTGGTGGATCAAAAACATCAGCCACACGGCACTGGCCAGCAACAGCGTATCCACAACGTGAGGCGTGTACTTGAGCAATGGATGCTGTAACCATGTTGAATCGGCGAACATCAGTCCGCCCCGGAATACGAACAAGCACGATACTGGTGGCAACGAAGAACACATGAGCGTGTTTTAGATACAAGTAGAGCAAGACAAACTCCGTGAGGCCGACTTATCCGGGCTGTCCGTCAATCCTGGGCTGGAAAAAGACCGGTCCGTATTTCGCGGCCCAGGCTGCCAGGGCCAGGAACCAGACACTGGCGGCCAACAAGGTCAGCCAGACGGCAGTGAAGGGAAACACTTCTGCAGCAACCCGGGCTACGGCAGCGAACTGGGTCATCAGGAATATCCACCAACCGACTCTGTCCAGGGCCAGCGGCCTGCCGGAATGCCCCATGGTGACACGGGTGATCATGGACAACAGCATGCCGCCGAGGAATCCCAGAGTCAGCGCATGCAAGGGCGCACGACCCAACCAGTGGGTGTTGAAAATTGCCATACCAAGATCCTGACCAAGCTGTAATAACAGCCCGATCACAAGCCAGGCAAACGAGATATGCAAAACGCTCAGCAGGGGACTGCCATGCTTCACTTGCGGGCGCCAGCGGATGGCGAACACCAGTGCAATCAGGCTCATACCAAGGTCGGAACCCAGCTGAATTCTGGATGCACCTCCAGCGCGGCTCGCGCCAGAGCCAGGAGCACGAAAGTCCGCAGCATCCAGTTCGGCCGCCAGACCTCGTAGCCTTTAATCACGCAGGAAGTGAAAAAGGGCACCATGCGATGGCAGACCGTGAAAAAGACCGTTACCAGGAAACCCCACAAACCAAACGATCTGACATAGGGCCAAAGATCGAAACGGCCTTTCACGAGTACCCAGGCAAACATCAGGGCGGCCGCAAGACCCGTCGCCAGGCCGATCAACACGCCCTGCGAATGGGATACGGTTTGCCTGGCGACAAGCCAACTGGAGAACAATCCACCCAGTACCAGGGTCCACCCGGAAAGGTAGAGTAACCAGCCGATCAGAAACATGTCTCTGGTCCAGGTACACCCCGGCCAGCAACATCGGCAGGGCCAGTATCATCAAGGCAAAGGCCGCCTGGCAGAGTCGGTGCGGCAAAGCCGGCGCCGGTTGCCAGCGCGGAAAAACCGTGACCAGGAAACCGAACATGAACGGGGTGAACACCAGGAACAGCATCATGGCCCCGTGGGAGATCAAACCGGGTACCAGGGGCTCCAGACCGGCGCCAAACCAGGTGCGGGCGACCTGTACCGCCAGCCACCAGCCCGACACCAGAACCAGGTAAGCCAGCCCCGTGGTGAAGAACATTCGGTGGGGCGCGAGCATGAGGCTGCGTAAGTTCATATTCCCGATACTCATCCGATGCGACCTCCCTGGACAGGGTCGCATTATGCAACATCCATGGTGGGTACTACTTGATCTGTCTCAAGCGGGGCTGTTTCTCGCCAGCCTTCACATACAGGGCTAGAATCACCCCCACCATGGAAAGCTTGCCGCCTCCGGACAAGGAATTGAGGTCACATTTATGAATACCAGGAAATCGGACAACCCGCTGAAGCACCTGCGCGCCTCGGATATACGGGGAATTGCCCAACTGGCTAACCAGGCCACCCAGGGTGTGACCGGTATTGCCGAAGGTGTGCACCGGTCCGTGCTCAATACTATTGGCTTTCGCGGTGGCAAATCGGAAGGCCAGACACGCGGTCTGACCGGCATGGTCTACACCAGTATCCGGGGGGTTACGCAATTGCTGGGCAGGGGTCTGGATGTGACGCTGGCGGCCCTGCAACCGCTGTTTGACTTGCTTGAGGGTGAAA
The DNA here is from genome assembly GCA_963823435.1 of uncultured Gammaproteobacteria bacterium. Lineage (GTDB taxonomy): Bacteria > Pseudomonadota > Gammaproteobacteria > Steroidobacterales > BM003 > CAKZML01. The sequence goes on along the minus strand of CAWGLN010000001.1, from coordinate 1,394,947 downwards.
AGCCCGAGACCCCGAAACGGGAAGCCGTGCTTGCCGTGCTCAATGGTGTGATGGGTGACCGCCTGGTCGCCAGTGGCAATTCATTTGCCATACCCATGAGTCTGCGCTATCGGAGCCAGGTGCTGGACCCGCAATCCCCGCCACCCATGCCCGGAGTCACCGGCAAAGTGTTGCTGATGATTCACGGCCTGTGCATGAGTGACGTGCAATGGCACGCTCGGGACAAGACGCCGGGAACCGATCACGGTGAAGTGCTGGCGTCTACCCTGGGCTATACCCCGGTTTATCTACGTTATAACACGGGTCTGCACACCTCTGAGAATGGGCGCGAGCTTGCAACACAGCTGGAACAACTGCTCGAACACTGGCCGGTACCGGTAGAAGAGCTTTGCGTCGTAGCTCACAGTATGGGTGGCCTGTTGATACGCAGCGCCGTCCACGTCGCTGGCCAGCAAGACATGCAATGGCCGGCCAGTCTCAAGAACATCGTGTTCCTGGGCACGCCACATCACGGTGCACCACTGGAGCGTGTCGGCAACTGGCTGGATGCACTGATGGGAAGCTCACCCTATACCAAGCCGTTCAACGCTTTGGGCCAGATACGCAGTGCAGGCATCACTGACCTGCGCTACGGACATGTGCTGGACGAAGACTGGCAGGGCTACGACCGTTTCGATCTTGGCAGCGATCAGCGCCAACCGCTGCCGCTGCCCGAGGGTGTCGCCTGCTACAGCGTAGCGGCCACCACGGCGGCCAAGCGCAGCACCCTGGTGGACCGTTTGCTCGGTGACGGCCTGGTTCCTCTTAATAGCGCTCTTGGCCAACACAGCGAGGCAGGCAGAACACTTGCTTTTGCCAGGGACTCGCAATGGATCGCTTATCACACGAGTCACATGGAATTGCTTAGTCGCCCCGAGGTAACCCGTCACATAGTGCAGTGGCTGACACCCGCGTAACTCAAGCAGGGCCCACGCCTGAAAGGCAGCATGATGCGGCTTGCCGGTAGCGCCGTTACCAATCGGGAACGTTGCTGCCAGCGAAAAAGCCGGGGAATAATACGTTCTGGCCTTACACCAAAAAGTGTTTCCTACGCCCTGGCATCTCTGTATGGTGCATGGCATAACTAAAAACTGAGGCTCTTCGACGTACCGGCCTGGCGGTGTTGGCAAACAACCGGCACCCGAGCCGCGGCCTCAAACAAGCGCAACCATGGAGTAGACACATGCGAATCTGGTCCCAGGCAACCGAGATGGCGGCACAGACACCGGCGGACCGAAACCGTTACGTGGACTTTCTGCGCTCGGTCTCGATACTGGTGGTCATCGTCGGCCACTGGTTGATCGCCACCGCCTACATGACTGACGGCAATATTGCGCTCGGACACCTGCTGAAAAGCCATCCCCAGACACAATGGCTGACCTGGATATTCCAGGTGATGCCGATCTTCTTTATTGTTGGCGGTTATTCCAACGCTGTATCGCTGGAGAGCGCGCGCCGCAAGAATCTTGGCTACAGAGGTTGGCTGTACGCGCGGCTGAATCGACTGGTCGCACCGCTGCTGGTCTTGCTCGTCGCCTGGGCCGCCATCGCGGTGATCATGCATGTGCTTGGGGTCAGTGCCAAGGTCATCCAGCTCGCCTCACAGGCCGCCCTGATTCCTACCTGGTTCCTGGCCATCTATATCATGGTGGTCATCCTGGCTCCCCTCACGTACGCATTCTGGCAACACCTCGGATTTGCCTCGTTCTGGATGCTCGCGGCTGGCGCAGCTTTGATGGACGTCGCCTTCTTTGCCGCGGATGTGCAATGGCTGGGTTGGACCAATTACTTCTGGGTATGGCTCGCCGTTCACCACCTGGGCTTTGCCTGGCGGGATGGAAAACTGGGCAGTCCGGGGCGATTGTTGCTGTATTCGGCGCTTGCCCTTTTCACCCTGTATCTGATGATTTTCAAAGGCCCCTATCCGCTGGCCATGGTCGGCTCGCCTGATGAGGGTCTGAGCAACACGCTGCCACCCAAGGCCACCCTGCTGGTCCTCGGCATATTCCAGTTCGGTCTGCTGCTGGCGCTGGAACAACCCATGCGACGGGTACTGGACGGCTTGCGCCTGTGGACCGCCACGGTACTGATCAACAGCATGATCATGACCGTCTATCTATGGCATATCACGGTGATGGTGGTCTTTGTGTCCCTGCTCTACCTTGCCGGTGGACCCGGGCTTGGCTTTGAACCCGGCAGCATGACCTGGTGGCTCACGCGTCCGGGCTGGATAGCCATCCTCCTGGGATTGCTGACACCGGTGGCCTTGTTGCTTTCGCCCCTGGAACGGGGCTCCCGCAAGACCGACTCTGCTATTCCATCGCCAATACGCCAGGTGAGCGGGGCGATAATGCTCAGCCTGGGTATAGCCCTGCTCGCAATGTATGGCTTTGGCGGTGGGCAACTCCTGCCCAAACTGGACCTTAGGGTGGACCTGGCGTCCTTTGCACTGGTGGTGATCGGCGCCGGTATCAGCGGTCTGCTTCCGGGCTTCCCAGGGCGACGCGCCTAGACCTCGCATCCCAAATCGGGCCTTAAAGAATTGACTGCATGGGCAACAGAGTATTCAGCATCAAGCGTAGGCGTCTGCCCGGACCTACTTCCGAATCCGGATTGAAATCACCGGTTGTGTGCCAACTGTTCTCGGGGAGGATATCCCGCCCAATGCTATCGCTGAGTTGACGGCCCAGCTCCGGGCTTTCAAGCAGCACACCTACTTCCGTATTCAGGTTGGCCGAACGTGGATCAAGATTGAAGGTGCCGATGTAAATGACTTTCCCGTCGATCACCATGCTCTTGGCATGTAGCGCAAATATAGGGCTGTCTTCCGCAAGACGTGGATAGCGTTCCAGCAGCTGCGTCTGGATTCCGGGATCGGGTCTGAATTCGTACAGTTCAACGCCAATCTCAAGCAACCGGGAACGCTGCTTGTAGTAGCCGCTGAAAGCGGGAATGTTGTCGGTGGAGGCCAGGGAATTGGTGGATATGCGGATGCGTACGCCTTGCTGAACCAGCGATTCGAACAACTCGAAACCGCCTTCCGGCAGGATCAAATACGGCGACTGAATCAGCACCGATGTCCGGGCAGCCCTGACGGCCTCAATCAGCCGGCGAGTCGACTCACCCCCGCCCGCCAAACCGGATTCGCCACTGTTCTTCCCCGGAATGTCACTGATAAAGGTAACATCCTCCCAGGACATGGCCTTGAGTAATCCGGGGAAATATCGTGAGACATTTTCGATAGCCTGTCGAACCTCCGGCTCGAAATTGCCCGGCTCGTCCGCGTAGGCATGTAACTCTCGCGCCCGCTCCCTTACTTCTTCGTCGGTGGGCATACGGGCCGACTCACCCAGAATCCGCTCCACCGGTACCGACAGAGGGCTGGCCCAGAATTCCTCAAAATTCTCGCTCATCTGCGCCACGGCAGGCCCAAGCAGCAATACATCGCGATCGCGGAAATTGTACTCATGGTCAAAATCGAAATACTCGTCGGCCATGTTGCGCCCACCGGTGATTCCGGCGATGCCGTCGAATATCGCGGTCTTGTCGTGCATGCGCTGGTTAACAGCACGGAAGTCGGTCGCTGAATTAAACAGCCTGTCCCACCACGATACCCCCACCGACAGATTGGGGTTGTAGATGCGAATTTGCACCTTCGGATGTGCCGACAACAACAGCAGAGTCTGATCTTCGGCATCAATCAGCAGATCGTCCACCAGGACACGAACCGCCACGCCCCGCTCTGCGGCGCGCAACAGATGTTCCGCCGCCAGAGTACCGATGTTATCGGTACTCCAGATGAAGTACTGGATGTCGATGGATTGGGTCGCGTGCTGGGTCAGCCAGGCGCGACCGATCAGCGCCTCCTCTCCCTTTTCCAGGATGTAGACGCCGGTCTTTGATGCCATCAATCCGGTACATTCCTGACAGCTATCGTCAACCCAATCCTGCAGAGGCTGCGCGCCCAGCGGGTCGGCAAAAATACAGCCCAGGGCCAGGCTGGCCAGAATGCCGGCCCTTGTTATTGGTCTTGAAAGACAGAGTGACTGATTCACAACGCAGCATCACTGATCAGGAAAGAGTTTCAGTCTACCCTTACCTGTCATTGGAATGCGAAATTTGGGTCAGGAACGGAATCAGAAAAAGGCCAGGAGCGTGGCAAATTAATTGAACGCTCCTGGCCCCATTGAATCGCAAGCAAAGTGGTGCCTGGAAATTCCCGGGTAACAACTACCTGCCAAAGTAGAATCGAACACCCAGGTTGTACCCGGTTCCGTCATCACTGGAGCTGATTCCAGCGCCTACCTGGATATTCCTGGTCACATCAAAGCCCGCACCCACCGACACGACCGTATCGCTGCCGGAGTCGCTCAAATCAATGTAATTCAGTCCACCTGACAACTCGAACTTCTCGGAGACCATGGCGCGAATACCCAGACCCAGACCGTAACCATCGTCGTCATACGAGCCAAGCGTCTCTTGCTTCACTTCGGCTGAAACGTAGGAGACGGTAGCAACGAGGTCCATGTCACTGGTCAGCGCGCGACTGTAACCCAGCCCGAAGTCGTAAGATGTAGAGGAGACGTCATAGTCGTAATCGAGGTCACCGTATGACGCAAATATATGGTAGTTATCATTCAGGCTGAACGATCCCTCAACGCCGTATCCGTCTCCATCTATATTGACCTCGTCGATTTCGGCCGAGACGTATTGAAGTCCAACGAAACTGTAGTCCAGCGCATCGGCCTGGGCTGTGGCGGAATGAACTGCGGCAGCAACCAGCAGGGGCAGCAGCAAATTGGTTTTCTTCATGATGTTTTGGTTCCCTTGATATTCCTCTCTGACGAGAGGTTTGATTTTGTATTATTTAGATTCCCCGCACCCTGGATCGCGATTCGGGCTACCCGCCCATTGCAGCGAGCCGGTTGCGGACGCGCGAATAATACACCACTAATCATCAGGTATATCCAGATATATTCACATACCTGTCTGCAACAACCCGATGCCCGGTACAAGGCCTGCAGGTTCAGGTGTTTCAGCGGTCCCGGAGAGGCCAATCCGGGCCGGCCGATTGAGCGGAGACGCCTCAGCCCGCCGGGAAAATGCGGGACGAACCGCTGCTTTGTCCTCATAAAGCGAATTACTTTAGGTGCAATCCCATTTACCCTAGGTACAGACCGACCCCTGGGACAGTTCACCCTCCCTCGCAAGGTCCCCGGATTACTTTGACAAGGATGCTTTTATGTTGCTCGACACGCCAGTATGCGACTTCGGATGGAAAGCGCCGGACTTCACCCTGAAAGACCCGGACGGCAACAGCTTCAACATGAGTGCTTACCTGGGCGAGAAAGGGATTACTGATCGCATTTATTTGCAATCACTGCCCCTACGTCCAGGGCATCGGTGATCGACTCGCTGCCGACGCCAGGACGCTACAGGATGAGGGCATCAATGTCCTGTCCGTGATGTCGAACGACTACGGTCGTGTGCCAGGTGATGCGCCAACGGAAATGAAACGCTTTGCCGAGCGCTTCGGCTTTTCCTTTCCATATCTCGTGGATGAGGATCAGGCGGTAGGCAAGGCCTACGGCGCTGTGTGCACACCGGATTTTTTCGGCCTGAACGCAAAAGGCGAGTTGCAGTATCGCGGCCGTCTGGACAGCGCCGGTATGAATGCCGCTGGAAATCGCACGCCTGAATTGTTGAACGCGATGCGCCAGATTGCTGCGACCGGTAATGGGCCACGAGTGCAATTTCCCAGCATGGGTTGTTCTATCAAGTGGCGTTAGAGGCGACTGCGGAAGCTGTGCGCAGAAAGACAAGGTCCAACCCGGATTGCGGCATTGCACGGAGCGCGATTGCCGCCATAAAAAAAGGGCAAGACCCGCAGGTCTCGCCCTCTTTCAGCTCAAACCCGTGAGGGCTTGAACCCGACCGGCGATATATTCATCGCCAGTCGTATAACTATCGTTAATTAGATAGCTACGATGTTCTCTGCCTGGGGACCTTTCTGGCCCTGGGTCACAGTGAACTGTACTTTCTGGCCTTCGGCCAAGGTCTTGAAGCCTTCGCCAGCAATATTGCTGTGATGGGCAAAGACGTCGGGGCCAGATTCCTGCTCGATGAAACCAAAACCTTTAGCTTCGTTGAACCACTTAACGGTACCGGTAGTAGTAGACATAATCGTTTCCTATTGAATCAAGAGTAATTAAAGCCTTGTAAAAATTAAGGCCGTTTGGCGAGAAGTGTTGCTATTACTTATGAAGAACAGGACGAGGTACTACTAGGTGGAACATCGAAATGGTGGCATAAATATCGGGCGAACTTGCACGCTGCCGCAATTATAGACCGCAGGGTCCCATAGTCAACGAATACTTGTGGCCAGATACCGGGAACCGGGCCAGATTGGACCAAATCCCTATGTTTTCCGCCATTCTTCACGACCAAAACGACCATCTCCGCACACGGGCTTCGAGAGCCTGGCGAGGCACTGATCCTGTGCGGAAGGTGTTTCACCGGTCGCTTTAATGCGAAACCCGGGCCTGGCGCCGACCGCCCCAGGCTGTGGGAAAACCACGAATTAATTACTTCCTTCGGGAGAATTGACCAAAAGAACCGCTCCCGTAACAGGGCCGGTTAAGTACACTGGCCCGCTAAACAGGAGAAACCCGATGACGATGCCCGCCAACCATCCCCACCAATTTGTCGCCGCGACAATCTCTCGGCTTGGTCGCCTGCACCAATGCCATGGGCGATCAAGCCTACCCGCATGCGGACGAACCCATTGGCAGCGTCCGCCAGGTTTATGACGGCCAGTTGTATCCGGATATCCAGGTCAATACCTTTCGCAATATCGACAGGCTGTTCCCGACACGGGTGGTAAGGAGCGGTACGAAGCCCTATCCCCTGCCTGTGAGCAAGGAAGAGCTGGGGAATTTCCATTTTGCTTCGCGCAACAAGCAATATGACCTTTACGATTTCCTGTCCCTGAACCGGGTCAGCGGCCTCCTCGTGGTGAAAGACGGCGAGATCAGGTTTGAAAAATACCTGCTGGGCAACAGCGAGCAAACCCGCTGGATGTCCATGTCGGTGGTCAAGTCGATTACCGCGACGCTGGTTGGCATGGCGATCAGGGATGGTCATATCGGCGGACTTGATGATTTGATCACCGACTACCTGCCGCGTCTCAAAGACAGTGCCTATGCGGGCGTCAGCGTGCGCAACCTGCTGCAAATGGCCTCAGGCGTTGACTGGAACGAGACCTATACGGATCCGGCCTCGGATCGGCGCGCCATGCTCGAAGCGCAAATTTCGCAGCGACCAGACGCCATTCTGGAAGTGATGGCGGGTCTGGGCAGGGCAGCCGAGCCGGGCTCGCGCTGGAATTACAGCACCGGGGAGACGCAGGTGGTCGGTGCCCTGGTCGCCGCTGCGACCGGTAAGCACATTGCCGATTACCTTGGCGAAAAGATCTGGATTCCGCTTGGCATGGAAAGCGACGCCAATTGGTGGCTGGAATCCCCGGATGGACTTGAGATAGGCGGCAGCGGCCTGTCGGCAACGCTGCGTGATTACGCGCGTTTTGGAATGTTCATGCTCAACGGTGGTGTCATCGATGGCCAACCCACCTTGCCGGATGGCTGGATCGCCGAGGCCACGACGCCCAAGGTAATTGCCGGCGAGGCAGTGGAATACGGGTACATGTGGTGGCCGCTGGACCGTGGCGCCTATGCAGCTATCGGTATCTTTGGACAGTTTATTTACGTGAATCCGTCAGACAACCTGGTGGTCGCCATGTGGAGCGCCCAACCCAAGCCGGTGGGTACGGATGTGATCGATGAGTACGATTTTTTCAACGCGCTGGCGGATACGCTGAAATAAATAATTGGGGTCGAACCGCAATTAAATCCCCAGCCGTAAAGCCGTTGGCAAAAAAATTCGGTTCGACCCCGTTTCCTACGGGAAAGGCCGATCAAGCACTCCGGTGACCGGTTGCGCCCGGTATGAATCACTCGATTAAACAAGCTATCGATGCTGATCAACAAGAATCTGATTACCGTCAGGGTCGGACATCGTGAAACTCGCCGGACCGGATGACGACTCGTCAGCTTCGGTACTGAGGGGAATCCCCAGCCGCTTCAGCTCGCGTTGTAGTTCACGCACGTCGGTAAATGACTCGAGTTCTTTACCACCCTGATCCCAGCCTGGATTGAAGGTCAGTATATTTCCTTCAAACATTCCCTGGAAAAGACCGAGTACGTGCTCACCGTTACGCAGGATCAACCAGTTTTGTTGAGGATCACCACCAATCGGTTCGAAACCGAGTTTCTCGTAAAAATTTTTTGATGTTGCGAGATCCTTAACCGCAAGGCTTACGGAAAATGATCCTAGATTCATACTTGACTCCCTGGCTTAATCGGAATGGCCTGTGGCCTGCCATGCCGAATAATTCAATGACCTTGCGAAAACCTACCATGCTGGCCCACCGGTCAATATTTGACCGGGAACCGTAGCAAGACCCTGCAGCGGATTCCGCCGTCCAACAGGCCAGCGAACGCTTCAGGCTTCTACGTAACCGCGGGCGCAGCAGGGGAAGGCCGTCGAGCATGGATCACAAATCGGCTCAAGTGATAACCAACCGCCTTCAACCCCGAGCTATCCGTAGTAGCGAAAACCAGCACAGGGCAAAGCACCCTGTCCGGAAATGTCGAAACCGGGGATATTTCCGGCGTTATACTTCCCACTGCGGTTGCGTACAAACCGTCATTCAAACGACCTGACCGATTGATCAGAACGAGGATTCGCTTGTGCCACAGATACTCACCGCCGTAGAAGCCAGGATGATTGGCTGCCTGATGGAGAAATCCGTCCTCACGCCGGATCAATATCCCTTGACGCTCAATGCATTGACCAATGCCTGCAATCAGAAGTCCAGTCGTAATCCGGTAATGTCGCTGGAAAAAGGCGAAGTACAACGTACCGCACGAATCCTGGGAACAAAACACCTGGTGCGTACGGAAGAGAATTTCAAAAGCGGCGTGGATAAATACCTGCAGCGGTTCTGTAACACGCATTTGAGTGATTACCGCTTCGACCCGGCCCAGTTCGCCGTCATGTGCGTACTGTTGCTACGCGGTCCGCGGACTCCCGGAGAGATACGCGCGAACAGCGGGCGTCTGCACCCCTTCGAGGACAACGATGCGGTGGTGAGCACGCTGAACAGCTTGATGGAGTGGGATGGCGATCCGCTGGTGGTCAAGCTGCCGCGTATGCCCGGTCGCAAGGACGCGGAGTACATGCACGTGTTTTTTGGCCCGATCGACCTTGAGGCGCACGCCAGCCAGGCACAGGCCACCATGGCCAGCGGGTCTTCAGAGCGTGTCAGCATGACCGATTTGGCTGAAAGGGTGAGCACACTCGAAGAGGAAGTTGCCGAACTCAAGGCACAACTAGGATTGTCGCAATAGGGTTACCGTAACGCCTTCTGCGCGTGGTCGGTATCGCGATGCCAGACGAACTGCCGATTAATGCCCGCTTAGGAGATTAAAGGTTCCTGGGCTGACAGCGTCATTGCCCCTGCTGGGGCAATCATAAACCCGGATGTGAGGCGATGAAGTGGCCCGGCGTCATTTCTGGCGCCGGGCGACCTCAGCTTAATCTTCTCTCAATTCTCTCCCAGACTATTTCATGGCAATTCGGTCAGGTACACTCCGGCCATGCCGTCTTCCTCGCTGCTCCCTTCGACACCCATGCTGGCATTTATCACCAGCCACTTGCCACGCAGACCTTCGCGCTCCAGTCCCAGCTCGCCAATGGTCGAACCTTCTGGCGCCAGGGGATCAAGATCCTGCCCGCTCATGGTGGTATCGAGAACGGTCTCGATAGGCTGGCCTTCGCCGGGTCCTTTCCTCAGGTAAATGCCGTCCACCGTATCGGTCCAGACCTTGTCAACGAACTCGCCCTTCCTGGCCTTGAACACGGCGTTGTAGGTTGCCCCTGCGCGACCCGCTACCGCGACGAACGCCGAGGAACGCCAACGCGCCGGCTCGCCGTCATCTTCCCCGCCTTCTTCCGAGTGACCGCCGCCCGTGCAGGGCGTCTTGCCCGAGTAGTTCCAGAACAGGAAATCATCAAACTGATCGCCGGTCTTGGCGACCATTCGGGTCTTGCCGGTCTTGGTATCGGTAACGAAGAATCCCTGGTTCACGGGGACTTCCCTTTCCTGGTAACACCGGTCTCCATAAACGGGGTCTGACGTAGTGGGGCAGGTGCTGTTTGTATCTTCTTTCAACTCGTTCGTGCCCTCGCAGACCAGGTTCTGGTTGCAGAATGCAATACGGTCCTTGTTACCTTCGGTTTGACAGTACAGACGCACAGTCTTGGTCTTGCTCGCCCCAGGCGCCCCAGAAGCCGACAAAGCGCCCGTCAAACGCACCACCCTCGCCCAGACCGTTAAAGGTCTTGCGCCGGGACTCGCCGGGAACCGGTCCGCCAATGCTCACCAGCGTAGTGAGTGCAGGCGCATATCCCAACGGCGCCAGGTAGATGCCGCCCAGTGTCGGGCTCTCCTCGTTGTCGAAGCCGGCGAACACCACCTTGCCATCTGCTGCGCTGGGTGGTGAGGTGGAACCGAAGTACGTCGTGGTCCCCGGGATCACGGTATCCACGTTGTTGGCGATAAGCACCACGGGGGATGTGCCACCGGCTGGTGCGTTTTCCAGGCTCCGATAGTACACGCCGGTCCTGCCTATGCCCTCGGCTGTGTAATTACCCTTGAAGACGATAGTGTCGCCTCCGGTCACTGCGGGAGATCCGGGGAATACTTCGAACAGGGTGCCGCGGAATTCGGGTACCTCGAAGAATGAAAACTCGGGAACACCTCCCAGCTTACTTGCCCCCGTGATCAGCTCACCAAAGGGGTTGGCGTAAATACCCGTGGTACCGGCCCGGGTTTCATCTCCCCCTTCTGTCTGCCATAACGCCACACCGGCTGGTGATTGCCACGGGTGGCGATGGTGTCCGAGTCCATGTCGATACGCGGGAAAGACGGGGTCTCGACAAAGGTGGTATCCAGGTTGTTGGGATAGGGAACCTCGGTGGTCCGATCGAGAATCCTGATGATGTCGCTGGCAGGGTCGGACATGTCACGGGTGTAGATACCGTGGGTAGGTTGCCCTCCCCCCATGCCGCCCTTGCTGCGGGCCCGCATAACCACCAGCCCATCAAGATTCACCGAGGGCTGGTTGTAGCTGTTGAATTTTCGTCCTTCCTGCGCGCCCTGTCCTCCTTCGCCCCCGTGGCCTCCGTGTCCACCACCACCCTGTCCTGCGCCATGAACCCGGCATGATGTCGTTGTTGTTCACCACCGTGACCCAGTCGGATGTCGAGCTGGCTCTCGGGCTCAGCCTGGGCCGTCCCGGCCAAAGCGTACCCGTAGCACCAATAAGCCCATCGCGCTATGGCGACCTTCGCGCCAGCGTCCATTTCTTCATGATCCCCTCCTCTGCGCGGGATGGCGCAGGGTCAAACTGCAAACCAGGGGGCGGTTACCCGCCCCCTGCAGTTCTTGGTTTGCAAAAGGCCCCGGACCTTCATGGTCCGGGGCTGTTCACTTGGCTGTTGCCGAATGGCATCAGCGGCTGTTACGGGTTAACCGTTATTCACCGCCACCGCCACCCTTGCCACCACCTTTACCTGTCTGAATGACATTGGTGGTCTCGTAGACCGTGTTGTTCGTGCTGTTAACGTCATGGTCCGCGACAATAGTGGCCGTCCCAGCTGATGGTGGTCTTCTTGGCCGGGTCAACAATGAACACCCTGGTCCAGCTTACACTTGCCCCTTTGGCAAGATCCGTCAATGCAAACTCAAATGGACTATCAAGTCCGTGTAGTCGTCCCGTCACCGTTATCGACGAGCACAATGACTGCAACGCCGTCAGTGGCGGTCTCGGCTCACCCAGACCGAGCCGGATGCCACGTCCGGACCCGCGTTCGCCGATGGTCACGATGAATTCCCTGCCCTCGTCATTGGGCACCATTTGCACAGGCACCTGCAGACCGGAGTCAGCGCTGATGGACAGGTCATAGCCGGTACCACCAGAATCGCCACAAGTCACCGGGGTCAGGAACGCGGTAACGTCACCTGTATACGGATCTACATACTCAACCGGCAGCGGCCAGCTGTGCATGTAGTTGATGACCTCGCGTGTGTCATCGGCCGCCTGGACGAAGCCGGCGATATTGCGGGTGCCGTCGACGAAGTCGACCGAGTTGAATACGCGGTCGAAGATGGGTCCGCGGAAGATGCCAAAGGTCTCACCAGAGCCGGTCCACTCAAGCACCTCGAAATAGCCCGCAGTGGGTATCCGCGTCAGACGGATTGCCCCTGATGTAGGGCGGGAATGGCAGCGCGTCGAAGTTGGCGCCGCGACCATAGCCGTTTTCACCGCCAATCGGCATATTCCCGTAATTCAGGAAGCACTTTTTGACCAGTTCAATATTGCCCATCACCTCTTCCCTGACGTCGATGCATATCGGTGCGCCAAGAATGGTTTCCGGCAAATCGCTCAGGCCCATGATCTGGTTGAGGTAAACGACCATGTCCACGCTGACCTTGCCACCCTTGTCGGACGGCTATACCAATTCCCCTGGCCGCCGTGTCCATGCACACTGGCTGGCAGATACGATCTGGCCCTCATCGCCGAGGTAACCGTAGGTCATCAGCTGCTTGTAGATCGCCAGGTTTTGTATGGGCGAATCGACGGCGCTGCTGGTATCCGGAAGCTCGGTGCCTTCGTCATCGACACCACCGTCGACACAGGCAACCAGGCGCCCGGCGGCATCCAGGCCGATCTCGTCGGCGGTGGCCAGCTTGACCACCACGTCCTCCAGCTGGGCCTCAAACACGCTGGCCGGTGCACGCGCCGAGTTGGTACGTCCAAACTCTATCTCATGGGTGCAGCTCGCATACGCTGGGTCTATGGCACAGGTAATCTCAGCCCATCGTCATTCGGCTCGGTCAGCAGCGGGACAAGGCAGGGATCCTGATCCGTGCAATCCAGGGTGCAGGTGTCTGACGGGAAAGCCAGAGGTTGCTGGCAATAAGTCGCCTGTCAGGATCGGGTACGCCATACTCGTCGCGATAGAGTATGACCAGGTCGCCGTAATCCGGGGGCTCGGCAGCGTCGCCGCCACCACCTCCGCCGCCACCTGGGCCACCTCCGCCACCGCCGCCACCTCCGGGAGCGGCATATACACTACCGACCAATCCGAAGCTGCCGATAACGACAGCTGCAATGGTTGTTATTAGGGTGCGAAATAGTACTTGCGTCCTCATGACGTCATCCTCCTTGATGCTGTCATCTATCAACGGTCTTCAACGCTATGTCGGTTCAATTTCCAGCATAGCCACGTGATCCCCTTCTGAATCATGTGTTCAGCCAGCTATAGATTTGATTGGTGTTTCGTTACCTCCTTGTGCTTCCAGCCTGGGGACTCGCCCTCTGGTGCCGATAGTCAGGCAGACGAGGCCGGCCACCGATGCACATTAAGCCTGCCGGCGACCGCTGGTCGAAACAATCGCGGCCCCGATCAGGTGATACTCCTTGGCCACACAATAAGCTTATTACATTGCCCAATAAACTGCAATACGGAAATGTCGCGGGATATCTCGGCAAACGAAACTCGGACATAACGGGGAGACAAAGGACCAGAGTCCACCTCCATCCAAGCGACTGGGAGACAAGGATTACTCGTCGCTACGCTCCTCGCCCTGCGGGCCGTCGCCGCTGACGCGGCGACGTTGTCTCGGCCGGCTACGCCGGCCTCGGCTGATTCAGCCCCTTTGACGGCTCACCCTACGGCAGCGTCGCGCTGCTCCGCTGTCTGGTCGGCCCGCCTTGCGGGCCTCCCGTTGCGAACCTTAAGGTTCTCATCCTTGTCTCACCTACAGGCCACAAAAAAGGGCCCCGTTTGGGGCCCTTTTCCGTTGCTTGGCTGGGAGACAAGGATTCGCTACTCGCCGCTTTCGCGCCTCGCCCTGCGGGCAGCGTCGCGCTGCTCCGCTGTCTGGTCGGCTCGCCTAGCGGGCCTCCCGTTCGAACCTTAAGGTTCTCATCCTTGTCTCACCTACTAGGCCACAAAAAAGGGCCCCGTTTGGGGCCCTTTTCCGTTGCTTGGCTGGGAGACAAGGATTGATTCGCCGCTTTCGCGCCTCACCCTACGGGCAGCGTCGCGCCGCTCCGCTGTCTGGTCGGCTCGCCTGAGCGGGCCTCCCGTTCGAACCTTAAGGTTCTCATCCTTGTCTCACCTACTAGGCCACAAAAAAGGGCCCCGTTTGGGGCCCTTTTCCGTTGCTTGGCTGGGAGACAAGGATTCGAACCTTGGTTGGCGGAGTCAGAGTCCGCAGTCCTACCGCTAGACGATCTCCCAATAGGGGTCGTACGCCTGTGCGATTAACGCTTGGAGTACTGTGTAGCGCGACGGGCCTTGCGCAGACCGACCTTCTTACGCTCAACCTCACGGGCATCACGAGTCACGAAGCCGGCTTTACGCAGCGGCTTACGCAGCTCTTCGCTGTACTGGATCAAGGCACGGGTAATACCGTGACGAATGGCGCCTGCCTGGCCGGTGTTACCACCACCCTTGACGGTTACGGTGATATCGAACTTGTCCTTGGCATCAGCTGCGTCCAGGGCCTGGCGAACGATCATACGACCGGTCTCGCGACCGAAGTACTCGTCCAGGGGACGATCGTTAACATTAATGACGCCCGTTCCGGGGCGGATGTAAACGCGAGCGGCGGATGTTTTGCGACGTCCGGTGCCGTAGTAAGCCGTTTCAGCCATGGGTCTTTATACCTTGATCAGACTTTTTACAGTTCCAGCGGCAGGGGCTGCTGGGCACTATGTGTGTGTTCGGGGCCCTTGAAAACCTTGAGCTTCTTGAACATCTTCCGACCCAGTGGGTTCTTCGGAAGCATACCCTTGACGGCCTTTTCGAGGACGCTTTCGGGCTTCAAAGCCAGCAGCTTTTCAAGATTGATGGACTTCAGGTTGCCGATGTAGCCGGTATGGTGGTGGTACATCTTGTCCTGGAGCTTTCTTCCCGTGACGTGGACTTTCTCGGCATTGACTACAACGATGTAGTCGCCAGTGTCCACGTGGGGAGTAAAGATGGCCTTATGCTTGCCGCGCAAACGGTGCGCGATCTCGGTAGCCAGGCGTCCGAGCGTCTTGTCAGTGGCGTCGACCACGTACCAGTCGCGCTTTACAGTCTCGTTTTTTGCGGAAATCGTTTTCATCACTGAATCACTACGCACTTTTAAGGAATGGCGAAAAGCCCGGCATTTTAAAACACGGCTACGGTCTCTGCAACCTCTTTCGCAGAAACCCGTGTTTTGACCGGCTCGGGGCCCGTTTGGCCAATATTCTTTTTAAAACAATACTTTGTCTAACTATTGCCCCAGGCCAGGGCCTGGGGAAACGGTCTTTCTAGAACTTGTACTCTAAAGCAATCGCCGTAAAAGTATCGGTTTTCTCAAAACCAACCGGCGGATTGGTGTTGTGCTTCACGGTGTAGCTCAGCGCCAGAGCCAAGGCACCCACGATATTCGCCTTGAGCTTGGTCACGCTTTCGCCGTAATCGTTGTCCTGCCCCATCTCGACCAGGAAGACCTGGGTGAACTCGGCGTTTTCACTGATGGTGTAAAGATAATTCAGGTTACCAAGGAAAATTGCGTTATCACTGGTGGTTCCATCTTCCAGCTCCTGGCGACGAGCACCCACGCCCGCCTCGCCTTTGAGAAGGTGCTTTTCCTGCTCAATCAGGCGGCGCCCCAGACCCGCAGCGCCGGATACCGTGTTATCGAAACCCGAGAAACGGTCCTTGTCGTAGTTCAAGCCGTCCGAACAGATAAGTCTTTTCGTTTAACGACTTGTCCACCTTGTACTGCGCCTGGTAGCGCTCGCCCGTAGTGACGCCCTCGGTGCTTGAACCCTTGGCCGACAGGAAGCCATTGTGAACCCAGCCATCGACGGAGTAGGAAACGCTGGCTTCCGCACTGAGGTTTGTAGACTCGGTGTTACCGGTAGAGGACAGGTAGCCCAGGCTGGCTGTCCCGGCCCAGGGGCCTTCTTCTTCCGCGGCACGGGCATTGCCCATGGCCAGCAGGGCAGCGGCAAGCGCTGCAATTGCGAATTTGCTTTTCATGCCAAAATCTCTCGTCTTGATTGGGTTGTTGCCTTCAGCGGAACTTCGCCTGTGGCGGCCGCCATTCCTGCAGCAACCAAGTAGGTCCAGGCTGCAGGGGTCGGGATGATACCGACCGTGCCTACAAAAAGCACCCTAAAAATTCGACCCGGACGATACAATGCCCGCTATGAACAAGAGCAACCTGGATTTTCTCGATTTACTGGTGTCTGGTTTTGACCAGGTCCTGCGTACCGCATCCGGCCTCCAGCCGGGCTCGGGACGTTCCAATCCCGGCATCAGAGACCGGCGACGACTCCTGTCGCCTGGGAACAACGACGGCATGTGGCCGGACTGATGCGCGTCAATCATTCCGGCGAGGTGGCCGCCCAGGCCTTGTACCAGGGTCAGGCCATGACAGCACGTCTGGAGAATGTGCGCGAAGCGATGGAACAAGCGGCGTCGTGAAGAGATAGATCATCTGCACTGGTGCGAGTCCAGGCTTCAGGAACTTGACGCCCGCCCGAGTGTATTGAACCCGCTGTGGTATGCCGGATCCTTTGCTATTGGCGCGCTGGCCGGCATGGCCGGCGATCGCTGGAGCCTGGGGTTTGTGGCAGAAACCGAGAGACAGGTGGTCAAGCACCTTGAGGACCACATTGAGCGTCTGCCAGAGGGAGATGAGCGCAGTCGCGCCATCCTGGAACAGATGAAGGCGGATGAGAAACTTCATGGGCAAGCGGCGGAAAGCGCGGGTGCGGCAGAACTGCCGACGCCTGTTCGGGGTCTGATGACCCTGACATCCCGACTTATGACCCGAACCTCCTACTGGATATGATCCGGAACTACCAATGAGTGATCAAAAACCATTCCACACTTGATAAGCGACTGCGTGTAGTTTAAAAAGTGGCTAGGTAACATAATAATTTCCAAGATCACTCCAGGGGGACAGCGGATGGAACTTGCTGCAAAGCCGCTTAGCGATATTCCTGCCATCAACAGATTCCTGAGCTACTGCAGGGTCAGAACCGTTCCCTCAAAAACCGTCGTCATACACGCCGGCGACCTGCCCGACATTCTGTACTTCATGATCGAAGGCTCGGTCGAAGTGATGATCGAAGACGAGGACGGCAACGAGATGGTGCTGGCCTACCTGAACAAGGGCGAGTTCTTCGGCGAAATGGGTTTGTTCTACGAGCAACCCACACGCAGCGCCTGGGTGCGAACCCGTGTCGAATGTGAAATCGCCGAAATGACCTACCCCCGCTTCCGGCAAATTGCCTCGGAAAGCCCGGGTCTGATTTTCGAACTGGCCACCCAGTTGGCCAGCCGCCTGAACCGCACCAATCGCAAGCTGGGTGACCTGGCTTTCGTGGACGTCACCGGTCGCATCGCTCATTCCATCATGGACCTGTGCCGGGAACCCGACGCCATGACTCATCCCGAAGGCATGCAAATCAAGGTCAGTCGCCAGGAACTGAGCCGCCTGGTCGGGTGTTCAAGGGAAATGGCCGGAAGGGTGCTCAAGGTCCTGGAAGAACAGGGTCTGCTGCAGAGCCAAGGGCAAGACCATCGTGGTCTACAACGTCCGGCCCAAACCACCGCCCCGGGCGACGTCTGCCTAGATCGCATTCCAGCCGAATCTGCCTGTCTATAACTATCTTGCCTCACCTCGCGCTGGCGATCTGCTGCTGCATGGCGGCGATGGTCGCCTGGTAATCGCCCGCACCAAAAATTGCCGAGCCTGCCACGAAGGTGTCCGCCCCGGCAGAGGCGATCTGTCCGATGTTGTCCACCTTGACCCCACCGTCTATTTCCAGGCGTATGGAGCGTCCGGAAGCATCGATCAATTTGACGCGCCGCGCGTAGCTTGTCCAGCGCCTCGGGGATAAATCCCTGTCCGCCAAAGCCCGGATTTACCGACATGATCAGGATCATGTCGATCTTGTCCATGACATGCTCCAACCAGCCCAGGGATGTGGCGGGGTTAAACACCAGGCCGGCCTTGCAGCCTTCGTTACGGATCAACTGCAAGGTTCGATCCACGTGCTCGCTGGCCTCGGGATGAAAGGTGATGTAGCTGGCCCCGGCCCGCGCAAAGTCGGGAATAATCCGATCTACCGGTTTTACCATCAGGTGCACATCGATATCGGCCGAAATACCATGCTTGCGCAAGGCCTCACAGACCAGGGGTCCGATAGTGAGGTTTGGAACGTAGTGATTGTCCATCACATCGAAATGAACCAGTTCCGCGCCCGCGGCAAGCACAGCCTCCACTTCCTCGCCCAGGCGGGCGAAATCGGCGGAAAGTATCGATGGAGCAATAATCGGAGCCTGTTTCATAATCGTGTCACGCCTTGCAAAGCCGTAGCCGAAACCCAGGGGGAAAGGTTAACGGGAATCTCGACCCAAGTCATGGCGAATATCGATCCGGGGACCTCTGTTCGATGAGACAACAGGTTGATCGCCGGCCAAGGGGTCTACAGCACCAATGCCAGATGAACCGGCTTGCCGAGAATTGCCAAGCAGAAGCGCAGGCTGCACTCGTGCACCGGCCAAAATGCTGCGGAAAACGCACTCTACCGCGATGATCTGGCGACCGGCAGGCGGGGGTTTTCGCCGCAAGCCACGAATTCCTGAATAAATCATGAGGTTCCCTAACGTATACCCCGGGTCTCGCGCAGCACATCGTAGGCCGCGCGTATCTCCTGGGTACGCGTTTCCGCCTCGCCACGCATGGACTCGGGCAACCCGCGAGCCAGCAGTTTGTCGGGGTGGTGCTGACTCATCAGGCGGCGGTAGGCCTTCTTGACCTCCGCATCCGAGGCTGCCGGCTCCACACCCAGTACCTTGTATGCCTGCTCCAGTGAATTTGCCGGTCGAACCCGCTGCCCGCCAGCCTGCCCGGTCCCCGCGCTACCGCCACCAAAAATCGTCTGGGCCCTGATCATTGCCTCAAGCTGGGCCAACTCCACCCGGGAAATGCCAAGTACCTGGCACATGCGCCAGAGCAGGGCGCGCTCGACATTGTCAATGCGTCCGTTTGCCAGCGCAGCCTGCAACTGAATCAGCAGGAAAGTGCGGAACAAATCATGCTGCCCTCCCGCCTGGGTCCTGAATCGCTGGAGAGTGAGCTCCAGGGGAAAGTCTGCGTCCTTGCCCTGGTTGAACAGGCGCATGGCCTCCCGGGTAAGCTCCGGGCTCAACTGCATGCGGTACATGACCGCCCGAGCCTGGCGTATCTCCTCTTCGGACACCAGTCCGTCGACCTTGGCCAGGTGCCCCATAACCGAAAATGTGGTCTCGAAAAAAGCCCTGCGCACGGCTTCCGGATTGGCAGAACCAAAGCCTCCACGAACTCCGAACTGCTCGGCTGCGCCCCTGTCGAACTGGTGCCCGACGAATACGCCCAGCAAGGCGCCGACTGGTCCGAACGCCGCACCAATCATCCCACCGACTATTTTCCCCAGATATTGCACCGTGCAAGCGACCCCTAGCGCGAACTGCGGATTGACCTCGTGGCCCGCCGCGAGGACAATCTCTGCGTTTAAAATCCCAAGCGGCTATGGTAGCAGTTTATCGTCCTGCTTCACGCCCCTCCTGGCTAACCTGAGAACTCCCTGGCGGCACCCCATGATGTCTGACAAACACAGCGCTCCCTTATTCGAATCTTCCCTGAAGGGCCTGACCCTGAGTCACCGGGGTAAGGTTCGCGATATTTATCCCATTGATGATGAGCGGATGCTGATCGTCACGACGGACAGATTATCCGCCTTCGACGTCATCCTGCCTGACCCGGTTCCGGGCAAGGGATTGATACTGACTGCGATCTCCAGTTTCTGGTTTGATCACACCCGCACACTGGTCCCGAACCATATCCTGAACGTTCCGCTGGACTCGGTGCTAAGTGACCCGGACGACCTGGAGCAGGCCCGTGGCCGTTCCATCATTGTGCGCCGCCTGAAACCCCTGCCCATTGAGGCCGTCGCACGCGGCTACCTGAGTGGTTCCGGCTGGAAGGATTACCAGGCTACCGGCAAGGTGTGCGGCATCGCCCTGCCCGAAGGTCTACAGCAGGCTGATCGTTTACCCGAGCCGATTTTCACACCGGCCACCAAAGCCGCGGCCGGCAATCACGACGAAAATATATCGTTCGAAGAG
Source organism: uncultured Gammaproteobacteria bacterium (assembly GCA_963823435.1). Classification (GTDB taxonomy): domain Bacteria; phylum Pseudomonadota; class Gammaproteobacteria; order Steroidobacterales; family BM003; genus CAKZML01. The sequence continues at coordinate 1,374,559 of CAWGLN010000001.1, read as the reverse complement.
ACGGTGAAAATCCTGGGTCAGGACGTGGCGGAGCAGGTACGTGAAACCACCCTGTCGGTGTATCGCTACGCGGCGGAATATGCCCGGGCCCGGGGCATCATAATCGCCGACACCAAGTTCGAGTTCGCGGTGGACGACAATGGCGAGCTGGTCCTGATCGACGAAATCCTGACTCCGGATTCCTCGCGTTTTTGGCCCGCGGATTCCTACAAGCCCGGCAGCAGCCCGCCCAGCTTTGACAAGCAGTTCGTGCGGGACTACCTGGAAACCCTGGACTGGGACAAGCGCGCGCCAGGCCCACGCCTGCCGGCGGAAGTCATGGAACAAACCGCCGATCGCTATCGCGAGGCGCTGGAGCGCTTGACCGGCTAAGCTCCGAGCCGATAGAGCTGGAACAGGTGAGACAGCGTCAGCTCATGCGAGGCTGCCAATACATCCGCGTGGGCCAGGACTGAGAGACGAACACCTGTGAGGATGCATGGCCCGGAGCCGGCATCGCTCATGACACAAACCACTGCTTGCACACCACGTGGGCAGGTCGTAAATCCGGGTCCATTCCCGGTCGCGGCACCCCTATCCAAACACGCGGTGTCCCGGGGCCGCCCGGTTGAAACAAGCTGTATGCCCTGGATGACGGAATTGCCAGGTGAACAGACTTTTCCGCCTGCCAGCTGGGGTACAATCGCGGGCACGCAGCGAAACCAGGCCGTAAGCCCGGGGACGCAAGACCAGGAACGACACACGAGGCAGACATGTTCCCGATTATCAACTTCAATGTCGTGGATTTTCTCTGGCACGAAAGATGGAGCATCGCGCCCGGGTACCAGCGTGCGGGAATAATCATTCCTGCGTTACCTGTATGCCGTCGTACGGGACTTTTTCAGTGGCCAGCTGACCATGCGCGCCATGAGCCTGGTCTATACAACCCTGCTGTCCATCGTGCCCCTGCTGGCTTTCAGTTTCTCCGTGCTCAAGGGTTTTGGCATCCACAAGAAATTGGAGCCGGCCTTGCTGGCCATGCTCGAACCGCTGGGTCCCAGGTCGGGGGAAATCACCTCAAACCTGATTGCCATCGTGGACAATGTGCGTGGCGACTGGCTGGCTACCTTTGGTCTGGCTTTCCTGTTTTTTACCGTGATAACCATGATTCAAAAGATCGAGGAGAGCTTCAACTTCGTTTGGCAGGTTGATACGCCACGTAGTTTCGCCCAGCGGTTTACCGAATATGTCAGTGTACTGCTGGTGGGACCGGTGCTGATGGTTGTGGCCATGGGCGCCATTGCCTCGATCAGCAACACGTCGCTGGTGCAGCAGGTGGCCGCCATCGAACCCTTCGGCTACTGGCTGGTGCTTTTGGGTAAATCGACGCCTTACCTGATGGTGATCATAGTCTTTACCTTCGTATATTCCTTCATTCCAAATACCAAGGTGAAACTTGGCTCTGCACTGGTTGGCGGCATCACAGCCGGCGCGATCTGGGCTACCCTGAGTATGTTTTTTGCTGCCACCGTGGCAGCCTCCCCTACGCGCATGGCAATTTACGCGGGCTTCGCGATCGGCATCGTAGTGCTGATCTGGCTATACCTGAACTGGATAATCCTGCTCATCGGCGCCCAACTGTCGTTTTACGTGCAACATCCAGAATACTTGCGCGTCGGTCGGGCACAAGTAAACCTCCCTAACCGGGAATGCGAGCTATTGGCCTTGCTGACGATGGAGTTGGTGGGACGAGAGTTTCTGGAGGGCAAGCCGGGACCCCGGATAGATGACCTGGCGGCCAGCATGGAACTACCGGCGACGGTGCTGGCGCCCATCCTGCACCAATTGGAAAAGGCAGGACTGTTGCGTGCCACTGAGCATCAGCACGCGGTACCGGGGCGCTCGCTGGATCGGATTACACTTACCGACATCGTCGACGCTGTGCGCAATTACCCGGTGGATACTTTTCCGTCCCACCCCGGCATGGATCGTATTCGCGGCCTGGTGGATGGCATGGACCAGGCCATAGAAACCGCACTGGGCGGACAGACTCTGCACGGACTGGTTACAGAACAATATCCCGAAGGAGAGAAGATTCCCGACGAGGCAAAGACGCAGGCCGGCTAGTCCCCTGCCACCATCATCTGATCGATCAGAATAGAGCCACTGTGGATAGCGCCACGGCTGTCCATATCATCGCCGACAGCCTGGATTCCGCGATAGATATCCCGCAGGTTGCCGGCCACGGTGATCTCGTGCACCGGGTACATGATTTCGCCGTTTTCTACCCAGAATCCCGCGGCACCACGCGAGTAATCTCCAGTCACACCGTTCACGCCCTGGCCCATCAACTCACCGATAAGCAGACCCGTACCCATCTTCTGCAACATGGCTTCCGGTGAAATGGTCTGCCGGGGAGTCACGATCAGATTGTGCAAGCCCCCGGCACTGCCGGTGGTCTGCATACCAAGCTTGCGCGCAGAATAGCTGTCCAACAAATAACCACGCAGTACGCCATCCTCGACCAGGGTGCGCTCGCGCGTCGCCACACCCTCGTTGTCGAAGGGCGCACTTGCCATGGCTTTCTTCAGGTGTGGCCATTCCTTCAGGTCCAGCCATTCTGGAAATAACTGCTCACCGTCAGCCTTGAGCAGGAACGAGGAACCCCGATACTGGGCCCCGCCGCGTACCGCGGCAGTGAAGTGCCCGATCAGGCCACGCGCGAGTTCGGGCGGAAACAACACCGGCACGCGGGCCGTAGCGAGCTTGCGTGCACCCAGGCGGCGCACCGTACGTTCACCCGCCCGCCGGCCGACAGATTCAACGTCTTCCAGGTCTGCCGCGTCCCTCGCACTGGTGTACCAGTAATCGCGCTCCATATGGTCGTCCTGGCTGGCCAGCATTGCGCAACTGGCGCTATGACTTGTGCTCTGGAAGCCATGCAGGAAACCGTGGCTGTTGCCATACACTCGCCTGGCGCTATGACTGGAAATGCTTGCCCCCTCGGAGTTGTTTATGCGCTTGTCCACGCCGCGACCGGCGCTCTCGCAGGCCCGCGCCAGATCGATCGCACGCTCGGCATCAATGTCCCAGGGATGGTAAAGATCAAGCTCCGGAATCTCAGTGGCTATCATGTCTGGATCAGCCAATCCCGCACACTCATCCTCGGCTGTGAAACGCGCGATACTGCAGGCCTTCTCCACGGTTTCGCGAACGGTCTTCTCGGCCAGGTCCGCCGTGCTGGCGCTGCCCTTGCGCGATCCAAAGTACACGGTGATACCCAGACCGCGATCACGCTGGTATTCCAGGGTCTCTACCTCGCCCAGGCGCACGGTAACCGACAAGCCCTGCTCGGTACTGGCGCCGGCCTCGGCCTGGCTGGCGCCCAGCCGGGCGGCAAGATCCAGGGCCTGGGCCACTGCTCGTTGTACGTCGTCTCGTTCTGCGGGCATGCTGGACAAGCTGATTGCTCCAAAATGGGCTTGATCGAAGCCGCTAATTCTACCGCATGGTTCCGACGCGCGTCGCAGCCAGTGATAGACTAGGTTTTTTTAACGCCCCCGACCCGGGACAGACGACCGAGGATTCAGGTGACTTCCCAGGACAATCGAACATTGGCAGGACGAAGACGACAACGGCTACGACGGCCCGAGCAAATCCGCGCTCAAGCGCGAGAGCCACTCGCTTCAGGAAATGGGCGAGACCCTGGCCAGGCTGCCCGCTTCGGTGCTCAAGAACCTGCCCCTGCCGGAGCGCCTTCGCGAAGCCATCGAGCACTTGCAAAGCATCACGGCCAAGGGCGCGGCCAGGCGTCAGCGCCAGTACCTGGGCAAAGTCATGCGCAACGTGGATCCCGAGCCCATCAAGGCGGCGCTGGAAGCCCTGGAGCAAAAAGCCCAGCGAGAGCGCAATCAGTTTCATGCTGTCGAACGCTGGCGTGACCGTTTTGTCGAGGAAGGCGAAACGGTCGCCACAGAATTCATAGAACGGTACCCGGATACCGACCGTCAGCGTTTGCGCTCGCTGGCGCGCAGCGTCACCGGCGCCGTGAGCGATGGGCAGCGAACCAGCGCTGCACGAAGTCTGTTCAAGTACCTGCGCGAAATCATGGTCACCGGACCAGGGCAAGCCAGGGACGATAATTAGGGGTAGAATGCGCGGATGAAAGCACTCGTCGGAATTATCATGGGCTCAAAGACCGACTGGGAAACCATGTCCCAGGCGGCCGAGAAGATGGACGAACTGGCCATCCCCTACGAGGTAAAGGTCGTGTCGGCGCATCGCACGCCCGACCTGCTGTTCGAGTATTGCGCAAGCGCCAGGCAACGCGGCCTGGAGGTCATCATCGCCGGAGCCGGTGGCGCCGCCCACTTGCCGGGTATGGCGGCTGCCAAGACTTCCCTGCCGGTGCTTGGCGTGCCGGTGCAATCCAAGACCCTGAGCGGAATCGATTCCCTGCTGTCGATTGCCCAGATGCCCGCCGGAATCCCGGTGGCTACACTGGCAATAGGTCATGCCGGTGCTACCAACGCAGCCTTGCTGGCCGCCTCAATCCTGGGTAACAAATATCCGGAAATCGCTGAGGCTCTTGAGCGCTTCCGCAGCCAGCAAACAGAGGACGTTCTCCGCAATCCCGACCCGCGCGAGCCGGGCTAGCCTGCTATGCGGATAGGGATTCTTGGCGCCGGCCAATTGGGACGAATGATGGCCCTGGCGGGATATCCGCTGGGTCTGCGTTTTACCTTCCTGGACAAAACGGCAGATACGCCAGGGGGGCAGCTGGCTGACATTATCACCGGCGATTTTGATGACTCCGCCCTGCTCCAGCAACTGGCCGGGCAGTGCACCTGCCTGACGTTCGACTGGGAAAATGTACCGGTGGAACCACTGAAAAAGCTCGGCCCGGATGTGAATATATTGCCGCCACTGATCGCGCTGGAGACGGGTCAGGATCGGCTGGCGGAAAAACAATTATTTGCAGAACTGGGTATTCCCACGACCGCTTACGCAGCGGTGGACAGCCTGGCGGAGCTGACCGGGGCGGCGGACACACTGGGCTACCCCTGCCTGCTCAAGACACGTCGCATGGGATACGACGGCAAGGGTCAACAGCTGCTGCGTTCAGCGGATGACCTGGCCCCGGCCTGGCATGCCCTGGGCGGGACCGCGCTGATACTGGAGCAGTTCGTCAATTTCGACTACGAGGTGTCCCAGGTCGCTGCGCGCAGCACGCGGGGTGAAACAGGCTATTACCCCCTGGCCCGCAATGTCCACAAGGACGGGATTCTTCACTACAGTATCGCCCCCTGGTCGGAGCCGGAGCTGGAAGCCCAGGCCCGGAAATATCTTGAACGCATGCTCGAACATTTCGGGTACGCAGGGATACTGACGGTGGAGTTTTTTGTCTGTGGCCAGCAGCTGATAGCTAACGAGATGGCGCCAAGAGTACACAACTCAGGTCATTGGACCATCGAGGGCGCCCACACCAGCCAGTTTGAAAACCACCTGCGAGCAATCCTGGGTATGCCCCTGGGAGATACTTCTGCCCGCGGGCATTCGGTCATGGTCAACCTGCTGGGCAGCATGCCACGGCTGTCGTCAATGCTGCAGGTGCCAGGCCTGCACGTACACGATTACGGCAAGACTCCCAGACCCCTGAGAAAGGTAGGGCACTGCACCCTGGTTTGCGATACGGGCGACGCCCGCGACGCCGGATTGCAAGACCTGCTGCACTTGGCCTTGTCCGAAACCGCCTGAGCCGGGTCCCCGGCTTTTACCTGGGCGACGTTTGGCACTATCATTAACGGTCGTACCGGCACCTAACGAAGAGCATGAGGGAATCGATGTACCTGGAACACTTTGGGCTCGAGGAACCGCCGTTTCGTCTGTCACCGGATCCGCATTTCCTGTTCCTGAGCAAACACCACGCCCGGGCCAAGGCCTACCTGGAATCCACGGTGGTGCTGGAAGACGGTTTCGTGATCATTACCGGTGAAGTGGGCTCCGGCAAGACCACCCTGGTGAAATGCTTCATGGAGGCCCTGGGCGAGGACGTGATTTATGCGCATATCGCCCAGACCCTGATCACACCGGTGCAGTTTCTGCAGGGCGTGCTGGCGGATTTTGGCTTCAAGCCATTCAAGATGCGCAAAGCCGAATTGCTGGACACGCTTAACCATTTCCTGGTCGAGCAGTATTCCGCCGGCAAAAAAGTGCTGCTTATCGTGGACGAGGCGCAAAATCTTTCCCGCCATGTACTTGAGGAAATCAGGCTGCTCTCCGGCATAGAAACCAGTAAGGACAAGGTGCTGCGTATCATCCTGGCCGGCCAGCCTGAGCTCAACACCATCCTGGACGCCGACAACATGCGTCAACTGGTGCAGAGGGCCCGCCTGCGTTTCCACCTGGGCCCCTTGTCTGAATCCGAGAGCCGTGATTACGTCACCCACCGACTACAGGTGGCGGGTGCAGGAAACCGGCAGATCTTCGAAGACGAAACCCTGCCGGTCATCTACCGTTTCAGCGGTGGCATCCCACGACTGGTCAATACGCTTTGCGATACCGCGATGCTTTGCGCTTTTGCAGAAGACCGCCAGATCGTGACCCTGGAGGACGTCAATGCAGCGGTGGAAGAACTGGGCTTGATCGAATACGCGTCTTCCACCAACAGCTTCGCCATTATGGCAAGGCCGCTGGAAGAGGAAGACGACCAGGACATCATCGTGGCGACTCTGCTGGTGAGAGATGAGGAGACTGACCAGGAAACGGTGTTTAACCTGCACCGGGGACGCGTAATCCTCGGACGAACCTCGGACAATGACATTCAACTGGATAGCAAGTTCATCAGCCGTCACCACGCCCAGATCATCTCCACCAACAAGAAGTCCTACGTGGAAGACCTGAACAGCACCAACGGCATTTTCATGGGATCCAGGCAAATCAAGCGTCACGTGCTCCAGGACGGCGACAAGATCTCGATGGGCAAGCACCACTTGACCTATTGCGAAGGCCGCGACCAGGACTAGCCAAGGCGTTTGCCCGTCAGGTCGCGGGCAGAAAGCAGGAACTGGTGTTTCGGAAAACGCCCTTCAGGAACATGTGCAGGGCGAGTAGGAGGGAGCAGCGAACCCGGTCACTTTTTCTCATGGACACCCTGAGGATTGGCTACCAACAGGCAATCGAGCAAGTGACCGGGCCGCTAACTCCGAAGACAGTAACTAGCGTTTCTTGCGTCGGTTGGTCCAACGGGTGAACCCAACCCCCATTCCGGCAGTCAGGCAAACCATACCTACTACCAGGCAGATAGCCGGCCAATACCAGTAATCTGCATAAACTGACGCACCCAGTGAGAACAGCCCCGCGCCGATATAGTAGAAAGGTAAAAACTCATAAATGGGTTTCGACAACCACATAATCGACTTCCTGTTCGTCTCCGGCCTGGCCCCTTCAACTCGCTTCCGAAAAGACCCAGGACACCGGGACGAGAAATTCTAGCAAGGGTTATGACTCCGGAGCGCTCATATGGGGCGTGAATTTCTGCTCAAATATTGCCCAAACCCCGGGGAATGCTGGTTTGTCGTTGTTTCTACAGAATTTTATGCACGGCCTAAACAGGCTACTTTTTCACGTTTCTTGTGAAATTTTATTCAAATTGGACAAAATGTCGCAGGCTCGGCGCGCAAAGTAAGCCAAATTCCCGCCAATGGCGGCCCCGGGGACCCTGTTTCCGGTGATTCTGGCCGCTTAATCCCGTGGTCGTCCCGGTCGCCCTGGGCTAGCGTGAAACCCACGAGGCACGGAGCCTCCAGGGCATACGCCCACTTCGATACCACACAGGAGATTTGACATGCGAGAACTCAAAGACACGGAAGTCGGACAGGTTGCAGGCGGCTATATATTCAGCACCACAAACCTGGCGGGAGCAACACAGGTAGTACGGGGACTGAGCTACCTGGGAGCGGCCTTTACCACCGGCTACACCATAGGTACGGCGATTTATGACGGTGGCCTCGACATGGTCATCGCCGACGCGCTGGATTAAACAGGACGCCGGGCAGCATCCTGTTGCTGCCCGGCTTTTATCAGCCCCGTTTTCAACCATCACGGGAGAACCCATGAAAACCCGAAATCTGACACTTCATCTTCACCGGCATCGCTATCAGCATTCTTGTTGCTGACCTGGCGCTGGCCTACCTGGGCGTCCGCGAACATCTACTGCTGGGCCTCGCAATGTCGGCCGCAGCGCTGAGCATCGCGGCGGACCCCGAATTTGTTCTCCAGGACGCGCGCAAGATCCTGCAACTCTCCGGAGCCGACTCCAGCACTCCCTTTCCGGTTACCTCCGGCATTGCCCTGCTGATGGCGCTGGTATGCCTGGCTATCTGGGTCTGGATGAGAGTGTTTTGAGAGCCCGGCAATGTCCCAGCGAGACAGCAACCGCCCGTTGACACAACAGTCTCTGTTTGCCTGCCAGGTCATGGACAAAAACAGCAGCCTGGAGGGACCCTTGATCCTCAGGCCCCCGGCACACGGGAGTCTGCTGGCGCTAACGGCCCTGGTCACCTCGGTACTTATTCTACTGGTCCTTTTCCAGGGCCAGTATGCCGGACGCCTCTCGGTGACGGGCTACCTGCACAGCGCATCCAGCGTGCTGCAGGTTACAAGCACCCGTGCCGGAAGACTTGGTCAGGTTTTCGTCGCCCCCCAAACCCGGGTCAGTCGAGGTCAACCGTTGTTTGAGTTGCTGGACCTCGACGAGTCCACCAGCGCTCGGCAGGTCGTGGAACAGCAATTGGCCGGAATCAAAAGACGCCGAACCCTGCTGCAGGAAGAATTCCAGGCTGAAGAGAAGATCTGGAGGCTGAAACGCGAAGGCAGACAACGTGAATCAGCCCTGTTGAAGGAGCAACTGCGGCACCTGGGTTCACGAGAAGACCTGCTGGAGCGGCAGGCTTCTGACCGGACCCGGCAAGAGCAGCGCATAGCATCCCTGGCAACCCAGGGATATTTACCGGTGGCAGATATCGCGAACACCCGTGATCTCGCCCTGCTCTCACGCTTGTCGGTGCTGGAAAATCAGCGGGAAATTTCCAGCAACAGGCATCGTCAGGAAGAACTGCAGGGGACTCTCTCGATACTCGATGGTCAATGGCGCATAGCAGAACTTGAATTCCAGTCCCGGCAGACTCAATTGGCCAATCAGGAACTTGAACTGCAGCAGTCCATGGCGAGGACGATCCTTGCGCCACTGGACGCCACGGTCGGCGAAATATACGCCATTCAGGGCGCCCAGGTAGGGGACCGCCAGGCCATCGTCAGCCTGTATCAGGCGAGCGACCCCATAACCGCGGAACTGGCAATTCCCGCCAGCATAATGCCACAGGTTTCCGATGGGCTTTCCGTGCGCGTTGTGCTGAATGACAACCTTGTTCCGAGCCGGGTGACATTGCACGGAACCGTTGTAGAAATATCCGCGACACCCCTTCCGGCGGGCGGCAGAATGGGACCGCTGACCCTCATGGAACCCAGCTTTCGAGCGCGGGTCGCCCTGGAAGTCCCGCCGGCCGGAATCCGGGACGGCAGTATTGCCGGTGTCCACAGGATCATCAGCGCCCACCTGATCGGCAAACCCAGAACACTCATCCAGTGGCTATTGAGGCCATTCAAACAACTGCAACAAGCTGTCGCTTGAGTTATTGCCCCTGCGATGCCGGCCAGAGTCCAGACCGTATTGCAAACCGAGACCGGCGAGTGCGGCCTGGCCTGCCTCGCTGCCATCACCCTCGCCCATGGGGGCGGGACAGACCTCGCGGATTTACGTGCCCGCTGCCCCGCATCGGTTCGAGGCACGACCTTGCAGCAACTGATGGAACTGGCTGTGGACCACGGCTTCAATCCGCGTGCGCTTCAGCTTGAGCCAGGTGAACTGGATCAACTTAAACTCCCCGCCATCCTGCACTGGGACCTCAGCCACTATGTAGTGCTTGTTTCCATAGGGACGAAATCGGCAAAGATTATGGACCCGGCTGTTGGCCACTGCAGCCTTGACAAGCGCACTCTTGAAAAACACTTCACCGGTATCGCGCTGGAACTGCAAGCGACATCGAGGCTGGTAGTCGAACCCCCCAGACCAAAGCTGAGCCTGCTCACCTTGCTGCGAAATACGCAGGGACTGGGTCGGGCCATGGCGCATACGCTGGTTATCGCCAGTTGTCTGCAGCTATTGGCCCTGCTGGGCCCGGCAGCCACGCAATGGATGCTGGACCGCGCGCTGCCCTACTCAGATCACGCGCTGCTCCAGGTGATCGTGCTCGCCAGCGCCTTGCTGGGCCTGCTTACACTCGCCTTCCAGGCCGCGCGAGGCTGGCTGCTCGCCAGTCTCTCTGCCCAGGTACGCATGGCCTGGACAGGCGCCCTGGCTAACCATCTATTCCGGCTGCCGGTAACTTTTTTCCAGAGCCGGACACTGGGCGGCACCCTGTCACGCTACGATTCCATTCGATCAGTGCAGGAACTGCTCACCGAAACCACACCCGAGGTGATCCTGGATGGCATGCTGGCCGGCACCACCTTGCTCATTATGACCCTGTACGCCCCGTGGCTGGCGCTGCTGTGCGCACTCACCTGGCTGCTTTACGGTGGTATTCGCTTCGCACTGTTTCCGTTGCAACTGGAGCGCAGCACCCAGGTGCTGGCACAGGCCGCACGGGAAAGATCCTGTTTGCTTGAGACCCTGAGAAACATCGTCACCTGGAAACAAAAGGCGGCCATCGGTCAACGTTGCGGTATGTACCTGAACCACCTGGCGGGTGAAACCAACGCGCAAACCAGGCTCAGGATATTCGGTATTCATAGCGGGCTTATCCGGCAGGGACTCAGCACGACAGAGCGGGTGCTGATTATGTGGCTGGGGGCTACGTCCGTCATGGCTGGCGAGCTGTCGCTCGGAATGCTGGTGGCATTCCTGGCTTACAAGATGCAGTTCAGCACGCGCGTGGCGAACATGGTGGACCGGGTTTTCGAACTGCGCAGCCTCGGTTTGCATAGCGAGCGTATCGCGGACATCACCGCCCACCAGATCGAGGGTCCTGACCAGGAGCCCGCAGACAGCAGCAGTGGCTGCCATTCCCTCTGGCTCTGCAAATTATCATTCCGCCACAGTCCCTCTGATCCGTGGCTGTTTCGCCACCTGGATTTACAGTTGGCGCCCGGGCAGTGGATCGCCCTGCACGCCCCCTCCGGCACCGGCAAAACCACGCTGGTGAGTATGTTGGGTGGACTGCTTGAACCCACCGAAGGACGAGTGCTGTGCAATGGTCGGGACATAAAAAACTGGCGGGAGGGGTATCGGCGAAGTATTGGCGTGGTCATGCAGCAGGACGGTCTGATGAGCGGGACCCTGGCCGAGAACATCGGCTTTTTTGATTCCGCGCCTGACCGACAGCGGATCGAAGAGGTGTCCCGACTGGTTGGTATACATGAACAAATCACCACCTGGCCGTTGGGCTACTTCACCCGCGTCGGCGAGATGGATCACACCCTGTCAGGTGGCCAGGTGCAAAGGCTGTTGCTCGCCCGCGCCCTCTACCACCGACCCCGCCTGTTGCTGCTGGACGAGGCCTTCAGCCAGCTTGACGTGAAATCTGAAAACCTCATTTGCGAAAGACTCAGGCATACCGGGATCACCCTGGTATCGGTCAGTCACCGCAGGAACAGTCTTGATTTTGCCGACCGTATACTGGCCTTCCAGGGCCAGCACCCTGCACGTCTTACGATGTACCACCGACGGTAATGCCGTCCACCCGCAAGGTGGGCTGACCCACACCCACGGGCACGCTTTGGCCTTCCTTGCCACACACACCTATGCCCGTATCCAGTTGCAGGTCGTTGCCAACCATCGACACGCGTGTGAGCACATCGGGACCATCACCAATCAGGGTGGCGCCCTTCACCGGGCGAGTCACCTTGCCCTTCTCAATCAAATAGGCCTCACTGGCCGAAAATACGAACTTGCCGGAGGTAATGTCTACCTGGCCACCGCCGAAATTGACCGCATACAGACCCTTGTCCACCGAGGCGATAATCTCACCCGGATCATGCGACCCTGCCAGCATATATGTGTTGGTCATTCGGGGCATGGGCAGATGGGCAAATGACTCACGACGTCCATTGCCGGTCGAGACCGTACCCGATAAACGCGCATTGTGCTTGTCCTGCATGTACCCACGCAGGACGCCGTTCTCAATCAGCACCGTAGACTGCGTGGGTACGCCCTCGTCATCCACGTTCAAGGAACCGCGGCGCTCGGCCAGGGTTCCGTTGTCCACCACCGTGCACAGTTCAGATGCGACTCGCTGGCCCACCCGCCCGGCAAACGCAGAGGTGCCCTTGCGATTAAAATCCCCTTCCAGGCCGTGACCTATGGCCTCGTGCAGCAACACCCCGGGCCAACCCGGACCCAGGACGACGGTCATCGCACCCGCAGGTGCCGGTATTGCATCCAGGTTCACCGTCGCCTGACGCACCGCCTCCCGGCAATACTCCATGGCCATTTCGCGGCTGAATCGATCGTAGCCAAAACGCCCGCCACCACCAGCGGAACCCTGCTCCCGGCGCCCATCCTGCTCCACGATAATCGAGACATTGAGACGCACCAGGGGCCGGACATCCGCACCCACGGTGCCATCGCTGGCCACCACCATGATTACATCGTGTGCGGCAGACAGGCTTGCTATAACCTGTTTCACCCGCGGATCCAGCTTGCGTGCCTGCTTGTCCATCCATTCCAGCAAGGCCACCTTGTCTTCATCGGGCAAACTGGGCACAGGATCCAGGGGCTGATACAGACGAGCACCTGCCGGTTTCTTCCAGGCCTGCACCGAGCCTTGCTGGCCTTGTCGGGCAATCGCCCTGGCGGCGCTGGAGGCTTGTTCAAGGGAAGGCAACAGGATCTCATCGGAGTAGGCAAAACCGGTCTTTTCCCCGCTCATGGCACGCACACCGACACCCTGCTCAATACTGTGGCTGCCATCCTTGACGATGCCGTCCTCCAGGGTCCAGGACTCGTGACGACTGACCTGGAAGTACAAATCGGCGTTGTCGACTGCATGACCCATGATGGTGCCCAGCACCCCGGTCAGGTGCCGCTCCTCTATCCCGGCAGGCGCGAGTAGACGTTCGGTGGCAATTGCAAAATTATCTGCTGACATGAATTCCCTGGCTGGTTCTGGAGGAGGTAGATTGTAAGGGAAAAATCCGGATTCAAGGTGCCGAAAGCACGTTCCAGTAAATTTAATGGGAAAATCGGCAATACGGCCCTCGGACCTTCCCGCTCTTCTTCGGGAGCCCGAGAATGGGTCAAAGACCGGCTACATCGCGAATTTGAACTTCCTGTGCCCCAGGCTCGGAAACTTCGCGCGCATTTCCACCTGGGCGTCCCGATCCAGGTCCACCAGTACCAGGCCGACGCCGGTCTGCTGCCTGGCCATCACATTGCCCCATGGGTCCACAATCATGGAATCCCCCCAGGTATCACGACCACCCAGGTGCTTTCCCGCCTGGGCCGGCGCCAGGACAAAGGCCTGGTTTTCGATTGCCCGCGCACGTAGCAACACTTCCCAGTGCGCTCTGCCAGTGGGCACAGTGAAGGCCGAGGGCACGCTGAACAACTCGGCACCCTGGTCTACCAGCGCCCGGTAAAGCTCCGGAAAGCGCACATCGTAACAGACTGAAAGACCAAGGCGCCCCGCAGGCGTGTCAACCAAAACAAGCTGATTTCCGGCGAGGGTGGCGGAACTCTCCCGGTACAGGCGTTCCCCATCTTGTCCATTGACCGATACATCAAACAGGTGAATCTTGTCATATCGGGCTATGCGATGGCCCTGGTCGTTAAACACCAGGCAACTTGCGGCAGGCAAACCATCATCATTTTTCAATGGCAGCGTGCCTGCGACAATCCACATCCCGAGGCTCATGGCCTGTTCGGCCAGCCATTGCTGGACGGGGCCGTCACCGTCCTCCTCCGCGACCTCCAGGCGGTCACGCTCCTTGTAACCCATGAAGGAAAAATTCTCGGGCAAAAAGGCCATCAACGCGCCCTGCTCCCGTGCCTGCCGCAATAACAACTGTGCATCACGCAGGTTCTCCGACTGGTCCGGAGTTGAGCACATCTGTAACACTGCCACGCGGGTCATCGATCCCCCTCTTCCCTGGCCTCATCCGGTTGCTGCGCGGGTGTGTCCTCATCCACGACCTCTTCCTCAACCGCCAGACCTTGCGGGACGTCTTCCGGCGGCAGGACAGGTGTCGCAGCCGAATCCGCAGCGCCTGCCGAAGGTCCAGCGGGGGCAGGCTCGGGCTGACTTTCAGGCGTCGACGGCTTGGTCAATTCAAGCCTCTCGACCTGGGGATCGTCCCAACTGCCGGTTACCTTGTATCGGGCCCGCGTCATACCCTGCAGGGGTCCCTTGAAGACCTCTGAAAAAATCAGCAAGGCCGCGCCCAGGGCGGGGCCACCGGCCAGCGCACCGGCCAGTGGCAACGTCGATCCAATATTTGCGTGCACCACCGCGACCTGGTCGTAGGTGCGATCCACCAGGCCGGTACGGCCTGATATGGCAATACCTGACGATGGCCCTTTCATGACCATATTACTGGTGTAGGCATTGCCATCGACCAGGTTGAAATCGCCGGAAATTCTGTCGTAGGCGAGACCCTTCTCAAACACGTCACGGAAGTCCAGGGTCAGTCGGCGCGGCAAGGTGGCAACACTTAGCAAGCCCAGGGCGCGCCCGGCACCAGGTTCGATTTCGGCCACCGTCCCATCATCCAGCTGCAAGCGCACCTGGCCCGACAGGCTTTGTAGTGCGTCGGAGTCCGGCCCTCCCTTCCAGTACACATCCACATCGGAGGTGAAGCTGCTACCAGTGATCATCTCGCCCAGGCCAAGGGCCTTGAACATCTCAAGAATGTCAGTACCAAGGACCTGAAATTTCAGGCCCGTCATCTGGCCATCCGCAGTCACCAGCCAGTTTCCCGCGCCCTCGGCCTGAAATGCCGGGTGCCGGGTCATGAACCGGTCCAGACTCAGGCCCATGGGGGCCCGCGAAACAGTTGCCTCCAGGGACCCGAAGCGCATGTCGGCTAGGCCAAATTCAGCCACACGTATCTCGAAGGGTCCCAAGCTGCGCGGATCCCTCTCCTTGGCGGTGGACTCGTCCTGGTGATCGTCATCGGCGCTGCCAACCAGCACGAGCTTGTCCATCTCAATGCGGGTGGCCCTCTCACCGGCCGTATCGTGGGGCACGGTGACTTTGCCAACGATGTTCTCACTCTCAATGAGCGCCACCCAGTCCGTGCCGGTGTTTTGTAATCGCAGACTGGCGGCTCCCTGGGATTGACCCATGGCAGTGAAGTTGTCTACCTGCAAGTCGGCGCGTTGCAGAATGTCTCCAAGCCCCGGCGCCAATGGATCAATCGTCGCTGGTGGTTGCAAGGCCAGCCACTCATCCAGTTGCAGAATTGCAGTGTGACCGCTGAGTCCCAAGCCTGGCTCACCATCGCGATCCGGTACCTTGCCTCCCAGGGCGATGTCACCGAAACCCAGGTCCCAGTGGTCCTCGCGGCTGGTGTACATAAGGTACGCCCGCACGTCATCGCCCAGCGACAACTCCAGCGTGCGCGTGTCATCATCGTTCAGGGTGTACAGCAGCTCCAGCATGCGTACATCCTCTGCCGACTTATACATGGGCCGTGGCAGATCAATACCCATACCGCCCAATACAGAGCGCGCCGACACCGTTACCGGCTGGCCACTGTCGACGTCCGGAAAACGTGCGACGGCGAACCAGTCCGTTTTACCCGATACCCATGGATCAATCAGCGGGAAGAACTGCGCCACAAGTTCATTTGCTTCCGACCATCCCCGCAACAACACCAGGGTCGCCCTGGCCTCACCTGCGGACGGATCGGGACTAACCTCTACCCGGGCAGGCTTACCCAGGTATGTGGCGGTAAGGCCTTGCCCAAACAATCCGCCATCTTCCAGGCGCAGCTGGCCATTGACGTCTTCCAGGCCACGCGCCATGCCCAGGGGTCTCACCACGCCACCCCTGATCTTCATATCCAGTTTCAAGCGATTGTCTTGAATGCTCGCGAGCGGAAGGTACAAGTCCAGGTCGATCACAGCCTGGCCACCGGTTTCAAGCCCCGCAATGGCAGCCCGATAACGCTGCCCCGGCGGTATGG
Organism: uncultured Gammaproteobacteria bacterium; assembly: GCA_963823435.1. Lineage (GTDB taxonomy): Bacteria > Pseudomonadota > Gammaproteobacteria > Steroidobacterales > BM003 > CAKZML01. The sequence continues at coordinate 1,358,335 of CAWGLN010000001.1, read as the reverse complement.
CGGCCAGGTACCCCAGACCTGCATTTACCGGTCCACGGGTCTGTGCGGTAACCGCGAGCTGACCGCTTGCCAGTTGGGGAATTTCCGCCTTGCCCTGGACAATGGTATTCCCCGCCAACTCGCCGCCCGTTATGTCCACGAACAAGCCGGGGCCCTCGAAACGAACCTTGGCGTCCACACCGCGAAGGGCCGGCCAGTCCTGTTGATAGTCCAGGACCAGATCTTCCAGCGTGAAATCGACCTGGAAACGACCTTCGCCCTTGGCGAAGGGGAACCGGTCCAGGGGGCCACGCAGCACCATTCTGCCCTCGGGAACTCGTCCGCCCACCAGGCTGCGATCCAGCCACTCCCGAACCTGGGGCGACATCTTGACGATTGGCAGGTACGGGGTCTTTGCGGCGATATTGCCGTCCTTGATCTGGGTCTCCAGATTTATCTCCGGAGCACCATCATCAGCCGGCAAATCCAGGCTGAGATTACTGAAGGTATAGATATCCCCGTTGGCCAGCACCAGGTCGGTCCCTGAAATAGTCAGTCCGGCGGGGCTTTTTCGCCAGCCAAGCCGGCCATTGGCCTGGTCAAATTGAAGAGGCTTCTCGAACACCAGCGGAAGGTCCACTGCCAACCCTGGAGACGCCAGCTCCATGCTTCCTCCGTCCGCAGTCGCATTCACGGTGCCGGACAACCCGCTCACGCCAGGTAACTTGCCGACGGCCGAGACGCCTACCTCGGACAAGCCACCGCGAATCGTATAACTGGCCTCGGCATCCGGACGCCCCGTGAATTGCAGGTTCAAATCACTGAGCACGCCTCGCGGGGCAAGCTCCGCCAACTGCCGGCGCAATTCCTCGTCATTCACCCAGGGCAAGAAAGGTGGAATGTCATCCAGGTGCAACTGCTCAGCCGTCAGGTAATACAAACTCTCTCCGGCATTTTCGGGCCGCACCTCCAGGCTGATGCTTCCCGAGCGCCACACCCGACCATCGCGCTGCACTTCCAGGTCACGCAACTTGAGCTGCCAATCGCCGGGTTTCTTCACCCACTCAAGCTTGCCTTTGAGCTTCTTGAACATGGCACCCTGTGTAGCATCGATTCCGGGCAGGGCCAGCTCTTCCAGATCCAGATCCAGAATGGCGTTATCCAGCCCCTGTGGCCCCAGGGACGCCCACAGGGTAATGCCACCGAGGCCTGCGTCAGGCACCAGGAAATCGGCCGGCAAGAAGTTTCTCCAGCCTGCCAGGTCTACCGACTCGGCCTGAACCAGCACTTGCCAGTCCCTCTCTCCCGGCGGGTTTTCCAGATTCTGTGTGCTGGCTGTGATACGTATTTCTTGTCCCAGGGAGGGCGGCGGCGTAATGGTGATACCCAGGCTGAGCTCACCATCGTTCTTGTCCACATCCAGACTGGCATTCTTGAATACCAGCGCATCCCCTTGCCGGGCAACACTGATCAGGCGGATGGTGGCATCACGAATCTCATAGCGGCCATCAGGCACCTCGGGGGCCGGGTGATCCTGTGGAGGCGCTGTTCGCCGAGTCGGGTTTTGCCGGGAACTCCCGGTTCAGGAACGCAAAACGCCCGTCCTCGAGGCGCTCCACCTCCAGCACAATTCCCTCGATGCGAACGCTTGAAACAGCAAGGCGTTGTTCCAGCACCAGGTCAAACAGGCTGATTACCACTGATATCGAATCGGCATCGATTACTGCCGTAGTGCCGTCAACCGCGAGCACGACGGTGTCGTGAAACACGATGCGCGGTCCCTCCAGGGAGAGACGTGCATCGATACCTCCGATACGCAGGGGGCGCCCCAGGGCCTGGGTCGCCCACTGCTCAATCTGGGCCCTGTATTGAGGCAGCTGGGGCAAGAATAGTCGGAATATGCCCACGGCCATGGCCAGGACAATCAGCAGGACGCCAATGGCCCCGGCGGTCCAACGCCAGATTTTTCTGATTACTGCGGGCATCGTCCCAACCTGTCAGAGCGGAACAACATCAAACTGCTCCTGGTTGTACATAGCCTCTGCCTGCAGTCGAATAGGGTGCCCGGTCAGGCTCTCAAGTTCGGCAACGCTGGTGGACTCATCGTCCAATAGCGTCTCGATAACCTCGGGGTGGGCAAGCACCAGCAACTTCTGAAATTCAAACTGCCGGGTGTGCCGGATAATTTCGCGGAATATTTCGTGGCAAACCGATTCAGGGGTTTTGATCCTGCCCCGGCCCTCGCAGGTAGGACATGCTTCACACAACATGTTCTCCAGGCTTTCTCGGGTTCGCTTGCGCGTCATTTCCACCAGGCCAAGACTGGATACCTCACAAATCTTGCTGCGCGCATTGTCCGACTCAAGGCTGCGCTGCAGGGCGGCAAGGACCTGGCTCCTGTGCTCCTCCGCCAGCATGTCAATGAAGTCGAGAATGATTATCCCGCCCAGGTTGCGTAGCCGAAGCTGCCTGGCAATGGTCACCGCCGCTTCCAGATTGGTCTTGAATATGGTCTCTTCCAGATTCCGGTGACCGACGTAGGCGCCGGTATTGACGTCGATGGTCGTCATGGCCTCGGTCTGGTCAATAATCAGGTATCCGCCGGACTTGAGAGGTACTTTCCGCGCCAGCGCTTTTTGCAATTCATCTTCCACACCATACAGGTCGAAGATCGGTCGTTGACCGGTATAGCGATCTATCTTGGGCAGCATCTCGGGGACGAACATACGTGCGAACTCGCACATCTTCTGATAAACCTCATCAGAATCCACCTGCACCCGGGTCACGTTTTGCCCGGTCACATCGCGCAGGACACGCAGTGGCAAATCGAGGTCCGCGTGCACCAGGTTGCCGACCGGTGTTATCAGCGCGCGCTCGCAGATGACATCCCAGAGTTTCTGCAAGAAGTGCATATCCGCTCGCAGCGCTTCGAAACCGACACCTTCCGCCGCCGTGCGTACGATGAAACCCCCGCGTTGACCTTCTTGCGCAAACCCCTCGACCAATTCGCGCAATCGCTGGCGCTCCTCCGGATCCTCTATGCGAGTGGACACACCCACGCCGCTGCCCTTGGGTATGAACACCATGAAACGCGAAGGCAGCGTAATGTAGGTTGTCAGGCGGGCGCCCTTGGTGCCCAGCGGATCTTTCACGACTTGCACCAGGATTTCATTACCCTGGCTTACCAGGTCGTCGATGTTTCCCGGCGCCACGTCTTCCAGATCATTCCCTTCGGCAACTGCCTGTGCAATATCTGACGCATGCAGGAACGCGGTTCGTTGCATACCGATTTCGATAAATGCCGCCTGCATACCCGGCAATACCCGGCAGACCTTGCCCTTGTAGATATTGCTGATCAAACCACGTCGACTGGATCTTTCGATGAAGACTTCCTGCAGCACCCCGCCATCAAGCAGCGCGGCACGCGACTCACGGGGCGTCACATTTACGAGAATTTCTTCCTTCATACCCTGGATACCGCCAATTCCACTTGCCATGCCGGGCGCACACACGCCCACCTGGCCAAGCAAGCCAGCTGTCTCGAACAGGGGCAGGCCCATCACCCCGGAGTAACTACCTTGCAAGTGTTTCACAAAAACCGCGCCCCGGCCTTGTATGGCATAGGCTCCTGCCTTGTCGGCAGGCTCCCCGGTATCCCAGTAAGCCTGGGCTTCTGCGGCCGAAATTTCCCTGAATTCAACCAGGCTTTCGCTCAGCGCCACACGGACCTGTTCCCGGACATGCAGGGCTATCGCAGTCAACACACAGTGCTCGCGTCCCGAGAGCCGATGCAGCATGGTCAGGGCGTCCTGCCGATCCCGGGGCTTGCCAAAGATATCCTGATCGAGCACCACAGCAGTATCGGCGGCCAGGACAACTGCGCCGGCTGGAGCCAGGTGCTGACCCACGTAGCTGGCTTTCTCGCTCGCAACGCGCAATACATAGTCCCGGGGCAATTCCCCGGCAACCGGCGTCTCATCCAGGTCTGCCACCAGGGTAGAGAAACGGATACCGATTTGACGCAACAATTCCGCACGTCTTGGGGACGCCGATGCCAGGTAGATAAAGTCTTGATTCATATGTGGAAGTGTCATCTTTTCCAGGGCTGGCCGCAAGCGGCCTGGTCGGCCGCCAGAGAAGCCTACGGGGCTTGCTCACGAAAACGGCTCACGCCCTGTGATAAGGGTGTCCTTTCATTACAGACCAGGCACGGTAGAGTTGCTCTGCCAGCATCACTCGAACCAGCCCATGGGGCAGCGTCAGGCGTGAAAGCGACCAACTCATGTCGGCTCTTTTCACACATGCTGGTGCAAGACCATCGGGACCGCCTACCAGCAAGCAGACATCGCGGCCCTCGCCCATCCAGCTTTCCAGGTATCCGGCCAGGGCTTCGGTTGTAAACTCCTGGCCAGTCACCTCCAGCGCCACCACCCTGTCACCTGGTTTGATGGCGGCCAGGATGCGCTCACCCTCGGTCTCCACGGCCTTCTCCACCGGGATGCCCCTGGCGCGCCGACCCAGCGGGATTTCCAGCAGTTCCAGCCGGCATTCGCGTGGCATGCGCTGCGCGTACTCGGCAAATCCCTGTTGAATCCACCCGGGCATTTTCTGTCCGGGCGAGAGAAGACGAAGACGCATCCAGGGAGCCTATGCCTGACTGCGACGAAGAGCGGTCATGTCCCAAAGCTTCTCCAGGTTGTAAAAGTCACGTGTGCGCGGCTGCATCACATGCACGATGACATCTTGCAAATCAACCAGGATCCATTCACCACCTTCGGTGCCTTCCACCCCGATAGGAGAAATACCCGCTTCCTTTGATTTATCCACCGCCCGGTCGGCCAGGGACCTGCAATGGCGGTCGGAGGTACCTGTCACCAGCACCATGAAGTCGGCGATGTCGGTGAATTTTCTTACATCCATGACCTTGATATCTTTGCCCTTACCTTCGTCCAGGGCTTCCACAATCAGGGCCTGTAATTTATCGCTGTCAATCAAACGCTTGTTCCCTTTGTTGTTGAATGGCTATCGTAGCAACCACTCTGCTTGATAATTTCACATACTGAATCGGGCATCAGGAATCTGGGCTCCTCACCCGCAGCCGCCATCTTCCTGATGGCAGTGCTTGAGATCTCCAACTGGGTCACCGTATGAATGTAGATAAAGCCTGCCTTGGCCCGGTGCAGATCATCTATGTTCGCGGTTTCCCTGTCCCCCACTATTTGTTCCAGCAAACCGGGCTTCCCGACTGCCCAGCCAGGACGCCTGGCTACAACCACGTGGGCAAGATCGAATAACTCGTGCCAGCGATGCCAGGCCGGCAGACCCAGGAATGCATCCATCCCGACAATCAGGCACAGGGGGCAATCGGGGTATTCCATGCGCAAATCAACCAGCGTGTCCACCGAATAAGACGGCCCACCCCGATGCAACTCCCGGTCGTCCGCCACCAGGCCCGCTCGTCCGGCCAGCGCCGCCCTGACCATCTCCAGACGTACCTTGCCCGAGGCCACCGGACGATCCCGGTGTGGAGGCTCTCCGCAAGGCAGGTAACGCACCTCGCCGAGTTCGAGCAGATTCAGCAGTTCGTAACCGGTACGCAGGTGACCGTAATGGATCGGATCGAAGGTACCGCCAAAGACACCAATGGGAGCCTGTGCTCGCTCCGTCATGGAGTTCGGAGCTTGTGGACGTTTGGACGGATCGCAATTCTCAACCAGTAGCCTTCAATTTCAAGTTGGTTCCCGCCAATTTTGCCACGATCAGACCCAGTTCGTCCCAAATTGCACCCCGGGCCTGTCCCTTGACCACCCTGTCCAGCCTGGCCAGCTGCAACTGCAGAGCGTGAATAGACCCCGAGGAATGGCGTTGCAGGGCCGAGGATACCAGGGGCTTGCGCCGGGCCCAGACCTTGCCCAGAACGGAGGCTGGCGACGCCCCGTGCGCAATCTGCCAGGCGAGAGGGGAAAGCGTACGCATTTCGCGGCTCAAGGCCCAGCCGATCAATACCGGCTCGACACCCTCTTCCTTCAGGCCTTTCAGCACTCTCAAGCTACGCTCGGCGTCACCCGACAAGGCTGCGTCCACCAGGTCGAAAATATCAAAGCGAGAACTGTCGGACACCGCCGCCTGGATCATGTCGGCATCGAGTTTCCCGCTACCATGCAGCAACACCAGCTTGTCTATTTCTTGCTGCGCCGCCATCAGGTTGCCCTCCACCCGGGTGGCCAACAAGCGCACTGCTTCTTCATTGGCCTGCAAGCCACTGGCCCGCAACCGTTGCTTGATCCAGCCAGGCATCTGGGCCTCTTCAACCGGCCAGATTTGAACCACCACGCCTGCCTTGTCGATAGCGGCGGCCCAGCCCGCTCCCAGGCTGCGCTTGTCCAGTTGAGGCGCAATCACCAGCACCAGGGTATCCGGATCGGACTGCTGCGCCAGCTGTATGATGGCCTTGCCGCCCTTGTCACCCGGTTTGCCGGTGGGCAAGCGCAGCTCCAGGATACGACGACTCGCAAACAAGGACATATTGCTGCCGGACACCAACAAGTCATCCCAGTCAAAGCCTCGCTCGGCCACATACAGATCACGCTCGTCAAAACCCTGTGACCGGGCAGTACCACGGATGGCATCGCAGGCCTCGCCGACCAGCAAGGGGTCGTCCCCACTGACCAGGTAAATCCCGGCAAGCCCGTTGCGGAGCTTCTGTTCCAGGGCATTGGCTGGAATCTTCATGACCTGGCCCACCGCCAGCGCCAGATTCCGACAGCGAACGCAACCACAGCCATAGCCCAGACAATCATGGGTCCGGTTGGATAGATCCATCAGCGCAGACAGCAACATGCCCAGCGTATAGCCGGCCAGACCTATGGCGTATGCTGCCCACAGACCCTTGCCACCCATATTTCGGGTGGGCAGGGCCGGGATGATAAGGCTTGAAAACACCAGGTACACACCTACAAGTTGCACGGACACCGTCACGCTCAGGGAAAAGAGTATATAGAAGCCAGCGCGCTGAAATCTTTCGCGCCAAAAAAACCAGGCCGACAGAACCAGTACTGACAACACGCTGGCGGGACCCAGCCTCGACATCTCCACCCACAGGATCTGACCCACCAGCAAGTCCTTCAATTCATCGCCGCCGCGCGGATGATTGGCCAGCAACAGCATTCCCGCCGTGGCGGCAAGAACGAACAACACGCCTATGACGGCTTCCTGTACATCCTGCAGATTTCGCTCTACCCAGGTCAGCAGCATGGCGCCTGCAATGGCCGCGGCAAAGGCCGCCGCCTGGGCCGGATACCCATGCGTTTCCCAACCCAGGGTGCCCGCCAGGATCACACCCAGACCGGCCAGCTGCGCCACCGCCAGGTCGACGAAAATGATGCCCCGCTTGAGCACCTCCCTGCCCATGGGGACATGGGTGGAAAGCACCAGGACACCCGCCAGCATGGCCGGCCCGAGGATGCTTATATCGATGGCGTGCCAGTTCATTTCGCCGCCTTTTCCAGGGTACTCACCAGCACCTCGAACATACTGTACAAATCCGTTACCCGGGGTGTGCTGCCCACGGTGTGAGGAAGCAGTAACACCTGAAATCCGGTGCGCTGGGACAGCCACTGCGAAGGACGGCTATCCTGGTAGGAAGCATGCACGATGCCACGCACGTCCTGATCCTCCAGCCTTACCAATAACCCGGACAGGTAACTGCTGCTGGGAGGAACCCCCGGCTTGGGTTCAAGCGTACCCACTTCCTCCAGACCTGCCCAGGCAAACAGGTAAACCCAACTGCGATGGTAAGTGACGAACTTGGTCCCCTTCAGACGCTGCATACGCGCGCTCCACCCCTCGGTCGCCGCACCCCAGCGTGCATCAAAATCTCTGTAGCGCGACTCATAAATTTGCGCGTTGGCCGGATCCAGGATCTGCAGGCGACGATTCAACTCGTCGGCGACCAGTGAGAAATTACGCGGATCCATCTGGATGTGAGGGTTGCCGAAAGGGTGAATATCACCGGCCGCCCGGTCCAGCACCTCCGGTTTCTCCAGCAGGCTGACAAAATCGGCCGCAGCAAGAAATCCGGGTTGTCCCGGCTGCACCTTGCCATTGTTAGCCTGGCGCAGCAGCAGGGGCAACCATCCCGCCTCGAGGTCGGCACCCGTGCACAGCACGAGGTCGGCGCGCCTTACCCTGGCGATCAGGCTTGGCCTGGCCTGGATGTAATGAGGATCCTGCATACCCGTGGTCGCACTCTCCACCAGGAGCAGGTCACCGCCCAGCTCGCCGGCCAGCGAGGCCCATTCAGGTTCGCAGGCAAAGACCCTCACCTCGGCAATTGCCAGGCCGGGAGCAAGAGCCAGGAAACACATCAGCAAACAGTAATTCTTCATCGAAGTCCGCCTCAGAACTGGTGAGCGCCATGGGCGCCCAGGCTCATGATGTACTGGAGGAATACCTGGCTTTCACTTCCCCGGCCGTTATCCAGGGACGCCACTTGAAAACGCAGTCGACTGAATTCACTGTGCGAGAAATCCAGCATGGCGCTGACCCGGCTCGGTGAGTCCCCGCTTTCCAGTAATCCATCCAGGGGATCCTGCAGTGGCGCGTTGTCAGCACTGATGTCCTCGTAGCGCAGGCCCACTCTCCACCGTGGTCGAAACTGGTAGGTGCCCTGCAGGTAGAAGCCGTCCTGTGAAATATCGTAAGGGCTGGAGCCGTTCAGGTTCTCGCCCGCCATGTCCAATTGCCCGTCTTCCTGGCGGACCAGATACTCGGCCTGTAACACCAGGCTACGCAGCTTTGGATTACCGTTTTCCGACCACTTCCAGACCGCGTCCAGGATGACCACCGATCCGCTTCCGAAGAACGCCCCCTGGTCGGTATCCAGGTCGAACTCCCGTCCCGCCACCTCGGTCGACAGGTAGGATGCACCCACGCGCCAACTGTTGCTCACGCCCATGTCCCCTCCCAGGTGGGCGAACGCGGTCCATGCGCCGACGCCGGAATTACCCGCCCCGGCCGCCGGATAGCTATCGCCACGCAACAACTCTGCACCCAGTTCCAGCAGCAGGTCGGTGGGCGCAATCCAGCGCGCCTGGATGCCCGTATCCGCGAAATTGCCTCCCAGCATCGTTGCATACGGCAGGGGCGCGTCGACGAAATCCCAGGTATGGGGATGGCGGGAATTGAGGTAGCCAATATCCGAGAACATCCTTCCCGCCTTGACACTCAATCCACCCGGAAGCGCAAGAGTCTGAATCCAGGCCTCTTCAAGAGAAACCTCCGTACCTTCTTCAGAGTGTTCCAGGGCCAGGGTCATGAACCCATAGTAAAGATCATCCACGTTGGCGCTCATCACCAGTTCACTTTCCCCAAGCGAAAATCCCTCTGGCGGCGGACCGACCTCGGCATCCAGCGGGAACCCGGCGAAGTCATATCCGTCCAGTTCACCCGAATAGCTTGAAAACTTGCCATCCAGGATCAGGCTGATCGCCGGGTTGAAGGCATTGCCGGTAACCTGTCCCTGGGCCAGGACGGGTAGCACCAACCCGGCGGCACCGAACACGGTTACCACGGACAACATCCATTTATTCATCTTGGGAACACTCCGAATCTACCTACACGGCTGTCCGCAACGGACAGCAAACCTGTACCACTCCCGCCTGGTTAATGCCGGGCGAGTATGGAATCGACAGGTGGGCCGCGGGACTCGGGGGATAGTAGTTCGCCCAACTGTTGCGACAGGGCAAGGAACGGGCGCACGGGGGGCTGCGAAACCCAAAGCAAGCCAGCCTGTCCGGCAGAGGCTCCCAGCGCAAACCCGGTACGTTCAAACTTGAGACAGAATTCGCATTGCTGGCCGGAATCGTGCAGGGAGTCCGAGATTTCGTGTACCAGGTTGACCGCCTGCAGGCAAAGCAATACGGCGATCAGGGGTCCGGCAAAAAATTGAATCAATCTATCTGGCACGACACCGCCAAGGCACGAAGTGACAACACATGGTTGAATCTACACTTTTCCACGGGTTTCCTGCAACGCCAGGACAGCTCACTGGCTCTTATCAGGACGCCACGACCAATCACTCGCCAGGCACTTCCAGGGCCGTAATTCTGCGCACCATCAGCCTCACCAGGTCATCGGCCAGCGCCTTCCTGAGCAATGTCTCCTCCCTGCTCTTGGCCAACACGTCGGTTGGATCGAAGGTGTAATCGTTGGTGAGCGTGCGCGAGTCCACTTCCAGCAATACCTTGCCGTCCACGATGAGCTGGTAGGCCACCGTGTAATAAACCTCGAATTCCTGCGGAACATTGGTAGCCGACACCGACAGCAGGCGCTGACCATACTCGTCGCGATTCAGACGCAGTACTGCAGTCGCGCCGTCCGCCACACGCCTGGGTTGCACGCCTGACGCTCGCAGCGATCGCTCCAGTGACAAGGACAGGTCACTGTAGGGATTGGCGGTCTCGATATACGTTACCGCCATAAATGTCGGTAGTTCTTCGTTACCCTGCAAGCGATAGCCGCAGGCCGACGCTGATACCGCCAGGAGCATTATTAACAGTGCATTGCCGCGCCAGCGCATGGTTCACACCACCAGGTTAACGAGTTTGCCCGGCACCACTATCACCTTGCGCAGGGGCTTGCCGTCAACGAAGCGCCTGACACCGGGATCGGCCAGGGCCAGTTCCTGAATCTGCTGTTGGCTGGCATCCATTGCCACCCGTATCCGGCCTCGCAATTTGCCATTGACCTGCACCACCAACTCCACCTCGTCACGAACCAGGGCGTTGGCATCGTGAGTCGGCCAGGCCTCATCCACCACCGCGCGCCGGTGTCCCAGTTCAAACCACAGACGATGGCAAACATGCGGCAGTATGGGTGACAGCATCAGCACTACCGCATCCAGCACTTCTTGCCTCAGTGCCCGGGACTGCTGGTCACTGTCTTCCATCCTGGCCAGCTCGTTCAGTAACTCCATGACCGCCGCGATCGCCGTGTTAAAGGTGTAACGCCGACTGTAATCGTCACCGACCTTGAGTATGGTCTCATGCAGCTTGCGCCGAAGATCCTTGTGCTGACCGCTCAACTCGCCGGTGAGTGTTCCCGACACCGGTCCCTGTTCCAGGTGTTGCGCAACGGCACGCCACAAGCGCTTGATAAAGCGATAAGCGCCCTCCACGCCCTCATCCGACCATTCAAGTGACTGCTCCGGGGCGGAGGCAAACATCATGAACAGGCGCACAGTATCTGCACCATAGCGATCCACCAGTTCCTGGGGATCCACGGTATTACCCTTGGACTTGGACATCTTGGCGCCGTCCTTGAGCACCATACCCTGGGTCAGGAGATTGGTGAACGGCTCATCGATATCCAGGATGCCCTCGTCGCGCATCAACTTCTGAAAGAAACGGGCATACAAAAGGTGCAGGATGGCATGCTCGATACCACCAATGTACTGGTCCACCGGCATCCAGTAGGCGGCGCGCTCATCCACCATGGCGGTATCGCAATCACGGCTGGCGTATCGGCTGAAATACCAGGACGACTCCATGAAAGTATCAAAGGTATCTGTTTCGCGTGTGGCAGATTTTCCGCACTGCGGACAGCTGGTCAGGTAAAACTCGGGCATGCTCTGAATGGGCGACTGCACGCCCTCGAAGGATACGTTTTCTGGCAATACAACGGGTAAATCCTGTTCCGGCACCGGCAGGGGTCCACAGACCTCGCAATTAATCACCGGGATCGGCGCTCCCCAGTAACGCTGGCGGGAAACCCCCCAGTCACGCAGACGGTAGTTGACCTGGCGCCTGCCCAGGCCCTGTGATTCGAACTCATCGGCGATGGCGTCAAAGGCCTGCTGAAAATCCATTCCGTCATGGATACCGGAATTCACCAGCACACCCTTGTCGGTGTAGGCGGCCACTGCCAGGTCGGTGTCGCTGCCATCGGCGGGAGCAATCACCTGGCGTATCGGCAAGCCATACTTGGTGGCGAACTCCCAGTCGCGCTGGTCGTGACCGGGCACTGACATTACCGCGCCCGTGCCGTAGCTCATCAACACGAAGTTGGCTACCCACACCGGCACTTCCTGACCATTGACCGGGTTGCGCGCGGTGATGCCCAGCGCCATACCCTTCTTTTCCATGGTCTCCATATCCGCCTCGGCCGTCTTCATATTGCGGCACTCGGCGATGAAGGCGGCCAGTTTGGTATCGCTCGCAGCGGCGGCCTGGGCCAGGGGGTGCTCCGCGGCCACCGCCATATAGGTCACGCCGTGCAGCGTATCCGGGCGGGTGGTGAACACGGACATGGATGCATGCCCCTTGACCTCGAAGTCGATTACCAGTCCCTCCGAACGGCCGATCCAGTTGCGCTGCATGGTGCGCACAGCCTCGGGCCAGCCGTCCAGCTTATCCAGGCCCTCAAGCAACTCATCGGCGTAGTCGGTAATTTTCATGAACCACTGCGGAATTTCGCGACGTTCAACCAGGGCGCCCGAGCGCCAGCCACGGCCATCGATGACTTGCTCGTTTGCGAGCACGGTCTGATCCACCGGATCCCAGTTCACGACCGATGCCTTGCGGTAAACCATTCCCTTCTTCAGCAGGCGGGTAAACAGCAACTGCTCCCAGCGGTAATACTCGGGGCGACAGGTCGCCAGCTCGCGACTCCAGTCGTATCCCAGGCCCAGCTTCTTGAACTGGTTGCGCATGTAGTCAATGTTGTCGTAGGTCCAGCGAGCGGGCGGCACCTTGTTCTTGATCGCCGCGTTCTCGGCCGGCAGGCCAAACGCATCCCAACCCATCGGATGCAGTACATTCTTACCCAGCATGCGCTGGTAACGGGCGATCAGATCACCGATAGCGTAATTGCGCACATGACCCATGTGGGCGCGCCCGCTGGGGTAGGGAAACATGACCAGGCAGTAGTACTTTTCCCTGGAAGGATCTTCCCTGGCGATGAAACACCCGTTTTCCTCCCAGTAAGTCTGGGCATCGGGTTCAATAACTTCGGGTCGGTAAATAGGGTCCATAACGAGGGCTGACTCAAGGGGTTCCGTAAAACCGCAAAGGATACCGGATTTTGCCTCAATCAGCCTGTATTCGGCGTCACCGACTCATGCCGCCAGGCCTTCCCCAGCAGCGCTCCTGCCAGCATAGCGATCAGGGCCAGGGTCATCACCGGGCCATTGCCGACCAGGATATAGGGCGTGACGCCTGTGAAAAGCCGAACCTCCGCCCTCAGGGCCGCCACCCGGAACTGGGGCGACCGGGCCACCACACGGCCCTTTGCGTCTACCACGGCCGAAACACCGGTGTTGGTGCTGCGGATAAGAAAGCGACCCGATTCCAGGGCGCGAAATCGGGCCATCTGCAAATGCTGGTGCGGGGCCACGGAATCACCGAACCAGGCATCATTACTGACATTCACCAGGATATTTGCCTCGGGGAAAAAGCTTCTTTGTTCCGCGCCAAATGCATCCTCGTAACAGATGCTGGGGGCGATCCGGAACCGCCCGGCCAGCAACACCGGTTGATCATGCCAGCCATGTGTCAATATCCGAGTAAGGCAGACTCATCAGGCGCAGCCAGTTACGGACAAATCCTGGTACCGGGAAAAACTCTCCGAAAGGCACAAGGTGACGCTTGTCATAGAACCCGGCTTCCTCGCCCAGGGCCAGCAGCGAATTGCGCACAGACCAGTCATCCGGTTCCAGACGCAGCACGCCAAGAACCAGTGCACCGCCCGAATCCTGCACACGGGTCCATACCTCCGCCAGAAACTCCCGCTCCTCTGACACCAGGCTGGGAAGCGCTGCCTCGGGCCACACGATCAGTTCGCTGTCCAGATTCTGCAGGGTCATTTCACGATACAGATCAAGTGTCGGCTGGCGTTGCTCCGGCAACCATTTCATATCCTGGGCTACATTTCCCTGGGCAACCATCACCCGGGCCGGGGCCCCTTCAGGGGTCGTCCAGGGCACGGGTCTCAACAGGCCGCCACCCAACCACACGACCAGGGCGACCAGCAAGCCCAGCCACCGCTGCCTGCCTTCCCCCAGCAGACTCAGGAGGATGCCGCCGGCCACCAGGGCCGCGGCCCAGCTCACACCGTAGACGCCGGCCAGGGGAGCAAAACCGCCCAGGGGACTGTCTACCTGGCTATAACCCAGGCTTAGCCAGGGAAATCCCGTGGCAACCCAGCCACGCAGCCATTCCACCGAGACCCAGGCAGCAGGCCAGGCCAATAACCAGCGCATGGACGCAGAACCGGTTAGCCAGCGGGCGCACAGCCAGCCCAGCAACGCATACCAGGCCGCCATGAAAGCGATCAAGCCAAACATCACCGGCAGGGCTACCAGCAACGGCGCCTTGCCAAAATGGTGGACGCTGATGTACAGCCAATAGGTACCGGCCAGGAAGGCGGCAAAGCCGAAGGCGAAACCGCAACGCGCCGCCAGTCCGGGCCGCTGAGCGTCTATCAGCAGGAAAAACAGGGCCGGACTCACCAGCGCAAGGGGATAGGCGGACAGGGGTGCGAAAGCCAGTGGCAATATCGCACCGGCCAGGGCTGACAAAACTATGCGCCAGTGCCGCCAACCGGCAAGAACACGGACCATGCCTTGCATGCCCGGGAATCTCAGGCGGATTCCCCGGCTGGTTCCGGTCGATCCTCGGGCAGGGTGACCTGCACCGACTCCACACGCCGCCGATCAGTGCGTGTTACGCGGAACTCCATACCCTCCAGTTTCAGCACCTCACCCCGGCGTGGCAGGCGCCCCAACTCATGCATGATCATCCCCGCCACGGTGTCAAATTCCTCATCATCGAAATTTGAACCAAAATACTCGTTGAAGTCCCAAATCCTGGTGTATCCCTTGACCAGGAAACGTCGGGGTCCATCATTGACGATTTCACGGTCTTCCTCTACGTCGTGCTCATCACCAATCTCGCCGACGATTTCCTCCAGCACGTCCTCAATGGTCAGCAAACCGGACACACCGCCGTACTCGTCAACCACGATAGCCATATGATTGTGGCTGACCCGAAAATCCCTGAGCATGGTATTCAGGCGCTTACCCTCCGGAATAAACACGGCAGGACGCAGACATTCCCGTATATCGAACCGCGACTCCTGGTTTTCCGAGAAAAACCGCAGCAGGTCCTTGGCCAGCAATACGCCGATTACTTCATCACGATCATCGCCAATTACCGGGAAACGCGAGTGCCCCGAAGCATTGATCACTTCCAGCATTTTTTGTGGCTCATCCCCACGCTCGAGCACGACCATTTGTGAACGGGGAATCATGATATCCCTGACCTGGGACTCAGAGACCTCAAGCACACCACGGATCATGGCCAGTTCCTGCACGTCCAGTATCCTGGCCTCGCCCAGTTCGCCAAGAATCTGGGTCAATTCCTCACGGTCCCGGGGAAGACTGCCAAGGCGCCGCGCCAGTCGGCGCAACCAGCCCGGTTTCCCGAGACCGTCGCTACTTGGAGGTTGGTCGTCTGACATGTGCTTATCTCCTGAAAAAATTCGTATCCGGCACTTTCACGTGTCTGCCGGCGTATAGGGATCGGTGAACCCCAGGCCGGCAAGGATTGCGCGCTCCCTTGCCTCCATAAGTTCCGCCTCGGAATCTTCTGTGTGGTCATAACCAAGCAAGTGCAGCACACCATGTACCACGAGGTGCGCCCAATGGGCCTCCAGACCCTTGCCCTGCCCCACCGCCTCGGCCGTCACCACGGGGGCACAAATGACAATATCCCCGAGCAGGGGAAGTTCGACATATGCGGGTATTTCAGCCGGAAACGACAATACATTGGTGGCATAGTCCTTGCCCCGATACTCAAGATTCAGGGCCTTGCCCTCCTCCGCACCCACCACGCGTATGCTCAACACCGCTTGCTCGCGTTGGCCCGCCAGGGCTGCGCGGGCCCAGCCGGCAATAACTCCGGCAGCGGGAATGCCCTGCACATCGTCGCAGGCCAACTGAAAATCCAATTCCAGGCCGGCGCAACTCGCATGCCGGGTCTTAGTCATCGCGGTGCCGCTCATAGGCCTCCACGATGCGCTGAACCAGCGCGTGACGTACCACGTCGCGGGCCGTGAAAAAAGTGAAGCCGACCCCCTCGACATCCTTGAGTACATCCAGTGCGTGACGCAGGCCGGAGGTCTGACTTTGCGGCAGATCAGTCTGGGTTATGTCCCCGGTAACCACCGCATGCGAGCCAAATCCTATGCGGGTCAGAAACATCTTCATCTGCTCGGCGGACGAATTCTGGGCTTCATCGAGAATCACAAATGACTCATTCAGGGTGCGACCACGCATAAACGCCAGGGGAGCGATTTCGATCACATGCGCCTCCACAAGCCTGGCAACACGGTCAAACCCGAGCATTTCGTAGAGCGCGTCGTACATGGGTCGCAAATAGGGATCGATTTTCTGGGCCAGGTCGCCGGGCAGAAAACCCAGGCGCTCACCGGCTTCAACCGCCGGCCGCACCAGGACAATGCGGCGCACTCTCTCGGTTTCCAGCGCTTCCACCGCCGCGGCTACGGCCAGATAAGTCTTGCCGGTTCCGGCGGGACCCACGCCAAAAGTGAGGTCCTTCTCCCGCATCTGCCCGACATAGTGATGCTGGTTCTTGCCCCGGGCGCGAATGGCGCGCTTGCGGGTCTTGACTACCGCTTCGGCCTCAACCTGTGCCCCATCTGTCACCGGCTCCATACCGGCCTCCTGGATAGCCATGTGTACGCGTTCCGCATTCAATGTTTCCCTTGCCGCAAGCGCATACAAACGGGTAAGCACCCGGCGTGCGGCGACCACCGCCGTCGGCTCGCCCGAGAGTCTGAAATGGTTGCCGTGATTATTGATGCTGACAAGCAGACGTTTCTCCAACAGCCTGATGTTTTCGTCAAACTGTCCGCACAACTGGGCAAGCCTGGCATTATCCGCAGGCTCCAGAATCAGTTCAGAAGAATCTATCTGTGCGTTCAAGATTGACCCGCCTCAAGCAGACGACCGCGCAGGGAATTGGGTAATCCCTCTGTGATATGCACGTCGGCAAACTGATTCATCAAATTCTCCGGGCCGTCAAAATTCACCCAACGGTTATTTTCAGTACGACCGGCCAACTGTCTCGGGTCCTTTCTGGAGTGCTTTTCAACCAGCACCCGTTGCACGCTACCCACCATGCCCTGGCTGATTTCCATTGCCTTCTGGCTGATGCGTTGTTGCAGTATCGACAGGCGCTGCTGCTTTTCCTGGTGGCTCACGTCATCAGGCAGCGAGGCCGCAGGCGTGCCCGGTCGGGCGCTGTAAATAAAACTGAACGACTGGTCGAAACCTATTTCGCCGATCAAATCCATGGTGGCCTGGAAATCCTTATCGGTTTCGCCCGGAAACCCGACAATAAAATCAGAGGATATGCTCAGGTTTGGACGAGCCTCCCGCAAACGACGTATCTTCTGCTTGTACTCCAGCGTGGTATGTCCACGCTTCATCAGTGACAACACACGGTCGGAACCGGATTGCACCGGCAAATGCAGGAAACTGGCCAGCTTCGGAACCAGGGCATACGCCTCGATCAGACTGTCGGTAAATTCGACCGGATGAGAGGTTGTAAACCGGATACGCTCCACCCCATCCACTTGTGCCACGTAATGAATCAGGGTCGCCAGGTCAGCCTGGGTGCCATCGTGCATCTCACCCCGAAATGCATTGACGTTCTGGCCCAGCAGGGTGATTTCTTTCACTCCCTGATCGGCAAGTTTCACCACTTCGGTAATTACGTCATCAAAAGGCCGACTGACTTCCTCACCGCGGGTGTAGGGCACGACACAGAAAGTACAATATTTGCTGCAGCCTTCCATGATTGAAACAAAGGCCGTGGCGCCCTCGGCACGGGGATCGGGCAGGCGGTCGAATTTCTCTATTTCCGGGAAACTGATGTCCACCTGCGAGCGGCCGGCAGCGCGGGCCTGGTCCAGCATCTCGGGAATCCGGTGCAGGGTTTGCGGGCCGAATACCAGGTCGACGTAGGGTGCACGACGGGTGATGGCCTCGCCCTCCTGGCTGGCCACGCAACCGCCGACCCCGATAATCACGCCCGGGCGCAGGTCTTTCAACGGCCGCCAGGTTCCCAGCAGGGAAAAGACCTTTTCCTGTGCTTTCTCCCTGACCGAGCAGGTGTTCACAAGCAGCACGTCGGCCTCTGACGGATCCAGCGTTACCGTCATCCCATGAGACTTCGCCAGAACGTCCGCCATCTTGGACGAGTCGTACTCGTTCATCTGGCAACCGAAGGTCTTGATAAAGAGCTTTCCGCTCATTCCCTTATTCATTGATTTCAGAACCGTTAAATTAGCCGTTTTTACCGCGAATTACTATGATTTCAGGCCCGGCCCGTCCTGCGGCAGGCAGGCTTATCCGCTAGCCGGGGCAGGACGTCGGTGAATCACCATCCCTCAGGACGCGTCGCCGTGCAGCCTGTCCGCCGCCCTTGCCATCTGAAAAGCAAACGGCGCACCCTGGACAGGCGCGCCGCATGCAAGCGTGATTGGTGCCGGAATCTCCGGGCTGATGCACCGCCTAGAACGGTATATCGTCGTCGAAGTCATCCACCGGACCGCTGTCGGCCGCCGGCGCGCTGCTGCGCTGCGACTGCTGTGACGGCGCGCTTGCAGATGGTGATCCACCACCTGGGCGTCCACCCAGCATTTGCATTTCGCTGGCGACGGTCTCGGTGGTGTAACGCTCGACTCCGTCCTTGCCTTCCCACTTGCGTGTACGCAGGCTGCCCTCGACATACACCTGTGAGCCCTTGCGCAGGTACTCCGCAGCAATCTCGGCCAGGCGACCAAAGAACACCACGTTATGCCACTCGGTACGTTCCTGCTGCTCGCCGGAGGTCTTGTCTTTCCAGCTTTCGGAGGTGGCAATGCGAATATTGGTGACTGCGGAGCCACTGGGCATGTAACGAGTCTCCGGGTCTGCACCCAGGTTTCCGACCAAAATAACCTTGTTTACGCCTCGAGCCATATCTGCACCATCACCTTGTCTGAATGTGCCGGGGTAGCCCCCGATCTGGAAAGGTTGTCAATTGTATGACGAGCCAATAAAAATCTCACCCTGCATTCCCGGCCTTTTGCCCCGAAATGTCCTTTTTGCCAGCGAGTGCAAGCAGAAGCCACACCGCCGCCAGGGCGGAGGTGGCCACGAACACGCCTCCAAGGCCCCAGTTGCCGCGCAACCAGCCGCCCATGGTGCCGCCCACGAAAGCCCCCATGAACTGACAACTTGCGAATATTCCCAGGGCGGCGCCACGGCGCTCCGGGGTGGCCAACTGGGAAAGCCAGGCCGGCAGCCTGGCTTCAAGGAAATTGAACCCGGCGAAAAAGACCACCAGGGCAAAGGCGATGCTGGTAATACTGCCATGCTGCCAACCCAGGAGAACCTGGCCAAGCAGCAATATGCCGATCCCGATCAGCACGCTGTTGCGCCCGTCCGTCTGGCGTTCAGACATGATTATCAGCGGCACCGTACCGGCCAGTGAGATCAGGATTACCGGTAGATAGATTTTCCAGTGTTCCGCCGCAAGCATGCCCGCCACATCTCTCAAGGCAAAGGGCACGGCCACAAACAGGGCGGTAACCACTGCGTGCAATAAAAATACGCCGATATACAAACGCAGCAGCTCGCCATCGCGCAAAGTATCCAGAAAACGCGGCTTTTCCCTGGGGACCGGAATCTTGGCGTCCGGGGCTGCCGGCAGGACCAGCAACAGCAAAACCAGGGCGCCTCCGCCCAGGGCGGCGGAGAGCCAGAACAAGCTGGAAACACCGGCCACACCGGCCAGCGCAGGCCCGATAATCATCGAAAGCATAAAGGTGGTGCCGATGCTGATACCGATGATGGCCATGGCGCGTGTGCGCACTTCCACCCGCGTGCGGTCGGCCAGCAACGCTGTCACTGCGGCGGAAATAGCGCCCGCGCCCTGTAACACACGACCCAGGATCAGGGTCCAGATATCGGTTGAGAGCGCCGCAACGACGCTGCCGGCGATAAAAATCAGCAGCCCTGTCGCAATCACCGGGATTCGGCCAAAACGGTCAGAAAGCAGGCCAAAAGGAATCTGCAGGCTCGCCTGGGTCACCCCGTAGGCCCCCACCGCCAGACCCGAAAGTGTCGGGGTCGCGCCCTTCAGGTCGGTTGCAAACAGCGCCAGTACCGGCAACAGCATGAACAGCCCCAGCATACGCACCGCATAGATGCCCGCCAGCACCCCAACTGCGCCGCGTTCGTCGCCTGTCATCGCAATACTATTGCCAGTCTTCTGTCTCACGTGCCGTGATCCTTTGCTCGTCGCTTTGGAAACGGCGTATATTAGCAGGTTGACCCAAACATCGGCGAAGTGATGGAACGGATTCTTATACGCGGTGCCCGCACCCACAATCTGAAAAATGTGGATGTCGAGCTACCCAGAGACAAATTGATCGTAATCACCGGGTTGTCTGGCTCCGGGAAGTCGTCGCTGGCCTTTGACACCATTTATGCGGAAGGGCAACGGCGCTACGTGGAGTCGCTCTCCTCCTATGCCCGCCAATTCCTGTCGGTGATGGAAAAACCGGACATTGACCACATCGAAGGTCTGTCACCTGCCATATCCATAGAGCAGAAGAGCACCTCGCATAATCCGCGCTCCACCGTGGGCACGGTGACCGAAATTTACGACTACCTGCGTCTGCTGTTTGCGCGTGCCGGCATACCCCGCTGCCCGGATCACAAGACCGACCTTCAGGCCCAGACTGTCAGCCAGATGGTGGACCAGGTGATAGCCCTGCCCGAGGGCACCCGGGTCATGCTGCTGGCGCCGATCGTGAATGACCGCAAGGGCGAGCACAACCGTATTTTCATGGAACTGCGCGCCCAGGGATTTATCCGGGCAAGGGTCGACGGTGAGTTGCTCGAACTGGATGAGCCGCCGGAGCTCGACCTGCGCAAACGCCACACCATCGAGGTGGTGGTAGACAGGTTGAAAGTGAAAGCCGACGCAGACCTGCGTCTGGCCGAGTCATTCGAAACCGCCCTGAAGCTGGCAGACGGCGTGGCCCACGTTGCCTTTATGGATGAACCCGAACGCGAGCACCTGGTGTTTTCGGATCGCTTCGCCTGCCGCCAGTGTGGGTACTCCCTGGTAGAACTGGAGCCCCGGCTGTTTTCCTTCAATAACCCCGCCGGGGCGTGCGAACTGTGCGACGGTCTGGGCAGCCAGCAGTTTTTTGATCCGGACCGGGTCGCCACCCATCCACACCTGAGCCTGGCCGGCGGCGCAATACGCGGCTGGGACAGGCGTAATAACTACTATTTCCAGCTAATCCAGGCGCTCTCGGCTCATTATAAATTTGATATCGAAACCCCGTACCAGGACCTGCCTGCCGACATGCAGAAGGTCATACTCTACGGTAGCGGCAAGCAACGAATCCGCTTCGAGTACCTGGACACCCGTGGGGAAACGTCGAAATACACCAAGAGCTTCGAGGGCATCATTCCGAATATGGAACGTCGCTACCGGGAAACCGAGAGCAACATGGTGCGAGAGGAACTGGCCAAGTACCTGAGCACCCAACCGTGTCCCCAGTGCGGCGGTCATCGGCTGAACAAGGCGGCGATGAATGTATTCATAGACGAGCACACCCTGCCGCAGGTCACCAATATGTCCGTCGGTCGGGCCCTGTCCATGTTCGAGAACCTGAGTCTGCCGGGCTGGCGCGGAGAAGTCGCTGACAAGATCCGCGGTGAATTGAGCAGCCGCCTGAAGTTCCTGGTCGACGTAGGGTTGGAATACCTGACCCTGAACCGCAGCGCGGAAACGCTGTCGGGTGGCGAGGCACAGCGCATCAGGCTGGCCAGCCAGATCGGGTCGGGTCTCGTCGGAGTGATGTACATCCTGGACGAGCCTTCCATAGGCCTGCACCAACGCGATAATCGCAGACTGCTGGAAACACTGTTTCACCTGCGTGACCTGGGCAACACAGTGATCGTGGTGGAACATGACGAGGAGGCCATAGAGGCAGCGGATCACGTGCTGGACCTGGGCCCGGGAGCCGGTGTTCATGGCGGAGAAATCGTCGCCCAGGGAACGCCGAAGCAAGTCAGGGATCACCCCGATTCGCTTACCGGCAAGTACCTGTCCGGAAGAATGGCCATCCCGGTACCGCCACTGCGCACAGCCGCAGACCCGAACAGGAATCTGCGTATCGTCAACGCCCGCGGTAATAATCTGAAAAACATCACGGTGGAAATTCCGGTGGGACTGATGACCTGCGTCACCGGTGTCTCGGGTTCGGGAAAATCCACCCTGATTAACGATACGCTGTACGCCGAGGCGGCGCGCGCGATCAATGACGCGGCGGAGCGCCCTGCGCCTTGCGACGGCGTGGAAGGGCTTGAGCAGTTCGACCGGATTATCGATATCAGCCAGAGCCCGATCGGCAGGACACCACGCTCGAATCCTGCCACCTACACCGGTCTGTTTACACCCATACGCGACCTGTTTTCCGGCACCCAGGAGGCGCGCTCTCGCGGATACAAGTCCGGGCGCTTCAGCTTCAACGTCAAGGGCGGCCGCTGCGAGGCATGCCAGGGCGACGGCGTCATAAAAGTGGAAATGCATTTTCTGCCGGACGTCTACGTACCCTGCGACATATGTCACGGGCAGCGTTATAACCGGGAAACCCTGGACATACGTTTCAAGGGCAAGAATATCCACGAAGTGCTCGAACTCACCGTTGAGGACGGTCTTGAATACTTCAAGAACGTGCCCCTGGTCGCACGCAAATTACAGACCCTGATGGACGTGGGCCTGTCCTACATCCGGCTTGGCCAAAACGCCACCACCCTGTCGGGTGGCGAGGCGCAGCGTGTGAAGTTGGCCAAGGAATTATCCAAGCGTGCCACGGGCCGCACCCTGTACCTGCTCGACGAACCTACTACCGGTCTGCATTTTCACGACATTGCCCACCTGATGGAGGTGCTGCAACGATTGCGTGACCAGGGCAATACCATCGTAGTCATCGAGCACAACCTGGATGTCATCAAGACGGCAGACTGGGTAATCGACCTGGGTCCGGAAGGTGGCGACAAGGGTGGTCGTCTGCTGGCCACGGGAACACCGGAAGACGTGGCAAGCCACCCTGAATCCCATACCGGCCGGTACCTGGCCAAGGTGCTGGATACCTACAAGAACAGGAGCCAGACCCGGAGCGCCACCGGCTGATCAGTCGGCCTCGAATTCCACCAGGTCCACACCGTCGTCGATCAGGTCGCCCTGGGCGAAGCACACCCGGGTCACCGTGCCATCGGCCGGCGCCACGATGGTGTGTTCCATCTTCATTGCTTCCAGGATGATGAGCGGCGCTCCCCGTGTGACCTTGTCGCCTGCGGCCACCATGACCTCCAGCACCTTGCCCGGCATCGGTGAACGAAGATTTCCGGGTCCGGCCTCAAGTTCCTGTCCTGATTCCAGGGGATCGTGCAAAACCAGGTCCTGGCGGTGTCCTTCGAGCAGCACCGCGATGCGCTGATCCTGCTGCACCACCCGGGCCCTTACCCGCAAACCATCCAGGCTGGCCAGCAACATACCATCCTCGTCAAAACGCGCTTCGCCACTGACAGTGCCCCCGGGCAGGTCCAGCTGGTAATGCTCACCCCGGTAGTGCGCCCTGACCGCAAAGCGCTCCTGTCCCAGGTCAAATTCCAGCAGGCAATTGCTGTCATCATTCATGCGCCAGCCATCGCCACGCTGCCAGGGCGACCAGGGATCGTGAGACGCCTGTGCCTGGCCGATGGCCTGTCGCTTGCGTTGCACCAGCAGGAACAGGCTTGCCAGTGCCAGGGCGCGATCAGGATCGGTATTCGAGCCTGCGCATAACTCATCCCAATGCCGCTCGATAAAGCCCGTATCGACCCCGCCCTCGCGAAAGGCCGGGTGGGATATCACGCTGTACAGGAAATCCACATTGGTGGTGAGCCCCACGATTTCGGTCTCCGACAAGGCCTGTTGCATGCGTCTGCAGCGCGGCATCGCGGTTCCGGTCCCAAACGATGAGCTTGGCGATCATCGGATCGTAATGTACGGAAATCACATCCCCTTCGCGTACTCCTGAATCCACCCTCACGTGCTCGCTCTCCAACGGAAAGCGCAGGTGCTTCAAGGCCCCGGTAGCGGGCAGGAAATCGCGTTCCGGATCCTCGGCGTAGATACGTACCTCTATCGAATGACCGTTGATCGCCAGCCCGTCCTGGGTACTCGGCAATTTTTCCCCGGCAGCCACCAGCAACTGCCACTGGACCAGGTCCTGTCCGGTGATGCACTCGGTGACCGGGTGTTCCACCTGCAAGCGGGTATTCATTTCCATAAAGTAGAACTCATCATCGGCAGAGACGATGAACTCCACCGTGCCGGCGCCGGTGTAGGCAATGGCGCGCGCTGCAGCCACCGCGGCCTCGCCCATGGCCTTGCGACGGGCCTCGCTCAGGCCGGGGCCGGGGGCTTCTTCCACGACTTTCTGGTGCCTGCGTTGTACCGAACAATCACGTTCAAACAAGTACACGCAGTTGTCATGGGTATCCGCAAACACCTGGATTTCGATATGCCTGGGTCGCAGCAGGTACTTCTCAATCAGCACCTGGTCGTCACTGAAAGCTGCCCGGGACTCACGCTTGGCCGCAGCCAGGGCGGTGGCAAATTCATCCGCCTTGTTCACCACCCGCATGCCCTTGCCGCCACCACCGGCGGAGGCCTTGATCAACACCGGGTAGCCGATAGCGGCAGCCTGTTCCGCCAGCATGGCAGGATCCTGATCCTCGCCATGATAACCGGGTACCAGGGGCACACCGGCCGCCTGCATCAGACGCTTGGCCTCGCTCTTGGAGCCCATGGCCTGTATGGCCGATTCGGGCGGACCGATAAACACCAGCCCGGCATCCTTGCAGGCCCTGGCAAAGGCCGCGTTCTCGGACAGGAAGCCGTAACCGGGGTGTATGGCCTGGGCGCCGGTGCGCCGGGCTGCCTCGATCAATCGCTCGATCTGCAAATAGGACTGGGCAGCAGCGGCCGGACCTATCAATACCGCCTCGTCCGCCATGGCCACGTGGCGGGCGCTGGCATCGGCCTCGGAGTACACGGCGACCGTGGCGACACCCATGCGTCGCGCCGTATGCATGATACGGCAGGCAATTTCCCCGCGATTGGCAATCAAGATCTTGTCGAACATGTGTTGCTCCAGCCGTGTCCGGCAGCTTACATCCTGAATACGCCAAAGTGGGTGGGCTCTATCGGTGCGTTCAGTGCAGCAGAAATAGACAAGACCCAGGACGGTACGCGTATCCGCCGGATCAATGATGCCGTCATCCCACAGGCGGGCGCTGGCGTAATAGGGGTTACCCTGGGTCTCGTATTGTTCACGCACCGGCGCCTTGAACGTCTCTTCATCCCCGGCGCTCCACTGCTCGCCACGCGCCTCCATATTGTCCCTGCGCACCTGGCCCAGCACGTTTGCGGCCTGCTCGCCTCCCATCACGGAGATGCGGGAATTCGGCCAGGTCCAGACGAAACGTGGACCAAAGGCCCTGCCGCACATACCGTAATTCCCCGCACCGAAGCTGCCACCGATAATGACCGTGAACTTGGGTACGTTGGAAGACGCGACGGCCGTCACCATCTTGGCCCCGTCCTTGGCGATGCCGCCCGACTCGTACTTGCGGCCCACCATGAAGCCGGTGATGTTTTGCAGGAACACCAGCGGGATTTTTCGCTGGCTGCACAATTCAATAAAGTGAGTACCCTTGAGGGCGGACTCGGAAAACAGGATGCCGTTATTGGCCACGATGCCTACCGGATAACCGAAGATGTGGGCAAAACCGCAGACCAGCGTGGTCCCGTAGAGCTGCTTGAATTCATCAAACTCGCTGCCGTCGACGATGCGGGCAATGATCTGCCGCACGTCGAAGGGCTTGCGCGCATCCTCCGAGACAATGCCGTAGATTTCGTCCGCAGCAAAAAGCGGGTCACGTGCCTCGCGGATGGCCAGTTGCGGTTGTTTCACGCGGTTGAGATTGCCGACGATTCGCCGCGCCATACCCAGCGCGTGGGTGTCATTCTGGGCGTAGTAGTCGGTGACTCCGGACACGCGGGAATGCACGTCCGCTCCACCCGAGGTCCTCGGCGCTGACCACCTCGCCGGTGGCGGCTTTCACCAGGGGCGGGCCGCCCAGGAAAATCGTTCCCTGGTTCCTCACGATGATGCTTTCATCGGACATGGCCGGCACATAGGCGCCGCCGGCCGTGCAGGAACCCATCACCACGGCGATCTGCGGGATGCCCCGGGCCGACATCTGGGCCTGGTTATAGAAAATGCGACCGAAGTGATCCCTGTCCGGAAACACCTCGTCCTGCATCGGCAGGAAGGCGCCGCCCGAATCGACGAGGTAGACACAGGGCAGGTTATTGGCCTGGGCGATCTCCTGGGCACGCAGGTGCTTCTTCACCGTGATCGGGTAGTAAGTACCACCCTTCACGGTCGCATCATTGGCGATCACCATGCATT
The DNA here is from genome assembly GCA_963823435.1 of uncultured Gammaproteobacteria bacterium. Classification (GTDB taxonomy): domain Bacteria; phylum Pseudomonadota; class Gammaproteobacteria; order Steroidobacterales; family BM003; genus CAKZML01. The sequence goes on along the minus strand of CAWGLN010000001.1, from coordinate 1,331,743 downwards.
CCTGGCCGGCGATACGCCCGATCCCGGCGATCATGCCGGCGGAGGATATTTCCCCGCCATACATCCCGTAAGCCGCGAACTGGCCTATCTCCAGAAACGGCGATCCCATGTCCAGCAAGGTGCGCACCCTGTCCCGCGGCAGCAACTTGTCTCGCGCCAGGTGCTTGTCCCGGGCCGCGTCACTGCCGCCGCGCTTGACCGCCACGGCACGAGTACGCAGTTCGTCCACCAGCAACTGCATGGCTGCAGTGTTCGAGGCGAACTCGGCAGAGCGCTTGTCGACAGCGGATTTGATTATTGTCATGCCTGGCTCCCTAGACCGATTCCTGGAATAGTTCACGCCCGATCAACATACGCCGCACCTCGCTGGTGCCCGCACCAATTTCGTACAGCTTGGCGTCACGCAACAGGCGTCCGGCCGGATAATCGTTGATATAGCCATTCCCGCCCAGTGTCTGGATTGCCTGCAGGGCCATCCAGGTGGCTTTCTCGGCCGCATACAGGATCACGCCGGCGGCATCCTTGCGTGCTGACTGACCCCGGTCGCATGCAGCCGCCACCGCGTACACGTAGGCACGACAGGCATTCATGCCGGTGTACATATCCGCCAGCTTGCCCTGCATCAACTGGAATTCACCGATGCTGCGATCAAACTGCTTGCGCTCGTGCACATAGGGTACGACCAGGTCCATACAGGCCTGCATGATGCCCAGCGGGCCACCCGAGAGCACCACGCGTTCATAGTCCAGGCCACTCATCAGCACGGCCACGCCCTTGTTCAGGGTGCCGAGTACGTTTTCCCGGGGCACCTCGCAATCCTCGAACACCAGCTCGCAGGTCTGGGAGGAACGCATACCCAGCTTGTCCAGCTTCTGGGCGGTGGAAAACCCCTTGAACCCACGCTCGATGATGAAGGCCGTGATACCTCGATGAGCGGCCTGTGGATCTGTCTTCGCGTACACCACCAGGGTCTCGGCTTCGGGTCCATTGGTAATCCACATCTTGCTGCCATTGAGGATATAGCGGTCACCCTTGAGTTGGGCTTTCATACGCATACCCACCACGTCGGAACCGGCACCCGCCTCGCTCATGGCCAGGGCGCCCACGGCCGTGCCCGCGCACAGGGGCGGCAGGTAGCGGGTCTTTTGCTCTTCGGTTCCATGACGGGCTATCTGGTTCAGGCACAGGTTCGAGTGGGCGCCGTAGGAAAGACCCACGCCGGCCGAGGCTCGGGAGACTTCCTCCATGGCCACCACGTGCGCCAAATAGCCCAGACCAGTGCCACCGTATTGCTCATCCACGGTCATACCCAGCAATCCAAGCTCGCCCATTTTCTCCCACAGGTCCTGCGGAAAAACGTTGTCGGCATCCGCCTGGTCGGCACGCGGGGCGATTTCATTTGTTGCAAACTCGTATACCGTCTGACGCAACATGTCGATGGTTTCACCCAGGCCAAAATCCAGGTTCTGATAGGTGCTTTGGATACTCATCATTGATCCTCGTGATCTGTGATCGCGCCGCGTATCAGGAATTACGGTTGCGCGGGGTATGCGCTTGCATGTCATCCAGGTGCTGCTGACAAAGCAAGGCGATTTCATTCATGTTCGCCAGGGTGACATCGATATCGGCGCGCTTGCCCAGCAGGACCTCGCGGTGCTCGGCGATCTTCTCCTGCAGGCGTTTTAGCTGGCGTACCTTGTTGCCCGGGATCGGATCGTACAGTTCGATAATTTCGCGGCAGTCATCCAGCGAGAATCCCAGGCGCTTGCCGCGCAAGGCCAGTCTCAGACGCACGCGATCACGTTCAGCGTAAACCCTGGCCGTGCCCTTGCGGTCGGGACTGAGTATGCCCTTGTCCTCGTAAAACCTGAGGGTGCGGGTAGTCACGGCAAACTCCTCGGCGAGCTCGGAAATGCTGTAGGTTCTACCCAACTGGTTTCTCCGTAAAATGTCCGGTGGAACGCCCCGGCATCATACAGGACCGGGGCGGGAGCTTTCTGGATTGACCTTTACGTTAACGTCAAGTTAGTATTCTTGTCAATGCACCCGCGTCGGGACGGGCCTTTTCGCCCCTGGAGTCAAGCGTCATGACCAGCCCCTTGTGGCAACCTGGAACAACTCGGATCGAGCGCAGCAACATGTCCGCCTTCATCCGGCAGGTGGAGACGACCCATGGATTTGCGCTAGGCGGTTACGAGGAGCTGTATCACTGGTCGGTGAACCAGTCCGAGGATTTCTGGAATTCCTTCTGGGATTTTGCCGGCGTATTGGCGGGCAAGCGCAGCGGCACCGTGCTGGAGCATCCCACCCGTATGCCCGGCGCGCGCTGGTTTCCGGACGCGAGACTGAACTTTGCCGAGAACCTGCTGCGATTTCGTGGCGACCAGACCGCCCTGAGCTTCAATGGCGAAAATCGCGTGTATCGCTCGCTGAGTCGGGATGAACTGCATGCGCAGGTTTCCATGATGGCCCAGGCTCTTCGCCAGGCCGGTGTGCAAGCGGGCGATCGTGTCGCCGCCTATTTGCCGAATATGCCGGAGGCCATTATCGCCATGCTGGCCAGTTCCAGCATCGGGGCAATTTTCTCCTCCTGCTCCCCGGATTTCGGTTTACGCGGCGTGCTGGATCGCTTCGGGCAAATCGAACCGAAGGTGCTGTTCATCGCCGACGGCTATTTCTACAACGGCAAGTGGTTCGACTCCCTGGATACCGGCCGACGGTTGCTTGAGCAACTCCCGTCCGTGAGCCAGGTCGTGGTGGCGCATTACAGCGGCACGGACGAGGGCAAGGCCGAGAGCATCCCTGCAGCAAAAAGCTGGCAGGGCATGCTCCGGAGCCTGACGGCGCAGGACATCGAATTCGAGCAACTGCCCTTCGATCACCCCCTGTACGTCATGTATTCCTCCGGTACCACCGGGGCGCCCAAGTGCATCGTGCATGGCGCGGGCGGCACCTTGTTGCAGCATCTGAAGGAACACCGTCTGCATGTGGATCTCAAGGAGGGAGACCGGTTTTTCTATTTCACTACCTGCGGCTGGATGATGTGGAACTGGCTCGCCACGGGTCTGGCCAGCGGGGCCGAGCTATTACTGTATGACGGCTCGCCTTTCCATCCCGACGGCAACACCTTGTTCGACTTTGCCCAGAGCACGGGTATGAATATTTTTGGCACCTCGGCGAAGTTCATCGACGCCCTGGGCAAGGCGGGACTGGAACCCGGCAGCACCCATGATTTGTCCGCACTGCGGACCATGCTGTCCACCGGTTCACCGCTGGCGCCCGAGGGTTTTGATTACGTGTACCAGCACATCAAGCAGGACCTGTGTCTGTCCTCCATTGCAGGCGGCACCGACATCGTTTCCTGTTTTGCCCTGGGTAACCCGATCCTGCCGGTGTGGCGCGGAGAACTGCAATGCCGCGGACTGGGGATGAAAGTGGAAGTCTTCAACGAGGACGGCCACCCGGTGACCGAGCAGCGCGGTGAACTGGTATGCAGCGCGCCCTTCCCTTCCATGCCGGTGGGTTTCTGGAACGATCCCGATGGCAGCCGTTATCACGCCGCCTATTTCGAGCACTTTCCCAATGTCTGGTACCACGGTGATTTCGTGGAACTGACCAAGCACCACGGTATGATTTTCTACGGCCGCTCTGACGCCACCCTGAACCCCGGCGGCGTACGTATCGGCACAGCGGAAATCTATCGCCAGGTTGAGCAGGTGGACGAAGTGCTGGAAAGCCTGGTGATCGGCCAGGACTGGCAGGGCGATGTGCGAGTGGTGCTGTTCGTGCGTCTGCGTGAAGGCGTCAGTCTCGATGAAGCACTGCAGGACAAGATTCGCAAGCAGGTTCGTCGCCACACCACGCCGCGCCACGTTCCGGCAAAAATCATCGCTGTCGACGACATACCGCGTACAAAGAGCGGCAAGATCGTGGAACTGGCCGTGCGTAACATCGTGCATGACCGGCCGATCAAGAACCGCGAAGCGCTGGCCAACCCCGAGGCCCTGGAGTTATTCAGGGACCTTCCGGAACTGGGTGTCTAGCAGCTCAGGCGCTGCAGGGATTCCAGCAGTCGATCCACTTCCCCGGCCGTGTTGTACATGGAGTAACCGGTGCGCAACAGACCGCCACGCTCATCCAGTCCCAGCAGGGTCACGACCTTGTGGGCATAGAAGTTGCCGTCCCAGACCAGGTGACCCTCCTTGGCCAATTCGGCCGCCAGGGCATCTGCGTTCAGGGCATCCATGGTGATCGAAATCGTGGGTGAGCGCTTGCGTGATGAAAAGTCCGGACCCCAGGCACGCACACCGGGTATCCCGGCCAGTCCGTTCCAGTAACGCGTTGCCAGTCCGTACTCGTAGTCGGCAATATCGGACTTGGCCGACAGGATACGTTCGCGCAGAGTGCTCCCGCTCCCCAGGGCGGCAACATAGTCCACCGCGGCGGTCACTCCGGCGATGGCCGCATGATTCAGGGTGCCTGTCTCGATACGCCAGGGCGCTGCACCGTCCTGGGTGCACAGGCGATCGGTATCCAGTTGGTCCAGCAATCCCGGACGAGCGTACAGGATGCCCACATGGGGGCCATAGAACTTGTAGGCCGAGCAAAGCAGGAAATCCGCATCCAGGGCCTGCACATCCAGTGCAAAGTGCGGGGCATAGTGCACGGCATCCAGCACCAGCCAGGCACCTACCTCTTTGGACAGCTTGCGTGCCAGGGCGATCTCTTCCAGGCTCACGGTGCCCAGGGCGTTGGATGCCATACCCATGGCCACCACCCGGGTCCGTGGACCGATCTTTGCGGCCAGGTCGTCCCGATCCAGGGTACCGCCCTCGGTAACCCGGACTTCCTTGATAACCATGCCCCTCTCGGCCAGCTTCAACCAGGGACCGCGATTGGCCTCGTGGTCCAGTTCGGTGATCAGGATCTCGTCGCCGGGCGACATCTTGCGAACCAGGGCATGACTCAGGGCAAAAGTCAGTGAGGTCATATTGGCGCCGAAGGAAACCTGGGCAGCCGATGCGGCACCCAGAAATGCCGCCATGGTGTTGCGGGCCCTGTCCATCACCTCATCGGTCTCGCTGGAGGTGATAAAGGCGCCGTGGGTGTTGGCGTTGCAGCGCCGGTAGTAATCGCTGACCGCCTCAATCACCTGGTTGGGCACCTGGGTACCCCCGGGGCCATCCAGGTAGGCGAGTGGAAAACCGTTAATGGTTCGAGCCAGGGCGGGAAAATCCGCCCGGCAGGCCAGCGCTTCTTTCGAGGTATACGGCATGGTCAACAGTCCTTTCGACAGGTTATTCGGTGGCGGGACACCCCGCTAAAGCCGCGCCGGACGCCAGGGCTTCCGACGGCGCCGGTTATGCTATCAGAAGCCATCGCTCCTGACCGTACTAGTAGCCGGCGGCCTGGCCATCCTTGCGTGATTCGGAGGCGCCGGTGTAAACCCCGGTTACCGGGTCGCGTGCGATCGCCTGGTAGCCACCATAGCCGCCGTCGGCCTTGACCAGCCTGTGTCCGCGTTTTTCCAGTTCAAGCCAGGTTTCCCGGCTGAAGCCGCTTTCCAGTTTGACCACACCCCCGTCCTGCAGAGACCCGCCGGTAGGCTCGGTGGATCCGTCGTGACGCATACGTGGAGCATCACCGGCCTGCTGCAGGTTCATCCCGAAGTCGATGAGGTTGACCAGGATCTGCGCATGACCCTGGGGCTGCATGGCGCCACCCATGACGCCGAAACTCAACCAGGGCTTGCCGTCCCGGGTAACAAAGGCCGGAATGATGGTATGAAAGGGTCGTTTGCCCGGTGCGAAGGCATTGGGATGGCCTTTTTCGAGACTGAACAATTCGCCACGATTTTGCAGGATGAAACCCAGTCCCGGGAGGTGTCATACCCGAGCCCATGCCGCTGTAGTTGCTCTGGATCAGGGACACCATGTTGCCCTGGGCATCCGCGACGGTCAGGTAAATCGTGTCTCCCGACTCCAGTGCCTGCGGGTCACCGTGACTGGCCGTCCTGGCGGCATGATCAAGTTCAATCAGCTCGCGACGTTGCTTCGCATACTCATCCGAGAGTAGGGCTGCGACCGGTGTCTGGTAGAAATCCGGATCGGCATAGAACCTGGCCCGATCCTCAAAGGCCAGTTTCTTTGCCTCGACCAGCAGGTGCAGATAATCGGCGCTGCCAAACCCGGCAGCGGCGAGATCAAAGCCCTCGAGGATCTTCAGGATCTGCAGCGCGGCGATGCCCTGGCCGTTGGGCGGTAACTCCCAGACCCGGTAGCCACGGTAGTCCACCGACACCGGCTCCACCCATTCCGAATGATGGGCGGCCAGGTCCTGCTCGCTCAGGAAGCCGCCTTGCTTCTTCATATAGTCGGCGATCACGCGGGCCGTTTCGCCCTGGTAAAAGCCGTCACGCCCTTCCCTGGCCAGTCTGTCATAGGTGTTGGCAAGCTGGGGGTTACGGAACATCTCGCCCTTGCGCGGGCGCCCGTCCACCCGGCATGAACACCGGCGCGAAACCCTCAAAATCCTTTAGCTCCCGAACATTGCGCTCCCAGTAATAGGCAATCACCTCGCTCACCGGGAAGCCTTCCCGGGCATAGGCGATGGCGGGCGCCAGCACCTGCTTCATGGGCAGCTTGCCCAGCTTGTCATGCAGGGTGAACCAGGCATCCACCGCACCGGGCACCGACACCGGCAGGGGGCCGCGCTCGGGGATCTCGGTCATGCCATGTGAAAGAAAATAATCCAGGCTGAGGCCACGGGGTGAACGACCGCTGCCGTTCAGACCCAGCAACTTGCCCTGTTCGGCATCCCAGACGATGGCAAACAAGTCACCCCCGATACCACTGCCGGTGGGCTCCATCAGACCCAGCACGGCGTTGGCTGCGATAGCCGCGTCTATGGCATTACCACCCGCCTTGAGAATATCCAGCGCCACCTGGGTGGCCAGGGGCTGGCTGGTGGCCGCCATGGCGTGGGGCGCGAACACCTCGGAACGCGAAGAATAGGGATCATTACCCAAGCGGTCGAATCCGTCAGCCATCGTACTTACCCCCGCCCTTTTATCACTGCCGCTATGCAGCTTACACGCCATGTTCTCATCGTATCTCCAGAAATGGGTCAGAAGCCGTCAAGTCAAATCCAGCTTCATCTTCATACCCAAACCACTTGCCAGAAACAGTACAACGCGAATAGCCATGATCACGGTTCTTATTTCAGTAGGGCGGAGCTTTGTTCAACCCATTTGGCCAGGCCAGGTTCTGTCAGCTCGCCTGCGGCCAACGCGCGCATGGTGACCACCGCTTCAGGCTCCGACGCCACCAACTCGTAACCATTGGCCATCAGGAAAACGTCCATCGCGACCAACGCCAATCTCTTGTTGCCATCAGGGAAGCAGTGATTGCGAGCGAACCCAAATCCGTAGCTTGCCGCCAGTTCATAAATCGAACTGTCCGGCTCGTAGGCAAAGAGGTTCCTGGGGCGGGCTATGGTTGAATCCAGCGCGCCTTCATCGGGTGTTCCGTGAAGCCCGCCGTGTTCGACCATAAGATCACCGTGAAAGGTAACGATGTCGTTTCTGTTTAACCAGATAAACAGGAAGATGCCTTACTTGGCCAGCTCGCGCAGCGCATTGCGATACTTGCGGCGGCTTCTCTCAAAGGCTTTAAGCTTCACATCAAAATCCTGATCAAAGGGAGACAGCTCTATGCCCCGGTCAGTCTGGATCATCGCCAGCTCATCCCCGGCGGAAATATGAAATCGATCGGTTGTCTCCTTCGGCAAAATCACGCCAAGGGAATTGCCGATTTTTCGCAGCTTCAGCACCGCAGTCATATCCTGTTCCTCTGACTTGTTTTGTAACTGAATTATAACTATTGTTATAACTTCTGACAAGCAAACAATTTCTTTTAAAAACAGACGGTTACTTTCGAGGGAATCCACGTTCAGCGTTGCCTGCGCAACCGGACAGCTTACGACTCGGTTCAAAAACAAGGCAATAGGCTAACACCGGAACCGTCAACTGTTATTTTCCTTTTTTGCCTTCAAATTCGAGTTGACTATTATCCTGATAAGCTTTCTTTGACTCCACAGAATGCCCAGTAGCGAGACCACATAAAAGAAAATAAAAAGTTTCACTCCTATTAGAAGTCCATGAGCGAATCCATGTTTGAGGCCAGCAGCGAGTCCAACCATTAATGCCGGAAACACGGATAATAAGTACAATGGCTGAAAAAAAGAGTGATGAATAATTGGCGCAAAGTTGTCTTGTTTTGCTGAGTTAAAGCCGGTTCATTCCTTCAGCTGACCATCAATAATTTCTTGCATCGCCTTTGCGCCCGAGCCGATGATCGTTTCACCGGCAGCTGAACTGGTGGCCGTTCCCCCGATATAAGCAGATTTATTTCGGTCCCGATGCTCCCGTGGCGTATTTCTTTTTGTGCCGATTCATTACAAACGCGAATACCGCTATGTAACAAAGCATTGACGCTAGGATTCCGGCTTGATCGGGTAACCGAATACCAAGAACGTAGGTCAGGAAATGCCATGCTCTCAAAAACAGATAGTTAACAATAACAAGGCCTAGCAGAAGTTGGCACATTAGCCAGAACAGTCTTCTGACTAGCTCAATTTTGCCATTGGCAATTACAATTAAAATCCTCTAGAGAGATTAAGAGACCAACTATTATTTTGCACTCTTGTCCCCCCAGTTAATCAAAGAACCTGGCAAACCCCGCCACCGATTCCCGCTCGGCCCGCAGGCTGTTTATCGGGTGCTCGGGATCAGCGTAGCCCAGTGCCATGCCGCAAAACAGGATCTGCTCGTCCGGAATGCCCAATTCCTCGCGCACAATCTCGTGCCAGGATGCCCAGGATTCCTGGGCACAGGTATCCAGCCCGCGCTCGCGCGCCAGCAGCATGACGTTCTGCATAAACATCCCGACATCCGCCCACTGGCCCTGCTGCATGTTCCGGTCCAGCGTGAAAAACAACCCTACCGGCGCGCCGAAAAACTCCCAGTTGCGGGCGAACTGACTCAGCCGCCCGGCCTTGTCTTCCCGCGTCACATCAATGGTTGCGTACATATCCTCGCCCAGCTTGTAGCGGCGACTACGGTAAGGTTCCTGGAGGGGCGAGGGATACACGTGGTACTCGGGTTGCCGCCCCAGCGGATGCTCAGGCAAGCGGGCCGCCACATTGCTGATCAGTCGATCCCTGCTCTCTCCGGCCACCACGTACACATGCCAGGGCTGCAGATTGCCTCCCGTGGGTGCATAACGCGCAATTTCCAGAATTTCTTCCACCACGGCCCGGGCAACAGGCTTTTCCAGGAAGGCCCTAATGCTGTGTCTGGACAGGATGGCCTCGCTGACTCTCATTACTTGGGCTACCTCTGTGCAAGGGCAATTCTTTAGACTACACACAGCCCATTCTTGTCCATGGACTTCGGACATACAACTTCGGGAAATCCCCACACGGTAAACACGAAATGAAAAACGACATCGCCAGTGAATACAGCGCGCATTTTCAAACCATACTGCAGCAGACCCAGTCGGCGCTGGAGCAGACCGGTCACACCGCCTGTGTTATCGCTGCGGGTTCACCGCATTTGATGTTCCTGGATGACATGTACTTTCCGTACAAGCCCAATCCTCATTTCCAGCGCTGGATCCCGGTGAATGATGCGGCGCATTCCCTGCTGGTGATTGAGATCGGCCAACGTCCCCGTCTTATTCATTTCCGACCGGATGACTACTGGCACAAGACACCCGAGGAACCCACCGGTTTCTGGGTCGAGCATTTCGACATCGTCTCGGTCGGCGACCTGGACCAGGTGCCCGGGGCCTTGCCTGCGGCCGCCCATGATGCGCCGGTCATCGGTGAATGGAACAACCTGTTCAAGGACTGGGGGCTGGGGCAGTCCAACCCGAATGCCCTGTTGAACCAACTGCATTTCCACCGGGCGTGGAAAACCAACTACGAGATAGCCTGCATGGAAGAGGCTACCCGCAAGGGCGTGACGGCTCACCGTGCTGCCGAACAAGCCTATCGCCAGGGCGCCTCCGAGTACGAAATTCACCAGGCCTATCTGCTGGCCTGCGGCCATACGGAGCCCGAGTTGCCCTATGGAAACATCATTGCATACGGGGCCAACGCCGCGGTGCTTGCACTACACCCACCTGCCCCGCCAACGTCCTGCAACGCCGCCCCTGTCATTCCTGATCGACGCGGGCGCCACGCATAACGGATATGCCAGCGACATTACCCGGACCTACACGGCGCACTCGGGAGAATTTGCAGAACTGATCACGGCCATGGAGGAAGCCCAGCTACGCATATGCGCCGAGGTGAAGCCCGGTCTGAATTTCGCAGACCTGCATTTACGCACACATGCCGAGATCGCCAGTTTGCTGGTGCGCTTCAAGATAATCGATTGTTCGGCAGAAGCGGCCGTGAATTCGGGGCTGACCGGAACCTTCTTCCCCCATGGACTCGGTCACCTGCTTGGCTTGCAGGTGCACGATGTCGGCGGTCTGCAGGCCAGTCCCGAGGGTGGAATACTGCCCAGACCAGATGGCCACCCCTACCTGCGTCTCACCCGCGACCTGCAGCCAGGCTGGGTAACCACCGTAGAACCGGGGCTGTACTTCATTCCCACTCTGCTCAAGAAACTGGCCGGATCCGAGGTCGGCGAGAACGTGAACTGGGACAAGGTGGAAGCGCTCAAGCCCTACGGCGGTATACGCATCGAGGACAATGTGCTGGTCACCCAGGAGGGGCACCGCAACCTGACGCGTGAGGAAGAAGTGCGCCAGGCGATGCCGGCGGCTTAAACCCTGGCCCTACCGCGCAGAACTTTCGCAGGCAGAAACGAAAAAGGCCGGAAACCCGGCCTTTTTCAATAGCTTGGTCTGAGCGGGCTTATTCGGCTTCGACTGCAGCCTTGTCCACCATCTGAACGATTGCCATGGGTGCGGAATCACCGGCACGCAGACCCATCTTCAGGATACGCAGGTAACCACCGGGACGGACCTTGAAACGGGGACCCAGGTCGGTGAACAGCTTGCCCACCACGGCCTTGTCACGCAGCCGGTCAAAGGCCAGGCGACGATGAGCCACGCTGTCTTCCTTGGCGATGGTGATCAACGGCTCAACTACCCGACGAAGTTCCTTCGCCTTGGGCAGAGTGGTCTTGATGGTCTCGTGCATAAGCAACGAAGTGGCCATGTTGCGGTACATCGCCTTGCGATGTGAGCTGTTGCGGCCTAATTGACGGCCAGACTTTCTGTGGCGCATGACTCTTTATTCCTAAATATAGTTGCAGTGGCTCAAAGCGACAGCGCTAGTCGTCCTGGCGAAGAGAGGCCGGCGGCCAATTGTCCAGGAGCATACCCAGGGCCAGGCCATGCGCTTCAAGCACTTCCTTGATTTCCGTCAGCGATTTCTTGCCCAGGTTCGGGGTACGCAGCAATTCAACTTCGGTACGCTGCACAAGATCACCAATGTAATTAATGCTTTCGGCCTTCAGGCAGTTGGCTGAACGCACGGTCAGTTCCAGTTCATCCACCGGGCGCAACAGCACCGGATCGACCAGTGACTCTTCAGCACCGGAGTCGCCATCATCCTGACCCTGCAGATCAACAAACACACCCAGTTGATCCTTGAGGATGGACCCGGCACGACGGATGGCGTCTTCAGCATCAATCGTTCCGTTGGTCTCGATGTCGATAATCAGCTTGTCGAGGTCGGTCCGCTGTTCCACACGGGCGGCTTCAACGTTGTAGCTGACACGACGCACCGGGCTGAATGAGGCATCCAGCTGCAACACCCCAATCGGACGGGTGGCTTCGTCAAAGGAATTCTGGCGCAATGACGGACGGTAGCCGCGACCACGCTGAACCTTCAGACGCATGGTCAGTTGACCGGCCTTGGTCAGGGTGGCAATGAGCAGCTCGGGGTTGACCACTTCAACGTCCTGCGGTGTCTGGATGTCGGCGGCAGTCACCACACCCGGTCCTTTCTTGGACAGCGTCAGCTCAACCTCGTCACGGCCGTGCACCTTGATGGCCAACTGCTTCAGATTCAGCAGTATGTCCACCACGTCTTCCTGCACGCCCTCGATGGTGGTGTACTCATGGAGTACGCCCTCGATCTCGGCCTCTACCACGGCAGCGCCGGGCATGGAGGAGAGCAGGATACGACGCAGGGCATTACCCAGGGTATGCCCAAAACCGCGTTCAAACGGCTCGATAGTCACCTTGGCCTTGTTTTCAGACTCAGGCTGTACCTTGACGACACGGGGCTTCAGAAATTCGGCAACAGATTCGTGCATGGTTTGCACCTTCTAAGCGTTACTTGGAGTACAACTCGACCACGAGATTCTCATTGATATCAGGGAGAATCTCTTGACGATCGGGCAGGGCCTTCATCACACCAGATAATTTTTTCTCATCAACCTGGACCCAATCCGGGAGACCAACTTGCTGAGCCATCTGAAGTGCGCTTTGGATGCGCTGCTGCTTTTTGGCCTTCTCGCGGATGGCAATAATGTCGCCCGCAGAGACCTGGAAAGACGGAATATTCACGACCTGCTCGTTTACCACGATGCCCTTGTGGCTCACCAGCTGACGTGCTTCGGCACGTGTTACCGCAAAACCCATGCGATAGACCACGTTGTCCAGACGTCCTTCGAGCAACTTCAGCAGGTTTTCACCTGTGGAGCCTTTCTTGCCCGCGGCTTTCTGGTAATAGTTACGGAACTGGCGCTCCAGCACGCCGTACATACGACGCAGCTTCTGCTTCTCGCGCAACTGCAGACCGTAGTCCGACATGCGGCCACGACGCGCCCCGGCGCTGCCGCCAGGAGTGGTTTCCAGTTTGCACTTGGAATCCAGCGAGCGGGCACCGCTCTTCAGGAACAGGTCAGTACCCTCGCGACGCGAGAGCTTGCACTTGGGTCCCAGATATCTAGCCATTCTGCAATACCTCTAGACGCGACGCTTTTTGGGCGGGCGGCAACCGTTATGCGGGATAGGAGTTACGTCCTCGATCTGGCTGACGCGGAATCCCACAGCGTTCAATGCGCGCACGGAACTCTCACGGCCAGGACCGGGACCCTTTACACGCACTTCAACATTCTTGACGCCGAATTCGGCGGCGGCACGTCCAGCTTTCTCGGCGGCTACCTGGGCGGCAAAGGGCGTGCTCTTGCGTGAACCACGGAAACCACAGCCACCGGAGGTTGCCCAGGACAGGGCGTTACCCTGCCGATCAGTGATCGTGATAATGGTGTTGTTAAAAGACGCGTGCACATGCGCGATGGCATCCGTCACGTGCTTCTTAACCTTTTTCTTCACACTCTTCGAACTTTTTGGCTGTGCCATATTTCAAGTCCCGCGCCTCGGCGCTAAACGTTAATCTCTAAAAAATCAGCTTGAACCCAGTCTTCCTTTCGCGTCTTACTTGCGAATCGGACGACGCGGGCCCTTACGGGTGCGTGCGTTGGTCCGGGTACGCTGGCCACGCAGGGGCAGACCCCGACGATGCCGGATACCGCGGTAACAACCCAGGTCCATCAAGCGCTTGATATTCATCGAAGTTTCGCGCCGAAGATCACCCTCGACCACGCACTTGGCGACTGCTCCACGCAGCGACTCGACTTCGGGTTCCGACAGGTCCTTCACCTTCACACCCGGCGCAACGCCTGCAGACTCACAGACCTTGCCGGCTGTAGCCCGGCCAATGCCGTAAATCGATGTCAGGGCGATCACGATGTGTTTATGAGTGGGGATGTTAATCCCTGCAATACGGGCCATCTAAGCCGTCTCCTGAGTAGGCCGCGAAAAGCCGGCCATTTTAACTGATTCGTCTACCAAAACCAAATCTGGCGACAGGGCTCAACCCTGGCGCTGCTTGTGCCGTGCGTCCACGCAAATCACCCGAACCACACCCTTGCGGCGGACGACCTTGCAGTTGCGACACATTTTTTTAACCGATGCTCTAACTTTCATTGCTCTCGCTCCCGAGCTAGCCCACTGACCCTAACGAACCTGGCCAGGTCGACCGATACCTTTCAAATTGGCTTTCTTTAACATTCCATCGTACTGATGCGACATCATATGGGCCTGCGTTTGGGCCATGAAATCCATCACTACCACAACCATGATCAACAGCGAGGTGCCACCGAAATAGAACGGCACGCGCAGGTAAAGAATCATGAATTCCGGCAACAGGCAGACTGCCGTCACGTAGATACCACCCCAGAACGTCATGCGGGTGAGTACCTTGTCAATGTACTCGGCCGTCTGCTGGCCGGGACGAATACCCGGGATAAAGGCACCCGAGCGCTTCAGATTATCGGCTGTTTCCCGCGAATTGAACACCAGGGCGGTGTAGAAGAAGCAGAAAAACAGGATCATGCCGGCATACAGCATGATGTAAACAGGCTGTCCCGGGCCAAGGCTGGCGGCGATGTCCTGCAACCACCCGAATTCGGACCTGGTACCCACCCATTGGGCGATAGTGGCCGGGAACAGGATGATACTGGAAGCAAAAATCGGCGGAATCACACCAGACATATTCAGCTTGAACGGCAGGTGGCTGCTTTGGGCAGCAAACATCTTCCGCCCCTGCTGACGCTTGGCGTAGTTCACCGGAATCCTGCGTTGGCCGCGCTCCACGAACACCACAAAGGCTGTCACACCCAGGATTGCAAAAATCAGCAGCAGGGCCATGGCCGGATTCATTTCACCGGTATTGACCAGTTCCAGCGTTCCGCCGATGGCAGAGGGCATACCGGCAACAATGCTCGACAGAATAATCATCGAGATACCGTTACCGATGCCGCGTTCTGTAATCTGCTCACCCAGCCACATCAGGAACACCGTGCCGGTCACCAGGGTCACAGCCGCGGTGAACACAAAGTGCGGGCCCGGGTTGATCACCACGCCCTGGCTCTGCAGGGCCGTGGCCGCAGCGACCGACTGGAACGAGGCCAGCAGGACCGTGCCATAACGCGTGTACTGGGTCAGCTTGCGTCTGCCCGACTCACCCTCTTTCTTCAGGGCCTGCAGGGACGGCAGCACATGTCCGGCCATCTGGATAATAATCGAGGCCGAAATGTACGGCATGATGCCCAGCGCGAAGAATACTCAGACGCATCAATGCGCCACCCGAGAACATGTTGAACATGCTCAGGATAGTCCCTTCCTGCTGCTCGAACATACGGCCAGCGCCATGGGATCAATACCGGGGACCGGGATAAACGTTCCGATACGGTAGACGATCAGTGCGCCAATCAGGAAAAACAGACGATGACGGAGTTCCGTAAAACGGCCCGTTTCACCTGTCGTCATTCCTGTTGCTGAACCTTTAGCCACTGTAGCCTGCCTCTATGGAAATCTTGATACGTCGTTATTCAGCGATGCTGCCGCCAGCTGCTTCAATCGCAGCGCGGGCGCCCGGGGTCACCTTGATCCCGGTCAACTTGACCGGCGCCCTGCACCTCGCCAGAGGCGATCACTTTCACCTTTCTGGCAAAATGCGGAATCACGCCAGCGGCCTTCAGGCTGTCGACGGTAATATCCCCACCGGCAATCTTGCCCAGTTCGTTCAAACGTACTTCCACGGAATAACGGCGAATAAGGGACTTAAAGCCGATCTTGGGCAGACGACGCTGCAAGGGCATCTGTCCACCCTCGAAACCAACCTTGTGGAATCCACCGGAACGGGAGTGCTGACCCTTTACACCACGACCGGAGGTCTTGCCCTGGCCAGCGGAATGGCCGCGGCCCAACCGCTTGCCCTGCTTCTTGCTGCCCTCGGCAGGCTTGAGTGTATTCAGTCGCATCTTAAGCGTCCTCTACCTTCAACAGGTAAGAAACCTTGTTGATCATTCCACGGTTCTCAGGCGTATCCAGTACCTCGACGGTATGGTTTATACGCCTCAGACCCAGACCGGCGACACAGGCCTTGTGAGTAGGCAGTCTGCCGCTCTTGCTCTTGATCAGGGTTACCTTGACGGTATTTGCTTTTGCATTGGCCATGACTTACCCCAGGATCTCTTCGACAGTCTTGCCGCGCTTCGCTGCTATAGCCTTGGGCGACTTCATATCGGACAAGCCTTCGACGGTAGCGCGCACCACGTTGATAGGATTACGTGATCCGTAGCTTTTGGCCAGCACGTTACGTATACCGGCAGCCTCGAACACCGCACGCATGGCGCCACCGGCGATGATACCGGTACCGTCAGAGGCAGGCTGCATATAGACCTTGGTGGCGCCGTGGCGGCCAATGGTCGCGAAATGCAGAGTATCGCCCTTGAGGCTGATACGACGCATGTCCCTGCGTGCCGCCTG
This sequence comes from uncultured Gammaproteobacteria bacterium, assembly GCA_963823435.1. Taxonomy (GTDB): domain Bacteria; phylum Pseudomonadota; class Gammaproteobacteria; order Steroidobacterales; family BM003; genus CAKZML01. The sequence goes on along the minus strand of CAWGLN010000001.1, from coordinate 1,315,382 downwards.
CATGGACTTCTGGATAGCAATCGGCACCTCACGTGCCTTGCCGTAGCCGAAGCCGACCCGTCCGTTGCCGTCACCCACGACCGTCAGCGCGGTAAAGCCGAATTGACGGCCACCTTTGACCACCTTGGCAACACGATTAACAGTAACCAGTTTCTCAACCAGTTCTTCGGTGTCTGCAGCTTTCTGAACTCTTGCCATGACTTACTCGTCTCTTGAATTGGTTCGCTTAAAAATCGAGGCCGGCTTCACGGGCCGCATCGGCGAGAGCCTTCACACGCCCGTGATACTTGAAACCGGAACGATCGAATGCCACTTTCGTCACCCCGGCCTCTTTGGCACGCTCTGCGATAAGCTTGCCAACGGCTACGGCGGCGGCGACATTACCGGTCGCTCCCAGGTCCTTGCGCACTGCTTCCTGCAAGGTGGACGCACTGGCCAACACCTTGTCCCCATCGGGTCCAATCACCTGCGCGTAAATGTGCCTCGGTGTACGGTGCACACTCAGTCTGTTCATCCGCAGCTCGCGAATCTTGGAACGCGCTTTCTTTGCGCGACGCAAGCGACTCGTTTTCTTATCCATCCGAGACGTCCTCTCGATACTCGTGTCACGGCACACTGGCCGCAAAAATCTGTCGAATTCCACTCCGCTTGCCAGCCTGTGGCTGCAACCGGACTAACGCTTACGCGTATTTACTTCTTCTTGGCTTCCTTGATAATCACACGCTCATCCGAGTAGCGAACGCCCTTGCCCTTGTAAGGCTCCGGCGGACGGTAAGCGCGAATGTCTGCGGCGACCTGACCAACTTTCTGCTTGTCGTTGCCACGCACCACGATCTCGGTCTGAGCTGGGTGTTTCGATGGAAACGCCTTCCGGGAATCGCGTAGACAACGGGATGCGAAAAACCCAATGTCAGGTTCAAGGTGTTGCCCTGGGCAGCCGCACGGTAGCCCACGCCCACCAGCTGAAGCTTGCGCTCAAAACCCTCGCCTACTCCGGTGACCATATTGGCCAACAGTGCCCGGGTAGTGCCCGCCATGGCGACCAGCAAGCGGTCATCACTGTCGACTTTCACCAACAGCTCATCGGCCTCTTCCACAACTGTAATTCCAGTCTGCAGATCCAGCGACAGCGAACCTTTAGAACCCTTCAGGGTCACGGTGTTTCCGCTCTGGGAGAAAGTCACTCCCTTGGCCAGAACAACCGGCATTTTTGCTACTCTTGACATGGTCTCAACCTGTCCAATAATTCAGCTAAAAGCGTGGCCCGATCAGGCCACAACGCAGAGCACTTCGCCGCCTTCACCCAACTCGCGGGCACGGCGGTCGCTCATCACACCCTTGGAGGTGGAAATCACTGCAACCCCAAGTCCACCCAGCACGCGGGGAAGCTCATCTTTACCCTTGTACAAACGCAGGCCAGGACTACTCTTGCGCTGTATGGTTGCGATTACCGGCTTACCTTCGAAATACTTCAGACGAATCTTGAGAATCGGCTTTTTGTCGACGGTTTCGGTGCTCACCTCTTCCAGGTAACCCTCTTCCTTAAGAACATTGGCAAGAGCCAACTTCTTCTTGGAACCAGGCATGGAAACCTCCATCTTGCCTGAACCCTGCGCATTGCGGATTCGAGTCAACATGTCAGCAATAGGATCGGTCATGCTCATTGCGTGTATCCGTTAATAGTTACTGGTTACCAACTGGCCTTGCGAAGACCGGGAATCTCGCCGCGCATGGTAAGCTCGCGCAGCTTGTTTCGGCCAAGTCCAAATTTACGATAGTAGCCGTGCGGGCGACCGGTGATGCTGCAGCGATTACGCAGCCTTGCGGGGCTCGAATCACGCGGCAGTCCAGCCAGCTTGTCAACCGCCACCTGGCGTTCCTCATCACTGGATTCCAGATTGCCGATAACAGCCTTGAGCTGCGCACGCTTGGCGGCATAACGCGCCACCAGCTTGGCCCTCTTGACTTCACGCATAACCATCGATGTCTTAGCCATTAATCTGTCTCACTTCTTGAACGGGAAGTTGAAAGCTTCCAGCAAAGCACGACCTTCCCGGTCATCCTTTGCAGACGTAGTAATCGTAATATCCATTCCACGAACAGCGTCTACCTTGTCGTAGTCCACTTCCGGGAAAATGATCTGCTCTTTCACGCCCAGGCTGTAGTTGCCACGGCCGTCGAAAGATTTCGGATTCAGACCGCGGAAGTCACGCACACGCGGAATGGCAATACCCACCAAACGGTCCAGGAACTCATACATGCGCTCGCGCCGCAGAGTCACCTTGCAACCAATAGGATAACCATCACGGATCTTGAAGCTGGCAACCGACTTGCGGGACAGGCAGATTTGGGGCTTCTGACCGGAAATAGCGGTCAGGTCGCTCACTGCGTGATCCATGATCTTCTTGTCGGCCAGTGCCTCGCCCACACCCATATTAATGGTGATCTTGGTGATCCTGGGTACTTCCATGATGTTTTTCAGCCCAAGCTTCTCTTTAAGCTCGTGCACCATGGTCTGATTAAATTGTTGCTGCAGTCTTGCCATCGTAATTCTCGCCTTAGACGTCCACGACTTCGCCGTTAGACTTGAAGAAGCGCACTCTCTTGCCGCTTTCAAGCGTCTTGACGCCGACCCGGTCACCCTTCTTGGTCACGGGATTCCACAGCATCACGTTAGAGGAATCCAGGGGCATGGCCTTCTCAACAATGCCGCCCTGCTCACCCTTGTTGGGGTTGGCGCGCACATGCTTGCGAGCAATGTTCACACCCTCAACCATGAGCTTGCCAAAACCCATTATTCCGGTAACGGTTCCCCGTCGACCCTTGTCCTTACCGGCGATGACAACCACTTCATCGCCTTTCTTGATCCTATTCATGATTCCTCTCCGCCCCTACAGGACTTCTGGCGCAAGCGACACGATCTTCATGAACTGGCCTGTCCGAAGTTCACGTGTAACCGGGCCAAAAATACGAGTTCCGATCGGCTCCAAACGGGCGTTCAGCAGCACAGCCGCATTGCCGTCAAACCTGATCAGCGAACCGTCGGAACGACGCACGCCCTTACGGGTGCGTACGACCACGGCGTTGTAGATCTCGCCTTTCTTAACCTTACCGCGCGGGATCGCGTCTTTGACGCTCACCTTAATCACGTCACCAACTCCGGCGTACCGGCGCTTGGATCCACCCAGCACCTTGATGCACTGAATGCGACGGGCGCCACTATTGTCTGCCGCGTCCAGGACTGTCTGCATCTGAATCATGGTTGCACTTCCGTACCGCTGTCACACCGCTCCCGAGGGAGCAACTAGTTATTCGCCTGACCGTTCCAAAATCTGAACCAGGGTCCAGGCCTTACGTTTGGAAATCGGACGACATTCGGAAATTTCCACCAGGTCGCCTTCACGGCACTCATTGGTCTCGTCGTGGACCATGTACTTGGTGGTACGGCGAATATACTTGCCGTAAACCGGATGCTTCTCTCTGCGTTCCACCGCCACCGTTATCGACTTGTCAGCTTTATTGCTGACAACGCGACCAGTGACATTGCTGGTTTTGCTTGCGTCAGTTTCCACAACTTCTACCTTTTCACTCGCGCTCATGACTGCTCACCCGCTTTTTCAATCTGGCGAATCACCGTCTTTACGCGTGCAATGTTCTTACGCACCTTGTTGAACTGGTCAGGGCGTGCCAACTGGCCTGTCGCCTGTTGCATGCGCAGGTTGAACTGCTCTTTACGCAGAACCAGCAACTCATCCTGAAGCTCACTACGAGACTTCTGTTTCAGTTCACTCGCCTTCATCACATCACCTGACGGGTAACAAACGTTGTGGCAATCGGCAGCTTGGCCGCGGCCAGGCGAAACGCCTCGCGCGCCACCACTTCTGTTACGCCTTCCATCTCATACAACACGCGACCCGGTTGAATCTGGGCCACCCAATATTCCACGTTACCCTTACCCTTACCCTGGCGAACTTCCAGTGGCTTGGTGGTAATCGGCTTGTCGGGGAAAATTCTGATCCAGATTTTTCCACCGCGCTTTACGTGGCGAGTCATGGCGCGACGAGCCGCTTCAATCTGGCGGGCGGTAATCCGACCACGACCAACGGCCTTCAGTCCAAACTCACCAAAGGCAACCGAGCCACCGCGGTTTGCGATACCCCGATTATGTCCTTTGAACTGTTTGCGGAATTTGGTCCGCTTAGGCTGCATCATGACCGAAACTCCTACTTGCCAGCCTGTTCTGTCACGGCTGCGCCACTCGCGTCGAGGGTTTCAAACACCTCACCGCGGAACACCCAGACCTTGACGCCAATAATTCCGTAAGTCGTGGCGGCCTCGGCAAAGCCGTAGTCAATCTCAGCCCGGAATGTGTGCAGGGGCACACGACCCTCGCGATACCACTCCGACCTGGCGATTTCAGCGCCGTTCAAACGACCACCAACCTTCACCTTGATACCCTCGGCCCCTGCACGCATGGTGTTGGTCACCGAACGTTTCATGGCGCGGCGGAACATCACACGACGCTCCAGCTGCTGGGCCAGACCCTCGGCCACCAACTGGGCATCCAGCTCGGGCTTGCGAATCTCGGCGACGTTAATACGCACGTCCACCAGGGGCAGCTTCACAAGGCGTGCCACTTCAATTCGCAGCTTTTCGATATCCTCACCCTTCTTGCCGATCACCACACCCGGACGCGCCGTATGGATGGTGATGTGAGCCTTCTTGGCGGGACGTTCAATATGAATCAAGCTGATCGAAGCTTCTGCAAGCTTCTTCTTCAGGTATTCGCGAATTGCATAATCGGTTTCTACGTGACCGGGGAAGTTTCGCTTGTCAGCGTACCACTTCGACGACCAGTCCCGGGTGATGCCCAGGCGGATACCAATTGGATTTACTTTCTGACCCATCGTGGCCTCTCTTACTGGTCCGAAACCATCACGGTGATGTGGCTGTTGCGCTTGATAATCCGAGCGCCACGACCCTTTGCACGCGCCCGGAAACGGCGCAGCGAGGGGGCTTCATCCACATAAATCGTGCTTATTTTCAACTCGTCCACGTCCGCACCGTGGTTGTGCTCGGCGTTGGCAATGGCCGACTCCAGCACTTTCTTCACGATGTGGGCGGCCTTCTTCGGGCTAAACGCCAAGGTCTGCAACGCACCACCCACTGCCTGGCCTCGAACCAGGTCCGCAATCAAGCGGCATTTCTGGGGGGAAATGCGCGCGTATTTCAATTTCGCGGCTACTTCCATGGTCATTGCTCCTACTTAGACTTCTTGTCAGCAGCGTGACCTTTAAAGGTACGCGTGATGGCAAATTCGCCGAGCTTGTGGCCAACCATGTTCTCGGAAACAAGCACGGGTACGTGCTGGCGGCCGTTGTGAACAGCAATAGTCAAACCCACCATCTCAGGCGATACCATTGAGCGCCGCGACCAAGTTTTGATCGGGCGACGATCGTTACTCGCAACAGCGGCCTGCACCTTTTTAATCAGGTGCGAGTCGATGAAAGGACCTTTCTTAACCGAACGAGGCACAGTCTTTCTCCCGCTTACTTCTTGTTCCGCCGACGAACAATGAACGCATCAGTGCGCTTGTTCGACCGCGTCTTGTAACCCTTGGTGGGCGTACCCCATGGGCTGACCGGATGACGACCACCCGAAGTCCTGCCCTCGCCACCGCCATGCGGATGGTCGATAGGGTTCATGGCCACACCGCGAACAGTGGGGCGCACGCCGCGCCAACGCTTGGCACCAGCCTTACCCAGCTTCTGCAAGTTATGCTCGATGTTGCCCACCTCACCTACGGTGGCGCGACACTCGACGTGCACCTTGCGCATCTCGCCGGAACGCAAGCGCAATGTTGCGTAAGAGCCCTCACGGGCGACGAGCTGCACAACCGCACCGGCGCTACGCGCCAGCTGACCGCCCTTGCCCGGCTTCAGCTCAATGTTGTGAACCTGGGTACCCACCGGAATGTTACGCAACGGCAGCGCATTACCGGATTTGATCGGGGCCATGCTACCGGACATCACTTCCATGCCGGAGGCGGCGCCGCGAGGAGCCAGGATGTAACGACGCTCACCGTCTGCGTACAGCACCAGCGCGAGGTTGGCGCTACGGTTAGGATCGTATTCGATCCTCTCTATACGCCCGGGAATCCCGTCCTTGTTTCGCTTGAAATCAACCAGACGATACCGACGCTTGTGACCACCACCCTTGTGACGGGTTGTAATCCGCCCAAGGTTGTTCCTGCCGCCGGTCGACTTGAGGGAAGATACCAGCGGGCCATAGGGCTCGCCCTTGTGCAGATCGAGGCGCTTGACCTCGACCACAAACCGGCGCCCGGGGGACGTTGGTTTTGCTTTATGCAGTTGTGCCATGACAGTTACTCTCTAGTTCCGCTGGCCGCTACTCGGCGCCCATGAAATCAATATCCTGACCTTCAACCAGGCGAACATAGGCCTTCTTCCAGTCGGAACGCTTACCCTGGCGTCCACCGAAGCGCTTGCGCTTGCCAAGCTGATTCAGGACCTGTACGCCCTGCACCTTGACGTCAAACATCAGCTCGACAGCCTGGCGAATCTCGCCCTTGGTGGCGTCTTTACGCACTTTGAAGGCGATCTGGTTGCCGGATTCGGCAAGGGCCGTGCTCTTTTCGGAAACATGCGGCCCAAGCAGGACTGTCATCAATCGTTCCTTGCTCATGCCAATCTCTCCTCAACGCGCTTGACCGCGGCCACCGTAATCAGAACATGCTCGAAACGGGCCAGACTCACCGGATCCACGCCGGTAGCCTCAATAATCTCGACGTGGGGCAGGTTGCGTGAAGCAAGAAACAGCTTCTCGTCAAAACCCTCCACCACGATCAGGACACTCTTGAGACCCAGCTCCTTGAGCTTGGCGGCCAGTTCCTTGGTTTTCGGCGCCTCGACGCCAAATTCCTCAACTACCAGCAGCCGTTCCTGGCGCACAAGCTCGGAGAACATCGACTGCATTGCAGCCCGGTACATCTTGCGATTGACCTTCTGTTCGAAATCCCGAGGCTGGGCTGCAAATGCACGACCACCGCCGACCCAGATTGGGCTGCGAATGGTGCCTGCACGGGCGCGCCCGGTGCCCTTCTGGCGCCAGGGCTTGATGCCGCCACCACGAACCGCAGCGCGATTTTTCTGCGCCTTGGTGCCCGAGCGGGCCTGCGCCATATAGGCGGTCACGACCTGGTGAACCAGCGTTTCGTTAAAATCTTTACCAAAGGCGGCTTCAGATACTTCGACCTGGCCTCCGGCATGTAACTTGAGAGTCATGGCCATGGCTTAGCCCTCCAACTTCGGCTGGCGGGCCTTCACAGACAAACGAACAATAACGTTGCCGCCCTTGGAGCCAGGAACTGCGCCCTTTATCAGAAGCAGGCTGCGCTCGGTATCAACCCGGACGACCTCAAGCTTCTCGGCAGTTCTTTGCACGTTACCCATGTGACCGGCCATCTTCTTGCCCTTGAACACGCGACCGGGGGTCTGGTTCTGGCCGATGGAGCCGGGCGCACGATGTGAAAGAGAGTTGCCGTGGGTAGCATCCTGGGTACGGAAGTGGTGGCGCTTCACGCCGCCGGCAAAGCCCTTACCGATAGTCGTTCCAATCACGTCAACAATCTGACCTGCCTGGAATAAGTCCACGGTAATGGCGCTGCCCACTTCAATCTCGGCACCCTCGCCTTCCGCCAGGCGGAATTCACGCAGACCGCGACCAGGTTCTGCGTTTGCCTTGGCAAAATGGCCTTGTTCGGCCTTGTTCAGACGGGAAGGCTTCACCGCACCGGAGGTAACCTGGATCGCGCGATAACCATCGCTGTCCTGGGTCTTAACCTGGGTGACACGGTTGGGCAGAGCCTCGATCACGGTGACCGGGATTGAATCCCCGGCGTCCGTAAACACGCGGGTCATACCGCATTTGCGGCCCACTAGACCAATTGCCATCTTTTCTATCCTCGTAACACCACGTCGACTTCGATTGGCCAACGCTGTTCCTGGTTTCCGGAGCGTTCCAAAATGACCGTCTTTGGACAGTCTGGCGCAAATTACGCCCTGGATTCGTTCCGAGACTTGAAACTCAAGGCCCGACGCAGGTTTTTCCCGCACCGGGCCCAAAAGAGCCGAAAATTATAACACCGAATTTTGTCCTGTCCAGCATCTTGTGATGCTGTGAGCACTAATTCAGCTTGATCTGAACATCCACGCCGGCCGGAAGTTCCAGCTTCATCAGGGCGTCCACGGTCTTGTCGGTAGGATCCACTATGTCCATCAAGCGCTTATGGGTCCTCAACTCATACTGATCACGCGCGTCCTTGTTGACGTGTGGCGAAATCAGGATGGTGAAACGCTCCATCTTGGTGGGCAGCGGAATCGGACCGCGGACCTGTGCGCCCGTACGCCGGGCAGTTTCGACAATTTCCCGCGCAGAAGTGTCAATCAGGCGATGATCGAATGCCTTCAGGCGAATGCGAATAGTCTGGTTGGTGGCCATTGGACCTGCTCCTAATACCCTTTGCGGGTTCGCCCCACCCGGGACGTGTATCTTGCTTCAAACCTGGCTCCGGAACCACGCTCCGGTTGGCCTCAATCTTGTTCCCGAGAAAAAGGCGGCCAGCTCCCGGCCCGCCCTTTAAAACGGGTCTTACTGGAGAATTTTGGCGACCACGCCGGCGCCGACGGTACGGCCACCTTCGCGGATCGCAAAACGCAGACCGTCTTCCATGGCAATCGGTGCTATCAGGTCAACAACCATCTGGATGTTGTCACCCGGCATCACCATCTCCACTCCCTCCGGCAACTCCACCGCACCCGTCACGTCCGTGGTACGGAAGTAAAACTGCGGCCGGTAGCCCTTGAAGAACGGCGTATGACGACCGCCCTCTTCCTTGGTCAGAATGTAGACCTCGGCTTCAAACTTGGTGTGCGGGGTGATCGACCCGGGCTTGGCCAATACCTGGCCACGCTCCACATCATCACGCTTGGTGCCACGCAGCAGCACACCCACGTTATCCCCCGCCTGACCCTGGTCCAGCAGCTTGCGGAACATCTCCACACCGGTGCAAATGGTCTTGGTCGTGTCGTGGATACCCACAATCGCCACTTCCTCGCCCACCTTCACAATCCCGCGCTCAATACGGCCGGTCACCACCGTGCCACGCCCGGAAATCGAAAACACATCTTCAATCGGCATCAGGAACGCACCGTCCACCGCACGCTCCGGCAGCGGTATGTACGCGTCCATCGCCTCCACCAGCTTGAGCACCGACGGCACGCCAATCTCGCTCTGATCACCGTCAAACGCCTTCAGCGCCGATCCCGTGATAATCGGGGTGTCATCACCCGGGAACTCGTATACCGACAGAAGCTCGCGCACTTCCATCTCAACCAGCTCCAGCAACTCCGCATCATCCACCATGTCCGCCTTGTTCAGGTACACCAGGATGTACGGCACGCCTACCTGGCGGGCCAGCAAAATGTGCTCGCGCGTCTGCGGCATCGGACCGTCCGCCGCCGATACCACCAGTATCGCTCCGTCCATCTGCGCAGCACCGGTGATCATGTTCTTCACATAGTCAGCGTGCCCGGGACAGTCAACGTGCGCGTAATGACGGTTCGCACTCTCGTACTCCACGTGCGCAGTCGCGATCGTAATACCACGCGCCTTCTCTTCCGGCGCATTGTCAATCTGATCGTAGCCACGTATCTCGCCGCCAAATAACTCCGACATGCACTTCGTCAGCGCCGCCGTCAGCGTCGTCTTGCCATGATCCACGTGACCAATCGTGCCCACGTTTACATGCGGCTTTGTACGTTCAAATTTTGCTTTCGACACCTTTCTATACCTCTGTCAAAACTAAATCAGGAAGCTTTCTTGATAACTGAATCGGCTACATTATTGGGTACTTCGTTGTACTTCAGGAATTCCATGGAGTACACCGCACGGCCCTGGCTCATGGACCGCAGGTCGGTCGCATAACCAAACATCTCGGATAATGGCACCTCGGCGCGAATGATCTTGCCCGACTGCATGTCTTCCATGCCCGTGGGCAGTCCGCGACGACGGTTCAGATCGCCCATGACGTCTCCCATGTAGTCCTCGGGAGTTACCACTTCAACCTTCATTATCGGCTCCAACAGCACTGGCTTGGCCTTGGCCATGGCTGCCTTGAACGCCATTGAGCCGGCAATCTTGAACGCCATTTCACTGGAGTCAACGTCATGGTACGAACCATCAAACAGGGTTACCTTGACATCCACCACCGGGAAGCCGGCCAGTACACCGCTGGTCATGGTTTCCCTGACGCCCTTGTCTACGGCCGGGATGTATTCCTTGGGAATCACGCCACCGACAACAGCGTTCTCGAACACGTAACCGGAACCTGCCTCGGTCGGACCCAGCTTGATCCAGACATGACCGAACTGGCCACGACCGCCTGACTGACGCACAAACTTGCCTTCCTGCTCGACTTCGATACGGACGGTTTCCCGATAAGCCACCTGGGGCTTGCCGACGTTGGCTTCCACGTGGAACTCGCGACGCATACGGTCAACGATAATATCCAGGTGCAACTCGCCCATACCCGAAATAATGGTCTGGCCGGACTCCTCGTCCGTGTGCACGCGGAAAGAGGGATCTTCCTTGGCCAGCTTGGACAGGGCGATACCCATCTTCTCCTGGTCAGCCTTGGTCTTGGGCTCCACGGCCACTGAGATCACCGGCTCCGGGAACTCCATACGCTCCAGGGTGATCTTCTCCTGAATGTCGCACAGCGTGTCACCCGTAGTGACATCTTTAAGGCCCACGGCAGCAGCGATATCACCGGCTCGGACTTCCTTGATTTCTTCACGGTTATTCGCGTGCATCTGCAAAATTCGGCCGATGCGCTCTTTCTTGCCCTTCACGGGGTTGAACACAAAGTCGCCGGACTTGAGTACGCCCGAGTACACACGGAAGAAGGTCAGGGAGCCCACAAATGGGTCGGTGGCAATCTTGAATGCCAGGGCAGCGAAAGGCGCCTCGTCAGTGTTCGGACGCAGGCCCTCTGTCTCATCGTCGAGAATGCCGCGAATCGCCGCCACGTCGGTGGGAGATGGGGCCATTTCAATGACCGCATCCAGCATCGCCTGCACACCCTTGTTCTTGAACGCCGAGCCGCACAATACCGGTACGATTTCATTGTTGATTGTACGCTTGCGCAGGGCTTTCTTGATTTCTTCGTTACTCAGCGCTATGCCCTCGAGGTACTTATTAAGCAGTTCCTCATTGGCCTCGGCCGCCGCCTCGACCAGCTTTTCGCGCCACTCATTGCACAGGTCAAGCAAGTCAGCAGGGATTTCCCGCTCGTCGAAGGTCATTCCCTGGTTCTCTTCATTCCAGTAAATGGCCTTCATCTTGACCAGGTCAACCACGCCCTTGAAGGTCTCTTCAGCCCCGATAGGCATCTGCAGGGGTACAACATTGGCACCCAGGCGATCTTTCAACTGCTTTACGACGCGCAGGAAATTTGCGCCCGCGCGGTCCATCTTGTTGACGAAGGCCAGACGCGGCACCTTGTACTTGTTAGCCTGGCGCCATACTGTTTCCGACTGGGGCTCGACACCGCCCACTGCACAGAAAACGGCGACGGCGCTATCCAGCACACGCAGGCTGCGCTCTACTTCAATGGTGAAGTCAACGTGCCCGGGCGTGTCAATAATATTGATGCGATGCTGCTCGAACTGTTGCTCCATGCCCGCCCAGAAACAGGTGGTCGCAGCGGAGGTAATGGTAATACCGCGCTCTTGCTCCTGTTCCATCCAGTCCATGGTGGCGGCGCCATCGTGGACTTCACCGATCTTGTGTGAAACACCGGTATAGAACAGGACGCGCTCGGTTGTAGTGGTCTTACCGGCATCGATGTGAGCCATGATGCCAATATTGCGGTAACGGGAAATCGGGGTCGTGCGTGCCACGTCAAAGTCCTCTTTTGACTTCTTTACTTCTGGGTCGAACTGGCTGAATTACCAGCGGTAGTGAGCAAAAGCCTTGTTTGCTTCGGCCATGCGATGCGTTTCTTCACGCTTCTTCACAGCTGCGCCGCGGCTTTCGGCAGCATCCATCAACTCATTCGCCAAACGCTGGGCCATGGATTTCTCACTGCGCTTGCGGGCCGAGTCAATGACCCAGCGCATCGCCAGGGTCTGACGACGGGAAGGACGAACTTCGATCGGCACCTGGTAGGTGGCGCCGCCAACTCGACGGGACTTCACTTCAACCGCAGGCTTGACGTTATCAAGAGCCTGCTCCAGCACTTCCAAAGCACGTGCTCCGTCGCACTTGTTGCGCTCCGAAATACGGTCAATTGCCCCGTAGATGATTTGCTCAGCAACCGACTTCTTGCCGCTGTTCATCACCATGTTCATGAATTTCGCAAGCATCTCACTCCCGAACTTGGGATCAGGAAGGATATGGCGCTTGGGGGCTTGTGTACGTCTTGACATGTTAATTCCTCAGGAATTCTTGCAGCTCGGGCGCGGATTTCACGCGCCGGGTCAAACTCAGGACTTGGGACGCTTGGCGCCGTACTTGGAGCGACCCTTGCGGCGATCACTCACGCCGGCGCAGTCGAGGGTTCCGCGGATAGTGTGATAACGCACACCCGGCAGATCCTTCACACGACCGCCACGAATCATGACAACCGAGTGCTCTTGCAAGTTATGACCTTCGCCACCGATGTAGCTGGATACTTCGAAACCGTTGGTAAGACGGACACGAGCCACTTTGCGCAGGGCCGAGTTCGGCTTCTTCGGAGTAGTGGTATAAACACGGGTGCATACGCCGCGCTTCTGCGGACATGCCGCCAGGGCGGGCACCGTGCTCTTTTCTTGCTTCGACTTGCGCGGTTTCCGCACCAATTGGTTCACAGTTGCCATAAATCTACTTCTTTTGCTCAATCAAATTGTTGAATCTGGGAAAAAATGACCATATGTGGCTTTTCCCAGAGCAGAACCGGGTCGCCATCAACATGACAACCCGGCCTCATTTATCCGCCATTCTACGACTCAGGCGGGTCATTAGCGCCCGGTCGAGATAAAGACCGAGCATTTTATTTTGCCGCCACGCCCCTGTCAATGACAGTACCGACTTTCGGCAATCTCTCAGGCAGCGAAAATCAGCGGGGTGAGACCGATTCCGGCCCCACCCCGTAACCCTGCTGGCTATTCCTCTTCCGTCATTCCTACGGTGACTTTAAGCTCGTCCTCTTCCGAGGCTGCGATCTCGGCAGCCGCAGCCGCCTCGGTAGCGGCCGCCAGGGCGCGGAATTCCTCGGCCATCCGGTCCTCGTGGGTACGACGACGCTCGGCATGGTAGGAGAACCCGGTGCCCGCCGGAATAAGCCGACCGACAATCACATTTTCTTTCAAGCCGCGCAAATCGTCACGCAAACCACGAACCGACGCCTCGGTGAGGACGCGGGTGGTCTCCTGGAAGGACGCCGCCGAAATAAAGGACTCGGTAGCCAGCGACGCCTTGGTAATACCCAGCAATAACGGAGCAAAAGTCGCACCGTCCTTGCCGGCGCTCTGCACCGCTTCGTTGGCTTCCTGCACCCGCGCACGATCCAGTTGCTCACCACGCAGGAAGCGCGAATCACCAGGCGATGTGATTTCGATCTTGCGCAGCATCTGGCGAATAATCACCTCGATGTGCTTGTCATTGATCTTCACACCCTGCAGGCGGTAGACGTCCTGAATCTCACGCACGAGGTAATCAGCCAGTTCTTCCGCGCCGCGAAGACGCAGGATATCGTGCGGATTCAGCTCACCGTCCGCGATAACCTCGCCACGTACTACCTGCTCACCCTCAAATACATTCAGGCGACGCCACTTGGGAATCAGTTCCTCGTAAGGCGGCTCATCGGATCCGCTGGTGATAACCAGGCGTACCTTGCCCTTGGTTTCCTTACCGAAACTTACCGTACCTGAACGCTCGGCCAGGATGGCTGCTTCCTTCGGTTTGCGTGCTTCGAACAGATCGGCCACCCGCGGCAGGCCACCGGTGATATCACGGGTCTTGGAAGACTCCTGCGGAATACGCGCAATAACGTCTCCCAGGGTTACCTTGTCGCCATCATTCATACTGATGATCGCGCCCGTGGGCAGCGTGTAGGAAGCCGGAATCTCGGTATTGGCGAAGAAGATGGGCTTGCGCTTGGCATCCACCAACTTGGCCACCGGACGCAGGTCCTTGCCGCCAGTACCCCGCTGCTTGGGATCCAGCACCACAATACTGCTCAGCCCGGTGATGTCGTCCACCTGGCGTGAAACAGTGACACCGTCCTCGAAGTCCTCGAACCTCAGGAAACCGGACACCTCGGTCACAACCGGATGGGTATGCGGATCCCAGGTGGCCACTACCTGGCCAGACTTCACCGCAGCGCCATCCTCTACCAGGATAGTCGCGCCGTAGGGCACTTTGTAACGCTCACGCTCACGACCAAACTCGTCCATCACTCCCAGTTCACCGCTGCGGGAAACCGCAACCCAGTGTCCCTTCTCGTGGTGAACCATCTTGATGTTGTGCTGGCGCAGAACGCCAGTGCCCTTGATCTCGACGCTGTTGACCGCGGCGGAACGCGACGCGGCACCACCAATATGGAAGGTACGCATGGTCAGCTGGGTACCCGGCTCACCAATGGACTGTGCCGCAATGACGCCCACGGCCTCGCCAATATTGATGCGGTTGCCACGACCAAGGTCACGACCATAGCACTGCGCGCACACCCCGTAGCGGGTTTTGCAGGCAATCGGCGAACGCACATGAACCTGGTCGACGCTGGCTTCCTCAAGCTTGTGGACCCACAACTCATCCAGCAAGGTGCCTGCCTCAACCAGCACTTCGTCGGTACCGGGGCGTAGCAAATCAGTGGCAACAACTCGGCCCAGCACGCGCTCGCGCAAGGGTTCGACGACGTCTCCACCTTCCACCAGCGGGGCCATGATCAAGCCTTCCTCGGCGCCACAATCGACTTCGGTGACCACCAGGTCCTGGGCGACGTCCACCAGGCGGCGGGTCAGGTATCCGGAGTTGGCTGTTTTCAGCGCGGTATCGGCCAGGCCCTTACGCGCACCATGGGTCGAGATGAAGTACTGCAGGACGTTCAGGCCTTCGCGGAAGTTGGCAGTGATCGGTGTCTCGATAATCGACCCGTCAGGTTTCGCCATCAGGCCTCGCATACCGGCCAGCTGTCGAATCTGCGCTGCCGAACCACGAGCACCGGAATCGGCCATCATATAGATGGAATTAAACGATTCCTGCTCAACCATCTTGCCCTGGGCATCGGCCACAAGGCTGGCACCCAGCATGTCCATCATGGCCTTGGCCACTTGCTCGTTGGTGCGTGACCAGATGTCCACTACCTTGTTGTAGCGCTCGCCGTTGGTCACCAGGCCCGAGGAATACTGGTCCTGAATTTCCTTAACTTCTCGTTCCGCACGCTCCAGGATCTTGCCTTTTTCCTTCGGCACGACCATGTCGTCGGCAGCAATAGAGGCGCCGGCGCGAGTGGCGTAACGGAAGCCGGTGTACATCAGCTGGTCAGCAAACACCACGGTCTCTTTCAAACCCACCCGACGGTAGCACTCGTTGACCACGTTGGAGATGGCCTTCTTGGTCATCGGGCGGTTAACCAGTTCGTAGGGCAGACCCTTGGGCAGAATCTCGGACAACAAGGCACGGCCGGCAGTCGTCGACAAGCACGCTGGTGCTCTCCTTCATCTCGCCTGCTTCGTCTAACACCGACTGCCTGATACGCACCCGAATTCGCGACTGAAGATGCAGGTTGCGACTCTCGTAGGCGCGATGTACTTCGGCCACATCCGAGAACACCATGCCTTCACCCTTGGCGTTCACACGCTCACGGGTCATGTAGTACAGGCCCAGCACCACGTCCTGTGACGGCACAATGATGGGCTCACCATTTGCCGGAGACAGGATGTTGTTGGAGGACATCATCAGCGCACGCGCCTCGAGCTGGGCTTCCAGCGAACAGCGGCACATGCACCGCCATCTGGTCACCGTCGAAGTCAGCGTTGAATGCAGTACACACCAGCGGATGCAGCTGGATAGCCTTGCCTTCGATCAGCACCGGCTCAAAGGCCTGGATACCAAGACGATGCAGGGTGGGCGCACGGTTCAGCATGACCGGGTGCTCACGAATCACCTGCTCCAGGATATCCCACACCTCGGGTCCTTCGCGCTCCACCAGGCGCTTGGCGGCCTTGATGGTGGCGGCCTCGCCGCGCAATTGCAGCTTGGAGAAGATAAAGGGCTTGAACAGCTCCAGCGCCATCTTCTTGGGCAGACCGCACTGGTGCAACTTCAGAGCCGGACCCACCACGATCACCGAACGACCGGAGTAATCGACACGCTTGCCCAGCAAGTTCTGGCGGAAACGACCCTGCTTGCCCTTGATCATGTCGGCCAGCGATTTCAGCGGACGCTTGTTGGTGCCGGTTATAGCACGGCCACGACGGCCGTTATCCAGCAATGCGTCTACCGATTCCTGCAACATGCGCTTTTCGTTGCGCACGATGATATCCGGGGCATTCAGCTCCAGCAGGCGACGCAGGCGGTTGTTGCGATTGATGACCCGGCGATAAAGATCATTCAGGTCAGAAGTGGCAAAACGACCGCCATCCAGCGGTACCAGCGGACGCAAGTCGGGCGGCAACACCGGCAACACTGTCATCACCATCCATTCCGGACGGTTGCTGGACTCCTGGAAGGACTCGAGCAACTTCAAGCGCTTGGACAGGCGTTTGATCTTGGTGTCGGAATTGGTACCGGCGATGTCTTCGCGGACCTGGATGATTTCGGCAGGCCAGGTCGATGGTGCGCAGCAACTCATACACCGCCTCTGCACCCATGCGGGCGTCGAACTCGTCACCGTGCTCCTCGATAGCGTCGAGGTAGGCTCTCATCCGACATCAGCTGACCACGCTCCAGCATGGTCATGCCCGGGTCAACCACCACGAACGCCTCGAAGTACAACACCCTTTCGATCTCGCGCAGGGTCATGTCCAACAGCAGACCAATACGGGAAGGAAGCGACTTGAGGAACCAGATGTGGGCGACCGGACTGGCCAGGTCAATATGACCCATGCGCTCGCGGCGGACCTTCGACTGGGTCACCTCCACGCCACACTTTTCACACACCACACCGCGGTGCTTCAGCCGCTTGTACTTTCCGCAGAGACACTCATAGTCCTTCACCGGACCAAAGATCTTGGCGCAAAACAGCCCGTCACGCTCAGGCTTGAACGTACGGTAGTTAATCGTCTCCGGCTTCTTGACCTCGCCAAAGGACCATGAACGAATCATGTCCGGCGAGGCGAGTCGAATTCGAATCGCGTCAAAGTCTTCCTCGGGGGTCGACTGCTTGAAAATATTCAGAAATTCTTTCATCGTGTCACCTGCCTGTTGAGGCTATCGACTTGTGGAAGTATCAGCACCGCTGAGCCTAGTCCTGCTCTAGTTCAATGTTGATAGCCAGGGACCTGATTTCCTTCACCAACACGTTGAAGGACTCCGGCATACCCGCAGTCATCTCGTGGGTACCATCCACAATGTTTTTGTACATCCTGGTACGACCCTGCACGTCATCCGACTTCACCGTCAGCATTTCTTGCAGCGTGTAGGCTGCGCCATACGCCTCGAGTGCCCAGACTTCCATCTCACCGAATCGCTGACCACCGAACTGTGCCTTGCCGCCCAGCGGTTGCTGGGTAACCAGACTGTAAGGACCGGTCGAGCGTGCATGCATCTTGTCATCAACCAGGTGGTTGAGCTTGAGCATGTACATGTAGCCGACTGTAACCTCACGATCGAACGGCTCACCGGTGCGGCCGTCATTCAGAATCGTCTGACCTGTGGTCGGCAAACCTGCCAGCTCCAGCATGCCCTTGATTTCAGCCTCGTTGGCGCCGTCAAACACCGGTGTTGCCATCGGCACGCCGTTGCGCAGGTTACCGGCCAACTCCATCAGCTCCGGCTCATTAAGACTGTTGATGTCTTCGCTCTTGCCACCGGACTTGTTGTAGACCTTGTCAAGGAATGAACGCAGCTCGGCTGCCTTGGCCTGGGCATCCAGCATTTCACCAATACGGTCACCAAGCCCCTTCGCGGCCCATCCAAGATGGGTCTCCAGAACCTGTCCGACATTCATACGTGAAGGTACGCCAAGCGGGTTCAACACGATGTCCACCGGCCTACCATCGTCCATGTAAGGCATGTCTTCCACCGGAACAATCGTGGATATGACGCCCTTGTTTCCGTGACGACCGGCCATCTTGTCGCCGGGCTGGACCCGACGCTTTACGGCGAGGTAGACCTTGACCATCTTCAGCACACCGGGAGCAAGCTCGTCACCAGCAGTGATTTTCTTTTTCTTCTCCTCGTAACGCACCTCGAATTCTTCGCGCATGGCCTTGATGCGTTCCTCGGCCTGTTCCAACTGAGCGGTAACATCCTCATTACGCATGCGGATCTTGAACCACTGTTCGGGGGACAGGCTGTCGAGGTACTCGTCTGTAACCTTGCTGCCAGCCTTCAGTTTGTCCGGCCCACCGTCGGCAACCTTGCCTGACAACATCCTCTTCAAACGCTGGTAGATGTCGGCCTCAAGGATGCGACGCGTATCCTCCAGGTCCTTGCGAACGCTGGTCAACTCATCGATCTCGACGGACAGTGCCCGCGAATCCTTGTCTACCCCATCGCGAGTAAATACCCGCACGTCGATCACGGTGCCATCCATGCCTGGTGGCACGCGCAACGAGGTATCCTTGACGTCCGAGGCCTTCTCGCCAAATATGGCGCGCAGCAACTTTCTCTTCCGGGGTCAACTGGGTTTCGCCCTTGGGCGTGACCTTGCCGACCAGGATGTCACCGGCACAGACTTCGGCACCGATATAGGCGATACCCGCCTCGTCCAGCTTGCTCAGTGCCGAATCGCCAACGTTTGGAATGTCACCGGTAACCTCTTCCGAACCGAGCTTGGTATCACGAGCCACACAGGTCAGTTCCTCGATGTGGATAGTGGTAAAGCGATCCTCCTGGACCACGCGCTCGGAAATGAGGATGGAATCCTCAAAGTTATAGCCATTCCAGGGCATGAAAGCGACCAGCAGGTTCTGACCAAGGGCCAACTCGCCCAGATGGGTGGAAGGTCCGTCAGCCAGCACATCACCGCGTGCAATCTGGTCTCCCGCATTAACCAGCGGACGCTGGTTGATACAGGTGTTCTGGTTGGAACGGGTGTACTTGGTCAGGTTATAGATGTCTACACCAGACTCTACCGCCAGCGCCTCCTCGTCGTTTACGCGAACAACGATACGGGATGCGTCAACCGAATCCACGGTGCCACCACGCTGGGCAATCACCGTTACACCGGAGTCAATTGCCACTGCCCTTTCCATGCCGGTACCCACCAGCGGCGTTTCAGCACGCAGCGTGGGAACTGCCTGGCGTTGCATGTTCGATCCCATCAGGGCCCGGTTGGCGTCATCGTGCTCCAGGAACGGAATCAGGGATGCTGCGACAGAAACGATCTGCTTTGGACTTACGTCCATGTAGTTGATCTCTCCTGGCGGCAGCATCGTGAATTCGTTCTGATGACGACAGGAAACCAGCGCATCCTGGAATTTGCCCTTGGCATCCAGATCAGCATTTGCCTGGGCAATCACGTACTGCCCTTCCTCAATTGCCGACAGGTACTCGATGGCATCGGTAACAACTCCACCGGATGACCTTGCGATAAGGCGTCTCCATGAACCCGTAATCGTTGGTCCTGGCATACACGGCCAGCGAATTGATCAGGCCGATATTCGGACCTTCAGGGGTCTCGATCGGGCATACCCTGCCATAGTGAGTCGGATGTACGTCACGCACTTCGAAGCCGGCACGCTCACGCGTCAAGCCACCCGGGCCCAGGGCCGAAATACGGCGCTTGTGGGTCACCTCGGACAGAGGATTGTTCTGATCCATGAACTGGGACAACTGCGAGGAACCAAAGAATTCCTTTACCGCAGCCGCAACCGGCTTGGCGTTGATCATCTCCTGGGGCATCAGACCCTCTGATTCGGCCAGGGTCAGGCGCTCCTTGACGGCGCGCTCTACACGCACCAGACCAATACGGAACGAATTCTCGGCCATCTCGCCAACACTGCGAACACGGCGGTTACCAAGGTGATCGATATCATCAACCGTGCCGTTGCCATCACGAATGGAACACAAGGTCTTAAGCACATCGATAACGTCGGACAAGCCTTCGCCATGCTGCTCGGCCAGGTTCTTGGCAAACTCATCCTTGCGATTGGCGAAATACACGCCGTCGTAAAGCACACCCGGGCCGGTTATTTCATCGCGGTATACCCGCCGGTTGAACTTCATACGGCCCACGGCGGACAGATCGTAACGTTCGGGGTTAAAGAACAGGTTGTGAAACAGGTTCTCGGCAGCTTCCTTGGTGGGCGGCTCGCCCGGGCGCATCATCCGGTAAATCTCTACCAGCGCTTCCAGCGGCGTACGGGTATTATCAATACGCAGGCTGTTGGACACGTAGGGTCCGCGATCCAGATCGTTGACATACAGGGTGCTGATCTCGCCCACAGCCATCTCAGCCATCTTCTCGACCAGTTCGGTCGTCAGCTCCTCATTGGCCTCCGCCAGAACTTCGCCACTGTCCTTGTCGATGACGTCATGCGCCAGGATCTTGCCCACCAGGTAGTCGGCAGGCACTTCAAGCTGGGTCAGACCGGCACTGGCGATCTCACGCACGTGACGGGCGGTGATACGACGACCTTCTTCAACGATGACCTTGCGGCCGACCTTGATGTCAAAGACCGCACTCTCTCCCTTCAGACGCTCGGGAACCAAATCCAGCTTTATGCCTTTCTTGGTGATGTTAAATACGTTCTTCTCAAAGAAAATATCCAGCATCTGATGATTGGTGTAGCCCAGCGCACGCAGAATCACCGTTACCGGCAGCTTGCGACGGCGGTCAATGCGAGCGAAAAGCGCATCCTTGGGATCGAACTCGAAGTCCAACCAGGAACCGCGGTAAGGAATCACCCTGGCGGAGAAAAGAAGCTTCCCTGAAGAGTGACTCTTGCCCTTGTCATGATCGAAGAACACACCGGGTGAGCGGTGCAACTGCGAAACGATCACGCGCTCGGTGCCGTTTACGACAAAGGTGCCGTTTTCGGTCATCAATGGCAGTTCGCCCAGGTACACTTCCTGTTCCCGCACGTCCTTGATCGGCTTGTTAGCCCCCGAGACCTCGCGATCGAAAATGACCAGGCGGACCTTTACACGCAAAGGCGCAGCATAGGTCAGGCCACGGATCTGGCATTCCTTAACGTCGAATACAGGATCACAGAGACGATAGCTAACATACTCAAGCTGTGCGTTTCCGGAGTAACTGACGATGGGAAACACCGACTTGAATGCCGCGTGCAGCCCGACATCCTCACGCTTCTCGACGGTTTTGTCCGCCTGCAGAAATGATCGATATGAGTCGAGCTGGATCGCCAGCAGGTAGGGCACATCCAGGATACTCGGCCGTTTGCCAAAGTCCTTGCGAATGCGCTTCTTCTCAGTGAACGAATACGCCATCAGGTCCACCCTCGTTCCGGCTATAATTCATAACGCCACGACCTCTTGATCGGGACGGGGCTTCACAACTGTGAAACCACTTTTTTTCAAGCGGCAAAAGGCCGGCGACTATATGTCGCCAGCCCTTGCCTGGTACAACGGGCCGTGCCCCAACATCGGGTCTTACTTGACCTCGACGGCAGCGCCAGCCTCTTCAAGTTGCGCCTTGACCTTCGCTGCTTCGTCCTTGCTCACGCCTTCACGGACGGTCGCAGGTGCGCCTTCAACCATATCCTTGGCTTCTTTCAGGCCCAGACCGGTGATCGCACGGATCACCTTGATCACGGAAACCTTGTTGGCGCCAAAGCTGGTCATCACAACGTCAAATTCGGTCTGTTCTTCAGCAGCGACGGCGTCACCACCACCAGCTGCGGCTACGGCCACCGGAGCAGCAGCGGACACGCCCCATGCTTCTTCCAGAGCCTTTACCAGTTCAACAACTTCCATCACGCTCTTTTCGCTAAGAGCCTTAATCAGATCTTCATTGGAAATAGACATTTTCGTAACTCCTGAAATGCGTATACCCGAGTAATAAAAAAGTTCGAGTCTCTAGGGTTTTCATGCTGCTTTCTTTTCGCCGTATGCCGCCAGGGTTCGCACCAACATTGCGGAGGGTTCCGCCAGGGTACGCACCAACTTGGTGACAGGAGCCTGGAACACACCGAGCAATATTGCCCGCGCCTGATCCAGAGTCGGCAAGCTGGCCAGTCGTTCCAGGTCGGCGGCCGGGTAAACCCGTCCACCTACTGCAACGGCAGTAGTCACCAGCTTGGCGTGATCCTTGGCAAAATCCTTTACCACCCTTGCGGCGGAACCGGGATCTTCCGTGGAAAACGCCAGGACCAATGGTCCTCGCAACACATCCTTGAGACATTCGAACTCGGTACCTTCGATTGCCCTTTTTGCCAGGGTGTTCTTGACCACCTTGATGTAGACGCCTTGCAAACGAGCCTTGGCTCGCAATTCAGTCATCTGCGACACGGTCAAGCCGGAATACTCCGCCGCTACTGCTGACAGCGCCACGGCTGCAGTAGCGTTCACCTCGGCAACAAGCGCTTTCTTGTCTTCGAGTCTGAGTGCCATTCAATCCTCCTGGTCTAATCGTCAACCAGAAACCAAGGTTCTCCCATCCCTGAGAAAACCGCCCTTTTGATGGTGACCGTAACCAGGCGAACTGACTCGGGTAACACCATCTGCGCAGGCCAATCCTTACGGATTCTGATTAAGATCCCGAACCTTCCTGGAACGAAATCACCTGCGGTCTTTGATGTAGCGCAATCCATTGCGGCGGTAACAACAACGATTGATCGCGCATACGACCTCTCGCCTCATCACCGCGCTCTACTTCCTATAATTTAAAACTACTTTGATCGATAGCGATGCCCGGGCCCATAGTCGTAGACACGGTCAGACGCTTGAGAAAAATACCTTTGGAACTGGCAGGCTTGGCTTTAACCAGGGCTGCCAGCAGCGATAGCAGATTTTCACGCAAGGCATCGACCTCGAACTGTACATTGCCGATAGAGCAATGGATGATTCCGGCCTTGTCAGTACGGTAGCGAACCTGGCCGCTCTTGGCGTTGGTTACAGCCGTTGCAACGTCAGCCGTCACAGTACCCACCTTGGGATTCGGCATCAGGCCACGCGGACCAAGAATCTGACCCAGCTTACCCACCACGCGCATGGCGTCGGGTGTGGCGATCACCACGTCGAAGTTCAGGTTTCCGGCTTGCACCTGTTCCGCGAGATCTTCAAAACCCACCACGTCCGCACCGGCAGCCTTGGCCTTCTCGGCGTTTTCACCCTGGGCGAAAACCGCGACCCTGACCGTTTTGCCATTTCCGTTGGGCAGCACCGTGGAACCACGCACCACCTGGTCCGACTTACGCGGGTCGACACCCAGGTTGACCGCGACGTCTATGGACTCAACGAACTTGGCGGTGGCCAGTTCCTTGACCAGTCCCAGGGCCTCATCGGCGCTGTAGAATTTGCCGGGCTGGAGCTTTTCCTTGAAAACCTTCTGTCTTTTGCTGACTTTGGCCATGTTAGTTCACCCCTTCCGTTTCCAGACCCATGCTGCGTGCACTGCCGGCGATTGTACGCACGGCTGCGTCCATGTCGGCAGCGGTCAGGTCAGGCATTTTGGCCGTAGCAATTTCTTCCAACTGGGCACGGGTGACCTTGCCTACCTTGCGGCTGTTGGGCTCGCCACTACCCTTGGGAATGCCGGCAGCCTTGCGCAGAAGCACAGCAGCCGGAGGGGTCTTGGTAATAAAACTGAAGCTGCGATCGCTGTATACGGTGATCACAACGGGAATCGGCATGCCCTTTTCAATGCTGTCGGTCTTGGCATTGAACGCCTTGCAGAATTCCATGATATTCACGCCATGCTGACCCAGCGCCGGACCGACGGGCGGACTCGGATTCGCCTGGCCAGCGGCAACTTGTAATTTAATGTAGCCCTGGACTTTCTTCGCCATGATATTTCCTCGATGGGTACAAACGCCTTAACGGCTCCCCGCTGTTTCCATTCCGAACCTGCCGGAAAAATATCCGGCCACGTCCCTGTTATCTAGAATCAGACCTTTTCGACCTGACCAAAACCGAGCTCGACCGGCGTAGAGCGACCCAGGATCTGGACCGCCACACGCAGCTTGCTCTTGTCGTAATTGACCTCTTCAACGACTCCGTTGAAATCATTGAAAGGACCATCATTGACGCGTACGACCTCGCCCACCTCGAACAACACTTTCGGCCGGGGCTTGTCGACGCCCTCCTCAACTCTGCGCAAGATGGCATCAGCCTCCTTGTCAGAAATCGGGGCAGGACGATCTGAGGATCCGCCGATAAACCCGAGCACCCGCGGGACTTCCTTGACCAGGTGCCAGGTCTCGTCATCCATTTCCATCTGAACCAGTACATAGCCCGGAAAGAACTTGCGCTCGCTGCGTCGTTTCTGACCCTCGCGCATCTCTACAACCTCTTCCGTGGGAACGAGGATGTCTCCAAACTTGTGCTCAAGGCCGGCGAGCTTCACCCGGTCTTTAAGGGATTCGGCAACCTTGTACTCAAAGTTCGAGTAGGCATGGACCACGTACCAGCGCAATGCCATCAGTCTAGCCTCCCTGACCAGTCAGAAGGCGGGTTGCCCAGAGCAGGAACATATCCAGCGCCCAGAAAAACACACCCATTACGAGCACGAACACGATCACCGCCAGAGTCGTCTGCATGGTCTCCTGGCGGTTGGGCCAGACCATTTTGCGAACTTCTATGCGTGAGCCCACGATGAACCGCCACAGCTCTTTGCCGGGCACTGTCATCATCGCGGTCACGGTACCGGCAACGGTAGCGGCCAGCACTATCAGCGCCCGAATCAGGCTGGATAGCTGGGGAAAGTAATAAAACGCCGCGATGCCACCAACAATCATCGCCGCAGCGAGAATTAGAAGCAGCTTGTCGAGGGCGCCGGGTCCAGTTTCTGTCTTTGCATTCATGTATTAGACTGCCAAGCCCGACACCGTTTCCGGTGCCGGGCTCCTTTTATCGTGGCAGGCCAGGAGGGAATCGAACCCCCAACCTGCGGTTTTGGAGACCGCCGCTCTGCCAATTGAGCTACTGGCCTTTAAAGCATTAATAAGACAAACCGACCTTACTGGAGAATTTTGGCGACCACGCCGGCGCCGACGGTACGGCCACCTTCGCGGATCGCAAAACGCAGACCGTCTTCCATGGCAATCGGTGCTATCAGGTCAACAACCATCTGGATGTTGTCACCCGGCATCACCATCTCCACTCCCTCCGGCAACTCCACCGCACCCGTCACGTCCGTGGTACGGAAGTAAAACTGCGGCCGGTAGCCCTTGAAGAACGGCGTATGACGACCGCCCTCTTCCTTGGTCAGAATGTAGACCTCGGCTTCAAACTTGGTGTGCGGGGTGATCGACCCGGGCTTGGCCAATACCTGGCCACGCTCCACATCATCACGCTTGGTGCCACGCAGCAGCACACCCACGTTATCCCCCGCCTGACCCTGGTCCAGCAGCTTGCGGAACATCTCCACACCGGTGCAAATGGTCTTGGTCGTGTCGTGGATACCCACAATCGCCACTTCCTCGCCCACCTTCACAATCCCGCGCTCAATACGACCGGTCACCACCGTGCCACGCCCGGAAATCGAAAACACATCTTCAATCGGCATCAGGAACGCACCGTCCACCGCACGCTCCGGCAGCGGTATGTACGCGTCCATCGCCTCCACCAGCTTGAGCACCGACGGCACGCCAATCTCGCTCTGATCACCGTCAAACGCCTTCAGCGCCGATCCCGTGATAATCGGGGTGTCATCACCCGGGAACTCGTATACCGACAGAAGCTCGCGCACTTCCATCTCAACCAGCTCCAGCAACTCCGCATCATCCACCATGTCCGCCTTGTTCAGGTACACCAGGATGTACGGCACGCCTACCTGGCGGGCCAGCAAAATGTGCTCGCGCGTCTGCGGCATCGGACCGTCCGCCGCCGATACCACCAGTATCGCTCCGTCCATCTGCGCAGCACCGGTGATCATGTTCTTCACATAGTCAGCGTGCCCGGGACAGTCAACGTGCGCGTAATGACGGTTCGCACTCTCGTACTCCACGTGCGCAGTCGCGATCGTAATACCACGCGCCTTCTCTTCCGGCGCATTGTCAATCTGATCGTAGCCACGTATCTCGCCGCCAAATAACTCCGACATGCACTTCGTCAGCGCCGCCGTCAGCGTCGTCTTGCCATGATCCACGTGACCAATCGTGCCCACGTTTACATGCGGCTTTGTACGTTCAAATTTTGCTTTCGACATCGCCCGTTCTCCCGCGATTGTGTAAAGTAATAAATCTTCCGTCCTACCCAGCCCGCCCAACCCGGACGCGGGACTGGAGCCCACGATCGGATTTGAACCGATGACCTCTTCCTTACCAAGGAAGTGCTCTACCCCTGAGCTACGTGGGCCTGTCAAATCTGCCGCCATTTCCGCTTGCCGACCCAGGCAGGGAAATTTCCAATCTGATGGAGCGGGTGATGGGAATCGAACCCACATCATCAGCTTGGAAGGCTGAGGTTCTACCTTTGAACTACACCCGCATCGCCTTTGGGCGAAGCTGCAACCAGTCAGCTTGTATTTCCGACCAATTCCCGATTCGCCAGGTCAATAGTAAGCCCAGCAGAAACTCAAAAAATCTGTTTTCAGTGGTGGAGGGGGGAGGATTCGAACCTCCGAAGGCAAAGCCAGCAGATTTACAGTCTGCCCCCGTTGACCGCTTGGGTACCCCTCCACAGACATTAAGCCGGCCATTTTGCAAGGATTGAGAACCCAAGTCAACACTCCAAAAACAGCAAACCCACAGCGGATATGCCACCCACTGAGGATCGAGGCGGCGATTATAGGGGGCCGGAGGCTGGCGGTAAACAGGCTGGGGTGAATTTCTTTCCGGCTGGGGAGACATTCCGAACCACTGCGCAAAACCTGCTCCAGGGGAGACCCGGAATCGGTCTGCGGTCGGAGCCGGCCCAGGCTAACCGGTCGAGAAACCATCAATTCCCGGGCCCCGGGCTGCGCGGTCTGGTTGCCAGTCAGACAATACTTCTTTATATAGTGTGATTCTTGGTA
Source organism: uncultured Gammaproteobacteria bacterium (assembly GCA_963823435.1). Taxonomy (GTDB): domain Bacteria; phylum Pseudomonadota; class Gammaproteobacteria; order Steroidobacterales; family BM003; genus CAKZML01. The sequence goes on along the minus strand of CAWGLN010000001.1, from coordinate 1,288,015 downwards.
GAGTCTCACTGGAACCTGCACAGATAGGGAGCAGGAAGCTGCAAGCAGACCACCATGACGGAGTTCAGGACGTGACTATGGATCGACGGCTACACATGAGGCACGCTGCCCGCACCCAGGTATACGTTTCGGTGCCAGGCCAGCCGATCCGGCGCTGCAAGGCCGCCAACGTGAGTTCATCAGGGGTGTTTCTGGAAGGCGCAACCTTCAAACTGCCCCGTGGAACCGAGGTTGAACTGATATTCGCCGTGGATCTGGGCACCCTGACCCGTATTCATCGTAGAAACGCGGTGGTGGCCCATGTCTCTTCCAATGGGGCAGGCCTCAAAATGAAGAGTTACGAGACACAACCCAAGCGCTACGCCCGGGGACAAGGATAACAAAGCCCGGTTTCAGGCCTTTGGAATACAGGCAGACCCCGCAAAAATACATTCTGGCGAGCACACTATGCATGCAGAAATAACTGGCTGGGGCAAATGCATGCCCCCATCTGTACTAACCAATCAACAAATGTCCACCATCGTCGACACCTCTGACGAGTGGATATTTACCCGATCCGGAATTCGTGAACGCCGGATCTCCCATGTCGCACCCAGTCAGTTGGCCGCGGTTGCGGCGCAACGGGCCCTCGCTGCCGCAGGCCTGGACCCCAGGGACCTGGACATCGTTATCCTTGCAACCTGCTCACCAGATACCCTGATTCCAAGCGCAGCCGCAGCCTGCCAACTGGCCATAGGCGCGACCAACGCAGGCGTATTTGACCTGAATGCAGGTTGCACCGGTTTTCTGTATGGCCTGAGCGTGGCCACATCCATGATCAAGTCCGGGGATCACAAACGCATCCTGGTTATCGGGGCGGAGCGGATTACCTGGTACCTGAACTGGAGTCACAGGGAGACCGCTGTGTTATTCGGCGATGGCGCGGGAGCCGTGGTCCTGGAAGCCAGCGACAAGCCTGTGGGTTTGCTCGCATCCAAGCTGACCTGCGATGCCGGCGCCGCCGAAGCCCTAAAAATTCCCTATTTTGGGACAGCCTCCAATCGTTTCCAGACCGATTACCACCAACTGATGATCCAGTTTGATGGCCGGGAAATCTTCCGGCGTGCGGTGAAGGGTATGCAGGAGGCCAGCGAATTTGTCCTGGATAAGACAGGTGTGTCAAAGGACCAGGTAGATCTGATGGTCCCGCACCAGGCCAATATTCGAATTATCGAGGCGCTCGGCAAGTTCATGGGTATGCCGGAAGAGAAAGTGATGGTCAATATTGGCAACTATGGCAATACTTCAGCCGCCACCATCCCCGTAGCGCTGACCGAGGCTCTGGAAGCAGGAAAGGTCAAACCCCACTCAACCATTCTGCTGGCGGCTTTTGGCGCTGGTCTGACCTGCGGTGCGGGTCTGCTGCGTTGGGGAGACCGGGTACAACCGAGAGGCCAAAGTGACGCTGAATTGCCGCCCTGCGACGAGAGTGCGCTGGAAATACTCGGGGCAGCGATCAAAGCCAGCGCGGCTGGCTAGCCCGCAGACGAAAACTCATATGTAAGACCAGGGGTCACGCGCGAAGAGCCCTGTGGAGCTTGCCCTGACCGGTATTTGGCGCCGACCCGCGCGGGTCGGCGAAATTTACTCCTTGCGGACCTGCAAGGGCAACAAATTACCAGGTCAAGCCACCACACCAATGTAGCGCCGACGCAACAGGTATTTACCGCGAAACATTTGGGGTTTCCCATCTTGTCGTATTTTTACCAAAAGCTGGCATGCAAAATGCCTTTATAGTCAATGACCTGCGGCAATCTTTTCGTTGACTTCTGAACTGTCAGGTTTGACACTGCACCTGACAGTTTTGAACCCCCCCCTGATTTAGATCCGCCGCCGGCGGATCTTTTTTTTGCCCCGGATTCCGGTTGCCCTGCGTCGGGTGGCTTTCGGCTTCGAACGGTCCATGCAGCAAACTGGTGCCCCGGACCTACGGGATTTATAGTCATCGCACCTCCATACCCGCTCTATGAGGATCGCGCTGATGGACTTGAAGCTTTTACTGACTGTTTTCGCAACGGTTTTCGTCGCCGAACTTGGCGACAAGACCCAACTGGCTACACTGCTATTCGCCGCCGACGGGGAAGTCAGCAAAATGACTGTCTTCCTGGGCGCAAGCCTTGCCCTGATCCTGACTTCGGCGCTGGGCGTGCTGGCCGGCGGCCTGGTTTCCGACATTATCCAGCCACGTTACCTGGCCTATATAGCGGGGGCCGGCTTCATCTTGATCGGTGTGTGGACACTCTGGGCGGCCTGACCTGGCCCGTTTACAGCGGGTTAACATAAGCAAGCGAATAAAAAGCTTGCATTAGATTACATATGTGCTAAATTCGCACATATGTACAAACCAAAAGATCTGATGACAGATAAATCACGACACGCTCTCAGGGCTGCCGCACGCTACCTGCTGATTCCAATAGCCCGCATCATGATTCGGGGTGGCATCCATTGGAAAGAGTTCGCGGAACTTGCCAAGGTCGCATTTGTTCAGGCTGCAAGCCAGGACTATGGCATTGACGGCCGCCAGACCAACGCCTCCAGGGTCGCCCTTCTGACCGGACTAAGCCGCCGTGAAGTAGCACGGGTCAGGGAGGTGATAGCCAGCGACAACGAGCAAGAACCGGATATGCCGGAGAGCCGGATACCCAGGCTGCTTTCCGCCTGGCATCAGGACCCGGAATTCAGCGACCGCGGCGGCAAACCCAGAAGGCTGGACAGCGACGGCGGCAAAGGCAGCTTCAGGGATCTGCTGAAATGCTACGCCGGCGACATTCCGCCGGTAGCTCTTACCAAAGAACTTGTGCGACTGGGACTGGTCAACGAAAGCCACGGCAAAATGGAAGTACTCAAACGCAATTACACGCCAGCCCAGAGCGACCCGGCAATTCTGCATCAGGCGGGTATTGCACTGCACGATCATGCAAACACTATCGCGTTTAACGTCCAAGGCTGAGCGAAAGGACACAGCCCGGTTTGAGCGCCTGGTCACCAACTTGAGCGTCAGTCAAAAAACGGCCGATCAGTTTCACCTTCTGTTGCAGCAAGAAGGCCAGAAGTTTCTGGAGAAACTGGACGAGTGGCTAACCAAAAAAGAACAAAGTCAGGGAAGGCGATCCGGTCAGCCCGCGCGCGCGGTCAGGGTAGGCGCCGGAATTTATTATTTACAGGATTGATTCAGCTCTCAGGAGTATCCGCATGAAACAAGCAAAATTTGCCACCGCAACCGCGACCCTGGCCCTCACCTTGGCCGCCGCTTGTGGCGGGGGCTCATCCGGAGATGCAAGCAGCGGCATTTCCGGCACAGGCATTGCGGTGGGCACCATTAGCGGTTTCGGCAGCATCATCGTCAATGGTCGGCACTATGGAACTTCCACCGCAACCATTACCTCTGATGGATTGAACATCAGCGAGAACCAGCTCAAGATCGGTGACTACGTGGTGGTCGTGGCTAGCATTAACAATGACGGCAGCAGGGATGCGCAGACCGTCGCCCTTGAAGAATCGGTGGAAGGCTTTGTGTTCTCTGTAACACCTGAGCCAGGCGACCCCCGACTTGGCGATATTAACGTGATGGGGCAACTGGTCCAGGTCACCACCAACACCAGCCTGGATAATTTCAGCGACCTGAATGGTCTGCTGGCCGGCAGCGATTGCGTGGAAGTCTATGGCCTCAATAACTCTGCTTCCAACACTATTGATGCTACACGTGTAGAAAAAAAGACCGCCTGCGACGAAATCGAGATCAAGGACTATATCGACAGCGCTGACCCTACGCTAAACACTTTCGCGATTACCGGACTGACAGTAGATTACTCAGCAGCCCAGTTGCTAAATTTTGGCGGCGGCGAACCCGCTGCCGGGATGTTTGTCGAGGTCAAGGCTGAGCCATCCAGTGTGGATATTGACGGGGCCACCGTACTTGCAAGCTCGGTTGAGGCCAAGTCTGACGGCATCAATGAAGACATCAGCGACGATGACGAAGCCGAAATAGAGGGTTATGTGAACGGCTGCCCAGCGGGCGCCTGCAGCAGTTTCCAAGTAAGCGGTGTGCCAGTGCAAATTAGCATGGACACCCAATTCGAGCCTTCTTCATTCGGTCAGGCTGACATCATTGACGGGATTAAGGTGGAGGCTGAGGGCGTCTTCAGCGGTGGTGTGCTGGTTGCCTCGGAGCTGGAATTTCACGGCGGTGACGAGGTGCGCATCGAGGCCACGGTAGACGAGGTCTCCGACAATACCATCTACCTGCTGGGCGGCTCAGGCTCTGGCATGGGCATCATGGTATCGATAGGCCAGACTACGCGGGTAGAACTGGACGGTGGCGGAAACCTCGCCCAGGGTGACTTCGTAATGGTCAGGGGAACAGAATCACCGGCGGGCGCCAATTCAGTTGCGGCGGAGCGCATTGAGGAGAAAAGTCCTCAGGCGGAAACGTTGTTACAAGGCATAGTCGACACCAAGACCTCCAGCGCAAGCGATTACCAGCTAACCATCCTGGGTAAGACAGTGGCTATATCGACCGCCCCGGGCGCAACCGTATGTGAAGACGAGGATGACCAACTGTTGGACTGCTCGGTTCTCGTAGAGACCATAGTGGCGGGTCAGACGGTGGTGAAGGCCGAGGGCATTTGGGATGCCAATGGCATGGTTCTTGACACCTCTGGCGGCGAGGTCTCGCTAGAAGACTAGCCGCGGTCGAAAACCCGCTAGTCGCTTGAACGTGGGCCAACCGGCCCGCGTCTTTTTTTGTGCGCTTTGCCCACATGCAACATTTTCCGGCTGGATTCGTCTAGAATTGGAACTGTTGTCGGGACGCCTGCGGCACTAGGTAAATCCACCTAATGTCCCCGGATGTCTGCCGGCGTAGGATGTAACCGTGAACAGAGGGAAAAGCTTAAAACTATGGAAAAACCGCTAGAAATCACTTTCCGGGGACTGGATCCCTCTGACGCAATCGAAAACAACATACGGGAGCGTGCTGCAAAGCTTGAACGATTCTTCTCTGACATCATGTCCATGCAGGTTGTGGTGGAGGCACCGCACAAGCACCAGCACAAGGGCAAGCATTACCGTGTATTGATAGACATCATGGTCCCGGACAGGGAGATCGTGGCCAACCGAAGCCCGGACGATAACGCCGCCCATGAAGATGCCTATGTAGCGATCAGGGATGCTTTCGAAGCTGCCCACCGGCAATTGGAAGTCTATCGGGACCGTCGCACCGGCAATGTAAAATCCCGCGAATAAGCCGCCGGTCCCTGACCTGGTTGCATACGTCAGGGACTGGACAGGATTGAAGGCGGGCAGTATCGGCCCCGATGGTGGCCGTGGCATGATCGGGTTCGCTTATCCTGGTGGCAGTTGCCATCCGGCGCTCCCGCCACCAGCCGGTAACCTACCCCTTCCCGCCCCTGTCCGTCTTTCTAGGGAGCGCCCGCGCTCACAGGTTCATGCAGGGGATAAATCGGTCGCTCCCCAGGCGCCTTGTAATAGCCGACCATTTTCGGGGCCAGCTCGTTCAGTCGCTGCATGCGATTTTCCGGTGCCGGATGGGTGCTCAGGAACTCCGGCATCCTTGACCCTCCTACCGTGGCCATTTTCTGCCACAGGCTGGCGGCGGCGTTGGGATCGTAGCCCGCCCTGGCCGCAAGCTCGATGCCTATCTGGTCGGCCTCGGTTTCCGCGGTTCGGCTATTTGGCAGACCGATAGCCAGGGTCGCCGCCACCGCCGCACCACTCATGGCAAGAGCAGGCCTGTCCGAGGACACGCCAACCGCCAGTACCCCCATCTGGGTCGCCATGGCGATGCTCATCTTCTCGGCCGTGTGATTGGCCAGGGCATGCGCGATCTCGTGGCCCATCACCTGGGCCAACTCGTCATCAGTGGGGTCCACCTTGGAAATCAGACCGGTGTAGATAGCCATTCGCCCACCGGCCATGCACCAGGCATTCACCATCTTGGGATCGTCAATCACGCCGACACTCCATTCCCAGTTGGCGCTATCCGGCCTCATCTTCACGGCCTGCGCGACCAGCCTGCCGGTGATTTTCTCGACTCTCTGGTTCAGACGCGGGTCGGTATTCAACTTGCCGTCTTTCTTCAAGGGAGTCATGGTTTCCAGGTAAGCCTCGCGCGAGGCGCTAATCGCCTGCTGCTCCGACACCAGCATCAACTGGCGGCGACCTGTCGGACTGGTGGCGCAAGCACTGACCAGGGTCAGAAACAGCAGCATCAAACACAAAAAATTCTTACGCATGGATTCCTCGACGGCATTTTTCCGGTTCGGCATTCCTGGCTATCTGGACCCGGGCACCCGCAAAACACACTAAAAATTCTGTCGAAAGCATATCAGATATTTTGCTTGCCCAGCGCGCAATACGAGTATCATTCGGATTTGCTCCGGGTCGTACCCTTTGATTAATATCGCCCTGTATTTAGCCTGCGTCCTTATCTGGGGCACAACCTGGTATGCCATCACAATGCAACTTGGCGTGGTGGCCCCGGAGGTATCCCTGACCTACCGGTTTGGGCTGGCCGTGGTGATCCTGCTTACCTACGCCCTGGCTACGCGCCGACCACTTCGAATATCCCTGGCCGATCACGCCTACGCCGCCATGCTGGGAGTCTGCATGTTCGGCCTGAATTACGCACTGACCTACTACGGCACCCAATACATCAATTCCGGGCTGGTGGCCGTTCTTTTCACGGCCCTTACATTCATGAACATGGGCAATGAGCGGGTGTTTTTCGGCTTGCGCGCTGACTGGCGCATCCTGACTGCCTCGGCCATCGGCCTGACCGGCGTTGCCTTGATATTCCTGCCCGAAATTGCCTCTATTTCCACCGGCGCCGAACAGGATTCTGGGCATGGGGTTGATTATTGCCGGCACCTACCTTGCCTCGCTGGGAAATATGATAGCCATTCGAAACACGCGCCGCGGTATACGCCCAACGACCATGAGCATCTATGGCATGGCTTACGGCACAGCGTTCCTGTTCCTGAGCGCGGTAATTCAGAAACAGCCCTTTATCATCGAGTACAGCGCCGAATACCTGGGTTCCCTCTTGTATCTCTCGGTCATGGGTACCGCAGTGGCCTTCGTCTGCTATCTGGAATTGATACGCAGGATCGGTTCTGGCCGCGCCGCATACACCTCCGTGCTAATACCCCTGGTCGCACTGACCGTGTCCGCGATCTTTGAAAACTATCATTTCACTTTGCTCTCAACAGTCGGAGTGGCCCTGGTATTGGCCGGTAACGCACTGGCTCTAACCGGGCGGATTAGGGCAAACTGAAGGTTGAACTGTATTTCGGCAAAAGCCTGAGTCAGGCAAGGACCGGCAAGATGAAGCTTATCACCCAGAAATTTCTCAGCCGCGGTACGACTTGCACGGGCGATCTGTACCTGCCCGATGGTGACGGCCCCCACCCTTGCCTGGTCATGGCGCACGGATTTGGCGCACAACGCGACTTTTCCCTGCCGCCGTTCGCACAGGTTTTCGCAGATGCAGGCATGGCGGTCTTCCTGTTTGACTACCGCGGATTTGGTGATAGCGAGGGCCTTCCCAGACAGTGGGTAAGTCCCCGTCGTCACATCCAGGATTACCACGCCGCCCTGGCCCACGTGCGCTCATGTGACAACATCGACAAACGGCGATTAGGGCTTTGGGGAACCTCTTTCAGCGGTGGCCATGTACTGGTGGTTGCCGCCCAGGATCGGGACATAAAGGCCGTCTCCTGCATGGTGCCTTTTGTCAGCGGTCCAGCCAGCCTTGGCCGCATGCCTCCCGCGACCTTGCTCAAACTGACCTGGGCAGGCATCCGCGACTGGCTGCAGGCGCTATCCGGCGGACCGGTGCACCAGTTGCCGATAGTCGGCAAGCCCGAAGAACTGGCCATGATGAGTTCACCGGAAAGTTATCCTGGCTACATGGCAATGGTTCCCGGTGAACACCGACTGGCGCAATGAAACCCCTGCCCGTATCGCCCTGGCGGCGGGACTGTATATGCCGGCGAGATTCGCCTCCCAGGTTAACTGCCCGGTCCTGATCGTTGCGGGCCGGCAAGACAGTCTTATTCCGCTGCGAAGCATACGTAAGGCCGCCGCCCGCATCTCCGACTGCGTCCTCGAAGAGTTGGAATGTAACCACTTCCAGCCCTACCAGGGTGAGTTCTTCGAACAGGTGTCGCAGATCCAGTGTCGCTTCCTGGTGCAGGAGCTCGTGGACGAGGCCTGACTTCAGCGGCTCTTGGTGTGTGCCCGATAGAAATCCTGGCACTCGGCCTCCCGGCCACGCACCACTCGTTTGCCTTTCAAGGGTCCCCGTTTCTCTGCCACCACGGTTTGCTGCCCCTCGTTATGATCACTGTCATAAAAATAGACCACCACCCAATCCTGGGTGCGGCCCAGTTCGTGAGCCCTGGCGGTATTTGAAAACATGACCGTGAAATGCCATTCACCGCGCTCCGTATGTAGCACAGGCAGCCATTCGCGGTGAGTAGGATTAAAACGCCTGGGCGAAATCAGAGGCAGATCGCCCGAGGCAACCTTGCAGCGATACTCTTCATCCACACCCAGCAACGCCTCGACCGTCGGCTCTATGCGTTCGGTTGCCGGACGACGCACGCTGAGCCTGCGCAACATCTCGCCCAGGTTGGCCCGCAAGGCCCGGGCCTTGCGCGGGCCTATACCCTCGACCCGTTCCAGACGTCCGTCGTGGGCCGCTACTTCAAGCTCTTCCAGCGTGTCTATGCCCAATGTCTCGTGTATCTGTCTCGCGAGTACCGACCCCACACCGGGCACCGTTTGGAATAAATCCTCGGGATCCAGTTCGACCGCGCAACCTGTCCAAACGACCAAGCCGACCGTAGCGGGCCAGTTCCTGCAAACAGCTGGCTATACCGCGACCAATAAACGGCAGCTTATCCAGCCCGGCCACGCCTTCGCTGGCCAGCAAGTCACGCAGATCCTGTTCACAGGACTCCACGGTCTGGGCAGCACGCACATAGGCCTGGATTCTGAAAGGATTGGCGTGTTGCTGTTTCAGCAGGTCCGCCATTTCACGCAGTTTCTCGGCGGCGTCTTCGTTGAAATCAACGTGTCGACGTGCAGTGCCTTGAGCCATGTAACCCCGCTCCCGCATCCCTGCGGAATCAACCGCCTCATGTACCGGCGGCCGCCACGCGCGGCCGCGAACAGCCTGGCCCGTCAGGGCGCATCAAGCGCATTGTCTGACTTTCAATTAGAGGCTGACAATTCGGCATACTACCTAGGCCGCTGTTTCACAGCACCCTGGCCCGGCCCTCCGCGCCATGCTCACCCAGGTTGCCGTAGCGGTGGTAATTATCGCTGATGCTCTGCTCCTTCAGGTACCACAACAACTCCACCCGCCCGCTGACGAGCACGGGAGCCCTGACGACATACACGTAGTCCCGGGCTGCAGCCAGTAACAGGGCATTCGACGGAGTTGAACCAACAATCCGCAGACGTTCCATCGCCTGGCCCTGAATCAGATGCACCAATTCCTGCTCCTTGTGGCGGGCAAGAGTCATCCTGCCACCGAAACTCATTGCACACTTCTCAAGCAAGGTTTCAATAGACGTGTTCACGTCGGAGTCAAGACTGAGTAACACCTGGTTGCCGGTAATCCAGGCAGCTGCCATGGCAGCAATTACCTGATAGACATCAGCCCCTTCTCCCACTCGAATGGTCAGCTTCCCTACCGGCAGATAACGACGAATATTATGCTGACCCAGCAATTTGAAATGATCATGCTCGCGACTGAATTCTCTATCCCAGGCCTCCTCGTAACTTGCCAGGGCAAGCTTTAACTGTCTGCTGGCGGGACCATCCTCGGCCGCCTCACCCAAGCGGGCAACCAGCTTGGCAAAGCGTGAGCCTGGTCCGGGCAGGGAAGACTTGTCCTGCCCGGGTTCGGAGAAATCCATCAACTGGACCACATAGTTTGGTCCACCGGCCTTGATACCCGGGCCGAAGGCCGACTTGCCCATGCCACCAAAAGGCTGACGCAATACTACGGCACCCGTGGTTACCCGGTTGATATAGAGATTGCCGGCCCGGATGCGGTCGCGCCAATACGCCTGCTCCCGTACATCCAGACTCTCGATTCCGGAGGTCAGGCCATACCCGGTCTGATTTACCAGCTCTATGGCATGCTCGAGGTCCCGGGCACGCATGACCGCGAGGACCGGACCAAACAACTCGGTCATATGGGTAAAGCCGCCCGGCTTTACATCCCACTTGACCGCCGGCGAATACAAGTGCGGGTTATCCTGGACACAGCGCGGTGTCACCGCCCAACTCTCGCCCGGTTCCAGCTCCTTCAAACCACGCTCCAGGGCGCCTGAGGGCGGGACAACCAGGGGCCCGACACGCGTGGCCAGATCCCTGGCCGACCCGACATGCAGGCTGGACACCGCATCGCAGAGCCCCTTTTTGAAGCCAGGGTCGTCATAGACTTCCTGTTCGAGAATCAACAGGCTGGTGGCAGAGCACTTCTGGCCGCTGTGGCCGAATGCCGAGTGCATGACATTCTTTATAGCCTGATCACGGTCCGCCATGGCGGTCACAATAGTCGCGTCTTTGCCACCCGTCTCAGCCAGCAGATTAATGTCAGGGCGGGACTCCAGCATGGACAAGGCGGTGTCCGTTCCACCGGTCAGAATCACCGCATTCACTCGGGGATCCGCCACCAGCTTGCTGCCAACACCCGATCCCTGGCAGGGCATGAATTGCAGCGCTTCCACGGGCACACCGGCGCGCCAGAAGCTCTTGCACAATTCATAGGCCACCATCACGGTTTGCGATGCCGGCTTCAATATGACCCGGTTACCTGCAGCGAGGGCGGCGGCGATGCCGCCACACGGAATGGCAATGGGGAAATTCCAGGGTGGGACCACCGCCACTACACCCTTGGGTCTGGCTTCCAGGGCAGGGTGCTCCTGCAGTTCCAGGGCGCTGCGCCGGTAATACTCCACAAAATCTATCGCCTCCGACACTTCCGGATCGGACTCGATCACAGTCTTGCCGCCATCCAGCATGGCCACGGCGATCAAATCACCACGGGCCTGGCGCAACTGGGCCGCAACCCTGCCCAGAACAAGATAACGTTCCCGGTCGGCCATTTGACCCCAGCCGGCGACATCGGATTCGGCACAGGCCACGGCCCGGGCCAGGTCATCTTCGTTGGCCTCGCGATAACGACCCACTGTTACCTGCGGACGTGACGGATCGATGCATTGGCGCACGGTGCGCCCATCCAGCACCTCGTCACCGGCCACCACTAACGGTATTTCCATGGCGGCATCGCCACAGAAACCTTCCCACCTGCGCATCAACTCACCTACCCATTCGAGGTTCTGTGCCAGGGCGAAATCCGTGTCCGGTTCATTCACGAAGTCGGTCAGTGCAGCGCCTGGCAGTCCCTCGGGCGCGTAGGCTTCCGTGCCTCTGTCCTGGGTTCGCCGTGGCGATGAAGGCAGGGTCTCAATCAGCTCAAAAGACTGCAGGAACTGCCGCTCAAGTTTTGCCCATTGCTCGCTGCCCACCTCAATCTTGAAGGCATGAGCGAGAAAGTTATCCGGCCCCGTATTTTCATCCAGTCGACGCACCAGGTAGCCAATAGCGTGGATAAACTGCTCGCGGCGAGTCGCAGGAGCATACAGCAGGAGGTTGCTGGCGACTTCAAACAGGGCCCTGCGCTGGTGATTCGCCATCCCTTCCAGCATCTCAAACTGGACCTTGTCCTCAGCCCCTATTGCGGCGGCCAGCACCAGGCCATAGGACAGGTCGAACAGATTATGCGATGCGATTCCGAGGTGCACCGCAGCGATGTTTTCCGGGACCAGGCCCTCGCCCAACATACGCTTGTAATTCGCGTCTACCTGGGCCTTGCTGGTGTAGGGCGCCTGCGGCCAGCCATGTATTGATGCATCCACCTTTTCCATTTCAAGGTTGGCGCCCTTGACCAGTCGCACGGTGACCGGCGCACCACCCGCCGCCACTCGCTGCCTGGCCCAGGCGTTGATACGCTTTTGCACATTCCAGGCGTCAGGCAAATAGGCCTGCAGTGCTATTCCTGCACGCACCTGCTGCATACCCGGTCTGTCCAGGGTGCGCATGAAGGCCTCTGCAGTTACGCTCATGTCCCGATATTCTTCCATATCCAGGTACACAAACTTCGGCACCTCGCGTACCATCGCTGCACCGGAACCGCATCCGGGCAGCTTCGCGATAGATCAATTCCAGGCGTTCGCACAATACTTCTACCGTGTCCTCCCAGGCCAGTGAGGATATTTGCGAGTAGATAGTCGAAATCTTGATCGACAGACACTCCAGGTCAGGTTTTTGCAGAGCGCTCAGGTAAGTATTCATGCGCTCGGCGGCAGCCTCTTCTCCCAACAAGGCCTCGCCCAGGAAATTTACATTCATACGCACACCGGAGGCTTGTCGCTCACGCAGGTGCTGGATGAGAATTTCTTCCTCCGCAGGGAGAATCACATTGGCCGACTCCCGCCGCATGCGTTCCTGAACCATCGGTACGGCCACCCCAGGCAGCCATGCTCCAAATGACCGAAAGCCCTGGAGCAAGGCGCGATCCAGTCCGGAGAAGAAACGCGGTATGCCTTGCACGTCCAGAATGTGCAGCAATTGATTCACCGCCCGGCGCGATGTGCTTGAGCGTAGCGTCTGGTCGGTCATCTGGGTCAGGGTGGCCTTGTCATGAGGGCTCTGCATCATGCGCTCGAGCTCATCCTGCTGGCGTCTTTCGGGATCCGTCTGCAACTGCATGGCCCGTTGCTGCAGCAAACGGGCGAGTTCAATCGCCTGGCGCGCATGCAGGGAGGCGTCCGGATACAGTTCGGGATCGGGCTCAGCCAGCCGGGCTTTAAGTTCCGTATACCGGGAGGCCGGGCCACTGGTTTTCGCAGAATCTCGCATGGGTAGTCCTCAAGCTGGGGCGCGGACCTCATATCAGCGCCTGTGGAATTATCAATCCCACTCCGACTGCGGGGTATACGGACTACCCACAGGGCCGGGCGTAGACCCCCGGAATCCCGGCGCTATCCCTGCGCCCAGAACTGGTGAATACCATTCATCAGCATCTGCACGGCTATGGTTACAAGCACCATGCCCATCAGACGTTCCATCGCCAGCAGGCCACGCTGTCCCAGGCGTTTCCGGAGGGTACTGGCTACCAGGATAATCGCCGAGGTGGCCAGCCAGGCGATGACCAGGGCAGCCAGCCATTCAGGCCAGCGGTTGGGTTCACGGCTCATGAACAGGAGTACCGTAGACAGGGCCGAAGGACCCGCCACATAAGGAATGGCCAGCGGTACGATGAAGGGTTCCCCTTCGAATTCTTCCTTCCGCGTCCCGTATTGAGGGGGAAAAATCATCTTGATGGCAATCAGCAGCAAAATAATGCCACCCGAGGCTGTCAGGGCCGGCTCGGAGATATTCAGGGCGCCAAGAAAATACTGCCCCAGAAACAAAAACAGCACCAGGGCCACCAGTGCAAAGAAAAGCTCCCTGACAACCACCCTGGTCTGGCGGGCCGGATCCACCTGCTTCATGGCGGAGAGGAAGAAAGGTATGTTCCCGAAAGGATCCATAACCATGAACAAAAGTATGGCAGCAGAAATCGTCGTCATGATCAGACTCGGAGAAAGGTGCAGGACAATGGGCAAAACGGTATGTTACCCGTTGCTGTACGCCTGAGAAAATAATATGAGCCAAGCGGAGACACGGCCGCCCCACCCCGCCACTCAAATGGGCAGCAATGTGCGCTGGCGGGTGCTGGCCATAATGGTGGCGATCAGCTTCTTCTCCTATGTCTACCGCTATAACCTTTCAACCTCCGGACTGGCGGTGCGAGACGAACTCGGCCTGAGTGATACCGAGTTGGGTCTGGTATTGGCGGTTTTTGCCTGGGGTTACATGCTGTTCCAGTTTCCCGGTGGACTGTTCGGACATATCCTGGGATCGCGCAAGACCATGACCATCATGATCACCGCCTGGGGCGCAATTACCTTGCTCACGGGGTTATTGCCAGGGCAGGAAACACAGTCGGCAGCGTTGATTATTGGTGAACTGGTAGTCCTGCGATTCCTGATGGGAATGTTCCAGGCCCCGCTGTTCCCGGTGCTGGCCGCCAGCGTGGCGAACTGGTTTCCGGTTTCCCGCTGGGCCCTGCCTAACGGCCTGAGCAGCGTGGGCGCCACCCTGGGCGCAGCGGCCACACCCGCTCTGGTGGCCTGGATGGTGGTACACCTGGGCTGGCGAGCCTCCTTTTATCTCACCGCGCTTCCCACCGTGTTTCTTGCGATCCTGTGGTGGTGGTACGTACGGGACACGCCCTCGGAACACGCCGCAGTCAGGCCCGGGGAACTGGCCCTGATCCGGGCCGGACGAGTCAGGCAATCCGAACATCCCCCGCTGGGACAATTGCTGAGACAGTTGCTCAAAAACCGGGATGTATTGTTGCTGGCCGGCAGCTATTTCTGCATGAACTGGGTCTGGTACATATTCTTTTCCTGGCTCATGGTCTACCTGGTGGATGTCCGGGGTTTTGACATCATCAACGCCGGCATGCTGGCCGCCGCCCCGTGGATCGCCGGATCTTTTGGCGCCGGCCTGGGAGGCGAGACCTGTGACCGCCTGTGCCAACGAATTGGTCCCCGCTGGGGCTGCCGCCTGCCTGCCATGGCGGGACTATGTGGCTCGGCGGTTATGCTGATCTCGGGTGCCTACGCACCCGACCCGTACATTGCGGTGGCATTCCTTTCCTTGTGTTACGCCTGTAACCAGTTCACCGAGGGCGCCTACTGGCAAGCCACTACTTTCGTGGGGGGACGCTACACTGCAGCGGCGGGCGGGGTGCTGAATACCGGGGGCAATATCGCCGGAGTAATCGCTACTCCCATGACGGCCGTCCTGTTCCAGCACTTTGGCTGGCTGGTGGCCCTGGCAACCGGGTCCGTCTTTGCCCTCATAGCCGCCGGGCTCTGGCTGCTGATCAAGCCGGATCGACCCATGCTCGCGGAAACGGCTGAGGCGGGATAAGACTCGAATACCCGCCGATGCTGCGCCTGCCGCCATGGCAAATCAATCCGCGGCTGCCGAAGCTCGCCCTCGTTAATCCGTAATATTCCCGGCTCCCCTGATATGGCTATTATTGCGCTACGGTCGACCGGACTTTCGTCTGGTCTTCGGCCGTAGCATCAACAGGGAGTTGTGCCATGTTATACAGGGAAATCATTGGCGTAGTCGCCACATCCATATTACTTGCAATCGCTTCACCCGCACTCGCGCAGGGCCAGGGTCAACCCCAGGGACAACCCCAGGGCCAGGCTGATCGGGACATGGTCAAGCAGATGGACAAGGACCAGGTAATGGACCGTGACATGGATCAGGATCGTGACCAGACCATGATCCAGACCAAGGATCAGGACCAGACCAAGGATCAGGACCAGACCAGGGATCAGGATCGTATCCACCAGGACGAAGCCATCTACGGATCGACCATGATGACTGCGGAAGAGCAGAACCAGTATCGCAAACGTCTGGAACAGGCGAGTGGCGAGGAGGAAAAGGCTCAAATCCGCGCCGAGCATCAAAAACAGATGCAGGAGCGTGCTCGGAAACAAGGCGTCGAGTTACCCGACCCGGAGCCCATCTCCGAATAAGGGATTGAGTTCGGGGATCGCCAGCGGTGGGCCGTCGCGGCCCACCTTCCTGGCGGGCTGTTCTCTTGAAACACATTCCAGGAGTAGATATGGGCACTTGGCTATCGCGCCTTGCGCGTCTGGCTACATGGGCGCTATTGGGCTTGACCAGCGTTAACTGCTACGCACAACAGCAGGGCTTCACTCTTCGCGCGGGGGTTGAATACTCCACCGGCCAATATGGAGGCAGCGAGGATATAGAAGATGTTTACATACCCATCACCGGCCTGCTGAATACCGGGAAATGGGGATTTCGGGCGACCGTTCCCTATCTCCAGGTCAAGGGTCCGGAAGGAACGGAGTTTGGCCCCGGCGGCGAACCGTTGCCTGGTACCGGGAATATAGTCACCGAGTCCGGATTGGGAGATATCTACCTGGGCCTCACCTATTTCGATCTCTATACCAGCGCCGACCGGCGATTTCTTGTGGATATCACGGGGAAGGTGAAACTGGGTACGGCTGACGAGGAAAAAGGTCTGGGTACCGGCGAGACCGACTACTCGATCCAATTGGATGGTTACCGGTTTTTCGACCACTTCAGCCTGTTCGGCACCCTGGGTTACAAGGTGCGCGGCCAGCCCAGCTACAGCTCGCTGGACGATGTCTGGTTCGCATCCCTGGGTGGCAGCCTGCCAATCGCTACGCGTACCCGCATTGGACTGTCAGTGAATATCAGTCCATCGGCCTATTCGGATCGCGAAAATCTGGGGGACCTCAGCCTGTACCTGTCTCACTGGTCGCAAGGCAGCTGGCGATACAGCGGCTACCTGAGCGCCGGATTCAGTGACAGCAGCCCGGAAATGGGTGCGGGGTTCAGCGTCGGCTACCACTTCTAGACAGGGTGGCAAGCCCGGGACTGCGAGATATGGTGCCGGCGCCAGGAGTCGAACCCGGGACCTGAGGTTTACAAAACCCCTGCTCTACCAACTGAGCTACACCGGCAAGTGCAAAAAGGAACCGCGATTATTCTTACTTTTGGCCGATCTAGCAAGGGCAACATAGGCGATGCAAGGTAACCTCGGGTCGGCAATTGAAGCGAACATCCACGACCGATGACCCGGCACCGACCGAGGTGTAGCCCCTGAGGCTGCCGTACTGCCAGTTACCCGATGTGATCCGGTCCGGGCAACGGGCATTGGCGTACAGAACCCGCCCGCCCGGCAGCGCAATTTGTCCGCCGTGGGTATGACCACACAACAGCAAATCCACATCGGCCGCTTCGGCAACCTGATAAATTTCCGGAGAATGCGCCAGGAGCACCCTGACCACACCCTCGGGCACCGAATCCAGCGCCATGCCCAAATCGTCGGTCTGGAAGAAATGAGGATCATCCACGCCCACCATGTAGATATTTTTCCCCGATCGTTCTACTGGAACCGCGGTGTTGTAGAGAAGGTGGTAACCCATTGCGATCATGTCCGGAATCATTTCCGAGCCATCGTGATTACCCAGTACCGCATAGCAAGTGCCCTGTAGCGCTTGTCTTAGCACGGACAAGCCACTCAATGCGGGACGGGGATCGCCATCGGTATGGAAACGATAGTCTCCTGTAAGCACACACAGGTCGTATTGCAGGGGCGCTACGACCTCGGCCAGACGCAGGGGGAAATCCGGTCGCGAATCCAGGTGGGGGTCCGAGATATGCAGCACGGTGAATCCATCAAAGACGTCGGGCAGGCGAGGCAAGGTCACGATGTTTTCGCGGATACCTATATCCATGGCATTGCGCCGCCCGCGGTCCAGCAGGCCGGTCATTTGCAACACCCTTCGAATCAGGGACGCGGAGAACAGTGAGTTTTCGGGATGAAAGAACGTCTTGCCACCACCGAAAACCCGGGTGTCAGCGTGCCGCCGCTCAAGCTCCTTGCGTCGCGCCAGGGCAGCGTCCATACCTTGGCCGGGATCGCCAGCGATCACCCCCGCGGAGGCAAGCGTTTCACCAGGCACTGAATCCGGCCTATTCATTCGCTACACCTTCCTCCTGTGCATCACAGCTTATCTCCCGCATCAACACCCCGGAACCCAGGGCCGCAATTTTTCCTTTATCCAGCGCATCCATTGAAGGCAGCGCCAGGTCAATGACGTACTGCGAAATGGCGCGCTCCAGGGTGCCAATTTGACTCGTGACCCCTAGCGCCTGTATCTGACCCGCGCGCCGGTTTGCCCTTTCCTGATCACTGTACAAGCCCAGGGCGATGGCATTGCGATCTTCCCCGTCGCCGACCACGTAGGCATCGCTTATCCCCATCTCAGCCAGGGTCCCCAAGGCGCGGTTGGCCGACTGCCGGTCCCGAAAGGGTGGTAAATACACCCAGTAGGTAGTCCGCACGCCGGAAATCTCACGCAGCACCGGCTGAAAATCCGACCAGCCCGATCCGGCAATCGCTGCCTCAGCCTGGGCCCTTTCCGCAAACGGACCCAGGGTGACACAGACAGTGCTCGCCGCCGGCGTGCCCGGGGCCGTTGCATCCGTTCCCGATGCCGCGTTGTCTGCCACGAATTCGGCGGCACTTTGCTCCCCAACCACCGCCCCGGGCGCCGACGCAAGCACTGAGGTCAATTCCAGCTCGGGCACGTCCCGGTAAGGATCCGGAAGCACCGGAGGCTCGTTCTTGCCCAACCAGTACTGCCACCCGAAAAACAGGATGTTGGCCAGCAACAGGGCCAGGACAACTACTCTCACTATTGATTCTCCGCAACCAAATTCAGACCTTCCAGCACCAACTCCGGCACGACAATGCAATCTACCTGGCAGTGCCGGGCGATCAGGTCCCCGTCACCGCCCGACAATACCAAGGTCGGTGTTTCACCGCAGATCATGGCCAAATCCCTAAGCCCACGTTCGGCCAGCGCAGCCAGGGCATGGACACTGCCCGATGCAATGGCGCCAGCCGTACTGCGCGCAAACAGACCGGCATCGTCACCCCGACTCAAGCGCGTATGCAAATCGATATCGCTGGTATCCTGTCTCAAACTGGCTTGCATCATGCCGACCCCTGGCACTATGACCCCTCCGAGGTGACAGCCGTCGCTGCCCACCGCGTCCAGTGTGCAGGCGGATCCAGCATCCATCACGCAGACTGCGGCGGCCATACGTGTATAAGCGGCAAGCATGGCCATCCAGCGATCCACGCCCAGCAATTCCGGTTGGCGATAACCATTGGTCAGGCCCATGAAACGAGCCGGACTGGTTTGAAAATGCCATGCAGAGGCTGGCAGGTTTGGTGCCGCTGCCAGCAATCTGCGCCGCATCTCCTGGCCGGCCACATTGGCCACCCAAACACCTCCGGGCAGATCACCCAGGCTATCAAACCGGGATGCGAGACCACCCTGGGCCAACTCCGCAGCACCAATACTGCCGCTCTGACTCAACCGGCTACCATTGGAAAGCGCCCATTTGAGACGGCTATTGCCTGCATCAATCAGCAGTCGCATGCTCAAGCCTCACCGATACTTCGCCCGCAACACAATTTATCACTTTGCCATCCACATCCAGTCTTAAAGCGCCCCCTGCATCCACACCCAGGGCAGTGCCCTGCATGGCCCAGCCCTCGCCATGCACCTTGACCATCCTGCCACGCAAACAGTCCAGTCGCTCCCATTCCACGCGCAAGGCAGAAAAACCCTGCTGCGAAAACTCTTCCAGGATATTGACCATGGAGTTGAGCACGGCCGCCGCTAACTTGTTTGGGTCTGGCAGCCTGCCAGGAAGAATGCTGAACAGATCCACTGGCCGGCCGCCCCAGCCGGGTTCGATCCGCTCGGCGTGAGCCCCCAGAGACAGGTTGAGCCCCAGACCCATCACGACATAGACCGCGCCCTTGCCGCTGCTGCGCATTTCCACCAGCAAACCGCCGAGTTTTCGGCCGCTCCAAACCAGGTCATTGGGCCATTTCAACCCCAAATTCCCTATACCCAGCCCTTCCAGGGCGCGTACCACGGCAACCCCGCAAACCAGGCTCAGACCGGAAATGTCAGGCAAACTTGCCGGAAAGTGCCAGGACAAAGACAAGCACAGACTACCTCCTGGTGGAGCGATCCATTTGCGGCCCCGGCGCCCACGACCGGCGGTCTGAAATTCTGCCAGGCATACTCTGCCACGACCTGGATCGCAGGTTGGCTGGCGCAACAGCCAGGCATTGGTGGAATCCACTTGCTCCAGCACATCCAGGGCTTTTAACAAGTTCCGGGCTTCACTGGTCAGGCCCTCCTCGATACGCGCGGCCTGCAGCAATTCCAAAGGTCGCGTAAGGCA
The DNA here is from genome assembly GCA_963823435.1 of uncultured Gammaproteobacteria bacterium. GTDB lineage: Bacteria > Pseudomonadota > Gammaproteobacteria > Steroidobacterales > BM003 > CAKZML01. Next base: position 1,267,975 of record CAWGLN010000001.1, on the reverse strand, counting down.
ATAGCTGTCCACCGACGTTTTCTGCAACGGCAGTCCAGCCTCGCTCAGACCTGCCAGGATCCTGACTACCTCCCTCTCGCTGATACCCGATTCGGTCGCCATATCCGATACGCTGTGCTGACGTCCATCGGCAAGCCGGCGAATAAGTCCGTAGCCATGATCACCCGCATCGGGCATATCCGCCTATCTCTTCCTGCGCAACAGGGCGCGAGAAAACATACGGTTCTCAGTGCCGGTACGCAGGCGTTGCATATTGCTGCGGTGGGTGTACACCAGGAACACGGCACAAGCGCTGCTGAACCAGAATATCGGCATCTGGCTGTTGTTCAACCCCTGCAGCAACAAGTATATCGGTGCCGACAAGCCCGCGATCATGGTGGCAACACTTACGTAGCCAAACAACAGCACCGCTGCCAGCCAGCCCAGCAATACCGGCACCAGCAAAATGGGCGCCAGTGCAATGTATGCACCAATCATGGTGGCGGCGCCCTTGCCACCACGGAATCCGTGCCAAAGCGGATAGCAGTGTCCAAGCACGGCGGCCGCAGCGTACAGGGCAGGCCCAAAAAATAAATCCGGTTGCTGTGAACCAGCCAGGAAGGGCAGCGCCAGACCCGGCAGTACCCAGACCGGGAGGAACCCCTTGCCGACATCGATAAGGACTGTAAAAAACGCAAAAACCGGACCCTGGCTGCGAAGTGCGTTGGTTCCACCCGCATTACCGCTGCCAGACTCGCGTATGTCCACGCCTCCAAAAAGACGCCCGACGACAAGCGCACCGTTCACCGATCCAAGCATATAGGCCAGCAAGGCCTTGATAACCAATTCCAGCATAGAAGTCCTGCGTCGATAGCAGATTGGATTTCCGCCAAGTGCGTATTCTAGCATCACACTCATGGGCCACTGGGGAATCAACAGTGTAAGCTACCCTCCAACAAGTTTACCCAGACGACCTGCGAACTCGACACCATGACCCGTCCCCATCTGCACCTGATCGTTAATCCCGGCGCCGGGCATCAAAAGGCCCGCGCACATGCCTCAGATATCGAGAAACGACTGACGCAGCTGGGTCTGGAAGTCACCCTTGCTCACAGCAAGGGGCGCGGTGACATAAGCGAGCTGGCCAGACAGGCGGCCGATTCGGGCATCAGGCATATTGCCGTGGCTGGCGGTGACGGTTCGGTATGCGAGGCAGTCAACGGCCTCATGCGCAGCCCCGCCGAGACGGCGCTGGGTATCCTTCCGGTGGGTACCGGTAATGACTTCGTGAAGACCGCCGGCCTGGCCCGCAATTGGCAAGATGCCTGCCAGGACATCGCCCGAGCCTGCAGGTCTGACCAGGCCCTTCCACGGGTTGACGCAGGAATCTGCAACGGTCACTACTTTATGAATTGCCTGGGCATAGGGCTGGACGCGCGTATTGCCATGGAGGCGAACCGGCTGAAACATTTTGGCGGTCGCACGGTGTACCTGCTAGCGCTGGTAAAAACACTGTGGAAAGGCATTCCGCGTCCCCGTGCAATTGTTGAATGGGACGGACAGCAACTGAACCAGGAAATCAGCCTGATTACGGTATGTAATGGCCAGGTAGTGGGCAGTCTGTTCCGGATGGCGCCCAATGCCCGGATAGACGACGGATTGCTGGACGTGGTGGTGGCCAGGAGTGTCAGTCGATTCGAAGCACTGAGCCTGGCGCACAGGGTAATCAACGGCACCCATGAAAACCTGCCCCAGGTTACAACCCTGCAAGCCCGGCATATTACCGTGCACCTGGAGGAACCCACTCCGGTTGAAGCCGATGGCGAATTGATTGCCGAAAACGCCATGGCGCTGGATATCAAGTTGATCCCCGCCGCACTGACATTGCTGTCTGTTGCACGCCTGTCCGATCCAACTGTGGAAGCCTGACGACCACATCGTGCCGGAAAAAACGGCTTGATTAGCTGTGAGAAATATAGTATTTAGATAATTGTCTAAATATCGAAATATTAAACATGCCACAGCAAAGCGTCTTCAAGGCCCTTGCGGATCCGACCCGAAGGGAAATTCTTCGGGAACTGAAAAAGGGCTCGGCTACCGCCGGTGAGCTGGCGGACAAGTTTCCGATCACACGCGCTTCGCTATCTCATCACTTCAACATCCTGAAGGCCACCGGGCTGTTGCGCGACCAGCGGCGAGGCCAGCACATTGTTTACTCGTTGAACACCTCGGTTATGGAAGAAGTGGCTGCCCTGATGCTGGACCTGGTAGGTAAACCGGCAGCCGGAAGGAGAAAAAAAACATGAATTCCCGTCTCAGCCACGTTATTTGCCTCGGTCTTATTGTCACGTTGCTTGCCTTTGCCGCCTGGATCTATCCGCAGCTACCGGACCCGGTTCCCTCGCACTGGAACAGCCAGGGGCAGGTGGACGGCTATATGGCAAAGCCCTGGGGCGTATTCCTGATGCCCGTCTTGACCGCGGGCATATATCTGATGTTCCTGGTGCTGCCGCTGATTTCGCCCCACGGCTTCCGGATGGAGAAATTTGGCCATGTTGTGCGCCTGTTCCAGACCGTCATAGTGCTGTTCATGAGCCTGGTAGCCGTCACCGCCCTGTTGGCTGCCCGCGGCGATGACGTGCCGATAAGCAATATCACCCTGGGTGGTACGGGGATGTTGTTGCTGGTGCTGGGCAACTACATGGGTAAGGTTCGCAAGAATTTCTTTATCGGCATCCGTACCCCCTGGACCCTGGCCAGCGACGAAGTGTGGACACGTACGCACCGCCTGGGTGGCTGGATGTTCAGCGCTGGCGGATTGCTTTTGATGTTGGGTAGCTTTAGCCCCCTGGATACCCGTCTGATCTTGACGGTGGTGGTCATCGTCGCGCTGGTTCCGGTGGCATATTCGTTTTTTCTGTATCGCCGTCTGGAGGGGCTGGGTCCGGACGAGGAAGATGTCTAGCTCCGTCGTCGGTCACCGCATGCGACCCTAACCGCCAGGCGGCCATCTTTGCGGCCTCGTTTCATGGCCTGCCAAACCCCATGCCGGCCTGGAGTGTCAGCCTGGCCAGTGATCACCGATCAAGTTCTTCCGGTTCGTCGACCCGCTCACCCAGCAGCCTTAGCGCGACAAACAATACTGTGGCCGAGATCAGAAAAGCCTGCCACCAGGGCATTCCATAACCGGTGGTTACCGTGCCCAGCAACAGGGCAATCGAACCGGCCAGCAGCGCATAAGGCATCTGGGTGCGTACATGTTCGACGTGGTCACAGCCCGAGGCCAGCGAGGACAACACGGTAGTGTCGGAGATCGGCGAACAATGATCACCCCAGACTGCGCCGGTCAGGACGCAGGCAATTGCCGAGTAGAGAATAAAGTAGTGGTCCGGATCCGCGACACCATTTGCCTGCAAGACCGCCCAACTCAACGGCACCACCAGGGGCATGAGTATACCCATGGCGCCCCAACTGGCGCCGGTGGCAAAGGCGGTGAAAGCGGAGAGCACAAACACGATCCCGGGCAGAAGTTCATAGGGCAAGGCCGAACCCAGGCTCGCCATCAGGAAGTCCGCAGTGTGGAGTTCGCCGCTTACCTCAGACAGCGCCCAGGCCAGGACCAGGATCATCATTGCGATAAAGGTGAAGCGTGCGCCGGAGATCCACGCTTCGACTATTTCTTCCATGCTCATCAGCCGTTGCACGGCCGTCATGAAGGCAGCTACGAAGGCCGATAACAGGGAGGCCCACATCAGGGCGGTGTAGGAATCTGCAGACCCGATGATCTCATTGATCGTGTCACCCTCACCGGTCACGTACAGACCCGCCATGACGGATCCGGCCATCACGGCCACCGGGATCACGGCATTTATGGCGCGCGGCTTGACTCCCGATTTGACCTCAAGTGCCACCTCGTCGCTTGTGGTCCTCATGGACACAGACGGCGGATGCACGTCTCCCGTGGAGCGCGCCCGTTTTTCGGCCTTGAGCATGGGGCCAAACTCGCGTCCGGTCGTAATAATCAGCAGCACCAGGAGTATGGCCAGGAAAGGATAGAAACTGTACAAAATGGAATTCAGGAACACTGAATAAGGCTGCATGGACAGACCGGCAATTTTATCCAGAGCGTCGCCGATCAGACCCACCTGGTAACCAATCCAGGTCGTCACAAGCGCCACCGTCGCCACCGGTGCTGCGGTCGAGTCGACGATATACGCGAGTTTTTCCCGTGATATTTTCAGCCTGTCGGTCACCGAACGACTGGTATTCCCGACTACCAGCGTGTTGGCATAGTCATCAAAAAATATCACCAGGCCCAGGGCCCACACTGCCAGCTGACCACGCTTCGCCGTGTTGGCGCCCTTGACGATGACGTTTACGATGCCACGCATACCGCCGTTGCGCGAAATGATCCCCACCATGCCGGCGACCATGAAGGTAAACAGGATGATTTGAGTATGTTCGCGATCCGCCATCGCGTTGGTGACAAAGATTTCGAAGCTGGTCAGCAACCCGACGAACACACCCTTGAGCGTGAGACCCTCCAGCGCCCATGCGCCCGCCCACAGGCCGATTATCAGGGCGGGGAGCACGCTGCGCAGCAGAAGGGCGATACCGATGGCAAGCAATGGCGGCATGATGGAAATCCAGGCTGGAATAACAGGCAGTTGCAGAGTCTGTATTTCCGAACCACCCAGCCTCAACGTAATATTCGCCATTCCGGATTGGCTCGCCACCACTTTTTCAAAAACCGGGCCGTCGGTACCCGGCACTGCATGCTGCAATTTGCCATCCACAAGCAGTGTCAGTGCAGCAGGATCAACACCCTCGGCCCGGGAGACTTGCAACTGGTAGGAAATACCCTTGAGCATGACGGCCGGAACCTCCAGTTCAGCCGCCAACAGCCTGGGTCCCGCGATTAGCGTCAGGCATAACAGCGCCCCCAAGAGTCCGGCCTTGCCGGGCCTGTTCCGGTATCCCTCACGCATTTGATTTCCCCGGGCTAATTAACATTCTTGTTGGTGTTTATTGACTGGGGACTCCACTATTGAGCAGGGTGCGTAACACGCGTCGTATGACCCTCTCAGCGCAGGTATCCCCGCCGGCACTGCGCGGCGGCCTGGGTCACCAGTTGCCCAAAATACGCCAGCCCGCGAGGTCTCATGCGGGTCGTAGGTCCGCCAATGCTGAGGGCGCCCTCAACCTCGCCCATGGGGCTGAACAGGGGCGCCGCGACCGCGCTGAAGCCTTCCTCCAGCTCCTCTGAGGCCGTGGCATAACCCAGCGTAGTCACCTTGTCGACCTGGCGCTTGAGCGCCTCGCGAGTAGTAATTGTATTGGCCGTGAACCGCCTCAAGGTCTCGGGCAGCTGCTCCCACAAGTCGGGTTTAACACTCAACAGGGCCTTGCCCGATGACGTGGCATGCAGGGCCCAGCGACTGCCGATATTACCCGCAGCCGATACCAGGTGGCCGGTGTGCAACTCGTCCAGGATCAGGACGCAACCATCAACCGGGATTTCCAGGGTGGCTGTCTCGCCGGTCTGGCGTTTCAGCCACTCCAGGGCCGGTCTTACACGATCCCGCAGATCATTGCTTCTCAAGGATCTTGCGCCCAGGTCCAACAAGCCAATACCCAGCTTGTAGCGCCCGTTTCGTACATTTCGTGCGATCAGACCCTCGCTCTCCAGGGCCCCCAACAGTCGATGGGCCGTAGTCTTGGTCAAATCCAGGCGCTGACACAGCTCGGACAACGATAACTCCGGGTCGTTATCAGTGAAGGCTTTCAACAGACCGATGGCCCGGACCGCGGCCTGTGTTCCCTTGGGTGCACTCATGCCCCACATTATGAAATGACGGGCCACATAATGAAAGCCGCAATGTTGAATATGTTTTCCGGCCTGTTACGTTGACCGCCAATAACAGGACAGGCGTGGGTTGCCAATCGGGGGGCTCAATGCACGCCCCGACAACTACTCCCTGGACACCATCATTCAATGGAAGGGCTTGCGTCTGTCCGTGCAAGCGATGACCGAGGCAACATCACACTCGCTGCGATGGCAATCTGTAACCCGGATTGGTCTCGTCACTCTGCCCTGATTCTTATCTATCACAAACCCAGTTGTTTGCGGTCGCGCAGCACCTGCCTTGCGGCGTTAAAACCCGGCGCACCGGTCACCCCGCCACCGGGATGGGTCCCGGCACCACACAGGTAAAGCGACGACACCGGTGTGCGGTAGTGCGCCCATCCCGGCACTGGCCGCATAAACAACAACTGCTCCATGCATACATCACCGTGAAAAATATTGCCCTCGGTAATACCGAAAGTCTGCTCGAGATCCCAGGGCGTGAAAACTTTTCTCGCGATCACCGAACCTGGAACATTCGGTGCGTATTCGGCGATTTTCGCAGTGACCTTGTCTCCCAGTTCCTCGCGGCGCTCGGACCAGTGCCCTTCGGCCAGCGCGTAGGGCAGGTATTGCACGAAACAGGTCAACATATGGCGACCCGGCGGCGCCAGCGAATCATCCACATTGGAGGCCACCACGCAATCTACCCAGATATCATCGGGCAACAGGCCTTCCTGACTCTGGTTATAGCAGCGCTCCGCCTGGGCATAGCCTGGCACCAGTGTGAACAGGGCGCGCTGGGCGGAATCGGCATCCGCCGGCATACCCAGGACCCGGGGCTCTTCGCGAAGAACGTAGTTGACCTTGGCGCTCGGGCCGTTCATACGAATCCCTTTAATCGCGCGGGTAAACTCCGGCGGCAGCTCAGCGCTTTCCAACAGACCCAGGAAAGTGCGTTTGGGGTCGGCGTTTGAGAGCACCACGCGGGCGTCTATTTCCGTGCCGTCCTCAAGTGCCACACCGGTGGCTTTGCCCCCGGAAACCATAATCCGTGCCACCGGCGCATCAGTGCGAATTTCAACCCCCAGTTCCAGACAGGCAGCAGCCATGGCCTGGGTTATGGCCCCCATGCCACCCATTACATGTCCGCTAAAACCCTGCTTCTCGTCTTCTCCGCCACTCAGCAAGTGAAACAGCATGCCCATGGCCGTGCCTGCCCTGTACGGACCACCATGTTTGCCATACAGATTGTTGGCGAGGATCAGCGATTTTACTTCCTCGCTATCGAAATAGCGGTCCACCAGGTCAGCCAGGCTGCCGGTAAGAAACTGCAGCATCTCGGCGATTTCATCGCCGCTGATCCCGCGCACTCGTCGGCCGGCCTTGAACAATTCGAGAAAACCCTGCAATCCACGGGCATGTATATCCGGTGGCGGCTCCATAAAATACGGCTGCAGGTAAGCGGCAAGCTTCTTCAGTCGCTTGTCCAGGGCGATAAAGGCATCGGCATCGGTCGGTGCGATTTCTTTCAACATCGCGTGCATGCGTCGATGGTCAGACCACCAGGGTATTACCCGTCCGCCCGGCAAGGCTATCTGGACAATAGGATCAGAGGCCACCATACGCAGGCCATGCCGACCCAGTTCCAGGTCATGTATCACCTCGGGGCGCAACATGCTGGCCATATAGGAAGTCGTGGAGACTCTGCAGCCGGGGGCCAACACCGGATCGACCTCCTCCGTGACACAGCAACCGCCGATTACCGACCGTCTCTCAAGGACCAGGGTCTTGATACCCGCCTTCGCAAGATAAGCCGCCGAGGTCAGGCCATTGTGGCCACCGCCAATAACGATCGCGCCAAATTGCCCTGCAGTCACCAGCCTGATACCTCGTGATGTCTAGGGAGCCTCTGATTTATTCTGGGCATAGCAGATTGGGAGCGAAAAGATACAGATTCAAGGCGCCAATCGCACGTAGTAGCGGGGCTACTGCGAAGATTGGCAACACAGAAGCTGGATTTTTTGGCCACAAGATGCAAGTTCATGAATAGATCAGAGGCTCCCTTGGTCAGCCGAGGCTAGCCCAATAGCAAGTGACGGCGCAACACGGCGGGAGGTCTTGCGCTCCTGCCGTCTCAGAATATGCGATGAGCCTTGCGCCGATCACGCCTTATCCGCCTGTTCGGGCCCAGGAATCGGGTCCACTACAGCCAGGGCGCAGGGTAGCTCGCGGGGCAAGCTCGATCACCTGTCAAAGGATGGCGCTTACCCGGGGTCGCCCGGGCGATCCGGCCTAGTCAGATTCCCCGGAACCCGGGCTCAGCGCATAGACCAGGAAATTCCGGTCCCGCTTGTAGCCAAGAGACTCGTAGAGCGCCTGCGCCTCGACATTATCGATGGCCGTGGCAAGATTGATTTCCACCGAACCGGTTTCAATGGCCAGGCGCTCAGCCCGTTTCATCAACGCCAGGGCCACGCCTTGCCTGCGCGCCCGGGGATGTACGAACAAGTCATAGAGGATCCAGACCTTGCCTGCAAGAGTGGAAGAAAAGCTTGGATACAACTGAACAAAGCCCAAGCCCTCATCCTGCTCATTTTTGGCAAGATAAATTACCGACTCCTGATTGCCGATTCTTTCCCGCAGGAAATCCCTGGCCAGCGGCAGGTCGTGCGGATAGAGGTAGAATTGCCGGTACAGATCGAACAATTCCGCCAGCAAATCAAGATCGCTCAATTGAGCTTGCCGAACATTCATAGATCACCCCTGCCCCGTGTAGACGCTCACCCGGCGCTAACCGGAATGAACCCAATGCGCACGCTCCTCGCTCCTGTGCCAGTATGTCGTTGCGCGATCAGAATAGATTCAGCGTCATGGCAAGACAAGCGTCCCCGCCGCAAGAAACCGTCATCAGCATGTGGGCTCACACCCGCGGCATGCCCCGACACTACACGGGAATATGCTGCAAATATCAGCAAATCGGTGCCCGGGCCATTACATTAGATACCCTTTTTCCGACGGCGCATGCTATCAGTACTGCATTTCGCGCTTGCTCCAAATTGTTTCCACATGGCATCGTGGTGAGGAATTACCAGACAATGAATGCAAGATCCGGATCACCGCCGGGGGGTCGGGGAACCCGCCATCGCGGGCAGGAAACCAGGAGGGTCCAGTCATGGATGCCGCGGCAGAAAAGACACGCCCGGAAGATATCACCAACCAGGCCGGCCGCAGCCTGCCCGCATGGATATATCGCAACAGCGAGTTCCTCCGCCTTGAACGCGAGGCCTTGTTCATGCCTGCATGGCACCTGGTGTGTCACCAAAACGACATCCCCGACAAGGGTGACTACCAGACCTTCCGTATGTTGGGAGAAATCGTCTTCGCGATACGCGGTAAAGATGGTGAGATAAACGCTTTTCACAATGTGTGTCGACACCGGGCCGCCCGCTTGCTGGATGACGGCAAAGGCAATTGTGGCGGCATGTTGACCTGCCCCTACCACGCCTGGAGCTACGCGCTGGATGGCCGCTTGGTCGGCGTGCCCTTCAAAAACCAATATGCCGCATTAAAGGAAGAAAGCTATAACCTTGTGCCGGTGGAAACGCGTCTGTTCATGGGCCTGGTGTTCGTAAATCTGCGCCAGGGCAACAAGGAACCAGCAGACATGCTCGCCTCCGCGACACAGGAAATGACGCATTACAATATCGGGCAGATGCAAGCGCTGGGAAAGGGCCGGATTACAGAACGCCGGCTGGCGGTTAACTGGAAACAGGCAACCGACAATTATGTGGACGCCCTGCATGTGCGCACGGCGCACCCGGGTCTGAACAGCCTGGTGGGAAACAGCTATGACCTGAAAGATCTGGGGCACGGCGTATCTCGCCTGTCCGGGCGCATCGAGCAGCTTGCCGGCGCCGGTCTATCGGTGCGCGCCTACCGCGGAATATTGCCAGACATGAAATACCTGCCGAAGGACTACAAACGCCTGTGGCTGTATTTCCTGATAAGCCCCGGCCTGGCCCTGAATTTTTACCCGGACTGCGTGGAGTTCATGCAATTCCTCCCGCTGGACAGCACCCATTGCATTGTCAGGGAAGGCGTATACGGGCATGCGGATACACGCCGGGAAGTACGACTAGCCCGCTACCTGAACCTGCGGGTCAATCGCCAGGTGGGTGCCGAGGACCGTGAACTGATCAGCCGTGTACAGGATGGAATGGGCTCCAGCAGTTTCACCACGGGGCCTTTAGGGCGTAACGAGATATGTCTGCGGGGATTTGCCGACCGTCTGCGTAAACTCGTGCCCGTCTGCCGTCTGGAGCAGGAACCGGCGCCGGGCACGGTAGCCAGCATCAACCAACAGATGCTCGAACGCGCATAGCGCCCTCAGGCGTTAACGTCCACCACCAGTCTGCCCCTTACTGTCCCGGCCAGAATTTCCTCTGCGGCCCCGGGTATATCATCCAGACCTATCAGGCGGCTCAGGCTGGTTAACTTTTCCAGGTCCATTTCCCTGCCCAGGCGATCCCAGGCAAGAATACGTTTTCCCATGGGAGCCATAACAGAGTCGATACCGCACAGCGTCACGCCACGAAGAATAAACGGCGCCACCGTGGCGGGCAGGTCCATACCCTGGGCCAGGCCACATGCTGCAACCGCGCCACCATAATTGGTCTGGGCCAGTGCACTGGCCAGGGTCTGGCTACCCACCGAATCCACTACAGCAGCCCAACGCTCTTTACCCAGGGGTTTACCGGGACCGCTCAGTTCGGCCCGGTCCATGATCTCGGCAGCACCCAGTGAAGTCAGATACTCGCTTTCCTGCGTCCTCCCGGTGGACGCAATGACCTGGTAACCGAGACCGGATAGCAGGGATATTGCCACGCCGCCCACACCGCCACTGGCGCCGGTCACCAGTACCGGTCCCCTGTCAGGCGTGACACCGTTATGCTCCAGCGCCATCACACACAGCATGGCCGTGTAGCCTGCCGTACCGATCGCCATGGCTTGTTCCGTGGTGAGTGTCCCGGGCAGCGGTACCAGCCACTCGCTCTTCAGGCGGGCGTACTGGGCATAACCACCATGGTGTTTCTCACCCACCCCGTAACCGTTGAGCAAGACCTTGTCCCCCACGGCAAAGCCCGGGCTGGACGATTCTTCAACTGTACCTGCGAGGTCTATCCCCGGCACCAGCGGAAACTGTCGGATGATCGGCGCCTTTCCGGAAACCGCCAACCCGTCCTTGTAGTTGACCGTGGAATGGGCAACACGAACCAGGACATCACCGTCCATCAACTGGTCCGTTGACCAGTCTTGTACCGTGGCCCGGTAACCGGTTTCATCCTTATCCACGACCAATGCCCGAAATAATTCACTCATGCGATGTCTCCTGCTCCATCAATTTTGACCGCTCCGGTTCAGATGGCCCTCAGGTACCACTGATAGTCCTTTGACGACACCTGCGAGTGATAGGTCTCAGACTCCTCACGCCTGGCCGCCTCGAACACCCGGCAAAATTTCTCTCCAAGATAGGTCGGCAATATGGCGGCCCTGGAGAAAACATCCAGGGCTGCCTCCCAACGAATTGGCAAGGTGATTTGTTCCTCGGCCATGGCGCCCTGCAGGACCATGGGCCCTGGATCCGCCTGATTGACCATACCATGGTGCATACCAGCCAGTACTGCGGCCATAACCAGATAGGGATTGGCATCGGCACCCGCCACACGGTGCTCTATCCTGGCATTCGCCGGATCGGACAGCGGGACACGCAGGGCCAGGTTTCGGTTATTAACGCCCCAGTTCGGCGTCAACGCGACATACGAGCCCGGTCTTAGCCTGCGATAGGAGTTAGCGTTTGGAGCAAACAGGGCCATGCTTTCGGCCATGCTTTGCGCAAGCCCTCCCACGGCATGGCGCAAGGTGTCGCCCACACGAAAATCAGTGTCCAACCGGGTACCCTGCGCAAAAATATTCTGCCCCTCTTCATCCAGAATGCTGGCATGGATGTGCATACCATTCCCTGAATGCTCGGCAAATGGCTTGGCCATGAAAGTCGCGGCCATTCCCGCCCTGCGCGCTACCGCTTTGACAATCCGCCTGAGCAACAGGGCATGATCGCAGGCAAGCAGAGCATCATTCACATGCTGCAGATTGACCTCGAACTGGCCTGGCGAATACTCAACTACAGCCGTGCTTGCGGGTATGCCCTGGGCGCGACAGGCCGTTTGTATCGCCTCAAGAAATTCTTCCAGTTCAAAAAAATCGTCAAGACTCGCGTACTGGGGTCCTCGCTGCAGCGCATCGGTGCCCGGGATTCGCCCCCGTCGTGGCTCAGGTGCCTGGGCCTCAGCATCCTGTAACAGGTAGAACTCCAGTTCTATCGCAACTACCGGTTGGTGACCCAGCTTGCGATGCTGATCCAGCACCGTCTGCAAAACATGCCTGGAGTCAGCAAAAAACGGCGAGCCGTCCATATTGATCATGCTGGTCAACAGTTGCATGGTAGGGACAAACGCCCAGGGCACAGGAGCCAGGGATCCGGGCACCGGTCGACAAAGCACATCCGGGTCACCGTCGGTGCTGCCAAATTCCAGGCTGGTGAAAACGCGACCCTGGGAATCCAGCAAGGCAGTCGCAGCGGGCAAATTGATTCCGGTGGTCAGGGCCCTGGTGAACTCCTCGCGGCTCGCCCGCTTGCCCCGCAAGATGCCATTGATATCCGGCAACAGCACTTCCAACACCCGGGTCTCCGGGTATTGCTGCATGATCCTCCTGGCCTCTTCCGGCATGTCATCGGTCGTCATCATACGGGCCTCCACCCACCATCATTTTCGGTGGCGCCATGCTAATGCCGCCTGCCACCTCCCGGCAGCAGAAAGTGATGGGCGCCTGACGGCATGTTCCTTACTGGCCCGACAGGCGAAACCAGGCGGACTTGCTCTGCGTGTAACTGAGCAGGCTCTCCATACACTTGTCTCGCGCCTGGCCGGACTGCTTGTACCCACCGAAGGGCTGCGTCATATCGCCCTCATCGAAGCAATTCACCCAGACGGTGCCAGCCTGCACCTCCCTGACCAGGCGCATCGCCCGGTTCAGGTCCCGGGTCCAGATACCTGCGGCCAGTCCGTAGATCGTGTCATTGGCAATGGCGATGGCCTCGTCGATGTTCTTGAACGTCAACACGGAAGCTACCGGTCCGAATATTTCCTGGCGGGCGATGCTCATCTGGTTATTGACCCCGGTAAACAGGGTCGGTAACACGTATGCGCCAGACTCAAGGCCTGCAGGGGCATTGCCACCAAACACCAACTGCGCCCCCTCACGACTGCCTTCGGCAATCATTGACAGAACCCGTTGTTGATCCTTATGGGTAACCAGTGGACCCATGTTGGTGGCGGGGTCCATGGGGTCCCCCGGTACATAGCCGTTTTGTCCCGCACCCACAAAACGCTCTACAAATTCATCGTGGATGGATTCGTGGACAAGAATACGGGAACCGGCATTGCATACCTCACCCATGTTGCCATAAATACCGTTGTAGGCGGCCGCCACCGCGCGGTCCATATCCTCGAGGTCGGCCATGAAAATCTGGGGCGATTTGCCGCCACACTCCAGGGCGACCTTTTTCATGTTGGACTGACCGGCGTACTGCAGCATAAGCTTGCCCACCTCGGTGGAGCCGGTGAAGGTAATCTTTGCCACGTCGTTGTGCAGGGCCAGCGCCTGGCCCGCCACCTCGCCCAGGCCGTTGATCACGTTGAACACGCCGGGTGGCCCACCCGCCTCGACAAACAACTCGGCCAGTTTCAGCACACTCAGCGGAGACTGCTCTGCCGGCTTGAGCACCACCGTATTACCCGCAGCCAGGGCCGGTGCCACTTTCCAGGTGGCCATGAGCAGCGGGTAATTCCAGGGAGAAATCGCACCCACAACGCCCAGGGGTTCACGCAGCACACAATGCATGACATCCCACTCGGTATTGGTCACCGCACCTTCGATCTTGTCGATACACTCGGCCATAAACTGAATGGTCTGGATCACCGCAGGCAAATCTGCAGCAATCACATCTGAAATGGGTTTCCCCATGTCCAGGGTTTCCATTACCGCCAGTTCTTCTGCATGGTCCTCGATCAAGGTGGTCCAGCGATACATCACCGCCATGCGATCTCGCGGCGCCATACGCGACCAGCAACCGGAGCGAAACGCCTTGAGGGCCGAGGCAACGGCCACATCCACATCCCGTGCGCTACCGGCAGCCACCTCGGCCACGACCCGGCCGTTGGCGGGGTTCACGCTGGCGATACGTCCACCCTCCAGGGCGTCCACATGCTTGCCGTCTATAAACAAGCCGGGAGGCGTATTCGCCATCACCTTGTCCGCCGCAGCCCGCCACTGTTCCGTGGTGCGATCTGCCAATGCCTGAATACTCATTTTCCAGCCCTCCCGGTGAATATGCCCTGAATCCCCTCTTTTCGGCGCCGTCCCGACAGTACTGACGATGAGCGGGTTAGTCCTGCATTCCAACGATTCTCGACCAGCGTCAAAGCCATGAGCTGGAAGTACTCCGCCACCTGCCCGGGCAATTACTGCATAACGCGGGTGACCTGACTGGACTACGCCCGGCTGCCCTTAATCAGTAGTCCCGTGCCGGCGTCGCCCGGCGTCGTTCAGGATCAAAGAAAACACCCTCAACGATCGTGGCCCTGGCCTTTACCCGATTCCACTTGAGCTCACGCTGGTAGTAAATCTCTGCGTACAGCTCATCCCCCGGCTTACCCCAGGGAGCATGCAACGTGGCCAGTGCGATGTTTGCCTTGGCCGTGGGTGACCACATGGCCGAGGTAACCGTGCCTACCACCTTGTTCTTGGCATTATAGATATAGGCGTCTTTGGCAGGTTTGTTACCCTCGATGTCCAGCTTGACCAGGTTAAAGCGGGAGCCCTTTTCTTTCTCCGCCAGCAAGGCCTGGCGACCGGTGAAGTTCGGTTTCTTGAAATCCACCAACCAGGACAAGCCCAGTTCAAACGGTGAGCGGGTCCGGCCATGGCGCACGGCCGAGTCAGCCGGTAGAAAATCCACGCCAGCCTGGATGAAACCAGCCTCAATACGGGTCATTTCCAGGGCATGCGTGCCTATGGCCCGTATACCGCGTATCTTGCCGGCGGCAAACAGGGCATCCCAAAGCGCCTCCGCCTTCGCCGGTTCAATCCAGACCTCATAACCCAGGTCTCCGGTAAATCCTGTGCGCGATACCATGAGCTCCGAGCCTTCAAAGTCAAACCAGGTTATGCCGAAAGGTTTCAGTTTCTCAATGTTCGCCAAACCCATATCCCGCAAGACAGCGCAGGAGGTTGGGCCCTGTACCGCCAGGGCGGCAAGGTCGTGCGTGGTCTCCTCAATGGTCACATCAAAACCCAATGCCGAGATGCTCAACCAATCCAGCTGGCGCTCCTGGGAACACAACATGTATTCCCCTTCACGCATGTGAAATACAGTGCCATCATCAATCACCTGACCGTCATCGTCACACCAGACGCAGTAGGACACGCGCGCGGGCCTGATCTTGCTCACATCGCGGGTCAACAGACGGTCAAGGTACTCCAGCGCATCCGGGCCGCTTATCTTGTGCTTGGTCATCGGGCACAGATCAAACACACCGGTGGAGTTGCGTATGGCAAAGTATTCCAGCGCCACATCCTCGTAAGCGTCGGCAACCAGGTAATCCTTCCAGCGGTGTACTGCTTTTAGCTGATTGAGTCTGGAAGTACGAGAGTCAAAGGCAGTCGGGTATACAAACGTCCTGAAATGCTGTTTCTGATTCATGCCGACTCTCCCCGGGCAATAATTTCGCTGGCCGCGTTGCGTCCCGCGCAACCCATGACACCACCACCGGGGTGACTGCCGGCGCCACACAGGTACAGACCGGGCAGAGGGGTTGCGTATTGAGCGCTGCCGTAAAACGGCCGGGTCATCATGAACTGGTCCAGTGCGAACTCCCCATGATGCCAATGGCCGCCGGCAATACGGAACTCACGTTCAATGTCTACCGGAGACAAGTACTTCACTGTGCAAAACGGACGCCCCGATTCCGGGCGCATAACGCTCCAGAACCGCCATGCTTCTTTGCAACAGCTCGGCCCTTCCACTCTCCCAGCCTTGCTTGAGATTATACGGTGCGTATTGCACCAAGGCCGAGATCACATGCTTTCCGCCAGGCGCTAGACTCCGTGTCATGTATCGTGGGCAGGGTAATTTCCATCATGGGAGACTCGGACATCTCACCGTACTTGGAAAAATCAAACGCCTGCTCCAGGGCCACCAGGTCGGGACAGATCAATATCCGTCCGCCCAGGGCTTTCTGTTCAAGCCCCGTGAAGGTCGGCAGGGCGTCCAGGGCCAGGTGCAACTTGGCCACGCTGCCGCGTGAGCGGATATTCCGGACCTGCAGCGCAACCCCGGCTTCCAGATGACGCAATCCCACCAGGTTCATAAAGGTGGTTCTCGGGTCGGCACTGGAAACAACCCTGGACGCAGTGAGGCGCTCACCGTTTTCAAGCTCAACGCCGGTGACCACACCATTGTCTACCACGATGCTGGACACCGCGGCCGAAGTGCGTATCTCGACACCAGCCTCTGCAGCCGCTCCGGCCAGGGCCTGGGTCACAGCGCCCATGCCACCTCTCACGCTGGCAAGCGCGCCGCGCTTGCCGTTGACCTCTCCGGTCATGCGATGGAGGTAGTTAAGCACACTGTTGTTGGAGCGCGGACCCAGATGACCACCCAGGACCGCATCCCAGGCCACCGCACCCTTGAGCATCTCGCTGTCAAACTGCTCCTGCAATACATCGTAAATATTGATACCGGCGATACGCAGGAATTCACGCATGTCATCGCGGCCCATCCCGCGTATGGCAAGGCCAAGTTTCGCCAGCGTCTTTAACTCCGACCACTGACTGGTCAGGCGTGGCGGACGACCGGTGTAGACCTTGCGTAGCACACTGGAAAACCTGAGCATGCGGGCGTTGAATTTTTTCAACCTGACAGCGTCCTCGGGTCCGAGGTCACCGCCGCGTACCGCGGCTCCGGACAGGAACAGGTGTTCACCGGCAGACGACAAGGACACCGTCTCCAGGTCCCCGGCCGCCAGTTCAAGACCATGTTTTTCCAGCCCCAGATCACGGGAAATCTCCGGATTCAGCATGAACAACAAATGCGCACAGGCGGACACCTTGAAACCCGGTGCGAATTCGCGGGTAACCGCAGCGCCGCCCACCTGGGAGGCCGCCTCCAGCACGGTGACCTTGCGACCGGCCCTGGCCAGGTACGCAGCACACACCAGACCGTTATGGCCGCCCCCAACGATAATTACATTATTACTAGTCATCGAGTTCGGTCTCCGGCACAACGTTGGTCCGTTTCAGATCGGCCAGGATTTCCCTGGCTGCGTTGGCCCCCGGGGCAGCCATGACGCCACCTCCCGGATGGGTGCCCGAACCACACATGTACATGCCCTTGATTGGACCACGATATTGCGCGTAGCCCGGGAAAGGACGGTTGAACATCAGCTGATCCATGGTCAGTTCACCCTGGAAAGATATTGCCCTCGGTCAAACCCACCTCAGCCTCCAGCTCCCTCGGCGTGCGCACTTCGGTATGCAGGATCAGGTCTTTGAAATTTGGGCTGTGCCTGCCGATCTGATCAATCACCACCTTGCCAAAGGCATCCCTGTCCTCGTCGGTCCAGTCCTTGCCCTTGACCTTCGGTGGCACGTATTGAACAAAACAGGACATGAAGTGCTTACCCGGAGGGGCCATGGTCGGATCGGTAAGGGTGGGTATCAGGCAGTCGACGTAGGGATCGCGCGACCACATTCCATTCTTCCAGTCATCGTAGGCCCGTTCCAGACGCTCCATGGAGTCCACAAAGTGCATATCGCCCACACTCAGCGGATTGTTCTCACCCAGGGCGGGGAAATCAGGCACACCGTCAAGGGCAATATTGAGCTTGCCCGACGAACCACGAATCTTGAAGTTCCGGGCTCTTTCCACCATCCGTGGATCCAGGTCTTTTTCATCGAACAATTTGAGAAAGGTGCGCTTGGGATCCAGGTTGGAGACCACCACGTCAGCATGAATCTCATCGCCGTTTTCCAACGCCACACCGGTTACCTTGCCATTACGAACAGTGATCTGGTCCACCCCGGCTTCGGTCCTGATTTCACCGCCATGTTCCTGCAGCGCACCCGCCAGGGCCTTGCTCACCGAACCCATACCACCGCGGGCAAAACCCCAGGCGCCGGCACTGCCGTCGATATCACCCATGTAATGATGCAGGAGCACATAGGCCGTGCCGGGCGAATACACCCCCAGGGCGGTACCGATGATACCGCTACCCGAGAAGTGTGCCTTGATCATGTCAGATTCGAAGTACTCATCCAGGTAATCGCCCACGCTCATGCTGTAGAAGCGAATGGTTTCGTACATGGTCCGCTCACCCAGGTTGAGGAACTTCTTCATGGTGTACACAAGCTCCAGGATATCCCGGGGCCGGAACGACGTAGGATCCGGTGGTGTGCGTAACAGAAAATCGCGAATGAACCGGCATTGCCGGGTGACATCCCGTGAGAAACGATGATAGGCGTCTGCGTCACGTTTGCTGTGCCGCGCAATCTCCCTGCGTTTCACATCGTGGTCAACGTAGTTCCCCATGATGTTCCCGTCGCGCAGAAAAGTGACCCCACCGCCGTAGGGAATTACCTGCAAACCGTGCTTGGCCAGGTTCAGGTTCCGGTAGATCTCTGGCCGCAACAGACTGCACACATAGGAGCAGTTTGAGTAGATCCAGCCCTTGTGCAACTCGCGACTCACCGCCGCGCCCCCTATCCAGGGATTCTTCTCCAGCACCAGGACTTTCATTCCCGCCTTGGCCAAAAAAGCCGCGTTGGCGAGTCCGTTATGTCCCGCACCTATCACAATTGCGTCGTGTTTCATTCTGCAGTTCCGCTTGCTAGTCAAATATTGCCAGGGGCCAAAGATCATCGCATTCCCGACGACCAGGTTTCCGCCGTTTCCTCGAACTTCTCCAGGGCGTCCACAATGGGCCGAAGTGCATGGCATTCACGGGTAGAACATTGCTCCCGCAAATCAGGTTCGCAGAGAATACCAAGATCAAACCCAAAAGGGGCGAGTGTGTTGAAACCGCCAGCAACTGTCGCTGGCCCTGTCACAATTGCCGGTAAGCTGCGTCCTGGATTAGAACATCCCGAGCAGGGACAGATAGCCACACAAACAACGCTCTGGCCACGTGCTTCTTCTTGTGGTGACAACTGGTATAATTCCGCCGGGCCGAGGCGAGCATCCGGCGCAAACGTATCCATAATACCGAAACACCACTGGCCAGCCAGGCGATCCTGGCCGTGTACTGATTTGACCAAAAGCGACTGTTCATGACAAAGCCGGAACACTCATTTATCCTGACCGTGGTCTGCCCCGATGCCGTTGGCCTGGTCGCAGGTGTAGCAGGGTACCTGCGCGATAAAAACTTGTTCATTGAAGAGTCCTCCCACTATGGAGACCCGGACACCGGGCGCTTTTTCATGCGGACTCGCTTCAACGCGCAGGGAGCATCGTTTTCCCGTACCGAATTTGCCGAAGGATTCTCGCCCATTGCGGAAAAATTCACCATGCAGTGGCAGGTGTATGACACCAAGGTGTTACCGCGGGTACTGATCATGGTTTCCAGGCTGGATCATTGCCTGAACGACCTGCTGTATCGCTACCGCACCGGCGCGCTGCACATGCACGTGCCTGCTATCGTGTCCAATCACATGGACATGGCGGGTCTCGCCAAGGCACACAACATTCCATATTTCCACGTCCCGATATCATCCAGGACCAAACCTGAGGCCGAGCGACGGTTGAGGGAAATTATCGAGGACACGCGCGCCGACACTATCGTGCTCGCCCGCTATATGCAGGTGCTCTCAGATGGTCTGTGCAGGGAATTAGCGGGTAAGGCTATCAACATCCATCACTCATTCTTACCCAGCTTCAAGGGGGCCAAGCCCTATCATCGGGCCCATGATCGCGGCGTGAAGCTCATTGGAGCCACGGCGCATTTTGTTACTCCCGACCTGGATGAGGGTCCAATCATTGATCAGTCAGTGGAAAGGGTGAACCATACCCAGTCCGCGGAGGACCTGGTGGCCGTGGGGCGCGACGTGGAGGCTATCACCCTGGCCCGGGCGCTAAAAGCCCACCTGGAACACCGTGTGTTTCTCAACGGAAGCCGCACCGTCGTATTCTGAGCAGGGCCCCGGAAGATTGATGTCAGATTGAAGTTGCGCCCTTGAAATCGCAATTCCTGGCGCCGCGGGGCACTAGTCCGGGGCGTGTGCTCGTGCCTGGGGATCCGGATCAATTGCTCCTGGCGGGGCGTAATCGAAAATAAAGGTAATCCTGTCTTCGGCGCCACGATTCAGCACACTGTGCCGCTTCTGATTATTAATCTCATATGCCTGACCCACTTCGAACCGGTAGGGCCGACCATCAATCATGAAGCGCACGTCAGCGTTGCTGGTAATAGGAATGTGAATTCGATGGCTTTGGCGAAACGAGGCGTGGCTGTCGATGTGGGGTGTGATACGCCCGCCCGCGACCAGCTTGGCCGCCATGGCCCGAATGATAGTCCCGCCCTCAGGGTAAAACCTCCCGATTATGTCTTGCATGACCGGCACTGCGACCTCGGCAAGACGATCCCATCCTGGTTCCCTGGTTATCGTCATCTCCGGCCAGCCGTCGCAAAAGAGCAGCACTATCGATTGGGTATTGTAGTGCACGTCATAGGCCTGCTGGCGGTGGGTCTGTTCCAGCCAGGCCGCTTCATCCTGTGCCAGCACTGCTTGTTGCAAGGCCTTGACGTCTACCGTGCCAAGCTCGCGGAGGGTCGTATTAATGTTCATGCAAACACCGCTTGGGTGAGAATAACTTCCAACCAGCACGATAGGTGGCAGCGCCACCCCGGGTCAAGCCCGCCCGGCTGCCGGAATCCCTTACCAGTCCATGGGTCCAGCCTACCAGTCAAGGCAGGATTCGGACGCCTCAGTCCGGTTCCGGGCACCGGGCTATTTTCGTGCGCAGCGGATACTCAGGGTTGAGACAGGCCCAGCCAGTGATTTCGGGCGTGCACGACCTCTGGCGATGCCGCCGGTTCCAGCGACAGATCGCAAATCTCTGCCGGCGCCGCCCGCGGCGTGCACTCAACCTGATGCAGTTCGTCACGTCTGAACAAGTGCAGCGTGACTGACTTGTCACTAGGCAGGCGCGAGCGCAGGGATTCAAGTGATGCATGTGTCACTTTCAATCCATCCAACGCCAGGAGTTCATCACCCGGCGCTATACCCGCCAGCTTGGCAGGACCCGCATCCAGCACTACCGCAACCTTGCAACGACCCTGTTCATCACGGGTTCGCATGCCAAGACTTACCCGTTTGACCGGGGCAGTCTTGCGAGGACCCAGTCCACCCTGGTCCGAAGGGCCTTCGGCCGGACGGAGAGTGAATCCAACTCCGACCGACTGCAGTAAAGACTGCAGCGGCAGGTCTTCCACGCCATGGATAGCGTGTTCAAAGAATTCTCCCAGGTCCAGACCAGTGACCTCCTGGGTCAGTGTTTCAAAAGCCCCCTCCGCCATTCCCTGACCGGTGAGGCCAAAGCGTGCCCAGGCCTCACCCATAACATCATCGAGGGATTGTGTGCCGGCGGTCGCCTGGCGAATGGTAAGGTCCAGGGCCAGCGCTACCAGGGCGCCCTTGCCGTAGTAACTGATGATGGTGTTGGCAGAATTTTCGTCTTGCTTGTAGAACTTGGTCCAGGCATCAAAACTGGAGTCCGCCAGGCTTTGACGAAAACGCCCGGGTGTCTGCCAAACCTTGGTGATGGATTGGGCCAGCAGCTCCAGGTAGCCCTCGGGCTTGATCAATCCACTGCGCACCAGGGCCAGGTCATCGTAGTACGAGGTGATGCCCTCGAACACCCACAGCTGCCGCGTGTAGTTCTCCCGGTCCAGGACATAGGGACTGAAAGCCAGGGGCTTGATGCGCTTGACGTTCCAGGAATGGAAATACTCATGGCTGCACAAGCCCAGGAAGCGCCTGTACCCCTTATCCACATCCCTGGCGGTGCCTTTGTCCGTAGCGGTGTCGTGCAGCCTTGGGAGGTCGTCACGCTTGCACATCAGCGCGGTCGAGGCCCGGTGCTCAAGACCTCCGTAGGCATCACCCAGGGCGACGGTAAGGAACCAGTACCGGTCCATCGGCAGGCTGCCACCAAACAAGTCGGCATGAGTTTCGCAAATCCGTTTCAGATCACCACAAATTCGCTGAAGGTCGGCTCGGTGACGACCGGCAAGAACAAAGAAATGGGGAACACCCGCCGCCTCAAATCGGGCCAGGTCAAAATCACCCAACTCCACCGGGTGATCAATCAATTCGTCATAATTTGCGGCCTGGTAACGACCGAAACCCAGCTCCGGCGCCTGGCTGGGCAACATTGCGGTGGCGACTTTCCAACCGGAGTAGCGACTACTTTCGGGCGCCTCAATACACACCTCACAAGGCTCGTGCTCTCTGCCATCGACAGCCAAAAACACGCTGCTGCAATTGAAAAACCCTCTCTCGCTATCCAGGTAGGCGCCTCTAACGGACAGATCAAAGGCATACACTTCATATTCAAGCAGCAACTCGCCGCTTACCGGCTCACACAACCACTCGGACTTGCCCGTTTTCTGGCAAGGTATTTCGCGACCACCGCTACTCGCGCGCACCTTGATGATATGCCGTGCAAAATCACGAATCAGGTAACTGCCCGGTATCCAGTCGGGTAGCCAAAGCCGTTGCCCGTCCGGATTTGGCAGGGGAATCCTGCATTGCACGTGAAACAGGTGTCTCTCGGGCTGGGCTGGGCAAATATTGTAGTAAACCGTCATGATCGAATCCCAAGGGTAGGTCGGCGCCTGGCTGGGCCTGTGTGTGTATGTGTGTGACCTGGTGGCAAAAAGCCCGTGAATTACCTGTGCAGTTAGCGGTGGCGTGGCAGGAACACTTCAGCCACCATGCAACGTACGCTGCCTCCGGCGCAGTCTTCGATATACGGCACCGGCACCACCAGCGGTTCCAGGTATTTGCTGATTGCCGTCACCTGGTCGGCAGACAGGCTCGCGTAGGCGCGCGCTGACATCAGCAATCTCCCCTTTCCGGCGGGAGTCACAACTTCCAGCATGTTGCCTGCAAACGCATTCATCTGATCGTGCGAAATGACGACCAGTTCGTGCCCGGTTTCGCGCAACCGACGCAGTACCGCCGCGCGCACATCCTCTCCCGAGATTGCCTCGGCGCAGACTACCGCCAGTCGAGTGCCCAGACACATCATCACATTGGTGTGATAGATCGCGTTGCCCTGTGCGTCAAGCGCTTCAAACATCACCAATTCGTATCCCATGCGCTGGGCGAAATCTGCAGCGGCCTGCAGGTGGGTTCGGGGTGACAGGCAAGCGTAGGCAAGCCGGTTTTCCCGGTCCAGGACCATGCTCCCGGTGCCTTCCAGGTACTGCTGACTTGCTTCATGCTCGCTCAGGTCAAGAATCTCCCTGACCTCAAAGTCCAGCTCCATACGCAGATAGTCCAGCACCTCGGGCCGCCGCTCCAGTCTCCTGCTCGGCGCCATCATGGGGTACAGAACGACCCGGCCATCGGCATGAAAACTGACCCAGTTATTGGGGAAAACCGCGTCGGGTTTCACCGGCTTGACTGTATCCTCGATAACCAGCACTTCCACGCCAGCTCCTCGCAGCGCCTCGACCAGGCCATCGAATTCTGCCACGGCCCTCGCATTATCTGTCGCCTCGGCACCGTGCTTCACCTGGAAAAGGTTCGACTCCGCCGTTTCCGGATTTGACAGGAAATGCGCCGGGCGAACCATCAAGACAACGGACGTGCTCTGGGGCATGCTAAGGGAACCTCTTGTTTATTCCGGGCGAAGTAAATAGTAAGCGAAAAATCCAGTTCCAGGGTGCCAGTCAGAAATCAGCAGACGAGCAAAGATCGACGCCATGGAAACCCGGGGCCCATGACGCGCGATACAAGTTCACGAACAGATCAGAAGCGCCCGGTTCGCGGTCAGGATAAACCCGCTCAGGACTCTCTCACCTGGATCTTGCCTATTTTCACCCGCCATTCGGCAGGCCCTGTCTGGTGGACGGACGTTCCGGCGGAGTCTACCGCCACAGTGACCGGCATGTCTTTTACTTCAAACTCGTGGATGGCTTCCATGCCAAGTTCCTTGAACGCCACCACCCGGGACGAGCGTATCGCCTTGGACACCAGGTAGGCGGCACCGCCAACCGCCATCAGGTACACGGCCTTGTGCTTCTTGATCGCCTCGATGGCAACCGGACCGCGCTCGGCCTTGCCCACCATGCCAATCAGACCGGTCTTCTCCAGCATCATCTCGGTAAACTTGTCCATGCGGGTGGACGTGGTAGGACCGGCGGGACCTACCACTTCGTCACGCACCGGATCCACCGGACCCACGTAATAAATAAAGCGATTGGTGAAATCCACACCCTCAGGCAACGGCTCGCCACGCGCCATCAAATCCGCTATGCGCTTATGTGCGGCATCCCTGCCGGTAAGCAATTTGCCGGAGAGCAGAATGCACTCGCCCGGCTTCCAACTGGCTACTTCTTCCCGGGTTACCTCGTCCAGGTTGACGCGACGCGTGTCAGCGCTGACCGACCAGGTGATGTCCGGCCAATCCTCCAGGCTGGGAGCTTCCAGCTGCACCGGTCCATGACCGGTCAGCGTGAAATGGGCATGACGGGTCGCCGCGCAATTGGGAATCATCGCCACCGGAAGTGAGGCTGCGTGGGTGGGAAAATCCTTGATCTTCACGTCCAGGACAGTGGTCAGACCACCCAATCCCTGGGCCCCAATGCCCAGGGCATTGACCTTTTCATACAATTCCAGCCGCAGTTCCTCGACCCGGTTCGAAGGGCCTCGCGCGGCCAAATCACCGATATCCACATGTTCCATCAGCGATTCCTTGGCCAATATCATGGCTTTTTCGGCGGTCCCGCCTATGCCTATGCCAAGCATGCCAGGGGGGCACCAGCCAGCGCCCATCTTGGGCACCGTCTCCAGCACCCAGTCAACGACGCTGTCGCTGGGGTTGAGCATGACAAACTTCGCCTTGTTTTCCGAGCCACCACCCTTGGCGGCAATGCGTACATCCACCGTGTTTCCGGGCACAAGTTCCACGTGCACCACTGCCGGGGTGTTATCCCGAGTGTTTTGACGCTTGCCGGCAGGATCAGACAAGACCGAGGCCCGCAGGGTATTGTCCTTGTCCGTGTAGGCCCGACGTACGCCCTCGTCCACCATTTCCTGCACGCTGAGCTTGGTCTCAAAGTGGACATCCTGACCCACTTTCAGGAACACCACGCAAATGCCGGTATCCTGGCAAATGGGCCTGTGCCCTTCCGCGGCCATACGTGAGTTCACCAGGATCTGGGCCATCGCATCCTTGGCTGCCGGTGACTTTTCCCTCTCATAGGCAAGGCCCAGGGCCTGGATATAGTCGAGCGGGTGATAGTAGGAAATGAACTGGAAACCTTCCGCTATGCTCTGGATGAAATCGTCTTCGCGTATGACAGTCATTGGAATCCTTCCTGCCGGTGGTGGATGGGTAAGGTGTGCGGATTGTACACCCGTGACCGCGAATACCCGATCCGGACAATCACATACACGTCGATTACCGCTGCATTCTGGCGGGGCTACTTGCGAATTCGACCCACTGCGTTCGCATGCGTGCGCCCGGGGCTGCCGAATCGCCCTCAATGCCCCTCGCCGGAACTAATTGTCAGCGGCATGAACATGCGCTGTTGCGCTCGAGGCTATATCCCCACGACCAGCACTGCGGCTAGGGGGTTTCGTTGATAACCCGCAGCACCGGCGTGGTATCGGTGCCACTGACCTGACTGATGATGAATGTCAGGACCTCGCCTCCGTTAAGCTGCATTTGCATGGGGTCCATTAGAAAGGCTTCTCCACCGGCGCCCGTATCCGGTCGAATCACCACGCTTACGTAGTATTCACCGGGCTCCTTGTTTCCGGTCAGGGAAACGGCGCCGTAAGCCTGGCTCAATACGACGGCATTTGGGAACCCGCTAGGGGGAACCGCTGGTATTTCATCAGTCATGTATACGTTTATATATCCCGGAACATTGAGGCCTTGCACAAAACGTATCTTGGTCGAGGTCGCCACACTGCGGGTGTCATCGGGAACCAGCACCTGGGTAATCCCGTCTCCAAGAGTCCCAATTACAGAGGTGTATGTTGTTCCGGCAACTACCGGGTTTGTGACCTCCAGCAATATGCTTCCGGGGTCGCCCGCGAGCGTAACCAGAAAGTCCAGGTCCCCTGGGGAAAAATCGCTATAGGTACTGATGTCTACATAGTCCAGGGCCAGGGCAACGGGCGTGCTGTCGGGCCCGGCAAACACGTCAATTGGCCCCTTGGTCAGGTCTATATTAAGGGCGCGCACACTCGTGAGCATCGCAGGGTCATCTATAATCGCGCTGGCTCCACCCGCCGTGCTGATCATGCGCAGCACGGGGCCCCCGGTGGCAAGCGAGTCCACCAGGGTCATCTGCCATTCCGCCATCGACGATCAGATTCAGATATCCAGAGTCAAAAATGACCGTGGAAGAACCCGATGGCGTGACCCGTATTTGATAGGCTCCCTGGGTGAATTGCAGCGAACCAGAGGTCTCGGCCAGGGAAAGAGTTGAAAACGGCGTGACCCCGGTCAGGTCCAATTCAGGCTCGGTCAGGTAGATATCCAGGGGGCCCTGGTTCGCCGCCACATGCACAACTTCCAGATATCCGCCGATCACAGGCTTATTTCGACGGGGCATGCTGGTCACGAATAGCAGCGGGTCGGCAAGGGTGCCGGCGGTTACTACGGTGTATTCATAACCCCCAAGAAATTCGAAACTCGGGATACCGGCGACCTCGAAATCTGGTGCCGTCGGGGGTATTGCCGTAAACATCGACAGGAACGATATTCGGGCTGCTGCCGTCGCTGATAGGCACCACAAAGGGCGTGGCGCTCAGGTAGTCAACCAGGTTTCGAGCAGGCAACTGGTCGACACTCAGGGTCAGCCGCGGCGCGTCCTTCACAACATGTACAAGACGTACATAATACGCTGAGGGTTCGTTATCCGAGCCACCACAGGATGCCAGCACAGAAGCCAGGGCCAGGACGCCAATACGCAGAAAGGACATATACCGCATAGAACTCTTCTCGAAATCAGAAACCACTTATTGTACGCAGGTTCGAGTCAGATTTGACCCACTTCACCCTTTATGGAGCCCCGGGCCAAAAAAAAGCCCCGCCAGTTGGCGGGGCTCTTTCAGGCTTTGGTCGGGCTGCCAGCGCAGCTGCGCTGGTCTACCCGGCCTCAAACTCCAGCCTGGACCCTAGAACTCGTAACGCACGCGCATGTAGTAGAACGCGCCGTTGAAGCCGAAGGGGCTGTACTGGCTGTAAGCGTTGCCCACACCATCGGCAGCACCCGGGTTGTCCTCCGGATACGTGTCGAGCAGGTTCTGGGCGCCCAGCATTACCCTGACATTGTCATTCCACTGGTAGGCCACTTCTGCATCAAGCAGATATTCGCCGCTATAGGTCTGACCATCTTCAGAATCGTACCAGTCATCGAAGTAGCTGACACGGGCCAGGATGTTCCAATCCGAAACCGCATGGTTGGCAGTGAAATTCCAGCGGGTTTCTGGCACACCATCCTCGATCTGCTTGACACGCGTCTCGTCAACCGTAGCTCCGAACCTCGTCACCTCGGTGGAGGTCGTGTTGTAGGCCAGGGTCAGGTTGGTGCTGCCGGCGTTAGCCCAATCCAGCGGATAGGTGGCCACCACGTCAATACCCTCGGTCGTGGTATCGAAGTCGTTGGTGAAGAAGCGGAAGTTGTCGAGGCTTGCCGCGGCAGTGATGCCTTCATCAATCAGGTCCTGGATTTCCTGCGGGGTCAGCTGGTATTCCTGGGACAAGTTCAGCCTGTCGGCCACTTCGATGTTGAAGTAATCAATGGTGACATCCAGTCCGCCAAAGTTGAAGAACACACCGGCGGTCCAGTTGGTGGAATCTTCAGGCTCCAGAGGCTTGCCTCCACGCAGGGCTGCAACCGCCGAGGTCGAGGGAATGGTGCCGTTGTTGACCAGCTCATTCGCCTGGATGTCAAACTCGGTTGACACGTTATAGGCGTTTGACTGACCCGGAGTAGGCGCCTTGAAGCCGGTGCTGACCGTGGCACGCACACCGACATTGTCAGTGATGCGGAAGTTACCGGCGAGTTTGCCGTTGGTGGTTGTGCCAAAGTCAGAGTAGTCCTCATAACGTATGGCTGCAGCCAGCAACAGTCTCTCGGTAGCCTCGAATTCGACATCGAAGTAAACACCGACGTTGTTACGAACGAAGCTGCCACCCGCCAGGTTGCTGAAGCCGGGGAAGCCATTGGAGGCAACGCTGAAGCCCTGGGGTGCCAGCGATCCAATTTCAAAGGATTCCTGCTGACCCACGCGGACCGTGAACTCTTCCTTGCGTTGCTCGGCGCCGAAGGCCAGGTTCAGTCTCTCGGTCGGGCTGTAGCCAAAGTCGACATTAAAGTTGCGCTCGAACTGGGTATAGGCGCCCGGGTCGAAGGATGTCGGGCTGGCTCCACCCAGCGAAGCGTTGACGGTGTTGCGAATAAAGAAATTCACTTCGTTCTGGCCAAGGCTGGCGCTCACGTCATAACGCAGACCGTTGTCCATTTCGCCGCGCACGCCTGACGCCAGGGAAGTGTCGCTCACATCACCACCGAAACGGGGAGTGAAACCACCGGGGAACATTTCCTGGAAGAGAAGCAATTGGGGTCGGCAAAGACGCTGCGGCCAACTGGGGCTGGCACGTCGTAGGATCAGGAACATCAGTTCATCGATATTGACGCACCGGGCAATTGGCTGATACCGTCCAGGATGCCGTCCTGTGGCATCCAGCATATCGCCGAATCAACAAGGTCGTCTCCACCATCGCCACTGAATACGCCGCTGCGGGTATTGGGATTACGGAAGAAGAAGCCGCCATCCACATGCTTCTTGGCGAAGTTGCCGAAGGCATAGAATTCGGCGCTGTCGTTCAGGGTCAGGCCCATGTTCAGCCAGATTTTCAGATCATCGGTAATCTCGGGAGAACCCCAGATCTGGGCCGGATTGGCCACGGCCGTGTTACCGGCGGCGATCAGGCCGGCGGCGTCATTTCGTTGCACGCTTCGGTCGGTAGGATCCGATTCGCTGTATTCAAAGCTGGCGTTGGCAAAGCCATTGCGGAGAACGGCAGGCCAATGTTGCCGGCGATGCTCGTCGCGGCGCCGTCACCCTCGGCGTATTCGCCATACTTCACTTCCATGGAACCGCCTTCGGCTTCGTCCTTGAGGATGAAGTTCATCACACCGGCGATCGCGTCCGAGCCGTACTGGGCGGCAGCGCCGTCACGCAGGACTTCCACACGCTTCAGGGCGATCGCAGGAATCATGGAAATATCCGGACCCTGGGCGCCGTTGGAAATGCCGTTGCCCAGCCAGTAAATGACCGCGGCGCGATGGCGGCGCTTGCCATTAATAAGGACCAGGGTGTGGTCAGGTGCCAGTCCACGCAGGTTGGCCGGGCGCACAATGGTGGCGGCGTCACTGATGGGCTGGGTGTTCACGTTATAAGACGGAACAATCGTACGCAGCAGGTTGCTCAGATCAGTGTCGCCCTGGTCAGTGAAATCACTGGCCGACAGCACATCCACTGGCGCCGGCGAATCTTCCACCGAGCGAGCACGAGCACGGGTACCGGTACTGATAATCTCTTCGATTTCCAGGTTTTCTGCTGTTGCAGCGTCCTGGGCAAGCGCGGGCTGCGAAAAACCTACAAAGAAAGGTATTTGTAGACCAAGCGCTACAGCCAGACGCAATCTGGTCGATGGCTTCATGAATATCCCCTTAAAAAACCTTGATTAAAATGCGTGACCGGTACTGAACCGACTGCTTTTGAAGTTCTTCTACGTCACCCTTTGCGAGTTCACATAAGAACCGGTCCAGCTAGAACGTAGCAATTACGCAACGTTGGTGCAAGCTATTCAAGCAAGATAGTTGCCCGGGTCAACTCAAGCAGGAGGAAACTCGATGCACAGGCCCAGCCGACTTCAGAAGCTGGTTTTCAGCTATTCCTGCGCCAGGAATTCGGCCAGTTCCCGACCGTGGCACAATCGCATCCCGGATGCCAGGAATCGCCTGATTTGATCAGCGGAGGGCGTTCTGTAATAGGATTCGGAGTCTGGTTGTCGTTGTGTTTTCAATGAGTTACCAAGCTCCAGCACCTTGACCGCGCTGACCATTTCTGCGCATCCCCGTGGGTAGAGAGACAACACGTTGGCCAGGTAGCTTTGGTCGCCAGGTGGCGTAACCGGGAAGCTTTGAATAATTTCACCCGTATCAATACCCCGACTGCTAATGCGGTGCAAAGTGCTGCCGATTTGCCTCATCACCT
>CAWGLN010000001.1:0-1230000 GCA_963823435.1 uncultured Gammaproteobacteria bacterium | reverse complement strand
GAAAATCAATCCTGGTCTGGGATCTACCCATCCGGATATTTCACTGGTCTCTGGCCACCTGCTTCTTTGGCGCGTGGATTACCCATGAAATGGAGGCCAGCGGGTTCTGGCTGCACACGATTTTCGGCTATTCGGCCCTTACCCTGGTGCTATGGCGACTGGCCTGGGGATTCATGGGTACCCGTTATGCCCGGTTTCGGAATTTTGTCACGGCCCCGGCGGCAACTCTGGCATACCTGCGCGCGGTTACTTCCCGGCCCAAGCCCGAACCCGTGGGGCACAGCCCCAGCGGAGGCTGGGCCATTATTGCAATGCTGGCGCTAATTGGCGTCCAGGCCAGTAGCGGACTGTTCAATGGCGGCGAGCTCATGATGGAGGGCCCGTGGTTTCACACGCTGCCGGGCTGGGCGAAAGACTTTTCCCACGAATTACACGAAATTAGCTTCAATATCCTGCTGGGCCTGGTCGGGCTACACCTGGCGGCCATCGTGTTCTACGCAATCAGGTGGAAGCGCAACCTGGTGCCCGCCATGCTTACCGGCTACTCCGAAACCGAAGGACACTCGCCGGGCCTCGGATCGCAAAAGTTACTGCTGGCAGTGTTCCTGCTGGCGCTTGCGGCACTCGCCGTTTGGACGATAGTTGCTCTGGCCCCGCAACCATCCATGGACCCCATGGATATGTTCTAAACAGAAAAGGGGAGACCCAGCCTCCCCTTTTCGTTAGCCGGTCTGAATCAGATCCTAGTGGTCATGGTCATCCACTTTATATTTGTCATGACAAGCCTTGCAGTCGTCAGCCACTGCTGTGAGCGCCTTGCCTGAAGCTTCCTTGTCCCCGCTTGCGGACACCATTGCCAATTTGGCGGAGCTGTCCATCAGGTTGCCGGCAAGACGAGAGAATTCTGCATACTCGTCCCAGATTTCGGGCTTTGACTCCGTGTCGAGGGCAAAACTGCGCAAGTCTTCCTTGAACAGCTCCTCAACCATCTCGGCCAGGGCCGCCAGTCGTTTGGCCCTGGTATTGAAAGCCGCGGCGTCATACGGCATCTGGCCCTTGACCATGGCGACCATCGGGCCAACACTCCAGGCCTGCAAATGCATGGCAGATCCCCGCAGCCTTTCGACTTTCTTCGCCCGCTTCAAAGCATCATCAGCCTCGGCGGCATAGGTCAGGGCACCAAGCCCGCAAAAGCCCAGGCAGATAACCGCCACTATCGATTTCTGTAATATTTTCACGTCCTACCTCTCTTGTAATGCCCTCTCAATCCTTGAGTGTAATTCGGGCGAATTTTCTCTTACCAACCTGGCAAACGTACACACTGCCTGCTGCCAGCACACTGTCGCGGTCACTGATCTTCTCGCCATCCACCTTGACGGCACCCTGCTGAATCATGCGGATTGCCTCGGACGTGCTGGACGTGAGTCCGGCCTCCCTGAGCGCCAGTACCAGCGCCAACGATCCACCAGGTCCTGCAAGTTGGTGCTCTGGCATCTGGTCGGGCGTAGCCCCCTTCTGAAACCTGGCAACAAATTCTTCCCGCGCGCGGACCGCCGCCGATTCGCTATTAAAGCGCGCTACCAACTCCTCGGCCAGCAAGAACTTGATATCCCTCGGGTTGGCTCCCTGTTCGACCCGGTTTTTGAGGTCAGCCACCTCGGTCAACGGTCTGAAACTCAGGAGCTCGAAATATCGCCACATCAGATCATCTGAAATCGACATGACCTTGCCAAATATTTCACCGGGCTCTTCGTTTATACCTATGTAATTACCCAGGGACTTGGACATCTTCTGTACACCGTCCAGCCCCTCCAGCAGGGGCATGGTAATCACCACCTGCGGTTCCTGCCCGTAGCCTTGCTGAAGCTGGCGCCCCACCAACAGGTTGAATTTCTGGTCGGTTCCGCCCAACTCCACGTCTGCCTGCATGGCAACCGAATCGTAGCCCTGCACCAGGGGGTAAAGAAATTCGTGAATCGCTATCGGCTGTCCGGTCTTGTAACGCTTGTTGAAATCATCCCGCTCCAACATTCTCGCCACCGTGTGCCTGGCCGCCAACTGGATCAGATCCGCAGCCGACATCTTGCCCATCCAGCTGGAATTAAACATGATCCGGGTGCGTTCCGGATCCAGTATTTTGAAAATCTGTTCCCGGTAGGTCCGGGCATTTTCCGCCACGTCATCCTGGGTCAGGGGCGGGCGGGTAACAGTTTTGCCCGTGGGGTCGCCGATCATTCCGGTGAAATCCCCGATCAAGAACATCACTTCGTGACCCAGATCCTGGAACTGACGCATCTTGTTGATCAACACCGTATGCCCGAGGTGCAGGTCTGGCGCAGTCGGGTCAAAGCCGGCCTTGATACGTAAAGGCCTGCCCAGCTTCAGCTTGGCCAGTAATTCATCCTCCCGCAGTACCTCATCGGCCCCACGGGTGATTTCCTGCAATTGCTCTTCCACCGATAACATCCGGGCATATTCCTTAATAACCATACATAAATTGACCGCGAACAGCGCAAAGTTTAACTTAACGCTCAAACTTGACAGGACTACCGATTTGACCCGCCGCAAGACCCAAGTCTGGCACGATTATAAACCCCAAGGGAAACCGAAACTGAATGAAGGATCGGCATGGGGACGCTTGCGCCTGCCCCGGCTCGGATCCGGGCATTTGCGCTGGTTCCTGGTGGGAATTGGAATTTCCATTGCCATCCTGGCACTGCAGTTGCTCTCAAGTACGCGATCGCAGGTGCAGGAACCCCTGGCCGGCATATCGCAGCCTGCCTTTCAGCTCACCGGTGTTCCTCTGGAGCTGCCCGGCACACCTACCGTAGCTCCAGTAACAACACAGGTGCGGGTGGAACAGGTGGCCACCGCGCCGGGTGAGGCCGGCCAGGCTATGACGCTCACCGTGCGCCCCGGCGATTCCATGGACTCGCTGTTTGGTCGCAACAAGCTGAACCGGGCAGACCTGGCTGCAATACTCAAGCTGGAAGACGCGCGCAACGTCATGCGCCTGGTGCATCCAGGCGACACCATCCAGATACGCCAACTGGATGGCAAGATACTTCGTTTGAATCGCAAGATGGATGAAACGAATGAACTGGAGGTCACACTCTCGGACTCCGGAAACTACCAAACCCGAATCATAGAGCGCCCACTGGAAACGCGCGTCGTGTATGCCCACGGTACGATCAAGAACTCACTGTTTGTGGCCGGTCTGGAGGCTGGCATGTCAGACAAAATAATCATGAATCTTGCCGGCATTTTTGCCTGGGACGTGGATTTCGTGCTCGACATTCGGCAAAACGATGAATTCGTGGTGTTGTACGAGGAGCTTTGGCAGGATGGCAGCCGGGTCAGGGACGGGGAAATACTGGCGGCGGAATTCGTCAACAATGGCGAGGCCCTGAGAGCGCTTCGCTACACCGACGGTGAGGGTCGTAGCGACTACTTTAGCCCCGAAGGCAACAGTATGCGCAAGGCCTTTATCCGGGCGCCGGTGGATTTCACACGCATCAGTTCCAACTTCAATCCCAATCGCAAACACCCGATCCTGAACAAGATCCGGGCCCATAAAGGGGTGGATTACGCCGCTCCCACTGGAACGCCCATCAAGGCCGCGGGCGATGGCAAGGTGATTTTTGCCGGCCGCAAGAATGGCTATGGCAATTGCGTGATCCTGCAGCATGGGGGCAACATCACAACGCTTTACGCCCACATGTCCAAGTTTTCCAAGGACGGACGGGTAGGCAAACGCGTCACCCAGGGCCAGGTGGTTGGTTACGTCGGCGCCACCGGCCTGGCTACGGCCCCCCACCTTCACTACGAATACAGGCTCAATGGAGTGCACCGCAACCCGCGCACGGTCAAGCTGCCCCAGGCCAATCCAGTGGCTGCCAAGTATCGCCAGGCCTTCCTGGCCGAAGCGGATGCCATGATGAGTCAGCTTGATATGGTTCGGCAGACGCGCCTGGCCGCCGTGGCAGCGGACTAGAGGCGAGGACGTGAGTAATTACTTCATCGGGCTAATGAGTGGCACCAGCGCAGACGGTGTCGACGCGGTTCTGTGCCAGATCGAGGAAGACCGGATTGAGGTGACTGGAGCCCTGTGCCTGTCGTTTCCGAAAACCTTGCGCACGGCATTGGCCAGGATCATGTCCCGCAGCGAGGCCGTGCTTCTCAGGGACATGGGCGAACTGGACCGTGAACTGGGCATGGCCTTTGCCAATGCCGCAAGCGAACTGATGCAGCAACATGACCTGACAGCCGCCGACATCAAAGCCATTGGGTCGCACGGCCAAACCGTATTTCATAGCCCCGAAGGAGAACGGCCGTTCACCTGGCAGGCTGGCGACCCAAACATTATTGCTGCCCGAACCGGTGTATTGACCGTTGCTGACTTTCGCCGCAAGGATATGGCAATGGGCGGCCAGGGCGCGCCCCTGGTACCGGCATTTCACGCAGCGATGTTCAGCAAACAGGGAACCTCACGGGCCATCCTGAATATCGGGGGCATTGCCAACCTGACCCTGCTTGACCGGAACGGTGAAGTGACCGGTTTCG
Source organism: uncultured Gammaproteobacteria bacterium (assembly GCA_963823435.1). Taxonomy (GTDB): domain Bacteria; phylum Pseudomonadota; class Gammaproteobacteria; order Steroidobacterales; family BM003; genus CAKZML01. The sequence continues at coordinate 1,225,437 of CAWGLN010000001.1, read as the reverse complement.
ATACGGGCCCGGGAAACTGCCTGATGGATATCTGGTGTCACCGTCACCTGGGCCAGGATTTTGATAACCACGGAGAGTGGGCTGCGGGCGGTGTAGCGGATCAGGACTTGTTGAGCAGCATGCTCGGGCACACTTTTATCAAGCGCGCACCTCCAAAAAGCACCGGACGCGAATTGTTCAACGAGGCCTGGCTGGAGGGCCGCCTGCAAAGCCTGCCGCATCGGGTCGGCGCAAGGGACGTGCAGGCGACTTTGCTGGAATTTACCGCCAGGAGCATCCAGGTGGCGGTGCAGCAGTATTTGCCCAGGGCGGAACTGATGGCGGTATGCGGAGGCGGAGCTCACAATCGTGCCTTGCTTGAGCGCCTGGACACCCTGCTCACGACCTGTCGGGTATGCTCAACCAGGGAACTGGGGCTGGATCCGGACTGGGTAGAAGGCGCGGCGTTCGCCTGGCTGGCCTTTCGAACGCTTTCAGGTGCTACCGGAAACCTGCCTTCGGTCACCGGCGCCAGTCGCAGCACGGTGCTGGGCGGCATCTACCACCCCTGAGCCCATTTTCAAGAGAATTTCAGCTCCACCGGGATTTTTCTCAGGAGGGCCTCCTCCTGGCGCAGGTCTGCGAGAGTCAACGGATGCTCTTGCAGCCAGCCTGGGGGGAACCCCACATGCAGAGTCTCCCCTGCGACGCTTGCCAACATGATCGGCACATCGTCAGGCGCACGAGTACGATGCAAAACCACAGCCAATCTCAGCAGCAAGATCAATCGCCAGGTTTTCTGGTGCCAATCGCGAGGAAGCCGATTGACGGCATCCGGATACAATTTGCGCCTATGGTTGAGTACCAGCGCGGATAGCAAATATTGCTCTTCCCTGGGAAACCCCGGCATATCTGCATGCTCGAGCAGGTAGGCACCATGCTTCTGGTACTGGGAATGGGCAATATCCAGACCCACCTCGTGCAAACGGGCCGCCCAGCACAACACCTGCCGCGCCAGGGTGGAAGCCAGGTCCCAATGGGTCGAAACCTGTCCTAACAGCCCCAGGGCGGTCATCTCCACCCGCTCGGCCTGCTGCGGATCCACATGGAAGCGTCCTTGCATATTGCGGATGCTTCGCTCGCGCTCATCTTCATGAGAAAGGCGGCCCAGCAGGTCATACAACAAGCCTTCGCGCAACGCACCCTCCGCCACCCGCATCTTTTCAATACCGAAAGTGACGAAAAGCTGACGCAATACCGCCAGGCCGCCAGGCAACACCGGACGACGCTCTTCCGACAAACCGTGGAAATGCGCTTCGCTTACATTGCCCTCGGCGATCAACATACGCTTGAGCTCATCCAGGCCCGCCAGGGTAATTTCCCGGTCGCCACGCAGTTCCTGCAACATGTTAGCCACCGCACGGATGGTGCCCGAGGCACCCACTACGTTCTCCCAGCCAAGGCGCCGGAAGGTATTCTTCACCGGTCGCAGCTCGAGGCTGGCCGCAAGTTCAGCCTCGCTGAACGCCTCTGCCGATAATTGACCGCGGGCGAAATAACGATCGCTCATGCTTACACAGCCCATGTGCAGGCTCTCCAGGGCGTGTGTTTGCATGCCTTCGCCCAGGATTATTTCCGTGCTGCCGCCGCCGATATCCAGCACCAGTCGACGTTTGGGATCCGGGGGCAAGGACTTGGCCGCACCCAGGTACACCAGGCGTGCCTCTTCAATACCCGAGATGACTTGAATGGAATGGCCCAGCGCCTGCTCAGCCAACTGCAGGAACTCGCTGCGGTTGCGAGCCCGACGCAACGCGTTGGTACCTACCGCCCGGACATTTTCCCGCGGAATTCCCGCCAACCGCTGACCAAAACGCGACAGGCATTCCAGCGCCCCGCGGGCCACAGGCTCGCTCAGCCTGCCCGTCTCATCAACCCCGCTTCCCAGCCTCACCATTTCACGCAAACGGTCCACCACAACCAGCTGACCATTACTCAAACGGGCAACCACCAGATGGAAGCTGTTGGAACCAAGGTCCAGGGCGGCGAGTAGTTCTTTGCTTTCTTCAGGCTGCTCAGCCATCGGTCACCAGGAAGGCACACGGGCTACAGCCCAGCGCGAGATCAGCGCTGCGAGAGGTCCTTGTCAAAAAGAAAATTCCTAGACGCCAAAAGAGGAGCCACAACCACAGGTTGTAGCGGCGTTGGGATTCCGGATTACGAACTGGGCGCCCTGGAGATCTTCCTTGTAGTCAATTTCCGCGCCCATCAGGTACTGGATACTCAAGGGATCTACCAGCAAGATGACGCCACCGTTTTCAATGGCCACGTCACCTTCCTCGGATTTTTCGTCGAAGGTAAATCCGTACTGAAAGCCGGAACAACCACCCCCGCTTACATACACCCGCAATTTAAGTTCGGGGTTCCCTTCCTCGACAATCAGCTCGCCGACCTTCCTGGCTGCGGAATCGGTGAAGACCAGCGGTATGGGCATTTGGCCCGGATAATCTGTTTGTATTTCACTCATAGCGGATAGGATATGGTGGCAATGGCAAATGAATCAAGTGGCATCTGCACCAGGAACTTCTTTCAGTTCGCCCCCAGCCTTGGCCCTGGGCAGGCTTCGCCGGATCGGCTTTTGCGGCCGTGTGGACCAGCTTGCCGTTGATTTCCGCGCCCATGGCCATTTCCAGGAGGTTGTAATACACGTCCCCCACTACCCTGGCTGATGGCCCCAACTCCAGCCGACCCCGGCTGATAAGGTCACCCTTTACGGTTCCATTGAGGGTTACCAGGCCCACTTCCACGCTGCCTTCCACGCAACCGGTTTGGCTGATACTCAAAAAGGAGCCCTCTCCTTCCTTGCAGCTCACGTCCCCCTCAACCTTGCCATCAACGTGAAAGCCGCCCTTGAAAGCCACATCACCACGGACCACCGTATCTGTTCCAACCAAAGTCTGGATGGGAGGGTTGTTCTTTTTCGAACCGAACATGCTATCTCCTAAAATATTGCCTGGTGGCTGTTCCGCCTGGGGAACCTCTGATTTATTCTGGGCGAAGTAAATTGTTAGCGAAAAGATACAGTTTCAAGGCGCCAATCGCACGTAATAGTGGGACTATTGCGAAGATTGGCAACACAGAAGCTGGAGTTTTTAGCTGCAAGATACGAGTTCATGAATAGATCAGAAGCTCCCTAGAGTACCTGCCATTCAAAAGAGTCTCTGATGGTCCGAGCCGAGCGCCCCTTGGGGCGTACTTCAACATTTACCGTGGCCGGCTCAAAATCCGGGGGCAAAACCACCAGCACTTCCAGTTCCTGAAAGTAGCGGAAGGAAAATGCCTGGGTCCCAAGGTCCCCGGGTTCCGGCAGCATGTCCTTCAAACCAAGGCTCGCAGTTTCGCCGTGGCTCTTGCCATCTACGCTCAAGTCTACAATACCGGTCACTCGCAAACCGTGATCCTTTGCCTGAATCAGAACAATTTTGAGCAAGAATTGACCCGGCCCGGTGCCTGGTGTTATTTCGAACTTCTGGACTTTCAGGCCCGCCACATCATCCTCGGGTGAAATAATACCCTTATAGAAGGCCAGACTTTCGGCCTGCGCCTGGATGGTTCCCTGTAATTCCTGCAAACGCTGCTCAACCTTCTGATAGGCCTCGCTATCGATATTCCCGGAGGTCTGCAGCAGCACCAGCCGATCACGCTCCTCGGCTAACTGGCGGTTGAGCCGCGCAATCTCCCGGTCCCGCTGCACCAGTGCTTTATGGCTGGCAACCAGGTCATAACCGCCGCGTAACCGACCGAATTCAAAAACACCGTAAGTCAGGAGCAGCATCGCCAGGACCATGCCCAGGGCCAGTAGTCGATTTCGAACTGGCCGGTGGGGCTTGACGATCAGGTTGGCGGGCGATTTGGCCACATCAATTTCTCTGGAAACAGCGGTTGGCTAGTGTAGTACGCTTGCACCCCGCAGGCGAGTCAACCACCCTGGCTCGCGGGTGGGGATTCTGTCCGGCGCCGACGGTGTGATCGTATTTTGCTGCCTACCCAGCGAGGCCGTGGCGGCGGGTCTTCAGGAAAAGCCAGCAACCTGAGTTGATCCAGCGCCCTTGCGTACACGCCGCGCTTGAAAAATACGACTTCCCTCACCGGCTCCCAGTAATCAATCCAGCGCCAACGATCAAACTCCGGCTGGTCGCTCATATCCAGGCGAAACGGCCCGGCTACTTCTGTAAGCCTGAGCAAGAACCAGATTTGCTTCTGACCGATACACAGCGGTGAGGTCTTGCGCACAAATCGCTTGGGCAGACGATATCGCAACCATGGGCTCGTGGAACCGATAATTTCCACGTCCTGCGCGCCCAAACCAATTTCCTCTTCCAGTTCACGATACATCGCCTGCTCAGGTGATTCGTGCTCCTGCATGCCACCCTGTGGGAACTGCCAGCCCGCCCGTCCGGCCCGTCCGGCCCAGAACAGACTGCCTTCGCCGTTCATCAGTATGATGCCCACGTTGGCACGAAAACCATCAAGGTCTATCCAGTCACTCATACTATCGCTTGTTCATTAGTCCTGATTGCTCCGCATTGTTCCACAAGCAATGCGCCGGCAACAGGGCAGTCTGCCCAGTTTTCACTTCCGTCCGTTTCCCGGAGTGCTATTCTGTCGTCCGTGTAAATTCAACCAGCGAACAACTTCTATCGTGCCTCGTCTAAGACCCGCAATATTGATCCCGTTTCTGATCCTGCTGGCAGTGTTTTGCATGGCTGCTGCCCTGCTCATGGGAAGTGTCGAATTTGGCGTTGGCGAGATCATCTCGGCACTGCTTGGCGAGGGCGAACCCCTTACCCGGACCGTGATCCTGGAACTTCGCCTGCCAAGGGCGCTGGCGGCTTTCACCACTGGCGGGCTACTGGCCCTGGCCGGCTGCTTGATGCAGGTACTGCTGCGCAACCCGCTGGCCGATCCGTATATCCTGGGAATATCCAGCGGCGCCGCCGTCTGCGCCCTGGCAGTAATGGCTTTGGGTCTGGGAGGCATTTGGCTGGACGCGGGCGCATTTGGCGGGGCCACCGCGGTGACATTGCTGGTATTTGCGCTGGCCCATGGCCCCGGCGGCTGGACGCCGACCCGATTATTGCTAACCGGCGTGGTCATCGCTTCGGGTCTGACGGCGCTGATGAGCCTGATCCTTGCGCTTAGTCCGGAAGGCCAGTTGCGGGGCATGATGTTTTGGCTCATGGGCGACCTTTCCATGGCCGGATCTGGCGGTAGAAATATTCCCGTGCTCGCGCTGGGTGTGCTGCTGGGGATGATATTTGCCCGTCATTTGAACGTCCTGTCCCGGGGCGAGTTACCGGCCGAGGCACTCGGCTTGTCGGTCAAGTCCGCGCGTATCAGCATTTACCTGGGCAGCTCCCTGATCACGGCGCTGGCCGTTACCACGGCGGGCAGCATCGGCTTCATAGGGCTGGTCGTACCTCACCTGGTGCGGCTGGTGGCAGGCCCTGACCACCGTGTAGTGATCCCTGGCTCGGTACTCCTGGGAGGCGCACTGCTGACATTTGCTGATCTGCTGGCGAGGACCATAGTGGCCCCGGTCCAGCTGCCGGTGGGGGCGCTGACCGCTCTGATAGGCGTGCCGTTATTTCTACTGCTGCTTGGTCGCCAAAGGCAAATCGTCTAGTTGGCCACCCGGACACAATCGCGACCATCGGCCTTGGCCTGGTAGAGCGCGACGTCGGCGGCCGACATCAGACCCTGACCCAGGGTGACATGATCATGATCTGCGGGCACTGGCACCGTTTCGGCGATACCCACCGAAATCGTAACTGTCAGGGCCTGGTCCGGCGTGACTTGCATAGGCGCGGCCGAGACAGAGGTGCGAATACGCTCCGCCAGTTTCAAGGCTTCTTTGCTCCGCGTGGCCGGCATGAGCACCGCGAACTCTTCTCCACCGTAGCGGGCAGCCACGTCGCTGGTTCGAATCTGCCCCTGGATCCGCTTCACAATTTCCCTCAGCACACGATCCCCCGCCTGGTGACCATAGGTATCGTTAACCTGCTTGAAATGATCCACGTCCAGCATCAGGCATGTCAGCGGCTTCTGATCACGCTGGGCACGGGCGATCTCCTCACCCAGGCGCGTCTCCAGATAGCGTCGGTTATGCATCCCGGTGAGAACATCCGTGAATCCGCTGCGCAAGATCCTGGCCCTGTTGACTGCATTTTCAATGGCAAAGGACGCAACGGTGCCCATGTGGGCAAGAAAACTGGTCGCATGGTGTCTGGTGAAACGGCGGTCATCAACACTGGCAAAACACAGGCAACCAACCAGGTTCTCTTCCCGTATCAGCGGGATCAGGGCCACGCTGGCAAGTTGCGCCGCCTGCCCAAACAGCATCCGGTGGTCCCCGCCATCAAATGGCCCCAGCCATACCGAACGCAATCGTTGTAACTGGGGTGTCACGGTTGCCAGGGAATCCACCAGCCGAACTCCCGGGAGCTCAATCTCCGAACCGGCTTCGCTAATCAAAAGATGACGCAATTCATGCTCCGGGTCCCAGAGCACGAGGCTGACCTCATTCAAGCCATAGGCATTGGCCAGGCCTGCCGTCATCCTCTCAAGCAGTTCGCGCAGAGACCGGGCCTTGAGCAAGTCTATCTCTCTATCCAGCAAGCGCAGGAATATTTTCTCGTTTTCGGCGGCCGCACTGCTTTGGACGAGTAGCTGCTCCCTGAGCTTCGCTACTTCATCCTGACTGCTCATATCCGGCCTTCCCCCGCCCTCTCCTGCCGGTCGTGGACATACCTCCGACCGGAACGCATCAGCTCGACAAAGTCCTCTTCATGACCGCCTCTTACCAGGCCGATTATTCTTACCACCGCGTCCTCAAGCGCGGCCAATGCCTCTTCTCCGTACTGGTTGAGATGCTGAATCTCAAAATAAAGATGAGGATTTTCTTCGCTCAGACTGGCGGCGATATTGAACTGCGAGTCAAAGGTGGTGCTGGACATCTTGATCAATTCGGGCGCCGCCTCACCGCTTTCTGAAAGTGCGGTAATGAAGGCGATATTCAGCGCATGCGACAAACCCAGCACGTAGGCGATCAGGCGATCATGATCATCCAACCCGAGCACAACCTGCTCCGCCATGGTTGAAGCAAACAGACTGCGCGCCTCCCGGGTTGCCTCGGCACAGCCCACATCCACGAACACCACGTGCCTGCCCGAAAGAAGGTCCGTATTCGGACCAAACATGGGGTGCACCGAGGTCACCCGGCAACCGGCCTCGGCCAGGCTCGTCAACGACTTGCGCAAGGGGGTTTTCAGGGAGCCCAGGTCAAAGATCAGGCCTGCAGGTTTGCGTTGAGCCAGTTCCTCGAGAATCCCGGCGGTCGTCCTCAACGGCGTAGCCACCACGATAATGTCCTGGTCGAGGCCTGCGTCGCGCCAGTCCGTCCAGCCACCGGTCTCCAGCGCCGGATCGGCAATTTCGACCTTGAAGCCCTGGGAGTTCAGAAAATCGGCAAACCAGGCCCCCATCCGACCTGCTCCACCGATAACCAGTGCCCGGCGACCACCGCCCTGACCCTCGGCAGCCACCCTGTCCTGTTCCTGCGCTGTGAGCGAGGAGCGAATCAGCATGGTCAGCAGTTCCTCAGCCAGGTCAGCTGACAAACCCACCTCGCCTGCGAGCTTCCGGGCCTGGTTCAGCACGTCCTTTTCACGGGCGAAGTCGCGTGTATTTTCACCCTGGTCGCGCTTGAGTTCCCCAATCTTCTTGGCGGTCGTTTGGCGCCGGGCGACCAGTTCCAGAATCTGGCGATCAAGGCTGGACAGGCTGTTTCTTAATGATTCCTTGGACATAATTCCTCACGGGGTTTTCACGCAGACGTCCCGTATCCGGCAGTCTCGTTCAACATACGGCAACAGCCGATCAATCAGGAAATGGCGCCAGACCTTGGCCACGCTCTCCGACCATCCGGCCTCCAGTTGTCCGGCCGCCCTGGCCTGCATGACGATGCGCGTGCCTGCGGCATCGGGCTTGAACTCAAAGCTGAACACCATGTCAAGCGCATTACCACTCAGTCCCAGCGGCCCTCGCAGGGTCAGGCGCTTGCCGCGCTGGGCGAAAATAACCACCGCATGCTGTGCACCATTACCCTGCTCGTCAAAAATCTCGTAGAAACCGCCGCCAGGCCGGGCATCAATATAAAGCCGAAGTGGTTTGTCCGAAAAACTGTGATCCCACCAGCCGCTGATGTCGCCTGTCATATAGTCGTACGCAAGGTCGGGTTCAACCGGCAATAACATGCTCTCACTAAAACCAAAGCCGCCAGTCGCAAGCGGCTCGACCCCGGGCTCGCCGGGTACCCCGCCCTGTGCTGCTGCAGCGACAGCACACGCCAACGCCAGGACGCTCATGATTCCAACCCCGTGACGCATGCCGCTACACACCTCGCTTAGTTTCACACCGATCCAGCCTGCCCGGCGAGGGATCCCTAGCGCAGGAACAGACGTTCCACCAGGGCATGCAGGCGGCCGCCGTAGGGTGGGTGCAACAGCTTGGCCGTATTCAGCCAGCTCGGACGTGACAGCACTCCCTTCGAGTGAGAAAACGTCAGGAAGCCTTCCTGCCCGTGATAGGCACCCATACCCGAGGGCCCAATCCCTCCAAAAGGCATATCGTCCACCGCCACATGGAAAACCGCGTCATTGAAACACACGCCACCGGAATGGGTGCGTTCCAGCACCTGTTTGCGGGCATTTTCGTCATTACCGAAGTAATACAGCGCCAGCGGCCGCGGACGCTGGTTGACGAATTGGATGGCCGACTCCAGGTCCGGATAACCGATCACCGGCAGGATAGGGCCAAAAATCTCTTCCTGCATCAGGCGCATTGAATCCTTCGCGCCCAGGACCAGCACCAGTGGGAGCTTCCTCTTCGCAGGGTCGAGCTTTTCCCCCCCGGGATTCACCTCGATAAGCTGGGCGCCCTGTTCCCTGGCGTCATCCAGCAACCCGGACAAGCGCTGATACTGTCGCTCATTGATTATGCTGGTGTAATCGTCATTTTCGGCCAGGGTGCGGTAGAGGCCGGAAAACACCTTGGTTAGTGCGGCGACAAATTCCTGCTGCCTGCCTTCCGGAACCATCACATAGTCCGGGGCCACGCAGGTCTGGCCCGCGTTGAGCGCCTTGGTGAAACCCAGTCGCTCTGCCGCCATGTCCAGGGAACACTCCGGACCAATTATCGTGGGGGACTTTCCGCCCAACTCCAGGGTCACCGGCGTCAGGTTTTTGGCGGCTGCCTGCATGACCATGCGCCCGACATTGGTAGACCCGGTAAACAGTATGTGATCGAACGGCTTGGCAGAAAACGCCGCGGCCACATCGGCGTCACCGTTGATCACCGCCATCACCTGTTCCGGGAATACCGAAGAAATGAGTTCCTCCAACAGGGCCCCGGTTTGTGGAGTGGCCTCGGACATCTTGATCATTACGCGGTTGCCGGCGGCCAGGGCATAGATGGCCGGCCCCATGGCGAGGAAAAGCGGATAATTCCAGGGCACCAGTATGCCGACCACGCCCTTGGGCTGGTAAACGACCTTGGCCGACGTGGTTTTGAACAACAAACCCACGTGTCGTCGGGACGGCCGCATCCAGCGACGCAGACGCCCGGTCGACGTACTTTATGCCCTCCACCGCGACCAGCATTTCTACCATCATGGTCTCGGTCCGTGAGCGACAGCCAAAATCAGCATAAATGGCGTCAGCAATGCGCTCCTTGTTGTCCAGCATCAAGGTCTTGAGCAAATTCAAATTCGAAATGCGTTCCTTGGCATCCGGAAAAGGGCTTTTGGCAAAGCTGCTCTTCTGGAGTTCAAATATCCGGTCCAGCTGTTCAAGGGAAGAATCCCGGCCCGGTTTTTCAAAATTTACAACCATCGGTAACTGCCTCATTTCGCTGCGCACTAACCCGGTATAGAAGCACAGATTGAAGCGCCTGTCCTCTCTGTTATGATCAACTACGTCGCCGGGGAGAAGAGACAGGCCGGCTGATCTAACCGGACTCCCCTGGCGCTGGCCTCTAGTGGTTCGCCGACGATATCCCCTGGATCGGCGGCGAGAACGCGTCACCCGGCATATGAGGAGTCACAGCATGACCATACTCCAACGTTCTGCACTGATTGCCGGCGCGTCGGGCCTGGTTGGCGGCTATTGCCTGCAGCGATTATTAAGGGATGAGCGCTATAGCGTAGTTCACTCATTGGTCAGAAGCGCAACCCAACAGCAACATCCGCGGCTGAGGGAACAGCTGGTTGATTTCGGCAAGCTGGACCAAACGGTTGACTTTCCGGCGGTGGATGATGTGTATTGCTGCCTTGGCACGACCATAGGCAAGGCCGGGTCAAAAGAGGCTTTTGAAGAAGTTGACCATGACTACGTAGTCGCCCTGGCCTCCCTCGCCCGAAATAAGAATGCGCAGCGCTTCATGCTGGTGTCCGCGCTGGGTGCCGACCCCGTTTCCAGCGTGTTTTATAACAGGACCAAAGGTCGCACCGAGGTGGAATTGCAGCAACTGGATTACCCGTCCCTGCATATTTTTAGACCTTCACTGCTGACCGGCCCCCGCAAGGAACTCCGCCTGGGTGAGCGTCTTGCCACACCCCTGGCGTGGCTGCTGCGCCCCTTGTTGCAGGGTTCCCTGGCCAGGTACCGGTCCGTGCATGCCGACCACGTGGCGAGTTGCATGATCAAGGCGGCGTTCAGTGCGGTGACGGGGGTGGAAATTCACTATCCATCCGAGACCGGCAAGGCCAGCGTGGCATAGTCACAAGCGCCGAGGGAAGACCAATGAATTGGCGGGACACCCGCCGGCAATGCTATAAAGCGCTGCATGCTTGCCAGTTCAAATCTTGATGTCTGCGTCGCTGGTCGCGTCCTGGTGCGCGACCTGAACCTGACCGCCAGCGGCGGTCAGAATATCGCCATGCTGGGCCAAAATGGCGCAGGCAAAACCCTGACACTACACACCCTGGCGGGGCTCAGACCCGCGTCCCGGGGTGAGATCAGCCTGGGCGGTGTGCCTCTGAAATCCCAGGGCCGCCGACAGGTGGCACAGCATCTTGGTCTGCTCATGCAGGTTTACGAGGATCCGTTTCCAAGCACGGTACTGGAAACCGTGCTGGTTGGACGTCATCCTCATATCGATTTCTGGCAATGGGAATCCGCCACCGATGTCGAGCTGGCCCGGCATGCGCTGAAACTCATGGACCTGCAGGGGCTTGAAGCCAGGAATATTCACACCTTGTCGGGCGGTGAGCGGCGTCGACTGGCCATCGCGGCGGTGCTGGCGCAACAGCCTGATGTCTATCTGATGGACGAACCCTTGAATCACCTGGACCCCCAGCACCAACTGCATATATTGAAACTTCTACAGGAACTCTCACGGGCCGGCAGTACGGTGCTGACTACATTGCACGACCCAAACGCCGCAATCGCCTACTGCACCCACGCCCTGCTGCTTTTCGGTGACGGCAGCTGGTTGTTGGGCAGCTGTGAAGAAACCCTGAACACAGCCAACCTGGGACGCCTGTACAACACACGGGTGGAAGAGATCGATTGGAAGGGGCGGCGCTATTTCGCGCTGACCTGATAGCACAGGCTCACAGGGTAATCTCACCCTTCATATAAAGCGTGGCATAGCCGCCTATCTGCACCCGGTCACCCATCTGTTGGCAAACAAGCTCGCCACCCCTCTGCGATAACTGGCGGGCGTGCAAACTCGTCTTTCCCAGCCTGTTTGCCCAATAAGGCACCAGCGTGCAATGCGCAGAGCCGGTAACCGGGTCTTCGTTGACCGCAAGACGGGGAGCAAAAAAGCGCGACACAAAATCCACCTCGTCACCCGGTGCTGTAACAATCACGGCTTTACGATCCAGACTGGCCAGCAGGGCCATATCAGGCCGGAGCGCCCGAACCTGGGTCTCTGACTCCAGTACCGCCATGTAATACTCGGCAACCAGGACTTGCAGCGGCTGCACTCCCAGACCCTTGCCCAGGTTGCCCGGACTGACGGTGACCTCCGCGGGCAGCGCGGGGAAATCCAACCACACCATATCCTGCTCGAAATGCACGTCGAGCCGGCCACTCATGGACAAGAAACCGACGCTGCGACAAGCCGGTTTCAGAAACCGGCGAACCACCTCAGCCGACGCCAGGGTTGCGTGGCCGCACAGGGAAACCTCTTCCACCGGAGTAAACCAGCGGATCTGGTAGTCCTCCCCGCTCGCTACGATGAACGCGGTTTCAGACAAATTGTGCTGACTGGCGATACTCTGCAGGGTGCTCTCATCAAGCCATTCCGGCAGTGGGCAAACCGCCGCAGGATTACCCCGGAAAGGTTGATTCGCGAAGGCATTTACGATGTATACCGGCAGTTTCACAGGCTATCCAGCACCAGCTTGTGCAAATAAGGATTGGTTGCCAGCACCGAGCGGGTATCCAGACCCAGAGGACCGCCCTGCAGGTCTGTAAAAATACCGCCCGCCTCCCGCACAATGACGGCGGTAGCGGCGATATCCAGAATATTCACGTCACTTTCCAGCACCACGTCGATCTTGCCCGAAGCCAGCAAGTGGTAATGGTAGAAATCACCGTAGCCACGGTTCCGACTCACTCGACAGACCAGCTGCCCCAACCGGCCCCAGCCATCGCTCATGGCCATGCTCTTGAGGTTGCCCGTGGACAGGGTGCATTCCTCGATGGTCTTGATCTCGCTGACCTTTAGAGACTTGCCGTTGAGAAAGGCGCCGGTCCCAATCTCGGCCCAGGCCAGTTCCTGGAATGCCGGAGCACTTGATACTCCCAGCACCAGCTCGCCCTCTTTCATCAAGGCGATCTGGGTGGAAAAAAAAGGATACTCGCGGACAAAGCTTTTGGTGCCGTCAATCGGGTCAACCAGCCACAGGAACTCGGCATCGATATTTTGTTGACCGGTCTCCTCGCCGTAAAAGCCGTGCTCGGGAAAAGCGTCAGATATGATCCGGCGAATGACTTTCTCGGATTCAATATCGGCAATGGTAACCGGCGAGAGATCGGATTTGGTCTGAATCTGTATGTGCTGTTGATAGTACTTCATGATGACGCCGGCGGCGGCCTCGGCCGCCTCCAGCGCTATCGACAGATGATCACTGGCTTGCATGAAATTGCCCTTCTGGTCGCCGCATAAATCAGAGCTTGAGCTTGACACCACCACTGCAGCTTGTCGAGAATGGCCGCTGTCAGGTGTACCCGAAATTCATTTCGGGTTAACGGGAAGCCGGTGAGCCATCACGCAGGATGGCAATTCCGGAGCTGCCCCCGCAACGGTAATCGAGTTGACCGTCTGTCAGTCGTCGTTTGCTCAGAACGACACAGCCACTGCGCATCATGCGAGCGTGGGAAGGCGACAGACGCAGGATGTTTCTATCCGCTCGAGAGCCCGGAGACCGGCTTGGCAAAGGTACCGGTATCGCGGCGGGCGTTACTCCGGGCTTGCTCCCGTGCTCGCTTGGACAGTCCACTTCGAACTCCTACCGGCGTTTGTCAGTAAGTAGGCGCGACCCGCGGGTGTGCGGTCGCACGAAGGACTCGCTTTATGAGATGCCCTGTATACATGTTGCTTACCCTGGTGAGCCTGCCTTTTTGCGTGTCCGCACAGGACAACCCTTCAGAGATTGAAACGGTGGTGGTCACCGCCACCCGCACCGCCCGGGCGGCCGACCAGGTATTGGCGCCCGTCATCGTGATCGACCGGGCGACCATCGAACGAAGCATGGCCGCCGACCTGGCCGATTTGCTCAAATTTCATGCCGGCCTGGACATTGCTCGAACCGGTGGGGTCGGCCAACCCACATCGGTATTCATGCGCGGCACCGAGAGTAACCACACCCTGGTGATGATAGACGGCGTGAAAATCAACCCGGGCACGGCCGGCGGCGCCGCCTTGCAGCAGATTTCCCCCGAACTGGTCGAGCGCATCGAGATCGTCAAAGGACCCCGCTCCTCCCTGTACGGCTCGGAAGCCATCGGCGGTGTGATTAACGTGATTACACGGGGTCAGGCCGGGCCCAACGGCGTATCCGCCAGTCTTGGAGGTGGCAGCTTCGGAACCAGCGAGGGCCAGGTCAACGGCCGTATGTCCGGTGCCCGTGGAACGCTGGCGGGGGGTGTAAGCTGGCTGGAAACTGACGGTTTTCCAGTCCAGACGGGTTCTACCCTGGACCAGGGCCACGACAATTTGAGTGTCAGTCTTTCTGGCGGGCTCATCCTGTCCGGTATTAACCTCAACGCCCGGCACTGGGAAGCGCGCGGCAATACCGAATACCTGGACTTTTTCCAGGCCCCGCTGGATCAGGACTTCAAAAACCAGGCAACCACGCTGCAATTGGACGCCACTCCTTCGGCCAGTTGGCAAACATCCATACTGTTGAGCCGGATTGTGGATGAATTGACCCAGAACCAGAGCCCGGACTTTTTCATCACGGACCGGGATTCCCTGGACTGGCAAAACGACATCCTGGCAGGCGCACACCAGCTCACCGCCGGGCTCTATATGTCGGCGGAAAACACGCAGGCCTTGAGCTTTGGCAGCGGCTACGACGAAAACACCGATGTCCAGGCAATCTATGCCCAGGACCAGATTGCATTCGGGGCACACGACCTGGTTGCGGCCTTGCGTCATACTGATCACGAGACGGCCGGCAGTCACACTACCTGGAACCTGGATTACGCCTTCGCCATCACTCCCAGGCTGCGTCTCAACGCCGGGGCCGGTACCGCTTTCCGGGCGCCTGACGGTTCGGAACGTTTTGGCTTCGGCGGCAATCCGGATCTGCAACCCGAAACCAGTACCAACCTGGAGCTGGGCGCCAGCTATCGCCCGGATTCTCGCCAGTTTGTGTGGCTCAGGGCCTTCCGCAACGAAATAGATAACCTCATCCAATACGTCGTCCTGGATTTCAACACCTACGAGGGCATCAACCAGAATGTCGCCAGCGCCAGTATCGAGGGCCTGGAAGCGGGCTGCGAATACCGCGACGAAGACTGGCAGTTGCGGGTTGAGGCGATATTACAGGACCCGGTCGACCTTGATACGGGTGAGCAACTGCTACGCCGGGCAAGCCAAAGCCTGACTGCCTCGGCAGTACGCAATATCGGGCGCTATGAAGTCGGGTTGGATATGCTCTGCAGCAATGAGCGCAAGGATTTTGGCTATCCTTCCCCCGTGACCCTGCCCGGTTACGGCTTGTTCAATCTGAGTGCGCGCATGGGCCTGGGCCAGAATTGGTGGTTACAGGCAAGTGTGGAAAATCTGCTGGACAAGGAATACCAGACCGTTGCCGGTTACACCAGCGCCAGCCGTGGCGTGTATTTTTCGTTTAACTACAAAGGTTTTTAGGAGCCCTTGGATTTATTCCGGAGCAGGCAGACTGTGAGCGGAAGATTCAGATGCAATACGCCAATCGCGGCTGAATCGGACCGCCCGGCATGGCGACAAAAAGGCCGGGGGTTTTCAGCCACATGTTGCGCGTCTATTCATAGATCAGGCCCCCTGGATGGGCGAACAAGACAGGAGTTATACCGTGGGAAATCGGCTCAGCAAAATTTACACCCGCACCGGGGATGACGGCACTACCGGGCTTGGCGATGGCTCGCGCACGCCCAAGGACGACGCCAGGGTTGAGGCTTATGGCACGGTGGATGAAACCAACAGCGCCATTGGAATAATCCTGGCCTGTTCGGACCTGCCCGACCCTGTTGCAGGCTGCCTGACCCGTGTACAGCACGACTTGTTCGACCTGGGCGGGGAGCTATGTCTGCCCGGGTATACAGCGGTCGGCGAAGAGCATGTCCTGCGTTTGGAAAAGCAACTGGATGGTTTCAATGCCGACCTGCCGCCCTTGAAGGACTTCATCCTGCCCGGCGGTGGCCAGGCCGCCTCTGCCTGCCACCTGGCCCGAACGATTTGCCGGCGCGCCGAGCGCAGGGTAATGACCCTCTCGCGTTCAGCCCAACTTAATCCAGCGGGACTCAAGTATCTCAACCGCCTGTCCGACCTGCTATTCGTTATCGCCCGGGTACTTGCCAGGCGCGCGCAGGGGCAAGAAGTGTTGTGGCAGCGAGAGCACCTGGATGCGGAATCCTGATTATTGCCCGGATGACCCCTGGCGAACCTGGTCCAGGGCTCGGCATACCTGCCGGGTGCCTTGTATCAGCCTTGGACTGGCTCTTGCCGCGAGTCTGGCATCCACCCCGAGAATGCCCCCATACCTGACTGCCCGCATTTGCGGCCAGCGTGACCACAGTTCAATTACCCCGGGTAGTTCCTCTGAGCCGGTCAGGATCAGCTGGGGATCCGCCGCTACGACCGACTCGGGGCTGACCACGGGTGCCATCTCGGTCAAGTAGCCAAAGACGTTGGCGCCGCCACATAATTCGATCATCTGGCCAATAAATTGCTTGTTGTTCACGGTATACAACGGTTGCGAGGAAATCTGGTAGAACACCTTTACCGTTTCCACATCACGGTAACTGTGTCGCAATTGGGCCAATTGTTCACGGAACTCCCGGGCCGCCGGTCCGGCCTCATTGGCATGACCGGTCCAGTCACCGATCAGTTCCAGATGATCGGCGATGTCTTCAAGTTTGTTCGGCGTCAGAACCTCCAACCTGAATCCCAGGTCTCGTATCCGCTGCAGCATATGCTCGGGGTTGCCCCCTCCCCAACCCAGGACCAGGTCGGGATTCAGGGCCGCCAGTTGCTCGAAATCAACCCGGAACGCATCGCCTACGCCAGGCAGGCTTTTAACTTGCTCGGGAAAATCACTGTAGGCAACCACGCCCACCAGGGCACTACCCGCACCCGCCTGGTAGACCATTTCGGCCAGGTTGGGCGCCAGGGCCACTACCCGCGTGGCGGTCTGGGCACACACCGGCAAACCGAAAAACCCCAGCAGCAGAAGCAACGCACATCGATTTGCAAACACGGGCAACCTTACAGGCGCCAGCCAAACAGGACCACGACCGAAATGATGGCCACCCAGATAAACAAGGTACGGTTTACCAGGCGCATCGCCGCGCGTAGCCGACTGACCTGGGCCTGGATATCTCCTCCCTCGCCTCGACCCAGGGCGCCCTTGCCGACGCAGGCCATCATGTCCTCGTTGGAGTCGAAGAAGTGCGGTGAACACTCCTCGTAATAGGTGCGCCAGTCCGCGACGGCGTCTTCAAAACTCCCGGCCAGGGCGTAACCCACCGCCAGCAACCTCGCCGGCACCCATGCAAACAGCCAGTGCAATCTCTGGGTAGCACGCAGAAAAATCATTTCCTCGAAATCCACCACGCCGTCCCGGCAGGCTTCGAATTGCGCGCGCCGTCTCATCAAGTCCAGCACCCGGAACAACCACGCACCCATGGGACCGAGGATCATAAACCAGAAAATCACGCCGAAAAGACGATTATTGGCCTGCACAAATACAGCTTCCTCGAGGGCCCTCTCCCTGGCATCCGCCCGGCGCGGCGCCTCTGCCTCCAGCAATTCCTTGGCAGTTTTTTCCGCGGTGGTCACGTCACCCGATTCTACCGCCCTGCAGTAATCCTCGACTTCCCTGCCCAGGTCCCTGGGGCCCAGTGAGAACAACAAGACCAGCGCGGCAAACACCAGGTAGGGAATCCCCAAAAGAAGCGGAGCAAAATAGATGGCGATAAAAAACACGGGGAGACAGGGTAGCAAGACCAGCAGCACACCCAGCGGTATGCTGAAGATCCGACCCGCCGCACTCATCTTGCCAAAGCCCCAGTCGAAATAGCTGTCGAACCAGCGTAATTCGCGCAGGTGCAGTACGCGCGTCAGAACCCGCTCAAGCAGCAGTCCAAGGAACAGGGCTATCAGATTCATAACAGTGTCTCAGGTAATTCAGGTCTAACGCAGGCGCAGCCAGTCAAATGCTACGCCGGGATCGGTCTTGCGTCCCGGAGCAATATCCGAGTGACCCACTATTCTGTCAGCCGAAAGTGAAGGATAGGTACTGAGAAGTACCGCGACAAGCTGATTCAGCTTCGTATACTGAATCTCGGTATATGCCAGCTCGTCCGAACCCTCCAGTTCAATTCCAATAGAGAAGTCATTACAGCACTCACGTCCCTGGAAACAGGACTGACCCGCGTGCCAGGCGCGCTTGTTGAACGACACATACTGGACCAGTTCACCCTGCCTGCGAATCAACAAGTGGCTGGACACTTTCAGGTCGGCAACCTCCGTGAAATAAGGGTGCACGTCTTTGGGCAGGGAATTGGTAAACAGCCGGTCTATCCAGGGGCCGCCAAATTCCCCGGGCGGAAGACTGATACCGTGTATCACCAACAACTCAGGCACAACACCCTGAGGGCGATCATCGCAGTTGGGAGAGTCCACCAGGCGGACACCTCCAATCAAACCGGTTTCTGTATCGATACGCACGGCCCTATTGTCCGGTTTCCTGTGCTCCTGCGCAAAGCAGGCTTGAAGCCCGGGCCTCGCCCACGCAGAATCCGGACATGGCCCGACCCATTCCTCCACTTATGGACATGATCGCCGAACTGGTGGCGTTGCCTTCCATGAGCTCAGTAAGTCCTGCCTTTGACACCGGCAACCGCCACCTGTGTGAGCGCCTGGCCGAATGGCTGGAGACCCTGGGATTTGTCATCGAAATGCAGCCGGTAGACCAGCGACATGACAAGGTCAACCTGATCGCCACACGGGGAAGCGGGGACGCCGGCCTGGTGCTGGCCGGCCACACGGACACCGTGCCTTACGACCAGGCGCGCTGGACCAGCGATCCATTTGTGATGAGCGAAAGGGACGGCAGACTGTATGGTCTTGGCACCACCGATATGAAAGCCTTCCTGGCACTGGCGGTTGAGGCCGCCTACCAAAGCCGGGACACCACCCTGACCTCGCCTCTTGTCATCCTGGCAACGGCAGATGAAGAAAGCAGCATGGGCGGGGCGCGTGCCCTGCTTGCCGACCAACGTCGCCTGGGTAGATGGGCCCTGATCGGGGAGCCGACATGCGGTGCGCCGGTGCGCGCTCACAAGGGCATACTCATGGAGTCGATCAAGCTGGCCGGACGCAGCGGACACAGCAGCAATCCAGCCGGCGGTCGAAGCGCCCTGGATGGCATGGTTGCGCTGATGCAGGACCTGATGCAGTGGCGTGACCAACTCGCTCAAAGTCACCGGCACGAGGATTTCCCGGTGCCCTACCCCACCTTGAACCTGGGTCGGATACAAGGCGGGGACAATCCGAACCGGATCTGCTCCACCTGTGAGCTACATATCGACCTGCGCACGACCCCGGGCCTTGGCCTGGCTGATGCAAGACAGACTCTGCATAAAAGGCTGCGGAAAATCGCCACCGTCCTTGATTTGCAAATCAGTTTCCGGGCCCTGTTTGATGGCATAGAAGCCATGGAGACCGATTCGCAGGGCGCCCTGGTGCGGGCCTGCGAAAGACTGACCGGTCAACTATCCGGGGCGGTCGATTATGGCACCGAAGGGCCTTTCCTCACGGCATTGGGAATGGAGACAGTGATTATGGGCCCGGGAGATATCGCTGTTGCCCATCAGCCGGATGAATTCATCAGCCTGGCGAGCCTGGATCCGTGCATCGGGTATTTGGTCGCGCTGATTCAGCAATTTTGCGTCAGTCCGAACACTCAAGGCGCGCCGATATGCCAGTGACCCGAATCTATAGCCGGGATAGCCTGTCGAACCTGGACCGGGTGGAGATTACCGGCCAGGCCGGACAACATATAGCGCGAGTGTTGCGCATGCGGACGGGTGAGGAACTGGTGCTGTTTGACGGCAGCGGCGGTGAGCACACGGCACGTATTGAGAGCATCCAGGGCGACAAGATTGTTCTCGCCACACTGGGTTTTGACCCGGTGGAAAGGGAAGCCCCGGTAAAGGTAACCCTGCTCCAGGGCATATCCCGGGGCGAACGCATGGACTGGACGATTCAGAAAGCAACCGAATTGGGTGTACACCGGATTCTTCCCCTGGCAAGCCAGCGCAGCACGGTCAAGCTGACCGCCGAAAGAGCCGAGAGGCGGCGTGAGCACTGGCAGGCAGTGGCCATCAGCGCATGTGAGCAATGCGGACGAAATCGCGTACCCGAGGTGACGGCCCCGTTGTCCCTGGAGCAGGCCCTGGCAGAGGTCGGTTCGTATCCCCTGAAGCTGAGCCTGCGGGGCGACGCGCAAACCCGTCCGGCGGACCTCCCCGACTCACCGGAACAGGTGTGTATCGCCATAGGGCCCGAGGGTGGTCTGGACCCGCACGAACTCCAGCTCCTGGAACACGCCGGGTTCGCTGGATTGCGACTTGGACCGAGAGTACTGCGGACCGAAACTGCAGGCCTTGCGGCCATGGCTGCTTTGCTGGGCAGGTGGGGGGATTTCTAACCCGCTGCGGGGATCAGGTGTAAGCCGCTTCCTCCTGGGCTCCGGAGATCATTGCCTCCAGCCGATCCAGGTCGGGAATCAAGGGCCGCTCGTTGAGCATGTTTGCCCGGCAAATAACCGGCGAGTCTTCACCAAAAACGCCATGTTCATCGGTAGACAAAACCCTGGCGTTAACCTTCATCAGTTGGGGAAATCCGAGGGTCAGGATGCCATAGGCCGGCGGCTTCAGGCGGCCACTGATGGCATGAATGATGGCAATCCGCGCACGCCCCAAAAGATCCGGCACATCCCCACCCATGGCACCCTCAAACGACACCAGGGGAATGCTGCGCCCGGACCAGTTGACTCTGCCCAGGAACCAATCAGGCGTACCCGGGACCGCAATTGGCGCATTGTACCCGGTGACTTCCGCGACGCAGGTGCGGGGCACCAGCAAACGCTGGCCATTCAAAGGCACCAGCAGTGAGTACAATTCCTGGGGCTGGGGCTCAGTAGACATTGGTGCGTCCGTGATGAACCAGTTGCTCAATGGCATCCAGCAACTGGGATTCCTGGAAAGGCTTCCCGAGATAGTCGTCCACGCCTATTTCAATGGCTTTTGCGCGGTGTTTCTGACCCACTCGTGAGGTGATCATGATGATGGGAATGTCCGCCAGGCGATGATCCTTGCGGATACTGCTGGCCAGCTCATAGCCGTCCATCCGCGGCATTTCGATATCCAGCAGCAACACATCCGGGTGATGCTCCTGTAATTGTTCAAGGGCATCAATACCGTCGCTGGCGGTAATCACCTTCATACCGTTACGCTCCAGCAGACGCTGGGTAACCCTGCGCACGGTGATTGAGTCATCCACCACCATCACCAGTGTCTGGTGACGCTCCGTCGAGGCCTCCGCAATGGCCAGGTCGGTGGGCAGGTTGGCGTGGAAACGCAACAGGGAAGGAGCGTCGAGTATCAAGGCAACCCGACCGTCACCAAGAATCGTGGCCCCGGCCAATCCCTGGATGGTGGCCAGCTGTGGCCCGACGGATTTCACCACGATTTCCCGACTACCCAGCATTTGGTCAGCAATAAGCGCCGCGCTGCTCTCGCCCGCACGCACCAGGATCAGCGGTATGCTTGGCTCGTCCTCAGACAAGGGGGCCGCATGCAAGCCCAGGAACTGGGCCAGGTACTGGAGGCGATAGGCATGGCCGCCGGTCTCCATGAAGGCGTCTTCCGGATAGGCCAGCTTGTCCTCCAGTTCCTTCCTCGGGATGCGTACAACGCCCTCAACCGTCGGAAGCGGCACGGCGAATAACTCGTCCGCAACCCTTACGATCATGGCCTGGCTGATAGCCATTGAGAAAGGCAGGCGGGTACTGATTATCGTCCCCTGGCCTTGCACGGTGCGCAAGGATACGCTTCCCCCCAGCTTACGCACCTGGCTGGCGACAACATCCATGCCAACACCACGTCCGGCGGACTGGGTCACGCTCTCGGCGGTACTGAAACCGGGCTCGAATACCAGCTGGATCGCCTGCTCCATGGTAAGAATCTGCTCCGACCGTACCAGGCCCCGCTGTACCGCCCTGGAACGAATGGCCTCAAGATCCAGCCCGCGGCCGTCGTCCCCGACATCGATAATGACCTGTGAACCCTCGCGTTTCAGGGCCACAGTCAAGACTCCGGTTTGAGATTTGCCCGCCCGCAAGCGTTCCACCGGCGGCTCGATGCCATGTATGACTGCATTGCGAAGCATGTGCTCCAGACAGGGCAGCATCTTCTCCACCACCTGTCTGTCCAACTCGGCGCCGGCACCCTCAAACCGGACTTCCGTGCGGTGACCTGTTTCCAGCGATATCTGCCTGACCACCCTGGACAAGCGCTGAAGGTAACGGGAGAAGGGCACCATACGGGTGCGCATCAATCCCGCCTGCAATCCACTTGCCGCCCGCCCCTGTTGCACCAGCAGGCTGTCGGCGTCCCGCACCAGACCCTGTATCAAGGTCTTGATACTGTCCACGTCGCTGGAAGTTTCCGCCAGGCCTCGGGACAGCTGCTGAATCAGCGAGTAGCGGTCCATTTCCAGGGGATCAAAATTGCTGTCGCCCGTGCTGTCTTCCTGATGCCGGTGCAGGATCTGGGCTTCGGTTTCCATTTCAAGTTTGCGTAACTGATCTTTCAGACGGGTAACCGTTTGCGAAAGCTCCTGCACATTGAAATCTATGGACTTGACCTGTTGCTCAAGACGGGATCTGAAAATACTGACTTCACCAGAATAATTCAGCAGCTCATCCAGTAGATTTGCATCCACCCTGGCAATTTCCTGGCGATCCCCGATCACGGGACCCGAAGGCCGGCGGAGTATCTCGTCCTCAGCCTCCAACCCGGCCTCAGCCTCCAGCCCGGCCTCAGCCTCCAGCCCGGCCTCGGCTCCAGCCCGGCCTCTGGCTCCAGCCCGGCCTCAGGCTCCAGCCCGGTCTCTGGTTCCAACCCGATCTCTGGCTCCAACCCGATCTCTGGCTCCAGCCCGATCTCTGGCTCCAGCCCGATCTCTGGCTCCAGCCCGGTCTCTGGCTCCAGCCCGGTCTCAAACTCCAACCCGGTCTCAGCCTCCAGCCCAGCAGCCTCTGGCTCCAGATCCGTCTCAAACTCCAGACCGGTCTCGGGCTCCAGCTCGACCTCGGGCTCCGGCTCCTGCTCGACCCCAACCGGGGGCTCAGATACTTCGGGCAGTTCACCTGCCGCCGCCGATTTCACCAGGGCCAGCAATGTATGGTTCTGTGACACCCTCTGACCGGAAGCCGCCACATCGCGCATTCGATGCAAGCAATCGGTACCTTGTTGAAACACCGTGGCCAGTGGCGCGCCGGCCTCGAGCTGCCCGCTCGCCACCAATGTCAGCAAGGTTTCCAGCTCATGACTCAGGTCACCCATTGCACTGATGCCGGCCATCCGGGCACCGCCCTTCAGCGTGTGCAAATGGCGCTTCAATTCCGCGATGGCTTCCTGATTGTCTCCCGCAGCCAACCAGCGATTGAAGGCATCCTCAATGCTATCGAGCAACTCGCCGGCTTCTTCGCAAAATATTGCCGCTATCTCCGGATCAAACTCGACCTCTCGCGGCCCAGGCTCCCCGGCGACAGGTTCCTCCAGGGCCCGCTCCCTTTCCAGTTCAATGCGTTCGGCCTCAAATCCCTGCAGCAGGGCGGCAATTCTCCCCACCAATGAAGCATAGCGGTCCTCAGGAATCGGTCCGCCTTCCAAATGCTCGACAATCTCCTCGACTGCTTCGACTACTTTCTGGCAAACAACCAGAGCCTCTTCGCTCAAGCCGACTCCAGCATCAAAGAGTGTGCGTATGTAATTGTTCCAGGGTTCAGCGACCGACACTCCTGCCTGCACATCCGCCATGTTTGCGCTACCCGAAAGGGTGTGACATGAACGGTGCAGTTCCGGGGTGATCCTGTAAGGCGCCTCTTTCAGGCGAGCACTGTTCAGGTAGCTGCGAATAACCCCCAGGTGATCGGCTGTTTCCTTTGTGAAAATATCCTTGAGCACTGGATCCATGGCCTGGATTTCGGCAGATTCTTCAAACTCGTCGACAACAGCCTCCGGCTCTGCCAGCGTTCCCTCCGCCAGGCTCCTGGCCTGGGCCGCCACCTGGAGCAGTTTCGCCGACGGCTGACCACCAACCTCCAACTGCTCAATCAACTCGGGCAGCATGTCGCTCGCGGCCCGCAGCAAGTCGAGCACACCCTGACCACAGGCTACGGTGCCGTCGATAACCCGGTTGAGCAGGTTCTCCACGGACCAGGAGAATTCGGCAATGGCCTCGGCGCCGACCATCCTTCCGCTGCCCTTGAGCGTGTGGAATGCCCGGCGTAATCGCGCGGTGGACTCTGCGTCAGACGGATTTGATTCGACCAGGGGCAGATGCTCACGGATAACCTGTTCCTCTTCCTTGGCCTCCTCAATGAACAATTCCATGATTTCCGGATCGGGCCGGCCCTCGACAGTCCTGAGACCCGCCAACCCCGGCTCGTCCCGGGCGATAGCGCCCGATGCCTGGACGGGCTGCGACAGCTGTGCATCCATCGCGCCCGCGGCTTGCACCTGTTCCGAAACCGGCAGCTCGACCGGCGGGAGATCACCGACCCCGCGCTCAAGCACCACCGTCCCCTCGGCCGCATCGTTCCTGGCATCAGCCTGGGCTGCCAGATTCAACTCTTCACGGGTCTGACCCAGCATGTCCAGGCAACGGTCGGCGTTGTCCAGCATGTAGAAGGGATCTGCCCTGCCGGCACGCACAGTTTCCAGGTAGTACTCAACACTGACTATTGCGTCTGCAAGCCGGTCCAGAAGCACTGTCGGCCAGGCATGCACTTCTCCCGGGTGACCCTTGCGGAACAATTTCGCGATACGCTCCACTACGCTTACCGCGCGTGTGCGGTTCAACATGAGCAGGGCGGCGTTGATACCGCGGAAATGGCTGGGGATTGAATCCAGACCCATGCCGTCGTCGCGATTTGCCAGGGCCGAGCTGATCGCCTCCTTGATGCGCGACATATTCAAAGAGCACTCACGCAGCACCGCATCGGTAACCTGCCGGTAGTCAATGTCGGTTTCGTCGCCATCGGGCTCGGCATCTGATGCGGGTACAATCAAACGCAGCAATTGCTCGTCAATGGTGTCTTCCACGTGCAGCAAGGTTGCGGCGATGCGTTCCAGAACCTCATCATCGTCCTCGCTGGCACCGGAAACGATGGCACGCAGATTGTCAATTTCAGTCTGCACATTGCCGCGCAGGCTGCCGAGCCCCAGAACCCCCAGCGTATCGCTGATCTTCTTCAGCATCTCCACCTGTGGCGACAAGTCTTCGACCTCGCCCTTGCCGGTGCGCACATAAATATCCAGGACATCCTTTACCTTGGACAAATCCTCCCGGATCGCGGCAGCCACCGTCTTCATGAGCTTGACGCTGGGACCGGACAAACTATCCCTTGCCTTTTCCACCACGCCATCGGCCGGCAACAGGTTTTCCAGGCTGTAACCTTGCCTGATGGCGCTTATTCGCGGTCCCCGGCTGCTGGCCCTGGCCACGTAATACAACAGGTTGTTTACCAGCTCATCCATGTCCTGGGAAACCAGGCCTTTCTCGCCCTTGTCCATGACGGTTTTCATGGCGCGATCCGCCTGACCAAGCAGACGCTTCAAGGCGACGCCAGTCTCCAGCCCGCCATCGCACAGTGCTTCCAGGACGCCTCCTTCCACCCACCACAGGCGCCGATAGGTATCCGAACTGGCTGCCTGCTCAAGCCGCCCGGCCACCTCGGCCATCACCTTGAGATTGGTATCAACCGCCTGGCCCTTGATCCACCCCAATAAACCGAGCTGATAGCGTGGACGCAGCAGGCGGGTCACCTGCACCGCATCTACGCCCCCGGCTTCCTTGTGGCCCGGCAATTGCGGTCTTTCGTGCAGCTTGTCACCACCCATGTTGAGCAACAACAAGGTTCCTTCGCTGAGCAAGGGATGGCCACGCACAGACCGCAAGTCATTCAGACAGGGGAAGCAGCACCAGGGCAATATCCCGGCCTCCGGCGACCACGTTTTCCAGGTAGGGCGGCAGCTGCACCATCGCTCGGGTCAAGGCATCCAGGGCATCTTCCTGGTTGGTCAAACTCTCGCCACCCTTGAGCTGGTAGCCGACTACCTTCTCCATCTCCTCGACCAGCAAGGATGCTCCATAGATCTCCACCATGCGCAAAACGCCGAACACCACGTGCAACCTCTCGGCGCACTGCTCCAGCGAGCGCCGGTTCTGGCCACGCTCTACATATTCCTCCAACAGGTTTCGGGCTTCCTGGATGGTCTCAGCCAGGTCCTTGTTAACCCATTGCAGTGATATTGGATCGGCTCCGCTCATACTTGCCCGGTGTGTCAGGACGGTTTGCCGGACTTGTTATGTCCGCCAGCATCGCTGTCTTCCTCACGCTTAAAGGAAGGTTTGGAAAAAATACCCGACTTGCCCGTCGACTCGGGCAGTCTGAAGCCCGCTACCGACGTTCTCAGCTGAGTTGCCAGCGTAGACAGCTTGGTAATGGAACTGGACGTCGCGCCGGTACTTTCGGCCGCCTGAGAGCTGATTTCCTGCAACACGCTCATGTTCCTGGCAATGTCGCCCGAGGCGCCCTTGAGTTGCCTGGCGGTACCCGAGATATCCTGAACCAGCGTGGCAATCTGGTTGGAAACCTGTTCGATCTCCTCCAGGGCAGCACCCGCGTTCTCGGCCAGCAGCGCACCGCCCACCACGTCCGTGGTACTGCGCTCCATGGATACCACTGCTTCATTGGTATCGGCCTGGATCGTGCGCACCAACACCTCGATTTGCTTGGTGGCATTGGCCGATCGCTCGGCCAGCCGCTGAACCTCATCGGCAACCACCGCAAAGCCGCGACCCGCCTCGCCCGCCATGGAAGCCTGGATAGACGCGTTCAGGGCCAGAATATTTGTTTGCTCGGCAATGTCATTGATCAGCTCGACAATATTCCCGATTTCCTGCGAACTCTCGCCCAGGCGCTTGATGCGCTTTGAAGTTTCCTGGATCGTTTCACGAATCGCATTCATACCGTCTATGGTCCGGCGTACCGCGTCACCGCCCTTATGGGCCACATCTACCGAATGACGGGCGACATCCGAGGAGCGTTCGGCGTTGCCTGCAACTTGCTCAATAGATGTAGCCATCAGGGCGATAGACTCGGTGGCCGCCGCAATCTGATGGGACTGCTGCTCGCTGGCCTGGGCCAGGTGGCTCACGGTGGCCTCGGTCTGCTTGGTGGATCCATCCACCATGATGGCCGAGTCGTTAATGGTGATTACCAGCTCTCTCAGCGCTTCAATAGCAAAATTGATTGAATCGGCTATTGCCCCGGTAATGTCCTCTGTAACCGTCGCCTGTACGGTCAAATCACCATCTGCCAGGGTAGTCAGTTCGTCCAGCAGCCGGAGTATGGCCTCCTGGTTACGTGAATTCTGCTCGGCCAGGCTCGCCGAAGCGGCACGAGCGCTGTCGTCTGCCCGATAGGCAATCGCCGCGCCCAGGGTCGCTACAAAGGCCAGCCCCAGGAATCCCAGTGGGACCCACATGCTCAACCACCATTCCGTCGGGCCGGAGACCGCCTTTGCTGCCACCCCAACGCCGGACGACCATTGTTCCGCATACCCACCAACCAGCACGCTTGCACCCGCCAGCACCAGGCTCACCAGCACCAGGCCGCCCAGAACCGTCAGCACGGGTCTCCCCTCGGGTCTATCGGTCATCATCACTCCATTCCTGTTCTTGTGGCGCCCCCAAGATGGCGCACACTAGGCCGCAACATTCTGAAACTGCGAGTGTTCCAGCAGGGTATTCAAATCCATTACCGGCCAGACTTCGCCGGACCTGCGGTAGGCGCCAGCCATGTACCGGTCACAGCGCAATATTGTCGGCGCCCACTCTCCGGCAAATTCTTTCGTCGCAAAGCGCCGGAATCCCAGCACCTCATCCACGATCAAGCCGGCCGGCACATCCCGGCTATTGGCCAGCAGGATCCGTGTGGCGCGGTCGGGCACGCTCACTCCACCACCGAGAAAAGCTTTAAGGTCGTACACCGGGATGAGTTGGCCCCGCACACTGGCCAGCCCGGCGACCCAGGTCTTGCTCCCCGGTACCCGCGTAATCTTTCCGGGATAGGTCATGACCTCCCGGACCTGTCGCCGGTCAACCAGGAAACGCTCACCACTGAGCCGGAAACCGATACCCACCCATTCCTGCTCGATTTCTTCCTCGGTTTGCCCGGCGATGCCGGCACGAGTCAGACGATCCATCTCCAACAGCAGTTCAAAAGGCTTACCCGCCAGGCTGCGCAATTGGTCCAGTGACATACTCATAAGGATTACACCGACAACATGGAGCTTGCCTTGGCCACAAGATCATCGGCCTTGACCGGTTTGACCAGGTAGTCGGCAGCACCCTGTCGCATGCCCCAGATCTTGTCGGTCTCCTGGCCCTTGGTGGTGACCATCACGACGGGAATGTCACAAGTGAGCGGATCTCGCGAGATAATGCGTGTGGCCTGAAAGCCATTCATGCCGGGCATCACCACGTCCATGAATATCAGCCCGGGCTTCAGTTCCCTGGCCATTTCTATGGCCTGCTTACCATCCATGGCCACGGCAACGTCGAATCCGCCCTGTTCCAGCGCACTAGTCATCACGTGCACTTCGGTAGGCGAATCATCAACTATCAGGATTAATGTCATCATTCACTCCTGGAAGATCGGCTACTGGCGAACATGTTTTTCAATCGCCTCCAGCAACTCATCCTTGGTAAATGGTTTGGTAAGGTACTGCTCGGAACCGACGATACGACCCCTGGCCCGGTCAAATAATCCGTCCTTGCTGGACAACATGATGACCGGGGTATCCTGGAACACCTTGTTGTGTTTGATCAAAGAGCAGGTTTGATAGCCATCCAGACGAGGCATCATGATGTCCACAAAAACGATATCCGGCTGATGGTCAGCGATTTTCGACAAGGCGTCGAATCCATCCACTGCGGTAAATACCTCGCAACCCTCCTTGGTAAGCAAGGTTTCGGCGGTGCGCCGAATAGTTTTCGAGTCGTCGATGACCAAAATCTTCAGCCCGTGAAGACCCTTTCCATTACCGTTAGCCACCTGAAAAACCCTCCGGATTACATCCTCTTGGTTCCCGCCCGCCCAGCCCAAGGCATTGGCGAACGAGGAACAACACTCGACCGCATGGCATCATAATGTATGCGCTCGTTGATTATCGACTTTTAACACATTGGAGCAAGCGCTTCCATTTGGGCACCTGTCAGAAAATCCCGACAGTTGCACGATCAATCCGCACATTGCCCACTTGGCAGGTGCAAGGCGCTGACGCAAGGCCTAAACTTGCATCGATCCGCGGACCTGGCATGAGAATATCGGGGGCCGCGGCAGCCCAATCCAAGGAATGTCCATGAACGAGAAGACAATTCGCCTGGGGGTCGTCATGGACCCCATACAAAAGATTAAACCGGTCAAAGACAGCACCCTGGCAATGCTTCTGGAAGCACAGGGGCGCGGTTGGGAAATCTGGTACATGGAGCAGACCTCGCTTCGAATTCGCGATGGCCAGGCCATGGGCTACATGCGTCGACTCGAGGTCCAGGACGACGAGAATCACTGGTATCGCCTGGGAGAGGAGGTGGACGCGCCGCTGGGATCCCTGGACGTCATCCTGATGCGCAAGGATCCTCCGTTTGAGATGGAATACATAGTCACGACCTACATTCTGGAACGGGCACAGCTTGACGGCGCGCTTATCGTGAATGACCCCCGATCCTTGCGGGACGTGAACGAAAAGGCATTTACCTCCTGGTTTCCCCAGTGCTGCCCCGCCAATCTGATCACCCGCTCTAGCAGGGACATCAAGGCGTTTCTCGACGAGCACAAGAAAATAGTGGTCAAACCGCTCGACGGCATGGGCGGACAGTCCATTTTCCTGATCACCCAGGGTGATCTGAACACCAATGTGATAATTGAGACCATCACTCGACTCGAAACCCGCACTATCCAGGTCCAGGCTTATATACCGGAAATCGCCTCCAGCGGAGACAAGCGTATTCTGCTGGTGGACGGCGATCCCATTCCCTATGCCCTGGCGCGCATCCCCCCGCCCGGCGACGCGCGCGGAAATATGGCCGTGGGCGGGACCACCAGGGGTCTGGAACTCAGCCCGCGCGACCGCTGGATTTGCCAGCAGCTTGGTCCGACACTTCGGGAAAAAGGCTTGATGTTTGTGGGTCTGGATGTGATCGGCGACTACCTTACCGAAATCAATGTAACCAGCCCCACCGGGATTCGTGAACTGGACCGTATTTTCGGGACCAATATCGCGGGCACACTATGTGACGCCATACAGGCGAGGTTGGGCCAGGCCTGAGAACGGCCTGACGGGACCTGTATACTTGGAATCCAGGCACAAAGGACGCTTTTGCAACAACTAGCCAGCAGCATGATAGCGGGACACCGCCTTCACTCGACCATTTTTGCAGTGGCCCTGTTCCACGGGCTGGTGGTCCTGGGTGTGACCTTTGCACCCGAAAAAGATCGTGATGAGGGTACTCCAACCGTAGAAGTGGTCATGTTGATAGATCCTGACGAGAACCAGGAAAATCCTGACAGGGCGGAATACCTGGCCCAGACCAGTCAGCTTGGCAGCGGCACGACCGAGCACGCGGTGCGCCCCACCTCAGGCCTGCTGCAACCGTTTGCCTCGGAAGGGAATGCGGTCGGTAACGACCTGCAGGACACCGTGGCCGACCGGCCGCCGTCGCAAGAATCTATCCTGGCTGCCAGGGCCAGGCAAGATCCCCAGGTGCAGGTTGACCCGGCCGAGAACCTTGAGCCTGCTGACCGACAGCGTGTAGCGATGCAAATGACTCGCAGCGACAGCCAGGCGCTGGCTGAGCTGGAACGCGCGCCCAACCCGCAAATCACTGGCAAGACCAGGCGCGAAATGTTTGTTGCGGTGAACACCACCCAGTCCGATGTTGCGGAGTACCTGGCAAGGTGGAAGCAGAAAATTGAACGCATGGGCACCCTGAATTTCCCCACTGCCGCCAGGACCTCGGGGCTTAGTGGCAATCCCACACTCGAGGTGGCCCTGAGGGCGGATGGCTCGCTGGAGGAAATAATCATCCTGAGATCATCAGGCCATAAAGAACTGGACCTGGCGGCCATGCGTATACTGCGCCTTGCCGCGCCCTTCGACCCGTTCCCCCAGCAATTTCGCGCCCATTACGATGTGTTGAGATTTGTCTACGAGTGGCAATTTCTGGACGGCAAGATCGAGGCAGGCTCGGTTCAGGTCACGGAAAGACAACCACCGCCATAAGCCGTTCAGAATCAAACTGTTCACGACGACCAATGCACTTTTGCGGTAAACTCATGTGCAGGCCATGACTACCAGCACCTACTTTAATAACCAGTTTTTGATTGCCATGCCCGAACTGGCGGATCCCAACTTTGCCCACACGGTGACCCTGATCTGTGAGCACAATCAGGATGGCGCCCTGGGGATCGTCATCAACCGTCCCGCAGAGCTGAGCCTGGGTGAGGTGCTCGACCAACTGGGCCTGGACGCCGCCGAATCAGACTTGCGCCAGAAGGCCATTTTCAACGGTGGGCCCGTGCAACCCGACAGGGGCTTTGTACTCCACGACGGCGACAAGGCCTGGGACTCCTCGCTGCCCGTGTCAAACCAGATCAGGTTAACCACCTCTCGCGACATCCTGGAGGCACTGGCGCATGGCAAGGGCCCGGAAAAATATCTTATGGCGCTGGGATACGCAGGTTGGGCAGCCGGCCAGTTGGAGCTGGAAATGGCCGCCAATGCATGGCTCTGCGTAGCGGCGGAGGCATCCGTCGTATTCGACACGGCCTGGGAACAGCGTTATCAGGCCGCGGCAGCACTTCTCGGCATTGACCTGGGTGCACTGGGCCCCGGCGCCGGGCACGCCTGAGCCGTGGACAGCAAAAACCTGCCACGCAACAAGGGAACTCCAGGACGAGTGCTGGCTTTCGACTTTGGCGAGCGGCGTATCGGCGTGGCCGTGGGTAATACCATCACCGGCACCGCCGAACCCCAGGCCACCATTGCCTGCAAGGTCGGCACGGATTGGGAAGCCATAGAAAAGACCATCAAGGAATGGGACCCCGAGCAGCTGGTGATCGGCGTCCCGTACAATATCGACGGCTCGGACTCGGAAATGACTTCCAGGGCCAGGCGTTTCGGACGACGGCTGCATGGCCGCTACAGCCTTCCCGTAGCGGAAATCGACGAACGTCACAGCTCGCTAGCCGCCACCAATCTGCTAATATCCCAACGCCGGGACGGCACACGGCGACGCAGGCTCCAAAAGGAAGATATTGACGCCTGGGCTGCAAGGGAAATTCTGCTCACCTATCTGACACAACCCAGACCAGAAGAAACATCATGACCATGCAACTGGATTCATCAGGCAAGCTAAGACACCTCATCACCCTGGAGGGTCTGGACAAGCCTCTCCTGGAGCGGCTCATCGACAGGGCCGAGGGCTATTTGACCGCACCCGGGGACTGCCCCCCCAATGGCTCCCCCTTTGCCGGACGCAGCGTGGCCAACCTGTTTTTCGAGCCCAGCACCCGCACCCGGTCCTCCTTCGAGCTGGCGGCCAAGCGCCTGGGCCTGCACGTGTTGAACCTGGATGTGCGTACCTCCTCCCGGACCAAGGGAGAAAGCATCCTGGACACCATCTACACCCTGGAGGCGATGGCCTGCGACATTTTTGTGCTACGCGACTCCGAGCCCAGCCTGCCAAATTTCATCGTGCAAAACGTTGAACCCTGGGTGAGCGTGTTGAGCGCCGGCGAGGCCGATCGCAACCATCCCACCCAGGGCCTGCTGGATATGTTGACCATGCGCAGACACAAGCGGGACTTTTCCCGGCTTTCGGTGAGCATCGTCGGTGACATTCTGCACTCCCGAGTCGCTCATTCGGCAGCCCATGCCCTGAAAACCCTGGGTGTGGGCCAGTTGCGGCTGATAGCCCCGGAGTCACTCATGCCCGGCGCCGGAGAATTTGACGGTGCAGAGCGACACACAAACCTGGAAACAGGCATCGTAGGGGCGGATGTGATCATGACCTTGCGCATACAAAAAGAGCGCATGACAACCGCATCTATTCCAGACAGTGAAAGTTATTTTCAGCAATACGGTCTGACACCCGAACGCCTGGCCCTGGCCAAACCAGACGCCATAGTCATGCACCCCGGCCCCATGAACAGGGGAACCGAGATTGCTTCCGAGGTGGCCGATGGGCCCCAGTCGGTCATCCGCGAACAAGTCACAAATGGGGTCGCCACGCGCATGGCGGTAATGATGACTGTGCTCGAAACCTTGCACGGAAATTGACCAGGGCACAGGGAAAACCATGACCAGCAACAGCCATAGAGGCACAATCTTCCTGGAGGACGCCAGGGTACTCCAGCAGGATGAACATCCCGGCCGCCAGTTTATCCTGCGCGTACACGCGCCCAAATGCGCACGGACTGCACTGCCGGGAAGTTTTGCCCATGTGACTTGCGACCCTGCTGTTCCCATGCGTCGCCCGCTTTCTATCATGCGTACGGACCCCGAGAATGGCTGGATCGAATTCCTCTACAAGATTGTGGGCGAAGGCCTGGGGCACCTGTCCAGCCGGCGGCCCGGCGACTCGCTCAGCATTCTGGGTCCCATAGGCAAGCCCTTCGTACTGAATCCGGGGCGCCGCAAGCCACTGTTGATTGGGGGAGGAGTCGGCATTCCACCCATGCTTTTTGTGGCGGAAACCTTGCATACACAAGGCGGCAACTGGGAACCGGTTGTCATCATGGGCTCCGAACTGCCTTTTCCCTTCGCGGTGCGGTCCTCCCGGTTGCCGCTGACGGGCTTGAGTGCGCAGGCCACTCATGGCCTGACCATCCTTGAGGACCGGCAGATACCGAGTCGGCTGGCCAGTTGGTCGGGGCTGCCGGGCTGTCACAAGGGCTTCGTTACGGATCTGGCTCGTCAATGGCTGGATGGGCTCTCCGCTGAGGAGCGCGATCAGGTGGACATCATGGCCTGCGGCCCAACTCCCATGCTGCGGGCGGTAGCCGCGGTTGCCAGGGACTACTCCCTGCCCTGCCAGGTATCTCTGGAGGAATATATGGCCTGCGCCGTAGGCGGGTGTGCTGGCTGTACCGTGCCGGTCAATACCGTCGAAGGCGTCGTGATGAAACGCGTGTGTGTAGACGGCCCGGTATTCGAGGCACGGGATGTTTTCCCGCCGGCCGCCTGACTCCGGAGAGTCTCTAACCTATTAATGAGCTGGTATTTTGCGGGTAAACCCCGGCTTAAGTGTTGCCGGGATTCCTGAAAGCCAACTCACACGCAGCAAAAATCGCAGCTTGAGTCCGACTCTTCTCGCTCACAATCTGGCAGGCCCGGAATAAACCAGAGGCTCGCTAGCCAAAGTTGATACGGGCTTCCAGGTTGGCCCTGGAATCCGCGTTCGCCAGGGCGTCTTCCAGCGTAATTTTTCCGGCTTTATACAAGCCCAGCAGGGAGACATCGAAGCTCTGCATGCCCGATTCGGTGCTGTTGACCAGGGCTTCTTTCACCGCGCTTATGTCACCCTTCAGGATCAGCTCCGAAATGTGCGGGGTATTCAGCATTATTTCCACCGCAGCTGATCTGCGGCCACTCATCGCGTGCACCAGACGCTGGGAAATAATCGCTTTCAGATACTGGGAAAGGTCCAGGAAAATCTGTTTGTGCTGCCCGGTAGGGAACATATTGATGATGCGATCCAGGGCTTCGGCCGAATTATTCGCGTGCAGGGTAGCCATACACAGGTGACCGGTACCTGCCAGGGAAATAGCTGCCTCCATGGTCTCCCGGTCACGAATCTCACCAATCTGGATCACATCCGGCGCAGCCCGTACGGCGCTTTTCAGAGCGCGGGCAAAACTGACGGTATCCAGACCCACTTCGCGCTGGTTGACGATGGATTTCTTGTTCGGATGCAGGAATTCAATGGGGTCTTCAATGGTGAGAATATGGGTGGCGGTATTCTCGTTGCAGTTGTTTATCATCGCGGCCAGGGTGGTCGACTTGCCATGCCCGGTGGCCCCGGCCATCAAGATCAAGCCCCGTTTCAACAGTGACAGTTCCGCCAGTTTGGGCGGCATCCCCAGTTCCTCCAGCACCGGCATATCCATGGTGATGTAACGCACTACCATGGCCAGGTTGCCACGCTGGTGGAATACCGTGACACGAAATCTGCCTAGCCCCGGCTCGGACACGGCAAAGTCAATTTCCAGCTCTTTGGTCAACGCCTTTTGCTGATCAACATTCATCAGGCTATAGGCAGCCTCCTTGACCGACTCGGGCGTGAGCTTGGTCTTGTTGACCGACATTATCTGGCCTTCGATCTTGATCTTGATCGAGGAGTAAGTAGTAAAGAACAGGTCCGACGCCTGTTTCTCCACCATCAACTCGAACAGCTTCCTGATATTCATTTGGCAGCTCCGTTAGTGCGGCAGCTCATTGCCATCGTCTTGCTCGGCCATGTGCAGGCTGTCTCCGCCATCACCCGCAGCCGCGAAACTTCGCTTGCTTTCGAGCTTGATCCGCAGGCGCAGCTCGTTCTTGGAATCCGCGTTACGCAAGGCATCCTCATAACCAATTGCGCCTTGCTCGAACAGGTCATACAGCGCCTGGTCGAAGGTATTCATGCCCAGGCGGGTGGACTTGGCCATGATTTCCTTGATTCGCGCCACTTCGCCCTTGAAGATCAGGTCGGCAATCAGCGGCGAATGCAACATGATTTCCATCGCCGCCACACGGCCCGTTCCGGACTCTCTCGGCAGCAGGCGCTGAGATATCAGTGCCCGGATATTGAGTGACATATCCATCAACAGCTGGTCACGCTTCTCTTCCGGGAAAAAGTTGATGATCCGGTCCAGGGCCTGGTTGGCGCTGTTGGCGTGCAGGGTGGCCATACACAGGTGTCCGGTCTCGGCAAACTGGATGCCGTATTCCATGGTTTCCCGGTCACGGATCTCACCGATCAGAATCACGTCAGGAGCCTGGCGCAAGGTATTTTTCAGCGCATTGTGCCAACTGTCTGTATCCACGCCAATCTCGCGCTGGGTGATTACACAGCCCTGGTGTTTATGCACATACTCAATGGGATCTTCAATGGTGACAATGTGCCCCCGGGAATTCTTGTTGCGGTGGTCCACCATGGCCGCCAGGGTAGTGGATTTGCCGGTACCGGTACCACCAACCAGGATGACCAGGCCACGCTTTATCATGGCCACATCTTTCAATATTTCCGGGAGGCCCAGGGACTCCAATGTCGGAATGGTGGTGTTGATGGTGCGCAGGACCGCTCCGATGGCTCCCTGCTGAACAAAGGCACTCACCCGGAAACGTCCAATCCCACCGGGATGAATAGCAAAGTTACATTCCTTGGTAGCGTCGAATTCCTTGCGCTGGTTGTCATTCATGATAGCCCGTACGATCAGAGCGCTTTGCTCGCTGGTCAGTGGCTGTTCGGAAACCGGTAAAATCTTGCCATCCACCTTTATGGCGGGCGGAAAAGCGGAAGTGATGAACAGATCGGACCCGTTCTTTTCCACCATGCGCGTCAACAGATCCCGCATCAGGCGAATAGCTTGGTCTTTTTGCATTTGGCTCTCCAGAGTTCCTGAGCTGGCGACGTCGGGCCCGCGTTAGCTCAGAAAGATTCCTTGTTGGTGGCCCGGAACCGGGCTTCGTCTCGACCTATCAGGCCCTTGCGCAGCAACTCCTGCAGGCATTGATCCAATGTCTGCATCCCGGTCGCCTGCCCGGTCTGAATGGCCGAATACATCTGCGCGATCTTGCCCTCTCGAATCAGGTTACGGATGGCGGGAGTACCAATCATGATCTCATGGGCGGCCACCCGTCCCCCTCCTATTTTCTTCAGCAAAGTCTGGGAAATAACTGCACGCAACGACTCGGACAGCATGGCCCGCACCATGTCTTTTTCGGCGGCGGGAAACACGTCCACGATTCGGTCGATGGTCTTGGCTGCCGAACTTGTATGCAGGGTTCCGAATACCAGGTGCCCGGTCTCGGCCGCCGTGAGCGCGAGCCGTATGGTCTCCAGGTCCCGCATTTCGCCCACCAGCACCACATCCGGGTCCTCACGCAATGCCGAACGCAACGCCTCTGTGAAACCCAGGGTGTCTTTATGCACTTCGCGCTGATTAATCAAAGACTTGGCGCTTTCATGCACGAACTCAATGGGATCTTCGATGGTGATGATGTGATCGGGCTTGGTGTGATTGATGTAATGAACCATGGCCGCCAGGGTGGTTGATTTTCCTGATCCCGTGGGTCCGGTTACCAGGACGATGCCTCGCGGCTGCATCGATATATCCTTGAAGATCTGGGGTGCACCCAGGTCATCCAGGCTCAGAATCTCCGTCGGGATGTTTCTGAAAACCGCAGCTGCGCCACGGTTCTGGTTGAAGGCATTGACACGGAAGCGCGCCAGACCCGGAATTTCAAAGGAAAAATCCGTTTCCAGGAATTCCTCGTAGTCCTTGCGCTGCTTGTCGTTCATGATGTCATACACCATGCCGTGCACCTCCTTGTGCGTCAGCGCCGGCATATTTATCCTCTTGACGTCGCCGTCCACGCGGATAATTGGTGGCACTCCGGCAGACAAATGCAAATCCGAGGCATTGTTCTTTACAGCGAACGAGAGCAACTGGGTGATATCTACGGCCATTGCCAATCCTTATTGTTAGCCGTTCCGTCGGCTATTGTAACCAACACAAGTTGACATAACTTCTTTAACATCGCCAGAGTATAACGAACCGGGGTAAGACGAAAAGTGATGAGCATCACGAATAATCTCCAGTCGGTCAGGAAAAGGATAGCCTCCGCCGCCTTCGCCTGTGGCCGGGACCCGGCCGAAATCACCCTGGTGGCCGTAAGCAAAAAGAAGCCGGCCCAGGCGGTGCGTGAGGCCTGGCAGGCGGGGCAAGCTGATTTTGCCGAGAATTTCCTGCAGGAGGCCCTGCCAAAACAGGAGGAACTGGCCAAGCTGCCGCTGACCTGGCACTTTATTGGCCGTATTCAAAGCAACAAGACCCGCTCCATCGCGGAACATTTCCAGTGGGTGCATACGGTAGACCGGTTCAAGACCGCCCAGCGCCTGAGCCAGCAACGCCCGGCGGACTTGCCACCCCTGAACCTGTGCATACAGGTCAATGTCGGCGATCCGGAACACAAGGCAGGAGCCGATCCGGCCGAGGTAGTCGAATTGGCAAGACAGATCAGCGGACTCCCCCGTTTGCTCCTGCGTGGCCTGATGTGCATGCCACCGGAAAGCGACGACACAGACACGCAGCGCGGGTATTTTCGTATCCTTGGACGACTCAGGCAGGAATTGCTGAAGCAGGGCTTCCGGATTGACACGCTCTCCATGGGTATGAGCGGGGACCTGGAGGCCGCGGTCTCAGAGGGCGCGACCATGCTGCGTATCGGCACCGCGGTATTCGGCCAGCGCACGACCACGTAGAGGAAGCGGAAACGCCATGGGCAGGAAAATAGGATTCGTAGGCGGCGGAAATATGGCCCAGGCCATGATCGGAGGGCTGATCGCCAACCGGGTGCCTGTCGAAAATATTCTGGCGGCGGACCCGGACCTGGCCCAGCGCGAATTGGTGGCCAGTCGCTATGGCATCGGCGTCATGTCTGACAACTCGGAACTGGTTGCCAACGTGGATGTCCTGGTGCTGGCAGTCAAACCCCAGGTACTTGCTGACGTCGCACGTAAGCTGGGGGCAGCCGTCCAGGCGAGCAAACCGCTTATAGTGAGCGTGGCAGCGGGTATTCGGGCCGGCAGCATCCAGACCTGGTTCGGGGGTGACATTGCTGTTGTGCGGGCCATGCCAAACAGCCCCTGCCTGGTCCGCCAGGGCATTACCGCCTTATATGCCAACACCCTGACCAGCAATGAGCAGCGAGTGATCGCTCAGCAGGTTCTGGAAGCGGTTGGTACCGCCATTTGGCTGGAGAATGAGGATCTGATGGATGCAGTCACCGCCGTGTCGGGGTCGGGTCCCGCCTATTTTTTCCTGTTCATGGAGGCGATGGAGCAATCGGCCAGGCGGATGGGTCTGCCCATGGAAGTGGCCTGGGCGCTGACTTTGCATACGGGCGCGGGCGCTGCCCGTATGGCCCTGGAAAGCGGTCAGGACCTCGCCCAGTTGCGCAAAAATGTTACCTCTCCCGGGGGCACGACCGCCGCGGCCCTGGGCATATTCGAACAGGCAGGACTCAGGGAGATCGTCGACCGGGCCCTGAACGGTGCGCGTGAACGGGGCAGTGAAATTGCCCGGGAATTCGGCCAGGAGTAGCCTCGTTGCAGAGTTAGGTAGTTTCCTTCATTTCGAGAGGGCCTTGTGAAAGAAGCAATATATTTTCTGATCAGCACCTTGCTTGAACTCGTCGTGCTGACCTTCATATTACGACTGCTATTGCAGACCGTGCGGGCGGATTTTTACAACCCGATTTCCCAGGCCATCCTGCGTATCACCAATCCCCTGGTTGTTCCTGCGCGGCGCGCCATTCCCGCCTGGGGTCGGCTGGACCTGCCTACCCTGGTGGTAATCATTGTTCTGCAGCTGACGGCCACGCTGACTCTCCTGGGTCTGCAGGGTGCGTTGTATGGCGTGCCCTTCCCGGGCATACCAGCGCTACTGTATCTTGCCGTGCTCGGCCTGATGCGCCTGCTGGTCCAGTTTTACTTTTTTGCTCTCCTGGTTTACGCACTGATGAGCTGGTTCGGGCCCCAGCAACATAACCCCCTGGCCGGTATGCTGCGACGCCTGTGCGACCCCTTGCTGGGTCCGGTCAGGCGGGTACTGCCATCAATAGGCGGTCTGGATTTTTCAGTACTGGTGGTCTTGCTGGCGCTACAAGCCCTGTTGATCGCCTTGCGATAATTATGAGCTGGCTGCAGAGCACATCAGAAGGCCTGCAGCTGCAGGTTCGCGTCACCCCCCGTGCCTCTCGCAACCAGGTGGCAGGGGTTAGCGGCGACCGTCTGAAACTCAAGCTGACTGCGGCGCCGGTTGACGGCAAGGCAAATGCAGCCCTGATACGATACCTTGCGGACCTGTTCGGCGTTGCCAAGTCCAGCATCAGCATTACGCGAGGTGATACAGGCAGGGAAAAAACCGTGTTCATACGTCCTGCTCCCGAGTTGCCGCCAGTGCTTACTGAGCTTGTTAATAGTGGGCTATAGTAAATGTCGTATTCTGTTTGTCGGGCCGGCATGACCGCTGGCTCATTGAATTGGGAGTTAAACGTCCAAACCCGATACATAAGCTTCAGCGCACGTGACCGAGGGAGAAGACCGATGCCGCGACCAACCTGGATTCAATCATTCGTGGGACTGTGCCTGGCCGCAATGGCGTCGGGCTGCAGCCCGACGCCGGGCGATAGCGGATCCCCGCGCTTGGGCGCTCCTGCCGCAGTATCTGAAGAACTTTATTACAAGGACTTTGGGTCTTACACGCTGCACTATAACGCGGTGAGCACTGACCAGATTTCGCCCGAAATCGCCATGGCATACGGGATTACCCGTAGTCCGAACCGGGCCATGATCAATGTCAGTATTTTGCGCAAGAACGAGGGCGCGGCCGGGACACCGGTGCGAGGCGCGGTAGTTGCAGAGGTAGTCAATCTGACCGGGCAACTAAAGTCGTTGGACATGCGCCAGATTACTGAAGGGGAGGCCGTTTACTATATCGGCGAGCTGAACGTGGCCAATGCCGAGACGCTGCTGGTAACGATCTCCGCGACTCCGGAGGGTGAAAAACGGGCTCTGAATGTGCGCTACAAAAAGCAGTTTTTTGACCACTAGAACTGCTTGCCGCCAGGTTCCTGAGCACTGTTTTTGAGTCTTTTGTTTTTTTTTCGCCGGAACACCGATAATTTTGTTATACAAGACACAGCAATATGCTATGTTTCGCCGGTAATTAACTGGTTTTTGCCCGTATTATCAGGCCGAATTTTCAAGACAGGAGAAACTAATGGCTGCTTCACAGAAGACCGCTGCCGCGGCGAAACCACCGACCAAATCTGAAATTTTCGCCCAGATTGCGGAGTCCACCGGACTCACGCGTAAGGACGTTGGCGCGGTGTTTGAATCACTGAATGGATTGATCAAGAAGAATGTAGGCAAGCGTGGCCCCGGTGTATTCACCGTGCCCGGCCTGATGAAAATCAAGGTAGTCAAAAAGCCCGCCACCAAGGCTCGCAAGGGTATTAACCCCTTCACTGGCGAAGCGACCACCTTCAAGGCCAAGCCCGCACGCAAGGTAGTAAAAGTTCAGCCGCTTAAAGGTCTGAAAGATATGGTCTGATAGGGACAAGCACCCTTCAGATAGTGAAAAAGGCCCCAACCGGGGCCTTTTTTTTATTCCCTGAACCGTATTCACTGGCTGGCAAGAGACTCCTGTTCGGCCTCATGACGCAGTCTCAACAACTCCGCCGTGGGCAAGTAGATCAACTCGGCCACCTTGCGAATCACATGCTCTTCGTAGCGGTGCAAGCTGCTGTCAGCATAGGCCACCTGCCACATCAATCTGATCACCAGGCGCTTTTCCTGCTGGTCCAGCTGGTCGTTGATCAAACGTGTAAATTCATATAGCGATACCGACTCGTCGACCTCTTCGCCAGCCTCCTCCATAAGCAACTCGGTTTCCTCCGGCGACAGCGCGAATGCCCGCTTCAGCAATTCGAAAATACGTTCGCTTTCCACCACATCCTCGCGGAAATCAGCCCGCGCCACCTCCATCATCAAGGCCGCGGCGACCAGCTTCAAACCCCGTTTTCGTCCTTCCGGCTCATCGGAATTCTGCGCAAACGCCCGGCTCAGAAAACTATGTAATGACTTGATCACGCATATTCCTCCCGTTCCGGACCCAGGCTGGCCAGCAAGCTTTCCCGCAGAACCACCAGTTGACCGTGGAAAAAATGGTCTGCTTCCTCGAACATCATCAACTCGGGGCCAGGAGCCAGGGAGTCGACCCACCCTACCACCGCATCGGCGTCGACCAGTTCGTCATTGCCTCCCTGGACGATAATCCAGCGACAGGATGGCTGCCGGATATCCGACATATCCAGTCTGCCGACCGGGGGTGCCACCGTTAGCAACAGATCCAGGTCCCGCCTGGCGGATACTTCCAGCGCCACCCTGGCGCCAAAGGAAAAGCCTGCCAGCCACAGTTTGCGCCCGGGGAATCGATGGCTTGCATAGTCCAGGGCAGCAAGCGCGTCCCCGATTTCGCCCCGACCTTGATCGTAACTGCCTTCGCTATTACCAACGCCGCGGAAATTGAAGCGCAACGATGGCACACCCAGTTTGTTAAACGTCCGTGCCAGTGTGTGGGTGACCTTGTTCTGCATCGTTCCCCCAT
This sequence comes from uncultured Gammaproteobacteria bacterium, assembly GCA_963823435.1. Lineage (GTDB taxonomy): Bacteria > Pseudomonadota > Gammaproteobacteria > Steroidobacterales > BM003 > CAKZML01. The sequence goes on along the minus strand of CAWGLN010000001.1, from coordinate 1,182,881 downwards.
GCAACGGGTGCGGATGGCAGACCACGGCCACCCTGTCGGATTCGGACGGCGGCACCTCCAACATGGCTTCCAGGGTGCCGGCGGGGCCAGCTATGTTCAGCGCTTCCACCAATGCCCGCTGCCCGCTCATACCGCAACGTCCGCAACCAACTCCGGTTCGATCTTTCGCTCTTCTCGCTTGGGCCCGTAATAAACGATTACGTCACCTGGCTGTGGTTCAAGCTGGTTGTCCGCATCCAGGAAGCGCACTTTGCGGCCCTCCCGAACCAGCAGCATCTTGATCGCCTCGGCAGGGAAGTCGCCGAGAAAATCACTATAGGAGTAGCTGTCTGTCAGGCGAGTTTTGTAGAAGGTCCAACCTCGCACATGCCAGCGCCAGAGTTGTTCGAACACCGCCTCTGAATCGAAGGCAATACGCCCCCGGCGAGGCCGGGCCAAGGCCTTGGGATCATCCTCGGCAGAGGAACCCATGGGAAGCTGGAACACCTTGTCACGCCCTATTTCCGGGGCAACCGTAGTGCAAACCAGGGCGTTGTAGGCGTCATTGCTGGTCGCCGTCAGGACCGTCTGGATATGACTGATTTCCACCGACTCCTCGGCGAACTCAGACAATATCTCACCGTAAAAAACCGACAGACCGGCCAGCCGGGCCGGACGAAGATTGTGCCAGGAGTTGTCCGCAACCAGGACCTTGATCTTCATCGACTCCAGGGTACGGGCAAGCTCGATTCCCCATGGCGAGGCGCCTACCAGAAGGACACTGTCCCGCTCCTTCGATGCCAGTCCCAGGCGCCGTGCCAACCAGCCTATGGTGCTGCCGTGCAAGAATACTGAAGCGAAAATCACCATAAACACCAGCGGCAGCAATACATTGGCGTCGGCATAACCGGCAGCCTCCATGCGCGGGCCCATCAAGCCGGCGGTGGCAGCGGCAACGATACCCCGCGGTGCAATCCAGCCGAGCAACAACCGGTCCTCAAATTTCATGTCACTGCCCGAGGTCGCAAGCATGATGGCAATCGGGCGGGCGACGAACAGCACCACTATGACCAGCAAGACCGCCCGCCAGTCCACCGAGGCCAACAAGGCGAAATCCAGGTCAGCCGTGAGCAGCACAAATACCAGGGAAACCAGCATTACCGTGATGTATTCCTTGAACCGCTTCATGTCATCTATACCGGGCAGGTTCATATTGCCTATCACCATGCCCATGATGGTCACGGCCAGCAGGCCTGCCTCATGCTGCAGTGAATTGGCCAGGGCATACACGGCCAGGACCGCGGACAACATCACTGGAGATTTAAGAAACTCGGGCACCATGCCACGTCGGAAAGCCACTCCGGTGAGCCAACCCAGCAATCCACCCAGCACGGCGCCCGCCAGCAGGGCCATGCTTACGCCCTTGAGAACAGCGACCCAGCTTGAACCGTCACCGGCATAGATAAAGAACTGGAATACCAGCACCGCCAGCAGCGCGCCCAGGGGATCGTTAACGATGGCCTCCCACTTCAGATAAGATGCGGTGCGCCGGTTTAGCCCGGCCTGGCGAAGCAAGGGCATGATCACGGTTGGTCCGGTGACCACCATGATGGCGCCGAACACCAGGGACACCGGCAAACTCAAGCCACCGATGAAATGAGCAGAGGCAGTACAAAATCCCCAGGCCAGGGGCGCACCCAGGTAAACCAGGCGTCGCACCCCGGTACCCGCCTGTTTAAGATCGCCCAGGGACAGATTCAGACCGCCTTCAAACAGGATGATGGCCACGCACAGGCTGATTGCCGGTCGAAACAGCTCGCCAAAATCCTCCGCCGGGTCAATCAGTCCGGTAATGGGCCCGGCAATCAGACCCGCCACGGCCAGCAGGATAATGGCCGGAACCCGGGTGCGCCAGGCCAGCCACTGGGAACCCACTCCCAGGGCCACCACGGACACCAGCAAAATTACTAGTTCATGTTCATTCAACCCGACGTCTCCTACAGGCACTGGCCGCAACTAACTTGGTTTCCCCAGTGCATATGATAACGATGTTGGCAGCGGCTTTCCCGCAGTTCGCCGATTCCGGCACGGCCTACGCTGGTACTTTGGTCTATCATCGGTACATATAAGGTGGTCGTAAAGGCCCCGGTTTTCAACCTGAACCTGGAGAGAGACTATGCGCCTGGAAAGTCATTCCATAACCAATGATTCACCTATACCCGAGGAATTCTGCTTCGGAATCCCCGCCGTGGAGGGTCATATCAAACTGGGCGACAATCGCAATCCCGATATGCGCTTCGCGGATATCCCCGACCAGGCGCGCTCGCTGGTTCTGATCTGCGTCGACCCGGATGTACCCAGCAAACCGGATGATGTAAACCAGGAGGGTCGCAGCGTGCCCGCCAGCCTGCCGCGCTGTAATTTTTATCACTGGGTAATGGTGGACATTCCGGTGACCATCCAGGGCATTCAGGCCGGAACTGCTTCCGAGGGCATCACCCCCGGCGGAAAACGCCAGCCAGCAGGGCCGGCCGGCGCACGCCAGGGCTTGAATGACTATACCAACTGGTTCGCCGGTGATGCCGATATGGGTGGCAATTACTTCGGCTACGACGGTCCCTGCCCGCCCTGGAATGACGAACTGATGCACCACTATCACTTCGTCCTTTACGCGATCGACCTGCAACGCTGCCCGGTCGACGACGGGTTTACCGGCGAGGATGTGATGCAGGCCATCGAGGGTCATGTTCTTGCCACCGCCAGCATTACCGGGCTGTATTCCCTGAACCCCGCCGTGACCTGAGCAATAACGGACGAGGCCGGGATTATCCCGGCCTCGTCTGGCAATGCGCATCGGACCCTGATCAGGGCTGCAACACGACCTCACCACCCTTCATTACGAAATTCACTTGGTGGTAATCAGCTCGATATCGTCCAGCGGATTACCGGGAATGGCTGCCACGACCGCATGCTTGCCTGGCTCCAGACTCCCACGACTGTCAGCTTCGCCGAGCAACTGGCTTTATCGAATCTCAAGCAATTCCACATCGAAGACGAGCGTCGCGTTGGGCGGAATCACCCCGCCGGCGCCGCGCGCCCCGTAGCCCATGTCTGCCGGAATAGTCAGGATCCTGCGCTCACCGACCAGCATGCCGGCTACACCCTCGTCCCATCCCCGAATCACGCGCCCCGCGCCCACCGGGAAGCTGAAAGGCTGTCCGCGATCCCTGGAACTGTCGAATTTCTCACCACGATTCAGATCTGCCTGCTCATCAAAAAGCCAGCCGGTGTAATGCACCACCGCGGTCTGTCCCGCCTGTATGGCTTCCCCGGTTCCCGTCTCTATCGTCTCAATAATCATCTTCTTTTCTCCTTGCGCCGGTTGCACCGTTTCCGCCACGGAATCGTTACTGCATCCCACTGTGACCGGCATAGCCAGAATAATCGCGATCCAGAAAGCAGCCGTTTTGCCAATGGTCATTTTTCAGTCTCCTTGTCGTGAAAATCCAGCGAGGCTGAATTAATGCAATAGCGCAACCCACTCGGGGCCGGGCCGTCTTCAAATATATGTCCGAGGTGGGCGCCGCATCCGCTGCACACCAGTTCATTCCTGACCATCCCGTGACTCAAATCCCGTTTGGCAGTAACGGCCCCGGCCGTGACCGGCAGCCAGAAACTGGGCCACCCTGAACCGGAATCGTACTTGTGTTCAGAATTGAACAGGGCAGCGTCGCAGACTACGCAGGCGTATACCCCATTGCCCTTGTGATGGACGTACTTGCCGCTGAAAGGCATTTCGGTCGCGGCCTCCTGGGTCACCTTGAACTGCTCAGCCGAAAGGTGTTCCTTTCCCAGTCGCCGCTCCGACGCGTTATCTCCCATGCTCTTGCCCCTTGTGTATCCGGCCGGAAAGGCCCGCTTCTAACCACCCTGGTCCAATGACGAACTCGGCACCGTACTCAATGGCGAATCCGGGCTGGCACCCATGACGGCAGGCTCCATACCCGGTCTCAGGCATCGCATACGCACGACCTCGGTCCACAAGGTGCCATCGTCCAGCGGAGAAAACTCGTATTTCCATTCAAACTGCAGGGGTTGAACATTGTAGAAAGTAACCCTGACCTGGTGATCCGGTTGCTGCCCCCACATGATGATATCGCCGTCCTCGTAACTCGCCTCATAAAGGTCAAAGCGCGCCTGGTCCACGGTGGTCCAGGCAACGTGCCACAGGTCTGCCTGCGCATCGTATACGCGCAGATTCATACCCACGCTTCCAGGATAATCGTCGTTGGGTTCCGGCTCCCAGATATCGGTGACAGCATTACCGTCCAGGGCGTAGTAAAAGGTCCAACGCGCGCCACCGAGGCGTTCCTTCCATCGACCATCCGGCTGGAGGTTGTAGATATCGCAGTCCCAGGGTCCGCCCAACCGGCCGAACTGCTCAAGTTCCTGCGGAGCGTTCGGATTGCGGCTACCGTAGTCCGCGACCGGATCGGTCGCAGGCTCTGGCTGCAAGGGAACGGTGGCGCAGGCGCCCAACGCCGCCACCAGCATAAACAAGAAGGTCCTCTGACCGAGAGGGAATCTCGTCACCCGTGCTTCTCCTGGTTGATCATGTTTACAGTGTGCTCCGGGAAGGAGGCGGTAGTGACCAACCGCGCGCCCCGGGCAAATCCAGGGTCGGAGTCTACACTGCACCCGCAGTCCCGTCAGGAGTTATCGCTGCACTAACCGGCCAGCTCAAGCAGCAGGCGATTCAGTCTCTTGACAAATCCGGCCGGATCTTCCAGACGCCTGCCCTCGGCCAGGCTGGCCTGATCCAGCAGCAGACCCGACAGGTCGGCAAACCGTCCATCTTCCGACTCCGCCTCCAGGCGCTGCACCAGGGGATGGCCCAGGTTGATCTCAAGAATAGGAAGGGACGGCGGCGCGCTCTGCCCGGTCATCTCCATCAGGCGCCGCATCTGGGCGCCCATGTCATGCTCCCCGACCACCAGACAGGCCGGTGACTCGGTCAGTCGGGAACTCGCGTGTACTGCCTCGACTTTGTCCTTCAGGACCGCAGTCAGGCGCTCAAGCACACCCTGGTGCTCCTTCTCAGCCTCCTCGCGAGCGCTTTTTTCGGCCTCGTCTTCCAGCGCCGACAAACCCAGCTCGCCACGGGTCACATCCTTGAACTGCTTGCCCTCGTATTCTCCCAGGTGGGTTACCAGCCAGTCGTCAATCCGATCGCTGAGCAACAGCACCTCAATCCCACGCTGCTTGAGTCCCTCCAGCTGGGGGCTGTTGCGTGCGACCTGGTGGCTGTCCGCCACGATATAGTAGACAAACTCCTGACCCTCGGGCATGCGAGACAGATAATCGGCCAGCGACTGGTCCTGGGTAGCGTCACTGCCGTGGGTGGTGGCAAAGCGCAGCAGGCCGGCGACCGCCTGGGCATTGGACGGGTCTTCAACCGGCCCCTCCTTCAGCACCTGTCCAAATTCGTTCCAGAAATCCTGGTAGGGCTTGCCTCCGTCACGGGCCAGTTTGGCCAGCATGTCCAGCGCCCGCTTGGTCAGGGCGCTACGCATCGAATCAACCAGGGGACTGCTCTGCAGCAGTTCCCGCGACACGTTCAGGGGCAGGTCGCTGCTGTCCAGGATTCCCCGCAGAAAACGCAGGTACAGGGGCAGGAACTGCTCGGCATGATCCATGATAAAGACCCGCTGCACATACAGCTTCAACCCCCTGGGTGACTCCCGATTCCACAGGTCGAAGGGCGCGTGAGAGGGCAGGTACAGCAGACTGGTGTACTCGCGCTTGCCCTCCACCCGGTTATGGCTCCAGCTCAATGCATCCTCGACATCGTGAGAGATGTGTTTGTAGAACTCCTGGTATTCCTCGTCCTTGATTTCACTGCGGCTGCGGGTCCACAGGGCAGTGGCAGAATTCACCGCCTCGAATTCACCCTTCTCCTCACCCTCTTTACGCATGAGGACAGGAAAAGCGATATGGTCAGAATACTTGCGCACCAGGGTACGCAGCCGATAACCGTTGGCGAATTCCTTTTCCTCTTGTTTCAGGTGTAGAACAACCTCGGTACCGCGAGCCTCTCGCTCAAGCGGCCCTATCGAGAACTCACCCTGGCCATCGGACTCCCAGGTCACGCCCTCTTCGGCCAACGCGCTTCGTGTATTTACCTGCACCCGGTCGGCCACGATAAACGACGAGTAAAAGCCCACACCAAATTGACCAATCATCTGCGCGTCTTTCTTGCGGTCGCCGGTCAGGGCCTTCAGAAATTCCCCGGTGCCGGACTTGGCGATAGTACCCAGGTTGCTAATGACCTCGTCATGAGTCATGCCGATACCGTTATCACGTACGGTAATCGTCCCCGCCTCGGCGTCGTATTCCACCTCTACCTGCAACTCGGATTGCTCACCCAGCAGCTGTGGCTGTTCCAAAGCGACAAAACGCAACTTGTCCAGCGCATCTGAGGCGTTGGAAATGAGTTCCCTGAGAAAGATTTCCTTGTTGCTGTACAAAGAATGAATCATCAGCTGCAGCAACTGCTTGACCTCGGCCTGGAAACCAAGGGTCTGGGTTTTGTCTGTCATAACCTTCCGTCTGTCTGAATAATTAAGGTGGGAAGGCGAAAGATGGGGCCGGCGCAGCAAAAATCAAGCCCGCCACGTTAATGAACACCGGCGGTAATACGTGTGTAGCGGGGAATGGCAGCTCGATCCCCAGTGCCAATCCCCTGGAAATCCGGGGTGAGAGAGCGGCGAATCAGGACCGGGAATCAACAGGGTTGGTGTGAACAGACGCCGCCAATCAATTACGTACGGAAGGGCGCAGCTCGGCCAGGCGTTCCACCTGTATCCTGTCCAGTTCCGCGTTGCGCGCAGCAATAGTCATCGCCACGTCCAGAGCGCACGCGACCCACTCCAGGGGAACCAGCGGTTCCCCATAATATTCGGAGCTTTCAACAGTATTGGATTTGTGGTTCACGCTTGAATTTCCATGGTTCCGGCAACTCGAGTTGTGACTATAGACATACTGCTTTCGCGGAACCGTGAGCCTGATCACGCCTTGGAGAGTTTCTTTCGATTTTTCAGGACTTTACATATTGTATTAGAGTTATTCTTCGACCAATCACCGGCGACAAAAGCCTGCTGGACAGTGCCTCAAAATCAACACCAGATTACCTGCGACCGGAAAGGTTCTGACTGCGCCACGAGGTCAGCAATCACGTCGCCTTCAGGACGACTCCGTCCATTCTTTGCGAATCCTGGCTGCCCAGTCGCGGTAGCCGGACCAGGAATACAGGGAACCTGCCCCCTTGCCCTTCCGGGTCCGCGAGTCCGCCACACGGGCCATCCAGTTCCTGTAGGCCTCCCAATCCCCGCCCTCACTAGCACTGCCTGAGTCGGACCGAGGGTCTACCAGAGTCTTGCTGAATTTTCCTTGCATGGCTTTTTCTCCCTATACCTCGACGTTAGTTTGTCAAAGGCGGAGGCCGTGACACAGGAACTGGTTCACAACTACGTCGCTTTCGGTGTATTTGCAAACCCGGGGCCCGGGTCCGGAAAATCCAGCTGCCGCGGGGTTCCTCTTTACCAGCAGGCTCATCGGCACATAGCGTCCCGGCTGCGAATGTCGTGTGCGGAAAAATCAGAGGCGCCCTGGCAAGCACCGGTGGATGACAGAAAAACCCGACGGAAGAGGGCAGGCGCCCGAATCAGGCCAATATATCGATGGGCGTCAAGAAGTCGGTAAGCATCCAGATCTCGACAATGTCGGCGTTGCTTACTGCGACGCAGCCATTGGTCCAGTCATGGCTGCTGTAATAGGACGGGGTCCGCTCCATGTGGTTTGGCCAACCATGGATCATGATGGCATTGCCCGGGTCAAAGCCGTTCTGCCGGGCCCAGGCATGGTCCTGGTCATTGGGATAGGAAATTCGGATGGACAGGAAGAAATCGCTGTCAAAATTCCGGGTATCCAGGTAGTAACTGCCTTCGGGCGTACGGAAATCACCCTCCCTTTGCTTGTGCCCGGTGGGTGCCAAACCCAGGGAGCAGTCGTAACTGCGCAGAATCGTGTCGCCGCGGTACAGGTCGACCTTGCGTTGGGATTTCCGCACGACGACCCTGTCGGCACGCTCAGCGGCCGAGACTTTGACCGGTGCCAGGGTGGCGCTCACCACCCCCGCAGCAAGTGCTCGCAGCAGGGTACGACGCTGGACAAAAGCGCTCTCGCCAGGGCCTCCCTTTACGCCTTCAGACATGCTCAACACCCATAAGCTGCTCAACACCACGACGAGTCTGGAACCAGAGTTACCCGTCGGTTCCTGTATGCCGGAGCTTCCAGAATTCGCCTATTGGCTAAAATATACCGGTGTGACCGCCGTCCCTGCAAGGGCGGCGGTCACAAAATCATTACAACCCCAGGACGTCTATACCCTGCTCAAAGACGATATCTACCGGGATGTTTGCCGTGGTCAACCGGTCCAGGTCCGCTTGCAGGGAAGGCCTGATCACCTCCAGCTCCTCCATCATCGCCGTCACGCCCTCGTAGTCGCCGTCTCCCTGCAAGGTGAGGATGCGGGCCGACAACTCGGCCATAGCCAGTTCCATCGCCGCCTTGTCCACGCGGTACCGGCCTGTTTCAGCATCACGCAGGAAAGCACCGCGGTCTTGAAAAAAGTTAAACCTCACCATATTGGCCCGACCATGCGCACTGGATGCGCCAAAGCGCACAGAACGGAAAATACCCGCGACGAAGGTCACGTAATAATCCATCAACTCGCCCTGGGTTATTTCACCTTTCTCGAACAGGTTCTTGATCATGTAAAGACCCAGAACATCGGCCTTTCCTTCCTCAACCGCCCCCGCGAGGTCACGCAATGCAGTACGCACCAGGCCCTTCCCGTTCAGGGTGTTCTTGATGCCCAGACCGTGGGCCACTTCGTGAAACATGGTGTTGGCAAAGAATGCCTCAAACACCACGTGCCGGCGCTGGTCAGGCACGATTAACTGGTCAGCAATAGGCACCAGGATGTTGTCAAACTTGGCCTGCATCGCGTTCTTCAACTGCAGACGCCGGGTACCCTTGGCGAGTTGCACCTGCTCGTCATTGGGCAGGTTGATGGCAATGGTTTTCGAGCCCGCGTTGCAGTCACCCGCGTAATAGACAACGTCATAGGCATTCAGGTCCGAATCCGTACCCGGAGCCTCGGTCTTGTAGGCCTCCGGCACCGGCAATCCAAGCTGGAGTTCCGGCAGGAAGGAGGCATAGCGCGCCAGACGCTCACTCCAGGCCACATCCTTGATCAACACGTAGGCCTCAAAACTTGCCTTGTAGCCGAATAACTTGTCCTCATAGGTTTCAATCGGGCCGTACACCAGGTCCACGGTGTTCGACTTCATGTCCATCCAGGCCATGTCGCTTTCCATGTAATCATCGCTGAGCAAGGCTTTTGCGCGCAGCCTCAGGTAGCCTGCAAACCCGGGATCCTCGGCCAGGTTGGCCGCCTGGTTAAGCAAGCCGGCGGCACGCCGCAGTTCCTGGTGAAATGCCTGGGAATAGGGTACGACCTTCAAGACGCCCTCCGCGTCCCGCTCGAGGATCGTGTACTGGCTGTCCTTACCCTCCAGTTCGGCGGCCTCGAATTCCTCCTTGCTCATGTCCCGGGGGTATAAATTGGCACCCAGGGGCTTGTCCTCAATGCCATCGACAAACGAACGATCGCCGGCAAGACGATCCCAGGGACCGTAGTTCATGACCGCAAAACGGCGGGCCGCATCATTTTCCAGACCGTCCAGCAAGGCCGTCTTGTCACCCCAGGCCTGGCGCCAGAACAGATCATCCATGATGCCCGCGGCCTCAATCAGCAACTTGATCATCTCTCGCTTGCCGGGGCTGAATGCAGAAACGTCGGTAGTCAGCCGGAAAGGCGCATAGATACCGACACGCTGCTCGGCGTATTGTTGCTTCTCGGTTAATACGGGGGCACTGGCAGGCGTCTCTGCGGGTTGTTTGCCGCAGGCAGCCAATACCAGCAGGGCTGAAACCGTCAGCGCGGCCATTCTGGTTCTCATGAATTTCTCCCCAAGTCTGGACGCCCCGGGAAACGGGGCGAGCTTGGCGCCGATTGTAACGGATAGACGGGAGAAAGTGCCCCTGATCAGAGTCGCGGGGGACGCAGGCACTCCGCCCACAAGCGCGTGGCCCCGATGACCGCCGCGGGCATGACGACGAAATTCACAACAGGAATCAGGGTCAGCATCAGAGTCGCCGTGCCAAACCCCAGCGCCAGGGGTCTATGCTCGGCCAGCAGCGTACGCTGATGACCCAGGCGCACGGCATGATTGGACATTGGATAGTCCAGGTATTCGAGCGCCAGCACCCAGGCCCCGAATACCCACCACAACAGGGGCGCCAGGGCATTGATTCCCGGAACCAGGAACAGCAGCAACAAGGGAATCGCCCAGAGCAATACGTATAACAATTTTCGCAACTCAATCCAGGGGGCACGTACCAACTCTTTCCACAGGGGACCGCTGGACGGCAGGACAGTGCCCGGATACAGGTACAACTCCGCTTTTTCTGACAGCAAGCCGTTGAAGGGAGAGCCCAGCAGATTAGCCACTACCGTAAACAGGTAGAACACAATCAGGAGCACAGTGAGGATGAACAGGGGCCAGAGCAGCCAGTCCAGAAAGCCCAACCAGTCCGGCAACCAGGAAAAAATGCTGTCCAGCCAGGCTGAAAATAATTCCGCCGCGCCCCAGATAACCACGGCGAACAGCAGAACATTTATCAGTAGAGGTATGACCACGAAACGCCGAAGCGCCGGATTGCCTATTTCCCGCAACCCGCCCAGGGCGTAGGAAAACCCGCGTGAAAAATCCTGTATCACCGACCGTTCCTGCCGGCCAGCACGGCGCGCTTGCCCAATGGAGCCAGGGAGACTTTGGCCAGCTTGAAATGTGCCAGTCCAAAGGGAATGCCTATGATAGTGATGCAGTGGAACACACCCCAGAGCACGTGCAGTATCGCCAGCCAAAGCCCGGCGAGCAGAAACCACAGCAGGTTGGCCAAACCGGTGCCCGTGATGCGCGCTTGCCCCAGATCTTCAGCCTCGACCAGTTGGTTGCCAAAGGGTAGCAGGGAGAATACGGCGATTCGGAATGCCGCAATGCCAAAGGGAATGCCCACTACAGTGACGCACAGCACCAGACCGGCCAGACCCCAGAACAGGAAGCAAGCCACTCCACTGCCCCAAACCAGCCAGAGTACGTTTCCCAGTAGCGCCCAAAAACCCATATTCACCGCTCCCAAATATTAATCATTGACCAGGATTATGCCGATGCATGCCTGGTTTGCCGACCCCATCTGCGGTTCCAGCCTGTAGCGCTCGCCGGCCTCGACCACTACCTGCAGATGAACTCGATGACGGTCACCACTACTTGAGACAACACAGTCGGCCACCAGTTCATGTTCGCCGGGCAAAACTTCCACCGCGGCCTGGGTGTCGCCCAGGGCCACGCCGTCCACGCTGCGCAAATACGTCGCCACCGGTGTCAGGCGAAACTTTGGATCTCCCTTGATCAGCGCTACCTCATCTGCCGGCCTGGCAGATCCCTCGTAGGCTCTTTGCGTGGAGCAGGCCAACAAGGTCATGCAAAGACAAATAAGGGCTGCCAGGCGAATCTGGGTCATGGGTTGTGTCTCCGGGGGCGACATGCCACCTTTGGCTACTATAACGGTGTGTGCTGCAAGACAGGAAACCCGAGTATGCAACAGGTATTGATTACGGGCGCCAACCGGGGCATAGGCCTGGAATTCTGCCGCCAGCTAACCGCGCGCGGTGATCAGGTGATTGCCGTAGTACGTAAAAGCTCGCCGGAGCTTGCGAAACTGGGATGCCGGATGGTGTCCGGGTGTGACGTCACCCGGGCCGAAGACCTGGCAAAGCTGTCAGCCGAGCTGGGCACACTCAAACTGGACCTGGTTATCAATAACGCCGGCATTCTCAGCAACCAGGTCCTGGGGAATATCGATGAGTCCGCCATCGGGCAAATAATGGATCAATTCAGGGTCAACGCCCTTGGCCCTGTGCTGCTGGCGCAGGCGCTGCGAGCCAACCTCGCGCGGGGGTCCCGTTTCGCCATCATCAGCAGCCGCATGGGTTCGATTGCCGACAACACCTCCGGTGGCAGCTATGGCTATCGCATGTCCAAGGCAGCCGCCAACGCGGCAGGTGTGTCCCTGGCCAGGGACCTGGAAGAAGACGGTATCACCGTCTTGATCCTTCACCCCGGGTATGTGCGCACGGACATGACGGCCCACAGCGGTCTGGTGGATGCGGACGAATCGGTACGTGGACTGATCGCCCGGATCGACGAACTGGGACCCGAAGACAGTGGCAGTTTCCATCACGCCAACGGGGAAACCCTGCCCTGGTGAGCAAGCGGGCGCCTGCTTGCGTCGCGGCGAGCTTCTGGCCGGCGATGTCTTTCGCGCACGGCGCCCGCCTGGAAGGAAAACGGCAACCCTAGGGCTCACGGGGCGCAAGAGAGTTTCCGGCTCAACCGGACAACTCGTCAACACCGGATTCCGCGTTTACGGACCTGGACCGGGGCAATCCACATTCGATCAAACATCTGTGATGAATCCGATCGCATTTCCAGGGTCTGCGTTTCCAGGCAGCAGCCGCTTTAACGTCTGCTTTAGGAACCTCTGATCTATTCATGAACTCGTGTCTTGGGTCTAAGAAATCCATCTTCTGTGTTGCCAATCTTCGCAATAGAACCACTATTCCGTGCGATTGGCGCCTGGAATCTGCTGTGTTTCGCTCACAATCCACTTCGCCCAGAATAAATCAGAGGCTCCTTAGGAAACTAGTGATGGTCTGCTTACAGCCAGAAGCAGTCAGTCAAACCAGCACCGGCTAGGGAAAATTGGTTTGCTCCGACACTTTTCGCTGCCGCGCGCGTCGACCCATCATGTTGAGGCCTTCGACAAACGCTGAAAATGCCATCGCCGCGTACACATACCCTTTCGCCACAGGCGCGCCGAAACCGTCGGCGATAAGTGTCGTACCGATCAATAACAAAAAGGCAAGCGCCAGCATGAGAACGGTAGGGTTAGCGTGAACAAAATTTGCCAATGGGTCTGCGGCAAGCAGCATTGTCATGACCGCGATAACGACTGCGACCACCATTATCGGAATGTGTGTGGTCATTCCAACTGCTGTAATGATGCTGTCGAGCGAGAAAATCAAATCCAGGAGCAGGATTTGCCCGATTACAGCAGCGATACTGGTTGCAACCACGGCCGGGTTCAGGCGATTCGGGCCGGGATCAGGATCAACCGAGTGATGGATTTCCGTGGTCGCTTTCCAGACCAAAAATAATCCGCCTGTAATCAATATCAAATCTCGCCACGAAAACGCCTGCCCCAATAGCTCTAATGCCGGCGTCGTAAGTTTGACGATAATCGCTATTGTTGCAAGTAGTCCCAGCCGCAGAACAAGAGCGGCTGCAATGCCAATTCGACGCGCTCTCCGGCGCAAATGCTCTGGCAGCTTGTTGGATAGCACCGAAATGAAAATCAGATTATCGATTCCCAGTACAACTTCCATAATCGTGAGCGTCGCCAGCGCAACCCATGCAGCCGGGTCTGTCAAGAGTGTAATCATGTAGTCCATAGACATCCTGCGATCATTATCACCGGCCGAAATACCCAGTGATTGGTTCTGGATTTACGTCAATTACCAAAGTTATGGTCACACTCGACGACCGGTTGTTCTTGAGCAACAGCAGTCGTCCGAAATCTCTCCCAGATATTGCTGCACCATCTCGAGCCACTCTTCCAGCGACTACTTCAGGCACGCGGTAACTCGCGAAATGCCATGTGCTTCGACCCGGCGACAAACCGCGCGTGGCTCCGTCCAAAAATTTTTAAGACTTTGGGTCGCGACAAACGATCCTTACATGAAGCAATTCGGTCTGGCCAGCGCAGGGGAAAGCCCTCCAGAGACAAGGTCCGTACGGAACATCTGGAGGGCTGCATACCAGACATTGTCGGGCTGAGATTAAAAAATCCCGGCCTGTACACCGTCCCGGTTTATTACCGAACGCTGGACACTAACCGCACTTGCTGTCGCCGCAGCTCAGGCAGGTCATGCAGCCATCCAGCATGATCACGGCTGCGGTGGAGCACTTGCCGCACAATTGGGCGCCTTCCGGGTACTCGCTGTCAGCGAAGGCGTCCGTCTGTTGCCTGGAGGCTTCGTATTCGGCCCGTTTCTCATTCACCAGCTTGAGTTGATGCTCGTCCAGCGGCTGGTTCTTGATCAAGCCGATAAAGATCATGTGCTTTTCAATAATATGACCCAGCTCGGCAATAATCGACGGCATGAACTTGCCGCCGGGCTGCCAATAGCCACCGCGTGGATCAAACACCGCCTTGAGCTCCTCGACCAGGAAAGTCGAATCACCGCCTTTACGAAACACCGCTGAAATAATCCGGGTCAAGGCCACGATCCACTGGTAGTGGTCCAGATTCTTGGAATTGATGAAGATCTCAAACGGACGGCGATTCTCGTAGGGTGTTCCTTCATTCAGCAAGATGTCATTGATGGTCACGTACATGGCGTGATCGGCCACTGGCGGCTTGACCTTGTAGGTAGAGCCGATAAGCACTTCCGGACGCTCGAGCTTCTCATGCATCCGAATAACGTTGCCCTCGCTGGAGGACTCCTTGCTCTCCACCTTGGGTTTTGGATCCTCGGGCTTCTCTACCTTGTAGCCAACGATCTTGTGTTCGATCTTGATTGTCATTTTCTACTGTCTCTCTCGTTCTATCGACCCGAAAACAGGTGTCTGCCTAGCGGGTGTTTATTTGTGTGCGTCGGGCAATTTTCTTTGGCCTTGCCGTCTTCGGCTGGGAAACCTTGCCCGGTGGCTTGCTCACCGCATCCTGCCATCGGGTGGTCGCGTCAGCTGCCGTATAGGTCTCAGTGGTGCGTCTTTTCCATTTCTGCTCTAACAGCGACATGCCCGTTCCCTGTGCTTTCATCAATCCGGATTTCCAGAGTTCCAACCTTCTAGAACTTCCCGTAGTAGCCCTCTTTGATCGCATCGAACAAATTGGCAGCAGTGTGGGTTTCGCCGTCGTACTCCACTTCCTCATCACCCCTGAGCTTGAGCTCGGTACCATCCTCCAGGGTGAAGACATAGGTGGTGTTCTTCAGGTCATTCGCCTTGACCAACACGCCCTGAAAAGCCTCGGGGTTGAAGCGGAAGGTCGTGCAACCCTTGAGCCCCTGATCATAGGCATACATGTAGATGTTCTTGAAATCCTCATAGGGGAACGAGGTAGGGACATTTGCGGTCTTTGAAATCGAGGAATCGACCCACTTTTGCGCCGCGGCCTGGATGTCCACGTGCTGGGTCGGATTGACATCATCTGCGGTGATGAAATATTCAGGCAGCTGGTTCTTCTCCTCTTTTGCATCCGGCGCCGCCTTCTGGTTCACCAGCTCCCGATAAGCCAACATCTCGAAGGAGAAAACATCCACCTTCTCCTTGGTCTTGCGTCCCTCACGAATCACGTTGCGGAAGTAATGGTGTGCAAAACTGGGCTCAATACCATTACTCGCGTTATTCGCCAGCGACAGGGAAATCGTACCGGTAGGTGCGATCGAACTGTGATGAGTGAAGCGCCCGCCGACCTCGGCCAGTTCCCGGATCAGTTCCGGGGCCTGCTCAGCCAAGCGCTGCATATAGCGACTGTAGCGGGCGTGCAATATGCGGCCAGGCAACTTGTCGCCCGCCCTGATGCCATCCGCTTTCATCTCAGGGCGCTTGCGCAACATTTCGCCCGTGACCACGAACTCTTCATTCATGATGGGTGCAGGACCTTTTTCGCGGGACAGGTCCAGGGCAGCCTCCCACCCGGCCAGCGCCATCTCACGGGCAACCTGCTCGGTAAAGGCTACTGATTCGGCGCTACCGTACTTCATGGTCAGCATGGTCACCGTCGAGCCCAGGCCGAGGAATCCCATTCCGTGCCGACGCTTGTTGGTGATCTCGTCACGCTGACGACCCAGTGGCAGCCCGTTGATCTCCACCACGTTATCCAGCATACGGGTAAAAACCTTGACTACCTTGCGATACTCCTTCCAGTCGAAGTAGGCGTCTTTGCTGAAAGGATGGACTACGAAACGAGTCAGGTTCACCGACCCCAGCAGACAGGACCCGTAAGGCGGCAACGGTTGCTCGCCACAGGGATTGGTTGCACGAATTGTTTCGCACCACCAGTTGTTGTTCATTTCATTTACTTTATCGATCAGCACGAAACCGGGTTCCGCGTAATCGTAGGTCGAGGACATGATGACATCCCAAATCCTGCGCGCCTGAACCGTCTTGTAAACCTTGCAGGCCACCAGACCGTCATCGTTCACAATGTAGGACTTGTCATGATTGGGCCATTCACGCCAGATCACGCTGTGCGGATCATTCAGATCCAGGCCGTCTTCCCTGGCCTCGTCCGCGCTTACCGGGAATGCCAGACGCCATTCGGTATCGTTTTTCACCGCCTTCATGAATCCGTCGGTCACAAGCAGGGAAAGATTGAACTGCCGCAGGCGTCCATCCTCTCGCTTGGCGCGTATGAAATCGATGGCATCGGGATGACCAACATCAAAGGTACCCATCTGGGCGCCACGACGACCACCGGCTGAGGACACGGTAAAACACATCTTGTCGTAAATATCCATGAAGGACAGCGGACCGGATGTATAGGCGCCGGCACCGGAGACATAGGCACCCCGCGGCCGCAGGGTGGAGAATTCGTAGCCTATGCCACAACCCGCCTTGAGCGTCAGACCCGCTTCGTGAACTTTTTCCAGAATGTCATGCATGGAGTCGCGGATGGTCCCGGAAACCGTGCAGTTAATGGTCGAGGTCGCGGGCTTGTGCTCCTGGGCGCCGGCATTGGATATGATTCGTCCAGCCGGAATAGCACCCTGGCTTAATGCCCAGACAAAACGCTCGTACCACTCCTCCCTCTTCTCGGGTGTCTCCACATCAGCCAGCGCACGGGCGACCCGTTCATAGGTATCATCCAGAGTCTTGTCTACGTTTTGCCCGTCTTTTGACTTGAGACGGTATTTCTTGTCCCAAATGTCCAGAGAAGCCGGCTGGAAAGAGATTTCCGACACCTCGCTTGTTACCAAATCCTCAGCGGTTTTCATAACAGCCAGGCGCCCCCCGGAAATACATAATCTGCTTCATTTACATCCCCATTCCTTTCAAGTGCAGTCTTTTTTTAGTGCAGGGGAGATCACCGCCCCTGAGAGGCCTCTTTTTCGATCCTCGAATCTGAAAACACAAGATGTTGTGCTTGGGTCAAAAGGTTATTCTCAGACAGCATGGATGTCAAGACTAATATCCAAATTATTTACCTAGACTTAGTTCAATAAAAACATGCAGTTATTACTATCTCTTAAATTCCCGCTTGAATTTATTTAACTCTTGCCCTGAAACTGGCAATACAACATGTTGTATACACCTGTTATCCACAATTGACTCACATTTTACCCACCGGGGCAGGTTCGGAGGCGCCCGCAGCTATTGAAAAATCCCTGTTTGCACCCACAATAGCCATAAGCCCTGCGATTCAGGGGTTACCGTTATTTTTGTCCCAAGTGCCCTGTTTCCAGGGAGTGGGCCGGTCGGATGAGATAAATACCAAGGCCGCGACGTGGCCTGATGAAACCAACATGAAGCTAGGAAACATAATGCGTAACAAATTTTGCGGCCTGCTGGTCTCACTGGTGCTACTGGGCTTCAATCCCCTTGCGAACGGCGCCTTGCCCGCGTCAGTAGATGGCCAGGCGATCCCGACACTCGCACCGCTGGTCGAGAAAGTATCCCCGGCCGTGGTCAACATCGCGGTCATGGGGCAGGCGGGGCCTACCCACCCGCTGTGCAAGGACCCGTTTTTCAGCCAATTTCCCCAGTGTCAGGACCGGGAGTTCCGGGGTGGCGGTTCCGGGGTCATTGTTGATGCTGGCAAGGGCTACATCCTGACCAATCATCATGTGGTGGACCGCGCCGACCGCATACGCATCACCCTGCTCGACAAGCGCACCATGGAGGCGACCGTATTGGGAACCGACCCTTTATCGGATATTGCCGTGCTCAAGGTGGACCCCAAGGATCTGCATGAACTGCCCATTGCCGACTCCAGTGCAGCACGGGTAGGAGACTTCGTGGTCGCCATAGGCAACCCCTTTGGTCTGCAGCACACGGTGACCTCCGGTATCGTCAGCGCCCTTGGGCGATCAGGCCTGAACGCGGAGAATTACGAGGACTTCATCCAGACAGACGCAGCTATCAACCTGGGCAATTCGGGTGGCGCGCTGATCAACCTCAAGGGAGAACTGCTGGGCATCAACTCTGCCATTATTTCCAATTCCGGCGGCAGCGTCGGTATTGGCTTTGCCATCCCCTCGAACATGGCCCGCAACGTCATGACGCAAATCCTGGAACATGGAGAGGTACGCAGGGGCTTACTTGGCGTGAGCGTGCAGAGCATCGATCCCGAACTGGCGGAGAACCTGGGCCTGGCAACCACCGACGGCGCCCTGGTTTCCCAGGTAATGCCGGATTCTGCCGCCGAAAGAGCCGGCATCGAACCTGGCGATGTGGTGTTATCGGTTGATGGCGAAACCATTGCCGATGCGGCCTCCCTGCGCTTGCGTGTAGGCATGCATGGCGCTGGCGAGCCGGTAAAAATCGTGCTGATGCGCGATGGAAAGAAAATGACCGTTACTGCCAAGCTGGGCGAGGCCGCGGCCGGACCGGTCAGCGCGCTAGACATTCACCCCGGACTGGAAGGCGCCCGCTTCCAGACCGTGGACACTTCCAGCCGGGACTATGACGGTGTGCCGGGCGTGCTGGTCAGTGAGGTTGAGCAAGGCAGCCCGGCGTTCGCCAATGGCCTGCGAAGCAATGACTTGATACTGAGGGTCAACCGCCAGCGTATCGGTACAACCGAGGAGTTGGCCGACGCAGCCAGGGAAGCCAGTTCCCTGTTACTGCAGTTACGCCGCGGCGAGCGAGGCATCGTACTGGTAGTGCGCTAAGCGACCACACAAGCCCGGCTTCGGCCGGGCTTTTTTTGCCGACCTAGAAAAAGCTGCGCCAGAACATACGGGCACCCACAAATAGCAGCAGCACCGCAAACGCCCTGCGTAACTGCTCTACCGGCAGGGTATGGGCAAAATGCGCCCCCAGCGGCGCGGTCAGGACACTGCCCAGGGTAATACCCGCTACCGCCGGCCAGAAAATGTAACCGGTGGACCACGCCGGCAAATCTGCAACCCCCAGACCCGCCAGCAAAAAGCCGGTGGCCGAAGCCAGGGCTACCGGCAGTGTGCATGCAGCCGAGGTCGCCACCGAGTTTCGAATGTTCACGCCACGCCAAAGCAAGAACGGGTTGGTCACCGCGCCGCCACCGATGCCGGTCAGGGCGGAGACCGTACCTATCACCAGTCCGGCCGCGGTGTGACCCGGCCAACCGGGCAACTGCCCGGCGGCCTCAGGCCGCCTGCCGATTACCAGGTACAGCGATATGGTCACGACAAACAAGCCGAACACACCGGTCAGGGCACGGTTGCTTACCGCATCGGCAATTGCCGCCCCCAGGAAACCGCCGACAACAATGCCCGGGACCAGGCGAAAAACCGTAGGCCAGAGCACCGCGCCCCTGCGATGATGCGCCAGCAGGGATGAGATGGAGGTAAAAATAATTGTTCCGAGCGAGGTGCCGATCGCCAGATGCATGCGATAATCAGGCGCCATCTCGTAATAGCCGAAAACAAGGACCAGGACGGGAACGATGACCAACCCGCCGCCAATGCCGAACATTCCGGCGAGTACGCCGGCAAACAGACCCAGGACGGGGAAGCTCACCAGCATTATCCAGTCCATTGTTTTATTCTCCCTTATCGAGATCTGCCAGACCCGGATTCTGACAGGTCTTCGTACTCAGGCAACCAGTGATTTTGGCTGACAAGTTTATGCGTGTTCTGTTGCTAATTTGCTTATCGTGTTTTTGCATCGGGCATGCAAGCGCCGCGGAACACGCTTCGCTGCAAGACCAGAGAACCTCTTTCATGCGCGCCCTGAAGGCAGCGGAGAGCGGTAACTGGTCGGCCGTAGAACCCGAACTTGGCACACTGCAAGCTTACCCCCTGCTGGATGATTTGCGCGGAGCATGGCTGGCGGCGGGTGCCCGGCATTTGCCGGGGCAGGAGATCGCCAACTACCTGCTGGCCCACCCCTCTCTGTATGCTTCTGCGCGTTTGCGTCTGCGCTGGGTAAATCGTCTGTACCGGGAAAAGCGCTGGCAGGATTTCCTCGGCCAGTACCAGGAATTCTACGCAGGCGGCAGCGATGCGGCCCTGCATTGCCAGGCCCTGCAGGCAAGCCGCCAGCTCGGCGATCAGCCGGCCCTGGCCGAGCGCGCCGTCGAACTCTGGCTGGTGGGTCACAGCCAACCCCGGGAATGCGACCCGGTGTTTTCCTGGCTGGCCGATATGCAACTGCTCACCAGCGCCCGCTACCGCGAGCGACTGGAATTGGCCCTGGCAGAAAAAAACTTCCAGCTGGCGGACTACCTTGCCGGGTTCCTTACCGATTCCGACCGGGCCCTGGTGGATCTGTATCGCCGCGTCACCACCAGACCGGAAACCGAACTTGCGAGGCAGAACTTCAAGAACTCCGAGCGCGCACGTTTGTTGATACTGGACGGCCTTGAGCAACTGTCCAGGCGCGACCCCGACCAGGCCTTCAAACTCTGGCACAAGCAATACAGACGCGACTTCAGCTTTACCAGGGGACAAAAGCTGGCGATGCAAAAGACCATCGCCTTCTGGTCGGCGCACCGCCTTCAAGCCAACAGCCTGAAGCGCATGGCCGCTTTGCCAACTGCAGCCCACGATGCGGACAGCCTGGCCTGGTGGGCCCGGGCAGCCCTGTACCTGGGTGACTGGGAGCATGTCAGCCGGGCCATAAACGCCATGCCGGACGCGATGGTCTCGGAGGACACCTGGCAGTACTGGACAGCGATGGCCATGCAGGCACAAGGTGACCCCGAAACGGCCAGGAATATCCTGCTTTCCCTCTCGGGGAAGCGCGGCTATTACAGCTTTCTGGCTGCCGACGAACTGTCCCTGCCCTATGCTTTTGAAAACCGGGAAACACCTGCCGATGAACCAGTACTTCAGGAACTCGCGGCCCGACCGGACCTGGTCCGTGCCGGCGAATGGTTCGCCACCGGCATGGATTCTCGCGGGAGACTGGAATGGGACGCGGTGATCGCGCAACTGGATCCGCCAGGGCAGGTCCAGGCCTCAATCCTGGCCCATCGCCTGGGCTGGCATTCCCGTGCAATCGCCACCGCCGCGCGTCAGCAACTGTTTGATGACCTGACCCTGCGTTACCCGCCCGCCTATATCGATTTGTTTAAGGAGTCCGCAGGGCTGGCCGGCATCGATACAAGCTGGGCCATGGGTATCGCCCGCAGCGAAAGCCTGTTCATGCCGGATGTAAAATCCAGCGCCGGTGCGCTGGGTCTGATGCAGCTGATGCCGGCCACGGGAGCATCCACGGCACGGGAATTCCGTATTCCCTACCACAGCAGCGACAGTCTGCTGGACCCGCAGACCAACATCCTGCTGGGCACCCGCTACCTGGGCAAGATGCAGTCTCTGTTCGGCAATCACCCCGTGCTATCGACCGCCGCCTACAATGCCGGGCCCAACCGCATCAGCACCTGGCTTCCAGTGGGTGAGGAGATTGCCGCGGCCCTGTGGATCGAGACCCTGCCCTATGGCGAAACCCGTAAATACGTGCGCAGGGTCCTGGAAAGCCAGGTGATTTTCGCCTGGAGCCTGGGTCGACCCGAATTACGTCTGAAGGAACTTCTTGCGCCGGTGCCCTCGGCCGTTCAGCTGCAAGCCCGGCTGATACCCGCTCCTGCACTTGACGTCATCACGCGCTGAGGAAGCATAGTCGATGCGCCCCGTCGGCCTGACATTCAAGTCAGCCTGAACATATAATCCATGATTGTTAACTGTAGTCCGCAAGACCCAGCCAGTGATCTTCCCGGAAAATCCAATTATCGGAACACTATGAGCAAGCAATCCATTTGCATCCTGGGCGGCACCGGGTTTGTCGGTCACAACCTGGTGTCTCGTCTCGCCCAGGATGGTCACCGCCTGCTACTGCCAACGCGAAATCGCGAACGTAACCGCGACTTGCTGGTACTGCCCACGGTGTCCGTGCTCACCGCAGATATACACAATCCGCTGGTGCTGGAATCCCTTTTCCGGGATGTCGACGTGGTGATCAACCTGGTAGGAATCCTCAACGAGTTCCGGGGCAGGGACAAATCCTTCGCCAACGCCCACACCGAGCTGGCAAAAAACGTGGTGACCGCCTGTCAGAAAACAGGCGTTAAGCGCCTGCTGCATATGAGTTCATTGAAGGCAGATGCCGTAAAGGGTCCCAGCAACTATCTGCGCAGCAAGGGCCTTGCGGAGGACGCCGTGCGCGGGGCCGCGCCTGGTTTGAACTGGACAATATTCCAGCCTTCGGTAATTTTTGGACCGGGGGATTCATTCACCAACCGCTTCGCCTCCCTCTTGCGACGGATACCGGTAGCCTTTCCTCTGGCCTGCCCGAATGCGCGGTTTGCACCGGTGTATATCGGTGATGTGTGCGAGGCGATCCGGCGCTGCCTGAACAACCCGCGTACCTATGGGAAGAGTTTCCAGCTGTGCGGCCCACAGATTTATTCCCTGCGCGAACTGGTGGTTTTCATAGCCAGGCAAATAGGTGTCAAGCGCAAGATTTTCGGTCTGCCCGACGGCCTGGCAAGAACCCAGGCCAGACTGATGGAACTGGTACCCGGGAAACCCTTCAGCATGGACAACTATCGTTCACTTACGCTCAACAGCATCTGTGACAACAATGGTCTGCTGCGCCTGGGAATCACCCCGAAATCACTGGATGTGATCGCGCCCCGATATCTGGAAAAAGGCAGCTTTCGGGCTGATCTGGACCAGCATCGCAAGCACGCCGGTCGAGAAAAATAGCAACGTCGCCGACCGGCCGAAACTCAAAAGAGATGCCGAACACACTGCCCTGATCAAGGCGCTTGTGGCAAGTGAGTGGCCTGAGGCTACAATGCCCCTATGGAAACGTACCTGGTAGGCGGCGCTGTACGCGATGAATTGCTCGGGCTCCCGGTGAAGGAGCGTGACTGGGTAGTCGTGGGCGGCAATGAGCAGCAGATGCTGGACCAGGGTTTTCGCAAGGTGGGCAAGGACTTTCCGGTGTTCCTGCACCCGGTCTCAGGCGAAGAATATGCGCTGGCCAGGACCGAGAGAAAAAAAGGCTCGGGTTACTATGGCTTTGACGTGCACGCCGCAGAGGATGTCACGCTCGAGCAGGACCTCTTGCGCCGGGACCTCACCATCAACGCCATTGCCCGGGATAAAAACGGCCTGTTAAGTGATCCTTACGGGGGTCAGCGGGATCTTGAGCAAAAGGTTTTGCGGCACGTGTCGCCGGCTTTCTCCGAAGACCCCTTGCGGGTGTTGCGGGTCGCGCGCTTCCTGGCTCGCCTGGCGCCCCTGGGTTTCCGCATCGCCCCGGAGACGCTTAAATTGATGAGCGAACTGACCGCCAGCGGAGAGCTGGCAAAGCTCGTACCCGAACGCGTCTGGCAGGAAACAGAAACCGCCCTGGGTGAAGCCCAGCCCCAGGTGTATTTCCAGACGCTGCGAGATTGCGGCGCGCTGCAGTGGCTATTCCCGGAACTGGATGCTCTCTACGGCGTTCCCCAACCCGCCAGGTGGCACCCGGAAATCGACACCGGTGTACATAGCCTGATGGTACTGGCCCAGGCGGCAACATTATCTGACGACCCCTGTGTTCGCTTTGCCGCCCTGGTGCATGACCTGGGCAAGGCAGTCACACCCCGTGACTTGTGGCCCAGCCATCCAGGCCATGAAAGACGCAGCGTACGGCTCATTCTTGCCATGGTGCAGCGTCTGAAGATACCCAATCATTACCGGGACCTGGCGGTGAAGGTGGCCGAACTGCATGGCAAGTGCCACAAGATTGCAGAGCTGCGCGATGGCACCGTGCTGGGTATGCTGGAAGACCTGGACAGCTTCCGGCGACCACAGATGCTGGAAGACTTCCTGCTGGCCTGCGAGGCAGACGCCCGCGGCCGCACGGGGATGGAGGATGATCCCTATCCCCAGGCCGGGCTCCTGCGTCAGGCCCACCTGGCGGCCGCCGGCGTTAATGCCGGCGACCTGGACCTGGCAGGGCTGAGTGGGGTGCAGATCGGCGAATTGCTGAGGCAGGAACGCCAGCATGCCATTGCACGCCAGCGCGCAAGCTCCAACCAGTCTGGCTGATCGCTCAGGCCGCCGCCTCTATCGTCTTGTACCGGGACGCGTAGTACAGCACCGGGATCAGCACCAGGGTCAGCATGGTCGATACCAGGATACCGAAAATCAGCGAGATCGCGAGACCATTGAATATCGGGTCATCGAGGATGAAAAATGCCCCCATCATGGCCGCCAGACCGGTTAGCACTATCGGTTTCGCGCGCACCGCGGCAGCGCGAATAATGGCCTCCTGAAAAGCCACACCCCGGGCGTATTCATGATCGATGAAATCCACCAACAGGATGGAATTGCGCACGATAATGCCTGCCAGGGCAATCATGCCGATCATCGAGGTAGCCGTGTACTGGGCGCCCAGCAGGGCATGCCCGGGCATGACACCGATAATGGTCAGGGGAATGGGCGCCATGATGATCAGGGGTACCGAGTAGGACTTGAACTGCACAACCACCAGCAGGTAGATCAGCACCAGACCCACCGAGTAGGCCAGACCCATGTCACGAAACGTCTCGTAGGTAATCTGCCACTCGCCGTCCCACTTCAGGCTGTAGTAATACTGATCGTCAGGCTGCGAGATATAGCGTTGCTCAAGTTCCACGCCACCGGTTTTTTGTGCGCTTATGGCAGACGCAATATCCATCATCCCGTACAGCGGACTATCCAGCTCGCCGGCCATATCACCGGTAACAAAAACCACCGGGAGCAAGTCCTTGTGATAGATGGTTTTCTCCCAGCTGTCCTCGTGAACGCTCACCACTTCCGATAGGGCCACCAACTGGCCACCGCGAGACGGCACCTGCAACATCAGCAGGCTGTCCAGCGTGGCCTTGTCGGCCACCGCCATTTCCAGACGTACGGGGATGGGATATTTCTCCGTACCCTGATGTATGTAGCTGGCATCCTGCCCGCTCAGGGCAACCGTCAGCACATCCGCTACCTGGGCCTGGCTAACACCCAGCAGGGCTGCCTTGTTCCGATCCACCTCTATGACCAGGCGCCGAGAGTCGGATTCCACGCTGTCATCCACATCCACGATATCCGGGGTATTGGCAAACAGCTCACGGATGGACCCGGCCAGGGCCATCTGTCCCGCGTAGTCCGGACCGTAAATCTCGGCTACCAGCGGCGCCTGCACCGGCGGTCCCGGTGGTACCTCCACCACCTTCACCGAGGCCGCGTACTTGCGCCCTATTTCCACCAGTGGCGCACGCACTGCGAGTGCGATTTCGTGACTTGATCGACTGCGGTGATGCTTGTCCCGCAGGTTGACCTGGATGTCGCCGACGTTGGCGCCCTCGCGCAGGTAATACTGACGCACCAGGCCGTTGAAATTGATGGGCGATGCAGTACCGGCATAAGTCTGGAAGTCAGTCACTTCCGGTACGCCCCGCAAGTACTCACCCAGTTCATCCAGTACGCGGGAGGTTTGTTCCAAAGACACGCCCTCGGGCATATCCACCACCACCTGGAATTCGGATTTGTTATCAAAGGGCAGCATCTTCATGACGACCAGCTTCACCCCGGCAAGACCCACCGCCACGGCAATCGCCAGCACTACGCCGATCAACAGGCGCTTGCGGGCGCCCGACCCGTCCCTGCCGCGTAACAATGGCGTCATCACCTTCCGGAAAAGCGCGTCCAGCTTTTGCTGCAGTTTGTCTTCCCGATGCTCACCCGCATGTGCGGTGCTGAGCAGGTGATTACTCAACCAGGGGGTCACGGTGAGGGCCACCGCCAATGACAGCAGCATACCGGCGCTGGCGTTGATGGGAATCGGGCTCATGTACGGACCCATCAAGCCCGAAACGAAGGCCATGGGCAGCAAAGCAGCTATCACGGTAAAGGTAGCCAGGATGGTCGGTCCGCCCACCTCGTCCACCGCCGGCGGTATGGCCGCCCGCAGGCTTTCCGCCCCCAGCATCATGTGCCGGTGTGTGTTCTCCACCACCACGATGGCATCGTCCACCAGAATACCGATAGAAAATATCAGGGCGAACAACGATACCCGGTTGATAGTGAAACCCCAGGCCCAGGAGGCAAACAGGGTCAACGCCAGGGTCAGGATCACCGCGATACCTACCACCCCGGCTTCGCGCCAACCCAGGGTAAAGCCAATCAGCAGGACCACCGATGCGGTTGCCAAGATCAGCTTCTGGATGAGTTTGCTGGCTTTGTCGTCAGCGGTCTGTCCGTAGTTGCGTGTGACCGTTGTCTTTACGTGGTCCGGGATCATCACACCCCTGAGCTGATCCACACGCTGAATGACCTGGTCAGCAATGTCCACCGCATTGGTGCCGGGTTTCTTGGCAATGGCCAGGGTCACCGCAGGGGCAATCACCCCGACTGGCAGAGATTTGTCCGCCGCACCGGGGCCGGTACCGAAAGACACATAGCGCTCGGGCTGATCGGGTCCAGCGCTGACGCTGGCGACGTCGGACAAGTACACCGGTTTGCCGTCGTACACCCCGACCACCAGCTCGGCGATGTCCGAGGCATTCGACAGAAAGGTTCCTGCGGTAACCGGAACCTGGCGGTTATTCGCCACCAGCGACCCGGCTTGCGCCACCACGTTACCCATGCTCAGTGCTCCGCGCAGGTCATCCAGCGAAAGGCCATAGGAAGCCATGGCCTGGGGGTCCAGTTCCACGTGCACCACGTTGTCCGGCCCGCCTATGGTATAGACATCGCGGGTTCCGGGAACACGCTTGATCTCTGCTTCGATGGTGTGCGCCACCCGCTGCAGTTCCTGGGCGCCGAACCCGGGTTGCTCTGTCCACAAGGTGACCGAGACAATGGGTACATCGTCGATACCCTTGGGCTTGATAAGCGGTCGCATAATGCCCAGCCCCGGGGCCCGCCAGTTGTCATTGGACTCGACCGCGTTGTACAAACGTACGATAGCGGGGTTGCGCAATTGCCCCACCTCGAATTGCACGGTGAGTATGGCCATGCCGGGTCGGGACACCGAGTAGGTGTGTTCCACCCCTTCAACCTCAGCCAGTATTTGCTCCATCCTGCCCGAAACCAGATTTTCGACTTCGACCGCACTGGCGCCGGGAAACGATACAAAGATATTGGCGAAGGTCACATCGATTTGCGGTTCTTCCTCACGTGGCGTGATACCCGATGCGAACAAGCCCAGCAACAGACCGGTCAGCGCCAGCAGTGGCGTAATGGGCGACTCCTGGAACCTGGCCGCCAGGCGGCCGGAGAACCCCAGTTTTCCTTCATCGCCCATGGTCGACTCCCCGGGCGCGGTACTGCTTCAGGTAAATTCCGGCTTGCACGGTGTCCAGCGCAAGAATTTCGTGCTCCTCAAGACCCGCGAGAATTTCGATACGGTCTCCGTAAGCACGGCCCACCCTGACCTGACGCAAGGTGATTCCGCCCTTTCCGTCCACCACGTACACGGCAGTCAGTTCACTGCGACGCAGAAGGGCCGGGGCGGGGATTAACAAGCGATGAGTTTCCCCGACCACAAATCCCACTTTCACGAACATGCCCGGATACAGCACCACCTCGGTCTGGGGCAGGTTCACACGCACCCTGAAGGTGTTACTGGCGGCATCGGCCACCGGAGAAAACGTAATGCTGTCGGCAGGGATATCGATCTCGCCGTGATGTACGGTGGCCTTACCAATCTGGCGAATGGCGTCCACCATGCTCTGGGGTACATCGACATTTACCCGAAGTTGCTGCAGGGACACACCGGTCATCAAGGGCTGCCCCGGCGCCACGCTTTCACCTGGTTCGACATGACGTCTGGATACGATACCGGCGTAGGGCGCGCGCACCACGGTGTAGTCCAGTTGTTCCCGGGCGGCGACCACGCCGGCCTGTGCAGATGCCTCCCTGGCCATGGCAGATTCGTGGTTGGCACGCGCCTGGTCCATACGCGCGCGGGAGACAGTTTCATTCTTGAACATTTCCTGTATGCGCGCGAAATCTGATGCCGCCTCGCTGGCGCGGGCCCGGGCTTCCTGTAAACCCGCCTCTGCGCTCTTCAAGGCCGAGCGCTGTTCCTTATCCGTCAGGCGGACAATGACCGCGCCTGCCTCGACGAAATCATTTAAGTCCACAAGAATCTCCGTCACGCGACCGGAGGTTTGGGCCGACACCGTGGCCTCATTGACCGCTTCTACCGAGCCGTCCCAGATTCGCTCCCTGGGCGCGATCTCGTAGACAGCCTCGGTGAGCTGGAAGGGATAGGTTTCAGCGGCCCGGGCCTGAATGCCGTAACCCAACGCCAGCAAGCCAGGCGCAGCGACGCATACCAATGCCAGGCGGGCGGTAGATGAAAAATGCATTTTTTTCTCCCTGTTCATAACAGGCCCACGGCCCGGGCCAGCCGGATGCGCGACAATTCGATATCGTATCTGGCGTTGTCGTAATTCTGTTGACTCAGGTTGCTCAAATTCTGAGCCTCCAGCACCTCGGTGTTTGTACCCTCACCATTGCGATATCGGTCACGCACTACCCTGAGGTTTTCCTGGGATTGCTCGACCGCGCGCGCGACCACTTTCAAGCGCTGCGCCGCCTCCTCTTGTTCCAGCCAGGACTGGCGAACCTGCAACGCGATCAGGCTCTCCATATTGCCCCGACTCTGGCTTGCCGCCCGTGCTCGTCGGGACAGGGCATCGGCCGCATGGCGGGTGCGCCCACTGTCAAACAAATCCCAGTGCACACCCACGCCTACCATCCAGAAGTCTTCCTGATTAAGAAACTGGTTATCCAGATAGGTATAGCCGCCGGTCAGCGCCACCTGGGGCAGGCCTCGAGCCTTCTCCGCCTTGGCCTGGGCACGCAGGGCGGATGCTCCGTCCTGTATTCCGGCCAGCTCCGGTCGTTGTTGCAGCGCCAGAGCCGACAAGGACTCCAGATCCTCGGCGCCAAAATCCAGACCGATCAACGGTACTCCACCATCCAGGCTCACCGGCGCCTGCAACTCCCTGCCCACTCCGCGATTGTAGGCGGCGCGGGCAATATCGAGCTGGTTGGTTGCCTGCAAATTGCGCTGGCTGGCATCAGCCAGCGCCACCTGGGCCGACAGGTAATCGTTGCGCGGCACCAGGCCGGCATTAAACATATCTTCTACGTCCCTGGCATGGGCCTGGAGGCTCATCAGATTGCTCTGCGCTACCTTCAACGCGCTTTCCGAGCGCAATACATTGATATACGCATTGGCGATCGCCAGCTTGGTATCCATGGCTACCGCGCGCGCCTGGTGTCTGCTCGAGCCCAGGCCACCCTCCGCAGCAGCAATCCCGTTGCTCAATGCGCCCGACGTGAACAGCGGCACACTGATCATGGCATCCGTCGCCGTCATGCTGGAGCCGGTGTATAGCGGCAGTTGCACCGGAATCCCGGCGGCCCCGAAATCAAAGGCCGGGGTTTCATCCATACGGGTGATACTCCCGTTGGCCGAAAGCACTGGATAACGCCGGGACTTGGCCGCGGCAAGATCCGACTCGGCCGCCTCGACCTGGGAGTGGGCAGATTGCAGGGCCAGGTCGGTATCCAGTGCGAGCTGCCAGGCCTGCGCCAGGTTTTCCGGCCTGGCCGTAGTTGTCACCAGGAGCAGGGTCAGCAACACAAGCACCCCGGGAATCTTTCTGGTCATGTTCGCTGATCGGAATCGGTGTTTCATTGTCGTTTCTTCTCCTCTGGCCTCGCCCGGGCGAGACAGTCAACCGTACAAAACCCGACACGCGCGGAGTCGGGCCGGCTGGGCATCAAAAGAACGTTGCAACATCCGCGAGCATTGCCACCGTCCCTGTGGGCCGCCTCACGAGCGCCTGGGCTACGCTATGTGGTTGAAGACGCTTAATATAAGAGATACCTAATACTCTATGCAAATCAATAAGCTATATTTGACAGCAAGCCAATTCGTAGTTGCCACAGCACCGCCATGATTGGATCGCAAGTGCCTGAAAAATCGGGCTTTCGAGTACACTCAAGAGCTGAAGGCCACCGACCTTTCAGCCCACGCCAACCAGTCTCTTTCCTGCCTTTGCGCAAACCACAGCCACCGGTGTCGGCGGCACGGACTAGCGCAAGGCAACCAGGATAACCGCACCCAGAAAAAGCCGGTAGAGAACGAAGGGCCACATACCTGTCCGACCGATAAGTTTCAGGAAAAAATGAATGCAAAGCCAGGCGGCTATCGCCGAGGTGAACACCCCGACCAACAGGGCGGTCCAATCCACCGTGGCGACGGAGCCCATCAGTTCCAGCCCCTCCATGCCGCCAGCCAGAACGATTACCGGGATAGACAACAGGAATGAAAACCGCGCGGCCGCCTCACGGGTAAGACCCAGCAGCAGACCGGCTGTCATAGTGATCCCGGAGCGCGATGTTCCGGGCACCAGGGCGACCGCCTGTGCCAGACCTATCAGCATCACGTCCTTGAAACCGAGGCTGTGTTCATCCCGGCTACGCTTGCCAAGCCAGTCAGCAACACCCAGGAGTACACCAAAAATGATCGTGGTAGCCGCAATTACCGTCGGATCCCGTAGCGCTGTGGAAAGCGTGCCGTTCATGAGCAAACCGGCAAGACCAACCGGGATGGTACCCAGCAATACGCCCCAGGCCAGGCGGGAATGCTGATCCAGTTTGCGCGTGTGCAGCGAGCCAAACCAGGCACGGGCGAGTAGCAGCAAATCCTGCCGGAAATAGATCAGCACCGCGGTCAGGGTTCCGACGTGAACCGCGACGTCAAAAGCCAGGCCCTGGTCCGGCCAATCCATCAACCGGGGCAGCAGGATCAGGTGCCCGGAACTGGAAATGGGCAGGAATTCTGTCAGGCCCTGTAGCAGCGCCAGCAAGATTGCGTGGTAAATATCCATGGCTCGAGTGTGACTCCCCCAGGCTCCGCCTGTGGCGGCAGATTACCGCAAAAACACGACGCTGGCGCGAACCGCGTCGTGCCGGTACCCCACCGAGTGACTCACAGGGTATGAGTCAAATCATGCAAGCCGAAACCCGAGATGCAGCCAGTCATGCCTCGAGACAAACCGATAACCTTGAACCGCTCGCCCATTTCACCTGGCAGTAACAACTTGCGTACCTGGGCTGCCAGGTCCAGCTGTTGACGGGCGGTGTCGGCTGGCGCGCGCTGAAGCAGCAACTCGATACCAGCGGCAGCAAGAAAATGGGCCTGGGTCGCAAAGCCCATTATTTCCAACCCAAGATCGACCGCCGCTTCTGCGACCCGGGTGAAATCCACCCAGGCAGTAATGTCCTGGATACCCACATGCCGAAACGGATCGGGATGGGCGCGCTGGCGGTAGTGGCATATCAAGGTGCCGTCGCTACGCTGGGGATGGTAGTACTGGGACCGGGGCAGACCGTAATCGATCAACAGCATCATGCCCCTGGACAGTGATTGGTCCACGGTCTGCAACCACGGTCCAAGCTGCAAGCATATTTCCGAGGTAAATCCGGTTTCCGGCGTGGCGGGTAAGCCGGCGCTGATGCGCTGCCACTCCCGCTGCAAGGTATCGCTTGCCGGTGCGGGCTGCCAGGCAAAACCGTCCCCCGACCAGTGAACAGCCTGTGCGGCCAGACCATCGGACTCAATGCGGAACCTCTCCACCGGCAAGGCGTCCAGGACTTCGTTGGCAAGAATCACACCTTCCAAACCGGGCGGCAGCTCGTCCAGCCATGCAACCCTGTGCAACAGCCCGGGCACCCGCTCCGCCAACAGCGCTTGTTGTCGCTGGCGCAAGTCGGCACTGACTTCCAGGATCAGGTAACGGTGCGGCAACCTGCCCAGGTGATCCAGTTCCTCAAGGATATCTGCCGCCATGACACCCGACCCGGCACCCAGTTCGAACACGTCTCCACCGTCGAGTTCCTCCAGCACCTGGGCCACCTGGCCGGCCAGGCAGCGGGAAAACAGGGGGGAAATCTCTGGCGCTGTTACAAAGTCGCCCTGCTCACCAAACTTGGTGGCGCCGGCACTGTAATACCCCAGACCCGGCGCATACAGGGCCAATTCCATAAATCGGGAAAACGGGATACTGCCACCGGACGCGTCCATCACCTGGCGTACGTGATCTTCCAGTCGCCTGCTATGGGCCAGCGCATGCGCATCCGGCGCCGGCAAACTCCAGCTGGAATTATCCTGTTCTGATGGATCACTCACGGGATCTGGCCTGATGTGAAAAACAGCCCCGGTACTCTACTGCCTGCACTGCTCATATTCCAGAAGACCCGCCCGTCGACGCGCACAGCCAGGCCAACTGCGCACCAGGAACTTGCCGGGTTCATCCAATTTACCATGTGAATTTATCGCCTGGATTACAGTCGTGGACAACAAAATATTGCCTGCCTTCAGGCAAGATTGATCCAATTAACCAGGTCATTGCCGTTTGGCCTGGGGTACCCTATACAAGACCCTCTCAATGAGTCGCTATCACCCAGACACCAGGTACAGGAAACCCAGATGAGTCATAAGCCACTGTCTGAGAAAACAGTATTTATAACCGGGGGAGCCAGGCGCCTGGGTGCTGTCATGGCCAGGGTGCTGCATGACGCCGGCGCCAGTCTGGTGTTGCACTATCACAATTCGGAGGAACAGGCCCAGGCACTGGCCGACGAGTTGCAGTCAAAGCGCCCCGGCTCGGTGGTCCTGGTTCAGGCAGACTTGCTGGA
Organism: uncultured Gammaproteobacteria bacterium; assembly: GCA_963823435.1. Lineage (GTDB taxonomy): Bacteria > Pseudomonadota > Gammaproteobacteria > Steroidobacterales > BM003 > CAKZML01. The sequence continues at coordinate 1,149,757 of CAWGLN010000001.1, read as the reverse complement.
CATGCACGCGCTTGATCTGGCGGCAAAGCAGGCAGAACACGCCTATGGGGGCCTGGACGTGTTGATCAATAACGCCAGCAGCTTCTATCCGACACCGCCAGGCAGTATCACCGAGCATCAATGGGACGACCTGATCGGTACCAACCTGAAAGCACCGCTGTTTCTTTCCCAGGCCCTGGCCCCGGTATTGGCAAAACGCCGGGGACTGATCCTGAATATCGTGGATATCCATGCCCGTCGTCCCCTGCGCGAGCACACGGTTTACTGCGTAGCCAAGGCGGGTCTGTCCATGTTGACCATGAGCCTGGCCAAGGAGTTGGGACCCGACGTACGGGTCAACGGAATTGCGCCTGGCGCCATCCTGTGGCCGGAGGCGGAATTGCCACAGGCCACCCGGGACAAGATCATTGGCGAGACCGCATTGGGTCGCTGCGGTTCACCCGAGGACATCGCCCGGGCCGCCATGTTCTATATTTGCGAGGCGCCTTATGTCACGGGCCAGATACTGGCGGTGGACGGTGGTCGCAGCCTGGGCTGGTAGCCGAACAGATGTCGGCGGCTGAAAGACCGAGGGCGCCCGCGGGCGCCCTCGGTCTTTAGCTGAGCAAAAGGTCTACTGATAGTATTGCACAAAGTCCCCGTAAGGGATCGTCCTGGACTGCTGCGAAAGGTAATCCTTCCATGCCTGGACCATGGGGGACGCCGGCACCTTGACCGCTGCCGGGCAGGCGCCGGTATCTATCCAGCCCAGGGCCGCCGACAGCGAATCTTCCGCGTCATCGCCGAATGCGTAGTCAGGATTATCGTCGGCGGCACAGGTGGGCGTGAATCCGTCGAAATAATCACTGTCGCCCTGGGCATTTGCCACCCGGAAGGTGGTGGGCCTGAGGACCTGGTCACAGAAGGAAAACCCGTAGGATCCCACGGGCTTGCCATAGCTGATAGCTCCCACGCTGGCGGTCTGCACCTGGGGTGCGTAGCCCAGGGTGCCATTGAGTATCAACTCGCTGGCCGATGCCGTCTTCGCTGTCGTGATATACACCACCCTCTCCAGGTCCGGCAGGCTGGAAGCATCCTGGGCCACAAAACCTGTGGAGTTTTGGTTGGAGTGTTTATCGTTGAAAATCATCTGGTAGAAGACTTGCCCGGGAACCACGTTACCCAGCAGCAGATCACCCAGGTACTCAGCCACGGAAACCAGTCCACCGCCGTTATAACGAAAATCCAGTACCAGGTTGGTTACGCCCTGCGCCTTGAAATAGGCAAACGCCTCATTCAATTCGACAAAAGAGGGATTGGCGAAAGACCGGAAATTCAGGTAGCCGGTGATCTTGCCGCTAAGGTTAAACACCTTGTAGAGGGCTACCGTAGAAAACTGGATGACTTCCTTGGTCATAGTCACCGCAACTGCCATGCCTTGATTGTCCAGCAAGTCCATTTGCAGCGTGACGCCGGGATCACGAGGACCAAGGGCCGCAATAATTGCCTGGAGTTCGGTGGTGCCCGCCGGTCTCGACGCAATGATCTCGTCGGTGGACACCCCCTCAATTGCAATGATCCTGTAACCGCGCTTCAGCCCTGCCGTTGAGGTCGGCGTCTGCAATTCATCAGGAAATTCACCGTACACATCAAGCAATCGCACGTCATTGCCCGGAAGTACTCCGACAACAAATCCAAAACCTGCGTAGGTCGCGGACTGGGCCTCGTCTTCTTGCTGCTGGGACTGCACATAGCTGAATCGATCGGCAGGAATGACCTCCGACACCATGTCTGCAAGGAAACTCTTGATGTCCGCGAATGCGGCCGGATCGGAATTTCGTAGTTGAGGGTAGAACAGGTACCAGTCCTGCAGGGTGGCCTTGATGGTGGCATTCTGCCCCGTCACCGAACAGTCCCCGGTGCCTACGGCTGTGCTCGAGCCACCGCCGTCGCAACCGGCCAATACCAGCAATGAACAAGCCCATATCAAGCTATAAACACGTTTCATGATCATCAAACCCCAGGACCTTCAACAAGCCTCAATATTAACCGATTAACAAGCTCACCATGGCATCGAATACGACTCCATGGGCGGCATCCCGTCACGTTTCTCACTCCATAACTCCTGGTAGGTTTTGTCAAGGATTGGATGGCGCCTCATGGGTGAAAGTTCCGCCAGGGGACCAAGAACAAACCCATATTCCATGATCTCGGGGCGAGGCAAGGGCGGGGAGTCGTGAATTTCATCGCCATAGAGCAACAGATCCAGGTCCATGGTGCGGGGGCCAAAACGCTTGTCATTCCGATTCCTGCCGCAGAGTACTTCCACCTCTCCAAGGACCTGCATCAACGACTCCAGGGCCATGTCGGTCTGCCAACTCACCACCATATTCAGAAACGCGTCACCGTCAAAGCCAACCGCCTCCGTGCGCAACACTGCCGAACGAAGCACCTCACCAAAGCGATGATCCAGCTCGCTGACGGCCTTGCGGAAATTGGCTTCCGGGTCGACATTACTGCCGACCCCAACGAAAACCTCAGGCATCTTGGTTCTCTCGGTTACGCTCGATCAGGATACCCACCTCTTTGGAGCCACGAATCGCGCCGGGCTTACTCAGACGCACCCTCACCCAGGGCACCCCAAACTCGTCGATGACGATGCCGGCGATACGCTCCGCCAACGTCTCCACCAACTGGAAACTGGATGCTTCCACGAACTCGATGATGCGCTTGGCCACGCTCTTGTAGTCCAGCGTGTCCTGAATGGAATCCGAAGAGGCCGCTTTGCGGATATCGGTCGCCATTTCGAGGTCTATGCCCACGGTTTGCTTGATGGCACGCTCCCAGTCCCAGATTCCGATGACGGTCTGGACCCTGAGGTCGTTGAGAAAAATAATGTCTCGGGCTCGCTGTTGTGCAGGCATGGGGTCTTTTTCTCCTGTCGCGTTCAACCAACTTCAGCCAGCGGCTGCAATTCGGCAAGGGGCCACCTGGCCCGGGTCTGCATCGGCATGGTGTCCGACTGACCCGCAGCCAGTCGGACATAGCCTGCATAGGCAATCATCGCCCCATTGTCGGTGCAAAACTCCAGGCGCGGGTAGAAAACCTGTCCACCCGCACGGACCACCTCTTGCTTCAAAAGCTGGCGCAGGGCCGTGTTGGCGCCGACGCCCCCGGCCACGACCACGGTGTGCAAACCGGTTTGCTTGAGGGCCCTGACGGTCTTGGTCACCAGGGTTTCCACTGCCGCGTCCTGGAATCCACGGGCCACGTCAGCCCGTGTCTGCTCATTCATATCCAGATCACGGGTCGCGATCACTACGGCCGTTTTCAGACCACTGAAACTGAATTCCAGACCGGGTCTGTCCAGCATGGGCCTGGGAAACCTGAATACACCCGGCCGACCCATCTGGGCCAGCGCCGCCAGGGCAGGGCCGCCCGGATATGCCAACCCCAGCAACTTGGCGGTTTTATCAAAAGCCTCGCCCGCGGCGTCGTCCAGGGTCTGGCCGAGGGTGCGGTAGCGACCAACACCCTGCACGTCAACCAGCATGCTATGACCACCCGAGACCAGCAGCGCCAGGAAGGGCATGGTCGGGGCCGGATCTTCCAGCATCGGTGCCAACAAATGGCCCTCCATGTGGTGCACACCCAGCGCCGGCACCCCCCAGGAACGGGCGAGGCCGGTTGCCACGCTCGCCCCCACCATCAAGGCGCCAATCAGGCCAGGGCCGGAGGTATAGGCAATACCCTGGATGTCCTTGCGGGTGCTGCCGGAGCGCTCCATCACCCTGTTGATCAGTGGAACCAGCTTTCTGACATGGTCCCTTGAAGCCAGTTCCGGGACCACCCCGCCGAAATCGGCATGCAGGCGTACCTGGCTGTACAGGTCGTGGGCCAATAGCCCCGCTTCGCTGTCGTACACGGCCACGCCCGTCTCATCACAGGATGTTTCAATACCCAAAACTCGCAAAAAATCCCCTCCCGGGTCAGGACCCGGCCTGATTTGGCCGAAAACTTTGCAATTGTACAGTGCTGCCGGTAGTATACGCGCCCTTTCCTGTCCGGAGAGAAGACCCCGCGCCCGGACAAATTGATACAAGACTTTTGTGAGGTGAAAAGGCTTATGCCTAGCGTTCGTGTAAAGGAAAATGAATATTTTGACGCGGCACTGCGTCGATTCAAGCGCGCCTGTGAAAAGGCCGGGGTTTTGACCGAATTGCGTCGTCGCGAGTTCTACGAGAAGCCGACCCAGGAACGCAAGCGCAAAAAGGCCGCAGCCGTCAAACGCCACGCCAAGCGCATGTCCCGCGATACGACGAAGCACAAGCGTTTATTCTAACGATTTTCAGCGCTCCTGGATTTCAGTTGCAGGCGGCTGACCTAAAGGTCAGCTCTCTACTATGTCATTGAAAGATCTCATTATCGAAGACATGAAGAACGCCATGCGTGCCGGCGACAAGCTGCGCCTGGGCGCCATTCGCATGGCCCTGGCTGCTATCAAGCAAAAAGAAGTCGACGAACGCATAACGCTGGACGATGAGGCGGTACTGTCTGTCCTTGAAAAAATGCTTAAGCAGCGTCGCGAGTCGATTACCCAGTTTCGGGACGCGGGCAGGGAAGACCTGGCCAAGCGGGAAGAGGCTGAAGCCGAAATCCTTGGCGCCTACATGCCGGAACCCCTGGCCGAGGCCGAGCTCGACGCAATCGTGAAAACGGCAATCAGCGAATCCGGCGCCGAGTCCATGCGCGATATGGGCAAAGTGATGGCCATCGTAAAAGCGCAGGCCCAGGGCCGTGCAGACATGAGTGCAGTTAGCGCCAGGGTCAAAGCCCTCCTCGGTAGCTAGCCCCGGTGTGGGCCCTGCCGTGGCCCAATTAACCGAGTGCAGACAACCCGATCGGGCTATAGTTTTCGGAAGGTGAACCCGAGAGTTTGATGGCCGGCCGAATTCCCCAACATTTTATCGACGAACTGATCGCCCGAGCAGATATCGTGGAAGTGATCAGCTCGCGTATGCCATTGAAAAAGGCAGGCAGGGAGTTCAAGGGACTGTGTCCCTTTCATGGCGAAAAAACCCCCTCATTTACCGTCAGCCCGGGCAAGCAGTTTTTCCATTGCTTCGGTTGCGGCGCCCACGGCACGGCGCTGGGGTTTCTTATGGAATACGACCACATGGAGTTCGTTGATGCCATAGAGGCCCTTGCCGGGAGCCTGGGAATTGAGGTTCCCAGGGAGGAAGGTGGCCCGGACGAGAAGACCCATACAGATTTGTACGGCCTGCTCGGGCGAGCCGCGGATTATTACTGGGAACAAATGAAGACCAGTGACAGGGCCAGGGAGTATCTGAAGCGACGTGGCCTGGACGGGCGCATCGCCCGGGATTTTCAGATCGGCTACGCACCCCAGGGCTGGGATACCTTGCTGAATCTCCTGGGTGGATCATCAAGTCAACGCGACGGCCTGCTGGAGGCCGGAATGATCATCCGCAAGGACGATGGTCGAGAATACGACCGCTTCCGGGATCGTATTATGTTCCCAATCCGGGATTCTCGCGGCCGGGTAATCGCATTCGGCGGTCGGGTGCTGGACCAGGGCGAACCAAAATACCTGAACTCGCCCGAGACACCCGTGTTTCACAAGGGGCAGGAATTATATGGGATGTATGAGGCACGCCAGGCGCTGCGCGATATCCCCAGGTTGCTGGTCGTCGAAGGGTATATGGACGTGGCCAGCCTTGCCCAACAGGGCATTCAGTACGCAGTAGCCACCCTGGGCACGGCCACCACGCCCGATCACCTGCGGCGTTTGTTCAAGGTAACCAACGAGGTGGTTTTTTGCTTTGACGGTGACAAGGCGGGACGCAGGGCAGCCTGGCGCGCCCTCGAGAACAGCCTTGGCGTATTACGCGAGGGCCGCCAGATTCGCTTTATGTTTCTGCCGGATGGCGAGGACCCGGACACCCTCGTACAGGCGGAGGGAGCGGGCGCCTTTGAGCTGCGCCTGGCCGAGGCCTTACCCCTGTCCCGATTCCTGATCCAGGAACTCGAGAGCCAGGTGGACTCACTGGACAGTGTGGATGGCCGCGCACAACTGGCCGAACTGGCCAGACCCATGCTCAATCGCATTCCGATGGGCATTTATCGCGAACTGATGCTGGACGAACTGGCCGGCCAGGTTGGCATGTCGCCCGATCGCCTGGCCGCGCTGGTATTTGACCAGCCCAAACCAAAGCCATCGACCACCATGCACTCACGACCGACGGCAGACCTGGGTCGGAGCAGCCTCGTACGTCGGGCCCTGGAACTGTCACTTCACTACCCATCGGCTGCCGCCCAGCTGGAGGTATCGCCAGCACTGCTGCGGGTAGAAAAAAAAGGAATTTCCCTGTTAGCTTCTATACTTGAAGATTGTAGGGATAACCCCCATATCACCACTGCGGGTCTGCTGGAGCGATGGAGAGAGGAGCCGGAGGCCCCTCACCTTGGAAAGCTGGCGGGCGGTGAGTTGTTGATCGACCCTGAGCAGGCGATCAGGGAATTGCAGGACAGCCTGGACAAGTTGGTCAGGGAAGCCGGTCCCGATCAACGCACAGACTGGTTGCTGAGGAAAGCCGCCGAATCCGGGCTTGAGTCCGCTGAGAAGCAGGAACTACGGGATTTGTTGGCACTGCGGGCGAAGCCGGCTCGACCCACTGAATAATGGAATTTTTCACTAGATTTTGCTACACTGCCTGATTGTTTTGTCCGGCTCCAGAGGATCTGCCACCTTGAGCGAGAACATACCCAGTAACAATAGCCGCCAGTCACAGCTAAAGCTCCTCATTGCGCGAGGCAAAGAGCAAGGCTACCTGACCTATGGCGAGGTCAACGACCACCTGCCCAACGACATCGTCGATCCAGAGCAGATCGAAGATATCGTCAACATGATCAATGACATGGGTATCACGGTATACGAAAAGGCGCCCGAAACGGATTCCCTGATCCTTTCGGAAAACGCCGTGTCCGACGATGACGACGATACCGAAGAGGCGGCCGAGGCATTGGCGACGGTCGACAGCGAGTTCGGACGTACCACCGACCCGGTGCGCATGTACATGCGCGAGATGGGTACCGTCGAACTGCTGACCCGGGAAGGCGAAATCCGCATTGCCAAGCGCATTGAGGAAGGCTTGAACCAGGTGAAAAGCGCAGTCGGCCTGTTTCCGCCCACTTTCGACCTGATCATGCGCGAGTACGAACCGGTATTGGCTGGCGAAGGCCGCCTGACCGACCTCATTGTCGGCTTCATCGATCCGAATGAGGAAGAAAACATGGCTGCCGCTGCGGCAGCGGCACTGGAAGCCAAGGAAAATGAAGTCTCCGACGCCGACAGTGACAATGACAGCGACGATGACGACGATGACGACGATGACGACGATGCAGAGGACGATACCCCGGCCAATACCGGACCCGACCCCGAAGAAGCTGCACGCCGCTTTGCGCTCATTGGCAAGCTGCACAAGAAATCCACTGCCGCGATTGAGGCGCACGGCTCAGACTCGGACAAGGCCCGTAAGGCCAGGGAAGCGGTAATTGAAGAGTTGATGCAACTGAAGCTGTCGCCGAAACTTTTCGAGCTGATGATCAACAACCTGCGTACCTGCGTGACCGGTATTCGCGATCAGGAAAGGGCGGTGATGCAGTTGTGCGTACGCCAGGCCGGCATGCCCCGCAAGGACTTCATCGCGAGTTTCCCGAAAAACGAAACCAGCCTGGAGTGGGTGGATAAACACATTCGTGCCAAGCGCAAGCACTCGTCAGTGCTGGCCAAGATGAAAGACGATATCGTCCGCTGCCAGAAGAAACTGATTCGTCTTGAAAAAGAAAGTCTCCTGACGATCAATGAGATCAAGGAAATCAATCGACAGATGTCGATAGGCGAGGCCAAGGCACGTCGCGCCAAGAAGGAAATGGTCGAGGCCAACCTGAGACTGGTGATTTCCATTGCCAAGAAATACACCAACCGGGGTCTTCAATTTCTGGACCTTATCCAGGAAGGCAATATTGGCTTGATGAAGGCTGTGGACAAATTCGAGTATCGACGCGGATACAAATTTTCCACCTACGCCACCTGGTGGATCAGGCAGGCAATTACGCGCTCGATTGCAGACCAGGCGCGCACCATACGCATTCCGGTTCACATGATCGAAACGATCAACAAGCTGAATCGCATTTCCCGCCAGATGCTGCAGGAGATGGGGCGAGAGCCTCAGCCGGAAGAATTGGCCGCACGCATGGAAATGCCTGAAGACAAGGTTCGCAAGGTACTGAAAATTGCCAAGGAACCGATTTCGATGGAGACCCCGATCGGTGATGACGAGGATTCACACCTTGGCGACTTCATTGAAAATGTGAATGAGGCGTCGCCTGTGGACGCAGCCACCGGCGAGGGCCTGAAAGAGGCGACTCATGGTGTGCTGGCGGGACTCACCCCTCGCGAAGCCAAGGTGCTGCGCATGCGCTTTGGCATCGACATGAATACCGATCACACCCTGGAAGAAGTCGGCAAGCAGTTTGATGTCACCCGGGAACGCATTCGGCAGATAGAAGCCAAGGCGCTACGCAAGCTTCGGCATCCCACCCGCTCGGAACAGCTCCGGAGTTTCTTGCTGGAAGACTAGCCAGGCTCTGGAGCACAAAAAAAGCGCCCGATGGGCGCTTTTTTTTGGCCGACAGAACGGTCCGACGAGGAAACCCCTCCCCCGCCAGGCCACTCTTCCGGTGCCTAGGTTTTTTTCAGCAAATCACGAATTTCCGCCAACAACTTCTCTTCATTGCTGGGACCGGGCGGCGGAGCCGGGGGCGCCTCGGCTTGCTTCTGCTTCATCTTGTTCATGGCCTTGATGGCCATGAAAATAGCAAAGGCTACAATGATGAAGTCAAAAACCGTCTGTAGAAACATACCGTAATTCATGGTCACCGCGGCGGCATCGCCCGCAGCTTCCACCAGCACTACGGACAAATCCGAAAAATCCACGCCGCCTACCATGACACCTATGGGTGGCATGATCACGTCCTTGACCAGGGACGAAACAATCTTGCCAAACGCGGCACCAATGATGATACCGACGGCCATATCGACCACGTTTCCGCGCATCGCAAAGTCTTTGAACTCTTTAACCAAACTCATTTTCGCTCTCCTGTTGTAAGGACCAAATGCCGGCACACCAGTCGCGGACATGGCATCGGCCGGGATCAAGTTAACGTAATACCTGCACCCTGTTCAACTTCTTTATTTGGTCGCTTTTCGGAATGACCAGGGCCCGAAAAACCGGGGATAGGGTCCGAAATACTTGACCCGGGGTGAATGGCGGCCTATATACGGAAAAAAAGCGGCTGAATAGCGGCGTCCGATTACCGAAAACAGAGACAGGACCGATCCGCCAGCCATCAGGACCGCCATCAGGGAATGGCATCAAAACAGGTAGGCAGACGAGAGATTCATGACCAAGCACCGCTTAGACCCCCGTCGTTACACTGGCAACTCTGATGAGGATCCGGATGACGATGACATCCTGGCTGAGGAGAAGCCGGTAATTCGCAAATATCGGGATGACGAATTCAAGGGCAGCAAGCCCCACAAGACACCCGACAGACGACCCAGACGACCGGACCACGAAACCGACTAGAGACCTCGATTGGCCCGAGCAACCGCAACGGTCGTGACCTGTGGTTCGACCGAGGCTATACTCTGCGTCCCCGACGAATCACCCAAGGGCCTCTAGCTCAATTGGTTAGAGCAGCGGACTCATAATCCGTTGGTTACAGGTTCAAGTCCTGTGGGGCCCACCATTTTTCACCCTCGAGCCAAGAGGCGCCAGGCGGTCATTGCCCGTCATTCGGCCGGCAGTCGACGTGTCCCCCGAGGTTCGTCATTCACCGCAGTGCTCCAAATACCGGGGCAGCCTGGTCGATCACGGGTTCATCAAATTCAGCGCGCAATTGTGGCCAAATTAGGCGAACGCAGACTCTAGCTGCCAGGCTGCCTGAAACGCAAACCGCAGCCCGGGGTGGCTTCCACAATCACCGCGCCACCTGGAACAACCAGTACCCTTCTTTTAGCGGCTAGGGGCCGCGCGCGGTCCATATCAGATATTCAGGCGATTGAAGGAGAGTTCACAACACCCGGGCGGTCAACCAGATTGGGCTTTCCGGCATTGGCGCGTCCGGATCAGAATATCAGACGATACCCCAGGTTCATAAAGTAGGCACTGGCGTCAGTGGCTGTCACAGCGCCATCCTGGCGCCACCATTCGCCACCCACATCAAACTCCAGCGCATGTGGCCCAATGCGGTACTCCAGACGCATGGACGGGCTGATAATCCATTCCTGCAGGTCATCAAACATCCTGCTGCGACGGTCAATCCTCACTCTGGGCTGGATTCTGAAGCCCGCGGCCAGGGGGAACCTGGAGTTCAGAAACATGGAAATCGTGCTATAGCGGTTGCCGTCAACATACCGCATACCGATGATCGACATGTCGCCCTGGGACAACAGGCTGGTCCCGATGAATTGCATGTCGTAGGCAAACTCATTACCGGTCCCCTCAAAACCGGCCACTCCCCCCGAGGATTCGGTGCTCGACAGGTTGAACATGGAGGCATGAAGCTGTATCTGCAACTTTTCACTCAGCGGATGTGACAGGCCAAGCATCGCCGATTGATATTCCGCCGATCGATCCTCAGCCATGATACGTACTTCTTCCTCGCCCACCTGGGACAGCAATATATCCATAGACTGGGTTTGCTGCCCGATCAAGGCATTACGGCTCGTAATCAGGGGGCTGCGACGATAGTCCAGGTTGGCCGATACGACCCACTGACCAGGGAAACTCCAGCTGCCGCTGAGCATGGCGATATTCAGGGCAGCATAGTAGGTGTCGTAGTCCACCAGTCCCAGCAGGTTGCCTCGCTCCGTGAAATATCGCATTTCGCCGCCCACGGCCCGCCTGTCTGTGGCACCGCTGTAATCCTGGGCGTTGTAGAACAACGAGAAATCCATGTCCTGTACCAGGTCGGTAAGATCCACGCTCATGCCATACAGGCTGCGTTCACTTTGAAAACTCTCCCGGGAGGTATCGACGGTGTAACCGGCGACCCCGTTCAAGGTCACCCGGGGACTGATGCCGTAGGCCATGTATGCCCCATCGAAACGTCCCAGCACACCACCGGAATGCCGACTCTGGCGACCTATCCTGCCCGACAGCCCGATCTGGTCGTCGGCCAGTTCCAGGTAGGCCAGGTTGACGTAGGTTTCGTCGCCATCCTCCACGCCGCTAAGGAAATGCCGATAGCCACCGTTCACCCTGGTGTTAATCCCATAGCGCTCGCCGTCATAGCGTCCGGCCATGTCTACATTTGTGTACAGCGCATCGACCACGCGCTGTTCGTCACCGATCGTGCGGACATCACGATAGTAGTACTGCCAAAGGCTCCCGAACATGTCCCAGTCGCTATCGGATGCGTCCCCCTGCCGGGGATCCGTCCGGGCCATCTTGGGTACTCGCCTGCGGTCACCAGCCCGACCAGGCGTTGTTGTACCCGGGCGGCACCCGCCGAGTCCGGATAGTCCTCCAGGTAACGCTGGTATTCCGCCTTGGCATGCGCCAACTGACCCTTGCGCTCCCGAGCAAGACCGAGGAACTCCCTGGCCTGCATATGATCAGCCGTGTCGGGGCTGCCCAGTACGCTGGTCAACAATTTCACTGCCCGGTCCCAGTCCTGGTCAAGCATCGCCTGGCGGGCTTCCAGCATACGCTGAGAGGCCTGCTCGTCGACCGGGGACGCCCGTGGAACCGCGCTTGCCGAATCGGTCGGAATAGCCCCGGGTGTTGCCGGCGCCATCGCCGGTGCAGGTGCCGAGGAGGCGGCCGTAGCGACCTTTACGTTTTCGCTGGCAACGGGGTTCCCGGTCCCCTGTGTCGCAGGCATCGCGACAATGGCTGCAACCGATGCTTTCGGGCTGGCAGACGTTGGGGTGGCGGCGTCAGCTGGCTGGACCAGATCATTGACCGCAACCCCGGCAACCTCGTCCACGATCGCCGCTGTTGCGACAACCGCGAGCGTGCTTGCACCGGTGGCCACTTTGACAGTAGTGGATGCGTTAGCGCTGGCAACCGCCTCGGGTGTCGCCGTCGGTGTGTTTTTCGCTGGCGTCGGAACCTCAGTCCTGGCCACCGGGACCGGGGCAGACACTGTCACGCTGGGTGTCTGCCTGATTACCGGCTTTGCCGCAGCCACGCTGACGACGGCGGCCGCGCCAGCAGCTTCTGTCTTGTCTGTCGAGGATGCTGTCGTCTCCGGCGCTGCAGCGGCGACTTCAGGAACAGCCGTCACCGCCTTTTCCGTGAGTGGCAGTACCTCGACCTTTGCTACCCGGGTACTCTCGGCCGGCGTGCCGTGACCAGATTGTTGACTGGCGGCTAATTCCCAGTCCTCGGCTCCACCTTGTGTTACCCAGGCTTGCGGGAACCTAGCCAGCATCCCGGACATTACCTTGCGAGCCTCTGATTCGCTACTGAAAAAGCCCAGGCGCAGACGCTCCCATTCGGTTCCCTTGATGGTGGCCCTCATCAGGTAGACCGAATGACCTTCCGTGGCGCGCGCGGCCTCAAGTGCCTTGCTGTCTATGTGTCCGGTGGATGATTCAAGATTGATAATGTAACGGCCCGGTGCCTTTTGCGCCGCCTGTCCGGTTGCGGGTTTTTGCACAACCGGGGGTTGGGTTTTGACCACAAACGGGTACTCGTCAGGCGTTACCTTTGCCGGAGGTGCCTTGGCAACCGGGGCTGGCTTGGTAACCGGGGCTGGCTTGGCAGCCGACCAGGTTGCTGAGCATTGGCCAATTCGTATCTCCCCGGCATCGATCCGGGTTATCCAGGCCTGGGGGAAGGTGTCGAGCATCCTCGTCATCGCCTTCTTCGCTTCAAGCTCGCTTGCGAAAAATCCCAGCCGCAGGCGTTCCCACTTGACGCCCTTGACGTTCACTTCGAGGATATATGTTTGCCCCGGTAGTCTCTTGGCCGCAGCCTCTACCCGGGGGTCTATACCCCTTCTCGACGACTCCAGGTTGACTACATAGCTGGCGGACTGTGAAGCGACGGAGGCCGCCGCCAGCGCGTTACCCACACCGACTCCCGGCCATGCCAGCAATCCAGTAAGCAAGAGCGTTGCCAGATTTCTGGCCCGCCGCATAGGCATATTTTTATAAGCCATTGCCACTCACCTTGTGCACCCGACCCAAAAGGAGGGTCACCGCGGTTGTAGCATTACCGTCCAACGTTCTATGACCGGTATGCGAGCAAGTGGTCGTGCCACGTGCGAATTTGAGACAACCCGGAGAAGCATGCTGTGTGTGTTGAAGATTCATAGGCATGGATTCCCGATCACCACTCGTTTGAAGAGACGCGGTGACAACCGCTCTCACCACAGTTCCGATCGTTGGACAGACCCCGGTGCTTATCTACACTGGCCTTGTAGTCATTGGCGTGACAACCGGCGCAGAAGGGCGCATAGGCCGGAGCTGACCAGGTCACCATTTCGGAATTCCCGCCATGGCAATCCGTGCAATCCAGCGCTCTGCGGTGCTCCCCGGGATAGCCGGCTGACATATGCGCAAAAATATCTGGCACCCAGAAATCCGAGGTATGGCAGTAGTTGCAGTCCCGGTTGGTCACGAAATGACCGCTGTTCTTACCGGTGGCGGTGATGCCGTTGTGACAATTCAGACAGGATCCGGTCACGGTGTTGTGATCAAAGGTCGCGGGCACCCAGGCCACGGTGGAATGACACAAGTCGCATTCCCCGGTGGTCGCAATGTGAGCGGTTCCCTTGCCCGTTGCGGTGCTACCGTTGTGACAGGTAGCGCATGTCCCCGGGACCACTGCGGCGTGATCGAACACCGCCGGGAGCCACGCATTGGAGGTATGGCAGTCATCACAGGTATCGGCGCTGGGAACGTGTGTAATGTGCTTGCCGGTCGCGGTTCTCCCGTCATGACAGGCGGCGCAGGTGCCCAAGACTTCCGCGTGGTCCACCCGGGTCGCGGGTATCCACAAGGTAGTGTTATGGCAGGCCTCGCACATGACGGTGCTCTGTATGTGGGTGTTGCCCTTGCCAGTGGCCGTTGCACCATCGTGGCAACTCACACAGTTGCCTGTCACGTTGGCATGGTCAAAATTCGCGGGTAGCCAGGCATTGGTGGTATGACAATCGTCACAGGTTTCCGGGCTGGAAAAATGATCAGGCGTCTTGCCGGTCGCAATCACCCCGTCGTGGCAGGCGGCGCAACTACCAATCACCTCGACGTGGTCAACTCGCAGCACGGGGACCCACAAGGTAGTGACATGGCAGGCCTCGCATACATCCGAACTCTGGATGTGACCCATATCCTTTCCGGTAGAAATCACACCATCGTGACAACTCACGCAATTGCCAACGATATTCACATGATTGAAATTCGCCGGCAGCCAGGCATTGGTCGTATGGCAGTCGTCGCAGGTTTCCTGACTGGGGATGTGGTCTGTATTCTTGCCGCCGGCGATGACGACCGTCATGGCAGCTCGCACAGGTACCCAGCACCTCGAAGTGATCCACCCGTGTGACCGGAGTCCACAGGGTCGTGCTGTGACAGGCTTCGCAGGTGTTGGCCGTAGTCTGGATATGATCCGCACCCTTGCCCGTGCCCTGCACGCCGTTATGGCAGCTCTCGCAGTTGCCCGCGATGTCCACGTGATCAAAATTCGCCGGTGTCCATGCATCGGTGGTATGGCAGTCGTCGCAGGTCTCCTGGCTGGCGATGTGGTCGGTGTTCTTGCCAGCGGCGGTTACGCCGTCGTGGCAGCTCGCGCAGGTGCCCAGCACCTCGAAGTGGTCCACCCGGGTAGCGGGGGTCCACTGGCTCGTACCATGGCAGGCGTCGCAGGAATTCGGCGTGGTCCGTAAATGTCTGCTGCCCTTGCCCGTGGCCTGTGCGCCGTTATGGCAGCTTTCGCAGTTGCCCGCGATGCCCACATGATCAAAATTTGCCGGCACCCAGGCATTGGTGCTGTGGCAGTCGTCACAGGTTTCCTGGCTGGTGACATGATTGGTGTTCTTGCCAATAGCGATCACCCCGTCGTGACAAGCCGCGCAGGAACCCTGAACTTCAAAATGATCCACACGCGTGACCGGTACCCACAGGGTCGTACTATGGCAACTCTCACAAACCTGGGTCGACTGAATATGGGTAGAATTCTTGCCGGTAGCGCTCACGCCGTTATGACAGCTGGCACAGTTTCCGCTGATGCCGGAATGGTCAAATCCCGCCGGACTCCAGGCGAGCGTACTGTGACAAACCTCGCAAGGCTCCGTTGTCACCAAATGGGTGGCAGATTTGCCCGGGGCGGTCACGCCGTCGTGACAATTAAGACAGGATCCCTGGACCTGCAGGTGATCCACCCTGATTACGGGCGACCAGAAATTGCTGCCATGGCAATCCTCACAGACGTTGCTGGACTGTATGTGGTCGACCGGGGGAGCGGTAGCGACGATGTAACCGCCCTGCTGGTGACAGGCTGCGCATTCCCTGGGTGTGCCCTGGAAACGTCCACCGACATGACAGGTTTCGCAGTCGGATCGCAAATGGGCGCCGACCAGTTCGAAGCCGGTGGCCAGGTGATTAAATGACGAACCGACAGGCAATGCGGCAAGACCATCCTGACACATGACAGCCAATGCCAGCGGTAACAGGCACCGCCCAAGCAACCCCAATTTCGTCACAATCCTGGTCATTGCATGCGCCTCACTTCACTGAAACTGATACTGTTATGGCACTGACTGCAATTCTTCCCAAAGCGGCCGTCATGCTTGTCATTCTTGCGGTGACAACTCCCGCAATCGCTGGAAGTCTCCCAGGCGCCGTTGCCCTCGGCACTGTGGCACATGACGCACGCCAGGCCCTCGTGGGCGTCCCGCCAGCACAAAATCCGTCTGGGTAGTGTGATCGAAAGTCCAAAAGCCCCAGCCATTGGGGTTGTGGCAGGTACCACACTGATCACCCAGACTGCCGCGGTGAACATCACTCCTGCTGTGACAATCCATACAGTCTGCCGCGGTGTCGTTGAAGCGCTTGTCCAGATGACAAGCCTCACATGGAACCACCGCGTGATATCCAATCAAGGGGAAGCTGGATAAATCGTGGTCAAAGCGAATCCCGCCCAGCCAACCCTGATCATTGTGGCAACTCTCACAGCGCTCACCCTCACTACCCTGGTGAACATCAGAATTCTGGTGGCAGCCAAAACAGGTGACCGGCAGTTCTTCATTCATTGATCCACGGTGGCAGGCCACACATTGCAGTTGTTCATGCGTGCCGCGCAGAGGAAATTCGGTACTCACCGTGTGATCAAACTTGCTTTCCTTCCAGCTGGCGTTACCGTGGCAGTCCTGGCAGATCTCACCGTTCTTGCCCTGGTGAGCATCGTCACTGCGATGGCAGGTGACGCACTCGGAATTCTTCAGATCAGGGTTGGTGAGCGACACGGTATGACAGAAATTGCAGCTGACGTCCGCGTGCTTGCCAAGCAGTTCCCAGTGCCCGTCCCGGGTGTGATCAAACTTGACCGTCTTCCATTCCTCAGTGGCGTGGCAGCGCTGGCACTCGCGTCCGTTCACTCCCGCGTGCGTGTCGTCCCGGAGATGACAGGAGACGCATTCCGAGGGCGTATCTTCGTGGGTTTCCGCGCCATGACAGCCCACGCAGCTTACCTGGGCATGACCGCCTTCAAGCCGAAAATCCGTGTCCACGCCATGGTCAAACAGGCTCTGCTGCCAATCCTCAGGGCCGTGGCACTGGGCGCAGTCCTCTCCCAATCGACCGTCGTGCGCGTCCCGGGTACGGTGGCAGTCGACACATTCGTGTAACGCCTCGCGGCGCGGCTTGTCCGATACGTGGCACTCGTCGCAGGCGGTGGACAGGTGCGCGCCTTCCAGCGGAAAGTCGGTAAATTCGTGCCGAAAGGATGAATTGGTCACTGGTGAGATGATTCCGTTGCGGCCGTCATGCTCGGTATGACAGTTGACGCATTCCCTGCCGCTGATCCTGGGGTTTCTCCCGTGGAAACCCGTTTTGGCATCTACGTCTTTGGCTACATCCTCGTGACAGTCCAGGCACAGACCGGTCTGATTTTCCTTGCTAAAGGAGGTATGGCAGGCGCTACAGTCTTTTTCAAATTCGGCGTGGCCCTGGACCAGTGGACCGGGCATAAGCATGCGCTCAAGAATCTGGGCATGCGCAGATGGCGGCACATACATGGCTGCCATCAATGTCACGACTGCAATCCAACTGGCATTTGTGGCTCTCCCGGTTCTCACGGATTGGTCTCAATACATATGCACCGCAACCACGTGCACGATTGCGGTAAGCACCATCATCAGAAATATCGGAAAGTGAAGTACATGCCAAAGAGAAAAGGCCTTTTCGAAAAGCTGGAACTGGGCCACCCGGCGGGCTGCCTGCAAGCGTCGCTCGCCATACCGCAAGGCCGCAATCTTGAGATTCGGGGCATGTTGGGCCACCACGGCCCTCTCCAGGGACAGCCGGGCGATCAGGGCGCTGGCAGTGCGGCCAAACCGCCACTGCATCAGCCGTGCTCGCAAACCTGCCAGGAACGGATTCAGCGCGACCAGCAGGCCACTGTCAGGCTCCATCAAATCCTTTTCCAGCCGTTCAAGCTCGGTCATCAGGCCGGGAAGCAGGCCCAGGCCGGTACCATTGTTCTTATGGTTGCTGGCTGCTTCGCCGCGCAACTCTTCGAGACTCATGCGTCGGCCATACATGCCATTGTGAATCTTGCCGTACAGGTAACGTCCGATAACACCGCTTCCCGCAACCATCAGCATGCACACCATGGCCACCGAACTGTTGGTTGACCCCATCTGGAAACTTGCGTGATAGAGGATCAGGATCGGGCCCAACACACCGAGAAACATGTGGGCCTTGAACCAGATGCTTACCGAACCAAGAAAGCGCATGACCCGGTAGCGTTTGCGTAAGGGATATAGCAGCAGGGCCAGCATCGAACTACCGCCGATAATTCCCAGCGCATAGCCCAGGCCAGACTCGGCGGTCAGGAAGTATCCCTCGCTGACCTTGAAACCCACCGCAATGGCCAGCAGTGCCAGCCCGTAACCCAGGCCTGCACGACTCAGGCGCGAACGCCATGATCGTTTTTCACGTGGGCCCACAACTGCTTGGCCCTTGGATGGGCCGACCCCGGACTCGATATGTGCGGCTGTCGTACTCACAGATAGCAACCACTCAGTATGTTAATTTTCGATTCTTGTTGAAGCCGGCGAGTCAACCTAATGACTAACTGGTAACTCACACGGGACTTGCGATGATTATGTTCAGCCTAAACTGTGCCTGTATTCCGGGCACAGTAATGTGACTCAATCCAAAAAAATCCAGTTCCGGCAATTTTCTGCGTATTTTTTGCTGAAACCCCCTTTTCTGCGGCATCAATTGCAAAAAAGCTCCAGGGCTTCACTTCTTCACTTTGAACAACGTCTGATTTCTTCTTCTTGACGGGCCAAGGTGTTTTCAACACGAGAAGCAATCCTAGCGGCTGCGACAGGCCGGCGCACCTGTCGCCATTTTCAGACGGCTATTCCAGCCCGAAACCGAAGTTCGCCGCCAAATCGGAGACCTGGGGCTGATGGTCGTCAGAATGCCCGGCGACAGGCAAACCAGGGGGATTCACCGAGGATTCGGGCGGGCTCCTGACACTGTGAAACCCATCACGACGAATTTCTGTGAAAAGGGCAGAATGTTCCTCTGTTTTCGCTCATGTAACATAATGATGCGCAACGACCGTTGCGGGCCGGTGCCGTGGGCGTTCACGAATCCAATTGAGAATGATCAAACAGGGAATTCCAGGCATTGACGAACGACTCGGTAATAACGCTGATTATCTACGGCATTCCCTTGCTGGGATTGCTGGGCTATTACCGCAAATCGCGGTCTCGCAAACTCGAGGCCACTATCCGGGCACGAAAGGCTGCCGAGGACGCGGGCCTGTTGGAGCCCGCCTCCCTGCACCCGCTGGTGGACCACACCCTTTGCATCGGCTGCGGCTCCTGCATCAGCGCCTGCCCTGAACAACCTCATCACCACGTGCTTGGCCTGATACGCGAGAAAGCTCACCTGGTATCGCCATCTGATTGCATAGGCCACGGCGCCTGCAAAACCGCCTGCCCGGTAAACGCCATTACCCTCGTTTTTGGCACCGAGACCCGTGGCGTTGATATTCCGTTGCTGGGGTCGAATTTCGAAACCTCACAGCCTGGCATTTTTATCGCCGGCGAACTCGGCGGCATGGGGCTGATCCGCAACGCAATCGAGCAGGGTCGCCAGGCTATGGACTCAATAAAGGACCGTCGCAGGAAATCAGTCAGACTACGAATACGACGTGGTGATCGTGGGCGCGGGCCCGTCCGGCTTCTCCGCCACTCTTGCCGCCAAGTCTCATGGTCTGAAATACAAGACCCTGGAGCAGGACACCCTGGGCGGCACCGTCGCGCACTATCCCCGGGGCAAGCTGGTCATGACCGCACCGGTAAATCTGCCGCTGTACGGCAAGGTCAAATTCCGGGATACCAGCAAGGAGGAATTGCTGGGGTTCTGGCAGGGAGTAGAGGCAAAGACAGGTGTCTCCATTAACTATAGCGAGCGGGTGGAAGACATCACTCCCGATGGCAAGGGTTTCGTGGTGACTTCTTCCCTGGGCCAATACCGAACCCGAACAGTGCTGCTGTCGATAGGTCGCCGGGGTACGCCGAGAACACTGGGGGTCCCGGGCGAAGATCAAAACAAGGTCATGTATCGACTGATCGACCCGGAACAGTTCAAGGGTAAAAACGTGCTCGTGGTAGGCGGAGGCGATAGTGCGCTTGAGGCGGCCCTGAGCCTGTCCGAGCAGCCCGGAACCCGGGTCACGATCAGTTACCGTTCAGAAGCTTTCTCGCGTGCCAAGCAGCGCAATCGCGAGGGAGTTGAGAACGCAAAAAACTCCAGGCGAATGTTGGTATTAATGAGCTCCCAGGTAAAGTCGATTGGGGAGAAGCATGTACTGATGCAGCACAATGAGCGCGAAATCAAGATCCCCAACGATGCGGTAATCGTCTGCGCAGGCGGTATACTCCCCACACCCTTCCTGAAAAAGGTTGGCGTGCAAGTAGAAGCCAAATTCGGTACCGCCTGAACCTCCCTCAAGACCAAAATAATTATGTTCCGCAGACGCATACTGCACTAATTTGACCACGCTGGTCCTGATCGGCCTGCTTGTTGCCGCTACAACAAGCATTCCCGCCCAGGCCCAGGAGAGTCCCGAACTGGAGCAGGCGGCCACCGCAATCCGTATGCGGCAATACCAGCAGGCCTCGGAATTGCTGCAGCCGCTAGCGGCCGAGGGCAATGCGGAGGCACAGTATCAACTGGCCTCGCTGTATCGATCCGGACGCGGCGTCAAGCAGGATCTGCAAGAATTTCTGCGCTTGCTCAACGCCTCTGCCACTGGCGGCTTCGGGCGCGCCCAGTACCAATTAGGCCTGGCCTACGAAACCGGCTCCATGGTCGAGGCAGACCCGGCGCAGGCAAGATACTGGTACACCGCCGCCGCACAACAGGGCGTGGTCGAGGCTGCCGCCAGGCTGGGGCAGCTTGATTTGAATGAGCCGGCAAACTCCGCGGCGGCTGATGTTGGTCCGGGCGTATTGCTGAGCGCGGTGTTGCAGGGAAACAGCACCCTGGTCCAGCAACTGCTGGACTCTGGCGCACCGGTGGATGGGGTGGATGCCCATGGCCGCACCGCCTTGCTGGACGTGGCCAGCTCCGGGGACCTGGTCATACTCCACTTGTTGCTCGACCACGGAGCCAACCCGGATGCCCAAGACAGTTACGGGGATGCCCCTTTACTTGCCGCGGTGAGAGCCGGTCAAACCGAAGTACTTGGCGTACCTTGCTGGCGCATAATGCCAACCCGGATATCCGGGACTCTTCCGGCAACACCCCCTTGATCCTGGCTGCGGGCCTGAACAGCGAGGTCATGGTAAGACAACTTGTAGAGGCCAAGGCGGGCATGAAGCTGCGCAACGAGCGTGGCTGGACTGCGGCCGACACCGCCAAGGCCCGTGGCTACGCCGCTCTGTCCGACTGGCTGGTCAAACACGGTGACCAGCTCACCGCCGGGACCAGTCCGGTGGTCCCAGCCGCTGTGGCCGGTGCTGGCGACGAGGCGCAATGGACGGCGCTGATGACGGCGGCCTGGCGTGGCGACAGCGACAAGATTCAGACAGCTGCAGCCTACATGCCGCCGAATTGGAACGACGCGACGGTGTCGGGCAAACCGCGCTTTCGCTGGCGAGCCGGGCTGGCCAGGTAGATGCGACCAGGATCCTGCTGAGCATGGGCGCCAATGCAATACGCATCAAGACAATGCCTATACGCCTTTGATGTGGGCTGCCAAGAATAGCAACCAGGAGGTGACTGCATTGCTGATCGACGCCGGCGCCAATGTCGCGCACACCGGTGCGGACCAGCAAAACGCATTGAGTCTGGCCATTGTCAGCGGGAATCTGGAGACGGTGGATACACTGCTTGAAGCCGGCGCCTCGCCAAACCCGGTGCCAACCCGGAAACTGGTCAGAACGCGCTGATGCTGGCCGCACAAACGCCAGGCCTGCAATGGTTAACCGGCTGGCCAGGGAAACCCCGGACATCAACCAGACCGACAGCATGGGACGCAGTGCAATCTGGTTGGCCGCACGATCCAACTGTGGTGACTGCGTCAGCGCGCTGGCGACGCGCAACGCAAACGTAAACCAGCCCGACAAGCAGGGTGTTCCACCGCTGGTTATTGCGGCCAGCCAGGGCAGCCTGGACGAGTCTGCTCGCACTGCTGAAGGCCGGGGCGGATATCAATCAGAAAACGCCTGCGGGCAACACCGCGTTACTCGCTGCCGCCGGCGCTGGCCAAAGAGCCGTGGCAGACACCTTGCTGAACGGCGGGGGCTGACATAGATCAACGTAACTCACTGGGCAACACAGCTCTGATCGAAGCCACCCTGGCGGATCGTCATGAGCTGGTCCGATTCCTGCTCGAATCCGGAGCCGATGCCGACTTGCGTAACCGGGACAGGCTGACTGCCCGGGCCATCGCCGAGCAGAACCAGTCAGCCGAAATGATCGCTGAATTTGATCAAAACGCGAAACGGAAAAAAGGGTTTTTCGGCTTGCTCGACTAGTCGCGGACCGATCGTTCCTGGCACGACCAACCCAAAATCAAAAAGCAATCAACCGGTAACCCTGCTCCTGCAATACCACCAGGGCCGTCATCGCGGACAGGGCC
The DNA here is from genome assembly GCA_963823435.1 of uncultured Gammaproteobacteria bacterium. Taxonomy (GTDB): domain Bacteria; phylum Pseudomonadota; class Gammaproteobacteria; order Steroidobacterales; family BM003; genus CAKZML01. Next base: position 1,127,351 of record CAWGLN010000001.1, on the reverse strand, counting down.
ATTTTGACCTGGGGTAAAAATTCGTTGCGACTATAGCCTCCAAAGCCCGCGCTCTGTCCGCACAGGATAATTTCCACTCCGGCACCGGCCAGGGCTTCCAGAAGCGCCCGGTTGGGGTTGGCCACGCCAAATCGCTGGTGGTAGGCCTCATCGGTCAGCAGGTCCCGCGTTGCCTGCCCATGCACTACTACCGCAAGATGCATACGTTCCGGCTCCAGACCGGCGTCCGCGTGCATATTCAGAAAACGTGCCGGGGTCTCCAGGTGACGATTCAACTGACCCGTGTCCAGCGCCTTGGCCACGTCAAAGACCACATTCATCGTCTGATTGACCGGAACACCAAAGCCTGGATCTGCCAGCGGCAGGTATGGGCCGAATTCCTCGATTACCGGGCCCTTTGACGGCTGAGGAGCCGGTTTCGAAGTGGACTGGGGCGCGTTGGCCGCGTAAACAGGCCAGGGACCCAGGCTTAATACCAGCATCACGAAAATTGTCTTTTTCATTGTTCCGCCTCCAGGCCTGGACCCGCCGGAGGCAGCGCATCAGCGCCCTCCAGTCGGGCAAACGTATTCGGGTAAAACCCATTGAATCCGGTACGATTGGTCAGGCTGTATGCCCCCATATTGCCAAATTCGATCCAGTCGCCACGCTGGATATTGGCGGGTAGAGAGAAAGGGCGCGGCAGTACATCCAGGGAATCGCAAGTTGGCCCGAACAGGGTGAATTCACGGGTTTGGGCCTCGAGCACTCTCCCCTCCCGGTAAACCCGGGTCGGATATCTAACCAGGCCCTTGGAGATAACCGGCTCGATGAAACTTCCCCAAACGCCATCGTTCATATACAGCCGATCATCCTTGCGCAACAACACCCGGGTCACTACCGACATACCCTCGGCCACCAGCGCTCGTCCGGGTTCGGCAAATAGCTCCAGGGGGCCGGTCTCGGCGATCTCGCCTGCAAACTGACCAATTGCACTAAAGAACTCCTGCACCGGTCTGGCCTCGACATCCGGATACCAGGCAGGGAACCCGCCCCCCACATCCAGCTTTCGCACCGGTACGTCTGAACGCTTGAGTACCTGGCGACATTGCTCGAGCGCACGCATATAGGCGGCGGGTCGCAGCACCAGGGAGCCTACGTTAAAGGACAAGGCGGCCCGGGCGCCGGACGCCTGTACTTGCTGCAGGAGAGCAACGACATGGTCAGGATAGGCGCCAAACTTGGTAGAAAGATCATAGACGGCATCCGAGTCGTGGGCGGCCAGCCGCACAAAGATATCCACATCACGACCGGGCAATTCAAGCAGCAGCCTCTCCAGCTCGCTTTCATGATCGACAACGAAACTGCGCACGGAATGATGGCTATAGGCCCTGGCGGCCGCACCCGGCAATTTCACCGGAGCCATGAAATGACATATGGCGCCCGGCATGACCTCATGCACCAGTTCCATCTCCGGCACCGAGGCGGTATCAAATTCCTGCAACCCGCCTGCGATCAGGCCTCGCAGGACCATCGGGGCAGGATTGGCCTTGACCGCATACATCACGGTGCCGGGGAATCCCTGCAGGAATTCGCGCGTGACCCGGCTCAGGATTTGCGGATATACACAATAAACGGGCTCGATCGGCTGCAGTGCCTGCAGCATATCCGGGACACTGGCAATAATCATGTTCGATCTGCGGATACTCGCGTCGGATTCCCAATGGCTGCTCCTTCTGGACCGGGTCAAAAATTTAAGCTAAAGTCGCCCATCATCCTGCCTGCCAGCCCAGCGTCAAGTGGTAAATTTCAGTAAGGATTGGCAGCGGTAGGTAATGTCCACCGATGACAACTGGTTTTTGCTGGGGTAGGCTTTGCTCAGGACTATCTTTCAATAAATGTGAAGGTGAACATCATGAAAAGGACATTGTTGACTATCTCTGCGTTCGCCCTGGTCTCCCTGGGGGGCACAGCGCTTGCAGGTGACGTGGCCGCATTGTCTGAAGGATGCCTGGACTGCCATGAGTATGCTGCTGATTTCGAAGGCGTTGACGCCGCTGAAATGGAAGAGCTGCTCACCGCCCAGCTGGACAATGCCAAGCACAAGGCAACCGCGGGTATGTCCGCAGAAGACGTCAAGGCTATTGCCGGATACATAGCGGCCGAAGCCAACAAGTAAGCAGACAGTCGCCCGATTCATGGGCTGCATACTCGCCCCTGCCGGACAGCCAGCCTGTTCGGCAGGGCGCATTGCATTTTCGCGCAAATCCGGGCCAGTAGTTTACTGGCGCTGTGCAAGGTGGTAGCCCGGTCTTTTTGCCCTCCTCCTGAGCCTGTAGGCCGGAGGGGATGGCTTGGTGTTTTCCACCATTTCTAAGTAGTCACCACCGATGACAAAGGCCGGTGCCTGGAGTAGCATTTGGAATCGGTATAGCTTTCCAACGACAGGTATCAAGATAATGAAAAAAATAATGCTCACGATTTCCGCTTTCGGCTTGATCGCGATCAGTGGCTCCGCCCTGGCTGCCACCGCCGTCGAAATCGTTGAAGAAAGAGAGTGCTTGGAATGCCACGAGTTTGCATCCGATTTTGAAGGTGTGGACGCCGCCGAAATGAATGAATTGATTGCGGCAAGGGTGGAAGTTCCCAAGCACAAGGCCACCGCCGGTCTGACTGCCGAAGAAGTGGCTCTTCTGGCCGACTACATCGCTGCCGAAGCGAACAAGTAATCAGACCAGCAAACAACTGATCATGCCGGGGCAGGCAATCCCTGCCCCGGTTTCGTCTGACTCCTGACGAATACCGCCCCTGTTCTTCATGCAACAGGCGCGCCCGGCGACCCATGCCATGCGTGCAAGCCAATGCCCGTCCATTTGGGGTTCTGTGGTTTCTGTATTAATGTTCGCAGCCTGAGACTGTTACGGGCGCTGGGTATTGGTACTCGACCCGCGTGGCCTTTGGTCCAATAGCCAGACAAAACCCCGGCAACGGGGACCGCGGAGATAACATGAAGACCTGCAATCGAAACCCAACGGCCCCGGGCTCTGGCGACCTTGGCCTTGCTTTCCTTCCTGGCACTGGTTGCCTGCGGGAAAGAGACCGCTCCCAGCCTCCCGCCACTGGAGATTCCGGTCGCAACCGTGCAGCTGGCAGACGTCCCGATCTACCTGGAAGTGGTTGGTCAAACCATGGGCTCGGTAGAGATACCCATACGCACCCGGGTCGACGGGGTGCTGGAGGGCATGTATTTCGCAGAAGGCACCCGTGTCACAAAGGGTCAGCCCCTGTATGCCATTGACCCGAGCATCTACCAGTCCCAGGTGGTGGAGGCCCAGGGCCGGGTCGCCGAGGCGCAAACCGGACTGGTCAAGAGCCGAGAGCGATCTGAACCGTATTGCGCCCCTGGCCCGAGATGAACGCGGTCAGTCAACAAGACCTGGACGCCGCCCAGGCCCAGTTCGAAGCCGCCAAGGGGAGTCTGCAGGCGGCAGAGGCCAGGCTGCAGCAAGCCAGGATTGAGTTGAGCTACTGCCGCATCAACGCGCCCATAGACGGGGTTATCGGCATCTCGGCGGCCAAGGTCGGTGAATACGTGGGCAAAAGTCCCAATCCCGTGGTGCTGAACAAAGTGTCACAAATCGATCCCATCAAGGTCCGCTTTGCCATCAACGAGACGAGAATACCTGAGATTTCGGCGCCGCCTTGGTGGCTTCGAGGAGGCTCGCAAACAAGATGATACAAAGGACGCCATGGTCCTGATCCTTGCAGACGGCTCCCGGCATAAACAAAAAGGCCGGGTCATTACCTCGAATGCGGCCATAGACCCGAATACCGGAACCCTGACCCTGGAGGCCAGCTTCCCTAACCCCGGTGGCGTGGTGCTGGCCGGACAGTTCGCACGGATTCGCGGTGTGGAGGACACGCTCCGACAGGTAGCCGTGGTTCCCAACCGGGCCATCAAGGAATCGCAGGGACTATTTGAAGTGGCTGTCATCAAGACGGATAACACGGTCGAGCTACGCCGCGTGGAACCCGGCCCCGTCAGTGGCAAATTCCGTGTGATCGAAAATGGAATACAGGCCGGTGAGCGGGTAGCGGTGGAAGGCTTACAGCGTCTGCGCAACGGCATGACGGTTGTTCCAACAACCGGGGAAAGTCCGGAGATCTACAACAGCGCGCGAGAGGACTAGGCCATGGCAGAGTTCTTCGTTCGTCGGCCCATCGTGGCCATGGTGATTGCCATCGTCATCATCATACTGGGAGTCGTGGCCATGAAAGGCCTTCCGATAGCCCAGTATCCGGAGATCACACCGCCCATGGTATCGGTGTCGGCCACCTACACCGGCGCCAACGCCATCAATGTAGAGCAGTCCGTCGCCACGCCTTTGGAGCAAAAGGTCAACGGCGTCGAGAACATGATCTACATGAAGTCCACCAACTCCAGTAGCGGCAATATGTCTTTGCAGGTGTCTTTCGAGGTAGGCACGGAGCTGGATATGGCCAATGTGTTGGCCCAGAACCGGGTATCCGAGGCCGAGGCCAGCCTGCCTGAAGAGGTCAAGCGCCTGGGCGTGACGGTCAAGAAGCAACTGGCCTTTCCCTTGATACTTGTTTCCCTGATTTCGCCCAATAACAGCTACAACGAAGAATTCCTGATCAACTACGGCATCCTGAACATACTGGATGAAATCGCCCGTATACGCGGCGTCGGACAAGCCGAGATCCTTGGCGGTTCAGGCTCCGAATACGCCATGCGTATCTGGGTCAGGCCCGACCAACTGGCCAAGCTGGGGCTGACCGTAGCGGATATCACCAACGCCGTGCGCACCCAAAACGTGCTGGTGCCGGCAGGCCAGATCGGTGGGCCCCCTGCACCGCCGGGTACCGATTTCACTTACACCGTGCGAACACAGGACCGTCTGGCGACCGCCCAGCAATTCGGCGAGGTGGTAATACGCTCCAACCCCGACGGGTCCCAGGTGTTTCTCAAGGATATTGCCCGGATCGAGCTGGGTACCCGCAACTACAACATCACCGCCCGGCTGGACGGTTCACCCACGGCGGTACTGGCCGTGTACCAGTTACCCGATGCGAACGGCATTGAAGTCGCCGGAAAAGTCATGGCGGCTGTACACGATTTGTCCACGCGTTTTCCCGATGACATGGAGTACGTCGTGTCACTGGATACCACCAAGCCAATCACTGCCGGTATTCAGGAAATCATCATCACATTGTTCCAGGCTGTGTTCCTGGTCATCCTGGTCGTCTATATTTTTCTGCAAAGCGCTCGCTCGACGCTGATCCCGGCGCTAACCGTACCGGTATCGCTGATCGGCACTTTTGCCGTGTTCCCGCTGCTGGGATTCTCGATCAATACCCTGTCCCTGCTGGGACTGGTGCTGGCCATTGGTATCGTGGTGGATGACGCCATCGTGGTGGTGGAGGCGGTGACCCAGAAAATGGAAGCCGGCATGTCCCCCAAAGAAGCCACTGTCGCTGCCATGCGTGAGGTGTCCGGACCCATCGTGGCCACCTCCCTGGCCCTGATCGCGGTGTTTGTGCCGGTGGCGGCCATGGGTGGAATCACCGGCAGGCTGTATCAGCAATTCGCCATTACCATCGCCATTTCGGTCGCCATTTCTTCAATCAACGCCCTGACCCTGAGTCCCGCCCTGGCTGCGATGTTGCTCAGGCCACCCAGCGAAAGTGACGGGCTTCTGACGCGTTTCTTTGCCGCTTTTAATCGGAAGTTCGAGGTCGCCACCGAGAAATTCATGGTGCTCACCGGTTACTTCACGCACAGGCCCGCCCGGGCAGGGGCCCTGCTGGCGGCCCTGACGGCGGCGTTGCTGTTGTTGTTCAAGCTGGTCCCCGGCGGCTTTGTGCCGGAGGAAGACCAGGGTTACATTCTGGCCAATATTCAATTGCCCGACGGCGCATCCTTGCAACGCACCGACGAGATCATGCGCAAGGTGGAGCAGATCATCGCCGAGATCGATGCGGTGGAAAATGCGACCGCAGTAGGCGGCTACGGCATGTTGACCAGTACCCAGCAATCCAACTCCGGGGCAGTATTTATCCAGCTCAAGGACTGGGAACAGCGACCCGAAATGAAAGACCACGCAAAAAATGTGGTTCGTCGTCTGAATCTCGAATTTGCGACCAGGATACCTGAGGCCCTCGTGTTCGCCTTTGGTCCCCCGGCCATTCCAGGCCTGGGCACCGGCTCGGGCTTCACCATGGTGTTGCAGGATCGGGGCGGGAACAGTCCGGCCTACCTGGAGGAACAGACCCAGCGCTTCCTGCAGGCGGCCTTGCAACGGCCGGAAATCGCCGGTGGCTTCTCCGCCTACCGTGCCGGTGTGCCGCAGATTTCCCTTACGGTCGACCAGGCCAGGGCCCTGAAAATGGGCGTCGCTATCGATGATGTAAACACTGCCATAGGCGCCTTCCTGGGTGGCGCCTATGTCAACGACTTCAACCGCTTTGGACGTCTGTACAAGGTGTATGTGCAGGCGGAACCGGAATACCGGGCCACCTCCGGATGGCATACGCATGTTCTACGTGCGTAACCGTGACGGCGAGATGGTGCCCCTGTCCACCCTGACCGAGGTGGGACGCACGACAGGGCCGGAGTTCACCAACCGGTTCAACCTGTTCCGCTCAGCCGAGATCAGCGGCCAACCGTCGCCGGGTTACAGTTCAGCCCAGGCGCTGGCCGCACTCGAAGAGGTGGCGGCCGAGGTACTGCCCATCGGACATGGGTTACACCTGGAGCAATATGTCCTACCAGGAAAAGGCAGCCGAGGGTTCAGGCGGGGTGGTGTTCGTGATGGCCCTGGTGTTCGTGTTCCTGATCCTCGCTGCCCAGTATGAAAGCTGGTCCATCCCGCTTAGCGTGCTGCTGGGAACGCCGATCGCGGTGTTCGGCGCCATCGGCGGGCTATGGCTCGCGCGCCTGATGCCGGTCATTGGTGAAAGCTACGAGAACAATGTGTTCGCGCAGATCGGCCTGGTGATGCTCATCGGCATGGCCGCCAAGAACGCCATCCTGATCGTGGAATTCGCCAAGCTGGAAGTGGAAAACGGGCGCAACCCCGTCGAGGCAGCCATGGAGGCCGCACGCTCACGCTTCCGTCCTATCCTGATGACCGCTTTTTCCTTCATTCTCGGTGTGATTCCCCTGCTGATCGCCAGTGGCGCAGGCGCCGAGGCGAGAAAGGTCATGGGCATGACCGTGTTCAGCGGCATGCTGGTCGCCACCATGATCGGCGTATTGGTGGTCCCCGCGCTGTTCGTGATCATTCACCGTATGGCACACAGAAAGCACTGTGCCAAAACCACAGGAGGCGGCATGATGCTAAAGCGTTTGACCTGCCTGCTGCTGCCGGCAATGCTGGGTGCTTGCGCCGTGGGTCCGGATTACCAGGCTCCGCAGATAGAGCCAGGGGAAAACTTCGTTCAGCCCGCCGAGGGTGGCGAATCCATTGCCAACCTGCCCTGGTGGGAACTGTTCCAGGATCCTGTGCTGCAGCAACTGATACAGTACCGCACTGGAGGAGAACAAGGACCTGGCCATCGCGGCCTCTCGCATAGTGGAGGCCCAGGCCATCCTCGGTATTACGCGTTCGGAGTATTTCCCGACGGTAAATGCCCAGGTTTCCGCGGCGCGTGGCCAGGGCAGCGCCCAGGTGTTCCCCGGAAACATCGATAACAGCATTGCTTCCGACTACGTGGTGGGTGTCGGTGTAGGTTGGGAGATCGACCTGTTCGGGCGTCTGCGCCGATCCAACGAGGCTGCCCGGGCGCAATTGCTGGCCACGGAATACGCCTACCAGGCCCTGTCCATCAGCCTGGTAGCAGGCGTGGCCGATGCCTACATGTTGCTCAGAGACCAGGACCAACAACTGGAAATATCACAGCGCACCTACGACACCCGGGCACACAGCCTGGACATCATGCGCGCCCGTTTCGACAAGGGCACGGTGCCACTTGCTTGACGTGAACCAGGCGGAAATCGAGCTGGAGTCAGCCGCCGCCTCGGTAGCCGCATCCGAAAGAGTCGTGGCCCAGACCGAATATGCCCTGAGCGTGCTTTTGGGCCGCAACCCCGGCCCGATCGTGCGTGGCGGAACCCTGTCGCCAACAATCCCTGCCCCCGGTCATTCCCCCGGGATTGCCCTCCGAGCTGCTCAAGCAACGCCCCGATATACGGGCTGCGGAGCAACAACTGGTAGCCCAGACAGCGCGGATCGGCGTGGCCGAGGCAGCACGCTGGCCCTCACTACAGCTTACCGGCAGCCTGGGCTTTGAAAGCGGCGAGCTCTCGGAATTAAGTGCCAGTGATGCGGACTTCTGGAATATCGGCGCCAATTTGCTGGCGCCCGTGTTCAATGCCGGACGCAACAAGAACCGGGTAGAGGCAGAAAAGGCACGTACCGAACAGGCCCTGCAGACCTACGTCAAGACCATCCAGCAGGCCTTGAGAGAGGTCGAGGACGCACTGGTGGCGGTACGCACCTACCGGGCCGAAAACGCCGCCAGGCAACGCCAGGTTGAAGCAGCCCGCAGCGCCACACGCTTGTCGCGTGCCCGTTATGACGGTGGGGTAACCAGTTACCTGGAAGTACTGGATACCGAACGCTCCCTGTTCCAGTCGGAACTCGCGGCATCCCAGACCCGTCGCCAGGAACTGACAGCCATTATCCAGCTATACAAAGCCCTGGGTGGTGGCTGGACACCCTAGGGGTCCAGCGCCTCCCGGAGTCTCATCGTCGGCGCATTTATCCCCGGCATCGGCATCAGGCGCGCGATCACTCGATCATAGGATCGCGGGAACAGGCGAACAATCCAGTGAATCGCACGGGCATCGGCACCGACCAGGATACGTTTCCTTTGCTTGCGTACCCCGTCCAGTATAATGTCGGCGGCCTGTTCCGGGGTCGTACGCGCCAGCGAATTAAACCGCTTTACCAGGCCTTCGGTACCTCCCAGCTCCTCGTGCACTGGCCGGCATCAACCCGGCTGTTGGCTGCAATGGCCGTGCTCACTCCCCCGGGGCAGACCACCGACACACCCACGTTGGATCCGCGCAGTTCCTGCTGCAGCGCCTCGCTGTAGCCACGCACGGCAAACTTGCTGGCGTTATAGGCCGCCTGGGTAGGCATGGCAATCAGGCCAAACACGCTGGACAAATTGATGATGTGAGCCCGGGGCTGCTGCCGCAGCAACGGAAGAAACACCTGGCAACCGTTCACCACACCCCAGAAGTTGATGTTCATCAGCCAGTGAAAATCTTCCTCACTGGTGTCCTGGGCAGAGCCCGCACAGGCCACACCCGGCGTTGTTGAACAACAGGCTTACCCTGCCGTGAGCGGCGACGACCGCCTCCGCCAGTTGCTCCAGGGCCTCCCGCTGGCTACATCAACCTGGTGCAGAGACACCTGCACAGCCGTGCTCCTTGAGCAAAGACCGGGTCGTTTCCAGTCCATTTGCGTTCACATCCGCCAGGGCCAGGTGACAACCCTGCCGGGCCAGCGACACCGCCAGTGCCTGGCCTATACCCGATCCCGCACCGGTGATTACAGCCACTTCATTATTGAATTTCTGCATCATATTTCCCTGGCGATAAACCGCCTTGATCAATTACCCGGTCGTGGGTCACTGCCCAGCCGCTCAATCCGGGCGCTATTCGACCAGCGGTCCGTCAGCTGAGTAAATCACGTATATCTTTCGATAACCCGCAGGCGAATCCCAGCGACCCCGCCAGTCGGCCGAGATCATCACCGCCTCGCCTGCCTGAATTTCCAGCTTATTGCCATCAAGCGATGTAAGTATCACCCCGCCCTCCAGAAAGAACATGAATTCATGCACTCCATATGGCTCGGCAATATCCAGCGCAAGCGGACCGGACTTGTAGACCCCGGCATCGAACTTGCCTGTCCGGGCTGAGAAATATCTCCGCATCCGTGGTATCCCAGGTCTGACCTGCCTCCTCATGCACGATCTTCACCGAGGCAAAGCTGGTAAACACGGCACCGGCAAGGTCAGCCCGGGTCAGCTTGATCGGCGCCGCTACCGATCCTGATGCGCTCGTCCTCCGCACGTGAGACCACCCATCCGGCAACAAAGCCGACCAACGCGATTACGGCAACAAATAAATTTTTTCTGCACAAATTGCATGTCAACTCCTTGCATTGGTGTCGGGGTACGCACGACCCGCACGACTGCAAGATAGCAGCTCGGTACCGGTGGTGAAATATCAGCCTCACGAGACTGGTACTACAACACCCATTATCAGACATTTCGCCATCCCTATTGCCGCAGGACCTGGCGTCAGGAAGTCGCCCCGGCCCGCGGGCAGAAATGGCATCCTACCGACGTAATCTGTGCGTAAGCGTATGCATGCCGGCGCGGAAAACGTACACCCCGGAAGAATACCAGCCAACCGTCAAACACACCGCTTACGTGCTGGTGCGAGGCAAACAATAACGGGCATCCCTGGCGTCGGTTTTTATGTGCGCCAGTCTTTCAATTTCACCTGCAGATTACTCGGTTTCACGGTAGCCAGGTTCCCGGGCAAAAATTGCTGCAAACAATGTTATTTTGGCTGCTATATTGAAAGCCATAGCGGCGAGGGAGAATGTGATGGCATACACTGCGGATTATTCAAATTTCGAATTCGGTGACGCTTTTCGAAGCGCCTTTGAAGGCAAGCGGGTTCTGATCACCGGCTCTGGCAAAGACGGGGGCATAGGCCAGTCGCTGGCTCTGGCCGCTTCCGCTAACGGCGCGGAAGTCGTGGGCGTGCATTTCCACAGCAGTTACCGGGACGGCTTTGACCTGGTGGCAGCTATCCGTGAACGGGGCGGCAATGCCTTCGCCTTGCAGGCAGATGTCACCAGCATGAGCGACCTGTGGTCCTCGCGCAGCTATGTCAGGGAGCAAATGGGTAAAAAGGGTCCGGACATCATCGTCTGCAATTCCGGCCTGACCGAGAGCGGCTACCGATTCGGGCGCGCGTTGCCCAAGATCGAGGGTGAAAGCCGGGCGGAGCGTCGTGCCCGGGTTCGCCAGTCATTTATCAGCGACTTGAATGAGTCCCGGATGGTGCTCGACACCAAGATCGTTGGTTTTGTCTCCATGACGCATATGTGGGCCGGCGAGGCCATTTATCACGAGCAGCCGCTACAAATGATCTATATCTCGTCAATGCAGGCCATCGAGCCGGGGATTGCCGTGCCAGGTTATGTGGTCGCCAACTGGGCCGTGCTGCGTTTGCCTGAAGTACTGCGTGTAAATCTGGGCCGCTCGGCAAACCTGGTCAACGCCAGCTGCCTGATGCTGCCATTCATACGCACCAGCATGACCCAGGACTACGCAGAAAATCCCAAGGTATTCGGCCGCTGGCAGCCACGCATGCTGGAAACGCATGAAGCTGCTCGCAGCGTGACCCAGCTGTTGATGCAGCCAGCCGAAGAGCTTGACCTCGGTAATTTCAAGCTCAACGTTGGCGGCACCAAAGAGGAGATCGAACTGGCCTGGTCAAGAGTGCGTCTCGAAGTCGAGGAAGACAAGCTCAACTGGGGCCCGTGACGGGACTACAGACGTAGCGCGCCGTCTACATCCAGGCAGCGTCCGCTTACGTAGTCATTGTCGAATATAAATTCGACAGTCTTCGCAATCTCGTCCGGGTCTCCCAATCGTCCAGCCGGAACGCGCGCGGTAATTTTTTCGCGTGCTTCCGGCTTCATTGACATCACCAGCTCGGTTGCCACGAAACCCGGGGCCACCGATGCCGCGCGAATACCGTAGCGCGCAAATTCCTTGGCCCAGACCACCGCCAGCGCCTGCACACCCGCCTTGCTCGCCGAATAATTGGCCTGTCCCATATTCCCGTGGCGCGAGATTGAGGAGATATTGACGATGCAACCCTGGCACCCGAGTTCAATCATCTTTGCCGCCGCTTCACGTCCACACAAAAATACACCGGTGAGGTTTACGTCGATCACAGCCTGCCACTGATCCAGGGTCATCTTTGAGACAAGTTGCCCGTCCTTGTACTTCAACATCATCGCATCGCGTGTGATGCCGGCATTATTGACCAGGCCATGCAGCGCACCAAAGTCGCTGGGCGACCCGGTCTATGGTCGCAACCACATCCTGCTCATGCGCGACATTTGCCGCATAGGTTTCAACCCGTGCAGCCCCGGCCTGCTCACAGGATGTCCTCGTATCATCCAGCGAGTCGGCATCAAGGTCGATCAATGCAAGCTGGCAGCCACGTGCAGCAAATCGGCGAGCCATGGCTGCGCCGAGTCCCCGACTGGCGCCGGTAATGATGATTACTTTGTTATTCAGGTCCATTTGTCACTTCACTTCGCTTCTGTTGGTTTAGTCTCGGCCCAAGGAGCCTCTGATCTATCCATGAACTCGTATCTTACGTCGAAAAAATCCGGCTTCTGTGTTGCCAATCTCCGCAGTAGCCCCGCTACTACGTGCAATTGGCGCCTTGAATCTGGGTCTTTTCGCCAACAATCTACTTTGTCCAGAACAAATCAAAGGTTCCTCAACTCTTTAACTTGGCGTAACTGCCTGGCGCATCTTCAATGATGTCCAGTTTGCCGGCGCCCGGTTTTCTTGCCTTTACCAGTTCGCCCGATAGCGGCGCCAACCAGGAATCCCAGTCATCCCACCAGGAACCGGGATGGGACTCGGCGCCCTCCATCCAGGCATCCAGGTCCTTGGGCTGCGCTTCGTTCATCCAGTAGTTGTACTTGTTGGCGTCAGGGGGATTGATCACACCCGCGATATGCCCGGAGCCGGCCAGCATGAAACGTACCGGTCCGGAGAACAATTGCTTGGCCTTGAATACAGACGGGTAAGGTGCAATGTGGTCTTCTATGGAAGCCTGCAGGTAAATCGGTATTTTCACTTTGCCCAGATCAATGGGTACATCATGCAACGACATACCACCCGGTTTGGCGAGATTGTTATGCAAATAGCACTCACGTAGATAGTACATATGCAGTGTGCGTGGCATACGCGTCGCATCCGAATTCCAGTACAGCAGGTCAAATTTCATCGGCTCCTTGCCGAGCAGGTAATTATTCACGTAAACGGTCCATATCAGATCGTTGGCGCGCAACATGTTAAAGGCGGTGGACATCTTGTCGCCGTCCAGGTAACCGTGTCTCAGCCATGCGTTGATCAAGACTCTCAAGCTGCTGTTCATCAATAAAGACCTTCAGGTCTCCCGCCTCCGAGAAGTCCATTTGTGCCGCGAAAAACGTCGTGGCCTTGACCCGCTTGTCACGCTTGGCGGCCATATAGGCCAGCGCGGCACCCGTCAGGGTGCCGCCGACGCAGTAGCCGATCATCGTGACCTCGGCTTCCCCGGTTGCTGCCTTGATCGCGTCAAGGGCGGCGAATATGCCCTCGTCGAGGTAATCTTCCATGGTCTTGGTCGAGAGCGACTCGTCCGGATTCACCCATGAGGTTACAAAGACCGTATAGCCCTTACTCACTGCCCAGCGTATGAACGAGTTGCTCGGCTGGAGGTCGAGAATGTAATACTTGTTAATCCATGGCGGAACGATCAGCAGCGGACGCCGGTACACCTGCTTGGTCAATGGCTCATACTGAATAAGCTGGATCAGGTCGTTTTGATAGACGATCTTGCCCGGGGTGGTTGCGATGTTCACGCCTAACTCGAACGCACTTCTCGTCGGTCAGGGGCATTTTCAGCACGCCACCACCAGCCTTGATATCCCGAGCCAGGTTTTTTACGCCGCGCACCAGGTTCTGGCCGCGAGATTCCACGGTTTCCCGAATGACTTCGGGATTGCTCAGCAGAAAATTGCTCGGAGACAGTGCGTCGGTGATTTGCTTCGTATGAAACCGGACCTTGTGCGCATCCTCGGTGCTCAAGCCTTCAATGTCCGACATCGTGTCGACCAGCCAGCGGCTGGTAATCAGATAGGACTGGCGTATGAAATCAAAGGCCGCGCGTTCTTCCCACTCAGCGGAGGTAAAACGACGATCGCCTTTGTCCGTGACCGCCACCGGCTTTGTGTCCTGCCCAATCGCCCGCATGGCGGTGTTCTGCCACAGCCTCATGTGACTCTGCAACAGAGTCAAGGTTCGCTTTCGCCAGCTTGACCGGACTGCAATGCCAGCTGCCTGGCGCTTCTGGCGAACGGGCCGACCACGTTGAACGGATCCAGTAAACCGGTGATCGTCTGCCTTGGTGAGGCCAGAAATTTCGTGAAGTTCTTTTGGCTCTTCTCAATCAAATTCACCAACCCGTCAATCGTTGCGTCAGGTTTGGGTGATTTTTTCGAGCGTGCTTTTTTCTTACTCAAGTTCTTACTCCGTTTCTTTCTTGCCCGGGGGCCGTTTGCCTAGCATTGCTTCCTGCATGGTGCGCCACGCCTCCATGTTACTTTTCGCGATGTCCTGCAGCGTGGTCAAAGGCATGGAAGCCAGGGTTGTACGCATCTGCTCCTGAAAGGCAGACTGCTGCTGTGTAAACGTGTCAAAACTCCTGGACAGGTACTCGCCCATCAATTCCTGCATCGGATTGCCGTACAAGCGAATAATTCGGGTCAAAAACCCGGCATCCAGCATCGGCCGACCGCCCTGTTCCTGATCCGCAATGATCTGCAGCAACAAGGCGCGCGTAAGGTCATCGCCACTGGCGTCATCGACGATCTCGACGTCACTGCCATCAATAATCAGCTTGCGCACACCTTCCAGCGTTATGTGCTGACTTGTCGTCGTGTCATACAACCTGCGGTTGGCATACTTTTTAATGAGATGCGTTTCAGCCATGTCGCGCTCCGTTTCCGCCTGTTGTGTGGTCGGGATACCCCTGACTTGTTTCAGGCGATGTAGCTTGCAGGCGAAAAGATCCGGATTCAAGTTGGCGACCGCCCGCAAGCGGGCTCGGGAACACCGGCAACATGAAAGCCGGTCCTGAGTAGCCGCAAAAAAATGGGTTCATGAATACATCGGAGGCTGCCTGGCCCCTACGGGCAAAAAAAAGGCGCTCAATAATCGAGCGCCTTTTCAGTCAAGCCAACCTGATTCAGGCCGCTTTCTTGGTTTTCGCCTTGGCTGCAGGCTTGATGAGGTCCACGTCGACCAAATCACCGGCCGATTCCTGGAAAGATTTTCCAAGTTCGACATACTCGTTGGCACGCACGGCAACCAGCTCGGCAAAGGCCTTGGTCGAAGCGACCTGCTGCTCAAACAGTGCCTTGGGCTCGCTGGCGCCGACCGGCAGCTTGGCCTGGGCAACCGCGAATTCAAGCACGTCACCGTAAAAGGCATAGTTCTTGCGGGCAACCTGCTCAAACAACTCAACCGCCATGCTGTTGAACTGACGCACTGGCTCGAGTCCCTGCTTCTGCATTTCTGCTAATTTTTCAAATGTCTCATCAAACGTATTCATGGTACCGTCTCCCGGGTTTCTGGACAGCAAGTATCTTTTGCATTGCACAATAATAAGTGTTTTATTTTGCGTTGCAAGAGGATTTTTTCGAAATATTCATAAATACTTGATAATCAATGAGCTTATAAATTTCGGATTATTAAATAACCTCTTGCAATGCGGTATTTCAGTTAATTACTTGCGCTTGTTTTGCGTCGCAAAAGCCTGGCAGACCCGCCCCGCTGCAGCGGGGGCGGCTTCCACACCGCCAAGGGGACGGTAGGTTCGGCGGCTCCAATCAAGCAACGGAGCAGGAAACCCCCGAACCCTGCCCGGGCAAATCCGGGGCATACCCAGCCCCAATCCTGGCCCTGGTCGGGCGGCATTCAGATAGATTGGAGGCTCCCTAAATTCGACGGTAGTAGTCGACGCCATGGCGCTGTTCGAGCAATTCAAGCTGCCCGCGTCCGAGCAAATAATTGACATGGGCCACGCTTTCCCCGGTGGCCATGATCAGGTTGCGCTTATCAATGGCCGATTTGAACAGCGCCGGAAACAATTCAACGATGCTACGCGGAGTGGCGCACAGCTCCAGGGCCTTGACCAGGCACTCCTCATGTTCGTCTATCAGGGCCTGCAAGCGATCCGGAGCGCCCCTGAATACCTTGCCGTGAGAGGGCAAAACCAGCACATCCGCTGGCAGACGCCGCTTCAGATTCGCGCACGAGTCCAACCAGTCGGCCAGCGGGTCAGCGTGAGGCTCGGTGGGCCACACGCTTACATTCGAGGAAATCGTCGGCAGAATCTGGTCGCCGGAGATAATGATGTTGCGCTTCGGGCAGTACAGGCAGGCGTGCTCCGGCGAGTGACCCCTGCCTACAACCACTTCCCAGGTCTCACCCCCTATGTGCAGACGCATACCGTCCGTAAGACGGGTAAACGAATCGGGCAAGGCTGACACCACCGATCCGAATCCGCCGAAACGCGCGCGGTAGTTCGCCAGGGATTCGGCGTCGAAACCCGCCCGACGGTAGAATTCGACACCAGCCTGCGGTGCTTCCCTACCGGTGTCCGAGACCAGGTTTCTGCACAACAGGTACTCGGTCCGGCTCATCCAGAGCGGAACCTCCCAGTGTTGGCAAAGCCAGCCCGCCAGGCCCACGTGATCAGGATGCAGGTGGGTAACAATAACCCGCGAGACCGGGAGCCCCTGCAGTTGCTCGGCGAACAACTGCAACCACAATTCCCGTGTGCTTGCGTCCGACATACCGGTGTCCACAATGACCCAGCTGTCACCGTCTCGAAGAAGCCACAGATTAATATGGCCCAGCATGATCGGCAGCGGCATACGCAACCAAAAAACACCGTCACAAACCTGCAACAGCTCCCCAAAGCCCGGGGCCTTTTCAAATTCGTATCGGGGCAGGGTACGGGTATCTGGCAACATGGCAGCTCGTCTGAGGTAATCCGGCTAGGCCGTGAATCTAGCACATATGCGCCGGTTGCCTACCGCGAGGACCGTGCCAGCGGCACGCAAACAGGCTATCCTCTACACGCGCGCCGTTAATATACCCATCGCCGGGAGCTGAAAAATGAATTTACTGTATGCCGGTCTGCTTGTATTCATGGCTGCCCACCTGCTGCCCACTGTGCCAACGGCACGGGCCGCACTGACAGGACGCCTGGGTGAAAAGACCTACAAGCTGGTGTTCAGCCTGGTTTCCCTGACCGGTTTCATCTTGCTGGTGATAGGTAAAGGTCGGGCACCCTTCATACCGGTTTACGATCCTCCGTCCTGGGGCTACATCGCCACCGCCGCACTCATGCTGCCAGCCCTGATATTGCTGCCGGCCGCCCACATGCCCGGCAATATCAAGCGCTTCACCCGGCATCCCATGAATTGGGCGGTGGTCATTTGGTCTATCGGCCATCTGTTGGCAAACGGCGACCAGGCATCCGTTACCCTGTTCGCCTCTTTCGGTCTGTATGCGGTAATCGATATGTGGTCGGCCAATAATCGGGGGGCCACCCACCAGGTGGAAAAGCTGCCAATCAAAAAAGATGTATTCATCGTTCTGGCAGGTATCGTCACCTATGGACTGATACGCGCACTGCACCTGTACCTGTTCGGAGTTCCTGTAGGCTAGGCCTGCATCTGAGCGGGCGGGATTCTCCGCGAGCATTTCCACCAACACCCGGTCCTGGTCATCCAGCAGTTGCAAGCGCCCGTCGGCCCTGCTGACCCGGGTGACTTTCGGCAACAGGCCCAGGTAGTGATGCTCCTGCGCCATGCGGGACTCCTCGCAGGCCATCATGGTGGAACCTACAGGGCCAGAACCAAGCCTGCCCTCCGCCCACATAAATTTCCCGAAGTAGCGATTGCAACCTGCGCTGCCGGCAAATTCGCCTGTCGTTTTCAACGACATGGTGATCGAAGAGCCTGCGTCTAAGGGCCCGCTTTGCAGGCTGCTCACTACCCACTCACCGGCCAGGGTCGAAAAATCCGCCTCCTGAACCGGCGCTCAGGGGGCTTGTTCCCACCTCGGACACCGGTGTCGGGACTTCTGCCTGCGGGGCGCAACCGGCCACAAGCAGAACGCACACTGCAACGGTAAATTTGAAATTCATAGACGTCCCCATTTTTTAGGCCTCAGACCATCAAGCGCTTGAATACGGGCATATCAATGCCCTCCCCACCCAGGCAGGCCAGTAATTGTTCAGCGTGTTTTTCCAATTCAACCTGGCTGTAAGGAACCGCCGTGCCCACGCCCCAGACGGGGGCGGGCCAGGCCGGATCGTGACGGTAACGCACCACATGGTGCAGGTGCAATTGCGGCACCAGGTTGCCGATAGCCGCGATATTCAGCTTGTCGGGTTGATAGATCCGGGTAAGGCAAGCGGCAAGCCGGTTGGATTCCTTCAGCAATTGCACCTGGTCGTCCCATTCCAGCTGATGAAGCTCGCAAATATCGTTCCTGGCCGGAACCAGAATGCACCATGGGAAACGACTGTCCCGCACGAGCAACAGCCTGCTCAGGGGAAAGGCGCCCAGCACCTGGCAATCTTGTTGCAGCCGTTCATGTAAAACAAAGCTCATGAAGTCTCCCGCACCAGCGTTAACCCAGGGGTTCCAGTCTGTCGGCAATGACCCCATGCTCCACCACCGAACGCAACTCATCTGCCATGCGTTCACACTCCGCAACAACCTTGCGCCAGTATTTTATACGCTCATCGTTATCCAGATTCTCGAAGTCCCTGCGATCGGGAATCTTGCCGAAAGGCAATCCACTTACAAAGTCCTCCGAGGGTGACATCAACAGGACTTTGTCGGTGGCCGCACCTCGCGCACGTCGCCAGGCCAGGCTCTTGTCGAACCACCCGGGCACCATGTAGGGATAAAAATGAGGATAGAGCACCAACCCACTCCCCTGGCTCAGCGGATCACTGAAATGATAATCAACCACGCCGCCATCGCGGTACATGCCAGGCGGGGCACCGGCAATATCAGGCACGCCGGTGAGTACCAGGGGTATCGACCCGCTGGCCACAACAGCATCCTCCAGGTTCTCCTCGCTCAACGCCACCCGATGCATGGGCATACCAGCCAGCCTGCCGAAAGGCGGTTCGTCACGGGGATCAAAAAACAAAACACGCTCATAGGAAACAGACAGGGCCTTGCGAGACAACAAGTTCCCTGTAGCAGCCGCAATCAATCCAAGGCTCTGTAACCAGGGGTGTTCCGAGGCGGCCGCTCCACGACAACGCACCGTCATCACATTTAGCCTGACCCTTGGGTTCCCAAGCATCTCGATCTCGCCACCGTCACCGGCTATCAACTTGAAGAACCGACGGGTCTCGCGTGTCACCTCCTCCGGAGTGGGCTTGTCCGCATAGCGTTGCTCCACGTAGGCATCTTCAAAAGTCTCAATCGCTGTCAGCGCTCTTTCCTTCGCATAACAACTAAAGCGCCAGGCACCGATGGACGAACCCAGCAGGAACAACGGGTTCTTCCGGGCAGGCAGAAATTCCTCGCAAATAACCCGGTCCAGCCGGCTCAGGGCCAGCCATTTCGGCCCGCCCGATGCGCCGGCCATAACCTGGAAATTGTCAAAATCGAAACCATCCCGGGTTAGAATTTCGCGGGCTGTTGGTCCAGCCAGAAAGCGTAATGCCTTGTATGCCATGAAAATCCGTACCGTCCCTGTCCACTCGCCCCCGCGGGCTATTAGTCCTGCACGATCAGCGCTCCATCTTAAACGCAATGCGCAGGGCACTTCCAAGTTGTCTGCTACGAGGATCTCAACCCGTCCGTATCATCAGACAATCGGTTCCGTCCAATGCCAGGTGTACCAGCAAGCCACAGCCCAGCACCCGGGACCTTGCCGGCAAGAGCATCAACAAATAGACCATCGCAGGACCCGCGCCATGCAGGGGATGGCTGGTCAGGCTGCAACGCCCGGGGTCGTATACAGGGTCCGCCAGCAAGTGATCAAGATCGATCACCATAGCCGCCAGCATCATCAGCCACGCCCGCCACCAGTCATGCGACCAGAACAGACGCGCAAACACGCCGGGCACCAGCAGGTGCAACGCCAGGTGCAGGCCGGGCCTGACGAAGAGCGACCATTCCGGCATTGACCGCTAGACGCCCTGTTCGCCGGCCTTGGCCGCCAGCAATTGCAACAGCGATTCGGGCGATCTCAGGTGCAAATCCCTCTGCGGGTAGGGTATCTCGATACCGTGTTCGAGGAAGGAATCCCAGACCTTCAACAGTATGTCGCTACGCACATTGGAAATACCGTTGGCAGCATCCTCAATCCAGAAGCGGATTTCCAGATCCACCGAGTCGGTGCCGAATCCTTTGATCAGACAGGCAGGAGCGGGTATGGCCAGCACCCTGGGTGTCTGCGACGCTGCTTCAATACACAAGGCGATGGCCTGGTGGACGTCGGATTTATAGTGCACGCCAACAGGCACCTTTAGCCGAACCCGGTTGTTCGAGTGGGTCCAGTTTTCTACCCGGTTGGTAATCAGGGTTTCGTTGGGTATCAGATGCTCGGTACCATCGCGGGTGATCACCGACACATAGCGCCCGCCCAGTGTGTTCACCCAACCGTACGTATTCTCTACCACTATCACGTCGCCGGGCTTTATGGACTTGTCCAGCAGGAGGATTAATCCAGCCACCAGATTGGCGATGATTTTCTGCATGCCAAAGCCAATACCCAGACCAATGGCACCACCGAAGACGGCCAGGGCAGTGAGGTCGATACCGACACTGCGTACTGCAATCACCACGGCCAGTGATACCAGCACGATCTTCAGGGCCTTGCTCGTCAGCACCTGCAGGGAAGGTGACAATGCGGTGCTACTGCGTATCCTCGCCTCGAACATCGTGGAGGTCGCAAATGCCGCCCACAGAAGGACCCCCAGGGCCAGTGTGGATTTCACTACCGTGTAGGGCGATACCCTTATACCGCCAAGGGTCACCGCTACCGAGTCCAGTATCTCGATGGTCGGCAGGAGCAGGCCCACGATGTTCAGGGCGGCTACAGACCAGGCTATCCAGGCGATCATGCGTGACAACAAGGGATCACGAACCATCTGTGATACGAGACGGATAATCACCCAGGCGCTAAGCAAGCTGGCAACGATCTCAAGAACCTGGTACGGAAGGGACGCAGCGGCGGCAATCACCAGGATCAGCCACTGCATAAACAGCCATGGCAAGGTCAGCGAAATACCTCTTGCGGCCTCCGTCACCCTGCGCATGAGAGGGAACGTCACGCGTTCCTGTATAAACGCGTCCAGTCGGGGCGACAGGAAGCGAGCCAGCAGGAATAGCAGAAAACTGACCAATACCTGGACAATGTTCTCCGGGACCAATACGTTGGCCAGCAACCATTGTTGCGACTGCCGCAGAATTTCGGCCAGGTTTTCTGGAGAGAAAAAGTCAGTCATGGATGCGTACCTTTGGTCCTTGAGAAAAAATCGCCGTATCACAGCGGCGCCGTGTATCGGCTTGCCGGGTTTGCCTCATCCTTCTACTTCCGCAAGGGTTGCAGGCCTGAGCAACATTCTCAAGGCAAGAAAATCATACAAGGCATGAACGATGACGGCTAACAGCAAATCACCGGACAGCCAGTATAGCAAGCCCAGGTATAGCCCCATAAGACAGGCAAATACCATGTAGGCACGACTGACCCAGTGAGCGGCGCCAAATACCAGGCTCGCCAATAGCAAGCCGGTCCATGGCCCCAGCCATTGTTGCAGCGCCTGCTGGATAACACCACGAAACAACAATTCCTCACCCAGACCGGCCAGCACGGCGATAGCGGCAAGCTGCCAGGTGGTGGCGCCCCTGAACAGGGGGAGCAAGTTATTCTCAACCCACTCGAAAAGCTCCTTCATCACGCCAAGATCAAGCCCACGGGACCAGTACAGCAGCCACCACATCGGCAATGTAGCCAGTATTCCCAGTGCAGCGACCAGCAGGTCAGGCGACAGATGCAACGGAATTTCCAGCAACCAGGCCAGGAACCATGCGATCGGCAGCAAACCACCTTCGAACAACATGATCACGGTAATCAGGTTTTTGGGCCGGTAGTGCATGCTGATCCTGCCGGCTATCGGGCTGGTAACGGCGGTATGCCGCCGACAATGTCCCGCCGCAAGTCCGAGCGTTCCCAACTCAACTTGTAGGCCACGTAATACTTGTAGATATTGCTAACGTAAATGACGGTTTCACTTCCCACATTCTTCGCCACCACAACCTCCACGTTGTCAAACCACACGGTGGGATCGTAGCCCAGCTTTTTCGCCAATCTGCGCATACGGGCGATCTTGGCAGGACCTGCGTTGTAGGCGGCCACCGCCAGCAACCACTGGTCCAGGGGATGCACCCTGGCATCGGCGAAGTAGCGATCCGCCAGAAAGCGCAGGTATTTGGCTCCCGCGTGGATATTGTTTTCCAGTTCCTGGATATCCGCTACTGCGACATTACTGTCCCCGGCAGTGGAAGGCTTGATCTGCATAATTCCCACTGCGCCGGCCTGACTGCGCTTGGTATTGTCGAAACCCGACTCCTGAAAGGCCAGGGCCGCGAGCTCCAGCCAGTCAAAGTCGAACTGTTTCCCGTATTTCTTGAACAGGGAAGACAGTTCATCCAGGCGTTCGAGCGCAGCGGTGGAACTCACGCTCTTGACCCAACCGTGGTCATCCAGGTATTTGTTGCGTACGACATTGCCGAACAGCGTCCCCTGTCCATGACCGCGCATGAACTCATTCAGCAACGCCTGTAGCTTGGGACTGCTCTTGCGGAAGGCCCATGCTATATCGCCGTTGGTGTTGACCCGCAAATCTTCGCGCACCTCGATATTGTCAAGCACGCCGACCCAAAACCTCGCCTTCACGTCGTCCACCACTGTCAGCGGGTAGACACCGGCGCTCACCATTTCCAGCACCTCCTCATCCTCAAGGACCTCCTCCACCAGGCGGATACGCGGCGGCTTCAGGTTTCTTGCGACAAAATCCGCTGAAAGGCGGTTGAGACTTTCGAAATAGCTACTGGAGGCGCGGACGAAGATATCCTGTCCGGCCAGGTCATCAATGTTTTCCAAACTCGGCGCAGATGGTCCGGTGACGATCACCTCATTAACGCCACTATGTACGGGATCTGAAAAATCCATTTTCCCCGAACGATCTTGCGTGACCGTCAGGTTGGCTGCAAGCAAGTCGGCGCGTCCCGCCAACAAGTCGGGGATCAAGCGTTCCCGGGTTACCGGTATGGGCAGAATGTATACCGGCAGCCGTTTACTTTTATACTTTCTATTCAGGAAACGCTCGAACTCAGCCAGCATTTCAGCTGTTATCCCAAGTGGCTTCCCCTCGTCAAAAAAATATAGATATCCGCTGTGTACCACCAGGACCCGGATCGCCCGGCGCTCGAGCATGCCGTCCAGGTCGCCTGTCCACGGCTCCCAAAGCGATGAAAAATGCTCGGGCAAACTCTCTGTGCTTATCCCACTACTCAGAAAATCCCGGCCTTCAAGCGAGCCATCTTCCGCGTAACCCGGATCGTCCCGTCGCTCGCCCGGCTTCGGCTGATCCGCCGACGGCTGACACCCCGTTAGCAATACCAACATGAGCAGCAGTCCCGGGCAGCAGCTTGTGCGGGCAATAATCGACGCGCGAATCAACAAATCAGCATTGCTCCGGGTCCGGTTGGGTTATCGGAATCCAGTCTTTCATCATGGAGCCAGTCGCTGCAGTCCCCATCCGGCGCCTTCCTGCGTGTACATGAATCGATCATGCAGCCTGTTCGGCCGACCCTGCCAAAATTCAATACTGTAGGGAACCACCCGAAACCCGCCCCAAAAAGACGGCAGACTCACATCTTTGTTGGCGAACTTCTTTTTCATTTCCTCCAGCTTGGCCTCCAGTAGCGAGCGCGAGGAGACCACCGAGCTTTGTTGCGAGACCCAGGCACCAAGCTGACTGCCTCGCGGGCGGCTGAGAAAATATTTCAGGGTCTCGGCAGTGGAAACCTTTTCCGACCTGCCCCGAATGACTACCTGCCGCTCCAACGGCAACCACAAAAACAGCAGGGCAACTTCCGGATTGTTCGCGATATGACGGGCCTTGGCGCTGCCCAGATTGGTGTAGAAAACAAATCCCTGCTCGCTCCAGAACTTGAGCAACACGGTACGTATGGCGGGTCTTGCCTGCTCATCCACGGTGGCCAGGCTCATGGCATTGGGATCGACCACTCCCCCCTCACGGGCCTGCGTGAACCAGAGATCGAATTGAGTAAAAGGGTTTTCCGCCAGGTCCTTGCGTCGCAGTCCGAGACGCGAGTATTCCTGGCGCAAGTCACTAATGTCCATAAGGCAGATCCTGGTGGCAGTGCCGGTTATCGGCTATTCAATTTCTCGCCTGATAGTGTACCCTCTTGCCTTCGAAATTAATCGAGACAAGAAAATCATGTCAGGAACTGTCCAGGAAATCGCCAAACTCGCAAGCCAATTGGGCATTGACCCGTCGCACATGATCCCCTACGGCGCCGAGATGTCTAAACTGCGGCACGAAACGGCAGCCGAAAATACGCCAGGCAAGTTAATCCTGGTGACCGCCATGACCCCGACCGGCGCTGGCGAAGGCAAGACCACGACCACCATCAGCCTGGCCCAGGGAATGGCTGGCCTGGGTGAAAAGGTCTGTGTCGCGCTGCGCGAGCCCTCATTGGGCCCCATGTTCGGTATGAAAGGTGGCGCGACTGGCGGGGGCAAGGCCAGCCTGGTTCCCGAAGAAGACATCAACATGCATTTTACCGGTGACTTCCACGCGATCACTGCAGCGAATAACCTGCTTGCGGCGCTCCTGGATAATCACATTCACTTCGGCAATCCACCGGAGGTCGATCCCAGGCGTATCAGCTGGCGTCGGGTAATCGATATGAATGACCGGGCGCTCAGGCACGTGGTGATCGGATTGGGTGGCGTGTTGCAGGGGGTGCCGCGCGAGACAGGTTTCGATATCACACCGGCCTCTGAAATCATGGCGGCCTTGTGCCTGGCCGAAGACGCGGCTGACCTGAGAGTGCGTCTGTCACGTCTGATCGTCGCCGAGGAAGCCGATGGCAAGCCCCTGACCGCAGAGGATATTGGCGGCGTAGGCGCCATGATGAGGTTGTTGAAATACGCCATGCTGCCCAACCTGGTACAGACCTGCGAGGGTGTGCCGGCGCTGGTGCACGGGGGTCCCTTTGCCAACATCGCCCATGGCTGTAACAGCGTGATAGCAACCCGCATGGCCATGCGCCTCGCCGATTGGACCATCACCGAGGCCGGCTTTGGCTCAGACCTGGGTGCCGAGAAGTTCATGGACATAAAGTGCGGATACACCGGCCTTGCGCCTGCCGCGGTGGTGCTGGTGGCTACCATCAGGGCCCTGAAACGGCACGGCGGAAAAGGGCCCAGGGAACTGACCAAGCCAGACCCGGCCGCCGTGGAGGCGGGCCTACCCAACCTGTTCAAGCACATCGAAAACGTGCGCGGCTTCGACCGCGAGCCGGTGGTTTCCATCAACCGCTTCGACACAGACAGCGATGCGGAAGTGGAAGTGGTGCGTAAAGCCTGCGAGAAGCTGGGTGTGCGTGTTGCCGTTTCCACGGCATTCCGCGATGGCGGAAAGGGTGCCGAAGACCTGGCCAGGGCGGTACTGGAAACCGCAAGTAAGGAAAAACGTCCATTAAAACCGGCTTACAACTGGGCTGACCCGATAAAGGACAAGATCACGGCTATTGCGACAAAACTCTACGGTGCCGACGGTGTGGATTTCACCGAATCAGCCAAAAAGGACCTGGCCCGTATTGAACGCCTGGGTTTTGCAGGGCTGCCGGTCTGTATGGCAAAAACGCCCTTGTCCCTGAGCGACGATCCAAAGCGTATCTGCCGACCCAGCGGATTCCAGATCACGGTCCGCAATGTCCTGCTTTCAGCCGGCGCCGGGTTCCTGGTGCCGCTGGCGGGAGACATCATTCGCATGCCCGGGCTGCCCAAGCGACCCAATGCTGTGGATATAGCGGGCTAACCGCGAATAGCAGGTCCGGGACCTACGGGTCCCGGGCCAATACGCCGGCCACCCCTCGGCCACGAGGATCGGCAGCCGCACGCATATGACCATCCAGGTTGCTGATCAGCATGACATCCCCCAGGGCCCAGTCATGCGGGCGTGGCTTGTAGCCAATCCCGGTCAGCGCCTTGAGGGTGCTTGAAGGCAGGGGAATGCCAGGGTCAAAGGTTACCTCATCGGACGGCAGTAATTGATGATGAAAGCGGGTGCGGGAAACAGCCTGCTCGGGTGTCATCCCAAAATCCAGCAGGTTGACCATGACCTGGAATACGCTGGTGAAAATAGTGGAGCCACCGGGCGTCCCCACTACCATGATTGGCCTGCCATCCCTGATCAGGATCGTCGGTGTCATCGAGGACAACATGCGCTTGCCCGGTTCGATGGCATTGGCCTCGAAGCCCACCACGCCATAGGTATTGGGTACGCCGGGCTTGGAACTGAAATCATCCATTTCGTCATTCAGCAGGAACCCGGCACCGGTGACCACAACGCCACTGCCAAAGGTCTCGTTCAGGGTGTAGGTATTGGATACCGCATTGCCATCGAAATCCACAATCGAGAAATGTGTTGTATCCGGAGATCCGATACCCGGGTGTATATCCGCGCGCGGAGAAATTGCCTCGGGATTGACCTCGGCCGCGCGTGAGGCAAGGTATTCGGGACTGATCAGCGTGGCTACCGGAACTGTGACGAAATCCGGGTCACCCCCGTACTCGGCGCGGTCTGCAAACACACGCTTTTCCATCTCCGCAACAAGGTGAATATAGCCGGCGGAGTTGTGCGCCCGACCCTTGAACTGTCCGGCCAGGAAATCCTTCATCTGCAGCAACTGAAGCAGGGCGATACCGCCAGAACTGGGCGGCGGGGCCGTAAGCAGTTTATCGCCCCGCCAGGTCACCTGCAGTGGCTCCCGCCAGATCACCCGGTAAGCTGCCAGGTCCTCGCTACTGATCAGGCCGCCTCCACGCTCCATTTCCGCCAGCAACAGGGTAGCTGTCTGCCCCTGGTAGAATTCCCGGGAGCCTGTTTCGGAGATGCGCTGCAGGGTCGCACCAAGCTCGGGTTGCCGAAACAACTCGCGTTCACGCAAATCAGAAAAATATCGGGCGAAATTGGTTTTCCCGTCAAAGCGAGCTGACTCGTCGGTCGCCGCCTGGGCCAATTGGGGATGCACAAAGAAGCCGTCCTGGGCCAGCTTCACGGCCGGCGCCAGCAGCACCGTCCAGGGTAAGCGCCCGAACTTTTGATGCGCCTCCCACAATCCGGCCACGGTACCGGGCACACCCGCGGCCAGGTGCCCGGTCACGCTCACACCCTCCTGCACATTGCCTTTCTTATCCAGGTACATATCGCGACCGGCTGCGGCAGGAGCGGTCTCCCGGTAGTCCACGAATGCCGCCTCATCGCCCATGCTCACCAGCATGAAGCCACCACCGCCCAGGTTACCCGCCTCGGGCAAGGTCACACTGAGTGTGAAGGCGGCAGCCACCGCGGCGTCCACTGCATTGCCGCCCGAGCGCAGCACCAATTCCGTCACCTGGGCGCTGTAACTGTCAGGCATGGCATAGGCGGCCCGATCCTCAGCCTGGCCGGCCCAGCCAAGGCTGGAGACCAGCAATCCGGCCAGTACAATGGCACGACCTGGAGAAAGAACTCTGAATATCATGGGTAACCTCTTGGGGGAAATGCGCTGCTCGATGATAGCATCGCCCCCGCTTTCACTTACAAGCGTGGGCTAATGCTGCTTGGCTAGTTGTTTGCTTACAGTTAGGCTGAACTATCGCAAGACGATGTTCAGCAGTTCGCTCGAGGAATCCGCAATGTACCCGTCGTGGCTGGCCAAACAGGCCTTTGACTTTCAATCCCTGCCAGACAGCTGGTGGGAAGCCTCGAGCAACCAACATGTGCGGCCAGAACCCCGACTGGAAGGCGAACAACGCGCGGAAGTGGCTATTATCGGCGCAGGTTACACCGGCTTGAACGCCGCCCTGGGGTTGGCAGGCAGGCACTCGATGGACACCATTGTGCTGGATGCCGGCCAACCCGGCTGGGGCGCCTCGGGTCGCAATGGAGGATTTTGCAGCCCCGGCGGAGCCAAACTGGAGTACCCGCAAATGGTGCGCCGGTGGGGTCTGCAGACCACCCGTCAGTTCAGCCAGGTGCAGCAACAGGCAATTGAATACGTGGGTGGCCTGGGAGAAATTCCGGGTATTGAATTCGAACGGGTGGGGACCGGCGAATATATCGTTAGCTCCGTTCCAGACGCCTACCGCACTGCCCGGGAGGCGGTTCAATGGATGAATCGCAGCCTTGGGCTGGGCGCCACGGCCCTGAGCCGGGTCGAACTCAGGGAGCGCGGCCTTTTCAGTCCGCTATCGACCGGTGCAATACATATGCCCCATGGCTTTGGCCTGCATCCCTTGAAATACGCTCAGGGGCTGGCCCGGGCCGTGAGTGACGCGGGCGCGAGGATTTTTTGCCATAGCGCGGTAATCAACTGGCGCCAGGAAGGTAACGAGCATGTTCTCGAAACTGCTACGGGTCGGGTGCGTGCGCAACGCGTCTTGCTGGCCACCAACGGGTATACACCCAGGGGTGTCGGAGACCCGATGGGCAGCCGGATCTTGCCGGTTTTTTCCAACATCCTGGTTACCCGTGAACTGACCCGGGCGGAGTTACAAAGCCAGGGCTGGCTTGCCCAGGAACTGGTGGCTGACGATCGCGCCCTGCTGCATTACTTCCGCCTGCTTCCCGACGGGCGTTTCCTGTTCGGCGGACGCGGTGGGAATAGGCGGTGAACAGCGGAGGAGAGCGCGGTCCGGCAACGGCTCGAGGCCGAATTCCGGGTTCTTTTCCCGGCATGGCGCGAAGTGTCTTTCGACTATTTCTGGAGCGGACTGGTGTGCATGTGCCGGGACCTGGTGTTCCATGTGGGTCAGCCTGCCAGGACGCAGCAATGCCTGGTATGGACTGGCATTCCATGGCGGTGGCGTCTCCATGGCAAGCTGGACCGGGTGCCGCCCTGGCTGACATGATCGCCGGCAGCCACGACAGTCGTTACCGGATTCCGGATCCCATGCTCAAGCCCCTGCCCTGGATGCCGCTGCCGGCGCTGCGCCCGCTGTACTTGCGTGGCGCCTATGCATGGTACGGACTCAGGGAACGTCTGCTGGGCAAGCGACTGGGCACCACAGACTCATGACAGCGAGCTAGCATCACGGGCAGCCTGCAAGAACAAGCCATGACTGACAATACAAACTGCACTGCGGAAGAATTGCGCGAAAGACTCAGACAGGTCGAGGACCGCTACCGTACTGTGCTGGACCGCTATACCCAGGCGACCACGCGCGGCCCGGGTGGGAGTCCTGGATTGGAACTTGCGCACTAACCAGTTCTACGTAGATCCGAATTTGAAAATGCTATTGGGTTATTCGGACGAGGAAATTCCAGACGACCTGGACGCCTGGTTGGCACTGATACACCCGGACGACAGAGAGCCATCTGGTCAAGGCAACCCAGGCCCTTATTCGGCGTGAAAGCCCCGATAACGCCTTTGAACACCGTATGCAGCACAAGGACGGGTCAAGCCGATGGTTTATGGTCCGGGCCAAGGTCGAATACGACGATCAGGGTAAGGCAGTACGCGTGCTTGGCACCAACACGGAAATTACCCAACGCAAGCAACTGGAGATGAACATCCAGGAGGCAGTCAGCACGGAGAATGCCCGCATAAGCCTCAACCTGCACGACGGTCTTGGGCAGGAATTGGCCGGCATATCGTTCTTGCTCCAAAGCCTGGAAAACCGGCTCAAGTCCGGCAATTCCCCGTTCGTGACAGACGTTGCCGATATCCGCAGTTCACTCAGCGATGCCATCGCACACACCCGGGAGCTCGCGCGCGGCTTGTATCCGGTGCCGGCGGGACCTGTCGGTATCATGGGTGTGCTGCGAAAACTGGCGGATGGCACGTCGCGGGTATTCAAGGTCAATTGCGAAGTAATCAGCAGCAACGCAATCGTGCCCGAGATGCAAACAAATCAATCCAACCAGATCTACTTCATTGCCCAGGAAGCGGTAAACAACGCCGTCCGTCATGGTCTGGCCAGGAAGATCGTCATCGAATGCACGGTCAGGGACGATGAATTTCACATGACCATTACCGACGATGGCAGCGGCTCCGACTCTTTGTATTCCAAAGGCGAAGGTGTGGGGCTGCGAATAATGACCTACCGCGCACGCAACCTCGGCGGTGATCTCACCATACGATCCAACCCGGGCGGCGGGACAAAGGTCTCCTGCCGGCTACCCTTAAGAGGCAGTCTGGACAAACAAAAGGTGCAGGACCAGGGGGCCCAATTCGCTTCACCGGAACGGGAGGCATAGCCCCAATCTCGCCCCGAACCTGCAAGCGGCCGTGAGGGCATACCCGGCCAAGAGCAGAACGGGAACGGAACCAGCCGTCCCCGCCCACCCGGACCCCGGGGCTATTTGATTTCGACCTTCTGCCGTTTGACGATCTTGCGCTTGGGCATCTTCACCTCAAGCACACCGTCCTTCAGCTCAGCCTTGACATGTTCGCTGTCGACATCCACAGGCAGGGGGATGAAGCGCTCGAACGCGCCCATATGCGTCTCGCAGCGATAATAGGACTCCTCATCCTCCACCTTCTTGCTCCTGGTCTCCGCCCGCAGATGCAGGCTGTCGTCGGTGACGGTAAGTTCAAGACCGTCCTTCTTGACACCCGGCAGATCGGCACGAATCAGGAGTTCGTTTTCACGATCAATGATATCGACCCTCGGCCACTGGACATCCATCGTCACATCCATGTCCGACAATAACGGCCTGCGCCAGTTCATCGACTCCATCCAACGGCCGGGGAAAATATTCTCCATGAATTCTTCCAGGCTGCTGGTGAAGGGTGCGAACGGCCGCCCTACTTCCCGGGACTCTTTGCCCGCCACTTTCGGGATGATTTCCTTTACCTTTGACATGACTGTCACTCCACAATTTTCGACGCCGGACTCCTTCCCGGCAGTTTCATTGTCAGCCTGTCGCAAGCAAATGGCTATTCGCAGATGTACAGGTGAACACTTCGGCAGGCGAACAACCAAGGTTGCCGAGACTGCTTTTCACCAGGCAAAGTCCAGGTCAATACGCAGCGTTGGTCAGGGGTTCCGTGAGGGTGTCGAGCGAAAGAGGTTCGGTGCTAGGAGCTATGCACAAACAAATGCGACACATCCATGGGTTGCCGATCCAGCCAGGTGGGAGCCTGCAAACCCTTGCTGCGAAGAAATTCAGCATTGAACAAGCGGTTTCTGTAACGCAACCCGGAATCGCACAGGACCGTCACAATGGTATGTCCCGGGCCCAGGTCACTGGCCAGGCGCAATGCGCCCGCGACGTTGATGGCGCTGGAAGACCCCAGGCATAAACCCTCTTCCTCCAGTAGACGAAAAATCCAGGGAATGGCTTCCTGATCCGAGATCTTGTAGGAGCAATCAACCGGCGCCTGCTCAAGGTTTCCGGTAATTCGACTGTTACCTATACCCTCGGAAATCGAGCTTCCCTCGACCTTGATCTCACCCAGTGCATAAAAGTGATGCAGGCCGGAACCGCCGGGGTCTGCAAGTGCAATCCGGATTTCCGGATTTTGGCTCTTCAGGTAACGCCCTACTCCTGCCAGGGTACCGCCCGAACCTGCGGCGCATACGAAGCCGTCGATCCGACCGCCAGTATCCCTCCAGATTTCAGGGCCGGTGCTGGCAAAATGAATATCCAGATTAGCGGTGTTATCAAACTGGTCGGCAAATACAGCACCGTGGGCCTCGCTGCGTTTCAACTCTTCCGCCAGACGTCTTGCTACGTGCACGAAGTGGTTGGGGTTGCGGTAGGGCACCGCCGGTATTAGTGCCAGTTCCGCGCCGTAGGTACGCAAGGCATCAATCTTCTCCTGGCTCTGTGTGTCCGGCATCACAATAACCGTTCGATAGCCCAGAACATCCGCGACCAGCGCCAGGCCTATCCCGGTATTACCCGCCGTACCCTCGACCACCACACCACCAGGCTTGAGATGCCCGCTGGCCTCGGCGCCACGAATAATGCCCAGGGCGGCACGATCTTTCACTGACCCGCCGGGATTGAGAAACTCCGCCTTACCCAGGATTTCGCAACCGGATTCCTCGGATGGCCCGTGCAGCCTGACAAGGGGCGTGCCACCGATGGCTTCAAGGATATTAATATTACCGCTCATGGTAAGTGATCTAAACACAGCGCCAGCGGAGGTTCCATAGCCAGTTTCGGGTTTCTCTCACCGGGCGGTTGCCAGGTAGCGCGTCACGCTCCCCCGCCTATGCTAGGATTTCGCCTGCATATCATCAGAAACACCCAGAGCCGGCCAGGAACACAACATGGAATTGGATACTCACAATCCCCACCCCAGGGAACCCGAGAGTCGCCTGACGGAGGCCTATGCCCGTTTCCGTTCAGAATTGCTCTCGGACATTGCCTATACCTTGTTTTTTGACCTCGATGGTCATTCTCGCCAGTTTCTCGGGAAGACCATGATTCGCTTCGAGCTGAAGCACCTGGTCGATGACCTGAGCGTTGATTTTTCGGGTGGGATAGTTGAAAAGCTGCGCGTCAATGGTCGCGACATCGAGCCCGATTACAACGGCAGCTTCATTGCGATGGACAGGGAATTCCTGCGCAATGGCCCGAACAGCATCATTGTCTGGTACCGCCAGCCATACACCAGCGATGGTGCCGGCCTGCACCGATTTACCGACCCCGAAGACGGCCGGGTTTACGTATACAGCCATTTCGAACCCTACGATGCCAATCGGGCATTCCCCTGCTTTGATCAGCCCGACCTTAAAGCCAGCTACACCCTGGAGGTCAAGGCCCCGGCGAACTGGCACATCATCTCTGCTACGCCCGAGAATGAAATAGAGGAACTGGTAGATGGCAAGATGTGGCGCTTTCCGGAAAGCCCCAGGTTCAGTACCTACATCCTGCCCCTGCACGGTGGCCAGTTTCGTGTTTGGGAAAACCGCTCGGGCAAAATTCCGCTTAGATTGTACGCACGCCACTCTATGGCCCGTCATATTAACGTGGACGACTGGTTCGGATTTACCCAGATCGGACTGGATTTTTTCGCCGCCTATTTCGCCATGCCCTTTCCCTATGCAAAGTACGATCAGCTGATCGTTCCGGAATTCAACATCGGTGGCATGGAAAATGTGGCAGCGGTGACCTACAACGAACGCTATCTGAAGCGCGGCGAATACACGGCGGAAGATCGGGAAACCCTGGCTGATGTGGTTCTGCATGAGCTTTCCCATATGTGGCTGGGAGACCTGGTTACCCCGGACTGGTGGAACGGCCTGTGGCTGAAAGAAAGTTTCGCCACCTATATGGCGAGCCTGGCGCTGGCGACTGGCACGGAATTCGAAAACGCCTGGCATACCTTCTTTTCGTGTAGCAAACAGCGCGCCTATGAGGCTGACCAGTGGGTTACCACCCATCCGGTGGAAGTTCCTGTGGATGACACCCGGGATGCTTTCGCACATTTTGATGCGATCACCTACCAGAAGGGCGCCTCGGTACTGACGCAGTTCGCCCATTACGTGGGCCAGGACAAGTTTCGCGACAGTATCCGGCTGTACTTGCAGCGACATGCCGGCCAGGCCACCACCCTGGAAGACTTCATCAAGGCCGTGTCGGAGGTTTCCGAAAGAGATCTTACGGGATGGGTGGACGACTGGCTCAAGACGGCCGGCCTTAACACTGTCCAGGCACATACCGAGAGTCGGGCAGGGACCATTCGCTCACTGGAAATTCACCAGTCAGCACCGGCCGACTACCCGGTTTTGCGCGAGCACCGGCTGCAACTGGGGCTGTACCGAACCGACCAGCAACGCAACGATGTCGAGGGTCGCAGCTTCCCGATTACCATTGCGGGGCAGACCAGCCTGGTCAAGTCCCTGGAAGGAGAAAGCGCTCCCGACCTGATTTTTCCCAACCTCGGTGATTGGGGATACGTAAAGGTGCGTCTGGATCCGAACTCACTGCGCACCCTCAACGGAACCCTCAGAAACTTTCAGGATCCGTTCCTGAAATCGATGCTTTGGCAGACTCTTTGGGACATGGCCCAGGATGCGGTGCTTCCGCTGAGTGAGTACGCTGACCTGATACGCAATCATCTGCCGGGCGAGAAAGACCGGCGGATCGTTCGCCAGGTAAGCGCGACCGCTATACGCACCCTGGACATCATGTTCAGACTTCGACCCCAGTCCGAAGCAGCCCTCGCACAATACGGTAACTATCTTGAGAGCCTGGCCTGGCAGCAAATCAATGCCCACGACTCAGGCAGTGATTTACAGAAGCTATGGCTGGATACCTACGCCTGCCTGGCCCATACAACACGAGGCCTCACCCAGCTCAGAGAACTGCTGGATGAACGAGTGCACCGCAAGGTGAGCGTCGACCAGGATCGCCGTTGGCAAATTGTGTCCCGCCTCAACGAGTTTGATTTCGAGGACGCCGAGGAAATCGCCGAGATCGAGTCCTCCAATGATGGCTCAGACGCGGGTCAGCGCATGTTTATCGCAACCCTGGCGGCAAGGCCTGATATGGAAATGAAACTGGAGTGGCTGGATGAGATTCAGCATCGAAAGAGTCCGCTACCCCTGGCCAGAAAACGCGCTGCCATGCAACGGCTTTTCCCTGCTCACCAGCAAGATTTCCACAAGGAACTGGCCGAAGAAATATTGAAATCCTTAAGAGGCGTGAGTGACTTTGGTTCGGACTCGTTTCTGTCATCCTATGCCCAGTTGATCCCGGTATTCGCCGATCCCGGTTGCAGTGAACTGCTGGAAAAATACATCCCTCTATCCGAAGGCATACACCCAATACTTGCCAAGCGGCTCAGGGTAGCCAGGCAGGATAATGAACGCTTCATTGCCATCGGCAAGTTGCTGGATCAATCCATCGGCGAGCAAAAGAAATAGGCTGAAGGTTCCAGAGTGGATTGTGAGCGAAATGGTTGAGATTCGAGGCGCCATCTTCGATGCAGGTGAGCCGGCTCGCCAAGATTGGCAACGCAGAATCCGGCGTTTTTGGCCGCAAGCTACGAGTCCTCGACCTCTTGCTGAAACTCTTCCACCCGCTCTTCGGCCTCGTCCGGGTCTTCAAACTGCGCTATGTGCACCAGGGCATCACCCTCATGCACGGGAGGCAGGCGGGTTTGTCCTATGATCAGGCCGCTGACACTGGCCTCAACCACCACCTCGTCAATACCGAAAGGGTCTGCGATCACGCCAATGGGCTCGTTTTTATGTACCCGTTCACCCAGGGACTTGGTCATGCTGAAGACCCCGCTGATTGAAGCCCTGACCCAGGTCGAGCGCCTGGCCAGCACCGGATCAGTTGGTTTTCCCTTACCACGTGGCGTGGCACGCAACATACCGATTTCACGCATCACGCTCAGCACACCCCTGACACCACCGCGAATGCTCGATTCATCGAAGCGCAGCGCCTCACCTGCCTCATACAACAGGGTAGGCACACCCTTCTCCGCAGCATGTTGACGCAGCGAACCATCGCGAATGTCGGAATTAATCATCACCGGGACGCCAAAGGCGCCGGCAAGTTCCAGGGTTCGCTGATCATCCAGGTTGGCTCGAATCTGTGGCAGGTTCGCCCTGTGGATGGCGCCGGTATGCAGATCGATCCCGAAATCCGAGCGTGCGATAATTTCCGTTGCAAACAAATTGGCCAGGCGCGAGGCGCCGGATCCAACTTCGCTGCCAGGAAAAGACCGGTTCAGATCACGCCTATCAGGCAGGTACCGTGACAAGTGCAGGAAGCCGAATACGTTCACTACCGGTACCGCCAGCAAGGTCCCCTTGAGGGCCCTCATCCCCGACAGCTTCAGCAAGCGCCGTATGATTTCGACGCCATTGATCTCATCCCCGTGAATGGCCGCGCTGACGAACAAGGTGGGGCCCGTCGTACGTCCATGGATCACGTGCACCGGCAATGCCAGCGGAGTGTGCGTGTACATCCCGGGAACAGGCAGGTCAACGCAGAGACGCTCACCCGGTTTTACGATTTCCCCACCGATAGCGAACGGTTTTGCCTTTGCCATTTCAGCCCTTGCCGCGCGTTCGCGTATTGCCCTTCTTGGCGTTCTTCTCGATATGCTCAATCATCAGTCCTGCCACATCTTTCTCGGTGGTGGTTTCAATCCCTTCAAGACCCGGCGAGGAATTGACCTCCAGGACCACCGGGCCATGATTTGAACGAATAATGTCCACACCAGCCACATTGAGACCCATGATGCGCGCCGATCGGATCGCCGTGGCCCGTTCCTCGGGTGTTATCCGGATCAGTTTCGCGGTCCCACCCCGGTGTAAATTGGAGCGGAATTCTCCTTCCTTGCCCTGGCGCTGCATAGAGGCAACAACCTTGTCCCCGATGACCAGGCAACGGATATCCGCGCCCTTGGATTCTGCAATAAATTCCTGCACCAGGAAATTGGCATTCAGACCCCTGAACGCTTCGATCACGCTCTCCGCAGCCTTGCGGGTTTCGGCCAATACCACGCCTATGCCCTGGGTACCTTCCAGTAACTTGATCACCACCGGAGCACCACCGGCTATGGAAAGCAGACCGTCGGTATCGTCCGGGGAGTGGGCGAAGCCGGTGATCGGCAGCCCGACGCCCTTTCTTGAGAGCAATTGCAGGGAGCGCAGCTTGTCCCTGGAACGGGAAATGGCCACGGACTCATTAAGGGGAAACACGCCCATCATTTCAAACTGCCGTAATACGGCCGTGCCATAGAAGGTGACCGAGGCGCCGATACGCGGAATCACTGCGTCGACGCCCTCCAGGGCTGAGCCTTTGTAATGCACGGCAGGCTTGTGACTGGCGATATTCATATAGCAGCGGAGGTGATCGACGACCAGCATTTCGTGGCCACGGGTCTTCCCGGCTTCCACCAACCTTCTGGTGGAGTACAGGTTCCTGTTCCGCGAGAGAACGACAATTTTCATTTGCGATTACCCTTGGGGCGTTTGACATGGTAGCTGCGGGCAAGAGCCTTGCCCTGGCCAAATGACAGACCGGAATCCACTATTGCAACGCCAGCGAGGGCGGTGCGACCGAGCAGCATAGGGAACAGCATGTTATCACGACGCGTAAGATTCAACTCGCAGCGCCATCGATGCCCGCCCAGGCATATATCGGTCTCTATGAACACGCGGGGCTGGGAGTGTCCCCCCGAATCCGTGACCAGACGCCGGTCAATGACCTGGGCGCTGCAAGTAAACGCCAACTCGGGCCGGCGACGGATGGGCTGCACCACGAAGCTCACCCATTCCGCTCCATCCTGCTGGAAAGTTTCCATTTCGACCACGTGAAGACAGGAACTGCGCGCGCCGGTGTCGATCTTTGCCTTGATTGCGGGCACCCCCAATTCGGGTAATGCCAGCCACTCTCTCCAGCCTACCCTCATGGGTTGCCGGTCTGTTTCACCTTGCGGACTGCTCATAATCATTACCCTGAAAACAGGAGGCCCGGCTTAGCCGGGCCTCGCTAATTGAGTGTTCTGCCTCAACTGTCAAAGGTCATATTCATACTCTGACAATGCGGCCCGCAAGCGACGATCCTCGATGTATTGTTCCACAGAATGCCAGGAACGTGGCTTTTTAAGCGTATCGCCCGAGGTCTTCAGTCCATTGTTTTTCTCAAGCTTGTCCAGGTCCTGGTCGATACCCAGGTCGTCATCATCAAAATCTTCCAAGTCGGTACCCATCACAGCCTTTGTCCTCCAAGACTCTATATAACCGGGTTTCAAACACCCCGGCGGCGCCGAATATATCCAAGTTTTCGATGAAGGCAAGTAAATTTTTCTGCCACCACCGGCAAAATCTGTTTTCTGGCCTCGACTCGCCCCGGGGGAACTGGCAATCCGCCCAGGGCGGCCCCATTATCCTGTAAGCGATGGACACTTGGCCGGAAGGATATGTTGAGTTGTTGCGGAGGCATGACCGCAACTACTGCAATGAGCGCTACCTGGTACTCAGGGCCGTTGGTGTGGACGCACGGACTGTCTTTGTCGAGGGGGCTTTCGCCCTGATCGTTCCGGCGGAACAAGCCCTGCGCTCGGCCAACGAACTCATCCAGTACGATGCGGAGGATCGATCCCCTCCAGCCTCGATCGAACCCCTTCCTCAACGGGGGTCGGGGCTCCCGGGTCTTACCCTGTACACGGTCTGCCTGTTACTGGTCGCGATATTGCAGCAGCAGCATTTTTTCTCTGCAGACTGGTTGAATATCGGGGCCCTGGACGTCGAGCAGGTGTGGCAAGGCGAGTGGTGGCGCTTGATTACCGCCCTGACTCTGCACCTGGACACCGCCCACTTGCTGGGCAACCTGGTGGTGGGTGGTGTGTTTGGCGTGTTTCTGGGGCGCCTGCTGGGTGACGGCCTTGCCTGGTTTTGTATCTTGCTTGCCGCTACCGCCGGGAATGCCATGGATGCCCTGTTGCAACCTGTCCAGTTTTCAGCCGCCGGCGCCTCCACTGCGGTGTTCGCGGCACTGGGCCTGCTCTGCGGTTATAGCTGGCGTCTTCGCCAGGCCAGTCGCGTCCGCTGGGCCTTGCGCTGGGCGCCCCTGGTAGGCGGCGTCGTGCTGTTGGCCTGGTTGGGTACTGGCGACCGGACTACTGACATCGTGGCCCACTTGACCGGCTTTCTGACGGGCACATCCCTGGGTGTACTGTTGCCCGGATTGCAGATAGTGAAACTCGCCGGCCCGAAGCTTCAGCGAGTACTGGGGGCGTTGACCGTGGTGGTGATAGCGGCAGCCTGGGTACTCGCCATCACCTTGAACGGCCAGCGCTGACGCCGGTGGCGCCCCTGGTCAGGCAGTCCCCACATCGGTGTCGGCAGGAGAATGAAAGTACTCACTCTCGGAGGCGAATTCATTCACTTCGCCCAGAAGTTGGCCCAGGCGCTGGGCAGCGGTGCTGATCTGGGCGCAGGACTCACACATCGGATCATCACAAGGCTGGCGACTGAATAACCAGAACTGCACCGCACCGGCAAGAATGCCAGAAGCCACTTCCCACTCGTCGGCATCGGGATTGGCATCCAAGATGCTGTTGCCGAGGTGAATCACCTCGTGGGCGGACTGGTCAAAGGTCAGTTCGTCATCGTCTGCAGGAGAGTTCATGGAAGCACCAGTGATTCAGGGACGGCAAGGAGTCGCGCATTCTAATGCTGTCAGCCGAAATACCCAAGGCCTGATGAGTTCTAGGGGTTAAGCCAGGTGCTCACCCATGCCTGTTCATGCCAACGCATATCAAGACGCCGGTGGGATTTGGGCCCCAATAACAGCGCATCTATACGCGCCACCTGACAGGCAACAACCAGGAAATTCCCGCGCCCACCCGGATCATCAAGAGGCCCTGGATGGGCGCTGGGCAAAGCTGCATCAAGCGCCGATCCGGGAACAGCCCGGCCCCCGTAATTACGCCGATTATCGGCGCTGCAGGTCTCCCAGCAGTCTTCGGCTATCTCATCGTCCTGATGCAGACTGGCAGCTGCCCCAAAGGCGAAGTTGCAGGCGTTGGCCCGGGTCATAAAACATCCAGGCCATAGCGCTTCGCTGGCGCAACTCCCTCACCTTGGGCGAACGGGTATCGGTATAAAACAACAGGCGGCGGGTCGCGGCGTTTGCCGCGCGTAATATTACAGTCCGTACCTGGGCTCCATCTGCACCGGAAGTGGCCACGGCGGGGCAACGGAAAGGGTGATCAAGATCCGAAGAGGCCTGCCCAAGCAATCCCCAGGCCAGCTCAGGCCACTGCTCCAGTTCCAGACTCCACAGGTCTGGCTGGCACTCCGACCTGGATTGGTTATTGTCCATAGGTTCCATAGCCTGACGAAAGGGAACGACCACGCAAAGCCCGACTTCCTTCCGGCCGCGCCCTAGCGAAGACCGTTGATCAGCACGATCACTACCGCCACGGGTGCGACATAGCGCGCCATGAATCTCCACGCCTTGTAGAACAAGGAGGGGCCCGAGGAGATTTCCTCTTCCATTGCCCTGGTCGGCATGATCCAGCCTGCAAACACCAGTATCAGCAGGCCGGCAACCGGCAGCATCACGTTGGAAACGCCAAAATCGATAAGGTCAAAAGGTGTCTTGTCTTTGAACATATCGATGAAGCCCAGCGGCCGCACATCCTGCCAGATATTGAAGGAAAAGACCGTGGCCAGCCCCACGAGCCAGGCGGCAAGCCCTCCCACCAGCGCTGCCACGGGACGCCGTGCGCCTGCATGCTCCTCGGCCCAGGACACGATAGGCTCAAGCATGGCGATAGATGAGGTAAGTGCCGCAAACATCAACAGGACGAAAAACAGCGGCGCCACGATAGCGCCACCCGGCATCTGGCCAAAGGCTAAGGGTAGCGTGACAAATATCAGCCCCGGACCCTCACCAGGGCTCTGGGAATTGGCAAACACCAGGGGGAACACCACCAGGCCGGCTACCAGGGCAACCAGGGTGTCGCCGCTGGCAATGATGCCGGACATGCGGGGGATAGATTCTCCCTTGGACAAATAGGCGCCATAAGTAATCATGGTTCCCGCACCCACTGCCGTAGAAAATAGCGCCTGACCCACAGCCGCCATGACTACCTGGGGAGTTATCTTGCTGAAATCAGGGGTGAAGAGAAATTCCACGGCGCCCGAGAAATCCCCCACTACCGCCGCGTAAAACATCATCAGGACCAGCAATACAAACAGTGCCGGCATCAATACGTCGGCAGCCATCTCGATACCGCGCTTGACCCCTCTGGCGACGATCCCCACCGTCACGACCATGAACACAGCGTGCCACGCCATCAGCTCAAAAGGGTCTTCCAGCAGTTCGGCAAATATCGCCGCTACCTGTTCGCTACTGGCCGAGACAAACTCACCCGACAGGGATCTCGGGATATAGGCCATCACCCACCCGCCGATCACGCTGTAGAAGGTAAGGATCATGAACACGATGAACAGTCCGATGAATCCCAGCACACGCCAGTTACCCGAGGCGCCCGCCTCCCTGGCCAGATTAGTGAAGGTCAGGGGGGGGCTGCCGCCACCACGCCGCCCCAGGGATAATTCTGCCACCAGCATGGGCATGGCCACTGCAATCACAGCAACGATGTAAACCATCACGAAGGCGCTGCCGCCACTGGTTCCCGCGGCGTAAGGGAAACGCCAGATATTGCCCAGGCCGACCGCGGCGCCGACTGCGGCCATGATGAAACCAACCCTGGATGACCAGAATTCGTGCTGTCCCGATTGGGCATTTCCTGACATGAGAACTTTCCTCAGCTGGGTAGGATGGTTGGGAGTCTACGCGGCGCCGCCTGCCCCCGCATGAGCCGTATCAAGGACGGCCCGGGCTTCCTTGAATTCCGGATGCGCGCGCTACCCCTTCCTGATCATCACCGTCCAGCGGCCAGGCCAGCGCAGGAAGGCACCAGTATCGCGCTCAAGGGGCATATACATACCAGACTGTGCCGGCGCCTTAAAGCTCCGGCACAAAATTGACTATCCGGGGAGGCCGTGCATGGCCTGGAAAATCAGGCCCGTCGGCCCTGTGCTGACTCGGCCATAGCGTCGCCCCCGCGCGCATTGTGCAGGAAGTCGTCCAGGGGCTGAAGCTCTGACATGAGCGTACCTTGCATGAGGTCAGCGCCGGACTCACGCACCAGGTGATCGACCTCGGTGCTCTCGACACACCCCGCCACCGTCTTTAGCCCAAGCACCTTGGCGGCCGCGATAATGGCCGCCACCATGGAACAGGATACGCGGCTGCCCGCCATGGCCGTTACCCTCCGGTCATCTATTTTGACGAAATCTACGGGCATGCTTTCCAGGTAGGGCAGACTGCTCAGGCCAGAGCCGAAGTCATCCAGGGCAATCTTGCAACCCAGATCTCGCAGCGCGCCCATGAAACGCTTGCTGCGCTTCAAATCCGTCATCATCGCCGCCTCGGGAATCTCGAAACACACAGCCTGCGCGGGTACACCGGTGCGTGCGAGTTGCTGCTCGACAAAAGACAGGAATTCGGGGTCGGCCAGGGTCTGGCCTGCCAGGTTTATTCCGCACACCGGCCCGGAAGCCAGCCACTGGGAGCCCTTCGCGGCCAACCTGTCCAGCGAATTGGTCAGCACCCAGCGATCTATGGCGGGCAGCATGTCATAGCTCTCCGCAACCGGCAGAAAACAACCCGGTGGCATTTCAATTCCGGCCTCGTCTATCAAGCGCAGGAACACTTCAAAATATTTGCTGGGCGTGCGCTCCAGATTCTCGTAGGCGGCCTGGGCCACCAGGCTGAAGCGGCCTTCCTCTAATGCCGAACCCAGGTAGTTGGCCAGGAAAATATCCCCCTGCGGTCTGGAACTGGTGGCCTCGTCATCGATATGCAATTCGACCCGATTACCACCGTGCAATTTTGCCTTGCGGCATGCGCTCTCGGCCTCTGCCAGCAAGGACAGGGGCGAAACGTCTGCCAGGCTGCTCCCGGCAACACCCACGCTGACACTCATGCTCACACCTTGCTCGCCATTCAGGTAATGCAGCGAAGTCACTGCATTACATATCTGGCGAGC
This sequence comes from uncultured Gammaproteobacteria bacterium, assembly GCA_963823435.1. GTDB lineage: Bacteria > Pseudomonadota > Gammaproteobacteria > Steroidobacterales > BM003 > CAKZML01. Next base: position 1,084,635 of record CAWGLN010000001.1, on the reverse strand, counting down.
CTGCTTCAGCGCGTCTTCCGCACTGACGCCCGGCAAGAGCAATCCGAAGCAGCCGTCACCAAGCCGGGCAAAAACCTGACCCTCCTGGAAACGACAGTTCACCAGGCTGCAAAAATGGCTCAAGACGTCGTCACTGGCCTGGACGCCAAACTCACCCCTGACCCGGTTGAGTCGATCCAGGTCCATGTAGATCAAAGAATGCTCGCCGGTAGATCCGGACAAGCGCGTTAGTTCACCCTCAAACGAAGGCCGACAAAGCGCGCCCGTAACGGCATCAATCTTGGTCTCGATCAGCAGGGCCAACCTGCGGGCGAGGGCTTCCACCGTTACCTGGTCTTTGCCGAGCAGGGAATTTCGTTTGCCGGTGGCGATCAGCAGGCCCTCTATCCCACCACTGAGTCCGGGCATGGGGCAGGCTATCAGCGGTGTTCCCGGATCGACATCCACGGCAATGGTCTCACCCGGGGTCGTCTCGGGCAGGCAAATACTGCGCCGATGCATACTTACCCAGGCAAGCAGGTTCTTCTCAACGTGTCGCGGCACCTTCACTTCGGGGCTCTTGGCGGCGCGCTTTTCAACGCGCTGGCAATACACCCGGTAGCTCGGCATGGACAGGGTAATGCTCTCCAGATCAAGCGCGAGCAGCGCCTGGTCAAGTGTCTGCTCCAGACCCGTGGTGAGACTCATGGCCGGCTCAAACATTTGATCCAGACCAAGCATGAATTTCAGTTCCGTTGTCTGCCGACGCAGATCCAGCTGGGCCTTGCCCAGGGCCTTCTGCAGCAACATGTCACGGCTGATGCAATGGATGGCCGGCCGTAACAGCTGGATCACCATCTGCAGCGAACGCGGCTCCCGCCCCAGCGTACTTGCGCCCTCCGCCAGCACTACCATGGTGCCAAGATTGACCTTGGCACCATCACCCAGCGGAAATGCATAGGCCACTTGCCCATCTGACAGCGCCTTCATCAATGCCTTGCGCTCGGCCAAACAACTGCTGACCAGGACCCGCAGCTGCTTTTGCAACTCTACGGTCATCCCGGTCATCTGCTTGTCCGACTGTATCCAGCGATGCAGACCAGATGTCTCATACAGGCCGAAGCCCCTCGCGCCAGGCATCAGGGTCATCAGCAAACTGGCATAAGGGTCTTGTCTAGCCGTACTAGTCGGGGTCGATTCCATCGAGTAACTCCACCTGGGCCTTCCTTGCTGAATATCCCCCGGGTAAAGGGAGCAGCGCGAGCCTTATACTGGCTCAATCCGCGTACCGGATATGTGACGCGGCTCTCATTATGAGGGGCGCTGGAACGCGAAATTCCGGAAACTTATGTGGAGACGGTCTCAAATCATGTCGTGGTCCAGGGAGGCCACACCACGACTGATGGCCAGGATGCCGCTGCGTACTACCGAAAAAACCTTCCCGAAACGACCGGCCTCGTCCACAAACTCATCCAGTACCGGCCCGGATGAGGTCGCCTCCAGGGTGTAGTGCCCTGGATCTGCATCCAGCACCCTGGCCCCGATGTGCGCCACGATGGCATGGAAGGCCTCTGGAACCGCACCCTCAAATGCCACTTTCATCAGCAACATTTCGCGTTCTATATGATCCCCGCCGGTCATATCCACCAAATCCACGACATCCACCAGCTTTAACATCTGGTTGCAGATTTGTTGAATCACCGGATCATCTCCCCGTGTAACCAGGGTCAGACGCGATATCGCAAGATCACGGGTCGGGGCAACGTGCAAAGTTTCGATGTTGTAGCCACGAGACGAAAACAGGCCCGCAACCCGGGACAGTGCGCCTGCCTCGTTTTGCAGCAGGATTGAAATTGTATGTCTCAACGCGTTGCCCTCCCATGGGCATTAGCAAGCGGCCAAATGCTGCGCTCCAGCATAACAACCCCCAGCCTCCCGCACCACCAGGCCGCGGGCAGAAATTTCCACAGGACGCCAAAGTGGACTTTGGTATTCGCGCGTTGCTAGTCTAGCCAAATCAGACCCGTCTGCCACGGACCCGTGGCTTCCGGTTTTGACACAGTAATTGCCGCCAGGCGGCTCACCCAAGACGGAATACCCATGTACGCTGATCACAAGCCCACAGCCACCGATACACACCCCCTCTCGGGACGCGTCATGTCCGGGTCGGAAATCATCGTACAAGTGCTTGTCGATGAGGGTGTATCCCAGATTTTTGGCTATAGCGGGGGCGCCATCCTGCCCACTTATGACGCCGTTTTCCGTTACAACCAGGAGCGCTGTCCCGCTACGGATACCGCCGCCGAGGCCCTGCCATTGATCGTACCGGCCAATGAGCAGGGCGCTGCCTTTATGGCTGCCGGTTTTGCCCGGGCCAGCGGCAAGGTAGGAGTGGCCATGGTGACCTCGGGGCCGGGCGCCACCAATACCGTGACCGCCGTTCGCGACTGTCTTGCAGATTCGGTCCCCATCGTGGTGATTTGCGGGCAAGTACCCACTGCAGCCATCGGTACCGATGCCTTCCAGGAGGCGCCGGTAACCTCCATCATGGGCGGCTGCGCCAAGCACGTTTTCCTGATCACCGATCCGGAACGCCTGGAAATAACCGTCCGCTCGGCCTTCGAAATCGCCCGCACCGGCCGCCCCGGACCCGTGGTAATCGACATACCCAAAGACGTACAAAACTGGAGCGGGCCGTTCCGGGGTTCCGGGAGGCTGCCAGTACCCGGATATCGTCAGCGCATGCACAAGCTGCGTCAAAACAGCTTGTCCGTGGCTCATGCCGGGCGCTTCTTCGAGATGCTCGGACAAAGCCAACGACCACTGATCTATGCCGGGGGTGGCGTGATCAATGGTAAGGCATCGGAACAACTTCGTGCACTGTCGAAAACCTGGGGCATACCCGTGGTTACCACCCTGATGGGTATTGGGGCCTGTGACACAACGGAGGCCAATTCCCTGCACATGCTGGGGATGCACGGCACCGCTTTTGCCAACTACGCGGTGGATGACTGCGACTTCCTGATTGCCGCCGGAGCGCGTTTTGATGACCGGGTCGCCGGTGTGCCCGACAATTTTGCGGCCAAGGCCAGGCACATAGCTCACCTGGACATCGATATTTCCGAAATCAACAAAGTGAAACCGGTGGACTGGCACCATGTCGGCCTTTTGGCTGAAGCACTGGAGTCCCTGCTCGAGCATGGCAAGAAAACCGGATTCACCGCCGACTTCAGCCCCTGGCACCGGCACGTGGCGGAATTGAAGAAGGTGTACGCGCTCAACTACGATCGGGACAGCGAACTGATACAGCCTTATTACGTAATTGAAGAAATCAACAAGCTAACCGGGGGTGAGGCAGTCATTGCCACCGGCGTGGGTCAACACCAGATGTGGGCCGCCCAGTATTTTGACTTTCGTCACCCTCGCCTGTGGCTGACATCGGGAAGCATGGGCACCATGGGGTTCGGTCTGCCCGCCGCCATTGGCGCCCAGTTTGCCAATCCGGACAAGCTGGTGATCGACATAGACGGCGACGCGAGTATTCGCATGAACCTGGGGGAACTGGAGACCGTCACCACCTATGGCCTGCCGATCAAGGTCGTGGTGCTCAACAACTACGGCGACGGCATGGTCAGGCAATGGCAAAAACTGTTTTTCAAAGGCCGTATGTCGGCCAGCGACAAGTCCCTGCACCGCAAGGACTTCGTTAAAGCAGCAGAGGCCGACGGCTTTGAGTTTGCCGTGCGTCTGGAAAACAAGGCTGACGTGCCACGGGTAATCGAGGAGTTCATCAATTTCCCGGGGCCGGCATTTCTGGAGGTCATCATTGACCGGGATGCGGGGGTCTACCCCATGGTCGGCCCGGGCCAGAGCTACGAGCAGATGGTGACCGGGGACTTCATTCCCAGACGCAACAAGGGCAAGCCCGAAGACCCCGGCACCACCGGAATGTTCTGAAACCTGTCAGTATCCTCAAGCGACCCGGGGTCACTGGTGTGGTTCAAGCGCCCCACCGGCCTCAATTCCAGGGAGACCCGTATGCCCACCCTGCTCCGTCTGGATAGCAGCCTGTATTCAAGTCAGGGCGCCTCGAGCCAGCTGACCGCCCTGTTCGCCCGGCAGTGGGTAAAAGCCCGCCCGGATACTCACGTGATACACCGGGATTTGTCGGTCAATCCGCCGCCTCACCTCGACGCCGAACACATGCAGGCCCTGGGCACGGAGAAGACCAGGCGCACTCCTCGCCAGCGAGATCTGGTGGCCGCGGCCGACATCCTGATTCAGGAAGTCCGCCAGGCTGACACCCTGGTAATCGGTCTGCCTTTGTATAACTTCGGCATCCCATCCACGCTCAAGGCCTGGTTCGACCACATTTCCCGTGCGGGTGATACCTTTAGTTACGGTGAGTCCGGCCCGGTTGGGACATTGGGTGGACGGCAGGTTTTCGCCTTATCCGCTCGCGGCGACCGTGTGAGCAAATCCGGCACGGATCCACAGACTGACCACGTGCAAAGCATTCTTAATTTCCTGGGGATGCGCGATGTCAGTTTCATCTACGCAGATGGACTGACTATCGATGAGCAGTCCCGGGCCACCGGTATGGCTGTGGCAGAAAGCCAGATCGCCCGGTACACCGGCACAGGTCCGACCCGGGAGTAAAAAAGAGGTGAAACACGCATGACCCGACGTAGTCTGAAGCAGATTGTACCCGGCCGGGCTTCCTCGGATGGCGCCGGCGTGCGCCTGATCCGCAGCCTGGGCTCAGCCGACAATAGCCGACACGATCCCTTTCTGATGCTTGACGAGTTCGGGTCCGACCAGGCCAGTGACTATCTCGCCGGATTCCCTTTGCACCCGCATCGTGGCTTCGAAACGGTGACTTATATGCTGGCCGGGGAGATGTTGCACGAGGACCATATGGGTAACCGGGGTCGACTGGGGCCAGGTGGTGTGCAGTGGATGACGGCCGGGCGGGGCATCATCCACTCGGAAATGCCGCAGCAGGAAGAGGGGCTCATGCGTGGCTTCCAGCTGTGGATCAATCTCCCGGCCAGCAAGAAAATGTGCGAACCCGCCTACCGGGAATTTGCGGCCGACGAGATACCGCAGATAGCGCTGAACGGAAACGGGTATATCAAGATCATCGCGGGTAAAGTGACCCAGTCGGGGCAGATACAGGAAGGGCCTGTGCGAGGAGTAGCGACAGACCCGGTTTACCTGGACATTGCCATCGATCCGGGCCAGCAACTGGCCTTGCCCCTGCCGGCCGGGCACAGCGCCTTGATCTACGTCTACCAGGGCAGTGTCGTGGTGGAAGGGCAGTCCCTGCCCTCACAACACGCAGGCCTGTTATCAGAGGGTGACGAAATAGCCCTGGAAACCGGCCTCGCGCAACCGGCTCGACTGCTGCTAATGGCCGCCAGGCCAATAGGCGAACCCGTCGTCCAGCATGGCCCATTCGTCATGAACACCTATGATGAAATCCGCCAGGCCATACGCGATTTTGAGTCGGGGCGGCTCACCGGGTAGGCTTGTCCACATCAGGCCGGGCTGTACTCCTGGTAAACCGGCTCCCAGATAAATTCGTCAAGAGCCCGCGTGCGATCGTCCTCCGTCATGGGCGTGCCGATTCCTTCCTCCGAGGCCACCTTCATGACAGCCCTGGCGACCTTGCGCGAGATTTCACGCAATCGGGAGACCTCCGGGAATAACATGCCCGAAGCCAGTTCCTCCTCCGACACATTCTGGGCTACGGCATACGCCGCGGACCGGACCATGCCACTGCTGATGGTCGCTGTCTTGGCCAAAAGCGCACCCATGCCCAGGCCGGGGAATATGAAGACGTTGTTGCATTGACCGATGACAATCTCCCGGCCGCGGTAGCTCACCGGTGGAAACGGGCTGCCCGTGGCTACCAGGGCTTTGCCCGCTGTCCACTCCAGCACATCGGCGGGATAGGCCTCGGTGAGGTCTGTTGGATTGGAAATAGGCAGGATTACCGGGTGCTTCACATGGCGCACCATTTCCCGCACTACCTCCTCGGTAAAGCTGCGTGGCTGCCCGGACGCGCCCACCAGGACCGTGGGCTTGAAAGCGCGCACGACATCCAGCAAGGTGGCGCGGCTTTGCGGTTCGCCCAAGCCCAGGTCGCGCGCGAGATCAACCGACATTGCGAGGTCGCGCTTGTAAGCCTCGGCAAAGTCCTGGTCGGCGACCAGCAGGCCGCGACTGTCCATGACCGCCACCTGGGCCGGGTTTCCTCCGGCCTCGAGCACAGCCCCACGAACCTGTCGTACGATGCCCAGGCCGGCCGCTCCTGCTCCATATACCAGCACACGCTGACGGGTAATATCTTCACCGGAGATGCGCATCGCACTGATAACGCCAGCCAATACCACTGCGCCGGTGCCCTGGATGTCGTCATTGAATGAGGGAACCGTGTTGCGATAACGGTCCAGAATTTTCAAGGCGTTGTCTTTACGCAAGTCTTCCCATTGCACCACCGCGCCGGGCAGGACTTCGACCACTGCCTCAACAAATTCCTGTACCAATTCGTCGTATTCCCGGCCACGAAGACGGCGACCGGGATAGCCCACGTACATGTCGTCTTCCAACAGCAGTTCGTTGTTAGTCCCGACATCCAGGCTGACAGGCAGCGTGTGCCGGGGATGAATACCGGCCGCGGCGCAATACAGGGCTAATTTTCCGATGGCCAGGGCCATGCCGCCCGCGCCCTGGTCACCAATACCCAATATGGCTTCGTTGTCAGTCACCACCATCAGGCGGATATCCCGCTCACCAACGGCCTCACGCAAGACCCTGGCAATCTTTCCCTTGTGATCCGGTGTAATCCAGATACCGCGACCGCGACGGTACACGTGGCTGTAGCGCTGGGTGGCCAGACCCACTGTAGGGGTGTAAACGATGGGCATGAGTTCTTCCAGGTGATCACACAACACCCGGTAATACAGTTGCTCATTCCGCTCTTGCAGATCGGCCAGGTCGACATACTTGCCCAGCGGCGTACTCTTGCCCTGGAGCGCCTCATGAACCCTGCGGGCCTGCGCCTCCATGGTCATCACCCGGTGTGGAAGCAAGCCCTCCACGCCCAGCGCCTTGCGCTCTTCACGGGTCAGGGCCGTACCCTTGTTCAACATGGGATCGCGAATCAGGTCGTGACCGCGTTTCTTAACCGCCAAAGTGCCTTTTTTCGTTGCATTCATCTTTCTATTGCTCAAGCAAAAAGTTGTGGGGAAGGTAGCCGATCAACAAACCGTGGGCCACCCGGATTTGTACGGATACCAAGCAGCGTCTGATTTAATCCGGACGAAATAGATTGTTGGTGAAAAGGTTCAGATTCAAGGCTCCAACCGCTTGAATGAGTAAGCTCGCAGGATTGGCAACAACGCTGGTGTGTTTAGTCGCAAGATACCGGTTCATGACTCAAGGCTCCGCGCTGTTTTCGGGGTGCCTACCGGGAGCAATTCGCAGCAGCGGCCTTCCCAGCACGCGATCCCCGAGTCTTTTTGACCTCGTCAACACTGATCAATCCCATGGCCGAGGGATCGCGAACCCGCGCCCCCCACGGAATTTCCTCTACCGACTTGCCGAATTCGCGCTGCACCGCCCGTGGATAGGCATCTACCACCAGGTCCTGGGACAGGTAGGGGCCGGTGCGAAAACGGTTGGATGTGGCGTACAGGCCCACCACCGGAGTACCCACGGCGGTGGCCATATGTGCAGGTCCGGAGTCCGGACACAACAGCAGGCTGGCCCGTTCCAGCAGGGCCAGCAACTGTTTAAGGCTGGTTTTGCCAATCAGGTTTACCGCCTGACAACGACTGAGCCGTGCGATCTGCAACCCGTATTCCGCTCCAGGTTGCTGGACCCGCCGGTCAACACCACCCGTGCCCCGTAGGTCGCGGCCACGTAATCACAAACCTGGGCGTACTGCTCGGCGCCCCAGTTCCTGAAATTCCGGGCACGATGACTGCTGCAGGGACTGATTACCAGCGTTGGTCGGTCCTGGTCGGGAATCTGCATCGCGGGCAAATGCGCGGTCGTTGTCGGGAATGGGAATATCCCAGCGTAATACCTTTTCCTGAATACCCAGGGCCCGGAGAAACCCGAACAAGCCGTCCAGCACGTGCTGTCCTGCGGACGGCCTCGATCCTGTGGGAAGTGAACAACCACTGGTAATCCCTGGCTCGCCCGCGGTCGAAACCCAGCCGATATCCGCCTTGATAAGGCGTGAAGCCAGGTTTGCCCGCAGGGACGCGTGCATACACAGCAGCAGGCCGAAGTGGCGGCCTGCCAGTTGACGCGCAGATCCTGGTAGGCGCGCCAGCCCCTGGTTTTATCGAAAATGATAAACTCCACCCCGTCCAGACCAGCCATCAGGGAGGCCTCCAGCTTGCCGATCACCCACACTATTCGCGTATTCGGCCATACTGCCTGTATCGTCCTGACTACCGGGACCACGTGACAGGTGTCACCGATAGCGGACAGACGCAACAGACAAATTTCCTCGGGTGGTTTGGATAGCACGAGATTCATGGCGTGATAGTGACGTACCAGGCATATGATGTTGGGGCCATGCTATACGATGGCTCCGCGGTGGACCAGATAAGTCCGGGCCTGTTCGAACCCGCCTATTGGCAATCCGCAGCAAACACTCCCGAAATAGCCACCGGTGGCAGGGGCACGGTGGTATTTGTCAACGGTCAGCCTGCACGCTGGGCCTTGCGACACTATCAGCGCGGCGGTCTGCCCGGCAGAATTCTCAGCGACCAGTTTTTCTTCCTGGGTGAAAAGGCCACACGCTGTTTCCGGGAATTCCGCCTGCTGGCCACGCTGTGCGAGATGGGACTACCGGTTCCCCGACCGATAGCCGCACGTTACCTGCGTTCCGGCCTGGTGTACCGGGCTGACCTGATAACCTCACGTATCCCAAACGCCAGGCCACTCTCGCAAGTGCTGGCGCAGGGCCCGGCCCCGGGAGATATCTGGAGTGAATTGGGCTCCTTGCTGCGTCGTTTCCATGACGCAGGCATCTTCCATGCCGATCTGAATGCCCACAACATCCTGGTGAGTGACGCGGGGCAGCTTTACTTGCTGGATTTTGACCGGGGCAGCATCCGGCGCCCGGGCCGCTGGCGGGCGGCCAATCTGCAACGGCTTCAGCGCTCGTTAAGAAAAATCAGCCGCAGGTCTTCCGATATCAATCTTGGTGAGAATCACTGGGACGCGCTGATGAAGGCCTACTTGACCTGACAAAACCGTCCTATATCGCGAGCGGATGGCAGCTTGTCCAGCAACCCGAAATCACCCGATCGCCGTGCCCGGGTACGTTATGGCGTCGCTGTGAGTGCTCCAAGAACGGTGTCATTTGCCCGGGCGATACCGATAATCACCTCTTTATAAAAGACCGGCATCTCGCGTTCCACGCCACCCTTCCCGCCTTCCCACAGGGTTCCGGTTATCTCCTTCGTCAGCGAGAACTTGTCACGAATCAGTTCAGCTCCATCGCCATCCAATACTGTCAGATCCAGCTCGCACCACAATCTCCCGTTCTGGTAGCTATCCATGCTCCAGTCGACGATCGAAACCTGCAGCGTCCGGGAAGGCTCCGTGTCGCTCACGACAAATCCCATGGCGTCCAGATCTTCCCGCAAGTCACGCGCAATGATGTCGGCGAGAGGCAGATTCCCCTCGGTTGTGACATCCCATGGATTGCCGAAACCGGCCCGATATTTGCCAACATAGGAAGCGGGCTTTTCACCTGACAGGACATAGGGTCGGTTGTCCTTCACAAACACATACGCGGTAGCATTGTTACCGATAACCAGGTCACTTTCCGCCGCATACTCCATATCCAGGTGCTGGCCGGCAACACATCCGCCCAGCATAAACAGGCAAACCGCCAACACATTCGCTCTTACTGCATACATATTGAAATCCTCCCCATTGGGCCCCTGAAAAATTCGTGAATTCGCCTCTTGTGATTAAAAAGCGCGGCTTCTGTGTCGCCAATCTTCTTCAATAGCTGGTTATCCCGTTCAACAGGCACCTCGATTCCGGATCATTGCGCCTTGCTTGCCGCCATCATGGCTAGAACCAGTTCTTGCGCTTGAAATACACCAGCATGCCCCCGGCAACTCCCAGCAAAGCCAGCCAAAGCACCGGGTAGCCATAGCGGGTATTAAGTTCTGGCATATTCCAGGGACTAAGTTCGGTATTGAAATTCATGCCGTACAAGCCGACCACGAAAGACAGGGGAATGAAAATGGTGGCGATGATGGTCAGCACCTTCATCACCTCGTTCATCTTCTGGCTCAGCGTAGACAGGTACAAATCATGCAGACCGGAAGCCATTTCCCGATAGCTGTCCATCAACTCCAGGATATGCACCATGTGATCGTAGCAATCCCTGAGAAACACCCTGGTGCGTTCCTCCATCAGCGGATTGTCTTCCCGGATCAGCATATTGATCACCTCGCGCTGAGGCATCAGGGCTCTGCGCATTGAAATCATATTGCGTTTCACCTGGTGCACCGCCTCCAGCAGACGCGGCTCGGGGTCGCCCTCGAGCAGTTGCTCTTCCAGACCCAGCAGGGTTTCGGCGGTCTGATCCAGGATGGGAAATCCCAGGTCCACCACGAGGTCCAGCAGCGCGTAACACAGGTAATCGGCCCCCAGCACCCGGATCCGGCCCGAACCTCCGTTGCGCAGGCGATGACGGATCGGATCAAACAACTCGTGCGAGCTCTCCTGCATGGTGATCACGCCGTTGTCCCCAAGGAAGATGCTGACTTGCTCCAGCTTCAGGCCGCCAACATCCAGCGTGGGAGATCTGCATAATGATGAAAAACCAGTCACCGTATATTTCGAACTTCGAACGCTGCCCGGCATTGATGACATCTTCCAGGGCCAGGGCATGCAGCCCGAAACCGTCCGCCAATTTGTTCAGCAAGGTTGGTCCGGGTTTGCCACGAATATCCAACCAGCGGGTAACCCCCGGGGCAATCGGTGCCCCCCAGCGCTGCTCGTCGGGGTGGTCGACCTCATCCAGTTCCTGGGGTGTGTAATCGATCAGGTGCAGCCTGGCAGGTTGCTCAGGATCGGTGTGCAGACTGCTCAAGCCAGGGGACGAGCCCGGCTTGGAAAAACGGCGCCTGTGAGCTGACATCGCGAATCTCCCATCGCATTGCATTCCGGCTTGTCCGAGACCAGCCACGAACTCGGTGACATCCGGTGTATGCCTATTCGTAGAACGGCTACACTGGGTGGCCATGGCCCCAAACCGGGCCTGACCAAGCAAGGCCCAATGTAACAGGTAATACCCATCAATCCACCCAACCCCAGCCTGATTTCCGCCACCACAATCGCGCCAGGTAGCTGCCAGGACCGGGTGACGACAGCGGAATTGACCCTGCCATGCAAGCACCACTGAACGACCCAGGCGGAAACGTCGGCATCGACTGGCAATATGGCGGGCTTGAGCAGGTCTTCGCCCGCGCGCGCGCCGAGAAACGACCCGTGTTTTTGTTCTGGAGTTCCGATTGGTGCCCGGACAGCGCCCAGGTCCGGGCCGCGATCCTCAGCCGACCTGGCTTCGCCCATTGCATACGGCAACTTCTTGCCGTTCACCTGGATGGAGATGCCGATCAGGCTCAACAGCTGGGTGAGCGTCTTGGCGTCTCCAGCTACCCAACCATGGTTATCTTTGACTCGGACGGGACGGAGATCACTCGGCTTCCGGTCGAACTCGGACTATCGCAATTCTGCCGCGTGCTGGACTCGACACTGGCAGTAATGACCCCGGCGCCAGACCTGATCGGCAAATTGCTCTCGTGGCACCAACACCCGGTTGGGCGAGGATGAGTGGCGGATGCTTGCCGGCTACCGCTGGGAGCAGAACACGCAAAGAGCATTGGCCGGCCGGGATCCAGTATCGACCTTTGCAGACCTGGCCAGGCTCTGTCCGGACAAGCTGCCAATCGAGCGCTCCAGGCTGTATGTGGCGCACGTACAGGCCATGATTGATTCAGGCGATCTTTCCGGGAACGACATGCAACTGGCGGCAGACCGGCTTATTGCCCTGCTTGCCGATCCCGACATGTGCCGGGCCAACCTGGACATGATTCTCAACCGCCCCGGGCAAATCACAGCCCGACTGACCCGGGCCGGATCGCCCCTGCGCCGGGCCCTTGAAACTGCCTGGCGGAAATCCCTGGACGCACTTGAGGACACAGGCAGCCTGTCTGCCACCGAGCATGTCTACATTACCCGGGCCAGAATTCGCCTGCTGCGAGTCGACGACGCCGGGACAACCTTGCCCCTGGCGTTACAGGAGCAGGTCCTGGTCATGGCCGATTGGGTGGACGCAAATACCCGTGGTTACGAACGCTTGTCGGCGGTCAATGCCGCCGCCAACACCCTGACCGAGGCAGGCCTGTTCGCGCAGGCCACCTCCCTCTTGTCAAGGGAACTGGCGACTGCAAGCTCAACCTTTTATTTCATGAACAAGCTGGCGATCGTCGCGAGCAGGGCGGGGCAGACTGAAAAGGCGCTTGAATGGCTGGAGCGCGCCCATGCTGGGGCCAGGGGTTCGGCAACCCGCTTTCAATGGGGTGTCAACCTGGTGACCGGCCTGGTAGACATGGCGCCCGATCGAGCCGATGTCATAGAGCAAACCGCGGTAACCCTGATCAGCGAACTGGGTGAAACCGCGGACCCGCTATACAACCGCAATGTTACGCGTCTGGAGCAACTGGACAGTAAACTCAGGCAATGGAATGAAGACAATGTTCACGCACAAGGTCTGCAGCGTATTCGTGCAGCCCTGACCGGAGTCTGTGATAGTCTTCAAAAAAATCAAGCGGTACCGGTGATCTGCCGGGAGTTCCTGGCAGAGTAACGGCAAACAAACCGCGAAGTTATTACAGCGCCTGCCCGCTGACGGCAATACACCATTACGTGAGCCCGAGGAGAAGCCGAATGATTTACAACAATATTCTTGAAACTATTGGTAACACACCAATCGTCCGCCTCAACAATATGGGGCCCTCGCACGTAACTGTTTACGTCAAGGTCGAGTCATTCAATCCCATGTCTTCCGTCAAGGACCGCCTGGCCTACGCGATCATCCGTGATGCCGAGGACCAGGGACGGCTAAAACCGGGTGACACCGTAATAGAAGCCACCTCCGGCAATACCGGCATCGCACTTGCCATGGTCTGCGCGGCCCGCGGCTACACCTTCGTGTCGGTCATGGCCGAGAGTTTCTCCATAGAACGGCGGCGGGTGATGAAAGCGCTGGGCGCGAAGGTCATACTCACCCCGGCAGCCGAACGCGGCTCGGGCATGGTGAAAAGAGCCCTGGAACTGTCGCAAAAGCACGGTTGGTTCCTGGCTAACCAGTTTGAAAATCCGGCTAACCCGGCCTTCCACAGAAGCACCACCGGACCGGAGATCCTGCGTGACTTCGCCGGTCAGCGCCTCGACTACTGGGTGTCGGGATGGGGCACCGGGGGCACCCTGACCGGCGTGGGTGAAATGCTGAAACTGGCCAGACCCGAGGTAAAGATAATTGCCACCGAGCCGGAGGGCGCCGCCATGCTCCAGGGCAACCCATGGCAACCGCACAAGATCCAGGGCTGGACACCGGACTTCATACCCGGGGTACTGAACAAGGAGGTCTACGACGAGATCATCCCGGTGAGCGATGTGGAATCCCGCGATACCTCCCTGGAGCTGGCCCGAAAAGAAGGCATCCTGGCGGGTATCTCCTCCGGCGCCACCCTGGCGGCAGCGCTGAAGGTGGCCGCGACGGCGGAGGCAGGTTCCGTCCTCCTGGCCATGCTTCCGGATACCGGCGAGCGTTACCTGAGCACCTACCTGTTCGAGGAAATAGACGAAAAATCAGACGACCAATGGCTGGCCGAATCCACCTAGCAATAAAGCGGCAGCCCGCCGCCATCGGCGGGCTGCCCGATTTCACCGCTTACCAGTGAATACCCCGCATCAGGGAAGCGAAGGCGATCATTTCATTTGAGGGCTTCTGGTCAGGCAGCTTTTCTCCCTTGGCTGCAGACGAGTCCGGGAACATCCGGTAGGCCGTATTCATGACGGTCTCCCCGACCTTGGGGAAAAGGGAGTGCAATACCTGGGCAAAAATACCCAGCCGGGTGGCAATGCGGTAAGGACGACGAATGATGGCGTCGCCAATCATATCGGCCGCTTCTTCCGGCGAAATGGTGGGCACCTGCTCATACATCTTGGTGGGCGCGATCATGGGTGTCCGCACAAGGGGCATGTTTATGGTGGTAAACGCGATGCCCTCGTCACAGAACTCCGAGGCGGCACACCGTGAAAAGGCATCCAGGGCTGCCTTTGAAGCGACATAGGCCGAAAAACGGGGTGCATTACTGAGCACGCCTATAGACGAAATATTGATCACATGACCACGATGGTTGGCCTGCATCATGGGCAAAAACCCCATGATCAATCGGAGCGACCCGAAATAATTCAACTGCATGGTGCGCTCGAAATCATGAAAGCGGTCAAATGACAGGCCGATTGAGCGCCGAATAGACCGCCCGGCATTGTTCACGAGTACGTCCACGTGACCATGATCCGCCAGCACCTGCGCAACCAGTCGATCACAGTCGGCCATATCGGAAAGATCGCAAGTATAAAGATGAACTTCGCCACCGGCCGCCTCGATTTCCGCCTTGGTTTCCTGCAACTTGTCCAGGCCGCGGGCGACGATAATGACCCGGGCGCCCGCCTCCCCCAAACGCAAGGCCGCAGCATGACCGATGCCTGAAGAGGCGCCCGTTACCAGCACATTCTTGCCCACCACGGCACCGCGCAAGGAACGATCCACGAACAGATCCGGATCCAGGTGACGCTCCCAGTAATCCCACAGACGCCAGGCATAATCCCGCAGATCCGGCACCTTGATGTCGCTACCGCGTAACACGGCCTCGGTGTTCCGGCTGTCGAAGCGGGTAGGGTAATTCAGGAACTTCAGTACACCCGGGGGGATGTGCAGGTCTTTGAGTATCTGGTTGGTAATCCGGCGTACCGGCGCGACCATCATCAGGCCCTGGCGCACTGCCGGAGGAATAAACGAGAACATACGCAAATCGATGCGCATGGTCATTTCCGGCGCATGCCCGGCCCTGGCGAATAAATTCAGCACTTCACCGGCACGCATGGGCTCGGGCTCCACCAGGTGGAAACACTTTCCGTCCTGGCCGCGCTTGTGCGCGATATAGTCCATGGCGTCAGCCACGTAGTCCACCGGCACCATGTTCAGACGGCCACCCTCGACACCAATGGTTGGCATCCAGCGAGGAAGGTTGTTGCGCATTTTCTGGAGTAGTTTGAAGAAATAATACGGGCCATCGGTCTTGTCCATCTGACCGGTCTTGGAGTGACCAATGACCAAACCCGGACGGTAAATACGCCAGGTCAGTTTCTTGCGCGCTCGCACCAAACCCTCTGACTCATGCTTGGTCCGGAAATAGGGGTGATCCAGGCCCTCCGCCTCCTCGAACATGTCCTCGCGGAAGGTCCCCTTGTATAAGCCGGCAGCCGCTATGGAACTGCAATGGTGAAAACACCGCACTCCCGTTTGTTCGGCGAAATCCAGGGCGTGGTCAGTCCCCAGAATGTTGGCCAGGTCCTGGGATTCAGCGCTGGCAGCCAGGTCGTAGATAGCCGCCAGGTGAAACATTTGCAGCGGAGCGCCATCCAGCTTCTTCAGGTTTGCCGGCGAGATACCCAGCTTGGGCTTGGATAAATCTCCCTGAATCGGCACCACGCGCTTGGATTCGGGACCCCAGAATACTTTCAAGTCCTTGAGCTTGCCCAGCGACTCCTTGCGCACCAGTACAAAAACGGTCCCTTCACGCTTCAGAAGATTGGCCACCAGGTATTTACCAATAAATCCGGTGGCGCCAGTCACAAAATAATTCATCGAGCTACTCCCCAGGTCACCGGGGACGGACCCCGGCTTAGCCAGCCAACAAGAAAGCAAGATTAGCATGCCGCCCGGCCGGATGAGGAATGTCTGGTTTGGCCCCGCCGTAATCGCCTGTACACTCCCTGCGACAGAAGCTTCTATACTGGACCCATTCATTCGACTACCCGGAGCCGAGAATGCCTCCCGTCCACCAACGCATGTCCAGTATCGACACCGCCTGGTTACGCATGGACCTGCCAGAGAATCTCATGATGATAACCGGCATCATGACTTTCGAGAGCCGCCTGAGCCGGCAGGCGCTGCGTGCAATACTCGCCGAGCGGTTCCTGCGTTTTCCCCGTTTCCGGATGATCCCGCGAACCGACCTGGTTGGCGCCTACTGGGAGGAAGATTCATTCTTTGACCTGGACCGTCATATCCACGAGCTGGCCCTTCCCGAACCAGGCGGCAAACGGCAGCTGGCGGAGCTGGTCAGCGACCTTGCCAGCACCCCCCTGCCCGCCAACAAGCCCCTTTGGGAATTTCACCTGGTAGATATCGGCGATGGGCGCACTGCGCTGATTGACCGGATTCACCATGCGTATGCCGACGGGATTGCGATGATCCGGGTAATGCTCTCCATGACCGACAGAGTCGCCAGTGAGCCGCTCAAGCTGCCCCGGGGCAGGCCGCGGAAATCGCCAAGCCATTCCCAAACCGGAATCGGTCGATTGTATGAACCGGCCCTTGACCTGGTGCGCATTTCGATGCGAGCCACCCAAAAACTCTGGACCGGTGGATTGGAACTGGCGGCAGACCCCGGGCAAGCCGGCCACTGGGCCATGCGCGGACTGGGTATGGCAGCCGAGTTGGCCAGGATAGCGCTGATGAGCGATGACCCGGTGACTTGTCTGAAAAAACCGCTGGGCGGGCGCAAGCAGGTGGCCTGGGCGAAACCCCTGCCCCTGGGCGAGGTGAAGGCGCTGGGTAAAGCGCTGGGGTGCACGGTCAACGACGTATTGTTGTCCTGTGCTGCGGGTGCGATTGGGCACATGCTGAGAGAGCAGGGTCAGGACATGGAAGACCTGGTTATTCGCGCCTCGGTCCCTGTGAATATGCGCGAGCCCGAAAAAGCGCTTGAACTTGGCAACTATTTTGGCCTGGTCTTGCTCGGGCTTCCGGTTGGTATTGCCAACCCCCTGGAGCGTATTTTTGCCGTGCGTCAGCATATGAATGAATTGAAGGGCTCTTATCAGCCACTGGTGGCGTTGGGCTTGCTGTCGGCGCTGGGCCTCGCGCCTGCAGCAGTACAAGGCGCTGCGCTGGACCTGCTGAGCGCCAAGTCTTCCACCGTCATGAGCAACGTACCGGGGCCACGCGAGCCCCTGTACATGGCGGGCAACAAAATCGTGGATCAGATGTTCTGGGTGCCCCAGACGGGCAGGATCGGGGTAGGACTCAGCCTGCTTAGCTACGACGGGCGTGTGCACTTCGGCGTGATTGCAGACAGCCAGTTGATCGAAAACCCCTGGGGTTTGACCGACGCTTTCCGCAAGGAGTTTGAAAAGCTGCTGATGCTCGCCTTGCTCGAGCCCTGGCAGACCGGCGGGGACGCAAATTCAGCCGCCGCGGCAGAAGAGTGGATGACAGAACGCGGAAAAGACTAGGGAACCTCCAGGCTATTCCGGGTGAGCAGATTGTGAGCGAAAGAATTCAGATTCAAGACGCAAACCAGGTGCAGGCGAGCCGGCCCGTAGGGTGCACTCGGTGCACCGTCCACCATGGTGCGTGGAACGCACCCTACGGCGAAGATTGGCGACGCGGAAGCTGGGGTTTTTAGCCGCAAGACAGGAGGTCACGAATAGAACAGGGGGCTCCAGGGAGGCTCTGGTGTGTTCTGGACGATGTGGATTGTGAGCGAAAAGAGTCAGATTCAAGGCGCCAATCGCACGGAATAGCCCGCTATTGCGAAGATTGGTAACGCGGAAGCTGGCGGCCGCAAGGGAGCACTCGGTGCACCGTCCAGCTCGGTGCGTGGAACGCCCCCTACGGCGAAGATTGGTAACGCGGAAGCTGGGGTTTTTAGCCGCAAGACAGGAGGTCACGAATAGACCAGAGGCTCCCTACTCCAGCTCCGCCTTTGCCTGCTCGACGTCCAGCCTTTCCATGGCGTCCGCAGGCTCGCAGGCAGCCGCTTTTTCATACAATTCCACCACTTCGTCCTCACGCTTGTCGCCGTAAAGGAGCAGCAAACCATTGCCATATTCCATGTGCGCGATGGCCGATTCCGGATGCAGCGCCAGAGATTTGTCGAACAGGCGAATCGCAGCATCGCGCTTGGCGCCGTAGGTGAGCCCACCGACCACGCTGCCAACGCTTGCGATCACCTCACAGTGAAACATGGCCAGGGCCGTATGGGCCTCGGCGTGGTCGGGTGACAGACTCAACACGGTCTCCAGGCTGTCCCTGACTTTGCCCGCAAGCCCCTGGCTCAAGGCCTTGCCTATGGAAATAGACTGACTGTATCGCCCCAGGTTATAGGCGCGCTGGTAATGCGTATTGGCCTCCCGCGGCATGATCCCGGAAGCCTCTTCCGCTCTTTCGGCCGCATCAAGATGAAGGGTCGTCGCAAACTCTTCATCGTCTTCCAGATAATTGGCGTAGATACCGGCGGCCTTGGCGGCTACCACTGCCCCCAGCGGACCCAGTGCGACGCCTTCCTCATAAGCCTTTTGGAATTGCCCTGCGTGATAATGTCGCCAGGCGGACTGTAGCGCTTCGGCAATGGCCTTGGGGTTATCCCGAAAATCCTCCGAAAGACCGCCCGCCAGCGGCGGTGATGCCTTGAGCAGCGCCTTTACCCGGGCCGCATCCGGAAATGACTCGCAGTCCCCCTGGTGCAGCCGCGCCCATGCCCGCATAAGGCCTGTGCCGGCATATTCGAAGGCCGAATCGGCAAAGGGAAATTCGTTCCAGTCATGGCTCGACATCTGCTGCTCCTGTACTATCCAGTTCTGTCAGGAATGATCGGTGAGACACAGTGATCAGCACCTGGCGATCCCGGCTCGGCTCCGCCGCCTGATAAGCAACGTTCAAGCCTGTGCCACAGGATTCATGACCCTGCGCCAGAAATCAATACCGCCTGGCAATGACAAGGAAACCATCATGGCAGTGAAAAAGAAAGGCAAGTTGTCCGGTCTGCACAAAAAAACCCCGGATCAGGAACCCCCTGTAAGCGAAACCGGATTCAGCATACCGGACTCCTTCTCACAACTATGGCTGGTCGGCCTGGGCGCCCTGGCAAAAGCCCAGACCGAGGGCCCAAAATTGCTGGAAGCGTTGATTGCTGAAGGTTCACGGGTACAAAAAGGCGAGAAATCAAGTACCCGGGCGGTCCTCGGTGGGCTGGAAAAAGCCCGGGAAAGCCTGGCCTCCGGCGGTGACCAGGTGCGCAAACAAGCCAGCGCAGATTGGGACAGGCTTGAGTCTATTTTTCGGGACCGCGTCGGCAAAGCATTGCTCCAGCTCGGGGCTCCCTCGGCAAATGACGTTGCCGAGATGGCTGAGCAAATCGAGGCTTTGAAAAAGAGAATCAGCGCACTTGAGGCGCAACCTGGAAAAACACCCAAGACCAGGACGCGCGCAAAAATCAAAGCACCGGGCAATAGCCCGGCCTAGTCGCCTTGCAGCCGCCCGATGAGGTCGATGTACTCCCGCATGGCCGCGGTGCGGTCCTTTCCACGCAGCCCGGCCCAGGCATCAAACTTGGCCGCTCCGACGAAATCGAAGAACCCGGGACGTTCGCCGGACACATCACCTTCACTGGCCTGCTTGTAAAGCGCGTAAATTTTCAACAAGGTGTCATCATCCGGCCTTTTATTCAGCTTCTTGCTGTTGGCAGCTGCCTCAGTGAATTGCTGTTCAAGATCACCCATTTGATATTCTCCCGGTGTTGGCTTGGCGCCGATCAAATCAGCGCACAGGGTAAACATGACTTCACGGGGCTGACAAGCGTTAGATGATTCCTTCGCGTCGGAAGCTTGATTCGCCATTCAGGGATAGGCAGATCACCCGCACCGGTGCTAACGTCTTGCCCGACCCTGGAAATTGAGCGCAGGAATGAGCAGCTTCAATCTACGAACGGCATCGTTATACGAACTCCTGGAGCGCAATCGGGTATTGCGCGGCCTGTATGCACCGGACTCTGCCGAGCAAGCCAAGCTGGACGAGCTGAAGCGCTGGCAGACCCGGAGACTGGATCGCACCTACAGTGACCTCAGGGACAGGGAGCGTTATCGTCGCGGTGTCGAGTTCTTCCTGAACCAACTCTATGGCGAGGGAGATTTCGCGCCCAGGGACCTGCAGTTGCAGCGCGCTTATCCCATCATGCAACGCATGCTGCCCCGGGCTGCCCTGCACACATTGCGCATGGCGGCGCAACTGGAAGTGCTGAGCCAGGAACTGGACGCACAAATGGTGGACCTGATCGGACTCGAGACGCCGGTCGATGAACATAGCTATGCACAAGCCTACCGCGCAAGCGAGCGGGCAACAGACCGGCGATGGCAAATACAGCTACTACTGGAAGCAGGCCGGGACCTGGACCGATTGGTGCATTACCCCCTGATTTATGGACTGATCCGCATGGCTCACGGACCGGCCCACATGGCGGGTTTTGGCACCCTGCATGATTTTCTGGAGAATGGGTTCACCGCATTCAAGGCTATGGGCAGCGCGATAGATTTCCTGAAAACCATTGATGACCGCGAACGCCTCATCATGCAACGACTGCTCGACTCCGATCCCGACCCCTTCAGACTGCAGTGGTCCTGACCCGCACTTCCTACTATGGTGCGGGTGCGATGCTGCCCTGGGGTATGATGGCGCCCGATTTTCCTGCCAACGGCACAGAGTAAGCAATGAAACAACGCTGCGCATTTATCACCATGGACAGCATGGAAGGATTCGTCTGTGATGACGACCTGGCGATCCCCGCTCTCAAGACGCTGGGCTGGGAAGTAGAGAAAATCTCATGGCGGGCCCGGAACGTAGACTGGCAACGTTTTGGCATCGTAATCATTCGCTCACCCTGGGATTATCCGACCGACGCGCCTCGCTTCCTGACGCTGCTGGAGGAGATCGAGAAGTCAGGTACCCCCTTGCTAAACCCGTTGGAACTGGTGCGCTGGAACCTGCACAAGTCCTACCTGGCCCGCCTGGCCGAGAGTGGGGTCAGTATCGTGCCCACACGCTGGCTGAACCAACCAGGGCAAAAAGACATCCAGGCGCTGTTTCTGGAATTCGCTACCGACACCCTGGTCATCAAACCTTCCGTAGGCACCAATGCTGAACACGCTCACGTGCTCAGAGCCCATGAGATGAAACAGGTTTGGCCAGGATTACAGCAGATATTCGATCATCGCCAGGCCATGATCCAGCCCTTTCGCCCGGCTATTCAAAGCGAGGGCGAGTACTCCCTGATGTTCATTGATGGCGAACTCAGTCACACCATCCGAAAAAAACCCAAGGCCGGAGATTTTCGATCCCAGGAGGAGCACGGCGCCGACATATCGCTGGTGGAACCAGAAAGCCTGCTGGTGCAAAGGGCTGGCGAGGCCATCGCTGCCCTGAGCTCACGACCGCTCTACGGCAGGGCCGATATGATCAGGAACCCCGAGGGGGATTTTGAAGTCATGGAGCTTGAACTGATAGAACCCTCCATGTATTTGCGCATGGATTCTGATGCGCCCGGGCGCCTGGCGCGCGCCATCGTAAACAATGCCCGCTCCGGGTGACCGCCGATTGTGCGCGGGCTTCCCGGTTCCAGGCGGTCGGGTCCGCGCCGGTTATTTGGGCATGGCCCGCCTGGCAATCATCCCGGTCACAGACCCCGGGTTCACAACATGGGTATAATCCGCCGAGCTGGCTTGACAACGGCACACCAGCGTAAACACGAGCTGCACACATCAGCTACCGCAGGAGCCCATGCATGAGCGCAGTCTGGCTACGGTCCTTGAACTTTCTCCTTCACCGTCATCTTCTGGGTTCAGATACACTTGATGCCCGTGCTCCCGAGTATGGCCTGGACCTCAAAGTCAAGGTCCGCGATGTGATTGGCCGACACATTTACAAGTACGGCGCCCACGATCCAATCTTGACCCGATTCCTGAAGCAGACGCTGACGCTGCAGCCAGGCGATGTCGTCCTGGATATAGGGGCAAATATTGGCTGGTATTCACTCATCCTGAATTCGATGGCGCCACAGGGTGTGGATATTTTTGCGTTCGAGCCACACCCCTCCAACCTTGCATTGTTGAGAGAAAATCTGCGCCGTAATTCCGCCTCGATGGTCACTGTCGTTCCTTGTGCTGTATCCGATCATCCGGGGGAACAGGACATGTTCGCCTATGCGGGCGAAAACACCGGCAGACATTCCCTCTTGCCCATCAATGACGGAGAGAGGATTCGGATTCGTACCGTTACCCTGGACGAGTTCTGGGTGGAGCGGGATCTTCGCAATCGGGTCCCCCGATTCATAAAAATTGACATCGAAGGATACGAGTTAGTAGCTCTTCGTGGCGGACTCGAAGTCCTCAAGCGAAGCCCGACCGTGCTTTTTGAATATTCACCAAAATTCATGCTTGATGCGGGATTGGCGCCAATGGAGTTGCTGGACATGATGTATGGCCTTGGGTTCCAGTGCACCAGGGTGGATGAGGGACAAAAGACACCGATTACAAGGGAATCCCTGCTTGGCGACGACCACCAGATGAACCTGTTATGGGAGCGGCCTGAATAGGCCTGGGAATACATGACGGCTCAAAAGCCAATCCGGCTTCTTTGCATTTCCAGCCATGGGGATACACTTAACAGCGTGCGGCCGGAGGCGGAGATTTTCGTCGGCCTGGCCAGGGCCGGTGTAAGCGTCACGGTGATGACCGAGGGCGACTCGGCCTACTGCGAGCGTATGCGTGAGGCCGGCATTACGCTGGTCGATTTTACACCCCGTTCAAAAATAAGCCTGGAGGCCATCCGGTTTATACGCCGGTATCTGCGTGAGCATGCTATCGACATCGTGTATGCCTTTAATAATATGGCCATCGCAAACACGGCCTTTGCCGCCATCGGACTGCCGGTGAAAGTGGTCACCTATCGAGGCCAGACCGGCAATATTTCACGCTGGGATCCTGCTGCCTACCTGACGCATTTGCATCCTCGTGTGGATTACATTGTATGCGTGTCCCGGGCCACCCGGGATGATCTGCGCACCCAGGTGCGCCGGCCACAAAACGTGGTGGCTATATACAAAGGGCACGACCTCGCCTGGTACCGGGACACGCCGTGTAATCTCGAAGATTTCGGTATTCCTGAAAATGCTTTCGTCGTAGTGTGTGTGGCCAATAACCGACCCCGCAAGGGCGTGCCGACCTTTATCCAGGCAGCCGGTCTGGTTAGGTCCGATATTCCCGCCTGGTGGCTGCTGGTGGGCAGCGGCATGGATGCTCCCGAAATCCGGCAACTGGTGGCCAGTAGTCCCGCCAGGGAACGCATTATCCTGACCGGTCACCGCAAGGATGCCCCGGCAATTGTCGCGGCCTGCCAGGTCTCCGTGCTGGCTTCTTTGAAACGCGAAGGCCTGCCAAAGACGGTAATCGAGGCCATGGTCTACGGTGTGCCACCGGTAGTGTCGGACACCGGCGGCAGCGCCGAACTCCTGGTGGACGGGGAATCCGGTATCGTAGTGCAACCCGGGGATGCCCGGGCGATCGCCCGCGCGGTGGAGGACCTGTATCGGGATCCGGCAAGACGAGAACGTATGGGACGCGCCGCCAGGACCCGTATAGCCGAGCATTTCAACGTGAATCAGACGGTAAACCAACACCATGACTTTTTTCGCGAGATACTGCAGGACCGACATGCAAAGTAGAATACTGGCCCGAACTATCCGGGTTGCCGGTTGGCTCTGTGTGGCATTTGTCCTTGCAAGTTGTTCCAGGGCGCCGGAAGAATGGCTGATCCAGGGTCAGGCCATGGGTACTACCTATTCGGTTCGCATTCCGCACCCGCCGGTCCAGCTGCAACGCGACGAACTCGCCAGGATGTTGGCGGCCGAAATCGAACGGGTTGAAGCACTGATGTCAACTTATCGACCGGAATCGGAACTAAGCCGTTTCAATTCCGGCTCCAGTACCGACTGGGTGCCGGTTTCCGAGGATACCGCTACCGTCGTGGCTGCCGCCCAGGAAATCTCGCGCCAGACCAATGGCGCCTTTGACATCACTGTCGGTCCACTGGTGGACCTGTGGGGCTTCGGTTCACGCATGGATGTGCACGGCCGCCCCAGCGATGAGGCGATCGCCGAGGCCGCCAGTCACGTGGGTTACCAGATGCTGGAAGTGAGGCAGGATCCGCCGGCCTTGCGCAAGCATGACCCCGCCTTGCATGTCGACCTGTCGGCCATTGCCAAGGGCTATGGCGTAGACCAGGCGGCCCAGGTCCTGGCAGACCAGGGTATAGAGGACTACATGGTGGAAATTGGCGGTGACCTCAAAGCCGCTGGATACAACAACAAGGGCAACCCCTGGCGCATCGCAGTTGAAAGACCGATACCAGGTGAACAGGCGCTACTGGAAGTCGTTGCCGTTGAAGACATGGCGATCGCCACCAGTGGCGACTACCGCAATTTTTTCGTTGAGGACGGGGTTCTCTACAGTCACACACTGGACCCTCGCACCCACCGCCCCGTCTCCCACCACATCGCCTCGGTGAGTGTGCGCGCAGTCTCGGCCATGTTGGCCGATGGCTGGGCCACTGCGCTGTTGGTTGTGGGACCTGACGGGATGGAAATCGCTCGCGCCAATGAAATCTCCGCCTTGATGGTGGAGCGCATGGGCGAGGAGTTACGGGAAATTCCGAGCGCCAACTGGTAAGGCCTGGCCTGGCGACCAGTAGCAGGTGCCCGCGCGGTACTCAGGCGGCCGGTGAGATATCGGATTTGCAACGGGGATCGCGGTTGGTCGCCTCCAGACCCACGGCAATCCGATCCGCTACCGACAGACCCTTGAGGTCCAGGTTTTCCAGGTAAGTCAGCCGGGGCCGCAACCCCGTGGCATTGGCGATCTGTATATTCAGCCCGGGTCTGGCGTTCATCTCCAGTATCAACGGACCCAGGGCAGCATCCAGCACCAGGTCCACACCCAGGTAGCCCAGACCGGTAATATCGTAACAACGGGATGCAATCTCCAGCATGGTTTCCCAGTGGGGAATATCCAGACCCACCACGGAGGCACCCGTATCGGGGTGCTCGAATACGGGGGAGATCCCGACCACGGCATGGGTGGTAACGCCCCTGCGCATGTCTATACCCACCCCCACTCCGCCCATATGCAGATTGGCCTTGCCATCGGAACTTCGGGTGGGAAGCCGAATCATCGACATTACCGGTACACCCTTGAATACGATGATGCGTATATCAGGCACCCCGAGGTAACTGACAGCATCAAAGACCGGATCAAACTTGACCCGGTACTCCACCAGCACCTGGTCCGGATGCCCGCCGAGGCTGAACTGCCCGCCCAGGGTGTTTTCCATGTGATGGGCCATCTCGCCCCGGGTCACGATCCGACCCGTGGTGGTACGGTAACGATCCCGGCTGCGGCCGCCGATAACCATGATTCCGTTGCCGCCACTGCCGTGCACCGGCTTGAGCACAAAATCATTCTTGCCCTCGACAATCTGCTCAAACTTGCGGATATCGTGAAGCATGCGAATAACGCCATAGAGCTCCGGCACGGGCAGGCCATGATCCAATGCCAGTTGCTTGCTCAAGAGCTTGTCATCGACCAGGGGAAACAAAGACCTGGGGTTGTAACGCATGATGTAATCACCGTTACGGGCATTGATGCCCATCACCCCGGCACGATTAAGAGCGGTGAACAGGCTCATTGATCGGCCGCCAGGGCTTTGAAACGCCTATATTCACTCAGGCGAAAGCCGGTGTATCTGCCAGCCAGCAAGGTTACAGCCAATACCAGCAGCAGCAGTTCAGGAAACACGAAGAACAGGTGCCTGACCACATCAATACCCATTACCAGGTAAATCAGGACTGCCGTGCCCATGGTTCCAACACCCTCGGTGATGGCATCCCGGGCGCCCAGTTCTTCCCAGGTCACCGACATACGCTCGATCATCATGGTCAGGATCACCATGGGGAACAGGGCTATGGACAGACCCGTTTCCACGCCCATGCGATGACTGAAAATGCTGACCAGCGCCATGAGAATCACAACCACTGTCAGCACTGAGGCCAGCCTGGGCACCAGCAACAATCGCAGGTGCTCCATATACGCCCGGATGGCCAGCCCTATCACGATGATAAGGGTAAAAAACGCCAGGCCCCCAAGCAATTGGGTTTCACGAAAGGAAATCGCGACCAGAACAGGCATGAAGGTGCCCACGGTGCGTATTCCTATGAAGTTCCTCAGCAGCACTACCAGCAGCGCGCCCAGGGGAATCATGACGATCACGCCGTAAACCGATTGTGTCCCCAGCGGTAGCGACAGAAGAGAGAATTCCGGCACCTTGGAACCCAGGGAGACAGCCCTTTCCTGCGCCAGTTCCATGGTCGGCTGCAGACTGCGCACAACCGAAAATTCCACCGCGTCACCACGGCCGCCGGTCGCGTCTACCAGGGGCTTGCTGCCCCATGCCCACGGGAAACAGGAGTGCTGGCATACCCATGTCGCCCGTGCGCGGATCGAAATAGAGCCACTCATTACCATTGTGCACGGCCAACATCGGTCGCACCTCGGCCACACGCTTGTCCTCACCGAGTTCAACACCCTGGAGTATCTCGGCTGGGATACGCGCCCCGGCCAACAGGGTCACCGCGAGTTCGGCCCGTTGCAGCGGGGTTCGTGCCTCGGCCCGCAAAAGACTGATATTTTCCTCGGGCGTGGGATCATTCAGCTTGTGCAACAAGGTGGAGGTAAAGGTCTGTATATCAGCTGACTGCTCCCGAACCTGGGATGCCAGGTCCACCATGGCGGAAAAATAAGGCTCCGGCAGATCGGGAACCGTGGGAAAGACCGGTTTTGGCAGGACTCCCCCGGCGCGCCGGGTCCGCATACACCGACAAGCGGTAATACAGGGACTGTTTCCCGGCAACCCTTCGAACCGCCCACAAGGCCTCTCGTGAATCCGCCTTTTCATCCACGGTCAGACCGTAACCACGCGATACAAAATTCTCGCTCACGATTCTGAACCCGGGGGGATTCATCGGGATACGCAAGCGCGCCTTCACCGCACCGGGGCTCGAGCGCTGGAAAGAAACGTGGGCCTCAAGCGTCCACACCTCGGTTTCCTGTGCGGCATCCAGCGGCAAACCAAGGGTACGCACCTTGTACAAGAACAGACTGCTCCCGGCCAAGGCGAGGCAAAAAGCCAGGATATAAATATGTCTTCTGTTCACTCGTCCATTCCCTCCAGTTCACAACTGGGTTCCGTAGTAAATGTTCGCTCGGGGTCTACCACCACCGAACCTTCCATTGCGCTGCGTCCGAGCAGGAAAGGAAAGTTCAGGTGACTGCGATCAATCAGATTGACCTCTACCCGTCGCCTAACCGTTCCGATGCACACCGACATTTCAACCACCGGTCTACGCTGGTAGTCGCCATCATGACGCCGGATACGCGCAATCCTGGCCAGGTGGCGCTCCAGGGTGATCAAGTCGTCGTTCTCGTCACGCACCTGGAAGCGCACAAAGCGATCTCCGGCGCGGCGAAACCGCTTGATGTTTTCTGCATGCAGGGACGACGTGTCGGCGCCTGTATCAAGTTTGGCCGCGAGCGTAAGACCTGCGTTGGATATCACAACTCTTTCCAGGTAGCCGAAAATCTGCCGGTCCTGGGCAACGGCTATCTGCGGCGCAGCCAAAAGCGCGGCAATTACGATCATCTGAAGATCAGACAAGCCCGGCCTGACAACCGCTCGCCATCCCCTGGTTACTCTAGGCATCCCCTGACGGGCCTCGTGTTCATTGTGTCAATCGGCCGGTCGCTCCGGTTTCCCAGCATTATGCCATTTTTCGGGTTGCTTTGATTCAGTAACTTGATTTTCAGGCGTCTTGCTAATAACTCACAGATTCTCCTGAAATCGGCACAAGCCCGGTCTAGCCTTCCTCCCGCCATGCCTGGGGAGATAACTAACTGGTATATATTACAATGAGTTTGTATACAGTACTTGATCAATAACTGTATATTTATTCAGCCATCGATCCGACGACGACGATTTCGTGCATGCTGCAGACAACCAGCGCCGTACACCCAGCAGCCAGCGGCGGGCAAACTCGTATTCCAGGGCCAGCAAGGCCAGGCCTGCGGGCACAAAGACGAATTGCCGGACCCGGCAGAAATATCATCAGTATGCCGACCAACAGCAACGCACCACCGAGAAAAGTCAGTATCAGTCGTTTCGGCCAATTCACCGTGATCACGGCACTTACCCCTGCTATCGGTCATGGTATCGCAATGCATCCTTATTCCTGATTACTCATGTGACAGCGCAATTTGACCTGCATTATCGGGCAAAGGTTCCCCGACCCTCATGGCTCCAGACTCAGCGGAATCGATCCCTCCTCGGAAAACGCGAAAGGGCCTGACAAAGGGCAAGTCCACCTTAACGGTACCCTGACAGCTTGTAATTCCAGATCTCCGGGTGAACCGGAGAGCCAGGCTTGCAGGTCACGCAAGCTCGACAGCAGATTCGTGCGCAGACGCACATCAAACTCTTGTGACTCCTGCGCCGGGATGGAGAAGGAAACGGGCGTTTCCCCTTCAGCCATACGTCGGCCCCCAAGCTCAAATTGATATTCGATACCTTCGATCGGCAAGGGCACCATGTTCGGGTTATATACCCGTAGCGTCAGCAGGAACTGCTGTTGCAGCAGGCCGACGCTCTGCAAGCGTACCCCGGCCGCTTCAAGCTCGGGCGCAACCAGTTGCGGCCGGCTTGCGCAGGCAGACAGCAAGCCAAGCAGAAACAGAACTGGCAAAAAACGCATGATTGGCAACCGGGCCCGCATCGAAGTCTCTCCATTGGGAATGGCTCCCACAATAACAGCCTCTCCTGCCTGCCGGGAACTGGAAATCACCCTCCCTTGCCGAGTACAATCACGTACTGCTTTCACGGGCGGGATTCCCTTACTATCCACGCTTGGTTCGACCGCAATCGGCGGGGGTTTTGCGGCCTCCGGAGGATAGATTTCACCGACTTACCGGTTAGTCGGTAATACCCAGCACAGGGCACTTTTCATGGACAAATCCAACACCTACAACGACACCGTCGTTCGGCAATTCACCATCATGACGGTGGTGTGGGGCATTGTCGGCTTCCTCATGGGCGTTATCATCGCCGCCCAACTTCGTTGGCCGGATCTGACTGCCGGCATCTCCTGGTTGTCATATGGGCGACTCCGCCCGCTGCATACCAATGCGGTAATTTTCGCCTTTGGCGGCTGCGCCCTGTTTGCCTGCTCCTACTACATCGTGCAGAGAACCTGTCATGTGCGCCTGTTCGCGGGAAAGCTTGCTGCGTTTACCTTCTGGGGTTGGCAACTGATCATTCTCCTGGCAGCCATCACCCTCCCGCTGGGCCTGACCCAGGGTAAGGAATATGCCGAGCTGGAATGGCCTATTGACCTGCTGATCGCGGTGGTCTGGGTGTCCTATGGCATCGTGTTCTTCGGCACCATCGTCAAGCGACGCATCAAGCATATATATGTCGCCAACTGGTTCTTTGGCGCCTACATCATCACCGTGGCGGTGCTGCACATCGTTAACAGTGTCGCCATACCGATATCCCTCACCAAGTCCTATTCGGCCTATCCGGGCGTGATCGATGCCATGGTGCAATGGTGGTACGGACACAATGCCGTGGGATTTTTCCTGACCGCCGCCTTCCTGGGCATGATGTATTACTTCGTACCCAAGCAGGCCGGACGACCGGTGTATTCCTACCGGCTTTCCGTGGTTCACTTCTGGGCCCTGATCTCCATCTATATGTGGGCCGGTCCACATCACCTGCATTACACCACCCTGCCCGACTGGGCCCAGTCACTGGGCATGGTCTTTTCGCTGATCCTGCTGGCGCCGTCCTGGGGCGGCATGATTAACGGCATGATGACGCTTTCAGGCGCCTGGCATAAATTACGTACCGATCCGATACTCAAGTTCATGATCGTGTCCCTGTCCTTCTATGGCATGTCCACCTTCGAAGGTCCGATGATGTCCATCAAGACCGTCAACGCCTTGTCGCACTACACCGACTGGACCATCGGCCATGTGCATTCTGGCGCCCTGGGCTGGGTCGCGATGATCATCCATGGGCTGTCTGTACGCACTGGTTCCCAAGTTGTGGGGCAAGGAGCAGATGTACAGCATCCGTTTGATAGACATACATTTCTGGATCGCCACCATCGGCATCGTGCTGTATATCGCCGCCATGTGGATGGCCGGCGTCATGCAGGGTCTGATGTGGCGCGCGGTAAATGCGGACGGCACCCTGACCTACTCATTCATGGAAAGCATCAAGCAGACCTACCCCTTCTACAGCGTACGTCTCCTGGGTGGCGTGCTGTTCCTGGTGGGCATGCTCATCATGACCTACAACGTGTTCAAGACCATCGGCTCCGGCGAGTCCATCAAGGACCAGCCTGTCCCGCAATCTGCCTGAGGAGTTGATCAGACATGGCACATGCACATGAAGTGGTAGAAAAAAATGTCGGTCTGCTCGGCGTACTGGTGGCAATCGCCATCAGTTTTGGCGGCCTGGTCGAAATCGTTCCCTTGTTCTTCTCGCCGGACATGAAAGAACCAACCCCTGGCGTGACCCCGTACAGTGCGTTGGCCCTGGAAGGGCGTGACGTTTACCTGCGCGAGGGTTGCTACGGTTGCCATTCGCAGATGATCCGACCCTTCCGCGCCGAGACCGAACGTTATGGACACTACTCGCTGGCAGGGGAGTCCGTGTACGACCATCCTTTCCAGTTTGGTTCCAAGCGTACCGGGCCGGACCTGGCACGGGTTGGCGGTCGCTACTCCGACGAATGGCATCGCATGCACCTGATGAATCCGAGGGACCTGGTGCCGGAGTCGAACATGCCGCGCTACTCGTGGTTGGCGGATGCGACCATTGACCCGCGCAAGACCGCATCCAAGTTGCGCGCAATGCAAACGCTGGGCGTGCCCTACAGCGACGAAGATATCGCGGCAGCTCCCGCGCAGGTGGAAGGAAAGACCGAGATGCAGGCTCTGATTGCCTACCTGCAAGGTCTTGGCACCGCAGTTCGCGGTTCGAGGTAGACGACATGGACATGAACACATTTCGCGGACTTACGACCGCATTCTTGATCCTGGTTTTCCTGGGCATCGTCGTGTGGGCATGGAGTTCCAGACGCAAGACCGACTTCGACGAGGCGGCCCGACTGCCACTGGAAGATGAGGAACATGGAAACGGAACAGGGGGCCTGGTCAAATGAGTAACTTCTGGGGCTGGTTTATCAGCATTCTCACCGTCGTCAGTATCGTAGGCTGTCTCTGGCTTATCCGTTGGACCGCGAAGAAAGCGCCCGGTGAAGAAGACACTACCGGGCACGTCTGGGATGGCGATCTGAGAGAATTCAACAATCCCCTGCCACGCTGGTGGCTGTGGACCTTTTACCTGACCATTGCTTTCGCAGTGATCTACCTGGTGATTTACCCGGGCATGGGCATATTCGGTGGAACCTCGGGCTGGACCCAGGTGGGTCAATACGATCGGGAAGTGGCCGACTGCAGAAGCCAGGTACGGCGAACTGTTCGCCAGGATGGCCGCTACTGATATTGAAACACTGTCGCGTGACCAGGATGCCTTACGCGCTGGCAGGAATCTGTTCGTAAACAATTGCGCCATGTGTCACGGCTCGGATGGACGTGGCGCCCGCAGCTTCCCGGACCTCACCGACGGCGAGTGGATGTATGGCGGCGACCCTTCGGCCATCGAACTGAGCATCATGATGGGACGCAATGGCGTTATGCCCTCATGGGGTCCCGCATTGGGTGAAGACGGTGTCGCCCAGGTCACCGAGCATGTGCTTGGTCTGAATGGACGCGAGCACGACGCCGATTTGGCCACTGCAGGCGCGGAAAAGTTCGCCATGTTTTGCGCAGCCTGTCACGGACCGGAAGGCAAGGGCAACCAGGCTCTCGGTGCGCCAGACCTGACTAACGACGTCTGGCTGCACTCAGGCTCACGGGAGGGTATCGCACAGATCGTCGCTGACGGGGTGAGCAATCGCATGCCGGCCCAGGGCGAAATCCTGGGTCAGGATCGCGTGCATGTACTAACAGCCTATGTATACAGCCTTTCCCAGGGAGGCGAGCGTGGGACAAGCTCCGAATAGCGACGCATCCGGGCCGGAGGCGACCGGGAAACCGTGGAGCCAGCGCGCCCAGGATATTGCCGCTGTTGCGTGGCCATCATTCCTGGTTGGAGCGATGGCCACCATGCTCTTTTTCGCATTCATAGATCCGATGGTGTTGCAGGAAGCGACCTTTCCGAGCTGGGATTTGGGCAGGATGACAGGCTACGCCCTGGGCTTTTTCTTCTTTTGGGGAATAGCTTTTGCCTCCAGTGCGCTGACCCTGTTCCTGGCGAGAAGCGGAACCCGCCGAGCCCCCAATTAGGGACGATCAAGGATGAAAACCGACCCCGCGCCCAAGGGTGCTGACAGCTATTACGAAGCCAGCAAGAAAGTTTATCCGAGAGAAATCAAGGGTCGTTTCCAGCGCCTGCGCACCCTGGCGGTGTTCGCGCTACTTGGCCTGTACTATCTGCTGCCATGGGTAAAATGGGGTGAACAACAGGCCTTGTTATTCGACTTGCCGGCTCGCAAGTTTTATATATTTGGCCTGACTTTCTGGCCACAGGACTTTTACCTGATGGCCTGGCTGCTGATTATCGCCGCAGTATCCCTGTTCTTTTTTACCGCCCTGGCTGGCAGGCTCTGGTGTGGTTACGCCTGCCCCCAGACGGTGTGGACCGAAGTGTTCCTGTGGATGGAACAATGGACCGAGGGTGATCGCGGCAAACGAATCAAACTGGACAAGGCTCCCTGGAGTCGGGAAAAAATCCTGCGCAAGGGCAGCAAGCAATTCCTGTGGATCAGCTTTCGCCGCATGGACCGGCTTTACCTTCGTGGGCTTCTTTACACCCGTTGACGAACTCGGTGCACGCCTGCTCGCCCTGGACCTGGGCCCCTGGGAAACCTTCTGGATCATCTTCTACAGCTTTGCCACCTACGGTAATGCGGGTTACATGCGCGAGCAGGTCTGCAAGTACATGTGTCCCTACGCACGTTTCCAGAGCGCCATGTTCGATCGCGACACCCTCGTTATTTCCTATGACGAGGATCGTGGCGAAACCCGTGGCAGCCGCAAACGCGGGGTCGACTACAAGGCCAAGGGCCTGGGAGATTGCATAGACTGCACCCTCTGCGTGCAGGTGTGTCCGACGGGAATAGACATACGCGAGGGTCTGCAAATCGATTGCATCGCCTGCGCGGCCTGCGTGGATGCCTGCGACGAAGTGATGGACAAGGTCGGCTACCCAAGGGGCCTGGTGCGTTACACCACGGAGAACGCACTGCAGAAAAAGGAAACCTGGGTCCTGCGTCCTCGCTTGATGGTATATGCCTTTTTCCTGATGGCGCTGATTGCCGGATTTGCCTATGCCGTCAGTCATCGCATGCCACTGGTCCTTGACGTGATCCGCGACCGCAACGCGCTTTATCGCGTGACCAACCACGGCATGATCGAAAACGTGTACACGCTGAAAATCATGAACATGGACACCGCGACGCACCGTTACACCCTGGAAGTCGACAGGCATGAGTGAAATCCACCTGGACCTGGATACCGACAACATCACCGTTGGGTCCGGAGAAGTGGCCACCCTGGCGGCCAGGGTACGGGTCCCGGAAAATGTCATGACTGAGTCGGGCAATACCATTACCCTGATCTTGCGCGCCACAGACCGGCCGGACTTGAAAATCATCGAACCAACGCGTTTTATCGGACCGGCGCCACGCCGCTGACTCACAGGGATCACATGCCGAATCTCATACAGCCCTGGTATCGCCAGTTCTGGCCCTGGTTTCTGATCGCCCTGCCAGCCGCCGCGGTCTGCGCCAGCCTGTACACCCTTTATCTCGCCGCTTCCAATGCTCCGTCGCTGGTTGTTGACGACTATGCCCGAATCGGACTGGCCAACAAACGCAATTACCAACTGGATCAACGCGCCAGGGACCTGGCGCTGCAGGCCAATCTCACCATTGGCGAGGGGGCCACGCCCGTGCTGTCCCTGAGCTGTCCGGTAAGTTGAGCGAGATGCCCGAATCCCTGGTACTCGCACTCGCGCATCCCACGCTTGCGGAACTGGATCAGCGGATCATGCTCCAGGCCACGGGAGACACGTACGAGGGTGTACTGCCGGAACGCCAGGCCCGTTACTACATCCGGCTGGAACCCGCTGACAGTCAATGGAGGCTATCCGGCGTGATGTACCCTGGTTCCGACAGCGTTACGCTATTGCCGCGGGACCAGGATTAATTCCTGACCCGGCCACCAGGATTCACCAAGAGGTCACCCGTACCCCATGCAATCCGGCCCAGACACCCGGGATGTGGCAAGCCCCGATGACCGCTGCCTTCCTGGCGATCCCTGCTTTCATTGCGGCGAGCCCCTGCCGGACAAGCCCCTGTTTGCACTGGTTTCGGGTGTGCGGCAACCCATGTGCTGCAGGGGCTGCCAGGCGGTGGCACAACTGATCTCCGATTCCCGGCTGGACGAGTTCTACCGTTACCGGGAAGGGCCCGGCCCACGCCCTGAAGACCAGGAGCCTGACGACAGCTGGGCAGTGTATGACCGTGCCCAGTTACGTGACAGTTTTGTGATCAAGCTTCCCGGCGGCGCGGAGGAGGCCTCTATCCTGGTCGAAGACCTTCGCTGCGCGGCCTGCAGCTGGCTGATAGAGCGCACCCTCATGGGCGTCAAGGGCGTACACAGCGCCCAGGTCAACCCGTCGACCGGCCGTGGCCTGGTGCGTTTTGACCCTGCCGTAACCAGCCCCGGACGCGTCTTCGCCAATATCGCCTGGCTGGGGTACCGACCCCATGCGGCAGGTTCAGGCGACTGGGAAAAAGCCCAACGCCAGGAGCGCCACCGCGCCCTGCGCAGACTGGCGGTGGCGGGGCTGGGCATGATGCAAGTCATGACCTATGCAGTGTCGCTGTATGCGGGTGCTTTTCAGGGTATGGACCCCTGGATACGCGAATTCTTCCGCCTGATCAGCCTGTTGGTGGCGACACCGGTAGCCTTCTATGCGGGAGGTCCGTTTTTCAGGGGCGCCTTGCGTGATCTGCGCGGGCGCACCCTGGGTATGGATGTGCCGGTCAGCCTGGCCATTGCCGTAGCCTACCTGGCCAGCGTGTGGAACGGCTTGCGGGGCACCGGGGAAGTCTACTTCGACTCGGTGACCATGTTCGTTTTCTTCCTTTCCCTGGGTCGTTACCTGGAAATGATGGCCAGGCACCGGGCAGGTAATACGGCTGATGCCCTGACCCGGACCGTGCCCCGCACGGCCTTGCGTATTCATAATGGCGTCAGCGAAAGAGTCGGGGTCAATGAACTGTCCGCCGGGGACCTGATCCTGGTAAGACCCGGGGATTCGTTTCCCTGTGACGGGACCGTGGAGGAAGGTAGCAGCGGCGTCGATGAATCGCTGATCAGTGGCGAGTCCCGGCTGCTGATGCGCAATGTCATGGACCGGGTGTTGGGCGGAAGTACCAATGTCACCGACCCTTTACGGATCCGGGTGGACGCCACAGGACAGGAAACCGTAATCGCCGGCATCACCCGTTTGCTGGAGCGCGCCCAGGCCGAGCGACCGCGTCTGGCCCGGTTGGCCAACCGCGTCGCCTCCTGGTTCGTGGCAGTGGTGCTGGTCGTGGCTTGCCTGGTGGCAACGTTCTGGAGCATGCATGATCCGGCACTGGCCCTGCCCATCACCTTGTCGGTGCTGGTCATTACCTGCCCCTGCGCCTTGTCGCTGGCGACACCCACGGCCCTGACGGCCGCCACCAGTCACCTGGCCAGGCACGGAGTTCTGGTCACCCGGGCCCATACGCTGGAGGCTATGT
Source organism: uncultured Gammaproteobacteria bacterium (assembly GCA_963823435.1). Taxonomy (GTDB): domain Bacteria; phylum Pseudomonadota; class Gammaproteobacteria; order Steroidobacterales; family BM003; genus CAKZML01. Next base: position 1,048,450 of record CAWGLN010000001.1, on the reverse strand, counting down.
CCAAATGCAACCGGGTGATCTTTGACAAGACCGGCACCCTGACCGATGGCTGTCTGCGTATCAGCCAGGTACACACGCGACCGGACACAACCATCGAGCTTGCGCTGGAGTTGGCGGCAGCGCTTGAACGCGAATGCGCGCACCCGATAGCTTCCGCATTCGACACGGTCAACAGCGCTCAAACTGCCCGGGATATCCGGGTCGTCACCGGCCGTGGTGTCGAAGGTTACGTCGGCGGCAGACGGCTTCGTATTGGACATCCGGAATTTGTCGGCGAGCTGGCTGCAGAGGACGGGGGAAGCGGGTGGATCCCGGGGCCCGGTGGGATTTTGTTGGGCGACGAACAGGGCCCTATGGCCAGTATCGAATTGCAGGACCAGGTCCGGCCCGAGGCCGGGGAAGTGATTCGCGCCCTGCTATCCATGGGCCTGACCGTGGAACTGGCCAGCGGCGATCGCGAAAGCGCCGTCCTTGCGCTCGCCGGGCAACTGGGCATCAGCCAGGTGAGCGCCAACATGACACCGCAGGACAAACTGGCCTTGCTGCGCCAGCGACAACAACAGGGCGACAGGGTCATGATGGTGGGGGACGGCATCAACGACGCACCGGTCCTGGCCGGCGCTGACGTATCCGTGGCGCTGGGTTCGGGCGCCGCCCTGGCGCAAAGCACCGCCGACAGTATCCTCCTGGGCAACAGCCTTTGGCCCCTGCTGCTGGCGCTCAAAACAGCGCGAGGTACCTTGAATATAATCCGGCAGAACCTGGCATGGGCCCTGACCTACAATGCAGGGGCATTACCCCTGGCAGCGGCTGGCATGGTGCAGCCATGGATGGCGGCCATCGGCATGTCAGCCAGCTCGCTGCTGGTAGTTATAAACGCCCTGAGAGTCAGCCGGATTTCCGACCGCCCCGGGACGCCTGCAGGCAAGGTTGCGCCATGAGCATATTGCTGGTCTTGATTCCCTTGAGCTTGGTGTTACTGGGTCTGGGTATTGCCGCCTTTTTCTGGGCCGTACGAAATGACCAGTTCGAGGATCTGGATAGCCCCGCCTGGAAAATCCTGCTGGATGACGACTCTCGTCCTCACCCGGAACTTCCGGACCTGACCCTGGTCAGGACCGGGGAAAGGCCGGAGGACAGAATTGAGGACCAGGCCCGGGAAGAGACGAAAACCGGAACGAAGGACGGCACATGATGGTATCGACCCTGGCAGGCGCGTTCCTGGCCGGCTTGTTAGGCAGCGTACATTGCCTGGGTATGTGCGGTGGTATCGCCGGCGCGGCAGCGGCCGGAGCGGGACCACAAGGCAGAAATCTCTCATGGGTGCTGCTGTACAACCTTGGGCGTGTCGGCAGCTATTGCCTGGCGGGCATGATCGCGGGGGCCGCCGCTTTTGCCCTGGGAAGCGCGATTGACCTGCCGGCCTGGGGAGCTATCACACGTGGTCTGACCGGGGTGATCCTGGTATTGATAGGCTTGAATTTCGCCCTGGGCCTGCGCCTGCCGCAGTTTCTCGAAGCCGGTGGTGGCCGTATCTGGGCCCTGATCTCGCCCACCGCAAGACGCCTGCTCTCGTCACGTAGCGCCACGGGCATGCTGGGACTGGGTGCGCTCTGGGGTTGGCTGCCCTGCGGTCTGACGTACACCATGCTGGTTGCCGCCGCGGGCACCGGGCGGGCCCTGGACGGGGCGTTGCTCATGCTCGCATTCGGCCTGGGAACCCTGCCCTCCATGATGGCCGCCGGGGCAGCGGCCGGCAGCTTGCAACGCTTTACCCGCGCACGCTACACCCGGCGACTCAGCGGGGTGTTGCTGGTGATACTCGGAATCTGGACCGCAGCCCTGCCCATAAAGAGCTGGCTGACCGGCCAGACCGGTCACACCCACGGTCACCACATGAGCCTGACCCAAACGGCAATGGAAACCAGTCAATCGGTCAGCTGAATCGAGGCGAGGTAGTCCACCAGGTCCTGGATACGCCGGCCCACCGCCTGCTCGGCCTGCTCATCAGCACCCTCCTGCAACCAGAACTCACTGCCCCATACCGGCATGTAGCGGTCCCCGTGGCTGAGTATCTGCTCTTGTCCATCGATGACCCTGCGCACCCGTTCGTCGGGATAGGTTCCACCGGCGAGCGCCGATAAATAACGCAGATCGGGTACGCCCACCTTTAGAACACCGGCGACCGGCCCGTCGCCACCACCGTACAGACCGTGGCAAGCGACACAGTTCTCCAGGTAAAGCAGCCGCCCCTGGGCCATCGCAGCGGAACTCAACACAAGCCCCGCAAGCACCGGTAACGAGAGTTTGAACATCCTTGTATTCATACACTTCCACCAGTCTCAATACCTGTCTTCCAGACTGGTCCGGTGCAGGTGACTGGTCAATTCGCACTTTCCCCGATACCGCTTGCGTGACCCTTCACCGCCCGCCAAACACGCATCAGGTTGGCGCCCATAATCTTGCGGATATCATCATCCGTGTAGCCGCGCCGACGCAGCCCGTCGATCAGGTTCGGGTAAGCGGAAACGTCCTTCAGTCCGGTGGGAAGGGAGTCACCCACGCCGTCAAAATCCGATCCTATGCCCACGTGCTCCACCCCGACCAGCTTGACCACATGGTCAAAATGATTGAGCACATCGTCCAGACTGGCGTAGGGCATGGAATGACTTGCCCTGTAGTCTTCCTCAAACACTTTCTTGGCGTCTTCGCCCGGCATTACTTCCTGGGCGTCGGCCCAGGAATTTCGTGACGCCAGGAATTCCATGAACCACTGGTTCGCCTCGGCGGTGAGAAAAGCAGAGCCGAAATTGATCTGCATCACTCCGCCATCCTGTGCCAGTCGAAGGATCATGTCATCGCTTAAATTGCGCTCGAAGCCCGGCGTGAAATGGCGCGCCGAGGAGTGGCTGGCAATCACCGGCGCCGAGGAGATATCCATCACCTGCCAGAACGTCTCGTCGCTGACATGAGACACATCCACCATGATGCCCACGCGGTTCATCTCTTCGACCACCCGTCGCCCATAGGGACTCAGACCACCCCAGGGGCGCTCCGGGTCATAGGATGAGTCGCAAATCAAATTGGGCTTTGCGTGAGTCAGGGTGATGTAACTAATACCCTGGTCACGAAAATAGGCGACATTCGAAAGATCATCCTCAAGACCGGCTCCATTCTCCATACCCATGGCCAGGGCAATCTTCCCCCGGGCAACGATGTCCAGGGCCTGTTCGGGACCCGAAGCAAGGGTGAATTTGTCGGGCGCAGCCTTCTCAATACTCCGCACCAAATGCAAGAGGGCCTCCGCTTCCGCACGGGCCTGACCCGACTCCTGCGATTCCGCCGGGACGTAGACCGACATAAACGCGACCCCCAGGCCGCCCGCCATCGCACGCGGGTAATCAAAGTCGCCACCCGCGGCGGCTTGCGTCACGTCCTCGTAGTGTTCCATCAGGCGGTATGGCACATCAATGTGTGTATCCACAATCAGGATCTGGTCGGCGTGGGCATGTTCAATGCTCTCCTGTGGCGTCTTGTCGCTGCAGGCAGCAAGTATCAGCATGATCGACAGCAAGGCAGGGGCGGGGACTGACCTGGTCATGGGTTGTTCCAGAGTGTGTAAACAGGGCTGCATTCTATCCTCGTCGATGCCAGAATGCTCAATACGAATCACTCACACGGAAAGGCCCCGGTATGAGATTCCAAGTATTGGCCAGCATCCTATTGCTCGCGCTCACAGGAGTACCCGCCATGGCAGACGACGCCCCTGTTGCCATAGTCATCCACGGTGGCGCGGGAACCTTCACCCGCGAGGGTATGGCTCACGACATGGTGGCGGCCTACAGGAGCACATTGCGGGAAGCGGCAACCAGCGGTCACCGGATACTGAAGCAGGGCGGCAGCAGTCTGGATGCGGTCACCGCGGCCATACGAATCATGGAAGACTCGCCTATGTTTAACGCGGGCAAAGGCGCCGTGTTCAACCACGACGGGGTCAATGAACTCGATGCGGCGATCATGGACGGCTCCAACCTGGCCGCCGGCGCGGTAGCCGGACTGCAACATATCCGCAACCCCATCGAACTGGCCCGCCTGGTCATGCAGAATTCCCGTCACGTGATGCTGTTTGGCGCGGGTGCGGAAGAGTTCGCCAGGGAACAGGGTATGGAATTGGTGCCCCAGGAATACTTCTATACCGAGCGCCGCTGGCGCCAGCTGGAGCAAGCGCGGAAACTCAGGCTGTCGGGGGTGGAACCCAAAATTTTCGGTACCGTCGGTGCGGTTGCCCTGGACATGCAGGGCAACCTCGCCGCAGCCACGTCCACCGGTGGCATGACAGACAAGCGATACGGGCGTATCGGCGACTCCCCCATTATTGGCGCCGGCACCTATGCTGACAACAACAGCTGTGCAGTCTCGGCCACGGGTCACGGAGAGTATTTTATACGTGCCGCGGTGGCCCACGACCTGTGCGCCAGGATGCGCTATGGTGGTCGCAGCCTCGCCCAGGCCGCAGATGAACTGGTCAATCAGCAGCTGGTAGACATGGGTGGAGAAGGCGGTCTCATCGCCCTGGCTCCCGAACGGCGATATTGCGATGGTATACAACAGCGAGGGTATGTTCCGCGCGGCGGTCGGACCGGACGGCACGGTCACCGTCGGCATATTCGACGACGAGGACTAACAGGCGACAACCCGGGACGCTACGAACTGGCAGTGAGTCGTTTCAACCGTAATCAACATGTGGTCGGGGCCCCGCAACGTCTCGACCGCCCTCATGTACAGCTTTCGTCAGCGCAGCGACACCGTGGTGGTTGACGAGCCGTTATACGGTCACTACCTGCGGGTTAGCGGGGCGGATCACCCGGCGGCCCGGGAAGTCATGACCGATATGGATTGCGACGGCGACCGGGTGATGCGGGGCCTGATGCAACACCGCGGGCGACGCCCCTACCTGTTTCTGAAGCAAATGGCGCATCACCTGCGCGACATGGATCGCAGCTTCCTCGACCACAGTCTCAACCTGCTGTTAATACGCGACCCTGCACAAATGCTGCCCTCGCTGCAAAAGCAAATACCGCAGCCCACGCTGCGTGACACCGGCCTGGCCCTGCAATGGGAATTGCTGCAGGAACTGCGGGATCTTGGCCAGTCGCCCCCGGTTATCGATGCCAGGGAACTGCTGCTGGACCCACCCGGAGTCCTCGGCCGAATATGCGAGGAGTTGGGCCTGGAATTCGAGCAGGCAATGCTGGCCTGGCCCAGGGGTGCAAAGCCCGAAGACGGTGTGTGGGCGCCCCACTGGTACCACCGGGTGCACCAAACCACGGGCTTTGGCCACTACCAGCACAAAACCAGGCCCTTCCCACCGGCACTGGAGCCCCTGCTTGAGGAGTCCAGGGGCTATTATGAGAAACTCTACCGCTACGCGACCAGCACACCAGCGAGTCACCCATGAGACCCGACCTTCCAGATCCCAGAAACGCCAATATCCAGATTCATGTGGCAGGACATCTCCTGCCGCGTGACCAGGCAAAAATTTCAGTGTTCGACAGTGCCGTACAGGGAGGGGATGCGGTCTGGGAAGGACTGCGGGTTTACGACGGACGTATCGCCGAACTGGAGGCACACCTGGACAGGTTGCTGGACTCCGCCAAGGCCATGGCGTTCCAGGGAGTCCCATCCCGGCAGCAGGTGCAGGACGCCCTGTTCCAGACCCTGTCGGCCAACGGTATGCACGACGGCGCCCATGTGCGCCTGACCCTGACCCGGGGCGAGAAGGTCACCTCCGGGATGAATCCCCGGCTGAATCGGTCGGGATGCTGCCTGATCGTCCTGGCGGAATGGAAAGCGCCGGTATACCCGGGTCCCGGCATTCGCCTGGTAACAGCCGCTACCAGGAGAAATTCACCCCAGTGCCTGGACTCGAAAATCCATCACAACAACCTGATCAACAACATCCTGGCCAGCATAGAGGCAAATGTGGCCGGGGTAGACAGCGCATTAATGCTGGACCTGAACGGCTTTGTTTCGGAAACCAACGATACCAACGTATTCGTGGTCAAAAAGGGCGTACTGTATACACCGCACGCGGACAGCTGTCTTCCCGGTATAACACGGGCGTTGGTGATTCGGCTTGCACGTGAGCACGGCGTGAGTACGGTGGAGAAAAACCTTTCCCTGACCGAGGTGTACAGCGCTGACGAGATGTTCACCACCGGCACCATGGGCGAACTCACACCGGTACTGGAGGTGGATGGGCGGCGTATTGCAGACCATGCCGGGAGCCTGACGGGTACAATGCAAGAACTTTACGGCAACTGGGTGCGCAGCCACGGCACGCTCATCCAGCAATAGGAACCTGGGAATAATGTTTCGACTTACAGCTGTTTTACTCACCGGCCTGCTTCTGGCCCTGGCCCCTTTGCAGGCCAATGCACAACAGGCACCGGTGCCGGTGGTTACCAAGAAAGTGGTTAGCATACCCATGCCCACCCAGGCCGAGAGCCTGGGCACCACGCGGGCCAATGAGTCCGTGGACGTGACCTCCCAGGTCTCAGAGAGGGTGCGCGAGATTCATTTCGAAGAGGGCCAGCTGGTCCACACAGGCCAGGTGCTGGTGCAACTTGACACTGAGGAAGCGAAGGCCAACCTGGCAGTGGCAAAAGCCGACCTCGGTGAAAGCAGCAGCAACTTCGAAAGAGCCGCACAACTGGATCGCACACAATCCATTTCGCGTTCTGAACTAAAGCAACTGGAATCCAAGATGCAGGCCGACAAGGCCAGGGTACAGGTAGCCAGGGCCCGGCTGGACGACCTCACTATCAAGGCATCCTTTGCCGGCCGCGTCGGGCTGCGCCGCATCAGCACCGGAAGCCTGGTTTCTCCCGGAAGCCTGATCACCACCCTGGACGACCTGAGTACGATCAAGCTGGATTTCTCACTGCCCGAAGCATTGCTGGCGCATGTCAGTCCCGGCCTGGAAGTCCACGCCACCAGCATTGCCTATCCGGGAGTGGATTTTCGCGGCCAGGTGGCCAGCGTGGACACCCGGGTCGACCCGGTGACACGCTCGGTGATGGTTCGGGCCCTGGTGCCCAACCAGGACAACTTGTTGCGACCAGGCATGTTGCTGTCTGTAGTGGTTACCCAGCAGACCACCAATGCCCTGGTAATCCCCGAGCAGGCAGTGGTATCCGAACAAAGTCGCGAGTATGTATACGTGGTCAAGGATGGCATCGTGGATAAACGGCAGGTGCATACCGGCCGCCGCCGGCCCGGCGAAGTGGAGATTCTTGACGGTCTACAGGAAAATGACATCATCGTGGTGGAAGGCACCCAACGTCTGCACCTCGGCGTGAGGGTGGAAGTGCTGCGCGAGTTGTCCGCCGATGAGACGCGCCCATGACCCTCTCCGAACTGTCGGTCAGACGACCGGTATTTGCCATGGTGCTGAGCCTGTTGCTGGTGATCCTTGGGCTGATCGCCCTGTCCCGGCTTCCAGTGCGCGAGTATCCGGACATTGATCCGCCCATAGTGTCGATAGAGACGAACTATCGCGGCGCCTCGGCCCAGGTAGTTGAGACCAAGATTACGCAGGTCATCGAGGACCGGGTCGCCGGTCTGGAAGGCGTTCTCAAACTCACCTCTTCCAGCCAGGACGAGAGGTCCAGTATTAATGTCGAATTCAACCTGGCACGCGATATTGACGGCGCCGCCAACGACATTCGCGACCGGGTTTCCCGTGTGCTGGACGACCTGCCGGAGGAAGCGGAAACCCCCGAGATCGCCAAGGTGGACAGCAACACCCGGGCCATCATGTACATCAACCTCACCAGCGATGGCATGTCCAACCTGGAGCTCACGGACTATGCGGAACGTGTACTGATAGACAGGTTTTCCTCGGTCCAGGGTGTGGCCAGGGTGAACCTGTCCGGCGCCAGGCGTTATGCCATGAGGATCTGGATGGACCGTCGCGCGCTGGCCGGACGCGGGCTGACAGTGGCCGACGTGGAATCCGCCTTGCGCCGGGAAAACGTTGAACTGCCGGCAGGCCGACTTGAATCGGAGCAACTGGAATTTACCCTGCGCACGGAGACCGGCCTGACCGATGAGACAGGCTTCAGGCTACTTGTCATCGGGCGGGGCCTTGACGGCACCCTGGTGCGATTGGGGGACGTGGCCGAGGTACGCAGGGCAGCGGAAAACGATCGCAGCATCGCCCGGGGTAATGGCATTCCGGCCATCAGCCTGGCCATTGAGCAACTTTCCCGTGCCAACACCGTGGAAGTGGCCGCCAATGTGCGCAAGGCCATAGAGGAAGTCATGCCTTCCTTACCTCCCTCGGTTCGCCTGGAGGTAAATTACGACCGCTCGCTATTCATCGATGCGTCCATGAAGGAGGTGTACAAGGCACTGGCCTTTTCCCTGACCCTGGTGCTTATCGTCATTTACCTGTTTCTGGGCAGTCTGAGGGCAACCCTGATTCCGGCCTTGACGGTGCCGGTTTCCATTATCGCCACGTTCATGGTGATGCTGGTTATGGGCTACTCGGTAAACGTGCTGATCCTGCTCGGCATGGTGCTGGCCATCGGCCTGGTGGTTGACGACGGCATCGTGGTTTTGGAAAACATCTATCGCCGCATAGAGGACGGTCAACCGCGCTTGCTGGCGGCCCTTGATGGCAGCAGGGAGATCACATTCGCCGTGATCGCCACCACCGCCGTGCTGGTCGCGGTATTTGTGCCCATTTCCTTTATCCAGGGCAACGTGGGGCGGCTGTTCGGTGAGTTCGGCATATCGCTGGCAGCAGCCGTGGCTATTTCCAGCCTCGTTGCACTGACCCTCACGCCCATGATGAGCTCCAAGATTCTCAAGGGGGACGCGGTGCGCAGCGGTCTTCCGCGCAAGGTCGATGATTTTTTCCAGCGGCTTTCCCAGCGTTACCAGGGCCTGCTGCGCCACAGCCTTGCTCACAATTGGGTGGTTTTGCTTTTCAGCCTGGTTACCTGCCTTGCGGCGGTAGGTTTGTTCAAGGCCCTGCCATCTGAGTACGCGCCAAAGGAAGACCGTGGCGTGTTTTTCGCATACATGCTCGCACCCGAGGGGGCGACCCTGGAATATACCGATCGTTACGCCCGGCAAATGGAGGCGGTCCTGATGCAGGAGGTCGAGGCCGGAAACATCATGCGCGTGCTGATCCGCCTGCCCGGCAGTTGGGGATCCAGCGGCGAGGTGAACTCCGCGAGAGCCATCGTGCTGCTGGAGGATTGGTCCAAGCGGACCGAGAGTACGGAGCAAATTGCTGCCAGGGTGCGTACAAAGCTGGCCTCATTCCCCGGGGTTATCACCTCGGTGAATACACCCCAGGGACTGGGTGTGCGCGGAGGCGGGCAGTCCATACAAATGGTGCTGGGCGGAAGCGAGTACGAGGAAATCGCCGGCTGGCGCGACCAGATCATCGAGATGGCCTCCGCCATTCCCAATATCAAGGGGCTGGATTCGGACTATAACGAACGCAAGCCACAAATCCGGGTCGCAGTGGATCGCGACCGGTCCGCCACCCTGGGTGTCTCCCTCCAGAACATTGGCCGCACCCTGGAAACCATGCTCGGCTCGCGCATCGTGACCACTTACGTGGATAGAGGTCAGGAGTATCGCGTTATCCTGCAGGGACGTGAGCAAGATCGGGCCACCCCGACGGATCTCAGCAATCTGTATGTGCGTTCAGAAACCAGCGGCAGGCTGATTCCCCTGGCCAACCTGGTCACGCTGGAAGGCAGGGCCGGTCCGAACGAACTCAATCGCTTCGAGCGCCTGCGCAGTATTACCGTTTCGGGCGATATCGAGGGAGACTACTCCCTGGGCCAGGCGCTGAATGATATGGAGGCTATTGCGAGGCAAGTGCTTCCGCCTACGGCGCGCCTGAGTTGGGACGGGGAATCGCGGGAATTCAAGGAGGCGGGAAGCTCCCTGTACTGGACTTTCCTGATGGCTGCAGTGATTGTCTACCTGGTGCTGGCCGCCCAGTTCGAGAGCTTCAAACACCCGTTCATTATCATGATGTCGGTGCCGCTGGCCCTGGCCGGCGCGCTCGGCGGGCTCTGGTTATTTGACCAGAGCATCAATGTGTACAGCCAGATCGGTGTAATCCTGCTGATCGGACTGGCGGCCAAGAACGGCGTACTGATCGTCGAATTCACGAATCAGCTGCGGGATGCAGGCGAGGAATTCCACGAGGCCATCGTCAAGGCGGCCGCGATTCGCCTGAGGCCGGTGCTGATGACCAGCACCTGCACCATCATCGGGGCGCTGCCACTGGTGATGTCTGGCGGCGCGGGCGCAGAAAGTCGGATTCCCATTGGCATTGTGGTCATGTTCGGCGTGACGACCTCGACTCTGCTCACACTGTTCGTCGTGCCGGCCTTTTATCTGTTGATGGCAAGAAACACAAAATCGCCGGAACACGTCAGCCGTCTGATCACTCGTCTGCGCAAATCCGTGGATGTCAAAACCGAGGAGGTCGCCCAATAGGACGACCTCCTCCACCGCCATTGCCTAGGTGGAAAAATACTGTTCCAGGTACTGTTTGAAGCTCACGCTATCCTTGCGCTCAATATCCCGTTGCCGTGCCACCGAGGCGCTGGCCTCAGCTACAAACTGACTTACCCGGCCCGGATCACACCGTTGTAATCCATGGAAAAAATCCCGGTGCTGCCTGGCCCAGCGGGAACCGAATTGCATAAATGACTCACCCCGTTCCTGCATTTCCCGCAGCACTCTCGCGGAAGGCGTGCTTTCAGGGTCCGACACCTTTTCCTGCTGCGCCTCCAAAGCCGGCATATACAGTGGCTGGTCAAAACCCTGGTCCAGCAATTTGCAGACACTGGCCATGCCCTCCAGCAGTTCACCGGCCCAGGTCTTGAGCGATATGTCCTGTCCGTCGCGAATCAGCTCAAGGCCAGGTTGCCTGCCTCTGTCAGCCACCCTTCCCTGGTTGATACCCACGGATGCGTACTCATCATCTTCAATCGGCGGACTTTCCTGCAGCAGACAGTACAACAGCATGGCCTCGAGAAAACGCATCTGGGTTTCGCTCACACCGGCAGGGTCGAATACATTCAGATCCAGGGCGCGAACTTCAACATATTGCACTCCACCAGCGGCCAGTGCACTGGTTGGTCGCTGGCCCGATTTTATGACTCGCTTTGGCCGAATCATGCTGTAGTACTCGTTTTCTATCTGCAGCAGATTGGCATTCAGTTGGCGGTAGTCGCCGTCAGTTTCCACACCGATGCGCTGGTAGTCAGCATAAGGCGTACTGACCGCCCGGTTCAGATCGCGCAGATATTCCGGCAGAGAATTAACCGAGACGTTAAGAGCGGACTGGGTCTGGTTGTGGTACCCCAGGTCGCTCATACGCAGCGAGGTGGCATAAGGGCGGAAAAACGAACTCTCGTCAAACGCCTGCAGGTCCGTGTCACGCCCACGCATGAAGGATTTACACAGCGCTGGCGAAGCTCCAAACAAGTACAACACCAGCCACCCTGTTCGGTGGAAATTCCGGATCAGCCCCATGTAATGCTGATTGCGAAATTCTGCAGGCTGCAAATCACTGCCCAGCAACTCCTGATAACTTTCCCAAAAATCATCGGAAAACGAGAAGTTGAAGTGCACGCCGGCGATCACCTGCATCATGCGACCGTAGCGATGCCCAAGCCCCCTGCGATAGACGTGCTTCATCTGCCCGATATTGGAACTGCCATATTCGGCGATCGGCACGCTCTCTTCGCCGCTCAACCCACACGGCATGCTGGCAGGCCAAAGCAATTCATCACCAAGCTTGTCATACACAAACTGGTGAATGTCGCAAAGAAATTGCCGGGTGGCTGCGCTGTCCTCCAACGCAGGCGTCACCAGTTCCATCAAGGCCTCTGAATAGTCCGTCGTGATAAAGCGGTTGGTCAGCGCGGCACCCAGTGACCCCGGATGCGGGGTCTGGGCAAGCCTGCCCGAAGGGTCAAGACGCAATGACTCTTTCTCCAGCCCCTTGCGCGAACCCTGCCAGATATCGGGTCGGTCCAGCTCCTGCAAACTCTGGATTCTTGTTGTTAGCGTATCAGCCACCAGGCCGCTCCTTCATAATCCATGCCGTCCAAAACGCAACGGCCTCGGGGCCGGAGGTCCGCTGTTCCCGCCTGCCCGGGAAAACACCGTAAACAGGAAAAATCGGGAAGGCCAGAAATTATACAGTTAATCGGTCAGTGTCACCTTGAACGTATCATTATGAAGACACTTGACCCGCCCCCGTTTCTCGCCAATGATCAGCCCCGGATTTTTCCGCAAACACCAGGGTCAACCTGGAGACACAGAGCGAGTGCACCCATGATCAGACTTATCACTATCGCCCTGATGCTACTTGCCAGCGCCGTGCTACAGGCCGGTATACGCGTTGATGTGGAGTCCCGAGGCAGCGGCATCGGTTCTGACAACGGACGTTTCAGCAGCCAATTACTCATAGACCAAGACAGAATCCGCATGGATCTGGATTCTGAACGCAGTCTGATTTTCCTGGGGGCCGGCCCGGGCATGATACTGATCAACCATGCCGAGCGCTGGTATACAGAACTGGATAAAGCGACTGCGGATGGCATTGCTTCCAGTATCGATCCGGTTGCGCGCGAGGTGCGCAACCAGCTTGACAATCTGCCAAAGGCGCAACGGGACTGGGTGGTCGAAATGCTGGGCGGCACGCTTGACCTGTCTGGAGAACCGTCCGGCGAAGTCATGCGACTGGTGGAAACCGATCAACTGGGGAAGGCTGCCAACGGCCAGGAATGCCGCTGGTTACGTGTATTCAGACAGGACACCCTGGTGCAGGAAAACTGTATTGGCCCAAGCGCCGAAATGGTGGGTGGGAAAGAACTGGAGAGCGTCTTAAGGTCAGTAGGTTTGTTTTACAAGGACGTTATCGGTGGTCTGAACAGTAGCGGCATCCTGCCTATTCCCGACAGCCCGTTACCCGAGATGGTACCAGCCGGCGCCTTGTCCCTGATCAGCCGGCTCTATGTGGACGGCCAAATACTGACCGACACCCGCATTATGGGGAGTCAGGAGTTGGAGATTGGTGAGCAGACGTTCCAGGCGCCCGAGGGTTACGCCCGCCGTGAACCCGGACTGGGAATGGCGATGCCCAAATAAAAAAGCGCCGCAGACCAGGGGGCCGGTGCTGCGGCGCAGAGTTCGAATGGCACAAAAGGGGTCAAAACCATTCAATCAGAAGAGTCGTGAAACAGCAGAAGGGGGAGGCTGCTGATCTGACTTACCCAATAACTTTGCAACCTCCGTGCCAGCGGTGATAACTCGTTGTTTTTCCTTGAATGTGATCAGTTTTTTTCCATAATCCGGCGGCCCTGCGTGGTCAACTGCTGACCCACAGCGTCACCTTTTGTCGGCAAAACAAGACGCAGGAGATCGGCCTAGAGGGTGGGTTCGGGTCCAGGAGTTCGCCGCCACCAGGCGGTCGCGGCCAGCAAGACACCGAAAGCCAGCACCTGTTGCAGCGCCTGCCACTCTGCAAAACGCAGGTGGGTCACCACTGCGCCGCAAACAACCACGGCCAACATCAGAAAACCCCAGCGCAGCGTGAGTCGATGCCAGATGGCCAGCGCTCCAAGTACCTCCGTGATGCCGACAAAATACTGCATCCACTTCGGATATCCCCAGACGGCAAATTCTATGGCGGGAACTTCGGCGTCCAGCAACTTGGGTATGCCGGAGCTCAGGAAACCCAGGGTAAGCAGCGCACTCATGATGAGACCCGCCAGGATAGTCCAATGCTGTCTGAAATCCATTGAGAGGCTCCGTTTATCGCTCTGTAAAGGGCCCTTAGCGCCCGGCCCAGATTAACAGGCTCAAACCGCAAAATTCGAACATCAGTCGAAAACTGGTGTATATTATTTTTTTCCCGGAGCAGAGAATAACAATAAACAGCCATTATTCAGTAAGTTGAACGATCTGGCTGGCTCCAAGGCAGCTTGGCAATTATGCGTAATGTTCACCCCAGCAACAAGCCACGACGAAATTCCGGCCCCTGCCCCAGGTTCCGTCGGAAAGATTGGTGAGCCACAGCCGTGAAATTCAAGCGCATTAGTCATCTGTACCTTGCCGTGGCCCTGGCCCTGAGCCTGAGCTTTGGCGGCTTGCTGGGTGGCGGGCTTTTGCTGGCCTACTACCATTCCTCAAACCAGCTCGGCCAGTTGGCCAAAAAGAGCCTGCTTGAGCAAAGCGTGCAACTCACGCGAGAGCAGCAACTGATCCAGGCCACCTTCATGGCCGACCAACTTTCCGGACTGGATTCCCTGGACCGCGTATCAAGCACCCTCAGTGTCCTGCTGCAGGAACATGGCAGAAACCAGATATTGCGTCTGGAACTCTACAATGCCTCTGGATCGATGCTTGGGTCGGCCGGCGCCAGCCGGGAGATCGAACCCGCCGGCAACGGCGATGAAACAGCAGCAACCGAGCAAGTCGAGGAGGCCGACACCATCTCGGTCCCCCTGTCCCGGGCCAGCGCACCGGGCGGCTGGCTGGTCGCCTACCTGTCTGATCCCGCCGTTTCGGCTCAAGCCGCGCTGGCGGCAGTGGACGAAGTAAATGGCCGAGGGCTGGAACCATGCATTTGTCACGCTGTCCCTGAGCCTGCTGGCGGTCATATTTCTGTGTATAGCAGCAGTCTGGTTCCTGACCCGAAACCTGATCCCGCCAATTCGCGACATGGGTATATTTGCCGACAGGGTGGGCAAGGGCGACCTGGAGTCTCCCCTGGATATCAGCCGCCCGGATGAAATCGGTGAACTGGCCGATGCCCTGCGTGGCATGCGGGAGACCCTGAATCAAACCACCATTTCCCGAAACTATCTCGATCACGTTCTCAACAGCATGACGGATGCCGTGCTGGTCACTTCCGCCGATGGAGTGATCATTCGCTGCAACATGGGCGCCTGCAAGATGCTCGAGCACACCAAAGCTGCGTTGACCGGGATGCATATACGCGAGCTATTCGCGGAAAGGGCGCGCTCGGAATTCTCCATGGATTTGCTCTCAGCACATACCGGAGAATCAACATTCCTCGCGGCCAGCGGGCTCGAAATTCCGGTTTCCCTGTCGGGATCAATTATTTCCTCTGATCAACCCCAGGGTCAGGGTTATATCCTCGCCGCCAGGAACATCAGTGATCAAAAGCGCGCGGAAAAGCGCATACGTTACCTCGCCCGTTACGATGCCCTGACGCGAGTTCCCAACCGCATGCAATTCCAGCACCTGATGCAACGCAGCCTGTCCCGGGCCCGCCGTGCGGACCAGGGTGTCGCCCTGTTGTCTATCGACCTGGACCGGTTCAAGGATATCAACGATCGCTTTGGACACCTCTCCGGAGATCGGGGCCTGGAGACCGTGGCCGAACGAATTACCCATGCCTTGCCTGAGGACACCGTGGTCGGTCGCCTGGCCGGAGACGAATTCGGCATTCTGCTGGAGGGACTGGCCGGGGATTCGGGGGCTCGCGAGCAAGCCAACGCCCAGGCGCACATGTTGCTGACTGAAATCGCCCGACCTTTCCATTTTCAGCAAAGAGAAATCGATCTTTCCGGCAGTGTCGGTATTGCGATGTTCCCCGATGATGCCGGCAACGTCATCGACATGATTCGCAATGCAGATGCCGCCATGCAATTTGCCAAGAAACAGGGCGGAAACACGGTCGCCTTCTATCAGCCCGAGATGAACGCAGATTCCGCCGACCAGCTCATGCTCAAGGCAAAATTGCGACGCGCCCTGGCGCGTGAGGAATTCGTATTGCGTTACCAGCCAAAACTGGATGTGAATGACGGACGCATCGTGGGCGCCGAGGCCCTTATGCGCTGGCAGCTACCAGGTCATGGAGAAGTTGCGCCCGGTCACTTTATTCCTATGGCTGAGGAGAGCAGCCTGATAATCGCCATGGGCGACTGGGTGCTGAACCAGGTGTGCGAGGATTTCCAGACCTGGCGGGCCGAGCTTGCCCATCCGGGGCGTATTGCAGTCAACCTGTCATTGCGTCAGTTGCAGCAGAAAGACCTGGCCAAGCGGGTTGCAGCGATTTTCCGGGATCACGGTGTTTCACCCACCTGCTTCGAATTCGAAATCACCGAATCCACGCTTATGGACAACCCCGATGCATCTCTGCGCATTCTCAACGACCTCTACCGCATGGGCATACACCTGTCCATTGACGACTTCGGCACCGGCTATTCTTCGCTCAGTGCACTACAGCAGTTTCCCGATCAGCACCCTGAAAATCGATCAGTCCTTCGTGCGCGACGTGAATGTGAATCCGGACGATGCAACCATCGTCAGCACAATCATTGAAATGGGCAGGAGCCTGCGTATGGACGTGGTGGCCGAGGGAGTGGAGAGCGAGGACCAACTTAATCTTCTGCGCGAGAAAAAATGTCATTTCGTACAGGGACACCTGCTGGGGCCGCCGATAAGTGCAGAGGCCTACCTGGGATTATTGAAAGCAGAGGTACGGGGGGAAATGCTGCACCGTGAACTGTTTCCCAGTGTCCGTGTTCCGGCCTAGGAGGCTCCCTACCCTATAGACGCCCGGATGCCCTCAACTGCGCCCGTCTCGCCGGTGAGTCTGACCCTTCCGTTGGCCGCCAGGCGGCGCAAAAGGCAATACACTTCCTGTTCATTTCCCGCCTCCCCAAGCGTGTCAGCGAGTTCCTGGATGCCCAGCGGCGAATCCGCCTTCGCCAGGACCTGTAGCAGTCGCACCTGCAAGACCAGGATTTCCTCGGCGGCTTTTTTCCCGGCTTCGACTCCAGGCTGGTGATAGGCGTTCACGTCGATAAAGGTCGCATAGAATCCCACGGCCCTTTCGTACAGGGCAATCAACGCGCCCAGTGAGCGAGCGTCCAGCCTGTCCAGCGTCAATACCAGGCTTTGCCGACCGGAGTCGGTCAGCGCCCTGCGCGTCCCACGCAAGAATCCATACAGGTAATCCCCGGTGCTGACACCCGGCTTGACCTCCAGCGGCTCACTCACACCGTCATTCAGCACTTCGATGAACGTGGCGAAAAAGTCCGCCCGCCCATCTCGCAGTTGCTGGACATAGGCATGCTGGTCGGTGGAACCCTTGTTGCCATAAACCGTAAGCCCCTGGTGAACAACTTCTCCCTGGCGGTTAACGGCCTTGCCCAGCGATTCCATGACCAGCTGCTGCAAATAGCGACTGAACAGCTGCAGCCTGTCGCGATAGGGCAGCACCACCATATTGCGTTCACCCAGACCGTTGCCGGCCCGGTACCAGGCAAGGGCAAGCAACATGGCGGGGTTTTCCGCGAGTGCCGGGGCCCGGGTCTGGGCGTCCATCTCGGCCGCACCCAGCAACAGCCCGTTAATGTCGATGCCCTGCAACGCAGCCGGCAACAAGACCCACCGCCGAGAACAAGGAGGTACGCCCGCCAATCCAGTCGTACATGGGCAGGATGTCCAGCCAGTTTTCTTTCCTGGCGAGCTTCTCAAGCGTGCTGTTGATCCCTGTTACCGCGATAGCCCGGGAAGCAAAATCCAGACCGGCATGTTCACATCTCGCACGCACTTCCAGCATGCCATTGCGTGTTTCTGCGGTGCCACCGGACTTGCTTATCACCACCACCAGGGTTTGCGCCAATTGGTCGCCCAGGCTATCCAGCACCCTGTGAATGCCTTCCGCATCGGTATTGTCGAGGAAGGAAACAGGCATGGACGCGACGCTGGAGAGGGCATCCGACACGAGTTGCGGCCCAAGCGCCGATCCACCGATACCCACCAGCAACACCCGCGCAAACGGCTGTCCCGATGGGGCCATGAGGTCACTCGCCAGGATCTGGTTCGCGGTCTCGAGCACATGTGACAGATCTCGCCGTATCGCCTGCCCAAGCATCGGGTCTGGTGCAAGGTCCGGAGTCCGCAACCAATAGTGTCCGACCCTGCGCTGCTCATCGGCATTGGCGATCGCGCCGGACTCAAGCTCCGTCATTTCTGTCAACGCCTGCGCAACAGACGTTTGCATGGTGGTTAACCAGGGATCATCCATACCCATGCAGGAGAGATCGAGCGACAGGCCAAGCAGCGGAAATCGATAAAGACGCTCGTCAAAACTCTGCCAATTCATAGTTCGAGCTCTTCTCGTTGTCGCCGTCGGCAGCGATTACTTCGCGGGTGCTTGCCCGTGTGTTCTACCGGCTTGCATCGTGTCCGGCGCCCGGGCGCCGGGCGCCTGCCCGACACCGAGTAGGCACTGATAATACGCTGCCTTTCCCCCGCATGCGAAAAGGGGGCGAATACTTTCGCCCCCCGTGTACGCAACACCGCGAAATCCTACCGGATAAGCCGCGTTTACAAGTCGCGGAACTTCTCCCGTAACTCGAAATTACGGTCGGTGACAATTTTCTCCAGGGTGCGGACCCGCTCTTCCAGCGAATCGAGCTGGGCAAGCCTGGCCCCGAACTCATCGGCGCTCTGATCAGGCATGCTGCCACGGTTCTTGATGTAGTTATTCACCACGCCGGCGACCACGCTTAATCAGAACGATCAACACGACCATTTCAAATGTATTCATTGGCACCGTCCTCGCAGTCTATAGCTTCGAATTCTCGTCCAGCTTCATTTCCCCAGGTCCCGAAATTCCTTGTCCAGGTTGAACCTCTTGGACGTGACATACCTTTCCATGCGTTGCAGCTCTTATGTCCATCTCCCGGATACGCAGACGCACAGCCGAGAACGTGCCTTTCGGCGAGGTACGTACACCCTGCCAGAACTTCTTGTCCGAATCATCCCGATACAGCTGACTGGGTTTAACCGGAAGCAGGAAGCACAGCGCGATGTAGACAAAAAAGGCTACCGCGTTGAACCATAGCAGGGCGACAGCAGAGAGTATCCTGACCACGGTAACATCTGCGCCAAAGTAGTCGGCGATGCCGGCACACACTCCGCAAATCATGCCGTTGCTCTTGTCCCGATACAGTCGCCTGGGGCTGTCCGCTCTTACCCGATCTTCCGTCATGTTCACACTCCTCCTCGCCTTCCGCCCCAAAACCAGCGTTCTTCCACCGAACCACGATAACGCAGCGGGCGCTCTCTCAACAGCAGACCTGCGGTCACGTAACTCAGTACTGCCGGGATGCTACAGGAAAAGCAGTAGTCAGCACTGCCGCTGCCCGGACCAATAGCACGTTGGTGTCCAGGTAATCGGCGATCCCGGCACACACACCCAGCAACAGTCCATTTTCACTGTCTCGATAAAGGGGTGTTCCGTCAACCGGGAGTCTCATGTCCTTTTTCTCCATTCCGGCGCCACGTCATCCAGAATCGTCTCCAGGGAATTGATCCTGCTTTCCATTCTCTGGGAGCTTCCCCAGAGATCTTCCAGCATTTTCTCGTCTTCCTTGGACAGCCCCTTGCTCTCCCGCCACTTGGTTATGTAGTGCAGGACGATCACCAGGGGGGCAACCACCACCAGGGCAAGTATCGCAATCATTTCACCCATCACTTTTCTCGCTTATCCATCATGGAGTCTCTGATCCATTCATGATCTCGTACATATAGAGTCAAAAACCCCGGCATTGGTTCAGTCACTCTCGCCACGTCGTCAATCCGTGATTGGCGCCGGGTGTCTGAACATCGTCTCTAACACGCCCCTCGTCCAGAAAACATCCGGAGGCGCTTCAGTCCTTGGAGGTCTCGGCCATCTTCGCCTTGAGTTCCTCGAAAGTCCTTCTCTACCGATTCCGCGTTCTCAAGATCCTTGAACTCCTGGCTCAGGTCCTTCTTGCGACCCAGGTCGTAGGCCTCAACCCTGCCTTCTACCGTTTCCATCTTGCGCTCGAACTGTTCAAAACGAACCAGCGCGTCTTCGATCTTATAGTCGTGTATCTTCTTGCGCACTTCCAGTCTGTGACTGGCCGTCTGGTGACGGGTGATCAGCGCCTTCTGCCGTAACTTGGCGTCAGCCAGCTTTTCTTCCAGGCGCCCGATATCCTCGTTCAGCTTGTCCAGGCCCTCTTCCACGGCCATGTACTGCTCGCGCAAGGCATCGGCAGAGTCATCCATGCGCCGCTTCTCGGCCAGGGCCGCCTTCGCCAGGTCATCCCTGTTCCTTGCGGATAGCCAGCTCAGCCTTGTCCTGCCATTCCTCACCGTCGCGCTCCACCGCAGCCAGCTTCCGGTTCAGTTCCTTCTTGTCGGCAATGGCCCGCGCGGCCGAAGAGCGTACCTCGACCAGTGTATCTTCCATTTCCTGGATCATCAGGCGGACGATCTTCTCAGGATCTTCGGCCTTCTCCAGGATGGAATTGATGTTGGAATTTACGATGTCGGAAAATCTTGAAAATATGCCCATGTCCTCATCCTCTAGGTTCACGTCTGTACTTACCCTGTCTATTGCAGCAAGCGTGCCAAGTTTGATGCTTCATAACCGATTGTTTTATAACGATATTAATTTTGATCCCGAGATTCTTGAATTGGCTATTTACACCAATTAATAGTATTTAAGACGATTTCTTGGTATTTTTCGCCATATGTCTACAGGCGATACCCAATCCCGACCCATCATTGGCGAGGCACCCGCCTTCCTCGCCATGATGGAGCACGTGTCCCGGGCGGCCGCACTGAACAAGCCGGTACTGGTGGTCGGGGAGAGAGGCACCGGCAAGGAACTGGTCGCCGCCAGGCTGCATTACCTGTCGCCCCGCTGGGAGCAGCCCCTGGTCAAGGTCAATTGCGCCGCCCTGACCGAAAGCATTCTTGAGTCCGAATTGTTCGGGCACCAGGCCGGGGCGTTCACCGGCGCCACCCGCGATCACGCCGGTCGTTTCGAAAGAGCCGACGGCGGCACCCTGATACTCGATGAACTGGGCACCATCCCGTCACGCATGCAGGAAAAAATACTGCGGGTAATCGAGTACGGCGAATTCGAGCGGGTGGGTGGCAGCAATACCATCCGGGTCAACGTGCGTATCGTCGGTTCGACCAACGAGAACCTGCCCTTGCTCGCCCGGCAGGGTCGTTTCCGTTCCGACCTGCTGGACCGCCTGGCCTTCGACGTCATCAGCGTACCGCCCCTGCGTGAGCGGCAGGAGGACATCCTGGCCCTGGCCCACGCCTTTGCCCTGAACATCACCTCGGAGCTTGGCCGTCTGTATTTCCCCGGTTTTACCGTCGACGCCACCGCGCGACTGCTCGCTTACCCCTGGCCCGGGAATGTTCGTGAACTGAAAAACGCGGTCGAGCGCTCTGTGTATCGATGCACGGATCCCGAATCCCCCATCGAGGACATCGTGTTTGACCCCTTCGACTCACCCTACGCTGCACTGCCCACCCCGGCGGTCACCGAGGAAGAGCCAGGCACAGCCTCGCGGCAACCGTCGTCACCTGCCACGACCCTGCCCATGGATCTGAAGGCGCACATCGAGCAGGTCGAAATCCAGGCGCTGGAGAGCGCCATGCACGCGGCCCGCTTCAAGCAGTCCAGCGCCGCCCGGCTACTGGGTCTGAGCTACGACCAGCTGCGGGGCATGCTGCGCAAATACAAACTCGTGAAAAAATTGGGGTCGAACCGCAATTAATCTTTCTCTGTTAATTGCGGTTCGACCCCAAATAGTCACTGTCAGTTTCCGGCGCCCGCATCCATGCGTATGGTCACATCGCCACTACCGGTGCCGATTGCACCCTTGCCGCTGCCGTCACCCAGGCTCGCCTCCAGGCGGGTCTTGGACGTCTTGATTGCCGTCATGCCGGGAATATCGACATCGATATCGCCGCTATTCACCTTGATCGTCAGTTTCATGTTCGGCGTCCTGGTACTGCGCACTTCTACATCGCCGCTGCCGGTATCCAGCTTCAGGCGCTTGACGCCGCCCAGGTCGCCGCGCACCCGCACGTCACCGCTGCCGGTGTCGATATCGATTTCATCAGCATCGGCAATCTCTTCCACCCGTACCGAACCTGAACCGGTATCCGCCTTGAACGATCCACGTATGTCGCGGGCCTTCACCGAGCCGGAGCCGGTGTCGGCGGAAATCCTGTCGCCGATGATCTGTTCCAGGGTCACGTTGCCCGATCCGGTATCGACATTCACGTTGCCACTCACACCCGATACCTTCACCGAGCCCGATCCGGTATCGGCATCGACATTGCCCAGCACCGTGTCTATCCGCACTTCGCCGGAACCGGTGTCGGCCGATGTCTCTCCTTCGTGATTGGTCACGAAGACGCCGCCGCTACCCGTGTCTGCCACCAATCGGCCGCGACCGTCGGTCGAGGTTACCGAGCCTGCACCCACGTCAACCCGGATGTCGGCATCGACACCTGCCAGTTCGACTTCGCCCACCACGTTCTTGAGGTTGTCCACCTTGCTGCCCTTGGGCAGGAATAGCTCCAGGTCCACCTGCAGCGCCTCGGCGCCACTTCGCCGATAGCTGCTGATCTTGTACTTTTCACCCTTGTAAGTCGTATTTGTACTGGTCTTGCCGCCACCGGTCTCAAAATAGAGACTGCGGTGATCGTCCGGATACAATACTTCCAGGCGCTGCTGCTTGCCCTGTTCCTTGAACTTGAAACTGACCAGCTTGACCAATTCCTCGGACTCCCCGATAACGCTGGCCTTCACGTAAGCCTCGGTCCCATCAGTTGGCCTGACCTTCACCCTGCCCAGCAGGTTCTCTATTTCGATCTCGGCGCCCTTTGCGAACCGGAATTCCTCGGTCACGGTGGCGGCCAGCGTCACATTCGCGGCGCTCATCAATAGGGCCGCCAGGCCTACGCCAGCAAGTAGTCTTGAAAATTTGAGTGTCATGGGTCTATCCCCGTGTAAATAATTCACAAATTCTGTCGGGCCTGATTTCCGCCCATCAATGTCCGGCAAACTGGACCGACAACCTGGATACCACGCTTTCCACACCCGGCACGTCTGCCGCAAGCTGCAGTGCCTGGTCGACGGCCGCCGTGCTGCTTACCTTGCCATGCAAGGCCACCGCGCCCCTGCGAGCCGACACATTGATCTCTTCGCCAGCCAGCGTGCTATCTGCCGCCAGCACTCGACTGACATCCCGTGCAAGCCTCTTGTTGGCTTCCGCGGCCGACTCGTTTTCCGCCTCCCAGGTCGAGGCCCATTCGGTCTCCATATCGCCCTTGCCATCGACGACAATCACGCAACCGCCAAGACTGGCGAGGGAAGCGGCGGCAAGAATTGTGCAAAGGTATCTAGATTTCATGTGGTTCAGAACTCCGTGTATTCGTTCGAATTCTCGTAATAACTGAATGATGGGTGTGCCGCCGAAAGGCTCGAGGGCCTCTGATCCAGTCTGAACAAATTGGATTGCTGGCGAAAAGATTCAGATTCAAGGCGCCAATCGCACGGAATAGTGGTTCTATTGCGAAGATTGGCAACACAGAAGCTGGATTTTTTAGTCGCAAGACACACGTTCATGACTGGATAAGAAGCTCCCTGGCTCTCTAATTACTCTCGTCCCTGTAGCGGCGCAGGTAAACGGCGCCCGCAATGAAGCCCCCGGCCACCACCAGTCCCAGCCAGAGACCCGAACTTTGCAATAGCGGCAGTACGTTGATGACTTCCAGACCCGGGCCTGCATGGGCCCGGTCGATGGCATCGGCCATGGCTTCCAAAGAGTCCGTGCGGAAGGCCAGGGGTGCAAACCCGCCCATGCGCTCGGACAACATGAGTGCAAAATAGTCGCTGCCCAGGAATTGTGTCTCGATCAGGGCGATCACCAGCGGCGGCAACACCGCCCACATCATCACTGCCCGTTTGGCGAAGGCCGACACCAGCATCAGGTAGCCCATCAGGGGCAGGTACCAAAGCACGCCCACGATCATCGCGTACAAGACCAATACCAGGTTGCTGAAAAACGGGACCTTGGACCACAACAGGTCCCAGGGACTGCCGCCCAGCACCAGCAGGTCCACCGATACCACCAGCATCAGCATGAATGCCGTCACGAAGCCGCCGACCAGCGTCACCAGCGGTATCAGCACCGCTGCAGTTGCCAGTTTGGACAATACCGTGGTCAAGTCCGAGATGGGCAGGGACTTCCAGAACAGGATGCTGCGATCCTTGCGGTCGGCCAGCAGGCAGTCCAGCAAGTAGAACGTTGCCACCACGCTCATGACCAGGCCGAACACCACCACCATGCCCAGGTTCAGATTACTCAGCCCTTGAAAAATCTGGTCGGTCTCCACACCGTGACCGTCCACCACGATGTTCATCCCGCCACCCAGCAACTTCACCGAGGCAATCCCGGCGACCACCACCAGGATCGCAGACAACACGGCAGGAACCAGCCAGATTGCGGTGTGTTCCCAGGCTTCACGGCGTACCAGCGCGAGGAATGTTTTCATTTGCGTGATACCTTCATTTTAGCGACGAACAAATCCGCGATACTGGGTGTCCGGAGTTCACCGAACTCCCTCAAGCTCTCGCGCGGCCGATCTTCAAATAACATGACGGTGCGTCCAAAAGACTGTTGCTCGTCCAGCGGGCCCAGCTGGCGCAATGCATCCGCCTGTTCAGGGCGAGCCGATACCTCGGTGTAGCGGGTCTGCAGATCGTCCATAGTACTGTTCAGGACCAGGCGGCCGTGATTCACGAACATCAAGTCGGTCAGCAGGTGCTCAATCTCTTCCACCTGGTGAGTAGTAATCAAAATGGTTCTCTTGCCATCGAAATAGTCGTTCAGCAGGGCGCGATAAAATTCCTTGCGAAACAGAATATCCAGACCAAGAGTAGGCTCATCCAACACCAGCAATCGCGCGTCAATCGCCATCACCAGTGCCAGGTGCAACTGGGTGACCATGCCCTTGGACAGCGCACTGATCTTGCTTTTCAACCTCACGTCGGTGCGCGTGAGAAAATCCTTTGCCTTGGCCAGATCAAACCTGGGGTGAACCGTCTCAAGCAAACTCAGGGCCTGGTGAACACGCATCCATCTCGGGAGTACCGCGACATCCGCAATGAAGCACACCTGCTGCATGACCTCGTGGCGCTTGCTGCGGGGATCCAGCCCCAATACTTCCAGCTCGCCATCAAAGTGCGTCAGACCGAGGATCGCCTTCAAAGCCGTGGTTTTGCCCGCGCCGTTAGGGCCGATAAGACCAACTATGCGACCTTCGTCGATAGAAAAATCGACGTTGTCCAGCGCCTTGAGATCACCGTAGCTTTTGCTTAAACCTCTTGCCGAAACCAGCTGGGTCACGTCGGTTCTCCCTCGCCAGACTCACTTGTCGCGCTCTTCTGCGGTCGCCGCCAGGTCTTGCAGTGACAGACCCAGGCGGGTAATCCGTTCCAGCACCAACGGCCACTCGTCTTTCAGGAAACGTCGACGCTCGTCCTTGAGCAGCTCGACCCGGGCGCCGGCCAACACGAACATGCCCAGGCCGCGTTTCTTTTCCACCAGGTTCTCATCCACCAGTTCCTGGTAGCCCTTGAGTACGGTCAGCGGGTTAAGCCGGTATTCGGCCGCCACATTGCGCACAGACGGCAAGGCGTCGCCGTCCTTTAACACGCCTTCGAGAATCATAGACACCACCCTGTCTCTGAGTTGGCGATAAATTGGCAGGTTGTCGTTCCAGTTAGGATCCATATTTAACGCCCCGACCGTTTTGTGCCGCGTAATACATCAAAGGCTCCCTAAAAACTGCGCTGCTGACGTTCGCTAGCGGCCACCCGGTCTTCGGAGCGACACAGTGCCGCATCCTCACCCAGGTCAGATGTGCCGGACAACATGGCTCCGGCGCCTGACAGCACCTGGATAGCAAAATGCCCCGCAACTTCCCGTAACTGGATTTCCACATCCTGGGTGACCTCCCGGGCCACCGGTTCTGCCTGCGTTGCTTCACCGCTGGCGACACCTGCCAACACCAGCACCAGCATCACAAACCCCGGTGCCATTTCGCCTATCATTTGTTTCATCACGCTCATCGCCGAGCTCCCGTTGTTTTCCCTTTGGGACATCCTGCCCCGAACCAACCTTAAGTGGGGTGGTGTTGTAGTTAACTATAACACCAATACTTTGGATTGCAAGCTTTTGCACAGCTTTTTTTAATCCTTTCCGCGTCGTGATATTTAGTTCTTTATTTTCAAACGACTTATTTACGCCCTCTCTATGTGCCGAGCGGCTCTTTAAGGGCTGAGACTTCGACGCCCTTCGCCGGTCTTTCGCGATTTTCAGCGGGTGATTTACCTCCTTTGGCAGTACACCCGGTAACGGCAAATGCCGGTGCATGTTGCGGGTTGCCGTGATAGTCCTGCTCTTGCCTCCTGTCGTAGTATTGCCCAGTTACCAGAATTTTCACCGCTGTCCCATTTTGCGCATCGTCGTTTCCGACCAGGAAACGCCCACTGTAAGGAAGGCAACCCATGAAGAATCCTGTCCGCGTGGCCATCACCGGCGCTGCTGGTCAAATCGGCTATCAACTGTGTTTCCGTATCGCATCCGGTCAAATGCTGGGAGCAGACCAGCCGGTCATCCTGCAATTGCTGGAGATTCCCCAGGCGCTGGGCGCCCTGCAGGGTGTGGCGATGGAGCTCAACGATTGCGCCTTCCCGACACTGGCAGGCATTGTCTGCACCGACGATCCCAATGTGGCCTTCAAGGACACTGACTATGCCTTGCTGGTCGGCGCACGCCCCCGCGGCCCGGGTATGGAGCGCAAGGACCTGCTGCTGGCGAATGCGGCGATCTTCTCGGTCCAGGGCAAGGCGATGAACAGCCACGCGAGTCGCGACGTGCGTATCCTCGTGGTGGGAAATCCGGCCAATACCAATGCCCTGATTGCCCAGGCCAACGCGCCGGACCTGCCGGCTGCCAATTTCACCGCCATGACCCGCCTGGATCACAATCGGGCCATGAGCCAGCTGGCGCACAAGACCGGTAGCTCACGTTACCGATATCAAGAAGATGACTATCTGGGGCAACCATTCCGCGACCCAGTATCCCGACATCAGTTATGCCACGATAGCGGGTAAGCCCGCCAAGGCGAAAGTGGACCAGGAATGGCTGGTAGGAGACTTTATCCCCACCGTCCAGCAACGCGGGGCAGCCATTATCAAGGCCCGCGGAGCATCCTCGGCAGCCTCGGCAGCCTCCGCGGCCATCGACCATATGCGTGACCTGGACCATGGGCACGCCCGAGGGTGACTGGGTCAGCATGGCCGTACCGTCAGACGGCAGTTACGGCATTTCACCTGGCGTGATTTACTCCTACCCGGTTACCTGTAGCGGCGGCAAATACAAAATCGTCCAGGATCTGGCCGTGGACGAGTTCAGCCGCACCAGGATGGATGCAAGCGACGCGGAGTTGCGCGAGGAACGCGACGGTGTCAAGGACCTGCTCTAGGGGCCTAGCAGATCTGACTCCGAGCCATCGCCGGTCACAGACCACAGAAAGGCCCCCTCGCGGGGCCTTTTTTGTTGCCGCGCATCATTTCTCTGTAAGATAGGCAGGTCTGTCTGGCCCGGTTCATCATCCCGGGCAAGCCTGTTGATGATTTCCAAAAAATGGAGAGTACGCAGATGCTGAGCGGAATTTTCTGGCTGACCGTGTTTATAGGCGGCGCCATAGCACTTGCCTACCAACGTACGGACCTGCGCAGGTCCACCACGATATTGGGTGGCTTGTTGCTGGCCTACACCCTTATCGGTGACGGCGGCTTCATCTGGCTGACCCTGCTGTGGCTTCTGTTCGCGGCCATGGTCGCGCTCAATCATGACGATTTCCGGCGTGACCGCATCGTACGCCCCATGCTGACCTTTTATCGCAGCATGGTACCCAGCATGTCCTCCACCGAACGCGAGGCCCTGGAAGCCGGCACGGTCTGGTGGGAAGGCGAATTATTCAGCGGCGCCCCGGACTGGTCCAAGCTCAACAATGCCCCTGCCCCGCGACTGTCACCGGAAGAACAGGCTTTTCTGGACGGACCGGTCGAGGAGCTCTGTGGTCTGATCAATAACTGGGAAACCACACACATACGCGCGGACCTGAGCGAGGAAGTCTGGGCTTTCATGAAGAACCAGGGGTTCTTCGCGATGATTATTCCCAGGCAATACGGCGGCAAAGAATTTTCCGCCTACGCCCACTCCTGCGTGCTGGCAAAGATCGCCAGCCACAGCGTCACCGCGGCTTCGACCGTTGCGGTCCCGAACTCGCTGGGCCCGGCCGAGTTGCTTCTGCACTACGGAACTGAAGAGCAAAAGAATCATTACCTGCCCAGGCTGGCCAGCGGCGAAGACATTCCCTGCTTCGCCTTGACCGGTCCTACCGCCGGATCGGACGCCGCATCGATACCGGATCACGGTGTGATTTGCCGTGGTAGCTACGAGGGTGAGGAAGTACTCGGCATACGTCTGAACTGGGACAAGCGCTATATCACCCTGGCCCCGGTGGCCACGGTCCTGGGTCTGGCTTTCAAGCTGCATGACCCCGACCACTTGCTCGGCGACGTAGACGAACTGGGCATCACTGCCGCCCTGATACCGACCAATCTGCCGGGAATCAGCATAGGCCGCAGGCACCTGCCCCTGAACGTGCCTTTCCAGAATGGACCTACCCAGGGCAAGGACGTATTCGTGCCACTGGACTCCATCATCGGCGGACCCGACATGGCCGGCGAGGGCTGGCGCATGCTGGTTGAATGCCTGGCTGTCGGACGCAGCATCTCCTTGCCGGCCAATTCCACCGGCGGGGCCAAAGGCTGCCGTGCACGCCACCGGCGCCTATGCGCGAATCAGGCAACAATTCGGGATGCCCGTAGGAAAATTTGAGGGCGTGGGCGAGGCGCTGGCTCGCATTGCCGGTCTGACCTATATCCTGGATGCCGGTCGCAGTGTGACCGCGGCGGCAATCGACCAGGGCGCACGACCGTCGGTACCGTCCGCGATCCTGAAGTATCACTGCACCGAAATGGGTAGAAAAATCGCCAATGACGCCATGGATGTCCACGGCGGCAAGGGTATCTGCCTGGGTCCGAAAAACTACCTGGGCCGCGGCTACCAGTCCGTACCTATCGGGATCACCGTGGAGGGTGCAAACATACTCACCCGCAGCCTGATTATCTTTGGCCAGGGCGCGGTACGCTGTCACCCCTATGTGCTCAAGGAAATGGAAGCTGCCCGGGATGAAGACGACGAAGCGGCACTCGGCGCATTTGATGAGGCGCTGTTCGGACACATCGGTTATGCGCTCAGTAACGCGGCTCGCGCTTTTTTCATGGCCATGACCAATGCACGCTACTCCGATGTACCCAACCACGGACCGACCCGGCGTTACTATCAGCACATCACCCGCTATAGCGCAGCCTTTGCCCTGGTGACCGATGCAGCAATGCTGACCCTGGGCGGTGATCTGAAGAAACGCGAATCCATTTCCGCCCGCCTGGGTGATGTACTCAGCGCAACTTATCTCGCCTCCTGCGTGCTCAAACACTACGAGAACCAGGGTCGTCCCGCAGTCGACCTGCCGCTGGTGGAGTGGGCCTGCCGTCATCTGCTTTATTTTGCACAGGAGCAATTGCACGGTCTGCTACGCAACCTTCCCAATCGTCCTGCAGCAGCTGTGCTGCGTATGCTGGTATTCCCCAGAGGCCGCATGTATGCAGCGCCTTCTGACAAGCTGTCGCAGGAAGTGGTTAACCTGGTACTGAATCCAAGCAGCGCCCGCGAACGTCTTTGCCACGGTATCTATTCCTCACCGGTTGCAGGCAATCCGCTGCATCAGCTGGGCAAGGCGATGGATATGGCGGTCAAGGCCGAACCCATCGAGCGGAACCTGAGAGGCAAGTTGCATGCCGAGCCGCTGCCTGGCGAGTCAGCCGCGGCGCGTATCGATCGTTTGCTGGGACTGGGGCTGTTGAGCAAAAGCGAAGCAGCGTTCATGGGTAGCTACAACACTTTGCTGACAGAGTTGATCGCGGTGGATGATTTCGCCTCCTCCGAGCTCGCCGCCGGCGGCGCTGCCATGGCTGAACCCGCAAAAGCCGGGGCGAAATCCAAAGCAAAAACGAAGGCAAAAGCCAAGCCAAGGGCGGCCCGGCCGAAAAAGGCCAAGCCCCAGGAAACGCCGGCCAAAACCGGTGAGGGGGACTAGTTCCCGGTCACCGGACAGGCGGGCGCGGGTTTACCAAACGGGGACAGGACGCATATAGTCAGGGAACCTTTGATCCAGTTGTGTTCTGTCCGCCGGTACCTGCAATCCCCGTGAACCCTGCAACCATAATTTACGAAGTGAACCTGGATACGGATCCAGCCATCAGCGATGAGTTCGAGGTCTGGTTACGCGAGCACATCCAGTCGCTGCTCAAACTGAAAGGTTTTCTGTCGGCGACGCTGTACGCGGTTGAATCGGACCAGGACGGCCCCCGACACCGCTATACGGTCCACTTCCTGCTTGAATCTCATGCCGCGCTTGAGCAATCTCTCGGTGAGCATGCCGCGGCCACGCACCGGGCCGGGGTAGAGCGTTTCGGCAAGCAATTCACACTCGATCACCGGGTCCTCACCGAAAGCGAGGCCGGCGACGGTCTTGCAGCAAGCATGTATTGCAGGAATTGCGCTTTCCCCATACGCGGACAGTACTGTGGCGGTTGTGGCCAGCGCTCGCAGGTACGGGTGATCACCCTGTGGGAGCTGACCCGCGACATGGTGGGAGATATAGCCGACCTGGACTCACGTATCTGGCGCAGCCTGATACCGCTGTTGTCCAAGCCCGGACAGCTCACGGTAGATTATCTGCAGGGGCGCAGGGCGCGTTACATGCCGCCTTTTCGCATGTACCTGGTACTCAGCATCCTGTTCTTCCTGCTGTTCTCGGTATTCAGCGACAGCGACCAATTGTTTCAGGTAGACACGTCTTCAGACGACACCGGTGAACAACTGGAGGCTGCCCGGGAACAACTGTCAGAGCTTGCCGCCGAGGATCCTGATAATCCGGAGGCGGCGAGACAGATTCAGCGGGCAAGGGACGCACTGGACCGCATGCCTGACGGCCAGGAGCAATCGGATGCCGGCAATGAACCGGATAGTGAGAAGTCCGCCGAGCAGACCTGCGCGGACATGGACATCACCATCGGTGGAGACCTGCCCTGGATGACCGAGGCCGAGATCGAGGCCCGGGTGCGGGAGCTGTGCCTCAAAGTAGTGGCTGACAAGGGCAAAGGCCTGACCCGGGCCTTGCTGGAAAACGTCCCGAAAATGCTGTTCATCTTCCTTCCCCTGATTGCCCTGGTGCTGAAAGGTCTGTACCCGCTGTCGCGTCGTTATTACGTGGAACACCTGTTGTTTGCGATTCACTTCCATGCCTTTGTATTCCTGGCCCTGATCCTGGAAATGCCCCTGGCGCAGCTGGCGACCGCGTGGGAATGGCCTACCTGGCCCCTGACTACCGTGTTGTCCCTGTACATCCCGTATTACCTGTACAAATCCATGCGCCAGGGTCTATATGCAAGGTACGGGCCGCAACACTGTACAAATACGTTCTGCTATTATTTTCCTACTTCTTCAGTCTAATGATGACCTTCCTGGCCACGCTGGCCTTTACCGCCTTTACCTTGTAGGAGTCCGATCATGACAATTCGTAAACTAGTTCTCTCTGCTTTGTTGCTGGGCGTCAGTGCCGTGGCCGTCGCTGATCAGACCGCCTCCGCCGAGGGCGCAAGGGCGTACATCGTATCTCCGCAGGACGGGGACACGGTCAGCAACCCGGTCACGGTGATTTTCGGACTTAAAGGCATGGGTATTGCACCGGCGGGCACGGACAAGGCCAACACCGGACATCATCACCTGCTGGTGGACACCGACATTCCCGCCCAGGACCAGCCCTTGCCTGCCAGCGCCCAGCTGATTCATTTTGGTGGCGGACAGACCGAGACCACGCTGGAACTTGCCCCGGGAACCCATACCCTGCAACTGGTGCTGGGAGACATGAACCACGTGCCTCACAAACCTGCAGTGGTGTCTGAGAAAATCACCATCACGGTAAAATAGGACCGGTCTGGTTTTTGACGGAACGCCGTCAAGCACCAGGTCATGCAGACGCCCGCACCTGACCATCGCCCGCAGCATTTTTCACGTGGATATGGATGCCTTCTACGCTTCGGTAGAACAACGGGATAATCCGGCCTGGCAGGGATTGCCTGTCCTGGTTGGCGGTACCGGCCCACGCGGCGTGGTCGCGGCAGCCAGTTACGAGGCCCGACGCTTCGGTATTCGTTCCGCCATGCCCATGAGCGAGGCCCTGAGGCGCTGCCCGGACGCCATATGCGCCCGACCGCGCATGGATCGGTACAAGGAAGTTTCGCGGAAGATTTTCGAGATATTCCGTAGCGTAACTCCCCTGGTGCAAGGGCTGTCACTGGACGAGGCTTACCTGGATGTCAGCGAGCAGGTTAAGACCTCCGGGCAGGCCGTGCACCTGGGTGGCGCGATCAAGCGGCAGATCAGGCAACTCACCGGCCTGACCGCCTCGGTCGGCATCGGGCCGAACAAGCTGGTGGCCAAGATCGCCTCGGACCTGGAAAAACCCGATGGATTGGTACTCGTCGCCCTGGAGGACGTTCAGTCGGTGCTCGACCCCTTGTCGGTGAGGGCCATTAACGGCATTGGACCCCGGACTGAGGAAGCCCTGGCCAGGCGTGGCATACGCTGCATCAAAGAACTTCGGGAGTGCCCGCCAGAACTCCTCACCCCCGTGTTTGGCCGGTATACCCGGCGCACCCTGGACAAGGCCCGGGGTATCGATCATCGCCCGGTTGAACCCCTCAGCGAAACCAAGTCCATCAGTGCCGAGGAGACGTTTGACCAGGACCTGCAGGACCTGCCTGAAATGTTGGAGCAACTTCGACTGCTGGCTCTGCGAACGTCTCAGCGCCTGGCCCGCAAGGAGCTTCAGACCACCACCGTGTCGGTGAAAATTCGCGACAGTGAATTCCACACGGTTACCCGCCAGCACAGCTTTTCCCCAGCCACGCAAAGCGCGGACATCCTGGTGGAGGCCGCCGCTCGCCTGTTGGAGCTGTGGAGACGGGAGCACCCGTTTTCGGCCGTACGCCTGCTCGGGGTTTCCGCCTCCGGTCTGGAGTCGGCCAGGCAGATGGACCTGTTCGGGAGTCAGGTCCGCACAAATGTCTCCCGGCTGGACGAATTGATCAGCGAGGTACGCCAACGTTATGGCGTGAAAGCCCTGGCACGCGGGCAGGACCCGGGTGTGGAACCTTAGGCCGGGATGCCTGCTACAATGCTCTGCCGGATGGACCGAGAGGCCCTTGGGGCGGACGCAGGGGACAGACGTGGATGTTGCAACTGACAACGGATAGCACGCGCATATGTACGAGCGTTATTTCGGGCTGAACGAAAAGCCTTTTTCAATCACTCCCGATCCCAGGTACCTCTACCTGACCACGCGTCATGCCGAGGCCCTGGCGCATTTGCTTGTACGGGGTAACCGAGAGCGGTGGCTTCGTCCAGCTCACGGGCGAAGTGGGGACAGGCAAGACCACCCTGGTACGCAGTCTATTGGAGAAAGTGCCCGGCCACGTCGAAGTAGCGCTGATTCTCAACCCCCGGCTTTCGCCCAATGAATTCCTGCACGCCATTTGCGATGAGGTTGGCGCCGTTACGCCAGACCAGGCCAGCCCCAAGGAAATGGTGGATGCGCTGAATCAAAGCCTGCTTGAAGCGCATGCCCGCGGAGCCCGCGTGGTGTTGATCGTGGATGAGGCCCAGAATCTGAGCGCCGAGGTGCTGGAGCAGGTACGTCTGCTGACCAATCTGGAGACGGCCAAGCAAAAACTTCTCCAGATCATACTGATCGGACAAACAGAATTGCGGGAATTGCTGGCACGCAATGACCTTCGCCAGTTGGCGCAGCGCATCACCGGTCGCTACCACCTGGACCCGCTGCACAAGGACGAGACCTTTGCCTACGTGCGTCATCGCCTCAAAGTGGCTGGCTGCACCAGCGAAGTCATGCGGCCGTCGGCCCTGGGTGAATTGCACCGTATCTCGGGTGGCATACCCCGCAGCATCAATGTGATCTCTGATCGGGCCATGCTCGGCGCTTACACCCGCGAACAAAGGGTGGTGAAAGGCGCATTGGTGCGTGAGGCCGCCTCAGAGGTATTCGGCCACAAGGTGCGTCCCCGTTGGGCTCCCGTGCTCAATGGCGCCTTGTTGACGGCTGCTGCACTGTTGATCGGGGCCGGTCTGTGGCAGGCAAGGGTCCTGCTGCCGGACTTTGGTGTACAAACGCAGCCTCCGGTTCTGTCCAGCCAGGTTAGCGACATATTCATTGAGGAACCGATACAGGAAGCACCTGCAACCGCCGCCGCGGACACCGCGTCCGGGACCAGCGACGATATGCTTCCCCCTGGCGGTAATGACCAGGTGGCCGCGGCAAGCTACCCGACCGTGGCAGAACTGCTGATGGGTCATGCGGACGAAACCGGCACAGACCAGGCCCTGGGGAAGTTGTTTCGTTTGTGGGGCGTAAGCTATGTCCCCGGCCAGGACACCGGCTGTAACCAGGCCCGCAAGCAACGACTGGATTGCCTGTTCCAGCGAGGCTCCTGGCGCAGCCTGGTCACACTGAACCTGCCGGCAATCCTGTCGCTGAAGGATGATGCAGGCAATGATTACCAGGTCGTGCTCCAGGCTATCAACGACGAACACGCGGAACTGTTGCTGGGAGAGCAGGCCCGGGAAGTAAGCCTGCTGGATTTGTCGGCCTATTGGGACGGCGATTTTCTGTTGCTGTGGCGACCGCTGGCTGTGGGAGCACAGGACATGAGCACCCGGCTACAGGGGCGCCACCGTGCCTGTCCTGAGAACCGCCCTGGGTCGAATTGACGGCAAGGCCGACACCGCTGACGATCCGATGTTGTTTGATGAATCCCTGGCTGCGCGGGTACGTGATTTCCAAAGACAGCACAGGCTTGAACCCGATGCCATCGTGGGTGCGCGTACCCAGATCGTCCTGAACCTGGAAAGCAGCGACAGTTCTGCGCCCAGTTTAACCAGCGGGCAATAGCAGCATGTCATTCATACTCGATGCCCTGAAAAAATCCGAAGACGAACGCCTGGGGGCGACCGGCCCGAACCTGGCGTACGCGCCTACCGGAGGCAGGCGGGAGGGCATCCCCCGCTGGGTGCTGGTGCTGTCCGTATTGTTACTGGTCAACCTGGCGGGTCTGGTCGCGCTGATGCTCTGGAAGCAACCTGTCCAGGAAGAGATCGCCCAACCCGCTCCCGGGCAGGTCACGCAGACCGCCCCGCAGCAGGTCACTCCGCCTGTCACCCGGGACACGCCTGATCTTGCCGCCACCAAACCCGTTGTCGAACAACCCGTCAGCGCCCCGGCGCCGGACAGGAACAGCGAACCCGGCGCAAGCCGGCTGTGCGCTCGCTGGCCCAGGAGGCCCAGGCGGGCGTCGGCGACAAGACAGAGTCCTACCTTTCCCAGCCCCGGGGCAGCGAGCCTGCGGCCACTACGACAACACAGACACCCGTGGCCAGCGCAACCACAGGAAAAGACATCGGCAAGAGTTCCCAGCCTTAACGAATTACTGGGCGAAGGCAAAATGATGAACCTGCAATCCCTCAGCCTGGATTTGCATGTTTACGCGGCGCGCAAGGAAGACCGCTTCGTATTTATCAATCTCTCCAAGTACCAGGAAGGCCAGATCCTGAAAGAGGGCCCGCGGGTAGAGGAGATCACGAACGACGGCGTCATCCTCCAGTATCAGGGCGAACGCTTCCTTATCCCGCGAAGCTGATAACACGATGGAATCAACCCCTGCCGCGACGGGTGTACTTTACCTTGATGGAACGCGACTCAGCCGTGCCTTGAAGGCCGGTATCGCGCAGGTTCTGAGTGACGCCGAATACCTGAACAAGATTAACGTGTTTCCGGTGCCCGACGGTGACACCGGTACTAACCTGGTCCTCACCCTGCGCTCGGTGCTGGAGGCCCTGGCCCGGCACACGGATCGCAAACTCGGGCCCACCATGGAATTGGTGGCGGACTCGGCCCTGGACGGCGCGAGGGGAAATTCGGGTGCAATACTGGCCCAGTTCTTCCACGGTCTGGCCGACGGCTCAGCCGGCGTATCCCGCTGGTGCACGCAAAACTTTTCCCAGGCCGTGCAGCGTGGCGCCGAGTACGCCAGGGAGGCCATGGGTGAGCCCCGTGAAGGCACCATTATCACGGTGATAGACGAATTTGCGGTTGAGATAGCCAGGCAGGCAAGCGCCGGTGGCCGGGACTTTGCCCGGGTACTCGAGCATGGCCTGGCCAGGGCCAGGACTGCCCTGGCCAATACCACCAATCAACTGGAAGTGCTGCGCAAGGCAGGCGTGGTGGATGCCGGCGCCAAGGGCTTTGTGGACCTGCTTGAGGGAATCACGGAATTCGTCCAGACCGGCACGCCCCGTGAATTGCCTGATTCACCCCTGTTCCAGCCGGCCATGGAAGAAACAGAATTTGCCGCCAACGAGGCAATGGACCTGACCCACCGCTATTGCACCGAGTGCGTAATCGTCGGCGATAATCTCGACCGGCGGAAGATACGTGAGTCCCTCGCCGGTATCGGCAGCAGCATGGTGATCGCCGGGTTGCGCAAGCGCATCCGGATTCATATTCACGTGAACGACCCCGGTCTGGTTTTCAAACTGGCCGCGCAGCATGGCGAGGTCCAGGGCGCCAAGGCGGATGACATGCTGCAACAGCAACGCAGCGCGATCCAGCGAGATCGACATGTTGCAGTGGCGACGGATTCCGCCGCAGACCTGCCCGATGAAGTGCTCGAGAATCTTGGCATCCATGTGATACCGGTACGTCTGCACTTTGGTGACCGTAGTTTCCTGGACAAGGTATCGCTCAGCCCCGAGGAATTTTACCAGGAGTTGCTCACCAATCCGGTGCACCCCCAAACCTCGCAACCCGCCCCTGGCGATTTGCGGCGAATGTTTGAATTCCTGGCCGGCCACCACGAACACGTGGTGTCCCTGCACGTGACCGGCAAGGCCAGCGGCACCTTCCAGGCGGCGCAATCTGCCAGCACCCGCGTGCGCAAGCCAGATAAGGTGACGCCCATGGATTCCATGAACGCCTCCGCCGGACAGGGGTTGGTAGTCATGTATGCAGGTGAGTTGGCAGCGGCGGGGGCCAGCCCGGCGGAAGTGATCGCCGGTATCAAGCGCATCATTCCCCTTACCCGCACCTATGCGCTGCTGGGGAATCTGGAATACGCAGTAAAGGGCGGGCGGGTCGCCGCCTCGAAAAAGCGTATTGCCGACCTGCTCCGGGCAACACCCGTCCTGGAGTTGGGTAACGGCGGCAGCATAGAGGTCGGCGGTATGTTTTTCGGACGCAAGAATCGCCTGGAAAAATTCGTGCGCTTTATCAAGCGCCGTCACGACCCGGTATGCCCATACCGCGTGCTGATTGCCCAGGGTCAATGCCCGAATGAAGCCCGGGCCCTGGTGGAATTATTACGCCAGGCCTTGCCTGGAATTCAGGATATCCAGATCACCCAGCTGGGTACTGCGCTGGGCGTACACGGCGGACCGGGCACGCTGGTGGTTGCCTTGCAAAGCGGGTACCAGACGGCGGGAAACAACTCTGCCTAGGTTGCCGGCTCGATCAACTCAGGCCCCTGGTTACGCGGATTATTTACCGCCTTGCCGACGGGCCAGGCCTGGAGCTGACCGTCCTCTGGCGAATGCAGTAATTCCGCCGCTTGCCCCGTGTTCACACCTGCCGTATCCAGCCAGGGTCCGCACAAGCCGGGCGGCAAAATGGCGGGCATGCGGTGATGCAAGGGCCGCATGAATTCATTCGCCGCGGTGGTGATGATGGTGCAGGATTCGAGCGTCTCCTCGTCCTTGCGCCAGGTTTCCCACAAGCCGGCCATGGCGAAGGGCTCCCCGTCCAGGCGGCTGATAAAGTACGCACGCTTGCCCGGCTCTTCGCTGCGCCACTCGTAGAAACCGCTGGCCAGCACCAGGCAACGGCGTTGGGCGAACGCCCGGCGAAAAGAGGGCTTTTCGGCCAGGGTCTCGGCGCGGGCATTGATCATGCGATTGCCGATCGCCTTGTCTTTCGCCCACGCGGGCACCAGTCCCCAGTGAAGCATCGCCAACTGCCGACCGGCCGGTGTCGCCTCACGAATGACCGGCACGAACTGGGTGGGAGCAATGTTATAGCGGGCTTCAATCGGTAACGGGAGGGTAGTTTCAAACAGGCGGATAACCGCCTCGGCCGGAGAATAAAAGGCATAGCGTCCACACATGCTATCGCTTCTCCTACTCCCGAATTCCCACACCCTTACGAATCAGCACCAGGGCGATGGTAAACAAGGCTGCGAGAAACCCCAGGATGATCGCATATGCGGCAGGCAGCGCAATGTCTGACACACCCAGGATGCCCTGCCGGAACGCATTCACCATGTACAGGATGGGATTTGCCCTGGACACGCCTTGCCAGAACTCGGGCAACATATCAATTGAGTAAAACACACCACCCAGGTAAGTCAGCGGCGTCAGGATAAATGTCGGAACGATGGCAATGTCATCAAACTTGCGGGCGAAAATCGCGTTGATCAATCCGGCCAAAGAAAATACCGCAGAGGTTAGCAGCGCCACACTGAGCGTCACGGGCAGACTGTGAAGATGGAGATCCGTAAACAGCAGGGCGACGATGGTCACCGCCACACCAACCAGCAGCCCCCTGACCATACCGCCGGCCATGTGCCCAACGATGATCATCCAGTCCGGCATCGGGGAGACCAGCATCTCTTCCAGGTATTTGCCAAACTTGGCGCCGAAAAAAGATGACACAACGTTGCCGTAGGAATTGGTGATCACCGACATCATGATCAAACCCGGCGCAATATACTGCATGTAGTCGAAGCCGCCCATGGTGCCGATGCGCCGACCAATCAGGTTGCCGAAAATAATGAAATACAGGGTCATGGTGATCACAGGTGGCAGCAGGGTCTGCATCCAGATACGAATAATCCGGGACAACTCCTTCAGCACGATGGTCTGAAAACCGACCCAGTTCTCACGAAATCTCATGGCCTGTCTCCTGCCGCGGCCAGCTGTCGATCCGCGCGATTCTCGACCAGTTCCATGAATAGCTCTTCCAGACGATTGGTCTTGTTGCGCATGCTGTGCACGGCGATACCCAGACCGTTGAGTTGCTCGAACAAGGCACTGAGACCACGCTCGCCGGCAACCTCCACCTCCAGTGTCTCCCCATCCAGCAGGCGACATGGATAGCCGTCCAGTTCCGGGGCCTTGAGCAGCGGCAAACGCAGACTCAGCAATACGGACGCCTTGCGCAGCTTGCGCAGCAAACGATCCATGCGGCTGTGCTCAATGATTCGGCCCTGGTCGATAATGGCGATATTGCGGCACAGGTTCTCTGCTTCTTCCAGGTAATGGGTGGTGAGTATGATCGTGGTGCCGGCCTGGTTGATGCCGCGCACGAACTCCCACATGGAGCGGCGAATCTCGATGTCTACCCCGGCAGTAGGCTCATCCAGGATCAGCAGGCGAGGCTCGTGCACCAGGGCCCGGGCAATCATAAGCCGGCGTTTCATACCACCGGAAAGGTTGCGGGAAATCTGGTCGCGCTTGTCCCAAAGCTCCAGTTGCCTGAGATATTTTTCGGCTCGCCGGCGCGCCTCGGCCCGGGGAATCCCGTAGTAACCGGCCTGGTTTACCAGGATGTTGAAGACTTTCTCGAACTGGTTGAAATTGATCTCCTGGGGCACCACCCCGATCATCGACTTGGCCAGCTCCAGTTCGCGGTCAATATCGTGACCGAATATTTCCACCCGGCCAGCGGTCTTGTTCACCAAAGATGTGATGATGCCGATTGCGGTGGTCTTTCCCGCGCCATTGGGTCCCAGGAGGGCGAAAAAATCCCCCTCGTCCACCTCAAGGTCAATGCCATGCAGGGCGCGAACGCCATTGGAGTAGACTTTCTCCAATCCAACCAGGGACAGGGCTTTCATCGGGCCTCACGTGCAAATGCAAAAGAACGTGAGTGTAGCAGTGAGCGGGGGCTTCGATAACCGTGAGCTCACACACCAGGCTCTCTAATGACCAGGGGTTACGAACTGGGTGCTCCAGGTCTTCGCCACTTCCCACCCCCTCCCGTCCTTGTGCCGGGCACAACGAATAAGGTCAAGCCAGAATTTGGGATGCCCGCACATGCGTAGCCTGACGGGTGGGGAACGAGCGAGGGTTGCGCGCACTACATCCGCCAGGCTGAGCGCGGAGAAATCCCGGGCCTGTTCCCGCGACCAGCCCAGCAGAAGCGAGGCGGCCAATGGACTGGTCTGGCTCAAGTGCCAGGCGTAACCAGAGGCTACCAGGCCAAACTCCCGGACCAGGCGAATACTCTCGCCGGTTTCGGTGGCCTGGGCCTCCTCCGCAACCCCGTGGGGTGGCGCTTCAGACCCATCCAACTGCAATGAAAACAAGGCGGCCCGGGCAGTACACAGGATTTTCGCCTCTGCGGGCGTCAGGGCCACTATCAGCCCCAGCAATCCGGACCTGCCGTCCAGACGACTGGCCATTGGCGTGCCGTGGCAGTGGTAAAGCAAACCCAGGAAGGCCGCGTTCATACGACGAATTTCCTTGAAAGCTCGCGGGTCCAGGATTTCTTTTTCCATATCACTCTCTTACTAAATAGAACATGGATTGATAATTAAATACCTTTTCAATATATAGTAAAAGCTATTTATGGGCGAAAATCCCCAAATATGGTATTTGGACTATTCCAATATCTGATAAGGTGACTGTCCTCCAAATAGATAATCCAACCCCATCGGAGAGGAGATATGGCCGCCACCCTTGATCGTTACACCCGGGAACAATCCCGAACCGACCTGGCAATCCGCATGATTGGCCATGAGGCCAGGACGTACCTGATTCGTTCCTGCACCGGGCTCAGCGAGGACAGGATTCGCAAGCTGTACAACGTTTATTTCCGCCAGGAGGGCATCAATATCAGCCGGCACAGGGGCAAAACCCCTCGCCAGCCAGAATATTTCACGCGTACAGTGGCGACCCAGCTTGAAGCCACCAGTTTTGTCCGCGTGTGTCTTGCGGCGGGGCTGGTGCGGGTAAAGCCGAACCACCGTATTGTGCCGAAAGTCGAGGCCACCAGCACGGAATACGGCCAGCGGTTTTGTAATGCCTACGATGCCTATCTTGCCCTGTATCACCCGCCAGCCCTGAGTTTCGAGCGAGCCTGGAACCTCATCGATGCGCTGTGTCGTGGCCACGTGGTGGGAATGACTGCATGCCGTCGTTGCGAGGTAGCCTTTCTTGCCGACACCCTGGGGCTGCAGGAGCCAATATGCCCGGCCTGCAGCCTGGGATCCGTTCAGGAGCCAGGACTTCGGCCCGAATAGCCTTGGCATGCGACACCGCCAAAAGGTACCCTCGAAGGCAACGATATTGAAGCCGGGAGTACCAGAATAATGGTGTGGTGTACCGCCGATCTTTGCGATCAGTTCAACCAGGAACTTCAGATAGCCGACCCGCTGTTCACGCGTTTCGGCGGGAAAGCCTCTTTCGCCGGGCCGGTCGCAACGCTCCGGGTGTTCGAGGACAATTCCCTTGTGCGCCAGGCGCTTGAGGGCCCCGGCAAGGGCAGGGTCATGGTGGTGGACGGCGGCGGTTCATTACGCTGCGCCCTGGTGGGGGACATGCTGGCGAAGCTGGCGATCGACAACGGCTGGGCGGGAGCGATCATCAATGGACCTATACGCGACAGCAAGGTCATCGGCGACATGCCGCTGGGCATTCACGCCCTGGGTACCTGCCCGCGCAAGAGCGAAAAACGCGGCGCCGGGGAATCGGGGGTAGCGCTGGCCTTTGCCGGTGTCACCATCAGCCCCGGCGACTGGGTCTATGCGGATGAGGACGGCATCATCGTATCCTCCCGGGAGCTGCCTGTTTGAGCGCCCCTCCGCCAAAACTGCTGACCGTAA
This sequence comes from uncultured Gammaproteobacteria bacterium, assembly GCA_963823435.1. Taxonomy (GTDB): domain Bacteria; phylum Pseudomonadota; class Gammaproteobacteria; order Steroidobacterales; family BM003; genus CAKZML01. The sequence continues at coordinate 1,006,353 of CAWGLN010000001.1, read as the reverse complement.
AGGCCAACTCGTTTTCCGGCGTACCGGTCGACCGCGCCTCCCACCTGCGTAAGGACGCCGGATGGCTGTCGCAGGCCCTGCAGCAGGAAGACGCCAGGTTTTTGACCTTGTTTGAAGGCAGGATCCTGGCCAGCAAAGAACCCGCGCCACAACCGTGCATGCTCAACAGTAACCAGGTCAGGGCCATCGGAGTGAACGCGCAGCGCCTGACCTTTCTTGGACTGTGGGACGACCGCGCCGTCTTCACCTTTGAAGCGCTTGGCGCCGAGTTGCGCGGGCTTGCCGGCCATGGCGAGTTCATGGATTTGTATAGCCTGGCCAAGCTTGTGGATGCCAACACCTCGGCGGTGTTGGCTTACGCGAAAGCAGTACTGCTTTGGCAACAACGGCATCCCCATTGCAGCCGTTGCGGCGAGCCCGTGGATTTTGAGTTGGGCGGTCACATGCTGGCCTGTTCCAATCCGGATTGCGGAAAGCACCAGTTTCCCCGCCTGGATCCCGCCATCATCGTGCTGGTGGAAGATGGCGAGCGCTGCCTTCTCGGAAGACAGGCAACCTGGCCTGCACAGCGCTACTCCACGATCGCCGGCTTTGTTGAGCCGGGAGAAGCCCTGGAGGATGCAGTAATCCGGGAAGTGTACGAGGAAACCGGCGTGCACGTGCATTCCCCACGCTATCACTCCTCCCAGCCGTGGCCCTTTCCCTCATCCTTGATGCTGGGCTTTAGCGCCACCGCCAGCTCTAGCGAAATCCGGCTGATTGACGATGAACTGGAGGACGCTCGCTGGTTCACGCGGGAGGAACTGACCTCGGGAATCATCAAGCTGCCTCGCTCCTTGTCGATTTCCTATCGCCTGATCCAGGACTGGCACGACGCCAGGCCCGGACCTCCCCTGGCCGAGTTGCAGACCTGACAGATCCGGTTTGGCCGATGTCATTTGGACCACAGAAAGGTATGCTCAAAATCTCCCACAACCAGAAATCGAACCCTGCAGTATGTGCCTGATTGCAATTGCCTGGCGTTACCTGCCGGACTCCCCACTGGTATTTATCGGTAACCGGGACGAGTTTCATCGGCGCCCGGCCGCGCCCGCCCATTGGTGGGAAGATCAGTCTGAAATACTCGCCGGACGCGACCTGCAGGCCGGAGGCACCTGGCTGGGCCTGAGCAGGCAGGGACGCTTCGCCGTGGTCACCAACTTTCGCGAAGGTGGCGCCGAACAGGGAAGGCGCTCGCGAGGCGACCTGGTGACTCGCTTCTTGCAGGGCATGGACGGTGCCGCCCATTGGAAAGTCCTCGAAGAACAGGCTGATGACTACGCCGGTTTCAACCTGATTTTTTTCGACGGCGAAACCCTGGGCTATTTCAGCAACCGTGGTATGCACCGGCTGAACCTGGAGCCGGGACTGTATGTGCTGAGCAACCATTTCCTGGATACGCCCTGGCCCAAGGTCACCCGTCTGAAACATGCCCTGGCGGCACAACTCCCTTTGCGCTGGGACCCGGAGGCCATACTTGCCCTGTTGGGGAACCGGTCACCGGCCCCTGATGAAGACCTGCCAGACACCGGTATCGGTCGCGATTGGGAAAGACTTCTTTCACCTGCATTTATCGTCAGCAAGGAATATGGCACACGCTGCAGCAGTCTGATTCGCATGGACCAGCACGGCGATTTCAGCTTTATCGAAAGGAGCTTCGGAACGGATGGCGCGAGCACCGGCACACGCGAGTTCGACTTTTCACCCCATACACCCGGACTCCAACCCGCATGAGCGCAAACCATCGAATTCGACCCTATGGCAGCTGGGAATCCTGTGTCAGCACAGAACTGATTACCGGGGAAAGCATCCGACTCTCGTCGCCGGCAGCGGACCAGGGGAAGCTGTACTGGATTGAGGGACGCCCGCAGGAACAGGGTCGCTCCGTGCTGATCTGTCGCGACCAGGCGGGGCAGGACCTGGAATTAAGCCCGGCGCCATTCAATGTCAGGAGCCGGGTACATGAATATGGCGGTGCCCCCTGGCTGGCGGCGGCAGGTCGCTGCTGGTTTATAGATTTCAGTGATCAACGCATATATGAAACAGGCCCGGGCGGGCCAATACCCCTGACAGGAAAAAGCAGCCGCCGTTACGCCGATATGGAATTCGATCAAGCGCGGGGGCGGCTTCTCAGCGTGTGCGAGGATCACGCAGAAAGTGCACAAGAACCCCGCAACACCCTGGCGGCCATAGACCTGCAGACCGGCCAACATACCCTGTTGGCCGAGGGCGCGGACTTCTACAGCAACCCCCGATTGAGTCCTGACGGCAAACAGCTTGCGTGGCTGTGCTGGAATCATCCCCAGATGCCCTGGGACGGAAGCGAACTGTGGCTGGGTGAGTTAACCGCGGAAGGTGAACTGCAAAACTCCAGGCGCCTGGCTGGTTCAAGCCAGGAGTCCATTTTCCAGCCGCAGTGGGGATCCGATGGCCGGCTGTTTTTCGTCTCTGACCTGGACGAGTGGTGGAATTTATTTAGCTGGGATGGGCACGAATGCCGACAGCTCACCCATGAACAGGCCGAAATGGGTCTGCCGCAGTGGGTCTTTGGAATGAGCACTTACGGCCTGCTCGACCAGCACACGGCGATAGCCAGTTTTCGCGGACCGGGCCTGTACCGGGTCTTGCGTATTGATCTTGCCAGCGGTCAAACCCGGAGTCTGAAATTACCGTGCAGCAGCATCGAGCACCTGGCCATCCAGGACGGCAGCTTGCTGGTGCTTGGCGGCTCGCCAGACCAGGTCCTCACCCTGTATGCCGGCGACGCCGCCACGGGCAGGCTTGAGCCAGTCACGCGCAGTCTTTCCCTGGAACTGGAAAGCGGGTGGGTTTCACGGGCGGCTTACCTGGAGTTCCCGACGGTGGCCGGTGAGCTGAGTCGGGGCTACTACTACCCGCCCTGCAACCCCCATACCCGGGGACCGGACAAGCAGACCCCGCCGTTAATCGTAATGTGTCATGGCGGACCCACCGCCTGCGCCTCGCCGGTATTGGACCTGCGTATACAATTCTGGACCAGCAGGGGATTCGCTGTATTCGATGTAGACTATCGTGGCAGCACCGGCTATGGGCGACCCTACCGCCGCGCTTTATACGGCAAGTGGGGAGTAGCCGACGTGGAAGACTGCGTGCGCGGCAGTCGCTTCCTGTGTCAACAGGGCCTGGCTGATCCCGGGCGCCTGCTGATCCGGGGCAGCAGCGCGGGTGGCTATCTGGTACTCTGCGCGGCGGCCTTTCATGGGGAATTTAGCGCTGGCGCAAGTTATTATGGAATCGGCGACCTGGAGAGTTTGTTTGGAGACACGCACAAGTTCGAGTCGCGCTACGATCGCAGTCTGCTGGGAGACGGAGATTTCAACCAGCTTTGCGAGCAACGCTCACCCGCGCGACACGCGGATAGCATTCACATGCCGCTGATCATGTTCCAGGGACTGGATGACAAGGTCGTTCCTCCGGCACAGTCAGAAAACATGTTCAGAATACTGAAAACAAAAGGTGTTCCCGTTGCCTACCTGACGTTTGAAGGAGAGGGTCACGGCTTTCGTAAAGCCCTCACAATTGCAGACAGCCTGCAAAGTGAGCTGGCATTTTATTGCCGGATACTCGGCATCTCTGCTGCCGGCAGCCTGCCAGAGGTTGCGATCCAGAATTTTCCCACCTCCTGAAGGCGCCTGACCCGGGCTCATGAACTATCCACGCCTCACCGCTCTCCTGGCACTGGCGCTGTGTTCCACGGCCAATGCCGACATGACGTTTTCGCTAAGCGGCATAAACAAGCAGGAAGCGGCAAATGTCATGACTTACCTGACGGCCGGCGCATACCAACTGAGCGCCGATGCATCACCGGCACGCAAGCAGAAAGTGCGCCTGCGTATCGAAAAGGATATACGTACCGCCCTGGAACCTTTCGGATACTACACCCCGGTTATCAGCAGCGAATTCAAACCGGATGGTGAAAACTGGCAGGTAACGGTCAGCGTGGATCCAGGCAAGCCCACTTTGTGGAATACGCTGGATATCCAGGTACTGGGCGCCGGAAGCGAGGAGAAAGAGTTCCATGCCATTCTCGCCGGTTCTTCCATGCACGCGGGTCAACGAGCCGTGCACAACCAGTACGAGAGGACCAAGACCAGGCTGCGTCGGGCCGCAGCAGACCTGGGTTACCTCGACGCCGAATTCGAGCACAGCGAAATTCGCATCGATCCAGCCAGCCACACGGCTGATGTGCGTCTGATCCTGCAGACCGCGGAGCGATTTCTTTTCGGTCCATTGATAATCGAGCAGGATGTCATCAAAGACGAACTGCTGGCCCGTTACGTAAATATTCCGGAAGGAGACCCCTTCTCTACCGCCCGTTTGCTGATCGCCAAGCAGACTCTTTACGCGACGGACTTCTTCAGCAGCGTGGACTTGCAGGCTGATCGCGAAGATGCTGTGGACGGTGTGGTGCCGGTGTATATCACGGCTGAAAAAGGCAAGCGTCACCGCTATGGACTGGGGTTCGGTTATGGCACCGACACGGGTTACCGGGTGAGCGGCGGCTGGACTATACGACGCCTCAATCGTTCCGGTCACAACCTTGCCGTGGACGCCCGCTATTCGCCTATCAAGTGGACCTTCAATTCAGCCTACATCATCCCCATCGGCAACCCGGCGCTGGAGCGCCTGGTGTTTAGCGCAGGAACCGTGGACGAGGAACTGGGGGACGCGAACAGTCGCCGGGTATACGGAGCCGGCGCAGTAATCCGGGTACCGGGCGACTGGCAGCGCGAAACTGCGTTGAGCTTTATCGACGAAACCTCGACCCTGGGTGCCACGACCCGGCACGACCAGTACTGGGTACCCGCCATCAACATGATGCGTAATTGGTCGGACATCAGGATCCGCCCGCTTGGAGGTTTTCAAATACTCGGGGACGTGCAGGGTTCCGGCACGGGCCTGGGCCTTGAGACCAATTACGTCCAGGCCACCCTGCTGGCCAAGCTGGTATTTCCGATGAGCATCCGTGGCAAGCTCCTGTTACGGGGTCAGGCTGGAACCACCTGGGTCGAGGACTTCGACCTGCTGCCTGTATCCAGGCGCTTTTTTACCGGTGGCGACGACAGCATTCGGGGTTATGGCTATAACAGCATCAGTCCCCCGAGCCCGGACGGGTTGGCCCTGGGTGGCAAACATCTCCTGGTGGGAAGCGTTGAGTATGCCCATACCATCAAGGGACCCTGGGGCGTGGCCGTATTCAGCGACGCCGGCAATGCGTTCAATTCTTCAGCCGATTCCCTGGAGACCAGCGTCGGTATCGGGCTGCGCTGGAGTTCACCCGTCGGCATGATACGAATCGATGTCGCGAAAAGCATATCTGACGCAGACCGGGCTCCACGCCTGCACATTTCGGTAGGGCCGGACCTGTGAAGCGCCTGCCGCCACTGAGTCTGCTGTTCCTGCTGATCACAGGATTGACCCTGACCTGGGCATTGCACAGCTCCACCGCCCTGCGGTGGACCATGGAACAGGCCTCACGCCGGCTGGCATTCACCCTGGAAACAGAGTCGCTGGAAGGCGGGCTCGCAGGCCCTATACAGGTCGAGGGCTTGAAACTGGCTATCGGTGACCTGGTCATTCAGGCAGAAACGCTGGACGTTGATTGGTGGGCCGGCGACCTCCTGCGGCGACGGGTCAACCTCAAGCACCTGACCGCCGGCGAGCTTGTTGTTACCCGGTTGACTCCACCCGACGCACCCGGGGCTGTCACTGACAGCGCCTCCGCCATCGCCCTGCCCGAATTGCCGGTGCAGCTGGACCTGAAACAAATTCAGATAAATGGCCTGTCGTACATCAGCGGGGGCCAAAGCACGCGTCTGCTGGAACATTTCCAGGGCTCCGCAAGCTGGGATTCCAGAGGGTTACAAATCGGCGTCCTCAGCCTTGAGCGTGATGACCTGGTATTGTCCGACTCCACGCTCCGAATTGGTGGAGAAGCTCCTTACGCGCTGAGTGGCGAGTTCGCATGGCGCATTCCAGGCGCACTGCCGGGTGAACAGACCGCCGAACTCACGGGCCAGTCAATACTGCAAGGCGAGTTGGCCAGACCGGAAAGCGTGAGCACACTGCTGCAACCGGCGGTAGTCAACCTTGCATTGGATGCTGACCTTGGCCAGACAGTAACTACGCTGAAGGGCAGGATTGACACTGAAGAGACCAGCCTCGCCAGCCTGCATGGAAGCTGGCCGGCCCAGGTCCTCACTTTGCACAGCGATTTTTCCGTTAATGGCCAGGAAATCAACGCGAACGGAACGCTGAAATGGGCTGATCTGCCTACCCTTGAAATCGCGATGCAGACAGTGCTGGAGGAGAATCGGCTTTCTGTGCTGGATCTGGATATTCGAAGCCAGGAGTTTTCCGGGTATCTGAAGGCCGCCGGCAGACTGGCTCTCTCCACCGAGCAGGACTCCGAACTGGATGTATCCTGGAATGACCTTGACCTGGAATTGGGTGCAGATCACATACGCCTGCGCTCAGCCGGCAAGGCGCGTATCACCGGCACAATGGATGCCTACGCGCTCGAAATCAGCGGCGACAGTCAGCTGGATGAATACCCTTCGATAAAGCTGGATGCGACCGCGACGGGAAGCGATACGGGGATGATCGTTTCTCGCCTGCACGCAAACCTGATGAACGGCAGAGTGGACGGAGACGCCGGTCTGGACTGGCAGGAAGGGCTGCGAGCGCACGCCCGGATCAAGGCTGCCGGGCTGGATACCTCGACCTTGCGAAAAGACGCTCGCGGCATTCTTGATCTCGACGCCGCCGCTGCCATTCAAATCGACGCGAGCGGATACCACCTGACGGTGGACCTGAAAAACCTGGGCGGGCAAATTGGCGGAGAACGTCTGTCCGGCAAGGGCGCCCTGGTAATCGACCCAGGTCGAATGCAACTGGATTCCCTGGAACTGCAACTGGGTGGCGGCACGGTAAACGCCTCTGGCAGCCTGACCGAAGAACTGGATTTCACGGCACGAATCCAGCAGTTGCGTGTAACAGGCTGGATGCCCGAACTCGCAGGCACCTACGCGGCCCAGCTTGCCCTGACCGGCCCGTTACAGACCCCCAGGGTGCAAGGATCCCTGTCGGCCCTGCAACCAGCCTTTCGACAATGGCGGGCGGAGCAACTTGAAGCACAACTGGACGTGGATATTTCGAATCAGCAACCCTCAAAAGTCCAGATCGACGCTACCGGTTTGGCCAGCGGTGATCAGTTACTGGGCACCATGGAAATCGAGGGAGAAGGTGCGGCCGGTGGCCATTTGTTGAATGTGCTGCTGACCGGTGGTGACCTGGAGCTGGATGGCCAGGTCCAGGGCGCCTACCTCGTCGAGAGCGGCTGGCAAGGGCAGATCAACAGGTTCAAGCTGGTTTCGGCCAGCTACTCACCCTCGCCCTGGATTCTCGCCAGTGGGGGAGGGCTGACAATCGACGGCACTGAAACCCGCGTGGGGGAGCTGTGTCTGAACCAGGACCAGGCCCTGGCGTGTTTCTCTGGCGACCTGGCAGGAGGCGTGGGGACACTGAACCTGCACATCACTCAATTCCCACTGTCCCGCCTGAATCCTCTATTGGGTGACACCCTCGAGCTATCCGGGCGGCTGGATGCCAGCGCCCGGGCTCAATTTAACGAACAGGGACATGTAATCGGCGAGGCCAGGCTGGACCTTGGCGAAAGCTCGGTAAACTGGCTGCGCTCCGATGGCGATGTGTCCACTCTTCACCTCACCCGGGCGAAAATGACTGGAACAGCGGACGAACTGGGCCTCGCGGTGCAAGTCACCCTGGATCTGGATCAGCAAGACACCCTGGACTTTGGTCTGAACTTGCAACGGGGTACGGGACCCGCCGCCACCTGGCCAGCCCAGGGCCGGCTGGCGTTGAGCCTCGCCGACCTCTCGGTCTACGACGCCCTGGTCCCTGAACTCGGCGGCCTCACCGGAAATCTGAGTACCAGGCTGGAATTGACTGGCAGCCTGGAAGAGCCGCAAACCTCCGGCAACCTCATCCTGGAAAACATGCAGGCCCACCTGCCCGAACTGGGTACCCGGATATCCGGTGTCAGCCTGGATTTGCAGGCCAGTCGCCAGACCACCCTGGTCACAGCACGCGCCCTGGTGGGTGGCGGCACTGCAAACCTGGAAGGCAGCTTCAGTTTTCTGCAGGGCCAACCAGAGGCCAGCTTCCGTCTCACGGGGGAGAACCTGACCCTTCTGGACAGACCCAAGATTTACCTGCAGGCCTCGCCAGACCTGACCCTCGGTATTTCGGGAGACCTGGTCAGAATAGGCGGAAAGCTGCGGGTGCCGGAGGCTCGAATCCAGCCTGTGGACCTGGGCAATGCTGTCCGCAGTTCGCCCGATGCCATCGTCCTCGACCTCGAAGGGAAGCAACGGGAGAGCCGGGGCCAATTCAAGGTGAGAGCCAATGTGATGGTGGAGTTGGGTAACGAGGTCAAGTTCGACGGCTATGGCCTGAGTGCAGATATCGCCGGAAACATCAGGGTTCGGAAGATGCCCGGCATATTTGCTACGGGCAGGGGCGAACTCAACGTTCTGCATGGCAAGTACAAATTATATGGCATGGAGTTGGGTGTGGAGCGAGGGCAATTATTGTTCGCGGGCGGCCCTATCGACACGCCTGGTCTGAACATTCGCGCCTCGCGAAGTACCGACGAGGTCCGCGTGGGCGTGGATGTCGGAGGCACTTTACTGGAACCCACCCTGAGCATGTTCTCATCACCGACCATGCCCCAATCCGAGATCATTGCCTACCTGTTGACCGGCAAGCCCATGGCCGACATGGATGCCGCAAGCGGGCAAACAGCCAGCGCCCTGGGCGATGCGTTTGCTCTCGCCGGCGGCAACTTGCTCACCGGTGAAATCGGCTCCAGGGTAGGGTTGGACGAACTGTCGTTACGCAGTGAGGGCGAGACCGGCGAGGAGCTTGTACTTGGAAAATACCTCTCACCCAATCTCTACGTGAGCTACGGTATCGGCTTGTATGAAGCGATCAATACCGTGCGTGTGCGCTACCAACTCAACGACAGGCTGTCGGTGCGTTCGGAATCCGGTGTAGCCCAAAGTATCGACCTGTTCTGGTCAGCGGAGCGTTAGATGTCCAGGTAGGCATCCGTCTCTCGCACCTCTATCAAGGTGGGTCTGTCTGCAAGACCGCTTTCAAGCACCAGTCGCACAACATGCTCCAGGCTGGTGGCCCGGTGAGCATGACAACCCAGGGCACGCGCGGCTGCCACGAAGTCAGGCGTGTATAGATCCACACCAATCAGCGGCAAACCCTTGGCCTGCATGTAATCGCGAATTTCTCCGTAGCCATCGTTGTTCCAGACAATCACGGCAAACGCCACTTGTGCCTCAACTGCCGATGCCAGTTCACACAGGGTAAATTGCAGACCGCCATCACCGATCACGCACACTACCGGTCGCCCCGGATCGCCCAGTCGCGCGCCCATTGCAGCCGGCAAGGCCCAGCCGAGCGTGCCGAACCCCGTGGTGCACGTGATGTATCCCCGGGCTTGCGCGACCGGGAAGTGATGGTTGGCTTCATAGGCAAGCTGGGTCGAGTCGGTTACCAGGATTGTTTCAGGTGGCAAGGCGTCACGCAGTGCTTGAAGCAACCTGACACGCCGCCTTACCTTCACATCCAGACCTTCCGCAATCTGCGCTTTCAGTCCGGCGACCAGCTCGGCTCCCCTCCCGTCCCACGCAATAACATCGTGCACAGCGAGTGCCTTGTTCAGCGCGGCCAGCGCCTTGCGCGCATCACCCAGAATAGGCAGATCCGGCCTGTGGGTGCGCATCAGTTGCTCCGCCTCGATATCGATGCGAATGATCCGTCCATTGATCTTGACCGGTTCAGGTTCAAGGTTCCTGTCGGTCTCCGAAAACTCCGTGGCCACCGCCAGCAAGACATCGGCCTCGGCGATAATTTCCCGGGCGCCGGCAAAAGGCAGGGTAGCACCGGCGCACAGGGGGTGGGTTTCATCCACGACGCCCTTGGCGGCCAGGGTGAGAAAAACCGGCGCGCCAAGCTTCTGGATCAACGCCCTCGCTTCGATGCTGGCGCCCACACTGCCACCCCCGAGCAAGACTACCGGTTTGCGTGCTTGTGCAAGCTCACGCGCTGCCTGCTGAATCACCTCGTGGTCGGGAGATGGCTTGGGACAAATAACCGCATCATCATGCAGAAACCGGACTTCCTGCGTAATCACGTTTACCGGAATCTCGATATGCACAGGACCGGGGCGCTCGCCGCTGAACGAGGCAAATGCCCGGGCAAGCACCTCGGCAAGATCGGCAGGGTCGAACAAGGTATGACTGAACACCGTGTAACCGGCAGTGACATTTCGCTGGTCGGGCAATTCGTGCAGACGACCAATACCCATCCCAAGACTCTGCGTGTTGTTTACCGCAGAGATCACCAGCATGGGTATCGAGTCGGAATATGCCTGCCCCATCGCCGTGGCCGCGTTGGTCACACCCGGACCGGTAATCAGGAAACACACACCCGGCTTGCCCGTCACCCGGGCGTAGCCATCCGCCATAAATCCTGCGCCCTGCTCATGCCGTGGAGTGATATGGCGTATCTGTGTATCCGGAAGCCCACGATACAATTCCACGGTATGCACACCAGGGATGCCAAACACGGTGTCCACACCGTAGGCCTCAAGCAATTTGACCAGTACCTCACCGCAAGTCGCCATCAGTGGATCTCCCTCAAAACCGATCAGGTGCTTGGCAAAACCGTTCGCAACCAGGCGCCAATATCGTTAATTTCCTGCGCACATACCGCGTGGGGCATATCGTAGGCATGCCACTGTACAGCGTAGCCTTCGGCCAGCAGACGATCACATGCCTGCTGGCCCCAGGCGAAAGGCAAAACCGGATCTTGCCTGCCATGGGCCATGAACAAGGGATTTTGGATGCGGCCTGGCTGGCCTCGGCCTCCAGGCTGTCCGCCAGCGGCAGATAGGTGGACAGGGCCATGATGCCCGCCAAGGCCTTCCGCCCGCCGTAAACCCTGGTGCAAGGCAATCGCGCCACCCTGGGAAAATCCGGCCAGGACGATGCGCTCGGCGGGAATCCCCCGGGCGTTCTCTTTCTGAATCAGCGCTTCCACCTGCGCTGCACTGGTGCGTATACCCTGTTCGTCCGGCCGGCCCTGGCGATCCAGACTCAGGATGTCGAACCAGGCGCGCATGGGCATGCCGCCGTTCAGCGTAACCGGGCGCACCGGCGCATGCGGAAACACGAAACGCACACTGCGCCCACCCAAATCCAGCTCGGGCACGATGGGTTCAAAATCATGCCCGTCCGCGCCCAGGCCATGCAGCCAGATCACGCTGTAATCGGGGGTCTCACCGCGTACTGCACTCCACTGTTTCCAGATTCCCGATCATGCTGTCTCGCTGCTGAAGTGTGAAGTGGCACATGGTAACAGAGGCCTATCCTGCGTCGGCCTGATTTTCCGGGGCCGCCTGTTTGAACGCCGGCAAGGACTCCAGCCTTGCGCTCACCGCACACAAACCCGGGTAGGGAGTCAGGTCGGTATCAAAGCGACGCGCGTTGTACATCTGGGGCACGAGACAGGCATCCGCCATGCTGATCCGCTCACCGAAACACACTTCGCCGGAACGGGAGTAACGCTGCACCAGTGTCTCCAGGGCCGCGAATCCCTCGTCTATCCAGTGTCGATACCAGGTCGCCACGCTGACCTCGTCCTGGCCCATGTTGTTCTTTAGATATTGCAGAACGCGAAGATTGTTCAGCGGATGCACATCGCAGGCGATCAACTGGCACATGGCCCTGACCTGGGCCCTGTCGACCGGCCCGGCGGGTAATAGCGGAACGTCCGGATGGGTCTCCTCCAGGTACTCCATGATCGCCAGGGACTGGGAGATCACTGCGTCCCCGTCCACCACGACCGGAATCAGCCCTTGGGGATTCACGGCCAGGAAATCCGGCAGCCGCTGTTCTCCCCCGGATTTGATCAAATGCACCGGCACGGACTCGTAGAGCAAGCCTTTCAGATTCAGGGCAATGCGCACGCGGTAAGCCGCCGAGCTGCGGAAATAGGTAAATAGTCTCACTTGTCGTCTCCCCGGGAGCTGGTTGCAGTCATTCCGTGCCGACCAACCCCTGCCGCAAAACTCTTCACGCCCTGGCGCATTTCGCTGCCCGTCACCACTTCCATGCCATGCCGAAATTCATTCGCCAGGGCGGAGGGCAGATCCAGGTTCCATTGTTCATAGACGCTCGTACGATCACTGCGCAGGCATTGCTGCGGCAGGGCGGCCAACTGCTCCGCCAGACCCATCGCCGTCACCAGCGCCTCCGCAGGCTCGCAGACCCGGTTCACCAGACCCATCTCCAGTGCCTCTGCAGCGCCAACCTCACGGCCGGTAAGTATCAGGTCCAGCGCCCGCCCCATACCAATCATGCGTGGCAGCCGCACGCTACCCCCGTCCACCAGCGGCACCCCAAAGCGCCGGCAGAATACACCGAGAACGGCATCCCGGGCGGCCACCCGAAGATCGCACCACAGCGCCAACTCCAGCCCGCCGGCAACAGCATAACCCTCAATGGCTGCAATAACCGGCTTGGATAACTGCATGCGGGTCGGCCCCATGGGGCCGTCACCATCCGGCTCCAGAGTATTGGCGTCCTTGCCCGCTGCCAGGGCCTGCAGGTCGGCGCCGGCACAAAAGCAGTCGCCCCCATGCAGGACGGCAACCAGGGCCTGCGGATCTGCGTCAAATTGCCTGAACGCCTCCGCCAGCGCACGGGCTGTCGGTCCGTCCATCGCATTGCGTCTCTCCGGCCGGTCCAGGCCGATGACTGTTATCCTTCCACGTCGCGATACCGTAATGCTCATTAACTCGCTCCAATGAGGCTGTGCATTAGCCATGGCCGGAACTTACCCAAAATACAGTGCATGTTCTATGATGCGGGGTCTTGATGCGGCCACCCCGAAGGTCGCCCTGCTTAACTGTACCCAAGGAAAGACTGCATGAGTATCTGGTTCAAGGACTGCACGCTCAAGGACATCAAGCGAACATCCTCGCACAAGGACCTCACCCATTCGCTGGGTATTGAATTCACCGAACTGGGGCCGGATTTTCTGCGTGGCAGCATGCCGGTCGATGAGCGCACCCGGCAGCCCTACGGCTTGTTGCACGGGGGCGCCTCGGTCGCGCTGGCAGAGACCCTGGGCAGTCTCGCCTGTTACCTGACCCTGAATCCCGACAGCCATTACAATGTCGGACTGGAAATCAACGCCAACCACGTGCGGGGTGTACGCGAGGGGCTGGTCACGGGTACGGCCAGACCGGTGCACATGGGCAGGACCACTCACGTATGGGAAATCCGGGTGGTGGACGGGCAGGACAAGCTGGTCTGCATTTCCCGGCTGACACTCGCCATCCTTGAGCGCAAGGATGCATGATCCAGTGGAGTACAGCATGAACGATGCAGACGATAGGACAATCACACGCCGACTGGCGACCGCATGCGCAGTGATCATGGCGCTTGCAGCGACAGGCTGCGGCAACAAGGGCGGCCTGGTCTTGCCTGAGAAACCTCCAGTTCAGTCGCAGGATGAAGCGGTGCCGTCGAAAGACGCCGGGGACCAGGGCGCATCCACCGACAAATCGACCCAGCAGCCCAAAGGGTACTGATGAGCAATTCCAAACCCCTGGTGCTGGTGGACGGATCTTCCTACCTGTACCGCGCTTTCCATGCACTGCCTCCGCTGAGCAATTCCCGTGGCGAACCCACCGGGGCCATTCACGGCGTACTCAACATGCTCAACCGCCTGCTCAAGGACTATGAGCCGGAGCGGGTCGCGGTGGTATTCGACGCCAGGGGGAAAACCTTCCGGGACGACCTGTTTGAGCAATACAAGGCTAACCGGCCGCCCATGCCCGATGATTTGCGCAGCCAGGTGGAACCGCTGCTGGAAGCGGTTGCAGCGATGGGCCTGCCCTTGCTCAGAGTCCAGGGCGTGGAAGCAGACGACGTCATTGGCACCCTGGCCCGCCGCGCTGCGAGTGCCGGCCATGACACCCTGATTTCCACGGGCGACAAGGACATGGCCCAGTTGGTAGACCAGCACGTTACCCTGGTCAATACCATGACCAACAAGACCATGGACAGGGACGGGGTGAAAGAGAAATTCGATGTTTATCCGGAACAGATCATCGACTACCTGGCCCTGGTTGGCGACAGCTCGGATAACATTCCAGGCGTACCCAAGGTAGGTCCAAAGACGGCCGCCAAGTGGCTGAACCAGTACGACACCCTGGACAACATCATCGCCCATGCCGACGAAATAGCCGGCAAGGTCGGCGAGAGCCTGCGCGAGAACCTGGTGCAACTGGAGCTGTCGCGAAAACTCGCCACCATCGATTGCGATGTAGACCTGGAGCTTGAGCCGGAGCAGCTAACACAATCAGAGCCGGACCTGGCTACCTTGCGCAGGCTCTACACACGGCTGGAAATGAATTCACTATTGCGACAGCTGCCCGCGTCTGACCAGGACGCCGAAGAAGCGGCAACCCCGCAGCCAACGGCCACGGAAACCAGCTACCACACGGTGCTCACCCTGGCTGAGCTCAAGCAGTGGAAAACACGTCTTGAAAAAGCCGAACTTTCCGCCCTGGACACGGAAACCACCGGCCTGGACTACATGCAGGTTGAACTGGTTGGCTTGTGCATAAGTGTGCAGGCCGGCGAAGCGGCCTATATTCCGGTTGCCCATGACTACCCGGGGGCGCCCGAACAACTTGCACGGGACACCGTGCTGGCTGAACTCAAGCCCTGGCTGGAAAACCCCGAGCGTCTCAAGGTCGGTCACCACATAAAATTCGATACACATATCCTGGCCCGTTACGACATCAACCTGCGGGGCATCGCGCACGACACCATGCTGGAATCCTATGTGCTGGACAGCACGGCAACCCGCCATGACATGGACTCGGTTGCTCGCAAGTACCTGGGAGTGGAAACCACGTCCTTCGAGCAAGTGGCGGGGAAAGGCGCCAAGCAGCTGACCTTCAACCAGGTGGAACTGGAACTTGCCGCCCACTATGCGGCCGAGGACGCCGACATCACTCTGCGCCTGCACCAGGCGATGTGGGAGCAACTCAGCCAGCACAAGATGCTGCAGCAGGTATACCGGGATATCGAGATTCCCCTGGTGAGCGTGTTGCAACGCATGGAGCATACCGGGGTCCTGATCGATACCTTCATGCTGGCGAGTCAAAGCCAGGAACTGGCGCAGCGCATGCAGGAGCTGGAACTTCAGGCACACGAAGCAGCCGGCGGACCATTCAATGTCGCCTCCCCCAAGCAATTGCAGGAAATTCTGTTCGAGCGACTCCAGCTGCCGGTGATACGCAAAACACCCAAGGGGCAGCCTTCCACTGCGGAAGACGTGCTGCAGGAACTGGCCGAGGACTATCCCCTGCCAAGGCTGATCCTCGAACACCGGAGCATGGCCAAACTCAAGTCCACCTACACGGACAAGCTGCCGGGGCAGGTGGACAGGACCACGGGGCGGGTGCACACCTCGTATCACCAGGCCGTGGCCGCCACCGGACGCCTGTCCTCCTCGGATCCCAATCTGCAAAACATCCCGATACGCACCGCCGAAGGACGCCGCATACGCCAGGCCTTTATCGCGCCCAAGGGCTATTGCCTGATTGCCGCCGACTACTCGCAGATCGAACTGCGCATCATGGCGCATTTGTCCGGCGACCCCGGTCTGCTCTCGGCTTTCTCGGAGGACCGGGATATTCACCAGGCTACGGCCGCGGAAGTATTTGGCGTGGACCTGGACGCCGTCAGCAAGGATCAACGACGCTCCGCCAAGGCCATCAATTTCGGATTGATTTACGGCATGTCCGCATTTGGACTGGCCCGGCAGCTGAGTATCGGGCGGGGCGAGGCCCAGGATTACGTGAATCTGTACTTCGAACGCTACCCCGGCGTGAAAGCCTACATGGACAACACCCGCCAGCTGGCCAAGGAACAGGGCTACGTGGAGACGGTCTTTGGTCGCAGGCTGTACCTGCCGGAGATCAATTCCCGCAACGGCCAGCTCCGCCAATACGCGGAACGCAGTGCCATCAACGCACCCATGCAGGGCACCGCCGCCGACATCATCAAACTCGCCATGATCGGAGTGGACTCCTGGCTGCAGTCTGCCACTGTCGATGCCCGACTGATCATGCAGGTGCATGACGAACTGGTGGTGGAAGTGCGGGACGAGGAAGCCGCCGCGGTCCAGGAAGAACTGGTCAGGCGCATGAGTCAGGCAGCCAGCCTGAAGGTGCCGCTTAAAGTCGAGGCGGCAAGGGGACTAAACTGGGACGAGGCCCACTAGTCCGACGGGTCGGGTTCAGGCGCCTGGAAAAATGCGTCCAGATGCATCCGCGCGTCGTCCAGACCGGTTTTCTTGGTAGCGGAAAACAATTGCACCGTGGCCAGTTCGCCCACGGCTTTCCTGACCTTGAGCAAGGTGCTGCTGGCAGCGCCACGACTCAATTTGTCTGCCTTGGTCAACAACACATGCACACGACAGCCATTGGCGGTGGACCAGGCCAGCATTTGCTGGTCGAACTCGGTTAGCGGATGACGACAGTCCATGACCAGGACCAACCCGACCAGGGACCGACGACCCAGAAAATACGACTCCATCAAGGTCCGCCAGTGCCGGCGTATGGCGTCCGGCACCTTGGCGTAACCGTAGCCAGGCAAATCTACCAGTCGACGCGCTTCATCCAGGGCAAAAAAATTCACCAACTGTGTGCGTCCCGGGGTCTTGCTGATACGGGCCAGGGCCTTGCGACCGGTAATCGCATTCAGGGCGCTGGATTTACCCGCGTTGGAGCGCCCGGCAAAGGCGACTTCCTGGCCTTCGTCCGGCAAAAACTGCTCCGCACCGTTGGCGCTGGTCAAAAATTGGGTATTGGGGTAGCTGGACACGGGCTTTTCGTTGGCTCGGTGTATTCGGGAGAGGGGCTATGTCGTGTACAATCTGGGTCTTTGCGCAGCTTGGGAGCAGCCGATGGCGACCCGGAAGCTGCGAGGGTATCACCGTACGGAGCAATAATGCCATGAAGAAGCTTGCTGTCTATCTCAGCATTTGTCTTGGGCTGGGCTTAATTACCCAGGCCAATGCCGCGGGCAACGCAGAAGCCGGCCAAGCCCGATCAGCCACCTGTGCAGCATGCCATGGCGTGGACGGAAACAGTGTGAACCCGCAGTGGCCGAGTATCGCCGGCCAGGATTCCGGCTATATTGCGCGCCAACTGAAGGCGTTCAAATCGGGCGAGAGGGAGAACCCCCTGATGAGTCCACAGGCCATGGGCCTGAGCGACCAGGATGTCGAGGACCTGGCCGCTTTCTTTAGCAGCCAGAGCATTGTTGGCGGCACCGCTGACGCCGAGCTGGCTCCGGCAGGCGAACGCCTGTATCGAGGCGGCAACCTCGAGGCCAATATCGCGGCCTGCGCTGCTTGCCACGGGCCATCCGGCAGCGGAAACCCGCCTGCCTCCTACCCTGCCCTGGCCGGTCAGCATGCAGAATACACGGTGGCCCAGTTGAGAGCCTACCGTGAGGGTTCGCGCACGACTGATGCCCAAATGAACCAGATGATGCGCAACGTCGCAGCACGCATGACCGACAATGAAATGCGTGCTGTAGCAGCCTATATCCAGGGTCTGCGCGCGGAATAGCTCCGGAAACACCCGGGTACATAATTTATTTGACCATGACAAGGAAACTCGCCATGAAACGTATTTCTCTGCTTGCCCTTATTTTGCTTGTGGCCCTCGCCACGGGATGCAGCAAAAGCGACCCGGAGCAGGTCGCATCGCAGCCTGCTGCGGAAGCACAATCAGCCTCCACAGAGCCGGCCACCGCTCCGGCAGAGGTCGCCGTGGCCGAGCCCGTCGCCGAGGCGGTGGAAGCGGGCGAAGGCGAGTTGGGTTCCGAGCCCCAGGCCGGCACCGAGATTCGCCTGGCCCAGGCTGCACCGACTCCCCTGGCCACCCGGTTTGTCGCAGGCAAGCACTACACCCTGATCAATCCGGTACAGCCCACCA
Organism: uncultured Gammaproteobacteria bacterium; assembly: GCA_963823435.1. Classification (GTDB taxonomy): domain Bacteria; phylum Pseudomonadota; class Gammaproteobacteria; order Steroidobacterales; family BM003; genus CAKZML01. The sequence continues at coordinate 988,148 of CAWGLN010000001.1, read as the reverse complement.
GTAGCGCACCGGACCAGGTCGAGGTTGCGGAATTCTTTATGTACACCTGCCCGCACTGTTACACCTTTGAGCCCCACGTTCAAAAAGTACCTTGCCAGCAAGCCGGCTTACGTGAATTTTCTGATGGTCCCCGTGGTGTTCAACCCGGCTGCTGAATTGCATGCCCGGACCTTCTACGCGGCCGAGGCCATGGGCGTCCTGGACAAGACACACGGACCCATGTTCAAGGAAATTCACGTCAATCGAAACATGATGGGCAGTGAGAATGCGATCGTGGACCTGTTTGTTTCCCTGGGAGTAGACGGGCCAAAATTCCGCGAAACCTTCAGTTCCTTCGCCGTGGACACCAAGATGCGCCAGGGTGCGACAATGGCCAGGCGTTTCCAGATCAGCTCGGTGCCCAACATCGTCGTCAATGGCAAGTACATGACCAGTGGCAGCATGGCCGGCAGCTATGAGACCTTGCTCGAGATCATTGATGAACTCGTGATGATTGAGCATACCCGCTAGACGGTTGCTCAAAGTTCGTTTTAAAAGGGGCCATCAGGCCCCTTTTTTTTGTCCCTCGAACCCCCTTCACCATGCTCCCGACAAGCGAGATAAAGCCTGTTGAAAGTGACTATTGACAGCCTGTCCTGGAAAGCTAACTGTAGACTCATGGTCAATCCCGACAGGGTGGTTCCGCGGGCCGCTGTGGTGCATGAGAAAGCACTTTCAGGCGGGCAGGTCGTGGCCCGGATTGTCTTGATCATCTGCATCGCCGAAATCTTGATTATGCTGGTAGCGAGTCAGCTGCCGGTGGGTACCAGCCCGGTCACGGTTGCGTTCCTGGACGCGCTGATACTGGCGGTGCTCGCCATCGGGCCAATACTTCTCTGGGTTATTCGGCCACTTGCACGCGCCCACGAGGAGGCCAGCAAACACATCGGATACCTTGCCTACCACGACCCGCTGACCGATCTGCCCAATCGACGCATGTTGTTCGAACACCTGGAGCGCGCCCTGGCCGCTTGTGAACGTCATCGCGAATATGGTGCGGTAATGCTGCTCGACCTGGACGGTTTCAAACAAATCAATGATGATCACGGACACGAAATGGGCGACTATTTTCTCAGACAGATTGCCGAAAGCCTGCGTGGGGGAAAGCGCAAGGAGGACATCGTCGCGCGCCTCGGTGGGGACGAGTTCGTGGTGCTCGCTCAGCAGCTTGGCTCTTCCATGGATCAGGCCGAAGCCAGGGTGCATACAATTGCGGCCAAGTTGCAGCACGCCGTCGTGCGAGCCGGTGGAATACGAGGGTGAAACACTGAAGGCGGGCTGCAGTATCGGCGTTCGCCTGATGGGACCCCGGCGAATCAGCGCGGCGCGCGCGATTCGCGATGCGGACATCGCCATGTACGGGGCCAAGAAAGACCCGAACTCCGCGGTCCATGTATTCAGGGAAACAACTCCGGTCGTGTTAGAAGACATAGACGGCGCCGACGCGAGCAAAGTAAAAGCCGGTTAGACCCGCTACTATCATTCGGCATGCGCGCTCCCCCGGAAAAGGCGGAGCGTACCGTCCATTCATCGGGCTTTCTTACCTGGAATCTCGAAATGCCTGGCCAGGAGCACCTGGCAAACGGCCTTATTGCAGGCCTGGCGCATCGAGCACCCTGCCTTGCCAATGCCGTCCACCCACCTCTAAGATGGCTGGCCAGTCCGCGCGCCGGCGACTTCAATCACAGGATTTCGAATGACCAAGCTCATCACCACCTCCGTCATCCGGGGCAGCAATCAAGGTGAAAGCCACGGCGGTGTCTACCTGATCGACCTGGAAGCACGAACTGTCGTGCAAACCATAGACTGGGACACGGCGGACATCGAATGGCAGGGCCGCGGCTGGGACCGTGGACTGCGCGGTATCGCATTCGATCAGGACACCGTGTATATCGCTTCCAGCAATGCCTTGTTCGCTTACACGCCCGAGTTTGAGTTGCTTGACTCCTGGCGTAATCCATACCTGCGCCATTGTCATGAAATCTGTGTCTACCAGCGGACCCTGTTCCTCACCTCAACCGGATTCGACAGCATCCTCGCATTCGACCTGGACCAGAGGAAGTTCAACTGGGCCATGCAGGTAAAACAACTGGACTCCGGGTACATCCCGTCTTTCTATGATCCGGAGCAGGGGGATGGCCCCGTCATGGAGAATAAACTGCATATAAATAATGTGATCAGAAATGCGGACGGCATGCATATCTCGGGGCTGCACAGCGGCGGCATGCTGCATTTCGATGGCAAACGCATCAACATGGCGGTAGAGCTTCCCCCGGGTACCCACAATGCCAGGCCTTTCAAGAATGGTGTGTTGTACAACGACAGCCAGGCCGATGTACTGCGCTACACGGGACGTGGCGAGAGCAGCGAAGACCGGGCATTCCCGGTTCCCAGGTACCCCGAGGCGGAGCTAAAGCATACCGGTCTGGACAGGACCGGCGTGGCCAGACAGGCTTTTGCCCGGGGCCTGTGTCTGTTGTCGGACACGCTGGTCGCGGGTGGCTCATCCCCTTCGACCATCACGATTTACGACCTGGCCGCGAATGTCGGTGTGGTGTCGGTTACCCTGACCATGGACGTGCGAAACGCCATTCATGGACTGGAAGTGTGGCCTTTCGAGTAGGCGCAAACCTCGGCCCTTGAGCACCTGAAATAAAAAGGGCCACCCGTTGGTGACCCTTCATTATTTGGCGCGCCCGACAGGAGTATTCGCGGCCTGCGGCCACTCACCCCTCCGGGGCCGTCGCCGCTTGCGCGGCAACGTTGTCTCGGCCAACTGCGTCGGCCTCGGCTCGAACCGCAGCTTCTCCTCGGACCATCGACACCTCACATAAAAAAGGCCACCCGATTGGGAAATCCGGCCTCGGAGGAGAAAGTACGATTACGACAAACCCGGATTTACTACCGCAATCGCGCAAGCGAGCGTTAACACCAGGTTCGCAAGAAATAGAAGTAACTGACAGGAGTATTCGCGGCCTTCGGCCACTCACCCCTTCGGGGCCGTCGCCGCTGACGCGGCAACGTTGTCTCGCCCGACTGCGTCGGCCTCGGCTCGAACCGCAGGTCCTCCTCGGACCATCAGACACCTCAAATAAAAAAGGCCACCCGATTGGGAAATCCGGCCTCGGAGGAGAAAGTACGATTACGACAAACCCGGATTTACTACCGCAATCGCGCAAGCGAGCGTTAACACCAGGTTCGCAAGAAATAGAAGTAACTGACAGGAGTATTCGCGGCCTTCGGCCACTCACCCCTCCGGGGCCGTCGCCGCTTGCGCGGCAACGTTGTCTCGGCCAACTGCGTCGGCCTCGGCTCGAACCGCAGGTCCTCCTCGAGCCATCCGGCACATCAAAATAAAAAAGGGCCACCCGTTTGGGTGACCCTTTTCTATTTGGCGCGCCCGACAGGAGTCGAACCTGTGACCTTTGGCTTCGGAGGCCAACACTCTATCCATCTGAGCTACGGGCGCAAAACTAACCTGTTCTTTGGTCTGCATCGCTGCACAAACCAGCGCCGCTTACGCGACGCACAACACTCCCCTTCACTTCGTGAAGGGCCCGGCCTCTCGCCTGCAGGCTCGCGGCGTTCGGTCGGGTGCGAGTCATGCTCGCACTCTTCCCGCCCTCACCCATCTGAGCTACGGGCGCAAAACTAACCTGTTCTTTCGTCTGCATCGTTGCACAAACCAGCGCCGCTTACGCGACGCACAACACTCCCCTTCACTTCGTGAAGGGCCCGGCCTCTCGCCTGCAGGCTCGCGGCGTTCGGTCGGGTGCGAGTCATGCTCGCACTTTCCCGCCCTCACCCATCTGAGCTACGGGCGCAAAACTAACCTGTTCTTTGGTCTGCATCGCTGCACAAACCAGCGCCGCTTACGCGACGCACAACACTCCCCTTCACTTCGTGAAGGGCCCGGCCTGCGCATCGTGCAGCCAACCCCGGCAAGTGGAGGGGGCGCAAATATAGCGCTTTTGGCCAAAAGCGTCTATGCGGAAGAGGCCATTTGGCATCAATCGGCCCCGAAATGCTGGCATCTGGACCCTGGACCCGCACAATCAGCGCTGCCGGCTTTTGCCGTAGCCAGACTTGCCCTATATAATGCCTACCGCCTAAATCACCAAGGATTCTTCAGTGAGCGCCCACGACAAGAAATTTTTTGACACTTTCATGCTGGTTATTGGTGCCATGCTTTTCGTCACCATTTTGCTGTTCTTCCTTGCACGCTACATGAGCGGTGAGACCCAGGAACAGTGGCAAGCAGGAAGATCCCCTGATTAAGTCAGCCACCGATGAGCGCCTCAAGCCCGTCGGTACGCGTGGCAAAGACCGGCGACGCTGCACCCGTGGTCGTGGCGCCAGCGGCCGCCGCGGTTGAGGCTGAGCCGGTAGGTCGCTCCGGTGAAGAGGTGTATAACCAGGCATGCAGCGTCTGCCATGTTGCCGGCGTTGCCGGTGCTCCCAAGTTTGGTGATGCCGCCGCCTGGGGACCACGTATCAGCAAGGGCATGGAGACCCTGGTCCAGCACGCATACGGCTGGATTCCAGGGCACCTCGGGCTACATGCCGCCCAAGGGTGGCCGCATGGACATGAGCGATGCGGAGATCGCAGCCGCGGTTGCCTATATGGTGGAGCACAGCAAGTAAGTGCTGCTACGGTAAAGACTCAGGAATAGAAAAGGGCCGCATTGCGGCCCTTTTTTTATCCATCCGCCAACAGGCTGCGCAGATTGGCCACCGCTGCCCGCCCACGTTCCTTGCGCTCTTCGGAAGTCAGTTGTTCCTGCCTGCCTTCCCAACGCAGATCTTCCTGGGGCAGTTCCTCCAGGAATCGGCTGGGCATGCATTCAAGGCTATCGCCATAGCGCTTGCGCTGGGCGCAATAGGTCACCGTCAGGCGTTGCTTCGCCCGGGTGATGCCCACGTACATCAGTCTGCGTTCTTCCTCCAGACCCGCGGCCTCCGTGCTGTTCTTGTGCGGCAACTGCTCTTCTTCCACGGCCACCAGAAACACGGTGTTGAACTCCAGGCCCTTGGCGGAATGCAGGGTCATCAATCTCACACCATCGCTGCCGTCGTCGTCTTCACCGGCCAGGCGATCCAGCAAGCTGATTTGGGCCAGCAGGTCGGCCAGGCTGCAGTCATCACGGGAGCTGACCATTTTTTCCAGCCAACGCAAAAGGTCCTGAACATTGTCACCGGCCCTCTGGGCTGCAACCGGGTCCTTGGCCTGCCCCGCCAGCCAACTCTCATAATCAATTTCCAGCAGCAAATCCTTTACTGCAGTGATCGGCCCCTTGCGCTCTGCGGTTTCCGTCAGCCTGCTGATCAGTTCGGCGAATTGCTGCAGGCGCCGACCGCCACGCTCGGAAACCCTGGCCGCCAGACCGATGTCATTGCAGGTTTCCAACAAGCCCCGGTGGCGCTCACCTGCATGCTGGGCCACTCCCTCCAGCGTCCGCGTGCCAATTTCGCGGCGTGGAACGTTGACGATACGAAGAAAGGCCCGATCGTCTGCCGGATTCGCCATCAGCCTGAGATAGGCCAGGATGTCCTTCACTTCGGTACGATCAAAAAACGAGGTTCCACCGCTCAGGACATAAGGCAACCCCTGCTCCCGCAAGGCCTGCTCAAAGGGCCGGGCCAGGAAGTTGCTGCGATAGAGAATGGCGATTTCGTTCAGAGGCCCCTTGCCCAAACGCTGGGCCTGGACAATCTCCCCGACTACCCGCTGGGCCTCGTCCGCGGAATCCCGTGCGCGCAAGACACGAATCACGTCTCCTTCGCCAAGCCCGCTCCAGAGCTTTTTTTCAAACAAATGGGGATTATGTGAAATCAGCTTGTTGGCCACCCTCAGGATGCGCACTGTCGAGCGATAGTTCTGCTCCAGCTTGATGACCCTGAGCCGGGGATAGTCGGCAGCCAGTGTTTTGAGATTTTCCGGAGCTGCGCCCCGCCAGGCGTAGATGGACTGATCGTCATCGCCGACCACCGTGATCGCCCCGTCCTCGCCGATCAATCGCTTGAGCAGGTGATACTGGGCCAGGTTGGTATCCTGGTACTCATCCACCAGCAAGTACCCCAGGCGGTCCCGCCATTCCTGGACGCGCTCCGGCAGCTGGTCGAAGAACTGTACCGGCAACAGGATCAGGTCATCGAAGTCCACGGCGTTGTAGGCCTTCAAGGCCCGCACATAGAGAGCGTAGGCGTGGGCCGCCCCGCGCTCCAGGGCATCCTGGGTCTGGGCTTCGGCCTGCGCCGGGGTCAGCATGGCATTTTTCCAGCTGGAGATTTTCCACTGGGTCGCCTCGGCTGCGGCCACCGCATCCGGGCCGCTTTTCTTCAGCACGTCCCTCAACACGCCCAGGGTGTCGGCGGAATCCATGATGGAAAACCCCTGGCGCAGACCAAGACCCCCGTACTCTCGCTTGATGATGTCCAGCCCCAGACTGTGAAAGGTCGAGATGCGTGGCCCCGCGACCGCACGCTTGCCTTTTTTCTTACCCAGTTTTTCGGCGACCCTCTGGCGCATTTCACGCGCCGCCTTGTTGGTGAAGGTCACCGCGCAGATTCGCTCAGGCGGATACAGGCCATGCTTGATCAGGTAGGCAATTTTCTCGGTGATCACCCGGGTCTTGCCACTGCCTGCACCAGCGAGCACAAGCAACGGGCCGTCCACGTAGGAAACCGCTGCAGTTTGTGGCTGATTGAGACGAATCATGAGGGGATGTTTATCCGGCAGCGGAAAGGCGCGCTAGTATAGGAGACCTCGCTCACCCTGACCACGGCTCAGCCTTGCAACTGTCTGTAGCCCAACGCCTCAGCTACGTGGACAGCTGTCACATCCTGCGCACAATCCAGGTCCGCCACGGTTCTGGCCACCCTCATACAGCGGTGCACCGCCCTGGCCGAGAGCCCCATCTTGTCCGTCGCCCGCTCCAGCAAACCAATCCCTTGCGGCCCGGGGCGACACCAGTGCTCTACCTGCTTTACGTCCAGGCGCGCGTTGAGGATCCCCGCCCGGTGTCTTTGAATTGCCACCGCCCTGGCAATCTCTTCGCCCTCTGTCCCGCCGCCATCATTTTTCGGAGTCCTGGCCAGAAGCAGATTGCGGGGTACCGGCTGCACCATCAGGCGCATGTCGATACGATCAAGCAGGGGGCCGGATATACGCGCGCCATAACGACGAACCTGCTCTGCGCTGCAACGGCAGCGGCCACGACTGTCCCCGTGATAACCACAGGGACAGGGATTCATGGCGGCTACCAGCTGGAAACTGGCCGGGAACACGTGACTTGCCGCGGCCCGGGAAATGCGAATCTCACCCGTTTCCAGCGGTTCCCGCAATGCCTCCAGAGCGCGTCTTTCAAACTCCGGTAGCTCGTCCAGAAACAATACACCGCCGTGGGCCAGGGAAACCTCGCCCGGTCGTGGAACCCTGCCTCCCCCTGTCAAGGCCACGGGAGACAACGTGTGGTGAGGCGCGCGAAAGGGCCTTGCTCCCACCTGTTTGTGGATGGCACCTTCTCCCTTCAAAGAGCGAACTGCTGCCACCTCCAGCATTTCTGCCTCCAACAGCGGTGGCAACAGCGCCGGCAGGCAGCTCGCCAACAAGCTTTTGCCGCTGCCCGGGGGACCGCACATCAGCAGGCTATGGCCACCGGCGGCGGCCACTACCAGGGCACGTCTTGCCTGTAGCTGGCCCCGTACCAGGTGGAAGGCATTTATCGAAAGCTTGCGGTTGGGCCGGCGGGCTGTGCTGCACTGCTGCGAGCTTCCGGTCACCACGCAGCATGCCGCATACCTGCAGGAGGTGGTCGGCGGTATACACGCTGGCGTTCCTCAACAGGGCAGCCTCCCCCGCGTTGGCCGTGGGTATTACCACCGCCTTCCGGTCGCCGCATGCCTGTATCAACGCGGGCAACAAGCCCCGCACCGGCCGGATATCGCCACCCAGGGACAACTCTCCCAGAAATTCCATATCCGCCAATGAGTCGGGTAGTTGTCCCGAGGCTCGAAGCAAACCCACGGCAATCGCCAGGTCATAGCGACCACCCTCCTTGGGCAGGTCCGCGGGTGCAAGATTCACCGTGATGCGTTGGGCGGGAAACTCGAATTGGCTATTGACCAGGGCCGAGCGCACCCGGTCCTTGCTTTCGCGTACCGCAATCTCGGGCAGACCAACAATGGCGACACCTGGCAAGCCACCACGCAAGTGCACCTCAACCGCTATGCGGGGAGCGTCCAGGCCCGCCTCGGCCCGGCTAAATGCCGTCGCCAGCCCCATACGCCCTCCATGGCCTAGCGGGTGGTTCTCAGGAGCCTTTCTTCAGCCCCTCCTCCAGTTCCGTCAGCCTGGCCTGCAGTTGCTCCAGGCGCTCCCTGGTTCGAGCCAGTACTCCCCGCTGGACTTCGAACTCCTCCCGGGTAACCAGGTCCAGGTTTTTCAGCCCTGACTGGAGAACGGCTTTCAGGTTGCGTTCCAGTTCGTCCCCCAGGCTGTTAAGCCCCGGGGGTACGGCCTGAGCGAGACGACGCGCCAGGGCGTCCAATGTCTTGGAATCTATTTGCATAGTGCGATTGTCACCGGCCGCGCCGCTCTTGCCAAGCACCAAATCCGGGATTTCGGCCACTTTTGGAACCCAGGTGACACCGACCACCCATAAATACCCAGGCGTGGCGACCGCCGGAAGGCACCTCCGCTCCCAGGCCCAACTTTGATGCATCGCAATACAATTCATGCACCGTCATGGTGCGCTCTGGAATCATCGATGGGTGCAAGCCCTTGATTTTTATCATTTCCCCATTTGGCACGGTTTCTGCTTTGAGTGGTCCGGGGAAACAAGACCACCGGGCCAGGCCCGGACCGATTCAACAATTTCAGGGGATGATCATGTCTAGGACTTTCACGACCACGGCAGCACTGGTGTTGCTGTCATTCATGGGTACCGCACAGGCCGAGCTCAGTGCGAACCTGGGATTCAATTCCGACTATATATTCCGGGGCGTACCACAGGCTGAATCTTCAGCAAATGGCGGCATCGACTTCGAAAAAGACGGGTTCTACCTGGGCACCTGGGCCGCGGCCGTCAAGCCTGGTCTGGAAGTCGATATTTACGGTGGCTATGTGCACGAATGGGACAACGGCCTCAGTCTCGGGGCCGGCTTCACCGGCTACTACTATACCGACGAGTTCGACGATACCTACCAGGAAATCAATCTGTACGCCGGCTACAAGATAGTCAGCATTGAATATGCCGCGGGCCAGTGGGAGGCCTTCGATGACGCGACAGCGGACTATGACTACCTTGCTGTCACCGTCGAGCACTCGGGCATCTACGGCAAGTACGGCACCTGGGGCAAGGACTTCGACGGTGACTACCTCGAAGCTCGGCTACGGCAAGGAAGTGGCCGGCTTTGATCTTGGCGGTAAGCCTGATCCGCAGCAGCAAGGAATTATCCCGAAACGTGGACGCTGATTTTGGCCCTACCGAAGATACGTTCTTTGTCTTTTCGATCAGCAAATCCTTCAGCCTGATGGACTAGTCCTCGTGGCGGACCGACAAAAACCAGGTCGGCCCATTTCATACGAAATACGGAGCTTTCAATGAAACTGATTACCGCAATCATCAAACCTTTCAAGCTGGACGACGTGCGCGAAGCCGTGGCGGATATCGGCATCAAGGGTATTACCGTTACCGAGGTAAAGGGTTTTGGCCGCCAAAAGGGCCATACCGAACTCTATCGGGGGGCCGAGTATGTCGTGGACTTCCTGCCCAAGGCCAAGATAGAACTGGCGGTTCCCGACGATATCGCCGAACAGGTGATCGAGGCCATCAGCTAACGCGGCGCGCACCGGAAAAATCGGGGACGGAAAGATCTTCGTCACCGCGCTCGAACATGTCATTCGGATTCGCACCGGCGAGACCGGATCCGAAGCCCTCTAACGCAGCGTCCACCGGACCAAGGAGAAAGTCGTGGAGCAAGTGACAGAATTGAGTTACGCCCTGGATACCTTTTATTTTCTGGTATGTGGTGCCCTGGTCATGTGGATGGCCGCGGGATTCACCATGCTGGAATCCGGCCTCGTGCGGGCCAAGAATACTGCCGAAATCCTGGCCAAGAACGTTGGGACTGTATGCCATCGCCTGTGTCATGTTCATGCTATGCGGCTACGGCATCATGTACGGTGGCGAGCACCCCTATTATTCCCGGACTGAGCATGCTCACCAGCGCGGATCATTCGCTCACCGACGTGCTCGCATCCGGAGGCGAAAATTACTACTCCAGGCTTTCGGATTTCTTTTTCCAGGTCGTGTTCGTGGCCACCGCCATGTCCATCGTATCGGGCTCGGTGGCAGAGCGTATGAAGCTGTGGAGCTTTTTTGCTTTCGCTGTCGTCATGACCGGCTTTATTTATCCGGTCCAGGGTTACTGGAAATGGGGCGGCGGCTTTTTGGACCAGGCCGGGTTTATCGATTTTGCGGGCTCCGGCGTGGTGCACATGGCGGGTGCGTCGGCGGCCCTGACTGCCGTACTGCTGCTGGGAGCGCGCAAGGGCAAATACGGTCGCGACGGCCAGGTAAACGCCATTCAGGGCTGTAATCTGCCCCTGGCCACCCTGGGCATGCTTATCCTGTGGCTGGGATGGTTCGGCTTCAACGGCGGCTCCCAGCTCAAGCTCACCAGCGTCATGGATGCCAATGCGGTGGCCCTGGTATTCGTGAACACCAATATGGCCGCGGCCGGTGGCCTGCTGGCGGCACTGCTGACATCCAAGCTGGTTTTCGGCAAGGCCGACCTGACCATGATCCTGAACGGTGCACTGGCAGGCCTGGTGGCTATCACCGCCGAGCCTCTCGCCCCTTCACCCGTCGCCGCCACCCTGATCGGCGCCGTTGGCGGCGTCCTGGTGTTTTTCTCCGTCCTTGGCCTGGACAAGCTGAAGATCGACGACCCCGTGGGCGCGATCTCGGTGCACGGTGCAGCGGGACTGTGGGGCTTGATCGCGGTCGTATTCAGCCAGGACTATGCCCAGCTCATCTGCTGACCGTGGCTCCGACTGGGGCATGCTCAACCAATTGGGTGCCCAGCTACTGGGGATCGGGACCATAGCCACCTGGGTCCTGCTTACCAGCGGGCTGGTCTGGTTCGTCGCTCAAGAAAACCGTCGGAATTCGGGTATCGGAGGAAGAAGAATATGAGGGCCTGGATATGGTCGAATGCGGGCTCGAGGCCTATCCGGAATTCCGCCCGGCCGAGTAACACTCAGGGCTTACCCGACCCCTGATTCTTTCACTTCAACCAAAACGGGCCTTGCGGCCCGTTTTGCATTCCTTGATAGTAGACACCTGTTCAGGCCGATCTATCCACACCAGGCAGCAGGGGAATCATTAGCGTGAAAATGGTCACCGCAATTATCAAGCCTTTCAAGCTGGACGATGTACGCGAGGCGCTTGCCGACGTCGGGATTCAAGGCATTACTGTGACCGAGGTCAAGGGTTTTGGCCGCCAGAAGGGCCATACTGAGCTTTATCGAGGCGCAGAATATGTAGTCGACTTTCTGCCCAAGATGAAAATAGAGTTGGCCATCGACGATGCGATCCTGGATCAAGTCATCGAGGCCATAAGCAGCGCTGCGCATACGGGCAAAATCGGGGACGGCAAGATTTTCGTTTCCAACCTGGACCTGGCGCTGCGGATTCGTACCGGCGAAATGAATGCCGAAGCGCTGTAACGACGATCGTTCATGTCACGAGGTGGATATCATGACGACACGACTCACACTGATCGCGGCGGCCAGCCTGATGATTTGCGCTGTCGCACAGGCCGACGTGTATCGCTGGTACGACGCCAATGGCGTTGTTCACTACACTGACACGCCGCCTGAGGGTGTGGAGTCCGTACTGGTCCCGGTGGAGTCCCGATCTACCGACAGACAGGCCATTGAGAGTCAGCGCAGGGCGTCCGTGGGTCGCCAGCAAGCACAGATGCTGATCAACCAGGAAGCCGGTGCCGAGGCATCAGAAGAGCGGGCCGCCCAGGCCGAATATGAAGCGGCCATGGTGAAAGCCTGTAACGATGCCCAGGCACGCGTGTTCAGCTATGAACATAGCCACCGCCTGTATCGGGAACTGCCGAACGGTGAGCGGGAATACTTCACGGACGAGGAAATAACCCAGGCTCGCGATGACGCCAACCAGGCAGTAGAGAAGTTCTGCAAATAACCAGTCGTTCTGCGTCCGCGGTGGGCAACCCGGCGGACTGCCGGGCTGAACCTTCAGGACCGTGACTGCAAAGCAATGAATCACCCGATACACAGCGCGCCGAAGCGGGAAAGCACGGGAGCCTATCTGCCCGATTTTTGCTCCCCCCGCATGGCCTTTGCAGCAGTCTTGATCGCCGAGTTGGTGGCATTGCTACTGGCATTGGCCAGGCCTGATGCACAACTTGGCTTCTGGAGTGAACTGGCCAGCGCCTCCCTTATCCTGTTGTGGATCGCGCTGGGTACCGCCGGGCTCCTGTGTTTGTGCAGAAACTGGCTTAACTCACTGCCCCTGGTTCGAGGTAGCGCCCTGGCACTCCTGATCATCGTGCTGGTACCGCTTGCAATCAGCGAGGTCGGCATACCTGGCCGGTCAGTATCTCAATAGCGCCAGCGGGAGCCAGGACAGCACGCTGTTTCCCACCCGGCACCTCGAATTGCTGGCACGCACTGCCGGGATAAGCGTCATCGTTGGCGGTCTTTTATTGCGCTACTTCTATGTATCCCGTCAATGGCGAAACAATGTTCAAAGCCAGGCCCGGGCCCGTATCGACGCCCTGCAGGCGCGCATACGACCGCATTTCCTGTTCAACAGCATGAACACGATCGCCTCGCTGACCCGTAGTGATCCCGAACTGGCGGAGGAGGCGGTACAGGACCTGTCGGATCTGTTTCGCGCCACGCTGGCGGAGAGCAACGATCGGATTCCGATCAAGCAGGAACTGGAAGTCGCCCGCATTTATCAGCGTATTGAGGCACTGCGTCTGGGTGATCGATTGAAAGTCTCCTGGCAAATTGACGAGCTGCCCCTGCGTGCCCTGGTCCCGGGTCTGTGCCTGCAACCGTTGTTGGAAAACGCCATCTATCACGGCATTGAGATGTTACCGGACGGCGGAGAGATCCAGGTTATCGGGCGCAAACTGGGGAACCGCGTGTCGCTGGAGGTACGCAACCCGTTGACGCCAGGGGCGCAACCAAAACCCGGCGGCAATCGCATCGCCCTGGAGAACATACGCCAGCGTATGGAGCTGGCGTATAGCGAAAAGGCAGGCCTGACCATTGACCAGGGACCGGATTATTTCAGTGTGAAGCTGGAATTCCCCTACACGGAGACTCCACGTGAGAATCCTTATCGTTGACGACGAAGGACCGGCGCGTGCGCGCTTGCGCCAACTGCTTGAGGACCAGGGCGAGCACGAGCTCGTGGGTGAGGCTGCCAACGGCAAACAGGCCTTGCAACTGAATCGCGAACTTTCGCCCGATGTCATACTGCTGGATATACGCATGCCGGGCATGGATGGACTGGAGTGCGCCCGTCACCTCAGCACCAACAACGATGGACCGGCTGTCATTTTCACCACCGCCTATGACCAGTACGCAGTCGACGCCTTTGAAGCCCATGCCCTGGGGTACCTTCTCAAGCCGGTGCGAAAGGAACGTCTGCACAAGGCCCTGCAGCATGCAAGACGCTTGAGCAATAGCGAGGCGGCCGAAGTCGCCCGTGACAGCCGGGCCCAGGCACGGCAGTACATTTGTGCCAGCGCCCGCGGCGAGACGCACCTGGTTCCCGCCCAGGACGTACTGTATTTCGAGGCCGACCAGAAATACGTCTCCATGATCCATACGCATGGATGCGAATTGATTGACGAGTCACTCAAGATGCTGGAAGAAGAATTCAGCGAAAATTTTGTGCGTATTCATCGCAGTTACCTGGTCTCCCTGGATAGACTTGAGGCGCTGGAAAAAGACGCGGCAGGCCATTTCCAGGTCCGTATCAGGGGAAAAGAAGAAAAATTGCCCGTAAGCAGGCGAATGGTGCCCGAATTACGCAAGAGAATGCGGCATAATTGAGCCCCCAGAAACCTGAAAAACCACGGGAACATGAAAAATGGCGCGAGCGCTTAGAATTGCCACGCGGAAGAGTCCGCTGGCGCTGTGGCAAGCTGAACACGTAAAAGCTGCGTTGGGCGAGCTTTATCCGGAACTGACGATACAACTAATACCGATGAGCACCCGGGGCGATGAAATCCTTGATCGCAGTCTGGCTGCTATCGGTGGCAAGGGTCTGTTCCTCAAGGAACTGGAAAGGGCAATGCTTGACGGAGAGGCAGACCTGGCGGTTCACTCCATGAAAGACGTTCCCGCCGACTTGCCGGCAGGCTTGCACATAGCGGCAGTACTGACCCGTGAGGACCCCAGGGACGCCATCGTCTCAAACCGATTCGATTCGCTGGACGAACTGCCCCAGGGTTCGGTGCTGGGTACATCCAGTCTTCGACGTCAGGCCCAAATGCTGGACCTGCGACCGGATCTGGACATCAAGCCGGCCCGCGGCAATGTAGGCACCCGTCTGCAGCGGCTGGACGAGGGTAATTTCACGGCCATCATGCTGGCCTATGCAGGGCTGAAACGACTTGGATTGGCTGAGCGCGCAAGACAGGTCCTGGAAATCGATGTGTGCCTGCCCGCCGTTGGGCAGGGTATCGTGGGTATTGAATGCCGCAGTGATGATGCCGAGCTGAACCAGCTACTGGCAAGGCTGAACGACCCGATCAGTGGCATCTGCCTGGGCGCCGAAAGGGCATTTGCCTCTGCGCTGGAAGCCAGTTGCCATGCGCCGGTCGCCGCCCATGCCGTGCTTGAGGGAAATCAACTGCACTTGCGCGGTCTGGTGGCCATGCCGGATGGAAGCAAGTTGCTCAAGGGCGAGGCGCGTGGCGAGTCAGGCAAGGCGCGCGAACTGGGACTGACCCTGGCCGGGCAACTGTTACAACAGGGCGCAGGCGACATTCTTCGCAGCCTGGAAGAAAACGGATGAAAACATCGCTGTCAGGCGCAGGGGTAATCATTACCCGGCCTGCCGGACAATGTGAAGCGTTGGCTGAGATGGTGGAACAAGCCGGAGGTATGCCGGTTATTCTGCCCTCAATGAGCATACAACCCACATTGGCCGCAAGCCGTTGGCCGTCGGGGCTGCCAACGATAGACCAATACCAGTTGATTGTTTTTATCAGCCAGAATGCGGTGCGCCTGGGCTCGCACTATCTTGCGAAAAGCACCGCTGAACTGGCCGCAGTGGGTCCAAGCACTGCCAGGAGCCTGGAGTCCCTGGGTCATACGGTCAGCATAACTCCCGGCGAGGGTTTCACCTCCGAGGCGTTGCTGGAACATCCGTTCCTGCAAGACCTGCGCGATCAGCATGTTTTAATCGTACGCGGCACCGGTGGCAGAGAGTTGCTGGCACAGACTATGCGGGCACGGGGCGCAAAGATAGATTATCTGGAGGTATACTGTCGTTCTCAGGCCCAGATAAGTCCCGACAAGTTGGATCAGGTTCGGGGGTTGCTTGCAGCAGGCAAGGTCCGGTTCGTCACTGCTACCAGTGTGCAAACCCTCGAGAATACCTTGCAAGTACTGGGCCCGGAGGCGCAGCGATTACTGGGATCAGCCCAACTGGTGAGCGCCAGTGATCGTGTGATAGAAATGGCCGGGGAACTTGGCATAGCAACGGCAGAACCGGCACCGGGTCCCTCGGATCAGGACCTGCTACAGCATATGTTGCACTTATCGGCGAAACAGGCCAGCGAGAATCAATGAGCCACGAACACCCAGATAAAGAAGCTACTGGCGAGCAGGTAGACACCCGCGTGCCCGTGAACGAGACCCGGGATGAGGATGTCCGGGAATCTGCGGCAGAGGTCACTCCGGAAATGACCACGGAGTCCACCGTTGACGACAGTCACCAAGGCTTGCCCCCTCGCGAAGGCGGTAACGGCAAAAGCGGCCGCGGTATTTCGTTGCTGGCATTGGCAGTCGCGCTGGCAGCACTGGCCTGGGCAACCTGGACCTGGCAGGACGCAAAGCAGAATCTCGCTTCTCTAAGCGCGGTGGACCAGACCGGGACCAGTCAAATAGACGATCTCCAGCAATCTCTGGCCGGGCTCAAACGCGAAGTCGAAAGGCTGGAGGCCGGCCGCGCCGCCCTCGAAGGAGCCAGGCAGGACACATTCAATGATGTGGCAGGTCTGTCCCAGCGCCTGGCCAACCTGGAGAACATAGCCAGGGAAGAGCGTGGCGTCTCGGACGAGATGAGCAACAAATGGATCCTGGCCGAGGTCGAATATTATCTACAGATTGCCAATGCCCGCCTGCAGTTGGCCAGGGATGTAAAGTCCGCGGTCGCCGCTTTGCGCCTGGCCGATGGCAGACTTGCCGCGATGGAACATCCTGCCCTGATCGATGTGCGGCGTATGATTCGTAGCGAATTGATGGAGCTGGATGCTGTCAAGCTTCCCGATATCCAGGGGATTGCCTTGACTTTGGGCACCCTTGCCGCGCGTATCGACCAACTGCCCATATCAGGAACAATTCGACTCGCGAGCGAGCAGGCTGGCGAGTCGGTGGATGAAAACGCCGACGGCTGGGACCGGGCGGTTAACAAGATGGGCCAGGCGTTCAGCGGCATCATCAGCGTTCGCAAGACTGACGAACAGGCCACTCCCTTGTTGAGTCCCACAGAGGAATATTTCCTGAGGCGCAACCTGGAGTTGAAGCTTGAGGCCGCCCGACTGGCGCTGCTGTACGGAGATGACTCCGGTTACCGCGAAAGCTTGCGCAACGCCCGGCGCTGGCTGGGTGAGTATTTTGATACTTCTGACCCGGCCACCGGCAATGCCATTGAGACCCTGGGTCAATTGGAAACGCAAAGTATTTATCCGGCACTGCCTGACATATCGGGCTCGCTGAGCCTTCTTAAAACCCTCGCCACCAATAGCGGCTCCCAGATTCGATGAAGACAGGTCTGATTATCATCATCACCCTGCTGGTCGGCACCGTCCTGGCAAGCTTGCTAATGCAGGACCCCGGCTATGTGATGCTTAATTTCCGGGGTTACCTGGTGGAAACCTCCGTGCCGGTCATCCTGATGATCCTGCTGGGCATGTACCTGCTGGTGCGCTTGCTCATCTACGTCCTGCGCGCACCTCGCGCCCTTGGGCGCATGGCTGGACAATACCGGGCCAGACGTGAACAGCGCTTGCTTACCAACGGCCTGCTGGAAATGGCTGAAGGCAACTGGTCACGCGGCGAGCGCACGCTTACTCGCGGTGTGCGCAAGCTTGAGAATCCATTGTTGAATTATCTTTCGGCAGCCCGAGCGGCCCAGTTGCAGGGTGCCTATGAAAGACGGGATAACTGGCTGCGCATGGCCTACGAACAGAGTCCCGATGCGGGCAATGCGGTGCTGCTGACCCAGGCCGAGCTGCAAATGTCCCATGGACAATTCGATGCGGCCCACGCCACCCTTTCCAGACTGCTGGAAATTGCGCCGGAACACGCTCAGGGCCTGGGCATGTTCGCCAGGCTGCGCCGGGAACGCGGGGACTGGGACGGGGTTATGGAGTTACTGCCAAAACTACGCGCCCAGAAGGTACTTCCCGTCGCTGAACTGGACGCCCTGGCCGTCGGCGCCTACGCCAACGCTCTTTCAAATCTGGAACAGACCCCGGATGCCGCTGCGCTGGAAGCACAATGGTCTGCGGTGCCCAGAAATTTGCGTGGCAACCCGGTGTTGCTCAAGGCCTGGGCCGCTGCGCTGAAAAAGTGCGGACAATCCGCCCAGGCCGAACCGGTCATACGCAAGCAATTGAAGGTTTCCTGGGATTCCGGGTTGGCACTTGAGTACAGCCGCCTGGACGTTGCCGACAAGACAAAGCACTTGTCCCGCGCCGAAGCATGGTTGACCGAGCACAGTAATGACCCGCAGCTATTGCTGGCAGTCGCCCGCCTCAGCATGCGCAATGAACTCTGGGGCAAGGCTCGTAGCTACCTGGAAACCAGCCTGGGGATCAAGCCCAGTACGGAGGCCTACCAGCTCTATGGCCGCTTGCTGGAAAAGCTGGGTGAGTCGGTCAATGCCTCCGAGGCATTTCGCGCAGGCTTGTCGCTGGCGACCCGCCTGGACAACGACCTGCCTGCCCTGGAACGCCCACGCCGGCGTCGTTAGACGGGATCACCCGGTACGGGCAAACGGCTGCGGGGCGAATAGTCGAAAGAATCGTAGAAAATCGCCGCCGGATTCGCACCTGCATCGGGAAATGTACTCCGAACAGCGGCAACCAACCCGGGCGGCCCCGCCACGTATATGTCGTAAGCCCACAGATCAGGGGTACCGGACACGGCCGCCTCGTGCACCATACCGGTCTGTCCCGACCAATCATGATCTGCCTCCGATAAAACCGGGGTCCAGCCAAAATCAGCAAACTCGCGGGCGTAGGCCGCAAGGGTTTCAAGGGCATACAGATCCCGCTGGCCGCGCACGCCCCAGAACAAACGGATGACTCGTCGCTCCCCCTGCCGCAGGGCCCAGTCGAGCATGCTTTTGATGGGCGCAAATCCAGTGCCTCCCGCCAACATCAGCCAGGGACGGGACGACTTCTGCAGCGTGAAACTCCCTAGCGGCCCCTCCAGACGCAACACCGACCCGGGCCGAAGTTCATCGAACACCTGTCCGGTAAACTCGCCACCGGGAACCTTGCGCACATGCAACTCAAGCAACCTGCCGTCATCCGGCTGGCTGGCAATGGAAAAACTGCGCCGGCGCCCGCCTGACAGAATCAGGTCCACATGCTGCCCGGGTTCGAACTGCAGAGGCTCAATGGCCGGAAGACGTAATTGCAGGCACATCACGTCATGACAAAGCATTGACATGCTCTGCACCCGGCAAGGCAGGCGCTTGAGCTCGGCCTGGCCCGCCCGGGTCACCGGGATCGCTTCCACGCGCACCCGGCCAACGGGTCGTGCCATGCACAGCAACACCCTGCCCTCCAGCTCGTCCTCCTGGTTCAATCCCATGGGTCTGCCGTCGGGATAGCTGACCTGCCCCTCAAGCAAGCGCGCACTGCAGGCACCACACAACCCGCTTTGGCAACTGCGAGGCAGATTAACCCCAGCGTCGAGGGCGGCATCCAGGATGCTCTGCCCCTGTCTTGGGACAAGCTCCAGTCCCGAGGGCTGGAGCAAGACCGTTCCATTTTCCCTGTCCATATGAAAACGCCGGGTGTTCGTGCTACAAGGCTCGGAAGAATAACCCGTTACCGATATAACTTCCGCAAGGTTCATGGACTCTACTACACCACTGATAGTTGTCGGCTACGGCTACCTCGGAAAACGCCTGGTAGACCATTGCGTGCTGACGCGGCGTCCGGTGTCCGTGCTGACCCGCTCGTCCGACCACCTTGGCCTGCTGGATACACTGGGTATCGATTATCAGTTCCTCGATCTGGATGCAGTCAGTACGGCCCTGGTCCTGCCCGTGACAGGGCGGGCCGTGATATACACGGCCCCGCCAGCAGATGGCGCACAGGACCGCCGACTTTCTGCTTTGTTGAGTCTGTTGCCAGAAAACCCGCATCGATTCATCTATATTTCCACCTCGGGTGTATACGGTGATTGCGCCGGCCGGTTGGTGGACGAAAGCACACCTCTGAACCCTGGCAGCGAGCGCGCTCGTCGACGGGTGGCCGCAGAGCAGACCGTGCGCGACTGGGCACAGGCGAATCAGGTGAACTGGACAGTATTGAGGGTCCCGGGAATTTATGGCCCGCACCGACTGCCCCTGGCCTCTCTGATGATCCGCGGCGAGGCCTTCCTGCGTCCGGAAGACTCGCCACCGGGGAACCGGATACACATAGACGACCTGGTGGCCTGCTGCCTGGCGGCAGCCGACCATGCGACCGCCGGCGGGTTATTTAACGTGGGAGACGGAAATCCGCTGAGCGCGACCGAATTCGCCCAGGCAGCCGCCAAAGCCACGGGGTTGCCCGAACCTGAACTGGTTGAGCTTGCCGAGGCGCGACAGCGGATCAGCCCGGGACGCTGGTCATTTTTGTCCGAGTCACGGCAACTGGATACTCACCGCATGCGCCGGGAGCTCGGGGTGGTCCCAGCGCTATGGCAATCCGCTGGACGGCCTGCAGGCCAGCCTGAAGGAAATGGGGCTATCGCCCCACGATCTTTTTCAAGGCTGACTGCGCTTGCTCTTAAGCCAGGCCAGCAGGGGTTCCCATTGTTGCCAGTCCGGCCAGGCAAGATATTCAGGCAATTCAAATACGCCCAGTCCACGGGTATAGGCCCGTACGTAGTTTTGCGCATCGCGCAGCGCCGCCGGGTAGGGCGCTTTCTGCTTGTTCAGAAATTGATCCAGTTCGTCAAAAATCAGCGTGTAGGTGCGTACCCGGTTGGCAATCACACCGACCTTGGCCTGGGAGCGCTGGACCTTGCCACTGCTCAGCAATTCGTCGATAAATTTGGCAGCCGCCTGCATGTCTATGGACGACGGCAGCACCGGCACCAGGATGGTCTCGGTACGCTTGAGTAACTCGGTCAATTCCGGGCCGTGAGTACGCGCCGGGGCGTCCATGATCAGGTAGTCAGCGCTCCTGGGAAGCCCCTTGAGCCCGCCATCAAAGGCCGACATACCAATAATCGGGGCCACGTGGGATGGCCGCCGATCAAGCCAGTCCAGCGAGGATCTCTGGGGATCGAAATCCGCGAGCACCACCGAGGCGCCCTCGGAAGCATAGTAACTGGCAAGGTTTGTGGCGATGGTGCTTTTCCCGCAACCGCCCTTGGCATTCATGACCGTAATGTGCCGCATACTCGCTCCTGCATGTTGGTTATTGAGCGTGGTAGGTTATGTAAACTACCTTCAAGCTCGGCCAATGTCCACGCCCCGCCGGTCAGTCCAGACCCAGTTCTCCCCAAAGCGCATCCACACGTCTTTTCACCTCGTCACTCATCTCGATGGGGACGCCCCACTCCCGGTTGGTCTCGCCAGGCCACTTGTTGGTCGCATCCAGTCCCATCTTTGAACCCAGGCCTGACACCGGCGAGGCAAAATCCAGGTAATCAATCGGCGTATTTTCCACCAGGGTCGTATCGCGGGCCGGGTCCATGCGAGTGGTCATCGCCCAGATAACGTCCTCCCAGTTGCGAATATTCACGTCCTCGTCGGTGACCACCACGAACTTGGTGTACATGAATTGCCTGAGGAACGACCAGATCCCAAACATCAGGCGCTTGGCATGACCGGGATATTGCTTGCGCATGCTGACCAGGGCCATACGGTAGGAGCAACCCTCGGGTGGCAGGTAGAAATCCACGATCTCTGGAAACTGCCGGCGCAAAATGGGGACGAACACCTCGTTCAGCGCCATCCCCAGTACCGCCGGTTCGTCCGGCGGACGGCCCGTGTAGGTACTGTGGTAGATCGCATCCCGCCGACGGGTAATCCGGTTTACCGTGAACACCGGGAAACGTTCCACCTCGTTGTAGTAACCGGTGTGATCACCGAAAGGCCCTTCATCCGCCATGTCGTCGGGGTGAATTACCCCCTCAAGTACGATTTCCGCACTGGCCGGCACCTGCAGATCACTGTCCTGCGCTTTTACTACCTCGGTACGCGACCCCCGTAACAATCCGGCGAAGGCATATTCGGACAAGGTGTCCGGAACCGGGGTCACCGCGCCCAGCACGGTTGCCGGATCGGCGCCCAGGGCCACCGCCACGGGGAAAGGCTTCCCGGGATTCCTGGCACACCAGTCTCGAAAATCCAGCGCCCCGCCCCGGTGAGGGAGCCAGCGCATTATCAGACGATTCCTGCCGATTACCTGCTGCCTGTAGATTCCCAGGTTCTGGCGATCCTTTTCGGGACCCCGTGTGATCACCAGACCCCAGGTGATCAAGGGACCTGCATCGCCTGGCCAACACGTCTGTATCGGCAGCTGGCCAAGATCCACTTCCTCGCCCTGCTGCACAAGCTCCTGGCAGGGGGCGCTGTTCAACTGGCGTGGCGCCATATTCATCACCTGGCGAAACACCGGGAGCTTCTCCCAGGCATCACGCATACCCTTGGGCGGCTCAGGCTCCTTGAGAGCGGCCAGCAACTCCCCCACCTCCCGCAGCGATTCCACGGACTCCTGGCCCATGGCCATGGCCACCCTGCGGGGAGTGCCAAACAGATTGCCCAGGACCGGCATCGAATAGCCCTTGGGATTCTCGAATAACAGGGCCGGACCACCACGCTTGAGAGTGCGATCACAGATTTCGGTCATCTCCAGACGAGGGTCTATTTCGGCACTGATGCGCCTAAGCTCCCCCTCCTGTTCCAGCTGGGCAATGAAGTCCCGCAAATCCTTGTATTTCATGAAGCGCACTATAAAGACTGAAGGCGATGGCTGTCCATGCGCCACTATTGCGGATCGACAGCCCCTGGCTTTGCCTTTAAGCTTCGGCGATGCAAATTTGCTTCACCAAGATGCAGGGCTTGGGCAACGATTTCATTTTGATCGATTCCAGGCAGGAACCTTTTGAGCCGACGGCAGCGCTTATCCAGCGACTGTCCGATCGACGTACAGGAATCGGTTTTGACCAGGCCCTGGTGCTGGAGGCGCCACGGGAACCGGGAACCACCCTCTACTACCGGATCTTTAACGCCGACGGCAGCGAGGTGGAGCAGTGCGGAAATGGCGCCCGTTGTATAGCACGGCTACTGGACGCATCCAGGCCGGGTGAGGAAATGCTGCTGCAAAGTGCCGGTGGCAAAATCAGGGCGCGTTGCCTGGAAAACCAGGATGTCCTCGTAGACATGGGTGTTCCGCGATTCTCTCCCGAGGCTATTCCGATCCAGGCGGCGCAAGAACAGGACAGCTACGACCTGCAGATAGACGGTGAAACAAGGCGCATCGGGGCGGTATCCATGGGCAATCCCCACGCGGTCCTGCAGGTAGAGCAGGTGGCGACGGCGCCGGTGGCGCAACTGGGTCAGGCAATCTGCTCCCACCCGTTTTTCCCCAGCCAGGCAAACGTGGGTTTCATGGAAATCGCCAACAGGAGTACCCTGAAGCTCAGGGTCTACGAGCGCGGGACAGGTGAGACGCTGGCCTGCGGCACCGGAGCGTGTGCTGCCGCCGTAATGGCAAGGCGCTGGGGACAAACCGACGAATCTGTGGAGGTCCTGTTGCCAGGTGGCCGGCTCCAGGTCAGCTGGAAGGGGCAGGGACAGCCGGTTTGGATGAGCGGTCCCGCCGAATTTGTTTTTGAAGGAAAAGTTGATTTATGACTACCCAGCACAAGCCCGGTATTGCGGCAGGCGGTATGTCCGATGAAGCGGTCGCCTACTACCTGGAAACACACCCGGATTTCTTTGAGCGGCATTCAGCCCTGCTGACCTCAATGAGCCTGAGCCACTTGAATTCAGGCTCCGCCGTGTCGCTTATCGAAAGACAGGTGGATTTGCTGCGAGAGCGTAACCACAGGCTTGAACGCAAACTGGCGGATTACGTGGAGACAGCCAGGGGCAACGACGTGTTGGCCGAGAAAATCCACCGTATGGGACTGGGACTGCTCAAGGCCGGCAACCTGGAAAATTGCCTGGCTGCAGTGGAAACCAGTTTGCGCGAGGACTTTGCTTCGGACCAATCCGTCCTGATTATCATCGATGACGACACCCCTGCCCTGCAGACCCTGGCGCAGCGGGGTCGATTTATGAAAGTCGCGCCCGTGGACAGCCCCGACCTAAGGGGTTTTGACAGCCTGTTTGAAAGCGCTCGTCCCCGCTGCGGTCAGGTCCGGGACTCTTTGCGCGATTTCATGTTTGGTCAAGGCACGGACGAGATTGGATCGGCGGCGCTTATCCCGCTGTTCGATCAACATCCCATCGGGATCCTGGCGGTCGGCAGCCTGAATGCTCGCCACTTTCACCCCGGTATGAGCACAGAGTTCCTGTCGCGTCTCGGCGCCCTGCTGAGCATGGCACTGCAACGCCACCTGGGCGGGACACCGCTCAAGTCATGAACTTGTATCTTGCGTCTTCCAGTTCCAGCATGCATGTCGCCAATCCTGGCTATAGCCTCTCTACCACGCGCGATTGGCGTCTTGAATCCGGCAAACCCGCTCACGCATCCGGTATGCCCGGTATACATCAGTGGCCCCCTGGACCAGACCGGTTGGGACATGCAAGAAGCTGATCAAAACTGGATTCAGCGCTTTTTGTCCCACCTGCACCATGAACGGCGGTATTCGCCACATACCATCAGCAATTACAACCGGGACCTGAAAGCCCTGCTGGAATTTTGCAAGCAGCAGGATATCCAGGCCTGGCAGGATCTTGGCAGCTTCCAGGTACGCCAATTTACGGCAGCCGGCCACCGCAAGGGGCTGTCACCCCGGAGCCTGCAACGACAACTGTCGACGGTCAGGAGTTTTTTCCGCTATCTGAATCGAGAGCGGGTGGTCAAGGCCAACCCGGCTGTCGAGGTACGCGCACCGAAGGCACCCAAACGCCTCCCCAAGACCATGGATGTGGACATGATGGGGAAGCTGCTCGAAATGCCACATAACGATCCGCTGTCGATACGAGACTGGGCCATCATGGAACTGCTTTATTCCTCGGGACTGCGCCTGGCGGAACTGGTCAGCCTGGACATGACCGATGTAGACCTGTCCGATCGCACTGTACGAGTCACTGGTAAAGGCAACAAGACACGGATCGTCCCGCTGGGCAGATTTGCCGGCGAAGCACTCGCGAAAGTGGCTGCAACAGCGTGGCGGCATGGCGGGCGCGGTCAGCGAGCATGCCATGTTCCTCAGTCAGCAAGGCCGGCGCATCAGTCACCGGTCCGTGCAGGCAAGAGTAAAACTCTGGGCCAGGCGCCAGGGCCTGCCCGTGGAGGTAAATCCGCATTTGTTTCGACATTCCTTCGCCAGTCACCTGCTGGAGTCCAGCGGGGACCTGCGCGGCGTGCAGGAACTGCTGGGTCACGCGGACATCTCCACCACCCAGATCTACACCCACCTTGATTTCCAGCATCTGGCCCGCATATATGACCGTGCGCATCCACGTTCCAAGCGGCGCCGATAGAACAGCACGTTACCCACAAGCGGGGATTCATTGATGGAGCAATTCAGAGGCACGACAATACTGGCTGTGCGCAAGGGCAACACCGTTGCCATTGCAGGCGACGGCCAGGTGACCCTGGGTGATACGGTCATGAAGGGCAACGCGCGCAAGATCCGGCGTATTTACAATGGCAGCGTGCTGGCCGGATTTGCCGGCGGCACGGCCGATGCATTTACCCTGTTTGAGCGCTTTGAGGCCAAGCTGGAGCAGTACGGAAATTTGACCCGCGCGGCGATAGAACTGGCAAAGGACTGGCGCAGCGACAGAATGCTGCGCAAGCTGGAAGCACTGCTATGCGTTGCCGATGTCGATTCCCTGTTCGTCATTTCCGGCAATGGCGATGTGATTGAACCCGAGGATGACTTGCTCGCGATAGGGTCTGGCGCTTCCTATGCCAAGGCTGCGGCCAGGGCCCTGGTTCAGAACACTGACCTGGATGCCCGGACCATCGCTGAAAAGGCCTTGAATATCGCCGCAGAAATCTGCGTTTACACCAACAAGAATATCATCATTGAAGAACTGACCAGGAAGGCAGGCGCCTGAGGGGCCGCCGACTGCCAGCGGTAAAACACTATGTCCCAGATGACCCCAAGAGAAATCGTCCAGGAACTGGACAAGCACATTGTCGGGCAAGACGATGCCAAGCGAGCGGTCGCCATCGCCCTGCGCAACCGCTGGCGCCGGATGCAGCTGCCAGAGCAGCTTCGATCAGAGATCACCCCGAAAAACATCCTGATGATAGGCCCCACCGGGGTTGGCAAAACCGAAATTGCGCGCAGACTGGCAACCCTGGCCAAGGCTCCATTCAT
The DNA here is from genome assembly GCA_963823435.1 of uncultured Gammaproteobacteria bacterium. Lineage (GTDB taxonomy): Bacteria > Pseudomonadota > Gammaproteobacteria > Steroidobacterales > BM003 > CAKZML01. The sequence continues at coordinate 962,080 of CAWGLN010000001.1, read as the reverse complement.
CAAGGTGGAGGCGACCAAATTCACCGAAGTCGGCTACGTGGGTCGCGAGGTGGACAGCATCGTGCGTGACCTGGCCGATGTGGCGGTGAAACTGGTGCGCGAGGAGGAAACTGCCAAGGTACGCATGCGTGCCGAGGACGCGGCCGAAGACAGGATCCTCGACACCCTTCTACCAACCCCGCGCAGCACGGAGGCCTGCGCAAGCAGACTCTGCAGGCGGCAGCGACACTCGCCAGAAGTTCCGAAAAATGCTGCGCGAGGGCAAGCTCGACGAACGCGAGATTGAGATCGAAACCCAGTCTCGTCTCCATGGGTGTGGAAATCATGGCCCCACCCGGCATGGAAGAGATGAGCCATCAACTGCAGGGCCTGTTCCAGAATCTTTCCGGCAACAAGACACGATCGAGAAAGATGCAGATCAAGGACGCCTTCAAGCTGCTGATCGAGGAAGAAGCCGGGCGCATGGTGAATGAGGAAGATATCAAGTTACGCGCCATCCGCGAGGTGGAGCAAAATGGCATCGTATTCATCGACGAACTGGACAAGGTGGCACGTCGGGCCGAGACCCAGGGGGCCGATGTTTCTCGCGAGGGAGTACAGCGCGACTTGTTGCCGCTGGTCGAAGGCTGCACCGTGAGTACCAAGTACGGCATGGTTCGCAGCGACCATATTCTGTTTATTGCCTCCGGCGCCTTTCACGTGGCCAAGCCCTCGGACCTGATTCCCGAATTGCAGGGCCGGTTTCCCATCCGGGTGGAATTGCAGGCTCTGACCAGCGCGGATTTCGTGCGCATCCTGACTGAACCCGACTCATCCCTCACAGAACAGTACAGCGCGCTGCTCCAGACCGAGGGTGTCTCGGTCAGTTTCAGCACAGACGGCGTACGACGAATTGCCGAGGTCGCATACCAGGTAAACCAGAGTACCGAGAACATTGGCGCCCGGCGCCTGCACACGGTGATGGAACGTTTGCTGGAAACGATTTCCTTTGAAGCCTCGGACAAGTCCGGGCTGGAACTCGTGGTGGATTCCACATACGTGGACCGGCAGCTGGGCAAGCTGGTGATCGACGAGGACCTGACCCGCTATATCCTGTAGCATTCGCGACATCGTGACCGGCGCCTTTGAGCTATGCATGAATCTTGCGCCCGGTAACTGGAGAATCCAGCTTCCAGGGTGCCCATCTTCACGGACCAGCTATTCCGTGCGATTCGCGTCTTGAATCAGAAGCTTTTCGCTTACAATCTACGTCGTCCGGAATATATCTTGAGGCACCCAGGGATTACCCATGCCATACCAGAAGCAACTACCTACCGAAATCAAGCTACACAGCCGATCGAGAATCCTGGATGTGACATTTGACGATGGCGTCAATTTCCAGCCTGTCCTGCGAATTTCTCCGGGTATATTCGCCCTCGGCGGCGGTCCGCGGCCATGGCCCGGGGCAGGAAGTCCTGCAATTAAACAAGGAACTGGTCAACATCAAGGCGATAGAACCTGTAGGTATGTACGCAGTCAAACTGGTGTTCGACGATGGTCACGATTCGGGTCTGTACAGCTGGCAATACCTGTACGAACTCGGTGAAGAGCAAGAGGAAAGATGGCAGGATTACCTGCAACGGTTAAGCCAGGCTGGACATAAGCGCACCTTGGACTAGATACGGGAAAAAGCATGCCCCAGGAAAACGGGAAAACCACCCATTTCGGTTATACCGAAGTTGATGAACAGGAAAAGCAGCGCCTGGTGCGCGGCGTATTCGATTCGGTAGCCACCAAGTACGATGTCATGAACGATCTCATGTCCATGGGCATGCACAGATTGTGGAAGAGTTTCACCCTCGGGCAGACCGGCTTGCTGCCTGGCCAGGCGGCGCTGGACGTGGCGGGAGGAACGGGGGACCTGACCAAGGGTATGGCGCGCCAGGTGGGACCCAAAGGCCACGTCATACTGTCTGACATCAACCAGGCCATGCTGGAGCAAGGCCGCAATCGGCTGCTGGATGACGGCATAGTGGGTAATGTCAGCTTTGCCCAGGCCAACGCCGAGGCCCTGCCGTTTGCCGATAACAGTTTCGACTGCATCACCATCGGCTTTGGCCTGCGCAACGTCACACACAAGGAAAAGGCCCTGGCGTCAATGTTTCGGGCGTTGCGTCCGGGCGGCCAGTTAATGGTCCTGGAGTTTTCCAGACCGGTTGCTGCCCTGACCCCCTTCTACGACCTGTATTCGTTCAAGGTGCTGCCTTTCATGGGTAAGCTGGTGGCCAATGACCCGGATAGCTACCGCTACCTGGCCGAATCCATACGCAAACACCCGGATCAGGAAACCTTGCTGCAGATGATGAATGACGCCGGTTTCGAGCGCACCCGCTATCACAATCTCACCGGTGGCATCGTGGCGCTGCATCGTGGATACAAGTTCTGATGTACCAGCGTCCTCCAGCTTTGCCCGATGTCATGCTGGCGCCACTGCAGGCCTTGCTTAACCGCAATATCCAGGCCTCCACGCCGGCCAGGCACTTGCTCCCGCAACTCGCAGGAAAAGTACTGGCCGTCTCTCTCAAGGGCACCCCGCTTGCCCTGTACATGCAGTTCAACGACAGCGGGGCCTTGCTGAGCTTCACCCCTGCGGAAGATCCCGATGTCATTCTCACCGGGGGCTTGCTCGCACTGGCCCGGTTGACCGGCGACGACGCCAGCCTGGCGTTGCGGTCCGGCGAGGTGGACCTGCTCGGCGAGCCCGAACTGGCCCAGACCATTCAAACCCTGCTGCAACATGCACACCCGGATTGGGAGGAGGAACTGTCCCGACTGATAGGTGATGTAGCGGCTCACCAGGTCGGCAATTTTGCCCGCAGCCTGTTTGGCTGGGGCCGGCAGGCTGGCGAAAGCATGCAACGCAACACGGCCGAATACCTGCAGGAAGAGAGCAGGGACCTGGTGGCGCCGGCAGAAGCCCGGGAATATTGCGCCGGCGTGGATGAGGCGCGTGATGGCGTGGAACGTGCGGCGGCCAGGCTTGATCGTCTCGAGCAGCGTTTGAATGCCGGGCGGGATACCTGATCGTGTTGCGCCCCTCAACCATCCTGCGCCTGCTGACTATCCAGCGTGTGTTGCTGCGCTACGGTCTGGATGAAATTGTCACGGCCACGCATTTGTTCAGACCTCTGCGTTATTTTTCTCCCGGCTGGTGGCGGCGAAATTCCCATAACGAAACCCTGGGTGTTCGCCTGCGTATGGCGCTGATTGAACTGGGCCCTATCTTTGTGAAGTTTGGCCAGTCCCTGTCAACCCGACCGGACCTGTTGCCAAAAGACGTGGCCATGGAGTTGGCCCAACTGCAAGATCGGGTTCCGCCATTTCCATCGGCAGAAGCCAGGGCCATCATAGAAGGCGCGTATGGCAAATCGGTAACCGAGGTTTTTGCAAGCTTCGACAGCGAGCCACTGGCTGCGGCCTCTATCGCCCAGGTCCACACCGCGATACTGAAAGACGGCCAGAGCGTGATCGTCAAGGTCCTGCGCCCGAACGTGAAAAAGCGTATCGAAAGTGATCTCGCCGTGCTGTATGCCATGGCCGGTCTGGCAGAGAGATTCTGGTCGGAGGGCAGGCGACTGCATCCGGTGGAAGTGGTTGCCGAATATGAAAAGACAACCCTGGACGAATTGGACCTGTTGCGGGAGGCGGCCAACGCCGCCCAGTTGCGACGAAACTTCGAGGGCTCCACCAGGTTGTATGTGCCCGAAGTGCACTGGGACTATTGCCGCAAGAATGTGCTGGTGATGGAGCGTATACACGGTGTCCCGATTGCTGATATGGATACCTTGCAGAAGCACAATACCAACCTGAAAAGACTTGCCGATCACGGCGTGTACCTGTTTTTCACCCAGGTGTTCAGACATAACTTTTTCCATGCCGACATGCACCCGGGCAATATATTCGTAGACGTCACCAATCCCGATTACCCGCGTTACATCGCCGTGGACTTCGGTATTGTTGGCACCCTGAATACCCGCGACCAGTATTACCTGGCAGAAAATTTCCTGGCCTTCTTCAACCGTGATTATTACCGCGTTGCGAAGTTACACCTGGACTCGGGCTGGGTGCCACCGGAGACCCGCCTGGACGAACTGGAGTCGGCATTCAGAACGGTATGCGAGCCGATTTTTGCCAAACCGCTGGCGGAGATTTCCTTTGGTCAGCTCCTGGTTCGCCTGTTCCAGACGGCACGCCGCTTTAACATGGAAGTTCAGCCCCAACTGATCCTGTTGCAGAAAACCTTGCTGCATATCGAGGGGCTGGGCAGGCATCTGTATCCGCAGCTGGATCTGTGGGAGACGGGTAAGCCGATCCTTGAGCAGTGGATGAAGGATCGCCTGAGCGGCGCCAATGTATTGGCCAGGTTGCGCCAGCAATTGCCGGACCTGAATGAAACCCTGCAAGACGTGCCGCAACTGGTGCAATCGTTGGTGCAGCAAGCCACCGAGGGCCGCCTGAGCTTTACCGTCAGGGACCCGGCAATAGACGCATTACGCAAGGAACTTGCAGCTGCAGCCAGGTATCGATACCTGGCCATGGTGGCCGGCGCGACACTGATTGCCGGCGCCCTGTTGATCGGTCTGGAAGTGCAGCCACAATGGCTGGGCTGGGCCATCGGCGGTACCGGTGCGGTCGCCCTGTTGCTGGCCCGCCCACCCGCCGCCTAGCGGTCCGCCCGGTAGTCGGCCGACCGCTCCTGACCACAGTGCCAACAGGCGGTAAATTGCCCGTCCAGCGACTCCGCACAGCGCGGGCAAACCCACTGGGGCAAATCCGGGGATGGACCCTTGAGGTGCTCGGCCACCACTTCCTCTGCACGCGCCAGATCCGCCTCGCGGCTTACCCATAACTGCGGCCAGACCTCGGTGAACGGAACCTCACCGCGCAGGGTGTACATCTGATCGTTCTTCACCAGGCAGGAAATGCCTTCCAGCTCCAGAAGGTTTTTCAGGTGCTGGACGGTCACCAGCGAATCCGTGGTATACACTTTTTTCACCGGCACCCTCCGCGCAAACCAGGCCGTTTCAGACTGGCTGCAAGCTGTCCAGAAACTCACCTATGGAACCGCCCTTTTCCATTACTTCCACCAGGGCGGAACCAACGATGACCCCATCCACATGCGGCGACAGTCGGCTCACCTGTTCGGCCGAGCGGATTCCAAACCCCGCACAAACCGGGATGCTTGCCCTGGCGCGCACCGCATCCAGGTAGTCCAGCATATTGTCTGCCGCGGTCGCCGCACCACCGGTAATCCCCGTTACTGTCACCGCATATACAAAACCGGTACTGGCCGCACACAATTTCTCAATCCGCTCCGGCGGTGTGACAGGACTGACCAGTTGAACCAGCGCCAGGCCCTGGCTGGTGATGCTTTGTATCATCGGGCCGGATTCCTCCAGAGGCAGGTCGGGCACGATGAAGCCACAAACACCTGCCTTGCGGGCACGCGCCGCCAGGGCGTCCAGCCCGTAGGCCAGCAGTGGATTCAGGTAACTCATCAGCAATATGGGAGCCTCGGGGGGTGGGCTCATTTGCTCAAGTTGATCCAGTATCCAGCGCACGGAAACGCCGGATTCCAGGGCCTTGTGACTGGCGCGCTGTATGGTCACCCCGTCCGCCATCGGGTCCGAAAATGGCACACCCAGTTCGACTACGTCGCTGTGACGGCACACCTCCCTGAGATGTTCCTGGAACAGGTCCGCCCGGGGAAATCCCGCCGTTATGAACGCCACCATGGGCACACGGCCCGCGACACGGGCATCGCGCAGGGTCTGGGAGATCTTTTCGTGGGGTAACATCAGGGGTAACTCCTAAATCGGCAGGGTGCGCAGGGTAGGCATGTCTTTGTCGCCACGGCCGGACATCCCGATCAGGATGCGCTTGCCCGGGTTATCGCGGGCCCAGCGCCGGGCGCCGGCCAGGGCATGGGCGCTCTCCAGGGCGGGAAGGATACCCTCCAGGCGACAGCACTCGTTCAGGGCATCCAGCGCCTCGTCGTCACCGATAACCTCGTACTGCACGCGTCCGATGGTCTTGAGCAGAGCGTGCTCGGGACCGACGCCGGGATAATCCAGACCGGCTGACACGGAATGCGTTTCCTGAACCTGGCCGTTTTCATCCTGCAGCAACATCGAATAATTGCCGTGCAAAACCCCCGGTGTTCCATGGGACAGGGTGGCAGAATGCTCGCCCAGGGCATTGCCCCTGCCGCCGGCCTCGATCCCGAGCAGTTTGATACTGCGATCTCCCAGCAACGGGTGGAAAAGACCGATGGCGTTTGACCCACCGCCCACACAAGCCACCGCGATATCTGGCAATTTGCCGGTCATGGCCAGGACCTGCGCCCTGGCTTCCTCACCGATCACTGCCTGCAGTCGCTGGACCAACAGCGGGTAGGGATGGGGTCCGATGGCCGACCCCAGCAAGTAATAGGTTTCTTCAGGATCCGATACCCAGTCCCGTATGGCCTCGTCGATTGCCGCCCTGAGGGTCCGGTCACCGGTGGTCACTGTAAAAACCTCGGTGCCCAGCCGGCGCATGCGATCCACGTTGGGAGCCTGGCGCTCGATATCGATTTCACCCATATAGACCCTGCAGGGCAGTCCCAGGCGGGCGCAGGCGGCGGCTGACGCGACACCGTGCTGACCGGCGCCGGTTTCGGCAACGATGCGCTTCACCCCCAGGCGCTTGGCCAACAGGGCCTGGCCGATGGAATTATTGATCTTGTGCGCGCCGGTATGGGCAAGGTCTTCGCGCTTAAACCACACCTCGGCTCCCCAGGCCTCACCCAGTCGGGGAGCCGGGCTTAGCGGTGTCGGACGACCGACCCAGTTGTGCAACTGGCCACGTAATTCTTCCCGGAAATCCTCGCTATCCAGGTGCTCACGCATTCCCCGTTCCAGGCGCTCAAGAGCCGGCACCAGGGTCTCCGGAACAAAGCGCCCTCCAAACAGACCGTAGCGACCGAACTTATCAGGCAGGGTCCCGTCTATCAGACGCTGCAACTGGTCCTCATTCTGCGCGGTATTTACAAGCTCAACAGACATCTTTCACTCCATCTTTCTCAGCCGCGCGAACCGCGGCGATAAATTCACGAATTCGTTGCGGGTTTTTTACGCCCGGAGCCGACTCCACCCCGCTGCTGACGTCCACACCGTAAGGGCGCACCGCCGCTATCGCCTGGCCCACATTCCCGGCATGCAGGCCACCGGCCAATATCAAACGGGTACGCGCGGCCAGTTCGCGCGCCAGTGACCAATCGGCCGTCTCGCCTGCGCCGGAGGCCTCCCCTTCAAACAACAGGTAGTCCGGGCACAATGCCGGAGTACAGTTTCGGTATACAGGCAGTGGCCGGCAACCCTCCGGTAGGGTCAGACCCTCCAGGCTCGTCGCATCGGCTTGCAGGTAGCCCGGCAACGCCAGCCTGAACAGGCCATCAAGTTCGTCGGACCGCGCTTGCCGGGTAACCACCACACTCTGGACCCCGGGGGGTACACACTCGAGCAATTCGACCAGCTTGCTGGTGGAAACCTGTCGGGGGGAGGGGGCTATTACAAAGCCAACCGCATCAGCTCCGGCAGCCACGGCTTCGGCCAGGATCCGGGTATCCTGTATGCCGCAGATCTTTATGTATACACGATTCACCCGGCCGCACCCGGTACACCCCGGCCCGCCGTCAGTATCGCGGCCAGGGTCTTCTCGGGATCATCGGAGCGCATGAGGGCCGTGCCGACCAGGGCCATGTCATAGCCCAATCCCCTGGCCCAGCCGGCCATTGCCGGAGAGTCGATGCCGCTTTCCGCCACCCGCGGGCAGCCTCCCGGAAACGAGGTGACGGCGCTGACGAATCGTTGCGGATCCACCTGCAGGCTGCGCAGGTCGCGACAATTCAAGCCCACCAGCAACTGGCCAGTCTGCGGCAGAGTGGTCAATAGATGCCCTGCCCGCGCAAGCTCGCCCCGGTCAAACGCCTCCAGCAATACAAACATGCCCTGTTCCAGGGCAGTATTGATAATCGCAAGGCAACTCGCGTCGTCCAGCATGGCGAGAATCACCAGCACTCCACCTGCACCGTGCGCCCGTGCCTCAAGGACCTGGTAGGGAGACACAAGGAAGTCCTTGCGCATGACCGGCACCCCTGATTCGTGGAGGGCGACGGCGGCTTCCTGAAGGTGATCCAGACTGCCTCCAAAGCGACTGGGCTCGGTCAGTACCGACACCGCCGCTGCACCGCCCCTTGCGTAGGCGCTCACCCTGGCCGTCACGTTTTCAGCCTGGTCCTTGAGCCGACCTGCGGCAGGGGATACCAGCTTGAGTTCGGCAATCACATCGAAACCGCCAGCGTGCAAGACCAGGCCCGGGGCAGCTGGCAACTCCGCTATACGCACCCGCAACTCGCGCTCGCTGACCCGGCCACGCGCCTTCTGCAGGCGTTCCTCGCTACCACGCTTCATCAGTTGCAGGAAATCACTCACCTGCTGGTCGCTCCAAATCCCTCAAGCCGGTCAAGCAAGCCTGCCGCCCGGCCGTCATCAATGGCTGAGGCCGCCAGCAACAAACCCTCATCCAGATCCCGGGCAATACCCGCTACCTCCAGCACCAGGGCTGCGCCCAGGACCAGCGCGTTGCGGGGAGCGCCGCGGCGAGAACCTCTCAATACCTCTTGCAGGGCCCGTGCATTTACGCCGGCGTCGCCACCCAGCAGGTCCTCGGGATCGCAACGTGGGATACCGTGGTCCAGTGGGTCTTTTTCGTACTCCTCAACTCTTCCCGGACGCACATCAAAGAGCAGGAATTTTCCCACTGGCGTCGCTTCATCCCAACCGGGCTCGCCATGTATGACAAATGCCCGGCGAATGGGCATGCCTGCCAGCGTGTTGGCCATCAGCCGCGCCACGTCGGGGCTGAAGGCGCCTATCACCTGGTATTCCGGGCAGGCCGGGTTGGTCAACGGCCCCAGGATGTTAAATACGGTCCGCACGCCCAGGGCGGCACGTACCGGCGCCACGGCTTTCATTGCCGGGTGATAATACGGCGCAAACAAAAACGTAAATCCGGTGTGCTCCAGGCACTGGCCTGCCTGGCTCTCATCCAGCGGCAAAGCCAAACCCAGCGCTTCCAGTACATCAGCGCTGCCGCACAGGCTGGAAACAGAACGATTGCCATGCTTGACCACGCGTGCGCCGGCGGCGGCGGCCAGCAAGCCGGCGCCGGTAGACAGGTTCAGGCTCCCCGAACCATCCCCGCCAGTTCCCACCGTGTCAACGCAGGGGCCTTTTTCCGCGATCAGGGGCTTTATCGCCAACTCGCGCATGGCCAGGGCAAAACCCCTGATTTCCTCAGCAGTTTCGCCCTTGTATCTCAGCGCGGCCAGCAAGGCCCCCGCCAAGGCGGCCGGCATGTCGCCACTCGCGAGCAGATGCATAAGACCGTGAGCCTGCTGCTCCGACAAGTTATTTCCCTGCAACACCTGTTCCAAGAGATTTTTCACGACCCTCTCACCCCGTGCTCATTTCAATGAAATTCTTCATCAGCGCCAGACCATCCGGGGTAAGCACGCTTTCAGGGTGGAACTGCACGCCTTCTACCGCCATTTCCCGGTGACGCACACCCATGATTTCTCCCTCCGCCGTGCTGGCGGTAACCAAAAGCTCGAGTGGCATGCTTGCGGGCTCCGCCGCCAGGGAGTGATAGCGCCCGACTTCCATTGGATTGGGAAGACCGAGAAAAACCCCCTGGCCATCGTGTTCGACCATGGAGGTCTTGCCATGCATCAGCTCACGGGCAGAAATGATTTTTCCGCCAAAGACGCTGACTATGGACTGGTGACCCAGACACACACCCAGCACCGGAATATGACCTGCAAATGCCCGTATCATCGAACAAGACACGCCAGCCCCCTCGGGTCTGCCGGGGCCCGGCGAAATCACCAGGTGGGTGGGCGCCAGGGCTTCGGCCTCGGCCTGGGTTATTTCGTCATTACGGTAGACCAGCGTTTCCGCACCCAGTCCCCGGAAAGCCTGCACCAGGTTGTAGGTAAACGAATCGTAATTGTCTATCAACAAGAGCCGCTGGCTCATAAACCCTCCTGCGCCATAGCCAGGGCCCGCCGCAAAATGCGGCTCTTGGCCAGGACTTCTTCATATTCCGCCTGCGGCTTACTATCGGCCACAATTCCTGCCCCGGCCTGGTAGCAATACTTGCCGCCCTGGAAAACAATAGTGCGAATTGCTATGGCCTGGTCCATGTCGCCCCCGCTACCGAAATAACCGACAGTACCCGCATAGAAACCCCTGCCCACTGGCTCGTAGTGATCAATGAGCTCCATCGCTCGCACCTTCGGCGCTCCCACCAGGGTTCCGGCAGGGAAGGCTGCAGCAAACAGATCCATCGCGTCCTTTCCTTCGCCCAAGGCGCCTTTTACCCCGCTGACCAGGTGCATCACATGGCTATAACGCTCGATCGCCCGGTAGGGATCCACATGCACTGTACCGGTCACCGCAACCCGACCCAGGTCATTGCGCGCAAGGTCCACCAGCATGACATGCTCGGCAGCCTCCTTGGGATCCGCCAATAGCAAACGTTCCTGTTCCCGGTCTTCCTTGCTGTCGTTTCCGCGGGGACGGGTGCCGGCGATCGGTCGCAGCGAAGCCTGGTTACCATGCAGACGCACCAGCGCCTCCGGTGAGGAACCCGCCACGGTGACATCATCCAGTTCGCAGAAATACATGTAGGGCGAGGGATTGAGCAAACGCAGGGCGCGATACACATCGAAAGGCGGCAAGTCGGTGACGCCCTGGAAGGCCACCGACAGCACCAGTTGATAAACATCACCGGCATGGATGTTTTTCTGCGCCTCCAGCACAGCCTGTTTGAATTGTTCCGGGGTCATGCTGGCTTGCGCTGGCTGGTAGGAACCGCCGGTTTCCCGCGCGGGGATAGCGCCCCGAAGGGCCTCGATGATCCGGCCCTTCAGTGTCTCTCGTTGCTCGGTATCACCCTCGTGCAACAAGGCCATGCGCCGGGTCAGGTGGTCGAATACCAGCACCGAGCGGGGGGCCAGGTAGAGCGCAACGGGCGTCTCAAGACAACCTGGACTGGCTTGACCCAGACGCTCGAAGTACCTGACCACATCGTAACCGGCCACACCCACGAGACCGCCCCGAAATGGCAGTTCTGCACCGGCTGGGGACAACCTGGGCGCCATCTCGACGGCCTTGCGAAATCCGTCCAGAAGTTCCTTCTGACTGGCGGGTATTCCAAGGGACTCACCATTGATGTTCAGCCCGGACTGGTCCAACCGCAGCTTCACCGCCTCGCCCAATCCGATAAAGGAATAGCGTGCCAGGTGCTCGCCACGCTCTACGCTCTCAAGCAAAAAGCGTGGCTGGAAGTCGCGTAACTTCAGGTAGGCCGATACCGGTGTATCCAGGTCGGCGACAATGTCGAAAATCTTTTCCATCTTGCTCCTCGAGTCTATCTTCTACCCCCGGGGAGCGGGCATAAAAAAACCCATCCCCGGCTTCGGAGATGGGTCGTTGCATTTCGTTTGGTCACGTCAGCCCGATACCATCCCCTTGGTATGACGCCACCACCACTGGCCGGTCTGCTGCTGAGCGTTGTTTGAAATAACCATGCGCCGAGTATCCCCCGCACCCAGATACAGGTCAACCCCGACCCACCAGGCCAGGGAGCCTCTGAGTTATTCCGGAGTACTAGGGAGCCTCTGATTTATTCTGGGCGAAGTGGATTGTGAGCGAAGAAGTTCAGATTCAAGGCGCCAGTCGCACACAATAGTGGGTCTATTGCGAAGATTGGCAACACAGAAGATGGGGTTTTTAGACGCAAAGCACGAGTTCATGAATAGATCAGAGTTTCCCTAGAATTGCAGGCGAAAAGATCCGGATTCAAGGCGCAAACCAGGTGCACGCGAACCGGCTTGCGAAGATTGGCAACATATGATGCCGGTTTTGTAGTCGCACGATACACGTTCAGGAGCAGGTCAGAGGCTCCCCTAGAGATCGTAGAGCACCGGCAAAAGAAGACTGAAGCCCAGCCACATAATCAGGGTCAGGGGCAGGCCGACCCTGATAAAGTCCGAGAAACGATAGCCGCCGGCGCTGAGTATCAGCAAGTTTGTTTGATAGCCTATCGGGGTGGCATAACTCATATTGGCGCCAAATAGCACTGCCAGGACGAAGGGCTCGGCTGGCACACCCAGCTGCTGGGCAATACTTATGGCGATGGGGGTTCCAATAACGGCCGCTGCGTTGTTGGATACCACGTTGGTCATCAGCGCCATGACCAGCATCAACAAGCTCAGCATCATCGCCACGGGCATACCCGATACCAGCACCAGGAACAGCTCCGCAAGGTACTGGGCGGCACCGGTACGCAACATCGCCAGTCCCAGGGCAAGGCTGGTGACGATTATGAGCACCACCGGCGCACTTAAGGCGCCCAGCGCGTCTCGCCAGTCCAGGCAACGCGTGGCCAGCATCATACCCACGCCGCCCAGGGCGGCCACCGAAATAGGCAACAGATTAAATGCGGCAAACCCCACGACTATTACCATGATAGCGATAGCGCGCGAGGCACGATGAGTGTGTGGCAGGTCCATGGTGCCATCAAGCACCAACATCTGGCCGCTGTTTTTCAGGTCACGAATGTGTTCTCCAAAACCTTGCACAAGGATGACATCACCTGCGCGCAAGGGAGACTCCGACAGGTCTCCTGAACGTTCGCCGGAGCTGGAACGCGCCCGATGTACAGCCAGGGGCGTCAGCTTGTAACGGGACCCAAAGCGAACCTCCTTCAAGGTCCTTTGATGCAACATGGAGCCACGGGTCACCACCACTTCCGCTATTTGCTGGACATCTACCTTCAGTGGCTGCCCTTCATCACCTGCACCGGGGCTGCTCTCTCCATCCGAAACGTTATGCAGTGCAACCCCGAGTGTCTCCTCAAACTCCTTGAGACGCTCGCGGGTGTCCCTGACCAGCAGTCGATCACCTTCCTGTAGTTTCACTGATGGTAGCTTGGCAAGGAACAGACCCTCGCCACGCTCAATTCGTTCTATGCGAAGACGGTTGTTGGTGCGCGTGCGGATCTCCGCCACGGTCTTGCCGTTTGCGTAGCTGTCCTCCTTGACATGCAGATACGCGTCAAATAGCCGCGGCGAGGTATCCGCCATCGGGGGCTTGCGTTCCGGCATTATCCGCGGGGCCACCAGCCACAAGTAAAGTATGCCCACCGAACCTACCGCCAGGACCGGCAGGCTGAAATCGAACAGCCCGATGGTTCTTTGCCCCATATCCGCCGCGATACTGACCACCAGGAGATTGGTCGATGTGCCTATGGTGGTGCCCATTCCGCCGATCAAGGTAGCAAGACCCATGGGCATCAACATACCCGAGACCGGAACCCCTGTGCGCATGGCCACGCCCACCAGCATGGGCATGAGCATCACCACGATAGGCGTGTTGTTCAAAAAAGCACTGAGTACCGCGGAGACCAGCAGGGTAACCAACAAGGCCAGCTTGGGACTGCGGACCCAGGCCAGGGCCATCTTCACCGCTACCGGTTGCAGGGCGCCGGTGGTTTCCAGCCCCTTGCCCACTATCATCAGGGCAATGATGGTAATCAGTGCCTGGTGGCCAAACCCGGCGAAAAACTCGGTCGCTCGAAGCCTGACCCCATCCTGCTCAAAGGGAAATAACTGGAACGCCACCACCAGGATGATGAGTATCAGTAAGCTGCTGGTCTCGAGGGGAATACTGTCCCGGGTAAAAAGGAACAGTGTAAATACTGTAAGCCCCAGCACGAATAATGCGTGTAATCCTGGCAACTCAGGCATGTGGTGGAAGCCTCTTCAGTGCATCGCGCGTGACGACTCTCCCGGAAAACTCGGGGTACATAGCCGGCACCGGCAAGTAATCAGGTGCACAGCTATAACATGCACTCCGGGGCCGGACAATCTGGTGAAGTCACGGCGCATATGATACCAACGGAGCGATTCAGTAGGCCCTTACCTGGTTCCCACCGTGCCCCAGGGCCCATATTCTGCCCAACAGGCGTGCCGAAACGGATTGCGACAACTGCCCCCATGCGGGTGGCAGACGGGCCGAAAACCCGTCAACGCTGGCCAATAGCGGTATCAGGTTGGCCCAGGCAATCAGCTGTCCGGCCGTCATTGCGGGGGCCATGAGGCTGCAGGGTGACAAGACCAGCAACTGACTGTTACGCAGCCAGAAGCGGTCCATCAGGGCCTGGATTCGCCAGCGAAATGAAGGTTGCATGGTCCGCCTCACCCATTCAGCCTCGAGCAGCGCAGGGAAGGGCCCGTGCAAGCGACCAAGACGCAGAGACTCGCCCATGGCCGCATCTTTTGCCACCTTGATCACTTGCAGCAGCCGCCCCCGGGTGGATTGCAGACCCGGCTGCATCCCCATCCTCAAGGCCAACTCACCCAGGTCCGAAAGATGCAGGGCCAGGCGACGCAGTCCAAGACTCTGGTTTCCCAGGACATCGCCGGCCAGGTGAAAGTCATCGAGGACCGCGTTGCCCACCTCGACTGCATCGATCATGGCCTGGCGAAAGCATCGCCAATCCAGCCGGTCCGCCTTGTCCAGGCAGGCGCACACCTGGATATCCAGACACACAGTGGCGCAATCGGAGGGGGTAGCCAGCAAGGTCGCGCCTGCTGCCCCTTGCCAGCGACGAGGGGCAAACACCGGACAAAACCCTTCCCCGGGGGCGTCCATGGCCAGACCGATTTTGCATCGCGCGGCACATTCCAAAACCGCAGCCCAGACCGAATCCTCGGACCCGCCTCTACGACCGGATCCAACCAGTCGTCCAAACGCCTGGTGATCCAGGCGCAAAACCGGCCACCGGATGGTAGGCCCCAGCATAAGCCCGGTTGACGATTCCCGTGGAATTTCCAGGCCCACGGGCAGCGCAAGGTCACAGGTCTGCTGCGGTGTCAGCAGCCGTGTGAAACAAACGAGGTGATCCGGTAAGGGAACAGATACGGTGTCGTTGCCGGCCGCCAACAGACAATCCACTAACACCGGCAAGTCCGTGGCAATGGCCCGGGGTAACCGGATGACTGGATCCATTTGCAGTATTCGTTGCCAGTTCGCCTCCGACACTATGCTTGGCCGACCGTCTATTTTCAGCATGACTCGTGCCCACCTCCCTGTGGGTTTGGCCAGAGTCTGGCTCAATCAAAGACCGCGGTCGCCTCGTATTTCTCTGGAGCTGGCGGCTAATCAGCGCTTGAAACTTGAATTGGGGGCTGTGCGGCGCAATGATTCGCCCTCCTCTTTGCCTGCGGCCCATCATGACCAGTCCAAACACCGACGACACGTCCAGCACCAGCAACATAGGCAGCCTGTTTCGCTACAGCGGCCGCGCCCTGCACCTGGTCTGGAACACCAGTGTGCGTTTGTCGCTGGCCTTCGGCGCCTTGACCCTGATTGCCGGTGTGCTTCCGGCAGTAGTGGCCTGGGTAGGACAGCTGATCGTTGACAGCGTGGTCGGCGCGATGAACGCAGCAGACGGCAACCAGCAAGCGCTGAACCAGGTGTACAAGTACGTGGCGTTTGAAGCACTGGCCATCGCCATGCTCTCGGCCTGTCAGCGAGGAATATCCACCTGCCAATCCCTGTTACGCGCCCAGCTCGGAAACCGGGTGAACACGATGATCCTGGAAAAAGCCCTGAGCCTGAACCTGCAGGACTTCGAAAATTCAGAGTTCTACGACAAACTGACACGCGCCAGGCGTGAGGCCTCGGTAAGACCGCTGAGTCTGGTTAATCGGACCTTTGGCCTGGCCCAGAACAGCATTTCGCTAATCAGTTACGCGGTATTGCTGGCCCAGTTCTCGGGCTGGACCTTGCTCATACTTGCGTTGGCGGGCTTGCCTGCATTCGCTGCTGAAACCAAGTTTTCCGGTGACGCTTTCCGCCTGTTCAGGTGGCGCTCGCCGGAAACCCGCAAGCAGATGTACATAGAAACGGTCCTGGCCCGCGAAGACTATGCCAAGGAAGTAAAACTCTTCCGCCTCGGCCCTTTGCTCCTTGCGCGCTACACTGACATTTTCAAGCGACTGTACAAGGAAGATCGCAGCCTCACGCTGAAGCGGGACAGCTGGGGGCTTGTCCTCGGATTGCTCGGCACGGCAGTATTCTACGGCGCCTATGCCTGGATCGCGGCCAGCGCGGTGACCGGCCGGATCAGCCTGGGCCAAATGACCATGTACCTGATGCTGTTCAAGCAGGGCCAGTCGGCAGTCGCCGCGATCCTGGCGTCCATAGGCGGAATGTATGAAGACAACCTGTATCTGTCGAACCTGTATGAGTACCTGGAGCAACCGGTAAGCAAGCCCGGTGGTGAGCAGGCCCAGGGCCCGCACCCGGCAGACGGCATACGTTTCGAACACGTGGGCTTCACTTACCCGGGCGCCACCCGGCCGGCCTTGCATGACATCTGCCTGCATATTTCACCTGGACAATCCCTGGCGCTGGTAGGTGAGAACGGCTCCGGCAAGACGACCCTGGTAAAATTGCTGGCGCGACTGTACGAACCGGACCAGGGCCGAATCCTGCTGGATGGCCTGGACCTGCGCCAGTGGGATGTAGAGAAACTGCGCGCACGAGTCAGCGTCATCTTTCAGGATTTTGCGCGCTACCAGTTCCTTATGGGCGAAAACATCGGTGCGGGCGACGTAGACCAGTTCGACGATGAAGCAAGCTGGGTTCGTGCAGGGCAAAAGGGGCTGGCCTCGGAATTTGTTGCTCAACTCCCCCTTGGATATCACACCCAGTTGGGTCGCTGGTTCAAGGACGGTCAGGAGATTTCCGGCGGACAATGGCAAAAAGTGGGGCTTTCCCGGGCTTTTATGCGTGAAGAGGCAGACATCCTGGTGCTTGATGAGCCCACTGCAGCCATGGATGCCTCAGCCGAGGCCCAGGTGTTTGAGCACTTCAGAAAGCTTGCGCGCAACCGAATCGCCATAATAATTTCCCATCGATTCTCCACGGTGCGCATGGCAGACCAGATTGCCGTTCTCTCGGAGGGTAAAATGATCGAACATGGCAGCCACGAGGAGTTGCTCGCCGCCGACGGTGTTTACGCCAGGCTGTTTGAATTGCAGGCGGCGGGGTATCGTTGACATACGTTTTGCAAAAAGAGGTTCACCATGCCGTCCTTTGATGTGGTTTCCGAAGTTGACAAGCACGAGCTCACAAATGCGCTAGACCAGGCCAATCGGGAGGTCGGCAACCGCTTCGATTTCAAAGGCTCGGGTGCCGAGTTCGAGTACAAGGATGAGCTTATCCTGATGACTGCCCAGGCCGAATTCCAGCTCAAGCAAATGCTGGACATCCTGAATCTGAAAGTCGCCAAACGCAGTATCGATGTTGCCAGCCTTGATCCCCAGGAGGTCGAAATCACTGGTAGCGAGGCGCGTCAGAAGATATTGATTCGCCGGGGCATAGACCAGACCCTGGGGAAAAAAATCAACCGCATGATCAAGGATTCGAAGATCAAGGTTCAGTGCACGATCCAGGGTGACCAGCTGCGCATCAACGGGAAAAAGCGTGACGACCTGCAAGCTGTAATGGCCATGCTCAAGGCGTCTGACATAGACCTCCCCCTGCAATACACGAATTTCAGGGACTAGCAGGCTCCATGATTGATCTGTACACAGCCGCTACCCCGAACGGGATCAAGGCCTCCATCATGCTGGAGGAGGTCGGGCTGCCCTACCGGGTCATAGCATTGCGACTGGACAAGCTGGAACAAAAGCAGCCCGAGTTCCTGCGCATTAGTCCCAACGGGCGCATCCCCGCCATCGTGGACCGTGATGAAGATGATTTTGCAGTGTTTGAATCCGGTGCCATCCTTATCTATCTCGCGGAAAAAACCGGCATGCTGTTGCCACAGGAGTCCAGGGCCCGTTCCCGGGTACTGCAATGGCTGATGTTTCAGATGGCAGGCGTGGGGCCCATGCAAGGTCAGGCCAATGTGTTTTTCCGTTATGCCCCGGAAAAAATCCCCTACGCGATCCAGCGCTATCAAAGAGAAACGCGGCGTCTGTACGAGGTACTGGACGACCAATTGGCAGGGCAGGAATTCCTGGCGGGGGAATACAGCATCGCTGACATAGCGACCTGGCCATGGGTACGGCGATACTACTGGGCTGGTGTGTCCATTGAAGGACTGGATAATCTGCAACGCTGGATGAAGATCGTGGGTAGTCGCCCCGCTGTTGAGCGTGGCAAGAACATACCCGAGGAACCGAAGCTGGATGGCGGCGCGGACGAATTTTCGCAGCGCGCCCGGCAAATGCTCGCCTAGCAAGAGACCTTCAGATGAGTGAATCAATAGAGTTGCGCAAGAACCTTGCTTTCGAGGAAAAAGAGGAAAATCTGCGTGCCGATGTGCACCGTCTTGGTGAAATGGTAGGCGCCATGATTCGCGAGCAAGGGGGCGAACCCCTGTTCGCCGCGGTTGAAGCCGCTCGTCGTGCCGCCATCCAGCAACGAGAATCAGAAACCCCTGAGCAGGGGCTCCAGACAGTGCTGGCCGAAATTCCCAGCACCATGTACGGGGACATGATTCGCGCCTTTACGGCCTGGTTCCAGGTAGTCAACACCGCCGAGCAGATTCATCGTGTGCGACGCAGACGCGCCTACCTCAGGGCCCAGGCAGCTCCCCAGTCAGGCAGCCTGAAGGCCAGCCTGATACATATGCGGGACCAGGGCTTTGGTATTGAAGCCCTGCGAGAATTGCTGGCCCGCCTGAGCTTCCAGCCGGTGTTTACCGCCCACCCGACAGAGCCCACGCGACGCACCATACTGCGCAAGGAACAGAAGATCGGTCGCATGCTGCTGGCGCGTCTGGATCCCACCCGCACACCCAGGGAAGATCTCGAGATCCTTGACGAAATTCAATCCGAGATCACTTCGGCCTGGCAAACCGACGAGCACCCGGCCGACAAGACAACGGTATCCGATGAGCAGGAGCATGTACTTTTCTACATGACCGACATTCTCTATCAGGTTATTCCCGATTTTTACAATGCCCTGCGGGAGGCGCTCGGCCAGGCCTATGGGGAAGAAGGCTGGCAGATCAAAATACCCACCTTACTCGGGCTCGGCTCGCAGGTGGGTGGCGACCTGGAAGGAAATCCTGATGTCACCGCCAAGACCATAAAACAGACCCTGTCCCGGCATCGCAGCCTGATATTGAACCTGTACTTTGAAGACTGCCGTGAATTGTCAGGCAGACTTTCCCAAAGCCTTAATCGGGTCGCGATCGATCCCGCCCTGCAGGAACGCCTGGAGCTGTACCAGGACTGGTACCCGAAAGCCATGCGTGAAATCAACCTACGGCACCGGGATATGCCCTACAGGGTGATGTTCCGCCTGATCCAGGAACGCCTGCAAGACACTTATGATGACCGCGACAAGCGTTATCGCAGGGCCGAGGAATTCATCAGCGACCTGCGCCTGGTGGTCCAGAGCCTTGAGAACAACAAGGGCAGCAAGGCTGGACTGCGTGCGACCAACAAGCTGCTGCTGCGTGCCGAGACCTTCCGATTCAAACTGGCCACCCTGGACATAAGACAGGACGCACACATTTTCCAGCATGCAGTAGGTCAGGGGCTGGAAGAACCCGACTGGATGACCTTGCCCAGGGAAGTTCGGATCGCCAAGCTGCATCACGCCTTCGACGAGGACTGGGATCCCAGCAATGAAATGGATACCGAGGCGCGCAAGGCCCTGGGCCTGTTCGAGGCCCTCGCCATGTGCCGACGCAGGTTTGGTCACACCTCGGTGGGGCCCCTGATTGTCAGCATGGCAGAGGGTTGCGACGATCTGCTCTCGGTGCTTATGCTGGCCCGTTGGGGCGGCCTGAATGACCGTGCCGGTAACGTGCCATTGGACGTGATCCCCTTGTTTGAGAGCCTCCAGGAATTTGAGCTGGCGGGGAAAATCATGAGTCCCTTGCTACGTGACCGGATTTATCGGGCACACCTGAAATCCCGCAATAATGAACAGACCTTCATGTTGGGATATTCGGACTGTAACCAGGAAGGCGGGCTGCTCGCCTCTCGCTGGGCGGCCCAGCACGCACACAGGGATGTGGCGAAAATTATTGCCTCGGAAAACCTGGGCTTGACCCTGTTTCTCGGTCGGGGCGGCACCAGCAGCCGTGGCGCCAGCGGCATGTTGCCCGCGCTCAGGGCAGCGCCCAGGGGCGGCGTCAAAGGACGCTTGCGCTCCATCGAACTGGGCGAGACCATTAATTCCAAGTACGGACTACCTGGAATCGCACTGCGCAATCTCGAAAGAGCCGTGGGCGCACTGGCGCTTACCAGCGCCATCCCTTCGCCGGACAGCGAATACAACGAGACCTGGTCCGCCGCCATGGATCACCTGGCCGAGGTCAGCATGGGCACCTATCGGGGACTGGTCTATGACGACCCCGGCTTCGAGCAATATTTCCGCACCGTAACACCCATAGACGTAATCGAATTGATGCAACTGGGTTTTCGCAGACGCCCACGTGACGAGAACAGTGGAATTGCCAGGCTTCGGGCCATTCCATTCTTTTTCGCCTGGACCCAGTCACGCTTTTTCCTGCCATTCTGGTACGGAGTTGGCACCGGCCTGGCGAGCGCGATAGACAAATTCGGGCTGGATCAAGTCAGGCAGATGTATCAGCAATGGTCATTTTTCCAGACCCTGATTGATGATGTTGAAATGGGATTGTCCAAGGCCGATCTTTCCATCGCCAGACACTATGACGGTTTGAGCCGCGGGACGACGCCCCAGTATTTCGAAATGATCAGTCTGGAATATCAGCGTTGTATGCAGCACTTGCTTGAAATCAAGGAGGTGGAAGCCCTGCTCGATTCGAACCCCGCGCTACAGCGATCCATACGTCTGCGTAATCCGTATGTGGATCCGATAAGCTTGTTGCAGGTCGACTTGCTGAGCCAGTGGCGCCGGGGTGGTCGCGAGAGCGAGTCCCTCAAGGAAGCATTAATGGCCAGCGTGAACGGCATAGCAGAGGCGCTGCAAAACACCGGCTAGGGGCGATAACTGAGTCGCCGCCAAAGCTGCTCCAGGGGGCCCCGATCAAAGCGGCCCAGCCAGGCCCGGCTCAACATCAATTGTCCTGCACCTATGGTCAGCGCCAGCAGCAGCAACTGCCAGCGTTGAAGCTGGCCAAACAATGCCATACCGGTTCCATAAAATAGTCCCGTACACAGTAAACTCTGGAGCAGGTAGTTGCTCAGGGCCGTGCGGCCAACACAGGCAAGACCGGTTCCCGCCCAGCCGCGGAATCCATTACGCGGAAACAGCAACAGCCAGGCCCAGGCCATGGCCAGAGATCCCCAGTACAGTGGCTGACCGGAAAGCAATGCCGCCCGGGTCGGGGTCTGTCTCGCACCCAGCAATTCCAGCGCCCCCCAGGCAGTGAGTGCAATACCTGACAGGAACAGCAGCCAGGCCCAGGCCCGCAACTTGCGACCTGGGAGTAATCCGGTGTTCGTCAGGAGACCACTTCGCATGGCCGCCATACCCAGCAGCATAGCGCCAAGCAAGCGCCAGCCTGATGCCAGGGGGAACAACTGCAACTGCATATACAGGGTCTGCGACACCCGCTCACGCATCTGACTGAACCAGTCACCCCGGTATGCGGCGATCTCCTTCAGCAAGTCCGCCAGGTGTGGTTGCCAGGACCGCTCCAGCGCCTCTACCGCGATCGCCGACCAGCCAGGCAGGCTGAACCATGCCAGCCAGCTGATGACTGCCGGAACCGCCAGCAATAACAGACCCAGCGACCACAGCCAGGACGTTTGCCAACGTGTCGCCGGCCACAGGATCAGACCGCATATGGCATAGGGCGCCAGGATATCCCCGTACCAGATTGCATAGGCATGAATCAGGCCCAGCGCAAACAAAGCCGCCATCCTGCGTCTGTGTATACGCCATGCGCTAGCGCCGCTTCCCAGGCGTTGGCTTTGCATGACCAGACCGGCACCGAACAGGATGCAGAACAAGGTCAGAAATTTCTGTTCGAAAAAAAGCCGCGTCACCCACCATGCCACGGCGTTGGGACCCTGTAACCCCCCCCAGACCATTGGATTGGCAAGCGCCGCGAAGGGCCCCGAGAACAGCAGTATGTTTACAGGGAGTATCCCCAACACCGCCAGACCCCGCAGCTGGTCGAGCCGTTGCCGACGCGCGGCAGTGGGAAGTGGCGTGAGCGTCACGCTAGCCAAATATACTTACCACCTCGTCCAGTTCCTTGCGCTTGATATCCGGAACCCGGGCATCATGCTCGGGATAACCCACTACCAGTAAGAGGAAGGGACGCTCATTCCTCGGTCTTTCCAGGATCTCATTCAGAAACCCCATGGGGCTGGGTGTGTGGGTCAGGCTTGCCAGCCCCGCATGATGCAAAGCCGCCAGGAGAAAACCCGTGGCCAGACCCACGGACTCGGCCGGGTAGTAATGCTTGACCTTTCGTCCGTCCGGAAGCAGGCCGAATTTTTGTGCAAATATGGCAATCAGAATCGGGGCCCGCTCAAGGAATGCCTTGTTGGCATCGGTGCCCAGGGGCCGCAAAGCCTCCAGCCATTCCGGCGATGCCCGGTGCGTGTAGAATTCCTGCTCCTCTTGCTCGGCTGCTTCGCGGATGCGACGTTTCACCGATGCATCTCTGACCACGACAAAATGCCAGGGCTGCATATTGGCGCCACTGGGCGCACTGGCCGCTGCCGCCAGGCAATCGCGTATTACCTGCTCCGGCACCGGCTGATCAGAAAAATCACGCACTGTCCGCCGACATCTGATTTCTTGATAAAAGGCCCTGGCACGCTCCAGCATCTGTTCCTCGGTATAGCGCTGGTACTGGTCCAGGGGGACCATTATCGCTTCACTCATACAGGCCTCCGGGTCAGTCATTATCAATCCAGTCTGCCAGGCACTGGTCAAGCTCCTCCGTGTGCACTGCCTCTTCGGGCAGGGCAAACTCCCTGACCGAGATGCCGGCCTGGTGAACGGTGTGACGATTCCCGGACACCAGCGGATGCCACCACTCAAGCGTCCTGCCCTCATCAAGACGGCGGTAAGCGCAACTTGCCGGTAACCAGTGAAACGTGCTGCGAGTTGGGTCCAGCACGATACAGTCCGGAACCAGCTCGAAACGCCGCTGGTAGCTGGAACAAGAACAGGCCTGTATATCCAGCAGACGGCAGGCCACACGGGTATGCACTATCGCCCCGGTATCCTCGTCCTCCAGCTTGTGCAAACAACAGCGACCGCAACCGTCACATACGGCCTCCCACTCAGCCGCCGACATCTCCTCCAGGGACTTGTGCTTCCAGAACTCCGGTTCCAGCTTCTCAATCTCGTCACTCAAGCCCATGCTCCGCAACCTAAGGTACTCATGTCGTATCATACGTGCTTGGACCGGCGGGGAGTGATCAATGCGCGCTGTTTTTCTGGATAGTGAAACACTGGATCGTGGAGACCTGGACCTGCAGCCCCTGCGGCAGTGGGTACCCGAACTGGCGGTTTATCGCCATACCGGCGTTGCGGATATCGCCGGCCGCATTGATGGTGCCGCGATTGTCATCCTCAACAAGGTCCACATGAGCCGGCAGCTCATAGAAGACGCCGGGGCTCTGCAATTGATTTGTCTCGCCGCCACTGGCAGCGACAATGTGGACCTGCAAGCAGCCAGACAGCGCGGGGTCAAGGTTCGCAATATACGCGGCTATTGCAGCGCCTCGGTGGTGCAGCATGTGTTCGCAATGATGCTGTCCCTGACCCAATACCTGGAGGAGTTCGATGCCCTGGCGAGAGGTGGCGCCTGGCAAAAGCACCCACACTTTTGCATGCTCAATCACCCCCAGCGAGAACTGTCCGGACTCACCCTGGGTATCGTCGGCTACGGGGAACTGGGCAAGGCTGTATATCGAACTGCAGGGGCTTTTGGCATGCGCGTGCAGGTGGGTCAGCGGTCCGGTCAGCCGGTGAGTCCGGGCAGGGTAAGCCTGGAACACCTGTTAAAGACCTCCGATGTAGTCAGCCTGCATTGTCCGTTAAACGAACAGACCCGGCACTTGATCGGGCAGCGGGAGCTGGCGCTGATGAAGCCCGATGCCCTGCTGATAAATACCGCCAGGGGTGCCCTGGTGGATCCCCGGGCCCTGGCAGACGCCCTGTGCACCGGGCAACTGGGGGGCGCGGGTATTGACGTGCTGGAGCAGGAACCACCGGTGGCGAGTAACCCCTTGCTGGATCCATCCATCCCGCGCCTGATTCTCACCCCGCACATTGCCTGGGCGGCGCGCCAGTCACGGCAACGTGCGGTAGAACAGATTGCAGAGAATATTCAGGCCTTCCTGCAGGGCACTCCCCTGCGTGACCTGCCATGAGTGAAAACCACCCTATGGATGAGACACCGACACTGTACTGGGTTCGCCGCGACCTGCGCCTGGCGGATAATCCCGCCCTGCTGCAGGCCAGCCTGCGCGGACCGGTCATCCCGGTCTACGTACACGCCCCGGACGAGGAGGCGCCCTGGCAACCCGGTGGCGCCTCCAGCTGGTGGCTATACCAGGGCCTTGCCACCCTTGCCGCATCTCTGCGACAGGCGGGCAGCCGCCTGGTAATACGCCGGGGCCCCAGCGCGCAAGCCCTGCAGACGCTGGCAAGGGAAACCGGTGCCGGAGCGGTCTTTTTCAACCGAATGTATGAGCCCGCCTGCAGTGCCCGGGATCTCAGTGTGACGAGCAGCTTGCAGACCCGGGGGCTGGAGGTCCAGTCGTTCCAGCCCGGTAACCTTGCCGAGCCTCAATCCCTGGCCAACCGCCAGGGTCAGCCATTCAAGGTATTTACCCATTACTGGAAAGCCTTGCAGAGCCGGGGTGAGCCCGCCCAGGCCCTGGCCAAACCGTCACGTCTTCAGGCGCCTGGAAAATGGCCCACCAGCCTGACACTGGCCGAGCTGGAACTGTTGCCTCGTCCCGGCCCCGCCGGAGACTGGACCGCAGGCCTGGCAGAGCACTGGCAAGTGGGTGAACAGGCGGCCGCGGCCAGGCTGGATGCGTTTAGTGAATCCGCCCTGGAAGATTATTCGACGCAGAGGGACTACCCGGGT
The DNA here is from genome assembly GCA_963823435.1 of uncultured Gammaproteobacteria bacterium. Lineage (GTDB taxonomy): Bacteria > Pseudomonadota > Gammaproteobacteria > Steroidobacterales > BM003 > CAKZML01. The sequence continues at coordinate 936,850 of CAWGLN010000001.1, read as the reverse complement.
GTGGAGGGTGTGTCACGGCTCTCGCCCCACCTGCATTTCGGGGAAATCTCACCCCGCCAGGTATGGCAAAGGCTGCGTCTTGCTGAGAGTCATCACGGCAATGAGGCACAAACCCTGGCTTTCTTGCGTCAACTGGGCTGGCGAGAATTTGCCCAGCACGTGCTGCATCACTACCCGAAAAGCCCGGCCGAGCCCATGTACCCAAAATACCGTGCCTTTCCCTGGCGCAAGGATCACGCCCGCTTGCTGGACGCATGGCAGCAGGGCCGCACCGGTATCCCGATCGTGGACGCGGGTATGCGGGAGTTATGGCAGACAGGCTTCATGCACAACCGGGTACGTATGCTCGCGGCCTCCCTGCTGGTCAAGAACCTGCGCATCCCCTGGTGGAAGGGCGCTGCCTGGTTCTGGGATACCCTGGTCGACGCAGACCTGGCCAGCAACACCATGGGCTGGCAGTGGTCGGCTGGCTGCGGTGTCGATGCGGCCCCGTACTTCCGGATATTCAACCCGGTGTTGCAAGGCCAAAAATTCGATGCCCGGGGCCGCTACCTGCGACGATGGTTGCCGGAGTTGGCAGCGTTACCCGATAAATTTGTGCAGCAACCCTGGTTGGTGTCGGCAGACTCCAGGCAAGGCTACCCGCTGCCGATCGTGGACCTGGCCCAGAGTCGCAGGGAGGCGCTGGAAGCACTGGCGGCAACCCGCCACCAGGACCGCTAGATCCCGTCCCCACGGAGGGTCAGCACCGGCGGCTGGTTTACCACGCTGCGTGTCGCCAGCAGGCCGCTCAAGCCCACCAGGAAAGTGCCACCGAGTATGCCCAGCAACCAAAGACTGCCATCCCAGTGACCTTGCAGCTCAAACACCCGGGTCGCCAACAGGTAACTTGCCACGCTGGCGCCGGCCGCACCCAGCAGGCCGCTGAGCAAACCAAGTACGGCAAATTCGGTCACCACACCCATCAGCACCGTTCTTCGACTCGCACCCAGCGTCCTTAACATTGCGCTCTCGTAACGCCGCTCGTCCCGCGTCGCCTGGACAGCCGCTACAAGAACCATGACACCCGCCAGCACCGTGAACATGAACACGTACTGGACGGCAAGTGAGGCCTTGTCCATCACACCGCGAATTTGACCCAGGATAGCGTCGATATCAAACACGGTAACGCCAGGCAGCGTGCGAGCCAGATCCAGTAACAGGCCCCGCTGATCCGCGGCAAGGTGCGCGCTGGTGATATAACTGGCCAGAGAATCATCGACCGTCTGAGGCGACAGGACCATAAAGAAGTTTGGCCTGAAGCTGTCCCAACGAACCTTGCGCAGACTGGTCACGGTGGCGTCCACCCGCTCGCCGGACAAGTCAAACCCCACCTTGTCCCCAAGCTTTAATCCAAGTTCCCCGGCAAACTCGTTCTCCACCGACACCTGGCCCACCGGGTCCGCCTGCACATCCCACCAACTGCCCGAAAGAAGGTCGTTACCCTGCTGCAAATCGGCGGCCCAGGTCAGGTTTCGCTCTCGTTGCACCCAACGCTGGCCACGCTCGTCATCAAACTCCATGTCAGATACCGGCGTGTCATTGATGGCTACTATGCGTGCACGCACCAGGGGCGAAAGCTCCGGAACCGGCAGGCCATGGCCGGTCACCGTATCGATGAACAGGTCCTTCTCGGAGGGCTGAATATTGATAAAAAAATGATTTGGAGCGTCATCCGGCAGGGTAGCGCGCCACTGACTCATCAAGTCATCCCGGGTGACCGTCAGCAACAGCATCACCATCAAGCCCAGGCCAAAACCCACTATCTGCACCACGGATTCAGTGCCGCGGCGAGCTATATTTGCCAGGCCATAGCGCCAGGCCAGACCAATGCCACGGCGCATGCGTCCCACCAGCAGAACCAGGGTCCAGCCGGCCAGACTCAACACCAGCACGGCCGCCAGGTTGATGCCGGTTACCAGCAGGAGCATGCGCAGATCCCCCGCCAACCAGAACACGGCCAGCAGGTAGGAAAGGGCAGCCAGGCCGTAGACCAGGATGCGGCTTATCTGCGGTGGCGCCAGGTCTCGACGCAGCACTCGCATGGGCGAAACCCGACGCAACTCCATCAGCGGCGGCAGGGCAAACCCTACCAGCAGGATCAATGCAGCCACCGGACCGATGGCCCAAGCCGACAATGCCGGCGCCGGCAGAACACCCTGGATAAGATCGCGCGCCCACCAGGCAAGGGCCGCTTGCACCGAGTAGCCAACCAGGCTGCCCGCCAGACCGGTGACCAGGGCTATCGACAGTATCTGCACCAGTCCCTGGCGCAGCACCAGCGACTGGGAAGCACCCATGCATTTCATCAGCGCCACGGTATCCAGGTGACGATTGGCATAGCGCCGGGCGGCCATGGCCACCGCCACCGCAGAAAGGAAAGCGCTTACCAGCGCCGCGAGCCCCAGGAACTGCCTGGCCCGCCTGGTTGCATCACGTATTTCAGGTCGGGCGTTGTCCAGATCGCGCAAGGTCAGGAAATCCGACTCCCGGGTGGCAATTTGTTCCCGAGCCCTGCCCAGGCTGGCCGTATCTCCAGCCAATAGCAGATTGTATGAAACCCGGCTTCCCGGTCTTACCAGCCCGGATCTTGCCAGGTCCTGCATGTTGATAATCAGGGTGGGCGCCAGGTCCACGAACTGAAAGCCCTGGTCCGGTATGTAGTCTGCAACCCTGGATACCGTGAGCTCCAGTGCACCCAGGCGAATTTGCCCGCCGGTATCTATGCCCAGGCGGGCCAACAGGCGGGCCTCGGCCCAGGCCTGCCCTGGAGGGGGCACCTGATCAATGGGATAGGCCTGGGCAAACAATTTGTCTGCAACACGCAGCTTGCCCCGCAAGGGGTATTCTTCGTCAACCGCTTTTACCGCAACCAGTGTGCTTGTTTCGCCGGCGAAGGCCGCACTGGCGAAACTGGTGACCCTTGCCTGTAACAAATTCTGCTGGTTCGCGAGATCGAAGATTTCGGCTGCCAATGGCCGACTGGAGCTGACCACGAGGTCTGCGGCCAGTACTTCGGCAGCCTGTTGTTGCACCGTCACCGCTATGCGAGAAGTAAACAAGGCTACCGCTGACAGCGCACTAATGCCAACGATTACCGCCAGCATCAGCACGTTCAGTTCGCCGGCCCGCCAGTCCCGTCGCAGCGCCCTGAGTCCTGCAGCAAGCGAGCCCATCAGATCGATTGCTCCCGGGGCAGCAGGCGGCCATCCTCAATGTTCATGATACGGTCACAACGCGAGGCGATAGCCAGGTCATGGGTTACCAATACCAGTGTGGTGCCCAGGGCCTTGTTCAGGGCAAACATCAGATCCACAATCCTGGCGCCGGTACGCGAGTCCAGGTTGCCCGTGGGTTCATCGGCGAACAGGATGCGGGGACGGGTAACAAAGGCCCGGGCTATGGCCACGCGCTGCTTCTCGCCACCCGATAACTGGCGCGGATAATGACGCCTTCGGCGTGCCAGGCCAACCTGTTCAAGCACCTCGTCCGCGCGCGCCGCCGCGTCCGCCACCCCGGCGAGTTCCAGCGGAAGCATGACGTTCTCATGGGCCGTTAGCGACGGGATGAGGTGAAACGACTGGAAGACGAATCCGACCCGCCCGGCTCGCCGGGCAGCGCGTCCGTCTTCGTCCAGGCCTGACAGCGCAATACCGTCCAGCCACACCTCACCTTCAGTGGCTTCGTCCAACCCCGCCAGAAGCGCCAGCAGGGTGGATTTTCCGGCGCCCGATTGCCCTACGATGGCAACCGTCTCGCCACAGAAAATTTCCAGGCTTACCTGGTCGAGTATGGCCAACTGACCCTCTGGGCTGGTAACCTTCTTGCCGATGTTTACCGCTTTCAACACAGGCCCGTTGGCCGCCTCATCCTTGTGTTCCAAACTTCTGATCCTCTGGGTCATGCTGGTCATTGCGCCGTCACTCCGGGCCGAGCCTTACCTGCTGGTCCTGGGCGACAGCCTTAGCGCCGGGTACAACATCGATCTGGACCAGGGCTGGGTCCAGTTGCTCCAGCAACGGCTGAAGGACCAAGGGTACGGGCACAGCGTGGTGAACGCCAGCATGAGCGGTGAAACCACCGGCGGAGGCTTGAATCGACTGCCCAGGGCCCTCGCCTTGCACCGGCCCGTCGTGGTGGTTGTCGAACTGGGCGGGAACGACGGTCTGCGCGCCCTCCCGCTTGCCATGGTTCGGGCGAATCTTGAACAGATCATTGGGCTGAGCAAGCAGGCGGGGGCCGAGGTGGTGCTGGTCGGTATACGCGTTCCGCCCAACTACGGCCAGGAGTATTCGGAAGGGTTTTACGCCATGTACGGCGAGCTTGCCAGGCAGCAGGGGTTGTTCCTGGCGCCGTTTGCACTGGAGGGCATCGCCCTGGACAGCAACATGATGCAGCCTGACGGAATACATCCGGTGGCGGCAGCCCAACCACGCCTGCTGGAGAATATCTGGCCCGCAATCCGGGCCGCTCTAGAAGCGTCGGAAGAAGGGCCGCCTGCTACTTAGGTTGTCGCTGTCGATGTCGCAGTGATATAAACGGTGTAACAAAAGACTGTGTGGTGCATGCAGATTGCGCCCGTAACTGCGCTGGCCGAGCAGAGCACCCGTCCTGACAGTGGCCGGGCCGCTCGATGAGGATTCAACAAGTGGAAAAGATCTGGCTGAAACATTACCCGAAAGGCGTACCGCCGGAAGTGGACATACATCAGTACGCCTCGTTGAAACACATGCTGGAAGCGAGTTTCGCCACCTATAAGGACCTTCCGGCAGTCAGCAACATGGGTAAAACCCTGAGCTACGGCGAGCTTGACCAGCTAAGTCGCTATTTCGCAGCCTACTTGCAGAAGATCGCAGGCCTGGAAAAAGGCGATCGCGTGGCCATCATGATGCCTAACCTGCTGCAGTACCCCGTGGCGGTTTTTGCCGCATTAAGGGCAGGCCTGGTGGTGGTCAACGTCAACCCCATGTACACACCCAGGGAACTGGAGCACCAGCTCAAGGATTCCGGGGCCAAGGCCATCGTCATCCTGGAGAACTTTGCCCACACCCTGGCCAAGGTCATCGACAAGACCGGTGTGGAAACGGTTATCGTCACCGAGATTGGTGACATGCTTTCCGTGCCAAAGCGTCAAATTGTCAACTTCGTGGTCCGCAACGTGAAGAAGATGATTCCGGACTGGAAGATACAGAATACCGTGTCCCTCAAGCAAGCCATCAACGATGGCAAATGGCAGAATCTTGAGGACGTGGAACTGGACCACAAAGACCTGGCATTCCTGCAATATACCGGCGGAACCACCGGTGTTTCCAAGGGCGCCATGCTCAGTCACAAGAACATGGTATCCAATGTCCTGCAAATGACCGGGTGGATGGCGCAGGCCAATATCCGGGATGGGGAAATTGTGATTACCGCCCTGCCGCTTTATCACATTTTCGCCTTGACAGTTAACCTGATCCAGTTCGTCCGCATGGGCGGACAAAACATCCTGATTACAGATCCCCGGGATTTCAAAGCGTTCGTAGCAGAACTGAAAAAACACAAGTTCAGCATCATTACCGGTGTTAATACCCTGTTTAACGCATTGCTTAATACGCCCGGCTTTGCCGATGTCGATTTCAGCCACCTGAAGTGGTCCGGCGGTGGCGGCATGGCCGTGCAGGGCCCGGTAGCCAATCGCTGGAAGGAAGTCACCGGTTGCGTACTGACCCAGGGTTACGGCCTGACCGAGACCTCTCCGGTGGCCAGCAGCACATCACCCCTGGAAGAAAAATTCACGGGATCCATCGGTATGCCTTTGCCGAATACCGAAATCGGCATTATGGATGACAACGGCAAGGAATTGCCGCTGGGTGAAATAGGTGAAATTTGTATTCGTGGCCCCCAGGTGATGGAGGGCTACTGGCAGCGCCAGGATGAGACCGACAAGGTCATGCTGGATGGTGGATGGTTCCGCAGTGGCGACATGGGCCGCATGAACGAACGCGGGGAATCCTTTATCGAGGACCGTAAGAAAGACATGATCCTGGTGTCGGGCTTCAACGTGTACCCCAACGAAATCGAAGAAGTCGCAGTGGCCCATCCAGGGGTGCTTGAAGCTGCTGCGGTAGGACGGCCAAACGAAAAATCAGGTGAAGTGGTGGTCCTGTATGCCGTGCGCAAGGACCCCAACCTGACCGCCAAGGACCTCCTCGCCTACCTGAAGGAGAATCTCACCGCCTACAAGGTTCCCAGGGAAATCATCTTCCGCAACGATCTGCCCAAGACCAATGTGGGCAAAATCCTGCGCCGCGAGCTTCGGGACGAGGTAAAGGCCTAGGGCGACTCTATTTATCCTGTGCCTGGTAGAATCAAAGGCTCCCCCGGGAGCCTTTGATTTTTTTGGACTCAGCCCGGCTTGTGGTAGGCGGGACTGAGTTCGCGAACCGCCTCTACCAGCACCCCCACGTGGTCCGGATTTACATCCGGCGTGATGCCGTGACCAAGGTTGAACACGTGGCCATTGCCATGGCCGAAACTCTCCAGGACCTTGCCTGCCTCGCGCCTGATCACCTCGGGCGGGGAATACAGAACGGAGGGATCAAGGTTGCCCTGCAGCGCGACCCTGTCACCAACACGGGCCCGTGCGTTTGCCAGATCCGTGGTCCAGTCCAGACCCAGGCCATCGCAACCGGTGGCGGCCATATCTTCCAGCCAGGCGCCGCCGTTCTTGGTGAACAGGATGACCGGCGTATCCGGGTAGCGTTTTTTCAGTGCGTGGGTAATGTCCTGCATGTAGCGCAGGGAAAACTCCTGGTAGGTCGCGGGAGTCAACACCCCGCCCCAGGTGTCAAATACCATCACGGCGCTGGCACCAGCCTCGATCTGGGCAGACAGGTACTCCACGGTGGCCCTGGCCAGGGTATCCAGCAATTTGTGTAACACCGCCGGCTCGGAATACATCATGGCCTTGATATGCGAGAAGGTCTTGCTACTGCCACCTTCCACCACGTAGGTGCCCACCGTCCAGGGACTGCCGGCGAAACCAATCAGGGGCACACGGCCGTCCAGTTCACGGACAATCAGGCGTACCGCATCCATCACATAGCCGATGGCCTCTTCCATTTCCGGCACGGAAAGCTTCTCAACCGCCTTCAGACTGCGAACCGGATCGGAAAACTTGGGGCCCTCGCCGGTTTCAAAAGCCAGGTCCAGACCCATGGCATTGGGCAAAGTCAGGATGTCCGAAAACAGGATAGCGGCGTCCAGACCAAAACGGTCTATGGGCTGCAAGGTGACCTCGCAGGCCAATTCGGGATTGCTGCACAGACTCAGGAAATCTCCGGCCTGGGCACGAACCCGGCGGTACTCGGGCAAATAACGACCAGCCTGACGCATGATCCATACCGGCGTGCGGTCCACGGGCTGGCGCTTTAGGGCGCGCAGGAAACGGTCATTTTTTAAAATTGGACTCACGATGCACCAAATACCTTTGCAATTGTTGACTGAATACCCTCGGCCGCTGCACGGGGGTCGGCGGCATCACGAATTGGACGTCCCACCACGATATGATCAGCGCCGTTGATGAACGCCTGTTCCACGCTGACCACGCGTTTCTGGTCATCAACAGGACGATTTTCTACCGGGCGTATGCCCGGAGTTACAACCATTAGCCGGTTATCAATAAACTCTCTCAGCCTTGGAGCCTCAAGACCCGAAGAGATGACTCCATCGCAGCCGGCTTCCAGTGCTCGCCGGGCGCGGGACAGCACCAGCTCTCCCACATCACATTTAAAGCCCAGGTCATCCAGGTCCCCGCGATCCAGGCTGGTCAGCACCGTTACCGCAAGTATCCCGACATCGCCCTTGGCCTCGGCCGCAGCCTCCATAATCGACTGGTTCCCATGTACCGTCGCAAAAGTAACGCCACGATTGCGCAGTCGCCGAACGGCCGCCGCCACAGTCGCAGGCACATCGAAAAATTTCAGGTCGACAAATACTTTCTTGTCCCTGGCAACCAGCCAGTCCAGCAGGCCAAAATAGTCGCCGCTCATCATCAGTTCCAGACCGAGCTTGTAGAATGTCACTGACTCGCCCAGCGCCTCTGCCATCTTGCGGGCCTGGTCAGTGTCCGGCACATCCATGGCAAAAATAAGCCGGTCGCGCGGGTCGATGTTCTTGTGCTCCATAACGAGGGGTCCCTGGCCAATCTTGAGAGGCCGCATTCTAGCGTGAAAAGCCGGTCGAGGAGAGTAGGTAAATCCTCTAGGTGCGCTCTGAGGGCTCAAACAGACGCTGATGTTCAAGCAGGGCATAGCGGTCAGTCATTCCGGCAACATAGTCCGCCACGATACGGGCTTTGCCGGTTTCGCCCTCCTGCCGCATGGCATTCTCCGCCTTGCTCGCGTGTTCCGGAGGCATGAGCCGCCCGTCCTTCATGAACGCATCAAACAACTCCCGAATCACCCCGGCTGCCTTGTTGGTCATACGCAAGACCCGATAATGCTGATACAGATTCTTGTGCAAGTACCGCTTCAGGGCGCGATTTTCGTTCCTGACCTGCTCACTGAAAGCCACCAGGGGACCGGACTGGGCACGGACATCGTCTACGCTGGCCGGAGCTGCCTCGGCAATGAGTCGGGCACTATTTTCCACCAGGTCGGTAACCACGTAGTTGATCATCCTGCGTATGATTTCATGCAAGCGCCGGCGCCCCGAAATCTCCGGATAGCGCCCGGTCACCTCGCGGTACAGGCGACCAAACAAGTCCAGTTCGCAAAGTTCGTGCTCGTCCAGCAAGCCAGCCCGTACTCCATCGTCTATGTCGTGATTATTGTAGGCAATTTCGTCGGCCAGGTTGGAGAGCTGGGCCTCAAGACTGGGTTGGGCGCCCTGCAGGAAACGATCGCCCAGCTCACCCAGGTCCCTCGCATTGCGTGCGCTGCAATGCTTGAGAATACCTTCGCGCGTATCAAACATCAGGTTTAACCCGGGAAATTCAGCGTATCGTTCCTCCAGCAAATCCACTACGCGCAGGGACTGCAGATTGTGCTCGAAACCCCCGTAATCGCGCATGCATGCGTTTAGGGCATCCTGACCGGCATGGCCGAAAGGCGTGTGCCCCAGGTCGTGAGCAAGACATATGGCCTCCACCATGGGCTCGTTGAGTCTCAGGCTCCCGGCGACAGTCCGCGCGATCTGTGCCACTTCCAGCGAATGCGTAAGGCGGGTTCTAAACATATCCCCCTCGTGATTCACGAATACCTGGGTCTTGTAGACCAGGCGCCGGAACGCGGTCGAATGAATAATCCGGTCCCGGTCACGCTGGAACTCGTTGCGATAGGTGTGGGGAGGTTCAGTATGCTGGCGGCCGCGTGAACGCCGCTCGTCGGCAGCGTAGGGTGCCAGGATCAAGGGCAGGTCATTCAACGGGCCACCTCTCTTAAGGCACTTGCGACATATTTTGCCAGTTCCTCGCCAGGATAATCATCGGTCAGCGTTGCCTCGCCGAGGTTTCGCAACAAGACCAGTCTCAGGCGGCCCGCCAGGACCTTTTTGTCATGACCCATGGCCTGCATGAACGCGGCAGGCTGAAGTACGGGTGGCGATACCGGCAGGCCTGCCCGCGCAATTATCTGCCGCAGTCGTTGCGCTGCCGCTGAGTCCAGCAAGCCCATGGCCACGGAGAAATCTGCCGCCATGACCATGCCTGCCGCTACCGCCTCACCATGCAACCATTTCCCGTAGCCACTCAGGGTCTCTATGGCGTGTCCAAAGGTGTGGCCGAAATTCAGGTGTGCCCTGCGACCCTGTTCCCGCTCATCCATCTCCACCACCTGCGCCTTGAGTTCGCAACTTCTTCGAATAGCTTGCGCGAGAGTCCGGGGCTCACGAGCCAGCAAGGCGGGCATGTTGCCGTCCAGCCAATCCAGAAATGGGGTGTCCATGATGGCGCCGTACTTTATGACCTCTGCGAGACCGGCCCGCAATTCCCGTTCCGACAAGGTATTCAATGTGTCCGTATCGGCGATCACGGCGATCGGCTGATGAAAGGCGCCGATCAGGTTCTTCCCCTCGGGATGATTTACCGCGGTCTTTCCCCCTACCGCCGAATCCACCTGGGCCAGCAAGGTCGTGGGGACCTGTAAAAATGCAATCCCGCGCTGGTAGCAGGCAGCAGCGAACCCTGCCATATCCCCCACCACGCCTCCGCCCAGGGCCAGTACCGTAGCGTCCCTCGCAAAGCCGCCCCGAACCAGGGCGTCCAGAATCCTGCCCGCTGTCTCCAGCGTCTTGTGTACCTCTCCATCAGGCAGCACCAGTTGCCTTACCCTGTATCCACTCAAGGTGTTGCATACGCGTTCAAGATAAAGCGGGGCCACAACGGTATTGGTCACCACCAACAGGTCCCGGCCGGGGATGGCTGCAGCCAGGATGTCGGTCCGATCCAGCAGACCCACTCCGATGTGAATGGGGTAACTGCGGTCCCCCAGTCCTACTTCAATCGTCACCATCTGGGACCTGCTCCGGATTGTGGGACAATGCGACACATATTTGCTCCACCACGTCATGAACCCGACGCCCGTTAGTATCCACCACCAGGTCGGCGATTTCACGGTACAGCGGATCCCTTATCTCGAACAGAGCCTGGAGCTTTTCCTCGGGATCACAGTCCAGCAACAGGGGTCGGTTCCGGCTATGGCGAGTGCGTTCGGCCTGTTGCGCAACGGAGGCAAGCAAATAGACCACGAAACCTCGTTCTGCAAGGCAATGACGATTGGCCTCCACGGTAATTGCACCGCCCCCGGTGGCCAGGACCACGCCATTGCGCCTGCTGGCCTCATCAATAACTGCCTGCTCACGGCTGCGAAACCCCTCCTCTCCTTCTTTTTCGAAGATAAAAGGAATGTCGACACCTGTCCGGTCCTGGATCTGCTGATCACTATCAATAAAAACCAGGCCCAGGCGCTTGCCCAGGTGACGTCCCACAGCTGTCTTGCCCGCGCCCATGGGTCCGACCAGGAAGATATTGTCTTGTCTCATAGCGGGTAGAGTACCCAAAAAAAAAGGGTCAGCCTATTAAGCTGACCCTCTATTTCGATTAACGACTGCCCGTGACTAGTACAGTTCGGCCCCTTCCTTGAGAATCTTCGGGGTCACGAAAATCAGCAATTCGGACTTGTCAGAGCTGCGCTGGGTGGTCTTGAACAGGTAACCGACCACGGGTATGTCACCCAGGTAAGGCACCTTGAATTCCACATCGCGGGTCTCGGTCTCGAAAATACCGCCAAGTACCACGGTCTGCCCGTCATCCACCAACACCTGGGTGGCAATGGACCGGGTGTCAATACTGGGTACCAGACCGCCGGTGGCGCTCTGGACATTCTCACCCACGTTGTCCTTGCTCACCACCAGGTCCATTACCACCCGGTCATCAGGCGTGATGAGGGGCGTGACCTGCAGGCTGAGCACGGCTTCCTTGAAGCGCGTAGTAGTGGCACCACTGGAAGCGCCTTCCTGATATGGAATCTCGACGCCGGCCTTGATCCTGGCTTCCTTCTGGTTAGCAGTAATCAGACGGGGCGTGGAAATAATTTCCGCCCTGTCCTCGGCCTGCGCTGCCGACAATTCCAGATCGAGCAGGGTATTGGAACCCAGCACAGACATGGCAATCCTGCCTGCGGTTGAGGAAGTTGGCAGATTGACGTTGTAACGATCGAACCGCGAGTCGCCGACCGGAACTTCGATAGGCCCGTTGAGGATACCATTCGCCCGATTGTTCATTTCGCTGGTAACCATGGTGTCAGTGGCGCCGGACGAACCGGAAGTGGTCCACAGGCGATTGCTTGAATCGCGTTCATAGTGGGTATATCCCAACTGGGCACCAAGCTCGCGCGAGAAGTCATCGCTGACAATCACTATGCGCGACTCGATTAACACCTGCTTTACCGGAATATCCAGCACCTGCACCAGGCGACGGATTTCCATCAACCTGTCCACGGTGTCCTGGGCCAACAAAGTATTGGTGCGTTCGTCGACGGCAATGCTGCCACGCTTGGATAACAATGCGCCACCCTCACCGCCCTTGATCAGCGCAGCAATGTCCGTGGCCTTGGCGTAATTCACCTGGATAAATTCGGAACGAAGGGGAACCAGCTCATCCATACCCTGGAGGTTTTCCAGCGCAGCACGCTCGCGTGCGGCCAACTCCTCTGCCGGAGCCACTATTACGACATTGTCATTGCGACGCATGTCCAGACCCTTGGTCTGCATGACAATATCCAGAGCCTGGTCCCAGGGCACATTTTGCAGACGCAAGGTCACATTGCCCTGTACCGTGTCGCTGACAACAATATTTAACCCGCTCATGTCCGCCAGCAATTGCAGGACCGCGCGGACCTCAATGTCCTGGAAGTTCAGCGTCAGACGCTCGCCGATATATGCCTTGTCTTTGGCAAACGGATCACTGGTTTGTTTTGCGGCCGCCTTTTCCCGTATCTCAACGGAAAACAGGTTGTCGGACTGGTATGCCAGCTGTTCGTAATCACCACCGGCGGTGAGTATCAGGCGCGTGCCACCACTTACCGACACGGCATCCACGGTGGATACAGGAGTGGCGAAATCCACCACGTCCAGACGACGCATAAGTTCCTTGGGCAAGGTAACACCGGCAAAATCGACGATGACCTGATTGCCCTGCTCGCGCAGGTCCACCTGGGTAGCCGGATCGGTCAGGCTAACCAACAAGCGACCGGCACCATCCTCGCCACGGCGAAAATCGATATTGGAGATACTGCTCTTGTCGGCAACAGCCTTGGTGCTGATAGGGGCGGAGGCGTGCGTGCCGCCGGTGAATGCCGACTGGGAACCCGCGCTGGAGCTGCTGCCAACCCGGACAAAAATACTGTTGCCCACCACTCGTGTTTCGTACGGAACCATGCTGGAGAGGTTAAACACGACCCGGGTTCTGCCATTGGCCTCGGCCACCACTACGCTGCCGACGGCGCCAACACCGATATCGGTACGGCGGCTGGGCAAGGCAATTGCGGTTTCTGGCAGGTCCAGGGAGATGCGTGCCGGGCTTTCAATGGTGAAGCTCATCGGCTCCGGCCCCGGACCGGTCAGTTTAAGTTCAAGCTCGACTTCGTTACCAGGCAAAGGCCGAGCCTCGATACTCTGCAATTGCCTATTCGAATGGTCAGCTGCCAGTACCGCAGGCGCGCCAATCCAGGAGAACAGGAACATCAGTATTCCCATCGCCTTGATCGTACCGCTTGCACTGCTTCGCAAAGATTCCCGAATCATTACCATTCTCCCTGGCGCGTCACTGAGAAAGCGCCACTGCTGCCGGGCGCTCGAGGAATCCGCCCATACCATCCGAAACTATTTCTATCAGAGCTACTTCTGATTGCGATACTGACACTATGCGGCCATCGCTCTGGCCCATGTGGCCACCGACCTGGACCTGGTGAATCAAGCCTTCAGGGTCCCTGATCAAGCCGTAACTGCTTCCGTCACGTGCGATCGTTCCGACCATGTCCAGGGTATCCAGCGGGTAGCGCTCGAGGAATTCCCTGCGACGACTGGTATCGGGACGGATACCGTCCTTGCCCGAGCCACTGGCAGCCGAATAGGGCGTAAAGGGGTCGCGCAGGACCTCAGCCTCGTAGACAAAGCGATCATAGGGCTGGATCTGGGGAAGTGGCTCAATACGGTCTTTGGGGCGGCCGGTCCTTGACCTGCTGCGACGTAGTCCCGCAAGTCTTCGTTACCGCCCGAGCAACCGGCGACGAGGCCGGCGCATAAAAACAGGACGAGTGCCAGGTGTTTCTGTTGCATCAGGTTCCCGCCTCCACGTCATCCTCCAGGTAGCGATAGGTTTTCGCCGTAACATTCAGCACAAGGTCATCGCTCTTGGCGTCCTTGGTGATTTCGATATCGTGCAGGGTGACAATTCTTGGCAAGCCGGCGATTTCGCTCACGAACTCGCCCAGGGCGTGATATCCACCTTTGAGCCGTATGCGTATAGGCAGTTCGGCGTAGAACTCCTTACGCACCTCTCCTACAGGCTGAAACAATTCTTCTTTCAGGCCGGCAGCAAGCCCGGTCTGGGAAATATCAACCAGTAAACTCGGCACCTCGGTCTTGCCAGGTAACTGGCGCAGCATGGTGCCAAAAGAGGTTTCGATTTCGGCCAACTGTGACTTGTATTCCTCAAGGTTGGCCGCTTTCTGCTGTTTCTGCTCGAAACCCGCCTTCAGGGTCTCCTCTTCCTGTTGCACCTTTTCCAGCGCCGGTAACTGGTCCTTATACACAAAGTAATAGGTCCCGCCGATCGCGACAAAAAGGAAAATCAGGACGATCAGTCCGTGGCGAAAAGCTGCTGGCCAGCGGCCAATATCGTTTACGTCCAGCGCCTTTAACTGTTCAAGGAAATCGTTCATGGCAAATCTCCTTGACCATCCTGACCATCCTGGCCATCCTGGCGGTCTGCTGCCCGGTGATGGTGAATTCACTTACCCGCCGACGATCCACTTCCTTGGCCTCGACGACTTGCAGGGTCGGGTTTCGAAGGGATGTCGATGAATCGATATTTCTCATCAGACTGGAAACCCGGGTGCTGGACTCGGCCCGCCCCTTGACTTCAAGCCCGCCGCCCGACTGCTTGACCGATGTCAGGTATACACCCTCTGGAAGGGTGCGAACGATCTGATCGAGCAGTTTTACCGACTTCGGGCGGCTGCGCTGTAGCTGCTCGATAATGTTCATGCGCGCCAGCAATCGATCTTTCTTGGCTTCCAGATCACGTATTTCACTAATCTGTTTGTCTATTTCCGCGATCTCGGTTTTCAGTATGTTATTGCGGCCAATTTGGCCCTCAATGCGAGACTCGAAAATAACATTGGTGAAGAACATCACGAGCACACCAAAAACGACTGCAACCGCCGCAGAAATCAAGAAATCCTTCTGCCGCTGCTGTCGCAGCTCATCGCGCCAGGGTAGTAGGTTAATCCGGGGCATATCAGTCAAAGCTCCTTAATGCCAGGCCAAGGGCCGTCATCAGGGCGGTCGCATCTTTTTTCACGCCCTGGGATTTCGCCCGGGACGATATCTTCATCTGTCCAAGAGGATCTCCAATCACCGTCGGTATACCAACGCGGCTGGCGATCAACTCGTCCACGCCAGGAATATTGGCGCAGCCTCCGCAAACTATAATTTGATCCGGTTGCTGGCGTCCGCCACCAGCCGCCAGGAAAAACTGCAATGAACGACTAACCTGCTGACACATGTCGTCCACGAATGGATCCAGTACTTCGGGCTCGTAGTTGCTGGGAAGGCCGCCTTCTTTCTTGGCCCGTCCAGCGTCTTCAATGCTCAACCCGTAGGTGCGCATAATTTCCTCGGTCAGCTGCTGGCCGCCAAAGGCAAAATCCCTGGTATAAATAACTTTCAAGTTACGCAACACACTGAAGGTCGTGCTGCTGGCCCCGAAGTCGACCAGCGCCACCGTCGCATTCTCGCCACGATCCGGCATCTGGTGGGTCAGTAACTGGCAGGCGCTTTCCAGGGCAAAAGACTCAACGTCCATGACTCTTGCGCGCAAACCTGCGCTTTCAACCGCCGCCTGTCGTTGTTCGACATTTTCCGTGCGGGTAGCTACCAGCAGGACATCTATCATTTCCTGATCCCTTGCACTGGGCCCGATCACTTCAAAGTCGTGACGGACCTCTTCCATCGGGAAGGGAATGTACTGATCGGCCTGGAGTTCAACCTGACCCTCAATATCCGACGCGCCCAGACGAGCAGGCAACTGGATGATCTTGGTAATGGCCGCATCGCCGGATATGGCAACGGCCACGTCCGTGGCCTTGGTGCCGGCCCGCTTCACCGCACGTCGGATGGCCTCAGCCACGGCGTCGGCGTCAACGATGTTCTTTTCGTTAACCGCGTTTACCGGGGTCGCCTCCGCCGCATAGGACTCCACGCGAAGTTGACCGCCGCTACGCCCCAGTTCGACCAGCTTGACCGATGAGGTAGTAATATCCAGCCCGAGTAAGGGCCTGCTTTTAGCACCGAATAGCACGTTTTTTCCTTCCCTGACGGTAGCTTGCAGAACAAAGATAGTCTAGTACCTTAGCTTGCGCAACTAGCTGTATAACATCTGTCCCTGCGGAGCATATGTGATTCACATCACGTTATGGCAAAAACCGGCCATGCCCCTGAACCTGATTGAACTCCAACCTGCCCGCACCACTGTCAATCTGATACCCTAGGCAGCCGTTCGAGATCAACAATTGGCATTCCAAATTCAAGCATTCCACCACAGGGTATAAATGGGTTGACCTGCAACGCCGTCTCTTAAGATAACCGATCCGGAGCGCGGCACAGGTATCAAATATCTCCGGCAAAGTGCCTTGTTCTCTCCCCGCCCATCCATGGAAACGGCCACAGTCCGCGACTAAATATGCATAATTCAGCTACTTGAAAGCAAGAACTTAGGTCACACTCTTGCAATGAAGCTTTATCAGAAAATTCTTTTTTGGGGTGGGGCAGCCGCTGCTACCCTCGCGCTACTTGGCTTGATCGCCGGGGCATCGGCCTATTTCTACCTGGAATCGGCTTTGCCGGAGGTCGAGAGCTTGCGGGAAGTGCGCTTGCAGGTGCCCCTGCGAATTTACACGCGAGATGGTCACCTCGTGGCGGAATTTGGTGAAAAGCGCCGAATCCCCGCAAGTTACGAGGAGATTCCACCACGGATGATTGAGGCCTTCCTGGCCGCCGAGGATGACCGCTTCTACGCGCACCCCGGGGTCGACTACCAGGGCCTGATGCGGGCGGCGTTTTTTCTCGCCCTGACCGGGGAGCGTAGACAAGGTGGCGGCACAATCACCATGCAGCTGGCGAGGAATTTTTTCCTGACCCCTGAGAAAACCTATGTCCGCAAACTCAGGGAAATATTTCTGGCCCTGCGCATCGAAGGAGAACTGAGCAAGCGCGAAATTCTGACCCTTTACCTGAATAAGATATTCCTGGGTCAGCGCGCCTATGGGGTAGCCGCGGCGGCCGAGGTTTTTTACGGCAAGAGCCTGGAGCAACTCACGCTGGCAGAAATAGCCACCATTGCCGGGCTCCCCACGGCGCCATCGAGAAATAACCCTATCACCAGCCCATCCGGAGCCGAAAAGCGTAAGGAATACGTCCTGCGACGCATGCTGGAGTTGTCCTATATCAGCCGTGACGACTACGACCAGGCCATGAACGAGCACCCCAGGGCGGAGTTGCACGGTGCGAACATCGAAACCGAGGCGCCCTATATGGCGGAAATGGTGCGCAGTGACATGCTGGCGCGCTTCGGAAGGGACGCCTATACCGACGGCTACAGGGTCATCACCACCCTTGACAGTCGCCTACAGGGAGCGGCCAATCGCGCCCTGCGACAAGGCCTGCTGGAATATGACCGGCGACATGGCTACCGGGGACCCATCGCCCGCATGAGTATCTCCCTGGAGCACCCGGATGAGGAACTTGAACGCGTACTTGACCCCTACCGCAATGCCGCCAGCCTGACCGCCGGCGTTGTCATCCAGGTAGAGGAAAAAGCGGCGGAGGTCTACCTCCGGGGCGGGGGCAGGGTCATGGTTGGCTGGCCCGGGCTGTCCTGGGCGCGACCCTTTATTGACGATGACACCATGGGTCCTTCGCCTGAAAGCGCTGCTGACGTGTTGGCCGTTGGCGATATCGTCATGCTGATGGAATTGTCAGACGGAAGTTGGCAACTGGGACAACTCCCGGAGGCCCAGGCGAGCCTGGTGGCCATGGACCCCAGGGACGGCGCCATTTCAGCCCTGGTCGGTGGCTACGACTATTATCAAAGCAAGTACAACCGGGCCGTCCAGGCGCGCAGGCAGCCAGGCTCGTCGTTCAAACCATTTATATATTCCGCAGCGCTGGAAAACGGATTCACTGCCGCCAGCATCATTAATGACGCACCGGTGGTTTTCCAGGACGCGGCCCTGGAAGGCGCCTGGCGTCCAGAAAACTACAGCGGTCGCTTCTACGGGCCCACGCGTCTGCGAGAGGCCTTGGTGCGGTCCCGTAATATGGTATCCATACGCTTGCTCAGGTCGGTAGGTGTGAGCCGGGCACTGCGTCATATTGAGGCTTTCGGGTTTCAGCGATCCGAATTACCCAGGGATCTGTCGCTGGCCCTGGGCAGCGCCAATCTGACGCCCTTGCAGATGGCCAGCGGATACACGGTTCTGGCCAGCGGTGGCTATCTGACCGAACCCTATTACACCCAAAGAGTACAGCTGATCAACGGAGAGGTAGTGTTCGAGGCGGATCCCCTGATTGTCTGCCAGGACTGCGAACAGCAATCGGTGCAGCCAGAACCGGTTGCGCAAGCAACACCCGGAAACGAACAGGAGCAGTCCACGTCATTCGACGGCAATGACTTCGGGCTGTTCCCGCAGCCCTTGCCAGACCAGGCCGCCATGGACCAGGCGCCGGGCGTGGGGACCGCATTCCCCGGGGAGCTCGAGACCCTGTGTGACCGAAAAGCGTCTATGGACGGCAGGCTGGTTCGGGCTGCACCCAGAACGGTCGGGGCGCAAAATACTTACCTGATTTACGACATGCTGCGTAGCGTGGTCCAGCGCGGCACCGGCGCAAGAGCCTACCGGGAACTGAAACGCAAGGATATTGCGGGCAAAACCGGCACCACAAACGACCGGCGCGACGCGTGGTTCAGCGGTTTCAATGCGGATCTGGTAACAACGGTCTGGGTTGGGTTTGACCAGGAGCGCTCGCTGGGACGCAAGGAAGAAGGTGGCCGCACTGCGCTCCCCCTGTGGATTTATTTCATGCGTGAGGCCCTGGCTGGCACACAGGAAAACCCGCTTGAAGCTCCAACCGGACTGGTTACCGTGCGCATCGACCCGCTGACTGGAAAGATCGCTGCCGCAGGTGATCGTAACGCCATTTTTGAGACCTTCCGTGAGGATATGCTCCCGGAAAAGAGCGCGACCAAGGGCAAGGACCTGGAAAAACTCAACCCCTTTGACCAGTCCGAGGGAAAGGAGGAAAAGCCCGACGACACCCTGTTCTAGGGAATACGCCGGGCCAGGGCGAAATGGCAAAGCAAGCAACGCCTCGTCACGACAATGTGCGGCTGGCCGTGGCACAGGAAGCGGCACGGATCATGGCGCAACAGTCGCTCACCGACTTTTATCTAGCCAAACGCAAGGCGGCCGAGCGCCTGGGAGCCAATGACCAGTCGCTGCCAAGCAATCGCGAAGTCGAGCAAGCCCTGCTGGAATATCAAAAGCTTTTTGGCGGCCGACAATATGAGGACGATTTGCGCAGGTTGCGGAGGGCTGCGCTTAAGGCGATGCAAGGCCTGAGGCAGTTTGATCCCCAGTTGGTTGGACCGGTCCTGACCGGGGCGGCTCATTCCAACAGCGAGGTTCAGCTGCACCTGTTCACCGACACACCGGAACAGGTGGCACTGGCCTTGATTGCACAAGACATTCCCTACCATGCAGGCGAGCGACAACAGCGCTATGGCGGCGAGCGCAGCAGGAACTGTCCCTGTTTCACCTTCGTGGCAGGCGAGGTCGGCTTTGAATTGCTGGTATTTACGCTTGACGGGCTGCGCGAAGCGCCGCTGAGTCCGGTCAACGGCAAGCCCACGCGCAGAGCCAGGACCACTGAGGTCCAGGCCCTGCTGTCGGCTTAGGCTATTTCCGTTTGTTTACCGGAACGTAGTCCCGCAGCGGTGCGCCCGTGTACAACTGGCGTGGACGACCGATGCGACCCGCCGGATCGGCAATCATCTCCAGCCAGTGCGCGACCCAGCCCACTGTGCGTGCAATTGCAAACATCACGGTAAACATGGATTCGGGAATGCCGAGAGCCCGGTAAATGATGCCTGAATAGAAGTCGACGTTGGGATACAGGTTCTTTTCGATAAAGTACTCATCCTTCAACGCTACCTCTTCCAGGGCCAGGGCCAGCTCGAACAAGGGCGCATTACTATCCCCCATTTCCTTGAGGACTTCGTGGCACATTTCGCGAATAAGCGTGGCCCGCGGATCAAAGTTCTTGTACACGCGGTGGCCAAAACCCATCAGCCTGAAGGGATCATTCTTGTCCTTGGCCCGTGCCACGAACTTCGGAATGTTCTCCACTGATCCGATGGCGTTGAGCATTTTCAGCACCGCTTCGTTGGCGCCACCGTGTGCCGGTCCCCAAAGGGCTGATACGCCCGCAGCAATTGCTGCGTAGGGGTTGGCACCGGAACTGCCCGCCAGGCGCACAGTCGAGGTGCTGCAATTTTGCTCGTGATCCGCATGCAATATGAACAACAGGTCCAGGGCCCTGGCTGCGAGCGGGCTGATCTTGTATGGCTCGCATGGCACAGCGAAGAACATGTTCAGCACATTACTGCAGTAGTCCAGATCGTTGCGCGGATAGACAAAAGGCTGCCCCATCGAATGCTTGAAGGCGGCTGCCGCAACGGTCGGAATCTTGGCAATGACACGATGCGCGAAAATCTCGCGATGAGCGGGGTCATCAATATTCATGGAATCGTGGTAGAACGCCGACATCGAACCAATTACACCCGACACCATGGCCATGGGATGGGCGTTGTGATGGAAGCCGTTAAAGAAACGCAGAAAAGCCTCGTTGATCATGGTGTGATAGGTAATCGACCCGGTGAACTCGCCCAGTTCGGACGCGCTCGGCAATTCCCCATGCAGAAGCAGGTAAGCCACTTCTATGAAGTTGGAGCGCCCGGCCAATTGCTCTATCGGGTAACCGCGATACAACAGCACCCCTTTCTCACCATCAATATAAGTAATATTGCTTTCGCAACTGCCTGTAGATACAAAACCCGGATCAAAGGTAAACACGTTGTGCTGTTTATACAGCGCACCAATATCCACGACGTCCGGCCCCAGGGTGCCTGTCTTTACGGGCATATCCACGGAGACGCCGGTAGAGTTATTGGTCAGCGTAAATGTCTTGTTCGTCATAACTGAGCTTCCTATCGTCATTCAATCCCGAGCTTTCCCCCACGAAGGCAGGACCCGCCGAAACGCTTTCGTTCGACAAGCGGATAAGGACAAGCAATAGAGCCAACAAGGCAGGCTATCCATGCACCGCAAAAGCCGCTCAAATCCGTGTCAGACACTATGCCAGCGCGAAGGGAGGTGACAATCAGTATAAGCCACGGGAGGTATAGCGATGCGCCTTTTTGCGGCAATCGCAAATACACCGGAATCCCGGGCTCGGAACCAAAAAAAAGCGCCCCACAAGGGGCGCCTTTTAGAAAGAATCAGGTCTCGGGTCGCAACAGGCCTTACTTGCCCGCCATCCCGTATTTGCGACGGAATTTATCTACCCGACCACCGGAGTCGAGAATCTTCTGCTTGCCGGTGTAGAAGGGGTGGCACTGCGAGCAAACTTCCACATGCAACTCTTCACCCAGGGTGGAGCGAGTGGTGAAGTCATTGCCACAACTGCAAATAACCTTGATTTCTTTGTATTCCGGGTGGATATCCGCTTTCATGAACTTGCCCGTCCAGCCTCTGCCTGCAAAAAGGGCGCGAAGTGTAACTTTTACCCGAACATCTGACAAGTCCGAATTCCAATCGAACCAAACTTCAAGAACTTGCACCACATCTGCTCACGTTTAACTTTAACTAACGCTGCCTACCATCGACCCGGCATGGAGTTTCAGGATTATCCACAAATCCTGTGGATAACTCTGTGTATTAAGTCTGCAAGAGTGTATGCCGTCAGCAAAATTCCGCTACTTCAGACGGTCTGAGCAGAAAATAGCCAATTATTTTATTACTTGTTTTTCAATAAGTTATACCGGATTTGATTCGCGTAAAACCAGCCGCGCTAGCGCCAGGACCTGCTCCTGCCCGGAATTTCCTGTTTGTGAATAATCTCCGCCACGGCGGCCTGGAATCCACAGAAAATCGCCGTTTCCTCAGGTCCGGAGGGGCCAGACAGGGGCGACACAGGAGCTTATACCCGAAATGCCCACTGACAAGTCGTTATCCCGGGCTTCGGCATACTTGCGACAAGACTCAAACTCGCGCAGCTTCATCCAGGAATATCGCCTGCAGGTCATTCAAAAAACGAAAGCCCAAATCTGTAGGGCGCCAGCCTTCGTTTCCCCATTGTTCCATCATTCCGCGGCTTTCGGCTCCCTGCAGGCGGGGCAAAATCATGTCCGGTGCGAGACCCGTCTGACCGGCAAACATCTCCAGCGTGAAGCCGGCTCGAAGACGCAGGGCATTGAGCATAAATTCGAACACCAGTTCCTCGCCGCAAGGCTGTCGGCTCTCGGCCCAGCGTTGCCCCTTGCCCACCTGTTGCTGGTAGCGATCCGGGTTGCTCCAACGAGCGCGGCGCAAAATCTTTCCTTTCAGGGTAAGTTTCTCGTGCGCCCCGGCTCCAATCCCCAGGTAGTCACCAAAGCGCCAGTAGTTCAGGTTATGCCTGCACTCGTCCCCTGGGCGGGCCCAGGCGGATACCTCATACTGGACAAACCCGGCGCGCTCGAGCAGCCCCCTGCCTTGATCCTGGATATCGCAAAGAATTCCCTCCTCCGGCAACTCGGGAGGGTTGGCCCAAAAAACCGTATTGGGCTCTATCGTCAATTGGTACCAGGACAGGTGCCGGGGTTCCAGGGCCAGGGCCAGGCGCAAATCCTCAAGGGCCATGGACACCTGCTGTCCCGGCAGGCCATGCATGATATCCAGGTTGATGTTGTCAAAGCCCGCCTTGCGTGCCCGCTCCACGGTCAAGGGAATGTCGTCCGCCGAGTGTATCCGTCCCAGACTTTTCAACATTTCCGGATTGAAGGTCTGGGCGCCCACCGACAGGCGGTTGACCCCGGCCGCCAGCAAGGCGTCAAAATCTATTCCCTCCCGGGTTCCCGGGTTCGCCTCCAGGGTGATCTCGGCGTCTGCCCTGAGCGGGTATTCCTCGCGTAATACCTGGAGCAGCCTCGCGATCTGGGCCGCAGGAAACAGACTGGGCGTGCCGCCACCAAAAAATACCGTGCCGATGGGACGTCCGTCCAACTCCTCCAGGGTCTGGCGCAAATCCATGATCAGCGCCTGGGTATAGGCCTGGGCTGGCAGGTCACCCTTGAGGGCGCGGGAGTTGAAGTCGCAGTATGGACACTTTCGTACGCACCAGGGGAGGTGCACATATAGCGCCAGGGGGATGTCGGCCCGCACGCCCTAGCCGCCCAGGCGCGCTTCCAGCGCCGAGACCAGACAGCGCATTGCCTGTGCCCTGTGACTTATCCGGTTCTTTTCTTCCTTTGCAAGCTGGGCAGCAGTACGACCGTCAGCGAGTTGAAACACCGGATCATAACCAAAACCACCGTCACCCGAGGCGCGCTTGGCTATTCGACCCTCCCACACGCCCTGGCAGATTATCGGTACCGGATCCAGCGCATGACTTACCCATACCGCGACACAATGAAAGCGGGCTGTCCTGTGGGCGATGTCCAGGTCTTTCATGCTGTCCAGAAGCTTGATTACGTTATCCGCATCGCCGGCCTGCTCGCCGGCATAGCGCGAGGAATAAATACCCGGCGCCCCAGCCAGGGCATCCACCGCCAAACCGGAATCATCCGCTATTGCCGGTAAACCCGTATGCGCTGAGGCGTGACGCGCCTTTATCAGGGCATTCTCAACAAAGCTCAAGCCGGATTCCACAGCCGCTTCAATCTCGTAATTGCTTTGCGGTACGATCTCCACCGGCAGACCAGACAACAGCGACCGAAGCTCGCGAAGCTTGCCCGGGTTGCCGGTGGCCAGCACCACGGTTGTGAGGTCGCCAGTCATACCCACGCCCCCTAGTCCGCCAACGCAGCCAGCTGGGCCTCAACGATCCTGTCCGCTCCCAGGGCCGCCAGGTCCAGCAAGCGATCCAGTTCGTCCCGACGAAAAGCATGGCCCTCGGCGGTACCCTGCACTTCAATGAAAGCGCCAAGCTCATTCATCACCACATTCATGTCGGTCTCCGCCTCGGAGTCCTCGGGATAATCCAGGTCCAGCACCGCCTCGCCCTTGTACATTCCGACCGAGACCGCCGCTACCTGTCCATGAATAGGGCTGCGCTTCAGGCGGTTTTTTTTCATCAGCACATTGATTGCATCCACCAGGGCCACATAGCCACCGGAAATTGATGCCGTGCGAGTGCCACCATCGGCCTGTAAAACGTCACAATCCAGGGTAATGGTTCGCTCTCCCAGTGCATGCAAATCCATAACGGCGCGCAAGGATCGCCCGATCAAGCGCTGAATTTCCAGCGTGCGCCCGCCCTGTTTGCCACGGGTAGCCTCGCGGTCGCTGCGCGTGTGAGTGGACCGGGGCAACATACCGTACTCCGCAGTTACCCAGCCCTGGCCGGTGCCGCGCAAAAAGCCAGGCACGCGTTCCTCTACCGAGGCGGTTACCAGGACACGCGTATCGCCGAAGCAGGTCAGTACAGACCCCTCGGCATGTCGGGTGAAATGGCGCTGAAAACTGACCTCGCGCATCTGGTTGGGGGCTCTGCCGCTTGGACGCATGAAAACTCCTGGTTTGAAACGAGACTTGCCAACCCCACCGGGTTGGCAAGCTAATAGAATTCGCCTGTTACTGACAGGCCGTCAGGTCTCCAGACAACGCACTGCCGCTATGGTCGTATTGTCGCTGTGGGGAAGATTTGCCTCCACCGCCGCCAGCGCGAGTTCTTCCAGACCCTTGGCCAGGTGCTCGTGATCCAGCCCCGACAAAGCGGCGAAATCCTGGTCTTGCACCCCCGACCAGAGCCCGTCGGTACAGACCAGCAACATATCCCCCGGGTTCAGGGGCTTGCGCCGGGTAACGCTCATTTCCGGCAGGGCCAAATCCCCCCCCAGGCAGCACTCAACGAAATTCCGCATGGGATGGGTGCGGACTTCTGCCTCGGTTATCACACCCTCCCTGAGCAATAGCTCAACGTGACTGTGATCCCGCGTGCGTTCGAGCACACTGCCATTGCGGACAACATAAATACGGCTGTCGCCAACATGCGCCCAGTAACTGGCACCCTCCTGCAGCAACACAATGGCACAGGTTGCCCTGGGGCGTGCATCAATCTGGAGGTCACCACCCAGCTCAATCAACCGCGCATGGGCCCGACCTGCTGCACGATGCAAAAATCCCAGGGGATCAAATATCGGGTGAGGCGTATTTTCAAAGGACTTCAGTATCGAGTTTATGCCCTCGTCCGCCGCCAACGCGCCATCCGAGTGCCCCCCCATACCGTCAACCACGGCCATCAGGCTTGATTGCCTGCCAATCTTTACAGCCACCCGGTCCTGGTTCTCCGCGCGGGTGCCAAGCAGGCTGACTTGGGCGCTTTCCAACTTCAAGTGGTATTCCTCGCTTAATCTAGACGCTACACTATCCAGCCCTGGGGTCCGGGCCAAAGGGATGCATTATACCCGTCAGCGGACCGTTGCCCCACCGACTATAGCAACAGACCTTCAAAGCACCCAAGGCAGCCGACCATGACCCAGAGTATGACCGCGTTCTCTCGTTGCGAGCTCGACACCGAATTGGGTTGCCTGACCTGCGAGATACGCAGTGTGAACAACCGCTTTCTGGATTTGCAGTTACGCCTGCCAGAAGAGTTGCGAACCCAGGAAGCCGCCCTACGGCAACTGGTATCCAATCGGATCAATCGCGGCAAAGTCGATTGCAGCATTCGTTTTCGCCCAAATGCCGGTGCTGCGGGCCTGCCGACAATCAACCAGGACTTGCTCAAAGGTCTGGTGTCGCTGACTGAACAAGTCAGTGCCGAATTGGCGAATGCCGCACCGACCAACCCCCTGGAACTGCTGCGCTGGCCCGGCGTCACTGCGGAAGCCAAGCAGGACATGGAGCCGCTGGCGGAACACGCAAAGACGCTGCTTGGCACCGGTCTTGACCAGTTAATCCAGGGCCGCTTGTCGGAGGGCGGGCGTCTCAAGGTCATGTTGCTGGAACGCTGTGACGGTATCGCCCAAAAGGTCGCCGAAGTGCGCGCCGACCTTCCCGCCGTGCATGAAGCCATACGCTCACGGATAGTTGAGAGACTGGAAAAGATAAGCCAGGAAATCGACCAGGAAAGGCTTGAACAGGAACTGGTGTTCCTGGCTCAAAAAATGGATGTGGCTGAAGAACTGGACCGGCTGGAAAGTCACCTGGCAGAAATGCGGAATGTCCTGGGCAGCGATGAGCCGGTGGGACGCCGGCTGGATTTCCTGATCCAGGAGTTCAACCGCGAGGCCAACACCCTGTCATCAAAATCCCAGGATATCCGCACCACCCAGTGTGCGGTGGACATCAAGGTACTGGTTGAGCAGATGCGCGAGCAGGCACAGAATATCGAGTAAAATTCAGGCAGGGCCCGATGTGTCGACCTGCACATCCCCTGGATAGCTCAACGTCGGAATCGATATTCAACTGCCGAGACGTTCCGCTTGCCACCGGTTGATTTCGGGGCGACCGAAAAAGCACCCTGACCCCTTTTTACCTAATCAAGAACTCTTTAACCCTCGCGGGACCACTTTTCGCTCTGCTATCTCAAACAGCGCCTGGACCAGCAGAGCCAGCGCAGCGGCGGGAATAGCGCCCTGTAATATCAATGAAGTGTTGTCGAGCCGGATGCCTGTCAGTATGGGTTGACCGTAACCGCCGGCGCCAATCAGGGCCGCCAGTGTCGCCGTACCAACATTAATCACCGCTGCTGTTTTGATTCCGGCAAGTATGGTGCTTGCCGCCAGCGGCAATTCGATTAACCACAATCGCGATCCGGGGGAAATACCCAGCACCAGCGCCGATTCACTGATCGAGCGGGGAATATTGGTCAAGCCTGCGTGTGTATTGCGAACGATCGGCAGCAAACTGTAAAGGAATAAGGCCACCACCGCGGGCGGGCCGCCAATGCCCAGCAGCGGAATCATGAATACGAAAAGGGCCAGCGACGGTATGGTCTGTATCATGCCGACAATCGCGAGAATGATATGGCCGACTCGCGGGTTATGAGCCGCGAAGATACCCAGCGGCAATGACACGGCCAGCGCCGCAGTCAGTGAAATGACCACGAGTGTCAGGTGTTCGATCGTACGCTGGCGAAATTTTTCCCAGGCACTTGCGACACGAGTCTCGGCCTGCAGGCCCAGATCTTCCCTTAGAAAGTCAGCCGCCACGGTAATTTCGGGCCGATGATCGATTTTGACCAGGGCATTTAGCCGGGACATTGTGCCGGCACTGATGCGTCCACTGAGCTGCCTGAACCTCGCTACGACTTTGGGTGCGTTCTGCTCGAGTTCTGCGCGGTACAAAATGACCGGGTTGTAGACCGGGAAATAGGACAGGTCGTCTTCCAGCAGGTACAGGTTGTAATAGGCGATTTCCGCATCGGTCGAATAGGCATCGACAAGCTGCAACATACCCGAGGCGAGACCACGATAGGCAAGGTCGTGATCCAGTCCACGGACGTTACGCTGGTGCAAACCGTATCGCTGCTTCAGACCCGGCCAGCCATCCGCCCGATCCAGGAATTCATTACCAAAGCCAAACACCAGGTCCGGATGATCACGCAGGTCGGAGATGGCTTTGAGCTTGAATTTTTCCGCCACGTCCTGGCTGGTCGCCATGGCAAAGGTATTGTTAAACCCCAGCGACCCGGTCATCCGTAGGCCCTTGGCACGCAAACTGTCGTTCAGTGCATCCATGCTGGTGATGTTTTCGTTGACCAGGATTTCTTGAAACAGGGTTCCGGTATACTCGGCATAGGCATCAATCTCTCCCGCCAACAGAGCATTCCATAATATTCGGGTGCCCCCAAGTTCGCGCAGATGAATGGCCGGGCTCTGCGCCGATTCCGCCAACAAGCGAGTCATTTCTCCCAGCACGACCGACTCGGTAAATTTCTTGGAGCCAACCCGTACGACTTCATCGTCCGCCGCAAGTGCCGGCGATGCCTGCATGGCCAGCGCCAGCAAGGCAGACACAACCCAGCGATAAGCCGTTTGGCGGAATATCATGACAGTGCCTGACTCAGATTCATCAGTTGCCTTCTTTGTGCTTCCACGAAATGCACAACGAAAGATTCGGCTGGGTGATGAGCTAATTCCTGGAATGGCCCGTGCTGGACGACTTTGCCATCGCGCATCAGTACCAGTGAATGTCCAAAAAACGCGGCTTCGGCAATATCATGTGTGACCATAACCACCGTCTTGTCCAGGCGTTCAAAAATCCCCTTCAACTCCTGTTGCAACTCATAACGGATCAGCGGATCAAGGGCGCCCAGTGGCTCGTCGAGAAGTAACAGATCGGGATCCAGCATCAATGCGCGCATCAAGCTGATACGCTGGCGCTGGCCGCCAGAGAGCTCATTTGGATAATGGTGCAGAAGCCTTTCCGGAAGGTGCACCAGGTCTGTCAGTTCCTCCAGGCGGTGGTTTATGCGCTCGCTCGGCCAGTTCAACTGACGGGCCATGAGTGTCACATTTCGCTCTGCCGTGAAATGGGGAAACAGCCCACCCTCCTGGATAACGTAACCCATTCGATGACGCAATTCATTGATAGTGGAGGGGGTAAGCGGCGTTCCTGCAAAACGAATTTCGCCCTCATCCGGTGTTTCCAGGCCGGCGATCAGCCGTAGCAAAGTTGACTTCCCACAACCACTTGGGCCAATTAAAACGGTGGTCTTCTCTGCAGCTATATGCAGGTTTGTGCTATGCAATGCAGTGGTTTTTCCATACCGTTTCACCACTTCTTTGAAGTTCAGCATTGAAGCAGTTTCCCGCAATGTGGCCTAGGCCACAAGTTGTCCTGGATCAACGGGTCAGAGTAGATTTCCACATGACAAAACAAGGATAAAAAGGGGTGCCTCACTCTGGCCCCTTTTCAGATCCCTTTATCCTGGCGGCGGTGGAGCATTCGGCGCGTCGACCGCACCTAACGCGACCTTTTTCAGGTCTTCTCGCAAGGCCAGGTCGATACCGCTACTCGGGAATCCGTTGACGCTCCATTTGCTTGGATGCGGCAGGTTCTCGCCCAGGTTGCGCAGTACTCCAGGCGTCGAAATCACTGGGCCAATCGGCACGTTAGGCGGCATCGGGAGTCTCAGCAAGTTGGTAATCTGGGAAATCGAAATCGCGAATTTCAGCATGCCGGAAGTCACACGCGCCACGTACATCCTGGCCGCGCTGTCCAGGCTGTGTCTGGATGAGGTTTTCGAGCCGGAATTTGGCAGATTATCGACGCGGGCCCCGGACGACATCATAAAGGCGTCGATATTGTTCACTGACAGCAAGTCTGTGGATTGCGAAGCCTGGGACATCGGGTAGGGCACACCAGGCCCAGGGGCCGGAAACAGGGGCAGCCCCACAATTGAGAAACTGGTAGCCCAGGCACTCAACGAGGCGTTGGCGCCCTTGACCAGGCCCTCTGCAAATTTTTTCGCCCATGTCTGCATCTGGGGAGTTGCAGACGCAAACCCCAAATCTAGATGACTCTTCATAGTTGGGCACTCGCCCGGCTTGAGGCAGCCCGGCGAACTGATTGCCACCACTCCCTGGGCCATCACACCGTTCAAGGTCGTCATCATTGACCAATCCTGTATGCCGGAATAGATGGCTAACATGGCCACCTCGGATGCCTGGCTAAATACTTCGCAAAGCGCTTCGGGCGCCATCGATTGCGGGCCCGCTTGTGCGACTGCAGGCTTCACCGGTGATTCCCCCTGGGGAATGTTACGGGCCGTGTCGCGGACATAGCGGGTCCCGGAAAGTTCCGCCAATTCCTTCCGCAGCGCGGCCGCGCTGAGCTTCTGAATCTGACCCGCCAGCATATCGCCCTTGACGGTCAATGCCTGGTTACGGATCGCTGTGCGGAAATCTGGATTACTCATTCTTCTCTCTCATCCTCATATTTCTTGGGTAGAACTTTTTCTGGACAGGCAGTGTTTGTCTCACAGAACGGGCCGAGCCACCAATCCGATCACCCTAGCCGGAATAACAGCCGAACTTCTCGCTTCTGTCAAATGCACCCGGGAAAACCACGGCCGCCAGAGATTCCCTTCCGGGCACGGAATGAAAAGGCAAGCAGATTTCGTTAAGCCACGATGTTGGCATTAGTCGTAATCTGGGCGACCATAGACCTGACCGAGAAACCCGGGTTGAAACCGGCTGACTCGTAGCAGGCGGAGCACATCTCTTGCGTATTTGGCGCCCAGCCAGGCGCTTGTTGATAGGAAGAAAGGGACTATTGCACAGGCTATCGAGTCCAGGCCTTATAATTCACGCCTGTGATCAGGCAGGGCACATAACGGAAGGCAAGGTGGCAACAGACAAGGGAAAACTGTTCGTGGTGTCCGCCCCCAGCGGGGCCGGCAAGACCACCCTGGTTAGCGCCATTGTGGAGAGGATGGACCGGGTGCGTCTGTCTGTCTCCCATACCACCCGTCCCAGGCGCGAAAACGAGGTGGATGGCCGTCACTATCACTTTGTTTCGCGAGAGGAATTCCAGCGTCTGGTACATCAGGATGCCTTTCTTGAACATGCAGAAGTTTTTGGCAATTGCTATGGCACCAGCCGGCAGTCGGTCCAGGACCTGCTAGACCAGGGTTTCCACGTCATTCTTGAAATTGACTGGCAAGGTGCCGAGCTTGTGCGTCAGCGGATGCCCGACTGTCGCAGCATTTTCATCCTCCCGCCCAGTGCCGCAGAGCTTGAGAGACGATTACGGGGACGTGGCACCGATTCGGCCACGGTCATCGCTCGCAGACTGGCGCAATCCAGGTCTGATATCACCCACTGGCGGGATTTCGATTTCGTCATCGTCAACGACCAGCTGGAAAAGGCCTTGCAGGAGTTGGCAAGGGTTATCGCCGGCAACGGCGACGGCAGTCGGGCCCAGCGGCCGGGATTGAGCGAGTTTGCGGACACCCTTCAAGGCTGAAACCCGCGCAAAATATGGATTCAGTCCGACCGCATAGGGTAGACTGCTTCTTTCGTCCCGTTCTATCGGGGCCCGTACACTTGATATCAGGAGTTATGCGATGGCTCGCATTACCGTAGAAGACTGTCTTGAAAAGGTCGATAACCTGTTTGACCTTGTGTTGATCGCATCGAAAAGAGCACGCAGGGTAGCCAATGGCGCCGAACCCTTTGTTGATTGGGAAAATGACAAACCCACGGTGGTTGCGTTGCGCGAGGTGGCCGCTGGCCATGTAGGCCGCGAGATTCTTAAGGAATCCGACCAGTCCATGCAGGACATGCTGGAAGAAGAAGCCCGTGCATCGTTCGAAAACCTGTCATCTAGCGCCCTGCCGCCGCTAGGGGGCTAAACCGGGAGCGCACCAGTCCATGGACTACGCCGCAGCCATCTTCGGCCGGCTGCCCAAGGGCAAGCGCTCCACGGGCCTCCCCAGACTCATATCACGACTTGAGACCTACCTCCCCGAAGCGGAGGTAGAGAGCATTATCGATGCCTTCAATTTTGCGGAAGAGGCACACAAGGGCCAGCAACGACAGACGGGGGAAGCCTACATCACCCATCCGGTGGCCGTAGCCACCATACTGGCCGACCTGCACCTGGACCCGCAGACCATCAAGGCGGCCCTGCTGCACGACGTGATCGAGGACACCCCGGCGCTCAAGGAAGAGATTTCCGAACGTTTCGGCAGCGAGGTTGCGGGCCTCGTGGACGGGGTCAGCAAGCTGGACAAACTGACTTTCAGCAGTCACGAGGAAGCCCAGGCCGCCAGCTTCAGGAAAATGATCCTGGCCATGGTGGAGGACATACGAGTCATCCTGGTAAAGCTGGCCGACCGCTGCCACAACATGCAAACCCTGGATGCCCTGTCCCCGGCCAAACGGCGACGGATCGCGAGGGAAACCCTGGAAATATACGCGCCCATCGCCAACCGACTGGGTATCAACAGTATTCGCCTGGAATTGCAGGACCAGGGTTTCAGACATATGCACCCGCAACGCTACCGGGTTATTGAGCGGGCGCTGAAAAAAGCCAGGGGCAACCAGAAACAATTCATAAAAAGCATCCTTCAGAATCTGGAGAAAACCCTGGCCGGAGAGGGTATAGAAGCCACGGTGATGGGCAGGGAAAAGCACCTGTACAGCATTTACCGCAAGATGCGCAGCAAGAGCCGCAGCCTGGCCGAAATCGTTGATGTGTTCGGCTTTCGTATCATCGTGGACAAGGCAGACACCTGTTATCGCGCCCTGGGCCTGGTCCACCGCCTGTACAAACCCATGCCAGGACGTTTCAAGGACTACATTGCCATCCCGAGGGTCAACGGCTACCAGTCGCTGCACACCACCCTGTTCGGCCCAAACAGCATGCCCATCGAAGTACAGATTCGTACCGCGGAGATGGACAAGGTGGCCGAATCCGGTATCGCCGCACATTGGCAATACAAGTTGGGCGAGAGCGGAAACTCGGCGCCGCATACCCGCGCCAGGGAGTGGCTGAGCAACCTGATGGAAATGCAGGACGGCAGCAATTCCGAGGAATTCCTGGAATCCGTGAAAGTCGACCTGTTCCCTGACAAGGTTTACGTTTTCACACCCAAGGGCGAGATCCTGAGACTGCCCCGGGGATCCACCTGCGTGGACTTTGCCTACGCCGTGCACACCGCCGTGGGTGATCGCTGCGTGGCAGCCAAGATCAACCGTCGGCTGGTACCCTTGCGCACCCATTTACGCAATGGCGAAACGGTGGAAATCATTACCGCAAAGGGTGGCCACCCGAATCCTGCCTGGGTCAACTTCGTGGCCACCGCCAAGGCACGCACCGCTATCCGTCATTACCTCAAGAAAATGCAGCTGCATGAGGCGGTGGACCTGGGCAGGCGCTTGCTCGAGAACGCGCTCAGGGACTACTCGCTATCCATACGCAAAGTCGGCAACACCAAAATACAGGAACTGGCCGAAGAACTTGGTTTGAAGGAACCGACCGAGCTTGTACACCCAGATTGGACTGGGCGAGCGCATGGCGCCCCTGATAGCGCGAAGGCTGCTGGCAAGCGACGACACCGGCCCGCTGCCCACCAGCGAACCGCTGGCCATCAGCGGCACCGAGGGCATGGTAGTGACCTATGCGCGTTGTTGCTCACCGATACCCGGCGATTCCATCATGGGCTACCTGAGCACCGGTCGGGGGATCGTCATTCACCGCGATGATTGCGGCAACCTCGTGGAATACCGCAAGCAGCCCGAGCGCTGGATCAGCGTCAGCTGGAAGCCCCGCATAGACCGGGACTTCAACGTGGAAATCAGGGCGCAGGTGGTTAATCGGGTCGGTGTCCTGGCGGCCGTGGCCGCAACCATCTCCGACTGCAATT
The DNA here is from genome assembly GCA_963823435.1 of uncultured Gammaproteobacteria bacterium. Classification (GTDB taxonomy): domain Bacteria; phylum Pseudomonadota; class Gammaproteobacteria; order Steroidobacterales; family BM003; genus CAKZML01. The sequence goes on along the minus strand of CAWGLN010000001.1, from coordinate 903,412 downwards.
CCAATATCGAAGCCGTGTCCATTGATGAACGTGATGGCAATACCTCTACCTTGAGCTTCCAGGTGCAGGTGAAGAATCGCGCTCACCTCGCCCAGGTGCTACGCGGCATCAGGTCAATGAAAGATGTTTACCGGGTAGCAAGAAGAACCGCTTGAAGCCCCCCACTCAACGTTCCGGGATACAACATGAAAAAAGCCATTCATACAGATAACGCACCGGCCGCCATCGGCCCCTATTCTCAAGCCATACGGGCCGGCAACCTGGTGTTTCTGTCGGGACAGATCCCGCTTGTCCCGGCCAGCATGCAACTGGTCGAAGGCGATTTCGAAGCCAGCGCTCACCAGGTGTTCAAAAATCTGCAGGCTGTGGCCAGGGCCGCCGGGGGAGAACTGGACGATATGGTTCGACTGACCGTCTACCTGACCGAGATGGAAAAGTTCCCCAGGGTAAACGCGGTGATGGCCGAGTATTTCTCCAAGCCCTACCCCGCGCGTGCGGCGATTGGAGTACGCGAGTTACCCAAGGGCGCCGAGGTCGAGGTGGATGCGATCATGATGCTCCCCACGGGAGGCTAGGCTCCGCGAGACTCGGAGGAACAGGTGCCAGGAAAGGACAGCGGTGTGCACGGTGACCCGATGCTGGCGCCCGTCACGGCGCTGCGGGGCGTGGGCCCGTCACTGGCCCAACGTCTGCAAAAGATCGGACTGGAGCGGGTGCAGGACTTGCTGTTTCTGCTGCCGCTACGCTACGAGGACCGCACCCGGATTACACCGCTGGGTGAGTTGCGGGCCGGGGACCGGGCGCTAATCCAGGCCGAAGTGCAACTGTGCGAGGTTGCCTATCGACGTCGGCGCTCCTTGCTGTGCTCACTGCACGACGGCACCGGCTGGCTTACCCTGCGCATGTTCTATTTCAGTCGCAGTCAGCAGGCCGCACTCAAGCCGGGAACCCTGATCCGGGCGTTTGGCGAAGTTCGTCGCGGACCCAATGCCCTGGAAATGATCCATCCCGAATACCAGTTACTGCATAACGAGGATCCTGCGCCACCGCAGGACACGCTGACGCCGGTATACCCGGCCGCGGAAGGCCTTCAGCAAGGCCGGTTGCGGGCACTGGTCGCGCAGGCATTAGCCAGGCTGGAGGCCGGCGGTCTGGCGGATCTGCTGCCACCGTTGAAATTGGCCGGTCACAGCCAGCCCACCCTGGTACAGGCATTACGCTATCTGCACAAGCCGCCGCCCGATGCCCGGCTCGACCAATTGGCGGCCGGTGCTCACCCCTGCCAGCAGCGCCTGGCCTTCGAGGAACTGGTCGCCCATCAACTCAGCCTGAGAAAGCTCCGCGAACGGGTACGGCGTGGCAAAGCGCCTGTGATCAGGCCCGATCCGAAACTGAGTGACGCATACCTGTCCTCGCTACCGTTCACACTCACCGCGGCACAGGACAGGGTAATTGGCGAAATCCTGGCGGATCTTGCCCGGGGCGAGCCGATGATGCGCCTGGTACAGGGGGACGTGGGTTGCGGCAAGACGGTGGTCGCCACGGCCGCCGCCCTGGCTGCGCTGGGTTCCGGCTACCAGGCAGCACTGATGGCGCCCACCGAATTGCTGGCGGAACAACACCTGGCCACACTGCAGGGATGGCTGCAGCCGCTGGGTCTGGAGGTCGGCTGGCTGTCGGGGCGAAGCCGGGGCAAGCAAAGAGCGCAGACCCTGGCCGGGCTGGCCAGCGGAGACTGCAAACTGGTTGTGGGTACACACGCCCTGTTCCAGGACGATGTGAAATTTGCCCGCCTGGGACTTGCCATCATTGACGAACAGCATAAATTCGGCGTGCACCAGCGGCTCGCGCTCAAGCAAAAAGGCGAGCGCGACGAACTTCAGCCGCACCAGCTGATTATGTCGGCGACACCTATTCCCCGTACTCTGGCCATGACCGCCTACGCGGACCTGGATTGCTCCTATATTGACGAGCGTCCACCGGGTCGCAAGCCGGTCACCACGGTGGCCATTCCCGAGAGCCGCCGTGAAGACATCGTGGCGCGGGTCCAGCGGGCATGTGGCGAGGGGCGACAGGCCTACTGGGTGTGCCCCTTGATCGACGTGTCGGAAAACCTCGAGGCCCAGGCGGCGGAGGAAACCGCCGCGCTGCTGGCGGAGGCCTTGCAGGGGCTCAAGGTCGGACTGGTGCACGGACGCATGAAACCGGCAGAAAAAGAAAAGGTCATGAGCGAATTCAGCCGGGGGCAGGTAGACGTGCTGGTCGCCACCACGGTAATTGAAGTGGGTGTCGATGTGGCCAACGCCAGCCTCATGATCGTGGAAAATGCCGAGCGCATGGGTCTGGCCCAGTTGCACCAGTTGCGCGGACGGGTGGGACGTGGCTCGGCACAAAGCGCCTGTGTACTAATGTACAAGTCGCCCCTGGGGGACACGGCGCGCGCGCGACTGGAAGTATTGCGTGGCACCGATGACGGTTTTGTGGTTGCCCAGAGGGACCTGGAACTTCGCGGTCCGGGTGAGGTCCTGGGGACCCGGCAGACCGGCTTGATGCAGCTGCGGGTGGCCGACCTGTTGCGGGATGCGGCCCTGTTGCCGCAAGTCCAGGCGGTAGCTGAGAAGCTGTGCCAGGAACCGAAACAGCGTGCTGACGCCCTGATCAGGCGCTGGATTGGCCAGGCCGATCAGTATGGAGAAGTGTAGCTTGCATCGCAGCGACCTTGGTTTACCCTATGGCACCCGGACATGGCGACCACCCAGACACCGAAAGCCAGGACATGACAGTGAGTAATCCACAGATCCAGAACACACCCGCAGGTGGGACACCCTGGCTGGACGCAGAACAACTCACACAGCTGAACCCGGATCCGGCGGTGATGGAGTGGCTGAGCTTCGAGGGCTTGCTGACGCCGCGATTGCGCAAGAACAACAGGCTGCCGGTGAGTCTGGAGGTATTGCGCGAGGAGCCCGTGGGGCGTGCTGGCGAAAGTACGGACTGGCTGCGGGAGGTTGCCCTGTCGGTGGGTAATGAGCGTCTGATCTACGCGCTGAGCTGGTTCCCTGCGGAGGTGGTCACGCTTCACCCCTGGCTGCAAACCCTGGCGCAGAAGCCGCTGGGTGATGCGCTGTCGGCCTTGCCCGACGTCTCCAGAAGCAAATTCGAATTCATGGCCATCCAGGCCGGCCAACCGCGCTACGAACGTGCCGTGCAGGGTTGTGGATCGCGCCCGCCAGTCCTGTGGGCGCGCCGCTCCCGGTTTCACCTGGAAGGCGGGAGCGTGCTGGTAGAAGAAATTTTCCTGCCGGGCGTGTTCAGGAGCACGGCATGAACCGCGTCCACACCCAGCCAGCAACACGAACTTCACGGCTGATGGCGCAACTTTTTCAATACGGCCTGTTGATGCGGCTGGATCGTCCTATCGGAACCATGCTGCTGCTTTGGCCAACCTTGTGGGCCCTGTGGATTGCAGGCAGCGGCAGGCCGAACCCGCGGGTGTTCCTGGTGTTTGTCCTGGGCGTGTTCCTGCTGCGTTCCGCAGGCTGCGTTATCAACGACCTGGCGGACAGGAATTTTGACCGGCACGTCGCGCGGACCCGGCAACGACCGCTTGCGGCCGGCAAAGTCAGTTCCACGGAAGCGCTGTTCTTGTTTTTTGGCCTGATGCTGATCGCCTTCGGACTGGTGTTGAGCATGAACCGCCTGACCATCTACATGGCCGTGGGCGGCGCCGCCCTGGCCTCAATCTACCCCTTTGCCAAGCGCATCACCCATCTGCCGCAACTGGTGTTAGGTGCGGCTTTTGGCTGGGGCGTGCCCATGGCCTTTGCGGCCCAAACCGGTGAAATCCCCCAATTGGCGTGGCTGATTTTCCTGGTCGTGGTGGTATGGGCCACGGTGTACGACACGATGTATGCGATGGTCGACCGCGAGGACGACCTGGCTATCGGTATTAAATCCACCGCCATCCTGTTCGGGGACGCGGATGTTTTTGTCATCGGGATCCTGCAGCTGGCACTGGTGGCCGGTCTGGTGATGATAGGAACCACGGCCGGACTTGGACCCTGGTACGGGCTTGGCGTGGCCGCCGCCGCGGCCGCTTCCGTGTACCAATGGCGGCTGATACGCAAGCGTGACCCGGACGGCTGTTTCCGGGCTTTTCTCAACAATAATCTGCTCGGTGCCTGGGTCTTCGTCGGCATTCTGCTGCACTTTACTTTCACGCCCCAGGTGCCTCTCTAGAAAAACACCCCCCTAGAGGGGTCCGGCGCCTGCTGCACGGGCCACCGCCCAGACCTCCACACGCCTGACTCCCCCCTGCTTGAGCACGGTCGCAGCGGCATGCACCGTGGATCCGGTAGTAACCACATCGTCTAGTAGCAGCACACTGGGCGGAAGCGTGCTCATCGCGGCACGCAACCTGTAGGCGCCGCGCACATTGCGGCGACGCTGCACAGCATCCAGGCTGGTCTGGGGGGGATCGTTGCGCCAGCGTTCCAAATACCCTTCCAGGATAGGCAACTCCAGTTCCCTGGCCAGGTGCCGGGCAATCTCAATGCACTGGTTAAAGCCCCTCGCGCGCTGTCGCCGTGGGTGCAGGGGCATAGGCAGAATCGCCTGCGGCAGCGGCAGGGAGCCATAATCCGGTCCGGGCAAGAGCATTGCCGCCAGCACCCTGCCCGCCACCAGGTCGCCCTTGAACTTCAACGCCTGGATCAAGCGGTCTACCGGAAAACGATAATCCATCGGCGACCACAACAGGTCGTACGGCAGCCTGCGATTCTGACAGGCCCCGCAACCGGATGCCGGTCGCGGCAACCGGCCACCGCAACGCAGACACGCACTGCGCGGACCCGGCAGTTCCTCGCGACAGGTTTCACACAGCAGCCCTGAGGCGCGGCCCCAACACAGATAGCAGCGCGCCGGCCCCTGGAGCCAGCGAGACAGACCTTGCAACGCCATCTTGCCCCCGTTCAAGTAGCTTGTCGGGAACGAGCATGGCTCCAGGTGTGGAAGGAAAACAGCTGAAAATCCGGAAAAATGCCTTAAAAATGCGAACATCTCCGTGAAAAAGTTCAAATAGTTTTCAAATGATTGCTTACATTTTCCGGATTTACGCCACCCATTACCGGGGGATGGACGCCTGTTTCAGGAAGTTATCGCAATCCGCAGTGATTCCCGACAGCCCTGTGAAGAAATACTCAAAGCAGGAGCGGGGTCCGGGCAACCAGGTAGTAGAATCTCCTTCCCATGACCGAACACCCTCACAAGCGCTTTGAAATAGACCTTCGGCAGCTAAGGCGAAACCTGGACCTTGCCGCCCCATCCTATGACAACGCAGCAATGCTGCAGCGGGAAGTGTGCAAGCGGCTTCTCGAGCGCCTGGAGTTGGTCAGGTTGAATCCCGGCAGGGTTCTGGATGCAGGCTGTCGCACCGGGCAGCTCGCCGCCGGTCTTGCCCGGCGATACCGGCGCGCCGGTATCAGCGCGCTGGATCTATCCACAGCCATGCTCTCCCGAACCAGGTCGAGACAGGGGTTGATTCGGAAGTTTCAACGGATTTGCGCAAAGCTGGCCGATCTGCCCCTGGCAGGGGATTCCCACGACCTTGTCGTTTCCAACCTTGCACTGCACTGGGACGCCAACCTTGACCAGGTTTTCGCGGAATTTGCCCGGGTCCTGCGACCCGGTGGACTGCTGAGTTTCGCAACCTTCGGGCCGGACACTCTAAAAGAACTTCGCCTGGCCTGGAGCAAAGCGGATCAATACAGTCACGTGAACCTGTTTGTCGATATGCATGATATCGGCGACGCCCTGATTCGAGCCGGGTTCGCCGATCCCGTGCTGGATGTGGAGCACATCACCATCCACTACAGTGATGTACAGGCACTGGTGGCGGACCTGAGAGATACTGGCGAAAGCAACCTTACCGCCGGACGATCCCGCGGGCTCACAAGCGTGGCCCGCCACCAGGCGTTCGCCGCGGCCTACGAGGCTCTTCGCGGCCCCGGCGGATTGCCCGCCACCTATGAGGTGGTATACGGCCACGCATGGGCCCGGGCACCAGCCCAGCGCACCAATCCCGACGGGGAAACCTCGATCCCGCTGTCAAAACTGGGTGGTCGCAGGCCGTCCGCCTGAGGCGGTGAAGCACTGACGAGAACCGGGGGCGTAAAACCCTATTCCCCAAGAGTGCAAAATCCTTTATAAAATTCAACACCCTAGAACCGAACACCGAGGTACAAACCAAATTGCACCAATAATCACCTTCTAGTACCATTGCGCCGTTCGTCGATAAGCGGCGGGGACCTCCGGAACAAGGCAGGATATAGCCCTGGACAGAGGTTGGGTGTGAAACTGGCGGCTTATACGCAAAACTGCCAGGCATGCCCTCCGACCCCGACCGGGTGGCGCCGCTTGTCACTTGATTTGCAGAATACACCGAGGGGAAAGGAAGGGCCGTGGCTGTCGGCAACGCGTTCGTGTATCGAGCGCCGTTTGGCAATATACCCGCCAACCCCGTGCAAAAATCTATAGCCTGACCAGAAGAACTGCCGTCTGCTGGACGTTGGAAGGCCCGCAGAAAAGGCCACCCGGCAATAGATAGAAGAATATCGTTGAAGTAGCTGGCTGTCGCGATGAACAGCGGAAGACCCCGGATTGACCGGGGAATATTACTGGCTTGTGAGCCCTGTGTTGGTATATCTCGGTTGGTATTTCTACACGGGCGCATGGATCTGGATTCGTAAAACACAGGAGTTGGGTTTGATGTCCCGCACCATCTTTAACCGGCTGCAAGGCGCAGCGCTGGCATTATTCGCAAGCGCATTCGCGCCCGCCGCCCTGGCCGACTGGGCGCTGAATATGCCCGTTGGCGTAACGGAAATCAGCAAGGAAGTCTACGGATTGCATATGCTGATCCTGGGCGTCTGTATCGCCATCGCCATCGTGGTATTCGGCGTAATGATTGTGTCCATTGTTCTTCACCGCAAATCGCGCGGTGTGGTTCCGGCACAATTTCATCACAGCACCAAGGCCGAGATCGCCTGGACCGTCATACCCATCGTGATCCTGATCGCCATGGCCGTGCCCTCTGCCGAGGGCCTGATCCGGGCCGAAGACACGCGTAATGCCGACATGACCGTCAAAGTCACCGGGATGCAGTGGCGCTGGCGCTACGACTACCTGGATCACGACATCGGTTTCTACAGCACCCTGGATCGTGAGAGCAACCGGGCGCGCAAGGTCAACTCGGGGACTGACCCCTACACTGTCAAGAACTACCTGCTGGAAGTGGATAACGCCCTGGTGGTTCCGGTAGGCGCCAAGGTGAGACTCTTGCTGACTGCCTCTGACGTTTTGCACTCCTGGTGGGTCCCGGATTTCGCGGTCAAAAAGGACGCTATCCCCGGCTATATCAACGAAGCCTGGTTCAAGGCGGACCTGCCGGGAATTTACCGCGGCCAGTGTGCCGAACTGTGCGGTCGCGACCACGGGTTCATGCCGGTGGTCGTCCACGTTCTCGAACGTGATGAATTCGAGGCCTGGCTGGCGGAACAAACCGCCAACACCGTGGCCTCCCCCGAAAACGTTACAGCTACGCGCAAGCTTTAAGCGGAGACGATAGTAATGAGTCAAGTTGACACCCACAGCCAGCATGATGATCACCATGATCACGGTCCCGTAAAGGGCTGGAGACGCTGGCTGTTTGCGACCAATCACAAAGACATCGGCACGATGTACCTGATTTTCTCCCTGGCCATGTTCATGATCGGCGGCGCCATGGCCATGATTATTCGGGCCGAGCTATTCCAGCCTGGCCTGCAATTGGTAGAACCGGGATTCTTCAACCAGATGACCACCATGCACGCGCTGATCATGGTGTTCGGTGCGGTCATGCCCGCGACCGTCGGCCTGGCCAACTGGATGATACCAATCATGATCGGCGCCCCCGACATGGCCCTGCCGCGCATGAATAACTGGAGCTTCTGGATTCTGCCGTTTGCCTTCAGCATGCTGCTCTCAACCCTGTTCATGCCCGGTGGCGCACCCGCTGGCGGCTGGACCATGTATCCACCGCTGCTTCAACAGACCGGGGCGGCGCTGCCCTTCCTGATCTTCGCGATACACATGATGGGCATTTCCTCGATCATGGGCGCAATCAACATCGTCGTTACCATTATGAACATGCGCGCACCTGGCATGACCTTGCTGAAAATGCCGCTGTTCGTGTGGACCTGGCTGATCACCGCCTATCTGCTGGTCGCAGTGATGCCGGTACTGGCCGGCGCCGTGACCATGATCCTGACTGACCAGTACTTTGGCACCACCTTCTTCAACGCCGCAGGCGGTGGAGATCCGGTGCTGTTCCAGCACATATTCTGGTTCTTCGGTCATCCCGAGGTGTACATCATGATTCTGCCGGCCTTCGGCATTATCTCGGAGATCATCCCGACCTTTTCGCGCAAGCCGCTGTTTGGCTACGAAGCCATGGTGTACGCAACCGCCAGTATCGCTTTCCTGTCATTCATCGTGTGGGCCCACCACATGTTCACCGTTGGCATGCCCATCGCAGGCCAGCTGTTCTTCATGTTCTCAACCATGATGATTGCCGTACCGACGGGCGTGAAGGTATTCAACTGGGTGTCTACCATGTGGCGCGGAGCGATGACCTTCGAGACACCCATGCTGTTCTCGCTGGCATTCGTGTTCCTGTTCACGATCGGCGGTTTCTCCGGGCTGATGCTGGCCATTGCCCCGGTGGACTTCCAGTACCATGACACCTACTTCGTTGTTGCTCACTTCCACTACGTGCTGGTGCCTGGCGCCGTGTTCGCCATCATGGCGGGCGTCTACTACTGGCTGCCGAAGTGGACTGGTCACATGTACGACGAAAGACTGGGCAAGCTGCATTTCTGGCTGTCCGCCATTTTTGTGAACGTGCTGTTCTTCCCGCAACACTTCCTTGGCCTGGCCGGTATGCCGCGGCGTATCCCCGACTACGCCACCCAGTTCGCCGACTTCAATATGGTTTCTTCCATTGGCGGCTTTGGTTTTGGCCTGGCGCAATTGCTCTTCGTGTACGTCGTATACAAATGTGCCAAGGGTGGCGTAAAGGCCACGGACAAGGTCTGGGACGAGCCGCGAGGGCTGGAGTGGACTTTGACTTCGCCGCCCCCGTACCACAGCTTCACGACTGCGCCTGAAGTCAAGTGAGTACCAGCATGAGCGCAAGCAGAGGTACCGGCAAGATTCGACGCAACGCCATTATCCTGGCGTTGATTGCGGTTGCTTTCTATGTTGCTTTCATCGCCTCCGTGGCGACACGCGGTTAGGGCTTAATGGGCACCAGTCTCAAACAGCAACACCGGGTCCTGGGCCTCAAGCTGGGTGCAATGACACTCGCCATGTTTGGTTTTGGTTTCGCCCTGGTGCCGTTATACGACGCCTTCTGCGAGATCACGGGCATCCGTAGCGAAATTGTTGTGACCGATGCCGGGCAGGTGCAGGAGGCACCGGTCCTGGACCGGGAAATCACCATCGAGTTCGTGGCTAACCGGGTCGCCGGCACGAGCTGGCAGTTCGATCCCATCGTATCCAAGATGAAAGTTCATCCGGGCAAGCTTTATTCGACGACTTACGTGGCTCGCAATATGCTGGATCATGCGGTAACCGGACTGGCGACCCCTGATATCAAGCCCGCTGTCGCCAACAAGTACTTCCGCAAGACCGAGTGCTTTTGTTTTACGCCCCAGGCTTTCGCTGCCAGCGAGGAGCGCGAGATGACGGTGCGATTTATCGTCGATCCGGAACTCCCTGGGCATGTGGATACGGTGACCTTGTCCTACAATTTTTATTCACAAGCCGGGCTGGCCACGGCCGCTCGATAAGATTTTCACAACAAACGAAATACGGAAATAACGATGCTGGCAAAACAAGGTACTGCGTATTACGTCCCACATGGCAGCCACTGGCCAATTGTTGGCTCGCTGGGTCTCATATCGCTGATGGTTGGCGCTTCTTCCTGGCTCAATGAGGCTGCCTTTGGCAAATACCTCTTCCTGGTTGGCGTAGCCATCCTGGTGACCATGATGGCCGGCTGGTTTGGCAATGTGATCGCCGAGAGCGAGGGCGGAGCCTACAACCTGCAGGTGGACAAATCCTTCCGCATGGGTATGAGCTGGTTCATCTTCTCGGAAGTCATGTTCTTCGCTGCGTTCTTCGGCGCATTGTTCTACGCCCGGAGCCTCTCCGTGCCGTGGCTGGGTGGTGAGGGCAACAACTTTTTCACCCAAATGCTGAACTGGTCACAATACCAAAGCACCTGGCCGACCAACGGCCCTGCTGATGTAGGCGGTGACTACGAAGTCATGAGTCCCTGGGGTCTTCCGGCCCTCAACACTCTCATCCTGTTGACCTCTGGCGCCACGGTCACCGTGGCGCACCATGCAATCAAAGAGGGTAACCGTCGCCTGCTGAACATTTTCCTGTTCCTGACCTTCGCACTGGGCTTCCTGTTCGTCGGTTTGCAGGCCTATGAATATCACCACGCCTACCAGGAGCTGAACCTGACCCTGGGCAGTGGCATTTACGGCTCAACTTTCTACATGTTGACCGGTTTCCACGGCATGCACGTAACGGTGGGTGCAATCATGCTCACGGTAATCTGGTTTCGCACCATGAAAGGTCACTTCCTTCCGGAACATCATTTCGGTTTTGAAGCAGCCGCCTGGTATTGGCACTTCGTAGACGTCGTGTGGCTGGGATTGTTTATCTTTGTATACTGGCTGTAAGCGCCAGTAGTCACGCCCCGGCGTGAATGGAAGGGGCGCTGCCAGGCAGCGCCTTTTTTATGCCGGGGGCAGGGCCCCGTGAGGCTCAATCCACCCCATGGCCCAGGCCAGGAACAGCAACACGAACAGCAGCAGGGAAAAGCCGATACGCAGGGTCAGCGCCTTGACCAGGCGACGGCTGCCTCCCTGGTCCTTGTACAGAAACACCAGCCCCGAGCCGAGGCTCAGGACAATGGCCGCCAACAGGGCCAGGATTACAATCTTTAACATGGTGCGATGCCTGTCGCATTGATAACCGGAGGGTGAGTATACCGTGGCTGCGCGACTCGGCAATCGGCGATTTAAACCCGGTGTTTGGCCCACGCTGGTCACCCTGGCGCTGGTGACGCTGACTTGCAGCCTGGGCAGCTGGCAGCTGGACCGCGCCGAAGAAAAGGCCGCGCTGTATGCGAGTTTTGAGGCCGGGATTCGTGACCAGGGCGCATTGCCGGTAGACCAGCTTGAACCCGGGAGCCGACCGTTTACGCCGGTTACTGCTTACGGTCGATTCGACAGCCAACACCAGGTATTGCTGGATGCCATGATGCATGAGGGCCGCACGGGCTACCAGGTGCTGACACCCTTGCTGCGCGACGGCCAGCCGGCAGTGCTGGTGAACCGCGGCTGGATCGAGGCTGAATCCAACCGGGGAATCCTGCCCATGCTGGATGTAGCGGAGATGGAGACGGCGGGTGACCGGGCTTGCAGGCCATCTGCCCGAGCCGGCCATGCGTCTGAGCGGGGTCAGCACCAACGAATCGGGTTGGCCGCGGGTCGCGCTATACCCGACCCGGGAGCAAGTCGAGAAGATGCTGGGCTATCCGGTACTGGGTACAATCGTGTTTCTGGACGCCAACAGGCCCGATGGTTTCTTGCGCGCCTGGCGACCCCAACTGGTGTCGCCGGAAAAACACCTGGGTTACGCCATGCAGTGGTTTGCCATGGCCATGGCGCTGGTAATAATTTACGTGGTGGTGAATCTGCGCCGCCCCGAGGAAGAAATGCATGACTGAACGACAACCACGCTCCCGGGCGAAATTTTTGCTCCTGGCCCTGCTGTTCTTCGGACCGGTGGCTATCGCCCTGTGGGGCTATTATCTATCCGGTGGCTGGCGTCCCGCGGGACAGACCGAACATGGAGATCTGGTGTATCCGGCCAGTCCTCTGCCCGAATTCAGTTTCCCGGCGCCCGAGGGTAGCGAACTCACCCGGGAAGATCTGCGGGGCATGTGGACCCTGCTTTATATCGATGGCTGGGACTGTGACACCGCTTGCGTGGACGCACTGTACAATACGCGCCAGATTCGCACGGCTTTGGGTAAGGACATGGACCGGGTACAGCGGGTATTCCTGGTGAACAGCCCCTGTTGCGAAATACGCGACCTGGGCCAGGAGCACCCGGACCTGATCACCGCCTGGCTGGATGGAGCCGACAGGACCACCTTTATCGAGGTCCTGCCCGGCTATGAGCAAGCCGATCCCCTGGTTTCCGGCAGGATCTACCTGGTTGATCCCCTGGGTAACCTGATGATGAGTTACGGGTCCCGCAGCGAACCCAAGGGTATCCTGACCGACCTGAAAAAACTGCTCAAGCTGTCCCACATTGGCTAGCGCCAGCGCAACTTGCCAGCGGCGGTAGCTGAATTACCCGAGTGAATATATGACTGCCCAGTCCAACCGTTTCCGGGATTACTATGAACTGACCAAGCCCAAGGTCGTGGCCTTGATCGTGTTTACCGCCGTGGTGGGTATGTTCCTGGCGACGCCGGGAATGGTGCCCCTGGACACGCTGATCCTCGGAACCCTGGGCATAGGCTTTGCTGCCGCCTCGGCCGCAGCCATTAATCAACTGCTGGAATATCACCTGGATGCGCGTATGGGCCGCACCAAGCGCCGCCCGCTACCCACCGGCAAGGTGTCTGTGCGCGAGGCCATCGTGCTGGCCTTTGTCCTGGGTCTGGCCTCGGTCTTGCTGCTGTGGCTGACCATCAACCCGCTTACCGCGGTGCTGACCTTCGCCTCGCTGATAGGCTATGCGTTCATTTACACGTTGTGGCTCAAACATGCCTCACCCCAGAACATCGTGATCGGTGGCGTATCCGGCGCCGCCCCGCCGCTGCTGGGCTGGACCGCGGTGACCAACTCGGTGGACGCCAATGCGTTGCTGCTGGTCCTGATTATCTTCGTCTGGACACCGCCCCACTTCTGGGCCCTGGCCATTGCGCGCAGGGATGATTACGCCCGGGTGGGTATTCCCATGTTGCCGGTAACCCACGGCAATAAATTCACGCGCCTGCATATCCTGCTGTACACCATCCTGTTGTTACTGGTGTCCTTACTGCCCTACCTGACCGGCATGTGCGGTTTGATATACCTGCTTGGCGCACTGGCGCTCGGTTTTGGCTTTCTGTATTTCGCCATAGCCTTGAAGACCAGTGACAGACCCGACCTGCCCATGAAAACCTTTGCCTACTCGACCACCTACCTGATGGGGCTGTTTGCGTTCTTGCTGGTAGACCATTACCTGCCGATAAAATTTTAGGGAGCCTCTGATTTACTCTGGGCCTAGTAGATTGTGAGCGAAAAGAATCAGATTCAAGGCGACAGTCGAACGTAGGGTGCACTCTGTGCACCGTATAGAATGGTGCGTAGAACGCACCCTACCGCGAAGATTGGCAACGCAGAAGCTGGGGCTTTTAGACGCAAGATACACGTTCATGAATCGATTAGAGGCTCCCGAGTGCCGGTCCAGACCCGGTACAGTGTGGGCAGGAGCCGACGCGATCTGGCATCCTTGACCCTCTGACCTCCAGGATAGAATGCTCACCCCGATATGGATGTAACCCCGATTATTGAAGGCCTCAACGAGGCCCAGCGCGAGGCTGTCACTGCACCCGCCGATTCCCTGCTGGTCCTGGCCGGGGCCGGCAGCGGGAAAACCCGCGTGCTGGTGCATCGCATCGCGTGGCTGGTGCAAGTGGAAAACGTGTCTCCTCACGGCATCCTGGCGGTGACCTTTACCAACAAGGCCGCCAGGGAAATGCGCTCGCGTATCGAAACCCTGCTTGAAACACCCTCGTCGACCTTGTGGATTGGTACTTTCCATGGCCTGGCGCACCGTCTCCTGCGCATACACTGGCGCGAGGCCGGCCTGCCACAGAGCTTCCAGATCCTGGACTCGGAAGACCAGTACCGCATGATACGGCGCATGCTCAAGAGCCTGGAGATAGACGACACCCGCTGGCCACCGAAGGACGTGCAGTGGTTTATCAATGCCCAGAAAGACGAGGGCTTGCGACCGGAACATATCGACGCCGAAAATGATCCGATGCGTCAGCAGCTGGTGGCCCTGTACTCTGCCTACCAGAAGGCCTGCGACCGGGCCGGGGTAGTGGACTTCGCCGAGCTGCTCCTGCGCGCCCATGAATTATGGCTCAAGGACGAAAGCTTGCTGGCGCATTACCAGAACCGCTTCCGGCACCTTCTGGTGGACGAATTCCAGGATACCAACCGTATTCAGTACGCCTGGCTGCGACTGCTTGCCGGCAAGCATGGCAAGCCCTTCGTGGTGGGTGACGATGACCAGTCCATCTATGGTTGGCGCGGCGCGCGCATCGAGCATATTCACCAGTTCGAGAGAGATTTTCCCGGCACTCGCACCGTGCGCCTGGAACAAAATTACCGCTCTACCGGCAATATCCTGGCAGCCGCCAACGCGCTGATTGCGAACAACAGCTCCCGCCTGGGTAAAAACCTCTGGACCAGTGACGCGGAGGGCGACCCGATACGGGTGTACTCCGCCTTTAACGAGCGTGACGAAGCGGATTTTGTAACCAGCCGCATCAAGGACTGGGTTGCCCAGGGCAACACCCGCAGCGAAGTTGCCGTACTGTATCGCTCCAACGCCCAATCCAGGGTGCTTGAAGAAGCTTTTCTTAATGCCCGGATGCCTTATCGCGTATATGGCGGTCTGCGTTTTTTCGAACGCGCGGAAATCAAGGATGCCCTTGCCTACCTGCGTCTACTCGAAAATCGCGGGGATGACCCCTCGATTGAACGGGTTATCAATACACCCACCCGGGGGATAGGCTCTCGCACGGTTGAGATCATTCGTCAGTACGCCCGGGACAACGCCACCAGCATGTGGGAAGCCGCCGGTGCCTGTATTGCCGATGGTCTGGGCGGTCGGGCCGCCAGGGCGGTGAGTGATTTCCTGCGACTTATCGAGGACCTCGACCAGCAAGTTGGCAATCTGGATCTGCACGAGCAGATAGACCGGGTCATCCAGGTCACCGGGCTGATAGAACACTGCAAGAAGGAAAAAGGCGAGCGCGGCGAAGCCCGTATAGAGAATCTCGAGGAACTGGTCAGTGCGGCACGGGGCTTCGAACCGGATACTGATCCGGAGGTCGAGATGAGTCCGATGGCGGCCTTCCTGTCCCATGCGGCGCTGGAAGCCGGCGAGGGGCAGGCCGATGCCTGGGAAGACTGTGTGCAAATGATGACCATGCACTCGGCCAAGGGGCTGGAATTTCCGATGGTTTTTATTTGCGGCATGGAAGACGGTCTGTTTCCCCATCAGCGCTCCCTCAACGACCTTAACGGCCTGGAAGAAGAGCGTCGTCTTTGCTACGTGGGCGCCACCCGGGCCATGCAACATCTCTACCTGACCTACGCTGAGCAGAGACGCCTGCACGGCGTGGATACTTTCGGCATCCCCTCGCGATTTTTGCATGAATTCCCCCGGGAACTGATCGAGGAAATCAGACCCCAGGTCAAGGTCAGCAGGCCATTGCAGGCAGGCCGTTTTGCGAGCCAGGAACCGGCTCCGGCCGGGGTGAGACTGGGCCAGCGCGTCAGGCACAGCAAGTTCGGAGACGGGGTGATCCTGAATTACGAAGGCCAGGGGGCCCAGGCAAGGGTACAAGTAAATTTCGAGCACGCCGGAAGCAAGTGGCTGGTCATGGCCTATGCCAATCTGGTGCCACTGTAGCAGCAGGCAGGAGCGGGCTCCCGTGGGTTCAGTTGGAGTACAATTCCCGGTAGTGAACAAGAAGCGATGGCCGGGGTTATGGTCACCGGAAAGGCCCGGGATACTCCAGCCCGGCGGAAACATATGCTACCGTGCGTTTGGGCCCGAAATTGGATGACCCCAGCATGCAGGCCGAGAAAACACTATGAACATACTCATCCTCGGAGCCGGCCAGGTTGGCTCCACCGCCGCGCACAATCTTGCCAAGGATGAATCCAACGATGTAACCGTCGTGGACCTGGACGGCGATGTCCTCCGGGAACTGCAGGACCGTCTGGATATTCGCACGGTGCAGGGCGAAGCCTCGCATCCGGATGTGCTGGAAAGAGCAGGCGCCGCCGACGCCGATATGATCATTGCCCTGACCGACAGTGACGAAGTAAATATTGTTGCCTGTCAGGTTGCATATACCCTGTTTCATACACCCACAAAAATCGCCCGCATTCGCTCGGGCGCCTACCTCAGTCACAAGGAATTGTTTGGCCGGGACGCCATGCCGGTGGATGTGCGCATCAGTCCCGAGCATCTGGTATGTGAATACGTGGAGCAGTTGATTAAATATCCGGGGGCCACGCAGGCCCTGGAGTTTGCCAACGGCCGGGTACGCCTGGTGGGTCTGAGGGCGCGCAAGGGTGGCCTGCTGGTAGGCCAGCAGATACGGGCATTGCGTCAGCATATTCCGGATGTGGATAGTCGCGTGGCAGCGATTTACCGTGATGGCAAAAGCGTTAAGCCCAGCGGTGACACGGTCATCGAGGACGGTGACGAGGTGTTCTTTATCGCTGCGCGCCAGGATATTCGCGCGGTCATGAGCGAGATGCGAAAACTTGAGGACCCGGTACGCCGGGTGTTCATTGCCGGGGGTGGCAACATCGGCTTCCAGCTGGCCAAGGCATTGGAGCAAACCAATCACGTGCGCATCATCGAACGCAATCCCGAGCGGGCGCGCAAGATTTCCGAGCTGCTCAACAACAGCGTGGTGCTGTGCGGTGACGCAGCCGATGAAGAATTGTTGCTTGAGGAAAATATCGATAACGCCGACGTGTTTGTCGCTCTTACCAATGCCGAGGAGGCCAACATTCTCTCAGCCATGTTGGCCAAGAGCCTGGGTGCGCACAAAGTAATGGCTCTTATTAATCGACCCTCCTATGCGGCCCTGGTGGAACAAGGCAGCATAGACATAGCTATATCGCCGCAGGAAATCACCATAGGCGCATTGCTCACGCACTTGAGGCGCGGTGACGTCGTGCGGGTGCATTCCTTACGCACCGGCAGCGCCGAAGCAATTGAAGCCATTGCCCACGGCGACGAGAAAACGTCCAAGGTGGTAGGCCGGATGATCGAAGACATCAAGCTTCCGCGGGGCGCCGACATCGCGGCCATCGTACGCGGCGACCAGGTCCTGATGGCCCATCATGACACGGTAATTCAAGCCGATGATCAC
This sequence comes from uncultured Gammaproteobacteria bacterium, assembly GCA_963823435.1. Classification (GTDB taxonomy): domain Bacteria; phylum Pseudomonadota; class Gammaproteobacteria; order Steroidobacterales; family BM003; genus CAKZML01. Next base: position 886,107 of record CAWGLN010000001.1, on the reverse strand, counting down.
GTAATTCTGTTTATAACGGAGCGCAAGCGGGCTCTGAAGAAAGTTGAGCAACTTTTTCAGGTTGGCATCAGCTATCTGTAATCGTCTGGCCATGAACCTTACCGTTCAGGTCGGATCCAGCGTTGCCAAGTAGGGAGTCCTTTCGGGACATGCATCTAGGCGCCGTCACAAGAATTTTCGGTCGTTTGCTCATGGCCTTCAGCATATTCATGCTGCCCCCGGCCGGGGTCGCCACCTTTTACGAAGACGGTCAGACGGTCAAATTTCCTGTATTCCGCGGGCGGGCTTTTTGTACTGGGCTTCCTGATCTACTTCCCGCTACGCAATTACAAGGTGAGCCTGCGATTACGAGACGGTTTCCTGGTCGTGGCTTTGTTCTGGGTCGCGCTGGGATTTGCCGGTGCCGTGCCCCTGTTGAGCGCAGGGGTGCTGAACATGTCCCTGGTTGATGCCGTGTTCGAATCCATCGCCGGGCTTACCACTACCGGTGCTACCGTGTTGATCAATCTCGACTACCTCCCTCGAAATCCATACTTTATTATCGTCAGCAACTTCAGTGGCTGGGCGGCATGGGAATCATCGTGCTGGCCGTGGCTGTGCTGCCGATGCTGGGCGTAGGTGGCATGCAGCTTTACAAGGCCGAAACACCCGGGCCGGCGAAGGATACCCGTATCGCCCCACGTATCAGCCAGACGGCCAATCGCCTGTGGCAGATTTACCTTGCGCTGACCATTGCCTGTGCCCTGGCCTACTGGGGTGCGGGTATGGAGCTGTTCGACGCCATTGGGCACAGCTTCAGCACTGTGGCCATCGGGGGCTTCTCTACCCACGACGCCAGCATGGGCTACTTCGGCAGTCACACAATTCATTTGATCGCCGTGTTTTTCATGTTTGTTTCAGGAGCCAACTTTGCCCTGCATTTCTATGCCTGGGAAAAGCGCAGCCTTCGGCATTATTTTATGGACCCGGAGTTTCGTGCCTACCTGGGACTTCAGCTGGGTCTGGTAGTCGTGACCATACTCATCCTGCTGTGGGCCAGGGAATACGACAATCCAGCTGATACCATCGTGCATGGCTTGTTCCAGGCCGTGTCCATTTCCACCACTACCGGCTTCACCACCACCGAATACGTGCATTGGCCGGTTGGGCTCCCGGTATTACTCCTGCTCTCCAGCTTTATCGGTGGTTGCGCTGGTTCCACTGGCGGCGGCATGAAAGTGGTCAGGTGGTTGCTGATTTACAAGCAGGGCATGCGTGAGATTTTTCGCCTGGTGCACCCCAGTGCCGAGATTCCGATCAAGCTTGGCCAGAAGGCCGTGCCGCTGCGTATTGTTGAGGCTGTCTGGGGTTTCTTCTCTGTGTACATCGTGCTTTTTGCGCTCATGATGCTCCTGCTCATGGTTACCGGCCTGGACCAGGTAACGGCCTTTGCTGCCATCAGCGCGACACTGAACAACCTCGGACCGGGCCTGGGTGACGTGGCCGGAAATTTTCGCAGCGTAAGCGACGCAGCCAAGTGGATTTGCATCGCCGCAATGTTGTTAGGCAGGTTGGAAATCTTTACCCTTTTCGTATTGTTCACACCCACTTTCTGGCGCCGCTAGGAAACGGCTGGTGGCAAGTGTGCAAAGCCTGCTGGCACTGATGGAGCGTGGTATGGACAGCCCCTTGCTGCGCTACTCCCTCGCCGGGGAGATGCGCAAGCAGGACGATCTGCCCGGCGCCTTGCCACATGCGCAGAAGGCTGTACAGATGCAGCCGGATTTCTCGGCTGCCTGGAAACTGCTGGGGAAGATCCACGCTGAATCGGGAGATACTTTAATGGCCACGGAAGCTTATAGTAAGGGCATCCAGGTGGCAAAGGCGCAGGGAGACAAGCAGGCGGAAAAGGAAATGCTGGTCTTTCTCAAGCGCCTGAAGAGGGACGCATGATGAAAAAACTCGAGAGCTCAGGACGCACCCGACACGTGCAGGATTCCGGCTACCTGACCCGTGAGTCCTGGCGAGTTTTTACCATCATGGCCGAGTTTGTAGAGGGATTCGAACAGTTGTCGCTGATTCCTCCGTCGGTCAGCGTATTTGGTTCAGCCCGCCTGAACGAAGATCATCCATGGTATGCCTTGACCCGGGAAATTTCGCTGCAACTGTCCAATGCGGGCTTCGCCGTGGTCACCGGTGGCGGTCCCGGGTTGATGGAGGCGGCTAATCGCGGCGCCTGCGAGGGCAAGTCTCCCAGTGTGGGGTTGAATATCAAGCTGCCCAGGGAGCAGGTGCCGAATGCCTACCAGGATCTTTCGCTCAGTTATCGGCATTTCTTCGTTCGTAAAGTCATGTTTGTTAAATACGCTGCAGCCTACGTTGTGTTGCCGGGGGGCTTTGGCACGCTGGATGAGTTGCTGGAAATCCTGACCCTGGTGCAAACCGGCAAATCACGACGCATACCCATCATCCTGGTTCATCGACCTTTCTGGACAGGCCTGCTGGATTGGATGCGGAATCAGTTGATTGCGAATTCCACGCTGTCCGAAAAGGACCTGGACCTGGTGTCGCTGGCGGATGAACCCGCGGAAGTACTGGAGATCATTTTTGATCACTATCGCGGACGCGGATTTGAACCCACTCCCGAAGATCAGCAAGTGATGCTGGAACTTTGACAGCGATGCCGGCAAGACAAGTGTTTACTTCGGCTCTGGCCGACGGCCTGGACAGGCTGAGCCAGGTCACCGGCCAGGCCGTCTCATGGCTCACCCTTTTCATGGTGATCGTCACCTGCATAGTGGTCGTACTGCGTTACGTCTTCGACCTGGGCTGGATATGGCTGCAGGAATCCGTGACCTGGATGCATTCGATGGTGTTCATGATCGGCGCCGCCTATACCCTGCAACGAGAGGACCACGTGCGGGTAGACATCCTCTACCGGAATATGAGCGTGCGGAAGCAGGCATGGGTGAATCTGCTGGGCACACTGTTTCTGCTCCTGCCCACCACCTTGCTTATTTTTTTCTCAAGCCTGGAGTACGTTGGCTCGTCCTGGCGTTACCAGGAGGTATCCCAGGAAGCCGGTGGTCTGCCTGCATTATTTTTACTGAAAGCGATGATACCTCTGGGCGCTATCTTGCTTAGTTTGCAAGGTCTGGCGCTTGGGCTGCGCAGCCTGCTCCTGCTACTTGGGTTGCCCCGGAATCCTCTTGCTGACCAGGCGACGGGGGAAGAGTCGTGACGGGTGGTATTTCATTACTGCTGTTTCTAACGGTTATCCTGGTGCTGATGGCGGGTTTCCCGGTCGCTTTCACTCTCGCCGGTACGGCCCTGGTTTTTGCATGTGGCGGCATCCTGTTGGGTGTGTTTGAGTCCAACTTTTTGTTCACCCTGCCCAGCCGATTGTTCGGGGTGATGACCAATGACACCCTGATCGCGGTGCCTCTGTTCGTGTTCATGGGCATTATGCTTGAGCGGTCCAGGATCGCGGAGAGCTTGCTGGATACGCTGTCGCTGCTGTTTGGCACGCTGCGCGGCGGGCTGGGTATTGCGGTCACCCTGGTCGGCATGCTGCTGGCCGCCAGCACGGGTATTGTTGGCGCCACCGTGGTTACGATGGGCCTGCTGTCCCTGCCCACGATGATGAAGCGTGGCTACGACCCAAGGTTGGCTGCCGGCACGATCTGTGCTTCGGGTACCCTGGGTCAGATCATCCCCCCATCCATCATCCTGGTCATGCTTGGAGACGTGCTGTCCTCTGCTTACCAGCAGTCCCAGATCAGCCGGGGTATTTTTAATCCCAAGACTGTCACCGTTGGCGAACTGTTCCTCGGCGCCTTGTTACCCGGCCTGCTGCTGGTTGCCCTGTATATTCTGTTCATCACTCTGTACGCATGGTTCAAGCCGGAGTCCATGCCGGCTGCCAGCGTCGAACTTCGCCAGGGTCTGTCGGGTATGCAACTGGCCAAACGGGTCGTGAAAGTTCTTATCCCGCCCTTGGCGCTGATCCTGGCGGTGCTCGGCTCCATCGTCGCCGGGGTTGCCACTCCCACTGAGGCGGCGGGCGTCGGCGCCCTCGGGGCGACCTTGCTGGCCCTGTCCCGGGGGCAGCTCAATATGGCACGCCTGCACGACGTCATGCGCGGCACTACCTCGGTCAGCAGCATGGTGTTCCTGATTCTTATCGGAGCCTCGGTATTCTCATTGGTGTTCCGCGGTTTTGGCGGTGACGAGGCGGTGCGACACCTGCTTCTGCAGCTCCCCGGTGGTGCCCTGGGTGCCATGCTGGCGGTGATGCTTGTGATGTTCTTGCTTGGATTTGTCCTGGACTTTATAGAAATAACTTTTGTAGTGGTGCCCATAGTCGGGCCCGTATTGCTGTCAATGGGGCTGGATCCGGTGTGGCTGGGCGTCATGATCGCGATTAACCTGCAAACGTCCTTCCTGACTCCACCCTTTGGCTTCGCACTGTTCTATCTGCGTGGGGTGGCGCCGCCTCAGGTCAGCACTACGGACATCTATATTGGTGCCATGCCTTTTGTGGCGATCCAGTTGCTGGCCCTGTGCCTGCTGGCCATGTGGCCAGGGATCGCCACCTGGCTGCCGACGGAAGTATACGGACCCTGAGGCGCTCAAAACCGGGGCTCGTCTGCGGCAAAGAAAAGCCCGGGACCAGCCCGGGCCAGGTTCTTCTTCAAGTTTGCTTCTACAGATCGCGGGTCTTGTAGAAAGCCCTTTCCGACACATCGTGGTAGGCCGAAACATGTTTCTGGAAAGTACTGAAACTCTCGTACACTTTGGCTGATAACGGATCGGCGGCAATGGTCTCGGCAATCACCTCCACGCTCAAGTCCTTCAAGCGTTTCATCACCTCATTCGGGAATACCTTGGGAACAATGCCATGCTCTGTTTCCAGGGTGACCAGCGCCTCGGCGTTTCGGGCCGTGTATTCGGCCAGCATTTCGCTGTTTACCTGGGAAATCACCGAGTCCACAATGCCCTGCAAGTCAGCAGGCAGCGCCTCGAAGGCGGCTTTGTTTACCATGCACTCCAGCACGGTGCCCGGCTCATGCCAGCCGGGGTAATAGTAAAACTTGGCGGCCTGGTGCAGGCCAAATGCCAGGTCATTGTAGGGACCAATCCACTCAGTCGCATCTATGGTGCCGGTCTGCAGGGCCGTAAAGATCTCCCCACCCGGTAGCAGCACCGGAATTCCACCTGCGCGTTTGAGAATTTCGCCGCCCAGACCCGGGATACGCATTTTCAGTCCCTTCAGATCCTCAAGGCTGTTGATCTCCTTGTTAAACCAGCCGCCCATCTGGGTGCCTGTATTGCCGCCGGGATGTGGCAGGACGCCAAAAGGCGCATACACTTCTCGCCACAACTCGATGCCACCACCGTAATAAAGCCAGGCATTCATTTCCTGGGCATTCATGCCAAAAGGCACGGCGGCAAAAAACTGCGCGGCCGGAGCCTTGCCTTTCCAGTAGTAGGCTGCTCCGTGACCGAGTTGGGCGCTGCCCTCGGATACCGCGGTCATTACTTCCATGGCCGGAACCAGCTCGCCGGCCGCGTAGACCTGGACATTAATTCTGCCGCCCGAATTTTGGGTAATCAACCGCGCGATTCTTTCAGCCCCGATGCCCACGCCGGGAAAATTCTTTGGCCAGGTGGTGACCATAGTCCACTTATAGGTTTCTGTTTTCGCTGGCGTTTTAGCCGCTCCCGAGGGGTCAGCCCCGGAGCATGCAGACAGTCCCGCCACCGCGAGACCACCACCAATGCCCTTGATCAAATCTCTGCGTTTCATGACTTCCCCCTTGTTTACAAACAACCACGTGCTCTTATCAGTTATCGAGTACCGCCCAAAGATAATGCTACAAAGCCTGCCTTTAGCGCCAGTCGTCTGACATTCGAAAGGAAATAATCAGCAAATCCCACTAAAGATATCGGAATTCCTAATAAACAGTTATCAATTCCCATTTAAACGAATTTTTAGTATTAATTCCATTTTTAATCAAAAATGTCGGTAGAAAATTAATTGATCTGTCCTCCGCTTCGCGATTTTTGGTAAATAGTGGTTTTTTCTAACCAGAATGTGGCCTCTCCACAGAAGACGTCTCGCCATTCTGGAGGTGTTTTACCGCAAAGACAGTACAATGCTAGCCTGGTTATCAGGAGACCTGGCCCATGATCGGACTAATTCAGCGTGTCAGCCATGCCAGGGTCGTGGTCGATGAAGAGCCTGTGGGTGAAATCGACGGGGGTATCCTGGCCCTGATTGGTGTACAGCGCGGCGATACCGAGGACAGCGCGCGGCGTCTGCTGGAGAAAATCCTGGCTTATCGCGTATTCCCCGACGCCCTGCAACGCATGAATCTGAGCCTGGCTGATACCGGTGGCGGCTTGCTGCTGGTACCACAATTCACACTGGCGGCGGATACCCGCAAGGGGAATCGGGCGAGTTTTACTCCTGCGGCGGCACCCGGGGATGCACAAGCCCTGTTCCTGTTTCTTGTCCTGCAGGCACGGCAGGCTCACTCGCCAGTGGCTACCGGCGTATTCGGGGCTGACATGAAGGTACACCTGGTTAACGATGGCCCGGTGACGTTCTGGCTGCAGACCCAGGCCGGCCAACAGGGGCGTTCTCCATAAGGTTTTCTTGCTACCCGGCTTTTTGCAGTATCATTGATGCTCTTCAAATTATCCGGGACCGGAGTAAACATGGGACTAGGTGGCATTAGTATGTGGCAGCTCTTGATCGTTCTGCTCATCGTGGTTTTGGTTTTCGGCACCAAGAAACTCAAGGGGCTGGGCTCGGACCTGGGCGGTGCCGTCAAGGGTTTCCGAAGCTCCATGAGCGATGTCGAGAAAGAGGAACCCAAGAAAGTCAGCGACCAGAAAGAAGACGCTGATTTTGAGTCCTCCGAATCTTCCCAAACCGAGAAGGCCAGCGAGAAGAACTCCTGATCGCCCGCCATGTTTGACGTCGGATTCTGGGAAATTCTGCTGATCGGGACACTCGGGCTGCTGGTCCTGGGACCTGAGCGTTTACCCAAGGTAGCCCGGCGCCTGGGTCGATGGACCGGCCAGGCAAAAGCCATGGCGCGCAGTCTGCGCACCCAGCTCGAATCGGAGATGGAACTGGCGGAGCTGAAGAAACAGGCGGAGGCTTTCAAGGACGCCATGAAGTCCGACCCGACAGCCAAACCGGAGGCAAAGGCGAAACCCCGACCGACAACCGGCAATCCGACAGCTGAAGACCCTGTGGCAGCCGACAAGACCAGGCCCGATGAACCCTCCCCCTGATCCGAACAACGCTGAGCCCCAAACCGAGGGCACGCTGATCTCTCACTTGCTGGAGCTGCGCGGCCGGCTTATGAAGATTGTGGTCGCGGTGCTGGTGCTGTTTGTGTGCCTGGCGCCCTTCGCGGAAAATCTCTTCAGCCTGGTCGCTCTACCCCTGATGGAGAAACTGCCCGAGGGAGCAACCATGATCGCCACGCAGGTGGCTTCGCCTTTCCTTACACCCTTTAAGCTGACTTTCCTGATAGCGATTTTCCTCGCCATCCCGGTAATCCTGTATCAGGTCTGGGCATTTGTAGCCCCTGGCTTGTATCAACAGGAAAAGCGCTTTGTAGTGCCGATGCTGGCCTCCAGCATCTTGCTGTTTTATGCGGGCGTGGCATTCGCCTACTACATAGTTTTCCCCTTGATGTTCAGCTTTTTCACTTCCGTGGCGCCGGTAGGCGTGACGGTAATGACGGATATTACGTCGTACCTCGACTTTGTCCTGACCTTGTTTTTCGCCTTTGGCATCGCTTTTGAGGTACCAGTGGCCACGGTATTGCTGGTACGCTCCGGTATCGTCACGCCCTCGGATCTGACCGAAAAACGCGCCTATATTTTCCTGGGTTGTTTCGTTGTCGGCATGTTGCTGACGCCACCGGATATAATTTCCCAAACCCTGCTGGCCTTGCCGGTCTATTGCTTGTACGAGGTCGGTATCGTTATGGCGCGGATCATGGTGCCGGGTTACAAGGAGGTCGAGGCGCAACGCAAACAGGCCGCCCAGGAAGCCGCGGAGGCCGATAAGGCCTGAACCACATAGGGTTTGGGTATTCGACAAGAGGCGGGTATTGACGCATATAATGCCGGCTTTGTTTATAACGACCTTGTGCACCGCCACATAGTTGGCAACCCGGGCGCAAGATAATACGAATTGAAGGAGTCAATCCATGTCCAAGGCACCCGTAACGGGAGACTTTCTCGGCCATCCCAAAGGGCTGTTCCTGCTCTTCACCACCGAAATGTGGGAGCGGTTCAGCTACTACGCCATGCGTGCCATCCTGGTTCTCTACCTGGTGGACAGGATGCAGGCCGAGGGTGGCCACGGCCTCGGATGGGACAATGCCAGTGCGCTGAAACTGTATGGCTGGTTCACCGGCCTGGTCTACATAACACCCCTGCTGGGCGGCTGGCTGGCCGACAACGTATTCGGGCAACGCAAGGCCATCATTTTTGGCGGCGCCCTTATGGCGGCCGGTCAGTTCATGCTGGGTACGCCGCATGCCTGGATTCCGGGCATGGAAACCCAGGCCTTCTACCTGGGTCTGGGTCTGCTGATCGCGGGTAACGGACTGTTCAAGCCCAATATCTCCACCATGGTGGGCGACCTGTATCACGAGGGCGACCACCGGCGTGATGGTGCGTTCACCATCTTCTATATGGGTATCAACCTGGGCGCCTTCCTCTCCGGCATCATCGTTGGTTCGGTGGTTAACGCCTTTGGCGGAAACTGGCAAGCGGGATTCCTGGCCGCCGGCGTAGGCATGGTCTTGTCATTGATTGTTCAACTTGGCTTTGCCCAGAAATACCTGGGTGATATCGGCATTGTGCCGGCCGCCAAGGTTTCCCTGGCCCGCCAATCAGATGTCAGCAAGACAGCCGCTCTGACCGAACAGGAATTTGACCGCATCAAGGTCATCATGATCATGGGCGTGTTCACCATAATTTTCTGGGCCGGATTCGAGCAGGCCGGTGGACTGATGAACCTGTACGCCAACGAGTTTACTGACCGTGTGGTTGGCGGCTTTGAAGTCCCCACTACCTGGTTCCAGTCTCTGAACCCCTTCTTCATTTTCGTGTTCGCACCACTATTTGCCGCTCTCTGGGTAAAGATGGGCGACAGGGAACCTACCTCACCGGTGAAATTTTCCCTGGGCCTGGTGTTGCTGGCGGTGGGCTTCCTGTTCATGATTGGCGCCACTCTGTCTCAGGGCGGCGACGTCAACGTCAAGACCGGCATGTTCTGGCTGGTGGCGGCCTACTTTTTCCACACCATGGGTGAGCTCTGCCTGTCACCCATCGGTCTCTCCATGGTCACCAAACTGGCTCCGCTGCGTCTGGCGTCGCTGATGATGGGCGCGTGGTTCGGCTTTACCGCCCTGGCAAACTACCTGGCCGGCTTTGTCGGTTCCTTCATCGGTCATGGCAATCAAACCGACATGGTAAATAACGCCCTTTCGATCTTCGGCGGCATCGCAATCACCGCGGTCACCGCTGGAGCCATATTGTTCTTCATGGCGGACAAGCTGGTGTACTGGATGCACGGCGCCGAGGGTCCAAGAGGAGGTTCTGCCAAGCAAGCGACCGAGCAAGGAATTGCAGTGACCGGCACGCATGAGGCGGCCCCAAAGGATCACCTGACCTAGAATCTTGCAACAGGCCGGAAAAGCCGGGGTATATCCCCGGCTTTTTTTATCCTGTGTATTTGGCATACCGGCAGCCTTGCTGCACACTGCCCGATGAATTCGGCACGCTTACACTACCGAGAGGGAATTATGAATCACCGTTACATCTCCCTGTTGCTGGCAGCCTTCGCGCTTGGCGGCTGCGGCCAGTCCTCACAAGAAACAGGGGCCAGGGCCACTGCCACCCAGGCCGAAGCGGAAGAGTTTTTCCAACGCTACAATGACGAGCAATACAAGGTTGACCTCGACCAGGGTCGCGCCGAGTGGGTACTGCAAACCTATATCACCTCGGACACCGAATACCTCTCGGCCAAGGCCTCGGAGCGAGCGCTAAATTTCACCAACCAGATGCTCGAAGAGGCCAAGCGATTCCAGGGCCTGCCCTTGCAGGGAGACGTCGCCAGGGGGCTGCATATACTGCGCTCAGACCAGTCCATGCCTGCGCCCAGGGCCACTGAAAAAGTCGCGGAACTCGCGGCGATTGCCAGCAAGCTCGGCTCCATGTACGGGCAAGGCAAATACTGCAACGCCGAGGGCGAATGCAAGCAACTGGAAGAGTTGATGCAAATCATGGCGCAGAGCCGTGACTATGATGAACTGCTGGACGCATGGACCGGTTGGCGGACGATCTCTCCACCAATGCGGGCCGACTACCAGCGCTTCGCCGAGTTGATGAACGCCGGCGCGCAGGAATTGGGTTACCAGGACACGGGTGAATTGTGGAAAGCCCGCTACGACATGAGCCCGGACGAATTCGAAGTCGAGGCCAACCGCCTGTGGGGACAGGTAAAGCCTCTGTATGAGCAACTGCAATGCTTTGTCAGGGACAAGCTCGGTGAGGTATATGGCCTCGACAAGGTTCCAGCCGACCAACCTATTCCGGCTCACCTGCTGGGCAATATGTGGGCCCAGGAATGGGGCAATATCTACCCCCTGGTTGAGCCCTACCCCACGGACGGAGGCCAGCAGGTTGATATTTCCGCCAGCCTGCAAAAACAGAATTACGATGCCGTACGCATGTTCAAATCTGCCGAGTCTTTCTACACTTCAATGGGCCTCAAGAGCCTGCCGGAAAGTTTTTGGCACAAGTCCATGATCGTCAAGCCCATGGATCGCGAGGTAGTGTGTCATCCCAGCGCCTGGGACATGGATCCAGCGGTCAATGACGTACGTATCAAGATGTGCACGGACCCGACCGAGGAGGACCTGGTCACCATCTATCATGAGCTGGGTCACGTCTACTACTACCTGTATTACAGCGAACTGCCACCGATCTTCAGACGCGGCGCGAATGACGGTTTCCATGAAGCCATCGGCGATGCACTGACCCTGTCCATGACACCCGGCTACTACCAGAAAGTGGGGCTGCTGGGCGACTATCGGGAAGACGAACAGGCCCTGATCAACTACCAGATGAAAGAAGCGCTGGACAAGATAGCTTTCCTGCCTTTCGGCAAGTTGATAGACCAGTGGCGCTGGGACGTCTTCGCCGGCAAGATTCAGCCTGGCGAATACAATCAAAGCTGGTGGGACCTGCGGACTGAATTCCAGGGCATCAGGCCGCCCGTCGCGCGCAGCGAGGCAGATTTTGATCCGGGCGCCAAGTACCACATTCCGGCCAATACGCCCTATACGCGGTATTTCCTTGCCCGCATTTTGCAGTTCCAGTTCCACAAGGCCATGTGTGATGCCGCCGGCTTCACGGGGCCTCTGCACCAGTGTTCAATTTATGGCAGCAAGGAAGCAGGCGATAAACTGTCTGCCATGCTGTCCCTGGGTCAAAGCAAACCCTGGCCCGAGGCATTGGAAGCGTTGACCGGCACCCGGGAAATGGATGCCACCGCCATCATTGAGTACTTCCAGCCCTTGATGGGCTGGCTGGAGGAGGAAAACCGGGGCAAGACCTGCGGCTGGTAAGCCGATAATCAGAGCTTGAAAAGGGGCGCCCTGGCGCCCCTTTTTTTACCGCCATTACTCGCGTTTCTGGCTAATCCGCGGCGAATCGGGCCGAACCGGATCATGGTGTATCAACACATCTGCCAGCGGAAAAGCGTGCTCGATTTCAGCCTCCACCTCGTCGCCTATGTCGTGGGCCACGGATAGCGGCAAATCCCCCGCCATTTCCAGGTGCAGTTGAATAAACAATACCCGCCCGGACTGCCGGGTACGCAACTCGTGTACGCCCAGGACCTCGGGGTGCGTCATGGCAATCCCACGAATTTCCTTCTGCATTTCCCGCGGCAATTGCCGGTCCATCAGTAATTGCACCGCCTCATGCCCGATTTGAATGGCGCTGTATAAAATCACCAGTCCGATCACAATGGCCAGCACCGGATCCACGTAGTACCAGCCATAGAACGAAGCACCCATCGCCACCAGGACGGCAACATTGGTGAACAGGTCGCCAACGTAATGCAGTGAATCAGCCTTGATCGCGACCGATCCGGTGCGCTTGATGGTCTTCCACTGTATCGACAGCAGCAGCAGTGTCGCCAGGATAGCCACGATGCTTACAACGGCGCCCACAAGCGGCTGATCAACCGGCTGGGGCGCCTGCATGCGCTTGATTGCCTGGTAGAACAAAAACGCGGCGCTGCCACCGATCAGCAAGGACTGACCCAGGCCGGCCAGGAACTCCGCCTTGCCATGCCCGAACGGGTGCTCCTTGTCCGCGGGCATCAGCGCATAACGCACCGCAAACAGGTTAAGCAGCGACGCCAATCCGTCCATCAGGGAATCAATCAGGCTGGCCAGCAGACTCACTGATCCGGTCATTAGCCAGGCAACGGTTTTTAACAGCACCAGGCACCCGGCGGTCAGCACCGAAGCCCGGGTAGCGAGATTCAGGAGGCGTACGGATTCATCGTGACCGGCATGGGTATTCATGTGGGCACTTCCGGGCTCATGTCGGTCTGGTCGGGCGCCAGGCCCGTCGGACGCTCAAGCTCAGACATTCTTTCTACACGGTTCATCATTCGAAGCGCCTTCTCGCTTGCTTGCTCCAATCCACTCAAACAGGGTCTGCTTTACAGATCGCAGACGCCAGACCCGGCGCTCTCGAAACTGCGGAAAGCCGGCCCGGGTTTGATTAATAACGCCTGAGGACAGATAACAACCAGGTCTGCGGATCTCCATCCGCCAGGTCAATGTACTTCTCGAAATCTACTCTCAGCGATGTTCGCGAACCCAGGTCCCATTGGGCACCCAGACCCAGCACCGGGGCATAGCCTTTCTTGTCCGGAATACCAAAATCCTCGCTCGCCAGACCGTCCGCCAGGTCAAGCTGCTGTCTGCTTTTCCAGACCAGGACACCGGCACGCGCAAACACCTGCAGGTCCCCGGTTAGCGACAAGGTCGCCAGGGCCGAGAATTCAAATCCGGCAGTGTCGAGCTTCAATGCAGCGGTGTCGTCTCCCTGCAGCTCAGCGGTAACCCGCGCGTCACCAAAATCCACCCAGGCGGTTTCCACTGCCAACCAGTGAGAAAACTGATGACCCGTGTAGAATTTCCACGCCCCCGAAGTCTCCTCAGCCTGCACCCCGGAAGCATCCGGCCAAGCGGATGCCAGTTCCGTCATTTGGGAAAACTCCGACTCACCAAAACCCAGGCCCAGGTATGACTCACCGGCTTGTGCCGACCAGGCTGGCGGGCTGATCAGAAGGCCTGCCAGGACAAGCGCACGCGTGTTACGCCCCCGGCCACAATTATCACTGAAACATTTCAAACGGGGTCTCCCTGGACAGCCATGCAAGGTCTGTCTGCGTCAGTCCTGCTTTTTCGGCAAGCTCTCGTCTATCGGCATCCATTCTACATGGCTCGCATAGTTAACGTGGCCCTGGGGCTGCCTGTCTATCGGTCCGTCGAAATTCGCCAAAGTAATGTGCGTCTCGCCGGGCCATCGACTGGAGCGAAAAAATACGCTGCTGCCACAAATCCCGCAGAATCCTCTCCGGGCTCCCGGAGACGAATCAAACCACTTGAGGTTCGCATCACCCCGGGTAACGGAAAAGCGCTGGTCCGCGACACCCACCCAGGTGACATAGCCCGCCCCGTGGGCTTTTTGACACATGTGACAGTGACAGTGGGCGCACCAACTGGTCTCGCCCTCAACCGCAAAGCGCAGGCCACCACAAAGACAGCCTCCTTCCAGTGTATCGACCATGTACTCAATCTCCGCCGGGCGAGGAAAATCCTGTGTGCATCATGCGTTGCCGCAGTGCCAACCGCAAGACAGGGAAGGACGGTTCAGGCCGCCGGTTCTTTTATGGTTTCAGTTTGAAAACACCGTACCCGCATATTTTCCGACCAGTAATCCGCAGGCCAGCCACCCTTGAGTTTTAGCTGTTCCACGAACTGTGCCGGCTGGGGCAACTGGGTCCAGACCGAGGGCAGATACACGGCATGACGCCGACCCTCTTCGAGCAGCAATCCGTCGATTCCCGGCCGCAGACGTTCGAGCAGGTCTTGCTCCGATTCCACAAGCAAGTCCTGCATGGGGCTGAGAATGGAAATCTCCAGGTCCAACTGCATCAATTCACCGACTGTTAGCGGCGGAAACCGCGGGTCCTGGAAGCCGGCCGCAAACGCCGACCCGGCCACAGCATGCGCCAGGGGTTCACTCGCCTCCAGGGATCCTATACATCCACGCAGCCGTCCTTGCTTGTGCAAGGTGACAAAGCAGGCGCCAGGCTGTCGCAGACTCTCCGGCAATGACCCGGGGTCGGGGAACGCAGCACGGCCATGACGCAGCCCGGACTCCAGGCTGTTGCGGACAATCCGTAGCAACAGGCCGCGCTGATCCGAATCAAGATTCATACAAAGCAAACGCCCCATAACCCACGACCCGGTCAGCCGGTCCGGCGGTGTCGCCCGAATTTCGAAGGTCAATTTCAGCAATCGGCAAGGCCCGCCGCCGGGCTACCAGCAACAGGCCATTCAGCGCATAACAACCGCAAGCCTGGTCACCGCGCAAATCCGGTTGCAGGGAGAGTATTTTGCCGGCGGTCAGCCGGTCGGTTTCTCTGGCCTGATCGTAAGACTGGTAGTGGCTAAGATCGGTACTGACAACCAGCAGGGTTTCCTCATCACCCCACTCGCTTTCGATCAGCTCGGCCACCTGCTGCGGCTCGCAAGCACCCACGACCACCGGCAGCAGTGTGAACTCGCCCAGGCAGCGCTGCAGAAACGGCAACTGAACCTCAAGACTGTGCTCCCTGCGATGGGCCTCGTCGTTACGACTCACAGCGTCCAGATCCAACACCCGTTGAATACCCGCCAGATCCAGCGGTATACGTCCCAGCGGTGTATCGAAGGCTTCGCTCCCGGGCACTGCCATGCCGGCAAGGGGCAGGTGGTGGCACGGGCCCAGCAACACGACCCGTCGGATACTTTCGGTGGTCTCGCCCAAAAGTTCGTAGGCAGAGGCAGCAACAGGACCGGAGTAGACGTACCCCGCATGCGGGACTACCAGGGCTTTTGGCAGGGCTTTGGGTCTTCCCTGTGCGGTTCGTGGCATGCAGGCAAAAAAATCGTCCAACTGTCTGGCCAGCAATCCCGCTTCCATGGGATAGAACATACCTGCTACGGCTGGTCTCCTGACTTCCATATCGACCATCGCATTGCACCTCCATTGCGGTCAGCCACGATTTACAGGGCCCCGCATGTCGCGCTTATACTGAAGCATAGTCTCATTGCCGACGTGATCAATAGTGGAATATGGCTACCGCGCTCCACACTGTCGTTGACACACATTTCTGGCACCTGCTGGATAACGGGAAGGTGCAGTGCGATCTCTGCCCCCGCTACTGCAAGCTCAATGAAGGGCAACGAGGTCTGTGTTTTATACGCGGTCGTAAAGACGACTCGATCAAGCTCTTCAGCTACGGTCGATCCAGCGGGTTCTGCATAGACCCGATAGAAAAAAAGCCCCTCAACCATTTCCTGCCCGGCACGCCGGTCCTGTCTTTTGGAACAGCCGGCTGCAACCTGGCCTGTAAGTTTTGCCAGAACTGGGATATGAGCAAGTCCCGGGAAATGGATACCCTGGCTGACCAGGCATCTCCCGAGCAACTGGTCAGGTCCGCCCTGGAACACGCGTGCCGGAGTATCGCCTATACCTATAACGACCCGGTCATCTTTATGGAATACGCCATTGATGTAGCGCGGGCGGCACACCAGCAGGACATCAAGAGCGTTGCGGTGACAGCCGGGTATATATGCCCCGAGCCACGGCGTGAGTTCTTCGCTCATATCGATGCTGCCAATGTCGACCTCAAGGCGTTCACCGAGGACTTCTACCACAAGCTGTGCGGCGGACACCTGCGCGATGTCCTGGAAACGCTGGTGTACATAAAGCAAGAAACCAAGACCTGGCTGGAATTGACCACACTGCTTATTCCGGGCGAGAACGACTCGGACCAGGAACTGGACAAGATGACACGATGGGTGGTGTCTGAGCTGGGTCCCGACGTGCCCATGCACTTTACCGCTTTTCACCCTGACTGGAAGATGCTCGACTACGCCCCCACGCCCCCTGCAACGCTCATGCGGGCACGCGAACTGGCCATGGCGAACGGCGTCAGGTATGCCTACACAGGCAATGTCTATGATCCGAAGGGACAAAGCACACACTGCCACAAATGCCAGGCCATGTTGATTGAACGCAATGGTTACTGGCTGGGCGAATGGGGACTCGACGAAAAAGGTTGCTGCGTCAGTTGCGGCGCGACCCTGCCTGGTGTATTCGAGGCACGGCCGGGGCACTGGGGTAACCGGCGGGTTCCCGTGCGCCTGGCCAGTTAATCGCTACAACGCTGCCTGCAGTAGGTACCCACCAACTCGCACTCACCGAGCACATGCCCTTGCATGGCTTCAATTAACCGCTCTTTGTCGGGCAGGGAGAGATCGGGCAGGACCGTATCCAGGGCATAGAGTTTGTGGAAATATCTGTGCCGCCCGATAGGTGGGCAGGGGCCGCCATAGCCGGCCTTACCCCAATCATTCCGGCCGGCCAGGGTCCCCTCGGGCAGGCTGACTTCCCGCATTCGCCTCGGGCAGCGACCTGACTTGCGCGGGAATGTTATACAGCAGCCAGTGCACCCACACACGGGTAGGCGCCTTCGGATCCGGGACATCCGGATCATCGATGACCAAGGCAAGGCTCTTTGTACCGTCAGGCACTCCAGCCCATATCAGCGGAGGGGAAATATTCTTGCCGTCGCAGGTATACCGGGCCGGCATCTCGCCGCCGTGTTCGAATCCCTGGGATCTCAACTCAAGCATGGCCACATCCTGTGCCTGGCGTTACTCGATGGGTGTGAAATTGAATTTCTGGCCGGCAACCGTTGCCTCGTACATCAGGCCACCCTTGGCCAGGGTAAACACCGCCACCCCGTTACTGTACCCGGCATTGGCCGATGCGCCTGCGGTGACTGCCACCGCCGAGACCTGCGCGCCGAACTCGAAATTCCCCTTGCGGAAGTCTTCAAGATCCGAGCGGTCCCGGAAAAAGATTATTTCACTATAAGCCTGGCCACCCAATTGAAAACCTACGGTGACCTGGGTGATGGAACTGCGGCCAACCAGGCGGCCGCGGTGATAGACCTCGCCATTGCCGTAGGCACCACCTACTACCGCACCCCCCTTGCCAATCGAGGGGAACACCGCGTAGCCCTCGGCGTTATCGAAGAAGCGCGAAATACCCGGATCGGCATTCTTGAAACTGGCAATGGCCGCCGCCACAGCTTTGTTGCTGGCCTGCTTATCCGGGGCGGCAGTACTTCGATCGGGATCCCAGCCCGTACTGGTCTGACTGACCGCGCAGGCACCAAGACCCAGCGCCGAGAGCATCACTATTATCGCAACCTGTTTCATGACTCTTTACTCACCTTGAAAAACCGTCCTGATATTGCAGCAAACTATAGCAGACCCGGAAGACTACACTGTGGAAAACAGAAATACACCGGCACTTTGCCTGTCTTACTCTTTGGGCGCATCCGGTGTCGCGGGACCGGCGCGGACAAGGTAATGCCTGGCGAAACCGAGCGCAGGTGCAAGTCTCTCTGGGGGAAGGGAATCTCGATACCGGCCTTGTTCAGGGCCGCGTAAATCCTTACCGACAAGTCGCTGGAAATTCTGCAAAATTTCTTCAAAGTCCTGGATCCAGCCGCGGACCGAGAAGTTAAGCGAACTGTCACCGAAACCCTGAAAAATTACATTCGGGGCCGGATGCGACAGTATCCCCGGTTGCGTCAGTACCACCTCACCCAGTACCTCCAATACCTGCTTGGGGTCAGATCCATAAGCCACCCCAACGGGATAATGATACGGCGGGTCCGGTCAGACAGGGTCCAGTTTATGACTTCCGATGCAATCAGGTTGCCATTGGGAACGATTACCTCCGCCCCGTCATAAGTGCGCACAGTGCTGGACCGAAAACCTATGCGTTTTACGTGGCCCAGCAACTGACCGACTTCAACGGTGTCCCCGACCTGTATCGGACGTTCGAACACGAGTATCAAACCGGAAACGAAATTGTTCACTACATTTTGCAGGCCGAAGCCTATACCCACACTCAGCGCGCCAAGGATAATTGTCAGCCGACTCAGGTCGATACCGGCCACCGAAATCGCTACAAAAAAGCCCAGGGTCAGGATGCCGTAGTTGGTCAACACTGAAATCGTGGAAGGCAAGCCGCGACCCAGCGCGACACGCGGATAAACCTCTTCATCCAGAACAAAGCGCACGAAGCGAGACAACAGGGTGGCTACGTACACGGTGCCAACAAAGACAATCAGGTCCATGGCGGCCAGATCCAGGCTCCCCAGTCTGCACGCGGTAAGTAAGCCACTGGACCAGGTGACTCGTTATCCAGTTTCCGGACCCGGAAGAATGTGACGCGTGTAATAAATCCAAGCCAAAAAGGCCAGCACACGTATCCCCTTGAACAAGCGCTGCTGGATCAGGTCACGGTGGTGCTGCAAGGCCCTTGGTTGAGGCAAGCCCTGGATCTGCAGCAAGGCCATGATCATGGCCTCCAGGATCAGCACGCCAGACGCCAGGATCACAGCGCCATTGTTGAATAAATGACACCGATGACGATGGCCTGGGCGAGCGAAACATTGCCCAGCAGGTTGGAGACCAGGGCCACAGCCAGCAGCAGGCTGGGTGATTTTTGCCAAGATCCTCGCCCACGCCCACCAGCGATGCTGGCCGGGCTCGCTCGGCAGGGCGCGGCCCAGGTAGTTCATGAAGACGATGGCCGCCAGATTCAGGGCCAGCAAGCCGAAGCGCTCCGCCAGGCCAAAATCGGCCGTCATGTCAGTCAGCTTTGCAGCAATCGTCAGGCCCACGCTGAGATACAGCATCTTTCTGATTCGGCCTTCAAATACCTGGTGACATGACACGCAGTGTCAATAGCGCGAGAAGCGTGGCGCGCAGGTCCAGAATACGCAATGGGATGGTCGTCGAAAAACAAGCGAGCTGATACAGCAAACCCATCAACAGCGCCAACGACACCGGGGTTGCGAACAGCTTCACAGCCTCGGCAAGAAAAGGCGTTTTCCTTCCATTGCTTGCGCCGCCTCGCCAGCGGCAGAGTCACCCCCAGGAAGGCCAGGCTATATCAGGCCATGAATAAATCAACGGCATGCGATAGGCGGAAAACAAGGCGCGCAAGTCAGCTCTGTGCCAGCGCAACGATTTTCTCACCGTGTCTTTACGCGCACCGGTTCGTCCGAAGGTGCATCAAAAACGCGCCAGATTGGGGGGCTGTCTTTGGAGAACATCATTGCCCTGGTGGTCTTTTCGGCAGCGGCAAAGCGATCGAGCACGTCGTCGAGGACACGGCTCTCGGATCTCGCCTTCCGGTACAGCTTGTGACAGGGTAAGTCAGCTTTTTCGCATACAGCGTTGTCCAGGTCCTGTGTCAGTGCCAGGGTGGCGTTGACACGCTCCTTCAATGCCGGCGCCAATTCATTTCCGGGGTAGGCCTGCGAGGTCGCCTCCCAGGTCTGGGTCAGCGATTTCAGCATTGTCCCGTTCCTTCTGTAAGCGCGGACACTTCCTTGTCCAGGGCACGTTCAAATTTTTCACTTTCGGCTTTCAAGTTCCAGACCATCTTTGTCTGATACCGGTCACGCGCCCGGAGATTCAGCTCTTCCGGCCTGGTCGCGGACGGATTGTCCAGGATGGTGCGGCCCTGGAGAGCCAGATCCTCAAGCCAGTGCTTCAAGTGAGGCCTCGGCCGAGGAGCTTTGCAAGGTCTCCTTCTTGAATTCCAGCTCTACCCGCAGCACGTTCTGCCGCCAGCGGGATATCTGCGGCATCGATTGCCGCCGGGGACCTGCTGTACTTGCCTGGTCGGTGGCGGCAGGTGCTCTGACCATGGGCCATGCGGACTGAGCGCCAGGCATGGACAGCAGTGAAACAAGACCAAAAGTACAACGCATAATTCCATTCCGAAAAAGCCGACGAGGTGACAACAGATTCTCGCCGGGAAGTGTAAAGACGCACGCCAACTGACCGACGCAATCCGGCCTCATCGGCTACAAGCCAGGCGTCAGGGCCACCGGGTCACAATCCACCCGACAAGGCCATTGCTCAAGACTGCTCTCAATCTGCAAGGTGGCATGCTGGATGTTGAACCGCTCATGCAGGCACGCCGCAGTCTGTACCAGGAAAGGATCGGCATTCCCCTGCTGCTCCGGCATCACCAGGTGGGCGGTCAGCGCAGTCTCGGTCGTGCTCATTGCCCAAATATGTAAATCATGCACTTGTACGACACCCGGCAGCTTGCCCAGGTAGTCCCTTACCTGCATCGCGTCTATGTGTGCCGGCACGGCGTCTACGGCCAGGTTCAGGGACTCCCGGAGCAGACCCCAGCCGGATATCAGGACCACCAGGATAATCGCCAGGGAAATGGCTGAATCCAGCCACAGCCAGCCGGTGTACAGAAGCAAAAAGCCGGTGATTACCACGCCCAGCGAAACCAGGGCATCGGCGGCCATGTGCAGAAAAGCGCCTCGAATATTCAGATCGCGGTGACGGTCACGCGCAAACAGCATTGCGGTCAGCCCGTTGACCAGCATGCCCACGAACGCCACGACAATGACCACGCTCCCTGACACTTGCACCTGGGACTGAAACCGCCCCACGGCTTCCCAGGCCATGGCGCCCATGGCCGAATACAACACCAGGGCGCTGACCAGTGACGCCAGGATGGTGCTGCGTCGAAGACCATAAGTATGTCGATGGGTCGGGCGGCTGCCAGATAAAGCGTGTGCGCCCCAGGCAAGCAACAGGGTCAGCACGTCCGCCAGGTTGTGCCCGGCATCGGCCAGCAAGGCCAGTGAGTTCGATAAAAACCCCGCCACTGCTTCGACCAGCACAAAGACCACGTTCAGGATCACGCCCAACGCGAACAAGCGGTTGTAGCCATCGGACGCATGAGAATGCTGTTGCATGAAGGGCTCTCAATCGTTCCGGCAGGCTAGGGGACGCCCTGGCAGGCTTCATCAATCATGGCGCGGGTCTCCTTTTCTACAAATGCCGCCACTTCAACCAGCCCGCCGGCGTCTGACAGCGATGCCAGCAACAAAGTCGGCAATATCATCCCCACACATGTTTTGCCTTCTTCCTGGTAAACACTGATACGACATGGAAGGGCCATATTCATACTCATGTCGCTGGCAAGAACCTTCAGTGCCTGGGCCGGATTGCATACCTCGTAAATACGGCACTCATTGGGCAAGTCAAAACCCTTGCCCTTGAGCGTCTGCTTCAGGTCGTATACGTGTAATACCCCAAAGTTGTGCCTGGCTACGGCAGCCTCCAGCGCGCTGGCTGCCTGGTCTACTGACTGGTCTGTTTTTACAACGTATTTCATGATTCTGCTCCATCCACTGGATGCCGGAGACGGCTTAAGCACACCGCCCGCCCCAAAAATGTCGCGACCGGAAAAGTCGCCTTAGTTTAACCGATCCAGGGCTTTTCCGGCTGATCCGGTTGAAACACCGTTTGCCGCCACACCATGCGGGAGCGAGTATACCTTGTGCATGAATCAGACAGGGCACAGCCCCAGGGAAGGGGCTCTAAAAGGAGGTGCGGGCGACCACAGGGAAGTGGCGCCCGCATCTCAACTTGATAACGGACGCGCGGCGCTATTGGCGCATGGGCAACCCAGGATTCCAGGCAACTTCCCAAAGGTACCCGTCCGGGTCCTTGAAATAGCCGGAGTAGCCTCCCCAGAAAGCGTCCTGCGCGGGTTTTACGATGTCCGCCCCAGCCGCAACCGCCGTCTGCAGAACTTTGTCTACGGTTTCCCGGTCGGCAACATTGTGTGCCAGGGTTATCCCGGTGAACGCGCCCGGCTCGCCCGCCGCCATACCAGCATCAGCCGCCAGCGCAGCACGCGAATAAAGCGCCAGCCAACTGCCCGCGAGCTCGAAAAAGGCGATATCCCGATTGCTGTGGGAGGAAAGACTCAAACCCAGGCCCTGGGTATAGAAACGCACCGAGCGCTCCAGGTCCAGTACACCCAGGGTCACAATACTTATCCCCGAGGGCAATCCCGCGGAAGCCGCCGCCGGGAGCGCGGGAGTCGCCGCTGCCGCCACCGCCACTGCGGTCGCCGGGATCGGTGATGGCGCAGACGCGACATACGGCGCGAGCAACTGTATCCAGCATTACCGGCAGGTCCCCGGCCGACTTGCTGCGTTTCAGGTAACGCCCGGCCACGTCTCGCGTCATGTCATTGAGTACCAACCTGTAGTTGTCGAGGGCCCCAGCGACCTGCATGTAAATATATGCGCCGTCAGCGGGGCCGATGTGCAGCGTTTTCTTTTCCGGCAAGCCCCCGCTATCCAGGAGCAACTCATGTTCTCCCGGTGGCAGGCTGACTACCAGGTACTGATTGATCCCGATTTGACCGGCCGGCTCGCCATCCACGGAGGCCAGGACCTCCTTCTCATTGGCTCCCACATCCGGTCGCATCAGGTACAGGTGGGCGCGCTGCGAATCCAGCGGCAACAGCGAATCCGCGCTGGCTACTGCCGGAAGCAGTGCGGGCACGACACACGACAGCAGTATGGCTGTAACTATTCTTTTCATTGTTCTCTTCCTCCCTTAACTGGATCCGTCATTGGCTAGCCAATGGAGGCCTATAGTAGACCAGTGACGGCCGGCCTGCGCGCCGGACCTTGGTAGCATCCTGCATAAGCCGGTCACCGGTGCTATCCTTCGCTTTTTACACCTTCCTTGCTGATTGCCGCGGAGTCCTCAAATGGCGTCTGACCTTCCCCTGTTCACGTCCTGCCCAACCTTTTTGCATTTCCCCAGGTGCACGGACGTAGCCATGTCTTCGGCCCAGGCCCTGATCCTGGGAGCCCCGTTTGACCTCGCGACCACCGGGCGTTCGGGCACCCGCTCGGGTCCCGGGGGCATTCGCCAGGCCTCCGCCAACCTCGCCTGGGAGGAAACCCGTTGGCCCTGGGATTTCGATGCCGGAAAGTTCCTCAAGGCAGCCGACCTGGGTGATGTACCCGTCCTGGTGGGCGACCCGCGTGGCTTCAGCCAGGGCCTGGAGCGCAAGGCCGCCGAGGTGGTCAACGCCGGCAAGAGTCTGATCACCCTGGGTGGAGACCACTACATTTCTCTTCCCCTGTTGCGCGCCCATGCCAAAAAGCACGGCCCGCTTGCGCTGATTCACTTTGATGCCCACACCGACACCTACGGAGACGGCGGCGAATTTGATCATGGCACCATGTTTCTCAGGGCCCTGAACGAAGGCTTGCTACAGGCGGACCACTCGATACAAATAGGTATACGCACCGCCTATGGCCGCGAAAACCACCCCTTCGAAGTAATGGATGCCGCCTGGGTGAATGAACATAGCGCCACGGACTGCATCGAGCGGATTCGTGAACGCGTTGGCCGCGTCCCCACCTACCTTACCTTCGATATTGATTGTCTGGATCCGGCCCATGCACCGGGCACCGGAACACCGGTGGTGGGCGGCCTTAGTACGGACCGCGCCCTGCAAATTGTGCGCGGTTTGGTCGAGCTGGATATACGTGGCTTCGATGTGGTGGAAGTGGCCCCGTCTTATGACCACGCAGAGCTGACCTCGCTGGCCGGCGCCACGCTTGCCCTGGAGTTTCTCTACCTGCTGGCCGCAGCCCGACGTACTGCGGGCTAGGAGGATTTTCCGGGGCTGCCGGTGCTCAGGTGGTCCCGCCCGGCTTCAAGGCCAGCGTGGCAATAAAGGGCGGAAAGTACTCTGCAAGCTCCCAATCCGGGGCCGTGTCCTCAAACAACTGGCCAAGCACAAAACCCGCACGTAACTGGCCACCAATCTGGTCTTCAAGGGAGTGACCAAACTCCAGCGGCTCGCCCGAGGCCAGATGCCGTTCGAGATCCTGCGGTGAGCGCGATTCAAGATCGGAATAGGGAAGACGATATTTCCATGTCAGCGCCTGCTTCCCGGCGGCATCCGGATCAAACCCGAACAGCACCGGGTTGCAAAACCCCGCCAGCATCCGCCCACCCGGAACCAGCACCCGGAATGCCTCTCGCCACACCGGTAAGACATCCTGCACAAAACAATTCGACACCGGATTGAATACCAGGTCGAAAGATCCAGCAGGAAATCGGGAAAGATCCTGCATCAATCCCAGCTCGGTTCGAACATCCAGGCCATGCCGCCGGGCCACTTGCTCATCGCGCGCCAGCTGGGCCGGTGAATTATCCAGCACGGTGACCGTCGCACCGGCCGCCGCCAGGATAGGGCCTTGCTGCCCACCCGCGCCGGCCAGGCATAACACCCTCGCCCCGGCCAGCTCTCCAAACCAGTCACGTGGCACCGGCTTCAAGGGCGTCAGGACCACCTCCCAGGATCCCCTGCGTGCGGCCTCTATCTGATCGTCCGGCACCGGCACGGTCCACTGATTGCCGCGGCTGACCAGGCCATCCCATGCTTGACGATTGTGGGCAGAGACATCTTTCACCGACTGCGACTCCTGTTCTGGGGACTGGCTTGGACCCATGGTAGACAGACCCGGCAGATCGCGGCAATACCTGCCGTTGTGTACATTGTCGAAGATCATGCACTTCTGCTACCTTGGCGCGGTCCAGACCACAACCACGGAGCAGCGCATGAGTCAGGGGAAAATGATCGCACTGCTTGCGGCGGCAGGCCTCGCACTCGCCGCGGCCTGTACTCGGGAATCACCACCGCCAGTGCCTGTATCGAGTTGGCTAATTACGAACGCACGAATTGTTGACGGCACAGGTGCACCAGCCTATAGCGGTTCTCTACGGGTTCAGAACGGCGTGATCAAGGAAATCGGACAACTCACCCCGCTCAGGAATGAACCTGTGCTCAATGCCCTGGGCAAGGTGTTGGCGCCGGGATTCATCGATACCCACAGCCATGCAGATTCTGATTTGTTTGACCTTGCCCGATGCCGTACCTGCTGTCAGCCAGGGCATTACCACTGCGATCGTAGGTCAGGACGGATCGTCTTCCTGGCCATTGTCCGAGTTCTTCCAGCGCCTGGAGCAGGAACCGGTGGCCATGAACATCGCTGCTTACTCCGGTCACAACACCTTGCGCGACAAGGTGATGGGCAAGGATTTCCAGCGCCACGCCAATGACGATGAAATGAAATCCATGGCTGCCTTGCTGGAGCAGGACATGGCTGCCGGCGCCCTGGGACTGTCCACGGGCATCGAATATGACCCCGGCATTTATTCCGATCCGTCCGAGGTGTTGGCACTGGCCCGGGTGGCTGCAAGACACGGCGGCCGCTATATCAGCCATATGCGCAGCGAAGACCGTTGGTTGGAAGATGCGCTCGAAGAAATCATAGAGATCGGCCGCCAAACCGGCATGCCGGTGCAGATCTCCCATTTCAAGCTGGCCATGAAGCGGCTTTGGGGGCAGGCGCCGCAAACCCTCGCACGACTGGATCAGGCTCGCGAGGAGGGCATCGATATTACCGCCGACATATATCCCTACGAATACTGGCAGGCCAACCTGATGGTCTTGCTGCCGGGACGAGACCCCAATGACAGGAAAGCCGTGGAACTGGCGCTCACTGAGCTGGCGCCGCCCGAGGGTCTCTGGTTCACTGATTTTCCGGCGCATCCCGACTATGTAGGAAAAACCCTGGTTGAAGTGGCCCGGCTACGCGGCACCGACCCGGTCAGCGCATTCATGGAAGTGGCCAAAGAATCCATTGACTGGCAGGAGCGCACCGGCGAATCCGGCGACTCCATCATCGGCACCAGTATGCTGGACTCGGATATCAAGCAATTGCTGCTCTGGCCCCACACCAATCTGTGTACTGATGGTGGTTTGCAAGACCTGCACCCCAGGGCGCGTGGCAGTTACCCCCGAGTGCTGGGGCGTTACGTGCGGGAGCAAGGTCTGCTGAGCCTGGAGGAAGCGGTACACAAAATGACCGGCCTGGCGGCGGCACACATGGGCCTGGCAAATCGTGGCACGCTGGTGGCAGGCGCCGCCGCCGACCTGGTGCTGTTCGACCCGGACACCATTATCGATAATGCAACGCCCCAGGCACCCGAACTGTTATCAACCGGCGTACTGGGTGTGTGGGTGAACGGAGAACAGGTGTTTGCCAATGGCGCAGCCACCGGCAAGCGCCCGGGCCAGGTAATCAGGCGAGGCGCTGAATGAGTATTACCAGGATCAAGGGGCCCTACCTGCTGTTCCTGGGCGCCGTTCGCAATCCCCTGGATGCCAAGACCGGCCGGGGCCTGAAAGACTGGCGCCCCGAGCTGTGCCTGGGACAGTCACGGCTGCCTGGTTGCAGCGTCGACCTGGGCTTGCCGGACATGACGCCCGCCCAGGCCTACGCAGCCGGCGCGCGCAGCCTTGTGATAGGCGTGGCGCCACTGGGTGGGGATGTCAGCCCGGAATGGGTGGACACACTGGTCGAGGCACTGGAGGCCGGCCTGGACCTGGTCAGCGGTATGCACAGCAGGCTGGGTAACGTGGAAGAACTGCGCCAGGCCGCCGATCGCAATGACCGCGCCCTGATCGATATCAGAGTACCCCCGGTGGGCATCCCCCTTGCAACGGGTCAGCGCCGCCGTGGCAAGCGGATGCTGATGGTCGGAACCGATTGTTGCGTCGGCAAAAAGTACTCGGCCCTCGCGCTGCACCGTGCCCTGGAACAACGGGGAGCAACGCGCCACCTTCCGGGCCACCGGGCAGACCGGCATCCTGATCGCCGGAGAAGGCATCCCCATGGATGCCGTGGTATCGGACTTCCTGGCGGGCGCGGCGGAAATCCTGTCGCCGGACAACCAACCCGAACACTGGGACGTGATTGAAGGCCAGGGTTCCCTGTTCCATCCTGCCTATGCTGCAGTCACCCTGGGTTTGTTGCACGGCAGCCAGCCCGATGCGCTGGTGCTATGCCATGACGCCGGTCGTGTGGAGATAGATGACTATCCGGGCTTCCCAATTCCGGCCCTCGACTATTGCATGCAGCAATATCTGGAGGCAGCGAGGATTACCAACCCGGCCGCCCGTTTCATCGGTATCAGCGTGAACACGTCCGGGCTTGACCCGACCAAGCGCGTCGCTTACCTGGAGCAAATCCGGGCCGCCACCGGCTTGCCTTGTGCAGACCCGATCATTGACGGTGTGGACAGCCTGCTGGCAAACCTGGAACCGGTCGCTTGAGCATGCAGCCTGGAACTGGTCGACACCGAATGGGAAATGGTTGAGCCCTTTGTCACCGCCTCGGAAGTCACTACCAGCATAACCGTCGTCACGGTAACCCTGAAACAGGACAGGTCACCGGGGGCGCGCGGAAACCCTGGGTGCGGACTACCTGGGAGAAACTGCGAGCGTCGATCAGAAGTGAAATAGAGGCCGTACGCAACCAGACTTGAGACCGGCCTGACACGGGATCAATTACAAAACTGCTGCCGCCGGGCGGTGCCCGGAACGGTCTGGATTGCGCCCTGTGGGACCTTGAAGCAAAACGTTCGGGTCATCGCGTGTGGGAACTGCTGGGCATGGACATGCAGACCGGTGCACACGGTCTTCACCCTGGCCATGGCCGACGCAGATACCATGGCCACCAAGGCCCTGGCGTGCCAAAACATGCCGCACTTGAAGCTCAAGCTGAATGGCGAGGACACTGCCGACAAGATTTCGGCAATTCGCAAGGTCCGCCCGAATGCCAGGATCATGATAGACGCCAACGGATCCTGGTCGACCGGAACTACTGGACAGGCCTGGGTGATGTGCTGGCCGCACACAGGATCGAATTACTGGAGCAGCCCCTGCCCATGGGTCAATGACCAGCCCTTGCGGGGCTGAACTACCCGGTTCCCCTGTGTGCCGACGAGTCCTGCCAAAGCAGTGCGGACCTGGAACGGATTGCCGACTGTTATGACGCCATCAATATCAAGCTGGACAAGTGCGGCGGTCTTACCGATGCGCTGAAAATTCTTGCCTGGTGCAAACATCACGGCAAACAGGTAATGGTGGGAAACATGCTGGGCTCGTCCCTGGCGATGGCCCCGGCCATGATCATCGCCCAACAGGCTGCCCTGGTGGACCTCGACGGCCCTCTATGGCAAACCCGCGACAGCCAGCCGGCGATACGCTACGCCGGGTCGCTCATGCAGCTTCCGGAAAGGGAACTCTGGGGCTAGGCACTGCCTCACGCTATCGATATCCGCCAGGCGAGATAGGCGAAGTAACTGCCCAGCAGCAGCACACCCCGGCTACGGGTCAGGTGGGGACCTGACAACAGCAGGGGAACCAGGGCCGCCGTGAGCACCGCCATCATGGCCAGGTCCTGCCACAACACGCCACCGCGCTCCAGCGGCTGAACCATGGCGGTAATACCCACGATTCCGAAGATGTTAAAAATGTTCGATCCGACGATATTGCCCACGGCGATGTCGCCCTGGCCCCGGCGGGCAGCCAATACGGTGACCGCAAGCTCAGGCAGG
Organism: uncultured Gammaproteobacteria bacterium; assembly: GCA_963823435.1. Lineage (GTDB taxonomy): Bacteria > Pseudomonadota > Gammaproteobacteria > Steroidobacterales > BM003 > CAKZML01. The sequence goes on along the minus strand of CAWGLN010000001.1, from coordinate 857,380 downwards.
CTGGTGCCGACGGCCACGATGGTCAGGCCGATAAACGCGGGACTTAACCCGGCAAATTCGGCCACCACAATCGCGCCCCGCACAAACCAGCTGGCCCCCAGGGCAAGACCTGCCAGGCCGAGGACCATGAACAGCAGGTTGCGTCCCAGCGACGGCCCCTGGTTCAGGCACCACGCCCTGGATTACTTCCTTGACCGGCTCGGCTTCCCGCCTCGCTTCCCACAGGTTAAAAATCAGATAGGCGACCAGCCCCAGGAAGCAGATAGCGCCCTCCACGCGACCGATGTTCTTGTTGACCAGCGCGTACAACATCCAGGACGACGCAATGATCAATACCGGCATATCCCACTTGATCAGACGCGCGTTGATTTCAACCGGCCTGAGCACTGCGGCCACGCCCAGGATCAGCGCAATATTGCAGATGTTCGACCCCACGACATTACCCAGCGCCACATCCTCCATACCGGACAATGCGGCATGCAGGGACACAAATAATTCGGGGGCGCTGGTGCCGAAGGCGACCACCGTGAGACCCACACTCAAGGCCGATACGCCCAGCCCAAGCGCCAGACGAGAGGCTCCGGACACCAGGCCCTCGGCGCCGTAATACAGCAGAATCAGCCCCAGCGGAATGTAGAAGAAACTTTCAAGCATGCCCGTATTGTGCCTTTAATCCGTGCGTCACGCTAACGCAAGGTGCAGCGCGGCCCGCGCCAACAAGCGGGTCGAATCCAGCAAGGGCAGGCAGGAGTCGGGCTGCTCGATCAGCAGCGGTATCTCGGTACACCCCAGCACCACGGCATCACAACCGCTTGCGGCCAGGGATTCAATCACACCGGAGAAATATTCCCGGGAAGAGGCCTCAAAACGCATGTTGACCAGTTCGTCAAAAATTATCTGGTCAATACGTGCGCGTTGTTCCGCAGTCGGTATCAGGGTCTGTATACCCAGGGCCGAACACTGGCGAGGGTAGACCAGGCCTTCCATCAGCCAGCCAGTGCCAAGAATCCCCAGCCGGGCATACCCTCGTGCCAGGGCTTCTTCTGCAACCACCTCGGCGATATGCAGCCAGGGAAGCGCCGAATCCGGGGGACAAATATCCAGTGCCTCGTGCACGGTGTTATCCGGGCAAATCAGGATCTGGGCACCGGCTGCCTCCAGTCTCCTCGCCGAAACCTGGAGCAGGTTTGACACCCCGGACCAGTTACCCGCTGTCAGTTCGACCATATAACGCCCCAGCGGCAGCGTGTGTACGCTCAGTTCCGGGTGTTGGTGTGGACCGAGAAGTAGCGGCGCTTCAGAACAAATAGTCCGATAGCACAGGGCCGCTCCCTCGGCGCTGACGCCAACTATGCCTATGTGCGCGGGGTGCTTCATACCCGACCTTCCTCGCTTCTGATCGTTATCCGCGGCCCGGATCTTCGCCCAGGATTTCCTCGCCGATCTCAAGCACCGATGATAGCAACAGGTCCATATCCGAGTATCGACTACGATGGTTTACATGCGCCACGCGTATTGCGGAACGGCCATCTACCCGGGTAAGGGATGGAACGGCAACACCTCTTTCCTGGATACGCAAAATTATCTCCTGATTCAATGCGTCCAATCCGGCCTCATCCAGATCCTCGGGCGCATAACGAAACACCACGATATTCAGGGTCACCGGCGCCAATAATTGCAGACGGGGGTCTGCGCTTATCTGTTGACCAAGGTAGGCGGCCTGTTCCAGGTTTTGACGGATTAATCGACGGTATTTGTCCAGACCATAGGTCTTCAGGGACATCCATGCTTTTAGCGCGCGGAAATTCCTGCTCAACTGGATGCCGTATTCACTGAACCAGTTTCCCCCGCCTGCCACACCGCGTGCGGCCTTCTCGAGGTAGGCGGGGGTCAATGCAAAGGTATCCCTGTGCTGCTGGCGATTGCGCACCAGGACACAGCCAATTTCCATGGGCATGTACAACCACTTGTGCAAATCGAAGGCCAGGGAATCGGCACGACTGATACCGCTCAGTTGCCCGGCCCGTTCCGGCACGATCGCAGCCCAGGCGCCGAATGCGCCGTCCACGTGAAACCACAAACCCTGATCACGGCAAATATCTGCCAGCCCGTCCAGGTCATCCACCGCACCGGTATTCACCGTGCCGGCGTTACCGACAACGCAAATCGGCTGCAGGCCTGCTGCGCGATCCTGCTGCAACATTTGCTGCAAGGCGCCTAGATCAATGCTGTGGTCGGGTCTGACACTCACCAGTCTCAACGATTCCGACCCCATACCCATAAGCTCAAGGGCTTTTTGTACGGAAGAATGCTGTTCGCAGGAACCGTAGACCGTCAAACGGGGCGCCTGGTGCAGGCCCTGCTTGCGAACATCAAAGCCGGCACCGACAGCCCGGGCGACGGCCAGACCCACCAGGTTGGCCATGGAACCGCCACTGACCAGCAAGCCGCTGGACTCTTCAGGAAAACCGAAAATCTGGCGCATCCATTCCAGCACCTGTTCCTCCACCAGGTTGCAGGCGTGCACGCCACCGCCCATATTGGGGTTCATGGTGGCTGCCAGGAATTCTGCCAATACCCCGGTGGGGGTCCCGGTACCAATGACCCAGGCCCAAAAACGCGGATGTATGTTTCCCAGGGGATAGGGCAATACATCACGCTGAAATTGCTCGTACACCTGCAACTCGTCCGTGGGCCCCAGCGGCAGCGGCTCACGTAAATGTTGCCGAACCTCCTCGGGCAGCGGCTGCCAGGCGGGTCTGTCGGAAACGCTCTGCAGGTAGTCCATCATGTCATCCATCATGCGATGACCCAGGGCTCGGGTGGTCTCCCAATCCGGCGGGTCCAGGGACTCGTCCTGCGGGTGTCCTGACGGGAGATTATTCTTGTCACTCATACGACTGCCTTGCACGACCGCCTTGTGCGGTTTGGGAAACGATTACTCGCTATGGTCAGGTTTCATTTTTGCTGGCGCAGCTTATGCAATGGTTGACCAGCAAATCTATTTCCAGGCGCCTGGGATCAATGGGCTCACCGCAATCGTGGCAATAACCGTATTCACCCGACTGTAACCTCGCAAGCGCCGATTCGACCTGCCCGAGCCGAATACGCAGACGACGACTGGCTTGCCGGGATATGGCCTGGGTCTGCATGGCATCCATACGTGATAGCCGTCCGACTCTTGACTGGTCCAACTCCACCGTGGCGCCCGCCTGCAAGCCCGCAGCAAGTTCTTCGCCCAGTTGTCTGCCAAGTGCTTGCAGTCGCACCCGCAATTTCCCGGTCTCATCCTGCACCATAGTCACCCTCCAGGCGAAATGGCAACGCCAAACGCTGCCTGACCTGTTTAATCAACCTGCCTAGACATCCTGTCTGTCGCTCTCCTGCAGCACCGCGTCTATCAGCTCCTGCAACGGCGCCGGGATACCAACCAGGACCTCCTTTGCGTCCTTTGGCAGGCGTTTGATTCTCGCTTCCACGCGCTGGGCCTGGCTACGATTTCCCACGGGCGCCGAAATCAGCAAGGACAACGGGCCCTTGCCTCGAAGCGCCTTGGCCCCTCGGCCGCTGGCATGTTCGGCGAGTCGGCGGGGCACGTCCGTAGCAATGCCTGTATACAGGTCACCGCTCCGACAGCGCAGCATGTATACCTGCCAATGGCTCATTCGAGGCTACCCCGACGATGCAAGCAGACAGCATCAGTAATGCGGCGGTATTTCATATTGCTCGCCCGGTGTCTGCCCGGTGTCCTTGAATTGCTGCACACGTTCGGCCAGGCCCCGACAAAGATTTTCCAGCGCCTCAACCCGGGCCTGCTGCTTGATTACAAGGTCATTCAGCGTTTCCAGCATATCCTCCTGGTAGGCCAGCTTCGTCTCTATATCGATCAGTCGATTGTCTGTCATTGTCGTCGTCTCCCGGGTGCAGCATACGCGCACCAAGCTGGTCAGCCTCCGGATCGCTTGACGGTGTAACCCCGGTCCCGCAATCGAGTCATGATTTTTTCCACGTGTTCACCCTGCACTTCGATCACGCCGTTTTTCAGGGTTCCGCCTGACCCACATAGCATTTTCAACTCCTTGGCCAGGATCAGCAGTGCCTTTGCGTCCAGCGGCACGCCGGCCACCACGGTAACCGCCTTGCCTTTTCGACCCGCAACTTCCCTCCGGACCCGCACCACTCCATCTCCCCCGGGGGTGCTGGAGACCGCCTTGCATTGACATTGCTCCGGCGGTTTCTCGCACAACGGGCACAAACGGCCCTGGTCAGTGGAATAGACGAGACTACTGCTACGGTGCTTCACTCAGCACTCCTCTACATCCAGGCCACAGCGATAAAACTGCAGCAAAACCAGGCTGACAAAAATGCAGTCGCCCTGACAGGATCAATTCCTGCGACAGGCATCAAGACCCCTCTAACCAGGCTAATTCGGCCTGCCAGGTGAGCTCTCTTCACAACAACCGTCACTGTTTGCTGCACCCCGAAAAATGATCCCCTGCTTGCGGTAGGTGACCTCAGGTGCAGCAAAATTTTCAGGCCAGATTTACTGGCTCTTCGCGGCGGGCCGATAAATATAGCGGAAATATACAAATTGCTGTTTCGCGCCCCAGGGGGTCACATGGGTCTCTGTCATTTCTTCCTGTAATTGAAATTCCGTGCCCAATTCAAGGCCCAGTGTCGATGTATCGTAACGCACGACCTCCAGACCACTGCAACGCGGGGGTCCGTCCAGCGCAAACGCCGCCACTATAAAATGGCCACCGGATACCAGGCCCGCACGCAAGGCCGCAAGGTACCACTGTCTATCCGATGCATCGGTCAGAAAATGAAATAACGCCCTGTCGTGCCACAAGTCGTAGCGGGTGGCAGGTGAAAACTCCCGAATGTCCGCGGTAATCCAGTGTACTGACGCATCGCCCGGCAAGCGTGCCCGCGCTTTCTCCAGCGCCAGCCCGGATATGTCGAGAACGCTCAGCTGTCGAAATCCCAGCTGGAACAATCTGTCGACCAAAAGGGACGCGCCGCCGCCTACATCGATAATCGACGCACCCTGGTCCAGCCCGGCATGCTCAATCAGGGCCAGGGATAATACCGGGTCGGGCTGGTGCCAACTGGTCTGGACCGGTGTTTTTTGCCGGTAGACCTCATCCCAATGGTCCCTGGACCGGGATCCTTCACATCGTTTCCCCTCACTGTTTCAGACTGCACACCGGCGTCCTGGACAGGCTCATTGCTGCATTTGGCGTCTCACCGCTTCCAAAATGCTGCAAGATGACAATCTATATCCGCACAACGAACACGGGGTCCTGGTTTTTCAATCAAACCCCTGCCAGGAAAAGCGGGCCGCGGGAAGGCCAGGGCGCCAGAAGTAATGCGGCATGTTACCGAGGAGAAAATTCTGTCACCCTGGCCTCAGTGAATCTGCCGGGGCCGGGCGCGACCGTGGCCAGAAAACCCGGACTCAATCAATGTACGTGGCCGTGCTCTATCTCTTCCTTCGTGGCCTCGCGAACCTCTTCAACGGTTACATCAAAATTCAACACCTGGCCGGCCAGGGGGTGATTACCGTCCACCGTCACACCCTCCTCGCCAACCGACTTGATGGTCACGACCTGGGCCTGGCCATCAGGTCCGGACGCCTGGAACTGCATACCCGGCTGAATATCGTCGATACCCTGAAATGCCTCGCGAGGTACTACCTGGATCATGTCGGGATTAATCTCGCCATAGGCCTGGTCAGGCTGCACGGTCACGTTGAGCTTGTCACCGGCTTTCTTGCCCAGCAACGCGGCCTCCAATCCCGGGATGATATTGCGCGCACCATGCAGGTAGCGCAGCGGATCCTGACCCTCCGAGCTATCCAGCGTCTCACCCTGTTCATTGGTCAGGGTGTAATGTATGGACACCGCGAGCTTGTCTTCAATATTCATTCAAACCTCCAGAAATTGCGCAAATCCGCCTCCCCCCTGAACCACCAGAAATGGCCCGGTATGAAGGCTGCGCGGAACTAGACCACGGACTTCCGCGGCTCCCAAAGCTCAACTTTATTGCCTTCCGGGTCTATAAACCACCCAAAACGCCCGTATTCTTCTTCGACCACGTCCCCGGCAAGGGTGGCTCCAGCCTCGTGTACCTGGGCCAGACACCCATCCAGGTCATCCACCACCAGGTTGAACATGAAGTCCCTGCCTGAGGGCTGAAAGTACTTCGTGTCCTTTGCGAAAGGAGACCACGCCGAATAGCCTCCCGCCGGCATGTCGCCCGGCTGGAACGCCGCTCCATATTCGTCCACCGGCATGCCCAGGCAGTCTCTGTACCAGGCGCCCAGGCGTTGGGGATCCGACGCTTTGAAAAACCCCCCTCAACCCGCGCCCCCGACCACTCCCGCGCAACTACTTTTGCCTGATGATTCCGACTTCTGCCCTTCCACTCCGCTCCCCCCGGCCGGGCGCGGCAGACTGCTGGCGTAAATCGAGATTCAAGGCACCGATCTTACGTGCCCGGCAGCCAGTTCGCGAAAATTGACCAGCGCGCCAACTCCGTTCCTGCCCGGGCTCCTTGGTTATTGTTCTGTCGCCTCACTGAAGGGTTGCTGCCCCATCAGGGCCAGCTGATTGCCGTCCGGGTCCTGGAAATCAGCCAGCAGCAATTCCATGCCACCACTTCTATGTATGACGTGGGGTGGCGTCCTGAACCTGACCCCCCTGCTTTCCAGCGCATCGTAGACGCCCTGCAAATCATCGACCTGGAAATAAACCGCCGAGCCCCGAGAGACCGGGTCTTGTCCGGTGTGTACACCGACCAGCAGCCTGACGGTGCCGCACTGGAAAAACGCCATATTCGGCGGTGCCGTGAATAACAAGGGCAACCCCAATATGTCGCGGTAATACTCGACACCGCGGTCAAAATCATCCACCGGAATCATGATCTGGCTAATTGTAGCGTTGGCTAGGTCCACGGCGCGCAAACTCCTGCTCAAATTTTACCCGCATTTTTTTCTTTTCCCCGGTTCCCGACCTGGTTGCTTCAGCCTTTGCAGACAGCGCGTTGCATGAAAACCGGCCGGTCGGTCCAGCGGGGCGGCGGCAAGGTCCTGCCGCTACTATAAGCAAGGTACCCGTGTCTGTCTGCTGCCAGCCGAGCCTGAAACACCTGGCGGGTCCTGGCGGATCTCGACAGGCGGCAGGAAAATCTGCATCCTGTCGCCACTCCCTGCGCTTGGCAGGCAAGCTTCTAGTGAGAGAGCTGAATGGTTCCTGATCTACCCGATTGGCATGCACTGGTCACCCTTGGCCTGGCGGTGCTGTCACTGATCCTGTTCAGCCGGGACCGTATACGGCTGGAAAGCTCGGCGCTATTGATCCTGACCTGCCTGGTGTTGTTTTTCTACCTTTTCCCGCTGGAGCGTGACCCCTCCCTGTTACAGCCCCAGTTTTTCTTCCTGGCTTTTGGCAACGAGGCCCTGGTTACCATTGTTTCCCTGATGATATGCGCCAAGGCCCTGGAGCATACAGGCGCGCTGCAATCCCTCGCTCGCCTGATCGCCAGCGGCCTGGTTGAGCAAGCCACGCGCCGCGCTGCTGGCGACCCTGATGCTGTCGGCTGTACTCAGCATGTTTATGAACAATACCCCCCTGGTGGCCATGCTTCTGCCGCTGCTGGTTGGGGTGGCCATACGCAGCAACTTCCATGCGTCCGAGATTTTGCTACCGGCCGGTTACGCCACCATCCTTGGGGGCATGTGCACGGTCATGGGAACCTCCAGCAACATCATTGTCGCCAACCTTGCGGTGGACCTGGGAATGCCCCGTTTCGGGCTGCTGGATTTCTTCGTGCCCTCGTCCATAGCCGCCGGGGCAGGCTTGCTCTTTCTCTGGTTGTTTGGCTCCAGGTTCCTGCCCATCAGGAAGGCTCCCCTGGAAACTACCGAGCCAAGAATATTTCACGGTGTATTGCACCTGGTGGCCAAGGGCCCTGCCGACGGCAAGACCGTGGCCGACGTGCTGGCGATGGCCCGCGGGCCACTGCAACTGAGGGAAATCGCGCGTGGCGAGGGGGTGGTCGTGGCGCGGCTACCCACTCTCACCCTTAGGGCGGGGGATCGCCTGCATGTGCGCGACACGCCCACTCGCCTGCGTGAACTGGAAGCCCTGCTTGGCGCCACCTTGTATTCCGACCCGGAGTGAGGCCGAGGCTGCCGACAAACCCGGCGCCAAACGTTCTGAGGAACAACAGATTGCGGAAATCGTGGTTACCGCAAACTCTCCCCTGCATGGTCGCCAGATCTCGGGAAATGTTTTTTTCCGACAACATGGCCTGGTGCCCCTGGCCGTTCATCGAAAAGGCGGGGCAGCTGATGAGAGCCCTGGAAGGTCAGCGCGATGAGACACTGGAGGTCGGCGACGTACTGCTGGTCCAGGGCCGGAAGGAAGCGATTCGCCGGCTAAAAGTCTCCGGAATCCTGTTGCTGCTGGACGGGGCCCTGGATGCCCCCATGGCCGCAAAACGCAATATGGTGATAGCCATCATGCTGGGCGTGGTAGTCACTGCGGCTGTCGGTATTATGCCCATCAGTGTTTGCGGCCTGACAGGCGCCGGTGCTGATCATCGCAAGTAAATGCCTCACACGAGAGCAGTTGCGTTCGGCATTGGACACCCGGCTCATCATGGTGGTTGTGGCCAGCCTGGCCCTCGGTAACGCGATAACCTACACCGGAGGAGCCCGATACCTGGCCCAGCTGTTCAGCAGTCAAACTTATACCTTGCCGCCTGCCGTAATCATCTCGCTCCTGATGCTGAGCGTGGCGCTGATCACGGAAATGGTGACCAACAATGCAGTAGCCGCCATGGGTACACCGATCGCGTTCGCCATTGCCAAAAGTCTGGGTTTGCCACCCGAGCCTTTCGTGCTGGCAGTAATGTTTGGCGCCAACATGAGCTACCTGACCCCGGCAGGTTACCAGGTCAACACAATTGTCATGAGCGCCGGTGGCTATCGAGCCAGCGATTTCCTGCGTCTTGGTATTCCGTTGCAGATTGTGGTCTGGGTAACCCTGTCCCTGTCCATGGCCTGGTATTACGAATTGGCCTGGTAGTCCCGACTGGTCACAAGCCCGGCGGCGGTCGCCGCACTTCCTTGTCCCGGTACATGGCCCGATCTGCCATTTGAATCAATTCCGACAGCGCCTCACCGTCCCGAGGATAGGTGGCCACGCCAAAATTCACGCCCAGGCGCTGAACCTCGCCAGCTAATTCCATCGAGGCCTGGGCCACCCCGTTGCGTATGCGCTGACCAATTTCCTCCGTCTTGACCCTGTCCGCACCGGGCAGCATCAGGATAAATTCATCGCCACTGGCACGCGCCGCCAAATCGCTCTCACGTACCATGCGGGCAACAATATCGGCGACCGTCTGGATTACGCGGTTACCGGCCTCCAGTCCATGGGCCTGGTTAATCAAATTCAATCCCTGTATGTCCACGACCATCACGGACATGGGGCCGCCGATCTGACGCATGCGCTGGTAGAGTCGGCCCGCCAGACGATTGAAGGCCACCAGGTGCAACAATCCTGTCAGCTCGTCACGGTCTTTCAATTGACGCAGCTGTCCGGTGGCCCGCAGGGCATCGATCTTGAAGCCTCCCACCAGGGCCGCCACCAGGATCAACACAAAGCCGAAAATGAAAACCTCACTGGTGGCAATGACTGCGCCGGTGTCCAAACCGGCCAGCAGCGGCCACTGCAGGCCCAGCATCACGGCGCACATCAGAAACACGTTGAACACAGCCCTTTGCCGTGTGTGCCCTATACCGGTGATCAGGGTTGGAATCAGATACAGGAAAACCAGCGCGCCACCTTTTTCCCCGCATTGCCAGGTCATGAAAGCGATATAGGCAATCATTACCCAGGTGTCCAGGGTCAGGCTCCAGACGCTGGTAGTGCGGCGGGCGCTGCGGTAGTGGGTCAGTAGAATAAACCCGGCGTAAACAAACTGGACCACTGCAACCTGCGCCGCATCCCTCACGCCGATTGTGGGGATGACCACATAGGCAAGGGCCAGAACAAGATTGAACCAGTGGAAATCTGCAACCCGCCGGGCAAGCCCTTGCACCGGGAACGCCCGGCGGGATCTCAGAACGGCTTCATTTTTTGGCAAGGACATTTTTTCTACCTACTCGCCGCCCATCCAGGCTGGCTACCAGGACCTGTATACCTGCCCGCCGCAACAAGTCAATCACGGTGACCGCCTCCAGTTCTTCAAAGCCCGACGCCAACGGAACCAGCACACAACTCACTGGGCAACTCCATGTACAAGTTTAATCAACTCGCTTGCCGGCACCAGGCGGACGCCGGCGTGCTCCAGTTCAGGCAGCCGCCGCTCCAGCATGGCCAGCGTGTCGGGATAGGGATGCCCGATAGCCACCGCGTAGCCCTGCACGCGAGCAAGACCCAGCATACGATCAAATTCCATCGAGACCGCTTCGGGATCCGGATTCGTATCCAGGAAGACGTTTCGTCGAACCGCGGGTACGCCGACCTCGAGCGCCATTTGCAGGGCTACACTTCTTTCCGTAGTAAAGCTGTCCACGAAAAACAGGTTTCGGCGCAGGAGTTCCTGCATCAGCCAGGTCATGTGACCCGGATGCCGGGTTAGCAGGCTGCCCATATGATTGTTGACGCCTACCGCATACGGAACCGACGCCAGATCGGCATCCAGCGTACTCAGGAATACCCTGGAATCGGTATCCAGCCAGATTTCTCCCGGGCCTGGAATCATAGAGACTGTCGGCAGGCTGCAGGGGCAGATGCAACATGACCTCGATTCCCCTGGCGTGGGCGTCCTCGGCAAAGTCACGGGCAAAGGGTGTGTGCGGAAGAATGGCCACGGTAATCTGCCCGGGCAAAGCGAGCGCCCGGTTTCCATCGAATTTCCGGTAACCAAGATCGTCAATAATGATTGCAACGACCGGGCCTGCCGCAGGTCGGGAGATGCTGGCCACATCGGCCGTCGCCGTGGCGGCCACCAGAAACATGAGCACTGGACACGAGACGAACAGTGCTCTACAGCGGCTTGTCACTGCACCTTGCTTTGCAGAATTGGCTGTCGGTCCTTCAGGTTCTTGATGGCCATTGCCAGGGCCTGATCATCTTTCTCAATCGGGATGCCCGAGGGCGTGATGATCGTACTGTCTCCCAATTCCCGCAACACCTCCACATCCGGTTTGATGCCCACCTCGTGGATCGAGTTTCCGGAAGGAGTGAAATACCGGGAAGTGGTGAGTTTTATCGCACGGCCATTCGAAAGCGGCATTACGGTCTGGACCGAGCCTTTGCCAAACGTGTGGCTACCCACCAGCACAGCTCTGCCATTATCACGCAGAGCGCCCGCGACAATCTCCGACGCGGAGGCTGACCCGTTATTCACCAGTACCACCAGCGGGCGGCCGCCCAGCACGTCGCCGGGTTGCGCGCTCATGCTGAATCGGGCGTCATCCACCCTGCCCTCGGCGCTTACAATCAGGCCTCGCTCCAGAAACAGGTCAGACACCCGGACCGCCGCATCAAGCAGACCGCCCGGGTTGTTTCGTAGATCCAGGACCAGACCCTTCATGGGGCCCCCGTTTTCCTGAATCAGGCCGGCGGCAGCCCGCTCGAGATCCCTGCCGGTAGTTTCTGAAAAGTGGGTGACACGGATATAGCCAAACCCCGGCTCCAGGGTCCTGGCCTTGACCGAGGCGACCTGGATCAACTCGCGATCCAGGGTCACGCTGCGCACATCACCGGTTGCGAGCCCGCGTATGCCCAATACCACGGCGGTACCGGGCTCCCCGCGCATCCTGGCGATGGTGTCATCCAGACTGTTCGGACTGACCGGCACGGCATCGACGCTAAGGATGACGTCGCCAGGCCTGTATCCCGGCCCTGGCGGCCGGGCCGCCATCAATAGGCGAAACAATGGTGACCTGCTTGTCCTGGATAACCACTTCCACGCCAATACCGGAATATTCGCCCGGCCGTGCTGATTCTTACTTCCTGGTATTCCTCGGAGTCCAGAAACGCTGAATAAGAGTCCAACCCGGCTACCATGCCCCGAACCGCGCCCTCAATAAGCGTGTGCTCGTCAATCTCATCCACGTAATCGGTTCGCACCCTCTCCAGCACTTCCACGAGCAGACGAACGTCTTCGGTCGGCAGGGGCCGGCTTGCTTCCGCTACAGGCTGGCGGTCTGCACGCACTGCAGAGCCTATGGACAGGGTCAGGCCAAGAACCGTACCCACCGCCAGCGCAAGAACACTACGCATGTGCAACGACATGAAATACTCCCGAAGAATCACGCCAAAAGCCTATCACAGGGGCGCCCCAGCGGTAAACAGGCACAAGCGGCCCGCGGGCTGCGGCCAGGACTAGGGTTTGGCCAGGGGCTTGGCGAACCACCGATGAGGGTTCTCCGAGAGCTTGCCCTTGCGAATCTCAAAGTACAACGCCGGCTCGGCCCGTCCGCCGCTGTCCCCGGCAATGGCCATTACATCCCCGGGCGCAACCCAGTCACCAGCAGAAACATAAAGCGTGTCATTGTGGCCATATAAACTCATATAGCCGTCACCGTGCTCCAGGATCACCAGCAAACCCATACCCGGCAGCCAGTCCGCATAAGCCACCCGACCGTGATAAATGGCCCGGATTTCCGAGCCCTGCCGGGTTCCCACCAGGACCCCGTTCCACTTGATGCGCTGGCCCGCCCGGGGTTGGCCAAAATCCGCAAGCAGCCTTCCGGACACCGGCCAGGCCAATTTCCCGCGCAACCGGGCAAAGGGTTCCTGCGCCTGGACCGGAAATTCCCCCAGCACTGTACGCAGCTCCTGAACCAGTTTCTCCAGTACCCTCGCTTGCTCCTCCAGTTGCGCAACCTGGGTACCCTTGGACGCCAGGTCCTGATCCAGACTAGCCACGGCCTCGGCACGCTGCGACCTCGCCTTTTCCAGACGGGCCAGCTCCTCCGTCCGCTCTTTTTCCAGCTGCCCCAGCCTGGCAATCTCCTGCTCCAGCTCGGCATCCACCTCTTGCAGCGCAAGAATCTGGCCGCTTACCCGGTCTATCGTCCTGGCCCGCATGCGATTGAAATAATCGTAGTACACCATCATGCGCCCCAGCCTGGCCGGATCTTCCTGGTTTAACAGCAATTTCAGACGCTCTTCGCGACCAGCCACGTACGCTGCCCTGACCTGGCCCGCCAGGGCCGTCTGCTCGTGCCCAAGCTGCCCGAGCAACTCATCTCGTTGCGCCGAAAGTGTGTTCCGCCTGGCCTGACCGGCCTGACGTTGCGCCGATATCTCCCTCAGCCGGCGATGTATCAAGCTGATCTGCTGCTCTGCTTCCTGCACTGCAGACTGGGCCTTGCTGCGCTTGCGAGTATCCCGGTCGATGTCCTGCTTGATCGAGTTAATGCGCTCGCGCAGCTCGGAAAGCTGTGTTTCCCGTGCGTCCGAGGCCAGGGCCATGCCGGCGCCCAGACAGGCAAACAAGGCCAGCAAGGGCCAAAAATGGGTAAACCAGACTCTCATGGGCTGCAAAGTGTAGGCCTTTTCCGGCTTCACTCAAGCGGCGGGTCGTTCAGCGCCGCTGGATTCGCTATAATGCGCGGCCCGTCAACCAAGGTATACGCTCGCCATGGACCAGATCATTCAGTTTGCCAATTCCCACGTGATGCTGACGGTGTCCGCCATCGCGGTAACGCTGATGGCCCTGATCTACGAAATCCGGCTCAAGACACAGGGCTTCAGGGAAGTGGCGGCCACTGACTAGCGTACGTCTCATTAACCAGGGCGCGCTGGTGCTGGACCTGCGCAAACGCGAACAATTCAACGCCGGTCATATTATTAACGCCAAGAATATCGAGACCGATCAACTGGACACCAAGATGGCCGACTTGAAAAACAACCTGGAGCAACCCATTGTTGTTTGCTGTGAAAGCGGCGTCAGCAGCAGTCGGGTCGCCGCCCGCTTGCATAAACAAGGCTTCACCCAGGTTTATAACCTGAAGGGCGGCCTGGCAGCCTGGCGCAACGAGAACTACCCGCTTGAGTCCAAGGGTGCTTCGAGGAAGGGGAAATGAACGACCAGATTGTCATGTATGCAAGCGCCTGGTGTGGTTACTGCCACCGGGCACGGTCATTGCTACAGTCCAAGAACGTCGAATTTCAGGAATTGGTGATCGACGGTAACGCCGAATTGCGACAAGAAATGATAGCGCGCGTCAGGAAGACTCACAGTGCCCCAGATTTTCGTTGGCGATCGCCACCTTGGCGGATGCGACGAGCTGCTTGCGCTGGATCATGCCGGGAAACTGGATGACCTGCTGGCTGAAAGCCGATTGACGGCCTGAGCATTTTTGAATCTAGACAACACCCTAGGAACCAGACCGATGACTGAAGAGAACAATACTCCGGCCGCTGCCGGCGCCGCCGAGGCAACCGGCCCCCAGCTTTCCCTGCAGCGCTTTTATCTGAAAGACTGCTCCTTCGAATCACCCAACCCGATTCGAGACTTTCCAGGGCATGGCGGACTGGAAGCCCCAGATGACCCTGAACCTCACCAGCAGCAACAGCGGTCGTGGGCGACAATGCCCGAGAGGTCGTGCTCAAGGTCGAGGTACAAGTGAAGCAGGACGAGAAAACCCTATACCTGGTAGAAGTACAACAGGCCGGGGTATTTCTGATTAACGGCATAGAGGGCGATGACCTGAAGCAGATCCTGGCCAGCTACTGCCCGTCCCTGCTTTATCCTTATGCGCGCGAGGCGATTTCCGACCTGGTGGCCAAGGGCGGATTCCCGCAGCTGTTGTTGCAACCAATGAATTTTGATCGCCTTTATCAACAGGCCCAGGCCAACGCCGCGGCGCCAACTGCAGGAAACGCCTGATTAACGGCCCACAAAAATCGTCCATCCTGGTCGTCGGTGCCGGTTCCTGGGGAACCGCACTGGCCATCCAGTTCGCGCGCGCACGGGCAGGCATACCCTGTTATGGGGCCGCGCTGACGATAAACCGGAATTGCTGCAACAGGAACGTGAAAACCGCGTTATCTTCCCGGAGCGATGTTCCCGGATTCCCTGGAAATAGAACCGGACCTGGTGGCGGGCCTGCAGCGGGCCAGGAACGTACTGATCGCCGTGCCCAGTCACGCATTTCGGAAAATCCTGGAAACCATTCAGCCAAACCTGCGATCCGATGCGCGCCTGGCCTGGGCAACCAAGGGTTTCGAACTGGATACCGGCAAGCTGCCCCACCAGGTGGCCGGAGAAATATTCGGCGCAAAAATACCCCTGGCCGTACTCTCGGGTCCAACCTTTGCACGAGAAGTGGGCGCCGGTCTGCCCACCGCCCTTACGGTAGCCGCGACAGACCCGCAGTTTGCCCGGGACCTGGCCCGTGACATTTCCAGCGAGAATTTCCGCGCCTACACCACCGACGATCTGGTCGGGGTGGAAGTCGGCGGGGCGGTAAAGAACGTGCTGGCCATCGGCGCCGGCATATGCGATGGCCTGGGATTCGGCTCCAACACCCGCATCGCCATGATCAACCGCGGCCTGGTGGAAATGACCCGCCTGGGTATGGCGCTCGGGGCCAACAAGGATACCTTTCATGGGCCTGGCCGGCATGGGTGACCTGGTGCTGACCTGCACTGACAATCAATCACGCAACCGGCGCATGGGTCTGGCGCTGGCCTCGGGCCAGGGCATTGAGCAGGCCAAGAAAGAGATCGACCAGGTGGTCGAGGGCGTACTGGCCGCCAAGGGCGGTCTGGGGCGTCTCCCGGGCGCTGAATGTAGACATGCCGATTTGTGAGCAAATCTATCTCATCCTGTATGAGAACAAGCCGCCCCAGGCGGCCGTGGAAGCGTTGATGGGTCGCGAACTACGTCCGGAATAAAGTCGGAGACTCGCTAGAGACCCGCCTTTCCAGGGTGCATAATCGCGTCCACCACCGTATAACCAGGACGCGTCGCATGCTCAAAAACCTGTCCCTGGATAACCTGCGCGGCAATCTCTTTGGCGGTCTGACCGCCGGCATCGTCGCCCTGCCGCTGGCATTGGCCTTTGGCGTGGCCTCGGGTGCAGGTCCTGTAGCCGGTTTGTATGGAGCTATCATGGTCGGGTTTTTCGCCGCTCTTTTTGGCGGCACCCCGGCTCAGATATCCGGGCCCACCGGGCCGATGACTATCGTATTCGCGTCGGTCTTCGTGCAATTTTCCCATATCCCTGCCGCCGCATTTACCGTAGTGATGCTTGCCGGCCTGATCCAGGTCGGTTTCGGTATGGCGAAACTCGGCCGTTACATAAATTTCATACCCTATCCGGTGGTCTCGGGATTCATGAGCGGTATCGGCTGCATCCTGATTATCATGCAACTGGATCACATGGTTGGTCACCCGGCCACCCCCGGTGTCCTCGAGGCCCTGGTGGCAGGTATGCACATTTTCTCCCAGCCAAACATGCATGCGTTGACTATCGGCCTTGTATCCCTGGCAATTTGCCTGTTCACACCGGGACGCATCTCCCGGGTACTCCCTTCCCCGCTAATCGCATTACTTGTCGGTACCGGGATGGTGCTCGGCGGGCTGGACCAGGCGCCGGTCATCGGCAGCATCCCCTCCGGCCTGCCGAGTCTGCATCTACCGGTGTTCGACAGCGCCCTGCTGGGAGACATGTTGTTTGCAGCCCTGGTCCTGGCGGCCCTGGGATCCATAGACAGCCTGCTCACCTCGGTGGTGGCCGATAGCGCGACAGGCACCTTCCACGATTCCGACCGCGAACTGGTCGGCCAGGGCATAGGCAACATGGCCGCGGGTCTGGTCGGCGGTATTCCCGGTGCAGGCGCGACCATACGCACGGTAAGCAATATAAGGGCCGGTGGCAGCGGTCCTCTCTCGGGCATGATCCATGCGGTCTTGCTGCTGGCCGTGGTGCTGGGCCTGGGCCGCTACGCCAGTCACATCCCCTATGCCGCACTGGCGGGCGTGTTGATCAAGGTTGGCCTGGACGTCATCGATTGGGCTTATTTGCGTCGCCTGCGTCATTCCCCTTTATCCGGCACCATGTTGATGCTGGTGGTGCTGACCCTGACCGTGCTGACCGATGTCATTACCGCGGTGGCGGCCGGCATGGTCATGGCGAGTCTGCGCTTCGTCAAGGAAATGGCTGATCTGCAACTCGAATCCATCAAGCACTATAACGCCGGGACCGAAAACTCCGCGCTGAGTCAGGCCGAGGCCGAGACCCTGCATGATTGCAAAGGACGGGTGCTGCTTTTGCATTTTGTCGGCCCCCTGAGCTTTGGCGCCGCTAACGGCGTGGTTCGTCGTGCCGCTACCCTGGATCCCCACGAGGTAATGATCCTGGATTTAAGTGACGTGCCCAGCATAGACCTCAGCGCAGCGATGGCCCTGGAGAACATTATCCGCGGCAGTCGCAATCGCAATGAAGAGGTCATCCTGGTGGGCCTGAACTGGCGTGTCGCACGCCTGTTCAGCCAGATGAAAATTATCGAACTGGTAAAGGAAACCCATCGCGTCGAAGACCGGACCCAGTCGCTGCAGCTCGCGACCCGGATTCTCGAGGATCGCGACGCCGACACGCGCCTGATCAGGACTCCTGCCCGCTGCCCGCAAAACCCTGTTGCCGCCAGGCTTCGTACAACACGATGGCCGCGGCATTAGACAAATTGAGACTGCGGTTATCGGGCATCAGGGGAATACGCAAGCACCGTTCAGGCGGCAGTGAATCGAGAACTTCCTGGGGCAGACCGCGGGTTTCCGGGCCCGAGCAAGAACGCATCGCCCGGAAAAAATGTTGCGCTTGCGTATACCTGCCCGCCCCGGGTAGACAGTGCAAACAGGCGAGGGCGTCCCAGGCTGCGCAGACAACTTTCAAGATCCGCGTGTTCAACCACGTGGGCCATTTGGTGATAATCAAGACCCGCACGTTTGACCCGTGACTCGCTCAGTTCAAAACCCAGTGGATGGACCAGGTGCAAGGTCGCGCCGGAATTGGCGCAAAGGCGTATCATATTGCCCGTGTTGGGAGGGATTTCAGGCTGGTATGCAATCAGGTGGAACATACTTGAGCTAAGCGCGCTGTGGGCGCCCGGTTAATTGACGAGAACGAATATTATGGCGACAGCGGCTGAGAAATGTCCGGAAAATATTGCCACGACCTTGTGTGGGTTATCTCTGGCCTCGCCCATCGTGCTGCTTTCCGGCTGTGTGGGTTTCGGCGAGGAATACACACGGGTAGAGGGCTTTTCGAATCGGCACGTGGGCGCCATCGTGCTCAAGGGCACCACCCTGGAACCTCGTTCCGGTAATCCTCCTCACCGGGTCTACGAGACACCCATGGGTATGCTCAATGCCATCGGCTTGCAGAATCCCGGCGCGCACAAAGTTGTGAACCAGATATTGCCCAGCCTGGATTTCGGCGAGACACGTTTTTTCGCCAACGTCTGTGGCTCGGTGATCGAGGACTATGTCGAGGTAACCCGGCTGTTCGACGATTCACCCATAGACGCTATCGAAATCAATATTTCCTGTCCCAACGTGAAGGAAGGCGGCGTGGCGTTTGGCAACGTTCCGGACATGGCGGCACGGGTCGTGGAAGCCTGCCGCAAGGTCACCAGCAAGCCATTGATCACCAAGCTTTCTCCCAACCAGACCGACATCAAGGAAGGCGCTCGCCGCTGTATTGAAGCCGGTACCGACGCCTTGTCGGTGATCAACACGGTGATGGGCATGGCCATAGACTCCGAGACCCGCAAGCCCGTACTCGGCAATGTCCAGGGAGGCCTCTCGGGGCCGGCAATCAAGCCCATCGCCTTGCTCAAGGTTCACCAGGTGCGCGAGGTCGCCGCCCCTCATGGCATCCCCATCATCGGTCAGGGCGGGATCATGAATGCCCGTGATGCGCTGGAATTTATTATTGCGGGCGCCGACACGGTGGGCGTGGGCACGGCCCTTTTTTACGATCCCCTGTTGTGCGGGAAAATCAACGCCGGTATCAGCGACTATCTTGCGCGGCATAACATCGCCAGGGTGTCGGATCTTGTCGGAACGCTGGATCTGGATCGCGATTCGCGTCGGGAGCCTGTTACATCTGCTAGGGCGCCTTTTCGCTCACAACCTGCGTCGTCCCGAATCAATCAACGTTTGCCTGGTCCTTCCCGTTTGGTCCAGGCCCAGTTCGCGAATTTTCCTGCTCAGGGTATTTCGACCCCAGCCGAGCATGCGCGCCGCTTCCTGGCGCTTGCCGTCCGCCGCCGCCAGCGCTGCCTGGATGAGTGCCGTCTCAAAAGCCGGCGTAGCGCGTTCCAGCAATCCTGTTTCGCCACCTGCCAGGGCCTCGCCAGCCCAACTGGCCAGGCCGACGGTCCACTCGGGGTTGCTGACCGGGCTGCTGCCACCAAGTTCCGGCGGCAGATCCTGGAGGCGAATGTCCCGTCCCGGCGCAGTCACGATCAGGCGGCGGCAGATATTTACCAGTTGGCGAACATTACCCGGCCAATCCGCTGCCACCAGCCTTTCCATCACTCCGGGCGCCAGCGTCTTGCCCGGCACTTCCAGTTCCCCGGCAAGCCGGGCCAAATAGTGCTCTACCAGGGCAGGAATATCTTCACGGCGTTGGCGCAGCGGGGGTATCTCTATGCGGATGACATTCAAACGATGGTACAGGTCTTCTCGAAAATCGCCCTTGGCCACCCTTGCTACCAAATCCTGGTTGGTCGCCGCCAACACGCGTGTATCTACCCGGATTGGAGTCTGGCCACCGACCCTGAAGAACTCGCCCTCCGCCAGCACTCTCAGCAGCCGTGTTTGCAGTCCCGACGCCATGTCCCCTATTTCATCCAGAAAAAGGGTGCCGCCGCTTGCCTGTTCAAAACGACCCTTGCGTTGACGGTCAGCGCCAGTGAACGCTCCTCGCTCATGCCCGAACAGTTCTGACTCCAGCAGTTCGGCGGGAATCGCCGAGATATTCAAGCCCACAAACGGCTCCGCCGAGCGCGGGCTATGCTCATGCAGCGCCCGGGCGACCAATTCCTTGCCGGTGCCCGATTCACCGGTGATCAGGACTGTCATGCTTGAACTCGACAGCCGCCCTATTGCCCGAAATACGTCTTGCATGGCCGGGGCCTGGCCAATGATTGAGGACAGGGATTGGGGCTGGCTTGCCGGTGGCGCAGTGGCATCGGACTGGGCGAGACCACGCTTGACCAGCTCTACCGCCTGCTCTACGTCAAACGGCTTGGGCAAATATTCGAACGCGCCTCCCTGGTATGCGTTCACCGCGCTATCCAGATCGGAGCGCGCCGTAATCACGATGACCGGCACCTGGGGCAGGCGCTGTCGCACCATCGCGAGCAGGGCCAGGCCGTCCGCGCCAGGCATACATATATCCGTCAGCAATACCTTGGGGCGGTGACCCGCATCCATCGCGGCGATAACCGATTCTGCATCCTCGTAGAGCTGACTGGAGATGCCGGCCTTTTGCAGGGCTTTTTGCAAGACCCAGCGTATGGCGGCGTCGTCGTCGGCCACCCAGACCTGGTGCCTGGAGTCACTCATCAGGATTGTCCGATGCGGTTGATATGGGCAGGAGCACCTGGAAGACAGTGTGCCCGGGTCGGCTGGAAAATTCTATCAGACCTGCATGCCGGTTTACCAACTCCTGCGATATCGCCAGGCCCAAGCCGGTGCCATCACGGCGAGAAGTCACCAGTGGATAGAAAAGTGTATCCGCCACCGCGACATCCACCCCGGGGCCGTTGTCCTGAAACTCAATCACGGCAACCTGACGATACCGCCGATTCGCAAACGTTACATTGCTGTGGACCCGGGTACGCAAAATCAACTCGCCTTGCCCACCCATGGCCTGGAGTGCATTGCGCGCCAGATTCAGAAACACCTGCATCATCAGCCCGCGGTCCAGATTCAGGCGGGGCAAGGAAAGATCAAAATCACTCACGCTGCGCACCGCCGGCGGCGCCTCGGCATCCACTAACTGCAATACGTGACCAAGCAACTCATGCACATTGCATGACTGAAAATCCGGTGGTCCCGTGGGCCCCAGCATCCTGTCGATCAGTGCTGCCAGGCGGTCCACCTCACGCACCATGACCGCGGTGTACTCGGCCAGGTCGGACGATCCCAGTTCAGCTTCCAGTAACTGGGCGGCCCCCTTCAAGCCGGCCAGAGGATTCTTGATTTCATGGGACAACTGCCGAATGATCTTGCGGGATGCACCGTGCTGAAGAATCAATTCCGATTCACGGTTGATCCGCCGCAAACGGGTGGTGTCCTGGAATTCCAGCAGTACACCATCGACGCCTGAGATTGCCTGGAATATTGAAGCCGTACAATCCACTGCAAGTGGCAGTGCCGACGCTTCCCTGGGTATCAGCTCCAGGTCGCGACCTGTCAGGCTGGTCTGTTGTTTCAACACACGTTGAGCGATGACTTCAAGTTCGTCACTGTTCAGAATCAGTCGAGCAATGCTGTGTCCACAGGCCTGCCGGGCACTGAGACCGAACAGCTCTTCGGCGGCCGAATTCATGTATTGCACACGCAGCTCGTCGTCCAGTGTCAGCACCGCTGTCGCCAGGTGGTCAAATATTTGCTGGAAAGAGTTGGGTGCTACGTCCGTCACGGGGTCCGTGGTTGAGGCCGGGGCTGTGGCTTGGCAATATTCTGGCGAACATGGAATGTACGCACGGGAGACTGCTGCAGGGTATCGCCGTTCTCATCAAGCACCGTGATCTGGGCGCTGTGAGCGCCACGGAAAACCCCTTCCACCTGGAAGCTGCGGTTGCGTACCGGCTTGCCTGTCACGTCCTTTCCGTCAATGGTCAGGCGCAGAAAGTGCCTCGGTCGGAGAGCCGGAACGAGGGCCGCCTGCAGGCTCAAGGGTTCTTCGGTGCCGAACAACACTTCCTCTTCATACGGCGAGACAATTTCCACGGTGTCGTACTGAAAGGCCTCGGCATCCCCTGCCGGTCCTGTCGACCGGGCCTGGGACCCGGATACCGGGCTGTAACCCTGGGCCTTGGTAAGCTCGATTTGCTCGGCGCCTTCATGGGGCTTGTCCGAGTAATGCACAATGCCCTCTCCATCCACCCAGCGATAGGTCGCAGCGGAAGCAGGGAGGGCCAGGGCCAATATCATAACTGTCAGCAGAGTTCGCATGGGCCGAAGCATACTCCCTGTCGGACGTTTTAGACAAAAAAAACGGCGGAACCTGGTGGGTCCGCCGTCAATTTCGCGAATCAGGTCACACTTACAGGCTGTAGTACATCTGGAACTCCACCGGATGGGTGGTCATACGTATCCGGGTCACCTCTTCCATCTTCAGGTCAATGTAGGTATCAATCAGGTCATCGGTAAATACGCCACCCACCTTGAGGTACTCACGATCTTCGCTCAGGCAGCCCAGCGCCTGCTCCAGGGAGTAGGCCACTTCCGGGATATTCTTGGATTCCTCGGCCGGCAAGTCATACAGGTTCTTGTCCAGGGGATCACCAGGATGCATCTTGTTCTGAATACCATCCAGACCCGCCAACATGAGCGCTGCGAAGGCAAGATAGGGATTGGCCATTGAATCCGGAAAACGCACCTCAATACGGCGACCTTTTGGATTGGGAATGTAGGGCACACGTATGGAGGCAGACCGATTACGGGCTGAGTAGGCCAGCTTCACCGGGGCTTCAAATCCGGGCACCAGGCGCTTGTAGCTGTTGGTGCTGGGATTGGTAAACGCATTCAACGACTTGGCATGCTTGATCACGCCGCCAATGAAATACAAGGCCAATTCCGACAGTCCGCCATAGCTGTCACCGCTGAACAGATTCTTGCCGTCCTTGACCAGCGACATATGCACATGCATACCGCTGCCATTGTCTCCCACCACTGGCTTGGGCATGAACGTCGCCGTCTTGCCGAATCCGTGGGCGACGTTGTGCACGACATACTTCAGGATTTGCACCTCGTCTGCCTTGCGCACCAGGGAGCCAAACCTCACACCGATCTCACACTGCCCGGCAGTTGCCACCTCGTGGTGATGCACTTCTGTCACCAGACCCATGTCATGCAGGGCAAGGCACATGGTCGAGCGAATGTCGTGCAGTGAATCGACCGGTGGTACCGGGAAGTAGCCGCCTTTCACACCCGGGCGGTGCCCGAAGTTACCGTCCTGGTAGGCCTTCTTCGAATTCCATCCGGCTTCACTGGAATCAATTTCGTAAAAACAGCCGCTCATTTCAACGCCCCAGCGGATGTCGTCAAATACGAAAAATTCATTTTCCGGACCAAACAGGGCGGTATCTGCCAGACCGGTGGACTTGAGATAGGCTTCCGCACGACGGGCCAGCGAACGGGGGTCGCGTAAATAGCCCTGCATGGTGGCCGGCTCGATAACATCACAACGCAGATTAAGGGTGGCATCCTCCACAAACGGGTCCACCACGGCCGAGTCAGCGTCCGGTAACAGGATCATGTCGGATTCCTGGATGCCCTTCCAGCCGGCGATGGAGGAGCCATCGAACATTTTCCCGTCCTCAAACACGTCCTCGTCCAGCTGGCTGGCCGGCATGGTCAGGTGCTGTTCCTTGCCCTTGGTATCGGTGAACCGTAAGTCCACAAACTGGATCTCTTTGTCTTCAATCAATTTCAGGACGTCAGCGGCGCTCATGAGAAGGTCTCCTTACGGTCAAGCAACACAAGGTTTCGCCCACCAGGTCGGGCGGGGATTATGCGATTACGGTTTGCACGAAGCATGCCAGTTCAATGGCAGGCAAATAATTGCCGATTATAGCGGTTTTCAGCCCTGCGAGCCTCGGCCCGGTTGCACTGCCTTGGTGCGCCGGACACATACCGCTGCACCAAATTTGACCATCTGGCTCCGCGCATCGCTGTACGGGCTTTGCCCGGCACCAGTATACTTGCTGGTTTGCACCGTAGCGGTATTGATTTGTGAATGTTGCCAAGCAAAAACCCGAGACTTTTCAGGATCTGATCCTGGCCCTTCAACAGTTCTGGGCCCGGCAGGGGTGTGTGCTGCTTCAGCCCTACGACATGGAGATGGGCGCTGGCACTTTCCACGCTGCAACTTTTCTTCGTTCTTTGGGCCCGGAGCCCTGGAATGCCGCCTACGTCCAGCCCAGTCGGCGACCTACCGACGGCCGCTACGGCGACAACCCCTTTCGCCTGCAACATTACTACCAGTTTCAGGTGGTCATGAAGCCCTCACCGGTCGACATCCAGGACCTCTACCTGGAGTCGCTCAGGGCCCTGGGCCTGGATCCCCTGGTCCACGACATTCGCTTTGTCGAGGACAACTGGGAGTCCCCCACCCTGGGTGCCTGGGGTCTCGGTTGGGAGGTTTGGCTTAACGGTATGGAAGTTACCCAGTTCACCTATTTCCAGCAGGTGGGCGGCCTGGACTGTCGCCCGGTGACCGGAGAGATCACCTACGGACTGGAACGCATCGCCATGTACCTGCAGGGCAAGGAAAGTGTTTTTGACCTGGTGTGGACCGAAGGACCACAGGGCATCGTGACCTACGGTGATGTGTTTCACCAAATCGAGGTGGAGCAATCCACCTACAATTTCGAAAAAGCGCCAGTTGACTACCTGTTTGGCCATTTCGATCATTGCGAAGCCTTGTGCCATAGCCTGATCGCGGAACAGCTTCCGCTGCCGGCTTACGAACGGGTGTTGGAGGCCTCTCACGCATTCAATTTACTGGATGCCCGACATGCCATTTCGGTAACTGAGCGGCAGCGTTTTATTCTGCGTGTCAGGGAAATGGCCAAGGCGGTCGCCGAGGCCTATTACCAGCGCCGTGAGGCCCTGGGCTTTCCCATGCTTGGCGCCAACTCGCCGGAGCGTGGCCATGAGTAAAAACGGTCTGAGTCCCTGCACTTTCCTGGTGGAAATCGGAACCGAAGAGTTACCGCCCAAGGCCTTGCGTGCTCTTTCAGCCGCCTTTACCGCGGGTGTTGTGCAGGGTTTGCAATCCGCCTCGCTTGCTCACGGGGAAGTTCTGTCCTATGCCACGCCGAGACGCCTGGCGGTGAAAATCCAGGCCTTGCAACCCCGGCAGGCTGACCAGCAAATCGTTCTAAAGGGACCACCCGTCAAGGTGGCTTTCGATGCCCAGGGCAATCCCGGGCGCGCCGCCCTGTCCTTCGCCGAGAAATGTGGCGTGCAGGTCCAGGACCTGGAACAGGAGGACACGCCCAAGGGCGCGTGGCTGGTGTACCGCGGCATTGAGAAGGGCCGGGCCGCCTCTTCTTTGCTCGGTCCCATCGTGCAGGCGGCGCTGGATGCCTTACCCATACCCAAGCGCATGCGCTGGGGTGCCGGCCAGGCAGAATTCGTGCGCCCGGTCCACTGGGTAATTATGTTGCTGGGCGACGCGATTGTTGACGCGACCATCCTTGGAATCCGGGCGGATCGGCTTACCCGAGGTCACCGCTTCCATGCTCCGGGAAATATCAGCCTGACCAGCGCAGATGAATACCCGCAGCGACTGGAGTCGGAAGGACAACTTATCGCCGACTTCGATACGCGTCGCAAGAAGATCGAAGACCTGGTGCAGGAAGAAGCCGCTGCTGTCGGCGCCACGGTAGTGAGCGACGATGCTCTCTGGGACGAGGTCGCCGCGTTGGTGGAATGGCCGGTATCTTTGCGGGGGCGTATTGATCAGCGTTTCCTGGCCTTGCCCAGGGAGGTGTTGATCGCCACCATGCAGGAACATCAGCGTTACTTCCCGCTCGCAGGCCCGGACGGAAAATTGTTGCCCGAGTTTGTCGCCATAAGCAATCTGCAAAGCCGGGATCCCTCCCAGGTGGTGAAAGGTAACGAACGTGTCGTTCGGCCGCGTCTGGCGGATGCGGAATTCTTCTGGAACACCGACAGGAAGCAAACCCTGGCCCAGCGTCAGGAAGGGCTGGCCAATGTCGTATTCCAGCATCAGCTGGGCAGCATGGGCGAGAAAAGCCAGCGCGTGGCGGTCCTTGCAGCATGTATCGCCGAGGAATTAGGCGCCGATAAGGATCAGGTTACACGCGCGGCTTTGCTGAGCAAGTGTGATTTGGCCACCAACATGGTTGGTGAATTTCCCGAATTGCAGGGGACCATGGGTCATTACTACGCCCTGGCTGACGGTGAGTCGGCCGAGGTCGCTGCGGCCATGGAGGAACAGTACCAGCCACGGTTTGCGGGCGATGTGTTGCCGGCCGGCCGAGTCGGGCAGGTGCTGGCCATCGCGGACAGACTGGATACCCTGGGCGGGATATTCGCTATCGGCCAGAAGCCCAGTGGCAGCCGCGATCCCTTCGGTCTGCGCCGGGGCGCCCTGGGTCTGATGCGTATCATTATCGAGCACGGCCTGGATCTGGACCTGCGCCAGGCCATAGACAAGGCGCTGTCACTGCAGCCGGTTGCCAGGCTCGAGGCAGACCTGGCGGCAGAAGTTTACCGGTACGCGATGGAGCGGCTGCGTGCCTACTACCTTGAAGAGGCAGGTAGCGAAATTACCGGTGACATGTTCGAGGCTGTATTGGCCAGGCAGCCAGCCAAGCCGCTGGATTTTCATCAGCGATTGACCGCCGTTCAAGCTTTCACACAGATGCCGGAGGCCCAAAGCCTGGCCGCCGCCAACAAGCGTGTCAGCAATATTCTGCGCAAGGCGGAGGAACCGGTATCGGCGACGGTGAACCCTGCGTTGTTGACCCAGGCCGAGGAGCTTGCGCTGCACCGGGAAGTTCAAAGGCTGGGCGGCCTGGTGCAACCCTTGTTGGCTAACCGGCAGTACACAGACGCGCTGAGCGCTCTCGCAGCATTGCGTGCGCCGGTGGATAATTTCTTCGACCGGGTGATGGTCATGGACCCCGATCCGGCGCTGCGCGCCAACCGTCTGGCCTTACTGGAATCCATGCGTCGCCTGTTCCTGTTCACCGCCGATCTGTCTCTGTTGAAGGCAGGCGAGTGACGCGCCTGGTCATTCTGGACAGGGACGGTGTGATCAACGCCGACTCACCGGATTACATCAAGTCACCCGATGAATGGCAGGCGCTGCCAGGCAGCCTGGAGGCCATTGCCAGGCTTACCCGGGCCGGGTACACGGTGGTGGTGGCCAGTAACCAGTCGGGCCTCGGCCGCGGCTTGTTTGACGCCAACGCGCTGGCGGCAATTCACCGGAAAATGCTCGCCTCCATCGAAGCGGCCGGCGGCGCTCTTGGGGGCATTTTTTTCTGCCCGCACGCACCGGAACAAAGCTGCGAGTGCCGCAAACCAGCGGCAGGTTTGTTCCGGAAAATAGCCGAACAATTTGGACTCAGCCTGGAGGGAGTACCGGCCATAGGCGATTCGGCGCGTGACCTTGCAGCCGCCCGACTGGTGGGCGCACGACCTATGCTGGTGTTGACTGGAAACGGACAGGGCACGCTGGATGCAGGAGCGCCCGGGGTTGAGGTGTACAAGGATCTTGGCGCAGCCGCGGACGCACTGTTGGGGGAGACCTGATATGAAGGCTCTGCTGTATTTGCCACGCTCGCTGTTATTTACCCTTTTGTTTGTCGTGACCATATTTGCTTTTGGGTTGGCGACCAGCGTCACGGTCTGGATTCGCGGCAGACAGCATGGCTACAGGGTGGCAGCGAGTTGGTCACGGGTTGTGCTTTGGCTGTTGAAATACCTGTGCAGGCTCGATTTTCGCGTAGCCGGTCTGGACAATATCCCGACCACGCCATCGGTGGTATATCTCAAGCATTCATCGACCTGGGAGACCATGGCCCAGATGTTGGTTTTCCCGGAACAAAGCTGGGTGTTGAAAAAAGAAATCCGGTGGATTCCGCTGGTCGGTACCGGTGTGGACGCATTGAATTCCATCGCCATCGATCGCAAGGCCGGACACAAGGCTGTGCAACAAGTCATCCAGCAGGGCAAGGAACGCCTGGCGCAAGGTTACTACGTCATGATTTTTCCCGAAGGGACCCGGACCCCCACAGGCGAACAACGGCGCTACGGTGCGAGTGGAGCGCTGCTTGCCGTCGAGGCCGGTGTTCCGCTGGTGCCGGTAACACACAATGCGGGCTACTTCTGGCCGCGCCACAGCTGGATAAAATGGCCGGGCACAATAGACATGGTGATTGGCGAGCCCATTTCAACCCAGGGCAAAAGCGCGCAACAGGTAAACCAGCAGGCCAGGGACTGGATCGAAGGCACCCTGGAAAAGCTGCCCAAACGCGTGGTTTGAAGAATCCCTACGTGGGAGCCTCTGATTTAGTCTGGACGAAGTAGATCGCTGGCAAAAAGAGCCGCATTCAAGACGCCAATTTCAAACTCATGTGAGCCGGTTCGCCAGGAACGGCGAAGCAGAAGCGCAGGGTGCGCTCTGTGCACCGCCTAATACGGTGCGTAAAATGCACTCTACCGGCGAAGATTGGCACCACTGAAGCTGGATGTTAGTCGCAAGATACACGTTCACGACCGGATCAGAGCAGAGCCGCCCTACACGTCTATATTCGCCGCTGACAAGGCATTGCGCTCTATGAAATCACGTCGGGGCTCGACCTGGTCCCCCATGAGTGTTGAGAAAATCTCGTCCGCGGATACCGCGTCCTCAATACGCACCTGCAGCAATCGACGCGACTCCGGATTGATGGTGGTCTCCCACAACTGCTCCGGGTTCATCTCCCCCAGGCCCTTGTAACGCTGGAAGGCCTGGCCTTTCTTGGATTGCGCCATTAACCATTCCATCGCCACTTCGAAGCTTTTTACCGGCTGTTTTGTTTCCCCGCGTACCACATAGGCACCGTCAGACAGCAATTCCCCAAGCTCTTCGCCCACTTCGGAAATTCTTCGGTATTCCGGGCTTCGGAAGAAATCCAACAGCACATGACGCGGGTGATCCAGGCCGTGTGACAGGCGGCATACATTCAGGTAGCCCTGCTCGCCGTCGACGCCATCCTGCCAGTCTATGGTGTAAGACTCGCTCTCAGCGGTGTCCTTATTCAGGCGGCTGACCATTCCCGAGATCCAGGCGTCCCGGTTGTCGGGATCTGCCAGCAGCTCGGCCGAGGTCCGCGGCATGTACAGCAGTTCACGCAAGAAACGAGCGTCATAACGACGAGACCATCTGTCAATAATCGCCTTTATTTCCATATACTTACGCGCGAGTGCCTCGAGACCCGGGCCTTGTATTGGGGGCGCTTCGGGCGAGATGTACAAGGCAGCCTTGTCCATGGCCACATTCAGCAACAGCGCATTCAGCTCACCGTCGTCTTTAACATAATATTCCTGTTTGCCACGCTTGATCTTGTACAGGGGCGGCTGGGCAATATAGACATGCCCGCGCTCAATCAGCACCGGCATCTGTCGATAAAAGAAGGTCAGCAACAAGGTACGAATATGCGAACCATCCACGTCAGCGTCGGTCATGATGATGATCTTGTGGTAGCGCAGCTTGTCCGGATTGAATTCCTCGCGGCCAATACCGCAACCCAGGGCGGTAATCAGCGTACCCACCTCGACAGAGGATAACATCTTGTCAAACCTGGCTTTTTCCACATTCAGGATCTTGCCCTTCAGCGGCAAAATCGCCTGGGTGCGGCGGTCTCTACCCTGCTTGGCAGATCCGCCTGCCGAATCACCCTCCACCAGGAATAACTCCGACAGGGCCGGATCCTTTTCCTGGCAATCCGCCAGCTTGCCCGGCAAGCCGGCCACGTCCAGGGCGCCTTTGCGGCGGGTCATTTCCCTTGCCTTGCGGGCCGCCTCCCTGGCTCGGGCTGCGTCAATGATCTTGGACACCAGGGCCTTGGCTTCCTGGGGTTGTTCCAGCAGGAACTCCTCCAGGCGTTGGGCAGTGACCGCTTCCACCACGCTCTTTACTTCCGAGGACACTAACTTGTCCTTGGTCTGGGAGGAGAACTTGGGGTCCGGCACCTTGACCGACAGGACTGCGGTCAAGCCCTCCCGGGCATCGTCACCACTGGTGGCGACTTTTTCTTTCTTGGCCAGACCTTCCCGCTCCATATAACCGTTCAGGGTGCGGGTCAACGCGCCGCGGAATCCGGCGAGGTGGGTTCCGCCATCCCGTTGCGGAATGTTGTTGGTGAAGCAGTACATGTTTTCCTGGTAGGAATCATTCCACTGCATGGCCACTTCGACCACGATGTTGTCCTTTTCCGTCTGGAAATAGATAACGGTCGGGTGTATCGATGCCTTGTTTCGGTTCAAATGTTCGACAAAGG
Source organism: uncultured Gammaproteobacteria bacterium (assembly GCA_963823435.1). Classification (GTDB taxonomy): domain Bacteria; phylum Pseudomonadota; class Gammaproteobacteria; order Steroidobacterales; family BM003; genus CAKZML01. The sequence goes on along the minus strand of CAWGLN010000001.1, from coordinate 827,081 downwards.
CGCGTATTCCGCCCTCGAATTCAAATACTGTAAATTCCTCTGTGCGCTCGTCTTTCAACTCAATCCGGACACCGGAATTCAGAAACGACAACTCTCTCAGCCGGCGGGCGAGAATATCGTAGTGAAACTCAATATTGGTGAAGACCGTGGGACTGGGGTGAAAGCGGACGGTCGTACCCCTGGTGTCGCAGTCTCCAACCACCGCGAGCGGAGCCTTGGGCACGCCCATGCTGTATTCCTGTCGATGGACTCTTGCCTTCACGACGGATGGTCAGTTCAAGTCGATCCGACAAGGCGTTAACCACGGATACACCCACACCGTGCAGGCCGCCTGACACCTTGTAGGAATTATCATCAAATTTTCCACCCGCGTGGAGAATGGTCATGATGACCTCGGCGGCAGAACGCCCTTCCTCCGGGTGCATGTCCACGGGTATGCCACGGCCATCATCACTGACGGTGATGGACTCGTCGGCGTGAATGGTGACTTGCACGCTCTTGCAATAGCCGGCCAGGGCTTCATCAATGGAATTATCCACAACCTCGAACACCATGTGGTGCAGGCCGGTGCCATCATCCGTGTCGCCAATGTACATTCCCGGCCGTTTTCGCACGGCATCAAGGCCTTTTAACACCTTAATATTCTTGGAATCGTAGGTTTTCGAGTCAGTCATTCAGATACCCCTGAAACAATCCGCGCATTATAGCACTCTTCGTAGATCACCTTGTTCCACGTGAAACACCGCTCCGGTATTGATTTCGGCCAGGGCCGACCTCTGCAACCCGGTAGTGAACCGCTGCGATCCAAGGGCCTGGACCCGGTTCAGCAAACGGGCCAAATGCTCCGCATCCAGCTCCGCCGCGGGATCATCCAGCAACAATACCCCGGGCCCGGCCCGCTTCTCCATTAACTCGACCTGGGCCAATAGCAAAGCCGATGCCAGCAATTTTTGCTGCCCACGGGAGACCCTGCCCTTGGCGACCCGCGTATGCACCCGCAACTCAAGATCCGCCCGATGCGGCCCCACCAGGGTGGCACCAAAATCCCTGTCACGTTGCCGATTATGCTCGAGCGCTTCCGCCAGGGAGCGATCTGCCGCCCAACCGGACCGGTATTTCAACTCCAGTTCACCCTCCAGGAAAAACTCCACCCATTCCCCGGCCACCGGGAGCAAAGCCTTTACGTAGGCCTGGCGCATCGAATCAAGCGCACTTCCGGCCTGGATAAGCTCATGATCCCACGCTGATGCTGCCCGGGGCTCCGTTTTCAGTGCCTTGTTACGCTGCCTTAGCGCACGCTGGTATCGCCGCCACAGCTCCAGAAACCCCTGTTCCACGTGGAACACGCCGAAATCAAGGAACTGCCTTCTACCCCCCGGACCGTCCTCCACCAACTTATGAACGTCCGGATCAATCACTTGTACCGGCAGATACTGGGCCAGTTCCCCCAGCGATTTCGCCGCCTCACCACCAATGCGGACAACACGTCCTTCCCTGCTGACCTGGAGCCCCAGGACGATCGGCCGGTTCTTGCCTTCAACGGTTGTCACCAATTGGAACTGAGGGCAGCCGTCGCGAATCAGGCTATCCGGGGAAACCGACCTGAACGAGCGGCCTCGGCCTGAAAAGAACAAGGCCTCAAGCAAGCTGGTCTTGCCCGAAGCGTTTTCCCCACAAATTATGTTGTTTGAGGGATCAGGCTGAAATTCGACAGACTCCAGGCACCGAAAATCCTTGATAGAAACACTCTTCAGCCCCATGAATTACCGGTCCGCCCTGGGCGGTTACTAGAGGCGCATCGGCATAACAACGTACTTGCTACGCGCGCCGCCCGCCTCAGAGATAACGCAACTGCTGTTGGAATCGCCCAGGGTGATTTGCACCTCGTCACCCTCCACGGCCCCCAGGGCATCCAACAGGTAATTCACATTGAAGCCGATTTCGATTTCATCACCCTCGTATTTTACTTCCACCTCTTCCTCGGCTTCTTCCTGCTCCGGGTTATGTGCCTGCATAGTCAGAAGCCCTGCTTTCAACTCCAGGCGAATCCCGCGATATTTTTCGTTGGACAAAATCGCAGTACGCTGCATCGCTGCACGAAGCGGGCCTCGCTCGGCAATCATCACCTGGCTGGCACCCTGTGGGATTACCCTGCCATATTCCGGGAATCGCCCGTCAATCAGCTTCGAGGTAAAACGGATGCCGTCCAGTTCAACCCGAATGTGGTTGGAACCGATACTCACGAGTACGTCGGAATCCGAACCCAGCAGTCGTTGAAGTTCCAGGACGCCCTTGCGTGGAACGATAACCTGCAAACCCTTGCTGCTTTCCTCGCTATCAAAATCCGCCTCGCTCAGAGCCAGGCGGTGCCCGTCTGTGGCAACCGCGCGAAGAATCTTGCCGTCTATTTCCAGCAACAAACCGTTGAGGTAATACCGAACATCTTGCTGGGCCATTGAAAAATGTGTTTTCTGCAACAAACTGCGGATCGCGTTCTGCGGAATCTTCAGCTTCTGCTGAACATTCATTTCTTCAATGGTAGGAAACTCCGTGGCCGGAAGCGTGGACAGCGTAAACCGGCTTTTCCCAGAACGGATGGTCGCCTTATCAGCCAATACCGACAGACTGATCTTCGCCCCCTCCGGCAACGCCTTGCAGATATCCAGAAACTTTCTTCCTGGCAGGGAGATCTCCCCCTCTTCTTCCATATCCACTTCCGTACTGGCAACCAGTTCCACCTCCAGATCGGTGGCTGTTACCGAGAGGACTCCCCCTCGGGCTACCAGCAACATGTTCGCCAGAATGGGCATGGTTTGCCTGCGTTCGACTACCCCGATCACAGCCTGGAGGGGTGCCAGTAGGATTTCTCTGTTCGCGCTGAGCTTCATCTTCTCACCTTTAAATATATATCTTAAAGAATAAGATTTATTGTTATTATTAGTCAGCCATAAATCTGTGGATAACTAATATTTTACCAATTAAATCAACAAGTTAAATCTATTTTTCCGGTTAGCAAACACACTCCGAACCCGGGTGCCAACTGTGTGCAGAATGTGTATAAAGAGAGCCTGTTTCTTTTGCCACAGCTTATCCACATTATCCTGTCAGGGTTCTCAACAGGTTTAAATAATCTTCGTTAATCCGGCTTTCCAAACCACGTAATTCCTTTACACGCTTGCAGGCGTGCATCACCGTCGTATGATCGCGGCCCCCATAGGCATCACCTATCTCCGGAAGACTATGATTAGTCAATTCCTTGGACAAAGCCATGGCTACTTGCCGCGGTCTGGTAATTGAACGGCTACGCCTCTTGGAAAGTAAATCAGCGACGCGAATCTTGAAATATTCTGCCACCGTTTTCTGAATATTCTCGATAGTGACCAGTCTTTCCTGCAAGGCAAGCAGGTCTTTCAAGGCCTCTTTGGCAAAATCCAGGGTAATCGGCCGGCCGGTAAACTGGGCATTGGCCTTCACCCTGCGCAATGCACCCTCAAGCTCGCGGACATTTGACCGAATTCGCTTGGCGATAAAAAACGCCACCTCTTCCGGCAAGCGCATTCCGGCGGATTCCGCCTTGCTCATCAGGATGGCCACGCTGGTTTCCAGTTCCGGTGGTTCGATAGCCACCGTCAAGCCCCACCCAAACCTGGATTTGAGGCGCTCCTCGAGACCATTCACTTCCTTGGGGTAACGGTCGCAGGTCAGGATAACCTGCTGCTGACCTTCCAGCAGTGCGTTGAAAGTATGGAAAAATTCTTCCTGGGAACGATCCTTGCCGGCAAAGAACTGGATATCGTCGATGAGCAAGGCGTCGAGGCTGCGGTAGGCCGCTTTGAATTCATTGATGGTGTTGTGCTGCAAGGCCCGGACCATATCCCCGACGAAGCGCTCGGAATGGACGTAGGCCACTCTTGCTTCGGGATTGCGCTCCCTGATCATATTGCCCACGCTGTGCATCAGGTGGGTTTTGCCCAACCCCACGCCACCGTAGAAAAACAGCGGGTTATACGCTTGCCCGGGATTTTGGGCCACCTGGATTGCGGCGGCCCGGGCCAACTGGTTGCTTTTACCTTCGACAAACGTGTCGAAGGTAAATTCAGGGTTAAGACGACTTCCCAGCAGTTGGGCTACTTCCCGGCGGGGCACAGCCGGGGCCGCAAAATCGGGTGGCGGAGCCACTTTGTGCCGACTGCCGACCTCGAGCTTCACCTGCATGGCATTTGCGCCGGAGAATTCCTCAACCAGTGCAGAGATCCGACCCAGAAAATGCTGTTCGATCCAGTTTACAACGAAGCGGTTAGGTGCGAGCAGACGTAGCAGACCGTCTTCCTCTACCGCTTGCAGGGGCCGTATCCAGGTATTAAGTTGCTGCTCGGGCAACTCGTGCTCAAGTCTGTCGATACAGCGGTTCCAGATAGATCCACCCACTAGGTATTTCGCTTCTCGCTTGGCTGTGGATAACGCAGGGAAAGGAGCGGGAGCATAACCCATCCGGGCCCAAGTTATCCACATTCGTGGCTGGAGTTATCCACATCCCCGGCCGGCCCCGACCAAAGGTATGCGTGACAGATGTTGACCTGAGGGTTCGCTACACATAAAATTGCCTGTTCACGTCGCGGGCCAGCCCAGCCGACGGTTTGGAATTACTGATCAGGTAAGCGACATGAAACGGACATATCAACCCAGCACAATCAAGCGCGCGCGCACCCATGGTTTCCGTGCCCGTATGGCAACCAAGGGCGGCCGTCTGGTACTTTCCCGTCGTCGCGCCAAGGGCCGTGCAAAGCTCTGTCCCTGATTGACGGCGAAATTGTTCTAACGGACCGTCGAAGCATCAATCCTTCCCAGACCTTTCCCCGTCGGAGCCGCCTGACCAGGCCGACCGAGTTTTCCCAGGTCTTCCGTGGGAGCGCCCGATCTACCGATTCACTATTTACAGTACTGGCGCGGGGGAATACCTTTGGCGAGGCCCGTTTGGGAATGGCCATTTCGCGGAAAACGTCCGGTAGTGCAGTCGAACGTAATCGTATCAAGCGGGTGATTCGGGAATCTTTCCGCATGACCCGGATAGGACTACCAGCCATAGACCTGGTGGTCATGAGTCGCACTGGAGCAAGGGAGGCAGACAACCGCCGCCTGCGTCTCAGTCTTGAGGGCCACTGGCGAAGGATCATAGGAAAATGCGCCGAATCTTCACCGCGCTAATCCGTGCCTATCAATGGTTGATCAGCCCGTTGTTGGGGCCGAACTGCCGTTTCTCTCCCACCTGTTCCGAGTATGCCGTTACCGCCATCACCGAATACGGTGTGTTTCGCGGTGGCTGGCTCGCTTTACGCCGGATCGGCCGCTGTCACCCGTTTAATGCCGGCGGATGGGATCCTGTACCACACCGGCACGACCAAACCTGAGGACCTGTTCGGAATGGATAACCAACGAATATTTATCTGGGGCGCCGTTGCCCTGGTGTGGTTTTTTGTCTACCAGGCCTGGATGATCGACCGCACCCCCGTTCCGACCAGGCAGCCGGTCCGTCAGCAGGCGCAAGACACCGCCCCTGCTGCAAATCTTCCGCTTGAAATCTCCGCGGACTCGGGTGATTTGCCCAGTGTTGGCCCGCTTGCCGGGGCTGTGCAGCCGGAGCCGGTGGAAACGCCGGAGCCGGCAACCTCCGGCCGCTATGTGCGGGTGGTGACCGATGTTTTTGACTTATTGATATCGACGGTCGGGGCCGACATCCAGCAGCTGGAGTTGCGCCGCTATCCCATTGCCAAGAACCAGCCCGATGTGCCGGTCAGGTTGCTGGATGCAAGCGCCGATCATACCTTTGTCTACCAGACCGGGCTGAGAATTTCCGGCGCAAGCAGCGAGCCGACGCACCTGGCAACCTACACAGCGGCCAGGGCGGAGTACCTTCTTGCCGACGGTGAGGCCGAGCTGAAAGTGCCGTTTACCTGGACCGATGAAAACGGGCTTGCCGTTACAAAGATATACACATTCAGTCGTGGGCAATATCAAATCGGGCTGGATTATGAGGTAGTGAATCGCAGCGCAGCGGATGTCACCATCGCACCCTATTTGCAGTTGCGCCGGGAACCGGTAGCGCGCGAGCGCAGCATGACCGACGTGGACAGTTATTCCTACATCGGTCCGGTGCTGTACAACGGTGAAAAATACCAGAAGATGGACCCCGAGGACCTGGGCGAGGAACCGGTCAGTCTTACCGCCGTCGGTGGCTGGATTGCCTCGATCCAACACCACTTCCTGGTAGCCGCGATTCCGCATCCCGGGGACAGTTACGCCTACAAGGTCAATCTTAATCGTAATGGCCAGGTGCTGGAGTCGGCCATCGGGGCACCGCAAATCCTGTCCGCAGGACAATCCGTGTCAGCGCAACAATCGTTGTTTGCCGGCCCCAAGCTGCAAGACCAGTTGGAAGCTGCCGCGCCGGGTTTGAAACTTACCGTGGACTATGGCTGGTTGACCGTGATTTCCCAGCCTTTGTTCTGGGTGCTGCGCAAGATTCATTCGTTCGTCGGTAACTGGGGCTGGTCCATCATCTTGTTGACCATGATGATCAAGCTGGTGTTCTACAAGTTGCAGGAAACCAGCGGCCGATCCATGGCCAAGATGCGCAATATGCAGCCGCGGGTAAAGCACCTGCAGGAACGCTTCAAGGATGATCGCCAGGGCCTGAGCGCCGCCATGATGGAACTGTATCGCAAGGAGAAGGTGAATCCAGCCGCCGGTTGCCTGCCCATTGTCGTGCAAATGCCGGTATTTATCGCGCTGTACTGGGTGCTGATCGAAAGTGTCGAGATGCGTCAGGCGCCCTTTGCGCTGTGGTTGAATGACCTGTCATCGAAAGATCCGTATTTTGTTCTGCCCCTTTTGATGGGCATTACCATGTTCTTTCAGCAGAAGCTCAACCCCACGCCGCCCGACCCCATCCAGGCAAAGGTCATGATGGCCATGCCTGTCGTATTCACCGTGTTTTTTGCGTTTTTCCCTTCAGGCCTGGTGCTGTACTGGTTTGTAAACAACCTGCTGGCCATTGCCCAGCAGTGGCACATCAACAAGGTGGTTGCGCGCGAGCACTAGCCTTCGCCATGTGCATGACCGACAGCCGTGTATTGGCAGCAGGTGAAACGGACATCGGACGAATCCGCAGATGAGTGTAGTTCAGACCGGCACCATCGCTGCCATCGCCACGCCACCCGGTCGTGGCGGCGTGGCGATCATCAGGGTCTCGGGTGCCGGTGTGCCGGAACTTACCCAGGCCTTGCTGCATCGTTCGCTACAGCCACGTGTGGCAACCTTCGCGCGCTTTATCGATGCAGACGGTGCGCCCCTGGATGATGGGTTGGCCCTGTACTTCCCGGCGCCCCATTCCTTTACTGGCGAGCATGTTCTCGAGTTGCACGGGCATGGTGGTCCGGTGGTGCAGGACATGTTGCTGGCGCGGGTGCTGGAACTGGGTGCACGCGTGGCGGAGCCGGGCGAGTTCTCACGGCGCGCCTTTCTCAACGACAAGCTCGACCTGGCCCAGGCTGAGGCAATCGCCGACCTGATAGACAGCGGATCCGCGCAGGCAGCCCGGGCGGCATTACGTTCGCTGGAAGGGGAGTTTTCCCGGCGGGTTCATTCCATCGTCGAGGCACTTGGTGCAATGTCGTATGTTTGTAGAAGCGGCGATCGATTTTCCGGAGGAGGAAATCGACTTTCTCTCGGACCGGGAAGTTACCCGACGCATAGAAGCCTTGCTGGTCGAGTTTGATGCGCTGGAGGCCGATACCCGCCAGGGTTGCCTGCTTCAGGAAGGGATGACGGTAGTTATTCTCGGTCGGCCCAACGCAGGAAAATCCAGCCTGCTTAACCGCCTGGCGGGATACGAGGCGGCGATCGTTACCGAGGTACCCGGAACCACACGTGATGTATTGCGTGAACGCATACACATCGACGGCTTGCCCCTGCATATCATTGACACTGCGGGTCTGCGGGACAATGCTGATCGTATCGAGGCCGAGGGTATGCGCAGGGCGCGGCACGAGGCGGACAGGGCCGACCATGTGCTATTGGTCACTGACGCTTCACCAGGCAGCGTGCCGCCAGATCGCGAGTTGCTGCAAGAGGTTCAGGAAAATATTCCAGTCACGATTGTTCGCAACAAGATCGACCTGGGTAATGAGTCAGCTGGCATCAAGACCGGCCGCTATACCGGAGGTCTCTGTTTCCGCGCTTACCGGCGAGGGGCTGGACCTGTTACGGGAGCATCTGAAAGCTTGCGTGGGATATCGCTATACAGATGCCGGTACCCTGTCGGCCCGGCGCCGTCACCTGGACGCATTGCGGCGCGCGCGCGGGCACTTTGACGAAGGCTGCCGTCAGCTGACCCAGCAGCGCGCCGGAGAACTGATGGCGGAGGAGTTGCGTTTGGCGCAACAGTCCCTGGGCGAGATCACCGGCGAGTTCAGCAGTGACGATCTGCTGGGAAGAATTTTTTCCAGCTTTTGTATTGGCAAATAGCACGCCGTTCGATTATCGCGGCGGATCTGGAACCGGAATCCGGTCGGTTTCACGCTTCAGTTGGCGACTGGATTCTTGGTCTTTCCGAAAAACCCTACAACGACCTGGCTGCCGAAATCCGAGGGCACATGGGTGCTGCCCAGATCGCCGGCGCAGTCAACGCGGTTGCGGCCACCGTGCTTCGCATTGTAGAGAGCCTGGTCGGCCCGCCGCAGGGTGTCCTCCACGTCCTCACCGATCCGGTATTGGGTAACGCCCCCGGAAACGGTCACGTGCAATACGTCCTCGAAACGCCGTGCTTGCGGTTACGTGACGGATGCGCTCCGCGCAGTTACGGGCGCCCAGGAGGGACGTGTTCGGCAACAGCACGATGAATTCCTCGCCGCCGTAGCGGCCGAACCAGGTGCCACTGTCCTTGCGACCCATCAGGTCGAGATTGCGAATCTCCGAACGCGCCCTTTCCGCGAATGCGGTGAGAACCCTGTCGCCGGCCAGGTGCCCGAAGCGGTCGTTAATCAGCTTGAAATGGTCAAGATCAAGAATACAAACCGAGAATGGCAGGCCGGTGCGGTCGGAACGCGATTTCTCAGAGGCCAGGGAATCCATGATGAAGCGCCGATTATAAGCCTTGGTCAAATCGTCACGCTCGGCCAGCACGGTCACCTCGGCAACCATTTTCTTCAGGTCCCTGGACTGCTTGCGCAGCAAACCCTTCAGCCGGGAGACGTGCAGCCCGAAATAGCTGGACCAGCACACCATGAGGGTGACCACGACCACCCGCAAGAGCGACAGGGTCGGATCAAAACTCTCCGGGCGCAGTAAAAAATCCAGACATGTAACCAGGAGAAAGCCTGTCATCGCAACGATAGCCAGACGGGTGAATCCTTTCTGGTCCAGTTTGAACATGCCGAAAAGAACCGGGGAGATATACGCAATCAACATCAAGTCGCGGACCTCGTGGGCGGATATCAGCAACACCATTGCCCAGCCAATACCCACGGTGAGCTGAGCAAACGTCATAGACGGATCGGCCAACTGCAAGTTCATACCCGAGCGCAGCAAGGTGTAAAAAACCAGGTTGGAGATAATTGCGCCGCATACTTCCAGCAACAGCAATGGCGCGGAAATGCTGAGAACATCCTGATAAAGCATCAGGCCGATAATAGATAACCAGATGCCGTAAAAAGAGGTGCCCATGAAGAAACGCCGCAGGCGCAGGCTCTGCTTTGGATCGCCGTCTGGTATAAACCAGCTTTTCATCCTGTGTTGGCTCCTGTTAATGGCCACACCGCGCGTATTGTTTTTATTCAACCCGCACACGGAATTGCCGCGCGACAGATAGTCGCCCAGGCGGCCGGGAAACGAGAGGTTTCTGTGGTGGAAACGTGACCGGGTTCACGTGTTCGTGAGGCCCGGGAACCTCTGATTTATTCTGGAAGAAGTAGATTGTGAGCGAAAAGGCTCAGATTCGAGGCGCCGATCGCAGGGAATAGCCCGCTATGGTGAAGATTGGCAACAAGGAAGCTGGGCCGTTTAGCCGCAAGCTGCGAGTCCATGAGTAGATCGTGCTCCAGGGAGCCTCTGATTTGCTCTGGAGGAAGTAGATTGTGAGCGAAAAGGCTCAGATTCGAGGCGCCGATCGCAGGGAATAGCCAGCTATGTGAAGATTGGCAACAAGGAAGCTGGGCCGTTTAGCCGCAAGCTGCGAGTCCATGAGTAGATCAGAGGCTCCCTATCCCAGGATTCCTTCCCTGCGGTAGAGCCGGGCCGCGAGGCCGAGCAGCAACAGACCTATCACAAGCGTGCTGGCGAAAGAGATGGCCACGTAGACCATGGACAGGGGATCTCCCTTCATCATTCCGGTAATCACCAGGTGTTGCGAAAGAGACGGCACCAGCATCAGGACCAGCGATGGCCTGAGAGTAAACAGTGCCGCAAAAATGATAGGCAGGGTTGGCACCAGCATGACCACCGTCAAATAGGTTTGCGCCTCTTTGTAACTCTTGGTAAATGACGCGACAGCAGTCATCCCCGCCGCACCAAGTAGTGCAAATGGCAGCATGACCACGAAGATGCGGGCTGCTACAACCGAAGCCGAAATTGGTTGCCATACCGACTTCCGCCAACGGCACAAAGGATAGCGAGAGCGAAAACGCGGTCAGGCTCACCACCAATGACAGACACCATGAACAGACAGGTGGCCAGCACCTTGCCAACTATCAGGCGCCAACGCTCCACAGGCAATGTAAGCAATGGTTCCAGCGAACCCCGTTCGCGCTCCCCCGCAGTGGTGTCAATGGCCAGGTAGAGACCACCCATGAGCACCGAAAATATGATGAAGTAATTCATCATACCGAGCAGGATGATGGAGCGTCCGGTGGGGGTAGAAACATCCACGTCTTCAACCGCCAGGGGGTTGATCACCGAGGGGCTGATACCGCGTGCGAGCAAACGCAGGGCCGAGAGTTGTTGTTCGTAGGCTCTCAGGAGTCTTTCGGTGCGGCGAATATTCTTGGTGGCATTGCTGTTCGCATTATCGGACACCAGTTGCACAACAGCGGGCTTGCCCGCGCGCATGGCCTCGCCATAACCTTCCGAGACTATCAGCACCACGTCTTCGGTACCCGCGTCGATCAATGCCTGCGCCGAGGCCATCGTCAGCGCCATAGCAACAACGTCCACGTTATTCTGGGTCAAAAATTGCATCAGGCTGGGTGCGTTTTCGACACCGGATACGGGCAGTCGCATGGCCTCGGTGGATTCGCCGATGGAGCGTTGCAGGGTCAGCGAAATCATGCCGGCGAATAACAAGGGGCCGAACAAGGGGCCGAACAGCAGGGCCGACATCAGGGTGCGACGATCGCGCAGGTTGTCGGTGACTTCCTTACGGAAGACAGTGAAGATCTGTCGCATCACTGGAGGCCCTCCGCGCTGCCTATGGCTTTCACAAAGGCTTCTTCCAGTTCCTGCTCTCCAGTGCTCTGGCGTAGTGACTCAGGCGTGCCGGAAGCCACCACGCGGCCCCCTCCAATGATGACGATCTCGTCACAAAGAGCGGCCACTTCCTGCATGATGTGGCTGGAGAACAGGATACAGATACCTTCGTTTTTCAGTTTGAGAATGAGTTCCCTCAGGGCGCGGGTGGCCATCACATCCAGACCGTTGGTGGGTTCGTCAAGCAACAGGTTGCGAGGCTTGTGCACCAGGGCCCGCGCGAGGGCCACTTTTGTGCGTTGGCCCTGGGAGAAACCCTTGGCCCGACGGTCGATCACGTCCTCGAGTTCCAGCAGCCCGGCCAATTCGTCAATACGTTTTTGCAGGGCAATTTCCTGCATTCCCAGGATACGGCCGTAATAAGCGATGTTTTCCCGGGCACTCAGGTTCGGATAAAGACCGGCCGAGTGAGGCAGAACACCGATCTGACGTCGAACACCCATGCTGTCGCGGCGTATGTCTGCGCCGTCGATAACAGCGGTGCCGGCATCCGGATTGAGCACGGTGTAAAGGATGCGCAAGGTGGTGGATTTACCGGCGCCGTTAGGTCCCAGCAACCCCGTTACCTTGCCGTCCGGCGCCACGAAGCTCACGTCCTTGAGCGCTTGCACCTTGCCGAAGGATTTTTTCAGTCCCTGTGCCTCTATCATGGTGTGGGTCCGTTGAAATCAAGAAAGAAGGGTGTCGGCCCCACCTGTTGAACGCACCCGGCATCGAGCTGATCCAGCAAGCCGTCGCGGGTAAAATCCGCCACCAGCCGGGAAACGCAACCAACGGTTAGCATCCCGTGTCCCTGTCCGGGTCCCACCAGGTGACGCGAGTTTTCGCAACGTGGCGGCGACCCGCTCTGCGTAGGCAGGCGGGGTGACCGGATCTGCCTCACCCGAGAGCAACAAAACCGGCACATTCGAAATCACCGGATCCCTGATATCCGGGTCCGCGAGACCCTGCGGCCAGATCTCGCAAATCTTTCGCAGGCCATTGAGTTGATCGCTGCCAAGATAAGTGTTCTCGAGAGCCGCCATATCCACGCGTCTGGAAGTCCACGAACGGAATATCTTCGGTACACATCACGGCGTTGTGCATACCCAGGGCAAGCATGTCGTTAAGAGAAGACACAGATAACAGGCTCTGGGCTGCAAGCGGTCCGAAGTTTCCCTTGTCCGCCTCACTGATCATCAGCGGCAACAGCGCGATGGATTCCGGGCGATAGCTGAGCAGTCGAATTCCCGCGACCATCAGGTCGTAGCCAAGGCTGATGTGCAGTGGCTTGGCGGTCATGGGATCAGACATATCCAGTTCCACCGGTGCGTTTTTCAGCCGTCCCGCAACCCGGTCAAATGCAGCAGCCAGTTCCGGATAAGCTGTCGTTACAGGCAGGGTCTTCCTTGCAGCGGGCGAAAATCCGGTTCCAGCGCCAGTTGTGCATTCAGGGCGATATCCGTCGCAAGAGTCACGCCCGGCGGCGCCACACCGTCCAGGATCACGCTGCGGGTCTTGTTCTGGATAGCGACGAAGATAATGCTGGGCGACGGCGGTTCCGTAGGAGCCCCCATACAAGACCAGTTGCGAATAACCCAGGGTCGCGCGCACCGCGTCCAGGTCTCTGACGGCCACGCTGGTGGTGTAGTAACGCGGATCGCCCGGCAGGTGATCGTGGCAATCCTTTAGGGCTTGCGTCGTCCCTTCATCGTCCCAGTCCAGCGCCTCGGTCTCGGCTGAAAAATCGCAGGCCATGCGATTGGATTTCCCGGTTCCCCGCTGATCCACCAGCAGGATGTCGTGGCTGCGACGAATGCGCTCGAATGCCTGCTGGCTGCTGGCGTAGGCCTCGCTGGCCGCTTGACCGGGTCCACCTGCCAGTAGAACAAACGCCTGTTCCGAGCGCTGCTGATTCAAGGTGGGGACACGCGCAACAAAAAGTTCTATCTGCTTGCCGGAAGGGTCGTCCGGATTTTCCGGCACCTGGAAAAGACCGCACTGGGCCGGTGCGGATATTGTTCCCTCGGTGTCCTGGATACGGCAGTCTTTCAGTTCCAGTGCGTCGGCTTGCGCGACCAGGGAGAGGCTGCCTAGCAGCATAGCGAGCACAGTTCTGGGGCCCATACGACGTCCTTTGTTTGAAAGTCGCGCCCATGGTCGCAGTCCTGCGTCGGCCTGTAAACCAGGGATCCTGGATGCGTGACATGATGATCTACTGGTAAAATGCGCGACCGCCCTGGTGGCGGAACGAGAAGCGTATGGCGTACACACATAAATATGACGTGATCGTGGTCGGAGGCGGTCACGCCGGCACCGAGGCCGCCCTGGCGTCGGCGCGCGTCGGTGCGCGTACGCTTTTGCTGACGCAGAACATCGAGACCATTGGCCAGATGAGTTGCAACCCCGCTATCGGCGGTATCGGCAAGGGCCACCTGACCCGCGAAATCGACGCCCTGGGCGGGGCCATGGCCCGTGCCGCAGACCGGGCCGGTATCCAGTTCCGCACCCTGAACGCCAGCAAAGGGCCGGCTGTGCGGGCCACGCGCGCCCAGGCGGATCGCGTACTTTATCGCCAGGCGATTCGCAGCATGGCGGAAAACCAGCCGGGCCTGACCCTGTTTCAACAAACGGTAGACGACCTGCTGGTGGAAGGCGAAAAGGTCACCGGGGTAAGAACCGTGATGGGGCTGGAATTTCGCGCGCCAACGGTCGTGCTTACAGTGGGGACTTTCCTGGGTGGGCGCATTCATGTTGGCCGATCCAGCCACCAGGGCGGCAGGGCCGGTGATCCCCCGTCCAATGCCCTGGCCGCCAGGCTGAGAGAATTGCCTTTCCGCGTAGGCCGTCTCAAGACCGGCACGCCGCCGCGTTTGGATGGCCGCAGTCTCGACTTGAGCATGATGGAGGAACAGACGGGTGACGACCCGGTGCCGGTATTCTCCTTCATCGGTCGCGCCAGCGAACACCCGCGCCAGGTCTCCTGTTTTATTACGCATACCAATGAGCGCACGCACGAGATCATTCGCGGGGGTCTTGCTGACTCACCGATGTTTTCGGGCGCCATCGAAGGCGTGGGTCCGCGCTATTGTCCCTCGGTGGAAGACAAGATCGTGCGCTTTGCCGACAAGTTGTCGCACCAGGTATTCGTGGAGCCCGAGGGCCTGACTACCCACGAGGTTTATCCCAACGGTATTTCCACGAGTTTGTCCTATGAGGTGCAACTGGAATTTGTGCGCAGCATGCGGGGTTTTGAGAACGCCCACATCACACGTCCGGGTTACGCTATCGAATACGATTTCTTTGACCCCCGGGACCTGAAGCCCAGCCTGGAAACCCGCCACCTTGAAGGTCTGTTTTTTGCCGGCCAGATTAACGGCACTACCGGCTATGAAGAGGCTGCGGCCCAGGGATTGCTGGCCGGTTTGAATGCAGCGCTCACCGCCAGCGGCCGTGAGACCTGGTGTCCACGCAGGGACGAAGCGTATATCGGCGTCATGGTGGACGATCTGATCACCAGCGGAACGGCGGAACCCTACCGCATGTTCACCAGTCGCGCCGAGTACCGGCTGAAGTTGCGGGAGGATAATGCCGATGCCCGCCTGACCCCGCGTGGTCGGGAACTGGGGCTGGTGGACGACTCCCGATGGGACACCTTTCAGCGCAAGCAGGAGCTCGTTGCGGAACGAGGTCCAGCGTCTGGGCCAGGTGCTGGTGAGACCCGAGCACCTTAGCGTGGAGCAATCCACGGCCGTGTTTGGCGGACCGTTATCCCGGGAGGCCAGGGCGTTTGAGTTACTCAAGCGACCCGAGGCGAGCTATGCAGGGCTCACGGGGCTGTCCACGGTGGGTACCAATCCTGCCCTGCTTGGGCTGGATGACCGAGCAGGCGGCCCAGGTCGTCCTGCAGGTGGAAGTACAGGCGAAATACCAGGGCTATATTCTGCGGCAGCAGGAGGAGATAGACCGCCATCTGCGCAACGAACAGACGCGTCTGCCCGACGACCTGGACTATGCCGGTGTCCGCGGCCTGTCCAACGAGGTGCGCCAAAAACTGGGACTGGCAAGACCGGTAACCATCGGCCAGGCCTCACGCCTGCCGGGTATGACACCCGCTGCGGTCTCACTTCTGTTGATACACCTGAAGAAACGCGAGCTCACCCGACACAGCGCCTGAACGGGTTCTGGCAAGCGTCCGTCTTGGGTAGACCGCTGTCATGGAGTACAGTTGGACTCCATGACGCAGCAACTCAAACGACACGCTCTCCTGGCCGTTATCCTGGCATTCGGCGGCCTCCTGCTCTGGCGCGGCGCCGGTCACGATGCCGGTGATCTGCCAGCGGTGTCTCGCGATGCCGGGGTGCTCGCAGAGGCTGTTCTACGCAGGGGCAATGGCCCGGAACCCGAGTCCCTGAATCCACAGTCCTCGCGTACCGACCCGGCGTTTAACCTCGCACGTGACCTGTTTGAGGGCTTGCTCACGCACGCGCCCAACGGTGATCTGGAGCCCGCCGTGGCGCGTGACTGGGACATCAGTGATGACGGGCTGGTTTATACATTCCACTTGCGACCCGAGGCGCGTTGGTCCAATGGTGATCCCGTTAGCGCCGGGGATTTCGTATTCAGTTTCAGACGCCTGGCCAATCCGGCCACGGCGGCGTTCTATGCCCAGAATATGTCCCTGTTGCTCAATGGCGCCGAAATACTGACGGGTGACATGCCGCCGGACGCCCTGGGTGTGGAAGCCCCGGACCCCGCGACCCTGCGTCTGCACCTGGTCAGACCCGCCCCCTACCTGCTGGACTTGCTGACCCACCCCAGCATGTATCCGGTGCATGAGGCCAGCCTGCTAACCCACGGCAAGGACTATGGGCGCCCCGGCAACCTGGTTTCCAATGGCGCTTTTGTCCTGGACGAGTGGGTGGTAGGGGCATATATCTCGGCCCGACGTAATACCGGTTACTGGAACAATCAGACCAACCGGATAGACCGGGTGATTTTTTACAATACTGCGGATGATGGCGCGGAGCTCAAGCGCTACCGGGCGGGCGAGCTGGATTTCACCTACACCATTCCGCTGCAGCAGTTTCGCTGGATCAAGGAAAACCTGGCGGCGGAACTGCGAATCCATCCTTACCTGACCACTTATTACTACGGACTCAACCTGCGCAAGCCGCCGTTTCGCGATAATCCGCAACTGCGCCAGGCGCTGTCCATGGCGATCGACCGGGAATTACTGACCGAGAAGATCACCGGTGTTGGAGAGGTTCGCTGCCTATGGCTGGGTGCCCCCGGGAACCAGTAACTACACGCCCCAGGTAGTGGCGTGGGCCGGCCTGGATTCGCAGCAGCGCACCCAGCAGGCGCGGGAGCTTTACGCAAGTGCCGGCTATGGTCCGGACAATCCGGCCGAGGTGGAAATCCGTTACAACACCGCCGAGACTCACCAGCGCATTGCCGTGGCCATTGCCAGCATGTGGAAGGAAGCGCTGGGCGTGGAGGCTACCCTGGTCAACGAGGAATTCCAGGTACTGATACAACATATACGCCAGGGTGAGACCCAGGTGTTTCGCTCCAGCTGGATCGGCGACTACAACGATGCCTTTACCTTCGCCCAGTTCTTTCAGTCAGATTTTGACCTGAATCTCAGCGGCTATTCCAATCCCGCCTACGACAGTCTGTTGGTGCAGGCCGGCACGGAAGTTGACCTTCAGCAGCGGCGTGCGTTGCTGGAGCAGGCCGAGCGCCTGATGCTGGCGGATACGCCGGTAATCCCCGTGTATTTTCATGTCAGCCGCCACCTGGTCAAACCCTGGGTAGGGGGTTGGCAGGACAACATCATGAACCTGCAGTACAGCAGGCATTTGTCATTGCAGCGCGATTAATTCATGCTGCGGCCTACCCGCTGGACACACGGGAGGGCGGTCTTGCCAGGGCTGATATTCAAACGACTTCTGAGCGCGATTCCCACCTTGCTGGTGCTGGTAACCGCAGCGTTCTTTCTCATGCGCGCGGTCCCCGGCGGCCCGTTCGCCGGTGAACGAAACCTGCCGCCGCAGGTCGAGCAGAATCTGCTTGCGGCCTACCACCTGGACGAAAGCCTGGGCAGGCAGTACCTGCGGTACCTGGGCAATCTTTTAAAGGGTGACCTGGGACCCTCCTTCCAGTATCCGGATTACGATGTGGCCGAGCTGATTGCCTCGGGACTGCCCTATTCCCTGCAGCTCGGCGGGCTGGCCTTTTTGCTGGCGCTGGCGCTGGGTATACCGGCCGGCGTGATAGCGGCGCGCAAGGCCAACACCTGGGCGGATGCCGGGATCATGGGTTTTAGCCTGGTGGGAATATCGGTGCCCAATTTCGTGGTGGCGCCCCTGCTGGTGCTGGTGTTTGCTATCTACCTGGACTGGCTGCCGGCGATGGCGGTGGAGGCGGGCAGCGGTATGGGTCTGCGCAACATGGTCTTGCCGGTGATCGCGCTGGCCCTGCCCCAGATCGCCTACATTGCCCGCATCACGCGTAGCAGCATGCTGGAGGTCCTGAATGCCGGTTTTATCACCATGGCCCGGGCGCGGGGTCTGAGTCCCCGGCGGGTACTCTGGGGTCATGCCTTGCGACCCGCCCTGGTGCCCGTGATTTCATACCTGGGGCCCGCGGCCGCCGCCCTGCTGACCGGCTCGGTAGTGGTGGAAACGATATTCGGTATCCCGGGTATCGGGCGCTATTTCATCCAGGGAGCGGTGAACCGTGACTACACCCTGGTCATGGGCGTGGTGGTTTTCTATGGTGTACTGGTTATCGCCTTCAATCTCGTGGTGGATATCAGTTACCGCCTGATAGACCCCAGGTTGAGACGCGCGTGAGCGCCGCGCCGGTCGTTGCCACCCACTGGCGAGGCGCCCTGGCCAGGCTGGCCGAAAACCGGGCGGCGATGGCCTCGGCAGTAGTGCTGGTCCTGGTATGCCTTGCGGTATTGGCGGGTCCATGGCTCGTGTCCTTCACACCCCAGGCGATTGACTGGAACCAGATTTCCACCGCCCCTTCGTTTCATAGCGGACACCTGCTGGGCACCGACGCCAACGGGCGCGATCTGCTGGCGCGTGTGCTGATGGGAGGACGTGTGTCGCTGGCAGTGGGTCTGGTGGCGACCCTGGTCAGTGTGCTGATAGGGGTGATTTATGGCGCCACGGCAGGGTATCTGGGTGGCCGTGTCGACCAGCTGATGATGCGCTCGGTGGACGTGCTTTACGCCCTGCCATTCCTGTTCCTGGTTATCCTGCTCACGGTGTATTTTGGCCGTCACATCATGCTGATATTCCTGGCCATCGGCGCAATCAACTGGCTGGATATGTCACGCATCGTGCGTGGCCAGGCCATGAGTCTGAAAAACCAGGAGTTTGTGCTGGCTGCCCGGGCTACCGGGGTGTCCTCGGCCGGCATACTCTTGCGGCATATCCTGCCCAACCTGACCGGTATCGTGGTGGTTTACGCCACCCTGACCGTGCCCCAGGTAATTCTGGCCGAATCCTTCCTCAGCTTTCTGGGGCTGGGGGTGCAGGAACCCCTGACCTCATGGGGTTCCCTGATCAGCGAGGGCGCGAGGGAAATGGAAAACGCACCCTGGATGCTGGTGTATCCGGGCCTGGTCCTCGGCCTGACCTTGTTGTGCCTGAATTTCCTGGGCGACGGTCTTCGCGATGCCCTGGACCCGATGCGTAGCGACAGGCGGGACGGGGCATGAGCGCGGCGGGTCCGGGTCCGGTGTTGCAGGTGACCGGTTTGCAGGTTTCCTATGGGCCCGCGACCAGTTCCCGCGATGCGGTGCGTGGCCTGGATTTTGAGTTGTACCCGGGAGAAGTGTTGGCCGTGGTGGGTGAGTCAGGCTCGGGCAAGAGCCAGGCAGGGCTGGCGCTGATGGGGCTGTTGGGACCGGGTGCCCGCCGTCGTGGCAGCATACTGCTGGAAGGTCAGTCCCTGGATGACCTGGACGAGGCGGGCTGGACCCGGGTCAGGGGCAGGCGGATCGGGTTGGTGTCCCAGGATCCCGGCCAGGCGCTCAATCCCTACCTGACCATCGGCAAGCAGATGCTGGAAATGTTGCGCCGACACCAGCACCTGGGTGGCGCGGCCGCAACGGAACAGGCCCAGCGTATGCTGCAGGCGGTGGGTTTGGCGGATGCGCCGGCGTTGCTCGGCAAATACGCCCACGAGCTTTCGGGCGGCATGCAGCAACGGGTGGTGATGGCATTGGCCTTGCTGGGAAAGCCCGCGGTACTGGTAGCGGACGAACCGACCACCGCCCTGGATGTGACCACCCAGAGCCAGGTGCTGGCGCTAATCGCCACCCTGGCCAGGCAAAGCGGAACTGCGGTGTTGCTGATCACCCACGACCTGTCCGTGGTACGCGGTGTGGCGGACAGGGTCCTGGTGATGTACGGCGGCCGGGTACTGGAGCAGGGGCCGACCGACGAATTATTTGCCTCGGCAGGTCATCCCTACACAGCGGGTCTCATCGCCTGTGCGCCGGGTCTGGACTCCGTGCCCGGCGCCCTGTTGCCATCTTTGCAGGGCCAGGCGCCGGGCGCCGGCAATTGGCCCCCGGGTTGCCCCTTCCATCCGCGCTGTCCGCGTCGGCTGGAGAGTTGCGAAACCGATATGCCCGTGCTGGAGCAGATATCCCCCGGACATCGGCGGGCCTGTTTCAATCCGGAGACAGGGCCATGAACCCGGTGCTCGAGGTACATGAGCTCGGACTGTCCTTTGATCCCTCGAATCCCGGAGGACCGGGCTTGTCGGGCATCAACCTGGCGTTGCAGCCCGGCCATGTGCTGGGAGTGGTGGGCGAGTCCGGCTCGGGAAAGACCAGTCTGGCGAGGGCCCTGGTGGGTCTGCGCCCCACACGCACGGGCCACATATCGGTCATGGGTCAACGCCTGCCTGCCGACGGGGCCATGGCCAGGGACCTGCGGCGGCAGGTGCAAATGGTATTTCAAAACCCGGTCGCTTCCCTGGATCCACGCATGACCATTCTGCAGAGTCTGGAAGAACCCCTGAGGGTGCACCATGGCGAGATGGATGCACGACAGCGACTGGCCCGCGCCGTACAAGTGCTGGATATGGTGGGTCTGCCACCGGCCACCCTGTCCGGCTATCCGCATGAATTCTCGGGCGGCCAATGTCAACGCATCGCGATTGCCAGGGCGTTGATGGTGCAGCCTGCGTTGTTGATTTGCGATGAAGTAGTAAGTGCGCTGGACGTGTCGGTACAGGCCCAGGTGCTGAATTTGCTCATGAGTCTGCAGCGGGAACTGGGGCTTGCCATGGTGTTTATCAGCCATGACCTGGCGGTGGTGCGTCACATTTGTGACCAGGTGGCCGTGATTTACGGGGGATGCCTGCTGGAGCAGGGTGCGGCCGTCCCTTTGTGTGCCCACCCGGCCCACCCCTATACACGGGATTTGCTGGCGGCCGTGCCGGGCGCAAGGATGGATGGGAGTCGGCCGGCCTCGCTTGCAGTGGAACCGCCTGGTATGGGGTGTATTTACCGGCATCGCTGCGATCTGGCCAAACCGGATTGTGCGCAGCAGGCCCCGCAGTTGGGGGGGCGCACGGGTTTATCGTTGGATCGACAGGTAGCTTGTCACCATCCGCTGGTCAGCGAGCCGAACGGGCCGGACCCGGGTAAGGGGCGGCCTGCGCTATAATTTTACCGACCGGCAAGCCGCCGATACCCCATCCTGGGCATGGCGGTCCGTTTGCTGGCATTTTTGAGGTGGGATAATTACCATACGCGGTCCTGCATGGAGACCTGAATCTCTGGAGCCTACGCATCATGAGCTTTGAACGTTCAACAAAGACGATTTCCTACATGGCTGCCCTGTTGTTGGCCCTGTTTTCGATGTCCGCCATGGCCGAGGGCGATGTCGCTCGTGGCGCCGATCTGGCCGATACCTGCAAGGGTTGTCACTTCATACCCAATTACAAGAACGCCTACCCGGTGTACAAGGTGCCGAAAATCGGTGGGCAGAATGAGGAATACATCCTGGCTGCCCTGAAAGGGTACATCAATGGCGAACGCACGCACCCCACCATGACCGGGCAGGCCGCCACCCTGAATGACCAGGACTTGCTGGATGTCGCCGCCTACCTGGCCAGCCTCGGCTCCCCGCGCACGGAAGATGCTACCGGTCCGGTTAGTGGCAAGATCGCCACTTGCTCAGCCTGTCATGGCGAACGCGGTATCAGCCCCATGGGTATGTACCCGAATCTTGCGGGACAGCACCACAGCTACCTGGAACGGGCTCTCGCCGATTACCGCGACGGTACCCGCAAGAACCCGATCATGACCGGGTTTGCCGCGGCCCTGTCCGAGGAAGACATCAAGGCCATCGTTGCCTACTATTCCTCCCAGAAAGGTTTGTTCACTCCGGCGCTTTAGGGAACCGCTGACTTAGTCTGGACGACGTAGATTGCTGGCGAGAAGATTCAGATTCAAGACGCCGATCGCACGCAATAGCTGACCCTGTTGGCCCGTGGGTCGGCAGGGTCCTGCCGGGTTTCCCTTCGCCCGTCGGGATACGCACACCTTCCGCCGCGATTCCCGAGCTACCCCACCCGGCATCCGGGTGACTGCTGTCGGCAAGCCGGCTGAGGCAGGCTACAATGGACGTTTTCAGCCTGGAGTCCCCTCATGCCGCAGGCGCCCTACAGCGTAGATTTCGAGCACGGCATCACCGCCATCGATGTTGAGTATGTGCGTCCCATGCTGGACGCAAGTCATTTGATCCTGCACCGGGGCAGGGCCGCCTTTGTCGATACCGGCACCACGCACTCGGTGCCGGGATTATTGCGGGCGATGGCCGATCGCGGTGTCCTGCCTGAACAGGTGGACTACGTTTTCGTGACTCACGTGCACCTGGACCATGCAGGTGGGGCGGGAGCATTGATGCAGGCCCTGCCGAACGCGACCGCGGTGGTTCACCCGCGCGGTGCGAGTCACATGGCCGAACCGGAAAAACTGATCGCAGGTACGCGTGCCGTGTACGGTGACGAGGCGTTTGAGCGTATGTACGGCGACATCATCCCCATTCCGGCCGAGCGTATACATGTGCCGGAAGATGGCGAGGTCCTGGAACTTGCCGGCCGCCCGCTGGGGATCATGTTTACCGAGGGTCATGCGCGTCATCACTATTGCCTGACCGATGTCTCGGCCGGGGGCGTGTTCACCGGTGACAGCTTCGGTATTTCCTACCGGGAACTGGACGGCCCGTCGGGACCTTTTGTTTTCCCCACCACCACGCCGGTGCACTTTGATCCCGAGGCGGCGCATGAGGCGGTAGACCGGATTATGGCGCTTGGGCCTCGCTACCTGTTCCTGACCCATTTCAGCCGGGTTGTCGCCACCCCGGAACTGGCCCGGGCCATGCATGAATGTCTCGATGCCTTTGTTGAGCTTGCCCGGCGTCACCGGGATCAGCCGCAGCGCACGGAAGTGATGCAGGAAGCGATGTACACCTTCCTGGACCAACGCCTGGATGCCGCCGGTTTCCAGGGAACACAGGAATTCAGGCATGAAATCCTGGACGATGACGTGCGTCTGAATGTGCAGGGTCTTGAATTCTGGCTGGACCACACGGATAAATAACCTTCCCGGCAGGGCTGTCAGGCGCCTGTTGCCCCGCCAAACTCGAACATCGGCCGGCTTTGTACCTATATACCAAGGTCTGAACAGCATGCTGCACGACAGCATGCTAAACTGTTCGGCCCCGGACCTCCGCAGCTCAGGACGGGATGGGTGGGTACTGATTACACAAACATAGAGGCGGGCATGATGGCTAGAAAACCTTCGGCTGGCGCGCGTTTTCGCGCCGCGGTCCTTGAGGAGCGGCCCCTGCAGGTGGTGGGTACCATCAACGCATATACCGCGCTTCTGGCGCAACAGGCCGGGTTTCGCGCGCTATACCTTTCAGGGGCCGGTGTTGCCAATGCCTCTTTCGGCCTGCCCGACCTGGGACTGACCACCCTCAATGACGTCTGTGAGGACGTGCGCCGGATAACCGGCGCCACCGATCTGCCCTTGCTGGTGGACGCGGACACCGGCTGGGGTCAGGCCTTTATGATTTCACGCACCGTCTCCGAAATGATTCGAGCCGGCGCGGCGGGTTGCCACCTTGAGGACCAGGTGCAAGCCAAGCGTTGCGGTCATCGCCCGGGCAAGGCCCTGGTCACGCTGGAGGAAATGTCGGACCGCATCAAGGCCGGCGTGGACGGACGTCATGATGACGACTTTGTGATCATGGCGCGTACCGATGCGCATGCCGTTGAAGGGCAGCAGGCGGCGCTGGATCGTGCGGCAGCCTACGTGGAAGCAGGCGCCGACATGATTTTTGCCGAGGCCCTGGGCAGCCTGGACGAGTACCGCGAATTCACCACCCAGGTGAAAGTGCCGGTGCTGGCCAACATCACCGAATTTGGCAAGACTCCCATGTTTACGCTTGAGGACCTGGGTGACGCAGGCGTGTCCCTGGCGCTGTATCCGCTCAGCGCTTTCCGGGCGATGAGTGCGGCGGCCCTGATGGTGTACCAGGAACTTCGAACCAAGGGTACGCAGAAGGATGTGCTGCACCGTATGCAGACCCGGTCGGAGCTATACGCAGTGCTTCGCTACCACGAATACGAAACCAGGCTGGACGAGCTGTTCGCCCAGGGAAAGGAATAGGACCGCATATCCGGAAATTCGACACGAAATACGAAAAACAAAAGGAGATCAGCCCATGAGTGACAAGCAAAAAAAAGCCGGCGGCCTGGCAGGGGTCGTTGCAGGTGCATCCTCTATTGCCACGGTCGGGAAGGAAGGCGCGGGGCTGACTTACCGTGGTTACGATATTACCGATCTTGCGAGCAAGGGGACCTTTGAAGAGACCGCGTACCTCCTGCACTATGGCAAGCTGCCGACCAAGAAAGAGCTTGCGGCCTACATCAAGCGTTTGAAGGGTCTGCGTGGCCTGCCGCCGGAGCTGAAAAAGGTGCTGGAGGCCATCCCCGCGACGGCCCACCCCATGGATGTCATGCGCACGGGTTGCTCCTTCCTGGGCAACCTGGAGCCGGAGGGCAGTTTTGCTGATCAACTGAATGAGGCGGACAGGCTGCTTGCCGTATTTCCGTCCATTATTATTTACTGGCATCGTTTTCACACCGATGGTGTGCGTATTGATACCGAGACCGATGACGACACCGTGGCGGGTCACTTCCTGCACATGCTGCACGACAAAGCTCCCAGCGAACTGCACCGGCGCACCCTGGATACTTCGTTAATCCTGTATGCGGAGCACGAGTTCAATGCGTCCACCTTCACCGCGCGTGTCATCACCGGCACGCTATCGGACTTCCATTCCGCGGTCACCGGCGCCATCGGCGCCTTGCGTGGCCCATTGCATGGTGGAGCTAACGAAGCTGCCATGGAGTTGATCAATAAATTCCGCAGCCCCGAAGAAGCCGAGAAAGGCGTCCTGGGTATGCTGGAGCGCAAGGACAAGATCATGGGTTTTGGTCATCGTGTATATACGGTTTCTGATCCCCGCAACGCCTATAACAAGCGCATGTCCAAGCGTCTGTCGGAGGAAGTTGGCGATACCTGGATATACGATGTTTCGGAGACCATCGAGCGTGTCATGTGGGAGCAGAAGAAGCTGTTTGCCAACGCCGATTTCTTCTCCGCCAGCTGCTATCATTTCATGAACATTCCCACCTACCTGTTCACGCCGATATTTGTATGCTCGCGTATCACCGGCTGGTCGGCGCACATCATGGAGCAGCGTGCTGACAATCGCCTGATTCGGCCGGCCGCCGACTACATTGGGCCCAGTCTGCAGAAATGGACGGACATCGCTGACCGTAGCTGAGGAAACAACACTGATTGCCGCGGCGAAGGGTATTCGCCGCGGCTATATTTTTTAGGAGCTTTCATGTCTCACTTTGACGCCAAATCCACCCGTCGTCCCGATCCGGACAAGGTTTTGCAGGACATTGCCGACTATGTGACCGATGTCCAGATCGACAGCGAGCTGGCGTTGAGTACGGCGCGCTATTGCCTCATGGATACCCTGGCCTGCGGTTTCCAGGCCTTGAACTACCCTGCCTGCACCAAGCTGCTTGGCCCGGTAGTGCCCGGAGCCACCATGGCCGGTGGCTCGCGTGTCCCCGGCACGTCCTACGTGCTGGATCCCGTGCAGGGAGCATTCAATATTGGCGCCATGATTCGATGGCTGGATTTCAATGACACCTGGCTGGCCGCCGAGTGGGGCCATCCTTCCGACAACCTGGGCGGCATCCTGGCCGTGGCCGACTATCTCAGCCGGAAGAACCAGGCCGAGGGCAAGCCGCCGTTGAGCGTGCGCGACGTGCTGGTGGCCATGATCAAGGCCCATGAAATCCAGGGCGTACTGGCGCTGGAGAACAGTTTCAACCGGGTGGGTCTGGATCACGTGTTGCTGGTACGGATAGCCACCACCGCGGTCGTGACCGGCATGCTGGGCGGTAGTCGTGAACAAGTCATTAACGCCGTGTCCAATGCCTGGATTGATGGCGGTGCGTTGCGTACCTATCGGCACGCCCCGAATACGGGTTCCAGGAAGAGTTGGGCGGCAGGTGACGCCACCAGTCGCGGTGTTCGCCATGCGCTGATCGCCATGACGGGCGAGATGGGCTATCCCTCGGCCTTGTCCGCACCCAAGTGGGGTTTCTTCGACGTATTGTTCAAGGGCAAGCCCTTCACCTTCCCCCAGGGTTTTGGAAGTTATGTGATGGAGAATGTGCTGTTCAAGATCTCCTTCCCGGCGGAATTCCATAGCCAGACCGCGGTGGAAGCGGCGATGACGCTGCATCCGGAGGTCAGGGACCGGCTGGACGAGATCGAGAAAGTAGTGATCGAAACCCAGGAGCCGGGCGTGCGCATCATAGACAAGACGGGGCCCCTGGATAACCCGGCTGACCGTGATCACTGCATCCAGTATATGACGGCTGTTCCGCTTATCTTTGGACGCCTGACCGCGGCTGACTACGAGAATGACGTAGCCTCGGACCCACGCATTGACGCCCTGCGCGAGCGCATGGAAGTTCGGGAAAATGAAGGTTTTACCCGCGACTATTACGCGCCCGACAAGCGCTTTATTGGAAACTCCGTCCAGGTCTTTTACAAGGATGGCAGCAGCAGCGAAAGGGTGGCCGTAGATTTTCCGATCGGCCATCGCAAGCGTCGCGAGGAAGGCATTCCGGTGCTGGTGAGCAAGTTCGAGGACAGCATTCGGGATCGCCTGACCGAGGGCCAGTACAGCGCCCTGACCACATTGTGCGCAGATCAGACCAGGCTGGAGAACACCCCGGTAAATGAGTTCATGGCGTTGCTGATACAGGCGGGCTGACGGGACGGGGCGCGAATGCGCGCCCTGCGCTATAAACCGCCGCCGCCCCGGGGGCAGACATGACTGACTTGGACCTGATGTCCCGCATCGTTGAGGGTGCGCGCGAACTTGAAATTGAACTTGATCAAGACCAGGCCGGCCAACTGCTGGATTACATCCAGGAGATGGCTCGCTGGGGTCGTGCGTATAACCTGACAGCGATTCGCGAACCGGTGCAGATGGTTCCCTTGCACTTGCTGGATAGCCTGACGGTGCTCCCGCATGTACTTGGCCCAAGGGTGCTGGACCTGGGAACCGGCGCGGGATTGCCGGGTATACCCCTGGCTGTGCTGCGACCGGATTACGAGGTTTGCTTGATGGATTCCTCGGCCAAGAAGTGCCGATTCCTTCGCCACATTGCCAGTCGCCTGGGTTTGGAGAAGGTCCAGGTCGTGCAGTCCCGTGCGGAAAACTACCGTCCGGATCATGGCTTTGATACCGTGGTCAGCCGTGCTGTCGGGGCCCTGGGTCTGTTGATGGGTTTATCGGCCCACCTGGTGCGTCCCGGAGGACGTCTGCTGGCGATGAAGGGGCAGTTTCCCGAGGCTGAACTGGCTGCACTGGAACAACCGGATGATCGGTGGACGGTGGATGAAATCCTGGCGTTGAAACCGCCGGGGGTAGAAGGTGATCGCCACCTGGTGGTCTGCACCAGACGTTAGAGTATTCAAAAATGGCCAACATTATCGCGGTAGCAAATCAGAAAGGCGGGGTCGGCAAGACGACGACCGCCGTGAACCTGGCGGCCTCCCTGGCGGCGACCAGGCGTCGTATCCTGCTCGTTGATCTTGACCCCCAGGGCAACGCCACCATGGGTTGCGGAGTGAACAAGAGCGACCTGGAAGTCACGTCCTGCGATGTCCTGCTCGGTGATGCCAGCGCCTCGGAGGCCATGCTGCACCTGGACGAGGCCAAGTTCTGGCTGATTCCCGGGAATGCGGACCTGACTACCGCCGAAGTGCAGTTGCTGAACGAAATTGGCCGGGAAATGAGGTTGCGCAAGGCCCTGACCGAGATCGAAGACCAGTTTGACTACATCCTGATTGACTGCCCCCCGTCCATTAACATGCTGACGGTGAATGCGCTGACGGCGGCCACCGGCGTGCTGATTCCCATGCAGTGCGAGTACTACGCACTGGAAGGCCTGTCGTCACTGATCAACACCATTGACCAGATCCGGGCTGCAGTGAATCCGCGTATTGAGCTGATGGGATTGCTCAGGACCATGTTTGATCCCCGCAATAACCTGGCCAACGAGGTGTCAGGTCAGTTGATCCTGCATTTTGGAGACAAGGTTTATCGCACGGTCATACCGCGCAACGTGCGCCTCGCCGAGGCGCCCAGTTTCGGCATGCCGGCCCTGTATCACGACAAGAGCTCCCGGGGCGCCCTGGCCTACCTGGCACTGGCGGGTGAAATTATCCGTCGCCAGGAGGACGTCCAGCGCACCGCCACGGCCTGATAGAATGTCCACGACATCGAAACGAAAGATTGAGATAACGCATGGTGGGTAAACGCAAAACTCTCGGGCGCGGACTGGATGCGCTGCTCGGTACCAGTTCCCGGGGTTCCCAGGGTCCTGCCGATGGCGGCGAACTGCGCCACCTGGCCATAGACTTGCTGCAGCGCGGTCAATTTCAGCCCCGACATGATATGCGCTCGGAAAGCCTGCAGGACCTGGCGGACTCCATCCGCGCCCAGGGTGTGGTGCAGCCGATCGTGGTCAGGCCGCTGGCCGCCCAGGCAGGCCAGCCTCGCAGATACGAGATCATTGCCGGTGAGCGGCGCTGGCGAGCGGCCCAACTGGCGGGTTTGCAGGAGATTCCGGCGGTTATCCGTGATGTGCCCGATGCTGCCGCGGTGGCGATGGCCCTGATTGAGAACATCCAGCGCGAGAATCTGAATCCGCTGGAAGAAGCCGCTGCACTGGCGCGCCTGATTACCGAGTTCGAGATGACTCACCAACAAGCTGCCGATGCCGTGGGTCGTTCCCGCGCCGCGGTCAGCAATCTGCTGCGCTTGCTGGAGCTTGCCGATGACGTCAAGACCATGATGGAGGCGCGCAAGCTGGAAATGGGCCACGCCCGTGCCTTGCTGGGTCTGCCCACCGCCCGGCAACAGGTGGAGGCTGCAACCGCCGTCGCCAGCAAGGGGCTGTCGGTACGCGAAACCGAGGCCATGGTCAGGCGCATGCTCAAGCCTCAGCCGGCGAAACCGGCAAAGCCGGCGCAAGACCCGGATATCCGGGCCCTGGAAGGGGAGCTTGGAGATAAACTGGGGGCCAAGGTACAGATTCAGAGTTCGGCCGGAGGCAAGGGCAAGCTGGTTATTGCCTACAACAGCCTGGACGAACTCGAAGGTATTCTCGGGCATTTCCGCTAGCCCGGGGCGGCCTAGGTAAAACAACCTATCCAGGCCTTATTACAGGCTTTTTTGGGGATTTTGCGTTGCGGGAAAGCCGTTCAACCTTTATACTTCCGCGGCTTTCAGCAACAGGCATTCTTGATGATGGGTTTTCCGGTCAAAACCACGCCCGGGAAGATCATTGTCTGGCAGGCGGTTGTGGCCCTGGTTTGTGCCGGCCTCTGGACTCTGTTGTCCACGGTCCAGGCAGGAATAGGGGCAGCTTTGGGAGGCGGAATCAGCGTTCTATTGAGCCTGTATTTCGCAATCAAGATGTTCTCGGTGGACGCCAGTGCAGATCCACGGGGAGCGGTTTCGGCGTTCTTCAGGGCGGAAGCCTTGAAACTGGTACTGGCGGCGGTGTTCTTTGCGCTGGCGGCGAAGTACCTGGCCCACTTGTTTCTCCCGCTGATAAGCACGTTTATCGCCACCTTGGCGGTGTACTGGTTCGCATTGATTTTTACTCGGTTGGATCCAGCAGGTTTCGGTAGGTAGGACATGGCAAGCGCATCCCAGTCACCCACAGAATACGTTACGCATCACCTTACGCACCTTTCAACGGGCGAAGGCTTCTGGACGTTCCACCTGGATACCCTGTTCTGGTCATGGGTGACCGGGCTTATATTCCTGACCCTGTTTTATCTTGGCGCCCGCAGGGTGACTGCCGCTGAGCCGGGCAAGCTACAGAATTTCGTTGAACTCATGGTCGATTTCGTGGACAGGTCCGTAAGTGAGGGCTTTCACGGACCAAAAGGCTTCGTAGCGCCCCTGGCCCTGACAGTTTTCTTCTGGGTCCTGCTCTGGAATCTGCTGGATTTGATCCCGGTGGATTTGCTGCCATGGCTTGCGAGCACCATGGGCATCCACTATCAGCGCATCGTACCCTCGGCCGACATGAATGCCACTTTCGGTCTGTCCCTGTCGGTCCTGGCCCTGATTATTATCTACAGCATCAAGGGCAAGGGTGTTAAAGGCTACATCAAGGAACTGCTGTTCCATCCGTTTGGCTCTTTCCCGCTGCTGGTGCCCTTCAATATTATTCTGAACGTGGTGGAACTGATCGCCAAGCCGGTGTCGCTTGCATTGCGACTGTTTGGCAACCTGTACGCCGCTGAAATGCTTTTCATTCTGATCGCCATGCTGCCCTGGTGGGCCCAGTGGCTTCCCGGTACGGCCTGGGCGATCTTCCATATCCTTGTTATTCCTCTCCAGGCGTTCATTTTCATGACCTTGACGATCGTGTATTTGAGCCTGGCGTACGAACAGCACTGATTTTTTACTTTTCTAACAACACCTCTTTTAGGGAGACGACATAATGGAAGCTATTGCCCAGATCCAGGCGAACACCGCTGTTGCCATCGGTCTGATCTTCGCCTTCGCAGCACTCGGGACAGGTATTGGTTTCGGTCTGCTGGGTGGCAAGTTCCTCGAAGGTTCCGCCCGTCAGCCAGAAATGGCCCCGATGTTGCAGACCAAGATGTTCATCGTTGCCGGTTTGCTTGACGCCCTGTCGATTATCGGCGTGGCCTTCGCGGCACTGCTGATGTTCGGTAATCCTCTGCTGGCCGCCCTGGGTAACTAAGCTACCCTTGTCGCAAGCAGATTGAGCTGAACATTCAAACTCATCAAGCGGGGATGTTGCCGTGGGACTGAATGCAACCCTTTTAGGGCAAATCATTACTTTTCTGTTATTTGTCGGGTTTACCGCCAAGTTCGTCTGGCCGCCTGTAATAAAGGCGATGGACGAGCGTCGGCAGAAAATCGCCGATGGCCTGGCTGCAGCCGAGCGCGGGCAGCGCGAGCTTGAACAGGCCGATGTCCAGGTCGGCGAAGTGCTGAAGGAAGCCCGTCAGCAGGCAGCCGGTATCGTGGATCAGGCAAACAAGCGTGGCGGCGAAATCGTCGAACAAGCCAAGGCCAATGCACGAGCCGAGGGTGAACGCCTGGTGACTGCAGCACAAGCGGAAATCGAGCGTGAACTGGCTCGTGCCCGGGAGGCCTTGCGGACCGAGGTCGCCAGCATTGCCGTAGCCGGGGCGGGAAAGATTCTGAAACGCGAAATCAACCCAGCTGCGCATGCTGAGCTGATGAAAGAACTGACGGCGCAAATTTAGCGGGTCGGGAGAGCATTGGTGGCTGAAAACGTAACACTTGCAAGACCGTATGCACGCGCCGCTTTCGAGTTGGCGAGGGACGCCGGTCAGCTGACCGAGTGGTCTGCAGCGCTTGCGGATATGGCGGCAACCGCTGAAAACGAAACGCTCAAGCCCTTGCTGAATAATCCCGGTATCAATGCAAGGCAGATAAGCGAAATTATTGTTGCCGCATGTGGCCTGTCAGATGGGCCCATGTCCAATTTTGTTCGCTTGCTTGCTGAAGGTCGCAGGTTCCCGGCGTTGTTGGAAATCTCTGCCCAGTTTGAGGTCTTCCGCTGTGAAGAAGAGAAGACCATAGATGTGGAAGTCACTGCGGCTGCCGAGCTGGATGAGGCGCAGCAACAGCGTCTTGCCGAGTCGCTGCAGAAACGACTCGGACGCAGTGTACGTTTGCATGTGACCCTGGACGAATCCTTGTTGGGTGGTGCGGTAGTCAAGGCCGGTGACCTGGTCATCGACGGCTCCGTGCGTACCCGACTCAGTCAACTGGCGCAGTCAATTATGTCGTGATGCGGCGGCTACCCGGCGCACACAGATCAAGAGGAAAATGAGATGTCTGTCAAGGCTTCTGAAATTAGCGAGCTGATCAAAGATCGCATCAAGAACTTCGAGGCGTACGCCGAGGCTCGTGATGTGGGCACCGTGGTCAGCTTGACCGACGGTATTGTCCGTATTTACGGTCTGAGCAATGTCGCTTACGGCGAAATGCTTGAGTTCCCCGGTGATACCTATGGCCTGGCCTTGAACCTGGAACAGGATTCTGTCGGTGCCGTGGTGCTGGGTGATTACAAGCATATCTCCGAAGGCGATACGGTGAAAACCACCGGGCGTATTCTGGAAGTGCCAGTGGGCGAAGAATTACTGGGTCGCGTGGTCGACTCCCTCGGTCTGCCTATCGATGGCAAGGGTCCGATCGATTCCAAGTCACTTGAGCCTATCGAGAAAGTTGCGCCCGGCGTGATCTGGCGTAAGTCAGTGGATGAGCCGGTGCAGACGGGCCTGAAGTCCATTGACGCCATGGTGCCGATCGGCCGTGGCCAGCGTGAGCTGATCATTGGCGACCGCCAGACCGGCAAGACCGCGGTAGCCATCGACACCATCATCAACCAGAAGGGCACCGGTGTTAAATGTATCTATGTGGCCGTGGGACAGAAGAATTCGTCCATTGCCAACGTGGTGCGCAAGCTGGAAGAGCACGGCGCAATGGAGCACACCATTGTGGTTGCGGCGGGTGCCGCTGAGTCCGCCGCCATGCAGTACATCGCCCCCTATGCCGGTTGCGCGATGGGTGAGTACTTTCGTGACAAGGGCGAAGACGCCCTGATTATTTACGACGATCTGACCAAGCAGGCCTGGGCCTACCGCCAGGTATCACTGTTGCTGCGCCGTCCCCCGGGACGTGAAGCCTACCCGGGTGACGTGTTCTACCTGCATTCCCGTTTGCTTGAGCGCTCTGCGCGTGTGAACGTCGAGTGGGTGGAAAGAGCAACCGGTGGCAAGGTCAAGGGCAAGACCGGTTCCCTGACCGCCATGCCCATCATTGAGACCCAGGCCGGTGACGTGTCGGCCTTCGTACCGACCAACGTGATTTCCATCACCGATGGCCAGATCTTCCTGGAAACTGACCTGTTCAACGCAGGCATTCGTCCGGCTATCAACGCCGGTCTGTCGGTGTCGCGTGTAGGTGGCGCTGCCCAGACCAAGATCATCAAGAAGCTGGGTGGCGGTGTGCGTATGGCATTGGCCCAGTATCGGGAACTGGCGGCGTTTGCCCAGTTTGCCTCGGACCTTGATGACACCACGCGCAAGCAGCTTGAGCGCGGCCAGCGCGTCACCGAACTGATGAAACAGAAGCAATACTCGCCGCTGTCCATCGGTGAGATGGCGATGTCCCTGTTTGCCGTGAACGAAGGCTTCCTGGACGCGGTTCCGGTCAAGAAGATCGTGGATTTTGAAGCGGGACTGCATGCGCACATGCGTGCGGGCCATGCGGCCTTGCTTGAGCAGATCAATGACACGGGTAACTGGAACGACGAGATTGCAGCAAGCCTGCGCAAGGTGGCTGAAGAGTTCCAGGCTACCGGGGCCTACTGAGAACCCGTTTAGGAGCGAATGTAGATGTCTGGCGCAAAAGAAATCCGCGGCAAGATCAAGAGTATCAAGAATACTCAGAAGATCACCAAGGCCATGGAAATGGTGGCTGCGAGCAAGATGCGCAAGGCCCAGGAGCGCATGGCGTCGTCGCGTCCCTATGCCGAGCGCATCCAGCATGTGATCGGTCATCTGGCCCAGGCGAATCCCGATTTCCAGCATCCGCTTTTGGTCGGACGCAAGGAGATTCGCAAGGTAGGCTACCTGATCGTTTCCACCGACCGTGGTCTGTGCGGCGGCCTGAACAACAACCTGTTCAAGCTGGCACTGGGTCATATGAAGGAAATGCGCGAGGCGGGTGCAGAAATCAACCTGTCCCTGATCGGGACCAAGGCGGCTACGTTCTTTCGTCGGTTTGGGGCGCCT
The DNA here is from genome assembly GCA_963823435.1 of uncultured Gammaproteobacteria bacterium. Taxonomy (GTDB): domain Bacteria; phylum Pseudomonadota; class Gammaproteobacteria; order Steroidobacterales; family BM003; genus CAKZML01. Next base: position 793,054 of record CAWGLN010000001.1, on the reverse strand, counting down.
ATTGTGGCGCAGATCTCGCACCTGGGAGATACGCCTCGGGTCACCGACCTGATCGGCAGCGTGAAGCTGTTGCTGGATGCGTATGCCTCGGGCGAACTGGACGCGGTGTACCTGGTGCATAACGTTTTCGTCAGCACCATGAGCCAGCAACCCACCCTTAACCAGTTGTTGCCGGTGGAGCCGATGGACCAGGAAGAGCTGCAATCACACTGGGACTACATCTACGAGCCCAGCGCGGCCGAATTGCTGGAAGACCTGCTTAACCGTTACACGGAAAGCCAGGTCTACCGCGGAGTGTTGGACAATATTGCCTGCGAACAGGCTGCCCGGATGGTGGCGATGAAAGCCGCCACCGACAATGCCGGTGATCTGATCGACAATTTGCAGTTGATCTACAACAAGGCTCGCCAGGCATCGATTACCCAGGAACTTTCGGAAATTGTGAGTGGTGCCGCTGCGGTCTAGGGACCGGGCGCATAGCAACTGTAAAAGTATTGAGGACATAGGCATGAGCTTGGGAAAAACAGTTCAGATTATCGGCGCGGTTGTGGACGTGGAATTTCCGCGTGATGCGATTCCGAAGATCTACGACGCACTGGTGCTGGATGAAACCAACCTGACCCTGGAAGTGCAGCAGCAGCTGGGTGACGGCGTTGTGCGTGCGATCGCCATGGGCGCCTCCGAAGGCCTCAAGCGCGGTCAGAGCGTGCGCAATACCGGTGAGCCCATCCAGGTGCCGGTTGGTCTGGCTACATTGGGTCGCATCATGGACGTGCTGGGCAACCCCATCGACGAGGCTGGTCCGATTGGCACCGATGACCGGATGCCCATCCATCGTCCAGCCCCGGCCTATGAAGACCAGGCCGGCGCCATGGAAATTCTGGAAACCGGTATCAAGGTTATCGACCTGATCATGCCTATCTCCAAGGGTGGCAAGATTGGCCTGTTCGGCGGTGCCGGCGTCGGCAAGACCGTTACCCTGATGGAATTGATTCGTAACATCGCAATTGAACATTCCGGTTATTCGGTGTTTGCGGGCGTCGGTGAACGTACGCGTGAAGGCAATGACTTCTACCACGAGATGAAAGAGTCCGGCGTGCTGGACAAGGTGGCCCTGGTCTACGGTCAGATGAACGAGCCGCCAGGCAACCGTCTGCGTGTGGCGCTGTCAGGTTTGACCATGGCCGAGAGTTTCCGTGACGATGGCCGTGACGTGTTGATGTTTATCGACAACATTTATCGTTACACCCTGGCCGGAACCGAAGTGTCGGCACTGCTGGGCCGTATGCCTTCTGCGGTCGGCTACCAGCCTACCCTGGCCTCCGAGATGGGCGCTCTGCAGGAGCGTATCACTTCCACCAAGACCGGTTCGATCACCTCGTTCCAGGCGGTCTATGTGCCGGCGGATGACTTGACCGATCCGTCACCTGCCACCACGTTCGCTCACCTTGATGCGACCCTGGTGTTGTCACGCCAGATCGCCGAGCTGGGTATTTACCCGGCTGTAGATCCCCTGGATTCCACCAGCCGCTTGCTGGATCCGCTGGTGATTGGCCAGGATCACTACGATACGGCCCGTGCCGTGCAGGCCACCTTGCAGCGCTATAAGGAATTGCAGGACATCATCGCGATCCTGGGTATGGACGAGTTGTCCGAGGAGGACAAGCAGTCCGTGTACCGTGCGCGCAAGATCACACGTTTCCTGTCCCAGCCCTTCTTCGTGGCCGAGACCTTTACCGGAAGCCCCGGCAAGTACGTGACCTCAGCCGAGACCATCCGCGGCTTCAAGGGCATTGTTTCCGGTGAATATGACCACCTGCCCGAGCAGGCCTTTTACATGGTCGGCACCATAGACGAAGCCGTGGCCAAGGCGGAGACGCTGAAGTAAACAGCGAGGGATACCCATCATGGCAAGCACAATTCGGGTCGATATCGTCAGCGCGGAAGGCGAGATCTTCAGTGGCGACGCCACCATGGTGTTCGCTCCTGCCAGCCTGGGCGACCTGGGCATTTCCCCGCGGCATGCGCCCCTGATCACCACCATGCGTCCGGGCGAAGTCAGGGTGCAGACCGAAGATGGCGAAGAGCAGTTCTTTTTCGTCACCGGTGGCGCCCTGGAAGTACAGCCCTATCAGGTGACCGTGCTGGCGGATACCGCCATGCGTGCACATGACCTGGACGAGGCGGCGGCGATGGACGCCAAGCGGCGGGCCGAGGAAGCCATGGCCAACCAGGATGCTGAATTCGACATGGCGGCCGCCGAGAGTGAACTGGCCGTGATCAGCGCCCAGCTCAAGGCCATTCAGAAGCTTCGCAAACAGGCCAAACGGTAAGGGAGCCTCTAAATTAGTCGTGAACGGGTCCCTTGCGACTAAAGAATCCAGCTCCCGTGTTGCCAATCTTCGCAATAGCGCGCTATTACGTGCGATCGGCGCCTTGGATCTGGCTCCTTTCGCCGGCAATTTCCCTCGTCCAGACTAACTCAGAGGCTCCCTGGCCTCTAAATTAGTCGTGAACGGGTCCCTTGCGACTAAAGAATCCAGCTCCTGTGTTGCCAATCTTCGCCGTAGGGTGCGTTTTACGCACCATTTTTGCCGGTGCACAGAGTGCACCCTACGCTTCTGTTTCGTCGTTCCTGGCCAGCCAGCTCACCTGCGATCGGCGCCTTGGATCTGGCTCCTTTCGCCGGCAATTTCCCTCGTCCAGACTGAACTCAGAGGCTCCCTGGCCCTCCAGAAGAGACCGTCCTGCGGCCGCCGGAAACACCGGCGGCCGTTGCGTTTCCGATCCCGGAAGCTCGTGCCGGAGATGGGAACCGATTCACACCGTCCCGGCTCCGGCTGGGGTATTATCGGGAGTCAGTTTTAGCCCTAGAGACACCGATTCATGGCACTGAGCATAGTGGTACTGGCTGCCGGACAAGGCACGCGCATGAAATCCGACCTGCCCAAGGTATTACAACCCCTGGCAGGCCGACCCATGCTGGCTCATGTACTGGAGCGCTGCCGGGAGCTTGACGCCGACACCGTGCATGTTGTCTATGGACATGGCGCGGAGCGGGTCAGGCAGGCTTTCAGCGACAGCCAGGTCAACTGGGTGTTGCAGGCCGAGCAGCTTGGTACGGGCCACGCGGTGCAGCAGGCGATGCCGCACATTCCGAAAGATCACGACGTGCTGGTGCTGTGCGCCGACGTGCCACTGATCAAGACCTCTACCCTGCGAGGGTTGTTGGCTGCCCTGGCGCAGGCCCCGCTTGCCCTGCTCACCGTGGAAATGGCCGACCCTGCAGGTTACGGCCGGATACTCCGTGGCAAGGATGGTGTGGTGGAGGCCATCGTTGAGCATCGCGACGCGAGCGAAGAGCAACGCCGGCTAAGGGAAATCAACACTGGATTGCTTGCCGCCCGTGCCGAACAGCTGAACGGATGGCTGGCCGGTCTCAAGGCCGACAATGACCAGCAGGAATATTATCTGACCGACATCGTGGCCATGGCCGTAGACGAGGGCGTCACGGTTGCGGCCGTCTCCTGCAGCCACGAGAGCGAGGTGATGGGTATCAACGACAAGCTGCAACTGGCCCAGGCCGAGGCCATTTATCGCCGACGCCAGGCTGAGATCCTGATGCATGCGGGCGTCACGCTGGCCGACCCGGCCCGAGTGGATGTGCGCGGAACGCTGGAGTGCGGCAGGGATGTTTTCATAGACGTGAATGCGGTGTTCGAGGGCAAGGTCGTACTGGGCAACCGGGTCAAGATCGGACCCAATGCCTGGCTCAGGGACGTGGAACTGGGTGATGACTGCGAGGTCCTGCCCAACGTGGTGATGGAGCAGCTCAAGGCGGGTAGCGCCTGTATTCTGGGTCCCTTCGCACGCCTGCGGCCGGGGGTTGAACTTGATGACCAGGTCAAGGTGGGCAACTTCGTCGAGATCAAGAAAAGCCGCGTCGGCAAGGGTAGCAAAGTGAACCACCTGACCTACGTGGGCGATACCCGGATAGGCGAGCATGTCAATGTGGGCGCTGGAACCGTGACCTGCAATTATGACGGTGTGAACAAGCACGAGACGGTGATCGGGGATGGCGTATTTGTCGGTTCCGGTGTGCTGCTTGTGGCGCCAGTTGAAATCGGCGCCGGGGCGGTACTCGGCGCCGGTTCGGTGATTACCAAGTCGGCGCCGGCCGACAAATTGACCGTGGCCAGGGCACGACAGAGCGTGATACCCGGCTGGAAGCGTCCCGAGAAAAAAGCCGGGAAATAATCAACAGGAACGGAATCTTATGTGTGGAATAGTTGGAGCGGTCGCCGAGCGCAATGTAGTGCCTATCCTGCTGGAGGGTCTGCGTCGCCTGGAGTATCGCGGTTACGATTCTGCCGGCGTCGCCTTGTTGGGCGCCGATGGCAAAATCTGCCGGGTGCGGGCTCACGGCAAGGTCGCCCGGCTGGAAGAGGCGCTTGAGGCCAGCCCGTGCATTGGCGGCACAGGCATTGCCCATACCCGTTGGGCCACACATGGCGTGCCCAGCGAGCGCAACGCCCACCCTCACGTTGCCCAGGGAGAGACACTGGCGCTGGTGCATAACGGCATCGTGGAAAATTACGAGAGCTTGCGTGAAGAGCTGATCGGCCTGGGCTATGTGTTCACCTCGGAAACCGATACCGAGGTTGTAGCCAATCGTATCCACTTTCGCAGCAAGGATGCCCCGGACTTGCTGACCGCAGTCCAGCGCACGGTTGCCGAACTGGATGGTGCATACGCCCTGGCGGTTATCAGTGAGACCGATCCGGAAACCCTGATTGTTGCGCGCCAGGGGGCGCCGGTGGTGCTGGGTCTGGGCATCGGGGAAAACTTCGTCGCCTCCGATGTGTCTGCGTTGTTGCCGGTCACCCGACAGTTCATCTTCCTGGAGGAAGGTGACGTGGCCAGGATTACCCGTGAGTCAATAACCGTCTTCGATGCGCAGGGTACCCAGGTCGAACGACCGGTCCGGGAAAGCGAGCTGAGCAGTGACGCGGCAGAACGCGGCCAGTTTCGTCACTTCATGCTCAAGGAAATCTACGAGCAACCCCAGGCTGTGGCCAATACCTTAAGTGAACGCATCAGTCACAACCGGGTCCTGGAATCCGCCTTTGGCCTGGACGCGCCGCGCGTATTCGCCCAGGTCAAAAACGTGGACATCATCGCCTGCGGTACGAGTTACCACGCGGCCGTGGTGGCCCGCTACCTGATCGAGGAATACTGCCGCATACCCTGCCGGGTCGATATCGCCAGCGAGTATCGCTACCGCAACCCGGTGGTAACCCCCGACACCCTGTTCGTTACCATCTCGCAGTCTGGTGAGACCGCTGACACCCTGGCGGCATTACGGCTGGCCAAGGAAGGCGGATACCTGTCCACGCTGTGTATCTGCAATGTGCCGGAAAGCTCCCTGGTGAGGGAATCCGAGTTGGTGTTGATGACCCGGGCCGGTCCGGAAATCGGGGTGGCGTCCACCAAGGCCTTCACCACGCAGCTGGCGGCCCTGTCCTTACTGGCTGTGGTGCTGGCAAGACACCATGGCGCGACAGCCGAGCAAGAGGCAACACGTGTTCGCCAGTTGCAGGCCATACCGGCCCTGATAGAAAAAGCCCTGGAACTGGACGAGCCGATACGCCAACTCGCGGAACGTTTCGCCGACAAGAATCACGCCCTGTTCCTGGGTCGGGGGATACAGTTCCCCATCGCCCTGGAAGGTGCGTTGAAGCTGAAGGAAATTTCCTACATCCATGCCGAGGCCTACCCGGCAGGCGAATTGAAGCATGGTCCCCTGGCATTGGTGGACGACGATATGCCGGTCATAACCGTCGCGCCGAATAATGACCTGCTGGAGAAGCTCAAATCCAATCTGCAGGAAGTGCGGGCCAGGGGTGGTGAGTTATACGTGTTCGCCGATCCCAACTCGGGCATGAAGAGCGAACCCGGCGTCACCGTGATTGAAATGCCGGATCATATTGAACACCTGCAGGAACCTGTGCTCTACACTATTCCCTTGCAGCTGTTGTCATACCACGTGGCGGTGCTCAAGGGTACGGATGTGGACCAGCCGCGTAATCTCGCCAAGTCGGTGACGGTGGAGTAAAGAATCAGCTCAGGTCCGGTCGGTGAACTGCCGAGCCGTGCATACCGGGGTAAGTTCCGGCACAAGATCATGATTAATATGAAAACAGTCCTTTTAAAAGCGGAATACCGGGTAAATACTTACCCGATATGCAGACCCCGATAAATAGTAGTTATGCGTCTACTTAGCGCAGCCGCAGTGTTGGTCGGCACTTTGGCCTCAGCCCAGGCCTCGGTGCCTCCTGAACGCATAGAGTGAACGCCCGAGATTCAGACGAGGTACGGTTTTGAGGTCTCCGTTACCGAAAATTCGGGCGATCTCATCCTTGAGCTACGCTATCCCGAGTCACTGGAGAGCGCGTGGCTCGCGAGCGGTTCCGTAACCTGGCTCGTAGTCGGAGGTGATGGAGATTCACCGCTCCTCGCGAGTCGAACCGACTTTTCGCGGACTGATGGGCACCGAACCATTTTTGCTGCCATTCCGGTAGACCAAGAGCAACGCTTCGTATGCGCGATATGAGTGTACCTCCGTGCAGTAGATGGCGAGACTTGTCGGCGACGTACACTTGTTCATTACGGGGTGAGCGGCATCCGGAAGCTGTAGATGTTGAGTAGACGCATAACAGCCGGTTTCAGGCAGACCGTGATGGATAAAGTGCCTGGGTCATATGAGCGGTGCACGGCCGCTGAACCGGGAAGTTATGCGGCATGCGGCGCTCGGCAATTCTTCCGGCATGACCGCGTGACGAGATAAGGAGGTGAACAATGGCGTTAAGTCTCAGAAGTTTGCTCGTTGTTGGCGCTCTGCTCGTTCATTCGGCAGGTTACGCTGCGGAGCCCGTCACGGTGGACAACTTCGTCCGTGCAGAGACCGACATGACCCTCGGCCGCTACGTCAAGCAGGGAGCATTCGGCAAATTCCTGCACATTCGTCAGCCTACGCCCATCGACAAGCAGGATGTCGTCCGCATGAATCTGGATACACTGTATTCGGTTGGAGTGTTCGATCTCACCACGCCGGTCACCATCATAAAGCCAGAATCCGAAGGGCGCTTTCAGTCGATGATGGTCATCAACCAGGACCACTCGATGCTTCCCATCGAGCATGGCGCGGGCGAGTTCACCTTCACGAAGGAACAAATCGGGTCGCGCTACATGATTGTCCTCTTCCGCACATTCGTCGATGCGAACGACCCGGCTGACATCAAGGCCGCCAACGCCCTGCAGGACAAGATCGCTGTCCGGCAGGAGACCCCAGGAACGTTTGAGATTCCGGAGTGGGATGATGCATCGCTGGCGAAAGTCCGGGATGCCATTAAGGTTCTTGCGGCGACCCGAACCGATGCCAAGGGCATGTTTGGTGACAAAGCAAAGCTTGATCCGATCAGTCACCTGCTGGGCACGGCCTTCGGCTGGGGCGGAAACCCCGAAGAAGCCGCCATGTACGACAACGCTGTACCGGAAAAGAACGACGGCAAGACACCCTACGTTGTCACCGTCAAGGACGTGCCTGTCAACGGCTTCTGGTCTATTACCGTCTACAACAAGGATGGGTACATGGAGAAGAACGACCAGAACGTCTATTCCTACAACAACGTGACCGCCAAAAAGAACGCGGACGGAAGCATCACGATCAATTTCGGTGGTGGCCCGGACGCCATCAACAATCTGCCGATCACTCCCGGCTGGAACTACATCGTGCGGATGTATCAGCCGAAGAAGGAGATCATAAACGGGACATGGAGCTTTCCCAAGGCGCAATCGTTGGAGTAGTGGATAGAGTGCGTGAACATCAGTAAAACAACCACTGTCACAAGGCGGTAAACCAAAAGGAGAAGAATAATGAAGACAATGACAACCATATCCGTGAAGACAATCGCACTGGCGCTTGCGCTGCTGGGTGCCATGACGCCGGCCTTTGCCGAACAGAAAGTTGCCCTGAAGGATCCCGTCCAGATCGAGATTGAGAACTGGCGCGGCAGGGCCTTCTACGAAATTCTGTTCATGAACCGCCAGGCCGACGGCAGCGGGGTCGGCTGTCTACCACAATTCTCTCGGCTTAGACCTTGAGGCGTCCAACGAGGTGATGGACGCCCGCTTCCGCGCTCTGGATGCAGATACCTTGATAAAGGAATACGGGGGTGATGGGGTCATCTTCAATGGTCCGCGCCGTCTCGTGGCGAACAGCATAACCGGGATTGATCGCCTGGGATGGCGGCAAGAAGACAGTGATCGAAACGATCCCCTATCGCGTGTTAGGCGTCTTCGAAACCCCTGACCTCGATAAGGCCGCCTCCGAAGAGCTGCCTGCTTACCATGTGCTGACCTCTAAACGTAGCAATTCCTTTAAGTTCAATGCCGGCGAAACGGTGTATGAGCTGATCACCCCCGAGGGCGCCGTCTACACCATGTTCAGTCTGTCCCTGAAGATCGACCCCAAGAACACCATCGAAAACCTGCCCACCCTTGGCGAGCGCCTGAAGAAATTACCGGAGGGTTGGAAATTCAGATCACGCAAGTTGGACAAGGAAATGATTCTGACGTCCACCGCCGATTCCGAACCCGCCTAACACCATCGTTCTCGACGAGCTTGTGGGCAACTATCAGTACAACGCTGAAGCCAGCCAACAGACTACGAATCGGCCAGATCACCCATGATCGCTCCAGGCACGAGCGCCCTATTATCGGAGCTTGGACGACCAGTGGCCGCTTCGAACAGAACGCCGCATAACAACCGCATGCACCTGACCGGCTACAGCGGGCTTCGCCCGCTTCCGCCGGCAGGTGATGCGGGGCGTTATAAGTTTTGAGTTAGCAATCAATCATGCGAAAGTTGCTGAAGGACTCGTAAGCTTCCCCTTCGAGTAGACAACTGCAAAGTGGAGATACTGGTGTTTGCAAAGGCCTCGGCGGGTATCAGTCCGCCCGGGCTGTCGCGGTCTAGCTCCTCGTTGTATTCGAGCATCCAGGCCCCGGCGCTATTTAATGGCGGTCAGTTTGTCCTGATCGAATTCCAGCACTTTGGGTTCGCCGGCCGATCCGCGGCTGTATGTCCAGCGATTAATCTGCGTCTTGCCAACCACGCGGTTTCCACTGCGTATGTCCTGCTCTTCCACTTCTTTGGAGCTGGGCTCACCGCAGTATTCCAGAACCTCTGCAGCGGACATGCCGATAGTAACAAGCTTGCTCCCGCATCTGATGGTGTCATCCGCTACGGTTGCGGAAGCAAAAAAAGATGCAAGAACTATCAAAATCCACCGTAGGTTCATGGCCTTCCTCCGTGGCGCTATTTGGCCTGACTATAACATTCCGGGCCCGGTGGGCGCATTGACCAGCTGCAAAAGCCAAATGGACCGATACCCGGAGAGGAGCGAATATCGCCAGCATGCCGATACCCCTGGCCGCACCTGCTATGCCGTTATTGAAGTTGGCTGGCCGATTCGAGCGGCCGGGATGGCGAAGATTTCCGACCCTGATTTTACCGGCTGACCCGGGCGTTAACCCGCAATTGCATCACCTATTTGGCTCGACTAGACTGGCAAGGAGCCCCAGTCGGAGCTGTAACACCCACCAAACCGAGGTTTCCAAATGCGGCTGGCCCGTGCCCTGCGCTTTTCATTGCTTGGCCTGCTTGTGCTCCTGGCGACCTGTGTCGTTCTGCTGCTGACCGTGAACCTGGGTCGCTTCAAGGGCCCTGCCGAAGATCTCGTCAGCGATATGCTTGGGCGTGATTTTACGATAGCGGGCAAATTTGAAATCAGTCTGGGACGACAAATCCACCTCGTGGCCGAAGGCGTAAAACTCTCCGCCACAGACTGGAGCGCCAATGACGCTCTCGCCACCATCGGTCGCCTCGAAGCTACAGTCGATCTGTGGTCACTTTTTCACGCCCCGGTACTGATTGAATCACTGCACATCCAACAGGCCCGGGTATACCTGGAGAGCGATGGAGCGGGCCGTGACAATTGGACGCTATTCCCTTCCAAAGACACGCAGGAAGATAAGGAAACGGGGGAGGGAGAGCAGCCGGCGTGGCCGGTCATGGTCGCCGCTGCGTCTTTTAATGATGTTGAGCTGACCTATAACAGTCCGCAACGTCTGCAGCCCTTCAGGTTCGCTGCTACCGAACTGCGAACAGTCCAGACACCGGCCAAGGACCTTCAGCTGGAATTGAGTGGCATCATCAACGAGACCCCGCTGGTACTGACGGCAAGCGCCGGACCGGTGGCTAATCTTGTCCGTTTTCATGACGTCAACTTCAATGTCTCCGGGCAACTGGGGGAAGTCAGTTTCGACGCCGGGGCGGTGATTGATGACCTTCTGCGGCCGGGACGATCCACTGCCAGGCTGGCGCTGCGGGGTCCAAATGCGGAATATCTGACCAGCGTCCTGGGTCTGGAGCCGGTAACCACAGGGCCGCTCGACCTCACCGCCACGATCGCGCCGGTGGGGGAAAAAATGCAGGTTCTTTTGAATGGAGAATTTGGTGAGTTTGCGCTGGACCTGACTGCCGAACTCGTCGATTTCCGTGATCTGCAGGAACTGGATTTAGGTATTGCCGCCAGCGGGCCTGATGCAAGTACCGTTGCGAGCTTGTTCGGAATCGACACAGTGCCGGCAGATCCGTTCAGCATAGTCGGAAACCTGCGGCGCTCCGGCAGCACGGTTGATGTTGACGGGTTCAAGATCATCGTTGGTGAGTCACGGTTCAACATCGGAGGGCGTTTTGACCATTTCCCCAGCCCGCAGGGCGCCAGGGCGACTATACGCATAGACGGACCTGATATAGGCCGTTTCACCAAGCTGCTGGGTCTGCCGGGCAAGTTGACCGGACCGTTCAGGCTGGACGCCGATTTGTCGCCTCTCCCGGACGGCGGTGCGTCGATTGATGTAACCACCACCGCCCGGGATATAAAGGCAACGGTGGTCGGAGACGTTACCAGCGACGCCGCTTTTCTGGGTACCCGTGTTGAGGCAACATTCGCGGGGCCCAATCTTCGAACCGTGGCAGACGCTGCCGGTCTGGTGGATGCGCCCGCAGAGCCGTTCGAATTCAAGCTCACTCTCAAGCGTGTTCCGGACGGCGCTCACATCGAGACAGGAGCCCTTTTTATTGGCGATAACCGCTTGTCCTTGCAGGGCTTGGTGGGAAAGGAGCCACTGGGGGCAGCTACTGATGTTCAAATCCAGATCAATGGTCCGGATTTTGCCGGAACCCTGGCGGGATTCGGTCTGGATGCTGAAACCCTGCCCTCTGTACGGTACACGGCGAACGGCAGGATCGTCGGCGGGCCGGAAGCCATCACCTTGCATGATGTTGCGCTGGCTGTCGGCGACAAACTGGATTATTCGCTGAGTGTGGACGGACAGCTCAGCCTCAAGCGGACCCTTGAGGGTAGCAAAGTTCGTATTGGTGCAACCGGCACGAGTCTTGCTGCCCTGGCGAAGGTGGCTGGCCTGGAAGGTATGCCAGACCTGTCGTTTGAGGCGGGCGGAACAGTTGCAAAAGTGGCGCATGGATATTCCATCCAGGACGGCAGTGTCCGGATTGGCAGGGACAAGCTGGAATTACATGGCCAGATCGGGACCAGTCCCCTGGAGCGTGACACCAATATTCGGATCAACGCCCAGGTGCCCGACCTGAAGGACAGTTTGAAAAACTTTGGCTACGAGGTGATGGTTCTGCCGGATGGCGAGTTTAGTGCCTCGGGCGAACTTGGGAACCAGGACGGCCGCATTGCCGTAAAAAGTCTGAGCGCATCCCTGGCGGGCGCCAATCTGAGCGCGGACGGAATTCTTGGCGCGTGGCCAAAGCTGGAGAAGACGAGACTGGCAGTGCGGGTTCACGGTGCAGACCTCTCTCAATTACTGCCGGATGAACCGAGGTACTCCGCGCTAGATAAAGCTTACGACATGTCGTCAACTGTCACGGTGGATGACCAGAAGGTGCTCTTGAGTGACCTGAGAGTCAGCCTGGACATGACCCGGCTAACCGCACACCTTGGTCTTGGTCTGTCGCCGTTTCTTGGCAGCGGCCATTTCGCCATCGATGGGTATTCCCCCGACGTGTTCCGCCTGATACCTCCGGTCAGCCAAATAGATGCCTCCGAAACGGGGCTGCTTGAATTACATGCGCAAGGTAATTGGGCTGACAATGTGTGGACACTGGACAAGTTTAACCTGCAGGTTGGCGAGGGCAATGTCGTCGTCAACGGCACCTTTGACGGGCCGCCAAATTTTGACCGGACCGATCTGAGTTTTGACTGGAAACTTGCCAGCATCAGAAACTTGAGCGCTTTTGCAGGTAGGGATCTCCCGCCTGCCCCGGCCCGGGTGAAATTTCGCCTGCTTGGTGCGGATGACATCATGGAGATCAAGAAATTCGAGGGTGCTATCGGTGACAGTGACATTACAGGGGATTTTTCCTACCGTGCCGGGGATGTACCCTGGATTCAACTTGGTCTGAGGTCTGATCGTCTGAATATGGCGCCTTATCTACGCGAGATGGACAAGCAAACACAGCCGCAAGCCAAAGCCAAAGTTGCGTCAAAAAAAGGGGATCGTGTGATTCCCGATATCGTCATCCCAGTCGACTTGTTGCGCCAATATGACGGTTCGGTCGATATACAGATTGCCGAGTTAAATCTGCGTCAGCGAACATTGATTGATGTGGGGCTGTTGGGAACGGTTGAAGATGCGGTGCTATTGGTCAAGGAATTCAACTTCAAGTCCACTTATGACGAGAATTTTGCTGGCACCATCAAGATTCGTGCGACCGAATCCGGAGCCGAGATGTTGCTGGCTGCCAAGGGAGGCGGATTGGCTATTGCATTGCCGACCCTAACGACGGATGAAGTTCTGGCGGCGCCGAGACTGGGCCTGGATATGGTGTTGCACGGCAGTGGCGCAACGCTTCGTGAACTCGCGGGCTCGCTGGATGGCTACACCCGCTTAAATGCGGGTCAGGGTAAAGTCCGGCCTACAGCATTGAAGTTCTTCACAGGTGATTTTCTGTCCCAGGTATTGAATGCGGTCAATCCATTTAGCAAGACTGAGGAGTATACGAACCTGCAATGTGCGGAGGCCCTGTTGCGCGTAAAGGACGGCGTTATTACGGGCCGTCCTGCACTGGTGACGCAGACTGAACGCCTGAATATATTCGCAGCCGGGAAGATCGATCTTAAAACCGAAAAACTAAATGTGGACTTGAATACAGTGCCGCAAAAAGGCCTGGGGCTTAGTCTGTCCGATCTGATCAATCCGTACACCAATCTTGGCGGCACCCTGGCCAAGCCAACCCTGACGCTTGATCCCCAGGGCGCGATGATCGAAGGTGGCGTCGCTGTCGCGACCGGGGGTATCTCGATACTGGCCAAACGTTTCGCCGAGCGTTACCTGACGGCGGCGGATGCCTGTGGTAAGGCGGCCGGCGATGCAGAGCCTGAATTCCGGGCAATCAAGACCTTCTATTTTCCGGCAGGTGCTACGGCTCAATAGACTCGATGTACGCGCAGGGGGGGTAGCTCCGCGTTGGTCAGTATCCGATGAAGCAGAAGTAGTGCGCAGCCCGGTAGCGCTACGATGCGTATCCCTGGACCGTTCAGGCCAACAGGGAAACGCCTCTCGAGCTATGCACATAAATAATATCGGGTACCAGCTTGGCCATGCGCTGGGTCATTTCAAAAAATTCCTCTTGTTGATCCTCGGCAGGTGGCGTGAACTGCATAAATAGTGCAGCGCTGTGGCCAGTCCGTTTTGCGAGGGTGACGTACAAGTCCTCGCTGCTGAATACATGCACACTCATATCGATTCGCGCGAGAGCTATCATGGATTCCAGTTCCTTCCGAAGATTATCGGCATCTCCTTTCGGGGGGATCGCAGCCAGCAGTCGCAGTTGCCTGGTTCTCCACTCGGAGTTTTGCCTGAGCAAATGACCAAGCAACACCATCAGCTCACCATGTTCGGGACCCTGCCAGAGAATGTCTATATGGCCCTCCGGTGGCTGCCAGCGTTCGAGGCCCTCGTCGGCGTCGATCAACAGTATGCTGCGCTCGAACTGGTCGGCGACCCGCAAGGAGGCAAAATATTCATCCAGCTTGTCCTTGCTGCGAGGGAATCCCATCAGCACGGTGTTTGGCCGCATTCCGCCGATACCATGCGCCTGCAACAAAGATTCCACGCCGAGAGACATTTGCTTCTCGATTACCACCGCCGGAAAGGCGCTCAGTTCTTCTTCGTGAATGAATTTCCGCAGCAGTCGCTCGGCCTCGCGACGTCGTTCAATCCGATTCTCACTGGCCTCTGGAGTGAATTGCGCGAGTGTAACGATGCCGTGGCCCGCCGCCATCCAGTGAGCATACTCAACCAGGCGCAAGCGACGTTTGGGGTTGCCGGCAAACGCGATGATTGCAGGCCGCCAGTTCTTTGGGTGATAGTATTCATTCTCGAGCTTGAGCAATGCCCTGCGAGCGCGCTCAAAAGCCACGCCGCTGCTGATATCACCCCAACGGGCGATGATCTCCGCCCGGCTGATCAAATAATAGAGTCCCCCCATGAGGGCGATTGATGCTATCGCCCACAGCGGGTTCATCAGCAGCATCACCAGGCCGCAGCCGACGGCGCCGGCCAGCGCCAGGGACCAGTGACTAAACCGAAAGCGGGGTCTGTAGCTGGGGTTGCGGGTGAAGCCTTCGTAGAAACATGCCAGGTTCAGCGTGCCGTAAGTCACCATGAAGAACATGGTAATAATGGGCGCAATTGCGTTCAGGTCGCCTAACATCACGCCACCCTGGGCAATAATGAAAGTGAGAATGGTGGCTCTGCGAGGCTCCTGATTCTTGCCACTGCCGACGCCCAGGAACCGTGCAGGCTTGAAAATGTCATCCCTGGCGAAGGCCTGCAAGATGCGGGGGGCGCCCATCATGCTGCCCAGGGCCGAAGATAAGGTCGCTGCAAAAATACCGGCAGTAATCAATGCGGGGGATATCGACAGGGTCTTGACGATCAGCGCGTCATTCAGCAACGCATCACGTGGCGCGCCAAGCGCGAGGAATACCGCCATCAGAGCGTATACGGCCGCTGTCACCCCCACGGCCATAAGCGTTCCTTTCGGGATGGACGAAGCTGGATCGCGTAGATCACCGGACATATTGGCGCCAGCCATGATGCCGGTTACTGCCGGGAAAAACAGGGCGAACATCACGATGATCGAACTGCCGTCAGCGTACATAGGTCCGCTGTTGAGGTGAAAATTCTCAAGCGAGGCACTGGAAATAGCGCCTGCAAAGAAAGCAAATAGTGACAGCCCAAGTACGGCGAGAATCCCGTACTGCATCTTGATGGTCCAGCCTGCGCCGATGTAGACACAAACGAATGTCAGGACATTGACGATGGTGGCGATGGTGGCGAAGGACAGACCACTGTTCGGGAAGGTCGCCACAAAGGCTTCGGTGAAACCGATGATGTACATGGATACCGACACGGCCTGGGCGAAAAACAGCACCACACCAATGACACCGCCAAACTCCACACCCAGGCTGCGACTGATAAGGAAATAGGCGCCACCACCCTTGATGCGGGTATTGGACGCAATGGCCGACAGGGAGAATGTTGTAAGAACTGTAATTAGCTTGGCGGCCATCACTATCAACAGCGCGTGCCAGATGCCAGCTTGACCCACTATCTGGCCAAAACGCAGGAACATGATCACGCCAAGAATGGTCAGTACACTGGGCGTAAAGACGCCGCCAAAGGTGCCGAATTTAACGGGCTCTTTATCTGTGGTCACTACTGATCCTGTTCCAAAAACATTCATGGCGGGTACTCGCGGCGGGCATGCGCGTGGTTACGGTTGGAGAAGTGGGTGCGTGAGGCGAGAGATTTGCTGCAGTGCGCCGGTATGATATGCCAGATTTAAGTGATGCGTTGCTCGTATTGAGGTGGTCCTGCGGCCAAACAAGGCCCCGAGGTTGCTGACGGTATTGCCGCGCAGCACTGCCTCCTCTGAATCCGTTTGGTCGGTCGGGTTGCGCCGCGTTTGCTGCGCAGTTTGTCCATCGGCGTCAAAATGCCTTGGAGAACAGTATCTTGTCGTCTCCCGGCGCAAAATAATCCCGCAGGACCGCCTCTGCCTGGTAACCCATGCGTGTATAAAAAGCCCGGGTCGGTGCGTATTTCTCCTGTCCGGAGGTGTCTGCGTACATCTGGGTGGCGCCAATGTGCCTGGCAGCCTCTTCGGTTGCCAGCAACAGGCGTCGCCCCAGACCCTTGCCCTGCCCTGTTGGCCTCACGGCAATCCAGTACAAATCGTAACTGGATTGGGTGCCCGGGATGGGGCCGAAACAGGTGTAACCGAGAATTTCCCCGGGTTGCCCGGACGCATCCGCGAAAAGGAAGTGGTAGCCGCTGGATGGCCCCTTGGCCAGGGCCTCTTCCACCAACTCCACAGCAATAGCCTCTTCCTCCCCGGAAAAAAAACCGGTGGCCTTCACGACGGCAAGAACTGCCGCCGGGTCAGAGTCCCGGGGAATGCTGCGCAGGTTCATCAGGTTTTGAGGTGACTGGCGTGTTCGCCGTTGCCGCCGTCATGCATACCATCCCAGAATCCGGTGAAAAAATGTCGCGCATTGATTCCAAGGGTCTGGGTCTTGTAACCACCCTCTTGCACCACCAGGGTGGGCAGCCCCAGTTGGGCTATGCGGCGGCCATTCTCACTGAAGTCCTTGGCCATCAGACGCCAGGATCCCGTGGGATCCCCCTTGGCGGTATCCAGGCCCAGGGCCAGCACCAGGAACTGAGGCTGGAATTTGCGAGCGCGCTCCAGCGCCTGGTCCAGGGTCTTGCGATAGCGCTCCTCGTCGATATTCTCCGGAAGTGGCAGGTTCAGGTTAAAACCCTTGCCCTCGTCCTTGCCCTTCTCGTCCTCGAAACCCGAGAAATACGGATAGGTGTAACGGGGATGTCCGTGGATAGAAATGGTGAATACGTCCTTGCGCCGGTAGAAAATGTCCTGCGCGCCGTTACCGTGGTGGTAATCGATGTCCAGCAGAACCACTTTGCCGTGTTGGCTGAGGTGATTGGCGGCGATGGCGGCCGAATTGAAGTAGCAGAACCCGCCGAAGGCTTCGTGCTCGGCATGGTGTCCGGGAGGCCGGACCAGCGCATAGGCCGCACGGTTTCCATCCAGCAGGCATTCCGCTCCGGTCATGGCGCAGTCTACCGAGCGCCGGGCGGCCTTGTAGGCATTGCCATTCAGCGGCGTGAACGTGTCTATGCAGTAGTAGCCGGCCCGCAGCGGGTAGTCCTTGGGCGGCCTGGCCCGGTTCCTCACCGGGAAGACATAGGGATAGACAGACTTTCCCTCGGGGACGTTGGCGCAGGCTTTTTTCAGGAATTCCACGAACTCCTTGTCGTGTACCTGCTCGATGACGGAAGTACCAAATTGTTTGGGTGATATGCGCTCGAACAGCCGGGTACGATCCAGTTCCTTGATAATCGATGAAATTCTTACTGGCGCCTCGACATAACCACGTTCTTTCACATGATGAATAGCGTGCTTGTCGTTTACGATCAGGGCGATTTTGCGTTGTTTTGGCTTGGTCTCTTTCGTCGCCTCGCTTGGCTTGATGTATTTGGGTTCGCGCAGGCGGATGGGATCGTCGTTCACCGACTCCACGATCATGTCGATGTATCCGGGCGGGCACACACTGCCATACTTGCGTTCGATGCAGGCCCGAATGATCGCTCGCGCCCGGTCCCGACCCAGGGGTTTGTCTTCCTGGCCCAGGTAATCCAGCACCAGGTAAGGTGGGTCGGTGTCGTCCTCGCGCAGCGGCGTCTCGTAGACGGTATTGATGATGGGTCGGGCGCCGAAGCGTTCGTAAAAGCGCAGTCGCGCCACATTCTGCTTGCGTATGGCGGGGTCGGGAGACAATGCCGGATCATCCGGCAGGCATTCCATGAATATGCCAGCCACGCCGAGCTGGAATGCTTCCTCGCGCACCCGTTCGTACAGGGCGCCACCTATGCCGCCACCGGTTTCCCCGCGACCGGCGCAGATATAGTCCAGGTAACAAAAATCCAGGTCGGGGGCATGCAGCAACATGGCGAAGCCACGCACCGTCGCGTCGCTGCCCTCGGCCACCAGGAGGATGGAGCGGAATCGATACTTTACCGGATTGGCCAGTTGGGACGGCAGTTTCGCGATATCTTTCTCGGACAGGGCGTTGAACTGCACCCGCAGCATGGCCTGCACCTGACTCAACAATTGACGGTTGGTAGGGGTAGTGACATCGAACACTTTGTGGATACGAAACATAATTAGCGGCTGCCTGTACGGGACATGAAGCTCCGGCTCTCGGCCGGTCGCGGCGTGATCATCGCCGGTCTTTGGGCCGATTGCACGATGTGTTCGATCAATTCCAGGTAGGAAATCCCGCTTTGCGCCGCGGCCGCGGCAAAGCCGGCATCGTGTGACAGGCAGGGATTGGCGTTGATTTCCAGAACGTATGGTCGGCCGGAAGAGTCCAGGCGTATGTCGACACGGGCGTAACCCTTAAGACCGAAGACAGCCCAGCATTTTTGCACCAGGGCCTCGAGTCTGCCTCGTTCAGGACTCGCCAGGCTTGGAAAGCCTCGCTGGGTTGCCGTATATTCGGGCGCCTGCTCGTCCCACTTGGCTGCGTAGCCTACGATCTTGGGCTTGTCCCTGGGGTAATCCACAAAGGTGATTTCTGCGATGGGGAGCACACGGGGCTGGCCGTCGAGTTCCAGGATAGAGATATTAAATTCCCGTCCGTCAACAAACTCCTCGGCAAACCACTCTCCACCGTGCCGTGCCTCGCTTTGCGCCATGCGCGAGCGGGCGTTGCCGGCGCCACGAACCACGCAGCCATCGTCCATACCAAAGGAAGCATGCTCCCAGAGTGACTTAACTATCCAGGTTCTGTGATCATCTTTATCCGTGTCCGCATCACGGTCCGTTTCCAGTGACGCCGGAGTGGCAATCCCGTTGAGCCGCATCCAGTGCTTGGCGAGCTGCTTCTGGGAGCTCAGGTACATGGCATCGCTGTCACAGCCGGTATAGTCCAGTTGCGCCACGTCCAACAGAGTGGGAATGAAGTGCAGCATGCGGCCGTCGCCGCCCAGCGACTCCACCAGGTTGAACACGCAGGTGGGGCTGCAGGCCTTTAGTGTCGCCAGGGTGTTGGCCAGGTCCAGGCCGGTATCCTGACGCAGGACCTGCCAGCCCAGGTCCTTCAAGGCGGCGCATACCTGCTCGACCTCGACCAGGGTGTCGATCTCATCCGGACGTGCGCCCGCACCTATGCTTTCATGCAATACCAGGACAGATTTGGAAGACGGCTTATCCATGTCCAGTCCTGCCTAGGCGGCATGCCTGGAAGCGTCAGCGGCCTGCTCAGAGATACGCTTTTCTGCCGATTCCATAATCATTCCCAGCATGCGGGCATAGGGGATGTTCGCCTTGGCCGCCATCATGGGCAAGTCGGATCGTTCCGGATGCATGCCCGCCAGTGGATTTACCTCGATAAATCCCGGGTTCCCGCTTTCATCCAGACGCACGTCTATGCGTCCACCATCGCGGCAGCCCAGGGCACGCCAGGCCTGTAGCGAAAGGGTCTCGACCGCGCTTCGCAGCTCACCCTGCGGAAGCAGGCTGTAGCGTACCAACTTCTGCCAATTCGCCTTGTTGTGATAGGAGTAAGCCTCGGAATGTGCGCCCTTGCTGAGCTTTATTTCCATGGTCGCCAGGGCGACGGCATCCTCGCCGGTGCCAACGATGCCAACCGTGAATTCCCGCCCGGGCAGAAAGCGCTCCACCAGGACAGGTTGCCTGTGCTGTGCCAGCAGGTCCCGGCATACCTCTTTCAACTGGGTTGCATCGCTTATCTTGGAGCGGAGGCTGATGCCCTTGCTGGTGCCTTCAGCAATAGGTTTGGCAAACAGCGGGAACGTCATCCTGATCCCTTCGGCATCGGCTATCTGATTCACCACCGCGTAATCCGGCGTGGCAACACCTGCTGCGCGTACGACGTCCTTGGTCAAACCCTTGTGCAGCGTTAGCGCGCAGGCCACCGTATCCGAGAATACATAGGGAATCTCGTAAGCATCCAGCAATCCCGGGACCTGTGCTTCCCGACCTATGCCATGCATCCCTTCGCAAATATTGAAAACCAGGTCCCAGCGGTCGCCATTGTGCAGCCGGCTGACCAATTGTTTGATGTTGCCGATACGATCAGTTTGGTATCCCAGCGAACGCAGCGCTTCTTCAATGCTGTCTATCGTGTCGGCGCGGTCAAATTCGGCGGCTTCGATTTCGCTATATCCTGCGGCCAGGTAGGTATCTTTGAGGTCAAAAGTCAGGCCGACTAGTCGGTTATTAATGTTCACGAATGCACTCCCATGGGCGAGCCGACCCATTTTGGCAGGCTTGCCCTTTCAGATCAAAAATGCGAAGAGGAGATGAAACCGGGCCAGGGGGTGCAAGGCCGGGGGGCGCGGTGGCCCGAGAATGAGGAGATTGCGCCAGAATTGAACAATCTGGCGCGATGGCCTCCGGAGGTTCCTCCGCGACATCAGATATACCGACCATGCATGTTCCTTACGCAGTTGGGCGACCTGCGGCAGAAAAACGTCTCGGCCCGTCGAGACGTGCGGTATTCGGTCCGCTAATTGGGCGGGAATATATGCGCAACTCACGGCTTGTCAATAAATTTTTTGCACCTGGGGTCAGCTGCCATCGCTCGCGGGAGACAATGGTCCGTTTACAGCGATTTCCGGGTCGTTGGGAGTCCGGATAACAGGCCAGGCCTGAAGCCCGGTTGGGGGGCATTGCGGGGATTCCTGCCCATCGTGCGCCATAGACCACAGCCAGGTGCCCGACGGCAACGGCTGTCCGCCCGGGCCGGCATCCTGCCGATATCCGGCCTGCACTCACCCGTGGCCGGAAAAACCATCCTGGTCGCTTGAAGCTACCTGCCATCGATACGATCTTCCAGGGCAGGGTCAGGTCCCTTGCGATGTGTCCTGAAGCTCCCGCATCATGGGTGCCGTTCGACTCGAATCAGCTGCGAACCGGGGAATAAGGAATATGGAAAACCTGAAAAAGACTGACCGCTCCAGCGTCAAGCGCATGAAAGAAAGGGGTATCTACGAGCGTGAAAAGGTCAACAGCATCCTGGATGCGGGTTTTGTCTGTCATGTGGCCTACAACATAGATGGGCTGCCCTACTGCACGCCGACCATGTACTGGCGGTCCGGTGATCACGTTTACTGGCATGGTTCCTCGGTCAGCCGGTTCCTGAAGCAGGCGGTCAACCAACAGGCCTGTCTCACCGTGACCCATGTGGACGGCTTTGTGCTGGCCAGGTCGGCATTCAACCACTCCATGAACTATCGTTCGGTCATGCTGTTCGGCCAGGTCGAGGAGGTAACCGGACCGGAAAAGCTGGAGCAGTTGCAGGTCATGGTGGATCACTTGTTCCCCGGTCGCTGGGATGAGTTGCGTCCGGTTACCCGGAAGGAGTTGAACGCCACGACGGTGCTGCGCATGCTCATGCAAGAAGGATCGGCCAAGGTGCGTGAAGGTGACCCCTCGGACAACAAGGAAGATTACAATCTGCCCATCTGGGCCGGCGTGATGCCATTGAACATGTCGGCGGGCGAGTTGGTGCCTGATCCGGCCAATCTGCCAGGAGTGCTTGTACCGGACCACCTTCGCGGGTATCTGCTGCCCGGGGAGCGCGACTAGACAGCGGTCTTGCTGCGGGCCAGGAGTCACTGGAGTAGACTTGAACGGTGGATCAACCGGGGAATCCCATGCGTAATACATACCTGTCAATCCTGATTCTGCTTCTGGGCTTGACCGCCTGCAGTTCGATCAACGTCCAGTCAAAGAAGGACAAGACTTTCGATTTTTCGAGCCTGGAACACTTTAGCTGGTCCAGCCTCGGTTCAGACATTGACCCCCGGGTTCGCCCTGGCGACGGGGGTGCTGATGACGTCTTGCGCAGGGAAATCACCCAGAACTTCGAAAAGCGGGGCTACCAGTTTGTGCGCCCGGAAGAAGCCGAGTTTCTGCTGAATTATCGGATAGAGATTGACAGGCGTCTTGATGAGCGCGTACTGGATTCCGGCGCGGACACTGGTGCGGGGTGGGGCAACCAGAATATTGACGAGATGGGGTACAACAAAAAGGCTCATGCCACCTACATAATGGAATATTCCGAGGGCTCGTTGATCATCGAGGCGAGACAGGTGGGAACCAATTTGTTGCTCTGGCATGGCGTCGCCATGGGCGAGATTCACGAGGAACATACGGACGCCCAGAAAGCGGAGCGAATGCGAAAGGCTGTTGCCAGCGTGGTCAAGCGCTTTCCGGCCCGTTAGCGCGGGTGGAACTGGCTGGCAGCCAGATAAGAGAGCCCCTAGTTCTGGAGCCTCTTTTTCACCAGGCCACGAACGAACTCAAGGGAATCCGCATCCGAGGTGAACAAGGGTGGCTGCCGGCGTAGCACCAGCTCCGTCTTGCCGCTGGCGGTGTCATCCAGATACTGGATGCTCTTGTTAATAGCCGCCTGGTAGGGATTGCTACCGCCAAAAAATGCCGAGAAATATTTGTGAACACCGGCGAAGCTCTCGTCCAGTCTTCGGCGAACCTGGTTGTGATAGAAATGACGGGTTTTCTGCACCAGGTCATCGCCTGAGGCATAGGCTACGGTCGCTTTGCCTCGCCAGTCCTTGCTGACGGCTATTCCTGCCAACACGAACTCCGGATACAGCCGGTCCCGGCATTTCTCCAGGTAGCAGCGATCCGCCATCTGGGCCATGAGATCCGACGTGCCCAGCATGAATCCAGCCAGCCGGTCTTTGGGATCTGTCAAAAGGATGTGCTCGGGGGGCATTTCATACCCACTGTAATGCACCATGCGGGCAGCCACCTCGGCATAATCCCCGAGGCCCAGGCCTGGAAGGTATTCACGCAGGAAGTTTGCGCCCCGACCTACGTGCAGGGCTGTAAGCTCCGCGCCGTTGTCCACCTGGGTTTCCGTCTTGCGACGTATATAACCGGAATCGTGAAACAGTGCGGTGAGCAGGGTAATAGTGGCCCTGCGTGGTCCAATTTGATCGCGCAGGGGAACTGACCGCTCATAGCCGCTAATCAGCCGCGCAGTGGCCAGGGTAATGTCCATGGTGTGCTGGATATCGTGATAAACAGTGTCGCAGCCCAGGTAGCCCGGGTACTCGCCGTTGAACAAGCGCTGAAAATCCAGAAAGGCTTTGCTCAGGGGCTTGAAGGAAGCCTTCGGGTAGAGATCCAGGTAAATTTCATACACGGCCTGGCAGACCGCGGAGGGAGAGCTGACCCGGACCGTGTTGGTTACGTCATAGTCGCTGCGCCGGGCAGCCAGCATCCGGCCCCAACGTTGATGTTCAGCAAGCTGTTCGACACTCATTCCTGCGAGTCTAGGAAAAATAGCAAACCAGCGCTATCAAGTCAGTGTGATCTGTGAGCTGGTTCACGGTTTGCAGGCCCTGGAGTGCCGCTTGCTTGCCGGGGCTCTATAGCCAGCGGGGGAGCAGGATCATGGCCCAGGTACTGGCCGCCAGGAGCAGGGAGACCAGGACCGCCGCCGAAGCGACGTCTTTGGCGCGCCCCGAAAGCTCGTGGTGATCGGGGCCTATCCGGTCAACCACTACCTCGATGCCGGTGTTGAGCAACTCGACAATGAGGATCTGAAGCAGGCTGCCCAGAAGCAGGGCGCGTTCTATCCAGGAGTTGCCCAGCATGAATGCCAGGGGGCTCGCAACGATAACCAGGATCAGCTCTTGCCGAAAGGCTTCTTCGTGGGTCCACGCTGCAACGAAGCCTTTCCATGAGTTGGATGAGGCCGACACAAGACGTCTCAGGCCGGTGAGTTGTTGATGTTGCACGAGACCTACCTCTTGTACGGTTTCAAGGGCCGAAACTGGCGACCACAGGTGCGTGATCTGACGGCCGCTCCCAGCTGCGAGGTTCCACATCGGTGCGGCAAGCCAGGCAGGATTCTGCCATGGCCTGACTGGCAAGTATCAAGTCTATGCGCAGTCCGGCATTGCGTCGAAATGCTCCGCGACGGTAGTCCCACCAGCTGAATGAAGACTCCGGTTGTTCGAAAAGACGGAACGAGTCACTGCAGCCCCAGGTCCAGCAGCTTCTTTAGCGCCTGGCGCTCCGGGGGGCTGACGTGTACCGAGCCTTCCCAGGCCGCCGGATCGTGCACATCCCTGTCCTCTGGCGCGATATTGAAGTCACCCATCACGATCAATTTCTTGTGTGTGCGGATTTCCAGGGCCATCCACGATTGGAGGGCCTTCAGCCAGTTCATCTTGTATACGAATTTTTCGGAGTCAGGCGCCTGACCGTTTGGCACATAAAGATTGATTACGCGTATGCCGTTCAGCGTTGCGCCCAGCACCCTTCTTTGCGGATCTTCCAACCCCGGCAAAGCGGTGACCACGTCGGTAGCCGGCGCTTTTCCTAGCAGGGCCACGCCGTTGTAGGTTTTCTGGCCACTCACCAGGACCTGGTAGCCCAGTTCCTGAAAAGCTTCGGCTGGAAAATCCTCGCTTGGTAACTTTATCTCCTGCAGTCCCAGGATGTCGACCTGGGCGGTATCCAGCCATTCCAGCACCTGCGGCAGCCGCACGCGTATGGAATTTACGTTCCAGGTAGCAATTTTCAAGATAACCTGTCCTCTGGTTCCGGCTTCAGGCTGCCGCGCCTGATTCAATTCCGGTTTGCCTCAATAGCGGCTCCAGGCTTGGCGCCCGGCCGCGGAAGGCTATGAATGCTTCCATTGCATCAACGCTCCCACCTGCAGACAGAATACGGGAACGCATGCGCTCCGCCACCTCGGAATTGAATATGCCCTGCTCTTCAAAGGCAGAAAAGGCGTCGGCCGCCAGCACTTCTGCCCACTTGTAGCTGTAATAACCCGCCGCGTATCCGCCGGCGAAGATATGAGAAAAACTGTGTGAGAAGCGATTGAACGCGGGTGGCGGCAGGACGCTTACCTCGTCGCGTACCTGTTCAATTATCTCCAGGACCCTGGCGCCCCGGGAGGGTGCGTACTCCCTGTGCAGCCGCATATCGAACAAGGCAAACTCCAGTTGCCTGAGCATATGCATCGCGCCCATGAATTGCCGACTGCCGATTAATCGTTCGAAAAGGTCAGCTGGAAGTGGCTCGCCTGTCTGGTAGTGCGACGATATCAGGGGCAACGCTTCTTGCTGCCAGGCGAAATTCTCCATGAACTGACTGGGCAGTTCGACCGCGTCCCAGGGCACGCCGTGAATGCCTGCCACGCCGGGAACATCCACGGTGGTCAGCAAGTGATGCAGGGTGTGTCCAAATTCATGGAACAGGGTCACCACATCATCGTGCGTGAGCAGGGAGGGATGGAATTCCGTGGGAGGGTTAAAATTGCAAACCAGATGAGCGACCGGATGCTGAACGGGCTTTTTCATGCCGTTGCGATTGATGCAATCGTCCATCCAGGCCCCTCCTCGCTTGTTCTTGCGTGCGTACAGGTCGATGAACAACCCGCCACAGGGTTTGCCCTTGCCATTCATTACATCGATATAGCGCACATCCTCGTGCCAGGTGTCCACATCCTCTCGCTGGGCGAGGCGGATTCCATAGAGGCGCTGTGCGACCTGGAACATACCATCCAAGACCTTTTCGATCGGGAAGTATGCTTTGAGCATCTCGTCGGAGATCTGGAACCTTTCGCGCTTGAGCTTTTCGGCGAAATACATCAAGTCCCAGGCTTCAAGCTTATGCCCGGCCAGTTCCTCCAGTTCTTGAACCTGAAACCTGGCAATTTTTCGGCTGCGGCTCGCCAGGTCCTCCAGAAACTCGACCACCTGTTCTGTGCTCTTGGCCATCTTGGTTGCCAGCGACAGAGCCGCATAATCGGGGTAATCCAGCAATTGCGCCACTTCGTGGCGTAGGCGCAAGATGTCCTCGATAACCCCGCTGTTATCCCAGCGACCCGCATGGGGGCCCTGGTCAGATGCCCTGGTTGCCCAGGCAGTATAAAATTCGCGTCGCAGGTCGCCACGATCCGCGTAAGAAAGCACTGCGTGATAATTGGGGTAGTCCAGCGATAACAACCAGCCATCCTGGTCTTGTTCTGCTGCCGCCTCCCGGGCCCGCGCCACGGTAGGATCGGGCAAGCCTGCGAGCAGATTCTCGTCTGTAATGTGCTTCTGGAAAGCATTGGTTGCGTCCAACACGTTTTCCTCGAAACGGGCGGCCAGGGCAGCAAGCTCCTGCTGGGCCTTTTTATATCGGGCCTTCTTCTCCGGATCGAGATGGACGCCCGCCAGGCGAAAATCCCGGAGACTGTTTTCCAGCAATTTCCGCCGGGCAGTGTCCAGTTCGGCGCGCTCGCGTTTCTCGATTTCTGCAAACGCTTCATACAGACGACTGTTTTGCCCAAGCTCCGTGGCATAGGCGCTCAAATCAGCCAGGCAATTGTTATACGCCTCTCGCAGGTCGGGGCTATTGACCACTGAATTCAGGTGACTGACCGGTGACCACACCCGGTCAAGCCTTTCTTCCATTAGTTCCAGAGGTCGAATCAGGTTGTCCCAGGTGGGGGCTTGATCGTGACTGACCAGTTCCTCCAGCTTTTCCCGATTTTCCCGAAGCACGGTGCCCAGCGCCGGAGCAACATGCTCTGCCTGGATGGCAGCAAATCTCGGCAGGCCGCTGGTATCGAGAAGAGGATTGATCTTGGCGTTGGGCATGTGTTGGTCCTGCCTTATATACGAATCTGGTGCCGGTTCTTTTGATGCAAAAATCAGGGTAACTGGTCCACACTTGCGTAGACCGGCACGTACTGTAGTGCTTGAGACAGGACACCGGGTGCTTTTGTGTGTTCCCGCAAGGTCCTGCTCGCAAATTCCCGAGCCAGCCTGGCGACCTCGCAAGACGGGCCAGGCAAAAGCCGTGAAATTGCTTAACAGGGAAGTGTAAACGCTTGGCCCGCCGATGTCGCCACGTGGATTGGCGGCGGGCGTAGCTCCCGGTCATGGAGTACACTGCGCCCAGTCTGGGTGTTGCCCCCTCGTCGGGGGTGAACGGAGTGCAGAGTGTCCGAGAAAAAACATTACGATGTGATCGCAATCGGCGGTGGCAGCGGCGGTTTGGCCATGGTCCAGCGGGCTGCCGAGTACGGTCGGCGGTGTGCCGTAGTTGAGGCCGGGCGCCTGGGCGGCACCTGTGTCAACGTGGGCTGCGTCCCCAAGAAGGTAATGTGGTATGCCGCGCACCATGCCCATGGGCTGCGTGAAGCGGCTTCTTACGGCTTTGACCTGCAGCTGAACGGCCATGACTGGGACAAGTTGCGCCGGGGCCGAGACGCTTACCTCAGGCGTCTTAACGACATCTACGCGGGCAATCTTGAGCGCAAGGATATCGATCTGTACACCGGTCGTGGGGAGATTACCGCAGCCGGCCGGGTGAGCGTGGACGGCATTGAGTTGACCGCCGACCGCGTGGTGATCGCCACCGGGGGTTACCCCGTCGTTCCGGCCATTCCCGGCGCGCACCTGGGTATTACCTCGGACGATTTCTTCAACAAGCTGGGCGCGCTTCCCGCCAGGGTCGGTATCGTGGGAAGTGGCTATATCGCCACGGAGTTGGCCTGCCTGCTTGCTGCTCTTGGCAGTGAAGTGACGGTGTTTGTTCGTTTTGCTTCCGTGCTTAGAAGTTTTGAGCCCATGCTGCAGGAAAAGCTCCTCAGGCAAATGCAGCAAGACGGGATCAAGGTGGTTTCCAATACGGTTCCGGCAGCGCTGGAGAGCGATAAACAAGGCTTGTGTCTGCTGGCCGAAAGTGGCGCCCGACATGCGGGTCTGGACGTATTGATCTGGGCAATAGGGCGGGCCCCGAATACTGCCGCCCTGGGTTTGAAACAGGCCGGTATCGATACTGATACGCGTGGTTTTGTGCGTACCGATGATTTTCAGCGAACCAGCCTTGCCGGAACCTATGCTATTGGAGATGTCACCGGCCGGGAGGCGTTGACGCCGGTAGCCATTGCGGCGGGTCGGCGCCTTTCTGACCGCGTGTACGGCGACATGCCGGGACGGCACCTGGATTATCAGAACATTCCAACGGTCATTTTCACCCATCCGCCAATCGGTACTGTCGGCTTGACTGAGCCTGAGGCCAGGGAGCGATTTCCAGACCAGGAAGTGAGGGTATATACCACCGAGTTTGTGCCCATGTACTACGCCATGATGGAAACCAAGGTCAGAACCAGCATGAAGCTGGTTACCGTGGGTCCCGAGCAGAAGGTGCTTGGCTGCCACCTTATCGGAGATGGGGCGGACGAGATGTTGCAGGGATTTGCGGTGGCAATACGTATGGGTGCGTGCAAGCGGGATTTTGACGATACAATTGCCATTCACCCCACCAGTGCCGAAGAACTTGTGACCATGCGCTAGCGGTGAGCAGGAGCCAACCGATGTCAGAAAACGTTGCTATTCGATCCTACATGGACCGGTCCCCAAGATTTGGGCGCCGGGTCTACGTGGATCCGCTGTCCACATTGATCGGTGACGTGACCATTGGTGACGATTGCTCCTTCTGGCCGGGCGTTTCTGTACGCGGTGATGTGCAGGAAATTGTGATCGGGCATCGATCCAATATTCAGGATAATGCGGTGTTGCACGTCACCCACGATGGGCCCTTCAGCCCCGGTGGTCGGGGCTTGTACATTGGTGATGACGTCACCGTTGGACACCAGGTGACCTTGCATGCCTGCACCGTTGGTCATCGCTGCCTGATCGGTATCGGGGCAATAGTCCTGGACGGGGCGATCCTTGAGAATGATGTGCTATTGGCGGCGGGCAGTCTGGTGTCGCCAGACAAGCGCTTGTTGTCAGGGTACCTGTACCGTGGCGCCCCGGCGCGCCCGGTCCGGGAGTTGACGGAGGAGGAAATCCAGCGTCTTGCCTATTCCGCCGGACATTATGTGAACATCAAAAATAACTACCTGGGTATCTAGTGGCGAGCATGCAGACGCCGGGCAATACAATTAATGAGTTTTTCATCGACGATCACGCCCTCGGCCTGATATTTCTTGCTGGTGTTTTTGGGCCGGGTGAATTGCTGGGGGTGCTTGGGGGCTGGTTTGGGGGACAGCTGGCCCGACGCGTCATTACCACCGACCGTGTTAATTGCATCGTTGACCTGCGCGCGGTGGACTATGACTGGGCCACACCGGAAGATGATTTGCGTGCCTTGCTTGTCAATATCGAGGAGCGGGTTCCGGTGGGCAACATTAAGAAGGTCGCCCTGGTTTCCGGTCTCGCAAACTATGAGCTTTTCAGCCAGGTTCTGGACCAAACGCGGGACATCGGTTCGGTGACAGGAAATTTTTACAGCCTGGAAAACGCCTGTCACTGGTTATTGGGATCCGACGATGATGTTCTGCAGAGTCTGGCCCCCTGCTTCGGGGAATTCAGACACGAAATACGCCCCATAAAAGAAACCGGTTTGGTGGTGCGCTACCTATCCGGACGGGTAACACGGGAGCACATGCTTGGCGCCATGGAGCAACTGTTGACCGCTCCATTCTATTCCCCGGGCAGTCATGTATTGACAGACTGCCGGGATGCGGTTTTCACAGATGTCGGCATCGCAGGAAGCGATATAGCCAAGGAAGTATTCCAGCGATTTGCGGATAGCGCTCCGGGGCGTTCCGCCTACGTGTTTGGTCCGGAAGACTATGCCAAGTCAGAACGCTATAAGGCGCTGTTCTCAAGCCAGGGTTGCGAGGTAATGCCGTATTCCAATCTGCAAGAGGCGTGTAACTGGCTTGGTCATGACGAACGCCAGGTTCGGGCTACTGTCGACGCCATGCGTGTGGGGCAGTTTTTTGCGTCGTCCTCTTCAATGGACATGCGTGATTGGGAACCCGAGATTTGCGAGACGGGTCGCGCCGACCCGGCGTTGTCTGTATTCGACGATTTCAGGGATCATTACATTGTTTTTCCTGAGATGAGTCTAATTGTGCGACGGTTGTCCGGATTCTGCAGTGCAGCCGAGTTTGTCAACCGGACTGCCTGGATAGAGGCGGAGCTGCCCTACGCACCAGAGCAAAAAATATTGTTCGATATGCGTGCCTGGGAACTTTCCCAGACCGACAGGCTGTATTTTGTCCAGGGCGCCAACGGTGACCTCAATACAGCCGGACGCGGCGCCATGGCCGCTTTGTGTGGTCAGGATTTACTGCACATAGTGGAGAGTTTCGCCAGTGTTCAGAAATCCTGGCACCCGGAGCTTCGCGCAGTGACAACCGTATTTTCTGCCTGCGCCTGGTTGGGGTTGAAGCAGGATCTGGTCAATCGCTGCCTGGAATTACTGGAGATGGCGCAACGGCCGGAGTGAGGCCGCGTACAGGTTGCCTATTGAATTTCAAGTCCCTATGCTCGGTGGCTGGAATTCGCCAACATTGTCTCCCGCATGGGGTATTACGAGATGGGCCAGGACAATATCGGGCATGCCAGGGGAGCCGCGGAATGAGTACCGGTGACACGGTGGTAAACCGGCAGCGGCATCCCGGCAATAGCAAGAGGAAAGCCCGGCTTGCTCCCCGTGGTCGTCAAGTACAGGCGGGCGCCCGTGACGAGCTGAATAAAGTGCTCGGAACCGGGTCGCTGCGGCGCGACTTGCTGATTGAATATCTGCACTTGCTGAATGACCGCCATGGCCACCTGTCAGTGGAGCACCTTACTG
This sequence comes from uncultured Gammaproteobacteria bacterium, assembly GCA_963823435.1. GTDB lineage: Bacteria > Pseudomonadota > Gammaproteobacteria > Steroidobacterales > BM003 > CAKZML01. The sequence continues at coordinate 762,147 of CAWGLN010000001.1, read as the reverse complement.
CCCTGGCCGACCGCATGCGCCTCGCTCACAGTGAAGTGTACGAGGTAGCCTCTTTCTACGCGCACTTCACCCTGGTGCAGGAAGATCAGGTTCCTCCACCTACTATCACGCTTAGAGTATGTGACAGCCCCGCTTGCGAAATGGCCGGCGCCAGCCGGTTGGCGACGGAGCTTGAAGACCATCTCGGCGCCCGGGTCCGGGTACTGCGCGCGCCGTGTATGGGGCGTTGCGATACGGCCCCTGTCGTTGCTCTCAACCAGAATCATGTCGATCATGCCTCGCTGCAGGATGTGGCCACCGCGGTAGACTCGGGAATGACTGCAGCGACAGTTCCCGCCTACATCGTTTTTGAAGATTACCTCGCCCGGGACGGGTACCAGCTATTACGCAAATGCCTGGCCGGGGAATATTCCCCTGGCGATATCATCCAGACTCTCAAGCACGCAGCGCTACGCGGCCTGGGCGGAGCCGGATTCCCAACCGGCACGAAGTGGGAAGTGGTGCGAGGTTATCCGGGGCCAAGATATATGGCTGTGAACGCCGACGAGGGCGAACCGGGGACGTTCAAGGATCGATATCACCTTGAGAGGGATCCGCACCGAATGCTGGAGGGTGCCTTGATCGCAGCCTGGGCGGTGGAGGCCCAAACCCTGTTTATCTATCTGCGCGACGAGTACTCGGCAATAAGACAGATTCTGGTGAAGGAACTGGCGGCCCTGCAGGCCGCGGGTCTTGCTGCCCATGTAAAGGTTGAATTGCGACGTGGTGCAGGCGCCTATATTTGCGGCGAGGAGTCGGCCATGCTGGAATCCATTGAGGGCAAGCGCGCCTTGCCCCGACACCGCCCGCCCTATGTTGCACAAGTCGGTCTGTTTGGCCGGCCGACCCTGGTGAACAACGTGGAAACGTTGCATTGGGTTCGCGATATCGTGGAGCGAGGTCCGGACTGGTTCAGCGGTCACGGTCAAAACGGCGCGAAGGGTCTGCGCAGTTACTCGGTCTCCGGACGCGTGAAGAATCCCGGGGTCAAGCTGGCCCCGGCAGGCATCACAGCGCGCGAGTTGATTGAGGAATATTCGGGGGGCATGCAGGAGGGGCACGTTTTTCGGGCCTACCTGCCTGGTGGCGCTTCCGGAGGTATCCTGCCTGCAGCGAAGGCTGACCTTCCGCTTGATTTTGGCTCGCTGGCGGATGAAGAGTGCTTCGTGGGGTCCCACGCGGTAGTTATTGTCAGCGACCAGGATGATATTAGGGCGCTGGCGCTGAACCTGATGCGTTTTTTTGAAGACGAGAGTTGCGGTCAGTGCACCCCCTGCAGAGTGGGCACCGAAAAGGCGGTGGCACTTATGACGCAGCGGCATTGGAATCGGGACCTGCTGCAAGAGTTGGCGAGAGTAATGGCTGATGCATCAATATGCGGCCTGGGTCAGGCTGCGCCCAACTCCATGTTGTGCGTCCTTCGCTACTTTCCCTGAAGAATTCGAACAATGAGCCGGAGCCCCACATTATTTTTCCTGGATGGCGTCGAGGTAGAGGCACGGGACGACGACAGTATCTGGGACGTTGCGAAGCGGCAAGGCACCCTGATTCCTCATTTGTGCCACAGTGACAAGCCCGGATATCGGGCCGACGGCAACTGCCGTGCCTGCATGGTGGAGATAGAGGGTGAGCGGGTGCTGGCGGCGTCTTGCGTGCGCAAGCCCACTGACGGAATGAAGGTACACACGGTCACGCCGCGGGCGGCTGACGCCCGCGCCATGGTCTTCGAGTTGCTGTTGGCAGATCAGCCGGGACGCAAACAGGCGCATGATCCGGATTCGAGTTTCTGGCGATGGACTGACAAGGTCGGTCTTGCGGGCAGCCGCTTCAGCGCCCGTGCGGCTCCACCGCCGGATACCAGTCACACGGCCATGGGTGTGTTCCTGGATTCCTGTATTCATTGCACTCTTTGCGTAAGGGCCTGTCGGGAAGTCCAGGTCAATGATGTTATCGGCATGGCCAATCGGGGCCATGCAAGCAAGATCGTGTTTGATTTTGACGATCCCATGGGGGACAGCACGTGTGTGGCTTGCGGCGAGTGTGTGCAGGCCTGCCCAACCGGGGCCCTGGTAGAAAGCGCTCTGGTAGATGAGCGAGGCAACGCACGATCGGAGCCACTGCGCGAAGTGGACAGCATTTGCCCATACTGTGGCGTAGGTTGCCAGCTCACCTACCAGGTGGCCAATGACCACATCGTGGCGGTCCAGGGGCGCAATGGACCGGCCAACCAGGGGCGTCTTTGCGTCAAAGGTCGTTTCGGTCTGGATTACTTGCGACATCCGCATCGCCTCACGCGGCCACTGGTCAGGCGGGAAGATGCGCCCAAGGATGGCGAGGGGTTTGTGGACCCGGCCAACCCGTACACGCATTTTCGTGAGGCTGACTGGGACGAGGCGCTGAAACGGGCAGCCGGCGGTTTAGCGCGTATTCGGGACACCCTGGGCGGCAGGGCGCTGGCCGGTTTCGGATCGGCCAAGGGTTCCAACGAGGAAGCATTTCTGTTTCAGAAACTGGTACGCACGGGTTTTGGCAGCAATAACGTGGATCATTGCACCCGCCTGTGCCACGCCTCGTCGGTGGCAGCCTTGCTTGAAGGCATAGGATCCGGTGCGGTCACAGCGCCATTCACCGCAGCTACACAGGCCGAGGTGATTATCGTGATCGGCGCCAACCCCACGGAGAATCATCCCGTGGCGGCCACATTTTTCAAGCAGGCAACCAAGGCAGGCGCAAAGCTGATTGTCATGGACCCTCGGGGCACGGCCCTGAAGCGTCATGCCACGCATATGCTCCAGTTCACACCAGGCACTGACGTGGCCATGCTGAATGCCATGCTGAACGTCATCATTTCCGAGCAGTTGTGGAATGGTGATTACGTTGCCCGACATACAGAAGGCTTTGAAAACCTGCGCCAGCGGTTGAAGGCGTTCACACCCGAGGCCATGGCACCGATTTGTGGTATTTCCCCGGACCTGCTCAGGCAGGTGGCGCGCTGTTATGCAACCGCGAAGTCCGCGATAATTTTCTGGGGTATGGGTATTTCCCAGCACAGCCACGGAACGGATAACGCACGTTGTCTGATCGCACTGGCCGGCATTACCGGGCAAATCGGCAGAGCGGGAACGGGTTTGCACCCCTTGCGTGGTCAGAACAATGTGCAGGGGGCCTCGGATGCAGGTTTGATACCCATGTTTTTCCCCGACTACCAGGCCGTCGACGGTGACGATCCTCGTGCGCGGTTTGAAGACGCCTGGGGAACCAGCCTGGATCCCCAGCGCGGTCTGACAGTGGTTGAAATCATGGACGCCATCCACGCGGGAGACATTCGAGGCATGTACATCATGGGTGAGAACCCTGCCATGTCAGACCCCGATGTGCAGCATGCCCGGCAGGCGCTGGCCAGTCTTGAACACCTGGTGGTGCAGGATTTGTTCATGACCGAGACGGCATTCCACGCGGACGTGGTGCTGCCTGCCTCGGCCTGGCCCGAAAAGCACGGTACGGTCACCAATACCAATCGCCAGGTGCAACTGGGTCGCCCGGCGCTGGAGCCGCCAGGCGAGGCCAGGCAGGACTGGTGGATCATCCAGGAAATCGCTCGCGGTATGGGGCTGGACTGGCGGTACACCCATCCGCGCGAGGTTTTCGCCGAAATGGGAACCTTGATGCCGTCGCTGGCAAATATTTCCTGGGATCGCCTGGAACGCGAGGGCTTTGTAACCTATCCCTGTCCTGCCGAGGACGCGCCTGGACACGATATCGTATTCGGCGATGGTTTCCCGCGTGCAGGTGGGCGAGCGCTGCTGGTGCCAACCACGCCTACCCCGCCGGCCGAAGTCCCGGACGCCGACTACCCGTTGGTATTAACCACCGGGCGCCAGCTCGAGCACTGGCACACCGGCACCATGACCCGTCGCGCCAGGGTGCTGGATGACCTGGAGCCCGAGGCCGTGGCCAGTTTGTCTGCCAGGCGCTTGCATGCCCTGGGCGTGGAGCCAGGTGAATCGATCAGGGTGACGACCCGGCGGGGAGCCATCGAACTCAAGGCGCGCTGTGACGATGCCGTGCCGGATGGATCGGTATTCATCGCCTTCTGCTATGCCGAGGCGGCGGTGAACAGGCTGACCAATCCGGTGCTGGATCCTTTTGGCAAAATTCCCGAGTTCAAGTATTGCGCCTGTCGAGTGGAGCGTGTTGTCCCGGGTGGATGAAGGGTTTGAGGGAAATCGGGAAGTAAAAAAAGGGGCGCAAAGCGCCCCTTTTTCCGTTCGTCCCTTGGCTTGATCAGTCTATTCGCGTGGTGCCGCCGGGGAAGGACGGGCTGCGCCACCCGCGCCTGGGGCCGGTCCCTTTACTTCTTCGTACCACAACTCATGGTGCTGCTTCGCCCATTGCTCATCGACTTCGCCGGTAACCATCCCTTCCAGGGTTCCCTCGTTACCGATAGTGCCCAGGTAAATGTGGCCAAGGCTGCCTCCGATCACCAGCAGGCTGCTGATGCCGTGAACGATATTGGCGGTCTGCATCGCCTCCCGGGTCCAGTCCAGGTTGGGGAAAAGCAGGAAGATGCCGGAGCCGATCATGGCGGCGCTGCCGATGAACAAGATCCAGAACCAGAGCTTCTCACCACCGTTCACAAAGCCGGCGGGTTGATGCTTGCCACCGAAATATCCGCCGCCGGACTTGATCCAGCGCATGTCAGCGGCATTGGGAATGTTTTGACCAATCCACTTCAGCAGCATGATCGTACGATGCCGGCCGTGAAAAACAGCGCCAGGTAGTCGTGCACGGGTTTGGCAAGGGCGGCGAAAGCGGCGAAACCTTCCTTACCCATTACCGGGATCAATATTTCCCGTCCATACATCAATGCGAGACCGGTGATGGCCAGGATGATGAACAGGATGGCTGAATACCAGTGCAGCACCCGGTCCAGCATGGACCAGCGTGTAATTGTCTTTCCGGTACGTGTCTCCAGCTTCGCTCGCCCGATCGCAACGTGGAAAACGACCATCAGCAGGATAACGATACCCAGCGCTATGGCACCGTAAGTGGTTACCGGTCCCTGTCTGAGTTGCCGCCAGTTCTGCCCGCCGTTTTGTATCAGTACGCCCGTTTCCTGGCCTTGCACAGTGGTCACGCCCTGGTCGCCGTCGCGCACCTCTCGCCAGTAATCTGCCCGGGGGTTGTTGTCCGTACCTTGCTGGGCGGCAGCGTCTACGCTACCCACGCCGGTTACCAGGTAACCGGTCATCGGCAACGCCATGGTGCCGAGCAGTAACAATGCAAGGGTCAAGAACAGCACGCGTTTGCTGCGCCTGGAATCCCGCCTGTTCGCGGTGGTGTTTGCTTGTTCGGCCATCGCCTCAAGTCCTCCTGTGCCGTGCAGTCTTGCTGGTTGCTTATTCAGCAAGTGCCCCTGCCAGGCAGTGTGTCGTTGTTCCGTCCTCGCTATGCGCCCGTGCTGCAGTGCCCGGGTCTAGCGATCTGTCTGTCCCATCTGGAAACGCTCGCCCAGCCTGGCCCTCTGCTCCGGACTGGCCTGCTTGGCCAGCAAAGGATCGCTCCCGCCTCTATATATCCCTGGATCATGCAGGGTGATATCGGTGCTCTCGTAACAACCACCCAGGGCCATGGATGCCACTATCAGCAGGGGTAGGGTTACTTTGCGCATCACTGTTCTCCTTGTGCCAGACCAGGAAAAGCGGGGCCGGCCAGGCCGACCCCGTCTGACCCCGGTTAGCTGTCCGCCTTGTATGCGACACCCCAGCCCCAGGTTTGGGGACGAGTGCTGCGCTTCATGACGCGTTCACGATAGATGTCAGCCACCATGTCGCCGTCACCTGCCAGCAATGCCTTGGTGGAACACATCTCTGCGCAAATCGGCAGTTTGCCTTCGGCGATGCGGTTGCGGCCGTACTTCTCGAACTCGGCTGCTGAACCATCGTCTTCGGGACCACCTGCACAGAATGTGCACTTGTCCATTTTTCCGCGAACCCCGAAAGCTTCCTTCTGGGGATACTGCGGGGCGCCGAAAGGACATGCATAGAAGCAGTAACCGCAACCGATGCACAGATCCTTGTCGTGCAACACGATGCCGTCGTCGGTGGTGTAAAAACAATCCACCGGGCATACCGCCGCACAGGGTGCATCCGTGCAATGCATGCAGGCTACCGAGATGGAGCGTTCTCCCGGGACACCGTCGTCCAGGGTGACCACCCGGCGGCGATTGACGCCCCAGGGCACCTCGTGCTCGTTCTTGCATGCAGTCACGCAGCCATTACATTCGATGCAGCGCTCGGCATCACAAAGGAATTTCATTCTTGCCATGATCTAGCTCCTGTTCAGGCCGCGCTGATTTTGCAGAGGGTCGCCTTGGTTTCCTGCATCTGGGTAACCGAGTCGTAACCGTAAGTAAATGCCGTGTTGGCCGCCTCTCCTCGTACATAGGGCGCCGCACCCTCCGGGTACTTGTCCAGCAGGTCCTTGCCGTCATACCAGCCACCGAAATGGAAGGGCATGAATACAACGCCTCGCCCTACCCTCTCGGTAACCTGGGCATGCACCTTGACTCGTGCGCCCTCCGCGCCTTCCAGCCAGATCCACTGACCATCGCGGATGCCCGCGTTGTTGGCGTCCACCGGATTGATTTCTGCAAACATTTCCTGCTGCAGTTCCGCCAGCCAGGCGTTGGAGCGAGTCTCCTCGCCGCCACCCTCGTATTCCACCAGGCGTCCACTGGTCAGGATCAGCGGGTATTCGACCGACTTGTCCTGGTCCTGGATGGACTTGTACCTGGTGGGTAGCCGGTAGTGACTCTTGCGATCTTCGTAGGTGGGGTATTTCTCCACCAGGTCGCGTCTGGAGGTGTACAGGGGCTCACGATGTACCGGCACTGGATCCGGGGAATGTCCACACTATGGCGCGCGCCTTGGCGTTGCCATACGGAGCACAACCGTGGGCGATAGCCACTCTCTGGATGCCGCCCGACAGGTCGGTCTTCCAGTTCTTGCCTTCCGCCGCGGCCTGCTCTTCCGCCGTGAGGTCCTTCCACCAGCCCAGTTGCTTGAGCATGTCTGCGGTGAATTCCGGGTAGCCGTCCTTGATTTCAGCGCCCTTGCTGTAAGAGCCTTCTGCCAGCAGGTTCTTGCCCTCGTATTCCACCCCGAAACGGGCGCGGAAATTGAGACCGCCTTCTGCCACAGTCTTGCTGGTGTCATACAGGTTCGGTGTCCCCGGATGATTCATTTCCGGGGTGCCCCAGCATGGCCACGGCAAGCCGTAGTAGTCGCCGTCGCAGGGGCCGCCCTCCGCCTTCAGGGTAGTGGTATTGAAAGTATGCTTGTTGGCCAGGTGCAGCTTCAGTCTTTCCGGGCTCTGGCCGGTCATACCGATGGTCCACATACCGCGGTTGATTTCCCGCAGGATGTCTTCAACCAGCGGTTCATCGTTGTTGACCTGGATGTTCTTGAACAGTTCGTCAGCGAAGCCCAGCTTTTTCGCCATCTTGTACATGATGGTGTGATCGGGCAGTGATTCGAACATGGGTTCGATAAGCTTGTCCCGCCACTGGATCGAGCGATTGGAAGCGGTGACCGAGCCGTAGGTCTCAAACTGGGTGGCCGCCGGCAACAGGTACATACCTTCCTGGCGATCCGGCAGCACCGGCCGTATGCGTGGGATAGGGATCCACCACCACCACCAGCTCCAGGGTTTCCAGCGCCTTTTTCATCTCCGGGCCGCGGGTCTGGCTGTTGGGTGCATGACCCCAGAAGAACATGGCCTTCAGGTTGTCGCGCTGGTCGATATTGCGGCTGTCTTCCAGCACGCCGTCTATCCAGCGGGATACCGGTATGCCTGCCGAGTTCATGGGGTTGTCGAATGGCAAGCCACCGATACCTTCCTCACTACCTTCCCGGGTGTCGATATAGCCGGTGTCAAACCGGCCCTTCAGCCACTCGAAATCCACGTCCCAGACCTTCGCGAAGTGCTTCCAGGAGCCCTCGGCCAGTCCGTAGTAACCGGGAAGAGTATGGGACAGGATCCCCAGGTCGGTGGCGCCCTGCACGTTGTCATGGCCGCGGAAGATATTTGTGCCGCCACCGGCTACGCCGACGTTACCAAGTGCTAACTGCAACACGCAGTATGCGCGGGTGTTGTTATTGCCGATGGTGTGCTGCGTACCGCCCATGCACCAGACGATAGTGCCGGGCCGGTTCTCCGCCATGGTTTGGGCCGCGAGCTTGACCTGGTCGCCGGGTATTCCGGTGACCTTTTCCACTTCCTCGGGTGGCCACTTCGCGACTTCGGCGCGGATCTTGTCCATGCCAAACACGCGCTGCTTGATGTATTCCTTGTCTTCCCAACCGTTCTCGAAGATGTGGTAGAGCATGCCCCAGATCAGCGGCACGTCGGCGCCGGGGCGAATACGCATGAACTGGTCGGCATGCGCCGCGGTACGGGTGAATCTCGGATCCACCACGATCATCTTGGCGCCGTTTTCCTTGCCGCGCAGGATATGCTGCATGGCCACCGGATGTGCTTCGGCAGCATTGCTGCCGATAAAGAACATGGCCTTGGAATTGTGCATGTCGTTGTAGGAATTGGTCATGGCGCCGTAGCCCCAGGTATTCGCTACACCGGCCACTGTGGTGGAGTGGCAGATACGTGCCTGGTGATCTACGTTGTTAGTGCCCCAAAGCCCTGCGAACTTGCGGAACAAATAGGCCTGCTCATTGCTGAACTTGGCCGAGCCCAGCCAGTAAACCGAATCGGGGCCGGAGCGTTTGCGTATGTCCAGCACCTTGTCGCCGATTTCATTGATGGCCTCGTCCCAGGTGACCTGTTTCCACTTGCCGCCGGAAAGCTTCATGGGGTGTTTCAGGCGGCGTTCGCCATGCCCGTGCTCCCTCACCGAGGCGCCCTTGGCGCAATGACCACCCATGTTCAGGGGCGAATCAAAATCAGGGGCCTGCCTGACCCATACACCGTTTTGCACTTCTGCAACCACGCCGCAGCCTACGGAGCAGTGTGTGCACACGGATTTGCGAATTTCGATGTCCCCGTCCGCCTTGGCCTCGGTTGCCTCGGCGCGACGCATCATCACCGGCTGAATTGCTCCGGCAACGGCGCCACCGCCTACGGCCAAACCGGAGCGGCGCAGGAAAGTACGACGGTCGATAGCGCTACCGAGAATGCCTTTTACAGGCGTCGCGGTTCCATCGGGGCCAAGTTCTCGTTTTTTTGTCAGCTTCATCGCTGAGACTCCTCACTAGTAATTCTTGAACGCAACAGCACAGTTATCGGAGCGCTTCACCTATAAGCGAGCTTTTTCGTAGTACCGATTAATGTGCGGCGTGAGGTGGTAGCCCTTGGCTTTTGAATTTGCCGCGGGCGCGGGGGTAATCGGGGTCGCGTTGACTGTACCAGTGGCAGACACAACGGCTGCCGCCCCACCGGCTAGCGCAAGCTCTCTCAAGAACGTCCGCCTGCTTTTGCTGTCCACTTGCGATTTCCGGGTCATTTGCTCTCTCCTAAAATCAGACCATCAGGTCTTCGACCACAGTTTTGTCTATTCAGTTTTTCCGCTCGCCGGTCGCGGCCGGTTCCGGATGCTCCCAGAAGCGGAGGTATTCCATTTCCACGTCCATGAATTGTTCGCCCAATTGCCCCACCGCCCGGTAAAAGCGTGCAGAGGAGGCTTCCTGCAGATCGCGGAAAAACCGCTGCATCCAGGGCGCGATATGTCGTTGAAAGAACTCGCCCTGGGTGGACTGCTCGCCGGTACAGATCATGGACATGACCTCGCACAACGCAGCGGCATTATCCTCGGGCTCGTTCACCCCTTCCTGGCGCTGAAATCCCAGGTCCTGCAAATCTTTCCTGAGCTTTGCCAGCGGCAATTCCATCAGAAATCCGGTCATGTACCAGGAGCCGTAAGGCATCAACTCACCACGACCCATGCCGGTGAACAGGTCGTGGAACTCATCTTCCAGGTCAACCGGGTTGGCTCTACCGGCAGCCTGCCGGAGCATTTGCCAGGCGGCGGCCAGCAAATCCGCCGAGCGATCGGTGTCATCGTTGATGCGCGCCAGCAAGGCCAGGCTTTCGTCAGTGGGCGGCGCGGCCAGCAGATGACCTAACAGACCGTACGTGTTTGCGCGCAGAGTATCTTCGGGGGACTCGGAAGTACCGCCGGATGGCCGAACATCGGCCTCGCTGCTGAGGGGTGCTTGGGTCATCGACACCTGCTTGTGTTCTTACTGTATTAAGTTAATAGCAAGTTGCGGGCCAACTAATTTGGGAAAAAACAGAGCTATAAAGAAGAATACAACTATTAAATACATAAAACTCAAATCAGATGGAGACATTATGTCGCTGCTTGTGTCATTTCTTGGCAATTCCGTCAAAAATCGCGCTGTCACTCAGGCCAGCCTGGGACTGCAACATGTCTTTTACCCGGCAGTGTTCGCACATGTACAAACGTCGCTTGGCCTGCTCCGTCTGGAACATCCAGTGATCTCCGAGCTTTTCACTTACCACCTTCAGCATGGACTGGGTGGCAAAGGCCTTGCCGCAAACAATGCAGCACAGGGGTTGCTCCTCGTGCAGCATCCGCACCTGGTGACGGGCATCGTTGTCAAAAATAAACCTCGCATGACGGGTGATGGCATTTTCCGGGCAGGCTTTTTCACACAGACCGCATTGGACGCAATCCCACTCCATGAATTTCAGCTGGGGTAGATCGCTGCCATCGCGCAAGGCCTTGGTGGGGCATACCGCTACACAGCCCATGCACAGCGTGCATGCCTGCTGGTCGACCCGGATTTCTCCGAATGGCGCTGCGCCGGGCAGATCCACCGATTTTCTGGTAGACCCTGCCTGGGAATACAGGTGATTGATGGCGTTGCGAAGGTTGGTTCGCTTGTCTTCCTGTGGCACGAATCGGGCCGGTCTCTTGAGCTGGGATCGGGGAACACCCTCATCCAGCATGGCTGCGGCGGTGGATTCTTCCACGTTCACCATGGACAGGCATCGCTCGGGATAACCCATGCCCGTAAGTATCGGCAGCGTGAAGCTGATTTGTTCGGCGATTTCCCGGCTCATCCTGGCCGGGGTGCCGTGAGTTACCGCCATGACGACTCCTGCGGCGCCAAATGCAAGGCAACTCATCCAGGCATCCATGCCGATGGATCCGATTTCTTCCAGTTGTACCGGCAACACCCTTTCCGACAGGCGATCAGCAAGGGGTCCGTAAATCTGTTGCCCGCTCCAGGCGTCGTGGAACAACAATACCGGGTCTGTTCCGCCTGCCTCCTGATAGGAGTTCAATAGAGACTGAATGTGGCCCAGCAGATCGCTGACCCGGGGGAAGGCATAGGTCATGGCGCCAGTGGGGCAGGCAGCCACACAACTGCCACCACCCTGGCACAGGTAAGGGTCAACGCTGACGGTATCCCCAAGCGAGGTGATGGCCACTGCGGGGCAGGCGTCCAGGCACCGGGTACAGCCGCCCAGGCCGACTCGGCCGTGGGCGCACAGGCTGGCGTTGTATTGAAAATACTTGGGTTTTTCGAATTCGCCGGTCATACCGGGCAGCAATTTCAGGTCTCGTTCCAGCGCCTTGCCAGTCGATGGCGAGTAATACCCGACTGGCAGAATCTCGGCGTCAATCAGCTTCGGATTACCCAGGTCCAGGACCAGGTCGTGTTCAAGCAGGTTTTTCTCCAGCTCGACCGTATCCCCTTGCAGCGAAAGTTTGAACTGCCCCAGGGCCCCATGCAGCCCGGGATGTCCACCGCGCACGGTTCGGTAGCCATGCTCCAGCACACTTTCGGGGGCCTTGTCGGAGGGAATCCAGAGGGTGCACTCAAGATCGTCCCGGAGAACGCTCGCGGCCGCCAGGCAATCCGCTTCCGGGCCAAGCAGCAGTACCCGTCCGCCCGAGCGATAATTTACCAGCGAGGTTGGCGTGAACTCCTGCATCGGTTCGCCCGCCAGGGCCTTCGCCCTGGCCTGGCCATCACTGCTGGTGCTGGGAAGTTCAAGGTTTTCCTGGCTCATCCATAGTCTCCGTCGTTGGTACATTGGTGTCGGGTTCAGGGTCTACGGGGCCATCCACCTTGTCGTCTGCTTCCCCGGCGGCGACAAGGCCGGCCTCTTCCGGGGTCTCCTCGCCGAGTTCGGCGAGCGCCCGCTCAATTTTTTCCTTGGCCCTCTCCATGGCAAAGCGCATGTCACAGGTCACCACATCACCAAGCGGAACCCACTTTGAGTAGTCCTGGTCGTAGTCATTCAATCCGTCGGTGACATTGAATTTCGCACTTCGGAAAAGTTTGCGCAGCGCCAGTTGGCGCAAGTTCTCACTCACACCGGGGGAAAGAAACCCGCTGTAGTCGGAATCCTGGTCCAGGCTTTCCAGCGGAGGCATGTCTTCATCGGTTAAAGGTGCTTGTTCGGGTTCCGGGATCTCTTCTACCGGCGGGCTGGCGGCCTGTTTTGCAACGTCGGCCTTACGCTGTGACCAGCGATTAAGGAAATCCTCCTGGCCTGCTTCGCTCTCGACCTCGACGGTCTTCGCGGGGGGCTTTCGAGACTCGTTCATGCGGGCTTATCCCCTGACCAATTCTTGCGTTTCCGAACCTTCTTCTCCTTGGGTTCGAAGTGCGTCACCACGAATTTCTCGATTTCCCGGTAAATCTCCGCCGGAATAGCCGTAGCGTATACCCGGTCATCACCCTCCATCCCTGCACTGGCTTCGTCGTGGTTGGCGGTTACCGAAAAAGGCTCCACATCGCCACCCGGGTCCTCGTGACACAGCACGTACAAGGCCGGACTCTCCCCGCCCAGGTTGTACCAGTAGTTCTCGGCGCCGTCGCGATACAGGTTCAGTGGGAAGCCGGACCAGAGAAACTGCTGTGATTCGTCTCCTTCCCTCACCAACTGCTTGCGCCTGATCCCGTCGGCGGGGTCATGGGGAATTGTCCCCACGGCCTCCCAACTGGCAACCGTCCAGCGGCCCTGGTGGACCAGCCGTCTTTCCATGATGACGGAAACATACAAGGTCACGTTACTGCTCATTGGTCTCCTGCGAGAACCCCCGGGTTGTGTTTCACTGCCTGCGGCTCCCTGGATACCTGTAGATAAGGCAGACTGCTGCGCGCCGCACTATATTGCAAGGGTACCGAAGCAAGTTGCATACCAAGTGCGTTTTCGGTGTCTTCTCCCAAAGCCCGGCGCCAAAGACGCAAATTGCGGTCTGCCCTGGCGACAAAATGCCCCAGCCCGGTCAGGGGGCGAGACATTTTGACTTGGATCCTGGTCGGCAATGGCCTTCATCCGGCGGGCTGTCTGCTGGGACTTGTGGGTTGCCAGGGAACGGAATGGTTCTTGCATTCCCTGAAATACGCCCGCACCAAAACGTGACTGTCACGGTCAAGGCAGGGCGCTCCTGGGAGTCGAAGACGACTATGCCACTCATGAGAATCAGGGAAAGGATGGATGGACCAAGAATGGCGGCTGTGGAGGCCGGTTCGGGTTCCGTCGATCTCCTGCCGCGCTTCATGAGCGTGCGCCAGGTTGCGCGCTATCTGAATATCAACGAAAAGAAAGTTTATGCCCTGGTCAGTGACGGGAAAATTCCCGCCAGCAAATTGACCGGGAAATGGCTCTTTCCCCGCGACCTGGTTGACCAGTGGATACTGGAATCCAGCCACGGTGGACTGCTCACCGACAGGATGATCATTGCGGGCAGCGAAGATCCACTGCTCGCGCGCGCCATTATGCAGGTCTCCAACCAGGTCCAGGCACGTGCCTTGATTGGTTGCACGGGGGCCAGTACCCAGTTGGGCTTGTCCCTGCTGGCACGCCGGCGCGCAGACATCTGCGCCCTGCACTGGGGACCGGCAGAGGAAAGCCTGATGCGGCACCCCGCCCTGCTCAAGCAATACCCCCAGCACCCGGAGTGGGTATTGGTAAGGCTTTTTCTCAGGGACCAGGGTTTGATGGTTACGCCCGGGATGTGGACCATGGAGCCGGATGTCCCGGCATTGTTCTCTTCCCAGGTACGCTGGGTCATGCGCCAGGAAGGCGCGGGTTCGAACAGGTTTCTACAGGAAATCACCACCCGACACGGTTTGAATCCGGCCGCCCGCAGGATTACCTGCCAGGCTTTGTCGGAGCGTGACGCGGCCAGCATGATTGCCATGGGTCATGCGGATGTTGCTACAGGCATTCGGGCGACCGCGGTGGAATTTGGCCTGGACTTTGTCCCCATAGGGACGGAGGCCTTCGACCTGGCCATGTCCAGGGGAATCTTCTTCCGCGCCTTGTTCCAGAAACTGCTTGAACAACTGCGTTCCACCGAGTGCCAGCGCCTGGCCCAGATGTTCGGAGGATATGACCTGAGTGAGCTTGGAAAGCTGGTCTGGTCGGCCTAGTAGGGAGCCTCTGATCTATTCATGAGCTCGTATCTTGCGGCCAAAAAATCCAGCTTCTGTGTTCCCGATCTTCGCAATAGCCAGCTATTACGTGCGATCGGCGCCTTGAATCTGAATCTTTTCGCTCGCAATCTACCAAGCCCAGAACACATCAGAGGCTCCTTAGCTACCCGACCGGGGATGCAGCTCGTGATGGATTTCATGCACCAGACCCAGTGCGGGGATTTCCAGGGTTATGGTCGCCTTGATACCCCCGATCGCCAGGGTTCCCTGCTCGGCTGCGGCCCGTAAAGCGCGTTCGATTTCGCGCTGGGATGTCACACCCACGGTTTTCAGAAATTTCCGGATCTCCATGTTCAGTTGATCCTCGTCCAGTTCAATCTTGCTCATGTGTCTGTCCTTTTTTCCTGCACGAATGTCAGCCTCGTTTGCGGCCCGGTCCAACCGGTAGCTTGCGCTCCAGCGTCTTGCGTGAAATATCCAGGCGGCGGGCTGCCTCGGACTTGTTTCCCCCGCTGGCCTCCAGCACCTGGGCCATGTGATGTTGCTTCACCTGTTCCAGTGTCCAGTCCAGGGAATACGAGTTGTTGTTTTCTACCGGGGTTTGGGTCAACTGCTGCAGGGACTGCACTGGATCTATGCCCAGCAACAAGGTGCGCTCAAGCACGTTCTTCAACTCACGCACATTGCCCGGCCATGCGTAGTCGCTCAGTTTGGCCATGGTGGCGGCGCTCAAGCGCACGGGCGGCACGCCCAGTTCTACAGACAAGGCCTGCACGAAGTGATCCACGAGAATCGGGATGTCTTCGCGTCTGCTGCGCAGAGATGGCAGGTCGATATGAATCACGTTGAGCCGGTAGTAAAGGTCTTCCCTGAACCTGCCGGTTTTTATCCTGTTGATAAGCTCGTGCTGGGTCGATGCCACGATGCGGCAGTCGATCGGAACTTCCCGGTCTGCGCCTACCGGGCGTATGGCGCTTTCCTCGATGGCCCGCAACAGCTTGACTTCCATATCAACCGGCATTTCACTGATTTCGTCCAGAAATACGGTACCGGCCCTGGCGGAAACAAACAGTCCCTCCCGACCCTGGTGGGCACTGGTGAATGCACCGCGCGTGTGGCCGAACAACTCGCTTTCCAGCAATTCCGGGGCAATCGCTCCACAGTTGACCGGGACGAAACTTCCATGACGTCCGCTGTGGGAATGTAGCAGGCGTGCGACCAACTCCTTTCCGGTTCCGGTTTCACCCTGGATCAGCACGGTTGCGGAGGAGGCCGCGATGCGCTCGATGAGGGTCCTCACCTGCCGGATCGAGGGGCTTTCTCCCACCAGTTGATGCCGGGACGGTGCGCTGGAGCGCACCGGCGAAGGCGCACTGACCACGGCATGACCGCGCAACTGACGGCGAAAAGCGTCAATCAGGACCCTGGTGTCAGCGGGCCCGGCAATAATGTCGCTCACCCCGGCCCGTAAGGCTGCGATGGCCAACTCGGTGTCCGGAAGGTGGGCGACCAGGATGATGCTGGATGAGCCCTTCGCCTGGGGCACCCAATCCAGGTTCCAGTCACCACTGTCACGGGGTTCGACAACCAGGAAGTCGAAATGGCAGCGGGACGCCAGTTGCCGGGCCTTTTCCAGGTTGTTGGCAGCTTCCACCAGGCCACAGTGCCTGGCCAGGCTCCGTTGCAGCGACGAACGCTGCTCGGCTTCGCCGCCAACCAGCAGGACCGAGAGCCGCTTGCAGGCTATATCACTGGCAAGCGGCGCGGGCCGCGGATTTTTCCGGGAGTTGGTAACCATGGATTCCCTGATGTCCTTCCAAGTTTCTTGAATGCTCTGGCCGGGTCTGTTTCGTCACGCCCGGTCTTTGCGCCGCTGTGTATATCAATCGGATCCATGGCGCGACGGCGACCGCCCCTGGATTTTTGTCCCGTGAAACTACGCCATGGGACAAGATGACGCAATAAGACTTTTGGATGTTGCCAATTTGTACCGTTTTTTCCAATATGCTTGGGACCAACGTCGGAAGTCGGTACAAGAGCGCCAAAAACGGGCCGATACTCCCCTATGGCATTTATATTGCAGGTACACAGACAACCCCGCCGGGTGGGGTAGAAGCACGAACTCTGGTCGCTGAGGAGGCGACAAGACGATGGGGGATATCTTTTCAGCTCTGGCCACCGCCGCGGAACTGGTAATTTCGCTGGACCCTGCCCTGGTGGAGATCGTGGCACTGTCGTTGAAAGTCAGTCTTTCGGCGGTGTTTATCGCGGCATTGGTGGGTTTGCCCCTGGGGGCAACCGTTGCCCTGGTGCGCTTCCCGGGGCGTCGCGCCATGGAAATATTGCTCAATGCGGCCATGGGCTTACCCCCGGTCGTGGTTGGGCTGGCGGTCTACCTGTTGTTGTCTCGCGCCGGTCCGCTGGGGGAAATGGGCTTGCTGTTCACGCCGTCCGCCATGGTGATTGCCCAAAGTATCCTGATCACCCCCATAATTGCGGCGCTTACCCGTCAGACAATTGCCGATCTGCATGAAGAATACGATGAATATCTGCGCTCGCTCGGCGCCAGCCACGTGCAGGGTATTTTCACCTTGTTGTGGGATGGCCGCTTCCGCCTGCTTACCGGTTTGCTCGCCGGGTTCGGCAGGGCCAGCGCGGAAGTCGGGGCCGTCATTATCGTGGGTGGCAACATCAACCATGTCACCCGGGTGATGACTACCACCATCGCCCTGGAAACCAGCAAGGGAAATTTGAACCTGGCCCTGGCCCTGGGCATCGTGCTGATTACCCTGGCGGTGGGGGTGAACGCCGCCGCCATGCTGATAGGCGATGCAGCGAGCAAGCGCTATGGATAGGGCTGACAAGACATCGCTGCTGCCGTTGGAAATCACGGACCTGTGCCATAGCGCCCAGGGCAAGGACCTGCTGCTGGACCTGAATTTTCGCCTGGAGGATGGATTGCGCACAGTGATACTCGGGCCAAACGGTGCAGGCAAGAGTCTTCTGTTGCGGCTCTGTCATGGATTGCTCAAACCCAGGTCTGGTGCGATCAGCTGGGGCGGTCAGACTCCGGCCCAGGCGGGACGCGGTCTGGCCATGGTGTTTCAACGCACTGTCCTGCTCCGACGTTCCGTCGCCGACAACATCGGGCATGTGTTGGGGATCATGGGAGTGAGTGGAGAGCAACGACGGGCGCGCATCGAGTCGGCGCTGGTTGAAGCCGGTCTTGCAGAATTGGCGGAACATCCGGCGCGCACGCTGTCCGGCGGTGAGCAACAACGCCTGAGCATCGCCCGGGCCCTGGTGCTCAGGCCCAGGGTCCTGATGCTGGATGAGCCGACCTCGAATCTCGATCCGGGGGCCACCGCTGCGGTGGAATCGATGATCAGAGACGCCGACGCGGAGGGAACCCGGATCATCATGACCACGCATGACATTCTCCAGGCCCGACGCCTGGCCGGAGACGTGCTGTTTTTGCACAAGGGGCGTTTGCTTGAGCATAGCCCGGCCGGACAGTTTTTCGACCACCCGACGACTGACGAGGCACGGCGATTCCTGCAAGGCGAGTTGCTGCAATAAAGGAAGGTTTTGAAACATGAGATATCTGTTTTTGTGCATGCTGACCCTGTTGAGCTGGTCAGGCTTTGGTGAAATTCGGGCCGAGGAAGCGCCACGCTACCTGGTATTGGCGTCCACCACGTCCACCGAAAACTCGGGCCTGTTTGATTACCTCCTGCCTCACTTTACGAGTGAAACAGGCATCCAGGTCCGGGTGGTTGCCGTGGGTACGGGGCAGGCTATTCATCTGGCCGGCAACGGTGACGCTGACGTTTTGCTGGTACACCATCGGCCCTCGGAGGACGCCTTTGTTGCACAGGGACTCGGTGTTCAACGCCACCCGCTCATGCACAATGATTTTGTCCTGGTGGGACCCGAAGACGACCCGGCGAAAGTGTCGGGCGAAAGCGATGTTCTGCGCGCACTGGAAAAAATCGCCAGGAGTCAAAGCGTCTTCACCTCCCGCGGTGATGACAGCGGAACCCACAAAAAAGAATTGGGTCTATGGGCTGAGGCCGGCATGAACCCGTCTGCGGTTGGCGGTAGCTGGTATCGGGAAACCGGTGCCGGCATGGGTGCTACGCTGAACACTGCAGTGGGCATGAATGCCTATGTGCTCAGTGACCGGGCTACCTGGATGAGTTTTGGCAACAAGGGACAGCTGAAGATGCTGGTGGAAGGAGATTCACGCCTGTTTAATCCTTACGGTGTCATTCTGGTGAATCCGGAGCGCTTTCCCCTGGTGCGCGCAGCCGAGGGACAGGCTTTTATAGACTGGTTGTTGTCGCCTGCCGGGCAGAACTTGATCGCCGAATACCGTATCGACGGTGAGGCGGTATTCTTCCCCGATGCAGCCCAGGCGCAACAGGGAAATGGCCTTTCCCGGCAAGGAGAATGACCCGTGTTACCTGAGCGCCAGACAATCACCGGCCTGGTTCTGGCAGGGGGTCGCGCAACACGTATGGGCGGTATGGACAAGGGACTTGTGCGCCTCGCCGGTCGGCCCATGGTGGAATGGGTACTTGATTGTCTGCGCGACCAGGCAGACGAGTTGATCATCAATGCAAACCGCAACCAGGAGACTTACCGCGCCATGGGTTACCCGGTGGTGAGCGACCGTTGCGGTGATTTCCAGGGACCGCTGGCGGGTATGGCCAGCGGTATGGCGGCGGCCGGCAGCCAGTGGCTGCTCACCGCGCCTTGCGATTCACCGCTGCTGTCTCCCTTGCTCGCGGAGCGTTTGTGGCGGGCTTGTGCGGGCGGCGCGGATATTGCGGTGGCCCATGACGGCCAACGCTTGCAGCCGGTGTTTGCCTTGCTACGCTGCAGTCTTCTGGGCAGTCTTCAGGATTACCTTGATGGCGGTGGACGCAAGATAGACCGCTGGTATGCTGGGCACGCCATGCAGACAGTGGATTTTAGTGACTGTAAGGAGACGTTTTTGAATATCAACGAACCGGCTGACCGTGAACAGCTGGAGGCCAGGCTGACCCAAGCGGGTGGAGAACAGCGATGAATCACGGCAAACACGGGGCTGGAGAGAGTTGTTGCGAGGACAGCCACGGCGACCAGGCCTTGCTCTTGCAGCAGGCCCTTGTCCAGGTGCTGCAGGCAATTGAGCCGGTTGGCGGTAGCGAGATCCTGGACATCAGGGATGCGCTGGGGAGGGTGCTGGCCAGGGACGTGATGTCCCCGGTGGATGTACCGGCGCATACGAATTCCGCCATGGATGGTTTTGCACTCGCGGGCTCGGACCTGCCGGGTGAGGGTGAGCGAACCCTGTCGGTGGTGGGCACGGCCTGGGCCGGTCGGCCATTACAGGTCGGGGTCGAACCGGGTCAGTGCGCGCGCATCATGACCGGTGCAGTCATGCCCCGGGGCACCGACACAGTGGTCATGCAGGAGCACGTCCAGCGTTCGAAGGACAGCATTGTCATTGATGCCAGGCACCGTGCAGGCCAGCATGTGCGACCGGCCGGCGAAGACATCTCTGCCGGCTCGGTAGGTGTGCGACGCGGTGCAGTGATTCATCCCGCGCAACTGGGTGTGCTGGCCTCACTGGGGGTAGCCAGGGTTGAAGTCTTGCGTCGGCCGAGAGTGGCCTTTTTCTCCACAGGAGACGAACTGCGTGGCCTGGGTGAGAAACTCGAAGAAGGGCAGATATACGACAGCAATCGCTACACCCTGTATGGCGTGCTGACTCGGCTTGGCATGCAAATCATGGACCTCGGTGTGGTGCCTGATGAGCCCCGGGCACTGGAGTCAGCGTTGCTGGATGCCTCACAGACGGCGGACGCCATCGTGACCACCGGTGGCGTCTCGGTGGGAGAGGCCGATTTTGTCACCCAGGTGCTGGAGCAAACGGGGCAGGTGAACTTCTGGAAAGTGGCCATGAAGCCGGGTCGCCCCTTTGCCTTTGGCCGCATAGGCAAGGCCTGGTTTTTCGGTTTGCCTGGTAACCCGGTCTCGGTCATGACGACATTTTATCAACTGGTGCAACCGGCCCTGCTGGCCATGACAGGGGCTGAAGTGGATGACCCCGTCATCATGTTGAGCGCCCGTTGTACACATGGGCTGAAAAAGAAGACCGGACGCCGCGAGTTCCAGCGTGGCATCCTGCAGCAGGATGACCAGGGTGGCTACAGGGTGACCGGCACCGGACACCAGGGCGCCGGCATACTGAGTTCCATGGCCGAGGCCAATTGCTTTATCGTGCTGGAAGAGAACCAGGGCGCGGTTGAGGCGGGCGATTCCGTGTCTGTTCAACCGTTTCGCGGCCTGGTATGAAACGTCAACATTGCAGAGGTCTACATGTCGACAACGGGCAACAATGAGCGCGCCTTTATCGCGCTGCAAATAGCGGTGCTGACCGTGTCTGACAGCCGGGATGAAAGCACCGACAAGTCCGGCAAGCTGCTGCTTGACCGGCTGCAGGCCGCAGGCCACCAGTGTGCCGAAAAAACCATCGTGCCCGACGACATATATGAAATCCGGGCGGCCGTGTCCCGCTGGATCGCCGATCCGGCGGTACAGGTGGTGATTACGACCGGTGGTACGGGCGTAACCGGGCGGGACGGCACACCTGAGGCCATTGCACCCTTGCTGGACAAGCAAATTGACGGTTTTGGCGAGGTCTTCCGGGCTATTTCGCTGCAGCAGATTCGCACTTCCACGATCCAGTCACGGGCGCTTGCCGGGGTGGCCAACGCCACTTACATTTTTTGTGTCCCGGGCTCCACCGGCGCCTGCGCGACCGCCTGGGACGAGCTGATCTCGGCCCAGCTGGACTACCGTACCCGACCCTGCAACCTGGTTGAATTAATGCCCAGATTGCTGGAGCGCTGATGAGCCAGGCCCGCCCGCCCGGGAAAAACCCGGATACCCGGAATACACCGGTGACATTGTTGGTTGGAACAAAGAAGGGCTTGTTTCGCCTTGAGTCCGATCCGCGCCGCGAGCACTGGCGCCTGGACGGTCCTTACCTTGCGGGTATTGAGGTCATTCACCTGGCACAGCTACCGGGAAAACCAGGACACCTGCTGGCAGCCACCGGTCACCCCATTTGGGGTGCGCACCTTTATGCCAGCAAGGACGGCGGTCGCAACTGGGAGGCACTGGAGGCGACACCGCATTTTCCGCCCGACAGCCCATCCCCCGGACTCAAGGCGATCTGGTTCCTGGCGCCTGAGTCACACGGCGACGGCGTCTACGCAGGCATCGATCCTGCGGGTCTGTTTTATAGTCCGGACGCGGGTCTGAGCTGGGAGCCGGTAGCCGGTCTGAATGAACACTCGACGCGCAACCGTTGGGAACCGGCCAGGGGTGGATTTTCGATTCATTCGATCATGATCGATCCTGGCGACAGGCGGCGCATGGTGGCTGCGGTCTCGGCCGGCGGGGTGTTTCGGAGCGAGGACGCGGGGCAAACCTGGACGCCGGCAAACCGCGGTGTGCGGGCCGAGAATCTGCCCGGCAAATATCCCGAGCTTGGACACAATGTTCACCGGGTGATCATGGCGCCCGGCGAGCCCTCGCGGCTTTACCGGCAGTGCTATAACGGTACCTATCGCAGTGACGACTTTGGTCTGACCTGGAGTGAAATCACCGCGGGGCTGCCCAGCGACTTCGGCTACGCCCTGGCGGTGGATCCGGCTTGCGCCGACACCGTGTTCCAGGTGCCCGAATCCGGTTCCCATATGCGCGCCGTGGTGGACGGCAAGTTGCGGGTATTCAAAAGTCAGGATGGTGGCGCCAGCTGGGGCTCCGCCAGCCAGGGTCTGCCACAGGAGCACGCCTACGTAAGCGTATTGCGTGAAGCCATGGATACCGACACCCGTACACCCTGCGGCGTGTATTTTGGCACTACCAGCGGCCACGTTTTCGCCAGTGCAGATGCGGCCGATCACTGGCAGCTGGTGGCCGGTTTCTTGCCCCGGGTGCTGTGTGTGAAAGCGCTGGATTCGACCCTCCTGGAGAGTTCCCGATGAGCGAGTTGCTCGATGTGTTCGATGCACATTCCGGCATTGTGTGCGCGGTGGGTGCGGGGGGCAAAAAAAGTACCTTGTACCGTCTGGCCCGGGAGCATGCAGGACGGGTGGGGGTCACGGCCACCTCCTATACAACCTTTTTCCCAGCGGAACTCAAGGCCCTGGAAATCGTGGCCGAGGCGCCCGAGCTGGAGCAGCGGGTGCTGGCGAGTGAGGGTGTTGGCTGTGTTGCCTACGCCCGTCCCGGCGACAAGCCGGCCCGACTACGCGGTGTTCCCACCGACCTGGTCGGGCACCTGCATTATGAGGGCGGTTTCGATGCCACGTTTGTGAAGGCTGACGGGGCGCGTATGCGCTGGCTCAAGTCTCCCAGGGAAGACGAACCGGTGATTCCCGAGGCTGCCACCACCGTACTCATGCTGGCCTCGGCCCGGGCCCTGGGCGAGCCCCTGGATGATCGCGTGGCGCTGCGGCTGGACTACATACACCCATTTGTGGCACCCGCCCGGGAGATGTTTTTTCACCCCTGCACCTGGCCATGCTGTTCAGCGATGAACGGGGTCTGCTCAAGGGCAGCGAGGGATGCACGGTGATCCCGGTGATCAACATGGTGGATGACGAGTCACGGGCAGCGCTGGCCGAGGAGTCTGCCAGGCTGGCGCTGGAACGCAGCGGGCGATTTGACCGGGTGATCCTGGCCTGTATGAAACGCGACGCAGACCCGCTGGTGGCGGTGATTCGCAAATGAGTGATGCAGATACAGTCATTTTTCTTCTTCCGCCGGCGCTACGTGAATTTGCCGGGGGAGAGGAAAAGGTCCGGGTCCACGGACAGTCAGTGGGTGAGGCGCTGCTGGCCCTGGCTGCGGCCTATCCCCTGGTGGGCGCGCGGGTCATGGGACCCGGGGGAGAACTGCGTCGCCATGTGAACCTGTTCCTGGGCGAGCGCAATATTCGTGACCTGCAGGGACTGGATACCAGGCTCTCAGCGGGGGATGCGATTTTTGTGATTCCAGCGGTGGCCGGAGGCTAGGGAGCCACGGCTCTGCTCTTGAACTCGTGTCTTGCAGTTACTTCATCGTTGCATTGGACAATCCCCATTGCAGCAAGGACACCCGGGCACATCAAAAGAGGGCTCAGACTTTCCGCTCCTGCTCCCGCATCGCAGCCAATACCACCTTGGTATCCGGCTTGCAGCCAGTCCATCTGTGAAACGACTCGGCTGCCTGTTCCACCAGCATACCCAGGCCATCGATCGCCAGTCGCGCGCCGCCTTGCCGGGACCATTCCAGAAACGGCGTGGCGGCGGACCCGTAACTCAAGTCATAGCAAATTGTATCTTCACCCAGCACGCTCTTGTGCACATCGGGAAAGCGGCCGGTGTGCCCACAGGAGGTCGCGTTGATCAACAAGTCGACGCTTTGATCGTGATGCTGATCCAGCGTACTCCAGCTTAATTCGGCTTTTTCCGCAAACACCCGGGCCAGGGCACGTGCCCGTTCCACGGTGCGGTTGGCAATACACATCGGACCCACGCCTGCTTCCAGCAGCGGACCCAGGATGCCACGGCAGGCGCCGCCGGCACCGACCACCATGACCCGAATACCCTCGAGCTTGAGACCCAGGTGCAGGGTCAGGTCCCGGACCAGGCCGATGCCATCGGTATTGTCTCCGTGCAGCACCCGCCCTTCCCACCACAGGGTGTTCACCGCGCCGGCCTGCCATGCCCGATCCGTGAGCACTTCACACAGGGCGTGGGCGGCCAGTTTGTGGGGCAGGGTGACATTCAGACCGGTTTGGTGGGCTTCTTCGCGATGCTTGATGAAGCTGGCAAAGTTTTCGGGGAGGATATCGAACAGCGGGTATTCCAGGGCCAGGTCAAATTGCTCCGCGAACAGGCCGTGGATATGGGGCGAGCGGCTGTGGCCAACAGGGTGCCCAACCACTCCCAGCCGCACATCCGCCGCCCAGTCCTGTTTCATTTTTCCGCCAGCCAGGCCGCTACCTGCGGTGCGAAGTAAGTGAGCACCGCATCGGCGCCCGCGCGCTTGAATGACAACATGGATTCCATCACGACCTTGCGCTCGTCCAGCCATCCATTCTGGCTGGCGGCCTTGAGCATGGCGTACTCGCCGCTCACCTGGTAGACGAAGGTAGGCATACCGAAACTGTCCTTTACCCTGCGTACGATATCCAGGTAGGGCATTCCCGGTTTTACCATTACCATGTCGGCACCCTCGCGGATGTCCAGGCCGGTTTCACGTATGGCCTCGTTGCTGTTGCCAGGATCAAGCTGATAGGTGTCCTTGTTGCTGACACCCAGGTTGCCGGCCGAGCCTACTGCATCGCGGAACGGGCCGTAGAAAGACGAAGCGTATTTCGCGCTATAGGCGAGGATGCGGGTGTGGATATGCCCCGCCTGTTCGAATGCCTTGCGTATGGCGCCTATGCGTCCGTCCATCATGTCCGAGGGCGCCACGATGTCCACACCGGCTTCGGCATGCGAGAGCGCCTGGCGAACCAGGACCTCTACCGTTTCGTCATTCATCACATAGCCATTGCTATCGATCAGACCGTCCTGCCCGTGGCTGGTGAAAGGATCCAGCGCCACATCGGTGATGACGCCCATATCAGGCAGCTTGTCCTTCAGGGCGCGCACCGTGCGCTGGGCCAGGCCATCGGGGTTATAGGCCTCCTGTCCGTTTTCGCTCTTGGTATCGGGATTGGGCACCGGAAACAACGCGATGGCCGGGACGCCTTGCGACGAGACCAGTGCAGCCTGTTGCAGTAACAAGTCTATGGACAGGCGGTCGACACCCGGCATGGAAGGTATAGGCTGGCGCTGATTGCTCCCCTCGATGACAAACACCGGCCAGATCAGATCCTGCGCACTCAAACTGGATTCGCGCATCAGGTTTCTGGAAAAGGCATCGCGCCGCATGCGGCGGGGCCGAAGGTCGGGGAACTGACCGGGATACTTGGTGGTCATCAGGTAAATCCTCAGGAGAATATTTAATAGCGTTTTTAACAGATTCGGACGGAAGTTTCCGCCCGTGTTTTCCGAGGGTGACTCCGCCCGCTGCGTCGGTACCTGCCTGGCGGTCCCGAACTCCTTCGGTGTTGGCAGGCCGATGTCAGCGCCAGGCCGGCCCGTGATCAGAGAGGACCGGTGCCGATTTCAGGGGTTCCAATGGCCCTGACCGGGCGCCGGGGAGTCGGGCGCTTACGGGGGAAGTACTGCTGGGGCGCCCCGGCAATCGCTGCGATAATCGGCGCTTCCGGGCATCATGGAGGTCCGGGCGCGGGGTGGTCTGATTGGGCGATCCGGTGGGATCTTACCCGCGAGACGGTCAACATTGGAAAAGACGGAGCAAGGGACATGAGACTACTGACGAAATTTACGGCTGCTGCAATTGCCATGGTATTGACGGGTGGTATAGCCGCCGCCGCGCAAGATTACGCCGTCGCAGCCACGACTGGCGACATGTTCAGGATCGCCCAGGTTACTGACCTGCAAGCTGACGGCAAATCCCGGGTCGATGCGGGGAACGAGGCGGCCCCTGGGCAGAATGCCGAGACCGGGCACAAGTGCCCGATGGCTGATGGCGAGTGCCCGCACATGAAGGATGGCAAATGCCCGATGGGCGAGGGTAACTGCCCGCACATGCAGCACGGAAAAGACGGCATGGGTGGTGATCCGGCGAACATGGGTAAGCCGCACAAGTGTCCGATGGCTGACGGCGAGCTGCCCGCACATGCAGCACGGAAAAGACGGCATGGGCGGTGACCCGGCCAACATGGGTAAGCCCCACAAGTGTCCGATGGCTGATGGTAACTGCCCGCACATGCAGCACGGAAAAGACGGCATGGGTGGTGATCCGGCGAACATGGGTAAGCCGCACAAGTGTCCGATGGCTGACGGCGAGTGCCCGCACATGAAGGATGGCAAGTGCCCGATGGGCGAGGGTAACTGCCCGCACATGCAGCACGGCAAAGACGGCATGAGCAGTGAAGACAAGCCGGCGGACAGCGACAAATCCTGAGCGGAGGGCAAGCGGGGCGCAAGTAAAAAAAGGGGGCGCTCTGCGCCCCCTTTTCAATACTGACTGCCGCTCGCGACTGGCGATCAGTTGGCCGCGGCCGGGGAAGCGGCGTCCCGTGCGTCCAGGATGGCTTCGATCTTGTCCATGATCATGTTCATGCGATCGAAGGTCGCCCGATAGGGATCGGGTGTCGCCATATCCACTCCGGCACGCTTGAGCAAGTCATACGGATAGTCCGATCCGCCTGCCTTGAGCAGGGTCATGTAACGGTCCAGCGCGCCTTTCTCACCGGCCAGCACTTTCTCCGCCAACAACGATGAGGCTGCTATGGAGGTTGCGTACTGGTAGACATAGAAGCTGTTGTAGAAATGCGGAATATAGGCCCACTCGATGGCGTACAAATCGTCGATTTCCATGACGCCCTGGTCGTGCCCGTGATAACGGCGCAATAAATCCTTGTAGATTTCGGTCAACTTTTGCCCGGTCAGCGGTTCGCCCCGGCCCTGGGCCTCGTGCATCGCCAGTTCGAATTCCGCAAACATGGTCTGGCGGAAGTAGGTGCCGCGAATATTTTCCAGCGCACTTCCCAGGTAATACAGTAGTTCATCGTCATCCCTGGCGACGCTCAGCATGTGATCCAGCAACAGCGCCTCGTTGAAGGTGGAGGCGATTTCCGCCGTGAAAGTGGCGTAGTTATAGTTGGTGAATGACTGGTTCTGGGCCGACAAGTAGGTATGCATCGCATGTTCCCACTCGTGGGCCAGGGTGGACACGGATTCATAGTCGTCGTTGTAGTTCAGCAGCAGGTAGGGATGTACGTCGTAGGCGCCGCCATTCATATAGGCGCCCGAGCGCTTGCCCTTGCGCGGGTATACATCCATCCAGCGCCCGTCAAATCCCTTTTCCATGACACTGGTGTATTCCTCGCCCAGCGGTGCGCTTGCGGCCAGGGTCAGTTGTTTGCCCACCTCCAGCGGGAACTCCTTGTCCAGGGCTACCAGGGGCGGGTAGATGTCAAAGTACCGTAACTTCTCGACGCCCAGCATCCTTCCGCGAAGCTTGAAATAGCGGTGCAGTGTCGCCAGGTTGGCGTTGGTCTCGGACACCAGGGTGCGATACACCTGTTCGGGAATGTTGTCTCCGGAGACCGCCAACTGCAAGGCGCCGTCGTACTTGCGCACATTGGCCCTGAAGCTGTGGACGCTGACACTCGTATCCAGGGTGGCGCCAAGAGTCCGTTCGTACTTGTTCCAGGTTCCCCAGAAGGCGTCAAAGACTTTCTGCCTGTCCTCTCGATTGCCAGTCGCCCGGTACTTGGTGTAGCCCGACTGGTCCAGTCTCACCTCGGTTCCGTCGGAGAGGGTGATGGTTGGCCATTCGATTTCCGCATTGGTGAACGTGTTGTAAATGCTACCCGGCGCGCGAGTAATATTGCCGGCGGCGGCAATCACATTTTCACTTTCCTTGCTCAAGGTGTGCGGGGCCTGGCGCAAGGTGTCTTCCAGGTACATCTGGTATTCGCCCAGCCCCGGATTTTCGGTCATGTATAGCCGCAGTCTCTTGATCGGGCTGGATACGAAGAGTGTTTCCCATACGGGCCTCTATTACCAGTCATTGACCCCGTGGCTGTGGCTTGGTTCCATGGTCGAGAGTCGGGGCACCTGCAAACCGGTAAGGACGGCGGTATATTCGGACTGTTATCGACCAGTACCGAGGACTGATTATGAGCGTTGCTGATGATGGAAAGACCCGTTGCCAATGGGTGCAGGGGGGCAACGAGCTTTATTACAGCTACCATGATCTGGAGTGGGGTGTGCCGGTTCGGGATGAGCGCAAGCAGTTCGAGTTTCTTATCCTGGAAGGCGCCCAGGCTGGCTTGAGTTGGGCAACTATTCTGAATCGACGCGAGGGCTACCGGCGTCTTTTCTGCGATTTTGACCCGGAGCAGGTTGCCCGCTTTGACCAGCGCCGGCAGGAGGTGTTGTTGCAGGATACCGGGATCATCCGAAACCGACTGAAAGTATCCTCTGCAGTGACCAACGCGCAGGCGTTTTTGCGTGTGCAGGACGAATTCGGCAGTTTCAACGAATATATATGGGGTTTCGTGGGTGGCGCGCCAATACAGAATCGCCGGGTGTCACACAAGGATCTGCCGGCCACCTCGCCTGAATCCGATGCCTTGTCCAGGGATCTGCGGAAAAGGGGATTCAAGTTTGTCGGTAGTACCATCATGTACGCACACATGCAGGCTACCGGAATGGTAAATGATCACCAGCTGGGTTGCTTCCGCCATCGCCAGTGTGAAGCGTTGGCCTAGGCAACCGGACCGACTGGCGTGTTAGTCTTTACCGGCCTGGTCTTCAGGCAGATTGTTCAGGAGTTTTCGGCATGATGAACCCGGTTTCTATTACTGCTCTCTATGCCTCTCTGTGCGCGTTGTTGCTGCTGGGGCTGTCATACCGCGTGGTGCGTTTCCGCCAGACCCTGGGTGTCAGTCTTGGCAGTGAAGACAAGCCGGAGCTGGAGCAGGCCATCCGCGTGCAGGCCAATTTTGTAGAGTACGTGCCCACCATCTTGATGCTGATGTTGTTGGCCGAGCTGAACCACCTGACACCCTGGATGTTGCATATTGCCGGCGCTGGCATATTTATCGCCAGGGTCATGCATGCCTGGGGTCTGGCGGGCAAGCGTGGCGCCAGCCCGGGGCGTTTTTATGGCACTCTCCTGACCTGGATTATCCTGCTCTGCCTGGCGCTGGCTAACCTGGTCCTGATCCTGTTCTGACTCAGCTTGCACCTGGCACAGCCGGGCAACAGCGCAGCTCTATGCAGTGTTAACAGGCCCTAGTCCTGCTGCTCGCCCAGCCAGTCCCTGGGTCGCAGGTAGTCCTCGTACAAGACCGCCTCGGGTGTACCCGGTTCAGGCTGCCAGTTGTATTGCCAGCGGACCAGGGGTGGCATGGACATCAAAATTGACTCGGTTCGCCCGCCCGACTGCAGACCGAAAATCGTGCCCCGGTCGTAAATCAGGTTGAACTCTACATAGCGCCCGCGTCGATAGAGCTGAAACCGGCGTTGCTGCTCAGTGTAGGGGAGGTCCTTGCGACGCTCGACAATGGGCAGGTAACCCGGCAGGTAATGATCGGCCACGCTGCGCATGAAGGCGAAGCAGGTGTCGAAATCCCACTGGTTGAGGTCATCGAAAAACAACCCGCCCACGCCGCGTGGCTCATTCCTGTGCTTGAGATAAAAATACTCGTCACACCATTGTTTGAAGCGTGGATAGACGTCCTCACCGAATGGATCGCAAGCCTCTTTCGCCGAGCGATGCCAGTGCAACACGTCCTCGTGAAATGCGTAGTAAGGCGTCAGGTCGAATCCACCGCCAAACCACCACACCGGATCCTCACCATCCTTGTGTGCCACAAAAAAACGCACATTGGCGTGGCTGGTCGGCACCATGGGGTTCCTGGGGTGAATCACCAGCGAGACACCCATAGCTTCCCAGCGCCGGCCGGATAGTTCGGGTCTACGCTGTGTTGCAGTCGGAGGCAGCGAGGCGCCCATGACATGGGAAAACCCCACGCCTGCCTGCTCAAACACAGCGCCCTCGCTCAATACCCGGCTCTCACCGCCACCACCTTCGGCGCGCTCCCAACTCTCGCGTTGAAAACGGGCACCGCTCTCCAGTGCTTCCAGCCTTTCGGTAATCCGATTTTGCAGGTCTTTCAGAAATTGCTTGATCTGCTCTACCTGGATGTCCTGGCTGCTCATGCGCTGGCTCCTCGTGCTGCGGGCCGGAGAATTCTGCCGCTTAATGCGTCGCGTATTTCTGTGGGTCCGGTTAGTCCGCCAACTTTTCCTGGAACGATGTCGTCCACTTCCCTCCCGAACCGCAGCCGCGCTTCCAGCAGGCTGCGCGCCGGAGATCGTCCGCTGCGATTTGCGCTGGTGGAGATCAGGGCGCTATCCGCCGCCAGGCACAGCGCCTGCACACCGGCATGTGCCGATACACGCACGGCCACCGTCGATCTGCCGCCGGTAATGTCCATGGGTACCCAGCTGGCTGCCGGTGCCACCCAGGTTACCGGTCCCGGCCAGGTCTCCAGCATGGCCTTGCGGCTTGCCTTCGGCAGCGGCGCCAGATAGGGCTCCAGCTGATCGAAACTGGCGGCAACCAGGATCAGGCCCTTGTCCGGGGCGCGCTGCTTGATAGTCAGTATCCGGTGGATGGCGTCCAATTCGTGAGGCAGGCAGCCCAGTCCCCATACGCCCTCCGTCGCATAGGCGATTATTCCGCCCTGCCACAGTATGTGTGCAGCCTGTCGTATGCGATAGTTCATGCCAGCTACCTACCTACCTGCCAGCCCGGGCGTCTGCCGGCACTTCAGCCGCCGGTATCCCCGGGGCTCCGGGCGGTTTTCTTTTTGCCAGGGGTCTTCTTGGCGCCAGTCTTCTTCCGGCCCGCAGTTTTTTTCTTCGCCTTTTTCCTGGTAGCCTTTTTCTTGACCACGGTCTTTTTCGCAACCGCCTTCTTCGCTACTTTCTTGCGCCCGTTTCTGCCCTTGGGTTCGGGTGCAGCGGCAAGCAGCGCCTGACATTCTTCCAGGGTCAGCTTGCTGGCGTCCTGGTCCTTGGGTATACGGCCTTTTTTCTTGCTCGCATCGGTAACGAACGGGCCCCAGCGACCCTTCAGGACCTGGATGCCATGCTCCTCAAAATTCAGGATCAGGCGTTCTGCATCCAATTTCTTCTTTTCCTCTACCACCTCCAGCGCACGCTCCGGTGTGATGGTGTAGGGATCGTCCGTTTTCAGACTGGCGAAGTTGCTGCCATAACGGACGTAGGGACCAAACCGGCCGATGTTCGTGGACATGGGCTCCCCTTCAGGGGTTTCGCCCAGGTCACGGGGTAGCTGGAACAGCGTAAGGGCTTCGTCCAGGGTGATATCGTCGATTCTCTGGCCCGGCCTCAGTCCGGCGAATTTCGGCTTGTCCTCGTCGTCGCGGGAACCGATCTGGGCAAATGCCCCGTACCGACCCAGTCTCACGGTAACCGGCTTGCCCGTAACCGGGTCGGTGCCCAGCGGCCGGGCCGGGTTGGCCTGGTCACGGTCAACTTCGGCGGTCTGTTGCAGCAGTTCATCGAAGGTTTCCCAGAATCGCTCCAGCAAGGGCTGCCAGTCCTGTTCGCCCCGGGACACGGCGTCCAACTCGTCTTCCAGACCGGCGGTGAAATCGAAGTTCACGTAGGGGCTAAAGTATTCCGTCAGGAACCGGTTTACGCCGTTGCCACGATCCGTGGGGAAAAAGCGCCTGCCGTCCAGTTCCGCATAGTCCTTGCTCTTCAGGGTCTGGATAATGCTGGCGTAGGTGGACGGTCGACCGATGCCGTGCTCTTCCAGGGACTTCACCAGGCTGGCCTCGGAATAACGCGGCGGCGGTTCGGTGAAATGCTGCTCGGTGATGACGCGCTGCAGTTTGACCTTGTCGCCTTCCTGCATGGCCGGCAGGATTCGGTCCTGCCCGCTGCCATTGCTGTCATCGTCTTCGCTTTGAGTGCTTTGCTGGCTCTTGCTTTCCTGGTACACCGCCATGAAGCCCTTCTCGACCATGATTGACCCGTTTGCCCGGAACCGGTGACGCATCGGTCCGTCGGGCCCGGCCAGCAAATCTACCGAGACGGTATCGTAGACCGCAGGAATCATCTGGCAGGCAACTGCGCGACGCCAGATCAATTCGTAAAGCCGAAACTGATCAGGATCGATCTTGCCTCGCAGTTGGTCCGGGGTAATCGACGCCTGTGCCGGCCGCACGGCTTCATGGGCTTCCTGGGCATTCTTTGACTTGGTTTTGAACTGCCGCGGCGCTTCAGGTACACGATCCGCACCGTAAAGACGTGAAATAACCTGACGAATTTCCGCAATTGCCTCCCCGGCCAGGCTGACCGAGTCGGTACGCATGTAGGTAATCAGACCTACCGGTCCCTCACCGAAATCCACACCTTCATACAGTCTTTGCGCCAGCATCATGGTCCGCTGGGCGCCGAAACCCAGCTTACGGCTGGCGTCCTGCTGCAGGGTGGAGGTTGTAAACGGCGGAGACGGATTGCGACGGCGCTGGGTTTTCTTGATTTCCGAGACCACCAGCATGCCATTGGCGGCCGCAAGGAGTGTCTGCTCGACTTCATGTGCAGCAGTTGCGTTTTCGAAACTGAATTGTTCGACCTTTTTGCCCTGGTATTCGGCCAGGCGGGCGCCAAACTCTTGTGAGTTTTTGTTTACAGCGGCCTCAACCGACCAGAATTCCCGCCGAATGAACCGGCGTATTTCCTCTTCCCGCTCGACAATCAGGCGTAGCGCCGGACTTTGTACGCGACCGGCGGACAAGCCGGGGAAGAACTTGCGCCAGAGCAATGGCGAAAGATTGAAACCCACCAGGTAGTCCAGGGCGCGGCGTGCCTGCTGTGCATTGATCAGGTCGACCGACAATTCCCTGGGGTGATCAATGGCCTCGCGTACGGCGTTCTGGGTGATCTGGTAGAACTCGACCCGGTAAACGGTTTTTCCCTCGAGCTCACCTTGTTCCCGCAGGTGCTCCAGCAGATGCCAGGATATAGCTTCACCCTCGCGGTCCGGGTCAGTGGCCAGGTAAAGCGCTTCAGCCTGTTTCAGGGCCTTCCGTATCGCATTGACATGCTTCACATTTTTTTCAATGAGAGCATATTTCATGGCGAAGCCCTGCTGGGGATCGACCGCGCCCTCCTTCGGTACCAGGTCTCGAACGTGGCCATAGGAGGCCATGACCTGGAAGTCCTTACCCAGGTATTTCTTGATCGTTTTCGCCTTTGCGGGCGACTCTACTATGACGAGATTCTTGGTCATCAGTATTCAGGCTTTCCGTAGTTGTCCGACCGCTGTTTCAACACTCCAGCGGGCATTGATCTGGCGAGTCTCAATTAATGTAGCAGCCCCGGATTTTCGTCGAAAACCAGGTCCTCCATACGAGCATAGGCAGTCTCCTGCCCGGGTTGGCTGAATAAGACCATCAGCACCACCCACTTGATCTGCTCAATGTCCACTTCTTCATTGCCCAGCGCCATCAAGCGGTCAATCAGCAGCTCACGTTGTTCCGGCGACAGGATGCCAATTTGTTCCAGGTACACGATATAGCCCTGGCTCTGACTGTCCAGCCGCGCCTGCTCGACCTCATTAAAGACGCGAATCGCGCGGGCGTTAGGGGCTCTGAGGCGAGAGATACCCGGTCCATCACTGAGGCCATCCAGCCAATCCAGGGCGCGCTCGATTTCCCGGTTTCCAAACCCGGCGCGCACCAATTCCCCCCGCAGCTCGACCCTGTCGGACTCATTTGCGGAGCCATCATCCATATATGTCTCGAACAGGTACATCAGTACATCGAGCACGTCTTGCTTCATCAATCAGCCTCTTTTTCGGGAGCGATGGTAGTGCCCACCATGCCCCAGGGTGACTTCACCCTCCAATTCCAGGATCAGGAGCATGGAGGAAAGCTCAGCAGCCGTCAAACCAGTGCGCCTGCCCAGTTCGTCCTGGGATACCGGATCGTGGCCGAGTGCTTGCAGCAGGCGGAGGTATTCGGGATCTCTTTGCGCAGACACTTCCGGGCGGCCATTCGCCTGGGCAGAAAGGCTGTCGGGGTTGACCGCAGCCAGTTGGCCCAGTTCCTCAAAAATGTCTGCGCCCGACTCCACCAGCTTGGCTCCCTGCCTGATTAACTGATGGCAGCCCCGGGCCATTGGGTTATGTATAGAACCGGGAATAGCGAACACCTCACGTCCCTGCTCACTGGCCAGCCTGGCCGTGATAAGCGAGCCGCTGCGCCGGGTGGCTTCAACCACCAGGGTGCCCAGGCTCATGCCACTGATAATCCGGTTACGACGCGGAAAGTTCTCACGTCGGGGCGGGGTTCCGGGTGGAAATTCGCTGACAATTGCCCCCTGTTCGGCAATGGCTTCGGCACAGGCCTGGCTGGAGCGGGGGTAAACAAGGTCCGGGCCACAGCCTATTACCGCTACGGTTGTTCCACCTTCCATGGCGCCCTGGTGGGCGGCGCAGTCAATACCCTGTGCCATGCCGCTGGTTACCACAACGCCCTGGCTTGCGATAAACCTGGAAAATTCACGTGCATTTGCGAGGCCCCCTTCGCTGGGATTCCGGCTGCCGACCACGGCGATCTGGGGTGCCTGTAGCAAACGAGGCTCTCCCTGCAGGTAAAGCGCCAGTGGGGCATCCGGGAGTTGCGCCAGAAGACCGGGATACCTGGGGTCGTCCAGACCCAGCAAATGCCTCTCGGGTTGGTCCAGCCAATCCAGGTCGACTGCCAGGGTGTGCTCGTCCAGTTCCTGAAATCCCCGGATGCTGGCCGCGTTCCAGCCACACCGGGCCAGCAGGTCAGCATCCCGGCGCTGCGGAGGTTGATCTGAATCCCACACTTCGGTCAGCCGCCTGGCCTGTTGAGGCCCGACACCGGGGGTATGGATGAGTTTTAGCCAGAACAGTGGAGTTTTCATGGGGTTGAAACGACACTGCCCGCGGCTGAGCGCGGGCAGTGTCGTTGATAATTGCTCACGAGGTCAGGGTTTTCGGATACCGTCCAGTTTTTCGATTTCGCGTTCTGCATTAAGGACAAGCCCATAGCTCATGCGATCCAGGACCTTGAATACCCCGATCCTGCCCGCGTATTCATCAGGCAGTTGAACCTTTTCGCCGCCGCTGATACCGCCCTTGACCGTGTCCCTCACGGTATCTCCGCGGCTCCATATCGACAGGATGTGTCCGGGTTCGATTCCATGACGGCTGCCGCGATTGAAGGCCACCACCTGAAATTGTCCGGCCATCGTGTTACCGCCGGCAACCGCAATAACTTGGCCATTGACCTCAAAATCGGGCGCGTGGGGGACAAAGTAAGGCGGGAAGCTGGTGGGCTCATAAAACACCAGGTCGCCCTGTCTTGGCTTCCTTCTGGCTTGCGAGCATGTGCACGGTGGCTGGATCTCCGGCGCTGGTCAACTCGACCGCGGCCCACATACCTGCCCTCATAACCAAGCACGTCGCCGTCATCCGGATCTACCAGTTTCTCACCGATATTCATGATGAAGACATCGGATCCTACTGACGCGGTGTTACCACGCACATATACGTTCATGCCTGCGGCGGAAACCAGGTGCTGATCCTCCGCCGTGAGGACGTAGGGGCATTTTTGCGCTCTTCCTTTGAAATCATGTCCGGGCGGGCCAGGAAACCGGCGATGGCTTCGAACGGAAGCATCGTAATAGCGTCTTCCAGCGGACTGCTGCGGACCTGGGGCGACAGTTTCACCGTATCCCCGCGTTGAAGCCTGAGCTGTGGTCTGCCATCAACCCACACCAGGGTCAGTATGTCGCCCGGGTATATAAGGTGGGGATTTTCCACCTGCGGGTTTACGTACCAAATCTCTGGCCACAACCAGGGATCTCTCAGGAATTTGCCTGAGATATCCCAAAGGGTATCGCCCTTGACCACCACGTAACGATCAGGGATGGCCGTCGGCAAGCTCAATATTGCTCGGAGCGCCGGCTTGTGCCAAGCGTATGGCGTCGGCCTCCATAGCGTTGGCCGGCACACTCAAGGTGACCAGCGTTGCCAGGCACATGGCCTGCCCCAGCGTCGAAAAAACACGCTTCGGAAGAGACATGATCTGGATCGCTCCTTCCGTCTGTCTGTACACTACTGCCTATATGGCAGCCCGCGTTGTTATAATGATTCCGGTTATTGGATTCCGGCACTATTGTTACTGCTCTAAGTGTCTACCGCCCTGTAAGGGGCTGATGTGACACGGTTCGCAAAATTCAGACAATACTCCCTGAATCGTCAAGAACTTTAGCAGCATTTCCTCGAAAATACACGAATTGAAGAACTGACTCGACATGGCAAAGTTACAAATACTGGAATACCCGGATCCACGCCTCAGAACGGTGGCCGCAAAGGTTGATGAAGTCACCGATAAAACCCGTGCTCTTATCGATGACATGTTTGAGACCATGTACGCTGCGCCGGGCATTGGCCTGGCGGCCACCCAGGTTAATGTGCACCAGCGCGTGTTGGTGACGGATGTCAGTGACGACAACTCCCAGCCCCTGGTCCTGATCAATCCGGAGATCCTGGAGTCTGAGGGTGACGCCTGGTCGGATGAAGGCTGTTTGTCGGTTCCGGAGATCTATGAAAAAGTGGCGCGAGCAGAGTCTATCAAGGTGAAAGCGCTTGATCGGAACGGCAAACCAGTGCAGCTAGAGGCCGAGGGTTTGCTGGCGGTTTGCATCCAGCACGAAATGGATCACCTTGAAGGCAAGCTGTTTGTGGACTACCTGTCCGAACTCAAGCGCCAGCGTATTCGCAAGAAAATAGAAAAAGCCCGAAAGACCGCCTCCGAGTCGCCGGTACCGGTAACGGTTTCCGGTGACCACCCGGACAGGCTGTAGGCTTCCTTGCCTGCGCTAAACATTGTGTTTGCGGGTACGCCCGAATTCTCGGTGCCGGCCCTGGACGCCCTGCATTCTTCCGGACACCGCGTGTCACTGGTGCTTACCCAGCCTGACCGCCCGGCGGGCCGTGGCCGCAAACCCAGTCCGGGTCCGGTCAAGATGCGCGCCCGGGATCTGGGTCTGGCTATCGCACAACCCGAGTCCCTGCGTACGGAGGACGTTGCCCGGGACCTGCGGGACCTGCAACCGGACATGATGGTGGTCGTTGCCTACGGTTTGATCGTCCCCCGCCGCGTGCTGGCAATCCCGCGTCTTGGCTGCATCAATATTCATGCCTCATTACTGCCTCGCTGGCGCGGCGCGGCGCCCATCCAGCGTGCCATCCTGGCTGGCGATACCCGGACCGGCGTCTGCATCATGCAAATGGATGCGGGACTGGACACCGGACCGGTGTGGTTGCGAGAGAAACTGGACATTACTGACGAGGATACGGGCGGCAGCCTGCATGACAAGCTGGCGGCGATCGGCGCGGGTGCTTTGTTGAGGGCTTTACCCGTTATCCTGGCCGGGCAATCCGGTCCGGTACCGCAGACCACCGAGGGTGCGTGTTACGCCGACAAGCTGGACAAGGCTGAGGCGAGGATAGACTGGACCGACACCGCAGCCGCAATCTGGCTCAGGATAAGGGCCTTCAATCCCTGGCCGGTGGCGGAAACTCTTTACCAGGGCCAGCGCCTGAGAATCTGGTCGGCACAGCCGGAGTCGGGTTGTAGCGACGCTGCGCCCGGAAGCGTGGTCGCTAGCGACAAGAACGGAGTGGTGATCGCCACGGGCGAGGGATTGCTGCGCCTGCTGCAGGTGCAAATGCCGGGCAGGCGTCCTGTTACGGCCCGCGAATTTGCCGGCGCCCACGCCCTCAACCATGTTTGCCTGGGCGCATGAGTAGCTCGGCCGACCTGAGGGCTGAAGCTGCCAAATTGATTTCCGGCGTGGTGCACCACGGTAGATCCTTGTCCGACAACCTGTCGCAGGTACAGGCTTCGCTGGAGCGTGATCCCGACCGTCGTTTGCTGGGCGCACTGGTGTATGGCTCCTTGCGCTGGTACAGCCGAATGGATGGCTTGCTTTCCAGCTTCCTGGGCCGGCCGGTGCCACGCAAGCAGCAGGTGCTGAATGCGCTGATGGTGTGTGGCCTGTACGAGCAGCATTACCTGTCGACCCCGGACCATGCTGTGGTGTCGGAAACAGTAAGCGCTGCGCGCAAGCTCGGTCATCCGCGGGCGGCCGGTATGGTCAATGCCATATTGCGCAGGAGCCAGAGGGAGGGTGCGAAGGTGCTAGGGGAGCTGAACAAGCAACCCGCCCTGCGTCATGCACATCCGGGCTGGTTGCTGGAGCGCATACAACAGGACTGGCCCGAGTGCTGGGAAGACATTCTTTCGGCCAATAACCAGCAGGCCCCCTTCTGGCTGAGAGTGAATCTGCAGCAGGGCGGGCGCGAGGATTATGCACGGACGCTTGAGACCGAATGCGAACGTACCGCCATCATGCCAGCCGCTTTCCCGGCTGCCCTGGTGCTGGAACAAGGCATGGACGTAGAGCGACTGCCCGGATTTGATGGCGGCAGAATCTCGGTGCAGGATGGCGCTGCCCAGCTCGCGGGGTTTTGCCTTGACCCGCAGGCGGGAGAGAGGGTGCTTGACGCGTGTGCGGCTCCCGGCAACAAGACCGCCCACCTGTTCGAGTTGGCGGGTGGATCACTGGACCTGCTTGCACTGGATCAGTCGGGAGAGCGGCTGCAGCGTCTGCGTCAGAATTTGGCGCGCGGTGGGTATCAGGCCCAGGTGGTGGAGGCAGACGTCAGCGACCCGGATAGTTGGTGGGATGGTAGGCCGTTCGACAGGATCCTGCTGGACGCGCCCTGCAGCGCTACCGGCGTTATTCGAAGACACCCGGACATCAAGTGGCTGCGGCGGCCTGAGGATATCTCCGAGCTTGCCCGGCGACAGGCAACCATGATCCGCGCTCTCTGGCCTTTGCTGGCCAGGGGCGGCAGGCTGGTCTATACGACCTGCTCTGTAGTTCGGGAGGAAAATGAGAGCGTCGTCTCCGGACTTTCTTGCCTGGAGCGACGACGCTGAGGAGTTGAATTTACCTGTTCTACAGGACGTGGCCTCGCATTTGCAATATGGTTACCAGATATTGCCGGGTGACTCGGCGGCCGACGGCTTCTATTATGTGGCCTTGACCAAGCGGTAAGCAGTAAGTGATCCGGATGAGTATGCAGGAATCAGTTAGTCGGCGAGCGGGTGCGGGATGGTACCTTGCGCTGCTTTTATTCCTGTTCGCAAATCCGGCTGCTGCGGCTTCAGGAGACGGACATTTTGAAGTCCGCTCGGTATACACGGAATTTCGCGAGGGGGTGTACTACCTGAACGGGCGGGTGAGTTTTCGCCTGAGTGATCCCGCGAGGGAGGCTTTGCACAACGGCGTGCCTTTGCGTCTGGAACTGGAGATCCAGCTTGCCCAAAAGCGGCGCTGGTGGCTGGACAGTGAAGTGGCTTCCTTGCACCAGTTGGCGGAACTTGAGTTTCATGCCCTGACCCAGCGTTACCTCGTACTCAACTTCAACAGTGGTGAGCAATTCAGTTTCTTTACGCTGGCTGAGGCGCTTGATGAAATCGGGCACATAAACCAGCTGCCCCTGATCGACGAATCCCTCCTTGAGCCAGACCTGCCTTATGAGGTCTCCCTGCGTTCGGTGCTGGAACTTCGAGATCTTCCCGGTGCTATTCGCTGGATGACCTTCTGGTGGGGGGATTTGCGTACCGAGAGTGATTGGTACCGATGGCCACTCAAGCCCTGAGGCGATTTGCATTCCGATCGTTATTGATCGCCGGGGCTTTCCTTTGGGGCAGCTCGCTCTACTTGCTGGCCGAAACCACCCAGAACTGGGCCCAGTTTTCCCGCACCCACGAGGCCATGCTGCTGATCAATGGCGTGGGCGCCCTGGTTTTACTGGTGCTGATTGGCGGCAATCTCGTGCGCCTGCTGCGGGACTATCGCCAACTGGTTCCCGGCTCCCGTCTCAGAACCCGCATGGTGACCATGTTTTCTGTGCTGGCGGTTCTGCCGGTCCTGGTCGTGTTCTATTTTTCCGTACAGTTTTTGAACCGCGGCATTGAGAGCTGGTTCAACGTCGAAATCGACGAGGGTCTTAGCCAGGCCCTTGAGCTCAGCCGCACGGCGTTGGAATTGCGCAAGCGCGAGTACATGGAACGCACCCGTGCCATGTCCGGAATCCTGGGTCGTTGGCCGGATTCCCAGCTGGTCCAGGAAATGAGCCTGCTGCGGCGCGAAAACGGCGCCCTGGAAGTCACCATCGCCAGCGCCAACAGTCGCATCGTCGCAACCAGTTCGGAACGGGCCGGAGGTTTCGCACCAATTCGCAAGGTAGCGGAAATATTGCTCCAGACCCGGCAGGGGCTGGACTATGTCCGGCTTGAGCCCATGCCCGAGGGTGGTTATCTGATCATCACAGCCGCCCCCTTGATGGAGCTTGGGCCAGGCACCGAGACCCGGGTGCTGATCGTCGAATACCCGGTGCCCGAGCGATTAAGTCGCCTGGCCGACGGTGTGCTGCTCGCCTATGACAAATACGGTGAGCTGAAATACCTGCGTCAGCCCTTGAAGACCAGCTTTACGCTGACCCTTTCCCTGGTCCTGTTTCTTGCCCTGCTCCTGGCCATAAACGGCGCCTTTCTGGTATCAAGAATTTTGCTTGCGCCTATCCCGGACCTGTTGGCGGGCACGCGGGCGGTAGCCAAGGGCGATTTCGATGTGCGACTGCCGCAGCAGTCCCGGGATGAGCTTGGTTTCCTGGTGGACTCCTTCAATGACATGACACGCAAGCTCGCGCGGGCCCGGGAAGAAGCGCTGCATCATGAGCATCAAGTGGAGGCAGAGCGTTCGCGTCTCGCCATTATTCTTGCGCGTTTGTCCACGGGCGTGATTTCCATGGATCGGGGTATGGTCGTACACACGGCCAACCAGGCCGCAGGGGCAATCCTGGGTGTGGAACTTGAGCATTCCGTGGGCCAGGCACTGCCGGAACTGGCCAGGCAAAACTCGCTGCTGCGGCAGTTTGTGGATGCCGTTGAGCCGCAGCTGCGCAAGGGACGGACGGAGTGGCGAGAGCAAATTGCCCTGCGTGGAGAGTTCGGAAGTCGGGTAATTATTTTTGCCTGTAGTGCATTGCCGGGTGAGTCAGATAACGATGGCGGCGTGGTCGCGGTGTTTGATGACATTACCGCGTTGCTGCAAGGTCAACGTGATGCCGCCTGGGCCGAGGTGGCGCGCCGCCTGGCCCACGAAATCAAGAATCCACTGACACCCATCCAGTTATCTGCGGAGAGATTACGCAGGAAATACCTGGGGAGCATGGGCGAAGAGGAGGGGCAGGTGCTGGATCGGGCCACCCACATCATCGTTCAACAGGTGGAAGCCATGAAGGAAATGGTCGATGCCTTCCGCGACTACGCTCGGGCCCCGGACCTGGATCTGGCCATGCTGGATGTGAACGAAATCGTAATGGAGGTGGGTGACCTTTACCGCGCACGGGATTTTGGCATCACCCTGTACATGAATCTGGATCGGGATATTCCACCGGTGGAAGCGGATCGTGGCCGCTTGCGCCAGATTCTGCACAACCTGATTCGTAATTCGGTGGAGGCCCTGACTGGAAGCGATCAGGGCGAAATCCATCTTATAACGCGTTTTCGACAAGCCGAGGACTACCAGGCGGTCGAGTTGACGGTGGAAGACAACGGTCCGGGATTCGATATGAAGAACGTAAACCAGTTGTTCGACCCCTATGTGACCTCGAAGCCAAAAGGGACCGGTCTTGGCCTGGCTATCGTAAAGAAGCTGATTGAAGAACATGGCGGAATTATCGACGCCCGCAATGGCGAGGCCGGTGGAGCACGGATCGAAATTGTATTGCCTCTGAACGAGGCATCGCGAAATGCGATGATGCCGCGACTGCTTCGCAGGTAGAGCCTAATAAGGGAGCCTCTGATTTATTCATGAACTTGTATCTTGCGGCCAAAAACCCCGGCTTCTGCGTTACCAATCTTCGCAGTAGCCCCACTACTACGTGCGATCGGCGCCTTGAATCTGTATTTTTTGACTCGCAATCTGCTAAGCCCAGAATAAATAAGAGGCTCCTAAGAACATCAGGACCCTCTATGTCCATGCATGAAATCGTGACTCGCATCCTGAGAGCCAGCCTTTTGCGCTGCGAACCCCGGGCAGACCCACTTGCCTGTACGCAGCACCCTGAAGTCGGCAATTTCACTTACAATCCACTTCGCCGGGATTAAACCAGAGGCACCCGAATTGAGCACCCCACAGATACTGGTCGTTGATGACGAGGCCGATATTCGAAGCCTCTTGCAGGAAATTCTTTCCGATGAGGGCTACGATGTCAGGGTGGCGGCGGACGCCGCGCAGG
The DNA here is from genome assembly GCA_963823435.1 of uncultured Gammaproteobacteria bacterium. Taxonomy (GTDB): domain Bacteria; phylum Pseudomonadota; class Gammaproteobacteria; order Steroidobacterales; family BM003; genus CAKZML01. Next base: position 719,575 of record CAWGLN010000001.1, on the reverse strand, counting down.
CTCGCGAGCACTACGCCGAGCGAGTGCCGGATATGGTGTTGCTGGATATCTGGATGCCGGGCACCGACGGCATTACCCTGTTGAAGGAGTGGGCGGCGGAGGGTCTGAAGAGTGTGGTGGTCATGATGTCTGGCCACGGCACGGTGGACGCGGCGATAGAATCCGTTCGACTGGGTGCGTTCGATTTCATCGAGAAGCCCCTGTCTCTATCCAAACTGCTGCGCTCGGTGCAAAGAGCACTGGATGCAGGCAAGCCGAACCGCCAGTCGGCGGCCTTGTATCTGGCCACTTCATTCATGGCGCCGATCGGCAAAAGTGACCTGATGCAAGCTCTGCGCGAGCAGGTTCAACGCGCCGCGCCCCACGATTCACCGGTGTTATTGCTGGGAGAGTCCGGCACGGGTCGCGAGGCCTTTGGACGCTACTTGCACAGCAGAAGTAACCGCGCCAGCGGCCCTTTCGTCTGTCTCGCTGCAGGTTCCCTGACCGAAGACAACGCGGACAGTCTTTTGCTCGGCAGCACGCAAGACAACACGGTAGACGCAGGTTACCTGGAGCGGGCCCACGGCGGTACTCTGTATATCAACGATCTGGAGGATCTCTGCCCACGTGCCCAGACCGTGTTGATCGGGGTCCTGGACCAGGGGGGCTTCATACGCCAGAACTCGACACAATTTGTACCGTTGAATCTCCGGCTGGTGAGTTCTGCCAGGCCGTCAGTGGAGGCGCAAAATTCGCTTGTGCGCCGGGACCTGTTATCCCACTTGAATGTACTGGGGATACGTATCCCCTCGCTGCGAGAATATTCCGAGGATGTGCCGGAGTTGCTGCAGCATTACGTCGACAAGATAGCGGAAAGAGACAATCTTCCCTACCGCCGATTTGATGTTGCGGCCCAGAACCGCTTACGTAACTACCCCTGGCCGGGAAACGTGCGGGAGCTGAAGAACCTGGTCGAGCGCCTGCTGATCGCGGGCGGCGACGAACAAATTACCCTGGCAGAGATCGAGAGTGAGTTACAGGTTGCCGCGGCCGCAAATGAACCCCTGGTGAAGCAGGATCTCCTGGCCCTGCCCCTGCGCGAAGCCCGCGAGCATTTCGAGCGAGCCTACCTGCAGCAGCAACTCATTCTGGTTGGCGGGAAAGTAGGTCAACTGGCGAAACGGGTGGGGATGGAGCGGACCCATCTGTATCGCAAGCTGCGGGCGCTGGGAGTGGATTTTCGTCAAGGTGGGGCTGACGACTAGCCGTCTGGCGGAAACTGCCATCGGGTTCGAAGTCCAGGTTTCCGCCGGCAAGATCTGCCAGGGTAAGCTCGCGAATCAGGACGCCGGCGCGCTGCCGTGCATCCAGCCGGGGCCCTTCAGGCCGTTGCTGCCGGAAGGAAACAATTTTCCCCTCGATCAGTCGACCGTGTTCATCAAGTGTGGCCAGCAGTAAAGGAGCAACGCCCTTGTCGTCACTGATGCTGATCCCGTAGTAAGTGGCGAAGTTGCCCAGGCTGTAGGCAATCAGATGACCGCGGTACGACTCCATAGCCCTGGGTACGTGCGGGCCGTGTCCGATCACCATGACGGCACCTGCGTCTATCATCCGGTGTGCGAATGCCACGACATCACCGCGGGACTCGCCGTAATAGAATTCCTCACCCTTGACCAGGTGCATTGCGTCGGCGCCTTCACCGCCTCCATGGAAGGAAACCAGCACCAGGTCGTTCCTGGCCGCCAGGTCGCTAACCACGCAGGCTGCCGTGTCCAAATCCAGCAAGGAATGCGATCCCGGATTTGGCGCAAAGGCGGCCATGGCAAGCCGGTAGGGCCCATGTTGCCACTCCGCGAGGTCTCCGGTCCGTCCGCTGTGGGCAATACCGACCTCATCCAGTGCCTGCATGCTGGAGTCACGACCCTCTTCGCCGAAATCACGGGCGTGATTGTTGGCCAGGCTTAACACGTCGAAACCCGCGTTGCGCAAATGCCCCGCGTAGCGGACCGGACTGCGAAACAGGTAACACAGGCTGGGGTCCTTGCACACCTTGACGGGTTTACCACCGTCCAGCAGTGCGCCCTCCAGGTTGCCAAATGCCACATCAGCCGCCGCCAGGTAGGTGCTTGCCTGGGCAAGTTGACCCGCGCCGTCATCGCTGGCCAGACGATCAGTCGGGAAATCTGTGCCCAACATCAGGTCGCCTACAGCGGCAATAGTCAGGGGTGGCTTCGGAGGAGCACTGCTTATGATTTCCGGTTCGGGCAGGGAGCTTGGCGGCGGAAGCTGTGCCTGGTCGGTCCGGGGACTGGTCACGGGGCTTTCCGGGACGGTTGGTTCGGCAACCGGGGCAGGACCGGCGCAGGCCGCGATTACGCAGCAGGCGCCCAGGACCATCAGTCGTCTGATTGGATTATTCACTGAGGCGAATCACAAAGACATCGATCTTGGCGTCCCTCATACGTGCCCGCAACTTGTTGACCTGATCAAGGTTCTTGATCGGGCCCACTCGTACCCGGTGCCAGGTCTTGTCATCTATCGTCACCCGCTGGATGTTGGCCTCGGCCCCCAGCAGGGCCAGCCTGGCCTTCATGCGATCGGCATCCGCATAATTGTTGAATGAACCCGCCTGGAGTACATAGGAGCCGGGCTTTTCAACCGGCGTGTCCCTGGGCGTAGGCGCTCCGGTTTCCATTTCCGGGATCACGACTTCGAATCGCGGCAGCATGTCATAAAAATCGAAACGGCGGCTGGGCGCGTCCTCTTCCTCAGGTTCGGTCTTGCTGCTCAGGGCCGGGGTGGGCTTGTCTGCAATACCGGCATGCGTGTCCGCCTGGCGGTCATGCATATAGACCCAGAGTGCGACGGCCAAACCCACACCCAGACCGTAGAGCATCCACACCCAGCCCGGGACCGGTCTGCCTTTTGGCTTGCGCTTGCGTGTGGCTTTGTAGTCCCTGGCCATGAGCTACATATTATCCGGGGCGGAAACGCCCAGCAGCCCGAGTCCGTTGGCAATCACCTGTCGCGCGCTGTTGACCAGGCTCAGACGGGCGTCGCGCAGAGGCTGATCGGCGACGATAAACTGGTGTGCGTTGTAATAAGTATGAAAATCGTTGGCCAATTCGCGCAGGTAGTGCACCAGCATGTGCGGCGCACGATTCATGGCCGCCATTTCCACGACTTCCGGGTAACGACTGACCGTCTTCATCAGCGCAGACTTCATGTTCACTGTCCAGTCGATCCAGGGCAGCGAGACCCGCTTCCGGGTCCCAGTGGTAACCTTTTTCCTGCAGTTGCCTGGCCACGCTTGCCACACGGGCATGGGCGTACTGAATGTAGTAGACGGGGTTGTCCGCAGACTGCGACTTGGCCACTTCCAGGTCAAAATCCAGGTGCTGGTCATTGGACCGCATTACGTAGATAAGCCTGGCCGCATCATTGCCGACCTCCTCGCGCAATTGGCGCAGGGTGACGAACTGACCGGATCGCGTAGACATCTGTTCTTTATTGCCGGCGCGGAACAGGCTGACGAACTGCACCAGCTTTAACCTCCAGCGAAGAGGGTGGTTCACCCATGGCTTCCAGGCCGGCCCGCACCCTCGCTATATAGCCGTGGTGGTCCGCACCCAGCACGTCCAGCAACAGGTCAAAGCCTCGCTCGCGCTTATCCAGGTGATAGGCGATATCGGATGCGAAATAGGTCGTCTGACCGTTCTCGCGTACCACCACCCGGTCTTTCTCGTCGCCCAGGTCACTGGCCCGGAACCAGGTGGCTCCGCCTTTACGATAGGTGTGATTGTTGGCCTGCAGTTTTGCCAGCGCACGATCTATGGCGCCGTTCTCTGTCAGGCTGTGTTCGGAATACCAGCGGTCGTATACCACGCCAAATTCCGAGAGGTCGTCGCGAATGTCGTCGAGGATGGAATTCAGGGCCAGGTCCTGGGCGCTGCGGTAGTTGTCTTCTCCCAGGAGGGCCCGCGCGCCTGCGATCAATGCGCTGAGCGCGCTTTCCTTGTCCTCTGCCTCGGCTACCGAGGGCAGTTGCGACACGTCACGCACGAGAGCATCGCCGTGCTTCTCCTGCAATTGCCTGGAGATGTCGATGACATAGTCGCCACGGTAGGCGTTTTCCGGAAATTCCAGGCTGACACCCTGCAACTCCAGGTAACGCAACCACACGCTCAGTCCCAGGATTTGCATCTGGCGACCGGCGTCATTGACGTAGTATTCGCGACGCACATCGAAGCCCACGGCATCCAGCAGGTTGGCCAGCGATGCTCCATAGGCGGCATGCCGGCCATGGCCCACGTGCAAGGGCCCGGTGGGGTTGGCGGAAACAAACTCCACCAGTACCCGTCTTCCCATGCCCATGCGGCTTGTGCCATAGCGGGGGCCCGCCTCCAGCACCCGTCGAATTTCGGCCTGCCACGCGGCGGGCGAGAAACGGAAATTGATGAAGCCGGGTCCGGCAATGGTCACTTCCTGAACCAGGTGTGAGCTTTGCATGGCGTCTACAATTTGCTGGGCCAGGTCACGTGGCCGCATGCCGGCAGCCTTGCACAAGACCATTGCGCAGTTGCTCGCGAAGTCCCCGTGAGCGGGATCGCGTGTGCGCTCTACCTGTATGGATTCGTCTGTGGGGACGGACTGCAAGACACCGCTGGATACCAGGGTGTCCAGCGCCTTTGACAGCATGGTCTGAACATATGACTTCATGATTTTGGAAACCGGAAGAGGCAATAAAACAACGGTGTAGTCTAGCAGAAAGGCTGGCTGTACTGCCTGTTTTACAGCTCGGATGGAGCCTAGAAAAGCTCCATGGGATCCACGTCTATGGACCAACGGACCTTGCGGGCCTCCGGCAGTTCCCGAACCTTGCCCAGCCAGTCGGTCAGCAGTCGCTGGAGTAACGGGCGCTCGCGCGCCTCCAGCAACAATTGACCCCGGTAGCGACCCGCGCGCTTTTCCATGGGCGCCGGGGCGGGCCCCAGCACGCCGATGGAATTGTCCGTCGGCAGGTCCAGTAGCTGACGCGCCTGCTGCAAGAACGCCAGGGTTTGCTGTCATGCCGGGCGACTCGGCCCTGAGCAGGGCCAGGTGGCTGAATGGTGGCCAGCCCGAGGCTTCCCGTTCCTCCAGGCATGCCTGGGCAAAGGCGGCATAACCGTCGTTGACGAGCCTGGTCAGCAAGGGGTGTTCCGGGTAGAGAGTCTGGATCAGGACCAGCCCGGGTCTTTCCGCCCTGCCGGCACGTCCTGCGACCTGCACGATAGTCTGCGCCAGTCTTTCGCTGGCACGAAAGTCCGTGCCGAATAATCCCTGGTCGGCATTCAGTACACGCCACCAGGCTTACGTCCGGAAAATCATGGCCCTTGGTCAACATCTGGGTGCCCGTGAGAATCCGGGCCTGGCCAGAACGGATCTTGCCCAGCAGGTCTTCCATGGCGCCCTTGCGTTGTGTGGAGTCCCGATCTATTCGCACTTGTTGGATAGCCGGGCAGGAGCCGGGAAAGTGTCTCCTCGACTCTTTCGGTGCCCTGACCTACCGGGGCAAGCGTCTCATGGCAGTCCTCGCAGGTCGCGGGGATTTTCCCCTGGGTGTCGCAATGGTGACAGCGCAAAAGTTGTTGGCGCTGGTGTACGACCATGCCCGCATCGCAACGCTTGCAGCGGGCGGTCCAGCCACATCCGGGACAAAACAGGGTGGGGGCATAGCCGCGTCGATTGAGGAAGAACAGAACCTGTCCGCCACCGGCCAGGTGTTTCTCCGCAGCCAGCACCAGCGGCGTTGACAAGCCCTCGTCGCAGGCGTGGGCGCGCAGGTCCACGAGCCGGATATCCGGGTGGTTGACCGCACCCGGGCGCTCGGGCAAATCCAGCTGAACGTACCTTCCCTTGCGCACGTTGTACAAAGACTCCAGCGACGGGGTTGCCGAGCCCAGCACTATGGTTATCCCGTGACGGCTCGCCCGCGCGACGGCCATATCCCTCGCAGAGTAGCGAAAGCCTTCCCACTGCTTGTACGAAGGATCATGCTCCTCGTCGACAATAATCATGCCTGGCCTGGCCATCGGCACCAGGGCGGCCGAACGGGTGCCGATAATAATGTGTGCAGCGCCACTGGCTGCGTCTCTCCAGGAAGCGAGACGTTCACCATCGGACAGACCCGAGTGCAGGATTGCGAGATTTCCGTCGAAGCGGCTCCTGACTCTTTCCAGCAACTGGGGTGTCAGACCAATTTCGGGTACCAGGAACAATACCTGGCGACCGGCAGCCAGCACCTGCTCCATGGCTTCGAAATACACCTCGGTTTTCCCGCTACCGGTAACGCCAAACAGCAGGAAAGGGCTAAAGCCCTGCGGCGTCCGTGATAAGCGCTGCCGCACGGGTTTGATCGGGCGTAAGTTCGGGCCCCGGGTGGACGGACAATTCCTGGTGGTTGCCGGCTTGCTCCTCCCGGCTACTGATCCAGTCCTTGTCCTGCATGCGTTTCAGGGTGTTGCGCCAACCCTGGGGCAGTTCCGAAAGGGTGGTCTCGGCGACACCTCCAGGAGAGCGTTTCAGCCGCTTCCAAAGTTCCCATTGCCTGGGCGCCCGCCTGGCGAGAACGTCGGGATCCTGTTGTTCACCTGTACTGGTCAGACTCCAGACCAGTTGCAGACCGCCCAGGGGGCGGCCCTGGCGCAGCCCAAGAGGAAGCGCGGCCGCGATGACCTCGCCTACCGGGTGCTGGTAGTAGGAGGCCGCCCAAAGCAGCAGATCCAGCATGGCGGGCCCAAGTACCGGCTGTTGGTCGAGGATGCGGGTGATTTTGCGCAGGCGTGAGCCCGGCAGGCTGGAGTCTGGCGCAATACCTGCGATCAGGCCCGTGGTTTTGCCGCGACCAAAAGTGACCTCCACACGACTACCGATCACGTCGCTGTCGCCTGACCAGTCTGCAGGCGGGAGGTAGTCAAACAACCCGTGCAAGGGCGCATTGATGGCGATGCGGAATATCACTGCCGATGCCTCACGGCTGGTGCCTGGGCGCCGAAGATGTTGTCCACAGTTCCTGTGGATAACTCTGTGGATGACCTGATGCAATATGAAGTTCCCAGCTTGAAATGATGAGTGTGTTACAAATTGGTTAAAAAATGAGCGTTAAAGTAAAGATAATATAAACAATAGGTTAGGATCTATTTCAAGAGTTGGCCTGCGGTTACATGAAAATTACACTGATTTTTACAGCACTTGTGAATAAAGCCCTTGGCGGATGTCTTCATGCCTGTTTTTGGACCGGTTCTCAAACTCATGCAACCCACCCTCAAACCCGGTGATTCCTGCCCGGGAAGGCGTTGCTGGCGCCGACCCATTTTATGCCTGCGGACAAAAAAACGCCCCCCGCGACACTGTGGTCGCGGCAGGCCTTGCTTGCAAGGTCGATCGTCATCCCGAAGGTCGCGACCCGGTTTGGTCTGGCCCGGTTCTTTCGCCGGGCGCATGCGCTTGCTGGCCGGCGCCATACGGAATTCTGGTGCTTGTCGAGGTGGAAAGACAGGTCCTTGGATGCCCGAGAACCCGGGATGGACTGATGGCGCTTGGCCGGACGCCGGGATTGACCGCGCCGCCGGGTCAGCTGGGCCAAGTATCGCAATGACCCGGTGCGGATCGAAGATCAGGGCATAGGGTGAGCTCACTTTTGCAAACGTCACGTCCATGGGACCTGGCATACGGACTTAACCGGATGAAAAGCAAACATCTGCTACGCAAATCACCTATAAAAGTGCCTACTTTCCGAGGCCCTATTTCTTTGCAGTCGCGAGGGGCGTTCGGTTAGACTGCCGCGATCCAAATGGAGGCTTACGAATGAAAATCGGTGTTCCTAAGGAGATTTTTCCGGGCGAGCGACGCGTCGCGACGACGCCCGAGGTCGCCGGGCAGCTACAAAAGCTCGGCTTCAGCGTTCTGGTAGAGTCCGGCGCGGGCGCCGAGTCGAGTTGCTCGGACGACGCTTATCGCGCAGCGGGTTGCGAGATTGCCGGTGGCGCTGACGAGGTTTGGTCCCAGGCAGACATTATTATCAAGGTCAGGGGTCCGGAGAAGGAAGAAGCGTCGCGGCTCACCGCCGGCAAGACGCTTATCAGTTTCCTGTGGCCGGCACAGAATCCGGAATTGTTGAAGCTGCTTACCGAAAGCGGCGCTACCGTCATGGCGATGGACAGCGTGCCGCGCATTTCACGCGCGCAGAAAGCGGACGCCCTGAGTTCGATGGCGAATATCGCCGGTTATCGGGCCGTGGTCGAAGCCGCCCAGCACTTCGGGCGCTTCTTCACCGGTCAAATCACGGCCGCCGGCAAGGTGCCGCCCGCCAAGGTCCTGGTGATCGGCGCCGGCGTGGCCGGTCTGGCAGCCATCGGCGCCGCCAACAGCATGGGCGCCATCGTTCGTGCTTTCGACACCCGCCCCGAGGTGAAGGAGCAGGTCGAGAGCATGAATGCCGAGTTCCTGATGCTGGACTTCAAGGACGAGGACGGCTCTGGCGAAGGCGGCTACGCCAAGACCATGAGCGAGGAATTCATCAAGGCCGAGATGGCGCTGTTCGCAGAACAGGCGAAAGACGTCGACATTATCATTACGACCGCCCTGATCCCGGGCAAGCCTGCACCGCGACTGATTACGGCGGAGATGGTTCGTTCAATGAAGGCCGGCAGCGTCATCGTCGACCTGGCGGCTGAACAGGGTGGCAACTGCGAACTGACCGAGCCCGGCAAGGTCGCGAACGCCGGCGGCGTGACGATCATTGGTTATACCGACCTGCCCAGTCGGCTCGCAGCACAGTCGAGCCAACTGTATGCAACCAACCTGCGTCACCTGCTCACGGACCTGACGCCTGAAAAGGATGGCAAGGTCGTCGTCGACATGGATGACGAGCTTATTCGTGGTGCGACGGTTTGCAAGGCTGGCGAGACCACCTGGCCCCCGCCCGCGCCGAAGTTGTCGGCGGCGCCGAAGAAGGCCAAGCCTGCGCCGGCACCAGTCGCTGTTGAGAAAAAGAAACCATCGATGGCGGGCCCGGTTATTGGCGTGATCGTTGCTGCCCTCGCATTGCTTGGCCTGGGTGCCGTGGCGCCGCCTTCGTTTATGGCGCATTTTACGGTGTTCGTACTGGCATGCTTCGTCGGCTACATGGTGATCTGGAATGTATCGGCGGCACTGCACACGCCGTTGATGAGTGTTACCAACGCTATTTCAAGCATCATCGTGATCGGCGCTCTGATGCAGATCAGTTCAATGGACGCTCTCACAATGTGGATAGCCGCAGCAACGGTATTGATAACGAGCATCAATATCGCGGGCGGATTCGCAGTTACACGTCGCATGCTCGAAATGTTCAGAAAGTGAGATCGACATGATTAGTCCTGGCATTGTAACGGTGTCGTATATCGCTGCGACGGTTCTGTTTATCCTGGCCCTGGGTGGGCTTTCGAACCAGGAGACCGCTCGACGCGGTAACTGGTACGGCATCACCGGTATGGCGATCGCATTGCTCGCGACGGTACTGGGTGTCGTGACCCGGAATCACGTGGTCTTGATGGTCGCGCTGCTGATAGGTGGCAGCATCGGTCTGGTGCTTGCGCGTCGTGTGAAAATGACCCAGATGCCCGAGCTGGTTGCCATATTGCACAGCCTCGTAGGCATCGCAGCGGTAGCTGTCGGTTATGTGAGTTTCATGGACCATGCTGCCGGCTTTGTGGGTGTCGAAAAGACCATTCACGATATCGAGACCTATCTTGGCATCCTGATCGGCGCCGTGACGTTCTCAGGTTCGGTGATCGCATTCGGCAAGCTCTCGGGACGCATCAGCGGCAGCCCGCTTACGCTTCCCGGCCGCCACTGGTTCAATCTTGCTGCTCTTGCTCGGCGCTATCTGGTTCGGCCGTGAATTTGTGTTGCAGTCCGCCGCTGGCGCAGGTATTGCACCGCTCATAATCATGACGGTAATAGCCTTGTTGTTCGGCATTCACATGGTTATGGCGATTGGTGGTGCTGATATGCCCGTCGTGGTCTCGATGCTCAATAGCTACTCGGGCTGGGCCGCGTCAGCCACCGGCTTCATGCTCGGTAATGATCTTCTGATCGTTACCGGTGCGCTGGTTGGTTCCAGTGGTGCGATCCTGAGCTACATCATGTGTCGCGCCATGAATCGCAAGTTCATTGCCGTTATCGCCGGTGGGTTCGGTACCGGTGGCGGCACGCCGGCAGCAGCAGGTGGGGGCGAGGACCAGGGCGAAGTCGTCCCGGTTGACGCACAGGAAACCGCTGAGCTGTTGTCGAACGCCAAGGAAGTCATGATTATCCCGGGTTATGGCATGGCCGTCGCCCAGGCACAGCACACGGTTTTTGAAATCACCAAGGCGCTACGTGAGAAGGGCGTCAACGTTCGATTCGGCATCCACCCGGTTGCTGGTCGCATGCCCGGCCATATGAACGTGTTGTTGGCTGAGGCCAAGGTGCCTTATGACATCGTCTTCGAGATGGATGAAATCAACAAGGACTTCCCGAAAGTTGATGTGTCGGTGGTTATCGGCGCGAATGACATAGTAAACCCGTCAGCGCTCACGGACCCCAACAGCCCGATCGCCGGCATGCCGGTGCTCGAGTGCTGGAAAGGCAGGATCTCGATCGTACTCAAACGCAGTATGGCGACGGGTTATGCCGGCGTGCAAAATCCGCTGTTCTTTGAAGAAAATACGCGGATGTTGTTTGGCGATGCGAAAGCGACACTGGACGAGGTGCTAAAAGCGCTGTAGCAACCGTGCTGCGGCGCCCGGATGCCGCAGTACAGGCTCTCTTGAATTGCACCTGGGTAGGGGATGTTTTTGCCTCTCCCCCTTGCATCGCCTGTGGCAAATGCGGAAACTTGGGCTGGCTACATAACCGTCGGGCACAACGTGCAAAACTTGACGCAAGAAGTCCTGCGTACCGACATGGCCGGCATGCCACTGGAATGGGTGGACTACCGGGATGCGGTACGCCTTTATCACACCGAACAGGTGGTCTACGCCTGCGGCACACCCCTGTACGTTCTGCACGGCGGCACCAACGCCCTGACCGGCAAACCCAGCCTGGTCGAGGTCAACAGCATTATCGCTACCCGCGGCACGCACCAGATCCAGGCCCGGCTGCGCCCCGATTACATTCCGCCACTGAATAATGCCACCCTGTTTCGGCGCGACGCCTGCGTGTGCCTGTATTGTGGCGAGAAATTTCCCGACGGCCAGCTATCCTGCGATCATGTGGTGCCGATCAGCCAGGGCGGGCGGAACGTGTGGACCAATGTCGTTACAGCCTGCAGAAACTGTAATAACTTCAAGGCCGGGCGTACACCTGAGCAGGCCGGTGTCCAGTTGCTGGCCGTACCATTTCGCCCCACTTACGCGGAATATATTTTCCTGAAGGGCCGCAAGGTGCTGGCCGACCAGATGGAATACCTGCTGGCGCATTTTCCCCGCAAAAGCCCCCTCCACGCCAGGCTTGGCAAACTTGCCGCCGGCTACTAGTCAGCAGTGTCCCAGCCCGTCTATTTGATTGACGCCAGTGTCTGGATTTTCCGCGCCTGGTTTTCCATTTCTGACGCCATGACAGACACCGATGGAAAACCGGTAAATGCATTTTATGGTTATGCCAACTTCCTGCTGGATATCCTGGATGAGGAACAACCCAGCCATATTGCAGTGGCCTTCGATGAGAGCCTGACCAGTTCCTACCGTAACGAGATCTATCCCGCCTACAAGGCAAATCGCGAACTCCCGCCACCGGAACTCGAGGCCCAGTTCAGCCTGTGCAGACGTTTCACCGCCGCCCTTGGAATTACCGAGTTGGCCAGCGACCGTTACGAGGCGGATGACATCATCGGCACCCTGGCGAGACTGCAGCGCGCCCAGGGCCGGTCCTGCGTGGTGGTGACCCGTGACAAGGATTTGAGCCAGGTATTGCGCCCGGGAGACGAATTCTGGGATTACGCCAGCCGCAGGCGAATAGCCTACGAGCAGGCTTCCGGAGTCTTCGGTGTGCTGCCCGAGCGGATGGCGGATTTCCTGGCGCTGACCGGGGATCCCGTAGACAACATCCCCGGGGTGCCCGGAGTCGGGAAGAAAACCGCTGCGGTGTTGCTGACTGAATTCGAAAGTCTCGAGCAACTGTACCGGGAGTTGGCGCGGGTGAAAGATTTGCCAATGCGGGGAGCCGCCAGGATCGCTGAGAAACTGGAACAGCATCGTGATGCAGCCATGCTCGCCAGGCAATTGACCGTGATTGCAGATGACATGCCTTTGCAGCACGTGGTGACCGGTCGGGAACAACCGAAACTGGCCTTGTTGCTTGAATTACTGACAGAAGCGGGGCTTGGAGGTCGCCTCCGGCGCAAGGCCGAAGCCCTGGATGCGGCCTTTGTTCGCTCCCGGTAAAGACAGTGGAAATCTGGAGCAAGCTTTCGCAGCAGTTGGAAATCCGGCATGGTATTCGTCTGCTGGAGAATAGCGCCAGGTCGGTTGCCGGGGGTGACATACATCGCGCCCACCGGGTGGAGAGCGAAAGCGGACCGCTGTTCGTAAAGACCAATACCGACTGTCATCTGGAGCATTTTCAAACCGAGTTTGTGGGGCTGCAAACGCTTGCCGCCACCGGGACCCTGCGGGTGCCGCAACCCCTGGCCTGTGGCCAGACCGGGCAGACGGCCTACCTGGTGCTGGAGTGGCTGGATCTATTTCCGCCGGACATCGACAGTGCGACCCGCATGGGCCAGGGACTGGCCAGGCTGCATCGTAGTACGGCTGAATTTTTCGGTTTTGCCGGTGACAATTACATCGGCCGTACACACCAGCGAAATTCATGTTCCCGTGGTTGGGTCGATTTTTTTCGCGAGCATCGCCTGGAATTTCAGTTGGACCTGGCAATAAGCAATGGATTTCAATTCCTGCGTGCCGACGGGCAACGCCTGGTCAGCGAACTCGAAGTTCTGTTTGCCGGTCACGACCCGGCACCCTCTTTGTTGCACGGGGATTTGTGGGGTGGTAACTGGGCCAGCCTGGATACCGGTGAGCCGGTAATATTTGATCCCGCGGTGTATTTCGGTGATCGCGAGACAGACCTCGCCATGACCCGCTTGTTTGGCGGCTTTGGCGAGACGTTCTATACCGCCTACGAGGCGATGTGGCCGTTGTCAGAGGGTTGGCAACGGCGCAGCGAGCTTTACCAGCTATACCATGTACTCAATCATGCGAACCTGTTTGGCGCAGGCTATGCACGTGATGCGCAGTTAAGGATAAAACGTCTGCTGGCTCAGCTTTCCTGAGCACCTGTTTCAGGCAGCAGGTATATCCAGGTTCCCTCCGGCGCCTGTAGCGTGGCTCCGGTTGTTTGGTCCATGGAAACAGGGGTGCCCGGCAAGACCTTGTACCCCTGGGCGCGGAGGTACTCGATACGTACCGCCATGTCCGTTTCCCGGAACACCAGTGCGGGGGCGCGCATCTCGGGATGTACATACAGCCCGAGATTAAGAAAATCGCCAGTCAGCGACGCATACGGCAAAGGCCCGTCGTTTCTCTCGATCATCACAAAACCCAGGTTCTCCCAGAATGCGATGGAGCGGTCCAGGTTGGTTACCGGCAAGCCGTACTCGGAAAAATGACCCAGTATGGTGATATCGCTTCGGTCAATTTCCAGGGGTGAAAATGTCCGCGCCTCCAGCACCGCTACCATGTGGCCGTCAGGGTCGGTGAACCCTGCTTCGTGAAATTCGTCATCTGCAATTTTGGCGAAGGATAGTGATCCAGCCTGCTTTTCCAGCTTGGCCAAATGCTGACGCAATTCGGGGCGGACATAGGTAAGCGACGGCGAAGCAAAGCTGTAATCGTGTAATCCGACTACCAGGTTTCCGTCCGACAGCACGCCGTAGCGGTGCGACCAGATCTCGCCCGTTGTCGCCGGCAGCATGCCCAGGCCCCGGTAGAATTCAATCGACGCCAGGATGTCAGGCGCTTCAATGCTGATTTCCAGAAAACGACCGATCAAGACAATGGGACCTCTGGTTCATCGGGGTGAAGTAGATTGTAAGCGAAAAGACCGGGAATCAGGATACAAATCGCGGATGAGCCGGCTCGCCGGGACGGGCGCCGTCGATGATAAATTCTGTAGAGCCGGGATACGGTTTCGTGCATGGTTTAAGACGCCCCTACTTTTTTGCCCCCATGTTCAGCGCCCGCTCACGGGTGTCAGGGCCGGGGGTGGTCCCGGTTGATACGACCGTCTCGGGCCAGCCGCAGGCATGCCGAATAACCAGTTCACACAATGCCCGGGCGTGATCGTCGCGCGCGTTCAGGGCCGGGATATAACGCAGGTGCTCCCCACCGTGCGCCTGGAAGAACTCGTGATTTTGCATCGCTATTTCTTCCAGGGTTTCAAGGCAGTCCGAAGCGAATCCCGGGCAAACAACATCCAGGTTCTTCAGCCCTTCATCGCCGAAGGCCATGACCTGTTGATCGGTGTAGGGCCGCAGCCATTCTTCACGTCCCACCCGGGACTGGAAGCTTATTGACCACTGGTCGGGTGCCAGCTTCAGTTTTTCCGCCACCAGCCTGGCCGTTTTCTGGCAATGGCAGAAATACGGGTCGCCATTGAGAACGTAGCGTTTTGGAATACCGTGAAAAGAGAACAGCAGACGTTCTCCACGTGGATTGTCTGCCCAGTGATCAGTTATCGATTGGGCCAGGGCTGCAATGTATGCAGGATCGTCGTGATAGCAGTTAATGCTGCGCACCTCCGGCACCCAGCGCCAGCGCTTCAACACGTCCCAGACGGCATCAAAAATCGAGGCAGTGGTAGTAGCCGAGTACTGCGGATACATGGGTAATACCAGCAGTCGGCGGCAACCGGCTTGTCCCAGCGCTTCCATGGCGCTTTCAATAGACGGGCTTCCGTAGCGCATCCCCAGCTGAACCTTTACCGGCCCCGGCATGGCGCTTTCAAGATACTGTTGCAGTTTTTGTTGCAGTTGCTGTCCGTTGACCAGCAGTGGCGATCCCTGCTCGGTCCAGACCTGACGGTAGGCATGAGCGCTGCGCCTGGGGCGGAACCGCAGGATCACGCCATGCAGGATCAACCACCAGACGGGTCTGGGTGTTTCGACTACCCGCGGGTCCCACAGGAACTCTGCCAGGTACCGCCTGACTGCGGAGCTGGTGGGCGCATCGGGTGTGCCCAGGTTGGCCAGCAGGATTCCGAGGCTCTCGCCCTGGTCGTGGCTGTAGTCTTTGTCACCGATATAGATCATGAGTGTTATCGTTCACTTGTCTGTTCGTGCAGCCGATTGTACCCGAGAGAGCTTGGCTGGCGAGGGACCGGTAAAAAATATTCTGCCACTATCCAATGGCACTCTGAATCCGGAGGCATCGGGATGCACGAAGCAAATGACGAGAACAACCACACAGCTGCGGATTCCGCCCGCAAGGGGTTGCTGCGGCAGGTCGTGATATTCCAGCTCAAGCTGTTTGTGGATGGACTAAGGGATCTGATGCTGGTCCCCGTTTCCCTGGTCGCGGCCGCGCTGGACCTGTTTTCCGGGGCGGACATATCCTCAGGCAATTTTGCCAGTGTGATGAATCTCGGGCGTCGCTCGGAGCGTTATATTGACTTGTTTGGCGAACGCGAGAACATCTCGCCAGAGGAAATGTCGCCACGGGCAGCAGAACCCGGGCTGGATGAATTACTGGGTATGCTGGAGGTACGTGTGAAGGATCGCTATCGCAAGGACGGCGCGGCGGCCTCGGCCCAGGAAGCGCTGGACGCCTTGCGTACCGCCGCCCTGGATATGCGCGGCAACAAGGCCGACGAGCCCAACGAGTAGCTCAGAGGCTCCCTAGTTCACATCCCGACCGCTGACCAGGTCTTCCATGGACGGCGGAGTGTGGCCGGGGCCCATCTGGCCGTTTTTCAGACGCGCAATATAGTCCTTGTAGGCGCGCATGGCCTGGTACCCGAACAACCACAGGATGGGCAGGTTCCCCAGCATCATGACCCCGGTGCCCACGCCGATAACATTGTCCAGCTGGGCGTCGGTCTTGATCAGACCCACGGTAGCGACGGCGGTGAGGGTGCAGTAAATCCATTTATAGGGCACGACCAGGCGGTCACCGGCCAGGAAAACCATGGCCTGTTCACCGTAGTAGGCTGAGGAGATGATGGTGGACATGGCAAACAGCCAGACCGCCAGGGTGACCAGGTACTTGCCCAGACCGGGGGTCACCGTATCGAAGGCCTTGGCTGTCAGGGTTGCTCCCACATAGCCGATGAAAATCCCTTGCGCATGCACCGTTGGCCTGGTGTCACTTTCCACCGAGCGCCAGGTGACGACCAGGGATTCACTGCGCTGTTCGACGAAACCGTTAAGCCTGTGCAGGGTGTTGCCGCTTTGGGGATTCGGTTGGGCGGACACCACCGTGTAAACCCCTTGTCCGGGGGCCCAGTCGGCCTCGTCTATCTGCGTCAGGCGTGTGTCCGCCAGGGTCCAGTTTCCCGGGCTGGCCGCTTCGATCATCTGAGGCCGGGTGTTGAATTCCATGTCGGGGCCCCGGTTCCATACGCCGGTGGTCAGGATCACCAGGGCGGTAAAGGTACACACCACCAGGGTGTCGATGAAGGGTTCCAGACCCGCAACGACACCCTCGCGTACCGGTTCGTCAGTCTTGGCGGCCGAGTGGGCAATAGGCGAGGTGCCCTGTCCTGCCTCGCTGGAAAACAGGGCGCGCTTCATCCCGAACAGAAAGGCATAACCCGCAGTGCCGCCAATAAATGCGCCGGCGGACTCCGACGGAGCAAAGGCCGAGCTCAGGATCAGCCCCAGCATCTCGGGTATCAGGTCGACATTTATGGCCAGCACATAGGTTCCCGCGACCAGGTACAGGGCCACCATGGCCGGCACCATGCGCCCGGCAAAAGCGCCAATACGCTTGATGCCGCCGATAATGACTGCCGCCACTACAATCGCCAGGATGACGCCCGAGATGATGCTGGGGACGCCGAAATAGGTCTGGGTGATTTCGCCCACGTTCCAGGCCTGGAACATGTTGCTGCCAAGGGTGATCGAGGTAAGCAGGCAAAGGCAGAAAATGACACCCAGGGTCTGGCCCAGGGTGGCCAATCGGGGATTGAGCATGGGCAGACCCTTGCTCACCACCCACATGGGACCGCCGTGGGGATTGTCCGGATCATCGGTATTGCGGTAGAGCATGGACAGGGTGACCTCGGTGAGCTTGACGGCCATACCGAAGAAGCCCACCACCCACATCCAGAATATGGCGCCCGGGCCGCCCAATGACAGCGCCAGCGCCACGCCTCCGATGTTGCCAAGACCGACCGTGGCGGACAGGGCCGTAGCCAGCGCCTGGAAGTGATTGATGGCGCCGGGATCGTCGGGGTCGTCGTAACGACCACGCAGCACGTGCCAGCCGTGGGTCAGCGCACGGTACTGGCAAAAGCCGCTCCAGAAGGTAAATGCGACACCGGTACCCAGCAGGGTGAACAACACATAGTTGTGCCAGAGAATCGCGTTCAGGTCGGCCAGGATCTGGTTGATTGCCTGCATGGATGGATTCCTGCCAAGGTCTGCTTAAAGCTGTCCCGCATAAACCGACTGTGCGAGAAACGAGGGCCGCCCCTGGCGGGCGGTATGGCTTGTATTGTTCCTACCGGCAGGGGCGCAGCCTCGCCCTGCCGGGTAATTCGTTCCCTCAGGCAGCCTCGACAATGGCCGTGACGCCCATACCGCCCGCGGTGCAGATGGAAATCAATACCCGGCCCGAGCCTTTTTCCGCCAACAGCTTGGCGGTGGTTGCCAGTACCCGGGTGCCGGTCGCGGCAAACGGATGACCGGCTGCCAGGCTGCTGCCCTTAACATTCAGTTTGCTGCGGTCAATGCTGCCAAGGGCCTGTTCCCGACCCAGGCGCTCGCGACACCAGGTATCGGACTCCCAGGCCTTCAGGGTGCACAGGACCTGTGCGGCGAAGGCCTCGTGGATCTCGTAATAATCAAAATCCTGGAGCGTGAGTCCGGCGTCATCCAGCATCCTGGGCACGGCGTAGGCGGGGGCCATGAGCAAGCCCTCGTCATGCACGAAATCCACCGCGGCGACCTTGCCAAAGCTCAGGTAGGCCTGCACCGGCAGACCGCGCTCCCTGGCCCATTCCTCACTTGCCAGCAAGACTGCCGAAGCGCCATCGGTAAGCGGGGTGCTGTTGCCGGCGGTCAGGGTTCCCTGGCCACTCTTGCGATCAAAAGCCGGCTTCAGCTTGGCCAGTTTCTCCATGCTGGTATCGGCCCGCATATTGTTGTCGCGGGTCAACCCGGCGAATTCGGTGACCAGGTCGTCGTAAAAGCCTTCCTCGTAGGCAGCAGCCATTTTCAAATGACTTTCCATGGCAAGCTGGTCCTGGTCCTGGCGGGAAATATTCCACTGCTTGGCCATGATTTCGCAGCTCTCGCCCATGCTCAGACCGGTACGTGGTTCCTCGACACCGGGCAGCGAGGGTTTGAAATGCTTCGGTCGAATCCCGAGCAGGGGTTTGATGCGCTCCATGGCGCTGCGGCCACGATTGCTCGCCATCAATATCTGCCGGTAGGACCGGGGATACACGATAGGCACATCGCTGATGGTGTCGGTGCCGCCGGCGATACCCGAGTCTATCTGGCCAGAGGCTATCTTGAGACCGATAAGGATGGCCGCCTCAAGGGCCGTGCCGCAGGCCCGCTGCAGATCAAAGGCGGGGGTGTCCGGGGCCAGGCCACTACCCAGGACGGATTCACGCGCGAGGTTGAAATCGCTGCTGTGCTTGATGACCGCACCGGCGCAGACGTCACCAAGGGTTTCTCCGCGCAGATTGTATTTTTCCACCAGCCCCTTGATGGCGGCGGTGAGCAATTTGCGGTTTCCGAATTTGGCATAGGCCGTGTGAGATCGGGCGAAGGGAATGCGCGAGCCACCGATGATGGCAACCCGACGTGCTGGTCCCGCGTACATAGTTATTCCTCGTGCAAGAGAACCGAATCACGGGCGATGGTAACACAAGCCCGGCCGGCCGAAATGGCTGCACCTTGAGTCTGGACACGGGCTAAACTGTCACGCATGAGTCAAGCAATCACACATGCCCGACCCCTTTCACTGGGTCATCATGCCAGGAGCGTTTTGGCCCTGGGTATGCCTCTCGTGGCCAACAATCTGGCCACCATCGGCATGGGTGTTACCGATACCGTAATGGCCGGGCAATTGGGCGGCGATGCGCTGGCCGCCGTGGCCATCGGCAACACGCTCTGGTACACCGCGCAATTGGCAGGGATGGGTGTATTGATGGCCATCAGTCCCCTGGTAGCCCATGCGCTGGGGGCCAACCAGATTGAGCGTATAGGTGGTCTCTTACGCCAGTCATTCTGGATAGCGCTGTGCCTGGGCATCGCGGGCCTGCTTCTGCTCAACAATTCCGCGCCTTTTTTCCTGGCGGTGGGCGTTGACCCCGAAATTGTGCCCACCTCAGCCAGGTATTTGTCTGCCATTGCCTGGGGTCTGCCGGCGATGTTTGGCTACTTGTCCCTGCGTTACATGTCCGAGGGTATGGGGCATACCCGGCCCCTGATGTACTTCGCCTTCCTGGGCCTGGTGGTCAACGCCGCCGGAAATTACGTGTTGATGTACGGCAAGCTGGGCTTTCCGGCGATGGGGGCGGTGGGTTGCGGTGTGGCCACGTCAATCACCACCTTTATCGTATTCCTGACCTGCCTGGTCTATGTGCGCCGATCCTCGCGCTACAAGGTTGTCGAGCTCAAGCCGCTGATCCAGTCACCCCGCTGGCCTGCGATCAGGGAAATACTGGTCCTGGGCGTGCCGATCTCCGCAAGCGCCCTGGCCGAGAGCACATTTTTCCATGCCACGGCCCTGATCATGGCTGCCCTGGGCACCGCTATCGTGGCGGCCCACCAGGTGGCGCTTAGTTATGCCGCCACCATGTTCATGATTCCGTTGGCCCTGCACTCGGCGACCACCGTACGCGTGGGTCACCTGCTCGGGCGCGGCCTGCCACAGGATGCCCGAAAGGCGGGGATGGCGGGAATCTGGTTGAGCACAGGGTTTATGGTCGTGTCAGCACTGGTGATGTACCTGGGGCGTTACGCCATCGCGGGCTTCTATACCACCGACCCGGCGGTAATCGAACTGGCCGCCTCATTGTTGGTCATGGCCGCGGTATTTCAGCTGCCTGATGGCGTGAATATCGCGACCATGGGCGCTTTGCGGGGATACCGGGATGCCCGCATTCCTCTCTACCTGGCCGCCTTTGCAAGCTGGGGAGTCGGCTTTCCACTGGCCTGGTACCTGGCCTTCCGTACAGCTGAGGGCCCGGTTGGCGTATGGTTCGCCATCGTCATTTCCCTGGTGCTTTCGTCTGTCTTGCAGATGTGGCGTTTCCGGGTGATTTCCCGACGGGAGATCGACGCCCTGGGATGAGCAGGTATACTCGCATGGGATCTTCCGGAGGAGCCGGGGATCAAGTTGAAAGGACCGACACTGGTCCTCGACCATCAATGTGGAGACTCACAAGTGAAGAAGATCCGGTTCATGTCGCTGGGGATAATCCTGGCCTTGCTGGCGCTATCCGCCTGCACACAGAAAGACACGTCACAAGAACAGGTGACACAGGGCGTTGACCAGGCCGCGAAGCTCAACGACCTGGTGGAACAGTACTGGCAGGACAGCCTGGTGCTGAATCCGATGATGGCGTCCTTTGTGGGAGACAATCGGTATAACGATCGCTATGTGGGAGGAATCAGTCCGGCAGAGCGCGCCGCGGAACTGGACCTGCAGCAACGTTACCTGGATGCGGCCGGCGCCATTGACGCCTCGGCCCTGAATGACGAGCAACGACTGACCCTGGAATTGTTCATGGATGGGCGCAGCCAGGAAATAGAAGGTTTCCGCTTTCCCTCCCAGTTGCTACCGATCAGCCAGTTCAGAAATCCGGCGGCCTTTTTTGTACTTATTGGATCCGGCGCCAGCGTGCATCCGTTCAAGACGGTCAAGGACTACGATGATTTCCTCGGCCGGGTAAACGGTTTCGTGGAATGGTCTGACCAGGCCATCGTGAACATGCGCCAGGGTATCGAGGAAGGCGTGGTTCAACCCCGCATCCTGATGGAGAAAGTGCTGCCGCAGCTTTCCGCGCAATTCATGGACAAGGCCGAGGAAAGCATGTTCTGGAAGCCGATCACGGATATGCCTGCGGAATTCCCGGACGAGGACAAGCAGCGTTTGCAGGCCGCCTACAAGAACGCCATCGAGACACAGTTGTTACCGGTCTATCACAAGCTGCATACCTTTATTGAACAGGAATACCTGCCCAGGACCCGGGAGAGCGTGGGCATGTCAGGCTTGCCTGACGGTGAGGCAATGGTATGCGTACAATGTTCGCAATATCACCACCACCGACCTCACCCCGAACCAGATTCACGAAATTGGCCTGCAAGAGGTCGCGCGTATACAGGCCGAGATGGCCGGCGTGATGGAGCAGGTCGAATTCAAGGGTGATATGCAGGCATTTTTTGAATACCTGAATACGGATCCGAAGTTTTACTTCGACCGGGAAGAGGATCTCATCGCGGGTTACAACGCCCTGCGTGAGCGTCTGGACCTGGCCGTACCGGCCATGTTCAGTCGTATGCCAAAAGCCGGTTTCGAGATCCGGCCCGTAGAGGCATTTCGGGCCAAGTCCGCTTCGGGCGGCAGCTACATGTCCCCGACCCCGG
Source organism: uncultured Gammaproteobacteria bacterium (assembly GCA_963823435.1). GTDB lineage: Bacteria > Pseudomonadota > Gammaproteobacteria > Steroidobacterales > BM003 > CAKZML01. The sequence continues at coordinate 697,767 of CAWGLN010000001.1, read as the reverse complement.
ATGGCTCCAGGCCCGGGGTGTTTTACGTGAACACCTATGACTTGGCGGCGAGACCCTCGTGGGCCATGGAGTCGCTATACCTGCACGAGGCTATTCCGGGGCATCACTTCCAGGGCGCCCTGGCGGTGGAGCTGGACCAGCTGCCCAGCTTCCGTCGTTTTGGTGGCTACACGGCGTACTCGGAAGGATGGGGTTTGTATGCGGAAAGCCTGGGCAAGGAACTGGGCATGTACCAGGATCCCTACCAGTACTTCGGCGCCCTGGCCGCGGAATTGTGGCGGGCCATCCGCCTGGTCGTGGACACCGGGCTGCATTCCAAGGACTGGAGCCGTCAGCAGGTCCTTGACTACATGTATGCCAACACCGCCATCAAGGAGGCTCGCGCAGTCTCCGAGGCCGAGCGCTACATCGCCATTCCGGGTCAGGCCCTGGCCTACAAGATCGGGCAGCTGAAAATCCGGGAGCTGCGTACACGGGCAGAAGCGGCGCTGGGCGAGAAATTCGATATCAGGGCGTTTCACGCCCAGGTACTCGAAGATGGCGAATTGCCGCTGAGCGTCCTGGAGACCAAGATTGATCGCTGGATCGCCAGCCAGCGTTGATTATGAAGATGGGTCGGCGTCCGCAGCCGACCCATCTGTCTCTTCCGGTACTTGCAGCGGTATATACACCATCACGGTGTCCTCGTCGTTCCCGGGTTCGTAGCGCGGGTTAAACGCCTTGAGTACGGCCAGCACCGGGAGGTTGGTTTTTAGTGTCTCGCCACGAAGGCTGGTTATTCCATTCACCCGAGCTTCGTGGCACAGGTGTCTGAGTAACAGGGTGCCACCACCCAGACCATGGTAGCGATCCACCACGATTACCCCGAATTCCGCGATGGCCGGCTGGCTGCCTTCAACCAGTTGGTACCGGGCCAGTCCAATTCCAACGCTCTCGCCCTCCTCCATTACCTTCATCCCGAGGGTCAGGTGCTCGTGCGGGTGTTGGTGGGTAAGGTGGTCAAGCTCGGTCTCCGTGAGACCGGACTTGTAGCCCAGAAACCGCATATACACCGAGTGGGGGCTCAGTTCGTGATAACCGTGCACCAGGGCTTCCCTGTCATCAGCGGCTAAAGGCCGGATGATTACCGGTCTGCCGTCCAGCAAGTGCTCCTTGACCGGCCACCGGGTTTCGTGAGGTTTTTTTTCGGCCATTACTGCCTCTTGCCGGTGTTTCCGGGGAGTTTCTGAACTAGTCTGGACACAGACTCCCTAGGCCTGACCAAAGTTCGGGGCGTTCTGATCAAGGTAGGCTTCTTCTTCCGGCGTGTTCTTTCTTCCCAGTACGGCATTACGGTGGGGGAAGCGGCCGAACTGGGCCACGATGTCTCGATGTAATTCGGCGAATTGGGTAAACGTTCCAAACGTCGCCCGAAGTGTGGGCTTGACGGTCTCGGCCAGGGTGGTAAAAGTGCGCACTGAAAATTCCTGCACTTTCAGAGATTCCGAATGTTGCATGGGCATATAGAAAAATGCCCGCTCCACCGGCTCCAGTTGCCGGTCATGACCGATTTCCATGCCGTGGATAGTGAGTGTCAGCACCTTGTGGTCCTGCAGGAACGCGTCCTTGCTGTGACGGTAGACATTACGGCGAAACTGATCCAGCAGGATGATCAGTGCCAGCCGTCCACGCGGTGTATCCGCCCATTCATCCAGTTCGCCGGCCGATGCGCTCCTGATGTCCTCGGAGAACAGGGTCGCGATCTTTTCGATCCATAGAAGGATCGTCACCGAACCACATGGACATGCGTGAATCAATTTTGAATGCATCCCTGGGTGTCTCGGCAAACCAGAAGCCCAGGATTTCCTCGCTCCGATCCGTCACCTGTCGATCCTCCTTGCAGGCTGCGACCGCGTTGGTTTTGCTAACTTTACATAAAGTCAGTGTACGCACGTCCCGCCTGTGTTTTCCGGTCTATTTGTGCCAGGGAATCACTGGTCTGATCGTCAACCTGTACTTTGCCTTAAAAAAACACGCTTCGATATGGCCATTCATCGTAAGTCCACCCAGTGAGACCCATTCATTTGGGATTAGCGTCTTGAAATCGAAATATTTCGCATACAATCTGTCTGGTCCAGAAAAAACAGGCGATTTCCAGTACTTTGCCTGGCACCAACAAGCCGGAAAATAATTATGACTGACAGCGGTATTATCGTTTCCACGTTCATTGTCTACCTGGTCGCGGTGCTTGGCATAGGCGTAGTGGCCTGGCGCAGGACCAATAGCCTGCGGGATTACATCCTGGGTGGACGCGGTCTGGGCAAATGGGTGACCGCACTCAGCGCACAGGCCTCCGACATGAGTGGCTGGTTGCTGCTGGGACTGCCCGGTTACGCCTATCTCGCCGGTCTGGAGTCCGCCTGGTTGTTGATCGGCCTGCTGGTGGGCACCTACCTGAACTGGAAATTCGTCGCCGAAAGATTGCGGCAGGCCACCGAGCGTCTTGGCGACGCCCTGACGCTTCCTGACTATTTCGAAACCCGTTTTGCCGATCACAGCCGAATACTGCGTCTGATTTCCGGCATTTTTATCCTGGTGTTTTTTACCTTCTACACCAGTTCCGGCCTGGTTGCCGGCGGAAAACTGTTCGAGACCGTATTTGGTCTTCCCTATCTCTGGGCGGTGACGGCCGGTGGCGCCACGGTCGTGATCTACACATTTTTTGGCGGCTTTCTTGCTGTTAGCTGGACCGACATGATGCAGGGCTGCCTGATGTTCCTGGCATTGTTGACGGTTGCCGTGGTCGGTCTGTTCGCCGCCGGTGGTCTTGGCGGCCTGGGCGCCAGCCTGGGCGCGACCAACCCGCATTTGCTGGATGCCATGACCACGGTGAGCGGGGCGCCACTGGGTTGGATCACCATCGTCTCGCTGCTGGGTTGGGGCCTGGGGTATTGCGGTCAACCTCATATCCTTGCCCGTTTCATGGCGATCAGGCGGCCGCAGGATGTCGGGGCTGCCAGGCTCATCGCGATGGTCTGGGTCAGCGTTGCCCTGGTTGCCGCGACCCTGGTGGGCCTGGTGGGTATCGGCCTGGTTCCCCAGCCCCTGCACCGGGGCGGAAAGCGAGACCGTGTTCATGGTGCTGACCCGATTGCTGCTGCATCCGGTGGTGGCGGGTATCTGCCTTGCCGGCATCCTGGCCGCCGTGATGAGCACGGCGGATTCCCAGTTGCTGGTTGCCTCGTCCGCCGTATCCGAGGATTTTTACAAGGGTCTCTGGCGACCCGAAGCCAGCCAGAAGGAACTGCTTTGGGTAGGGCGCCTCGCGGTCGTGGCAATTTCCCTGCTGGCCTTTCTACCTGGCCCGGGATCCGAACAGCAAGGTGCTGGAACTGGTGGCTTATGCCTGGGCCGGGTTTGGCGCTGCCTTTGGCCCGGCGATCGTGCTGTCTTTGTATTGGGAAGGCATGAGTCGCAACGGGGCCCTGGCCGGTATCCTGGGTGGCGGACTGACCGTGATCATCTGGAAGCAATTGAGTGGCGGCGTATTCGACGTGTATGAAATTGTCCCCGGTGTACTGGTGTCGGTGATTTGCATCCTGTTTTTCAGCAAGCTTGAAAACCGATCCGGATCGTAGGGATTTTCTGATTGCAAAGACAAGGCCATGAATTTGCCCACTATTATTGAGTTGGCTTAACACGTTTGCTGCCGTCTGAAACACGTCCCAGTGCCCCGGTCGTCTTATCGCCGCCGCTTGATGCAGAGGCTACAATACGCCAACACGCTGGAAAGGGAGTGCGGTTATGCGGTGGGAGCCTCTGATTCTAATCATGAACTTGTATCTTGCGGCTAAAAAATCCATCTTCTGCGTTGCCAATCTTCGCAGTAGCCCCACTACTACGTGCGATTGGCGCCTTGATTCTGAATCTTTTCGCCAACAATCTACTTTGTCCAGAATAGATCAGAGGCTCCCAGGGTTCTGGTCAATTGCAGTATTGCTGTTTTTGTCCCTTGGTGTCGGTGCAAAAGCGGGGCTGGCGCAGCCCCAGGTACCGGAACCGCTAAAACCCTGGGTGCCCTGGGTGTTGCACGACCTGGAATACCGGCACTGTCCCTTGCTGACTCCCGGGACTGTCGAGAAAACCGGTTTCGCCTGCGCCTGGCCGGGTGAACTCGCGTTGTCCGTGAATTCCAGTGGTGGAAGATTCAGCCAGACGTGGCAACTTCTGGCGCCGGATTGGGTAGTTCTTCCGGGTGACGGCAAGAACTGGCCCCAGGCGGTAACGGCAGGCGGGCGCGAGGTTCCGGTTATTTCGCGTGGCGGGCGACCGGCCATTTATCTTGAAATTGGTACCCACGCTGTTGCGGGCGTCTTTCAACTGGAGCGCCCGTCCGGCCAACCTGGCCGTACCCGAGTACACGGCCCTGGTGAGCCTGAAGGTAGATGACCAGCCCATAGCGTTCCCCGAGCGTAACGGGAACGGCCTGTGGCTGGGTCAGCGTGGCGGTGTCGAGGAAGCGGCCTGAGGCCGCCGAGTTAAAGGTATTCCGCTTGCTGCAAGACGGCAGCCCCATGCTGCTCACCACCCGTCTCAGCTTGCGTGTCAGTGGCAAGGCCAGGGAAGAGGTGTTGGGCACCGCCCTGCCACCCGGCTTTGTCCCCATGGCTCTGACTTCACCCCTGCCCGCGAGAATCGAGGCCGATGGCAGTCTCCGGGTACAACTGCGTCCGGGAACCTGGGATCTGCAATATCGACGCCGTGCGACTGCAGACCCGTCCGCCCTGGCCTTGCCACAGGTCCGGGCGAAGTGGCCGGCACAGGAAATATGGACCTACGTGCCGGATACGGTGCTGCGCGAGAGCCGGCTGCTCGGGTTCGATCCCGTTGATGCCGAGCAGGTGGGCGTGCCGGCCGACTGGCGCGGGGGAGCAAGCGGGGTGGTCAGCGCTGACAGTCGCCTGACGCTTGAAGAACGCGCCCGGGGACAATCCGACCATTCGGGTAACCGCCTGTCGCTGAATCGAATCCTGTACCTGGATTTCGAGGGCGAGGGATTCACCGTTTTGGACGACATTTCCGGCCAGGTGCGACAGGACTGGCGGCTGGATACACGTGCGCCGTTTGAGCTTCAACATGCGCGCAGCGGACAGCAGGACCTTCTGGTGACGGCGGGAGCCGACCCTTCGAGCCAGGGGCGTGGAAGTTCGCGATGCGGCCTTGCAAATGAACGCCGTATCCCGCCTGGTCGGCTCCCGTTCCGATATGCCCGTGACCGGGTGGATGCAGGACTTTGACCAGGTGTTTGCCATGTTGCAGTTGCCGCCCGGGTATCACTTGCTGGCCGCGCCCGGGGTCGATGTGGCGAGTGGTGCATGGGTAAATGGCTGGACCCTGATGGACCTGTTCCTGGTCTTGCTGGTCAGCGTTGCGCTATCCCGGTTGATGGGCAGACCGGTGGGTGTCCTGGCCATCGTCGTGCTGGTGCTGCTGCACCAGTGGATGCCGGCCATCACCTGGGCCTTGCTCAACCTGGTCATCGCGACCGCAATTTTTGGCGTGGCGCCCGAGGGCAGGCTGAGAGAACCTGGCAAGACGCTACCAGTTGCTGGGCATGGCAATCCTGGTCTTGCTGGTCCTGCCCTTTACCGGCGACCTCGCTATCAAGGCCCTGTATCCCCAGCTTGAGCGCAGTGGCCTGGTCCAGGAATATTACCCGGAGGCCCAGTTTTGCGCGTGAACAGAGCATGCGAGTCGAGGACATGGCTTACGAGACCGCGTCCGAAGAAATTGTCGTCACAGCCAACCGTATGAAAGGGGAGTCCGGGCGCCGGGTCCTGGCTTCCTCTCCGCTGCCCGCGCGTTACGCCCCGGGCTTGCTGGTGCAAACCGGTCCCGGCGTACCGCGGTGGAACTGGAATCAATACGCCCTGAACTGGGGTGGTCCGGTGGACGCGCAGCGTACCTACTCCCTGGTGGTATCCCCGCCCTGGGTGACCTTTCTCTGGCGCGTGCTGGGCATACTGGGTTTGCTGGGCCTGACCGGTCTGCTGATGCGCCGGTGCCTGCCTTCGTCGGGTGGCCGTTGCCCCTGAGCGCATCGTCGGGTTTGGGTGCCTGGTTGCGCAAGGACAAGACACCCGGTGTCACCGCGGGTCTGGCGATGGTCCTGGCGTGTTGCGCCCTGGCCGTCCCTGGTGCGGCGAGAGCGGAGTTTCCCGGGCCGGAGTTATTGAAGGAACTGCAGCAACGCCTGCTCGAGCGACCCGATTGCGAACCGGCGTGCGTGGAAGTTCCCTCGGCGAAAGTAAATGCCCGTCCGGGCCAGTTGTCTATCGAGTTTTCCGTGCATGCCCGGGCCGAATCCCTGCTGGCGCTGCCCGATGCGGGTGCAGCCTGGCTGCCAAGGCAAATCCTGTTGAACGGCAAGACCCAGTCTTTTGCCTTGCTCCACAACGGTATCCGTTACCTGCAGGTGCCCGAGGGTGTGAACACGCTGGTCCTCAAGGGAGAGGTGGCACCCCGGGACCTGGTGGAGCTGGTGTTCGCCCAGCGACCCAGGACGCTGGCGCTTCAGCTGGATGGGCTGGGAGGCTGCCGGTCTGCAGGACGACCAGCTGACGGCCGGTACCCTGCAATTAATCCGCAAGGGCGGCGAGGGATCCCTGGTTGACGGGCTGCCCGCCGAACTGGCGCCGGAAAAATACCCTGCCTTCCTGCGTGTGACACGCACCCTGAAGCTGGATCTTGAATGGTCGGTTATTACCGAAGCCCAACGACTGGCGCCTCAACGTGGTGCAATCAGCGTGCTGGTACCCCTGCTGCAGGGCGAGGCCGTGGTCAGCCGGGACCAGGAAGTAAAGGATGGCGCAGCGGTGTTGAATCTCGCGCCTGACCAGCAGAGCACGGGATGGTGGGGCGCCCTGCCCGCGGGCGCCGGTTTGTATCTTGAGGCAGGGGTTGATGTGCCCTGGGTAGAGACCTGGCGTATCGCGGTGGGACCGCAATGGAGACCCGTTGTTTCGGGTGTGCCGGCGTCGGCCAGCAATCTGGCCGGATGGGTGATGGAGTATTTCCCGCGACCCGGTGAGCGCCTGGAGTTGTCTGCCGTACAGCCCGAGGCGGTGCCCGGTGCGACCTTTGCCATTGATCGGGTAAACCTGTCTGTGAACCCTGGCGATTCCACGTCCAATAGCGAACTGAACCTGGACTGGCGCAGCAGTCGCGGGGGCGAACATCGGATAAGGCTGCCCGCCGGTGCGCGCTTGCTTGGCGTATCCACGGACAATGTGGATGTTTCACTTTCCCTGCAGGACGGTGAATTGGTGTTGCCAGTCGCGCCAGGCGCCCACTCCACCCGGATCGCCTGGAGCGAGGAGCGGGGAGTGAGTGCCTGGTGGCGCGGCTCCGATGTGGACCTGGGGGCGCCTGCCAGCAACATCGACTTGCGGGTCAACGTACCCCAAAGCCGGTGGGTGCTTGGCTCCTTCGGTCCCCGTCTGGGGCCGGCAGTCTTGTACTGGGGCCAGTTCATTGTCTTCCTGGCAGCGGCTCTTGTGGTTTCAAGGCTGCCCTACGCGCCTTTCCCCTTCCGGGACTGGTTGTTGCTGGGCTTCGGCTTGAGCATGGTGTCCTGGATTATCCTGGTCTTGTTTGTGGTGTGGGCCTTCGCCATGGCATGGCGAAATCGTTGCGATGATCTTAGTCAGCTCAAGAGCGCAGACAGCACCCAGACCGTCCTGGCCGTCGTGACGGTCATCGCCATTGGAGGCGTGGTGGCGGCCATACCGGAAGCCCTGCTGGGACAACCGGATATGCAGATACGGGGATGGTTCAGCCAGGGTAATTCACTGGCCTGGTTCCAGGACCAGACGACATCCGCTCTGCCGGCGCTCTCGGTGATTTCCCTGTCCATGTGGGTATACAAGGCGGTGATGCTGGCCTGGGCGCTTTGGCTGAGCGTCGCCCTGGTACGCTGGTTGCGCTGGGCCTGGGGTGCCTGGACTCGTGGCGGCCATTGGCTGGGCCGGGTTGTCAGGACGGTAAAGCCGGCCAGGGATTCGGGACCGGTTTCCGATGAGTCCGGGCAGGACGACAAACCTTGATCCGGGCCGCCTGGGTGGCCGGGTTGATCGCGCTGCTGCTGTTGGCGGGATGCAGCAGTCCCGGCTCACCCGAGGCCAGGCTGGAGGCCTTCCTGGCCCAGGCGGTGGCTGCCGCCGAGGCCCGGGATACGGGCGAGTTCATGGACCTGATTGCCGCGGATTACCGTGACGCTGAAGGCCATGACCGCGACAGGCTGCGCGATTATCTACGGGGCCTGTTTTTGCGTTATGGATCGATACACACGGATGTTCAAATTCTGCAGGCCGGCCAGTTGCATGAGACGGGGGGTGAAGTCGAGCTCTCGGTGGGTCTGGCGGGTCAGCGCGGTGACAACAACCCCTTGTGGAGCCTGGGCGCCCAACGCTACCGGCTCAGGTTGGAACTCGTGGCTGACGGTCCGTCAGGCGCGTTTCGCCTGCTACGGGCAAGCTGGGGACCCGAGCAAGACCGGGAGTAGCCTGGAGAGTTGCCCGCGCAGTCTGCCGGTGCGCCACGCGCCTGCTTGCCTGTGTCTTGATCAGAATCCCACCCGGGCGAGATCGTCACTGTCACGGTTGAGTCGGAATTGACATTCCCGGCCCCAGCAGGGATAAATGATCGATGTTGCATCGCGGTATTTTTACCTCCAGGGAGCAGGCAGCGAAAACCATGACGACCCGGACACATGGCCTTTATAGCGAGGAGTTCGAGCACGACAGTTGCGGCTTCGGTCTGATCGCCAATATCGATGATGTGCCCAGTCACTGGCTGGTGCACACCGCTGTTGGCGCCTTGCGTGAGGCTGACTCACCGGGGTGCGGTGGCTGCGGACGGCAAGACCGGTGACGGTTGTGGCTTGTTGATGAAGCGTCCCGATTCTTTCCTGCGAGCGGTCGCTGAAGAATGGGGTATTTCATTGGCCAAGCGTTTTACTGCAGGCCAGGTATTCCTGAACCCGGATCCGGTCAAGGCCGAGGCGGCCAGGACGTGTATCGCCGATGTCCTGCGGCAGCAAGGCCTGGAGGTGGCGGGTTGGCGCCTCGTTCCCATCGACCGCTCGGTGTGCGGACAGGAAGCGCTGAACACCTTGCCGCGCATCGAACAATTGTTTGTCAACGCGCCCGCCGGTATGCAGGGCGACGAGTTCAACCGCAAACTCTTTGTCGCCCGTCGCCGGGCCGAAAAGGCCCTGGCTGAAAGCGATCCGGTGTTTTTTGTGGCGAGCCTTTCGGCTGACACCCTGTGTTACAAGGCGATGGTCATGCCCGAGTTTCTGTCGGTGTTTTACCCGGACCTGCAGGATCCGCGCATGCAGGCCTCGGTGTGTCTGTTTCACCAGCGTTTTTCTACCAACACCTTTCCGCAGTGGCGCCTTGCCCAGCCGTTTCGTTATCTCGCCCACAATGGAGAGATAAACACCATCAAGGGCAATCGCAGCTGGGCCATAGCTCGCGGTCACACCCTGAAGTCAAAGCTGCTGCCCGAGTTGCCGGAATTGCAGCCGATCGTCTCCCTCACCGGATCGGATTCCTACAGCCTGGACAATATGCTGGAGGTCCTGGTGGCGGGGGGCATGGACGTGCTGCAGGCCATGCGTATCCTGATACCACCGGCCTGGCAGACGGTCGACGGCATGGATCCGGATGTGCGGGCCTTCTACGAGTACTACGCGGCTCACCAGGAACCCTGGGACGGGCCTGCAGGCGTGGTGTTCACTGATGGCAGGTACGCCGCCTGCGTGCTTGACCGCAATGGCCTGCGCCCGGCCCGCTACGTTATTACCCGCGACAGACACATCACCATCGCCTCGGAAATCGGCGTGTATGACTACAAGCCCGAGGACGTCGTCAGCAAGGGTCGCCTGGGTCCGGGCGAGATGCTGGCGGTGGATACGCGCAGTGGCGCGATTCTCAATAACGAACGGATCCAGGATATCCACCGGCGTGCACATCCTTACAAGAGATGGCTCAAGACCGGTGTGCGTTACCTGGGTTCCCTGCTGCTGGATACCGACACCACATCCGAACCCATGGATGACCAGACCCTGGCGGTTTTCCACAAGCAATTCAATTTCACTTACGAGGAACGTGACCAGGTCCTGCGTGTGCTGGCGGAGACCGAGCAGGAAGCAGTGGGCTCGATGGGGGATGACACACCCATGCCTGTTCTGTCTCTCAAGGCCCGCTCCCTGTATGACAGTTTCCGCCAGTTGTTTGCCCAGGTAACCAATCCGCCCATAGACTCCCTGCGCGAGCGCATCGTGATGTCACTGCAGACCGAGATTGGACGGGAGTGCAATATTTTTGAGCCCCGGGCCGACTATGCGCGCCAGGTCACGATGAATTCCCCGATACTTTCACAGCGTAAATACCGGGAAGTCCTGGAGCTTGGTGATTTCGGCGTCACCCACGAAATTATCGATCTGAACGTTGACCTGGAACTGGACTTGCCCGCTGCCCTGGACAGTATTTGCCAGCAGGCCGAGGCCGCGGTTCGGGCCGGTAAATTACTGGTGGTGCTCTCTGATCGTCGACTGCGTGAGAACGCCTGGCCGGTACACGCCCTGATGGCGACCGGGGCCGTGCACCAGCACCTGGCAAGCCTGGGCCTGCGTATCCATTGCAACATCCTGGTGGAGACCGGTACCGCCAGGGACGCTCACCAGTTTGCCTGTCTGATCGGCTATGGCGCCACCGCAGTCTATCCCTACCTCGCCTACCACACGCTGAACCAGATGTTGAGAAGCGGTCAGATCAGTGCGGGTGGTCGTGAGCCTCGCCAGCTGGGTCGCAGTTACCGGCGTGGTGTTCGCAAGGGTCTGTTCAAGATCATGTCGAAAATGGGTATTGCCACCATAGCCAGTTACCGGGCAGCCCAGTTGTTTGAGATTGTCGGCTTGCACGAGGACGTTGTGCAGCGTTGCTTTGCGGGCAGCGTCAGCAGGATACAGGGCGCCGGGTTTGCCGATCTTGAATCGGATACCCGGGAGCTCAAGACGCTGGCCTGGAATCCGCGTGTGCCTGTGGATCACGGTGGCTTGTTCAAGTACGTGCATGGGGGTGAGTACCATGCCTACAACCCGGACGTGGTGACGACCCTGCAGGCCGCGGTGCGTACCGGAGACTACGGGCAATACCGCAAGTTCGCGGCGCTGGTGGATGAGCGTCCGGCCGCCACCTTGCGCGATCTGCTGGAACTGGTTCCCGCGGGTCCGCCGGTTCCCGTGGACGAGGTGGAATCCATAGAAGACATTATCGCGCGTTTCGACAGTGCCGGCATGAGCCTGGGGGCGCTTTCGCCAGAGGCCCACGAGGCCCTGGCGATCGCCATGAATCGCCTGGGAGCACGCTCGAATTCCGGTGAGGGTGGGGAGGACAAGGCCCGCTACGGTACCGAGAAGGCATCCAAGATCAAGCAAGTGGCCTCGGGTCGGTTTGGGGTGACGCCGGAGTACCTGGTGAATGCGGAGGTCTTGCAGATAAAGATTGCCCAGGGGGCCAAGCCGGGTGAAGGCGGACAACTGCCGGGCCACAAGGTCACCGAGATGATAGCCCGCCTGCGTTACGCAAGACCCGGTGTCGGTCTGATCTCTCCGCCGCCACACCATGACATCTATTCCATCGAGGACCTGGCCCAGCTCATCTATGACCTGAAGCAGGTCAATCCGGATGCGCTGGTATCGGTGAAACTGGTGGCGGAGCCGGGTGTGGGCACCATCGCTGCCGGCGTGGTCAAGACCTATGCAGACCTGATCACCATTTCCGGTTACGACGGAGGAACCGGCGCCAGTCCGTTAACCTCGGTGAAATACGCCGGCAGTCCCTGGGAGCTCGGTCTTGCCGAGACCCACCAGACGCTTGCGTCGTAACGACTTGCGCCACCGTGTCCGGCTGCAAACCGACGGTGGCCTGAAGACCGGTCTGGATGTCATCAAGGCGGCAATTATTGGCGCCGAGAGTTTTGGTTTTGGCACGGGCCCGATGGTGGCGATGGGCTGCAAGTACCTGCGTATCTGCCATCTGAATAACTGCGCCACCGGTGTGGCCACCCAGAACGAGGTGCTGCGCAGCCAGCATTTCATCGGTCTGCCTGAAATGGTGATGAATTATTTTCGCTTTATTGCCAGGGATGTGCGCGAGCACCTGGCTGCCCTGGGTGTTCGCAGCGTCGAGGAACTGATCGGACAGACCGGTCTGCTGCGACCCATCCCGGGTCAGACGTCACGGCAACGCGGTCTGGACCTGTCGCCCATCTTGTCCCAGGACGGGCTGGTGCAGGAGCAGTCCTGTTTCTGCACCGAGCCGCGGAATGTACCCTGGGACAAGGGTGAGTTGGCCGAACGCATGTTGGCCGACAGCCTGCAGGCAATTACGCGAAAAGACCGGCGCCAGCCTTTCTTACACGATTCGAAATTGCGACCGCAGCATAGGCGCCAGGCTTTCGGGAGAAATCGCCCGCCAGCACGGTGATCACGGCATGCGGGACGTCGCCGGTGGAAATCCATCTGCAGGGTGCCGCCGGGCAAAGCTTCGGCGCCTTCAATGCATCCGGTTTGCACCTGACCCTGGAGGGTGACGCCAACGATTATGTAGGCAAGGGCATGGCAGGTGGGCAACTGGTGATACGGCCGCCCGCCGCAGCGGTCTATCCGGCCAATTCCACACCGATCATGGGCAACACCTGTCTGTACGGTGCAACCGGTGGCCGCCTGTTCGCAGCGGGCACGGCCGGTGAGCGTTTTGCCGTACGCAATTCGGGAGCTATCGCGGTGGTCGAGGGCGTGGGCGATCACGGCTGCGAGTACATGACCGGCGGGGCGGTGGTTGTCCTGGGCGACACGGGTGTGAACTTCGGCGCGGGCATGACCGGCGGCTTCGCCTACGTGCTGGATATGGACCGGCTGTTCGTGGATCGCTACAACCATGAACTCATCGATATCAACCGCATCACACCGGAGAGCATGGAGGCCAACCTGCATCACCTGCGCTCCTTGATAGAGGAGCACGTGGCCTTCACGGGAAGCGTAGTGGGGAACCGAGATCCTGGAGGATTTCCGCAGCTACATCGGCAAGTTCTGGCTGGTCAAGCCCAAGGCGGCGGACCTGGAATCCCTGGTGCTAACCTTGCGTCGGGCCGCGTGAGGTTCCTGCCATGACAGAGAAAACACTCCGATTCCTGGATATTCCCCGACGCAGTCCCGAGAAAGCGGATGCCGGTGAACGCAAGACAAATTTCGCAGAGATCTACGGTCACTATTCTGCATCTGCTGCGGCCGACCAGGCCGGGCGTTGCCTGGCTTGCGGAAATCCCTACTGTGAATGGAAATGCCCGGTGCATAACTACATTCCGGAGTGGCTGAAGCTGGTCGACGAGGGCAAGTTGTTCCAGGCCGCCGAGCTTTCTCACCAGACCAACTCCCTGCCGGAGATCTGCGGGCGTATCTGCCCACAGGATCGGCTGTGCGAGGGCGCCTGTACCCTGAATGACGGGTTTGGTGCGGTCAGCATCGGTGCGATAGAGAAATACATCACCGACGAGGCGCTGAAACAGGGCTGGCGGCCCGACATGTCCCAGGTGAAAAGCACGGGCAAGCGCGTGGCGGTAGTGGGGGCAGGACCGGCAGGGCTGGCGGTGGCCGACATACTGGTTCGCAATGGTGTGCAGCCGGTGGTGTTTGACCGTTACCCCCAGATCGGTGGCTTGCTGACCTTCGGTATACCGCCATTCAAGCTTGAAAAATCCGTGATCGAGACACGTCGCGCCCTGATGGAAGAAATGGGCGTGGAGTTTCGCTTGAATACCGAGGTCGGCGGCGACATCACCTTTGACGAACTGGCAAACACTTTTGACGCGGTGTTCCTGGGGTTGGGCACCTACAGCGAGGTGCGCGGTGATTTCCCGGGTGAGAACCTGCCCCAGGTGCGCGCCGCCCTGCCCTACCTGATTGGCAATGCACGCCGCCAGTTGGATATGGAATGCCCGGACTCGCCGTTTCTCGACATGGCCGGGAAGCGGGTGGTGGTGCTGGGAGGCGGCGACACGGGCATGGACTGCGTGCGCACCGCCATCCGCCAGGGTGCGGCCAGCGTCATCTGCGCCTATCGCAGGGACCGGGAGAACATGCCGGGGTCCAGACGCGAGGTGGAAAATGCCGAGGACGAAGGCGTGCAGTTCTTGTGGCAACGGCAGCCGCTTGAAATAACGGGCACAGACAAGGTAGAAGCGGTGCGCCTGATAAGCACGGAACTGGGTCCCCCGGATGCATCCGGCAGACAGTCGGCGAACATAGTACCTGGCAGCGAGGAGTTGCTGGAGTGCGACGAGGTAATCGTGGCTTTCGGTTTTCGCCCGAGTCCGCCCGACTGGCTGACACAGGCCGGCGTGGGTTTGCATGACAATGGTCGCGTGCAGGTATCGGCTGATAAGCAGATTCCATTCCAGACTTCGCGGCCCGGTGTATTCGCCGGCGGTGACATGGTCCGGGGATCGGACCTGGTGGTCACCGCGGTGTTTGAGGGTCGCGAGGCGGCCCGGGGAATTCTCGCCTACCTGGAGGTCTAGGCCAGGAACAGACCCAGGCTGATCCAGACCAGCAATGCGAATGGTGCACTCTGTGCACCCTGCAAAATGGTGCGTAAAACGCACCCTACGGGAAAGGGTGGCAGCCCCGAAAGCCGAGTGGTTGGACGCGTAGGGTGCACTCCGTGCACCGGCCAGCTTGACCCATGCAACGTGCCCTGCCGCGAGGATTTGATGGGTACGGCGCACTCTGTCCACCCTGCAAAATGGTGCGTAAAACGCACCCTACGGGAAAGGGTGGCAGCCCCGAAAGCCGAGTGGTTGGACGCGTAGGGTGCACTCCGTGCACCGGCCAGCTTGACCCATGCAACGTGCCCTGCCTGCGAGGAAGACTGGCAATACAGAAGCTGGCGCTTTTGCCACAAGACGCGATTTCACGAGTAGATTCAGGTGCTCCGGGGAGCCTCCGGTTTGCTCTGGACGAAGTAGATTGTGAGGGAAAAGGTTCAGGTTCAAGACGCCAATCGCAGGTAATAGCCAGCTATTGCCAAGATTGGCAACGTGGAAGCTGGGCCTTTTGGCCGCAAGATACAAGTCCAGGAGCAGATCGGAGACTCCCTTACCAGGCCAGATCGTAAAACCAGGCCAGGGACAGACTCAGGCTGGTCCATACCACCAGTTGAAGTGGAATTCCCACACGCAGGAAGTCACTGAAGCGATAGCCGCCGGCGCTCATGACCAGGAGATTGGTCTGGTAGCCTATGGGCGTTATGTAACTCATGTTGCCACCCAGCAGCACCGCCAGCACGAAGGGCTCCGCAGGAGCGCCCAGTGAAGTAGCGATGGATACGGCGATGGGTGTGCCGATGGCTGCTGCGGCGTTGTTGGTGACCACTTCGGTGAGCATGGCCATGGCCAGCATCAGTATGCTCACTTTCATTGCCAGAGACAGCGGTTGGGCAGCATAGACAAATAATTCGGCCATGTACTGGGCCGCACCGGTCCCCACCAAAAATTTACCCATGGCCAGGCTGGCAACGATCACCAGGATGATGGTGAAGTCCAGGGCAGACTTCATCCCGGCGCCTGAAAGGCACCCGGTGATCAGCATGGCTACCATCCCCAGCAAGGCGGCCGCCACGATGGGCAGCGCGCCGGTGGCGGTCAGGACAACGACGCCTGCAATGATGGCTGCCGCAAGCGGTGCATGCCGGGATCGTGGCAAATCCAGCGTCCCGTCCAGCACCAGGACATCTCCGGTTTGCTTCCATTTCTGGATATCTTTCAGCGTGCCTTGAACCAGTAACACGTCCGCAGGTTGCAGGACGAGTTCTATCGGGTTGGTTTGGGCGGGCTGACCTGCCCGGTGAAGGGCCACAAGCAGCAGGTTGTGGCTGTTCAGCAAATCCAGCGCTTTCAGGCGACGCCCGTTCAGGGGTGAGCTGGCGGTAATTACGACTTCAGCCAGTTGTTGGCCAGGACCCTCGGTCACCTCCTCGCCAGCCTCAGGCGTGGGGTCTTGCAGTTGCAAGACTGCGTCCAGGGCCTTTTCCGATTTCTTCAATCGATCAGGCGTGTCGCGTAAATACAGTCGGTCTCCCGCCCTGAGTTTGAGTGTTGGCAATCTCGCCAGCACCAGCCCGTCTGCACGCTCTATGCGTTGAATTCTGATGCCAAGGTCACTGGCCGCCAGGGCTTCGGCCAGGCTCTTGCCGACGAATTGACTGTCCTCGCCCAGGTGCAAGACGCCGTCGAATATTCTCGGCGACGTGTGCGGCATGGGTGGCTCCCGGGCGGGAAGCAATTTTGGAGCAAGCAGCCATAGAAATAACAAGGCCGCCACCAGGCCCACGCTGGCGGGAAGGAAGAAATCGAACATTCCAAACTCCGGCATTCCCAGGTCCTGGGCGATACCGATAACCAGCAGATTGGTCGAGGTGCCGATGGTAGTGGTCATGCCTCCCAGGATGGTGGCAAAACCCATGGGCATCAGGATGCCGGAACTGGACAGCTTGTTATTGATACACACGGAGACCAGCAAAGGCAGCATCATCACGACAATCGGTGTGTTGTTCACGAACATGGAGCACACTGCCGCCGTCAGCAGGGTGAGCAGGAAGGCGAGCCTGGGCGATCGGCGCCAGGCATGACCGAGCATATAGGCCACCGAATTCAGGGCCCCGGTTTGCTCCAGCCCTTTTGCGCACATCATGAGACAGACGATGGCGATCAGCGCCTGGTTGCCAAAGCCGGCAAACAAATCAGCCGGGATCAGAGGCGTATAGCCGGGCACCGGCGGCATCCAGAGCACGAGCAGGGTCATGACAGTTAGCAGCGCCAGAGAAGAGCCAACCAAAGGAATCTTTTCCCGCGTGAACAGGAACAGGGCGCAGACCACCAGCAGCATCGCCGCCATTGCCTGCATAGTGGGAGGACTTGGCACAGGACCTCTCCTTTCCCGGATTTACGGTTCTTATAGCCTAGCCGGCTGCCTGCTGACAATAAGGGTCACCCGGGTTTGCCCCGTGGGATTGCATTCCGAAGGCTCCATCCTTCAGACTGCCGCATACCTTTTTCGTTTCAACCCCCGGGAGTGCTGATCCATGCACCGTTTGATTGCCTTGTTCTGTCTGTTTGCGTTTATGAGCCCCGCCGTATCCACGGCCGAGGAGTCCCTCCTGGCGCAAGTTGAGGCCCTGGCCCCGTCGGTAGACGGCAAGGTGCTGGAATGGAGACGCCATTTCCATCAGTACCCGGAGTTGAGCAATCGTGAGTTCAATACCGCCAAGACGATTGAAGAGGCGCTGCGGGGCATGGGCATGGAAGTGTGGACCGGTATTGCCCACACCGGCGTGGTCGGCATACTGCGTGGCGGCAAGCCGGGGCCGGTGGTGGCTGTCAGGGCCGACATCGATGCACTGCCGGTGGACGAAGTCAGCGATCTGCCGTTCAAGTCGGTCGCCCGCGGTGAGTACCGTGGCGCAGATACCGGTGTGATGCACTCCTGCGGTCATGACACCCACATTGCCATCGGACTGGGGACTGCCGCCATATTTGCCGAGCTGCGCGAGCAGGTGCCCGGCACCATCATGTTTATTTTCCAGCCCGCAGAGGAAGGCGCTCCCGAGGGTGAGGAAGGCGGCGCCTGGTTGATGCTCAAGGAAGGTCTGTTCGAGCGTATGAAACCCGATGCAATTTTCGGGCTGCATGTCTGGTCGGCCGGTAACGCCGGTGAGATTACTTATCGCTCAGGCCCCTTGATGGCCAGCGCCGACGGTTTCCAGATCGATATCTACGGGCGCCAGACCCACGCCTCGCGGCCCTGGGGCGGTATCGACCCCATCGTGACCGCCGCCCAGGTGGTGATGGGTCTGCAGACCATCGCCAGTCGCCAGGTCAACGTGACCAAGGTGCCCTCGGTGATTTCCGTAGGCCGCATCAGCGGTGGTATTCGTGGCAACATCATTCCCGACCACGTGGAAATGCTGGGCACCGTGCGCGCCTTTGATCCGGACGATGCGTGAAGACATCATGCGGCGTATTGAGCACACCGCCAAGACCATCGCCGAAAGCCAGGGCGCCAGGGCCGAGATCAAGTGGGAATTCGGCTATCCGGTGACCACCAACGATGCCGGCCCTGACCGAGCGTAGCGTGAAGGTGCTGAACCAGGTTGTTGGGGCAGGAGCATGTCAGCCTGTCGGACCTGATCACCGGCGCCGAGGACTTTTCCTTTTTCCAGGAGCAAATCCCGGGGTTCTATTTCTTCCTGGGCGCAACGCCGGTAGGTCAGGACGCAAACACGGCGCCCAGCAATCACTCGCCGTTGTTCTTCGTGGATGAAAGCACCTTACCGGTAGGCTTGAAGGCATTGGCCGGGTTGGTGGCCGACAGGCTGGAGAATCCTTGAGGAGGACCCAAGTAATCAGAAAATTACAACATATTCAACGATGCCTTCTACGATTGCTGTACGTTTGAATCTGGAAGTGGAGAAAGCAAATGATTGAGACAGCGGCTACATTATCACGATTACTTTTACGGTCAGCCCTATATGTTGGCTTGCTTGTTAACGTGGCTGCGTGCAAACACATGGAGGATCAGCAGCCTCCCGGGGCCTCGCTGACGGAAAGTAAACAAGCAAGTGAAGCTGAGCAAAAAATGGTGGCGGCACCGATGAATCTGAACGGACAAATTGAGTTTTCAAAAAAGGACCTGGCGAATCGTCTGGATGTCCCTCCCGAATCGATTCTGCTATCCGACGCACGCCAGGTGACATGGCGCTCCGGCGCACTGGGCTGCCCGAAGCCCGGAATGAACTACACCGAGGCACTGGTACCCGGATCGGTGATCTTTTTGCAGGTAGGCAATACGGTCCACGCTTATCATGCGAAATTTGGCAGCGAGCCTTTTTACTGCCCCAGGGACCGTGTTGAACAACCCGTGCTTGAAGCAGGCGAAGACCTGACCTGACCAGGGATCCCCAATCCAAAAACAGGCTGGCAGAAATCTGCCAGCCTGTTTCCTTCCTTCCAGTACTGTGGAATCAGACCCTAATAACTAGTCTGTATCCACCGAAACAACGGTCAGTTCGACACTGCCATCCCCAAGACTGTGCGACACAGCACCAAGGTGCTTGGTGTCAGCCGCCGCTCCGGCCCAGCTGACCTCGACAGCTTCGGTTGCACCCAGCGTCGCAGACGCAGGAGCGCTATCGATGCTCAGGTTACCACCCGGTGTTGCCGAGACAGACCAGTCAAACAACGTGTAGTTGGAGTCGACACCGTCGGTTTGCCAGCCATGTACGGCAACAATATAGGTGCCCGGTGCCGGGAACAGTACGCTGACTTCTTCCGCAGAAGAGCCGCCGCCGCTGCTGCCGACAAACGCCCCGGTCTGGTAAAAGACATAGAGATCCAGGTCGTCGTTGCCGTCGGTGTATTCATCAAACAACGAGAATCGCGTCAATGCCGTGCCGGCCGGCACAACCACAAATTCAAAGGTCACGCCAACACCTGTGCCAAGGGCAGTATTGATGTCGTTCGCCGGGTCGTCAACCACGTTACCGTCCGTCGTCGTAGCCGGCTCCAGTCCATGAGCAGCCGCCGTGTAAGCACCGTCATAGCCGAAGCTCACATCAAAGCTTGCAGTACCCTCCGTACCGGAACCTGACACTTCTCCAGGCGCGCTGAAGTAGATCGGACGAACCAGGGCAGGGCTTCGAACCACGTGCCCTGATGTACTGGTCCAGGTGACAAAACCGGTCGCATAGCTACCTGTCGGTGCGCCCGCGTTTGTGAATGTCAGCTCTACGTCGACTGATTCGCCGGGATTGATAGTAAAGCTAGCAGGATTCGCCACCACATCGATGCCAGGCATGTCGGCTGAGAATCCGTAGGATTCAGTTTCGTCGCTTACACTGGTAACGGTTCGCGTTACGGTTTGAGACCCTGCCAGAGCACCAATGGAGATGGATGCAAGGTTCAAATCGCTGGGATCAATTCCCAGGGCCGGACAATAAGAGGCCTGCAATTGTCCCGTGCCACACATGAATCCTAACCAGTCCAGGAAGCTGTGGTCATAAACCAGGCCCGGATCGGCTGCACTGTTCGGATCCACATGACCAGCACCCTGTGCAAACGGATCAGCACCGGAGAGCAAATCGTAGCCTGTGGTCATCAGCGCCGATTTGATCATCATCGGCGACCAGTCAGGATGCAACTCGGTCAACAAAGCGCCCAGACCAGCAACGTGCGGGCTGGCCATAGACGTTCCGCTGTACGCCGCAAAATCGGCACCGCCGTTTCCTGGCGGAGCTACCGCAGCCAAAACGTCCACGCCCGGGGCAGATACGTCAGGTTTGAGCAGGTCACCATCTCCCGCCAATATCGGGCCACGTGAAGAGAAGCCGGCGATAAATGGAGCCGCGGCCGGAGAAAAGAAGGACGGGAAAATTTCCGCCGTCGGCGTTCCACCACCGGTGGCGTAGGTTCTGATTGCGTTGCCAGCCACGTTGTCAACATGCACTGTCGGAACACTGTGGGAGTCTGCGTTCAGCGACTGACCAGGGCCAGTATTAGCAAGAATCGAACCAACACCACCCGCCTGAAATACAGCCAGGCTCTTGTCGACGCGGGCAATAACGCCACGGTCACACAATACGATTTTGCCGGTGACTGCTGCGGGGTCCAATGTGCCCGGATAGCACAACCTGACCTGTGTCGCATTTGCACCAGCAAGACCAACATTGGCCGAATAAACCAGATCAGCCGGTCCGGCACCTGTCGTGTTGGTAGAAGATCCTCTATATGAGCTGCTGTTTCCAAGTGTTACATCCGCTTCATAATTGCGGTCATGTGTGCTGGCGGCGACAGTCGTCAGCCACGGGCCGGGATGCGCTACCGTAGATGCGCCTGGTCCGCTGTTACCAGCCGATGCAGCTACGAACACGCCGGCATCTGCAGCAAACAGGAATGCGACCTCAACACCGTCGAGGAAATTAGTACGTGATCCGCTAACCGAGTAATTGATCACATCCACGCCGTCAGCTACAGCCTGGTCAATAGCAGCGATGCTGTCCGAGGAGAAGCAAGAGCCGCCAGTACCTGTCTCCCAACAAGTTTTGTAGACCGCGATGCGGGCACGTGGAGCTATGCCGTTGGCGTTGCCAAAAAAGGCTTGATCGCCAGTCATGGGGACATCGGCGTTGCCGCCTGCTGTTGATGCAGTGTGCGTGCCATGTCCACCAAAATCGCGCGGTGAGTTGAATTCCCATGGAAGGGTCGCGTCAATACCCGCATTACCACCCCAACCGGCGTTGTAATACCGGGCACCGATGAGCTTCTGGTTACAATGCGACGCATTGAATTCTTCACCAGGTACGCATTTGCCATGCCAGCCGGGAATCTGCTGGTAATCCAGTTTGCCGTCTTTGCTGCCATTGCCATTGGTGCCGGTGCGATCTGTGAAACTGAGGCTTTCGGGCCAAACGCCGCCGTCAACGATACCGATAATGACATCCTCGCCGCGTACACCCATATCCCATAGACCACCAGCGGCAGTCAATTTTAGAAAATCGGGTGTGGTCGCAGTATCCAGAAACAGCATTTCATCAGCGCGAACTGCGACGACGCCTTCCACTGACTGCATCTTTTTTGCCTGGCCATGGCTCAACTTGGCTGCAAAGCCATTAAAACTATAGTTGTAATCGTAAGTTTTTTGACCGCCGCCCACTTTGTTCAGGGCTTCCGCGTGCTTGGCATTAAGATGCCCGACATAACTGACAACATGCTTACTATTCGGGTCAATTTTTTTGCCGCGTTGCGGTTTGGTCGCTTTCAGGCCTTTAATTCCGCCTTCGTACGCGACTACCGGGTCTCCAATCATCTGGATGATATAGACGCCGTTTGGACTTTCAGTCAAAGCATCGGCTCTGGCATCAACAACCGGACCCAGATCCGGTGCAGCTGAGGCCGCTCCTGCCAAGCAAAAAGAAATTAGCGCAAGGCCAATCCTATGTAGTGTTTTTACGTTCACTGTTGTCACCCCTGTGATGTTGGTCAAGCTTCCTATTTTCTGAACCGGATGCAAAATCTATAAGTCCATTCCCCAATATCCGGATTAGTATTCGCATATTACTACCCGGCCCAAGTAAACCAAGAAGGTGCCGGTGTTAGCTTATTGCCTTAATTTGAAGGACATGGCCGTTTGAATAAAGCAATAAGCTAACGCCGGCACCAGTTGCGTGCGTCGATGCAGTGATTGCGCCTCGGCGGTATGGGTGCCCAACAGCCTCGAGAATCTCTAACGGGGCTGCCAGGCCGGCAATTCAACCCTGAATTCAGCACCGCTAAAACCGCCGAGTCTCCGGCGCTGACGCTTCCGCCGTGGTTTTCGGCTATCAGTTTCACGATGTGCAGACCCAGGCCGAGGTGGGGAGCGCCGTCACGTTTGCCGCGCAGGGATACCAGTGAATCAAACAGACGTTGACGTGCTTTGGCGGGGAGTCGCGGGCCCTCGTTGGCGACGCCAAGACGCCAACCCGTATCAACAGCTTCGAGGCGAATCTGTATCAGGCCTTGCTCGGGGCTGAATTCGACGGCGTTCTCAACCAGCTTGTCCAGCATCTGTGCCAGCAGGTCGGGAGCGCCGTGCACCGGGCAGGGTGTGCCGGTGCCGAAGAATTCGAAGCGCCGATTCGGGAACGCATCCCGATAGCCATTGCATAGCAATGGGACCAGCTCGGACAGGTCCAGCACTTCGAAGTCGCCCTGGCCCACGCTTTGCTCAATGCGCGCGGCCTCCCGCAGCGAAGCGAGTATGCCCTGGAGTCGGCTGACACCCTCTTCCGCCCGGCGCAGGAACGGCAGCGAGGAATCGGGCAGGTTTTCATGCTGCAGATTATCCAGCGAGGATTGCACCACGGTCATGGGTGTACGTAACTCGTGGGCCAGGGTGTCGCCCAGGGTTTTCAGGTAACGCGTGTAGTCGTCAAGCTCGGCCAGCAAGGTCTGGAAGCTGCGGGCCAGGTCGCCCAGTTCGTCACCTTTGTTAACACCCGGAAGACCGGTACGCAGACCACCACCGGGTTGCAACGCCTGCTCCGCTGCATTGCGCAGGCGTCCGATACGCAGGGACAAATAGCTTGCGTAGCCGAGGAGTCCGCCGGCGGCCAGCAGGCTGGCAAGCAAGCGACAGGGTTACCAGTCTGCCCAGGGCCTGGTCCGCCAGGGTCAGGACCCGGTCGCTTGCCTGCTCGATCACCAGTACACCGGCGAACGCACCATCCCGGCGCAGGGGCAGGGCATAGCTGAGGATGAGCCGGTCACTGCCCGGCATGGCGTAACGATGGGTTGCTCCGGAATCCTGTCGGGCCGTTTCCAGCTGATCGTCCGACAGCCTGGCCACCATGCCCAGCAGATTCTCGGGATAGACGGGATACTGGCGGTCCAGGGCCAGGCGATACAGTCGGGCATTGATGCTCATCCTGGTCCGGGTAGTCATCCGACTGCCCCGGTTTCGGCGGGGAATTCACCTGCCCGGGCCAGCACCCAGCCACCGGGGTCGGTCAGCAGAACACGCTGTCCCGCCGGGCGGTAGCGCTCAAGCAGGCCTTGCAGGTCTTCGCGGCCATAGATCAGCAGACCCGGGCGCATCTGGGGATTGCTGATGGACCCCGCAAGATTGTCGCCGGCAGGCATGCGTATCAGGAATCCCAATCTCCCATCAACCATGTCGAGCGGTAGACGAATTTCGATATGTGCCCGGTTGGCGCTTTCCTGGCGGTTGGACTGTATACGCCACTCCACCGCCTCGGCCGATTCAAGTCGGGAGGGGCTGGCCGGTCCGGGCGGGGCCGGGCGCGAAGTGAAATCTTTTCAGACGATCGCGTCCGTCTTCCAGGGAGAGGACCACGTCCATGTCTGTCACTGGTTCCTGGTGATTCCAGGTACAGGTAGACGTATTCGCCGCGTATGCCGGCCAGGTACCTCGCGTCGACGTGTGCATCCCCTGCCTGCCAGGGAGTTGGCAGTGGCGGCATTGGCCAGTCGTCAGCATATCCGTCCAGGCCGGGAGCGCTCTTCCAGGGTCAGGCTGTACAGGTCGAAAGCCGGGCTGGACTGTTGGCCGGCAACCTGGTCCGATCCATAGAGAGACAGGTTTCTCTCGGCAATACGGCTTGCGATCAGCTGGCCACGCGCTTGCAGGGAATTATCTTCTGCCTTGCGCAGGACCATCTCCAGTTCTTCCACGTACTGGCAGCCAGCCCAGGGCAGGACCAGGGTTAGCAGGCTGACGAGGATGAGTTGCCAGCGCAGCTTCACGGGGCGGAACTGTCCTCCGTCCATCGATAGCCCATGCCGTACACGGTTTCGATGGCATTGAACCCGGGATCCAGTTCCTGGAACTTTCGCCTGAGCCTCTTGATGTGAGAGGTGATGGTGCTGTCGTCCAGCACGACATTGGCGGCATCCATCAGCTGTTGCCGGTTCTTCACATGTCCCGGTCGCCGGGCCAGCGCGTGCACCAGCCAGAATTCCGTGAGGGTCAGGCCCAGGGTCTGCTCGCGCCAGCGTGCGCTCATGCGCTCCATATCCATTTCCAGTCCACCGCGTCGTAGCAGCTGGGTCTGCTCGGCCGCCGAACGCATGCGCATCCAGTCGTCTGAAAAGGGCGACCACCCTGGCGATCAGGTGGGCCAGGCTGATGTCCTTGGTCAGGTAGTCATCGGCGCCCAGGCGCAAACCCGAAATGGCGTCCAGCTCGCTGTCCAGGGCCGTGAGGAAAATGATCGGCAAATCGGCTGCGCGGGTGCGCAGCTCGCGGCAGAGGTCGAAACCGCCCTCGGGCTCGTCCCCCAGGCCCACGTCGATAATGACCAGGTCAGGCAGCCTGGACTCAAACGCCGACAGCGCCTGTGGCCGGTCGGGGTAGGTGCTGACCCGGTATCCCTGGCGTCTGAAAGCCTCGGCGTAATTCTCACGCAGGGCGGGCTCGTCCTCGACGATGGCAATGGTGCGTTTCATGGTGAGTCAAAACATAGCATGCAAATAATCGCCGGTGGCCAGGAATCGGCGATTGTCATTAATTTGCCATGATTCGCCCTCAGTATGCCCCCGCGAGAGCGATTTTTGGCCATGACGGGCGGTTGAAATGGCTGTTGTTTCGAACCGTACCGCTACAGGAGCAGGGGCATGAGCTCTATCAAACCGAAGATTTACCACACGAACGGCGCCCAGGCAGGTGCCATGGCACCAGAAACGCAGCTGTGATCAGCCGGCCCAGGGCGCTGACTGGCAGTCCCGGACAGTCAGCAGGCACTGGTCCGGGAGCGCAGCCCGAGCGAGGCGAAGGGTCAGGGCTGCCGATTAAGTCTGCGCAGACCGCCGAAAAACAAGCCTGCAAGCTACCTGTCGCCATCGAATGAGTCCAATCCCGGGGTAGTTTGACGGCCTTCTAAACGGACATGGTTTGTTTGCTCATTCGCGCTCGAAACCCAGTGTTTGCAAGGGCTTAGGTCTGAGATTTCAGGGTCTTGTGATCGTGCCGCGGCATGTCTGCCGGTGGCGGGGCGAGACCTGATATTTGTGCACTGCACATCCGCGCTAGATCCCTTCGGAAAACCCTAGTTGTTACAGATAGTTGTCTGGCCTAAAAAGAGCCCTGTGAACGGGGCTGAGATCGCTCCTGGCGCATGGTTGACCATGCAGGGACCGCGATCGGACTAAAAAGAGATCACCTTGGTACTACAACAGACTTCGACGACCAGAATACTGGCAAGCGAACAGCCTCGCACCAGCCGACCCTACGTCATAGGAAGTGGCGAGCATTTCCAATGAGTAAATGCGTGTAACGGGATTAACGGACGGACAACACACATGACGACATCACCTTCCTCTGTCAGACGGCTGGCTCTTGTCTTGGCCTCGCTGATTCTTGCGGCGACAGCTACAACGGCCCTTGCCCAGGAAAAGATCAATTGCGCCATGTGCCACGACGAGGTGGCGGTGATCTCGACGGCGCATGTTGGCCTCGAGTGCCAGGACTGTCATACCAATGTCACGTCCAAGCGTCACAAGGTAGAGCAACTGGCTGAACTGTCCGGCGACAAGATTTGTGCACAGTGCCATGGCATGGCTGGCCGTAACCTGGCGAAAAGTGTGCACAAGGATGCCGCGGGTTGCCAGGACTGCCACGACAAGGGTCACGTGGTAGGCAAGCTGGGTCGTTCATCCTTATCGACCATGAGTCCGACCAACCAGGTTACGGTGTGCGGCGGCTGCCATAACCAGCCGGCGGAACTGGTGCAAGGCTATGTCGACAGCGTGCATGGCAGGGGCCTGCTTCTCAGCGGTCTTAACGTGGCGCCCAGCTGCAGCAACTGCCACGGGAGCCACAAGATTCTTCCGGTGCATGACACCAAGGCGTCTACCTCCCATGAGCATTCGCCGGAAACCTGTGGCGAGTGCCACGAGGGTGTGCTGAATATCTGGCAGGATCAAAGCGATCATGGCACGGCATGGAAGAATGGCGATCCCAAGGGTCCGGTTTGCAGTACCTGTCATGCCTCGCATGCGATTAGCGATCCGGTGAGTGACGGCACAAGACTGGGTTTTCCTGATCAATGCGGAGATTGTCACGGCGAGTTGTACTCTTCCTACCGCGGCGGCTTCCACGGCAAATTCACCAACCTGGGTCTGGTCGCGTCGGCCACCTGCGCGGATTGTCATACACCTCACAAAAACCTGGGCGTGGACAATCCCCTGTCCAGCATCCACCCGGACAACCGGGCCGCGACCTGCGGGCAGTGCCATGGCGAAGTCCCGGCAGCTTTCCTGCAGATAGACATGCATAACGACCCCACCGATCCAACTGACAATGCGTATGTCTACTATATCTACGTGTTCATGATGTCCTTGTTGATCGGCGTTTTCGCCTTCTTCGGCATCCATGATCTGCTGTGGCTGCAAAGAGCGGCAGTCGGCGCGATGCGGGGCGAGTACGGCAATAATGGCAACAGCTTGCAGAAAGGGCAGTACGTACGACGCTTCCGCGGGCTGTATATCGCCATGCATATAGTGATTGTGCTTACCTTCCTGACCCTGGCGTTGACCGGTCTGCCATTGAAGTTCGACAGTGCGCCCTGGGCGCAGTCGCTGATGAACTTCCTGGGTGGCATAGACTCGGCCAGGTTCCTGCACAGGGCGGCGGCTATTGGCACCTTTGGCTACGCGTTCTTCCACTTTGGACACCTGATCAAGAGATTTATCAGAGGCGAGCGCAAGTACCTGTTCTGGGGCCCGGACTCCATGGTTCCCCAGTTACAGGACGTCAAGGACATGTGGGCCAACCTTCGGTACTTCGTGTACCTGGGCCCGCGTCCACAGGGAGATCGCTGGACCTACTGGGAGAAATTCGACTACCTGGCAGTATTCTGGGGAATCATCATCATCGGTCTGTCTGGTCTGATGCTCTGGATACCGGCCACCTTTACCGCCTTCCTCCCTGGCTGGACAATCAACGCGGCGTATATCGTGCATAGCGACGAAGCCTTGCTCGCGACCGGCTTTATCTTCGTCTTCCACTTCTTCCACACGCACCTGAGACCGGAGAGCTTCCCCATGGATCCGGTGGTGTTTACCGGCAGAATGCCGCTGGAGAAATTCAAGGAAGAACGTCCGCTGGAGTACCAGCGCAGGGTTGAGAATGGAACCCTGGAAAAGGCCCTGTGTGAACCGCCGACCAGGGAAGAGATGGTCTGGGTGTATTTCTTCGGATTTACGGCGCTGTCCATTGGTTTGGCACTTGCCGTGGCTATTTTCTGGGCGCTACTGAGTCACTAGGAGAGTTGCCTTAGAATATGAACAAGGCAAAGGTGCTTTTTGTAGCGTCACCGTGATGATCGAAAGCGGTTGCCTTTTCCCGTACAAAGGGAAGAGGCAACCGTCATCGTCATGAGATAGACTGCAACAAAAGCGGTAGTATCACGCAACGGATTGCGACTGATAAAACCAAGAAGTTTTCGCAATTCAACCGTTGAGTAAACAGGGGCCATTCATGGCAAACAATTTTTTAGCTGCGCTTACGCGCAATACCATCAGCTTGGTCGGCACAGCACTGGCCGTGGCAAGTGCGACGCTCATCATCACGCTGGCCGTTATTCAGCAGATGGGCTTCGAGGGCAGCGCGTACCTGGGCTTGATCACATTCGTGGCGCTTCCCATGCTCCTGTTAACGGGTCTGATTCTGATTCCCATTGGCATTTCCCGCGAGCGCAAGCGTATGGCGGCTGCCGCTGCCGAGGGAGAGGAAGCACATACATTGTTCCCGGTACTCGATCTGAATAACGAGCGAGTGCGTAAGAACCTGATCATGTTCCTGGTCTTTACGACCTTCAGTGTCGTGGTACTGGGTTCGGCCACCTACAAGGGTGTGCACATCATGGACTCGGTCGCGTTTTGCGGGACCGTTTGCCATACGGTGATGCAGCCCGAATACGTCGCGCACCAGCGCTCGCCCCATGCGCGGGTCGCCTGTGCCGATTGCCATATTGGGCCGGGCGCCGACTGGTTCGTAAAATCCAAGATTTCCGGTTCCTGGCAGCTGATTGCGGTGGCCCTGAATATCTATCCCACGCCGATACCCACACCTATCCATAACCTGCGCCCCGCACGGGAAACCTGCGAGCAATGCCATTGGCCAACAAACTTCGTGGGTGATTTGCTGAAGGTAAGGACGATTTACGCCGAGGACGAAACCAACAGTCAAAGCCAGACTTCGGTATTACTCAGGGTAGGTGGGTTGGCCGGGCGGAAATCTTCCGGGATCCACTGGCATGTCAACCCGGACGTGAAAATTCGCTATCTTTCAGACGAGTCCAGGGAAAATATCTATGACATCGAACTGACCAGACCGGATGGCACGGTAACGGTATTCAAGGGCGATCCCGCACCCGAGGGCGAAGAGAGTCCGGAGTGGAAGGTGATGGATTGCGTGGACTGCCACAACCGGCCATCACATCGTTACAGACTCCCCAATGACGAAGTCGACAGCGCCATGTCCAGTATGGAAATCGACCCCAGCCTGCCTTTCGTCAAACGCGAATCCATGCGCTTGCTGCAGGCCGGTTACGAGAGTCATGATCAGGCCAGGACAGATATTCCTGTCAGTCTCCAGGCGTTTTATACAGCCGAGTATCCGGACTTGGCAGGTTCTCAGGCCGAATTGATTTCCATGGCCGGGGAAGAATTGGTTGAGATTTATACTTCCAACGTATTTCCCGCGATGAAAGTCGACTGGGGTACCTATCCGGATCATAGCGGCCACCAGGAAACGCCCGGGTGTTTCCGTTGCCATGACCGCAAGCACAAGTCCGAGGAGGGCGCCAAGATTCCGCGCAAGTGCGACACCTGTCATACCTTGCTCGCGGATGAAGAAGTGGATTCCGATATTCTGAAGATTCTGAATCCCTAGTATCTTGACCGGGCGGGCCGACTGTCGACCCGCCCGGTTGAATTTCCACTTCCGGGCAACTATTTCCCTGCGGTTCCCATGAACAATCAGGATTCCCGGGTCGTTGATGACCGGGGCATTCGGCTTGCCGGGAGGACTGTTCTGCAGGGCGGCAGGCGGGCTCTTTGTATCTGAAGCGACTGCGAGCCTATTGTGGATTCCCGGTGCCCAGCAAGGTACCGCTCCGGCGCATGCGCTGGTACAGCCAGGCCATGCTCAGGCCGCGTGCCGCCATGAACAGGGTGAACGACAGCCACAAACCGTGATTGAGCATGCCGCGAGACATGAACCAGACTGGCAGGAATACCGCCAGCGTCGAGAAGAGCATGGTGTTGCGCATTTCCCTTGCGCGGGTGGCGCCCACGTACACGCCATCGAACAAGAAGCTCCAGACCGAAACCAGGGGTGACAGAATCATCCACGGAAGATAACGCAGGGCCAGGGTCTGCACTTCCTCCAGTCCGGTCAGCAGGCTGATCAGACCGCTGCCCGTCAGCAGATAGAGCGCTGAAAAAAGCACCGCCACCGCGACCGACCATTGCAGGGAGACCTTTACCGCCTGGTCCAGGCCGATTTCACTGCCCTCGCCCACCGCGCGGCCAACCAGGGCCTCGGCGGCGTTGGCGAGTCCGTCCAGAACATAGGCGGTAATGTGCTGAAAATTCATGAGCACAGCATTGGCCGCCAGGATGGCGGGGCCCATACGCGCTCCCTGGGCGGTGATGAAAACGAAGGTAAACATCAGGGCCAGGGTGCGAATCATCAGGTTGGTGTTGACCACCAAGAGCTTGCGAAAGCGTGTGACGCTGAAGACTTGCTGGCGCTGCCAGACTCCGGGGTTGGCCCTGAGCAGGGGTCGAAGCAGGAGTATCCCGCATGCAAGGCCGGTATATTCCGCGATGACACTGGCCAGCGCCACGCCGTCTGTTTCCATGCCCATGCCCAGCACGA
Organism: uncultured Gammaproteobacteria bacterium; assembly: GCA_963823435.1. GTDB lineage: Bacteria > Pseudomonadota > Gammaproteobacteria > Steroidobacterales > BM003 > CAKZML01. The sequence goes on along the minus strand of CAWGLN010000001.1, from coordinate 667,226 downwards.
ACAACAGGTCCAGCAAGGTATTGACTACGGTCGTGACCAGCAGCATCAATAACGGTGCGCGCCCGTTTTGCATGCCAATAAACCAACCCACGAGCACGAAGTTAGACAGGGTGGCCGGGGCGCTCCATATGCGTATGTCGAAATAGGTTTGCGCCAGTTTCGTCACAAAACCTTCTGCACCAATCAGCGCCAGACCCGAGGAACCCAGGATCGGCTGCAGCAGGATCAGCAGAAGTCCGAGGGCTACCGCGGACAGCAATCCCTGTGCAAGCACGGTTCGCATGTCGGCGGTCTGTGAGCGGCCGAAGGCCTGGGCGGCTAGCCCGGTGGTGCCCATGCGCAAAAAGTTGAAGCCAAGATACAGGACGCTGAAAATGGCGGCGCCAACGGCAACCGCGCCCAGGTACTCGGGGGCATCCAGGTGCCCCATCACCGCGGTGTCTACTGCGCCAACCAGGGGCACAGTGGCATTGGAAATGATCAGGGGCGCGGCAATCCTGGCCACCTGACCATGCGAGTAAGCGTTCATGCCGCGGTCGTCCCCGGGGGCGGGTGTGCTATCAGAATGCGTTGTGCCCGGTAAGTTCTTTGCCGATAACCAACTGGTGCACTGTCTCCGTACCCTCGTAAGTGATCACGCTCTCAAGGTTCAGGGCGTGACGTATGGGTACATATTCGGCACTGATGCCTGCGCCGCCAAGGATGTCGCGCGCATCGCGGGCGATGTCCAGCGCCATACGCACATTGTTCCACTTTGCCATGGACACATGCGAAGGCTGCATGGTGCCTGCGTCCTTCATACGACCCAGACGCAAGGCCAGCATCTGGGCGAGGGTAATCCGGCGACTCATGTCGGCCATACGGATCTGGATGGTCTGGGTATGATTCAGGGGACGACCGAACAGCACGCGATCCTGGGTGTATTTCAACACTTCGTCCAGACAGGCCTGGGCCGCGCCAATGGCGCCCCAGGCAATGCCGTAGCGAGCCTGGGTCAGGCAACTTAATGGGCCTTTCAGACCGGCCACGCCGGGCAACATGTTTTCCGCTGGCACACGAACATTGTCGAAGAACTGGCTGGAGGTGACAGAGGCCCGGAGCGAGAACTTGCGCTTGATCTCGGGTGCTTCATAGCCAGGGGTTCCTTTCTCCACCAGGAAGCCGCGGACACCCTCTTCGGTCTGCGCCCACACGACGGCAATATCGGCCACAGTGCCGTTGGTAATCCACATCTTGGCGCCGTTGATGATCCAGTCTTTTCCGTCACGCTTTGCATGAGTTTTCATGTTGGAGGGATCTGAACCGCCATGGGGTTCGGTCAGTCCAAAACAGCCTATGGCTTCGCCCCTGGCCATGGGTGGCAACCAGCGCTGCTTTTGTTCTTCCGAGCCAAAGGCGTGTATCGGGTACATGCACAGACTGGATTGCACCGAGACGAAGGAGCGTATGCCGCTATCCCCGCGCTCCAGTTCCTGGCAAATCAGGCCATAGGAAACACCGTTGAGACCGGCGCAGTCATACCCTTCTATGGAACTGCCCAGCAGGCCCAGGTCGGCAAGCTCTGCCACCAGTTCCGCCGGGAAGCGGTGTTCTTCAAAGCACTCGCGGATCACCGGCAGTACTTTCTCGTCGACCATACGGGCAACGGAATCCTGGACCATTTGTTCTTCTTCGCTCAATTCCGAGCGCAGGTTGAAGAAATCCATGGGGTTGATAGTGCTTGAGGGGGCCATGCCGGCACTCCTGAGTCAGAGACTCTCTCGGTTTATCGGGTTATAAGAGCGCGAGATAATACCGCAAAAAGGTGGGTAAATCAGTGTCTGCGAGACCGGCTAGTAGGAAATGCCCAGGCGTCTGTACATGCCCGCAAGGAGGAAGGCGGGTGCGATCATGATCAGTTGTACATCCGCCAGCAACTGCGCCGGTTTACCCTCGACCGCGTGGCCGGCATACATTCCAGCGAACGAGGCCGTCAGCAGACCCAGGCTGGACAACCACAACGGGACCCACAGGCCGTCCAGCCAGTGGATTCCCAGCACCATTCCCAGTAGTAACGCGACCATGCCCAGGCCCAATGTGATGGACAAGAGGAAATAGTAGACAATAGAGGCCATGATAAACGTCGATCCCCAGTTCAAAGCCGGGGAAATATTCTCGAAAGCGCCCGGTGTTGGCAGGGACCACAGCAGGCCGATTATGCCGAGGGTCGCGATGGGTGCGCAGATCCTATGAATCAACCTGTTGAATGGTTGCTTGTGGGTTCCGGTATAGAGGTCAAACCATTGGTCGGCCGTGCGCATGCGTGGTTACCTCTCACCATTTGCCCCAAGACGCTACGCGGGCCTGCGGTTCAATGCAACAGCCGGGCGGCGGTTAAGCTTGCGTTCATCCTGACTTGCCTAGGATTGATCCCAGGCTGCTCGGCAGGGCTTTTCCAGACAGAGACGCGGGCAGACGCCGGAGACCGTGGAGCCTGTGGCACAGCCGGAGACAGGGCCGGCTTATTGGACCGCCGCGCTGGAAACCCAACGCGAGCGGTTGCTGGCTGACGGGACCAAGCCGGTTGCCAAGTCCAACGCCGGGTTGTACCAGGCTGCCATCGCCAGGGAGATCACGGGCCTGGCAGCGGAAACGGCGGAGGTTGAGGAAGGCAGGAACCTGGTTTTGCTGCGATTGTCCGCGGAGCTTGCTTTCGGGATTGGCAGCGCTGAGTTGTCGGACCCGGCCGCGAAACAATTGCAGGGGTGGGCGCGGGTGTTCACGGACTACGAATTGAGCTTGTTGGAGATCAGTGGACACACGGACAACACGGGTAGCGCGCAGATCAACCACCAGTTGTCAGAGCAAAGGGCCAGGTCAGTGGCGGAGCTTCTGCAGTCGCAAGGGGTGGATCCACTGCGGATGGTGGTGGAAGGACGCTCCGACACCCAGCCGCTTGCGGATAACGCAAGTCCCGAGGGAAGGCGCATGAATAGAAGAGTCGAAATTCGAGTGGTTCCCCTGATTAGCAGGGATGAATTAACACCGACAGTCAGTGAGCAGGAATGATCGGGCCCCATGGAAGGGCTCGGAGCCGGACGCCGCAAGGTCGCCGGGAGTCGCAAACAATGGAGAACAGGAATGAGTAACTTGATTAGAACAATGACGGTGTCGCTGGTTGGTGCAGTCGTATTGCTATCGGCCTGCACCACGCTGGACCCGTATACCCAGGAGGAAAAGACCTCCTCGGCGACCAAGGGAGCGCTTATTGGCGCTGCTTCTGGTATCGCTATCGGCTTGATGACCGGCGACGACGCGGTGGAACGGCGACAATACGCCCTTATCGGGGCCGGCGTTGGGGCGATTGCCGGTGGCAGCGTGGGCGCCTACATGGATAAACAGGAACTGGCCTTGCGCAAGCAAGCTGGAAGGCACCGGTGTCAGCGTGACCCGTGATGGCGACCACATCACCCTGGTCATGCCGGGCAACGTGACCTTCGCCACCAATAGCTCGGATTTGCGGCCGGAGTTTTTCGGCGTCCTTGATTCGGTTGGTCTTGTGCTCAAGGAATACGACAAGACCGTGATCGAGGTGGCCGGACATACCGATTCCACCGGCAGCGAGCAACACAACCAGGCGCTGTCGGAGCGTCGGGCGGCTACGGTGGCGACTTACCTGGTGAACCGGGGTGTGCTGGAAATGCGGGTCATCACGATAGGCATGGGCGAAACCCGGCCGGTGGCCGACAACACTACGGATGTCAGGTCGTGCCTTGAATCGCAGGGTTGAACTTACCCTGGTGCCGGTGACCCAGTAGGGAGCGTTTCGGCACCGGGCGTGGGTGCGGGGCAGGGTGAGTTTTACGCAGCATTCCTGACGGTGCACTGAGTGCACCCTGCGGTCCCAGGCAAAAAAATCCCGGCGAAAGCCGGGATTTTTCTTTCTGTCGCCAGTCTGTATCAGTTCGCGATTTGCTGGCGCAATGCCTTGATGGCGTTGTTTTCGATCTGGCGGATGCGCTCCGCAGACACACCGTATTCGCTGGCCAGGTCCTGTAGCGTTTCTTTCTCATCTGCCATCCAGCGACGCTTGATGATGTCGCGGCTGCGCTCGTCCAGGGTGTTCAAGCCGGCCATAAGCCTGCGTTGCGTTGTCTGTTCCCAGTCTTCGGCCTCGACAATCTGGGCGGGGTCTGCATCCGCGGCGGGCAGGAAGCTTGCGGCGCCGTACCCGGCACCCTCTTCGCTTGCGTCACCCGGAGCGTCAAAGGTCATGTCCCTGGCGGACATGCGTTTTTCCATCTCGGTCACCTGGATGGCGGTTACACCCAGGTCCCGGGCGACCGCCTCGGTTTCCTCCTGATTCAGCCAGCTCAGGTTTTTCTTGGCCTTGCGCAAATTGAAGAACAGCTTGCGCTGGGCCTTGGTGGTCGCCACCTTGACCATGCGCCAGTTACGCAAAACGTACTCGTGAATTTCGGCGCGTATCCAATGTACGGCAAATGACACCAGGCGCACGCCCATGGTCGGATCGAAGCGCTTTACCGCCTTCATCAGACCGACATTGCCTTCCTGGATCAGGTCGCCAAGATTCAAACCGTAGCCCGAGTAACCCCTGGCGATGTGCACAACAAAGCGCAGGTGAGACAGCACCAGGGAGCGCGCGGCCTCCAGGTCCTCGTCATCACGGAAACGGATGGCCAGCGCCTGCTCTTCTTCAACACTGAGCACGGGGATGACAGACACGGCCTGTATATAGGCATCAAGGCTGCCAACGGGACCGGCCAGGACCAGGTCATTCGGGCGAATTGCTAAGGCATTGCTCATAGTTCTTGGGTACCTCTCCACGTCGGGGGAACCGATTTTAGCACTCAAACTCTTAGAGTGCTAAATCGAAAAATGGTTCCTCGGGACGAGAAAATAAAAACTATTATAAATCAGTTAGTTATCAATCCTTGCCGGGTTCTATGAGCCGCATGTGTCGGGTTGCAGCCAGCCAGGAACCCAGCCAACCCAGGCCAGAGCCACCTGCCAGGATAAGCAGCACCGAGCCGGGATCCAGACCCATCAGCTTGAAATTGCTGCCGTAAAGCCCCGCTACCTGCCGTATAGGCGCCTGTAACAGCAGCATGGTGCCGTTGACGACCAACAAGGCGACTATGGCGCCGCCCAGTCCGTACCACAGGCCGCTGTAGAGAAACGGTCTTCGGATAAAGGCATCGCTTGCACCGATGAGCTTGCATACCTCGATTTCGCTCTTGCGATTCTGGATATCCAGACGAATCGTATTACCCACGATGACCACCACACCCACGGCCAGGACTGCTGCGGCAAGGGACACGGCGCGACGGAGAATGGCCAGCAGGGCGTGAAAACGCTCCACCCAGGCCGTGTCCACCTGGACCAGGTCGATTTCCTTCCAGGCGGTCAGTTCGTCTCCCAGCATTTTGACCTGGGTAGCGCTGATGTCCTCCTGCGCAGGTCGAATAACCAGCACATCGGGAATCGGATTCTCTGCCAGCGCATCCAGCGCCTCGCCAAACCCGGACAGTTCGCGAAACTCCGCCAGGGCCTGGGCCGCGGGAATCACTTGAACGCTGCTTACATCCAGGCGTTTTTCCAGGCGTTGCTGCCAGTCCCCTGGCTGTCTCCGGTGGTAATCCGGGCTTGAGATACACGGTCAAATCCACCGCGCTGTCCCAGTTGCTGGTAATCGCCTTGCCGTTAACCACCAGCAAATGCAAGCCGGCAGGCAGGCACAGCGCTATTCCAATTACGGTCACGGTCAGCAGACTGCCCACCGGTTGTCGCACCATGCGTCCCAGTGCAGAGAGCAGATTTTGCGCGTGACGTGTGAAGTAGACCCTGATCAGCCGCAGCCCTCCGACACCTTGCGTTGCGGGAGACGACGCAGTTGCGTCCTGAACCGGGCGAACCGGGCCGGGTGTTGTTGGGTCGGCGACGGTTCATACGGACACCTGCCCGGGAAGGCCGCTGCTTAACAGTCTGCCCGAGGCCAGGGTAATCCGACGCTTGCCCAGTTGCTCAATCAGGCTGTGATCATGGCTGGCGATAAGCAGTGTTACGCCCACGTCATTGAAGCGCTGAAACAGGTTCATGATCTCCAGGGATAACTCGGGGTCCAGGTTGCCCGTGGGCTCATCCGCAATGAGCAGGTCGGGCTTGGATACCACTGCCCTGGCGATTCCTACCCGCTGTTGCTCTCCGGTGGACAGGGCCACAGGGAACAGCTTTTCCTTGCCCAGCAAGCCCACCTGGTCCAGTGCGGCCCTGACCCGGCGGCCGATTTCGCGGTGGCCAATTCCCTGTACCACCAGGGGCAGTCCGACGTTGTCGAGCACCGTCCGATCGTAGAGTAACTTGTGGTCCTGGAACACCATACCGATCCTGCGTCTGAATGCAGGTATCTGCCGGCGGCTGATACCGTTGGTGTTTTGACCGTTAATTATCACCTGGCCACGAGTCGGGCGTTCTATCAGCGCAATCAGTTTCAGAATGGTGCTTTTGCCGGCACCGGAATGCCCGGTGAGAAAAGCCATCTCGCCTTTGTTCACGGCTACGCTCAACTCAGACAGGGCTTCTCTGCCCCCGGGGTAGCGTTTGGCGACCTGCTCGAATCGAATCACAGCCCTCCACCCCCGGTGCCAAGCAGGGCTTCTACAAAGTCTTCTGCCCGAAAGACATCCAGATCCTCGGCCTGCTCGCCTATGCCGATAAAGCGTATTGGCAACTTCATCGCCCTGGCAATGTTGAGCACCACGCCGCCCTTGGCGGTGCCGTCCAGCTTGGTCAGCACAAGGCCGGTCAGCCCGACTGCCTGGTGGAACTGCTGCGCCTGGGTGAGCGAGTTCTGCCCGATGCCGGCATCCAGGACCAGCAGAATCTCATGCGGTGCGCTGGGGTCTGCCTTGCGTATTACCCGGACGATCTTGCCCAGCTCATCCATCAGCCCGGCCTGGCTTTGCAGGCGACCAGCCGTGTCCGCAAGCAGTACGTCTATTTTTCGCGCTCGGGCCGAGGCCATGGCGTCAAAAATCACGGCCGCCGGATCCGCCCCGGATTGCTGCGCCACCACCGGAACGTCATTACGTTCGCCCCAGGCGCGTAGCTGCTCAACCGCCGCCGCACGGAAGGTATCACCGGCCGCCAACATGGTGGACAGCCCGGAATCCTTCAGCCTGCGCGCCAGTTTGCCAAGAGTGGTGGTCTTGCCGGCGCCGTTGACGCCTACGAACAGGATTACCCATGGCCGATGCTCGTCACCTATATGCAAAGGTGACTGACAGGGCGCCAGTATCTCGAGCATGGCCGTGCGCAAGGCGCTATCACCGCGGTGCCGTCTTTCAGTTCCTTGCGTTTCAAACGACCGCGCAGTCCGTCCATGATGTGGGTGGTGGCATCCACACCCACATCGGCAAGCAGCAGGCGTGTTTCCAGCTCTTCCAGCAGGTCTTCGTCAATTTTGCCGCCCGGGACCAGGTTTGCCAGGTCATAGGTAAGCCAGGAGTCGCCACGGTTGAGCCGGGCGCGCAAGCGGGTGATAAAACCGGGAGCCGGCTTGCCACTATCGGTTGAGTTATCTTTGCGTTTAAACATTGGCAGGCAATTATCGTGATTATTCGCGGTCCTGTCTTGCCTGATTTCGACCTGCCAGGGGCCGCAAGCAGCTTTGGTCAGCCCCGACGCGGTCCAAGCACGTCAAGAAAATCATTCTCCGCGTCTCGAAACTGTGGCATTTTGTGCCGAACCCGGTTGAAATACGGGGCTGCCCTTCTAAGGGAATGCAGCGAAAGACATACATAGGGACAAAAAAATGAGGATAACCGCTTACATACACAGAGTTCTCGACGCATGTGACGACATGCTGGCCGCTCTGCCGGGCGGGCCGGGCAAGTCCGCCGGGGCGCAAGATCCACGCCAGGTCGCGATGGACCTTGTTATCCGGTCAATGGCGGTGATGTGCGCCGCCGACGGAAAGCTGGAGGATGAGGAAATAGGCACCAGTGTCGAGGTCTACAATTCCAAGACCGGCTACTCTCTCAGCGAGGATCAGATTCGAATGACCGTGTCTTCGGTCAGTCTCGAGAGCGATAAATTCTGGGCCGACCTCAAGATGAGGGCCAAGATGCTGCCGGTGCCGGTTCGGCGCGAGATTTACTCTGCTGCGCTGGCTGTGGCCATGGCAGACGAGGATCTGCATCACGCTGAATCGGATGTCCTTGAACGCCTGGCCTCGGTGTTGGGTCACGAAACCGCGTGAGGCCTTTCCCTGGTAACGACATTGGCGGCAGTCCGGGTCGGGTCCCCGGGTCGGCGCAGGTGAAGTCCAGCCCTGTTAGTATCAAGGACTATGATCCGGTCATGAATTCGTGTTCCCGACCCGAGCGCCGGTGCGGTCTCGCCTCGGGTTGCGCGTTACGCGGAGATCTGGAGGGTGCATTGAGCGCGCCCGACGCCTCTATTCATGAACTGGCCCCTTGTGTCCAGGATCAAATCTCTAGGCTCCCTGGGTCTTTGCCCGGAGTCACGGGTTCTCATGTCCAGAAAGTCATCCAGTAATCCGGGCCGAGCAGCCCGCACGGTACGCGCAATCGATTCCGGATTATCGGCGGGTTGTGGCGCAGCCGTGTGCTGGGCTTTCCTCCGTTACCCGGTCTGCGTCCGACCCCGGATCGGGTTCGGGAGACGTTGTTTAACTGGCTGGCCATGCAGGTCCCGGGCGCCCGTTGCCTGGACTTGTTTTGCGGCAGTGGCGCCCTGGGGCTGGAGGCCTTGTCACGCGGCGCCTCAAGTGTCGTGTTTGTCGATGAGTCAGAACCTGCCCTGGCCAGTATCCGGCAGCACCTGGATACGCTGGGCGCCAGGGGTGGGCAATGCGAACGAGGCAATGTCAGGCAATTTCTGGCTCGCGGGTCCATCCAGACGGACATCGTGTTTGCCGATCCCCCTTTCGATCAGGAGTGGAGTCACGAATTGTGTACACTCTTGCTGCAAGGGGGCTGGCTGGCTCCGGGCGCGAGGGTCTACCTTGAGACCTCTGCCAGTCGTGGCGAGCCGGCTGTGCCACCGGGTTGGGAGGTGCTTCGACAGACCAGGGCCGGAAACGTGCTGGCCAGCCTGTTGCGCCCGTCTGGGCCCGAGAACGAACCGGAACGAACAGAGCAGGTGCAAGAATCATGAGCCTTTCCGCAATTTATCCAGGGACATTTGACCCGATTACCAATGGTCACCAGGACCTGGTGCGTCGGGCAAGTCGCCTGTTTAAAAGAGTCGTCGTCTCGGTTGCCGCCAGTCCTGCCAAGGGCACCTTGTTCAGCCTTGCCGAAAGCGTGGACCTGGCCCGCGAAGTACTGAATGATCTCGATAACGTTGAAGTGACCGGGTACGACGGACTGACCATCGAGTTCGCGCGGCAGAACAAGCTGGATGTCATGGTACGTGGGCTGCGTGCAGTCTCGGACTTCGAGTTTGAGTTTCAGCTGGCAAATATGAGCCGGGCCATGGCGCCGGAGCTGGAGTCTGTATTCCTGACTCCGCAGGAAGAGCTCTCCTACATTTCCTCCAGCATGATTCGCGAGATAGCCATGCTGGGCGGCGACGTGTCACTTTTTGTCCATCCCAGCGTGAAGCAGGCCCTGGATGCCAGGTACCAGGCCAGGCTGGAGGCCGCTAGTTTGGTGGGTACGTCGCCACGCAGGGGTATTGCCACGGGCTTCGTCAGGGTTTCCTCCTGTGGATGCTTGCTGGTCGCCTGTGGCCAGGCCGCGACCCCCGGGAATTCGGCGATCGCCTCCGCCCATCCCCTGGCAAACGCCGCGGGCTACGAAGTGTTGGAGGCGGGCGGTAACGCGTTTGATGCCGCAGTGGCTGTCAGTGCGGCACTGGCGGTGGTGGAGCCTAACGCAACCGGGCTGGGTGGCGGCGGCTTCTGGCTGCTGCACCGGGCTGAGGACCGTTTCGAGGTCCTGGTTGATGGCCGCGAGCGTGCACCCGCCGCAGCCTCGGCCAATATGTTCCTCGACGAGCAGGGCGAACCTGTTCCGGGCTTGTCACGAAACACGGCCCTGGCTTCCGGAATTCCCGGGCAGGCCGCGGCCCTTATCCACATTGCGAAGACTTACGGCAAACTGACCCTGGCGCAAAACCTTGCCCCGGCGATTCGCCTGGCCCGCGATGGCTTATCCCATGTACCCGCGTCTGCAAGGCGGGCTTAAATTCAAGCAAGGGCAGTTACTGACAAATCACGCCGGCAAGGTATTCCTGCCGGGCGGTGAGGTTCCGGAACTGGGGCAGGTAGTCACCAATCCGGAGTTGGCGGATGCGTTGGCATTGCTGGCCGCGAACGGACGCGACGGATTTTATACAGGCGAACAAGCGCGGCGCATGGTGCGGGAGTGCGCGGACTGGGTGGTATCTGGACCGAGGCAGACCTGGCCGACTACCGGATAATGGAGCGGACGCCCCTGAAAACCCGTTACAAAGACATGGTCATCACAGGCGGGGCCGCACCGCGCTGGTGGTGTGGTCCTTGCCGAGGCCTTGAATATCCTGGGCCCCTACAGCTGGACAGCTTGATTCCGTTACCAGGGCCCACCTGGTGGTTGAAGCCTTGCGCCGGGCGTTCCGCGACAGGGGGCAATACCTGGGTGATCCGGATTTTGTCACCATACCGATAGCAGCGTCTGGTACATCCCTATTACGCTGACGGCCAGCGGGCCAGTATTCGCCTGGACAAGGCCACCTCCAGCGACAGCCTCCCGGGCTTGAGCACCTGGGAAGCCAAGGGGACGAACACCACGCATTTTTCCATCCTGGACGCCGAGGGCAACCGGGTGTCGGCGTCGATGTCGCTGAATTTCTGGTTTGGCAACGGCATCATGATCCCGAATACCGGAGTGGTGCTGAACAACGAAATGGATGATTTTTCCGTCAAGCCCGGTGTGGCGGACGGCTTCAAGTTGGTGGGGGCGGACGCCAACGTGATTGCGCCCGGCAAGCGTATGCTTTCGAGTATGGCGCCGACCTGGGCCGAGACCGACCAGGGCCTGGTGATTCTTGGTACACCCGGTGGCAGTCGCATCATCAGCATGGTGTTGTTGGGTGTGATGGCCTGGTCAGAGGGTGCGGACGCCGAGCAGATCGCTACGCTTCCGCGTTTTCATCACCAGTACATGCCGGATGTCATCACTTATGAGGACAACGCCTTTAGCCAGGATGAACTGGAGGCGCTGGAATCACTTGGCCACACCCTGCAACTGTCGGGTCGCCGCTACGGCAACATGGAAGTGATCACCTGGGACTACGCCAGTGGCAAGGTTCAGGCCGCCTCGGATCCCAGGGGCGACGGCGAGGGCGCTGTTTACTAGGGAGCCTCTGATTCACTCGTGAACTCGTCTCTTGCGGCTAAAAGCCCCAGCTTCTGCGTTGCCAATCTTCGCAATAGCTCGCTATTACGTGCGATCGGCGTCTTGAATCTGAGTCTTTTCGCTCACAAGCTACTTCATCCAGAGCAAATCAGAGGCTCCCTGTCGCCTCTGATTCACTCGTGAACTCGTCTCTTGCGGCTAAAAGGCCCAGCTTCTGCGTTGCCAATCTGAGCGAGCTGGCTATTACGTGCGATCGGCGTCTTGAATCTGAGTCTTTTCGCTCACAATCTACTTCATCCAGAGCAAATCAGAGGCTCCCTGTCGCCTCTGATTCACTCGTGAACTCGTCTCTTGCGGCTAAAAGCCCCAGCTTCTGCGTTGCCAATCTTCGCCGTAGGGTGCGTCCTACGCACCGTATTGCGTGGTGCACAGAGTGCACCCTACACGGTCGCTTTTAACCCGGGTGGCACTTCGACGTAGGGTGCGTTCCACGCACCTTAGTTGTACGGTGCACAGAGCGCACCCTGCGGGTCCTGCTATCGCTGACACACCGGGCAGAAATAGCTGGACCTCTGCCCCAGGACTTCCTGGCGTACTGGGGCTCCGCAACCGCGACAGGGAAGGCCAGCCCGGCCATACACCAGCAGAGATTGTGCAAAATAACCCGGTTGCCCGTCCTCCCGAATAAAATCCTTGAGCGTGGTGCCGCCGGCCGCGATGGCCTCGGATAGCACATCCTGGACTTTCTCCACCAGCTGTTCGCATACGTGCCAGACCGATCCTGCCGGCCGGGCGACGCGGGTGTATGCCTGCCCGGTGCAAGGCCTCGCTGGCGTAGATATTTCCCACGCCGACCACGACATGGGCGTCCATCAGGAAGGGCTTTACGCTGGCCTTGCGACCGCGCGCTGCCCGGTACAGGTAGTCCCCATGGAAGTCAGCCTCCAGCGGCTCAGGTCCCAATGAAGCCAGTAATTTGTGCTGCAAGGGGTCGCTCCGGGTCCAGAGCAGGCAGCCGAAGCGACGGGGGTCGTTGTAGCGCAACACCCATCCCGAATCCAGGGCGACATCCACATGGTCATGCTTGCCGGCAGGATGCCCGGTCCTGACGATACGGTAGGAACCGGTCATACCCAAATGTGATATCAGGGTGCCCGTACTGGTAGCTATCAACAGGTACTTGGCCCGTCGTGTCACCGACAGTATTTCCTGCCCCGTCAGGTTTGCCGCCAGGCTCCTGGGGATGGGCCAGCGCAATTGGCGTTTGCGTACGCTGACTGCCGTGACCCGTCTGCCCAGGAGGTGGGGGCTGAGGCCGCGGCAGGTGGTTTCGACTTCGGGCAATTCTGGCATGGGCGCATCATATACCCGGTTGCCGGGCCAGGATGCAAGTCCACGCACAGATCGGAGTTTCCCTGAATAGCCCGCCCACAAAAAACCCGCCAGCCGGCGGGTTTTTCTGGAAATCCGAACCGGATTTGGTCGCTTACTTGATCTTGGCTTCCTTGTAGATCGTGTGCTTGCGAGCCTTGGGGTCGAATTTCTTCACTTCCACCTTTTCAGGGTGAAGGCGCTTGTTCTTGGTGGTGGTGTAGAAGTGTCCGGTACCTTCCGAGGACACCAGGCGAATTTTGTCACGCATGTTGATACTCCTTCAGAGGGTGGGGTTAAATCTTCAGGCCGTTGGCACGCAGATCGGCAAGGATTTTGTCTATGCCGTGCTTGTCGATATTACGCAGGCCAGCGGGGGTTATCCGCAGCTTTACGAAACGCTTCTCACTCTCCACCCACAGGCGATGGGTGTGCAGATTCGGCAAAAAGCGCCGACGCGTCCTGTTTTTGGCGTGCGACACGTTGTTGCCGCTCATCGGACTCTTTCCGGTTATCTGACAGACTCTGGACATGACCCTATTCCCTGTTAAATCTCGATCAATGCGTTTGCATAGCATCCGTTTCCCGGACGCAGGAAGCCGAACTTTATACCAGCGGAGCGGCCTGAACGCAAGTTTTAGGGGTCCCTGATTTATTCGGGCCTTGGCCGATCGTGAGCGAAAAGGCCCGGATTCAAAGCGCCCGTCGCAAAAGAGCCGGCTGGCCCGTGTACTCAAAGCGGAACCCTAGTGTTTTAAATGCGCCCCGGGAGCTTATGCAAGGTTCAAGTTGCTCTAGATTAAGCCTCTTTGGGCCAGCGACACGCAATCTCCATCCCCCACAATGAGGTGATCAAGCACCCGGATATCGACCAGCGAGAGCGCGTCGGCCAGTCTGCGGGTGATGCGGCAGTCCGCGTCACTGGGTTCCGCCACACCGGAGGGGTGATTATGAGCCAGGATCACCGCTGCGGCATCGCAGGCCAGGGCCTGGCGCACCACTTCCCGGGGGTGAACGGTGGCCCCGTCTATGGTGCCGCGGAACAGGGGTTCATAGCAGATAACCCGGTGGCGGTTGTCCAGGAACAGGCAGACGAAGAGTTCGTGGCCCAGGTCGCGCAGGCAGGCTTGCAGAAAATCTCCGGCATCCGCCGGGTCGCTCAGCGCGGGGCCCCGTTGCAATTGCTCAAGGTGATGCCTGCGGCTTAACTCAACCGCGGCGCGCAGGCTGGCAAAGCGGGCCGGTCCCATACCCGTCACCTGGCAGACCTCACGCCGGTCGGCGGACATCAGTTGTCTCAATCCGTCAAAATGCGACAGCAACGCTCGTCCAAGCGCCACAGCACTGGTGCCGCTGGGGCCGCTGCCCAGCAGGACTGCCAGCAATTCGGCGTCCGACAGCCCTTCCGGGCCCCGGCGCAGAAGCTTTTCCCGTGGACGTTCCTGTTCAGGCCAGTTGCGTATGGCCATGGTTGATGTTTCCCGATTTGGCGCCACCCGGGGTGGCTGACAAGTGCAGAGTGAAACCCGTGGCGTTGGCTGGCAACGTCTCTTTCTGGGCAATCGTTCGTGGTATGCTGCGGGGCCTCGGAGAGAGTCCCAATGAGCGCGTTGATACCCAAAAATATATTGCTTGGCGTTACCGGTGGAATCGCCGCCTACAAGGCCCCGGACCTGGTTCGACGGCTGCGGGAGCGGGGCGCCGACGTGCAGGTCGTGATGTCCCGGGGAGCACAACAATTTATTACCCCCATGACCTTCCAGGCCGTGTCCGGTCGACCTGTACGCACAGACCTGTGGGACGAGGCGGCCGAAGGGTCCATGGGGCACATTGAACTGGCGCGCTGGGCCGACCTGGTGTTGATAGCCCCAGCCACGGCTGACACTATTTCCAAGCTCGCGGCCGGGCTGGCCGGTGACTTGCTCAGTACCGTGTGCCTGGCAACCGAGGCGCCCCTGGTGCTGGCTCCGGCGATGAATCGCCAGATGTGGGCAAATCCCGCCACCCAGGCCAACGTGGAGAAATTACGTGCTCGCGGGGTGCAGATCCTGGGTCCGGGCGAAGGCGACCAGGCCTGTGGCGAAACCGGCGCCGGGCGTATGCTCGAGCCCCAGGATATCGCCGAGGCGGTCATGGGCATGAGCGGCGAAGCAGGTCCCCTTGCCGGCCTGTCAGTGATGATAACCGCGGGTCCCACGCGTGAGCCTGTTGATCCGGTTCGTTACATTAGCAATCGCAGTTCCGGGAAAATGGGTTTTGCGCTGGCCGAGACGGCGGCACGTATGGGTGCTGCCGTGACGCTGGTGACCGGCCCGGTCCACCTGCCCACACCCTCGGGCGTGCGGCGCCTGGAGGTGGAAACTGCCGTGCAAATGCTCGAGGCGGTACAGGGGAATCTCGACGGCGTGGACATTTTCATTGGTGCGGCGGCAGTGTCCGACTACCGGATGGCAAGCCCGGCCGAGCACAAGATAAAGAAGACCCGGGATCACATGTCGCTGGAGTTGGTCCGCAACCCGGATATCCTCGCCTCGGTGTCGGCATTACCCGCCGGCCAGCGTCCATATACCGTCGGTTTTGCCGCCGAGACCGAGAAGCTCGAGGAATATGCCCGGGGCAAGTTGAGCAGCAAGGGCCTGGACATGATCGCCGCCAACCTGGTGGGTCAGGGTAAAGGGTTTGACCAGGATGACAATACGCTGACGGCCTACTGGGCGGAGGGTGAACAGAGCCTGGGCAGCGGCGCCAAGATAGACCTGGCGCGTTTGCTGCTGAAACTGATCGCCAGCCGGTTCCGTCCCGCAGCTGCCTGAAATTTTAGTTTTTGATCTTCGAAAGGCCTGACTGTCAATGCAAAATATCCAGCTGAAAATTCTCGATCGCCGCCTGGGGAAGGAATTTCCTCTGCCCGATTACGCCACGTCCGGCTCGGCGGGCATGGACCTCAGGGCCTGTCTGGAGAAAACCCTGGTGCTGGAACCGGGTCAGACCGAGCTCATTCCTACTGGCCTGGCCATTCACATTGATGATCCGGGGCTGGCTGCAGTGTTGCTGCCCAGGTCCGGACTTGGCCACAAGCATGGCATTGTCCTGGGTAATCTTACCGGGTTGATCGATTCGGATTACCAGGGCCAGGTGTTCGTCTCCTGCTGGAACCGCAGTTCCCATCCCTTCACTATCGAGCCCGGTGACCGGATCGCCCAAATGGTCATCCTGCCAGTGGTGCAGGCCCGGTTCGATGTGGTTGAGGAGTTTACCGACAGCAATCGCGGTGCCGGCGGTTTTGGCTCTACCGGCAAGCAATAGCCGGCGTCAGCCTAGCGTTTTGATTTCAGTTCCTGGAAACGCTCAATATCCCGGTTGAAGTTGGCGACCAATTCTTCGCGCATGCGAATTCGTCTCGCCAGCACCTCGCGGTACTTCTCCACGTTGGCTGCGGTATCCATCAACTCGCGGGTCAGGTTGTCCGGGACCGGAGGTTTTTCTGACAGCGGGTCATAGGGGTAGTTATACCGCTGAGCCTCGATTTCAAGGTTCTTCTGGCGTTTCTGCAGGCCTAGCAAATAATTCTGGGCCAGGTCGTCCTGCTGTTTCAGATCAGCCAGGCGTGCTTCCCGCAAGCGCTCTATGTCGGACACGCGCTCGTAAGACTTGAGCAGTTGCTCGTCGTAGGCGAGACCCCGCTTGTCAATGAGGTCCTGCTCGGCCCTGGCGGCTACTTCTTCCTTGCTCAGTTCGCCTTCGTCTGTACCAATCTTGACGCCACCCTGGTTGAAACGCTCGTGCGGGTCATTGGTGTACTCGGGCGGAATGCGGTCGCCGTAGTGGACGACGCCGTCTTTATCCACCCATTTGAATAGCTCAGCATGCCCGGTCGCGCTGAAAAGCGCGGCTGCCAGCCAGCAGATTGAAATCAGGAGTTTTTTCACGGCTCACTTATAGCACAAGAATGCCAATTGTTTCTGTTGGAAAGATTCCAAACTGTGCCGTACGTCACGTCATTGCCGCCCTCTGGCGGCCGGCCAGGTTCGGTCTATATGCCGTAGCGTTCCCGATAGGCGGTCACGGATCGCAGTTGCGCCTCACGGTCGTCGTCACCCTGCAGGTAACCTACCAGGTCCGAAAGGCCCACGATACGGGTGACCGTGAGACCCAAATCCGCTTCGGCTTCCTGCACTGCAGAAAGCTCGCCCTGGCCCCGCTCCTGCCGGTCCAAAGCAATCGCCACCCCGGCCGCCGTGGCGCCGTTCGCCCGTATCAGCTCAACGGATTCGCGAATTGCGGTGCCGGCCGTGATTACGTCGTCCACGATCAGGACCCGGCCCATGAGAGGGGCGCCCACGAGGTTGCCGCCCTCACCATGGGCCTTGGCTTCCTTGCGGTTGAACGCGTAGGGCACATTCATACCGTGTTCCCGGTACAGCGCTGCTGCGGTTAGCGCCGCCAGCGGGATGCCCTTGTAGGCAGGCCCAAAAAGCATGTCAAATTTCTGACCCGATTCCGCGATGGCCCTGGCGTAATAGCGTCCCAGGCTGTCCAGCGCCCGGCCGGTGTTAAACAGACCGGCATTGAAGAAGTACGGGCTTTTTCTGCCCGATTTGAGCGTGAATTCGCCAAAGCGCAGGACTCCCAGCTCCAGGGCCAGGTCGAGAAATTCTTTCTTGTAGGCTTGCATTGCGGGTCCTCCTGGCGGGCATTATCCACTAATCCCGGTCACCACTGAACCGTATTTTCCCTGCCGGTTTTTATCCTGATCGAAAAACTCAGGTAGGATGTCGGGCTTTTGAGGGCAGTCCATTCATGCGAGTAATTACCGCCAACGTAAACGGCATACGCTCCGCCGAGCGCAAGGGGTTCTTTGACTGGCTCGCGGCACAGGACGCCGACGTGGTCTGTATCCAGGAGACCAAGGCACAGGAACATCAACTTGAAGCCGATGCATTTCGCCCCAAGGGTTACCACTGCTTTTACCTGGATGCCGAGAAAAAAGGGTACAGCGGTGTGGCGATTTTCAGCCGTAAAAAGCCGACCAGGATTCTACGGGGCCTGGGATGGAATGAATTTGACCGGGAGGCCCGGTATATCGAGGCCCAGTTTGCCGGCCTGAGCGTTGTCTCGCTGTATTTGCCCTCGGGTTCCTCCAGTGAAATACGGCAGGATGCCAAGTTCCGTTTTCTGGATTTGTTTTTACCCCATTTGCAGAAACTCCGTCGCAAGCGTCGCGAGTACATCATTTGCGGCGACTGGAATATTGCCCACAAGGAGATTGACCTGAAGAACTGGAAGGGCAATCGAAAGAACTCCGGGTTCTTGCCCGAGGAGCGGGCCTGGCTGGATACGCTTTTCGAAGATCTGGGTTACGTGGATGCGTTTCGAAAGGTCAATCCCGACCCTGATCAATACACCTGGTGGTCGAACCGGGGCCAGGCCTGGGCCAAGAACGTGGGTTGGCGGATTGACTACCAGGTCGTGACGCCGGGGCTGGCGGACAAGGTTCTATCGGCCAGCGTGTACAAGGATCAGCGCTTTTCCGATCACGCGCCCCTGGTTATGGATTATGAGGGCGAGTGGAGCTGAGGGGCGTGTTTCCGGACCAGGGCGCCACCCAGGCCAGCAAGACCAGGCCCGGCAAGGCTACTGCCGTGCAAACCAGGAAAAAGTCGAAATAGCCCATTGCCTCGACGATGAAACCGGTACTGGCGTTAGCTACGGTTCTTGGTATGGCGGTAAGACTGGTAAGCAGGGCGAACTGGGTGGCGGTAAACCGGATGCTGGTTTGCCTGGCGATAAACGCGGTCAGGGCTACTGTGCCCAGGCCCACGCCCAGGTATTCGAAACTAACCACGGTAAATAACAGGTAAATGTCGTGACCTACGTGGGCCAGGACCGCAAACCCCAGGATGGACACGATTTGCACGACGCCAAAAATCCACAGGGCGCGATTGATCGATAGCCTGAGCATGGCCAGGCCACCCAGTAGCGTGCCGGCAATCGAGGCCCACAAGGCGGCAAACTTGGCGACGGTTCCAATCTCGGTGCGACTGAAGCCCAGGTCCAGGTAGAACGGTGTGGACAGCGCCGTGGCCATGTTGTCGCCCAATTTATAGAGCAACATAAACGTCAGGATGGCGAGGGCGCTGCGTATGCCGCCGCGTTGAAAGAACTCGACAAAGGGCTCGACCACCGCCTGGCGCAGGCTGGCGGGGGCCAGGGCATTTGCGCCAGTCTCCGCGACGATTGCGGTGGTGACGATTCCGACCAGCATGAAGACCGCGACGATCCAGTACACGGCTTCCCAGGGTATGAAATCAGACAGGATCAGGGCCAGAGAGCCCGGTACCAAGGAGGACAGGCGGTAGGCGTTGATGAACAGGGAGTTGCCGGTACCCAGTTCGTCATCTGCGAGCAATTCCCGACGGTAGGCGTCGAGCACGATATCCTGGCTGGCACTGAACAGGGATACGGCAAACACCAGGTACATGGCTGCCTGAAGATTGCTGCCGGGATTTACCGTTCCCAGCATACCGATGCTTCCGAGCAGCAATACCTGGGTGAGCAGAGTCCAGCCGCGCCGCCTGCCCAGGAAGGGAAGGTGATAGCGGTCCATCAGGGGGGCCCAGAGGAATTTCCAGGTGTAGGGCAGCATGACCAGGTTGAACAAACCGATGGTGGCCAGGTCTATGCCTTCGCTGCGCAACCACGCAGGCACCAACTGGATCAGCACATACAGAGGAAGACCCGAGGAGAAGCCCTGGAAAATACAGGTAAGCATGCGTCGATTCAGGAGGATTTCCTGCCAACGACGTGGCTCGGGGCCGGCTGAAGTACTCTCCGACATCAATGCAGGGATACGCGTTGGACGGTGGGGCCGAGTGCAGCGTCGATGGAGGCATGATGCAAACGCATGCGCCAGCCATCTTGCTCGCGCCGGTAGATATTGGTAGCCACCACCGGCCTCGTGTCATTGTGCGGCGGGTTGCCGAAGTGCTCACGCACCACGTGTATCACCTGTTGTCCCTGGGCCAGCCGATACAGCATTTCTACCCGCAGGTTCACCGCGCCCTGGGCCATCAGGATTTGACCCCAGCTGTCGAGGACCTCTTGCGGGCCCAGCAATACCTCGCCACCGGGGTGAATACAGGCGATGTCCTGGTCAGCCCAGACCGTCTTCATTGTCCGGAAATCAGCCGCCGCGAACGCACGGTAAAATGTCTGTTCGGCATCTTTTGCGGTAGCGAATACGATGGCGCCCTCCGACGTATTGTGTTTGCACGGGCCGCGCCCGGACCACGGGTGTCTTGACGGTGAGTAGTGTAACCATTTGTGTCGGGAATCTCGCGGATTCCGATCGGGCGTGCCGTGAATTCAGCTGGGGGCAGTCGACCTCGCGTGCCACACCCGAGATAGTCATATTTCGTACGACTGGGTCTTGAATGTGTGTTTGCTAGCACTACTTCGTCCAGAATAAATCGAGACGCCCACGATGCCGGCCGGCTGGTGAGATTGGTAGTACCTCATCATTTCCTGGACCAGCGGGGAGATCTGGTGATGAAATATCTGTCCCCATGCCGCCGGCCGTGAATTCGCCGATGCTCCGACAAGTCGGCAGAGGCGATTCGCCCACAGTGCTAAACGGTGCACGGCACCGTCGCACGCCTGCAAGGTCGTCCCTGCGGCGCTATCGATTACTCGTTGACGGTGTGATTTTTATCGACACAGGCCGGACCGGCGCCGGCTGCAAGTTGACCCTCCGCGCCATTATCAAACTGCGCGCTACGCATTAACCAGTCCGGAGATAAAGCCTCGCTACTCGGCCCGGTCAATGAATTCCAGCGGGTCCGACCAGTCTGTTGAGTGAATGCCGTCATCGTCACGGACGATATCTTCCCGGCTTACATCTACCGATCCAGACCAGTCCTCCGGAGCGGGCACTCTTTTTATCCACATTTCAATCCAGTCGCCAGATTCCAGTTCTTCAACAGTGCCGTCGAAATATTGAATCTCGATGGAGTTGTCCACTGGGTCCAGCGCCACGACTTTAAAAAGTGCGCCATCCGGCATGCTGTACCAATGACCAATTACGGGGTAACTGATCGCCATGGTTGGGGGTCCTTTAGCTCCTTGGCCATTTAATTGAAAGGCCTGAATAAAGCAGGAAACACCTTCGCAACCTATTTAGAACCCAAAACATTGTTGCTGCAAGTGCCGATGCCAGGATCTCGCCGGCTCGGCTCCAAGCTACTGAAAACTGGTGCGGACCGGGGTGTTCGAGACTTGCTCCCGGGCCGTTGCGCGCAATCCGGACCGTGTCTGCCCCGGGGAGCATGGGCACTCTTGGGTGTCGTGGTTTTTGTGCAAGTACCTGGGAGCGAAGGCGCCGATCGCATACGAGCGCGCCCGGAAAACCTGTCAGGTTTGTAATGGCATTTCCTGGCCGGGGAAGCCGGCAGACAACCGGCCAGGGCCCCGGATCAAACGCGAACGAAGAACAGGTCCCAGGTGCCGTGACCCAGGCGTTGCCCGCGCCGTTCGAATTTGGTCACGGGTCTGTCGTCGGGTCGCGGCGAATAGCCGCCCCCGGTGCGCCAGGTTCTTGAACAGCGGGCTGGCACCAATCACCTCCAGCATTTGCTCGGCGTAGTTTTCCCAATCGGTTGCCAGGTGCAAGCGACCGCCATGGACCAGTTTGCTTGCCAGTAATTCCAGGAAAGCCCGGCTGAATCAGGCGGCGTTTGTGATGACGTTTCTTGTGCCAGGGGTCGGGGAAGAAAATCAGAAACCGGTCGACGGAGTGGTCCGGGATCTGCAGTTTTAACACCTCCACGGCGTCATGCCGACTCACCCGCAGATTGGTCAGTCCGGCGTCCCGCACGTCCATCAACAATCGCCCGACACCGGGCTCATGAACCTCAATACCGAGGAAATTTCGCTCGGGCTGCAAGACGTGCCAGTTCCACCAGGGAGTCGCCCATTCCAAAGCCGATTTCCACTGTCAGTGGCTGCTGGTTACCGAACCATAGGACGGGTCGGTGGGCGCGGGGGTGAAGTCGATACCACACGTTGGCCACATTTCTTCCATAGCGCGCTGTTGCCCGGGCGTCATACGGCCGGCCCGGCGCACGAAGCTGCGTATGGCGCGATGTTGCGGGAGTCTTATCGGTGACTGTTCTCTGACATGGATATTTCCGGCTTGGCCGTTTGGCGCGCGTCCGTCGCAGTGTGGGGATCGGGAGTTTACCGCAGTCGGGCCTGTCCGGGACTCCCGCATTGGCAAGGGATCGGGCACTGGATAGAGCGCTTGTTGACTCTTCTCATTACCTGACAGTTTTAAGAATCAGTCTCGGTAAATCCGGATACGGACCCCGGATTACCCCCGGGTAGCCCTCGGAATCCCCTGATGTCTCCATCGAAAGACACTTGCAATCCTATATATGTGCCATATGGTCACTCATGTGAGGTTAATCCTTGATTTACACCAAGGGTTGGGATCGCTGCCAAACGGGCCTGAAAAGGGTCGTCTGGTGTGATGCGCTTACCTCGTCACACTCTTTAGGTATTCCCCGGGGGGGACGAACAATGAAAAATCATATTAGCCGCCTGTTGCAGGCCGTAGCGGTTTCTACCCTTGGCGTGCTCTGGATGTCCAACGCGTTTGCCTTCGGTAGTATTTTGACCGATTTCCGGAATGCATATCCTTTGTCCACGACCGACGACGCTAACTGTGCCGTTTGTCACACAAGTGCTACGAGTGCGCCGGGGTTTAACCCCTACGGGCAAGCCCTGGCGAACGCGAGCGTCAATTTTGTCGCCATCGAGGGTCAAAATTCCGATGGGGACGCTGGTGGGTTTACCAATCTGCAAGAAATCACTGCGAATACCCAGCCTGGATGGTGTGCAGGTTCAGGGTGTGCCAACCCCCCGTCAAATATGCCTGCCGGAGTGGTCCTCGATCCGCCAAGTGCCCCGAGCAACACGCCACCGGTGGTCAATGCCGGTGGAACCTATAACGGCGTAGTCGGCGTAGCTGTATCGTTTAGTAACGCAACAGCCTCGGATGCCGACAACGATACACTTACCTATCTCTGGTCTTTCGGGGACGGCGGTAGCAGTAACGTCCTGAACCCGACCCATACCTACGCATCTGCAGGCCAGCGTACCGCGACCCTGACGGTGAATGACGGGACAGTGAGTGTTTCCTCCAGCGCCACCGTGACTATCGGCGCTGCTAATAACGTCCCGACAGCTAACGCGGGCGGACCCTACGGCGGCGAGGCCGGAACCCCGGTCAGCTTCTCTGGTTCGGGTTTCGATGCTGACGGCGATACCCTGACTTACGCCTGGAACTTTGGTGACGGATCGACAGGTACCGGTGCGAGTCCCACCCACACCTACGGGACAGCGGGTACCTATGATGTAAGCCTGACGGTAAACGACGGGAAAGCGAACAGTGCGCCATCCAGCGCTACCGCCACCATCACGACTCCGCCTGTCAATGCTGCACCGACGGCCAATGCCGGCGGTCCTTACAGCGGACAACCCGGGCAAACGATTGCCTTTAACGGTTCGGGTTCCAGCGATCCCAATGGCGATGTGCTGACCTATGTCTGGAACTTCGGGGACGGCGCCAGTGGAAACGGTGTGAGCATCAGCCACGCCTATGCCGCCGACGGTACATACACCGCGACATTGACGGTCACCGATACGGGCAGTCTGTCGGACGCTGCTAGCGCAACGGTAACGATTGCTACTCCCCCGGCCAATCAGGCGCCCGTGGCCGATGCCGGCGGGCCCTACACCGGTAATACCGGTGCGAGCATTACCTTCAACGGTACCGGCTCCAGTGATCCGGAAGGCCTTGCCCTGACCTACGCCTGGGACTTTGGCGACGGCAGCAGTGGAACCGGCGCGCGTCCGGCCCACAGCTACGCCGCTGCAGGAACCTATGATCGTTGGCCTGACGGTCAGTGATGGTGAGTTGTCCAGTGATGCCTCATTCACCACGGTTACCGTCACCGATCCCGCCGAGGCTATTGGTGGCGAGGCGTTGTATGCCGAAAATTGTGCAGGCTGCCATGGCGATCCCTGGACCAAGCCCGCTTATGATGAGTCGCTGTATGGTGTGCGACGCATGGCCGGCGCAAGAGAATGCATCATTACGGCCTCCATCTACGGCACCAGCGTGTTCCCGAATGGTGTTCCCGAGATGCAGTACCTGCAGGGTATGTTCAGTGAGCAGGACGTCGCTGATCTCGCCACCTACCTGAATTCCAGGGACGCGACGGGTGAGCAGCGCTATGTCACCGCCTGCGCCGGTTGTCACGGCGCCGATGGTTCTGGCGGCCGCAGTCATGAGAATGTGATGGGCGAAGACGCCGACGAAACCAGCGAGGCGATCAGAGACGAACGTGATATGCGTTTCCTGGCCTGTATGCCGCAGATGGATATCAAGGCCATCGGGAGTTTCCTGACGGATGCTGAAGGCGACAATGATCACGATGGCATTGGCGATGACGATGACGACGATGACGACAACGATGGCATCAAGGACGAGGATGACGACGATGACGACGGTGATGAGCTGAGCGATGATGAGGAAGGCGATCACGATAGCAACCCGAGCGATCATGACAGCGACAATGATGACCTCGACGATGGTGAGGAAGTGCACGAGCACCATACCGATCCCATGGATGACGACAGCGATGACGACGGCCTGACGGACGGTGAAGAGGTGAACGAGTACGGTACCGATCCCAATGATGACGATTCGGACGACGACGGTTACAGCGACGGTGACGAAATCAAGCTGATGGGTACTGATCCGCTGGTGGCGAATTCTGCTACCACGGCCAGTAACAACAACGGTGGTGGTGGAGCACTGGGCTGGATACTGTTGCTGGGCATGTTGGCGGGACGGTTTTTCCCGCTGGCATCAAGGAAACAACAAGGTTGATTGACGCCCGCTGAATCGGGCAACAAGGCAGGCCAGGCCGGGACTACCGGCCTGGCCTTTTTTGGTGCCGTAATTATGGGGACAGTAACCATAACTACCTTCCACGCTGTGTCCAGGCTCCGGTTATTGAGTTGTGAATCGCCCCGGACATTGTCCGTTCATCACATCAAGGGATAATCGTCCCTGTCCCTGCCCACCGACCTGAGAAAGAGGTTAGTGTCGCATCCGGAATGCACCGGTCAGGTTGTTGGTGCCGCTATGCCTGGCCGATTTCCTGCACGGCTCTCCAGGCTTCGGTGATTGCCGCGTTGGTATCCGCCCTGGCACCGGAGTCCGAGTTCGCGATACCGATGCGACCGAAGCGCTGCCGGCCTATAACCCAGGGTTTTTCAGCGTCTGACTTGTAGTCTGGTTCCCAAATCAGGTCGGGGGAGTAGGCGTAGCCATGTGGCCAGCGGTTGACGGTAATGGCTCGAATATCACGCTCGGCGTCAAAGCCGGCCCCGGAGAGGGCCTGGTCGAGTTGATCGCGTACGTGTTGCTCGAATACCGGGAATGGGGTGGTCAACAGACTGCGACGACCTTCCCGCCACTGCTCGGGGCCCTGGATATCAGGGAAAAATGGCGTGTGACACATATGCAAAATCATGGGATCGTCAGGTGTCTGTGAGCGACGGTACTTGCCCAGGGAAACCGGGTAGTCGAGTTCCACCTGCTTGTAGAAAGCTTTCGTGTAGTAAACGAAGTCCAGCTTGAGCTCGGCGAAGGCACGCCAGTTAGGTACCAGTACTTTCACGTAACAAAGCGGGGTCTTGACGTTGTAGGCAAGGCCTGCTTTCTGGGCTGGTGGAAAGATCCGGGCACAAGTAGGGTATGGCGGCGTTGTAACAGGCCATGATGCACTGACTTGCGCGCACGCTGTGGGCCACGCCCTGGTGCACGTAGGTCAGGTCCACGGACTTTTGATCCGGGGTATGGGTCGCATTCACCGCAGTGCTGTTGAGCCTGATCCGAATGGACTTTCCCTCACGGTCCAGTTGCGAGTAATCCACACGACTTGTGACCACGTCCTCCATGCTGGTGCCGGGCACAGCCCCGGGCACCAGTGAGCGCACCAATAGCCTGGCGACAGACGCATTACCGTCGGGAAAGTGAAAGATATAGGGATCATCACCACGGTGACCCTCGCGGACCAGGGTATGGTCCAGGCCGGGCATACCGCCATCGTAGGACTGTATCGACGTTGATGGAATTTCATCGATTCCCACGCACCAGAAACTCGTACCCCACCTGCGGTACATCTCGATCAGTTGGGGGTCAACGCCGGCGTAATCTCGCAGGAAGGCCTCGTAACTGACATGACGCAGACGTTCCAGCTTCTCCGGCATGCCAAGGCCTGGAAGGTAATCCTTCTTCTCGGTCTGGATTCGAATGAAATCCTTCTTCGCCTGCTCATTCAGGGGGGCCTGTGCCGCAAATTCCTCCCAGGATATCTTTCCGTAACCAACAACCAGTTTTTGTTCACCGAACGTGCTCTTGTCGAACACAATGCCCTTGCTCAGACCCAGGGATGAATACAGTTTCTGGTCAAAGGCCTGGTAGAACTTGTCTGTGTCAATACCGAGATCCACCAGGAGCTGGCGCGCGACCTTGCTGTAGGCCGAGGGCGTGTCAATGGACTCGGTTCCTCCGTAGCCGATGCGTACAGCGCCATCGATGCTGAACTCATTGCGCTTGGCATGGCCGCCAAAATCATCGTGGTTATCCAGGATAAGAATTCGAGAACCGGGATGTTGCTTGTCGAAAAAATACGCCGCGGACAGGCCGCTGATACCACCTCCTACTACTACCAGGTCGTATTCCTCCTCGGGTGCGCCCGTGGGCCAGGTCTCACCGGATACCCGGGCGTGCATGGTTTCAAATGCGCCGGCATGAGTTCCGCGCAGCCCCGTAAGCGCCGGCGGGTAGTAGTCCGCGCCCAATGGAAATCCGCTCGGAGTCGCTCCAAGCAACTCGGTCCAGGGTGACAGCAAGGCCGCTCCTATGGCGATCTGCGAGCCGTTAAGAAAATCCCGGCGAGTGATATGTCTGGGCATGGTGCCTGTCCCCTTTGTCCTTATACTTACAGAAGATTCCTGCGGAGGAACGCGGAGCTGGAAGGGGGTATTACACCCCAAAACGCCGCCGCTGGAGATCCTGGGTTTATCGTGTACTGGCCGCACCCCTATTCAAATGGCTATCGCCGACAAAAGCAAACGACTTGGGCGGGCCGGCCACTTTTCTGCCTGGCAGGTGCGAGCGCGCGCCCACGGCCCCCTGGGGCTTTTCTGGAACCGTTTGGCAGTGGCTCGAAAACCGTCTGTAACAATTTGAAACATTATTGACGTTTCCGGAAATCTTCTGGAAACAGGGTTGCCTGATACTGGCAGCCATGGATTGACGGTATCCATGCCGCCTTGGCTGCAAAGCCTGGAAAAACAGGGCAGGGTTCCCGGCGAGATAAGGAGTTACAGACAATGAGATACAGGGCAGCGATCAGCGTATTTGTGACATTGGTTTTCGCGCTTGCGTCGATGTCGAGCTTTGCCGGCCCGGGACAGGGCCAGGGAGGCGGTGGCAACGCGGATCGTGCCCAGCAGATGGATCGCGACCGCGATTTCGACCGGGATCGCATGCAGGATCATGAGCGCCTGGAGGATCCCGATCAGGATCGCGCCCGGGATCAGGACCGCACACGAATTCACGACCCTGCGAATATCAGGGACCAGGACATTTATGGCAGCGAGTTAATGAATCAGGCGGAGCGCAATCGGTATCGGGAGCAGCTTGGCAAGTCAGATGAGCAGGGCCTCGGCCAGGAATTTCAGACTCAGCACGAGATGACCATGCAGCAAGCGTGCCCTGAACCAGGGTGTCGATCTTGTACCACCGGGTCAGGGGCCGATCTATGGTGGCGAACTGATGAGTGTGCAAGAACGCAATGAGTACCGCGAGCGGCTGCGTTTTCTGATTCCGAGACCGAGAGTCAGCGCAACTTCAGGCGCAACATCGGGAGCAAATGCGCGAAAGAGCCCGCGCGCTGAATATCGAAATCGAGGCGGCTGAGTGATCCCCTTCCCAGCGTCCTCATGCTTGGGGCCGGATGAACGTCCGGCCCATTTTTTTTGTTTCCGGGGGCCATTGGACAGGTACCGGAGTCGGCAAGCTACATTCTGGAAAACAGGCTTCCCGAGACAGATGACAGGACGTTGCGTTTAATGCGAACCCGATCCAGATAGTGCCGATGCCAGGGTGGAAGGCTCGATCACCAGAAGCGAGGGCAACCTGTCGGATCAACGACACACAGCCATGATACGAAGACAGTGACCACAACTTCTGTCATCGACGGGCCGAAGCACTGGACAGGCCTGTGTGGCTCTGAATCAGTCGTGGCGTGGCCGCACCCCTATCCCAAGACTGTCGTCACCAAAATAAAAACGCCTTCGCCGAAAACGGCCGGGCCCTGCCCAATGCCTGCGAGCATCGGGCCACTGCTACTTGATACCTGCCTACGAATATCGAATGAGAGCACGGACTTCCATGGTAACAATTTGAAACAGAATTAGAGCTCCCCGAAATCTTCTGGAAACAGTGTTAGCTGATACTTATCAACGTGGAGAGAAGGTATCCACCCAGGTTTGGTTGGAAGACTTGGAAACACAGGGAAAGGTTCTCAGCGAGATAAGGAGTGACGGCAATGAGATACAGGACAGTAATCAGCATATTAGTGGCAACGACTATCGCGCTTGCGTCGATGTCGAGCTTTGCACAACAGGGACAAGGGCAAGGCGGCGGTGGGAGTGCGGACCGTGGTCAGCAGGCGGACCGTGACCGCGACTATGATCGGGATCGCACGCAGGATCGCATTCGTCTGGAAGAGCCAGCCCAGGATCGCGACCGGGTTCAGGATCGCTTGAAAATTCACGATCCCGCGAACGCCAAGGATCAGGATGTCGATGGCGGCGAGTCCATGACCAAGGCAGAACACAACCAGTATCAGGGGCAGACTGGCATGTCAGGTGAGCAGGGATCAGGCAAGGAAGTCCAGGCTCAGTACGAGAAACAGGTGCAGCAACGTGCCATGAACCAGGGTGCTGACTTGGCGCCCCCCGGCCAGGGGCCGATTTATGGTGGTGAGCTGATGAGTGCGCAAGAACGCAATGAGTACCGGGAGCAGCTGCGTTTGCATGAATCCCAGGGTGATGGTCAAAAATTCCAGGCGCAACACCGGGCGAAAATGCAGGAAAGAGCCCGTGAGCAAGATATCGAAATCGAGGCGGCTGAGTGATCCCCTTCCCAGCGTCCTCATGCTTGGGGCCGGATGAATAATCCGGCCCATTTTTTTTGCTTTCCTTGATCACCCACGAAAACAAGGCGAGGGTAACTCACGGTCTGGAGAAACCGGTGTTGCGCCGGGTTGACCAGGCTGGAGCAATTGATGTGAGACTGATCCCGATAGTACCCCTGGCAGACCGGCGCCTTAACGTGAAGAGCGTGAGAAAAATGCCAGGTCAACGGCGCAAAGCCCGCTCCATTGACACTATTTGAACTCATCATCAGCGCTGGCGAAATGCGGATCGGCAAACCCTGAAAAGGGCAGAAGCAGAGGTTGGAGGCGCGTGAACTATGCGCCTCGCCTGTCCGGCAACCCAACCCTGGCCACCGTTCCTCCTCCCTCTCGAGGCAGCAGTTGGATAGACCAGTCGTGCTTGTCTGCGAGCTGGCGGGCGATGGCGAGGCCCAGGCCGCTGCCGCCAGTTCTGCTGCTGCGCGCCGCTTCCAGTCGGTGAAAGGGCTGAAAAACCGCCTCCACCTGGTCGGCGGGAATGCCGGGGCCACGGTCGCAAATATCAATCGACACCGATTGCTCATCGCATCGCAGATTGATGTTGATTGGTTTACCGGCTCCATAGTGCGCAGCATTTTCCAGCAGATTCGCAAGCAGGCGCCCCAACGCAACAGGCTCTACCTTGTAAGAGCAAGGAGAGCTGCAGCCGCCGAACTCGACCTCAGTGCCAGACCGCCGCAAATCTTCCGCCTGGGCCTCAATCATCTGTCGCAAATCCAGCTGCACCGGAGACTCGTCTTCAAGGCCTTTCGTAAATTGCAGAAATTGACCAATGAGTCGGTTCATTGCCGCCAGGTCACGTCGAATTCCGGCGACCAGCCCGGGATCCGAGTCTTCGCCCAGCATCTCCACAGCAAGACCCAGGCGGGTCAAGGGTGTGCGTAGATCATGAGATATACCCGCGACCATAATGGTTCGATTCTCGGACAACTCCCGAATATTGGAGGACATCTTGTTGAACGCCCGGGCCAGAGTCGCAATTTCTTCTGGTCCTGTCTCTGCGAGCGGTTGAGGTTCACGTCCACGTCCTACCTCCTGCACTGCGGTCACCAGGCGAGCCAGCGGTTCTCCGACCCGCCGAACTTCCAACATACTCGCGAGCAGGGTCAGCAATGCACCGCCACCTATTGCCACGAGCAGTGCTAGCGGCGGATTGGTTCCCAGGCGCTCGCGGTTGAACCCTATGCGGAATAATTCGCCATCGGCAGGAACATCCACCCAGATGAGTGGACCTCGACTGGATTCAATGATCGACAACTCCTGTCCCGCACGACGGGCCAGGGATTGCCGAAAAAAGATGTAGTAGGGAACGTCAAACGTTTTCTCGGCCAGTGCGGGCATCTGCCTGGTAACGACCAAGCCATGGTCAAGCAGCAGTTGGCGCTTCAGTTCCGGATGCAATTCTTTGGGCGAACTCTGCATCAAGTGTGCGGAGTGAATAATAATTGCAGCAAAATCGTCCGCAGATCGCTTGGCCATCGGTATGGCAATGAAATAGGCGGCGGCGCCAAAGGAAAACAGCATAAAACAAAGCAGAGTCAGCGAAATGGTGATCGCCGTCCGCCCGGGCAGGGTTCGCGGCATCAGTTTCAAGCGCTGGGCTCCCCGGGGGTAAACTGATATCCAACCCCCCACACCGTCCGCACAAAGCGGGGTTGAGTCGGATCATCTTCTATCTTGTGTCGTAATCGCGTGACCCTGACATCGATACTACGATCAAAGGGATCTCGGTCTTTGCCGCCCAGGCATTCCAGAATGAAATCGCGGCTTAGAACCCGATTGGGGTGCCTGACAAGAACGTTCAAAAGATCGAATTCTGCTTTCGACAAATCCACTTCGTTGGCATGCCGATACAAAATCCGCTTCTTGGGTTCAAAGCGAAATGGTCCGAAAAAATATCCGTCCGTAACAGGATCTGATTCGGGTTCAGCAGTCGGCTGTCTACGGCGCAACACGGACCTGACCCTGGCCAGCAGTTCGCGTGGATTAAAGGGTTTTGGCAAATAATCATCGGCCCCGACCTCCAGGCCGACTATGCGATCAACTTCTTCCCCACGGGCCGAGATCATGATGATGGGCAGCCTATGCTCGCTACGCAGGCGCCGCGCAAGGGAAAGACCATCTTCTCCGGGCAGCATCAAATCCAGGATCACCAGGTCCGCGGTATTCTCGACTAACCACGCATCCATGGCCCTGCCGTCCTCGACAGCCGAGACCGTGAAACCCTGCTCCCCAAGATACTGGCACAGCAACTCCCGAATACCCGGGTCGTCGTCTACAACCAGCAGGTGAGGGCCCCCGTCAAGCCCGGCGGGTGTATCGGGGTGTGTCTGAATCAAATGCAACCATTCCCTGGATTCCGAAATCAGAGGGAAATTCTGCTCCGGCATCCTTGCCATGACGATATGATTATAGAACCAAAATCAGGAATAGGCGAAGGACCGCCAAAGGGATTCCTCATCCGGACCCGGCGCAGATCGGGTCAGTCGAAAAGCCAGGTCGTGAGAATTGGCCCGCGGTGGACAAAAAGGCTAAATATTGCAGCTGCGAGGCGGCACCGCCGTCGGCAAGACAGCCGCCCGGAGCACCCGGGCGCTCCCGACTCTGAATCCGGCTCCATTAAGAAAATCCCTGCGAGTGACAGGGTTAGTCATGGCGTCTGTGGGGCCTCTGAATAGACTCAATCCAGCATTTCGACGAACTGTAGTGGACAGCCAACACACTTGGTATCAGGTTGGGTCATGACTTTGAATAGATGCCGTTCGCAGAGGACCAGGTGCAGCACCGATAACCGATTGACCTAGATCAAGGTGTGGTCAACGCTGCCAAGGCTACCCTGTTCCCAGAGCCAAAATTACTGGTGAGCGCACGGAATGCGTGCGTTCGGTGTTTTTGAGTTGCCGGGGAGAAAAAAATGAGCCCGCATCGTCCTTTGGGGAAAAGAACGTATAGTGCGATCGCAGTAAGTCTGGGATTGGCCGTGGTGGCTGCCTGGGCTCCTGTCGATGGCGTTTTCGCTGCCGATCAGGCCACCGTTAACGAGCGCATGCCGCTTAGCGGTATGCAAGCCGGTGAAGCCGTATACCTGGCTAATTGCGCCGCCTGTCATCAGCCCACCGGAGCCGGTCTGCCGGGCGCCTTCCCCCCGCTGGCGGGGTCCGACTATCTGCTGGATGATCCTGCTCGTGCGCTGACGGGTTTGCTGCAAGGCCTCACCGGACCGATCACTGTAAACGGCACCCAGTACAACTCGGTGATGCCTCCCCAGGGACACCTGAGTGATCAGGACCTGGCCAACGTGATGACCTACATCCTGAATTCCTGGGGCAACAAGGGCGGTGAGATAAGCCCAGAGCAAGTGACTGCCGCGCGTGCCAAGGCCGGTGTGTCGGCCGACTTGTCCAAATCGGAGCCGCACCCGGGCGCAAGTTCCGCCCAGGTGCAGTACCAGGGCGCAGCAAGCACGGCGATGGACGTCAAGATGATGGTTACGCCTGGCGCACCGTCATTGAGCGAAACCGAGTTCAATAAAGCCACCAAGATATTCTTCGAGCGTTGCGCCGGTTGTCACGGCGTGCTGCGCAAGGGCGCGACGGGCAAGCCGCTGACACCGGACGTCACCCAGCCCAAGGGCACGGATTACCTGAAAGCGCTGATCTACTACGGATCGCCTGCCGGTATGCCCAACTGGGGCAGCTCCGGTGAGATAAGCGCCGAGGATATCGACATCATGGCGCGCTTCCTGCAGCACGAGCCGCCCACACCGCCTGAATTCGGTTTGCCGGACATCAAGTCCTTCTGGAAGGTCCTGGTGCCTGTGGCTGACAGACCCAAGACCAAGCAGAACAAGATCAACATCGAGAATATTTTCGCAGTCACCCTGCGTGACACCGGTGAAGTGGCCCTTATCGACGGGGACACCAAGGAAGTCGTCAACATCGTCAAGACCGGCTATGCGGTACATATCTCCCGCACGTCTCATTCTGGCCGTTACCTCTACACCATTGGCCGCGATGCGAAACTGGACTTGATTGATCTGTACATGGATCCACCGCAAAAAGTGGCTGAGTCCAAGATCGGTCTGGAAGCGCGTTCCGTGGAGACGTCCAAGTTCAAGGGCTATGAGGACAAGTACGCCATCGCAGGCGCCTACTGGCCACCCCAGTACGTGATCATGGACGGCGCAACCCTTGAGCCGCTGAAAGTTGTTTCCACTCGCGGGATGACTGTGGATACACAGGAATATCATCCGGAACCGCGTGTGGCCGCCATCGTTGCGTCCCACGAGCACCCGGAGTTCATCGTCAACGTCAAGGAAACCGGCAAGATTCTGCTGGTTAATTACAGCGATATAGAGAACCTGACTGTTACCACGATCAATGCTGCACGCTACCTGCACGACGGCGGCTGGGATTCGACCCACCGTTACTTCCTGACTGCGGCGAACCAGTCGGACAAGGTCGCGATAGTGGACTCCCGTGAACAGAAGCTTGTCGCCCTGGTGGATGTGGACAAGATTCCGCACCCGGGTCGCGGCGCCAACGTAAAGGATCCGAAACTTGGCCCGATGTGGGGTACCAGTGCCCTGGGTAACGAGAAGATTTCCTTCATTGGTACTGATCCCGACAAGCACCCCGACCAGGCCTGGAAAGTGGTCAAGGTCCTGAAGGGGCAGGGTGGTGGCTCGCTGTTCGTGAAGACCCATCCGAAGTCCAGCAATCTGTGGGTGGATGCGCCCGCTTAACCCTGACCCGGCCATCAGCCAGTCCATCGCGGTATTCGACACCAATAACCTGGATGCCGGTTACCAGGTCCTGCCCATCGGAGAATGGGCGGAACTGGGCGACGGCGCAAAACGCGTGGTCCAGCCCGAGTACAACATGGACGGGACCGAAGTCTGGTTCTCGGTCTGGAGCGCAAAGGACAAGGAATCTGCCATCGTGGTGGTGGATGACAAGACCCGCAAGCTGAAGAAGGTGATCAAGGGTCCGCGGATTATCACGCCAACAGGCAAGTTCAACGTGTACAACACCATTCACGACGTTTACTAGGAGCTTCTCCAGCTTCGTTGTTTGGCGGCAGGTCTTTGGCCTGCCGCCCTTTTTTTGGAATTGATCAAGATCAAAGAGATAGCCGACTTGTGCCTGTACATTTGAGCCAGAGTCAGGACTGTCAGGGTATTGGAGTTGGGTAATGAAGAGGTCGGTTGTTCTCGTCACGGTAGTTTTGCTGAATTCGGTACAGCTACCACTGGCACGGGCCCAGGAAGCCGGCGAGCAACCGACGGCTCCGATCGAGACTCTCACGGTCATCGCGAACAAGAGCACCCGTGCCGTTGCCGAGGTGCCCGCCACGGTCAGCGTAATCAGCCGGGAGGAACTGGACCGGCAGATGACCCGGGATATCAAGGACCTGGTGCGGTACGAGCCCGGTGTTACGGTTTCCAGCGACGCCCAGCGATTCGGGCTGGGCTCATATAACATTCGGGGCGTGGATGGCAATCGCGTGGCCATCGAGCTTGACGGCGTACCGGTGTCCCAGTCTTTTTCGGTCGGCAGTTTTGCCAGCGCGACCCGTGACTGGGTGGATCCTGACATCCTCAAGCGAGTGGAAATTCTGCGAGGACCGTCATCGACTCTCTACGGCAGCAGCGCCCTGGGCGGTGTGGTTACCTACAGTACTCGCGACCCGGCAGATTTTATCGGGCCGGGAGAGCAGACCGCCGGGCTCTGGAGCAAGGCCTCAGGAAATTCTATCGATGACAGCACCCTGCTGAGTGCGGCGCTTGCCGGCCGATCAGGCTCGTGGGAGAGCGATGTTGCTGGCTTCCGGGAGACAGGGCTCGGAGACCGCCAATAATGCGGACTCGGATGCCTATGCCGCCAATCCGGCCGACAGCCAGGGCACCAACATTTCTAGCCAAGGCCTTGTACAGTTTTTCGGCCGTGAATCGTGTGCGATTGACCCTGGAGGAGTCCTCCAGCGATGTCGACACCGATGTGCAATCCCTGGTGGGTGCGCCTGGACGTTATGCAAATACCGTCGCCATGCAAGGGGTGGACACCTATCAACGTCAACGTATCAGCCTGGACCAGGACTGGGAAGTCGGTGGCGTGTACGTGGACCGGCTGCGCTGGAGCGCTTTCACCCAGGACAGCGATACCTTGCAGGAGACCTGGCAGGAGCAAGTGCCGGCCGGGCGAGTAACCTATCCAAGCCTGCGTTACCGCAGCTTTGATATGCAGGACGACACCGACGGGGCGGAGGTGATTCTGGAGAGCAGCTTCGATACGGATCACGGCCAGCACCGCCTGGTGTATGGCGTGGAGTGGGTGCAGGTGAGGATTGAGGAGCTGCGTGACGGGCTGGAAACCAACCTGGACACGGGCGACAGCACCAACGTGATCATAGGTGAGGAACTGCCGGTCAGGGATTTTCCGATATCAACCAGTCGCCAGTCAGGTCTGTTCCTGCAGGATGAAATCACATTTGCCGATGGACGCATGGCGCTCATACCCGGATTACGCTACGAGCGATACGATATGCAGCCGGAGTCCGACGCTATGTTCGAGGAAGATAACCCGGGCGTTGAGCCCGCTTCCATAAATGAATCGAATACCTCACCCCGGCTCGGTCTGACTGCGGCGCTCACGTCGAAGACGTCCGCCTATCTGCAGTATGCCGAAGGTTTCAGGGCGCCGCCGATGGAAGATGTCAATATCGGTTTCACTATTCCGGCGTTCAATTTTGTCGCGCTGCCAAATCCGGATCTCAAGCCCGAGACCAGCCGGGGATACGAGGCGGGCTTGCGTTACCAGGGTGACGGTCTGTCCTACAGCCTGAGCGTGTTTAATAATGAATACGAGAATTTGATCGAATCCAGGGCCAACATGGGCGTGGATCCGGACACGGGTATGCTGGTCTTCCAGTCCGTGAACCGGGCAAGTGCGACGATTAACGGCGCCGAGTTGCGGGCCACGCTGACGGCAGGCCCGGGTACACCGGCCCTGGAGGGATGGCGCGTGGACCTGGGTGTGGCCTACGCCCGTGGTACTGATACAGACAGGGACCAGCCCCTGAATTCCATAACCCCGATAACTGCGGTTGTGGGTCTGGGCTATGTGCCGGCACAGGGAAGGTGGGGCGTACAGTTGACGAACACCCTGGTGGCGGCACAAGACCGTGTGGACAATACTGCAGGCGAGTTGTATCAGCCCGCCGGTTACGGTGTTCTCGACGTGACTGCCTTCATCCATTTTGGGTCCAGGCTGAGCCTGCAGGCGGGCGTGTTCAATATCGGTGACAAGAAATACTGGGAGTGGGGAAACCTGCGTGGTCTGGCGGCCACCGACCCTGCGGCCGACTTTTACACCTCACCAGGCAGGAATGCTTCACTGAGTCTGATCTACGCCTTTTCCAGGTAAGCCGCGTAGGGTGCCCTTTGTGCGCCGTTCAATGGGGTTAGAAAAATCCGCCACCTTCCGGTTACCGGTCTTTCTGGCCTGGAACCCTGGCGAGACTGGTTTTCGCCCGGCTCCGGCGAAGCGAGCCTGCTATCGGCAGCCACTGGAACTGGACCGACATGCCGCAAGGTCAGTCGTCGTGCATCACGTAGAAGCTATCCCGGTGCCCATGAGATCGGTGCTTCAGGTGGCTGTCGCGCCCAGGCAGCTTATTGGCTGACTCGCGAGAAGGTATCCGGTCCCAGCTTGATTGACGCCGGCTTGCCATCGGCACCCAGGTTGAATTGCATCAGCATGCCGCGAGGCCAGTCATCGTGCATCACGAGAAAGGTGTCCAGATGCCAGTGAGACAGTCGGTAACGGTTGGCCGCGGTAGCCAGAGTGAGTTGTTCGCCCGCTGCTGAAATTGTGATGTCACCATTGATGATGCTGCGGTAAACGCCCAGGTAGGCCTCGATGGGCAAACTGGTCCGGGTGTCGGTCAGGCGTGCCCGGGATTGCTGTTCCCAGGCCTCTGCAGCCTCGTTTTCCAGGCTTTGATAAAGCTCGAAGATATCGCGATTCCAGTTACGTTTTCCTGCGGTATCCGAGTTGTCCATGACTTCCCACAACAATGCGTGCCGCATCTCGGCGTGATCACGGTTCCCAAGCACGACGACGGCTCTGCCCGAGGCCCGGTCGAGCCCGATGATGGCGATCAACCCCGACAGGCTGCCGGTATGGAAATCGATCTCGCGACCCTGGAAATCCTGTTCAAACCAGCCTAATCCGTAACTCCGCCAATGGGGTTTGGTCAGTTCCACGGTGGGGTAAAAATCCTCAGGCGTGGACAGTTGCTGGGGTTCGAACATGCTGTGCATGCCTTCTTCGGAGATCAGGCGCTTGCCATCTTGTGTAACCCCGCCACGCAGCATGAACCGGGCCCAGAGACTCATATCATGGATGGACGACCAGACTGATCCCGCAGCGTCTGCCAGGTTCACAGGCAAATCCCAACTGACGGGCCGGACCTGCTCCTGGAGGTAGCCATGGGGCTGGACATGGGTCATGCCACCCGGGATCTGGCCACGTGCCCCGAAGGTCTCGAGCATATTGAGCGGTCCCCACAGGCGCTGGCTGAGAAACTTGTCCCAGCGCTGACCGCTGGCTCTTTCGATAATCAGCCCCGCGATTTCGAACATCGTGTTTTGATAGATGAGACGGGTACGGGGTGGTGCTTCAGGTTTCACATACTGCAGACGACGGATCTGTTCTTCCAGGGGCATGTTCTGCTCGAAGCCCCAGAAATCGGTGGAAGGCAGCCCGGTGCGATGGGCGAGCAAGTCCCTGATCGTGAGTTGCCCTGATAGCGATGCCTCGCCAAAATGAAGTTCCGGAATGTGCTTGATGACGAGGTCATCCAGGTCAAGTTTTCCCTCGTCCGCCAACATCAGGATGCCCGAGGCAACCATCGCCTTGGTGGTGGAGGCGATGGCGAACAGGGTGTGCTCGTCTACCGGCTTTCCACCATCCACCGCGGTCAGGCCGAAACCCCGCTGAAACACCAGTTGGTCATTTTCAATTACCGCCACCGCCATGCCCGGCACGTGCCATATCGTCATGCCTTCTTCGACAATGCCCGAAAACCTTTCGGCATCGAAGTTGGTGGCAGTGGCGCTTGCACACCATGCGACCAGCAGCACCAGTGAGAACCGCATGCGTAGGACAGACTTGATGGCGAGCATCATTTTTCTCCCTGGTGCGAGCAAAACGCTGTATGCGTCGACCCCATACTATTGGAACGAGCAGGACAATACATTAGCGGTTGTTGAAAGGTGGCTTTCAGAATGCTGGACCACAGCTTTCCAGGATTCCCCTACGGATGCGAACACCCAGGGGTATGTGCTGCACAAAATGCATACGACGGTGCTGATATTGCCCGGGCCGGCAGACAGCGGTCAGACCTTATTTCGCCGGTATGGCCTTCAATACTTCGCGGGTCAGGTCCCATTCATCAAAGCCCTGTTTGCCGTAATCCAGACCCCTGCGGACGATGACGGTGTCACGTGAGGGAATCACTATTACGAACTGACCACGATTACCGGCCGTCGTGTATGCATCCTCCGGGACATCCTTGCGATCATCCGGCACCAGCCACCACTGGCCACCGTAGAAGTTGCCGGTCTGCGCGGTGGCGGGGGCCGGGGCTCGGACGAACCTGATCCAGTCTTCAGAGATCAGACGTTCTCCATCCCACATGCCGTCTTGCAGGTAGAGCAGCCCGAATCGAGCGAGGTCACGGGCATTCGTATACACCTGGCTGCTCAGGATAAAGTCACCAAAACGATCCGTGCTGACCAGGGTGTTGCGCATGCCGATGCGGTCGAGCAAAGCGCGACGGGGAAACTCGTGGTAGCGCTGCTGGTCGCCAAGCGCCAGCTTCATGGCGTACACGGCCAAGAGGTTGTCGTAGTTCTCATATTCCCAGAAGGTACCTGGCTGGCGGATCAAACCCCGTTGCAGGGCGCCTTCCACGGAACTGGCGCCGGCCCAGTAGGCCAGGCCGGAGCCGGTGGCGTATTCCATGCGGAAGCTATCCACCGGGTACAGACCGCTGGACATATTTAGCACGTGACGCAGGGTAATGGCGTTGCGCGGGTCGTTCCCGGGATTCGCCACGCCAGGTAGCCAGTCAAACCCCAGTGGCTCATCAAGCTTGAGTTTTCCATCGTCAACCAGCATACCGACCAGGGTTACCGCAATACTCTTGGCGGTAGACCAGGTACGTGTGCGCGTGTTCATGTCCACGCCATCGGCATAGCGTTCGTGAATGATCTGGCCGCCATGCACCACGATAAGACTCAGCGTGTCCTGTTCTGCCGATTCACGATCAAAGGCCCAGTCGGATGCGACCTTGAGAGCATCCTGGTCGATATACCCTGGCAGGGCTAGTCGCATCCATCCGATCACCGTTGGGCCATGCGGTGGTGGCAGGATCACCAGGGGGGTAGGGCAGCTCAAGGATGGGCAGCGAGTC
Source organism: uncultured Gammaproteobacteria bacterium (assembly GCA_963823435.1). Taxonomy (GTDB): domain Bacteria; phylum Pseudomonadota; class Gammaproteobacteria; order Steroidobacterales; family BM003; genus CAKZML01. Next base: position 627,670 of record CAWGLN010000001.1, on the reverse strand, counting down.
TATGTCATCGAAATCCTGTTCCGGCGCCATAACCACGCAACCTATGCCGGTACGAAATGCGGCACGTATCATCGGACCGTCATTCGGCCCACCAACAGCCACTGCCTTGCGTTCCCGGTCAATGACATAGGCGCCGCCGTCCGCATTGCCTACTCGCTCCGGGAGATAGGCGAGTTCCTGTCTGAACACCTGTTCCAGGCTGCGTCCCGAGGTGAACAGTCCGTTGCACATGAGTACCGCCTGCACACCGTTCCGGATCATCGTGCGATTGCTGCTGAAGTAATCGAATTCTGCCGATTGCTCAGCCAAGGCGTGGGCGAACGCAAGAACGCTTAATGGCAGCAGGGATCGCAATAATCGTCTCATGACGGAACCATCCATTTATCAGGCCGTGATTGCCGAGAGTCCAGGCGCGGCCGCTCACTTTCCTTTGGCGGGCAGCGTCCGGCTTAGGGAGCCTCTGATTCACTCGTGAACTCGCATCTTGCGGCTAAAAGGCCCAGCTTGCGCGTTGCCAATCTTCGCAATAGCGGGCTATTCCGTGCGATTGACGCCTTGAATCTGAGTCTTTTCGTTCACAATCTGCTTCGTCCAGAATAAAACAGAAGCTCCCTAGTCTATCGCGTCATACCGTCGATTACCCGCCGCGAGCGCCGGGTCAGTAAACCTTCCCTGGGACGTTTTGGCTTCGACCCGGGAAGGGGCAGTGGGATCAACCTGGATAGAAGCGTAGGGTGCACTCTGTGCACCATCTATTTCGATGCGTGAAACGCACCCTACGATCTGCCGCCTATTATCTTGATCTGAACGGTGCTGGTGTTGGCGTATTGCCCTATTCAGTCCGGCACCGATTTTCCACATAGAGAAATCGCTAACACCGGTTCCAGATTTAACAGCGTGCGAAGAACGCACCTTGCTTGATGCCTGCCACTCTGGCTGGCTGGGACTTCAGGTGGACTCCTCCAGACAATACCCGTCGGTGCGTCGGTTGCGCGTGACTTTGGATCGACGGTGGCGTGTACCCCATCAACGGTCCCAGCCACCGAATGCGCAGCACCAGGTAATGATGTATTAGCGCGCAACCACCCAGTGTGATGATCAACAGCAGCGCACCTTCCGTGGCCGGCGCCAACTCGAGGCGGTACAGGTAGTAGCCCGCCGTGACGGTAATCGTCTGGTGCAGGATGTACCAGGGATACACCGCAGTCCTGGCGTAGGGTAGCCACCTGAATGGGCGATTCAGCAGGTGATGACCCCAGCCCAGGGCGGCCAGGATCCAGACCCAACGGTTAAGGTAGAGCACGAACAGGAAAGCGGTTCCGGCGGCGCCATCACGTGGACATCGGCGAGGATTTCCCGGCCGGCCATGAACAGGCCGTAACCCAGAAATGCCATACCCAGTGTCCACCAGCGCAGCCGCTTGAGTTCCGACCACAGGCCCGGGTCTCGACCAATAAGATAGCCATACAGGAAAAAGGTGCCGTACATGGCGTGGGCGTAACCATCGGTGACGAGGTCGTGGCTGATGTAAGGGAATCGCGGGTACACCCAGTAGCCCCACGCCATCAGCGGCAGCAGGGGTACAAGCACTAGCCAGGGCCCGCGCAGGCTCTGGAAACTGTCCCGAATACGCTTGCCTCGACCGGCCATGAATGCGGCCAGGGGGATCAGGGCCAGGGTGTACATCAACAGATAGGGCAGGTACCAGAGATGATTCCAGGTGATACCAATATGAGATCCGGCGAAGGCGTCATCGGGCCAACCGCCAAAGCTGAAATATCGCCACAGGAATGCCAGGTAGCCCGGCTCAATGACATGCTTACCCAGGGCTTCGAAATAGGCCTGGGGAGGAATGATGACGGCCATGCCGAAAAGACAGTGGCAGCATCAATCGTCTTGTGCGCGAGCGCGCGAAGGCGCCGTAACCCATGCGTGGCCTGCCACCCTCGCCGAGCATCAGACTGACCGCCAGACCGGAAATAAGAAAAATCAGTGGCATACGCCATTGGTTCACGAGCAGCATTAGGGGTTCCAGCCAGTCCGCCTGGTAGGCGGATTTCACATGCCAGCCCCAGCTGACGTAAAACATGCCCAGGTGATAGAGGATCAACAAGCCGAACGCGAGAACGCGAAGAGCGTCGATATCGTGGCGGCGTGGCAGCTGTGTGCTAGTTTGCATGGTGACCTCCGGGTCGGGGTTTATGGCAGACTGTCTCTTCGCGCCATCGGCCCGACAATCCCAAGGGGCCGCAAAGACCGGGATTTGGGATAAGTGGTCGACGGCGGTGGCGAACGGTAAGCCGTGGGCCGGACACACGGGGAAAATGCGGGCTGCAGGCGACGATTCCCTTGCCGTCCTGCGAGGAAGAGTGGTTCTTGACCCTGGAAAGCTATCTGCGACACAAACGCGCCTGGGAGACCGCCCTGTGGGTGGCCTTCTTCGCGGTCAATTGGATGGCAAGTCTGTGGGTCGTATGGATGGAAATACAGCGCCTGGGGTTGCCCTATGAATTCTGGCAGCCGGCCGTGTGGGAGGGCTCCTCCCACCTGGTGCAGCTATTGCTGATACCCGTGATTCTGGCCTGGGACAGACGGTTTCCACTGGAGCGTGGCCGAATCCGGCGCTCACTGGCAGGTCACGCCGCATTTACGCTGCCCTTCTCCCTGGTGCATGTGGCGCTGATGGTGGCTATTCGCCAGGCGGTCTATGCCACCCAGGGTCAGCATTACGAATTCGGACCCCTGTCGAGTGAACTCTTGTACGAGTACCTGAAAGATTTTCGCGCCTATGCCGGATATTTGACCATTATCTACCTGTATCGATTTGGTCTGCGTCGATTGCGTGGCGAGGCGGAATTTTTGTCCGAGGAACGGGACCTGGAGGAACCTACGCCAGTTACCGACAGATTCCTGGTCAGGAAGCTGGGCCGGGAGTTTTTGGTAAAAGTTCACGACATCGACTGGATACAGGCATCGGGTAACTACGTGAACCTGATTGTCGGCAGTCGCGCCTATCCCTTGCGCGAGACCATGGCGGGAATCGAGACCAAGCTGGCGCCGGCGGGGTTCATGCGTGTCCACCGGTCGGCAATAGTAAATCTCGATCGGGTCGCCGAAATTGTCCCCTTTGACACAGGCGACGGCGAAGTCAGGCTCAGCTCAGGAGTACAGATTCCCGTGAGCCGGCGTTTCCGCAAGCAGCTAAGGGATCAGCTTGGCGGAGACATTGGCGTCGATATTCGGGAATTCGGCGAGTAGGGTGCGTTCTACGCACCGGGCGCAAATGGTGCACGAAGTGCACCCTACGGGAGGACACCGAGTTCGCTGCCGCAGGCGGGTGCGTTCTACGCACGCGATTACGCGGCGGCACAGGTAGGGTGCGTTCTACGCACCGGGCGCAAATGGTGCACGAAGTGCACCCTACGGGAGGACACCGAGTTCGCTGCCGCAGGCAGGGTGCGTTCTACGCACGCGATTACGCGGCGGCACAGGTAGGGTGCGTTCTACGCACCGGGCGCAAATGGTGCACGAAGTGCACCCTACGGGAGGACACCGAGTTCGCTGCCGCAGGCAGGGTGCGTTCTGGGCACCGAGTTCGCTGCCGCAGGCAGGGTGCGTCTTACGCACCATCCCAGAGTGAGGGCACCGATCTGGTTACAGTTTCACCATCAGCTTGCCCGTGTTCTCGCCACGAAACAGCATGGGTAGTCCCGTGATCGCGGATTCCAGGCCTTCCAGCACATGAGCTCGATACTTGATTTTGCCCGCCATGACGTAGGACCCCAGCTTCGCAGTAGTTGGGGAACCTCGGCATAATGATCCGGCATGGTAAAGCCCTGGATGGTCAGGCGCTTTTTGATAATCCGTATCCAGTTCGGACCGGGCGCCGGGTTGGCTGACAGGTAATCCGCGATCATGCCGCACACGACGATGCGTCCGTGGGCATTCATGCGATCAAATATCAATTGTTGTATCGGACCGCCGGTATTTTCGAAGAAGATATCCACACCGTCCGGAGTCAGGGCAGCCAGTTGTTCGGCGAGACCGTCGGACTTGTAGTCGATCGCACCGTCAAAGCCCAGTTCGTCCACCAGCCAGCGGCACTTTTCCTGGCCTCCGGCGACACCCACGACCCTGAGGCCGTCGGCCTTGGCGAGCTGCCCAACCAGCGAACCGACAGAGCCCGCAGCACCGGTCACCACCAGGGTTTCACCGGCCTTGGGCTTGCCTACATTGAACAGACCCTGGGTGGCCGTCAGGCCTGGCAGCGCCAGGATGGACAGCACTGCTTCGGGTGGCAGATCCACCGTCACCTTGTTCACGCCCTTGCCATCGGACAGACAATAGTTTTGCCAACCGAACATCCCGGTAACCTTGTCCCCGGCCGCAAATCCCGGGTGACGGGATTCCGTTACCTCCCCATATCCTGACGAACGCATGACCTCGCCCAGTTCCACCGGGCGGTATATAGCTTTGGCGATCTTCCGACATCCAGCCCAGCATGGCCGGGTCCAGGGACATGTAGGTTTGGCGAATCAGGAGTTGGCCCTCGGCGACCGCGGGCAGTGATGAGTGCCTGACTTCGAATAAATCGGCCGTAACGCCCTTGGTCGGCCTGGCCACCAGGTGAATTGATGTGTTTTCCATATCCGGTTTGCCTGCTTGGGAATAATTGTGCGAAGTCGAAGCTATTTAAGCAGACAGTGTAGCTACATTTGTTGCGCGTAGGGCGCGTTTCACGCGCCTGGTGCAAAGGGAGCATGTGGGGTGCGTCCCGCGCACCGGATTAAAACGGTGCACGGAGTGCACCCTACGGGAGGAAACCGATTTCGGGACAGCACGAAGGGTGTGTTTCACGCACGGGGCAAAATGGCGCACGCAGTGCACCCTGCGCTGTGGTGGGGTGGTTTCACGCAGCAAGCTGTATCAGCTCCGGACGCTGTCCGGCTGACCCCTGAGCAGCCTGACCCGGAACGAGCGGCCCTTGAGCTTTCCCTCAGACAGCTTTTTCAGAGCCTGCTTGACCACCTCCGCTGGACAGCGACATAGGCCCGAATATCAAACATATCTATTTTGCCCACCTGGGCGCCGGCGATACCGCCCTCACCGGTCAGGGCGCCCAGGATATCGCCTGGTCTGACTTTTTGCTTTTTGCCGCCGTCAATCAGCAGGGTTTCCATCTCCGGCTGGTTTGGCGTTCCATTTAACAGGCTGGTCGGCGGCAGGGGCTCCGGCGTGATTGCCTGGCCCAGGTAGTCCTGTAACAAGGCGACCTTGTAGCCCTCTTTTTCGCTGATCAAGGAATGGGCTGTGCCCTTGCTGCCGGCCCTACCGGTACGGCCAATACGGTGCACGTGCATCTCGGTGTCATGGGCAATGTGGTAGTTAATGACGGCATCCAGGGAGTCGATGTCCAGACCGCGTGCCGCCACGTCGGTGGCGACCAGAACCGACACGCTCTTGTTGGAGAACCGCACCAGGGTCTGGTCCCGGTCACGCTGATCCAGGTCGCCATGCAGGGCCAGGGCGCTGAAACCGTGGCTGCGAAGATCTTCCGCGATCTCCTGCGCCTCACGCTTGGTGTTGCAAAATACCACCGTTGATTCGGGGCGAAATTTCAACAGGAGGAGTCGCACCGCAGTCAGCCGCTGCTGATCGTCTGCAACGCTATAGAAATGCTGCCGAATGGTGCTGCTGTCATGGGTCGATTCCGCCTGGACGCTGTTACCGGCTGACGCATTACTCGCTTGGCGATCGCCTGGATTTCGGCCGGGTAGGTGGCGCTGAACAGCAGGGTCTGGCGGTTTCCGGGCGTCTGCCTGACGATCGCCTCCACAGATTCCTGAAAACCCATTTCCAGCATCCTGTCAGCTTCGTCCAGCACCACGGTGGTGACGGCGCCCAGGTCCAGGGACTTCTTGCGCAAGTGGTCCTCCAGACGGCCCGGTGTACCCACCACGATATGGGCGCCAAATTCCAGCGAGTCGGCCTGGGCCCGGTAGGGTTGGCCACCGGACAGGGTCAGCACCTTGACGTTCGCCACGGCGCGCGCAAGTTTACGAATTTCCTTGGCAACCTGGTCGGCCAGTTCCCGCGTCGGGCAAAGCACCAGTGATTGCACCCGCAAGCTTGCGAATATCGAGCTTGGCCAGCAGGCCCAGGCCGAAGGCGGCAGTCTTCCCCGAACCGGTCTTGCCCTGGGCGATAACGTCCTGTCCCGCAAGTATGGGTGGCAGGCTTTGTTCCTGGATCGGAGTCATGGCCTCGTAGCCGAGGGATGAAAGATTCTCCAGCAGCTCAGGACTCAGCCCAAGGGACGAAAAGGAGGTTTGGTTCAAGGTCTGGGTCCTGTCATTGGGGTGAGCGGCGAAAGGCCGATTGCGAGCCGTCGCAGCTGGCGCGTTAGTGTGACATCTTATTGCTGTCGGGTGGTATCCGGGCGCCGGTGTTAGCGCCGACTGCAGCTCGAACATTTAGCGGGACCGGCCCCGGGTGTTTGCTGGCATAATTGCCCGATGCTCGAGACATGGGAACTATTGAGTTACGTCGTAACGGTCGTCGGTCTGCCGATGGCGATCCTTGTCTATTTGCTTGAGAAGCGTCAGGAGCGCATCAACGACGAGGACGATGTGTATGAGCGCCTGTCGCGCAACTACCAGGATTTCCTGCAACTGGCGCTGGATCACCCGGACCTGAAATTGCTATCCCAAACCCATACGCCGAACCTGACTGCCGAGCAGGAGGAGCGCATGCAGGCGATCTTCGCCATGCTGATCGCCCTGTTCGAGCGTGCCTATCTGCTGCTCTACGAGAAGGAGCCTGAAAGGCAAGGAACTTCGCCGCTGGCGCTCCTGGGAAGATTTCATGCAGGAGTGGTGCGAGCGAGAGGACTTCCGCAATTCTTTGCCCGGTCTTATTCGGGGCGAAGACCCGGAGTTCGCGGATTACATCAAAGAATTGGCATCCAGGTTTTAGGGCTGCCGGTACTTTCCCCGCAGCAAGAGCCAAATGATGCGCGAAGCGCACCCTGACTCAGGGTCGCCAGCACCAATGGTTTTGTGACGCGCGATCCATGCGATGACTTGATGGTTCGGCCTGGCGCCGGTCTGGCCAGCTACCCGACCGATCTTGCCGGAGTGGCGACCATCAGTCAGGCCTTCAATTTTCGAGGATCTTCGACCCCTGCAGGCTGCGGATAACGCATCCGGGTCCATAGTCGCGATGTCTCGGAAAACAGGTATCGATCCGAAATCACGACAAGATCAACTATCAACATGGCCAGGATCATCGTCGTGACGGTATGACTGAGGAAATGATCTCCAATGGCCATTTTGTAGCCACCCATCGTCCAGCCTGTGGCCATCGCTGTCCAAAAAGCCGCTTTTTGACTGCGCCGCGTCTTGAACAGAAAGGGTAAAGCCAACAGGGCGAAGCCACCACTGGCGTGCCCTGCCGGGAAACACCTCTGTTTCGCTATCGACTGATTGCTCTCAACGGGGGTTCCGAAGATACCGAGTAAGGCAGGTCGCCACCAAATTGCGTAAGGGCCTTCGGGCAAGCAACATTGGTGACGGCCTTCAAGCCGCCAATGCATGCGGGAACCAGGACAAGCGAGACAAGCACAATTCGGAGGCCGCTCCTGTGAGGGGCGAACGCCACGGATTTCCGACCAAAAAAAAGCGCAGCAGCAATTATCAACGCAAACAGGCCAAGCACGACCTTGATTCCGTCATACAGCATGAATCGTGTCAAAGGCTCGTCACGGTCCCATAGCCATTGCTGATCAAGCTGATCGAACAAAAAGCCCTGCGTCCATATGTCTGTGGGCGTGAACTCAAACCAGAGCAGGCAAATCACCAGGATGCCCAGGGAAAACCCTATGCGTCTAGCGTCGCCCATTGTCATCCGTCATTGCCAGCAGGAGAGGGGCTTTCAAGTTTCCAGATCTGTTTCAACCTCGAACAGTGCAAGCAGGGAATGAAATACCGCATCATGCGAGTTGACTGCGTCTTTCAGTTTTAGTGAACTGGCAAGGTCGGCATCCGAGGACTCGCCTATCCAGGCGATGACCGGCACATCGGTTTGCTCGGCCGGCGCCAGCAACTTGGGAAGGCCATGCAAATACAGACCATTTTCTCCCAGGGACTCCCCATGATCGCTGACATACAGCATGGCTGTTTCATACCGGGGGGTGTTGGTTTTTAGCAAGGTGATGACCTGGGCCAGGAAATAGTCGGTATACAGGATCGCGTTGTCATAGGCATTGCCGATTTCAGCCTCGCTGCAGTCTGACAGTTCCTCGGAATGGCATGCGGGGGTAAAGCGCTCAAACTCCGGCGGATAGCGCTTGAAATATGCCGGCCCGTGATTACCCATTTGGTGCAGCACGATCAGCATGTCTCCACTTTGGGCATCAATGTAATCTTGCAGGCCATCCAGCATGCCGACATCCCGGCACTCAATATCACAAACGGGGTTGACTTCCGGGCTCTTGAAGTCCTGATAGACAACCCGGTCCGCCACGCCTTTGGAGCTGGAATTATTGTCTCGCCAGAGCACGCTTACGCCTACACGATCGAGCACGTCGAGAATATTTTCCGAGCCGGATGCCGACTTGATCGAGAACTTGTCGCTACCAAGCCCCGAGAACATGCACGGCACCGCAACTGCGGTCGAGGTGCCGCAAGAAGTGATATTTGAGTAACTGATGAGATTGCTTTCCCGCGCCAACTCAGGGTTTGTGTTACGTGCATAGCCGTTCAATGAAAACCGGTCACGTCTGGCGGTCTCGCCGACGACCATTATGATCAGTTCATGCCCATGGCTTGCGGATGAAATGTGTGCGTCAGGCGCTACCATCACAGGCGGTCCGGACGCACCGGCCGAACCGGTATCAGACAGCATCTGGCCTATGGAATACAGGGCATAGCTCGGATTCGTGTAATAGCGCAGGGTCTTATGTTGACGAAAAAAACCTGCATATATATCGCTAAAGGCAAACAGGCATGCTGCGACAACAGCCACGGTGGCAATGACGGATCGAGCGCTATAGCCCAGTTCGCGGACGCGTGAGGCTTGTCTGAGTTCTATTCTCCACAACGCTGCAACGGGCAGGACGCCCAGGACAAACAAGCGCAGTAACAAGCCAGTGGAAAGAAGATCGCCTGCCTCGGAAGCATCTGTTTCCATGACGTTCTGGATCATCGTGGTATCGATAACCGTGCCAAACTGATCGGTGAAAAAGCTGATGCCTGCCGCCACGAGAACAAACACGCTGACAACAATTCTGGCGGGCATGAGCGTACTGAGCAGCGTCATTAGCAACGCGAGCAAGCTGCCAAGCAGGACCGCCACAGAAAACAGGAATCCCGCGTTGCTGGCGCCCCAGGGATAAACGTCCATGAGTTGCCTGAAGAAGGTGGCGTTGCAGGTAAGCACCAGGAATACGGCTGCGAGCCAGATCAGCTGGGTTGAGGAAAGTGCTATTTGAAGTCGTCTGTATGACATTGCATATCCACCGATACCTGAAGGGGCCGGCCCCAGGACCGTATCTGTTAGCTTGAGATTCAAAACTGGTCTAATCGGCGACCCACAGCCCTGACGGGCACCTGGACTGGGCAGGCTCCGCCCATTAATTCAATGCGCCATTCTGCTCGCGTGATCTTAAGGTTTTCTTAAGAGGTGGCGGCCGGAGCGAACCAGGCCCGCCTGGCTGCCGATCCGCCGGCTATGCCAGGGCCGGACCGCCACGCTCGGAAACCCTGGCCAGCCGACCTGGTTGGCAGGCCATCAGCAGGGATTCGGGGTCGAAATACCACTCCGGCCCTGGTTTCTGCTGGGTCGAGGTTCGGGAGAAGTCGCCCGCGGACAAAAGAGAACTACCGCGCGCGCGAGTTTGCAGCGCCTGTGAGTCCTGGAATGATTCCAGGGTCACCGGGATGAATCTTGATCAGGTGTCTGGAATATCCTTCCGGTCATAGCCACCTAGGTATTTTTCACTGCTGTCTTTATCGCCCGCGGGGGGCATACTTCTGTTAACAGGCAAGGAGAGGCCTGTTCGATTGTGCCCGGCACGTAGCTTCTGGTCTTAGTGGAGGTGATGGCTTCGCGGGCACATGTTTTGACGGTGGAACTCTGAGCGACAGGCAAGTCTGACACAGCCACCTTTCAGATAACGGATCTGCGTTCCAGTTGACCACCAGGCATTTAATGGAGGTCACCATGCACTCGGATAAATTGAACCAACAGGGATTGTCCAGGCGGAACATGCTGGCCGGGTCTGCGGCCCTGCTCGCAGGAGGCGCTGCCGCGGGAGTCGCAGCCACCACTACGGCCCTGGCCGGTCCGGAAGTGCCCGCCGGCGCACCGCCGCTGCCATGGAAATGGGTCACCCTGGATCCGCTTGAAGCGGGTCAACGGGCCTACCGTTACTACCTGGAAAAAGACGGCTGCGGAACCGCTTCCTATCTATCATTGCTCAGTCTGCTCAAGGAAAAGGTCGGCTATCCCTGGACCACGCTGCCGGACATGATGATGTCCCATGCGGCGGCGGGCTACGCCGGGCACGGAACCCTGTGCGGCGCCCTGGGCGGTGCGGCCTGCATTATCAACCTGGTCGCCTACGATCCGAAAGATCCCACGTTCCGGCAGATTATCGACCGCCTGTTCTACTGGTATGCGGAGCAGGACTTTCCGACCAACCGTTTCGACGACATCTCCGAGTTCCCCGACCAGGTCAAGGCCAGGGCGATGTCGCCGCTGTGCCATACCTCGGTGTCCAAATGGGCGATGACGGCAGGCGCCAAGATCACCTCCGAGGAAAAGAAAGCGCGTTGCGCCAAGGTCGCGGGTGAGGTCGTGTACATGGTGACGCAGGCGTTCAACGAGTACTTCGCAGGCACGTGGGTCCCGCCGGTGTGGAAGCCGTCGGAGGAAATCGAACATTGCGTGAAGTGTCATGGTCCGGACGACGCCTCGCATTCCAGGCCCAGCAAACTAAATCAGCAGGGCCACATGGAATGCCTGATGTGCCACGACGATCACATGGCCTAGCGTAATCTGGCGAGAGGGCGGTAACCGGCTTGTGCGTCAAGGGTCTTTGACACCTGGCGCACGGCCGGGTCGACGGCTACTGTGGAAGGCGTTACAGCGCCATGCCGGATGGGCGTCGGCACTATTCGTCATCTAGCTATGGGGTCTTTTCCACGTGGTCCGATACCTGGCGGGGGTCGTGCCACTCCAGCGGCGGAAGGCGCGTGTGAAGGCACTCGCATCGGCATAGGCCAGGGCTGCCGCAATCCCGCTCATTGGTATGTCCGAGCTTTCAAGCAACTGGCGGGCGATGTTGTAGCGGCACTGGTCTGCAACAAGCTGAAAACTGGTTTCGAATTGATGCAGACGGCGTCTCAGGGTACGCGGGTGCATCGCCAACAAGGCTGCGATATCTTCCTCACGGCTATAACCCATGAGAATCCCCGAACTGATCAAGCGCGTGATTTCTTTCAGAAAGTCGTTACCGTTTCTGCGCTCCAGGTCTTCAACCTGTTTGTCCAGGATACGGCGTAACTCGGGATCGGCATCCGCAATCTTGCAATCCAGGGTACGGGACTGGAATACCAGCCCGTTCTGCTCGGCATTGAAGACCAGAGGCGCCCGGAAGAACTCCCGGTACGGTTTGTCACTCAACGGCTTGCGATGCGAAAGAAGTACCTTTACGGGCGCCCAGTCGGGTCCGCACAATGTACGGACTATATTAAACATCGTGGCAACTGCCCCGTCGTAAACATGCACCCGGGCCTCGTATTCAGGGCGCAGAATTTGATAGCTCAGCGTCACCCACTCGCCGGATTCTTCCAGGCAAACTTCCGCAGCGCTGACGTGCAGATGTGAAAGGCGGACAAGTGTGTGCAAGGCGCTTCGGGCATCCACGCAGTTCTTGATCAGAAAGCCAATCATCCCCAGGCTATGCAGACCGCCACGCTGACCGATGAGCAGCCCAAAATGCTCGCATCCTGTCCTGGTTGCGCAATGGCTGATCAGGCGACTGCGGGCGGCATACGAGATCAGGCGATCAGGATCGTCGAACAAGGTCTGGTCCAGGTCTACCTCAGCCAGTACCTCTGCCGGGTCGTGTCCCAGTTGTCTGAGAACGTCCGGAATCCACAGGGTCCCACCGATTCGCACGGTCTGTTCTTCGAAATCGATCTTGTTCTGAAATCCTGGCATGGCCTGACCACATCCTTGTACTGGACTAGTTGCAAATCGAGACGAAATCTGTCCGGAAATGTATAGAGATTGTCCCTGAAATAACAAGCATGATCGAGTATGCCACATTCATAATCGAGTCAAAGCAATGGGGGGTGACATGCTCGGCGTCGTTTTGTGCTGGAAATAGGCCGTCGAGAGCGGTGGACTCCGTGGGGCTTCAGGATGAAACCGTTGACGCCTGATGAGATTTGAGACCATAAACAGTAGGTGTTTGATCGGATTGTAATACGACCCGCTGGTGGTCGCATGCTATGGCTGCCGCCTTGCCTGGCGCACTGGACTTTGACCGTTTGCCGGCCTCTCCAGGGCTCGCCGGGAAATCTCTAACTAAGGATAGTTGACGAAATGAATTCTTTTAAAGAATCAAAGCCTGGGCGTCGCGGTGGCAGGTCTGGCATCGCTGCTGACAAATAGTGTCGGTGCCGAGGAATCTGCGCCCATGGCTGCGCCGCCGACCCTTCAATGCCACTCCACCCCTGCAATGCGCCAGACATGCCCGGGCGATACCTCGGCAGGTGTGGCGCTGATCCGGTCTACCGGATCTGAGACCTGCCTGCTTGGCAAGAACTGGGGGTATGACGATACGGGCGTGTGGGTGATGGATGGCTGTGGCGGCGAGTTCGTGCTGGGCGCCACCGGCGCTATAGCTTCCGTGTCGGAAGCCCCGATGCCGGCCGGCCAGGCGCCCGCTGATTCGCCAAAAGCAGGTGAAACCCGCGACCGACCTGGGGTTTCCTTGATCCTGGCAAGGGTTTTCTCGTGGGCAAGAGCGACGTCGGCGAGCTCTCCATCAGCGCCTATGCGCTGGTTCGTTATATGAACCAGATGGGCGATGACACCTTCACAGACCACCTGGGCCAGGATCAGAGGGTGGATTTGCGAAACGATATCTATTCGCACCGGGTTCTCGTATTCCTCAAGGGCTGGGTTGCGGATCCGAAAATGACCTACCAGATCGGCTTCTGGACAGTGAACACGACGGATCAGAATGCTATCTTCGGCAACATCGGTTACCAGTTCAACAAGAAATTCAATCTCTATTCAGGCATTGCAGGAAACCCCGGGTCGCGCTCCATGCTCGGCTCCCATCCTTACTGGTTGGGCAACGACCGTGTGATGGCGGATGAGTTCTTCAGACCCTTCTTCACCATGGGTGTCTGGGCCAACGGTGAAGTCCTGCCCGGTCTTTATTACAACCTGATGGTGGGTAATACGTCGAGCACCCTGGGTGTCAATGCCAGCAATATCGACCGCAAGTTAACCACGGGCGGGTCCCTGTGGTGGATGCCAACCACCCATGAGTTCGGCCCCAGGGGCGCCTTTGGCGACTTTGAATATCATGAGGAGTTGGCGACCCGATTCGGTATTTCAGCCACCAACAGTCCGGAAGAGCGCTACACCGCCCCCGGTACAAATCCCGGCAATACCGTCCTGAAACTTGCCGACAGTCTGAACGTCTTCGGCACGGGCTCACTGGCGCCTGACGTCACGGTTACCAATGTCAACTACCGCATCCTCGCAGTCGATGCGGGTATGAAGTACAAGGGTTTCTTCCTGCAGGCGGAGTTCTACCAGCGCTGGCTTGATAATTTCCAGGCCGACGGCGTTTTGCCGGTTTCCGAGATCATCGACAACGGATTCTACGTGCAGGGATCCTTCTATCCCATACCCAGGACGCTGGAACTCTACGCGGCGACCTCACAGATTTACGGTGACAAGGATGCCGGTTTCAGCAATTCATCGGAGTACCTGGTCGGCATGAACTGGTATCCGTTCGATACGCGCAATCACCGACTCAATTTCCAGGTAATCGACGTCAATGGTTCCCCGGTGAGCAGTACGTTTGGTTACTACACCGGCGGCCAGGACGGAACGACGGTTGCGGCAGCGTTTTCGATCTTCTTCTGATTGGAGCGAAAGCTGACCTGATCAACGGAAACTGCCCTTATCAAAGGAACTGATATGAACAAACATTCCCCCAAGTATTTCATGGACAACCATAAAGTGACCGCCGGGTGGTGGTTGATGCTGATGTTGATGTTTGCGCCGGGAATCCAGGGCGCTGTTGCCCAGGTTCCCCCGGAGGCCCGGTTTTACGATTCGCATTTCCACTTGACCAACTATGTGCAGGAGGGGACCGACCTTAAGGACTACCTTGGAATGATGGGGTCCACGGTAGGTCGTTCAACCATTTTCGGTCTTCCACTGCAGCAGCAATGGTCCTACGAAAACACGGGCCCCTTCGCCCCGACATACTATCTGCAAACCGATGCGCCGCTGTACTACTACTCTTTCACAGATGCGCACATCGCCATGGCCTACCGGTCACTCACGCCAGATCAACAAACGCGTATTGATCCGATGATCACTGGATTCAATCCCACCGACATGTACGCGGCTGACCACATTCGCCGGGTGTTGTTGACCTTTCCGGGCGTATTCGTGGGTATCGGCGAATTTACGATACACAAGGAATTCGTGTCCTCGAAAATTGCGGGCGGGGCGGCAAGTTTGCTGAACCCGGCGCTGGACAGGATCCTCGATTTTGCCGGCGAAACCGGTCTGATTGCATTACTCCACAATGACATCAACATGCCGTTTCCGAAGCCGGGTCAGGAACCCTACATGCTCGCGCAGATGAAGGAGCTGTTCTTGCGCCACCCGGATACCACGATCATCTGGGCGCACATCGGCGTCGGCCGAGTTGTCCGTCCAATGGCTGAGCAGGCCGCGATCGTCGAGAAAATCTGCACTGATCCGGCGCTGAAGCACGTGTACATGGACATCTCCTGGGACGAGGTCGCCAAGTACGCGACGGCCTCGCCGGAGGCAACCGCCAGGACCGCTGACATGATCAACCGCTACCCGGATCGTTTCCTGTTTGGCAGCGACGTGGTGGCGCCTGCATCGATTGCGCCGGTCGTGGCAGTTTACGACGCCTACTCGCCATTGTGGGCGGCGTTGACGCCGGAGGCCCGCGAGAAAGTGTTGAAGGGCAATTACGAAAGACTTTTCGATAAGGCTCAAGCCAGGGTACGTGCTTGGGAAAAGGAGAATTCAAAATGAAAACACCAGGGGTGAAAAAAATGAGTACTCAATGGTACAAACCGGCAGTTGCAGCGACCGCGCTGACGCTGGCATGCGCCATGCCGTTGTCGGCAAGTGCGGATGAGGGGACGCGTGTGGACCTGTATGGCCACGCCATGCTCGATATGGGTTATCAGTCAGGACAAAACGATCCGGACTGGTTTGACGTGCTGCGGCCGACCAAGCTGCCTTCCTATGAAAACGAGTTCGGCGAGGACGGACACACCTTTGCCGGTGTCCGCCAGAGTCGCTTCGGCGTCAAGACCTTCTCGCCCACCGCGAATGGCGGCGAGATCAAGACGATCTTCGAGTTTGAATTGTTCGGAACGGGATCGGACGCAGGGCAAACCACCTTCCGTCTGCGTCATGCCTGGGGTGAATACGGCAACTGGGGCGCAGGTCAGACCTGGAGCCCGTTCATGGACATAGACGTGTTCCCGAACACACTTGAATACTGGGGTCCGAGCGGCATGGTGTTCTTCCGCAACGTGCAACTGCGTTTCATGCCCATCCAGGGCAAGAACGAACTGCACATCGCGCTTGAACGTCCTGGCGCCAGCGGTGACACCGGTGTGCTGGTCGGCCAACCAGAAGTAGCCGATCTCTCCCCGCGCTTTCCGCTGCCCGACCTGTCGGCTCATTACCGCATGAACCGTGACTGGGGACATGTGCAAATCGCCGGCATCCTGCGCTACATGGAGTGGGATGACGCGACACCGACTCCGGTCGACAGCTCGGGTGATGCGACCGGTTGGGGCGTCAATCTGAGCGGCACACTGAAGGTGTTGGGCGACGACACGTTGCGTATGCAGGTGGTTTACGGTGAAGGCATCGAAAACTACATGAACGACGCCACGTCCGATGTCGGCGCCGTTGTCACGGATGGTGTGGTGACTGGCGAAACCTTGCCAATTCTTGGCGTGGTGGCGTTTTATGATCGCACCTGGAACTCCACCTGGACCAGCAGTATCGGTTATTCGCTGGTGGATATCGACAACAGCAACGCTCAGACGGCCTCGTCCTTCAGCAAGGGGCAATACGCCATCGTCAACCTGCTAAACCACTCGGTCGAAAACCTGATGTGGGGCGCTGAGTTGCAGTATGGCAAGCGAGACAATTTCACGGATGGCTTTAGTTCAGACGATGTCCGTGTCCAGTTCTCATTCAAGTACAACTTTGGCTACAGTTGGGGTGGCAAGTAATGAAACTCACAAACATGAAATTTGGTCTGGTGTTCGCCGCGCTGTTCTTTTTCGCAGCGAGCGCGCAAGCCCAGACTGGCGCCGAGATCCAATCGGCGATAGACGCAGCGTATGCGAAGTACAAGGACCTGCAAGAAGGCGCAGTGGCTGACTATATTCCGGCCCTGGGTCGGGTTGATCCGAAAATCTACGGTATCGCCCTGGTGACGACCGACGGCAAGGTCTACACCGCAGGCGACCTGAAATCCGAGGTGTCGATCCAGTCGATTTCCAAGGTCTTCACGCTGGCGAAGGTTCTCGACGAGCAAGGCACTGATTTCATCGCCAACACCATAGGCGTTGACGCTACCGGTATGCGTTTCAATTCCATCGTCTCTATCGAGTTTTCTAAAAAGGGCCTGGGTGGTCCGGAGATGAACTCGCTGGTGAACCCGGGCGCGATTTCCACGACCAGCATGGTCAAGGGCGGGTCTCGGGACGAGGTGTGGAAGAGTATTCTCTCCTACTACTCGGATTTCGCCGGTCGGTCGCTCCTGGTCAACGAAGAGGTATTCAAGTCCGAGTCTGACACCAACCAGCGTAACCAGGCGATTGGCTACCTGATGTATGCCTATGGCTACATCAAGGACAATCCGATGCAGGCGACCGACATCTATACCGAGCAGTGCTCAGTGAGCGTCAATGCAAAGGACCTGGCCATGATGGCGGGAACCATCGCCAATTCAGGTGTGAACCCGGTAACGAAGAAACAGGTCATGAAGTCAGAGAATGTCCCGGGCTTGCTCGCGGTCATGGCGACAGCCGGTCTGTATGACGATTCCGGAAAATGGTTGTACAAAACCGGTCTTCCCGGCAAGAGTGGCGTCGGTGGCGGTATAATTGCCGTCTCACCGGGCAAGTTTGGTATTGCCGTGATTTCACCGCCGGTGGATGAGGCCGGCAACAGCGTACGCGCCCAGTTGGCTATCGCCGATATATCGAATGCCCTGGGTGGCAATCCCTACGCAGCGAAGCCCCGATAACTCGAGACCGGGTGGCGTCGTTCAGATCGTTGATGCCACCCGGTCTGCGAGACTCAGGCCAGGTCAACCTGTTGACGACATTGCGCCCTGTTGGGCGCAATGTCTTTGACGTGCTGATAAATAAGAGCGCAGGAAGTGGTTTTTGCTCCCTTTACCGTATTCCATGCGAGGTCTAAAAAGATGAAGAAAATGTCTGTGTTATTGGCGTCAATCGCTATGTCCCTGCTATCTGCCGGTGCGCCGGTCAAGGCCCAGGAGAATCCGGGTGTGGCGATCGGCGCGTCCGTCGTGGCCAAGGGCACGGTCCTGGCCGTGGATAAGGAAAATCGCATCGTCACGGTCCGCGGGTCGGAAGGAAATGAGGTTGAGATACCGGTTGGTGAGGAGGCTCATAATTTCGACCAGATCGCGGTCGGGGATGAGTTGACCATAGAAGCTTTTGAATCTGTCGCCCTGTTTGTCGGGAATCGATGGGGCTCAGGCGGAAGCGGCAGGCGGTCTGGCCATTGCCAGGTCGGAAAAAGGTCAAAAGCCGGCCGGGACCGCGGTTGGGGTCGCCGAAGTGAGCGCCATGGTTGTCGCTATCGACAGGGACGCACGCTATGCTGACACTGAAATTGCCTGCAGGGCGACGAGGTCACGACACATGTCGATGAGGCGGTGCAGGCGTTCGATACATTGAACGTGGGCGACACGATCCATGCGCGCCTGACCAGGGCGATTGCGGTATCGGTGGTAACGCCCAAAGCGCCCGATTGACAGACATCGTCATCAAGCCTTGCCTGGACATTTGCCTCGGAAAAGCGTGGCCAAATAGAGGTTATCCGAGGTCCTGGCTGAAAGATTGGTGACCTTCGGTGGTGTATAATCGCCTGGCAGTCAGTAGTTCAAGGGACGGTTCTATCTAGCCTTTGTGGAGGCAAGACAATGAAATACATTTCGATAAACAAGAAAGCAGCGATAAACGTGGCCGGCAGCTGCGTGCTCGCCGTAACCGTGGGGCTTGCTCCCATCGGTCGACGCCATGGCTGGCGAGTCTGGATTCTACCTCGGTGGCAGCGTGGGCGACGCGACCATTCAGGCGGATGTTCCTGATCCGAAGGGTGGGGCATTCGGTTTTGACGAAAGCGACTTTGCCTGGAAGGCGTTTGGTGGCTACAACTTCGATATTGCCTTCATGGATTTCGCGATCGAGGGGGGCTATGTCGACCTGGGTGCGCCGTCAGGCACGGTGCAGGACGTCCACTTACGGCGTTGACGTGAGTGGCTGGGACGTTTTTGCCCTGGCGGGCTTCAATCTGGGTCCGGTGGGCCTGTTCGCCAAGGCCGGCATGATTTCCTGGGATGCCGACGCTTCTGTGGATGGGTTTGATGCGGGCGGTGACAGTGGTTCCGACCCGGCCTACGGTGTTGGTGCCCGATTTACCCTGGGAGGTTTCGAAATCCGCGGCGAATACGAAATGTTTGATATCGATACGGCCAGTGATGTGTACATGCTTTCACTGGGTGTTGTGTTCAATTTCTGACCGGTATTCCCTGACCGGCTGATTCAAGCACGACACGTGCGAGGCTGGCCAGGCTCTGAAGACGACGGGTTCCCATTGGGGACCCGTTTTTTTTGTGCCGGTGTTGGCCCCCTGGCAGGCAGGTAGCTGGCCAAAAAGGAGCGCTCCCGGCAAGCCGGACGATAGGCATAAACCCCGGGCATTGTGGTTGTTTTCCCGGACCGGTTTGGCGGTGAAGATGATCTCTCAAAGACCGGATAAGTTTTAGTCAAAATCCAGATCAAAAAAAATCAAATTATATTTCTTGCGCGACATCAGCATCTCAAGCCGCGGGTTTGACAAAATGCCTTTTTACAGCAGAAAAACCGTTACTAGTTACGGTTATGTACGTATTAATTTCGATAGGTTTTTCTGTTCGAATTGGGACCTGTCCTGGGAAGGACTCTCGGGATTTTGTTAGCACCGAGTCAAAAGAAAAGACTGACTCAAAATCAAGAATCAATCTGATTTTATCTAGTGGAAAATTACAGAGCTTTGCACACGCCCGGGGAGGCACTCATGAAAGCTAGTTGGAAAACATTACTCGCCGCGGCGACGCTCGCGGCTGTATTTGCGTTAGGAGGCTGCGAAGGCGACGACGGAGCTATTGGCGCCACCGGTCCTGCCGGACAGGACGGTGCTCCCGGTGCTCCCGGTGCTCCCGGAGCTGATGGCGCCAGCGCTACAATCATCCCGCTGGAAAGCTGCGGCGTCTGCCATGACGACGGCTCTTTCGCCTCTGCGCCCGATTTCCACGCGCTGAATCCGATCGAGTTTGTCAGCGACATCGTTATGGCTCCGATCGTGGACACGGGACGACCTCGGGGTCACCTTCACACTCGAGCGCGATGGAACGGCGACTGCAGGCTACGACCGCACGATCGCGCCTATCGGACTGAAGGTACGGTCCGGACAACTATCACTGACTCACTGACAGCTCTGGTCGACAACGGTGATGGAAGCTAGAGCTTCCAGATAACGACGGAAACCTGGCGGAAGGCAACAATCGCTACCTGTTCCGTGTTTCGGCTGCTGGCGAGAGAGAGACGCGTGTCTATTTCTACACAGACTTCCCAGCGTCTCCGTTCGCGGCTCCTGTCGCGGTAACGGCCCAGGCGTGTGAGAACTGCCATGGCCCAGAAGGCACTGGCGTCCACGGCGGCTACTTCCAGGCTGAGGACGGCGGCGAGCCATGCCGTGTTGCCACGGCACCGACTATGTAGATCTCCGGGAGGCGCACTCACGCCTACCACAGCAACACGTGGGACCTGACGAGCACATGACCTACCCGACCTACATGAACACGGTATCCGTTTGCCATGCGGACGCAGACCAGTTGGCAGCGGTTAACGACATGCCGGTCAGTCCGACTTGCTTCACATGCCACGGCACGATGGAGAGCTTTGCAGAAGTATTCGGGACCGACCTTACCTTCCACTTGACGCTTACACCGACACCGGAAACGGCCAACTGCGCAAGTTGCCATGCTGCTGATGACGTCGCAGCGCAGAAGCTCGTCGTAACTGACTCGCATAACGGCCTGACAACTGAGCGCGGCGGCATCATCTTTGATGGTGTTGACACCTCCGTCACCGAGGGTGCGCTGTTCGACTGGGAAATCACCGGCATCGTTGATGACGGCGTAAACCTGGCGATCTCCTGGCAAGCCTCCTACGACGGCGTTGGGGTCGATGCGTGCAACGCCACCGCCGCTGCATGTGCTGGCCACGGCGACGGCAATGGCAACCTCAGCATGCTGCGTAACTATGCCCAGGGTGATGACTTCATCCTCGGCATGTCGACCAGCGCGCCAGGCCAGGCCAACAGCGTCAACGTGACCACCACCAACACGGTCTGCGCAAACGGTGTCGCGACGACCACCATCCCGGTGGATGACGTCACTGCCGAGCGCGGTATCGTAGCGTTGCAAGGCAAGCCGCGTGTCGTCAGCGTCCTCGCTCCGACTGCGACCATGTCAGTCCGCGCGGAAGACGCCAACGTATGAGTGGACCGTAGGTGATGGCGCCGCGCCCCTCGAGACGCGTCGCGAAATCGTCGACACCGAACTGTGCCTGGGTTGCCACGTAGGTTCGCTCTACCAGCATGGTGGAAACCGCGTTGATAACGCCGGCATGTGCATCCTGTGCCACAACTCGGCTTCCAACGAGCAGAATGTCCGCACGGCAACGATGGGTATTGATCCTGCCGATACGTATGACGGACGGACAGGCCAGACCTACGAGCTGAAGACGATGCTGCATCGCATTCACTCAGCTGGTGTAGAAGGTCAGACTCCGTACGTGCTCTATCGAGGCCGTGGCATCTACGCGTTCGCGCCTGAAGGCACGGTACTGCCGAACTGGCCGGGCGTGGGTGTCCAAGAGGTCTATGGCTCCACGATAGACAATGATGGAAACCCGGGGACGTACAGTGTCAATCACAACTTCCATGCGCCGACCTACCCGCGGTCACTGAACGAGTGCAGCGCCTGCCACGTGGCTGACAGCGTGGAAATGCAGCCTGATCAGACCCAGGCTATGGCATCGACTTAGGACGCCGGTGGCGATGACTGGGCCGACCAGGTTGACGATGTGCTCCAGGGCGCAGCTACAACTGCATGTATTACTTGCCATACGAGTGGTCCGGCCAAGGGCCATGTCATTCCAGAACAGTTGGCAGCCGCAGGAATTCGAGGAAGGTCGTCAGACCATCATCGATGCGGTGAATTAACCCTCCACCGAAAAGAGGAAAGAAGTGAAGGCCGGGAGAGCAATCTCCCGGCCTTTTTTGTTAGGGGTCAGACCCCAATTAACTCGTTAATTGGGATCTGACGACCCTAATACCTTCGAGATGGTGACCGGTCCTGCATCCAGGGCCTGCGGTGGTTGCCACAGGGCTGACCTGATCATCGAAGATGCAGCTGGTGAGCTTGCGTCCTTCGACGCGCACACCCAGATGGGTGGCACGTATGTCGAAAACGACGCCGAAGACACCGTACTCTACGGTGTGATCGACAAGATCATGAGTCTGTTTGATTAGACGAGGAATACGGGGTGGGTCTTCGGGCCCACTTCACCTCAACCTTGAATAAGAAAGCCCCCGCAAGGGGGCTTTTTTTATTATGGGACGGGGATCGAATTGAAAGCCGGCCTGGCCGGCGCTTGTGCATCATCGCGCGCATTCTACGCACCAGGTTGGGCGGTACGCGGAGCACACCCCAGGTATGAGATTCCGCTGCCGCCAAGCTGGAAATTCTGCCCCGCCATCACGTCCTGAGCGCCTGCCTTCCTGTAGCCTTCTCTCCACTCGTCCGTAGCCAGGCGTTTCCGGTCCGCGGTGGTGTCGTCCTGACAGATTACGCCATGCATCGTTTTGGAATTAGCCGATTGCTCCGAAAACAGAAGTCGATCCGAGACCCACTACGCAGATTCTCGGTCACAAAGGAGTCAATCCACCCACTTGTGTGTAGAATTTGCCTGAACATGGAGTGGGAACCCAGAATAGACCGCAAACAAGCCACGGTCGGACGCTTCCAGAGTTTAAGAAGATCATGACAACAGGCGGTCTGCCAGCCGTACCATCGATAACCCAATGTAGAACAGGCACAGGGAATCAGCTTGCTTAGCGAAGCCACACTACGGGATCTTCTGAACACCCGGCCGCTGGTCCAGGCTGACACGGTTCTTTGCTGCCTGGCGATTCAGCCAGACACCCCCAAACCGGTAAAAGTTATCAGGGCACTGGCTGCTAAACACGGTGTTGCTGAAATCAGGCATTGGAATGTCCAGGCACTGCTGGTGCAGAGTAACAAGTTCGCCTTCAGAACGGCCGAGGGCTGGGAGCTGACAACGGATGGCCTGGCGCATGTTGAGGCCTTACTCGGTGCTATCGAAAAGAGGTCTGTTGTTTCCGGACCGGCTGGTGAGTCGGACCCGGAGCGGCGGGTTCCAGTACATCGCGTGCTTCTTGTCCAGGCCGACCCCCACACGATGCAGTTGCTGGAATTCATGTTTACTCGTGCGAATTATGAGGTCCTCACAGCGGTAAACGGGCGCGAGGCGCAGGCCTTCATCAATGATCAGCCGGCGGTCGACTTGATGGTGACGGCGCTGACGCTGCCATATGTGACTGGCTACCAGGTCATTATCGACGCCAGGCAAAGTCGAGCCTGGCTGAATGTGCCGATCATCGTGCTGTCGGGAAAAGTGCTGGAAATGGATGTTGTCAGGGCGCTGGATACCGGTGCGAATGATTACGTGACCAAGCCATTTCGCCCCAGGGAGTTATTGGCCAGGGCGCGCGGTCTGATCGCCACCAACGAACGCCTGGGGAAAGCCAAATGACGCCGGTTTGCAGATATCTGACACTTGTCTGTCTGGCCACGGTCGGCCTGATTACCCCGGGCCTGGCGCCGGACGCACAGGTCCAGGCAGGGGGGCGCACCGAGAGGATCGTGGACAAGACCCCGGAGATTCGAGCCCTGGAATCGGCTATTGCGGCGCGACCGGATAACTACACCGCGCGGGTTGAACTTGCCAGGCTGCTTGGGCAAGCCGGTCGGTATGAGGAGGCGCTCGCCCAGTACGACAGCCTGATTCACACATTCCCCGACGATGTCGACCATTCATTGGCCCGGGCATACGTGCTGAGCTGGCTTGGCAGGGACGCAGAAGCCCTACGGGAGCTCGAACGCGCCAGGGTCCTGGCGCCGGACTACGAGGATGTCTGGCAATTGGAGCTCCGCGTGCTGGGGCGGCAAAAAGACGCCGCCGGCAAGGCGAGGCTGGAGGCCTTAAGACTCGAGGCCGAGAGCCGTTTTCCGGATTCCGAATGGCGGCGGTCAATTGTGGTCGCCGAGGAGATTCATTGGAAGATGACCCTGGGAGCGGGCTACGAGGACCTGTCCGGTGATAACCCCGACTGGAACAACCAGTTTGTGCAACTGGACTGGTTAAGAACCGGTAATCAACGCTATTTCGGTCGTGTTGCCAGGGACGTGCGTTTTGACCGTACCGATCAGCAGATGATGGCCGGTGGTGAATGGCGTTTGCCCGGGGACTGGACTGTGGGGGGCGAGGTCAACGTCAGCCCTGACGCGAATTTTCAACCGGAGTCCGGATTCGCATTCTATGTAGAGCGACCGATAGCCAAGGCATGGGTTGGCAATCTTGCCTTTCAGCAACGCCGCTATGACAGTGCCACTGTCAGTACCTACGGCGCGGCCTTGCAGCATTATTTTGGCAACTACCGGTTAGCCTATGGACTCAAGCTGTCGCACCTGCACGGTTACGAGAACAGCCTTGCCCAGTCGCTGGCCATGGATTGGTACCTCACGCCAAAGACCAGCGTGAGAATCACCATTTCCGGTGGGGAGGAAGCCGAAGCCGTTGGCGCTGGCCAGGTGCTGGAGACGTCGGTAAGCAGCGCTACCTTGTCCGGGAGACATGCATTCAGCGAACGGCTGACATTGTCCTGGTCCGCGGGTACTCATCTCCAGGGCGACCTGTATCGGAGAAACTATGTTGGACTGGCTCTTACAGTCGGACTTTGATACGTCGGTTACCGCCGCGTTATGGTCGATGGTCATCGCTGTCGTTTCAACTGTAATGCTATTCCTGTATACCCTGGGCTTGCGCCTGGCGACGAACATCGCGCAGCGCCGCCGCGATCCCCTGATTGCCCGCTGGAGGCGGATCTTTGCCTCTGCCGTGGTTTCCGATACGGCAGGTCCCTGGAGTGGCTTGCCCCGGATCAGACGAAACCAGCAAATTGACATTCTGGAGGAATGGAACCGCACACGTACCACGGTTGCCGGGAGCGCTACGGAAAACCTGATCTCTCTGGGCAGGCACCTGGATTTTCCCACCATGGCTGACCGCATGTTGAGGAAGAGGCAGATCAAATCGAGGCTGTTGGCGATCCAGACGCTCGGGCACCTCCGGGATGAGCAAAGTTGGCCGGCGATTGTGGAGGCTGTTGCCAGCCCGAACAGTGCGCTTTCCATTACCGCAGCCAACGCCCTGGTAGATATCGACGCTGATAAGGCCATATCCGAACTGGTACCGATGATTTCCCTTCGTCGGGACTGGCCGCAAACAAGAGTGGCCATGTTTCTGAGAAAGGCGGGCAGCGAGGTTATTAGCGAACCCATGTGCCGGGCGCTGCGCAGCGGTAACCCGAGCAGCCAGATTCACCTGATGAAATTTGCGCCGCTGATGGAAGCAGGGGACGCGGACGCGGTAGCGGAGGAATTGGTCAGGACCAGCCAGGATGCCGGGGTACTGGCAGCGGCACTGGAACTGCTCTCAGGTCATGGTGGTCTGCCAAGGATCGGGGAGCTGGCGGTTCACGAGGCGTGGTTTGTCCGCATGCGGGTTGCCCAGATTCTGGGCAGGGCAGGCCTGGAGGAACATTTGCCCTTGCTAGAGACCATGCTCCAGGACCCCGAGTGGTGGGCTCGCTACCGGGCGGCGCAAGCTATTGCGGCCTTGCCTTTCCTTGGTCCCAATGCCTTGCACCAGATGCAACAACGACAGACGGATCCCTTTGCCAGGGACATGCTCGCACAGGCCATCGCAGAGGCAGGATTGTAATGACGATTGAAGCATTCGTTCATCACAGTCAGTGGATATTCCTGCTGTATTTTGTTGGCATCAACCTCGGTTACCTGGCCCAGAATCTGATCGCGATGATAGGTATCCGGAAATATCTGCAAACAGCGAAGCAGTTTGAAGCAGAGGGCGTGTTCTCGTCGCTGGATATTCCGATTAGCGTTATCGTGCCAGCATACAATGAAGCTACATCGATCATTACCTCTATCAAAGCTCTCCTGCAAATGGATTATCCGGATTTTGAGCTGATCGTTGTGAACGACGGCTCATCCGACGCCACGCTGCAGACGATGATCGACGCTTTCGGTTTACAGCTCTTTCCGGAGGCTTACAGAATTCGTGTGGAAAGCTCCGAAGTTCGGGGAGTTTACCGATCGCTGCGCTACAAAAACCTGCGCATTATTGACAAGGTAAATGGCGGCAGCAAAGCGGATGCAGTGAACGCCGGCATCAATGCTGCCCGGTATCCACTGATTTGCGTCGTTGACGCAGACGGCATTTTGCAGCCCGACAGTCTGCGTCGGGTGGTTCGCCCGTTCCTTGAAGATCAGACCACGGTTGCGGTGGGCGGTACCGTACGCATCGCAAATGGCTGCGTGGTTCGCCAGGGGTTTTTAGAAGAAGTCGGTCTGCCACGAAATTACCTCGCCCTGGTCCAGGTCGTAGAGTACCTGCGAGCCTTCCTGTTTGGTCGCATGGGGTGGTCACCCATAAACGCACTGCTGATTATCTCTGGCGCCTTCGGCGTATTTCACAAGGAAACCCTGATCGAAGTCGGCGGTTTTAACAAGGACGCAGTTGGCGAAGATATGGAATTGATTCTGCGAATGCACCGGATCATGAAGGAAAAGCGCCGCCCCTATCGCATCACCTTCCTGCCTGATCCGGTCTGCTGGACCGATGCGCCAGAAAATTTGAAAGACCTCAAGGGCCAGCGTGTGCGCTGGCAGAATGGCCTCGGTCAGGCGCTCATGTTGAACCGGTCGCTGATTTTCAACCCCCGGGGCGGCACAGTTTCGTGGTTGGCGATACCCTTTTACCTGGTCTTCGAACTATTCGGGCCGATTCTCGAAGTTCTCGGAATGTTCCTTCTACTGTACTTTGCATGGATGGGTTGGCTGGGATGGCCAGAGAGCATGATATTTTTTGGTCTGGCGGTTGGACTGGGAATTCTGCTCTCGACCAGTGCACTCATGCTCGAAGAAATGTCCTTCCATATGTATCCCCGCATCCGCGACTTGTTTGTGCTCTTCCTCGTCGCGATTGTCGAGAACCTGGGCTTTCGGCAACTGACCGCAATCTGGCGCCTGCAAGGTCTGTTCCGGTGGCTACGCGGTGGCAAGCACAAGTGGGAATCGATTACCCGCAGTGCGAGCGTGTCCGACAAGACTTGAAACCACCGGAGGTTGTAGAATTCCGCTGGACGTGCGGGCAGGGATGCCGGGAAAAGATTTCTGACAGAGCGCGGGTGTAGTTCAATGGGTGAACGGCGACCCTCGCTCCATATGGCGCTAACAATTCCCTTAAACAGGGACTGTGGCGGAGCAGACCGGAGGTTGTAGAATTCCGCTGGACGTGCGGGCAGGGATGCCGGGGAAAAGATTTCTGACAGAGCGCGGGTGTAGTTCAATGGGTGAACGGCGACCGGCGTAGCCTGCGGGGAGCATAGCTCCACGAGCCGTGAACGGCCGGCCAGGGATGGACGGACAGGCGGTTATAGAAGGCTGAGCGTGAAGGCAGGGATGCCGGGGAAAAGATTTCTGACAGAGCGCGGGTGTAGTTCAATGGGTGAACGGCGACCGGCGTAGCCTGCGGGGAGCATAGCTCCACGAGCCGTGAACGGCCGGCCAGGGATGGACGGACAGGCGGTTATAGAAGGCTGAGCGTGAAGGCAGGGATGCCGGGGAAAAGATTTCTGACAGAGCGCGGGTGTAGTTCAATGGTAGAACTTGTGCTTCCCAAGCACATAACGTGGGTTCGATTCCCATCACCCGCTCCAGAATTTAGAAAGCCCCCTCTTGGGGGCTTTTTTGTGAGGCCAGGTTTTGGCACGGCAACATGGACCAATCCGCACCGACTAACTTCACCTGGTTTGGGAAAGGCAGGCGGATTGCCCTTTGGGTGTCCAAGATTGCTCCCGAAAATCTTGTGACAAACCGGCAGGACAGCCGATTGGGAGCGCTTTACGCACCTCCACGAATGGTGCACAAAGTGCACCCTACACAAATGATGCTCGTTAAATGGGGGCCTTGTTTTCTGGCGAGAATTAGACGCGGCAACACGGATTAGAAAATGATTATCAGGCGTCCGTCTTTCTCTGAGATTTCAGGCGGGCTGCCAATATACTGCACGCCCTGTTTGCTCACTTTAACCATTGTCTTGACGTGGTCGGGAACAGGTTTGCAGGTATCAGGAAAGTGGCACGCCTTTGGCGGGACTGTCGCCGAGACTCTTAGTTGGCCTGGGATCTCGGCTGCTGAAACAGTCGCAGGAAGTACTAAATATCCAGCTAACAAAATGGTAATTACGCGATTCATGCGTACCTTCCCTCTTTTGCAGCGGCCGAACTATTTGATGGCTGTACGACCTAGCGTGACCATGCATGTCGTTTGCCCGGTTCGGTCAATCAATTTTAGTTTGGACTTGGTCGACGTGATCGCCAATAGGTAATTGCCGATGCAAATCGGCTTTAGCTTAATCGCTTGCCGTGTAACTATTTTTTCAGCTGGCGACAAGGACGGCCGACTTTACTTAATCAAGGAATCCCAGTCCGAAGCCTTTCATTCCCAGTTGGTCTACGCCGAATACCCGAAAATAGATTAAGGCATGTAGGGTGCGTTTCAGCCAACGCCACAGCCCTGGCTTTTTGTACAGCAAGCTCCGGGTGCGGCAACACAGTTCAATCCACGCTGACTGTTTTCGCCTGGTCGGGGGAGGTAGGCAGATTGCCCATCACCCACAAACGGCTTAAAACACTCCGGTTCCAGGGTCTTTTTCTAATCATTTCTGGTATTTAGGTGGGGAGACTGGTTAGGAATTGAATCAAATTTTCATTACCAGGCCGGGCCGACCACTAACACACCCCAGGGGGGGATTTTGAGCCTGAAAGATACCCGAAAAGATAAATTGACAATTGACCGCCGGCGACTATAGTACCGCGCCTATAAGGCGGGTGTATCCGCCACGACCCGAAGGGCCGGGCCGGTTTTCAATCGCAGGTCGCCCATCTGCACTCGCAGGATTATCAATGAAAACCGTCTCTATCGCCGCGGAAGAACCTCCAGGTCTGCGAGTTTCTCAGACCTCGAGCGTACAGCAAGCGAAAACGGCAATTCGATCAAGAGTTGCTGGCAAATCAACGGGACTGCCACGTTTTCGCGTCTCCGAGCGATCCGCCGAATTTCTGCGCCGCTGCTATCCGGACGATACGTTGGCAAACTGGAATGACTGGCGCTGGCAGAATCGTAACCGCGTCCGCACGCTGGCTGACCTGGCCAGGATGATCGAACTTTCCGAGGAAGAAAACGACGCAATCCGGCGTCATGCAGGCGCCTTACCCGTGGGCATTACACCCTACTACGCGAGTCTGCTCGATCCACATAATGCGGCCCAGGGACTGCGCCGTACCGTGGTGCCGGTACTTGGAGAATACTTAACGTCACCGGCTGAAACCGAGGATCCGCTTGGTGAGGACACGCATAGTCCGGTGCCCGGTCTGGTGCATCGCTACCCGGACCGCGTATTGCTGCTGGTCACGAATTTCTGCTCGGTATATTGCCGCTACTGCACCAGGGCGCGCATGGTCGGCGCCGTCGGCGAACGTAGTGTCAAAAAGGGCGATATCGAACTGGCCCTCGACTACATTGAGAATACCAAGACCGTTCGCGACGTGCTGATTTCCGGTGGTGACCCCCTTAGCCTTGACGACGACCGTCTCGAGTACATCCTGAAGCGGCTGAGCAAGATCAAGCATGTAGAATTCATCCGCATTGGCAGCAAGCAGCCCGTCGTGCAGCCCATGCGTGTCACTCCCGAACTTACGCGCATGCTGAAACGCTACCACCCGCTGTGGTTGAGCTTGCATTTCACGCACCCGGATGAACTGACGCCAGAAGTGGCCGAAGCGTGCAGCCGTTTGGCAGACGCTGGCATACCGTTAGGTAGCCAGACCGTGTTGCTGAAAGACGTGAATGATGACCTCGACACGCTGCGGACCCTGGTACACGGCCTGCTGAAGATCCGCGTCAGGCCTTACTACCTGTACCAGTGCGACCCAATTTCCGGCTCTGCTCATTTTCGCACGCCGGTATCCAAAGGCGTCGAACTGATTCGTGGGCTGCGTGGCCACACGACCGGTTACGCAGTGCCGACGTTTGTCGTCGATGCACCGAAGGGTGGCGGCAAAATCCCGATCTCGCCCGACTACGTCAGCGGTTATGAAGGCGACGATCTGTTGCTGCAAAGCTACGATGGCGGCACCTATCGCTACCCCGACACCGGGACGCCACTGGAAAGTGGGAGCTAGCCCCTGTTGGTGACACGGTAGCGAAGACGACCTCTGATTCACGCCCATCAGCCGCTCCAAACAAAAAGAAGGCTCCTGATTGGGGGTTTCTTTCGTTTGGGGTGTTTGGGATGAGAACAACGCCGGGATGGCTATAGCAGGCAGGGTGGATTTCACGCAACGAGGCTATTTCGGATTTACATAATATCAAAGAAAAATCGATTGCCACCCGTCCGAGAAGAACGCCAGTAAACATAATTCCTATGTTTGCCTGCTGATTACCCAAACTGTGATCGGATGCCGGAAAAGCGAGGGGTTTTGACCAAGATCGGCTCATTGAAGCAACGTGAGCACCGGTCATGAACTATCGATCAGTTTGGCTATCAATGATTCTCCTTGTGACTGGCTGCGCACAGGTTGGTCCTGCGACGCAGGTGTTTACGCCCGCAACCGCTGACGCACGGTTGTCCGAATCAGACGCGGTTCAGATTGTACCTGGCAGGTCGGGAGCTGGACCCGGTTGAAGGTATCTGGAACTGGGCCGATGGTTCCTATCAAGTCGTCATCACCCGGAACAATACCGGTGTACGGGAAGACTTCAAATACATCGGCATTCTTATGAAATCGCGTGTGTCCGGGTGGAGTCCTGGACAAGTGAAGCTCCTGCTCGACGAAACCTCCTCTCGAGGAAATTCTGGCGGGCATCTACTACGGTAGCAACAAGATGGAAAACCGGATGAGCTTTACCATGCCTGGCCCCGACTGATTGAAACCGCGTCACCCATATACATGTATGGCGAGCCGCTGAAGGTAGTGCTGGTTAGAAGCAATCGCAGGATGGCAAGTAATGTCGGTGGCGATGACCGGCCTTCGACAGACGCTACACTGGCCGCAATTCAGCCCTGAGGAGTCCCGATACCTGAAGGGCAGCAACCATACAGAAAGCTGGTGGTCAGACCTGACCTGGAGGCTCTCGATTCACCGCTCTGCTGGCTATTGCGTTGCAACTACCTGACAGATCGCTGCTGCCGTTTGGTCTATTGCCTGCCTGGAACTGGTTGCTACAGGTGGGCTCGGCGGTGCGATCAAACAAAAGCTGGGCATACTCCGCTTTGAGGACCCAAGCGACGTTTCGCGGCAGGGGGGCGCTGACATGATAAAAGGCCTCGATCGCTTCGGTAGCCACGACCACGCCAACAACCTCGCCATGTTCACCGACCACGGGTCCGCCGTAGTTGCCCGCCTGCATAGGAATGGATACCTCCATATAAGTAGGCTCGTCCATTGGACCCGACAGGGAACTAATAGAGCCCTGATTGAACTCAGGATCAACAGCCAAACTGGATGTACCGGGGAAGCCAATGGTGAACACCAGGATCACCAGTGACAGCGGTCCTTGGTTCTGCCAGGGGCAGATACTCTCTTCCGGAGACCGGAACTTTCAGCACCGCGAGGTCATTGGAAACCGATGCTTGCAGGACTTCCGCAGAATACAGGGAGCCGTCTATGAAACGCACGGTGATATCGGACTTTCCCTGTATCAGGTATTGGCTTGTCACCACTAACCCGTCAGCAGAAACCAGGAAACAGGTTCCGGAATTTGTCCCGGAGACAGATGAGGGCTCGCTGACGCGGGCGCTGCCTACGGAGCTTGGGTAGCTTCGGGCTAACTGCACGTTTAACGGCGAGCCATACAAGATCACCGGCGGTGAAGTTTCAATCAAATTGGGGTTGGTCAGAACAAAGGTCGTCTTGTTTTCAATCTGGTCGCTGCCGAAATAGATGCCGGTAAAAACTTTCTGGAAATCGGTTTCGTTGAGCAGAATCTTGATTTGCCCGGGGCGCCATCCTGGCATCTGGGACTTTATGAGAATTCCAACGTACTTGTACTCGTCCCTTATGCCTGTGTTGTTCCTGGTGATGACCACCTGATAGGAACCGTCGGCCCAGCCCCAGATACCTTCTACCGGAGCCAGTTCCCTGCCTGTCAGGTACAGCGCGATGGCTGATTCCTCGGTTAATTGTGCCTGGACTCCAATCGGGGCAGCCACCTGCGGAGCGGGTGCAATCGGTGCGCAGGCGGCCGCTATCAGGAGGACTGGAAACCAAATGAAACGAAAGATCATTAGCGTTACCCACTTGTTATAAATGATGAAAGGTTAAAAACGCCCGTGCCGTCGTCGCTTTTCAATGCTGACTCGACCGCATTCTTTGACCCCAACTCGTAACTGTACACGTGCCGTTACAGGCCAGTTTCGGTCTGGTGACATTCAGGGATTTTTGCGTAGCTCCGCCGGTTAACCGGTTTGTCTGAAAAATTATGGGTCAATAGTGCCACGAGAGTTGGGCGAAACTCCACCGTTCGTCTTCTGAACTGCACCACAGTATACCTGTATCGATCAATCGGAGTTTTCGCGCCTGACCTTGACCAATTAATGCCGAGCCAGGCTGGTGTGTCCTCAAGGGTCTTCAGCTGTCTGGATGTGAAGGACCGGAATATTCGGGTTCACAGCACGAATCTATTGAATTGCTATTAATTCGCTCGAAACCACGGCAGAATCCTGAAGTAATTCACCTCACTTCGAACCGGGATATTGACAGTCCATGTTGCGAGAGCTTGATGAGGCCGCAAGAGCCCTGGTTGCGCCCCGGGTAGTGCTGTTCGACTGGCATGCAACGCTGGTCGATACGCTGGATGCCATGTACCAGGCGGTAGACGATGTCCTGCCGAGGTTGCCCGAGCTGGGGCTAATGAGTTCCCTGGTGACGCAAGAGCAATGCAAAACTCCGGAAGATGCTCGCCTGGTGGACTATGTGCGTGACAACCTGAAGCTGCACCCAAAGATCAAGGCGGCACGCAGAATTTCTCGTACCGATATATTCGAAGTATTGTTTGGTAGTAATGAAAAGGCCAAGCATATTGCCCACGGGGCCTTCAACCGGGCCTACAGAAATTACTATGGCGAAGTCCTGCCTTTTGAGGGCGGCGAGCTCGAACTACTGATCGAAATGCATAGTCTGGATGTCAAACTGGGTATTTTGACTAATCGCGATCGTGAATTTTTCGAACACGAGTTTGCTATCGTCGAAAATGGCGCATGGTTGGGATTGTTCGATACCACGGTATGTGGCTGTGACACGGATAGCCGTAAACCCAGCCCCGTTCCAGTCTTGAAGGCGCTTTCCAATCTGAACGCAGAACCTGGACCGGATTGCTGGTACGTTGGGGACAGCACCACAGATGTCATTGCGGCCAAGCGGGCGGGGATTACGTCGATATTCTTCAACGGCACTGTCTGGGAGCATGAGTGGATCAACAAGATCTTTCCAGGCACTCCCACGCACCCTCATCAGCCAGACGCGATTGTTGACACCTTCGTCGAATTCAAGTGGTTGATGGAGGAGTGTCTTAAAGTCGGACACGATTGGAAGCCAAAAGACAGCCCGGGTTGAGCGGTTGTCTTTTGCGCCAGATCCGCGTATCGAATAAAGGCAAGCGCCCCCTCCGGACAACTTCCTGGCGACGCATTGCCGCAGCTATCGCGGTTTCACCCATCGTGATCGGCAAGGAAGTAGCTGCCGATAGATTTCGCGGTTGATTTCGCGTTGCCGGCGGTCCTTTTCGTGCCAAAAAGCAAACGATGTGCCAAAGGCTACGAACGGGTACAACAACGCGTAGGGCAGGCCGATAGGCGTTCACCCGGTTGGTTGAAATATCCCGAATCTCAAAACCATACCTGAACCAGCATGTAGCGCAACATGGGATAGCTCAGCATATTGATATGGTGAAAGGGTGTGGTGCCTCTTCCTCCAGCGGCAACTTGCTGCGAGATACTTGCGTGGCGGCAGGTTGGCCAGCCTGCCACCCGGCGAGTGTAGTAAAGTTATTGCCAGCCTAGCGAAAGAGGACGACAGGGACCTTGCCGGAAACCATCATTTATCTTGACCCGGAAAGTAAGCTGAATCTGCAAAACCAGATTCGGCAGAAGCTGGTCGGTGGCATTCTGAGCGGCGCCTTGCCTCCGGGTCACAGGTTGCCGTCGAGCCGCAAGCTCGCCCAGCAGCTGGAGGTGGCTCGCAATACCGTAGTCCTGGTTTACCAGCAATTGATTGCGGAGGGATATCTTGTAAGTCGGCAGCGCAGCGGCATATTCGTAAATGATCAGATGCTTGAAACCAGAGTCAGTTATAGAGGCGCCGACTCGTCGGGCGAGCGCCCTGGAATCGGCGGTCTGGACGAGGCGCACCAAGCGACCCAGCATCGGCAGTCGAACGGCGCAGGACCTGCCGAACTGGAGCCAGTACCCTTACCCGTTCGTCGACGGCAAATTCGATGCAGGCGCTGTTTCCGCTGGCGGAGTGGCGAGAGGCCAGTCGTCTCGCGTTGAGCGTGCGGACGTCCGCGACTGGTCGGCCGGCAGCGGGGACGCCGATGATCCGATGCTTATCGACGAAATCCGCAGCAAGATCCTGACTCGCAGCGGTATTCAGGCGAGGTCCGATGAAATCCTGATCACCATGGGAACCCAGAACAGTCATTTTCTGATAAGCCGGTTGCTGGCCGACCAGAGCGTCACCGTCACGCTGGAGGAGCCGGGAAACTCCGAAGTACGCTGGCTGTTCAAGGAATCCGGGGCGAAGCTTTCCCACCAGCCGGTCGATGACGAGGGCATCGTCGTCGACGCCCGGCTGGCCGGGAGTGACCTGGTCTATGTCACGCCGAGCCACCAGATACCGACAGCGGTTGTCATGTCCATGCGACGCCGGAAGGCGCTCCTCGCATCCGCAGCAGAGAATGATTTCGTCGTGATTGAAGACGACTATGAATGTGAGACCAGCTACCTGGAGCGCCCGGAGCCCGCGTTGCGCAGCATGGATGACACCGGACGGGTCATTTACGTCGCGAGCTTTTCGAAAGTGCTGGCCCCCGGGATTCGCCTGGGGTTCATCGTTGCCGATCCGCAATTCATACAGCGAGCGCAGGGCGTTCCGGCGGAGCATACTGAACCACCCGCCGCTCAATAATCAGCGAACCGCCGCCTTCTTCCTCTCCCTGGACATTACGACGCCTTGATGCTGCGCCTTGGCCGGGTGTTCCAGGAGCGGCGCACCGCGCTTCGTGATGCGCTCAACTGGATGCGCGGCGTGCCGATGGAGATTTCTCCCGAGGTCGGTGGCACGACTTACTGGGTCCGCACGCCGAACGGGCTTTGACGTCGCCGCGCTTGCACAAGTCGCGGCGCAGCGCGGCATACTGATCGAACCGGTGCAGCATTATTACGCGGTTGCCGAGAACGCCGAGAATTGCTTCCGCATGGGCGTCACGAGCCTGCCGCTGGAGAAGATTCGCCCGGGAGTCACCCAATTGGTCGAGGTGATTCGAACCATGGTCAAGGGCCAGGTGGAGTCGCTTGAGACCACACCCAGGGAAGTGGCTGACCGGTGACGGATTAAGAGCGGCCATGTCCGGTGCGACGATTCTTTACAAGGAAGTCTACGGCGCGCCGTGCACCATCAAGTACCACGAAGACGGTTCCATGAGCGGGGTGCTGGGATTCTCCAATGAGGAGCAGGACAGTGGTCGCTGGCGTATTAGACGGCGATCGTTTCTATCGTCAGTGGAGTCGCTGGAACTACGGCGAGGAGTCGGCCTACTTCATCGTGCTTGATGGTCAGCAGATCAAGTACTTCAACAAAGATCGCCAGCTCGTCGACACCGCATTTATCCATCTGGTCAGCGCCATGGTGAATGAATCTTCCAGGGGGCTCCGGCTACTTCCAGGACAACTCGAAGACTCCGGAGCCCGGCTGGTCCACAACGGAGATCCCATCTGGACCTATGTGGCTATCCTGTTCGACGGTAATGTCCCGGTAAACCAAGCCTGGGGCGCGTGAATGAGCAAGATCGCAATTGCAGGCCTGCAACTGGAAGCCGTCAACGGCAATAATCTCGATTCGATGGAATCCGAGATCAATGCAGTGGCAAAGCGATTTCCCTGGGTCGACATGGTGCTGCTGCCGGAATTGAATGCCTTTGGCAGCGACCAGAAGGCCGCACAACCCATGCCGGGCCCCTTTGAAGCACGCTTTTCGGAGATCGCCAGGCGCAACGACATCTGGCTGATCCCGGGCTCGATTGTTGAGAAGCAGGCCGGCAAGCTTTACAACACGACTCCTGTCATCAATCCGGATGGCGAGGTCATTGCACGTTACCGCAAGCAATTCCCGTGGTGTCCGTACGAGCAAGAACATGACTGCCGGAAGCGAGTTCGTGGTTTTCGAGGTGCCCGGGAGTGGGCAAGTTTGGCATATCAATCTGCTACGACATGTGGTTCCCCGAAACCCTGAGAACACTTACCTGGATGGGGGCCGAAGTCATTTTGCACCCCTCCCTGACCAGCACCATCGATCGGGACTGCCGAGCACGCCATAGTCCAGGCCAGCGCCGCGATCTACCAGTGCTATTTCTTTGACGTCAATGTCGCGGGTCCCCTGGGTGTCGGCCAGTCGATCGTTGCCGGGCCCGGTGGAGAGGTGATCTACAAGGCCGATAGAGGCAGGGAAATCATACCCTTGAAGCTGGACCTCGACTATGTGCGGGACGTGCGTGAAGCCGGGTGGCATAACCTTGGCCAGCCACTCAAGAGCTTCCGCGACAGCAAGGTTCGCTTCCCGCCGTATTCGGAGGGTTATGCCTCCGATTACCTGAAATCCCTGGGACCCTTGCGGATCCCGAAATCTTGCAGACATGGCAAGTAAGCTGAACCCGGGGTCCTCTGGACCAATGTACAGTCCGGATCTGGCACTACGGCAGACGCCATTGCTGGGTTAGCGTCAGGACATAACTATTTTTGCGGCAGCAACAGGCTGAACCACAACATTGTCAGGGGAGAAAACCGGCTCATGAGCAGCAACATTATATTCCAAAAGAAGACTCTGGCCCTCGCGATCGGCAGTGTGATCGCTGGGCATGCTCCCAACGCCGGTGCGCAGGAAGAAGGCGCAGAAAAAGGCGTGCTTGAGGAAATCGTTGTAACTGCAACACGCCGCGAAACCAGCGTTCTTGATATTCCGTACAATGTCTCGGCTGTGTCGGGTGACGAGATTGCGGGGCAGAATATCGTCGACGCGACGGATCTCATGCGACTGATACCGGGCGTGTCGGTGGTGGACCGTGGCTATCGCAATTCAGGCATGGTCAACAGCATGATCATTCGCGGGGTGAACGTTGATAATGGCGTTAACGGTGATGTCGGACTCTCATCCGTCGCACCGGTAGCCACTTATGTCGACAACACGCCGATTTTCGCCAATTTCCTGCTGAAGGATATACAGCGGGTCGAGGTATTGCGTGGGCCACAGGGAACCCTCTATGGATCCGGCTCATTGGGCGGCACAGTTCGCTACATCATGAACAGGCCAGATGCCGAGGCTTTTGACGCCAGCGTTTCCGCAGGCTACAGCCAGACCGACGGTTCAGACGGCAGCAATTACACTGTCGACGGCATGGTGAATATTCCCCTGGGTGACACGCTGGCCTTCCGTGTGTCCGCCGGCGTGGTGAGCAATTCCGGTATTATCGACTACAAGAACCTCTATGTTCTGGATGGCGGCGACCCGGTGGTACTGAACGACGCGGGTGACTGCGTAGGTGTGACCGATCCTTCATTGACCGACACGGAAATCGCGTTTAACGGATCCTGTTACCGCACCCAGAAAGACGCGGACGAAGTCGACATCAGTTATGCTCGCGCATCATTGAGGTTTGATCCTTCGGATAACCTGAACCTGCAGCTTAACTACCAGATGCAGGATGACGAAATCGGTGGCTCGCCGGGCGGTCACCGTAGGCGCGGACTACTACGGAAACGCCTATAACGGCACAGACGAAATTGGTTCAACGATGCTTGAGCCATCAACCCGGGAGGTGTCGCTCGCCAGTCTGGATATTGAATGGGACCTCGGCTTTGCGACCATGACCTCGAATTCCTCTGTTTACGACAACAAGGGTGAAGGCTGGCGGGACAACACGAGTCTGTGGGTAACCGACCGCGGCGGATTCGCAAACTGGTTCGATATTCTTTACACCGGCAACCCGAGGCCTGTTGCGAACGTCTCTGCGGGCTATGATGAATCCGCTTTCGTGCAGGAATTCCGCCTGGTTTCGAACCCCAGCGACGGCAGCAGGTTTGACTGGGTCGTGGGCCTCTATTACATGGACCAGGACCGCGAGGTAAATAACTTCAGCTACCTGCTCGGTTTGGATGAGTACTCCCAGGCGTGCGCTGCGTTGGGCGCCGCCTGCGAGGCCGACGGTCAGTGGTGGGTTGGCCTGCCCCTGCAGGAAATCGATTTCTACTACATACGACAGGAAAACTTTACTGACCTGGCGGCCTATGGCGAATTGACCTGGCATCTCACCGACACTGTTCATATCACCGGTGGTCTGCGATGGTTCGATAACGAGCTTACAAACAACACCGCTATCGATTTCCCCCTGGTTGAAGGCCAGGAGGTCCCGTTCGTGGAGTATCCTTCCCAGAAGGAAGACGACATACAGCTGAAGCTGAATGTTGCCTGGGATATCTCTGACACCATGATGGCCTACGCGACCTACTCAGAGGGCTTCCGTCGAGGTGGCGCCAACGCCATCCCGGACACCGGATTCTTTGCCGAAACGAATCCAGAATCGGTTCGCTTCTACAAGGCTGATACAGTTCAGAACTACGAGCTCGGGTTAAAGGGCGGTACTGATCGCATTCGCTATGCCGCAGACATCTACTATGTCGATTGGAAAGATCCGCAGCTCAATACGGCGACGGCTGACTGGGGCTTCTTTATGGCCCAGAACGGTGAAGCAGCCAAGACCACCGGTGTAGAACTTGAAGCCCAGGTGTTGCTAACCGATGACCTGGAAATGAACCTGGGTTACGCCTATGTCAACGCGGAGTTGGCTGCAGATCTGTATTCACCGCAATACGGCAATCTTCTCGCGACCTCCGGTCACAGGTTGCCAGGTACCGCAGAAAATGTTGTTACTGCAGCCCTGACGCACAGTACAACATTTTCTGGTCAGTACAATCTGGTAAGCCGCCTGAGCGCCTACTATCAGTCTGACTCGATCAACTCGGTGCAAGACAATACCCTGCAAGACACGTTTGGTGGCTTCACTATCTGGAACGCCTCGGTCGCAGTCCAACGCGATAATTGGGACGTGTCCTTGTACATGCGCAATATTGCTAATGAGCAAGGCGTGACCGGAAGCTACCCCTCTGCATATATGAGTACAGACACCGGTGTGTTTGAAAATTACTACGGTAATAACCAAAGAACGTACATTACTACTCCACGAACCCTCGGAGTCCGGGTAAGCTACAACTTCTAGTAGAACTGTCCTGAGCGATAAACCGGGCATCTGCCCGGTTTTTGCTTTTGGCCAGGCCCAAAAACGACGCGGACCGGTAACGCCTTCGCATGAATCAGATTCCGCCAAAATCGCGAGCCCCAGCACCCGCCATCCCGGTGACCGGTGATAATGGGACGCCCCGGGATGAGTTGCGGCGGATTCAGGACTTGATGCGCAAGGCCGATCCCACCGACGCAGTCTGGGCTTGTGACAGGCTGAACAGGGATCATCCGACGTTTGTTCCCGGCTGGAATCTGGCCAGCCAACTGGCACTCAGGATTGGAGACCCGGATGCCGCGCTGCGTGCAATCAGCCGGGCCTTGAGTATCGAGCCGGATCGAGATCAGAGTGGTTGCTGCAAAAGGCAAAATGCCTGCTCTTGCTCGGTCGCAGAGAAGACGCCAGGAATCTCGCTCAAACA
Source organism: uncultured Gammaproteobacteria bacterium (assembly GCA_963823435.1). Classification (GTDB taxonomy): domain Bacteria; phylum Pseudomonadota; class Gammaproteobacteria; order Steroidobacterales; family BM003; genus CAKZML01. The sequence continues at coordinate 587,606 of CAWGLN010000001.1, read as the reverse complement.
ATGTCGAACAGGCTTTTCCGCACCGCCGCGCTTTCTTCGGCGGTCGGCCTCCTGATGTCCAGCCTTGATATGTATGAGCAGGCGGAGCTGTTATTTCTGGACGCGGTGAAGCTGGAGCCTGGAGTGGCAGGGTATTACTACAACCTGGCTACGGTGCAGCGGTTTCTGGGGAAGCTCGACAAAGCCGAAACGTAATCTGGACAAGACCCTCGCGCTTGATCCCGGGTGACGCCGACGCCCTGGCTTTGCGTTCCGGTCTGCGGCGGCAGACTCTCGAGAGTAATCATATAGCCGGCCTGAAAGACTCGCTCGCGCGTTTGGCCAGGAGTCCCGCGGCAGACGGTATCTACCTGTTATGCCCTGGCCAAGGAGCTTGAGGATATCGGTGACTACTCAAGGCTCATTCACCTACCTGAAACGGGGCGCCGATACCCGTCGAGAGCACTTGAACTACGACGTGCAGCGCGACATCCAGACCATGGCGACCATCCGGGATGTGTACCCGGAATCGGCGTTCGCCGAAGACAATGCCGGGTTTATCGATGCGAGCCCAATTTTCGTCATAGGCATGCCCAGGACGGGAACAACACTGGTAGAGCGCATACTCGGCAGTCACTCTGCCGTGCATGCCGCCGGTGAACTTAACGACTTTGCTTTGAGCCTGGTCAAGATCGCCAGGGAACTTGCCGGCAAGCAGGCCCTATCCGGGTCGAGCCTGGTGGCTATTTCGAAGAATATCGATTTCGCGTCACTCGGCAGACTCTATGTCGAAAGCAGCGCGAGAGCACGTCTGCCGGAGTGTGTGCACTTTGTTGACAAGATGCCGATGAATTTCCTGTACGCAGGTTTGATCCACCTCGCCTTGCCCAAGGCGAAGATTATTCATGTAGAGCGCGATCCCATGGACACCTGCTACGCGATCTACAAGACGCTGTTCGAGAACGCCTATCCATACTCCTACGATTTGCCTGAGCTCGGTCAGTACTATGTTGCCTACAAAGAGTTGATGGCTCATTGGGCATCGCGTGATGCCCGGCGCTCATGCACACCGCTCAAGTACGAGAACCTGGTTACCGATCACCGCAGCGTTACCCAGTCAATGCTCGAGTATTGCCACTCTGTCCTGGGAAGAACAGTGCTTGCGATCCCATGAAAGCGGCGGCCATTCTGCAACCGCGAGCGCCGCACAGGTCAGAAACCCCGTACATCAGGAATCGATTGGCAGATGGAAGCACTACCGGAACGAACTGCAGCCGCTGGCCGAGATTTTCCTCGCCGCGGACATCGCCGTATAACCTGGACAAGGGAATAGCCATGAGTGCTGCCGGAAGGATTACTGACAGAGTGAGAACCGTCGCCCCCGATAGCATGGCTGCGCGTGTGTTCCTTGCGTTCCTGGCAACGGCAGGAATTTTCTACATCAACATTTTGCCTGCCATAGTGGATGGCCTCATTGAAGGCCTGTCTTTCACTGCCAGGCAGGCAGGGTCTGGTCGCATCGGCCAATGTCTACGGAGCGGCGGCAGGGAGCCCTGGGCATCGTGTTCATCGTGAAGCGACTCAGCTGGAGGCGGGTGGCGTATACCCTGCTTGCCGGGTCTGATCCTGATGGACCTGCTTTCCATGCTCATCATCACCCCCAATGCCCTGATCGCATTCCGGTTCGCGCATGGCGTTATCGGCGGCGCGCTGGTGGGCACCGGGTTCTCGGTGATTGCCCGCACCTTGAGTCCGGACCGGACTTTTGGCGTGCTTGCTGTTCATCCAGTTCGGGCTTGGCGGTCTCGGCAACCTGTACATACCGCGGCTGGTGCCGATCTTTGGCGTCAGCGTACTTTTCATTTCGCTGATCACGTTCAGCGTGTGCACATTGATCATGCTCCCGTTCTCGATCAATACCCGGTAGATCATGAAAAGCAGCGTGCCCATCGAGAGGCCAGCGGGCGGGTTCCGCTGGTACCGGTGGCGCTGGTGCTGTTGTCGATCTTCCTGTTTCAAGCCGGCAACAATGGACTGTTTGCATTCATAATTGGATTGGGCAAGACATCCGGTCTCAGTCTTGAATTCATTACCGGTACCCTGGCTGCAGGTGGATGGATCGGTCTTTTTGGGGCACTGTTGGTCATCGTGATACACACACGTTTTGGGCGCACAATTCCATTGGCGGTCGCCATGCTTGCGACGGTCGGAGCGACCTGGGCTTTGCATTACAGTACCAACGGTAGTGTCTTTCTTGCCGCAAACGTTCTCGTAGGCATTACCTGGGCTTTCGTAATGTCGTACCTGTTGGGTTTGGCAGCAGCCTTTGACCGGACCGGGCAGATGGCTGCACTGGGTGGATTCGCCTCCAAGATGGGACTTGCCAGCGGCCCGCTGGTAGGCGGATTGCTGCTGGGCGACGATAACTACGCCCTGATCATCAACATCGCCGTGGTCGCGCTGATTTTCAGCATGATTGCGAGTGTGATTCCGGCCATACACCAGGATCGGGCCCCGGGTGGCCGCGCCTGAAATGCGCCCGGGAACGGCAACCGCCGGGAATGCATTCTAGACACCGGCTGGCGGCGGCAAGGATCTTAAGTCGGGTTCCTGCCAGTCCTTTTTTGCCTGCTCGGAAAACAGCAGTTCGTCTGAATAGAAACTGGCCAATACCGGTGGGCGGGAGGCATACAGGTCCGGATTGGCGTCCCTGAAATGCCGCGTAGCACCGTGGCTGGTGCGAGACGCGCAGCGACCAGGCGTGAGAACGCGACCGTGACGGTGTGGTGATATTGATCCGTGGATCCGGTCACCGCCATGTTGTAGCGACGAATTCCCGAGCAAATCTTGTCCAGGGCCTGCTCCAGTGGATAGCGTGTCAGATATATCCACGCCATGCGCAGATGGGCTTCATGGCTCCATTGCTCACGCGGAATACTGCAATTTTCGAAGCTGGTGATGAATTCCTTGTCATTCATCTTTGAAAATTCCGATCCGCTTGTTGATAGCGTACTCTGCCAGGCTCCTGGACACCCGGAGTCGGGGCCTGTCACATCCCTGTTTGGGTTTGTCGCCGGCCTGTGCCGGATCGCCCTGACATCCCGGCCGCAAACATAAGGTCACGATGCTAGCTAAGCCTATCACGAGGGGTGGCCGGTGGAGTCGATAGACAAGTTTGGCCGCGGGGCTTGTACCCGCGCTGCAGCTGGTGCAGATTCGTCGCCATGGAAACGCATATTGAAGCACGTCGATCAGGGCGCATCGCCCCGGCCCCTCAATGGGCCGTATCGCTTGGGGTCGGTCTTTCAATACTGACCAGCGGGTGCTCGGGCGTCGCCGGGGGTGTGGCCGGAGCCATGCTGTCAGGTCTTGGGGCAGGCGCTATGTCCCAGCCACCTTCAATGGTTGAAGTTACGGAGTCCCTGGGCGCTGTCGAGGGGTTGCCTGGAACCCGTGTCCTGGCCATGGATTGTGGTGGTCAGCGGGTGGTGCTCAGCATGTCGGAGGTGCAGGCATGGCTGTTCCTGCCTGGTGAAACCCTGGAGATGGACAGGTCGTTTAGCGACCTTGGGTTGGTGTATTTCCATGGAATCCTGGAAAAGATGGATCCTGTAGATAGACAGGTGACGGGCGAACTGGGAAATTTCCAGGTTGACTGGCAGGTAGTAATGAAAGGAGGCGAGGTCTGGCTCGAGCAGGAGCAAACCCGGATCGAGTGCCAGGTGAATCGGCCGGAGACTCGCTTCGAGGCCGCCAAGCTGGGCGGGGCGGATTTCAGGGCTCTGGGCAATGAACCCGGCTGGGAACTGGTGATCTGGCGGCGACCGTATGCGTCTGCGCTACGACTACGGGTCCTCCGAAATGGAAGTTCCACTGCCTGGGCCGGAATCCCTGCCAGGGGAAACCGGCAGCCGGTTCATCGGCGAACGCGAAGGCAGGTCGCTGGAAGTCATCCTTCGACCCGGTCCCTGCCCGGACAGCATGAGCGACCAGGTCTTCGAGACCCGAGTGACCGTGAACCTGGAAGGCCGCAGTTTCCAGGGTTGCGGCAAGGCCTTGCACTAGGGAAGCTCTGATTTTTTCAGGAACCCGCGAGTTGGGCGGGGCGCGGAGAGCGCCCTGCGCCAAATTTTCTCGTCGCGTGTAGCAGTGTCGCCGGGTGCATTCGAAGCGCCGGGCTGTCACGGCTGCTGCGAACAGGCTAGGATATGCCCCCTTTTGACCTGCATGGGCAAGTTGTGACGGAAAACGCTGGAAAAATCGGTTTTGTAAGTCTCGGTTGCCCCAAGGCGCTGGTGGACTCTGAAACCATCCTTACCCGGCTGCGGGCCGAGGGGTATGAAACCTCGCCGTCCTTTGCAGGCGCCGACCTGGTGGTCGTAAACACGTGCGGGTTTATTGATGCTGCGGTAGAAGAGTCCCTGGATACCATTGGTGAGGCCCTGGCTGAAAATGGCCGGGTGGTGGTGACTGGCTGTCTTGGAGCCCGGCCTCGGGAAATACTGGAGCGTCATCCCAGCGTGCTCAGCGTGACCGGCCCTCATGCTTTTGATGAGGTCATGTCTGCGGTGCATCAACATTTGCCCCGCCCCCATGATCCCTACATGGATTTGCTGCCGCCCCAGGGGATCAAGCTGACGCCCAGGCATTACGCCTACCTCAAGATCTCCGAAGGCTGCAATCACCGCTGCACCTTCTGCATCATTCCTTCCATGCGTGGCGATCTGGTAAGCCGACCGATAGGCGATGTCCTGCGTGAGGCCGAGCGACTGGTCGGTGCGGGAGTGAAAGAGTTACTGGTGATTTCGCAAGATACGAGCGCCTATGGCGTGGACATGCGCTATGCCCCCGATACCTGGCAGGGCCGGACCATAAAGACCCGTTTCTATGACTTGTGCCGGGAACTGGGTGAGCTCGATGCGTGGGTTCGCCTGCATTACGTGTATCCCTACCCGCATGTTGACGATGTGCTGCCGTTGATGGCCGAGGGCAAAATCCTGCCCTATCTGGACATCCCGTTCCAGCATGGCAGCCCTTCGGTGCTAAAGCGCATGCGTCGACCGGCCCATGCCGAGAACACCCTGGAGCGCATCAGGCGCTGGCGGGAGATCTGCCCGGATATCACCCTGCGTAGTACATTCATCGTGGGCTTCCCGGGCGAGACAGAGGAAGAATTCCAGACCCTGCTGGACTGGATGGACCAGGCCCAACTGGATCGTGTGGGTTGCTTCCAGTATTCCCCGGTTGAGGGCGCAAAGGCCAACGAGTTGGAGGGAGCAGTGCCGGCGGAGGTCATGCAGGATCGCTGGGAACAATTCATGGAAAAGGCCGCGGACATCAGCGTCGACAGGCTGGCCGCCAAGGTGGGTCGGCGCATGAGGGTGCTGGTGGACGAGATCGACCAGGAGACAGGTGTGGCCCAGGCCAGGAGCGCCGCAGATGCACCGGAAATCGATGGCCTGGTATTGATCGAACATGCCCGGCACCTGGTCCCGGGCAGCTGGGCCGAAGTGAAAATTGTCGCGGCCGACACCTATGACTTGCAGGCCGAATTACTGGAAACCTGAATGCCGGACAGTTTGGCCTTGATCAAGCGACCAGCGCATATCCAGGACACCTGTTTTTTGTTTCCATAACCTTGTCCTGGCGCTGTTATGTGCGATTTCTCAATCTGAGAACCCCTGCACAGTTAGACCCCCCTGGTTTGACTTAATATCATTCCCGTTCAATGACCTTTCGCGGTCAGTTGCAATCACGTGAACGAGAGGATGTTATGGACCTGATCCCTGGATTAATGGGACCGAAGGCGGAGATGGTGACCTTTTACTATGGCGCCATATTCGTGTTCCTGGGCGCTCTCATTATCAGTCAGCGAGGGCACATTGGCTCCCAGCCCCTGGCACGGCAATTGGGGTTGCTTGCGGCTTTTGGACTGGTTCACGGTGCCTCGGAATTGCTTCTGACCTTCAGCCTGCTTATTGGACCCGGTCCGTACTTGTTATGGCTGCATATTTCGGTGGAATGGCTGTCATGGGCTTGCCTGGTCGAATTTGCGCGAAGAATCTGGCTGGAGACGCTGGATCGGGAAGAATTGCTGGCAGATTATCGCCATCCCTTTGGCCCCTTGCTTCACCTGGGTCCTGTCTTGATATTTGTGCCCGTGTTGTTGCTCACACAGCCGGGTCTTCCCGCGGCACATGCCCTGATGGTTTACCTGATGAGTGTGCCGGCACCCCTGGTGGCGGCGGCAGCGTTAATATTGACTGCACTCATACGACGGGAAGAATTCAAACCTAGCGGGACCTTTGTATACGTAATGATGGCGGCGGCCGGCTTGGTGAGCATAAGTCTGCTGGCCACAGGTTCGGCCCCGGGTCTTTCTGTATTTCAGAGCGCGCCCGCCATTCAATCGGCCTATCTGGAAACCAGTGTGATGGTGCTGCGCAGCCTGGCTGCGCTATTCCTGATTTTTTCGATTGGCCGTATTGTCGCATTGTTTCATGCAACGCAAAGAAAACAGGTGGCCAATGCGCTGGAGCTTGAGAGCCGTCGCAGCAAGATGATCCTGGATGCGGCAGCAGAGGGGATTCTGGAGGTCGATAAAGGTGGCGTAATCCAGTTTGTAAACCCTGCAGCGGCGCGCATGCTGGGTACCGATCCCGAGTCGCTGGTCGGGCGTCTGTATCATACCGCCATTCATCACACCCTGGCCGACGGTTCCCCTAATTCTCCCGGTAGCAGTCCCATCCTGAACGCGATTCGGCGGGGCGAATTACATAGTGGCAATGATCAGTCTTTCATTCGTGTCGATGGAGGCAGCTTTTCGATCGAACATACCTGTGTGCCCGTGCTGCTGGATGGAGTATTGCAGGGTGCGGTACTGACTTTCAGTGACATTACCGAGAGTCTGCGTGTCAATAAATTGCTTCGCGTCACCCAGAGCATGGCCCATATTGGTGGTTGGGAATTGCATCCGGACACGAACACCGTGCGGTGGACTGACGAGGTGTTCAGAATTCATGAGGTGCCGGTAAATTCCGAGATATCACCCGATTCGATTGTGGGTTTTTTCAAGGGCAGCGCCCGCGATGTCTTCGAGCAGGCCCTGCAGGATGCGATCAGCCTGGGTCAGGGTTTTGACCTGGAACTTCGTCTGGAGACAGGCAGGAACCAAAAGAAATGGGTGCGCCTGATTGGCCAGCCGTATCAAAAATCAGGCTCCAAGTATTCTATAACGGGGACCTACCAGGACGTAACCGAAAGGGTTTTGCAGCAACGGAAGCTGCGTGACAATCGTGATTTCTACGAACTAATACTCGATTCTGTGCCTATCCGTATCGCCCATATTGATGACCAGATGCGTGTCGGTTACGCCAACCACAGTTATGAGGAATGGTTTGGCAAGAGTAAAAGCTCTCTGTTGGGCAAACACGTCAGCGAAATAATGTCTGCCGAGGGCTACGCGGAGGCCAGGCCCGGCATGAAACGCGCTCTGCGTGGGGAATCCGTCAGCTTCCAGGTCAATCCGGTCCGCAATGGTGTTGCACACAGACTCGCTGTTCATTATCTGCCCCACGTTTCGCGTGAGGGCAAGGTGTTGGGATTTTTCTCTGTGGTCCAGGACATGACCGAATTCCGGCAGTTGGAAGAAAAACTGGTACAGGCACAGAAGATGGAGGCTGTGGGTCAGCTTACCGGCGGGTTGGCGCATGACTTCAACAACCTGCTTGGGGTGATCCTGGGTAATCTGCAATTGTTGGAACGGCCCCTGCGTGATGACGAGAAGATGCATCGCAAGGTGAAGACTGCGACCAGGGCCGCCATGCGGGGCGCAGATCTTACCCGTCGCCTGCTGGCTTTCTCGCGCAGGCAAATACTGGAACCCAAGGTGGTGGATTTACACGACCTCGTAGACAACCTGAATGAGTTGGTTCAACGAACCCTGGGTGAGGGAATAGATATCGCCACCGATTTCCCCGAGTCCTTGTGGCCGACTGTGGTTGATCCCAGTCAGTTGGAAACTGCCATTCTGAACCTGGCGATCAATGCGAGGGATGCAATGCCCAGCGGGGGTTCGCTGCGTATTGTCTGCGCCAACCACTCGGTCGACGCCAAAGAGTCCCGCGAGATCGGCGGCATAATCCCCGGTGAGTATGTCACCGTCAAGGTATCGGATAGTGGAATCGGAATGAGTCGGGAAGTGCTGCGGCAGGTATTTGAGCCGTTTTTTACCACCAAGGACGTGGGCAAGGGAAGTGGCCTTGGGCTGTCCATGGTTTACGGATTCGCCGAACAATCCGGCGGTACGGTTACCATAGAAAGCGAACCCCATATGGGTACCTCGGTGACGATTTATCTGCCGAGAGCCGAGTCTGATGAACCGGACCTTCGGGAAGAGACTCTCATCCACAAATTTATGCCGGGTGGAAATGAGCGCATCCTGGTCGTGGATGACGAGGATGACGTTCGGGAAACCGTGATTGCGTTGCTACATGAGTTGGGCTACGAGACACTTGAGGCGAGCAACGGTCCGGAAGCCCTGGCGGTAGTCAGGAATGGCGCGGAGGTAGACTTGTTGCTAAGCGATGTACGTATGCCTGGCGGATTGTATGGCCCGGCATTGGCCAGGCAGGTTCGATTGCTGAAACCGGGCATCAAGGTAATGTTCACCTCCGGCTTTGCAGAAAATCACACAATCCAGCGAGAAGAGTGGGTGTCTGGCGCAGAGATGCTGACGAAACCGTATAAAAATGAAGAGCTGGCGCTTAGAATACGTCAACTGCTCGACAGGAAATCCCTAGATGTCCGAGGAAAATCAGAATCGGCTGTTGGTAATTGATGACGAGGGCGGCATTTGCGAGTTCGTCGGCGAAGTTGCCGCCGACCTGAGATTCGACGTCCGTCTCACCACCAGGGTTGACGAATTCAGAAGTGAACTGGCCGGGTTCAGACCGTCGGTTATCGTGATGGATTTGCAGATGCCTGACATCGATGGTGTCGAGCTATTACGTGAGTTGGCTGCCGAGGGATGTGGCGCCAGTGTGATCTTGATGAGCGGTATGGACTCCCGCGTGCTGTCCACGGCCGAACATCTCGGCAAATCTTTGGGTTTGAAAATGTCTGGTGTGCTGCCCAAGCCCATCATGCTGGAGGACCTGGAAGCAATGCTGGACAAGGCATTGTCCAGCGCTCGCAGGATTACAGCTGCCGATCTGGAATTTGCCCTGGATTCCCGGCAAATTCATGTGTACTACCAACCCAAGGCGCGTCGTATCGGCAACGGGTGGCGTGTGGATGCCGCCGAGGCCCTCGTGCGCTGGCGTCATCCGCGCTTCGGATTGATGCTGCCGGATGAATTTATACCGCTTGCAGAGCGTACCGGTTTGATAGGTGCATTATCGGATTTCGTATTCAAGGAAGTGGCGAGCCAGATTCGTACTTGGCAGAATATGGACCGGCATTTCAAAGTGGCGGTCAATTGCTCGGCCGCACTGATCAATGAGCTGCATTTTCCAGACAGGCTGGCAGAAATCTTCAAGCAGGCTCACGTGGATACCTCCATGCTGGTGGTGGAGCTTACTGAAAGCACGGCCATGTCCGATCCCCAGGTCACCATGGATATTCTTACCCGTCTTAGGCTCAAAAACTTCGGGCTGGCAGTAGATGATTTTGGCACCGGGTTTTCCTCCCTGTCGCAGCTGTATCGCATGCCTTTCAATGAACTCAAGATTGATTTGTCCTTTGTACGGGAAATGGTGACTGATCCCGAGGCGCACACGATCGTGGAAACCCTGGTAGTGATGGCCAAGAAGCTGGGTATGCAGGTGTGTGCCGAGGGTGTGGAAAATTCAGAGGCATTGGCCTTGCTGGGAGACATGAACTGCGATTCAGTACAGGGCTTTCTGATCAGTCCTGCGGTGCCAGCCAGCCGTTTCCTTGAGGTGGCGATGGCCTGGAACAGTCACGGTGACCCTAGCAACAAGGGTGACAATATTATCCGGATGCGTAGCAAGACCAGCGATGACTGATGCGCATTCAGGCGAGCACAAAAAAGGGGCCATCAAGGCCCCTTTTTTATTCTATTCACACTGAAGAATTAACGATTGCGGGTCTCTGCCGGGACGCCGGAGCCGGCAGTGAACGGGTAGGGTTCAAAAATTTTCGTCACAGCATTGCTGACGGTCTCGCCGGGGTTGTTCAGGTCTTTCTTTGAGATGGAGTCTTGTAGCGCCCCCTCCCACACCATCTGCTTTTTGGCGTTATCCACGAGGATAATGCTCAACGTGCCTTCCTTGTAGTTCACCGTGCTTACGCTGCTGCTGTAGCCCATACCGACTCCGTACCCACCATACCTGCCGTAGGCACCGTATGCACCGTAGCCCCCATATACGCCCGTCGGCGTCGGGGTGGAGACGATCTTTTGCTTGTCCTCCACTTGTCCGTAGTAGTCGACCAGCAGATCGGCGGTTTCCCCCTCCAGGGCCTGGGCATAACCGCGGGCATCAAGCTCCCTGGCAATTGAAGCTTCCACGCGCTTCGCCATCAGGCTGCGGTACTGCTCTTCCTCCCGGTCGCTTTTGTCGGCGAAGGCGTAGGTCCGGTACTTGCTGAAGTCGGCCTCACTGTCCCAACTCGAGCTCACAGGATTGCTGGCACAGCCACTGGCAAGCGCTGCGCACGCCAGCATTGCAGCCATTCCGAACCCGCTCTTTGTGTTTCCAGACATACTACTATCTCCTTCGCTTGCTGCCGTTCTTTGCCTGGTGAGTATTTCGCTACCGGGCATTCGGGCACGATTTTGGCACAGCCACAGATATAATTGGTACTTTCGGGTGATAATACACACCCTTGGTTGGAAATATTCGGGTATGGGCTCATGAAAATCGTGAAATTGCTGGGCATCGTGATCGGGGCGCTGGCAGCGCTTGTGTTGCTGGCAGGCGTGGTGGTGTCACTGTTCTTTGATCCCAACGATTATCGCAGCGAGATTGGGGACCTGGTGCAGGAGAGCACGGGCCGCACACTGGAGATCGACGGAGATCTGAAACTCAGCATATTCCCCTGGCTCGCGGTGGAGGTCGGTCCGGCACGGCTGTCGGAGTCTCCGGACTTTGGCGATCAGCCATTTGTGGAGATCCAGGCGGCGAGGGCGGGGATTCGCTTGTTTCCCTTGCTGCGCAAACAGGTGCAGATTAGCGAGTTGCGTCTGGATGGTCTACGCCTGAGATTGTTGATAGACAAGAACGGCAAGGCGAACTGGGAGGACCTGGCCGGGGAATCCACCGCTACCCAGGAAGCAGACCAGACAGACTCGCAGAGCGAGTCGCGGCAACAATTACTGGATGAATTGGCGATAGGCAGTATCGTGATAAACGATGCCGCCCTGGTGTGGCAGGATCTCAAAGCGGGCAGCTCAATGGTGCTGACCGAGTTTGGACTGTCGACCGGCCCCGTCAGGCTGGGTCAGCCAATAGACCTGGCCGTCGAGTTTTTAATGGCTGTGGACAAAGACCAGACCATGCGTGTCCAGCTTGAATCGAGGCTGGAGTCAGACAAGAGCCTGTCTGTCCTCAATGCAAGCGAACTGGTCCTCAACCTGAACCTGACCGGGCCCGATTTGCCGAGCGGTGCGATGCAGGTAAACACCACCATAAGCTCTGTGAACCTGGGTATGGAGGACGGCGCGCTATCGGTGAAAGGGCTGCAGGTAAAAGCGCTGGGCGCGGAGCTCTTGGCAGAGCTGACCGGCAAGCAAGTGCTGTCGGACAAGCCGGAGATTAGCGGTACATTGTCTGTGCCGAGCATGTCTCCGCGGGACCTGCTAACTCGCCTGGGGAGCCCCGTGGTCACCAGTGATCCGAAGGTATTGTCCGAATTTTCCCTACAGTCGGAGTTGAGCTACGACGGAAAAACGGCGGGCCTGGGCAATCTGAAAGCCAGCCTGGACCAGACCCGTCTGAATGGTCAGTTCAGCGTGGTAGACCTGACGAGCCAGGCCTTGTCATTTGACCTTGCGGTCGATGTGATCGACCTGGACCGTTATTTGCCCCCGGAGGAAGAGTCTGCCGAGGGCGGCTCCGACGAAACCACAGCTGACACGGATATTGACACCACTGCGCTGAAAACCCTGAATGCCAAGGGTCGGCTGAGAGTAGGGCAGTTGACCCTGTCAGGCCTGGTATTTACCGACGCCCAGGTCAGCGTCAACGTGGCCAATGGCGTGCTGCGTCTGCACCCGTTCACAACCCGGTTTTATGGCGGCGAGTACGCCGGCGACGTGCGTCTGGATGCCAGTGGAGACCAGCCAAAGCTTTCGCTGAATGAGCGTTTGACAGGTGTGCAATTGGCCCCGGTCCTGAAAGTGCTTTCGGATCACCAGTTCGTGTCCGGCAGCGCCGGCGGTGGATTCACCCTGTCCGCGACCGGCAAGACCGTGAAGGGCATGCTTGCATCGCTGACAGGTAACCTGGACCTCGCGGTGACCGAGGGTGCGCTCGAGGGCGTGGACCTGGTGTACGAATTGCAGCGAGCCCAGTCGCTGCTGGCAAAGCAAGTGCCCCTGGCGAGAACCGGTGCGGCCCGTACCGCGTTTGACGCGATGAAGGTCACCGGCAAGGTCGACAAGGGCGTCATCAGCAGTGACGACCTGGATATTTCCACAGCAGTGCTGAAAATCACCGGTGCGGGCGCCGTGAGCCTGGCCGAGCAAACCCTGGATTACCGCCTCAAGGCAAAGGTCCAGGAAGCCCCGCCAACCGATGCGACCCAGGACCTGGGGCAATTACGTGGCGCCACGATTCCGTTACGTATTGCCGGGACTCTGAGTGATCCCAAGGTGTCGGTGGACATGGAGGACGTGCTCGTGGACCAGGCCAAGAAGGAACTGGAAGACGCCGTGATGGAGAAATTGAAGAAAAAGCTGTTCAAGAATTAACGTAATGGCAATGGCCCGCGTCAAGTCGGCCGGTTGGATGGGTGCGGCAATGATCCTGCTGCTGTCGGCCAGATCCGCTTTCGCATCCGAGGTAATCAGCCTGCAGGTGACCAACCAGGGCGACCTGTACATGCTGGAGTCGGAGAATTACCTGGAGGCCAGTGTACAGTCCGTTTTCCAGGTGCTGATGGATTACGACAATTACACCCGCCTGAGCAGTGTGTACCAGGAAAGCCGGCAGATGGCCCCGGGTCCGGACGGATCGCCCAGGGTCTACACCCTGGCTCGCGGCTGCATATTGTTCGTTTGTCGCAGCGTGGAAAAAGTCGAGCGCCTGGATACAGATCCAAAGCGCCGCATCGTGGCCACGGTCATACCGGAACTCAGCAACCTGCAACAGGGCGCAACCGAGTGGGTGCTCAGTTCCGATGGCGACCGGTACACGACTGTCCTACCGCATGGAGCTTTTGCCCAAGTTCTGGATTCCTCCGCTGATCGGTCCGCCGATTATACGTCACGTACTGGCCGAGGAGTGGAAAGAACGCCCTGCAGAGCTCGAAAACCTGGCCAGGGAACGCGACCTGGCGCAGCCGGACACGGATCACTAGGAGATGCCTGCCGAAACCCTCGCGCAGCGTCTGGTTGACTGGCACAGGCCTGGCCGGCCGCCACGATCTGCCGTGGCAGAGCGATCGGGCCGCCTACCGTGTCTGGGTCTCGGAAATCATGTTGCAGCAGACCCAGGTCGCGACAGTGATTCCGTATTTCCAGCAGTTTCATGGAGCGCTTCCCGAACGCCGTTGCGCTGGCGAAAGCACCGATCGACCAGGTATTGGGGTCGTGGTCCGGCCTGGGTTATTACGCGCGGGCGCGGAATCTGCACAAGGCAGCACAGCTGGTGGTCAGTGAGCACGGCGGCGAGCTGCCCGGAAATATTGACCTGCTGATGACCCTTCCGGGTATTGGACGCTCGACCGCAGGGGCCATACTGGCCCTGTCCGCAAGCCAACGCCACGCTATCCTGGATGGCAATGTAAAGCGTGTCCTCGCGAGGCATTTCGGGGTGCACGGCTGGCCTGGACTGCGCGAAGTGGAGCAACAATTGTGGTCCTTGTCCGAGACCTGTACGCCTGCCGAGCAGGTCGATGTGTATACCCAGGCGATCATGGACCTGGGCGCTACCGTGTGTCGGCGCAGCAAGCCGGCATGCCAGGAGTGTCCACTGGCCAGCACCTGTGTGGCCCTGGAGCAGGGGCTGACAGGTGAGCTGCCGGGCAAGCGGCCGAAGAAATCCCTGCCGGTTCGTCGCAGCTGCTGGCTGGTGGCCAGGCGTCCGGACGGTGCGGTATTGCTCGAAAAGCGACCTCCGACGGGGTTGTGGGGTGGTCTTTGGTGCCTGCCGGAGCAGGTTGCGGGACAGCCCCCGGAAGACTGGGGGCGCCAGCATCTTGGCGTGAAGCCAGCCCAGGTAGGGCCGCTCGATGGATTTCGACACACATTCAGCCACTTTCACCTGGATGTCTCCCCGATCCTGCTGGAGATGACCCAGGCTGCCGGGAACGTGGCCGAGACCGGGCAGGTCTGGTATAAACACGGCCAGTCGGAAGAGTCTGAACTTGGGCTGGCAGCGCCGGTTCAAAGGCTCCTGGAGCGCCTGGAGCGGGATTATCCCGGGTCAGACCAAACATAAGGGATCAGCATGGCCAGAATGGTGAAATGTGTATTACTGGGGCGCGAGGCAGAGGGTCTGGAATGGCTGCCCTATCCGGGTGAACTCGGGAAACGTGTGTACGACAACGTATCCAAAGAGGCATGGCAGCGCTGGCTGGGTCACCAGACCATGCTGATCAACGAATATCGCCTGACCCCTATCGAGCCCAAGGCGCGCAAGTTCCTGGAAGATGAAATGGAGAAGTTCTTCTTTTTTGGCGGATCCAGCAAGCCCGAGGGCTTTACCCCGACCGAATGATTTTGGCCCTGAGAACAGGAATAATTGGGGTCGAACCGCAATTAGTCTTCAATATGTCGCTTGCGGCGTGCCATGGGAGTCTTTAGTTGCAGCCATTCAGGCTGTCATCCCACGCATGGTAGTGGACCAGGGCGCTCCAGGCAGAAAGAGGTCGATCAGCAATAAATATGGCTGCGCCCAGGGGGGCTTATGGGGCCTCGGTTTCGACCCCTATTCTTTTTGGGGGGTCGCTTTTCCTTTTTTGCCCGGACTTCGGCGTTGTGCCGCCAGCTTGGTGATAAAGGCAACAAATAGCCCCACGCCAACGATCACATAGACGATGGTAAAGATTTTTGAAAGCGGCATCGTCGGATGAAGGTCACCGTAGCCGATAGTGGAAAGTGTCATCACGCAGAAATACAAAGAATCAATCAATCCCCATCCCTCTACCGAGGAATAAAAGATGGTCCCGCTCAACAGCAAACCGACCAGTGAAATAAACAGGACCCGAAACTCGGGATCCCGCAATCCGCGACGGAACTTGACCAGGAATCTCATCAGAGTGACAAAAAAGGAAGTCATAAGGCCTCGAAGGCTTATAGGATATAAGAGGATTGAAGCATGAATCGCCCGATCTAGACAATCAGTGATGGGCGACCGGTGACACCGATGGTCGTGGGTAGGCTCGCTTCGTTAACTGGGACTTCGCCTCAAAGGACCTATGGTTCTTGTCGAATGTTCAGAATGGCCCGCTTCGTGCCAAAATCGGTAAATGCATGGCAGAATTAGTATCTGCTCGAGCCAATCGGCTTTGGAGGACTGGACTGAAACGGCGTGCGCGACTAAATGACACAGGCGATGCACGGTATCGCGTGGGACTGACAATGAAAGTTCAAATTTGTCCGATAGAACCGGTTTCCGGATCAGGCTGGGGCACCGAAACGAGGGGATCGGAGAGTTGAAAGACCAGCTTCAATTCAAGTTTGGCGAGTATTCGTTAGCCCGGGACACTGGCTTGATGAAATCTCAAAGGCCGGTGGCGATACCGCCCAAAGAGTTGGCGCTACTCGAATTGCTGTTGGTGGCGGACGGCGGGGTCGTCAGTCATCGCAGAATCGAGGATAACCTTTGGCCACGCCAAGTAGTTTCGTACGCGTCATTGGCTCGCGCCGTGCATTCCCTGCGCAAAATACTGGGCGGCAATCGCATGGAATATATCGAGACACTGCCGAAACGCGGCTACCGCTTCGCGGTGCCTATCTCGATCATCACGGATTCCCCAAAGTTCACGCCGCCATTGGGCACAGCATCCACGATCCCGATTGCCAATGCTCACTTCCTGGAAGGGTTGTACGAGTCCAGGCGCGGCCAGCCGGATAGCCAGGCTCGGGCAGCTGTTTTATTCGAACAGGCGCATCAGGCGGACGCTACTTTCGCGGCGCCTCTGATAGCACTCGCAGGCTGTCGCCAGTACCAGATCATCAGGGGATATATCGCGCCCGGCATCGGTAGAAAATTAGCGATGGAAGCCTGCCGGGGCGCACTGGCAATCCAGCCTGGCGATATGACAGCGCGCGCCATTCTGGCGTGGCTCAAGGGATCGATCCCGGGCAATGTGTCTGCAGGCCTCCTCGAGGTTGAGGATTTGTTGGAAATCTCACCGCTTCAAGCTGATATCCACTGCCATCATTCCATGTTGCTGCGGGCCGCCGGGAAACTGGATGCAGCAGTCGACGCCGCCGGCCGCGCTGTTGAACTTGACCCGTATTCTTCGATGTTCCTGCATATGCTGAATTGGGCATTGTTCTTTGCAGGAAGAGTCGAGGAAGCGATCGAATCGGAACGCCAGATCGTGGCTGAGGCGCCATGGCTCGAAATCGCGCAGGGCAGTATTGCTGTATTTGCCTCGTATCTGGGGCATCACGCGGAGGCGATCAAGGCGGCTAGCAAGGCCCTTGCCTTGTCCAAGGGAAACCCGTCGATCGGTTCAGCGCTTTCGTACGCGCTGGCACGGGCCGGTCGTTGCGAGGAGGCCGCCAGCTATCTTGAGCGATTCAGGGAACACGGGCCTGAGCGGGTAGCAAGCATTCACGGCGCGGCGGCATATCTGGCGCTTAACAATTATGATCGAGCAGGAGAATTTCTCCGGAACGCGGCGACAGAGGGCTGCCCCCTTTTCAACCTCGCTCGATTTGATCCGCGTATCAAGCCCTCTCTCGACGCCGGGCTATTGCCGCAGGTTTTCGACGATCAGCCGGCCAAAATGCAGAAGACCGATCGCGCCTGAGCTCTGATTTGGGCGGATTAGACGCGCTTCGATTCTTGCCGATCCTCGTTATTTCGTCAGTGCCAGACGTACCGCACCGACAACCGTAAATCGGCGGGCTGGTGCTGGCAAAACCTCGCCTGACCCTGGCTCAGATGCCCGTGAGAGCGTGATCTGGCCTTGGATCTAGATAATAGCGGCCGTCAGTTGATTAACTTTTCATCAAGTATTTGAACGAGAACTTTGACATAACGCTAACGCCACTGATTAGATAATCGCAGCCCCGTTGAATGGGAAGCTCGAGTACTGATACGCCAGAGAATATTTCAGCAAATCCGTGGCGGCAAGATGTATCAAGGGGTTAAGCAGGTTTGGCTATGGCCACATCACGGGCCAGATTGCCTGCCGCGCACGTTATTTTTGACTCTGTATTAAACGATTGGTTTTTGATTCTGGTGATGAAAAAAGAAACCCTGACGAGATATTTAAAGAAAGGATAGGTAATCATGTTTAAAAGGTATTTGATGGTTAGTGCGTTTATTGTGAGCGCTTTGGCAGCACCCACTCTGTTTGCCCAGGATTATGATCTGGTCATCACAGGCGGCAGGGTCATGGACCCCGAGACGATGTATGACGATGTGGCCAATGTCGGTATCAAGGATGGCCGTATTGCCACGATTACCAAAGAGAAAATCAGTGGTCGCGAAACCATCAAGGCGAAAGGCATGGTGGTCGCACCCGGCTTCATCGACACGCATTTCCACTTTCAAATGCCGATCGGCTATTCCCTCGGGTTGCGCGACGGGTTGACCAGCAGCATGGATTTCGAGATGGGCTGTGCGGGATCCTATATCGCGCGACTGGTACGAGGCGCGCGAAGGTGTGACCCAGGCCAACTATGGCTGTGCGGTCAGCCACGAGTTTGCCCGCGCGATGGTCATCGACGGGTCAAACGGCGATTACTTGCTGGACGGTCCCATAGCCGCTCTTGAAACCCGCAAGAAAACCGGCTGGAGCGCGACGCGCCCGACTTTGGAACAGGGTAACGCGATTCTCGAGGAGATTGACAAGGGCCTGCAGGCTGGCGCCGTGGGCGTTGGCAGCACCGTGGGCTACATGAGAGAGGGCGTCTCTTCACGCGAGATGTTCGAGGTGCAGAAAGTCGGCGCGCGCTATGGCCGCGCGACCGGCGCCCATACCCGTTACACGCTCGGCACCGACACCACCGAGAACAACGGCGCGCAGGAACTCGTCGCCAACGCCCTCGCACTTGGCGCTCCGGCGATCGTCCTGCACTTCAACAACCCCGGCTGGCGCCTTGCACACCAAATGATCACCGCGCTTCAGGAACAGGGCCACAACATCTGGGGTGAAATTTATCCCTACGCTGCGGGTTCCACCCCGATGAATGCGTCGTTCCTGAAGCCTGAGAGCTGGGTCGACGATCTAGGCCACCGCTACGAAGATACTATGCTTGATCCGGAAACGGGTGAGTTCTTCACCTTGGAGACCTATAAGGCCACCGTCGCATCCGAACCGACCAAGCCGATCGTCATATTCAAGATGCCCGAAGAAGACCAGGCGAAGTGGCTGACGCTGAAGGGCGTGACCATGGCCAGCGATGCGACTGCTGCCACGCCGTACGACGCCCCGTGGGATTACCCTATGGAGAAATTGGGTGGCAGCCATCCCCGCACGGCTGGCGCCCGAGCCGCTACGATTCGCCTCGGGCGGGAAAACAACATCCCGATGATGCAGCTGATGTCGATCATGAGTTACAACGCTGCCAAACATCTGGGCGATACCGGCCTGAAATCCATGCAGGAGCGCGGCCGCATCCAGACCGGCATGGTTGCCGATATCGTGGTGTTTGACCCCGAAACCTTCACGGACAATTCAACCTACCAACAGGGCGCTATCCCTTCGACGGGCATGAAAGCCGTGATCGTCAACGGTCAGGTGACCGTGCGTGACGATGTGCTGCTTCCGGTTTTCGCGGGTCAGCCGATCCGGTTTGAACCGGAAGACAAGCCGCGCTTCGAGCCGATCTCGGTAGAGTCGTGGAATGCCGAATTCTCGACCGGTATGCCTTTGCCATCTGACTTCTCGTATGCCTTCCCTGCGGAAGTGGACGACGCAAACTGATCGTGACATTCCAGCTCGGAGAGAGGCGAAAGAATCGTGCTCTTTTTGATCTCCGTCTTGGTGGCGGCCATATTGGCCGCCACCAAGCGTTGCCGGAACCTCAGGCGAGCGGTAGTGCGATAGCCAAAGTGGCATCAGGGAAGATCTCGACTTCTAAAGGCTCAGGAGCAAAAAATGCTTGCGAAATCCAGTTTTAACCATCTGATCACAATCTGTGTTTTCTCTACTTTGAGTGTTACCGCTCTTGCTCAAGAAGACCAGGCAGAAGAGAGTGTCGATCTAAGCCCCACACCCTTGCTAGACCAGGCGCTAGATCAGGCGGCGTCAGCCGACGACATTGCCAAGGCGTTGGCAGATCCGAACTCTGTGCTTGGGACATTAAACTTCAATCTCGACTACAATACGTATAAAGGTGACCTGCCGGGGGCATCTGACCAGAGCGCAACTCGCTTGACCTTTCAACCCATCTTTCCCTATCCGATCAGCGACACTAGCAACTTTTACCTGCGGCCCGCTGTGCCGGTTGTAATTTCTCAAGACGTTCCGACAGCAGGCGGATTCGATAATAAAGGTGTCGAACTTGGGGATATTGGCTTTGATGCCGCGGTGGGCAAAAGTCTTCCAGGTGGCTATGTGGTGATCGGTGGTGTTGTGGGTACTTTGCCCACAGCAACAGACGATGCACTGGGTCTGGACCAGTGGTTGCTGGGCCCCGAGGTCGCTTTTGCAAAGGTTGCCGAATGGGGTGTGCTCGGTTTGCTTGTCTCGCATCAGTGGGACGTTGCTGGCGAGGACGATTTTTCAACAAGTATCACCGCTGGACAGTATTTCTACGTGTTTAACCTCAGCGATGGCTGGCAGATTAGCGCGACTCCGACCTTCTCTTACAACCACGAGGCGCCCAGTGGACAAGAGGCCTGGACGCTTCCGGTTGGTGTCGGTGTGTCCAAGACCACAATCCTTGGTGGCAAGCCCTGGAAGTTCGGTCTCCAATACTGGCAATACGTCAAGCAGGCGGATGCTTTCGGACCGGATTGGCAGGTGCGTTTCACCGTAACCCGGGTAGTCTCCTTGCCATGGGGTAAGTAATAGCAGGCCCTGGCCATGAATTGTACTTTTAGATAGGAAAACAAGAATGAAACGACTAACGGCGCTTTTGCGCGTATTGGTACCAACCCTGGTTATGGCCACATCGGCAATGGCCGCCGATTACGATGTCGTGATCAACAACGGCAGGGACTTTGACCCGAACCAGTGAGCAAAGTGCGCGAGTCAATGGAGACAAAAATAATGAATAATTTTCGTCGGGCCGGACCCTGGGCAGCTGCCGCGTTTGTGCTGGCGGCAGCTTCGAATGCCCAGGCGCAGGATTCGCAAAGTCCCGTTCCGGATACCGACGAGCGCTTGGTCGAGCAGGGGCAGCGGATCGAGCAGCTGGAAGAACGAATTCAGCAGCTCGAGGCCGAAGCAATGAGCGGCGCGGCTGCAGAGAGCCCGCAGGTGAGCGGCTCGCCGTCCCCAGATGCTGAGAGAACGCCACCGGGTCAGTTGGAGGGCCTTTCCGGCGAAGTGCGCGATGCGCATCAGCTTCTGACACGTGACGAACTGGCGTCGGACGAGTTCCCGGCTTCCTGGCCCATGTTCGGCACCGACACGCGGATGAAAATCGGCGGCTATCTCAAGGCCGATTTTGTCGCAGACTTTGACGGCACGCTCGATTCTACACAATTCCTCATGCGCACTATTCCGGTAGAGGGGACGCCGGAGTATGGCGGCGATGCTTATGTCGATTTCTTCGCCAAGGAGACGCGATTCAATCTCGACATCCGCCGCATCATTCCTGGGGCGGTACCCCTCCGTGGTTTCATCGAGGGGGATTTCTTTTCAGAGGGAAACCAGTTTCGGCTGCGCCATGCGTATATCACAGCAGGCGACTTTGTCATTGGCCAGACCTGGACAACACTCTCCTTCATCGAGGCGATACCGGTCATGATTGACTTCGCCGCAGGGGACGCCCTGTTTGGCGGCCGTTCAAACCAGGTGCGATACCAGATGTCACTCAGCGAACGCTGGAAGCTATCGGTTGCTGCGGAGGAAATGCAGTTTCTTGGAATACAAAACGCGAACAACCTTCCCGGCAGAGCAACATCGCAGTGGCCCCTATTGGCGGTTCGGGCCAACTACAAATACGACGGTGGTCTTGTTTCGATCGGTACGAGCATCGGTCAGCTCCACTGGGATGGCGGCGCGAATGGACCCTCGGATAGCGCGGTCCAGCTCGCGTTCCTGGTCGGTGGCCGCCACAACCTCGGCGAAAGAGCGTTCGCGACTTACCACCTCTCCTACAGCGAGGGCGCTGGTGAGAACATCATGGCCTTCGCTGGTACGGACGCGAATGCGGTACTTGACGCTAACGGCAATCTCGAGACTTTTCCGGCTTTCGCGGCGGTTCTTGGATTTGGCTATGATTTGACAAGTACGTTGACCACACAAGGGTCTTACGCGTACGGCGTGCTGGATACACCAGACTCGCGTGCTCCCCTCGCGCTGGAGCGCGGTGGTGTGGCTCATTTGAATCTTACCTGGAGACCCAAGAACAACGAGCATTTCTCAACCGGCGCCGAGATCATGTACGGCAAGATACGGGTGCAGAACCGCGCAACCGGCGACGCCACACGCCTTCAGTTGATGGCAAAGTTCAGGTTCTGAGTATCGTCGACCCTCGCCAAACGTGGATAGCAAGTCAATCGCGATAGCAATTGAACATGAAAAACGAACAGGAGATTATGATGATCTATTCAAAAATTACCCAGGTCAGTTCAAAAAATAGTACCCATCGTGGCGCTTGCGCTTGCCGCGAGCGTCGGCCTGCCGGCCGCTGCTCAGGACGCCTCCGGGCCGATCCTGTTCACGAACGTCAACGTCTTTGACGGCGTGAACGAAGCCCTGATCGAAAAAGCCAATGTCGTGGTGACGGGCAACATGATCACCGCGGTGTCGACCGAACCGTTGGCCGTCGCGGGCGGCACGGTCATCGACGGCGGCGGGCGTACGCTGATGCCTGGCCTGACAGACTGCCATTGGCACAGCATGGCGGCCAATTATAGTGGCAACGCGTTCGCGCTTGGTGAGGGCAAGCTGAACCTTGTGGCGGCCGATGGGTTGGAAAAGACACTTATGCGGGGCTTCACCACGATCAGGGACGTGGGCGGCAATGTCTTCGATCTAAAGTCGGTGATCGACGAGGGTATGTACGTTGGTCCCCGGATGTACGCTGCGGGGTCGATGATCTCCCAAACGTCGGGCCATGCAGATTTCCGTAGCCCGATTGAGATACCTCAGAGCTATTCGAGGGATCTTATCCCGCAGGAAAGGATGGGGTCGGTCGCCATCGCAGACGGCAGGGCGCAAGTCATGCAGCGCGTGCGCGAGAACCTGATGCGGGGGGCGGCCTTCATTAAGCTCATGGGTGGCGGCGGGGTCGCCTCGCCCTCGGATCCGCTCGACGTCTCGCAATACACCGTCGATGAAATCGAGGCGGCGGTCGAAGTGGCGGAGAACTGGGGCACCTACGTGACGGTTCACTCCTACTCCGCGAAGGCGATCCAGAACGCGATCCGCGGCGGTGTCCGGAATGTCGAGCATGGCCAGATGATTGACGAGGAAACCGCCAAACTGATGAAGGAGACGAATACTTCGGTCTGCCTGCAGCCATTCTATAACGACGAGGATGCGATCCCGTTACCTGCCGGCTCGTTTCAGGAACAAAAGTACCAATTGCTGATCTCTGGAACTGATACAGCCTTCGCGTTAGCGAAGAAATACGACCTGCTCTTCGGGTTCGGCACTGACAGTCAGGGTTCACCCGCGCTCGCCGAGCGTCAGGGGGCGCAGTTGGCGAAGCTCACCCGCTATTACGAGCCCTGGGAAGTGCTGAAGATTGCGACCAGCCAGAACTACGAGATCTTCAAGCGCTCCGGGCCGCGCGATCCCTATCCCGGTGACAACGGTGTGGTTCGGGAGGGCGCGTATGCCGACCTGCTTCTGGTCGACGGCAATCCGCTCGAGAACATCGACCTGATCGCCGACCCGGAAAAGAACTTCGTCATTATTATGAAGGACGGCGTCATCTATAAGAATACCATCGAGTGACCTCTTGCCTGGAAGCAGACGTTAGGTCAATTTCACTCAATAAAGGGATAAAACAATGAATGAAGAAACTCCCGTTTTACAGAAACTGAGCAGCAGGATGAGACTCATGGGCTGGCTGTCCATCATTTTTGGTGCCCTGGCGATCGCCATGCCCTGGATTGCAGGTCAATCGATCCTGCTGATGGTCGGCGCACTGGTCATCGCCGCAGGTATCATGCGCATGATCTGGGCCTTCCAGGCAGGCAGCCTGGGCAAGGGTGTCCTGGTTTTCCTGATCGGTGTTTTGACCTTGCTGGCGGGCGTTGCCGTTGTCGCGAGTCCACTGATGTCGTCAGCAATCTTGACCATCATGCTGAGTATCTACTTCTTCGTCGATGGCCTCTCCGAGTTCTTCGCGGCATTCTCATTACAGGATGGTAAAGGCTGGCTGCTGTTCGACGCAGTGGTGACGGTTCTCCTGAGCATCATGATTTTTACAGGCTTTCCGCTGGCCGGGACGGTTGCGATCGGGGTGTTCCTCGGCATCAAGCTCGTATTTGTGGGCGTGACGATGTTGTCGATAAGGTCGCTGGCAAAACATGCACTCTAGGCAGCTCAGGCACCCTTCGTAATTATTATTTGACGGCACAGACAAATGACTTTTGTCATACCTAACAATTGGTTGCAGCGAGCGGCGCTTCGCGGCACCGCCCGGCGCAGTCTTTCAAAATCGAACGGGACAGCCCCAAACTTCATCTCACAGAAGGAGAAACCAAAAATGAAATTTCGTCATGTTATCGCAGCCCTCGCGGTTTCCGCGGCGGCTACCTTCGGCCCGGCATACGGCCAGACAACAGAAGGACAGTCCGTTGGAGCCGCGATCGAACAGATCGCGTCGGGGCTTGCCGGGCGCATAGGCTTCGCGGCGCAGGAAATCGGCGGCGACGAGGTCATCGCGTTCAATGGTGATGAGACCTTTGCCATGGCCAGCACCTACAAGGTGGCGATTGCCGCTGCCGTGCTGGATCGCGTGGACAAGGGGGAACTCAGTCTCGACCAACTGGTCGAAGTGCCGAACGAGATGTTCGTCACCGGCGTCGTCGCGCTGGCCGAGACATTTCCCCATGGCGGGATCCAGCTTTCGGTGGCGAACCTGATCGAGGTGATGATCACGGAAAGCGACAACACGGCGACCGACGTCTGCATGGGACTGGCAGGCGGAGCAGCGGCGGTGACCGAGTACCTGCGCAGGCTCGGGATCACCGATTTCAGGGTCGATCGGCTGACCGCTGAAATTCTTCGTGATTTCTATGGCTTGCCGGGGCCGGCCACGCCGGAAACTATCGCTGAGGCCGTCCGCAACAATCCGGCACTGTGGACGGAGCAGGCTGATCCCAACCCGGACTTCGAGGCCGATCCCCGCGACCACACAACGCCCTTTGCGATGTTGCAACTGCTGCTTGCCATCGACGGTGGCACGGCGATCAGCCCGCAAAGCCGCGAATTCCTGCTGGGGGTCATGTCGCGCACGCGCACCGGCGCTGGCCGTCTCAAGGGGCTGTTGCCGATGGGAACGCCCGTTGCGCACAAGACCGGAACCGTAGGCGGAATTGCCAATGACGTCGGCTATATCACGCTCCCCGACGGTCGGCGGTTTGCCATCGCCGTGTACACCAACAGCAGCGAGACATCCGCCTCCGACAGGGATCGCGCGATTGCCGAGATCTCGCGCATGCTGTTCGACTACTTCTACCTGGCTCCGGTGGCGAAGTAATAGGTGGGTAAACCTCGTGGCCATAAGCAGGAAGATATCGCCAGGATCTGGGGCGGCAACTGGCTGCGGATCATGGGCCAGGTCTGGGGTTGAGTTGAAGACGTGTGAGGCCGACATTTGGGTCGGCCTCATCACCAGACTGGAACACCGTTGCGTAAACAGTCGGACCTTATACGACTTTTATTATTTAGCGGCACATGACAAATAACTTTTGTCGTGCCCAACAATTGGTTGCAGCGCGCAGCGCCACGCGCCGCCGCTGTTACCGGAGCATGAACCTTCTGTGGTTTCCTTCGAGGAGGCCTGGCAATTCATCGTCAGGGTTGGGCTCGCGGCCCATCGATACGGTTCCACCGCAGGCCGGCTGGAGTCCTTCCTCTTGGGAACCAGCGCAAAGTTAGCGTAGTTAAGAACAGCATTTTGTTTTAAAATGAAGATCACAGACAAACCCGAAAAGAAGGCAACCAACGTGCTTAAAATTTCTTTCGCAAGAATTACACCAGCCCAGTTTGGCGGGTGGCTAATCGGTGCTTTTTCAATGCTGGCCCTGATGGCGCCTGCGCAGGCGCAGCAGTTTGCGGGAGACAACCAGTGGACGGCGCCGCAGGGCGTGTCCACTCAGGTCCTGGCGGTCGGTGAGGAATTTTCTCAATACTACTTTGTGGTCGCCTTCAAAGAAGACTGGGAGTTTAACGCGCAATTTATCCACTTCTATGACGACCCTCGCGACTCGACGGAATCCTATACCTCCTCCCTTTTTTACCTCAAACATCGATTCTCAGAGAACGATGCAGGAACCGCCGGTTATTCCTTCTTTATCGGAACGGGCCTGAACCCGGACCATCTCGATCAGGGCGAGGTCACCCAAGCCTTTGATTCCTATTTTTCGACACTGACCGCTACCTATGCCTGGAATGATGACCGCTTCCGGCTCGACGTATTGCCCGGGTTCACGGCCAACCTCGACCAGGGCGATACGGGTGAAACCGCCTGGGGTTTTACCTACGCGTCAAGGCTCGCAATTTATGATGTGATCCCCCAGTCGGCGATTGTCGCCGAGGTCTTTGGCACCACTGGCGAGGCCTATGCAGCGCCAAGCTACCGGGCTGGCGTGCGTTGGGAAGGAAAGAAATGGGTCGTGGCCGGGACCTACTCGGATGCCTTTGACGGCTCCGGGGGTGCGGGCTTTGAAATCGGTATCATCTACTTTACCGATCCGCGCTTTTGCTTTGGCGGTTGCAAGCGCTAGTCTCATGCGGCCGGTCCCGGACAGGTCACCCCAAGCTCGGCATCGATAGTCAGCGAGCCAGACACCGAGTGGCAGCGATGACGAGCTGCCAAGTGCCTGAACCACCGCCTGTGTGACCTCAATGTCTCCATTGTTGGGCTGGTTTTATATTGCCTGCTCACATCGAGACAGGCGTCCGAGCTATGATATTTATCTAGTGAAATAGATTGAGTAATTGAAATGAAAAAGAACTTGTTACCACTTTTGGGAATCGTTTTGTTGATGTCTTCTTGTGAAGACAATAGTAGAACAAATGAGGCTGTTCCAACCTCTACCCACCAAACAACAATCTATTTTGGTGGTGATATTCTTACTATGGAAGGAGAAGAGGCTCAATTTGCTGAAGCAGTGGTTCAGCAAAATGGCAAAATCGCTTTCGTAGGTACCTTAGAGGACGCAGAAAAACAATTTCCAAAAGCCGGCAAAAAAGACTTGCAGGGCAAAACCCTGTTGCCAGGATTTATCGATGGGCATGGACACCTTTATCTAACAGGTTTTTACAACATGATGGCAAATCTAATGCCGCCGCCTGATGGAGGTTCTAGCAGTATTCAAGGTGTTGTGGATGAAATGAATGCCTGGAAAGAATCTGAAAAGGGTGAGTTTTTCTTAAACAAATTTGGATGGTTGGTTGGCTTTGGGTATGACGATTCTCAATTGACAGAAAAAGACCACCCGACAGCCGATGACCTTGACAAAGTAAGCACGGAAGTTCCAGTAATTATCGTGCATCAATCAGGTCATTTGGGCTCGGTGAACCACAAGGCATTGGAGGTTTTCAATATCACCAAAGCCAGTGAAGATCCCGTAGGAGGCCACATCAGAAAAGATGCAAATGGCAACCCAACCGGAGTTCTTGAGGAAACTGCGTTTCAACCCTTACAGCTGCAAATGTTGCCAAAAATAGACGATCAGGTAGATCTGAAAATTATTGAAAACGGGCAAGAAATGTATGCCCAATATGGCTACACAACGGCACAGGAAGGGGGCGGCAATACGGCTTTTAATAACTCTTTGGAAAAAGCGGCAAATAGGGGCCAACTGTACATCGATCTGGTCAATTACCCGGTCATGGATATGGGCCTGGAAGCCATGACCAGTAACTACTATACAAAAGATCATAGTTACTCGAACCACTATCGTGTAGGCGGGGTAAAACTGGTCCTGGATGGGTCACCACAGGGCAAAACAGCATGGCTTACCGAGCCATATTTAGAGCCGCCTTCAGGGAAAGACCATAGCTATCATGGGTATCCTAAATATTCAAAAGAAGATGAGGAAAAGTTCATTAATCAGGCGTTTCAAAATCAATGGCAGTTATTGGCTCACACCAATGGAGATGCTGCAGTAGATGACTTTCTTTTTTACATCAAGGACGCCTTATCAAATCATGGCTACGATGATCATCGTTCAGTAATAATACATGGCCAGGTAATTAGAAAAGATCAGATCCAAAAAATCGCTGATTTAAACGTGCTCGCTTCTGAGTACGCCGTACATACCTACTATTGGGGAGACTGGCATTTAAATTCCGTGCTAGGTTCACCGCGGGCCGAATACATCTCCCCCACCAGAGACCTTATAGATGCGGGAATTAACTTGACCAGTCATTCAGACTGCCCGGTGATACCACCCAATTCATTAAGAATTATCGATGCCACCACAAACAGAGTAACCCGAAGTGGATTGATACTCGGCCCCGGGCAGAGAACGACTCCTTATGAAGCTTTGCTTACACAAACGCGTTGGGCTGCCTATCAGTATTTTGAAGAAGACCACAAGGGAACGCTCGCCGTTGGCAAACTGGCTGATTTTGTGATTTTGGACCGAAACCCGTTAAAAATTGATCCCATGAAGATTCATACCATAAAAGTGGTAGAAACCATCAAAGAAGGGAAACGGGTGTATGAAAATGATGAATTCAATTAAAAGAGATCCCAAAATGATGCGTAGTACCGCCTAACGTCGCGGATACTGGAAGAACCCCTTGCAATTCTCTTCAACCTGGTGGCAGGAACAATCACGAGATCGGTTATGGGAAAGCGAAGAACCAAGAAGCGCATCGTAGTGTTAGTCATTGCGTTGTTCTATGTTGCAGGACCTGTGCTCGCTGTGCATGCGGTAATGACCACGCGTACGGCGCAGGGGGCAATAGCCTGGGCAGTATCACTTGTTTCATTTCCTTTTGTGTCCGTCCCGGCTTACCTGGTCCTGGGGCGTAGCAAGTTTGAGGGCTTTTCCGAAGCTTACGAGGAACGGCCGGTGGAAATTGACCGGATCAATGACCAATTTCGCATGGATCTTCAGCCCTGGGAAGTGGCGGCAGACGACCGACCGTCGATATATCAGGCCGTACGAAAATTCTCGAACCTGGACCTTACCACCGGAAACAGTGCCGAGTTGTTGATAGACGGCGATGCCACATTTGCAAGCATCCTGGATGGCATCACTGCGGCCCACGACTACATCTTGTTCCAGTTTTATATGATTCACGACGACGACCTCGGCCGGCGTGTGCAGCGGGCGCTGATCGAGAGGGCGCGGGCCGGTGTTCGGGTTTACGTGCTGTATGACGAGATCGGCAGCAGCGGTCTGCCAAAACGTTATGTTGAGGACCTTCAACAGGCGGGA
Organism: uncultured Gammaproteobacteria bacterium; assembly: GCA_963823435.1. Taxonomy (GTDB): domain Bacteria; phylum Pseudomonadota; class Gammaproteobacteria; order Steroidobacterales; family BM003; genus CAKZML01. Next base: position 558,510 of record CAWGLN010000001.1, on the reverse strand, counting down.
ATCCAGGTCAGCTCATTCAAGCCTACCCAGGGCTCTCGCAACCGCTTTCAGCTCAACTTCCGCAATCATCGCAAGATGGTCGTCGTGGACGGTGTCACTGGATGGGTGGGCGGCCATAATGTTGGCGACGAGTACCTGGGCCTCGATCCGAAATTCGGACACTGGCGTGACACTCACGTCAAGCTGATGGGGCCTGTTGTGACCCAGATGCAGGGAGTGATACTGACGGACTGGTACTGGGCGACCCGCGAGCTGCCAGAGTTAAACTGGAAGCCGGCGGCGTCAAGCGAGGGAAATATCGCCGCGATGATTGTTCCCTTTGCACCGACCCAGCGCTTTGAGACGGCAAAACTGTTTTTTGTGGCTGCTCTGCAATCCGCACGCGAGAGAATCTGGCTGTCGGCACCGTACTTTGTTCCTGATCCCGCCGTCGTCACCGCTCTTGAGCTCGCTGCCCTCAGGGGTGTGGACATTCGAATCATCACTACCGGCAAACCGGACAGCTGGCCGGTATTCCTGGCCGCTTTTCATTACATGAACGAGCTACGAGACCTTGGTATCCGGTTCTATGCCTACGAGGACGGATTCCTGCACGAAAAAGTCATGTTGATTGATGACGAGATTTCCACCGTTGGTACACCCAACTTTGACAACCGGTCATTCCGGCTCAATTTTGAAGTCACAGCATTGATGGTGGACAAGAATTTCGCCACTGAAATGGAAGCCATGTTTGAGGATGACTTCGCCCATGCCACCGAACTCGATCTTAAGGACTTTCAAAACAGGCCTTTCTGGTGGCGCCTCGGCGTCAATCTTTCCCGCCTGGCCGCACCAGTGCTGTAGGCTAATTTGACACCGTGGGGTCGAACCACAATTAATACCGGGCAACTCGAAGTCGTGGGTGAAATCAGCGCATACCGGCTGGACTTCCAGACCCGGATAATCCCGTGCCAGCTCTTCGGCGGTAGCCAGCAGGTGATCACGCGAGATGTCCACTGGCACATAGGCCGCAAGCTCACGCAGGTGGTCCAGCAGCATGCGGGTCTTGGTGGATGAGCCGCTGCGAAATTCCACCAGTCGGGCGCCCGGCCCAGTGAATTCGCCCAGGTCGCTCCGATAGGCCGGTTTCAGCGGGTTCTGGGCCAGCACATGCTTGATGTCGGTCAGCAGCAGCTCCTGGTGTTGTTGCTCGTGGTTCAGCCCCAGGGTGGCCAGGAATGCCAGCTCCGGATCGCCAATGTGCGTTTCCAGCAGGGCTTGCATGTGCTCATCCACGTGGTGGCGATATTCCAGCACTTCCCTTACCGTGGGCCGGGACAGCAGGCCCCGGCGAGGACGCTGGTGCATCTGGCCCACGGTGAAATAGTAGGAGTTGAAAAGAAAATCAAATTTTGGGTTGAACGACAGGTAGTCGTTGACGTATGGAGACAGGATGAAATGTTCGAAAAACCAGCTGACGTGAGCCAGGTGCCACTTGCCTGGACTGGTATCCGGCATGGACTGCACCACCATATCCTCGACGGTCAGCGGGGCGCACAGGGCTACGCTACTGCAGCGAACCTGTCCGTATAGACTGGCCAGGGACGGGTTCTGCTCCGCCCCGCTGTCTGGCTGTAGTGCGCTTGTCATTATCGGAGCTTCTGTGGAGAGGGTATCCGTTAGAACCTTGGAGTGTCAAAAAGCCCCAAGATTCAGGTATATGCCCCTGCATGGAGCCGCCTTGGGAATCGGGCAGCTCCCGTCTAGTGGCCTGTTTTCCTTGACTATGACTGACAGTCCCGGTTTAATACGCGCCCTTGTACAAGACCTTTGGCCAGGTAGCTCAGTTGGTAGAGCAGCGGACTGAAAATCCGCGTGTCGATGGTTCGATTCCGTCCCTGGCCACCATCCCCTTCCCCGGGGGATGCTGATACCCCGCCCGATGGCGGGATTTTTGTTTCTGGGTTCGGAATCGAACCAACATTGTTTCGATGGTTAGATGGACTCGGCCCGTCGTCACGGGCCTCGCCCTGCGGGCGTGCTGCGCACGTCCCAATCCGTGCTCGGATTGGTCCGTCCCTGGCCACCATCTCCTTTCCAAGGGGATGTTGATACCCCGCCTGATGGCGGGATTTTTGTTTCTGGGTTCGGAATCGAACCAACATTGTTTCGATGGTTAGATGGACTCGGCCCGTCGTCACGGGCCTCGCCCTGCGGGCGTGCTGCGCACGTCCCAATCCGTGCTCGGATTGGTCCGTCCCTGGCCACCATCCCCTTCCCCAGGGGATGTTGATACCCCGCCCGATGGCGGGATTTTTGTTTCTGGGTTCGAAATCGAACCAACTTGGTTTCGATGGTTAGATTGACTGCGAATCGACTGCGCCGATTCTTGCCCTACGGGCGGACTCGCTGCGCTCACCGTCCTGATTCGCTTTGCGAATCGGTCCGTCCCTGGCCACCATCTCCTTCCCCGGGGGATGCTGGTACCCCGCCCGCTGCTTCAAGAGCTCTTCAGTCCTCGCGGAACCACTTTTCGCTCTGCCATCTCAAACAACAACTGGACAAGCAGGGCCAGCACAGCGGCGGGAATGGCGCCTTGCAAAATCAATGGTGTGTTGTCGAGCCGTATCCCGGTAAGTATGGGTTGGCCGTAACCGCCGGCCCCAATCAGGGCCGCCAGTGTCGCCGTGCCTACATTAATCACCGCTGCTGTTTTGATTCCGGCAAGTATGGTGCTTGCTGCCAGCGGCAATTCAATTAACCACAATCGAGACCCGGGTGACATGCCCAGGACCAGTGCCGATTCACTGATGGAGCGCGGGATATTGGTCAAGCCAGCATGGGTATTGCGGACGATAGGCAGCAAACTGTACAGGAACAGGGCCACCACAGCGGGTGGGCCGCCAATGCCCAGCAGCGGAATCATGAATACGAAAAGGGCCAGCGAAGGTATGGTCTGTATCATGCCGACAATAGCGAGAATGATTTGACCGACTCGCGGATTATGAGCAGCGAAGATACCCAGCGGCAGTGAGACGGCCAGCGCGGCGGTCAGAGATATGACCACGAGTGTCAGGTGTTCGATTGTTCGCAGGCGAAATTTTTCCCAGGCACTAGCGACGCGAGTCTCGGATTGCAGGCCCATTTCTTCTCTTAGAAAATCAGCCGCCACGGTAGTGTCTGGTTGATGGTCGATCTTGACCAGGGCATTTAGCCGGGACATCGTGCCGGCGCTGATACGCCCACTGAGTCGCTTGAAACTGGCTACAACTTTGGGCGCGTCCTGCTCAAGTTCTGCACGGTACAAAATCACCGGATTGTAGACCGGGAAATAGGAGAGATCATCCTCCAGCAGATATAAATCGTAATAAGCAATTTCCGCATCGGTCGAATAGGCGTCGACAAGCTGCAGCATTCCCGACGCGAGACCGCGATAGGCGAGGTCATGATCCAGACCACGGACGTTACGCTGGTGCAAACCGTAACGCTCTTTCAGGCCTGGCCAACCATCTGCACGATCCAGGAATTCATTGCCAAAGCCAAATACCAGGTCGGGATGATTCCTAAGGTCAGAGATGGTCCTGAGTTTGAATTTCTCTGCTACGTCCTGGCTGGTCGCCATGGCATAGGTATTGTTAAACCCCAGCGACCCGGTCATGCGCAGACCTTTGGCACGCAAACTGGCGTTCAGTTCATCCAAACTGGTGATGTTTTCGTTGACCAGGATTTCCTCAAACAGGGTGCCGGTATATTCGGCATAGGCATCAATCTCTCCCGCCAGCAGAGCATTCCATAATATTCGGGTGCCTCCCAGTTCACGCATATGAATTGCCGGGCTTTGCGCTGATTCCGCCAACAAGCGGGTCATTTCTCCCAGCACTACCGATTCAGTAAATTTCTTGGAGCCAACCCGTATGACTTCCTCTTCCGCCGACAACGCTGGCGCTGACTGCATGGCCAGCAACAGGCAGGCAGACGCAATCCAGTGATAAGCCATTCCCCGGAAAATCATGACAGGGCCTGGCTCAGATTCATCAGTTGTTTTCTTTGTGCGTCCACGAAATGCGCAACAAAGGATTCGGCTGGATGATGAGCCAATTCCTGGAATGGCCCATGCTGGACGACTTTTCCATCGCGCATCAGTACCAGGGAATGACCAAAAAACGCGGCTTCGGCAATATCATGCGTGACCATAACGACAGTCTTGTCCAGGCGGTCAAAAATCTCCTTTAGTTCCTGCTGTAACTCATACCGAATCAGTGGATCAAGGGCGCCCAGTGGCTCGTCGAGAAGTAACAGATCGGGATCCAGCATCAGTGCACGCATCAAGCTGATGCGTTGGCGCTGGCCACCAGAGAGTTCATTTGGATAGTGGTGAAGAAGTCTCCCCGGAAGATGCACCAGGTCTGTCAGTTCGTCCAGGCGGTGGTTTATGCGCTCGTCTGGCCAGTTCAACTGACGGGCCATAAGCGTCACATTTCGCTCTGCCGTGAAATGGGGAAACAGCCCACCCTCTTGAATGACGTAACCCATTCGATGACGCAATTCATTGATATTGGAAGGGGCAAGCGGCGTTCCAGCAAAGCGAATTTCGCCCTCATCCGGTGTTTCCAGGCCGGCGATCAGCCGTAGCAAAGTTGACTTCCCACAACCGCTTGGGCCAATTAAGACAGTGGTCTTCTCTGCAACAATGTGCAGGTCTGTGCTATGCAATGCGGTGATTTTTCCATACCGTTTCACAACTTTTTTGAAGTTCAGCATAGAAACAGTGTCCCGTATTGTGGCCGAGGCCACAAGTTGCCCTGAGAATCGGGAAATGATGGGAAGTAATTGAATCGGGGTCGAACCGCAATTAGTACGGGCCCAAAAAACAAATCTCGGTTCGACCCCATTTTCGCGACCCTTTCGTGCGGGAGTTGCTGGTACCCCGCCCGATGGCGGGTTTTTTGTTTGAAGGCCTGTAACCATCGCAGTAAAGTACCGGGGTGCCCAATCGGCTTCCCGTCTCCGGGACGAGTAATCCCGCCCGGACGGGTGCATCAATACCGCATGGTCCAGTTCAACGGACGGGGCTGTTTGATGGAGTTCAATTCCCGACTACGGAAGTTCAGTACTTTACTTTTAACCTGCGAGCAGTTTCGCAGCTAACCCCGGCCCTATTTCTATGAAGTGGAAAAATCCATTTAAGCCAACAAGGCCACAGGAACAGCCCGTCGCGACTGAAGAACGCGAATTGCCCCGTGAGGCAGATGCCAAAAAAATAGATACCGGCCAAAGGTCCCAAAATGACCAACGTCTTTTCGCCGCTAAACAGCAGCACAGAGAAGGAAAAATAGCTGAAGCTGAGGCAGTCTATCTGGATATCCTGAAGAATGATCCTGATCATGCGGACGCCCACCATATGGTCGCGGTAGTTTGCCTGGGGCGTGGCGAGCTGTCAGAGGCAGAACGGCACTTTCGCCGGGCTATCGCCCTGGACGACAAACAAGCTGTTTATCATTCCAATTTGGGTAATGCGTTGGCGGCACAAAATCGCACCGAGGAAGCCCTGGACAGTTTCAGGCAGGCGATCAGCCTGGATCCCGGGCACCTGGGCGCGCTTGGCAACGCGGCAACAGCGCTTCTGGCACTGGGACGCGCCAGTGACGCCAAACCCTTGTGTCTGCAAATACTGGCTTTGAAGCCTGATGATATAGGCGCCCGGTTGAACCTGGCTGCCGCCCATATCGAGGAGCGTGATACGCATGCTGCCATAGCAGTATTGCGTGAAGGTCTTGGAATTCAACCCCGGAACGTTGATCTACTCTTTCAGCTGGCCAGTGCGCTGGAGCTTGCCAACCAGCTCGATGAGGCATCGGCTGTAATTGAAAAGGCTGAATCGGCACAGCCCGGAGTTGCCCGCCTCGCTCTACTCGCCGGAGTGGTCTCCAGACGGCAGGGCAATTTTGATGTGGCTGGGCAACGCTTGCAGGCGGCCATAGAAAAAGGTCTTTCAGAAGGAGAAAAAGCCGAGGCGCTCAACCAGCTCGGGCTGACTTTGGACGCCATGGGAAGAGCCGAAGAAGCCTTTGTGGCGTTCGGACTATCCAATAAAGCCATGCGCGGTGTTGTTGGGAAAGAGAAATCAGATGGTTCGGCCTATCTGCGTGGTATTGCAGTGATCAAAAGGTTTTTTACACCGGAGAAATTTGCTGCGCTCAGAGAAAAATTCGCGACAGACGATGCCACTCAACCAGTCTTTTTTGTCGGCTTTCCCCGTTCGGGCACGACTTTGATGGAGCAGGTGCTCAAGGCCCACCCCAGGCTTGTCACTACCGACGAGCGTTCACCTCTTTCCGCCGTCATCCAGGAAATACGCGGGTCTGTGGGAGGATATCCCCAGGGACTCGACAAGCTGACTGCAGATGATATGGCTCGCCTGAGACAGTATTTCCATGACTTTTGCCGCGACACCCTGGGTGATCTGGGCGACAAGCAAGTGGTCGACAAGTTACCCCTGAACATCGTGCACCTGGGCCTGGCCAAGTTGCTTTTCCCGAATGCGAAGATTGTTGTGGCCTTGCGAGATCCCCGGGACGCCTGTCTTAGTTGTTTCATGCAAAAGTTCAAGATCAATGATGCGATGGCCAACTTTCTTGAACTACAGACAACAGGACTGACCTATGAGGCAGTGATGGGTTTGTGGTTGCACTACCGCACTGTCCTTGACGATTCATGGCTGGAGTACCGTTACGAGAACCTGGTGGGGAACTTTGAGGAAACCGTGTCCGGGGTGCTCGACTTTATCGGTGTTGGTTGGCACGAGGATATAGCAGGCTATCGGCAGGCGGCCAAACAAAGGGTGATCAGCACCCCGAGCTACCGGGATGTGACAGCTCCGGTTAACAGCCGTGCACTGGACCGTTGGCGCCGGTACGAGCAAGAGTTGAGCCCCGTTCTGCCTGTCCTGCAACCATTCGTTGATGCTTTTGGCTACGATAGATAGCTAGACCAGATAACACTGGCCGGCAAATCGTAGGGTTGCGGTTCAAAACACCGTTTCGATCCCACTAGCGCCTGAAGATCTCGGAGATCGTCAGCTCCGAGAGATCTCGAAATTCCCCGGCATCAAAAAATGAGCCCTTGCAAGAACTGCATGTCTCGTACGAGATGTGTCGCTGCTTTGGGTCGATCATCTTTAGCATTGCACCACCGCATCTTGGACAGGAGTAGCGGTCGATAGCATTGGACAGCTTGCCTGTCTTGATATCCCCCGTGTCGATTTCGGTGGCCACTTTCTTGCTCTTCAGTTGCTCGATTTCCCCGGCATCGAACCAGATGCCGTTACAGATTGTGCAACGGTCTACTTCGGTGCCCTGGTGCTCGATTTGCTCCATGTCCGCCCGGCACTTTGGACAACGCATGGCGCCCGACAAAAAGAGACCGGCATCGCCGCCACCCATTCCGATGGTGTATCGGGGAGAGGGCCTTTTTCTGCCTCCATGTGTAGCGGCGTCTTCTTTTTCGTGGCGATGGAAGAAAACCACAAACATCATCGTCACCACAAACAGGCTGAGCAGCGTGTAGGTTTCTACATAGGTTGATTGCTCTGCAACCATTCCGTATACCTTGGATCCAACGGAATGCCCGAGGTTGGCGACCGACATATAGATGGCGAACTGGGTAGCGGAGATACTAGTGGAACAGACCGCCATTCCGAGGGCGATGGTCGAGACCATGACCACAGGCAACATCATTATCCAGGCCGATAGCATCACCCGCACATAGAGAGTGTTTTCCCACAAGTGCTGTGTTTGAGCCAGCATGAAAGCATGCACGCCGACCAGGGCGATGGTGAAAAACAGCGTGCGTTTGGCGCCAACGCGATCAATCAACGGGCCAACCAGCAGCGCGATAACGGCGCCGATAAGACCCATAATGGCAACCAGCTGTGACCACTGCGGTGTCGTATACCCGAACAGTTTTATTGCTGCAATCGGCATCAATGCCTGGCCAAAACCGAATACCAGGCCGTCGAAGAACATGATAATCAAGACGATGACACTGGCGCGCGCCCAGAGCACTTTGTTGAGACTGCTGAATACCGCCTTGAAAGAGCTACCGGGTTGATGCGCCGATGCCGCCTGTCCCTTGGTCCAGGGCAGGGTACGCTCTTCCGCCCGTTCTCGAACGAAAACTATTGCCAGTAGCATGACGCTCGAAACGGCCGCTGCGAGCATCGCCGTGGTTTTCAAGCCCCAGGTAACGAGTAACAGGCCCGATATCGCAGCCGTCACGCTCCAGCCGATTGCCTTGCCGAAACTCATGAAAGCATTAAGGCGACCCTGCTCCCTTACCGGAGTCAAATCAATTGACATGCCATCGACCGCGACGTCCTGGGTGGCCGCAAAACTGTTAATGAGCACACCGATCAGCATAAGCAGACCAACCTGTTCGGCAGGTCGCTCCACCAGCATGAGTGCGAGCAACGAGAAAGATAGACCCAGTTGTGCGCCTATCACCCAGGGTCTTCTCCGGCCCATCGGCAGAAACTCATAGCGATCCATCAACGGGCCCGTCACCAGCTTGAAAGCCCAGGGCAGAACGATAACCGCGAGGTATGAGGCGATATCCGAGGAACTGACGCCCAGGCTGGCCAGCCAGGCGGGAATCGCGATCGCCAGCAGGCCCTGGGGAATTCCTTGTGCGAAGTACATGATTGCGCCGGTAGCGAAGCGAACCTGACGACTGTCATGGAGGGTAAATGTGGCGGGCATTTTGTCTTCCTGATTATTTTTTTTTCGCTAGACACGCGTGAAACTAAATCGTAACCGTGTTTCAGGGCAAGTATCACACCGGTTGCGAGAGATCTTGGGCCGAACCTGGACCGTCGAATGGTAGCCGGGAAGCTTGTATCCAGACAACCGGCCGAAGTTCCGGCCGACTTTTGCATTTAAGGACCAGGAATTTAGCCGACTACTCCAGATAACACGATCTGGGCGAGCGAGACCCGGCTGGCGGCTCATGGCGGGTGACAACCGACGCGATGCCGTGCAGTATTGGCACCGGGTCCAAGATTCGGAATCAAAAACAAATATGACCAATCGCTATCGCTTTTCCGATTACCAAAGAGCCGCAGGTATGGTCAAGGAGTCTATCCCGGCGGGTCAGTTGTACCCGGACCCGGAGCGCGACGCCAGCGGGAGAATCATCCGCATCCGGCGGGCATCGGCAAGATTCTCAAGGCAGGAAATTTTCAAGCTGTTCCAGCCCTATGTTATCGCTACGTTTCATGGAGCAGTTCAAGGCCGTAACACCTTTGGCGATTTACCTGGTTCTGTTTCAAGTACTGATCCTGCGCCAGTTGGTGGAAGACTCATGGGTAATTACCGGTGGTCTGTTCGCCGTCATTGTGGGCCTGATGTTTTTCATGGAAGGGCTCAAACTCGGTCTCATGCCTTTTGGCACCGTGATCGGTGCAACCCTGCCGCGCAAGTCACCGTTGCCGGTGGTGCTGTTCATCACGCTGCTGCTGGGTATTGGCGTGACCTTTGCCGAACCGGCAATCAGCGCCCTGAAGACCGCCGGTCAGAATGTGGCAGTGGAGCGCGCTCCCGTATCTCTTTGCCTTGTTAAACGACTGGGCAGATACCCTGGTGCTGGTGGTAGGCGCGAGTGTGGGTCTCGCCGCTGTCATAGGCACACTGCGGTTTCTGTATGGCTGGAGCCTCAAACCGCTGGTCTACCTCGCCCTTGTTCCTGTAGTGGGCCTGAGCATCTACGTGGCCGGTGTTCCGGAACTGAACAGCGCATTGGGTCTGGCCTGGGACACTGGCGCGGTAACCACCGGGCCGGTCACGGTGCCACTGGTATTGTCGCTGGGCATCGGTATCGCGGCTGCGGCAGGCAAAGGGGACGCGGGGTTGTCCGGTTTTGGCATCGTTACCCTGGCTTCGCTATTTCCCATTCTCGGCGTATTACTGTTGTTGCTGTACGTGTCCGCCATCATGAGTCCCCAGGAAATTATCGCGGCCGCAACGGCGGCGAAGGCCGCGGCGCAAGCGGTGGTGCCGGCCTGGCATGAACGGAGTCCCGGAATGGAAATCGTACTGGGTGTCAGGGCGATCCTGCCGCTGGTCGTGTTCCTGTTCCTGGTGCTCTCGGTCATGTTGAAAGAAAAGCTTCAGCACCGCAGCGAAATTTTTCTTGGCATTGCGTTGACCATCATCGGCATGTGCATCTTCAACCTGGGGCTCACCTATGGCTTGTCCAAGCTGGGCGACAGCGCGGGTGGACTCGTGCCGGTAGCCTTCATGGAGGTGGCCAACGTCAAGGACTCGCCTATCTATGTGTACGGAGTGGGTTTGACGCTGGCAGTGGTATTTGCCTGGGTTCTTGGCTTCGGCGCCACCATTGCCGAACCAGCGTTGAACGCGCTCGGAATTACAACCGAGAAACTGACCAACGGGGTATTCAAAAAGCGTACGCTGATCATGTCGGTGTCAACCGGAGTAGCCTTCGGTATAGCACTTGGCCTGCTGAAGCTGATTTTCGATTTGCCGCTGATCTGGCTGATCGTGCCAGGGTACCTGTTGGCTGCGATACTGACCTGGTTCTCCACCGAGGAATTCGTTAACGTTGCCTGGGACAGCGCAGGGGTCACCACAGGGCCGATCACCGTGCCGCTGGTGTTGGCCATGGGGCTTGGTTTTGGCAACGCGACCCATGCGGTGGAGGGCTTCGGAATTCTGAGTATGGCGTCTATAGGACCGATTATTACCGTCATGATTTCGGGGCTTTGGTCGCGATATAAGGCCAGTGCTGAAATTCGTGCTGTCGCCAAAGAGGCGTCTTCCAGCTCCGCGCAAATTACCGAGGGTATCGTATGAGCAGTGAAAATATTACTTACCTGACCGATGCCGTCCTCATTACCGTGGTCGCGCCGCTTGGCCGTGTAGACAGCATAGTCAAGGCCGCGCTGGATGTCGGTGCCACTGGCGTCATTGCCCACCTGGCGCGGGCCCTGGGTGCACGCGAGCGCCTGGGCATACTGAGCATTGCGGTTGAAGCGGACAGAGAAGTGTTGAATGTCGTGGTGGCGGCAGAACATCAGGAACTGGTTGCCACGGCGATGTACCGTGCGGGTGGGTTTGACAGTCCGGGCAGCGGATATTTGTCTATCACTGCGCTGGAGAAGGTGGCGACGTTTATACCGAGGGACGCGCTGGATCGACTGGCCGGACAGCAGTGAAAGGCGGGATGCACATGGACGCCATAGACGATCGAACCGTCGCCCTTGAGTCTGCCAGGCGCATCAGCGTGATACTGCCAGATGACGGTACCGACCTGCGCCTGATCAAGGCATTACGTCGCGATAAAGGCCTCACGCGGGTTTATACCGAGCACCTTCGCGCTATCGCCGCGCTGCAAAAGGCAAAGGCCAGACGAGGCCGCTTACCTGAGCCAGTGCTGGCAAAGTTAGTCACCGCAGTGGTGGTTGAGGCCGACGCTGACACAGTTTTCGATTTCATTTACAAGACGGCGAACATGCACAGGGCCGGTGGTGGAATGGTCTGGATGGAGAAGTTGCTGGCGGCAACGCCCTTTGTGTTGCCGGCGGATTTGCCGGATGAAACGGATTAGCGCAGCATCAAATAACCAGCCGGCGAACTCGCGCCTCCGCGCTGCTGACCGGATACGCCGGCCAACAACAGCAAGACCGTCAGCGGAATTACCGGGAAGTCCCTTGGTCAAACCCCGAGGTCTGCCTGATTATCACCGGAGTCGGACACGGTTGCCTCCAGACGCATCCAGCCCTGCAATAATTTATAGCCCAGCGCCAGAACAACGGCGCCAATGAACAGGCCGACGATACCCATCATCAACATTCCGCCAATCGAGCCCAGGAAGATCACCAGCATGGGCACATCTACGCCACGACCCAGCAATAGCGGCTTGAGAATGTTGTCCAGCACCATGATCATCACGTTCCAGATCAGGAACAGTACCGCTGTGACGGTATCGCCGGTCGCGAACACGTATATGACTGCCGGGATGACGATGGGTCCCACGCCCAGTTGAACCGTCGCGGAAATCAGGCAAAACAAGGCCCAGATTCCGGCCCCCGGTACACCGGCTACCGCAAACCCTATCCCTGCCAGTAGTGCCTGGATGACTGCGACTCCCAGGACGCCCCGCGTGACACTGCGAATGGTGGTTTCTGCGAGGTTGGCCATGGCAGCGCCACGTTCATTGCCGAGCAACTGGCGGGAAATACCGTGCACCAGGCGATGACTGCCGGCGGAGTGGGCCAGCATGGCCCCGGCGATCACCACCGCGAAAAGGAACATGATCATACCGATGCCTGCACTGGCCGCCAGGTTCACCAGCCATACTCCAAAGGCTTTTAACTGGGGCTGCACCAGTTCCAGGGCCCCGGCCAGGTTGGTAGCGGCGAGACTCCAGAGACCGGCTACGGACTCACCGATGATGGGCCATTCCCTGACGCTGTCGGGTGGCATGGGGATGGTGATGTGCTCTGCGTGAATTTGTTGCGCCAGCACGGTCACGTTTTCAACCAGCAACTGCGTCAGCATAAGGGCCGGGCCCATGAGCAAGGCCAGGAACACCAGGGTTATCAGGGTTGCCGCAAGATTGGGCCGACCGCCCAACAACCCGGTCAGTCGCTGATACAAGGGATATATCGCTACGGCAATTATCATGGCCCAGACCACGGGCACAAGGAACGGCTGCAGGATCTTGAAGCACCAGATGACGACCAGCGCCAATACAGCCAGGCGAATGACGATTTCGGTGACCTTTGCCTGAGTCTCGCCAGGAGGTGTCATTTCATTATCCACGTGTATGCCCCGATTGCTCTCTAATATTCTGTCGATGCTTCGAACTTTCGCCGTTAATACCGGCTATCTAACGCACGCCACGAGTCCCGGCGCTATGCAATGCCTGTTGATAGTAGTAGCAGATTGCCGGGACAGGCAATACCGGTTAAATTCCAGTGGTGCCGACCCTAAGATACCAACACCTTGTATACTCGGCCCGATAGTTAACCACTGCTGATAGGTAAGCCCCCGATGCGTTCCCTATTCAAACCGACCCGGACAATAGGCGGCCTGCAAGCGCCAACCCGTCGCCGCCTGGCCATGCCAATCCGGCTGCTAGCCGTGTTCACGGGTATGTTGCCGGCGCTGGCCCAGGCTTCGATGTTCAAGGGTGAGGCGCTTGATACAGCGGCCGATATTCTGGCCTGGGTGGTGCTGATCGCGGCGCCCATGATCGGAATAACGGTTTTCTGGCTGGTTCACATTCTTCCCGAGAAGATTGCCCACCAGAGAAATCACCCTCAAATCAAGGCCATCCAGACTCTCTGCCTGCTGTCCCTGTTTTTCGGCGGGATGCTCTGGCCCCTGGCCTGGTTGTGGGCGTACAGCAAGCCTGTTCTGTACAAGATGGCTTACGGCACCGACCGCCTGGAGCATGACGACGAACCTGGAAATGGCCATAGTGATGCCGGGCCGGAAGGTGCGGATGACGCCCGGGAACTGCAGCGATTGCGTCAGCAGATCGTCGAACTGGAATCCCGGCTGGCCAACGGGCCCGAAGCGAGTAAGGCCTGATCTATGGAACTTCTACTTCTCGGCATATATTCATTTTTCGCCTGGCTGGTCTTCTTCAAGTTCAAGTGGTTACCCTGGAACACCACCACCCAGGTCATTACCATCACGCTGCCCATCTTTGGGCTGACGGCCCTGATTCTCATACTGAATATCGTAGCGCCATCGTCGGCCGACGTGCGGGTGATCAACTATGTCGTGCCGATTAATCCGCCCGTGCGCGGCCTGGTCACCGAAGTACCCATAGAACCGAACAAGCCGATCAAGAAGGGCGACGTACTGTTCAAGATCGACCCGGCTCCGTTCGAGATTTCGGTAAGGAATTTCGAGGCGCAAATTGTGCAGTTGCAGGCACAGTTGGTTACTGCCGAAGCCAATTCCCGAAATTACGGGGAGCAGCTGAAAAGCGCGACCGGCCAGAAACAGGTGGTTGATTCACAGTTGACCCTGGCCCGGCTGCGGCTCGGGCAATTCCAGGAGTTGGCGGGGTCCGGCGCCGGCAACAAGTTTGACTATGAGCAGGCCAAGGCGGAGGTCAGCAATTTCGAAGGTCAGTTGGCGTCGGCCAGGGCGGCTGAAGCCCAGGCCCGCGAGAAGGTGGCGGCACGCACAGCCGACGGTGACCAGGACGAAGTCGCTGGCGTGAAAGCCCAGATCGCCAGTGCCGAAGCACAGCTTGCCGACGCCCGCTGGCAACTGAGCCAAACGACGTATTACGCGCCCAGCGACGGCACCGTGGTCGCGCTTACCTTGCGTCCAGGTGCAATGGCCGTGCCTTTGCCGATGGCGCCGGCGATGAACTTCGTCGAGGACGAGCAATGGATACTCGCCATTTTCGCCCAGAATGAAGTGCGCAAGATAAAGCCTGGTCAGGAAGCGGAGGTCGCCTTCAAGATGTATCCGGGGCGGATCGTAAAGTGCAAGGTGGATTCGGTGATGTGGGCCACGGCCCAGGGACAATTACCCATTGGCCAGATGAACCCGGCGGGAGGCGTTGCACCTATCCCGCCATATGCCTTGGCGGTGCGCTTGCTGCCCGACGCAAAGGACCAGGACATTTTCCTGGCCGCGGGAGCGAAGGGTGCCGGGGCGGTCTACACTGACAGTGGCGAGATGATACAAATCCTGCGCCGGATCCTGATCCGGGTTAGCGCCAAGCTGGATTGGCTGATACTAAAACTCCATTGAGCAAAGTGGTATGACCATCAGCCGTCTTGAATCCGGGAAACCCAGTAGAACGGCATCGCCGGTCCGCCCGCTTGGCCGGGCAGTCGCCGTCGGCCTGGTGCTCGGCCTGGCGGCCTGCGCGACCAAGTCGCCGCCCACTCAGGAGGAAATTCTTGAGCAATCCGGAACCCTGGCGAGCATGGATCTGGGCCAACCCTGGAAGGCCGCGAGTTTTTCCGCGGAGCCCATACAGGATAACTGGCTGGCTTCGTTCCAGGATCCCCAGCTCGATCATCTGGTTGCCGAGGCGCTGGCCAATAATCTGGATTTGGCCGTGGCCGCGACAAAAGTCGAGCAGGCCGCGCAGTACGTGGAACTTGCCAAGGCTGCATTGCTGCCGGCGATCAACCTGATTGGCACCGGCGGCTTCAACTCAACCGGTGGCGATGCGAGTTCAGCCTTGCAGGGCGTTTGGCTTGGGGCCTCCTGGGAACCTGACCTGTGGGGCCGCTTGCGTTACGGACGCAACGCGGCACAGGCCACTTACGCCTCGGTTTCTGCAGACTTCGAGTTCAGCCGTCAATCGCTGGCCGCGTCGGTGGCCAGGGCATGGTTTACGGCCAGTGAAACCTTGCTCCAGACTCAGATCGCCAACCAGATGGTTGAGGTTGCCCAACAACTGCTGGACCTGGCTGAACACCGTTGGCAAATAGGCCCCGGTAACGAACGGGAAGTGATGCAGGCACGCGCCACACTGGCCAGCTTCCGCGATGCCGCCACCCAGGTGGAACTCGCCCACAGCCAAAGTGTTCGGGCGCTGGAATTGTTGCTGGGTCGTTATCCGGCTGCAGAACTCCAGGCACGCCAGGGTCTGACCGCGATGCCCGGGCCGATACCCGCCGGGTTTCCCCTGCAGATCCTGGAACGCCGCCCCGACATGGTGGCGGCGGAGCAACGCGTAGCGGCGGCATTTAACCGGGTGGGTGAAGCGAAAGCCGCCCGCTTACCCAGCATCGTGCTCAATGCCAACGTTGCAGATATTTCCAGCACTATCCTGGAGCTTCAGGAAGACTTTTCCAGCCCCAGTTCGGGTGCCGGGATCAACCTGCAGGCGCCAATTTACACGGGTGGCGGACTCAAGACCCAGGTCGATATTCGTACCCTGGAGCAAAAGGAAGCGGTGGCAGACTATGCCAGTAGGGCATTACGCGCCCTGGGGGACGTCGAAAATAGCCTCGCCGCGAGTGAAAATCTTTCCGCAAGGCAGGCCCTGCTCGAACAAGCGGTGGCTGACAATCAACGCGCTTTGGATTTGACCCAGACGAGTTATCGTGTCGGTCAGTCTGACCTGAGGGCCGTGCAACAGCAGCTACTAAGTCTTCAATCGGCGAGGCAGACCCTGCTGCGCGTGGAGAGTGAACGCTTGAGCCAGCGTACAATGTTGCACCTCGCATTGGGCGGCAGCTTTGAAGCACCGCCCTCCGAGTAGCAGGGCAGATAACGGAGCTCAGCGTCGTGCTGTACAGGCGATGGTTGTCTACGATAAGTTGTGAAAAGATGCCTGGGTCGGATTTGCATCCTCAGGCTAGTGGCCCAGGTTCTAGGAACCGATCGACTGCAAGTGGAGAAGCAGCTGCTGTGTAGTGCCAACACGGCCAATATAACCAAGCGGCCAAGCTCGAATCGCCGTCGCTGACGCTCATCTTCCAGCGACCATTTGTCGCGTTAAGATCAGTCAGGGTCGACAGTATTGTTTTGGAGGAAAAGGTCATGCGCAAGAGTTCCGTTCTAACTATCCTGGCCACAGTGTTGATCATTCCGGCAGTCGCCCTGGCTCAGGATGCCCGGACAATTCTCGAGACCATGCAGCAGAAGCAGCTGGAGCGGTGGAATGGCGTCAACGATTATGTTGTCGAGCAGTCGATAATGGGTCATTCCACACAGATGTATTTTCAGCGCACTGAAGTCACCGATGCTAACGGAGCGATGCAGACACTGTTCCTGCCGATCTCGCAGACTCAGCGTGCTACGGGCAGCTGCTCAAGTGGTGCGCTGCAGATGACGCCAGAGGGCCTGGAAGTGTACGCCGTGGGCGCAGAGGCAGTTGGGGCTGGCATGGGTGAAGAGATAGAGTCGGGACTCGAAAAGGCGGGTTTGCCGCGGGGCTTACTCGCGGCGTCTGGCTCGACGCCGATGGCCACCCTCGACCCGAGAGTAATGATGGGTAGCGCTGCAACGTTTGCTCGCGCCGGGGCAGAGGCTCAACGCAGACAGGCAGGCGAGACAGACCGCAACAAGGTCGACGCTGCGGAGTCATCCGATCACATGATTCAGTTCATGGAAACAGCGAAACTGATGGGCACTGAATCGATCGACGGTAGAACAGCGTACCTACTGCACTCGGACAAGATTCACCAGGTCCAGCGAGATGGCGATCGTGAATACAGCATGGAAGCCATGAGCCTTTGGATTGATGAAAAAAATTATGTGCCGCTGCGTATGAAGGTCGACGGAACCCTGACATCCGGCAAGGAAACCAGGCCGATGGTAATCGAAAGCGTCCAAGCCGACTATCGATCTGTACCGGGCAGCAACATGTACGAGTCATACAAGCAGGTGTTGAAGATCTCCGGGGTGATGGATGCGGCGCAAGAAGCGCAAATGCGTGACGCGGCCGGGAAAATGGCGGAGTTGGAAAAACAGATGGCGAGCATGCCCGAAAGTCAGCGTGCCATGATGGAGAGCATGATGGGCCCCCAGCTCGAAATGATGCGTAATATGTCCTCTGGCGGCGGATTTCAGACCGAGGTGGTGGTTAGCTCGATCACTGTTAATCCGGCAGCGGTTGCAGAGGACGGCACGCCCTGTCCTGCAGATACGCCAAAATAGCCTTTGCAGCACCGGCGGTGTTGACCGCATTACGGTATCGGCGAACCGATATTTCGCTGTTGACGCACCGCTTCAGCGTTGGGCTGGACTGTTGACCTTGCCTACGATGAGTTGTGAAAAGACCCAAAGACGGGTTTGCATCCCCGGGCCAATGCCCGGGTTCTAGGGACCGATCCACTGCAAGCGGAACAGCAGCTGCTTTGTATTGCCGACAAGGTTAAATCGATCAAGTTCAATGTCGCCATAGCTGATACTCATCTTCCAGCGACGCGTGGCGTTTTGAATTCATCGAATGTCACCGCACCCGTAATGTTTGCAGAAACTATCCTGGGACCTTTCCATCTGTAGTACCCCGGTCTGACCCTGCTTCACAGCGAATCTGCCGCGACCATGCAGACAAGCGTACCTCACCCGAGAACTCGAAACGACCGGAAAATCGCAGAAAGATCGCCGGATGAGGTGACTTGAACAAGCGGATACCCGCCACCGGGACGAGCTTTCGATATGTTGTCCCGGCCGACTGGCCTGTATGCTAAAGGAGACTATTGCACCGTCGCGTGACCGACGAGGTAAAATATGCCCAGCCGGTGATGACGAAAGCGGGCGAGCATACTTCGGGTGCAAGGTTCAAAACAGATTGGGAGGCA
Organism: uncultured Gammaproteobacteria bacterium; assembly: GCA_963823435.1. GTDB lineage: Bacteria > Pseudomonadota > Gammaproteobacteria > Steroidobacterales > BM003 > CAKZML01. Next base: position 540,218 of record CAWGLN010000001.1, on the reverse strand, counting down.
TGGCTATGAGAACGAAGGTGCGTGGGTCCAGGGTGATCCTGTGGGTGCTGTTTCTCGTAGTTTATGGCTGTGGTGGTGGCTCTGAAGGCGTGCAAGAGCCCACGCCGTCAGCGGTGGGTCTGCTGAAAAAAGCTGAGAGTGCGGCTCAACTCGAGGCCTCAATCAAGGCCGGCCTTACGACGCTGTCACCACCGGTCATGGTGGGTGACGCGCTGGCCGTAGCCGGCGCGGCGGCGGGTCCGGCAGGCAATTTTACCGGAACCTATACCCAGGAGAAAAACGTCGACGAGTTTGATGTCGTGCGTTATGACGGCGAGCACCTTTACCTCGCGCCACGCCGCTTCATGCATTGTTGTTTTATCCTCGATGAAGCGGATGGTGCAGCACCTGCAGGAGGTCCCGCCCAGGCGGCGATCCGGATTCTGGCGACTGATCCGGCAAGCGCGGGTGCGACCCTGGCAGCCACGATACCTCTCGAGGAAAATATCTCTGTGCAGGGCATGTACCTTGCTGCGAACAAGATGTTTGCTCTCACCGCTGAAGCCTACTATGGCGGCTATGGTGACGCCTGGACCAATATTGCCATTTGGGCGCCGGAGCACCTGGGTTATCGCATCTATGACCTGACCGACAAGAGCGCGCCGGTCCTCGAAACTGAAGTGACAATGGATGGGGTGTTCGTCGAGAGTCGGCGTATTGGCAACCTCGTCTATATCGTGAGCCGTTACACACCGCAGATTCCGGGCATCATTTACAGCCCGCAAACTGATCTGGAAAGAACGCAGAATGAGACGCTGCTCGCAAATGCCTCGCTTGACGACATGTTGCCGAAGATAACGATAAACGGCGTGACGCAGACGCTGGTCGATCCTGAAAACTGCTATCTGGATAATGATGATCGAGTCGCCCCGTATCCGGTAATTACCAGTGTCACGGCTGTGCCGGTAGACAACCCGGGGGCATTCGTCAATACCTGCTATAACGGCGAAGTTTATGGCGTATACGTATCGGAGAACGCGCTGTATTTTCCCCAGGTGATCGGTTACCTGCTGCCTGGCGAGACCAGGACGCGCATTCACAAGTTTGAGCTGGCTGGTTTAGGCATCGGATATCGCGGTTCCGTCGACATTGACGGACAGGTGTGGCGAGGCGGGCAGGCCGATTTTCGGATGAGCGAATACAACGGTTACCTCAGGGTGCTGTCATCCGAGTACACCATGAACAACACAGACTTCATCGATCACCGCTTGTACATCCTGGGTGAGGTCCAGGCAGCGCTCGAGCTTGAAATAGTGTCGAGTTTGCCAAATACGGCACATCCGGAGCCGATCGGAAAACCCAACGAGCAGTTGTACGGAGTGCGTTTCCTTGGTGACCGCGCTTACGCGGTGACGTTCCAGCAGATCGACCCGCTGTATGCATTTGACCTGGCGAACCCCGCAGACCCGCGTATCGCGGGCGAGCTTGAGGTGACCGGTTTCTCTGACTTCCTGCATCCGGTCAGTCGGGACCTGTTGCTTGGGCTTGGCAGAGATGCCGGCGGCGGTGTGAAGCTGGAGTTGTTCGATGTGAGCGATATCCGGGCGCCCGTATCCCGTGGCGCCGTGTCGGTCGGCGCGCGGAATGCCTATAGCGAGGCGCTATACGACCGCCACGCATTCACCTACCAGGCGGACATCAATGGGGTCGATCGTCTTGCGGTACCGGTGAGCCAGTATTTCGATAACAACGGACAGTGGACCTACGAACTCGGACTGCACCTGTTCGAAATCCGGAACAAGGTGACACCCGGGCAGTCATCGCTGATCGAGGCGGGTCGAATTCTGCCGCCGGCCTCGACCGACTTCCCCTATGCTGATCGCAGTCGCGCCTTCCTGCATGACGACACGGTGTACTACGTGCAGGACGAAAACGTCTGGGCTGCATTCTGGAACTCGCCGACCCTGGTTAACGGCCCGTTCTGAATTTATCGAACTGTGAAATGTACTCGGCACAATAGATGAGTGTTGGATCGGCCGTCCCTCGCCGCCGCAAGAAAAAGCAAGGCTCCTGCCCGAGCCGATTCTGAGCAGGAATAGCCCATGCGGGCGATGGGCGCATCGTCAAACATGGCGATCTCTGCTTCCTGGATACCACCGGGGAGTTGGCAACCAGAGCACTCACCTGGAGGGCGCAAATCGATGGAATCACGCGGTTCATCGCGGTGCTCCAGTCAGGTATGGCAGCCCATTTACTGGCAAAATCCGGGGGTCCGCCCAGGCCATGATGAGTGCATATTGGCGTATAGTGATCGAATGACGCACGTCGGCTCTTCAATCCAGTGACTCATCGCTTTTGGAGAACCTAGTGATCTATATTTTGGATCGATTTATCTTCCCATATGCGATTTAATACAACGAAGTTGCAGCAAGTGTCTTACCCGAGGAGAAAAATTTCAATGCGTAATCAAACGATAGTTCTATTAGCCGCTTTAGCGGTAACGGCCTCGCTGGCGGTGCCATCGAGCCCTGTTTTTGCCCAGGGTGAGCCGAAGTCAAACCAGTTCTGGTGGCCTGAAAATCTCGACCTCGGTCCTCTTCGGCAGCACGCTGCCGAGTCTGACCCAATGGGTAGAGATTTTAATTACGCCGAGGAATTCAAGAGTCTGGACCTCGGTGCCGTGAAGAAGGACATCGAGGCGGTACTGACGACGTCCCAGGACTGGTGGCCGGCAGACTATGGCAACTATGGTCCGTTCTTTGTCCGCATGGCATGGCACAGCGCGGGCACGTACCGCGTGGCTGACGGCCGCGGTGGTGCCGGCGGGGGTCAGCAGCGCTTTGAGCCGCTTAACAGCTGGCCTGACAACGCGAACCTCGACAAGGCAAGAAGGTTGCTCTGGCCGATCAAGCAGAAATACGGCAGCAAGATTTCGTGGGGAGACCTTATGGTCCTGACCGGCACTGTCGCGATGGAATCGATGGGCTTGAAGACCTTCGGCTTTGCCGGCGGGCGTGAGGACGACTGGGAGCCCGACATGGTCTACTGGGGGCCTGAGAACCAGTTTCTCGCGGATGAGCGCTACAGCGGCGACAGGAAACTGGAGCGACCGCTTGCCGCCGTTCAGATGGGCCTGATCTACGTGAATCCTGAGGGTCCCAACGGCAATCCCGACCCGCTCGCAGCAGCTCATGACATTCGCGAGACCTTTGGCCGCATGGCCATGAATGACGAAGAGACCGTTGCGCTCATCGCTGGCGGTCACACTTTCGGAAAAGCCCATGGCGCGGCCAAGCCGGCCGATTGCGTGGGTCCCGAGCCCGCAGCTGCCGGGATTGAAGAGCAGGGGTTCGGCTGGATGAACAAGTGTGGCAGTGGTAATGGCGTCGACACGATCACCAGTGGCCTGGAAGGCGCATGGACGGTGAATCCGACGGCCTGGACTACGCAGTATCTGGACAACCTGTTTGCTTTTAACTGGGTGCAGACGAAGAGTCCCGCAGGTGCGATTCAGTGGATACCGGATACTGAGGCTGCAGCAAACCTCGTGCCGGATGCTCATGATCCTTCGAAGCGGCATGCTCCTGTCATGTTCACGACCGACCTTTCGCTCAAGTTCGATCCGAGCTACCAGAAAATCGCGAAGCGCTTCCAGGAAAATCCGAAAGAGTTCGAGTTGGCCTTCGCCAAGGCCTGGTTCAAGCTGACGCATCGCGATATGGGTCCCCGTGCCCGCTACCTGGGGGATGAAGTGCCTCAAGAGGCGCTGTCCTGGCAGGATCCCGTCCCCGCTGTCGATTTTCAGCTGATCGACGGGAAGGACATTGCGTCCCTGAAGTCCAAGGTTCTTGCATCGGGGCTGACCGTACCCGAACTTGTCAGGACCGCCTGGGCGTCAGCCGCAAGCTACCGCGGCACCGACATGCGTGGTGGAGCCAACGGGGCGCGCATCCGCCTCGCGCCACAGAAGGACTGGGTCGCCAACAATCCTGTTGAGCTCGCGAAAGTGCTGAAGCAACTCGAGGGCATTCAGAAGGAGTTCAACAGCGCGCAGACAGCCGGAAAGAGGGTCTCGCTCGCGGATTTGATTGTTCTGGGCGGCGCAGCAGCCGTCGAACAGGCAGCGAAGAACGCCGGTAACGACGTGCAAGTACCATTCATGCCGGGACGTACGGACGCATCGCAGGACCAGACCGATGTTGAGTCGTTTGGCGTACTTGAACCGACCGCAGACGGCTTCCGCAACTACTTCGGCGACGGCAACCGTCGATCACCGGCAGACATGCTGGTTGATCGGGCAAACCTCCTGACCCTGACAGTTCCTGAAATGACTGTGCTGGTCGGTGGCATGCGTTCCCTGGATGCCAATGCCGGACAGTCTGGGCATGGTGTGTTCACCGACCGACCTGGCGCCCTGAGTAACGATTTCTTTGTAAATCTGCTCGACATGTCCACCAAGTGGTCAAAGGCGTCTACCTCGGAGGGCATCTACGAAGGACGTGATCGTAAGACGGGCGAGCTCAAGTGGACGGCTACCCCGGTTGATCTCATCTTCGGCTCGCATTCGGAGTTGCGCGCGATCGCCGAGGTCTATGCGGCAAACGACGGACGCGAGAAGTTTGTGCAGGACTTCGTCAATGCATGGACCAAGGTAATGACCCTGGACCGCTTCGACTTGCGTTGATACCGGCGCAGAAAGGTACTTGAGAAAACCTGGACCGTCGCTCACAGAGCGCCGGTCCAGGTACCTGAATGAGACTCGCGAGCTTTTCGTGACTCATAAAAACAGAACGGCGGCGTTAAATACGCCGCCGTTTTTCCTTGTTGGCCAGCCACTCTCGTAACGTTCTGGAAAATTGTTCCGACGGTTCCCTCTGGGCGAGGTTTTCGTGTATGTATTTTAGTAGTCGATGGTCAACCCCACCTGTGAGCAGGGCCCTCAAATACCTCGCCGACGAGTCTGAAACCTTTAGAAACATATGCATACACAATAGACACCATTGCATGAGCGTGTACAGGTAAAGTACGTCTACTAAATAGTAGTGTTCAATGAAAAGGAAAAGTAAATGATGTCGTTAATCTCCAAACGCGCCGTCTTCTGGGCTATGTGCCGCTACGGCCTGGTAAGCACAATTGCAAACTCTGGCAATTACCGGAATGGCGAGATAAAGGAGCTCGCTATCGTTGATAAGGCAGCTGTTGCAGGGTGAGTGATTACCTTTACTGCCGTGCTGACGGTGGTCCGCGCATTGAAAAGCCAGTTTTCCGCTAGGGGCATTTCCGCGAACAACGGCGTCGTACATGTGACTTAAACTGTCACTCTATCTATTTAGGAGTCATTCCCCCGGTGGGCACAGGGACGTGCCGACCACCTAGCCATGACCACACTACAATCTTTTCCGCCCGATTCCCGCGTCGTAGTCATAGGCGCGAGCGGAGGCCTGGGCATGGCCCTGGTGAAGCTGTTCTCGGCCCATCCACGAGTCGCCATTGTCTATGCGTTTTCACGCACACCCTGTTCGATCACCTCACCCAAAATCATTCAAGGTGAACTGGATGTGACGGACGAGCAATCCGTAAGGAAGTGCGCTGAGCTGGCCGGTCATGACTCCCCGCTTGACATTGTTGTTGTCGCCACCGGAATACTTTGGTCGGGCGAGACCCTCAGACCTGAGAAAAGCATGGGCGGAATTGATATTGATAAGCTCTCCCGGGTCTTTGCTGTTAACGCGGCCGGCCCCGCGATCGTAGCAAAGCACTTTTTGCCCAGGCTACGCAAGGACTCCAAAACGGTTTTTGCAGCATTGTCAGCGCGGGTAGGAAGCATCGGCGATAATCGTCTGGGCGGCTGGTATTCATATCGCGCGTCCAAGGCTGCACTAAACATGCTGCTGAAAACCCTGTCCATAGAACAGTCACGGTTGTGGCCTGCATCCGTTGTTATCGGTCTGCATCCAGGTACGGTAGACACCGGCCTTTCCCGGCCGTACTCGAAACGCACACCGCCCGAGAAGCTCTTTTCTCCCTCCACTTCCGCTGCTCATCTCGTCGAGGTGATCGACAGCGTCAGTGCCGCGGATACCGGCGGAGTGTTTGCCTGGGATGGCGAGCGAGTTGAAAACTAGGGAACCTCTGATTTATTCTGGGCGAAGTAGATTGTTAGCGAAAAGATACAGTTTCAAGGCGCCAATCGCACGTAATAGTGGGACTATTGCGAAGATTGGCAACACAGAAGCTGGATTTTTTAGCTGCAAGATACGAGTTCATGAATAGATCAGAAGCTCCCTAGAATTTGTCCTCGTCTATCCTTTCTGCACCGGCAGCTACGGTAGCTCCGATCCATCTCCGAGAGGGGCTGAAAACAACGGTAATTTCTACACAAGGTCTGCGCGCTCGCCTACGACACCCACTTTGTTCTATGGGAGAATCCGATTCGGCGACTTGAAGCCGAACCGGGTTTGACTGGTAAATGGCAAGTTCCCTAGTTGTTAAGAGCTGTCTTGATGCTGCCCAGCAACTTCTCGTCGTAAGGTTTGGTCCGCGGACTGAATTCCGCGATATACTTGCCATCCCTGCCGATCAGGTACTTATGGAAGTTCCAGGTCGGGTAGGTGCCCGCCTCGGCAGCAAGCTGGTCATAAAACGGATGCGCCTGTCCTTGTTTTACGCTTACCTTCTCAAACATCGGAAATTTGACGCTGTAGGTCAGGCGACAGAACTCCTGGATTTCTTCTTCCGTACCAGGCTCCTGTCCCATGAAGTCGTTGGACGGGAAACCAAGAACAACCAGACCCTCGCTTTGAAACTCCTGATAGAGTCCTTCAAGCCCTTCGTACTGCGGTGTATTGCCGCATTTGGATGCGGTATTCACCACCAGGACCACTTTGCCCGCATAGGTCTCGCCCAGGTTGACTACATCGTCCCCGGCAAGAAGACGAAAATCCTGATCCAGAAGGTCTGACGCATTGGCAGATGTAATCGAGATGCTCATTGCAAGTAAAGCTCCTAATACAGCGCGCATGAAAAACTCCAGGTTGTATTTATGGCAGCTAAGAATGACATGTCGCCCGGCGCCAGTGTGTAACAATTTGTATCTGTAACCGTCAGCCCCGATCGTCTGGACGGTTTTCGAAGAAATTTAACAGCATCTTCACTGGTCCATGACTGCGCGACGCCGCAAGATTGATCTGGCCTCACTTCGGGACAGGTCCAATACATAATGGATATTGCAGGCACGAGGCTATTTCGGGCTAATAATTGGCTTTATACCTGATCACCGAGAGCCCACATACCGCTGCTTTGGGAGACCTTGAGCGAATTGCAGGGGTTGCAACCCACACTTGTATTAGTGCGCCCCTCGCTCCTGTCTGAAGCATTGAGCTGGCTAATGTATCAGCTCCCGGTAGCGGAGGGCATAGTTCGCAAATGCTTTTTATCAACCAACCGAGTCAGGCTGAAAGCAAAAAAGGAGGCCCCGCAGCGCGGGGCCTCCTTTGTATTCTTGAAATCCCAGGCTCAGCCTGCTGTGCAAGGATTGGGCAGAGGTGGGCCGATTTGACCGCCCGGCGCAATCGGGTTGAACGCGATCAGGCTGTCTCTCAGCGCGACGTTCCCCAACCCGTGAGTTGGGAAAAATCCCTGGTTACCAAACAGGTTCTGTTCACCATGCAATGCCATGTAGTTAAGAACGACCGTTTCCACCAGCAGGTTGACGTTGTTGGCGGCAGGCGTACCGCTGGTTTCCACCGAAGCATCGGGCCGCATCCAGCCGATCTGCTGATGCTGTTCAGCGGTCTTGCCGTCGCTGCCGCCGGTGAACAGTGTCGGGGCGCTGCCCGGGTTGTATACCAGCATGAAGGATGCAGCCGTCGAGGAGTTGTCGCCGGTCCAGACGCCTTTGCCGCCGCCGTCGGCCGAGTTGTCGATCATGCCGTTACTGAATACGGAACCATCGCTGAAGACATAAACCATAAGCGGCACGCCCACGTTCGCAGCGTACTCGAGGCAGGCGCCGATGCAGCGGCCTGCACGCAGGTCGCGTAATTCACCGGTCGCGCGGTCGCCGGTATGGTAGTCGTAGCCACCCATCGTAACCGTGCCGGCTCCGGCGTATCCATTCACCACCAGTTTCATGATCGCGGCTGTTTTTTCGAATTCGCGGTCGCCGTCGAATTCAGCCTGGCTGAATACACCACCGGGGCCGACGATGTCGCAATCCAGCGCCGGATTGATATCGCCGGGATTGCCGTAGCGATCTGCCAGATCAGCCGCCTTGACGTAGCCGCAACTGACCAGTTCCTTGACGACATCATCTGCAGTAATCAGTGTATTGACCCGTCCCAGTTTCATGTCGCAGATACGCTGTATCGCCTCCATTACCGCAACGGCATCAGACTGATCGAGCAGGCCGACCAGCTGGCCGGTATCCACCAGGCCGGTGGCATCGCTGGTGCGGTCTACCTTGGTTGGTCGCACGGCCGGGTTGATCATGCCGTCAGGCGGCATCGAATTGCCACCGGACATCGAGCTTTGCGAACCGATGAGTGTCAGCAATTCGCCATCGGCACCGGCGCGGTTAATTCCGTACATGGGATTGTGCGGGTTGTTGCCGGTGTCATTGTCGGAGCGAGCCGGTATTACGGCACCGTTTATAATGCCACTGGCCATATTCACTTTCTGCCGTATGCCTGCAAGCATCGCGCTGTCCGAATGAAAGGCCAGGCCGAGTTCGCGATTCACAAAATCGCTGAGTCCGTTAGCGGGATTCATGATCGAGGGGATGCGATCACCCGGCAGTCCGAGTTTGCTGTAGCCGGCGGTGCTCAGAAAATCTTCCTGCCCACCGAGACCGCCGACCAGCACGTTGGAGCCGGAAATATTGGCGCCGCCTGCAAGATCGAAGCAGATGAAGGGAATCTTGCCCGCGCCGGCAGTCGCGATTCCGCAACTGTCGCGCAAGGTGGAGATATCGCCGGACAGAGCGGCATAGGCTGCGCGTGGATTTGCAAACAGGCCCAATACGCTGCCACCCATAAGCGTGCCTGCGCCGGTCATGAATCCCTGAGCGATGAATTCGCGCCGTGTGATCGGCCGACTGTGATTATTAAGTCGCAGGGGTTCGTGGGGAAGCAGTGGTTTGCGTCGCTTAAACATTTTATGCCTCTGTATATCTTGTGTGCCGGCTTACTGAACCAGCATCGCTGCGTTGCCAAGTGCTGCGCCGCAAACCGCCTTGACTACCATGTTGGTGCGTCCGCCTCGCAATTGATCCGCACCCGTACCGGAGTTGTAGCAGGTGGTCAGACGATCGGTTAGCGCGTTCAGCTCGCCTTTCATCGCCGCCACACTGGGCTGGGTCGCAAGTCCTGTGCCGAACCCATCGGGTAACGCTATTCGATTGATCAGCGGATCGAACACCAGGTCGCGATTGGCCGCCGGCCCAAAGGCTGTATTGATATTCGCCGGGAAGCCGAAACCTGGCCAGTAAGTCGCGCGCTTGCCGGTGTCGTCAACCAGAGCGTTGCAATACTCGATCGCCAACTGTGCAATAGCCATCTGATGTGCGGCCAGGAAGCCACCGAAATTCTCAACCGTGGGTAACTGCTGCTTGACCCGCTGGTAGGTGTCTCTCACTAATGGGTTCTGCGTGCTCACCGTCGTAAGCGTAGCCATCGACGCATTGATTTCCTCGAATGTGCGCAGGCCATATCGGGCACCGGATCGCCGTCTGGCGGTGAGCCCGGTGGTAATGTAGCAGCCTCAACGAACACATTGCGGCTGTCGCCGAGGACATCAAAACCCAGGAAGAACTCATCCTGTTCCGGGGTCTTCTTGAGCGAATAATGGTGCCCTGGCTGGACAGGACGTGGCCGTCCGGCGTGTAGGGTGCGGAAAGGAAGACGCACGGGTATCGATTAACTGGAATGCCTGCCCGACATCGGCTATGCTCCGTTGATACCAATTCGCATGCCCGCAATCGTTACCGGGCCGGGGTCGGTGATGCTGGCATCCAGGCTGATAAAGCGCGGCTTGTTGAACAGATAGCTGTAGCAGTCGAACTGGCTGACCTCGAACAACAGGTAGGGCTCGGGTACCGTGGTGATGTGATCACCCAGGTAAAACAGCAGGAAGAATTTCTGCCCGACGCCTACATCAAAATTCTGGGGAATCTGTTCTGGTGTAAGCACCCGGTTGTGGATGGCTACCATGCGTATAACACCCTGCCATTGCCGGTCGCTGGAGGTTTCATTGCCGAGCACGAATGCGAAATTATTGCGCCAGCTACCGATGTCGCCACCGGCATTTGGATCAATATCGTCGGTGAACACGCCGTTCACATAGATTCTGCGCCCGTTAACCGGATCGAAGTTGACGACCACGTGCTGCAGCGTCGCCTGCAAGTCTTCGTCCGCATCCGCGGTTGATAGAGCGGGACTGCCATTTTCGTCGGTCGTGCTGCTACGGTTAAAGGCATCGTAGCTGTACAGTGTCTGGCCGAGTGTGAAATTGCGTACCGAGTCACTGCCGGAGTAGCTGACGATATAGGCATCTTCCTGCGTGACATTCGCCGGAGCGACCCATGCTTCAATCGCATATTCGCCGGTGGCGGTAATCGTATCGTAGAGTTTGCGGCTGCTGGCAGTGGAGCCTTGCGCCTTGCCGCTGCGTATATTTATGCCATAGCCACCCACCCACTCGACATCACCGGAAAGCGAGAGGTGTATGGCCGGATCCACGCCGCTGGTATCAAACGCAGTGAAGCCCTGGTTACTCTTGAACTCCCACAGGGCGATCTGATTGGCCTCGTAGCGATTGCCGCCGCTGGCAACGATACCGTCAGCCAGGCGCATGGCCCTGCTGATGACGAGGTCAGGGTTGACTACGTCGGCGGTGATTGAAGCCGAGAAATTTTCGATCGCCGTCTGCATGGTGGTTGCATCAGACTGGCAATCGGTCCAGCAATTATGAAATTCGTTGCGTAACCGAAGAACCAGTCGTGACTGCGCGGGTTCGTCCAGGTTGATCTTCGGCTTGGCCTCTTCATAGGCGCCGTCGCGATCTTCCCCGGCGAAATAGGGTCTCTGCGGTGTAAGTGAGTCGGCTGTATGACAGCCGACGCAATTGGCACGCAGAATTTGATAGATCGGATCGAATCCAGCTGAACTCGATGGAAATGCCTTGCTGTCTCCCGGATTCACCAGGGTTGGTGCCGTCAGCACGATCTGTCGGCCGCTACTACTACCGCTGCTACCGGCCCAGTTCTCGATCCAGGTAATCATGGTGTTGGCGCAGGCCTGCACGGCAGGCGCGTCGGTGCCGATCCAGCAATTGTGGCCACCGGCCACCTTGGCGACCAGCCGCGAACTGGTGGGGTTTTCCAGATCCACCAGCGGCAGCGCTTCGGCGTAAGCAAGGTTTACGTCATCGCTGCGTGCGAATTCCGGCGACTGACCACCCGCGTTGTGACAGGCCCCGCAGCGATCGCCGCCACGAATATTTTCCCACAGGTTGACGCGAAATGACTGCACATCCGGAAAGCTCGGCGCCGGTCCGGAATAGGTTGATGATGGTGCAACCGTAGTAGGTGGGTTTTCTTGAGTTTCAGCACCGCCACCGCAAGCGTTCAAGCAACAATAATGCCGCAGCCGCTATTACAGGGGTGACACGAAATGGTTTCAGTAATTTCATCATCCCGTTTCCTATTGGCCCATGCAGTAAGCGGCGGCTTCTGCAAATACCGGTTTCATCAGATAGCCACCACTGGTGGTGAACATGTCGGTCATATCGCTGACTTTCTGCCGATCCGCGCCGTCGATCGGATCACGCAGACAGGCAAGCCTGAACGCCTTCTTTACCTGGCAGCTCGCAAACGCCCGGCTGCCAGCCAGTTCTTCGCCCATTGATTTGGCGCCATTGCCGCTGCCCGGCAATGATGGAGACGTGCTCCAGCCGAGCAGCGAGTTCGGGCCGGTACGCCAGTAGTTGTCCCAACTGTCATCGGGAGTCACATAACCGGGGCTGAAGGTCTCACCGTTGATAAAATACTTTGGCTGCACGATGCTTGGCTGTGTACTCAAGCCGGCCGCTGGCCTCATTGAAGTTGTAGTAGGCGAACGCCTGGGCCATCGGATCCATGCCGGTATGACAGCCAACGCAATTGTTCTGGAATAGTCGACTGTCGCCGCCGGGGCTGCGGGACACGTCCTGCCGAATTCGATCCGGTGAACGGGTGGGGTCTTTTACCTGCTCAAGATCCGTACACATGTGATTGAGCAACGTGAACCTGAACATCGCCCGGTTGGTGCCAGCCACGAAGAAAGCTGCTGCGGCGGCGCGGGTCGTCATTACCCCGGCGGTGGCGCTCGCATCCAGACCCGAAATCTGGGTTTGCGTGCCAGACACCAGGACAGCTTGCAGATTGGCGCCGTTATCTTCCAGCCACTCATAGTGAGCGTTATTGGCGGGAGAGTAGTTTGGCGGGCTGGCGCCGTTAACCACCGCACCATTGGCGTGATAAACCAGGTTCGCGCTTAGCAGCTGATCAAAGCCAACGTCGTCTCGAACCATGCCGATAACAGTCGCGCTGTAGTCATTCAGTGGCGCAAACACAGTGCGATCACGATTGGTCCACGGGGTCGCCCAGTTCTTCAGAGTGACGTTATAGAACGCAGGATCGTTCATGGCGCGCATGGCCGCTGCCTGAGGATCATTGTTGTCGATATCCGCTGCCATGGCTGCAAGTACCAACTCACCCGGAGGTGTGCCGGCTAAACGATCATGCATGCGCTTTGCCTGTTCGCGTGAATCCGCAAAGCAGGCTGACGACCATACTGATGCCAGCGCGATTGTCGCGATAACTGTTGTCAGAGGAAGGCCCGCTTTGCGTGCCGTGCCTGGTCCGGTGTGCTGATTTCCCATGTAAGCAATTCCCGTAGGTGTATTCCGCAGGTGCAGTAGACCCTGTAGGCGGGGTGGTTATCTGTGACGGGGTTCGCGGTTTGCATATTTGGTTCTGTACTACGTTATGTCAGGGTCAGCGTCACGGAGACCCCTGACTCATTATTTAAGTGAGGAAGGGCAAGGGCTCTGGAGGATTGGCTTGCGGAGAAATGAAATGATTTGGGCGCGAAATAAAACGTCGGCACTTGTGGCCGGCCTCAGAATCCTCTTGCTAGGTTTGTTGCTGCCGGCGCTATCAAGCTGTGGCGGTGACAGCGGCATAAGTCTTGGCGAAGGTCAGGACCCCGACCCGGTGGTGGTCGACTATCCGATGTTCTACGTCAAGCGACCGGTACCGCTCGATAACCAGGGGTTGATTCAGCAGAACGACTTTCGTGAACTGCTGACTGTGCAATTTGGCGCCGACCTTTATATGCGTGTAAGGGCTTCTGTAAGCGCCCCTGAAACCAATCTCACCGGTTCAATAACCAATGGGCTGGGTGATGTCCGTGATGTTTCCGTGTCTTATGACGGGACAAGAGTTCTGTTTTCGTTGCGCGGCCCGATGGATCCGGATGCTGATGACGAGGATCAGCCAACCTGGAATATCTGGGAATACGATGTCGCCAGCGCAAGCACGCGCAGGATTCTGCTCGATGATATTACAGCTGAAGAAGGTCATGATATTTCGCCCGTGTACCTGCCGGATGGCCGAATTCTATTTAGCTCGACCCGGCAGAATCGGTCTGCAGCGAAGCTGCTGGACCAAGGCAAGCCACAATTCGCGGCACTCGACGAGGACCAGCGTGAGCCGGCTTTCGTGCTGCACGTCATGGATGATGATGGCGACAACCTGACGCAGATTTCGTTTAATCAGAGTCACGACCTGTATCCGTTCATTCTGGATAACGGTCGTGTCATGTTCTCCCGCTGGGATGGCATGCTGGGTAGCAATGCAGTCAGTCTGTACCACGCTAATCCTGATGGAACCGATTTGCAGTTGCTGTATGGCGCGGACAGCCATACCACCGGAACAAACGGCTCGACCGTGCAATTCATCAAGCCTCGCGAAATGCCGGATGGCCGGATCATGGCCATGCTTCAGCCCTTCAGCGGAACCAGCGAGGGTGGCGACCTGGTAGTCATTGATACTGCCAACTACCTGAATAATACCCAGCCGAGCCTGGTCAATCAGGGCGTGCTCAGTGGCCCGGCCCAGGAGTCGGCTACGATTAATGATGTGCGCACTGTTCCCGGAATATCCCCCGGTGGGCGATTTGCTTCAGCATGGCCTCTTTGGGACGGTACCAATCGTGCGTTCGTGAGCTGGAGTCTCTGTCAGCTGCAGATCATTGATCCCCTGGCTGCGCCCGGCACAGTGTCGCCGTTGCTTCCCTGCACCGATACAAATCTGCAGAATCCGCTGGCTGTTGAGGCGCAACCGGCCTATGGCATCTGGGCCTATAACCTCGGCAGTGATACGCAGTTGCCCATTGTTGTTGCCGAGCCGGGTTTTATCTACACCGATGTAGCTGTCGCGCAGCCGCGCCCGCGTCCCGCGACTATCGTGGATGGCGCCTTGTCAGGTCTGTTCGATCCAGCCCTGGTCAGTGAAGACGCCGGTATTCTCAAGATTCGCAGTGTCTACGATGTGAGTGGTGTCGACACAGCTGTGCCGGACATAGCTTCGCTGGCGGATCCTGCTCTCACCCTGGCGGATGAGCGACCCGCACGTTTCCTGCGACTCTATAAGGCAGTCGGGATCCCTGATGAGGAAACCCTTGATTTCGACAATTCGGCCTTCGGGGTATCTGTCCAATTTGGCATGCGCGAGATCGTCGGCTATGCGCCCGTGGAGCCGGATGGCTCGGTGATGATCAAGATCCCGGCGGATGTGCCAATTACCTTTGATGTGACCGATAAGGCGGGTCGACGCCTGGGCCGCCGCCATCAGAACTGGGTCCAGGTAAGACCTGGTGAAACGCTCTCTTGCAACGGCTGCCATGACAATGCCGTGGGCGTGTCGCATGGTCGCGATGACGCGTTTGCATCCGTCTATGCGGGCGCCGCTGGCAACGGCGTGCCATTCGCAAATACCGATCCGCTGGCCTATCCGACAATCAATATCGGCGACACGATGGCAGAAGCCCGTGCCAACGCTGACCCCGCTAGCCTTACTCCGAGTGTTGACCTGGTATATGCGGATGTCTGGACCTATCCGCCCGATGCTGGTCGGCCAGTTGATGATCCCTTCAGTGTGCGCTATGCGGATTTGCTACTGACGCCGCGACCGGAAATCTTTGACTGTTTTCCCTGGACCGCAGATTGCCGGGTCCTGATTAATTACCAAACCCACATTCAACCTTTGTGGGATGTCTCGCGTCCGGTCATCGATCCGGTTACCATGCTGGAGACCGATAATTATCGTTGTACAAATTGCCACGCATTGCGGGACGCTATGGACCAGTTGATTGACCCGGTAGATCGCGGCCAGCTTGAGCTCACCAGTAACGCATCTGCAGCACAGGTACTGCATTTCGTTTCCTATCGGGAGCTGTTGTTCGGGGACTTCCGGGAAGAAATACGCGATGGCGCTGTTCAGGACGTGTTAACTGATCAGGGTAACGTCGACGCCAATGGCGACCCGATTCTGGAGCCTGAGCCGATTGGATCTCCGCTCACTGCAGCCGGTGCAAACAATCGTCCTGCCTTTTTCACACGTTTTGGCGCCAACGGCAATCATCCAGGATGGTTGAGCGAACAGGAATTGCGGCTGATATCCGAGTGGCTGGACCTGGGCGCGCAGTACTACAATAATCCCTTCGAGGCGCCGGTGAACTGATGAAGCGAGGAGTCTGGCTGGCCATTGGATTAATGCTGCTGTCAGCCAGTGCTGCGGCGGAAGATGAAGTGCAGCGTGTAGTGGTAGCGGACCCCTATATTGAATTGCATACCGGTCCCGGTTCTGGCTATCCGATCACCCAGATTATCGAAAGGGGAGACCAGGTTGGCATTCTGAAACGACGTACCGACTGGTTCAAGGTTGTTGGCCCCGATGGACGCGAGGGGTGGGCCAGCCGTGACCAAATGCAGCTAACCTTGCAGCCGTCCGGCAAACCAACGGATTTTCCAGACGCAGGCAGGGAGGCGTTCGACAAACGCCGCTGGGAATGGGGCTTGCTGGCCGGTGATTTCGGAGGAGCCACCTCCTATACGGGTTATGGCTCGTACCGCTTCTCCCGCCATTTGTCGGTAGAGTTAAACGCGTCACAAATTTTGGGTAATTTTTCCGATGGCTGGGGTTTTAGTGCGAATATCGTGCATACCTTTGTGCCGGAGTGGCGTGCCTCACCATTTTTCTCGCTGGGGACCGGGCTAATCCATATAGAGCCAAAGGCGAGTTTGGCGCAGACACCCGACCGCGATGACCAGACTGCAATAGTTGGTGTCGGGATTAGCTCCTATCTGTCACGCCGCTTCATCGTGCGGCTGGAGTACAAGAGCTACGTGGTTCTCAGTGACCGGAATGAAAACGAGGATGTGGACGAATGGAAAGCAGGATTCGCAGTATTTTTCTGATCATAGCCGGGTTCGTTACATTCCTGAGCCTGGGTGTCGCCAGTGTGTGGGCCCAGGAGTCGGGCGCGGCGCCCGAAGTGATAGACCCCGCTGTTGAGCGCAGAGATATCGATGTTGCGGCAATAGACACGGAAGATTTTGAAATCACCGGTTTCATCGGCTTGATGAGCGTCGAGGATTTTGAGACCAACCTCGTTTACGGAGCCCGACTGGGCTACCACATCAGCGAGTCGTTTTTCGCTGAGCTTAGCTATGGCGTGACCGAGGTGGGAACCTCCAGCTTTGAAAAACTCGGTGGCGGCGCCGTGTTGTTGAGTGACCGGAATCTTGGCTATTACGACCTGTCACTGGGGTACAACCTGTTTCCCGGCGAGGTATTCTTCGGCTCCAAGCGCGCGCTTAACAGTGTTGTATACCTTATCGGTGGCCTGGGCACGACCGACTTTGCCGAAGACAGTCACTTCACCATCAATTTCGGGTTCGGTGTGAAGGTATTACCGACGGACTACCTGGCCGTTAGTCTCGATGTCCGAGATTATATGTTCGATATAGACATTAGCGGCGAAGAGAAGACCACGCATAATCTGCAGGGAACCTTGAGCTTTAGTTTTTTCTTTTGAAGGATGTAGTTGAGTGCTAGTAAAAAACGGAATTCGTACTACCCTGGCTCTGTTGCTGGTGATGATCCTGTCTGCACCGGTAATTGCCGGCGTGGCGGAAAAGCCGGCGCCGACATTCTCTTTGCCCGACAGGACGGGCCAGACAGTGTCGCTGGATGATTTCAAGGGCCAGGTGGTTTTGATTAATTTCTGGGCTAGCTGGTGTGGTCCGTGCCGGAAGGAGATGCCGCTGCTTGAGGCGTTGCACCAGCGCTATAGCCCGTTGGGACTTACCCTGCTGGGCATTAACGTTGAAGAAGACTCGGCCCTGGCAGATGAATTCCTGCAGGGTACGCCGGTTAACTTTCCGATACTTTTTGACCGTGCCAATAGCGTCAGCAAGGCCTATGATGTCATCGCCATGCCGACGACAGTCATCCTCGATCGCGAGGGCCTGGTGCGCTTTGTCCATTATGGCTACGAAGCCGGCTACGAAAATGATTATCAGGATCAGGTGCGAGCCCTGATCAGGGAATAGGCATAGCTTATGCAGATTGTTTTGCGAATGACTGCGATGGCGATTCTGATGCAGATTTCGGCATGTTCGAACATCGAGCCATGGGTGAAGCCCTATGAGCGCGCCAATCTCGCCACCGAAGTGATGAGTTTCGATCGCAACCCGGTCTGTGAGTCTTACATGAACCATATGTACGAGGCCCGTGAGGGCGCCCGTGGCGCATCCGGTAGTTCGGGCGGCGGCTGCGGGTGTAATTAGCAATGGCGAACACCTTGCAAGGATTTCCGCTTAAATGGTTGTTTGCGCCGCTGGCCTGCGTGGCAGTAATGCAGCCTTCCATGGCACAGGTGCTACCTGATGACCGGGCAGACTTGCTGTTTCACTCCTACGACGGTGGTGGCGTAACGATTACCGGGCCATCGCTGCTGGTGCGTAAAAAAGTTACTAAAGATCTTTCACTGTCGGCCAATTATTACGTCGACTCCATCAGTAGTGCGTCTATTGATGTATTGAGTTATGCGAGTCCCTATAGCGAAGAAAGATCTGAAGTATCGGTCGGGGCCGAGTATTTGCTGGGTGATACCATTCTGAGCGCCGGCTTTACCAGCAGCGACGAAAACGATTTCAATGCCGAAACTGCCAGTTTCGGTGTTCGTCAGGAAATCTTTGGTGGTCTGACCACGGTCAGTCTGGGATTTGCCCAGGGTTCTGACCAAATTGGCCAGATAACGGACCCTGATTTTACCCGCGACGCAGACAGGCGCTTGTACCGAATGGGCGTCTCCCAGGTGATAAGCAAGAGGTTCGTAATGAATCTCGATTTCGAAGCCATCACGGATGAGGGATTCCTGAATAATCCCTATCGACAGGTGCGTTATGAAGTGGTTGGCGGCGCCGGGTATTTGTGGCAGCCGGAGGTCTATCCGGCAACCCGAACCAGCAGCGCGATTGCCATAGGTGGGCGATATTTCCTCAAGGAGGGGTCTGCTGTTCACGCCAATGCCAGGCTTTACGGCGACAGCTGGGGAATAGCTGCCTGGAATGCCAAGGCAGGCTATACCTATACATTTCGCAAGAAATGGTTGTTCGATTTCAGCTATCGGTATTACACGCAGACCGCTGCTGACTTCTATGGTGATTTGTTCCCGTATGTCGATGCGCAGAACTTCCTCGGACGCGACAAGGAAATCAGCACCTTTAATGATCACAGCTTCAGGATCGACGCGGCCTATGATTTGAATGTCGATAAGTGGGACTTCCTGAAGCGCGGGACTATTAATTTCAGTTACAACTATATCCTCTTCAGTTACGATGACTTCCGCGATGTCCTGGAAGGTGGCCCCGCCGGCAGCGAGTCCTTGTATGAATTCGATGCAGGCGTAGCTACCGTTTTTGTGTCATTCTGGTTCTGACGCAACCTGGTTCCTGATTTCCCGGTGGTCGCCCGGTAGGGCCTGACTCTAGAGAGCTTGGCGTGTTACGAAAATTACCCCTGATCTTGTTCCTGCAATGCATTTGTCTGCTGTGGTCCGGCCCGGCGCAGGCTGAATGGTTTGCCCAGGAGCAAGAGAAGATGGGCACGCGGGTCGAGGTCCAGCTATGGTCGGAGGATTCGGTCCACGCTGAAGAACTCATAGCACAAGCGATGGCGGAACTGGATCGCATTGAAGAGTTGATGAGTACCTATATAGCGACCTCGGAGATGAGCCGGGTCAACGACAAGGCATTCGCTGAGCCTCAGCATGTGTCAGCCGAGCTGTTCGGTCTGCTGCAAACAGCCATCGACTTGTCCGAGGCAACAGGTGGGGCCTTTGACATCAGTTTTGACAGTGTCGGCCAGCTGTATGATTTTCGTGCGGCCAAACATCCCGATTCACAGCAGATCGCGGCTCAACTCGAGAATATTGATTATCGTCACATCATCCTTGACGAAGCCCGGCAGACAGTAGCATTCAAAACAC
This sequence comes from uncultured Gammaproteobacteria bacterium, assembly GCA_963823435.1. GTDB lineage: Bacteria > Pseudomonadota > Gammaproteobacteria > Steroidobacterales > BM003 > CAKZML01. Next base: position 520,644 of record CAWGLN010000001.1, on the reverse strand, counting down.
CCGGGGTACGCATTAACCTGGGGGGCATAGCCAAAGGCTATGCGGTCGAAAAGGTCATCAGTTTGTTACGTGCGGCCGGCATTGAGCATGCGCTGGCAGCAGCGGGTGGCGATACCCGCATCCTGGGCGACCGGATGGGAAAGCCCTGGATCGTGGGTATCCGTGACCCGAATGAGCGGGATGGGCTATTTACCCGCATGGCGCTGAACGATGAGGCTATTTCGACCTCCGGTGACTATGAGCGGTTCTTTATTGAAGACGGCAAACGCTACCACCATATCCTGAGACCCGCGGACGGTCGTCCCGTCGAAGGGGTCCGTAGCGTGAGCGTGATTGGGCCCGATGGCACACTTACCGATGGCCTGTCGACCAGCCTGTTTGTGATGGGGCCTGAGGAAGGATTGAAAATACTGAAGAATTTCCCGGGCTACGAGGCCTTGTTCGTTACAGATGACAACTATTATTACTCGGAAGGCCTCGCTCCCGATTGACCGCAGCCCCCTTCGGCGCCGTTGATCCGCGCCCCTTGGGAAATCGAGAACTGCTTACCATAATCTCCTCCTGAATCGTGACTTCCGTCACAGGATCCACGCCATTTCCCTGCTACGGTTGCCTTGCATGATGCGACGCCGCCGCGAGGAGGCACGAGCATCGTTGATGCAAAGCCGATTAAGGGCAAACCTGTCGAAAGGCGGGGACGCAAAGCTTCCGGTCTAAGAGCGATCCCACCAGGGGATGGCTACGATAGCGGGGCTGCTCGAGAGTATGCGTCCGCGCTTGATGCCGGTACCCAACGGCTTGTCAGTTACCCCGAAAGGGATTCTGTTTACAACAAGAGTGCGGCGCGGAAATGCAAAAGAAACCGGTAAAAGTACTGATAGCGATGCTGTTCGCCTTATTGACGGTGAACACGGCTGCGTCTTCAGACTTTGTCAATGCGCCGGCACCTGACTTTGCCCTCCGCAGCAGTGATGGAAAAACCCTGCGACTGAGTGAGTACCGTAGCGAAATCGTTTTGCTGAATTTTGCCTCCGAGTCCTGCGCCAGGTGTCGTGAGGCCATGCCCGTCCTCGAAGAACTTCATCATCGCTATTGGTCCGACGGGCTTAACGTCATCGGAGTCGATATCGATGGAGATTCAGAAACGGCTGCAGAACTTGCCGCGGAGCTGGGGGTTAATTTCCCAATTCTGCTTGATACCGGCCAGTCCGTGAGCCGGCTTTACGACCTGAACCGTTTGCCACTGACTTTACTGATCGATCGTGAAGGCGTGGTCCGTTTTGTTAATAAGGGTTTTCGCGGCGAGAGCGCTGCGCAAATCAGCGCCGAAGTAGCGAGACTGTTGGCGGACTAGTCGTCGCGCCTCTGGAGAGATTGACATGAAGCTGAAAGAGAAAATGGGCGCGCTAGCGGTAGTTCTGCTGTTGGCCGTGACATCACAAGGATCATTGGCAAGTACGGCCGATTCGGCAAACGAACTGGCTGCGCTTGACCAGGAGACGCAGGCTCTCAAGAAGTCTGTCCTTGAATTGAACCGTGACCTGTTTGTGCTCGAAGAAGAGCTCCTGTATCCCTCAAATACCCAGGTGGCGGTCTTCGTATCGCTGGATGTCGGCGAGTACTTTGCACTGGATTCGGTAGAGCTCAGCGTTGATGGCAAGAACGTCAGCAACTACCTGTACACGGAGCGCGAGCTGAAGGCGCTACAGCGTGGCGGCGTCCATCAGCTATTTGTTGGCAATCTCAAGGTCGGTGAGCATGAACTGGTGGCTGTGTTTACCGGCCAGGGGCCGCATGAACGTGACTATCGTCGCGGCGCGACGTTGCTTATCGACAAGAGCATCGGCTCGAAATTCGTAGAGCTGCGCATATCCGATAGTGGGCAGAAAATGCAGCCCGAGTTTGTTGTGCGCGAGTGGGAATGATTCATGACCCGTACCGCATCTCAGCACCGTCTTAGCCTTGTCGCCCTACTGGCGATCCTGGCGTCGACCGTCAGCCCTGCCAAAGCGGATGGCCTGGATGGATTTGTGGTGCAGGACCCGCACTACGGCGAAGTGCTGTTTCACTTCTATCAACAGGATCAGTTTACGGCGTTGACCCATCTTGTGACGGCGCGCAGTCAGAATCGGGTAGAGAGCCACAAGGATGAGGCGGAGTTGCTGCAGGGTGGTCTGCTGCTGTCCTGGGGACAGCACGACGAAGCCGGCAAGATATTTGAGCGCCTGTTAGATACCACGGAAAACATATCTGTGCGTAACCGCACCTGGTTTTACCTGGCCAAGGTGCGTTATCAACGAGGCCATCTGGACGCCGCGGAGCGAGCTTTTGAAAGTATCAGCGCCCCGCTTCCGCCGGAGCTTGAAGCCGAGCGCTATAACCTGCAGGCGCGACTCTACATGGACAACGGGCGTTATGCAGAGGCGGTTGCGCTGCTTAATAAGTGGGAGGGCGATGATGCCTGGACTGCCTACGCGAATTACAACACCGGTGTCGCGCTGGTGCGTATGGGTGAACTCGTGATGGGTGCCGAGCTTTTGAATCGTGTCGGCACCCTGCGTGCTCCCACCGAAGAGTTGCGCAGTCTTCGCGACCAGGCCAATGTCGCCCTGGGTTTTTCCTACCTGCAGGCACAGCTGGATGGTGATGCCAGGCCAGTATTGCAGCGCGTGCGGCTGAACGGGCCTTTCTCCAACAAGGCGCTGTTAGGTGTCGGCTGGGCGGACTCCGCGAGCCAGCATTATCGATCCGCGCTCGGTCCATGGCTGGAATTGAGTGAGCGCGACCTCCTGGACAGCGCTGTCCAGGAGTCGCTGCTCGCGGTTCCCTATGCCTTTGCGCAACTGGGTGCCGAGCCCCAGGCGGCTGCGCATTATGCACGCGCCCTGGATATCTTCAGCACGCAATTGGTGCGCCTGGATAACGCTTTGCTGGATGCCGGTACTGGCCGTTTGCTTGCCAGTCTGCTTGAGAATGAAACTGGCTCAATGGGTGGCTGGTATTGGCAGCTGGACAGTCTCCCGGATGATGATCGGACACGATATTTATACTTCACCATCGCCGACCACCGATTTCACGAAGGCCTTAAGAGCTATCGTGACCTGGCCGCTCTAAGCGCCCATCTCACAGAGTGGCAAGACAAACTCGCAGCCTATCGCGACATGGTGGCAACCCGCGAACTGGCTTATGCCGAACGCCTGCCCGTGCTACAGGACAAGGTTGCGCAGTTCGATTTGCCCGGGATGCAGGCACAGCAGGACCTGAATACCCTGCGTACAGAGCAGGCACGAACGACAAGAGACATAGTCGCCGTGGCCCCGGCTGGCGAACAAGAGCAATGGCGGCGTTTGCTGGCGATGGAAAGCGCTACTGGCTGGGAAGGCCAGGGCGCCACCGGTTTACAGGAAAAACAGCGAGTCCTTAAGGGTGTGCTCCTGTGGAATATGGATAAAGAGTTCCGGGTGCGCTTGTGGCGTCAGGAGAAGGAGAACGCAGCTCTGGCTGATGAGCTGGCGCTGGCCACCGAGCAATTTGCGGCCATCGAGCGGGCGACGGACTCCCTGCCTGGCACGCTACTGGATTTTGAAACACGTATCGACGGACTGGAAGCGTCCATCGGTCAACTACAGACCCGCCTCGGGTTTTCCATGGAGCAGTATGCGAACTACCTGAATGCTATCGCGACGGAAGAGCTTGTTGTGCAGCGCGAGCGTCTGTTGACTTACAGTGCGCAAGCGCGGTTTGCACTGGCATCTGTTTACGACCGCATAGCGGCTCAGAACCGGTAGGCGGCCAGGTCATGATTGGCAGATTCGCATTAATCATTGTTACGCTGGCCTGGCTCTCGCCAGTAAGCGCCGGCAATCGTGATCGCCTTGAAGATGAGGTGACCATCGGTTCACTTGAGCGGCGGGTGGTTGAGATACCGGCTGCGGACGCACCCGTTCGTGACAGTCGCGCTGCAATTGAGCAATACAAGGAATATCTGGCCCTGCCGGAAACGGACCCCGCCCTGCAGCTTGAGGCGCTTCGCCGATTGGGCGATCTCAGTCTTGAGGTAGGTGAAACCGAGAATATCGACAATCCCGCCTACCTGGATGCGATGGTCTATCACACAGATGCCATTCGCATATACGAGCAGTGGCTGTCCCGTTACAACGGTTTAGGGAAAGCCGACAAAGTGCTGTACCAATTGTCACGTGCTTATGAGAGCGCCGGAGACGCGGACAAGGCGCTGACGACACTGGATCGCCTCGTAAGCGAGTATCCCCAAAGTCCCTATCTTGCAGAGGCCGAGTTTCGGCGCGGTGAGATATTGTTTGTGCGCAAGGATTTTCAGACCGCGGGGCTGGCCTTCGCCGAGGTGGTGGCAATCGGAGATACCTCGCCGTTCTACCAGCAGGCCCTGTACAAAAACGGCTGGTCGCTGTTCAAGCAAGCCGAATATGACCAAAGTATCAACGCCTTCCTGGATCTGCTGAAACTCCGGTTGGATGCCGCCGCGATGGTTGAGACAGCCGCGCGTGATGAATCTGCATTGCTTGCCGGTATGACTCGCCCTGACCGGGAGCTGGTAGATGACACGCTGCGTATTCTGAGTCTGACCTTTTCCTACCTGGAAGGACCCACGAGCATCAATAGTTATCTGGATCAGCGCGGGAACGCTGATTCCGTCTATCTGCTATACACCAGTCTCGGCGCCTTGTACCGCGAAAAGGATCGCTATCTGGATGCCGCGAACACATATCTCGGGTTCGTTGAGCGCGAGCCCTTTGCGTACTTTTCGCCGGAGCTTTCCACTCTGGCAATCGACGCTTATCGCGAAGGCCGGTTTCCGAGCCTGGTCCTGGAAGCCAAGAAGACATATGTAGAGAATTATGGGTTGCACAGCGACTACTGGTCGTTTCATGAGGTCGGTAATCGTCCGGATGTGATAGATCCGCTGAAGAGAAACCTCAGTGACCTGGCGCTGCACGATCATGCGGAAGCCCAGAAAACGGGCGCGCCCGAAGCGTATGCTCGGGCCGCCGGCTGGTACCGGCGCTTTCTTGAGTACTTCCCGACCGACCCGGATTCAGCCCAACGCAGTTTTCTGCTGGGTGAGATTCTCATGGAGTCCAGGGATTTTGTGGCTGCCACCGAATTCTACGAATTTGCGGCCTATATTTACCCGGGCTATCCGCAGGCCGCAGAAGCCGGTTATGCAGGGTTATTGGCGTCTCGTGCCCAGTTGGCGACTTTGAGCGGGCCCGCGAAACAACGTTGGGAGATGGAGCAACTGGGGCGGTCGGTGCGATTTGCATCGGTTTTTCCACGACATCCCCAGTCGGCCACGGTGCTGACTGTTGCGGCGGAAGCCTACTTTGCGGCAGGCCAGATGGAATCGGCAATCTGGTTGGCCGAGCAAGTGCTGGAGCGTGATCTTGCGTCCACGCCACAGCTTGGCAAGGTTGCCTGGACAGTGATTGCGCACGGCAATTTCGACCTCGGGGACTATGTTCGCGCTGAACACGCTTACAGTGAATTGCGGTCCCTGGGCGGCAGCCCGGCACTGGCCGGCGTGGCGCTGGATGATCGAATTGCCGCCGCTGTTTACCGCCAGGCGGAAGCTGCGCAGGTAACCGGCGATACCGACGGGGCCGTACGAAATTACCTGCGCGTCGCTACTGCGGCGCCTGGCGCTGCGATCGGGGCCAATGCCGTGTATGACGCGGCCGCATTGCTGATGGCTGAACAAAGCTGGGATCAGGCAATAGAAGTGCTGGACCTGTTTCGGGTCAGCTACCCGGAGCACAAGTTTAACGACGATGTGACCACCAAGCTGGCGCTTGCCTATCAGCAGTCCGGGCAATCGATCAAGGCTGCGCAAGAGTTTGAGCAGATAGCGACACTGGCTTCCGCTGAACCGGACATTCGTCGCGAAGCCCTGTGGACGGCTGCAAACCTGTACGAAGAAACCGTCGATCTGGCCGCGGCCAGACGTGTCTGGGAGCAGTTTCTTGACCGTTATCCCGATCCGTTTAGCGAGGCCCTGGAGGTGCGGCAGAAGCTGGCTGACCTGGCGGGCGAGATGTATGACCTGGGCGATCGTCGCCAGTGGCTCGAATCAATAGTGACCGCTGATGCTGACGCGGGTGAGCAACGCAGCGACCGCAGTAAGACGCTGGCCGCAAGAGCGACGCTGGAGTTGGCTGAGCCGCAACGCGTGGCATTTGAGGCCGTACGTCTGTCTGCGCCCCTGGCTGAGAGACTGAAGCTCAAGAAAAATCTTATGGAGTCTGCACTGGCTTCCTACAACAAGGCTGCCGGATATGGCGTCGCGGAAGTTACCACCGTTGCGACCTACCGCATCGGCGAACTGTATTACCAGTTGAGCGTTGACCTGTTGGACTCGGAGCGGCCTGACGGGCTTAACGAGGAAGAGCTGGAGCAGTACGAGATCTTGCTCGAAGAGCAGGCTTTCCCTTTCGAGGAACAGGCGATCACCCTGTTTGAGGCTAATGCCTCGCGGGCAAAGGAAGGCTTCTATGACGAATGGGTGGCACGCAGTTACGAGCAACTGGCTCTGTTGCTGCCAGCCCGTTATGCAAAGGTAGAAAAGGCGGAAAGCTATGTATCAAAAATCTATTAGCAGAATAGTCAGGTATGGCTCGCTCGCACTGCTGTTTGTCACGGCAGGCTGTGCGGCGCCCGGGCCTTCACAAAACCTGCAGGATGGCTCCGCGGTGATAGTAATCCCGGCCGAGGTGCAGCGCCAATATGACGATGCGCTGGCCCAGCTTGAGACCGGTGAGTTGACGGCCGCCGCCACAAAATTTGAAGTCTTTGTACAGCGTTATCCTGACTATGCAGCGGCATACATCAATCTGGCCATTATTCACGCTCAGCAGGAGCGCGACGATGAAGCCCTGTTGATGCTCTCACGCGCCCTGGAACTCGACAGCACGAATACGGTTGCACTGAATCATCTGGGGCTGCTCAAGCGACGCGGTGGTGATTTTGCAGCCGCCGAGCGCGCCTGGCTCGACGCGGTCGCCGCCGATCCGGATTACGCCTACGCCTGGTACAACCTGGGGGTTCTGTACGACTTGTATCTGCGGGATCTTCCGGCTGCCCTGGAGCATTACCAGGCCTATCAAAGATTTTGTGGGGTGGCTGAAGGTGATGCCGCCGTCGCTCGCTGGATAGCCGACTTGAAAAGCCGGATTGGCGGTCCGCCGCAGACGGCACAGGTGAGGGATCTCTGATGCTGACCCATAAATACAGATTGTTGCTTGCGGTACTGATGTTTTGCGCTGGCCCTGTAGTGGCGGAAGAGGCCGATACGCCCCCGCCACAAGCCGGGGACCAGCGTGACATCCTGCAGCTGGATTCCAGCGCGGTAACCGGAAACCAGGAACTGCCGAAGGTGCTTTACATCGTTCCGTGGAAGCACGTCGGCGTGGGTGATCTGGCGGGCCGCCCGGTCAACAGCCTGCTTGACGAAGTGCTGGCGCCAATTGATCGCGAGGTCTTTCAGCGCCAGGTCCGCTACTTTGACCAGCTGTACGCCACAGACTCAAAGGCGAAGAGTAATTAACCGTTATTGATTTAGATTTACAACGTTCGACACCAGGAGGCGCAAGCCATGGATATTTACAGCAGCATAGTTAACTTTTTCCAGGACGGTGGGGTATTTATGTACCCAATCGTTATCGTGTTTGCATTCGGCGCAGCTATCGCCGTAGAGCGCTGGGTTTATCTCACGCGGGCAACAATCAGCAGCAAATCGCTGTGGAATCAGCTCACGCCGTACATCAGGGCACGCAAATTCAATGAGGCCGTGGGCCTGGCATCCAAGTCCAAGGCCGCGATCGCCACGGTGATCAGCTATGGCCTGAAGCGCAGCGTAACGGCGAATCGTCGCGACGATATCGAGAAGGCGATGGAAGAAAGCCTGATGGAGGTCATGCCGCGGCTGGAGAAGCGTACCCATTACCTGGCGACTTTCGCCAATATGGCCACCTTGCTAGGGTTGCTGGGCACGATTATCGGTCTGATCAATGCCTTTACAGCGGTTTCCGGCGCCAATCCCGCCGAAAAAGCTGACCTGCTCTCAGCGAGTATTTCGGTTGCCATGAACACCACGGCATTCGGCCTGATGGTGGCGATCCCGTTGCTGCTGGTGCACACGCTGTTGCAGACCAAGACCACCGAACTCGTGGACAGCCTGGAGATGGCTTCGGTCAAGTTCCTCAATACGGTGTTTGAGAACCGTCCCGACGGTAACGCAGCATGAGAAGCCGGTGGAGAAAGCGGCGGCAGCACGAGCCGCCAGAGCTCAACATCACGTCATTTATGAATTTGATGGTGATCCTGGTGCCGTTCCTGCTGATTACTGCGGTGTTTTCGCGCATGGCGATACTCGAGCTAAACCTCCCATCGGCTGAGTCAGTGGTCGAGGAGACCGGGCCCGAATTTTCGCTTGAGGTAATTGTGCGTCGTGACGCTATTGAGGTGGGAGACCGTAACGCGGGTGTGTTAAGTCATATGCCCACGGTCGACGGAAAATATGACCTGGACGGTCTGAATGCCTATTTGAAGCGTGTTAAAGCCACCTTCCCTGATCAACTTGCTGTAACTCTGCTGCTGGAGGCGGACGTTGATTATGAGGCGCTGGTCCAGGTTATGGATGCCGTACGTACCTACCGTGTCGAGGAGCCCGGAAATTTCTCCCGGGCCGAGTTGTTCCCCGAGATTTCAATCGGGGATGCGCCCTTACTGGCGCAGGGAAGGTGAACGATGAAATCTCGTAAAGCCAAGCGCATGGAAAAGCATCACAAGCGTCGCAGTGTTGGAGGGCTCAACCTGATTTCGCTCATGGATATCTTCACAATCCTGGTGTTCTTTCTGCTGGTCAACTCGCAGGACGTGGAAGTACTGCCGAATGCGAAAGACCTCCAGTTGCCCGAATCCTATGCAGAGGAAAGGGCGCGTGAGAACGTCGTGATTATGGTGACTGCCGATCAGGTACTGGTGCAGGGACGGCTGGTCGCCGAGGTGAAGGACGTGATGCGCCAGGAGCAGGTCGTTATCGCCGAGCTTGAGAACGAGTTGCGTCTGCAGACCCAGAGAATGCGGCGCAAGAACGACGAAGCCGATGTCGAGAACCGCGAAGTCACCATCATGGGTGACCGCGAATTGCCCTACAGTTTGCTCAAGAAAATTATGGCGAGCTGTACGGCGGCACAGTACGGGAAAATATCCCTGGCTGTTACCCAGGCCGCTCCGGAACCAGGTCAGGTTATGGCCAAGGTAACGGGCCGGTGATCCGGATCATATGAAGAAGGTGTAGCAATAGTGATTGTCACATATCGGACCTATCAGCTCCCCTGGGAGATGTCTAAGGAGCAGGACGACCAGTTTCGGAAACTGCTAAAACAGTTTGCGCTGGCCGTACTGGCTTTCTGTCTCGTCATGCCATGGTTGCCGGTGCCGGAGGTGGATCGCAGTCAAGTCGAGGAACTGCCCCCGCGCTTTGCCAAGCTGTTGCTGGAGAAGCAGGCGCCACCACCGCCACCACCGGTTATTGAGCAGAAACTGGAGCCTGTTGTTAAGCAACCCGACGTAGTGGTGCCGGTGGCCAAGGTCAAGCCGGAGCCGGTGCCTCAACAGCCCCGCGTAAAGGCGCGTGAAAATGCGGCCAAGGCGGGTCTGTTGCCCTTTGCCGATCAACTGGCCGACCTGCGAGACAGCGCAGCCGTAAGCAATGCGCTGGGAACCCAGGGGCTTAGCCAGGGTGCCGGTAAGGCAGCCAGGGTTGAGCGGTCGTTGATTACCTCAAGCGCTGGCAAGGGCAGCGGTGGTATCAATACCGATAGTATGAGCCGCAACACAGGTGGCGGCGGGCTGGAAGGTCGTTCCACCACACGGGTAAGCAGTCCGGTTGCCGGTATGGCTGACGCCGGACCCCAGGTTGTAAAGGGCGGTGGTGCACCGTCGCGCAGCCGTGAGGAGATAGAGCTGGTCTTCGACAAAAACAAGGGTTCGATTTTTGCACTCTACAATCGTGCACTGCGGCGCAATCCAGCGCTGCAAGGCAAGCTGGTGCTCCAATTAACCATCGCACCCTCGGGTGCAGTGACTGCGGTAGAGATCTTGTCAAGTGAGCTGGATGATGAAGAAATGCAACGCAAACTGGTGCAACGCATAAAGATGTTTCAGTTTGAGGAGAAAGATGTCGCGACTGTGACCACCACCAAACCGATAGACTTCTTTCCGGCCTAGTCGGGAAGTGCCGGCATGAACAGCGATTGCTGCGAGATGATCGCTAAGCGACACAGACGTAGCACGAGTATTATCCCGGGTTGTAGAGTAGGTCAGGGATCGCAGCTTCCGTCATAGCCTTCGTCGTTTTTTGCAAGCGCTAGCGATTCGGATTAATGCTTCTGATGGGCGCAACTGGCGACTGGGAAGGAATTTCCATCAGGCAGCAGAATGTTTAATCAGAAACCGGTAAACATCGCCATCCCGTGAATGTTCGATAAGTTCATTACCGGTCATGCGGCAAAAGGCCTGGAAGTCAGCTACCGATCCCGGATCGGTGGCAAGGATCTCGAGAGTGCCGTTGGTGGGCACTTCCTTGAGAGCCTTGCGAGCCTTGATAATCGGCAACGGGCAGTTGAGCCCCTTCGCATCCAGCGTGTGGTCGGTCATGTTCTAACGCTCCGTAAGCGGCTCAAATGAATAGATTGATATCGGCCTGTGCCGCACATTCGATATAGGTAGCGGCGCCTCCAAGTTCAGGCCCTTCTATCATGTCGTCTAGCGTGTACTCAAATAGATCCATCGTCATCTGGCAGGCGATCATGCGCACTTCGGTTTCGATCGCGAGCTGACGCAGTTCTTCGATGGACGCAACGCCTTTCTTGTTCATCAGGTTTTTCATCATTTTTGAGCAGGCTGCATCGACACCGGGAACAGCGGTCAGCAGGTTTGGCAGGCCCACATGGCCACCCATCATCGGCATTTTCATGGCCGGATTACCCGCGGCCGTCAGTTGCAGGTCGAGTTTTTTCAGCAGTAGCGGCAGTCCATAGAACGTAAAGAACATCGTGACCGGCAGACCCATCGCCGCCGCGGTGGTCGCCAGGATGAACGGCGGGTACGCCCAGTCGAGCGACCCCTTGGTCACGATTATAGACATGCTCTTGGTTTTCGGGGCAGCAACCGGTTCCGGGTTGTGGGCGCTGGTGCCGGGAATCGGGCTGACTTGGGTAGACATATGTGATTACCTCAATGCATCGAACGGACAAGGCCTCAACTCGAATTTTAGAATATCAGAATTGTCTACCAGGGAAAGCAGAGTACTTCTTTACACGTGAATGACCTGGCAACTTATCTGAGTGGTCCGCGTCGCGGCAAGTGTATTGGTAGTGAGTTCTTGGGGCGGCAAGCCCAGGGGCAGCAATCATCTGTTGCCAAACGTTTGCCACGCGCTGCTTCCAGACGTCGTTGCCGAGTGACGGGTCGGTACGATCTCCTTCCTCGAGGAATGCTGAAATCCCAATGGGTGGCGGGTTGTTGGCACCCGGCGAAATTTTCATCCTGCGGCTTGTCAGGCGTACATGTAGCCGCCAATTGCCGGTTCGCTGGGGGCGAGACCCAGCCCAAGTACTATCCTGTTGACGAGGTAAAGTAAGCGACCACAAGGGTTGCATCCATAACTGCCCGCGCGTACACACATAGCGCGAGGTCGTAATCGATAACGTCAATAAGGCGCATATTACGAGGCAAATCGGATCGCAAATCCCGCTTCGCAGTGGGTCAGTAAGACCCCTGTTTCGGCGCTTGCACGATGAGTGCGCGGAAGTTTTCCAGGACCTGCTTGACCTTAGATGCGTGTTCTGGACCCATACGAACCAGGATTTTCTGACCGCTGGAAAGCGCTTCAAGTTCCGGGTCGGCAAACTGGTAGAGCACATGGGGCCGGACCAGGAGGATGGGGTCTTCAACCCGGGGAGTTTCCAGCAGGTGATCGATCACCGCCACCACGCGATCATTGAAGTAAGCCTTTGGGTAGCCAAGTCGCACGTAGGACTCCTGAAATAGCGGGTAATAGCGGCGATACATGGCCACGACATCATTGAGATCGACCGCGGTTACAAGATTCACGGCAGGATCGTATCGCTGGTAGTTGGCAGGGTTCAGCGTGAACTGCTCGGCATCGCTGGTCGGATCCGCTTTAAATGCTTCCGGGTGTACGGCAACGGGCCGGATTTTCTCGGCAAGATAATTACCCGGCAGGTTATCTACAGTCGCTACGAACTTGTCGACCAGTGCCTGGCTGACCAGCACACGTTCGACGTCGGGTCCAAAAGTATCGATCAATGCCTGCAAGACTTCACCGTCACTTTCATCCAGTGGCGGCAACGGTGCGCGTTGCTCGCCTGGTGAACCTGATAGCCCGGTGGTCTCAACCGGGTGCATTGGACTGCCCTGGACAAGGGCCTCCTGGTTGCCGGTCTCCGGCTCTACAACAGCCAGCTCGGGTTGCACTGCTACGGGCGCCTCCGTCAGCGGCCGGATGTCGTTACGGAAAAACCAGAGCGCGCCAGCCAGGATGGCAGCGAGCAGGATCAGAACCGTCGTTTTCGAACTAGTATCGCTCACGAAACACACTCCACCTTGTCTGATTCTGGGGCCGGCGAATGCCCGGGAAATGGTCTGCCGACCATCCGCGCCGATAATAGGCCGAATTCGTAGGTATCGGAAGCAGGTCAGATAATGGCCGAGGTGACGGGTCGATGACCCGGAACATATGAAAAAGGTGTAGCAATAGTGATTGTCACTTACAGAACCTATCAGCTCCCGTGGGAGACCGCCAAGGAGCAGGATGACCAGTTTCGCAAGCTGCTAAAACAGTTTGCGCTGGCCGTGCTGGCTTTTTGTATAGTCATGCCCTGGTTACCTGTGCCGGAACCGGATCCCAGTCAGATTGAAGAATTGCCGCCACGCTTCGCCAAATTATTACTGGAAAAGCAGGTGCCACCGCCCCCGCCAGTAATTGAGCAGAAGCTTGAACCGGTTATAAAGCAGCCTGAAAAAGTTGCGGCTGTGACGAAGCCGAAGCCGGAGCCAGTGGCGCAACAGCCGCGCGCAAAAGCACGTGAGAATGCGGCCAAGGCCGGTTTACTGCCGTTTGCGGAGCAACTCGCTGATTTGCGTGACAGCGCCGCAGTTAGCAATGCATTGGGTACCCAGGGGCTTAGCCAGGGTGCCGGCAGGGCGGCCAGGGTTGAGCGCGCGGTCATAGCTTCAAGCGCAGGCAAAGGTAGCGGCGGTATCAATACCGACAGTATGAGCCGAAACACCGGCGGTGGCGGGCTGGAAGGCCGATCCACAACCCGGGTAAGCAGCCCGGTTGCAGGTATGGCTGAAGCGGGACCACAGGTGGTCAAGGGCGGTGGCGCGCCATCTCGCAGTCGTGAGGAAATCGAGCTGGTGTTCGACAAGAACAAGGGTTCGATCTTTGCGCTTTATAATCGTGCACTGCAGACGCAACCCGGCGCTGCAAGGCAAGCTGGTGCTGCAGCTAACCATTGCACCCTCGGGTGAAGTTACAGCAGTCGAAATCTTGTCGAGCGAGCTGGATGATGAAGAAATGCAGCGCAAGCTGGTCCAGCGCATAAAGATGTTTCAGTTTGAGGATAAAGATGTTGCGACTGTAACGACGACCAAGCCGATAGACTTCTTCCCGGCCTAGAGGGGCTGCCTGGCTACGACTCGCACTGGCGAAGTGACTGTAATCGCCGATATGTACAGGCTAATCCGGATGGGGCTGCCCGTCGAGCAAAGACTAGCGCACGCGATACACATATAGCTCATGGATCTCCCTGTCATAGCCGGGATACAATCCGGTCGGCATGCCCTGGACGATGCGTTTGCCCCGGTTGCTCAAGACCACCATCTCGCCGGCCTGCTGGTCGAAGTCGAGGCCTTCCACCTCGCCCGCGCGGCGAAATTCAGTGAAGGCCTTGATTCGCACCGGCTTGCCTGACTGGGCGAGCGGATCAGCGGGCACCTGCCAGAGTCCGTCAGCCTCTTCTGTCTCCGCGTCGCCATCGTCAGCGGTGATATAGAGGTAGCCTGCGTGAACGGTAATGCCTTGCGGCGCAGAGGGAGCAGGATTGAGGTGCATTGTTCCGGTGTATTCTCCTGTTGACAGGGAGTAGTGATACAGCTCAGCGCCATTGGTCCAGTCGGTCATCCATATCGTATCGTTGTCTGTGTCTACGGCGACCGCGCTCACCTCGACCTGACCTGACGCGGGACTCCAGCTTATCGCTCGCTTGTATGCCAGCGAACTGGCGTCATACACGGCAATCCGAATATCCTGGGCTTTGCCAAACAGGAATTGCTCGATACCGGCATAGAGTTCACCGTCGTGGACGCTGATGTCGCCAATATGATTGGCTTCTGCCTCCATTCCCGCAAACGGCGTTTCATTGCCGGCCAGCAACCGTCCTTGCTTGTCATACACATAGAGCGCCTGGCTTCCGCTCACGAAGTACACATCACCGTCCGTCGCAACGCCCTGGCGTCCCTGCACCTCGATGACTCGAAGGAGTTCGAATGCGGGCTTGTGCGTGTCACAGCCTCCTGCTGAACAAGCCAGGGCCAGGATTAGCGCGCCCATCTGCCAACGACTCATAGCCATGTCTCCCCAATTTTCCCCGACATTACGAAAACCCATCTTGTAACCTTATGCCCGAGATGACTTTGGTCTGCAAGCCACCACGGGAGACGAGACAGCCGGGGCGTCAGCATAGAGCAGGACGGGGCGGCGATTATTGGCCGATAGTCTCCGGGCAACGTTACTTATACAGAGCTTACCTGCCGGTACAGGTCATTATTTTCCTTGTACCGCTCCGAATGAAATAGGGTTGAATTTCCGCAAGGCAGAGATTCCACCACATAAATGAAAATAATCCACAATCTGTTGCTGTTGGCTGTGATCGCAGGTGCGACTGCATTGGGTGGCTGCGTCGGCCGTGCCTATGTCTATGAGCCGCTGGATTCAGCGAGTCTGCGTGATCGAGCAGAGTCCCAAGTCAACGGCACCATCAGGGTTTCTGCTGCGGTCACTGGGCGGGAGGAAACCGAGGCGCTATTCGGTATCGATCTGTACGACCAGGGTATTCAGCCAATCTGGCTCGAGATCGAGAATGCTGGCGATACCTCGGTCCGATACGCCCCGGTCGGCACAGACCCCTATTATTTTTCTCCCCTCGAAGTGGCCTACAAGAACCGTAGCGGATTCTCGGACGAGGGCCGGTCGGACCTGGAGAGGCGAGTGGACACACTTGCCATGCCGAGATACATCGACGCCGGGGAGACCCGATCCGGGTTTGTGTATACTCATGCGGCCTTGGGCGCCAAGGGTTTCAACATAGACCTGTTCGGTTCCAGTAGTTCGCACAGCTTTACCTTTTTACTGCGTGTGCCAGGCTTCGTGCCTGATTATGCGAATTTTGATGCCGCATCCATTTACCCAGCGAATGAGATCGTCAAGTACGATGGGGATCAAATCATAGGGGCGCTGAGATCCATACCGTGCTGCAGCAATGAACAGGGCGGAGCAGCGGTCGGCGAACCCATCAATATCCTGCTCATCGGCGACGGCGACGAGCTTCTGCGAGCACTTTTGCGCAGCGGTTGGGCGGAGACCTCGGCGAGTGATTCCGCGGCGGAGCAGCCGCAATTTCTGTTCGGACGCCCCAGGATGCAATGTTCAAGTATGAGTCCCTGGGTGGTGACAGTACTTATGAAATTCGATTCTGGCTGGCGCCCGTGATGTCTGACCAGGACCAGGTATGGCTGGGTCAGATACGGCATTTCTATAGCTGGAGCGGCGCTTTCCAGCGTCTTGACCCAGACGTTGATGGGGCCAGGGACTTTGCTATTCAGAAGTTTCTCTATGGACAGGCGCTACGGGCGATTGGCTGGTTGTCCGGAGAGGAAGTGGTACCCCCTGATTCACTTTGGAACCGTTTGCTGAACACTCAATACTTCACAGACGGATTCCGGGCCGTCATTTGGCTGTCCGCCGAGCCCTACTCGGCATCGGAAATTGATGTCAAGAACTGGGATCCGCTGCCTGGGTGGGTACAGTGACTAGCATGCCTGGTAGTGCGCGAGCCAGGGCAAGCCTTGCCGTCTGGCTGCTCGCCATTGTTGTCGCCGGATGTTCGACTGGGTTTGATCCGAAACCGATAGATGCTGTGCCGTTTCGCGATCGTGCTGTCATACAGATCGAAAATGGTATTCGGGTGACTACCGCCGTTCCTGACAAGCAGGAAACCAAGCTGTTGTTTGGTGTCCCCCTATACAAAAAGCGCATCCAGCCGGTATGGATCGAGATTGAGAACAAAACCGGGGAGGACGTTTTCTTCTTGCCCTTCAGTGTCGACAACGACTATCACACTCCGCTGGAGATAGCCGGCCTGAATCAGAGGGGCTCGGCCAAGGACCAGGCGGAGAAGCATTTTTTGAAGAATGGCGTCCAGTTGGGAATCAAGCCGGGCGAGATACGATCAGGCTTCGTATTCACCAATCTGGACGAAGGAACAAAAGCCTTCAATGTCGATTTGTTCAGTGACGAAGATACCTGGCAATTCACGTTTTTTGTGCAGGTTCCAGGTCTGGCAGTTGACCACCAGAACGTTGATTTCGAGTCGCTCTATTCCGACGACCAGGTTTCAGACTTCTCGGACGCGGCAGAATTTATTGAGGCACTGCAGAAATTGCCCTGCTGCACCACCGACGCCAAAGGTGAGAACAATGGTGATCCTCTGAACCTGGTCATCATCGGCGATCCCCGGGACATCTACTACGCGGTGATACGCGCCGCCTGGGATGAGACCGAAGTGGTTACCGCATACTCGGGATTCAAGACCGCAATGTCTTTCATATCCGGTGGCGAATACCGTTACTCCCCGGTTAGCAGTTTGTATGTGTTCGGACGCCGCCAGGATATCGCCCTGCAACGCATCCGTAAAAATATTCACGAACGCAACCACTTCCGCGTATGGCTTACGCCCATTACCTTCAAGGGTGAGTCTGTCTGGATTGGTCAGATCAGTCGCGATATCGGTGTGCGTTTTACCACCAAGACGATAACGACCCACAAGATTGACCCGGACGTTGACGAGACACGCGAATTCTTGCTGGAGAACCTGGCGTACAACCAGGTGTTGTCGAAGTTCGCTTATGTCGGTGGTGTGGGCGCCGCTGCTTTGGACAAGCCAAGGGCCAACCTTACTGGCGACCCGTATTACACGGACGGCTTGCGTGTGGTGATGTGGGTGTCCAGCGAACTGACAGACTTGCATGACATTGAATACCTGGACTGGTCCGACCCCGCAGTGTCAGTGCCTTAGTCGTTCGGCTATATCTCTGATGGCGCAATACACTGTGCGCGAATATTCGACAGTTCGGCTTTGTGCCCTTGAGTCGGCGCGAGCGAATTTCACACGCGTGCTGTTACTGAGCCTGACTCTTGTTACTCTTTCGATGTTCGCGGGGGAGGAGACTGCCATGGCCGAAAATCCGAACTGCAAATTGCTGTATGCCTTCGATAACGCGACGCAAGCTGCACCTTGGCAGACGGTCAATGACAATGTAATGGGTGGCCGCTCCAGCGGCGGAGCCAGCTATGCAGACGGCAGCCTGCTATTTACCGGCAATATAAACACCAATGGTGGCGGGTTCTCGTCTATTCGAACTGCATTGCCACAAGGCATCCTGGAAGGCATGAATCTGTTCAAGCTCAGGGTGCTGCCAGACACGCGACATTACCAGTTGATTTTGCAGACGGATGCCTCGTTCAGTGGCCGCCCGGTGGCGTATCGGGCGGATATCCAGAACCTGCGGCCGGGCGAGTGGTCAGATGGCAGTGTATTGTTCTCCGAGCTGCAGCCGACCGTCTTCGGCAGGCAGCTGCCGGGGCCCGCCTTTGATGCTTCCCGGGCACGCCTGCTGGGTATTATTATCGCGGACGCCCGGGACGGCGCTTTTCGTCTCGAAATAGAAACCATCCATGTCTGCCCGCTGTAGAGCAAGGGTGGCTATCCCAATCAACGCGCTGCGTACCCGCCCTGTTGCCGGTTTGGGTGGTGGTCCGGCCAGGCGACTATCGAGGCCCCTGGACGATTAAGGCACGCAGCTCCTCCAGGACCCGTTTTACCTTCGCTGCATGGTCTGGGCCCATGCGGACCAGGATTTTCTGGCCGCTGGAAAGTGCTTCGAGTTCCGGGTCGGCATACTTATAGAGTACGTGGGGTCGGACCAGGAGAATGGGGTCTTCCACCTGGGGTGTTTCCAGCAGGTGATCAATCACTTCGACCACGCGATCATTGAAGTGAGCATTCGGGTAGCCAAGCCGAACATAGGATTCCTGGAACAGCGGGTAATAGCGGCGGTACACGGCTACGACGTCGTTCAGATCGACCGCGGTTACAAGATTCACCGCGGGATCGTATCGCTTGTAGTTGGCGGGGCTGAGGTAGAACTGGTCATCTGCGTCTGCCGGATCGACTTTAAACGCTTCCGGGTGCACGGTAACGGGCCGGATTTTCTCGGCCAGATAACTGCCAGGCAGGCTATCCACAGTCGCCACAAATTTGTCTATCAGCGCCTGGCTTACAAGCACACGCTCGACGTCGGGCCCAAAGGTATCAATCAACGCCTGCAGGATTTCGCTGTCACTTTCATCCAGTGGCGGCAAAGGCGGGAGTTCCTCCTGTAAAGTCCCCGTAGCAGCGCTTGGCTCTAGCGGATGAGTCGGGCCGCTTTGGGCAAGCGTCTCTTGATTGACGGGTGCCGGCTCGGTAACAACTGGCGCGGGTACATTCTCGACGGGTATCTCCGACAGGGGACGGATGTCGTTGCGGAAAAACCAGAGTGCGCCGGCCAGGATGGCAGCAAGAAGGATGAGAACCGTCGTTTTTGAACTGGTATTGCTCACGAAGTGCACTCCACCCTGTCTGCTTGGGAGGCCCGGGATGGCCTGGAACTGTCTGCTACCTAAGGTCGCTGATAATAGGCTGATTTTACCGGGACCGGAAGCGGGTCTAGGGTAACGGGCCAACCCAGGGAGTTCCTCTTGTCCCAAGTGCCGGGAATGAGAGCGTGGGTGCTGGGTGTTAGCAGTTGCCTGCCAAACAGTCCCTGCGGCAGTAGTCGGTTTGACCCGGAACGGCGCTGCAGCGTGAGCCCTGAACTTGGCCTGAATCGGGCTTATCGCCGCCCCGAAGTGCCTGTTTTGGCGAATATCAAGCGCTCGCCCCTATTGAGGAATCCGATTTGCCGGACTCGAGATCGAGTGGTAACGTCTAGCCCTTAACCAGGGACGCAATCAGGCGGGGTGGTTCGCCTGAAATTGCTGGAACAAGGTTCAATTTTGCACGATGTTAAGGGCGGATTTTCCCCCTTGGCACTTGCGGCTCGCAGGCACTGAGTGGAGTTAAAACATGAGATCGATCAGACCTATCCCATCCATTTTTGCGCTACTTTTCGCTCTTGTACTCGGCTCAGTTGCCGCGGCGGCCGAGCCATTACCAGAAACCAGCCCGGAAGGGATGGTGCTGATGAAGGACACCAAGCTGAGAATCGTCTATGCAATGCCGGGGGCAACACTGGATCAATACACCAAGGTCATACTCCTGGATTGCTATGTTGCATTCAGAAAAGACTGGCAAAAGGACAAGAACAGGGAAGCGATCAGTCTCGAGCACACAGGTCAAGACCAGTGACATGGAAAAGATCAAGCAAAAGGTCGCGGATGGATTTAGAGAGGTATTCACTGAGGAATTGCAGACCAAGGGTGGTTACGCAATTGTTGACCAGCCCGGTGAGGATGTTCTCATCGTGAGACCGGCCATTATGAATCTCGATATTACTGCTCCGGATATTCAATCAAGTTCCATGACGCGTGGCGTGGTTGCATCGGCCGGCCAGATGACCCTGTTTATGGAACTGTACGATTCCTCGACCGGCGATATTATTGCTCGAGTGATCGATCCCCAGGCAGCCGACAGGGGTGGTTTTGCAATGATGGCAAGCAGCGTCACCAACACGGCAGAAGCGAAGCGAATCATACGCAAGTGGGCGGAAACCTTGCGCAGCCATCTTGGTGAACTGGATAAGGCCGTAACGGCAGAGGATAGCGGCGAAAACTAGGCAGCATCTGGCTCTTGGGCCGGATATATCTTCACTTGGCGACCCAGGCCCGCAGCGGCGCAGTTGTCTGTGGGCATGGCCCGCCGTTTGCGATGTAGACTAGCGACATGTATCTCCCTCTGATTCTCATCACTCTGCTTTCCTCGGCCGTGTGTTACTGGATAGCCAGAAAGCGGTCCGCGGATCGCGTGTACTGGGTAGTGCTGGGTTTGTTGCTGGGCCCGCTTGCCATACCCTTCGCATGCTTCGCCAAGCCGCGGATTCCTGCACCGAATGAGTCCTGATTTCTGCCCGCGCCATGTTCGTGGGCAGGGGTCTTGCGCCATACAAATTCCTCAATTTTCGGTGCACTGTCCGCAGCTTCTGCTAGGATTCGTGCAACAAGAACTCAGGTACCGACGTTGATGCAGAATCTCTTCCAGGAATTGAGCAGACGAAATGTTTTCCGCGTGGGTATCGCCTACGGGGTGATCGCCTGGGTGGTGGCCCAGGTGGCGGAGCTTGCCCTGGACAGTTTCGAGGCACCGGGCTGGGTGATGAAGACCCTGTTGCTGCTGATGTCCCTGGGCGCACCACTGGTCATGCTCATTGCCTGGGCCTACGAACTCACTCCCGAAGGCGTAAAGCGGGAGAAGGACGTTGACCGCAGCCAGTCCATCACTCATCACACCGCCCACAAGCTGGACTACATCATCATTGGTACGCTGGTGGTCGCCGTTGGATTGTTGCTGGCGGACAAGTTTCTGCTGCGCGAACCCGTGCAGGCATCGCTGGCGGACCAGGCACAGGTACAGGCTCCGGCCCGAGCCGCTGAGGAGGTCGCCGACCCGGTAGCCGGCCAAAAGGCGGCCCAGCAATCCATCGCGGTGTTGCCCTTCGTGGACATGAGTCCCGGCAAGGACCAGGAGTACTTCTCAGACGGTATTTCCGAGGAATTGCTGAATGTGCTGGTGAAGATCAAGGGTGTGAAAGTTGCCTCGCGTACCTCGTCGTTTGCCTTCAAGGGCAAGGACATCGGGATCCCGGAAATCGCACGGGAACTGAACGTGGACAATGTACTGGAGGGTAGCGTGCGCAAGGCCGGTGACACGGTGCGTATCACCGCCCAGCTGATTGATGTGCGTACAGACCGTCACCTGTGGTCCGAGACTTATGACCGCAAACTGGAAGACGTGTTCGCAGTACAGGACGAGATCGCCAGGAAGATCGTGGAAGCCCTGACCCTGACCCTGAGGGCGGGCGAGGAGGCGGCCCTGGCAAAACCCCACCAGGCCACCGAGAACCTGGAAGCCTACCAGTTGTACCTGCGGGGCCGCGCCCTGTGGCAACGCCGGGGTGGAGATAACATCAACAAGGCCATTCCCTTGCTGGAACAAGCCACGGTACTGGACCCCGGATTCGCCCGGGCCTGGTCCGGGCTGGCCGCTGCCCGCCTTACCCTGCCGGTATATGACATTGGCGCTGATCGATATGGCGAGTGGCGTGAGGCGGAACGTCTTGCCCGCAAGGCCCTGTCCCTGGATCCGGATATCGCCGAGGCGGTGGCCGTCATGGCCGACCTGACTCGGGGCAAGGGCGAATGGCAAGAGTCCGAAGCCCTGTACCTGCGGGCTATCGCCCTGGAACCGGGAAGCGTCACACCGGTGATGTGGTACGGGGAGTTCCTGCAGGACGTGGGCCGGTTAAAGGACTCGCTGGTTCAGAACCAGAGGGCAGTGGAACTGGACCCGCTTTCGCCGGGGGCCAACGCGAATCTGGCGGCCGTCTTTGCATCGCTGGGGGATTACACGCTCGGTCTGAATTACGCACAGGTGGCTTCGGATCTGGGTCACTTTGGCGCTCTTTTCCAGCAAGCTGATAGCCACCTGGCCCTGGGGAATTTCGCCGAAGCTCAAAAATATTTTGACCTGGGTGCCCAAGCCGTAGGGGACCCAAGTGCAAGCGAGTTTGGAACGCTGTATATCGCTGCCATCCGGGATCCGGCGGCCCGCCCGCAGCTACTGGATTTCATGCGCCAGTTTTTTCCGATTCCAGCGGGGGACGAGGGTGGGTTCGTTCCCCCGCTGGTGGCCATTGAAGAGCTGAATGTGGCATTTTCTGTTATTCCAACCCAACGGGCTAACTGGGCGAACGTGGTCTGGTATTTCTGGGATGTGAGTATGTCGCCCATGCGCCGGGATCCGCGCTTCAAGGAGATCGTCCGTGAAGCAGGCCTGGCAGATTACTGGCGTAACAACACCTGGTCGGACTACTGTCATCCGGACGGTGACGACTTTTATTGCGAGTGAGTTCCGGCAGCCGAAGTTTCCCCGGCACTCTGGCGAAATCCTTCTTTCGCGACTTCCTGGACGGCCGGGAATGCGCAGAATGACAGCCGGTCGGACTCTGCCCCCCCCTTCCCCCAGTTTTGGACGTGGTGCGGCCCCCGGGTTTCCGCCAGGGAGGACGCTATACGGGTGGCGGGAGGCTGGCCCGGGGCCGGTTGGTTTGCTGACCCTGTGGTTTCCGGAAATTTGGGGAACCCGCTGTACCCACGGACTTTGGCGATGCCTGGTGGTCGTTGGTCATGCCATGTGCAGGTTACCTATGCCATCCAGATCGTTATCGAATTACAATCGGTGGTTGGCTGATCCGGTTTTACATTTCAAAAAGGCTACAAGATATGCGTAACAAATTTACCCTGATTGCAGGAATCGCAGTGCTGGCGTCCCTGGCCGCCTGCTCCGATTCATCGAAACCCGCGGTTGATTCCGCTGCTATTACCGACACCCCGAGCGCTTCGGCCAACCTGCTGCTTGCCCCGTGGACCGGCCCCTATGGTGGCGTGCCCGCTTTCGACAAGATGGACCTGGCGCAACTGAAACCCGCACTGGAATCCGCCATGGCCGCCCACCTGGTTGAGATCGGCGCCATTGCAGATAACCCGGAACCGGCCAGCTTTGACAACACCATTGTCGGCATGGAGCGTTCAGGCAAGAGCCTGGGCCGGGTATTTACCTACTACGGCATATGGACCTCCAATCTGTCCAGCCCGGAAGTGCGGGCGGTGGAGCAGGAAATGGCGCCAGTTCTGGCAGCTCATTTTTCCAAGATTAGCCAGAATGACAAGCTGTTTGCCCGTATCAAGGCAGTGTACGAAGGTGATGAAATCAAGACCCTGTCTGGCCCCCAGCAGCGTTTGACCTGGCTTGTCTACGACGGTTTTGCCAGCCAGGGCGCCACTCTGCAAGGTGAGGCCAAGGATCGCCATGCGGCCATCAATCAGCGTCTGGCCGAGTTGGAGACCACCTTCTCCAATAACGTGCTGGCGGATGAAGAAAACTATGTCACTTATCTGACCGGAGAGCAGTTGGGTGGATTGTCGGATTCCCTGGTGGCCGCGGCGGCAGCCGCAGCCAAGGAAAGAGGACAGGAAGGCAAATACGCCATCACCAATACCCGTTCTTCCATGGATCCGTTCCTGACCTATTCCACCGAGCGAGACCTGCGTGAGGCAGTGTGGCGTACCTATTACAGTCGCGGCGATAACGGCGACGCCAACGACAACAACGCCATCATCAGTGAAATGCTGAAGTTGCGCGATGAACGCGTGGGCCTGCTGGGCTATGACAATTACGCCCAGTGGCAGCTGCAAAACCGCATGGCCAAGACACCGGAACGGGCCATGGATCTGTTGATGAAGATGTGGCCGGCCGCCGTTGCGCGCGTGAAACTGGAGGTAGCGGACATGCAGGCGATTGCCGATGCCGAGGGCGCCAAGCTGAAGATTGCTCCCTGGGATTACCGCTACTATGCAGAAAAAGTGCGTAAGGCCAAGTACGACCTGGACTCTGACGAGGTCAAGCAGTACCTGCAGCTCGACAATCTTCGTGAAGCCATGTTCTTTGTGGCAGGTGAACTATTCAACTTCAAGTTCACACCGGTGCCCGAGGGTTCCGTGCCGGTCTATCACCCGGACATGAAGGTCTGGGATGTCACCGACAGAACCAGCGGCCGGCACATCGGCCTGTGGTACCTGGACCCCTATGCCCGTACTGGAAAACGCTCGGGCGCCTGGGCAAACGCCTATCGTGAACACGATATGCTGGATGGCGAGGACACAGTTTTGTCATCCAATAACTCCAACTTTATCCAGGGCGCTCCGGGCGAACCGGTACTGATTTCATGGGACGATGCCACCACCCTGTTCCACGAGTTTGGCCATGCCCTGCAGGCCCTGTCATCCGAGTCCGTGTACCCGGGTCTGAGTGGCAGTGTCTGGGATGTAGTGGAATTCCAGTCCCAGCTGTTAGAACGCTGGCTGTCTACCGATGAGGTCACCGGCAAATTCCTGGTGCACTACAAGACTGGCGAGCCCATACCCGCCGAGCTTGTTGCCAAGATCAAAAAAGCCGCGACCTTTAACTCCGGATACAGCACTACCGAGTATCTGGCCTCAGCGCTGGTGGACCTTAAGTTCCATACCACAGACCCGGCGGACATCGACCCCGACGCTTTCGAGCGCACCACTCTTGCAAACCTGGGTATGCCGGAAGAGATCGTGATGCGTCACCGCTCGCCGCAGTTCAGTCATGTGTTCTCGGGTGAAGCCTACTCCGCCGGCTACTACAGTTACATGTGGGCGGAAGTGCTGACTGCCGATGCAGCCGAGGCTTTTGCAGAGGCTCCCGGTGGTTTCTATGACAAGGAGTTGGGTGCAAAACTGGTGAAGTACCTGTTTGCGCCGCAAAACTCCCTGGACCCGGAAGAGGCTTACCGTGCCTTCCGTGGTCGGGATGCGACCATAGATGCGCTGCAGAGGGATCGTGGTTTTCCGGTGACCAGCAAGTAATAGCACCAGGACCAGAAAAGGGGGCCGAATACATTTAAGAGTATTCGGCCCTTTTTTGTCCCGGGGGTGGAATTGGGATGGCTCCCCGGGAGCTTTCAAGCCTTATTACCCATCGTAATTATCGACCCCGGCGTGGTCGGGACCGTTTCTTTGTTTTGGGACAGCCTGGAGCGAACCCGGGAAAATGCAAGTCCCGACCGGAGACCGGTGCCTGACCCGAAACGCCTCTTGACCGCGGGCCGGGGTTTCTGCAACCATGATGGTGCTCATTGAGATCAGCAGAGGGACTGGCCCTGAGAAGCTGAGGCAACCTGCAAACCTAACCCGTTTGCAAAGGTGCCAAATCCAAAGACGGCGCACCGTCTGAAGATGAGTGACCAGGAAACCCGCAAGGGTCAGGTCCTGGTTCCCCTCCCTCCCCGCCAGTCCCGACACCGCATGATGCCCGTGAGCGCCTAACGTTCAGGAGATGGGTCAATGCATGGGACAGACACCGGCCGTGGGGAAATTCGCACCGGGCATACATTCAAGCTAAGACGTGGCGGATCGTTGGTTTCGCCGCAAATCGGATACGAGTTGACCGGACCCGAGGGTGCGCCGGTGTTGGTGGCGATGGGCGGTATTTCCGCCACCCGACACGTGTGTGCATCGACCGGATACCCGGAGTCGGGCTGGTGGGAAGATTTTGCCGGCCCGGGCAAGGCGCTGGATACCAGTCGCTTTCGCTTGCTGGGTATGGACTTTCTGGGTGGCAACGACCAGACCCAGGGGCCCCGGCTGCAGGATGAGTCTTTTCCGAGCGTTGATCCGGAAGACCAGGCTCGCCTGCTGGCTGTCTTGCTGGATGTGTTGGAGATTCCACGCCTGCTGGTCTTCTTCGGCGCCTCTTACGGCGGCATGGTGGCGCTTCAATTTGCGGCCCTGTTTCCGGAGAGGCTGGAGAAGCTGGTCATCGTGGGCGCAACCCATCGCCCACCCGCCATCGCCACGGCCTTGCGTTGCGTACAACGCGAGGCCATTCGTCGTTGCCAGCGCCTGGGCGATGCCGCTGAGGGTCTGCGCATAGCACGTGCAATAGGCATGGTGACCTACCGTTCGGCGCAAGAATTTGAGCAGCGGTTCAGCGCGGAGCCGCATCTACGCGACGGGCAGCTTGGGTTCGAAGTCCAGGATTATCTGTTTTCACGCGGTGACGATTTCGCCAGCCGCTTCTCACCCGAGGCCGTGTTGTGTCTTTCTGAGTCGATCGACCTGCAACAAATGGAACCGGAACGTATTACGGTACCCACTGAGCTGTTATGCGCCAGTACGGATTTCGTTGCGCCGCCAGAGTTGATGCTGGAACTGTCCCGGCGTATCAACGCGCCATGCCGATATACGCAGTACGAATCTATCTATGGCCACGATTCTTTTCTCAAGGAAGTGGAGCTTTTGGGCGCCCACTTCAAGCGTATTCTAACTACCTGATATTCAATATATTTTTTAAGGAGATCATCTAAATGAAACTGGAGACCATTGCCATTCATGGAGGCTATCAGCCGGAACCCACTACCCGGGCGGTGGCGGTACCCATATACCAGACCGCTTCGTATTCTTTCGAGAACACCCAGCACGGCGCCGACCTGTTCGACCTTAAGGTCGAGGGAAACATCTACACACGCATCATGAACCCCACCACCAGTGTGCTGGAGCAAAGGGTGGCGGCCATGGAAGGCGGTATTGGCGCCCTGGCTGTGGCCTCCGGTATGGCGGCGATTACCAATGCGATCCTGACACTGGCCGAACAGGGCGATAATTTCATCACCACGACCGCCCTCTACGGTGGGACATACAACCTGTTCGCACACACCCTGCCGAACTACGGCATTGAGGCGCGGTTTTGCGACCTGAGTGACCTTGACGCGATAGCCTCGAAGATCGATGCGCACACCAAGGCGATTTTCTGCGAGTCCATCGGCAACCCGGCCGGCAACGTGGTCGATCTGGAGGCGATCGCCAGAGTCGCCCACGAACACGGAGTACCGGTGATTGTCGATAACACCGTGGCGACACCTTATCTATGTCGTCCGTTTGAGCATGGCGTGGATATCGTGGTGCACTCGCTGACCAAGTACCTGGGTGGTCATGGCACCAGCATCGGCGGCGTGATCGTTGACTCGGGCAACTTTCCCTGGGCGGAACATGCCGAGCGATTTCCGCGTTTTAACACTCCTGATCCGTCCTATCACGGGGTGGTGTATGCCGAGGCGCTGGGTGCGGCGGCCTTTATCGGCCGGGCCCGGGTGGTGCCGCTGCGAAACATGGGGGCGGCGATTTCACCGTTCAACAGCTTCCTGGTGGAGCAGGGTATTGAGACCCTGCCGCTGCGTATGGACAGACATTGCGAGAATGCCCTGGCGGTGGCCAACTACCTGAAAAAACACCCCAAGGTCAGCTGGGTACGCTACGCCGGTCTGCCCGATCATCCGGACAGGCCGCTGGTTGACAAGTACCTGGGAGGCAAGGCCTCGGGCATTCTGAGTTTTGGTATCAAGGGTGGCGCCGAGGCGGGCGCACGGTTTATCGATGCCCTGAAGCTAATCGTCCGGTTGGTGAATATCGGTGATGCGAAGTCGCTGGCCTGCCACCCGGCCTCGACCACCCATCGGCAGCTCAACGCGACGGAACTTGCCGGAGCCGGTGTCTCGGCTGACCTGGTCAGGTTGTCTGTAGGCATCGAGCATATTGACGACATTATCGAGGACATTGAGCAGGCCCTGGGCGCAGCCTGAGACCGGGGTCGCAGGGGGTGGGTAAACGAGGGTGTCTTCGCCCCGTTGACCCTGTGCGAGAGCTTATCGAGGCGGGTTCTGAATACAGGGTCGTTCCGCCCAAGTGGGATCGGGTCTTGCCGTGTGAGCCGCTCGATCGGGGCTGATACTCGTTCAAGGGTGCGTTATGCTTTGGGTCGGGGACTTCCACTCGGCTATTTGCGGGACTAAAGTTATGCAGGACTTTGAGAAACTTGGCGCTTTCTACCTGGGCAGGCGGGTCGACACAGAGGCCGGACAACTCACCGAGGAACCCGTCCTTTACGATGCAAAGGACCTGACCACCCACGCCGTGATTGTCGGCATGACCGGCAGCGGCAAGACCGGCCTGGGTATAGGCTTGATCGAAGAGGCGGCCATAGACCATGTGCCGGTCATCGCCATCGACCCCAAGGGTGACCTCGGCAATATCTTGCTTACTTTTCCGGAGCTACGGGGTAAGGATTTCGAACCCTGGGTGGATCCTGGCGAGGCGGTGGAATCTGGCAAGGATAGAGTGACCTTCGCCGCCGATATGGCCGAGACCTGGAAAAGCGGGCTGGCCCAATGGGGTCAGACCCCTGACCGTATTCGCAAGCTGCGGGAGGCGGCCGAGTTCGCGATCTACACGCCGGGTAGTAACGCCGGCATACCCATTTCCGTGCTCAGGGAGATGGCGGCGCCGCCTGCTGAATTGATGGACGACTCGGACCTGTACCGGGAACGGCTTCAATCCACCAGCACCGGCATCCTGGCGTTGGCGGGCCTGGACGTGGATCCGGTCACCAGTCGCGAACACATCCTGGTCGCAAACATACTGGATCAGACCTGGAAGACGGGCGCCAGCCTGGATATTCCCGGTTTGATTGCCCGGGTCCAGCAGCCGGGATTCGACAAGATAGGCGTCATGACCCTGGACGCCTTCTTTCCGCCCAAGGATCGCTTTGGTCTGGCCATGCGTCTGAACAACTTGCTGGCCTCCCCCGGGTTCAGCGCCTGGATGGAAGGGGAGCCACTGGATATCCAGCGACTGCTGTTTACGCCTGCCGGCAAACCGCGGGTATCGGTGCTGTCGATATCCCACCTGTCGGATCCCGAGCGTATGTTTTTCGTTACCGTGCTGCTCAATGAACTGATTGCCTGGATGCGCAGGCAGACGGGTACCTCGTCCCTGAGAGCGCTGGTATACATGGATGAAATTTTTGGTTTCATGCCGCCGGTGGCCAATCCGCCCTCCAAGCAACCCTTGCTCACGCTGCTGAAGCAGGCCAGGGCCTTTGGCGTGGGCCTCGCACTGGCAACCCAGAACCCGGTGGACCTGGACTACAAAGGCTTGTCGAATGCCGGCACCTGGTTCATCGGACGCCTGCAAACCGAGCGTGACCAGCAACGTTTGCTGGATGGCTTGCAGGGCGCCGAGACCGGGACCTCGATTGAGCCGGCAGCGCTTCAACGTATACTCTCCGGGCTGGGCAAGCGCCGCTTCTTGCTGCACAACGTACATGACAAGATGCCAACGATATTCCAGACGCGTTGGGTAATGTCTTACCTGGCCGGCCCCTTAAGCCGTGACCAGATTCGAACGCTGACCGCGGAACGCCTTGCGGCCAGTTCTTCGCCGCCCGAGCCAGGACGCACGCTGACTCCCAACCAGCCCGGGGTCACGCCGAAAGTATCGCGCCCTGTGGTGCCACCCGGCCTGGAGCAATATTTCTTGCCGCCAGTGAAGCTCCCTGCCCACGGTGAGACCCTGGTGTACTGGCCCAGGCTGTTGGCCGCGGTCGAAGTCCGGTTCAGCAATGCCAAACTTGAAAATGACGTGCAGCGTGACTATTTGCTGGCGGCGGAGTTACTTGGCGACACACCGGATTGGGACAGTGCCGACAGCCCCGCTGTAGCGGTGGGTTCACTTGATGCAGAACCTCGCGATGGCACCGTTTTCAGTGAATGCCCGGCCGCCCTTCTGACCCCCGCAAACTTCAAGGGCTGGGAGAAGGACCTGGCCCGCTGGCTACGCAATGAAAAACCGCTGGTGATATTCACCAGCCCTGCGCTGAAACTCAGTTCCGATCCGGGCGAGAGCGAAGGCGATTTTCGGGCCCGCCTGCAGCAGAAGGGTAACGAGCGGAGAGATCAGAATGTGGCCAAGCTGAAAAAGAAATACGAGGCAAAATTTCAAAGCCTTCAGGATCAGCGTCTGCGGGCAGAGCAGGCCATCAATCGTGAGGCGCAGCAGGCCCAGACCCATAAGCTGGATACCGCCATCTCATTCGGCACCGCGATCCTTGGTGCTTTTTTGGGCCGCAAAACCGTGTCGGCGACGTCGGCCAGAAGTATGGGTACAGCCATGGGCAAGGCGGGCCGGGCCAGGCAGCAATCCCAGGATGTAGACCATGCCAGGGAGAAGCTGGCTGCGGTGGAGGAAAAGACCCGTACCCTCGAAGCCCAGTTCGACGCCGAGATTGAGAAACTTGAGGATGCCTACGATGCCCAGTTTGAGGAGCTTCAGACCCGGGACATTCGTCCCCGTGCCAGCGATATCCACGTCAGCCGTATGGGTCTGGGTTGGTTGCCCTACATCAAGGCTGGTGACGGGAAGCTGATTCAAGCCTGGACAAACTCGGTTTAGGACAATCGCGGCGATACCAGGCCGTTACGAAAACACGCCTGCGTGCCCATACCCGTGTCTTGATCTGGACCGGGCCGCGTAGCCCAGCCCGCCAGTACCTGGCAGTGGACCCTTAAGCGGGGGATGACCGGCTTAAGACGCTGATTTCGACAAACCGGGATGGCGAGCCTGATCGCATTTGGGATGGTCAGAAACAGAATTTTGTGCTTTCTTATACCAATTCCAGAGATCCCTGGCGTGCACCAAAAACATTTTGGTGTTGGATCGACACACGTCGTTACCCGGAGAGCAGTTATGCCCAGTGACCTTATTCCCTACAAAGAATGGATCAAGCGTACGTCTGTGTTAGGCAAAATGAGGAGCAAGCAACTCAAGGAACTCGACGAACAGCTGCGGCAATACGAGACCTCTCCCGGTGGAGGTGCGGCTATGTGGTACATCGAGCAGAAGCTTAAAGCCTGGCAGGAAGCCAAGGGCCCAGGCGATATGTGGCGCAAGAACCCGCGTAACAAGAAAGATTTTGCCTTTGAGCAGCTCCAGGCGCTATTGACAAAAAAGAGCCCGGAAGCGGCCTCCATGCCGGCCTTTCTGGCTGCCGACATGGATAACGCGCGACTGGGAGTCTTGTACCTGTTCGGGCATACCGAAGTCAGTTCAAATATTTTCAATGTTATTTTGAGCGGCGGCCTTTCGGTAGCGGGTTCAGCGTTGTCTTACGCGGGCAGCCCGGCCGGGGGTGGAAATGCGGCCGCTTCATCGGCCGCGACGAACCTCGGCACAGCCATGGTCCCCGGATCGGCCTTGCTGGATGCGGCGGAAACCGGCGGTTGGTCGGCGGATAAGCCGGATGCGGTTCAAATGCACAAGCGATTCCTGCAATGGCTGGAGAGTTTTGCGAAAAAAGTGATGGAGGCGCTGCAGGAGAAATTCGGTTCCGTCGACCTCACGCTGTCAGCCATAAAAAACCTGCTGAAAGTGCTTGCCGGTGTGTTTATGAAAAATGCTGCGCCGTTCATTTCCGCCGGCCTGGACATTTTCAAGGGCCTGGCAAATACAGCTGACGCCACGGTACGCAAGCTGAAGAGCTGGTCCCAGGGCAAGGGTGTCGAAATCCTGCCTGGCCACCCCAGCGTAATTATCGATGCGATCAAGAAAGCCATGACCCTGAGTCTGTTTGAGGGTCTGTATCAGACCCTGAAGGGCGTAGGCGGCGTGGGTCTGGAATTCCTGACCGGCGCTGCAGCAACGGTAATAAATATCGTGGTGGCAATTTCCGAGACCATAATCACTGTTATCTGGAGGTTGGTTGAAATTGGCAGAATGAAAAAATTCTTCGGCGAGGCGAAAGAGCATTGGGATACCCGGGATAGCATCGGATTTCACAGGGATTACATAGGCTTCAACCGTTGGTACAAAGAGTACGCGCTCAGGACTCCCGCTTTGGCTATCTTGACGCTCAATAGCGGTATTTGCGGAGACAAGATGCGTTATCTGAGAATGTACAAGTCGGATGACACCATAGTCACGCAGGGGGAATTTACCAAGGGCGTCGTGTATCTCGACGGTATGAAAGCAAACGGAGCCAAGTTGCTCAGTGGCTGCGGGTTCAATTTTGGATCAGCCGACAAGGCAGTTGAGGGCTATCTGAATCTCGCCAAGTCGCATGATCGCTCAGGAAGCACCGTTTGGGGCCACGTACTGAAATTCGCCAATGCCTGAGTCCCCGACAGCGATGAAGGCTTTGACGCGCTGCCGCATTTAGCTCCTGGCAAGACGGGCGGTAGCGCAATTGGAAAACAAACACTTGTGGTGGATGCTGCAAGCTGCCAGCTCTAGTTCAATTAGTATATTCGAATAAATGATTTCTTCCCGGGTCTGGAAATCACTGGGACACGTGCGTTAAGTTTCTGTTGTGAGGTTGAACTGATTTTTCAGGCATGTGTTTGAGGCTGCGCCTGTAATCTTGACCAATTGATGAATTTGGCTCATGCTGATTTTCCCGTTGACTTGAGGCGGCGATTGGGGGAAGGTTCCCCATTCTTAGAATTAATATAACAAAACAGGTATTCCGAACTTGTCCGTCCTAGATGTAGATCAGTTGCTGTCCCCGATATCTGATGAGTCTCCGTCAGGAGATGATCTGGAATATGAGCCCGAGTTCGGAGCCCTTGAGCGTGCTGCCCAGGGCAAGGCCGAACAGGTTATGGGGGACGAGGTAGTCGCCGCGGAACCACCGGAGTGGTCTGAGGTATTTGAACAAGCTCAGGAATTGCTGGGGCGCACAAAAGATTTGCGTATAGCGGTGCACCTGGCCCGGGCGGCGGTTAATCGGAAAGGCGTACCGGGACTGGCTGATGGGCTGGCCCTGATTAGGGGCCTGCTGGAGCAGTTCTGGGATACCGTGCATCCGGTTCTGGATGCCGAGGATGACAACGATCCGACTTTCCGCGTAAACAGTGTGCTGCCCTTGTCCGACAAGGCCGGCTTGCTTGGCGATATCCTCGTGATGCCGCTGGTCAGTTCCAGGGCAGTGGGGCGCTTCAGTCTACGCGACGTACGTGTGGCGAAAGGAGAGCTGCACGCATTACCAGATCAGGAAAATGTTCCCGACGCCGCTTTGATTCATGCCGCGTTTATGGACGTAGACCTGGATACAATCCAGGAGGACGCACAAGCAATCGACAGCGCCCTGGAGAGTGCAAAGCAGATAGACGCGATATATATAGAAAATGTCGGGGGAGCAAATTCCCCGGAGCTGGCAGGGCTTCTTGCCGAACTGAAGATGCTGAAAATTGTCTACGCTGAAAACCTCCTGGCACGTGGAGTTGGCGTGGAAATGCCCGAAGGAGAAGGGGCGGCCGGCGGCGGGGAACCGGGTGCGGCAGCTATTTCGGGCGAGGTTCGCAGTCGTGAAGATGCGATTCGCATGATTGAAAAGATTTGTTCATATTTTGAACGCAATGAACCGTCCAGTCCGGTGCCCATGTTGTTGCAGCGTGTCAAGCGACTGATCCCAATGGACTTTTTGGAGATCATGGCTGAGTTGACGCCGGATGCCGTGGCCCAGGCAGAAGCCATAGGCGGAATAAAGCATGAAGATGGGTACTAGCAAAACGGTCATGGATGGCAGGACTAGATAAGGGATTTGGAGTAGTCGTACACACGCATCGCTGAAGCGCGACCAGGTTCTGGTAAGCAGGCGCTGGCGCGAACATTATCAAAAGGGGAGTTTTCGTGGCTAAGAAAAGCAGTCAAAAATTTATCGCCCGTAATCGAGCACCCAGGGTGCAAATCGAGTACGACGTTGAGGTCTACGGTGCGGAAAAAAAGGTACAGATTCCATTCGTCATGGGCGTAATGGCGGATCTCTCGGGAAAACCTGCCGAGGCCCTGCCTCAGGTGGGTGACCGCAAGATGCTGGAGATTGATGTCGATAATTTTGACAACAGGCTGAAGGCGCAGAACCCAAGGGTCGCGTTTGCCGTTCCAAACACCCTGACCGGTGAGGGGAATCTCAGCGTAGATATTACCTTTGAAAGCATGGACGATTTTTCACCTGCAGCCGTGGCAAGAAAAGTCAGCTCGCTAAGCAAATTGCTTCAGGCCAGGACCCAGCTCTCGAACCTGATCACCTATATGGATGGCAAGGCCGGAGCGGAAGACTTGATCGCCAAGGCGCTGGCTGATCCCACCTTGTTACAGACCCTGGTATCGGCGCCAAAGGCCGATGGCGGAGATAAATCAGAGAGTGAGGGTTAACGCCATGGCAAAAGCAAAAGATGAATCGAAACAGGCAGCAGCACAGGTAGAAACAGCCCCGGAAGGCGATTTCGCCAGCCTGTTGCAGAAAGAATTCAAGCCGAAGTCCGACCGCGCACGGGAAGAAGTTGCTTCGGCAGTTTCAACCCTGGCGGAGCAGGTTCTTGAGGGTGAAGTGCTGCTTGGGGACGACGTGGTCGGGACGATCACCGCGATCATCGCCGAGATTGACGCGAAACTTACCGATCAGATCAATGCCATCATGCATCACGAGGACTTCCGCAAGCTGGAAGGGGCCTGGCGTGGATTGCATCACCTGGTGAATAACTCGGAAACTGACGAGCAGCTGAAGATCCGGGTTCTGAATATTTCGAAAAAGGAACTGGGCAAGACACTTAAAAAATACAAGGGTACCGCCTGGGATCAAAGCCCGCTGTTCAAGAAAATCTACGAAGAAGAATTTGGTCAGCTTGGTGGCGAGCCGTTTGGCTGCCTGGTAGGCGACTATCATTTCGACCACAGTCCGCCCGATGTAGAAATCCTGGCCGGTATGGCGCAGATAGCCGGTGCCGCCCATGCCCCATTTATCACGGGAGCGGATTCTGCTCTCATGGGCATGGACTCCTGGCAGGAGCTGTCAAATCCACGGGACCTGGCCAAGATTTTCTCGACACCGGAATACGCCGCATGGCGGTCGCTGCGTGACTCGGAAGACGCCAAGTACCTCGGGTTGGCGATGCCGAGATTCCTGGCCCGTCAACCTTATGGCGCGAAGAGCGATCCGGTTGAGGAGTTCGATTTCGAGGAAGAGACAGAAGGCGCTGATTCCACCAAATACGTATGGGCCAATTCGGCCTATGCGATGGCGACCAACATCAATCAGTCTTTCAAGGCTTTTGGCTGGTGCTCACGCATAAGAGGCGTAGAGTCAGGCGGGGCTGTCGAGAATCTCCCGGTACACACCTTCCCCTCTGATGATGGCGGTGTGGACATGAAGTGCCCCACCGAGATCGCGATCAGTGACCGTCGCGAGGCGGAACTGGCGGGCAGTGGTTTGATGCCGCTTATTCACCGGAAGAACTCGGACGTTGCTGCATTTATTGGCGCGCAGTCCTCTGCACAAGCCGGCTGAATACGATGATCCGGACGCAAGCGCCAACGCTGCCCTTGCGGCCCGCTTGCCCTATCTTTTCGCCAGTTGTCGTTTTGCGCACTATCTGAAGTGCATTGTACGAGACAAGATTGGATCATTTAAGGAAAGGTCGGACATGCAGCGCTGGCTGCAGGATTGGGTATTGCAGTACGTTGATGGTGACCCGGCCCATTCAAGTGAGGACGAGAAATCGCGCAAACCGCTGTCTGCTGCAGAGGTTATTGTGGAAGAAGTTGAAGGGAATCCGGGCTACTACACCTCGAAATTTTTCCTGAGGCCGCATTATCAGCTCGAAGGGCTTACTGTTTCCCTGAGACTGGTATCGAAGCTGCCGTCGGAGAAGGCCGCCTGATCGGGCTGCGAAAGCCAAGAAGAAAGTTAAACGATAATAAAGCCTAGGAGAAGAAAATGGCATTAGATATGTTTTTGGACATCAAAGGTGAGATTCAGGGCGAATCTCAAGACAAAAAACATAAGGGCGAAATTGATGTTCTTGCCTGGAGTTGGGGCCTGAGCAATTCTGGTTCGTTTCACACCGGTGGTGGCGGCGGTTCCGGCAAGGCTAACTTTCAGGACATTTCGATTACGAAATGGGTGGATGTTTCCAGCCCCATTTTGGCGCTGTATTGTGCAAATGGTGATCATTTCTACTGATGCGACTCTTACCATCCGCAAGGCCGGTAAGACTCCCATGGAGTACATGGTCATCAAGCTGAAGAAGCTGCTCGTTACCAGCGTAAGCACGGGTGGTAGTGGCGGCGAGGACAGGCTTACGGAAAATATCACGCTGAATTTTGCGGAAATCTACTATGACTACAAAGAGCAGAAGCCCGACGGTAGTCTCGGAGCTGCGAAGTCATTCAAGTGGAATATTTCCGGAAATGATCAGATCTGATTTCAGGGTCTAGTTCCAGGATATTCAGTTCTATTGCCATAGGGAGCCCGCGCGATTGACAGGAATGTCGGTCGCGCGGGTACTCTGCGCTGGATTTCAGGTCAGCCAGTTTTTGCATGCCGCAGGCAAGTTTACGAACGCGAGGTTGAACATGCTGCCACAGGACTATCTCAAAGACGGTGATCTCGCGTCAGCCTTGCTGGCTGTCAAGAATGCTGTCAGGGAAGATCCGTCCAAAGCTGAAAACAGGACGTTTTTGTTTCAGTTGCTCTCTGTCATGGGAGACTGGGAGCGTGCCCTTAATCAGTTGAATCTTGCGGGCGAACTGGATTCGTCGGCTTTGCCGATGGTGCAGACTTACCGTGAAGCCCTGGTCTGCGAAGCACTTCGCGAAAAGGTGTTTGCAGGAGAGCGCTCGCCGCTGGTGTTTGGAGATCCCGAGCAATGGATTGCGCTGGCGCTGGAAGCCGTGAAGTTGGCGGCGCAGGGAAAGTACACCCAGGCCTCGAATCTTCGTGATCAGGCCTATGAATCCGCACCCACGATTTCGGGAACGATTAATAGTGAGCCATTTGAATGGCTGGCAGATGCGGATTCCCGAATCGGGCCATTTATTGAGGCGGTCGTTAACGGCAAGTATTACTGGATTCCCATGAACAGGATTGCCGCTATTGATATCGATCCACCAGAGGATTTGCGGGATCTCGTGTGGATACCGGGTCATTTTTCCTGGGCCAACGGCGGCCAGGCGATTGGTCTGATTCCGGTTCGCTATCCCGGCAGCCAGAGCAGCGCTGATGCGGCCACCGTACTGGCCCGCCGCACGGACTGGGAGGAACAGGTCTGAAGATACATTTACGGGTTTGGGGCAACGCTTGTTTGCAACCGATCAGAACGACTATCCATTACTGGAAGTTCGCGAGATTCGGTTTGATCTCCCGCCGGAACCCGTTGATGAAAGCTGAGCTGGGGTGAGGTGTGGCTGAACTCAGTTTAGAAGAACGCCTGCAGCCATCCTTGCTTGACCGGCTCACGGACAATGAACCGGAGTCGAAGGTCGAGTCACGTGCTCAGCGTGTATTGTCTCTCAACAGGTTGAGACGTAGTGTGCTGCGCGATCTTGCGTGGCTGCTGAATTCAGGGAATCTTGCGACCACTGATGACTTGACGGAATACCCGCAGGTAGAGACTTCCGTAATCAATTACGGTGTCTCCGATTTGGCCGGCGTTACCGTTTCGGCTAAAAATATACCGGCGATGGAACGCGAGATTCGCCAGGCGATCATAAATTTTGAACCACGCATCCTTGAAAAGTCTCTCAAGGTCAAAGTCGAGACTGACAAGCAGAAAATGAGCATCAAATCGGTCACCTTCAAGATTGAAGGACAATTGTGGGCGCAGCCCCTGCCGATAGCCCTGTACCTTAGTACGGACCTGGATTTGGATACCGGTAGCGTTTCGGTCTCCGAGTCCGGCAATTAGCGAGGCACGTCTTGGATCCCCGTCTGCTCAAGTATTACAACCAGGAACTCCAGCATGTGCGGGAAATGGGCGGTGAATTCGCCAGGGAATTCCCGAAGGTTGCCGGTCGCCTGGGTATGGACGGAATCGACTGTGCCGATCCTTATGTGGAGCGCCTGCTAGAGGCTTTTGCTTTCCTGGCCGCCAGGGTTCAGTTGAAGGTCGATGCAGAGTTTCCGACTTTTACCCAGCATCTTTTCGAACTTATCTATCCCCATTACCTTGCGCCGACGCCTTCGATGGCCGTCCTTCAGTTCAATCCGGACTTGCGTGAGGGTGGACTTGCGAGCGGATTCAAGATTCCCAGGGGATCTACCGCCAACAGCAGCCTGGCCAAGGGCGAGCAAACAGCCTGCACCTATACGACCGCACATGATCTCACCTTGTGGCCTGTTGAATTGACGGAGGCACGCTATTTCTCGGGCGCCAGCGCGCTGGGAAAT
This sequence comes from uncultured Gammaproteobacteria bacterium, assembly GCA_963823435.1. Lineage (GTDB taxonomy): Bacteria > Pseudomonadota > Gammaproteobacteria > Steroidobacterales > BM003 > CAKZML01. Next base: position 482,404 of record CAWGLN010000001.1, on the reverse strand, counting down.
ATTGGTGTAACGGATTTGCAGGGCGTAAAGGCCGGTATCCGCCTGCGGCTTAAAGCCACTGCGGGCGTTGCCTTTGACGAACTGTCTCTGGACAGGCTGCCGATTTACATCAAGGGCGCCGACGAAGCGCCGAAGAAGATCTACGAGCAATTGCTTGCCAATTCGACAGGAGCTGTAATTCGCCCCCAGGGCGGCAAGAATCCCTGGAAGGAAAAGCTGCCAAAATCGGATATCCGCTCCCTGGGATTTTCAAATGATAATGCGCTGCTGCCCTATACAAGACGCTCATTTAATGGCTACCGGATGCTGCAGGAATATTTCGCGTTTCCCGAACGCTACCTGTTTGTAGAGTTGCATGGACTGCAAAAGGCGGTCAGGCGATGTTCGGGAACCGAACTGGAAATTATTATTCTGCTCGACAAGCAGGTGAGCGGCATGGAGTCGGCTGTCGATTCTGACTGCTTTGCCCTGTATTGCACGCCGGCGATAAATTTGTTTTCCAAGAGAGCCGACCGCATTCATGTAGATCGTGGGCAACCCTCTTTCCACGTTATGCCGGATCGCACGCGTCCGCTTGACTATGAGGTGTATTCGGTTTCCGAGGTGCGAGGTCACGGCAACAGCGCGGAAGAAGAAATTGAATTCCGACCGTTCTATTCCAGCAGGGATGTCGGAATCCGCCACGAGCGGATGGCGTATTTTATCCAGACCAGAGAGCCTCACATGCTGTCGTCCCGCCAACGGCAGGGCAGTTCACGGTCCAGCTATGTGGGCAGTGAAGTTTATTTGTCACTGGTGGATGCCGAACAAGCGCCGTACTCATCGGGGCTAAAACAGCTGGCTATGCATACTCAATGTACCAACCGGGATTTGCCGTTGCAGATCATGGTGGGTAAAGGTAATACGGATTTCACATTGGAGTCCGGCGCCCCTGTTTTGTCTATCCGTTGTGTCGCCGGACCCACCCGGCCACGACCGTCGCTGGCGCAGAGTGACGTCGCCTGGCGACTGATAAGCCACCTCTCGCTGAACTATATGTCTCTCGTGGATGACAGTGACGGCCAGGGCGCGTCGGCGTTACGCGAGTTATTGACTCTTTATGCTGATGCCAACGATGCCATGACCCAGCGCCAAATCGAGGGCATCAAGTCTATATCTTCCAAGCCCATTACCCGGCGTCTTCCTACCACCGGGCCGATTTCCTTTGGCAGGGGCTTGCAGATTGCCATTGAATGTGAAGACGGAGCCTTTGAGGGCACCGGTGTATTTTTGCTCGGATCCGTACTTGAGGAGTTTTTCGCCCGCTACGTATCCATGAACTCATTTACAGAAACTGTACTGCGGACTGTTGATCGCGGTGAGGTAAGCAGATGGCCGGCACGCATCGGGCGACGCCCGAGACTGTAGAGCTCGCGCGGGCTCTGGAAGCGGCCCCGTACAAGTTCAACTTCTTCCAGGCCATGCGCCTGGTCGAGGCCGCGAACCCGGGTATGAATCGGCTGGGCACGTCATTGCGCCCCTCAGGTGAGCCAATCAGGTTGGGACAAGAACCATCGTTGGCGTTTGCACCGTCGATGCTTGCGACGTTCAAGCCGGGACCCGAGGGTAAGGCTGACTACCTGTCAGGGTATTTTTTCGGGATGTTCGGGCCCAACGGTCCCTTGCCACTGCACCTGACTGAGTACGCCAGGGACAGGGAGCGACTGTCCAAGGACGCAACCTTCCGCGCATTCGCTGATATCTTCCATCACAGGATGATGTCCCTGTTTTACCGGGGCTGGGCAGATGCCCGCCCGACCGTCGGCATGGACAGGCCGGAGCAGGACCGATTTGCAACTTACGTGGGTTCCACGTTTGGTATTGCGCCGGATGCATTCCGAAACCGCGACGCCCTTTCAGATCACGCCAAGCTGTACATGGGCGGACGGCTGTCTCTGCAAACCCGGCCGGCCGGTGGTCTGCAGGCGATGCTGGAGGAAATATTTCGCGTGCCTATGCACGTGGAGCAATATGTTGGCGAGTGGATGGAACTGCCGCTCGAGTCTCATCTCATGCTGGGCCGGTCACCGGATACAGGCTGTCTGGGTATGACGGCCACTTTGGGTCAGAAGGTGTGGGGCAGTCAGCACAAATTCGAGATACGCTGCGGCCCCTTGAGCGGAGTTGATTTCAAGAGATTCTTGCCGGGAGGCAGGTCACTGGAGATACTCTGTGCAACGGTTCGAAATTATGTGGGCGACGAGTTGGACTGGGAACTGCGCATGCTGGTAGTGGGAGCAGACGTACCTAGCGTGACCCTGGGTAAGACCGGACAGCTGGGATGGACCAGTTGGATTGGCGCTCAGCGCGACAGGGCTGTTGTCGACGATGTCGTATTAAGCCCGCTGAACATGACAAACGAATGCCGTGTAATGCGGCTCCAATAAAAGAATAGCCAAGGAGAAAGATCATGGCGGAAATCAGCCGCGCAGCCTTATTTGGAAAACTGAATCAGGTGGGATACAGGGCGATTGAGGCGGCCACCGTCTTTTGCAAATTGCAGGGCAACCCCAATGTTGAACTCGTTCACTGGATTCACCAGATTCTGCAATTGCAGGATTCCGACCTGCACCGCATTACGCGCCAGTTTAATGTGGAGCCATCAAGACTGGTTGCGGATCTGACCGATGCACTTGAGCGCTTGCCGCGTGGTTCGTCCAGCATTTCAGACCTGTCCGCCAACATTGAGGAAGCCGTGGAGCGAGGCTGGGTAGTGTCGACGCTCATGTTCGGTGAGGCGCAGGTAAGAACCGGTTACCTTGTCGTGGGAATCCTGCAGACACGTGGATTGAAGAATGCACTGCTGAATATTTCAAAGGAATTTGCGAAGCTCAAGATCGAGACCCTGACCGACCAATTTGACGAAATTGTTGGTGAGTCGCCCGAGAACGCGATGCATGCCCATGACGGATTCCATGTCGGCGGCGGGGTTGGCCCGGGAGCCGCCAGCGGCGCTATGTCACCTGCCCAGATGGGCAAGCAGGAGGCCCTGGCGCAGTTTACGGTTGATCTGACCGAGCGTGCCCGTAATGGTGAGATCGATCCCATTGTCGGCCGCGACGAAGAAATTCGCCAGATGATCGACATCCTGATGCGTCGGCGTCAGAACAACCCGATACTTACAGGTGAAGCCGGCGTGGGCAAGACGGCGGTAGTTGAGGGCTTTGCCCATCGCCTGGCAAAGGGAGACGTGCCACCGGCGCTGCAAAACGTCACGCTCAGGTCGCTGGATGTCGGCCTGTTGCAGGCAGGCGCCAGCATGAAAGGTGAATTCGAGAATCGGCTGAAGCAGGTTATCGAGGAGGTCCAGGCCTCGGAAAAGCCCATCATCATGTTCATCGACGAGGCTCACACCCTGGTCGGCGCAGGTGGTGCGGCTGGCACCGGCGACGCGGCGAATTTGCTGAAGCCCGCGCTGGCACGAGGCACCTTGAGAACCGTGGCCGCGACAACCTGGGCAGAATATAAAAAGCACATTGAAAAAGATCCTGCCCTGACACGTCGCTTCCAGGTGGTGCAAATTGAGGAACCCAGTGAGGAGCGCGCGATACTCATGATGCGCTCGATGGCCTCGGTCATGGAGAAACATCATCGCGTGCAATTGCTGGATGAGGCACTGGAGGCGGCGGTCAGGTTGTCCCACCGCTATATCCCCGCCCGGCAGCTTCCGGACAAGTCCGTCAGTCTAATTGACACCGCCTGCGCACGCGTCGCAATCAGTCAACACGCCGAGCCTGCGGAAGTGGAAGATTGCCGTCGGCGCATTGAAGCGCTGGAACGGGAAATAGCGATTATCGAACACGAAGCGTCCGCGGGTATCAATGTCGGCGATCGCATGACAAATTGCACCGAAAAGCTCAAGGGCGAACAGGAGCGACATGAGACTTTGCATGCCCGTTGGGACAGTGAAAAAGTCCTGGTCGATGAGATTCTGGAAATCCGCGCGAAACTAAGAGGCGAGACCGGTGTCGTCGAGGGCACCGAAAGCAAACTCGAGAAGCAGGTCGAGGAAGTCGCCGAGGAAGTTGCCCGCCGGCGGCGATGGATGCGTGCAGAGCGAGAGGCCCTGCTGGCACGACTTAATGTGTTGCAGGACGAGCTGAAAGTCATGCAGGGTGAAAACCCGCTAATCCTTCCCACCGTGGATGCCCAGGCCGTTGCATCGGTCGTCGGTGACTGGACCGGCATTCCCGTCGGACGCATGGTGAAGGACGAAATTGAGACGGTGCTGCATCTTACCGAACACCTGAAAAAGCGCATCATTGGGCAGGATCACGCGCTGGAGGTTATCGCAAAAAGAATCCAGACCTCCCGCGCGAGCCTGGACAATCCGGGTAAACCCATAGGTGTGTTCATGCTGGCCGGTACCTCCGGTGTCGGTAAGACTGAAACGGCGATCGCGCTGGCGGAAGTCCTGTACGGCGGCGAGCAAAACATTATCACCATCAATATGAGTGAATACCAGGAAGCGCATACTGTCTCCACCCTGAAAGGTTCGCCTCCAGGTTATGTGGGCTACGGTGAGGGTGGCGTGCTGACGGAAGCGGTTCGCCGGCGCCCCTATAGTGTCGTGCTGCTGGATGAGGTGGAGAAAGCTCACCCGGACGTGCATGAAATATTCTTCCAGGTGTTTGACAAGGGCTGGATGGAAGACGGCGAAGGCCGGGTCATCGATTTCAAGAACACGCTGATATTGCTGACCACAAATGCCGGTACCGATCTCATCATGGGTCTGTGCAAAGATCCCGAGTTGATGCCGTCACCCGAGGGCATAAACAAGGCCCTGAGAGAACCCCTGCTCAAGATCTTCCCCCCGGCCTTGCTGGGACGCCTGGTCACGATCCCGTACTTCCCGCTGAATGACGAAATGATCACCGCGATTTCGCAGATTCAGTTGCGCAAGATTTCGAAGCGGGTGACACAGCACCACGGCGTGCCGTTTACCTACGACGATGAGGTTATCAAGCTGATCGCGGCGCGCTGTACGGACGTGGACAGCGGCGGTCGCATGATCGACGCGATACTGACGAATACAGTTCTTCCGAGTATCAGTGCGGAACTGCTCACGCGAATGATGGATGGCAGGCCGGTCTCCAAGGTGCATGTAGGTGTCAAAGAGTCGGAGTTTGTTTACGATTTTGATTGAGGTCGTTAGCTCGACGAGGGGTGCGGATTGCGACCATGGCCAGAATATCGAGTGCCTGGTCGCTGCCGTCTGGAAAATGACTCTGTTGACCACGGGGTCTATCTGATTAGGCGCGAGACAACCCCGGGTACTGACGCAAGATGTTCTAATGGCCATATGAACGATGACGAGCTTAAATCCGCTTACACGGTGGTCGAGGTAGAAGGCGAGCTTCGAAGTGCACGCTCCGGAGGGGCGGCGGATCATGCGATGTGCTGATGCGTCAAGCGCTTCCCACTACGCGCTGATGTTGAATGAGGCCTATCGGGTTGGCTACCGGCAAGCGCTCGCGGACCAGCGTTGATCTGTGATGGGTGCTTGCGGCCGGATTCGAAAGCGGGCGACGACTGCGGCAATTCGGTGCGTGACTGACCGGTGGTGCCTGGACGATGTGCTGGCTTCTTGCCGGGTTATGAGCAACTGGTCTTTTTTGATGGGAAACTGTGTACCCGCTGGTTTCTCTCAAGGCAGCGATCAATCAACTACACTCCGGGCACTTGCCGATGGGGCACGGGTAAGCCAGCCGCAGGATGGGCTCACTCTTTGTATGATGGGCGTTACTTGTCGTGTGATTGATTACTGGCGGTACCGCTTAATCCCAAATCCAACGAGGCTTCAGCAGCTTCATTTCAGGAACCAATGATGTTAAAAACAGACATTTCCAAAATGACGAAAATCAAAAAGATCAGCATAGAAGATGCTTTGCTGATGGCGATCCAGGTACACAAGCGCGGCATGCTCAGTGAAGCTGAAAGTATTTACAGGGACGTCTTGCGAACTGTGCCGGATCATCCGGACGCGATCCATTACATAGGAGTGGTAAAGCATCAAGGCGGCAATAGCGAGGAGGGTCTCGAGTATATCTTGCGCTCACTGGAGCTGCAGCCAAACCAACCGGGCGCTCTGAATAATCTGGGCAATATCTACAAGGAAATGGGGCGACTGGAGGAGGCCGAGGCCGCCTACAGCAAGGTGTTGGAGCTGGCCTCCGACCATGCCGATACCTGGGTCAACCTGGGCATTATCCAGAGGGACTTGAAGAAACCCGAAGCCGCCCTGGAAAAACTTCTCAAGGCAGTGGAACTGAATCCTGAACATCCGGATGCGTATCATAATCTTGGCAACGTGTACCGGGATCTAAACCGGATTGACGAGGCCCTGGCAGCCTACGGCAAATCGGCGGAGCTTGCTCCATTGCACCAGGAGGCGCCGAAAGCGATTGCCAAACTTCAGTTCGAACTTGGCCGCAAGAAGCAGGCCGTTCGGACCCTTGAGAACTGGATTATCAGGCGTCCCGACGATGCCGTCGCACGACATCTCCTGGCGGCTTACAGCGGAGAGAATATTCCCGCGCGGGCGTCGAACAGCTATGTCCGCCAGGCTTTTGACTCTTTTTCAAAAAGTTTCGACGAAGTGCTGACCAGACTTCAGTACAAGGCGCCCGAACTGGTTGCGGCGCGGACCAACCAGGTCCTGTCCGGGTTCCGGGCGTCAGTACAATATCCTTGATATCGGCTGTGGTACCGGCCTGTGTGGGCCCTTGCTGAAACCCCTGGCGACCAGCCTCACGGGTGTGGACTTGTCGCCGGGAATGCTGGACAAGGCACGCAACAGGGACGTCTATGATGTGCTTGAAGAGGGTGAGTTGACCGCATACATGCATGATAATCCGGGCAAATTCGATGTGGTGACCTGCGTTGATACCTTTGTGTATTTTGGTGACCTGAGCCGCAGCATTTGTAGCGTGCAGTGGAGCCTTAAGTCCCGGTGGCTGGTTGTTTTTCACCGTGGAACAGCATCGTCCCGGAAGATCATTCATCCGGCTATTGGTTGCGCCCACATGGACGCTATAGCCACACCAGGGACCACCTCGAGAACTCTGTTGACGAATGCGGGACTGACCGTCGAGTCTTCGGAGGACGTGGTCCTGCGAAACGAGGGAGGCAAGCCGGTTAGCGGATTGCTGTTTTCAGCGCAAAAACGGTGAATCAGGGCTTGAACGCGTTGACTGAACCCCAGGCAATTTTCGGCGAGGCCGTGGCGCGCCATCAAAAAGGTGAACTGGTGGCCGCCAGGCAAGCGTATCTGGAGGTTATTGCGCAGCTGCCCGAATCATGCCGATGCCCTGCACCTCTGTGGAATGACCCATTATCAGCAGGACCAGGCAAGAGAAGCCGAGCCTTTTGTGCAGGGCTGCCCTGGCGCTGAGACCAGGCAATCGTGACTACCGGTCTAACCTGGGTTTGATCCTCAAGAAAACTGGAAACAGCCAGGGGGCTATCGAATCGTTTTGTGCTGCCCTGGAAATCGATCCTGAATTCCCGGCCGCGTTGCTGAACCTCGGCAATGTCTATCTGGCCACCAAGCAGGTGTCAGAGGCTGAGACCAGCTTTCGTCGCCTCCTCGAAATAGATAGCAAGCCATGCCGATGGCTGCAACAGTCTTGCTCTCATTGCTGGCAGGCAGGGACGCACATCGGAAGCGGTGGAACTGTTTGGAAGGTCGCTCGAAAGCAGGCCCGGGCATCCTGAGGCGTTGGTAAATCTCGGCCGATTACTTGGGAAACTTGGTCGGTACGAAGAGGCTGTCAGGCATCTGCGACACGCGATCGAAATTGTGCCCGGGGGACCCGGTTTTGCACAGAGATCTTGGTCATGCCTTGCAACAGTTGGGGCAATCCCGAGGAGGCGCTTGCTGTATACTGCTCGGGCAGCCGAACTGGCGCCTGATGATGCGATGAGTTATGTGGGCATAGGGCAATGTGCAACAGGCCGCCGGGCAATGGGAGGAGGCCGAGGTCAGTTACCACCGCGCGCTCGGCATAAACCCGGAAAATGCGGATGCGCTGAATAACCTCGGATCGGTATTGATGCACAAGGACGAAATGGAGACCGCGCTTGGCTGCTTTGATGCAGCCTTGATGCAGGTTCCGGACTTCGCGGATGCTCTTTACAACAGCGGTGTGGCGCTGTTTGCCCTGTCCGGATTTATTAAGGCGGAAGAGCGGTTTTCTGAAATCGATCAATCTAAAGCCGCGTTTTTCCGAGGCCTACCGTTGTCTGTCCATAATATACAGGGCGACCGACAGGCATGAACAAGCTGTCGGGATTCTGGAGCAATGGCGTGAGAATGTGCCCGACGACCCGGCACCTGACCATCTCCTGGCTTTTGGCAAACAGGACGTTGTACCCGCAAGGGCGTCGGATGACTACATTCGGGAAGAATTTGACCGGTTTGCGGACGATTTTGACAACACGCTCGCTCGCCTTGGACTATTGCGCGCCAGAGAAAATCATGGAGTTGGTCAGTAAGCAGTTGGGATCGCAAGGCTGAAGATCTCGTGGTGCTTGATGCGGGATGTGGCACGGGTCTGGCCGGGCCATTGCTTGCGACCGATGAGTAGACATCTGGTCGGTGTTGACCTGTCATCGAAAATGGTTGAGCTGGCCGCACGGACGGATCTTTATGACGAGTTGCTGGTCGGGGAACTCGTGGGATTCATGGAAGCCAGGGAATCAGTCTTTGACCTGATTATATCCGCCGACACGCTGGTGTATTTCGGCGCGCTGGATCACGCCTTGAAAGCGGCGGCGGGCGCACTCAAATCAGGGGGGCGTATCGGATTTTCTCTCGAGCACATGGGAAAGGATCTGAGCGGCGACTTCTACCTTAATTACAGCGGGCGGTACTGCCACCACAGGGACTACGTGCAGCAGTGTCTTGCCAGCGCAGATTTCGACACTGAAGTTTTGCAGGGCGCCGTGCTGCGCAGGGAAATGCAGCAACCTGTGGAAGGGCTGATAGTCGTAGCGCGCAAACGTTAATGGTGTATTGATGAGCATTACATTCTTATCCAGGCATGTGGCCAAATCGGGGGACACCCTCGAGTCGCTGGTAAGCGAATACCGCCTATCATCATGGAGGGCAATTGCCGATATCGAGGCGAACCTGTCGCTGCGGGGCCAGCTGGTTGTACGAGGTACGCTTCCGCTTGGATTGATGATCAGCATTCCCCCCAATGCGGGCGAGTTGCTGAAAGAGAGACTCTATCTGTTGCACAGGGTAAGGCCGGCATTCCTGTCGCACTTCGATGGACAGGCCTTGCACGCGGAGCAGAAACTGGGTGCTTCGTTGCTAAAGGCCAAGGCGCCTGATGAGGCTCAGGGCCTGGCAGAAGTGCTGGCGACCATGCAGAAGGAGATTGACCTGACCATTGAAAACCTGGCTCGCCAGACCTGGCCGCTGGTGTCGATCTGCGTCGGTATGACACATACGCATGTAGCCGAGCGTATAGACAAATTGGCGGCCGGCACACTCGGTGATTCCCAGTGCGGGCTCTACTGGGCAATTTCGCCGCCGATTTTGGGCCTTTGGCAGCAACTCTGGGACCTGGATACCTGGCTCGGAAAGTGGCAGGGTCTGGACTCGGGTGCTGCCTGGCAACTTGTGCAGCAATTCCAGAACACTGTGCGTTCCCTGGTGGTGCAGCAGATAGACAAGCGCATACGGGACGCCCAGAAGCTGGAACGAGACCTGCTCCAGGAAGGTTACCAGTAGGGTGTGCTTTGCGCCCGGTTCACAGAGTGGCCCCGTTTCCAGATTTACCGATCCAGCCAAGCCAGTTAAGCTGCAACCGCGCCCGGGTTCCGGCTCCTATCGCACGCAATTTACCGGGCCCGAAACGCGCCCGAGAATCCCCTAACCTTTCAGGACCGTGGCCGGATTGGCGATAGATTGAAGCCGGGGCAGACTGACTCCCGTGTGACCGCGTTTTCCGACCAGTGGCATGAGCCCCAGGCTGATTAGTTTTTCTGTTGCCGAATCGCTGAGGTATAGCTCTGAGGGCGGCTTGATAGCCTGACCGCTACCGTCGTCGTACGTCACCATAGGCAAATCGTTTAACTGCAGGTTGCTTCGCGGGTTTGCCTGCTGCGCCAGCCAGATGACCGCCAGAGCAATGGCCGGGTTCCCCCAGACAAATGATTCGTGATCCGGGTCCGCCTCCAGTTCTTCGAAATCAAATGTATCCACTGCATCTGAGCGCGGCCCGTAGGGTTGCCGCAAAAGCACCCTTGGGAAACCGAGGCCCACACGGGCCGCACCTGGCTGCCGTCTGAGCGCCTGCCAGTCAGGGGACGAGACGCCTGCGATATCATTTGCGTCGATTGCGAGTGGCGGATTGCGGCTCTCTGGCATACCCGGCAGACCCGCCAAGACCGGGTTTGCGGCCGCAAGTACCGGAGCCGAAAGTGTTCCGGCTGTCGTCATCAGGGCATGCAAGTCGGTCATGGAATCGGAAGAGTCCGAGAACTCGTGCAAAGCAATGATCAAATCGACCTGTTCGCCAGCCAATTTCCGGGTTATCACCTGACCCAGACCGGGGCCCCATGCGGATGGCCTGGCTGTGCCCACATCCACCAGCCAAAGAGTGGTCTCTTCGTCGAACTCAACATGCTCACCAAGCAACTGCAGTGACCGCCAATTGATCTCGAGTTCGCGAAATTCCGGAGATCGTAATAGTTCCCGCATCGCTGCTTCGCACCATTTATTGATGTCATCTCGCAGAAGTTCGTGATCCCGGGAGTTTTCTGGTGCCAGGTCGGTTCCCACCGCTTGTTCCAGTAGTCTCTGGGTGGCGGCTTTGACGGGAGTGGAGGCGCCGGGCGCCTGACCCAGCAGGCGGGAAAACATATCGCCGGAAGTCTCCCGGGTCGTTTTTTCCGGCTGAGTCGGGGGTTGATCCACTGGGTCCGGTTGGCTCACTGGAGCATGCCCGAGTAACTGGCGGCAGACTTGTGATGCCCGCTCCGCCCTTGCGGGATCTCCAAGCGCCTGTTTCAGTTCCTGCATCACGACAAAGGAGGGCTGGCTGCGGTAAATGGCGTCTGGATGAAAGTCATCCATGCTGGTAAATACCAGTTCGATCTGCTCGGCCCCGATACCGATCAGGGATACGGGATTCAGGCGGGACATGGCCTTTTCCGGCTCCAGGACGTCAACCTGCAATATGTTAAGAACCGGCCCTTGCTTGTCATTTTGCTCCTGCCCGGGCTTGCGGCCTGAGAAATTTCCTACCAAAAGGATATTTTTTGGACCTTCCCCAAGCTGTTTTTCAGAGGGGTTCCCGTGATCGACAGTAAATTGTATATTCATGGGCTAGTAACCTGAGTTTACTGGAGTTATCTGGAGCTGAACGGTACACTCATTGGCGATGGCGGAGCATTGGCCGGTTGGTGCTGCCAAAAGGCAGTGTAGCTGATAGTGGTGGTTTCGTCCCAATTGGCGCAGGGTTGGACCTCAGCGCCATGAATAGAATCCCAGGCGTCGGCGGCTGGACCAGGGGGTCTGGACCGACAAAGGCAGGACTATATGAGCCAGGTTCGAATCGTCGAACAAAATTATTTCGAATTTACCGCGGCGCTTCGTTCGGCAGCTGACAATGGTAAAAGGGTCGAGCCCAAGGAAAAAGAGCGCTGGAAGACCTTTGTGCGTGAGAATCGCATTCAGGAAGCTGCGTTCAAGAGCCTGGCGGACAAGAAATACGAGGGAATGCAACCCGTCATCATTGATGAGGAAGGTCCCTGGCACGGTTACTATCTTTATACTCCCAGCGAGGAAGCCTGTCTGAAGTGGGTTAGGGAATAATTCCGGCGGGGTGGATGCAAGACCCCTTTGATCGGTTGCCGGACATTCTGACCAAACACGAGAGTGGCAAATCAGTCGACTCAAGAAGTGCCGGGAAGGCTAAAGACAATATTGGCCGGCACGGAATGCTAGTCACCGAATTTCGAAGATGACCATGTCGAAATTAAATAATAATAATCGCAGTTTGAAATCTCATTAGCTGCGTAAGGAGAGCTCGTTATGGGCGATAGGAAGGACGCATTCGTTCTGATTACTACGCCGCTGTCCAAAGTCGAATTCCATATGCAGAGTATGGTGGGCAAGGAACAGCTTGGCAGACCGTTCCGGTACGACCTCGAGCTGTTGACAGAAAGTGACGATGTCGACCCGCTGAAACTGCTGGGTAACCCGATCACAGCCGAGCTTGAGCTGGCCAAGGGCAAGCGCTATTTCAATGGTCTGGTCAGTGAAATTTCGTCCCTGGGCCGAGGTACGGATTTCAGTCAATACACGGTGACGCTGAGGCCATGGTTGTGGTTTCTGACCCGTTCTTCGGACAACAAGGTATTTCAGAATCTGGATGTACTGGAGATTATCAAGAAGGTTTTCCAGGACAATAAATTCTCTGATTTCAAGGTCGACACCATAGGCACCTTCAGGAAGCGCGACTATTGCGTCCAGTACGGTGAGACCAGCTTCGACTTCGTCAGCCGCCTGATGGAAGAAGAAGGAATCTATTACTACTTTGCTCATACAGATGGCAAGCACGAGTTGATACTCGCGGATTCGCCCTCGGCCCATAAGTTGGTACATGACAAGATTCCGTTCAGACCGACACAGTCAGCAGGAACTGATTTGGACCACATATCCCGTTGGGCATGGTCCCGCAAGGTGCAGACGCAGAAATTTACGCTCGAAAGTTACGATTTCACCAACCCCAAGTCCGAGCTGAAAGCAGAGCGCAAGGCCGAGGACCAGAAAGGAGAGTTGAGCAAGCACGGTCAGTCGGGCAAGGAGCGCTATGAGTACGGTCAGCTCTACGTCAAGGCCGCCGATGGGAATTCGCTGGCAACCGTCAGGATTGAAGAGCAAATGGCCGACTACGCCGTGGCCAGGGGTGATGGAAATGCCCGTGAACTGGCCAGTGGCTACAAGTTCAAGCTGGACGAGCACCCCGGGAAAGACCAGGACGGTGACTACCTGATCGTTGATGCCCAGTATGAAATCCAGAACAACGCCGTGAATACGATGGGAGGGCAGGCATCCTTCGATTGCAGTTTCACGGCCATAGACAGCAAGACTCACTTTCGGCCCGCCCGAATCACACCCAAGTCCCTGGTGCGTGGTCCGCAAACCGCGGTAGTCGTCGGACCCAAGGACCAGGAAATATCGACCGATGAATACGGTCGGGTCAAGGTCCAGTTTCACTGGGACCGGGTGGGCAAGAAAGACCAGGACAGTTCCTGTTTTGTACGTGTTGCGCAGGCCTGGGCCGGCGGCACCTGGGGCGCTTTTTCGCTGCCGCGACACGGGCAGGAAGTCATTGTCGATTTTCTGGAAGGGGACCCGGATCAGCCGATTATCACCGGCAGCGTATACAACAAGGACAATATGGTCCCGTTTGATCTGCCCAAGAACCAGACCCAAAGCGGTCTTCGGACACGCAGTACTCCCAAGGGCGATGCCCAGACCTTCAACGAACTGCGCTTCGAAGACAAGAAGGGCAGTGAGGAGATATTCTTGCAGGCCGAGCGCGACTTCAAGCGACTGGTCGAGAACAATGACACCCTGGTTGTCGGCAACAAGAGCAAGGGTGCCAAGGATGGGAAACACGGTTATGACGGAGTTGGAAATCAAACCATAACGATCTACAACGACCGTACCGCGACCCTGGAGGAAGGCGACGATACGCTGAAGGTCGAGAAGGGCAGTCAGAAGATTGATGTCAAGAAAAAGATAGAGATTATCGCTGGCGATGAATTAAAGATCACGGTGGGCCAGGCCAGTTTGACGATGAAAAAAAATGGCAACATTATTTTGAAAGGGGTGAAGATTAATATTGAGGGAAGTTCAAATGTTGTTATGAAAGGCATGAAGGTGGCGATTTCGGCGGACACTGATGCAGAGCTTAAGGCCGGCATGAACCTCAATCTGTCCGCTGGTATGAACGCCAAGCTTGAGGGCGGAATGAACCTCGATTTATCCGCTGGTCTGAACGCCAAGCTCGAGGGCGGTGTGATGCTGGATCTGTCAGGTGCGGCAATGGCCAAGCTCAAGGGCGGCATGACGATGATCGGTTAGAGAGCAGCGGAGAACCTATGTCTACAATGGATTTAATCAAGGATTCCCGGCGCAAGCCCGGTGAACTGGTTTTCGACCTGAAGTTGTCGGATGAGGCGACAGCCTTGTTGCCGGATTCACCCAATGCCTTTGCTTACCTTGCGGTCTTGTGTGACCAGAAACTGTTCCACGACGCGTTCTTGCTGTTGGCACGCACGCTGCCCAAGCAATATGCTCTCATCTGGGCGACCCAGTGTGTCGACCAGTCCTTGACCACCGCACTTGCTCCCGAGGACAAGCAATGTGCCGAGTTGGTCAGGCGCTGGCTGAAGGGACCCGACGAGAAAATTCGCAGGGCCGCGGCAGAAGCGGCCGAGACCGCGGAGTACGAGGGCCCCTGGGCATGGTTGGCGGCGGCTGTTGGTTTCAGCGGTGGCAGCCTGGCGCCGGAAGGCCTGCCGGTGGTGCCCCCTGCGGATCACTTGACTGCGGTGGCAGTGGCTGCGAGTCTGATGGGTCTTGCGATGAAAGACCCGGAGACGTCCGCAGATCTGGGCAAGCAAATGATCAATCGTGGCCTGGCCATGGTTGCAATTCCCGGTTCATAGGATTTTCATGGGGCCAAGGAGATATAGTCGATGAAGCCAGCAGCGCGTGTAGGTGACATGCATGTTTGTCCCATGGTGACGCCAGCGGTGCCACCGATACCTCATGTGGGGGGGCCGATTTTGCCGCCCGGGCGGCGTACCGTGCTGATTGGCATGATGCCGGCAGCCCGCGTGGGGGATATGGCGGTATGTGTGGGTCCCCCGGATACGATAGCCATGGGTTCAATGACGGTGATGATTTCAAATATGCCGGCTGCACGTATGGGTGACATGTGCGGCCATGGCGGGACCATTGTGGTTGGATGTCCTACAGTGTTAATTGGCGGATAAGGGATCCAGGCGGAATTCACGAATATGTATCTGGCGTTACAAGTTTCAGGCCCCAAGGCCGCGTCGATGGGTCCCAACGCAAGCAAGGTGTTTGCCGAGGCCGGTGGAACCATCGGCCGGGCCGCAGGTAATGACTGGGTGCTTCCGGATCCGGAGCGCTTTTTGTCCGGCCGTCATGTGATTATTCGTTATATGGCGGGTATGTTTTCGCTGGAGGACGTGAGCACCAATGGCACCTTTATTAACGGCCAGCCGGATTCCATAGGCTCGCGCAACGAACCGGTGGTCCTCAATAGCGGCGACCGACTCCAGATCGGGGACTACGAGGTCTATGTAAACATCGTGGAAGAGGACAGTGGCGACGTGCCTGCTCCCCAGTACAGCAGTGCTCCCATGGACCCTATGCGCACCTCCCCGACCAGTCATAATGAGTATTCCACAACAACGGGCGGATTCGACGGTGGGGCGACAATAGGCGCCATAGACCCGCTGGATCTGCTGGGTGATGCACCGCCTGCGGCGGCACCCAAGGCTCCCGCTGCATTTTCCAATCATTCCTCGGCCATGACCGATCATTTCAGCCCACCTGGCATCCCGGGTGGCGGGGCCGGTGATTCGGGCGGAATTCCGGATGATTGGGATCTAACCGATTTCGGCGGTGGTGGCTCAGCGCAAGGCGGTGGACTCAAGTCCCAACCGGCGCCGGCCCAGGGCTTGGCAAGCACCGGAATGATGCCGCAAAACCCGGGGCAAACCGGCATGATGCCCCAGATCCCTGAGGATTCCGGCATGGGACCCGGTGCGGCCTTTGGGTCAGGCATGTCGTCGCCCCAGGGGCTGCCGGATAACCTAATGCCCGTTATCGTGCAAGGCATGATGGACATTCTGAAGTCGCGTGCGGACGTGAAGAGCCAGTTCAGACTGACGCTGACCACCATCAAGCCGGTAGAGAATAATCCGCTGAAGTTTTCGCCCAATGTCGATGAAGCGATGGATCACCTGTTCAAGAGTCAAAAGCCCGGTTACCTGAGGCCAACGGAGGCGTTCGAGGAGGGCTTCAAGGACATCAAGGCGCACCAGTTGGCCATGATCGCTGGCATGCGGGCGGCATTCGAACATATGCTGAACCAGTTTTCCCCCGAAGTGCTGGAGGAATACTTCGAGGGTGGACCCAAGCGCGGGGGGTTCAAACCCTTCAACAAAGTGCGCTATTGGGACCTGTACAAGGAGATGTTCAACCGCATTACCCGGGATTCAGATGACAACTTCCGGAAGCTGTTCGGAGAAGAATTCGCGTCGGCCTATGAAGAGCAGATGCACAAGATAACTACAAGAAAGTAGAGTACTGATCAGGAGATCAATGATGGCGAGCAGAAAACGCGCTCTTGGGGCGCTGGTAATGATTTCGACGCTGACCATGCTTTTTGCTTGTGCCAGCAAGCCGCCTGAAGATGTGGTATTAAAGGGCACTGTGCAGGCGGTCCAGAATGTAAACCCCGACAGCGAGGGGAGGCCGTCGCCGCTGGTGATCAAGGTTTTTCAGTTAAAGTCGAAAGACAAGTTTGAACTTGCCGATTTTTTCCCCTTGTTCGATGAAGCCCAGGCAACTCTTGGCGCGGATTTGCTTGCGGTCGAGGATATTATGCTGGCGCCTGGCGATATTCGGCCGTACGAAGGCAAGTTCGATCCGCAGACTCGTTACATAGGGGTAATCGCAGCCTACAGGGATATCAACCAGGCGCAATGGAAGACCCTGCTGGCGATGCCCGAGAAGGGTATTCTCGACTTTTTCAAGGGGGACGGGATCAGTATCAAAGCGGAAAGTCTCGCCATTGGTGTTACGGTCGATGACTAAAATCTGTCGCTTGAGGTCTACATAATGTCATATAGAAGCAAGGTCGTCTGGTCCGAGGGTCTCTTTCCTCAGGCCGCAGCATTTTCAGCAGCACGATCGCTACCTGGAGCGCTTGTTCAATATTAGGAGCGGCGCACTTAGAGCTCACGGATGGGGTTTTTCGGAGCTCAAGCTGGATCGCGACCTGCTGAAGCTGGGCAAAGTGGCCATCAGTTCGGCGAAAGGAGTGTTCCCTGATGGCACGCCTTTCAGCATGCCGGATGACGATGGGCTCCCCGCGCCCATTGATATCGACGACAAGACCAGGGATCGCATTGTTTATCTTTGCCTGCCGGTGCAGCAGCCGGAGTCCCAGGAGATAGACCTGTCCGGATCCGAAGACGTCCTGGCCCGCTATGATTGTCGGGAGCTGGAGGTCCGTGACGTGACCAGCCGATCAGCAGGAAGCTCGCCCATGCAGATAGGCAGCCTGAAAACCCGGCTGATGCTGGATTCCGACGATCAAAGCGAATATTCGAGAATCCCGGTGGCCCACGTGGTCGAGGCCAAGGTAGACAAGCAGGTTCTGCTGCAAGACACCTTTATTCCCACTGTCTCAAATATTCGGGCGTCTGCGGTGCTCGATGCATTTACCAACGAATTCCTGGGCTTGTTGCACCAGCGTGGTGAAGCGCTCGCGGGTCGTGTCGCGGCGACGGGTCGTGGCGGTGCGGCGGAAATAGCGGACTTCCTGTTGCTCCAGGTTGTCAATCGTGTGCAGCCGCTCATGAATCACCTGGCCGCCGAGGGACAGGTGCATCCTGAGGATCTGTACCGGGCCTGTATCATGGCCGCGGGCGAGCTCGCTACCTTCACCCATGCAAGCAAGCGCTCACAAGAGCTCCCGCCATACAAGCATCACGATCTGCGCGCCAGTTTCGCGCCGGTCATCGGGGCGATTCGTGAGGCATTGAGCGCCGTGCTTGAGCAAACCGCGACCGCCATACCGCTGGTAGCGAAAAAATACGGTATCAGTGTTGCGACGATCGCGGACAAGAACCTGCTCAGGGAAGCGAATCTGATTTTGGCCGTGAACGCCGATATGGCGGCGGAAATTCTCAGGGCCCAGTTCCCGGCGCATGTGAAGATTGGTCCGGTCGAGAAAATTCGTGAACTGGTCAACCTGTCGCTGCCGGGCATCCAGCTGATGGCGCTGCCCGTTGCACCGCGACAGATTCCGTATCATTCTGGTTTCGCCTACTTCCAGCTCAACCGCAACCATGAACTCTGGATGCAACTCGCCCAGTCCGGCGGCATTGCACTACACGTGGCCGGGGAATTTCCCGGGCTGCAAATGGAGTTCTGGGCCATCAAGGATTAGTTTGCTGTGGATAACAACGACGATTTCCCCGAAGACGGCGACAAAACAATGCTGCGGCCCCGCCCCGGAGGCCGCCGTCCAGGCGCGCCCGGAGCACCGCCAGCACAAGCTGGAATGCCTGCCCAGCCAGCCATGGGCAACCAGGCGCCGCCAGCCATGCAGCAGCCGTCCTATCAGCCGGCCCAGCAGGCGAGGCCCGCGCCACAGCCTGTGGCGGTTCCAACGCTGGATTCGCTCAAGGGAGCGGGAACCAGCGCCCTGGCAACTGCGGCGGCTCCCCTCCTGGTGCTGGTATCCCAGTTGCGAGGTGTGCCAAGTCACGCGGATGTGAACGGTTTGCATAGCCAGGTCATCGCGAGGGTTCAAAAATTCGAGGCTGACGCGGCTGCGGCGGGAGTGGCGACCGAACACCTTGCTGCTGCCCGCTATGCAATGTGTGCGGTTCTGGATGAGACGGTCCTGAGTACGCCCTGGGGTAGCGAGAGCATCTGGAGTACCCATACGCTCCTGACCACCTTCCACAAGGAGACCTGGGGCGGAGAGAAATTTTTCCAGATTCTTGACCGGCTGAAGCAGGATCCCGCGCGCAATGTGGATTTGCTCGAACTATTGTATTTGTGCCTGGCATTGGGATTTGAAGGAAAATACAGAATACAAAACCGCGGCAGAGAGCAGCTTGCGGTCGTTCAGGACGAGCTGTATCGGCTGATCAGGCAGGCAGCGTGGTGATTTTGAAAGGCAGCTGTCACCGCACTGGAAGGGCGTGCGAGGATCGACGTAATCCCCTGGCGCGCTATGTTCCATTATGGGTTGTTGCCAGCGTGCTGGTGGCAGTCCTGCTTGGGCTGTTTATCTCTTTCCGTATCGGCCTGGCACGTACAGCTGAGCCAATAGAAGCCGCCTTAAGCGGAATTGGCATAACGGATGTCAGCAGCCTCCAGGTAGCCAGTATTCCGAATTCACTGCGTCTGAAGCCCTTGCTTGCGGGTCAGGAAGCGCAGGGCCTGATGACCGTGACCGAAAACGGTGGTGTCACCGTGGTGACTTTACAGGGTGACAATCTGTTCGCTTCGGGCAGGGCCGAGGTGAATCCGCAATACGCTCCGATACTCACCCAGGTCGCGCAGGCGCTGGACCAGGTGCCCGGTCCGGTGAGAGTCGTCGGACACACCGACAACGTGCCCATCAGGTCGTTCCGTTTTCAGAGTAACTGGGAGTTGTCGCGAGAACGCGCCATTGACGTCGCGGAGATTCTTGGTGAGTCCATGCAGGTACAGACACGACTGATACCCCAGGGTGTTGCGGATACCCAGCCGGTGGCGGCGAACGATACGGCGCAGGGCAGGGCGATGAATCGCCGGGTTGAAATAGTTCACACGGCACAGGCGGCGGCACAATGAGCAGTATTTTTCGCAGCCTTTTCAGCGGTACCGGTGTGTCCATTATTGGACTGATACTGATAGCGGTAACCATCTGGTTCTTTGGTCCATATATCGGTTTTGGTCCGATAAGGCCTTTGGAAAGCATACTCGCCAGGGTTATCTTCATCGTGCTGATATTCCTTGGTTGGGGAATATTCAAGTTCATCAAGAAGCGTGCCGCAGCCAAGGCCGACGAACAACTGGCAGGTGACCTGGTTGGCTCACCGGGCCAGGCAGGAGACAGCGCCGAGGGCCAGTCCGAGGAGGAAGTGGCGCTTCTGAAGCAGCGCTTCGAAGAGGCAATCGCAACTCTTCGTTCCAGTTCGAAGTCCAAATCCAATGTCAGTCTTTATGAATTGCCATGGTTCGTGATCATCGGCCCTCCCGGCTCGGGCAAGACAACCGCCCTGGTGAATTCGGGGCTGGAGTTTCCGCTTGAACAGCGTTTCGGCAAGGAGGCCTTGAGAGGAGTAGGAGGCACCCGGAATTGTGACTGGTGGTTCACCAACGAAGCGGTGTTGCTGGATACCGCCGGTCGTTATGTCACCCAGGACAGTCACGAGAAAGTAGACCGGGCCGCCTGGGAAGGGTTTCTCGACTTGCTGAAGAAGTACCGCAAGCGGCGTCCCATCAACGGTGTCATGGTCGCGATCAGTCTTTCCGACCTGATGCTGCAGAGTGAGGCTGAGCGCAATGCGCAGGTGCTGGCTATCCGGCACAGGATTCATGAGCTTTATCAGCATTTCGGCATTCGTTTTCCTGTGTATATGCTGTTCACCAAGTGCGACCTGGTGGCCGGGTTTATCGAGTTCTTCGATGACCTGGACCAGGAAGGCAGACAGCAGGTTTGGGGCGCCACCTTCCCCTGGGGAGATGGAGGCAAGTCGGCCCAGTCGGATGCAAACAAGTTCGGCGATGAACTGAAGTTGCTGCTGCAGAGAATTTCCGACCGCATGACCTGGCGCCTGAGCCAGGAGCGGGATCAGCACCGCCGCGCCAAGATCTATAATTTTCCACAGCAGGTCATCGCATTGGCGGGCACGCTGGAGACCTTTCTTCGTGATGTGTTCAGCTCCAGCCGTTATGAAGACCAGATCATGGTCCGGGGCGTGTATTTCACCAGCGGCACCCAGGAAGGCACGCCAATTGATCGGATGATGTCGGTAATGGCGCGGACGTTTGGCGTGGCTGAGCAAGTCCTTCCCTCTTTCGGTGGCAAGGGGCGCAGCTATTTCATAACCGATCTGTTCCGCAAGATCATATTCCAGGAATCCGGTCTTGCCGGTGTGAATCCACGTGTTGAGAAGCGGCGTCGCTGGATTCAAGCCGCCGCGTACATGGGCTCCATCGTGCTGGCGGTACTGGCGTCCTTTGCCTGGATAACCAGCTTTACGGCGAACAGCGGCTACCTGGAGGAAGTGGACCAGGGGCTGACCCAGTACCAGGCGCTGGCGGATTCATCGGGCGGCGAACGAGCCACATTGGAACAAGTATTGCCCAGGCTTGATGCCTTGCGCAGACTGGCGGACGTGGCGGGCCAGCACAATGAATCCGTGCCGCTGCACATGCGCATGTGGCTTTTCCAGGGCAAGTCGATGAGTGAGAGCGTCGAGGATGCCTACCGGCGGGAATTGAACGAAACGCTGGGACCGACGGTGATGTCGATACTGGAATCCCGCATCCGTGAAAATACCGCCAACCCCCAGCTTTTATATGAGTATTTGAAAGCGTACATGATGCTCGGAAACCCCGAGCGCCTGGATGCGCGGCAATTGTCATTTTTGATCGCCGCGGAGTGGCGGCGCAGCTACGCAGCCGAAGGCGATATGTATACGCGCCTGAAGCAACATACGGACTTTCTGTTCAACCAGGTACAACCCTTCCCGGTCAACCAGCGTCTGATTGCCGGCGCCCAGGCGACCCTTGCTCAATCTCCCCTGTCCGAGTTTCTGTATTCGCGTCTTAAGCTTGATGCCCTGGCTTATGAAAAGGACGACCTGGTGCTGTCTGACAAGCTTGGCCTTGGGCTGGACCGGGTGTTCCGTCGCAAGAGTGGCGAACCGTTGTCCGAGCCCATTTCAGTGCTGTATACGCGCAAGGGTTTTACCGAACTTTATCCTGTTATGTCCGTGCAGTTGATTGCCGAGGCGGGTAAGGAAAACTGGGTGCTGGGCAGGGACGAGGGCGGACTTGGTGTACGCGAGATCGCCAATATTGAAACGCAATTGAGAGACATGTACACCAAGGACTACGTGGCCACCTGGCGACGCCTGGTGATGGATCTTGAGATTGTGCCGTTCAACAGTGAAAGCCAGGCGATGCAGACCCTGGATCTGATTGCGGCAAAGCCGTCGGTCATGAGGCAGATGCTGGATGTGATTGCGGACAACACCGACCTCAGCAAGGCGGACGCCGAGAAGGACGAGGCCAAGGCTGACGAAGGTGGTGGAGAAGGGTCATCAAGATTGACACGCATTTTTGGTGCCGAAGCGCCCGCAACTCCCCAGCTTGGCTTGTCAAACCCCGGTGATGCGGTTACCCGGGAATTTGCAGATCTTAATCGGTTGGTCGCGGGACAGCCGGCGGCGATTGAACAGTTATTGCTCCTGGTGGACGACTTGCAGCGCGAGGTCGAAGCAAGCAGGGGCGGGGCCGGACAAAGCGATGCTTTGCGTGTCATTTCCAGCGGTGGTGGTCCGGCGGCAAGGCGAATCCGGACCGAGGCCAGGCGACAGCCAGAGCCGGTCAAGAGTTGGCTGGGTGCACTGGGTGGTGGCAGTGAAGTACTGGCCGCCGGTAATGCACGTACCGAATTGGCGACACGTTTTACCAACGCAGTACGCTCCGAATGTCAGCGTCTGATCGCCAATCGCTATCCGTTTGAAAGAAACAGTCGCCAGGATGTTGCGCTGGATGATTTCGGCAAGATGTTTGGCTATGGCGGCGTATTGGACAAGTTCTTTGAAGAGAATCTTGCACCGGTAGTGGATCGTTCGGGAAGTACCTGGCGTATACGCGGTGGCAGCGCCCTGGGCATCTCCGCTTCATCACTGAAGCAATTTCAAATGGCGGAACAGATTCGGGCGGCTTACTTCAGGCCAGGCTCGATGGCGGCCGAGTTCAACCTGACCATGACGACGACCAGGCTGGATCCTTCCGTTAAACGGTTTGTGTTCGAGGCGGATGGCCAGTCCTTCGATTATCAACATGGCCCGCCCCGTTCCTCGACCGTCACCTGGCCCGGGCAGGGTCCAGGCATGGCCAGGATCATGTTCGAAGAAGCCAGTGGCGGAAGACCCACCGTGGTGGTGGAAGGTCCCTGGGCGATGTTCCGCTTGTTTGATGGAGCGAATATCAAGCCGGTTTCCGATATCGAGTATGAAATCGCGTTTACCGCCGGTGGTCGTAATGCCACTGTGCGAGCCCAGACCCGTAGTGTCACCAATCCTCTCTCAGGGCCAGGGCTGCACGAATTTCGTTGCCCCGACTCCTTGTAGGCGGGTGTAGAAACGCATGGCAGGCTTTTATGGAAAATTACCGGGTAAGGGAGACTTTCTTACCCGGAACCTGCCCAGACAATTTGTGGATGTGTGGGACGACTGGTTACAGAGCGGCATGAATGCTGCCAAACAGGTATTGGGGGACGAATGGTTGCAGGTGTACCTGACCAGTCCGCTGTGGCGATTTGTCTTGCCCCCGGGTATCTGCGGTGAGTCGGCCTGGGCCGGCGTAATGATGCCCAGTATGGACAGGGTGGGGCGTTATTTTCCCATGACCGTTGCTGTGGAACTGACGCTGCCTGTTTCTCCGGTGATGGTGGCAGTTTCCTGTGATGCCTGGTTCGAGTCAGTGGAAAATTCTCTGCTCGAGGCGCTGGATAACGAGGCCCTGGATATCGACCTGCTCGCCGGGGAACTGGAGTCAAATCAAATCGATCAGCAAGCAGCGCAGGCATCGGCCTTTGATCTTGCCGGCGTGGATCGTGGAGTTCGTTCACCACTGGGAGAGGACTTGAATATTGCAGGTGCCTTGCTGGGTGTGACGGTCGGGATGCTAGATGATGCACTTGCTTCAAGCGGTGTGTGGTGGGGCAGGGGGTCTGAAAGAATTTCTCCCAGCCTGGTTTTTTGTCGTGGTTTACCGGGCCCGGACAGGTTTCCGGCGATGCTTGACGGTCGCTGGGCGGAACACGGGTGGGTCGACAGCGTCACGCCGTCATCCGGTCTTCCTGGCATAACCTACCTGGCGGTGGATGTCTGATGGCGGATAGTACGTGGCAATGGGTTTCTACCGGCATGACCAATGTCGGTAACGTCAGAAAGGTCAACGAAGATGCTTTTCTTGATCATTCGCAACAGGGCTTGTGGGTGGTTGCCGATGGGATGGGCGGGCACGAAGCAGGGGATGTCGCGAGCTCAAGCGTGGTGAAATCCCTTTCCGAGATTGGCGACACAGACAGCCCGAGCAAGCTGGTAGACGAAGTTGAAGACAGGCTGATCCAGGTCAATCGCCAGCTCTACGCGATGTCTCAGGAAGGCGGGCGTGGCAATGTCATCGGAACCACGGTCGCGGCGGTTCTCGCATTACCGGGTCATTGCCTGTGCATGTGGGCGGGGGACAGCAGGGTATACCGACTCAGGAACTTCAAGCTGGAACAGATGACCATCGATCACAGTGAGGTGGAGGAGTTAATCGCCCAGGGAGCCCTGGAGCGCAGCCAGGCTGCCGGCTATCCTGGCGAGAATGTCATCACACGGGCGGTAGGTGGTGAAGAGGATCTGCTGCTGGAGGTCCAGCTTTTTGAGATGCGTGACAAAGACCGCTATCTGATTTGCTCTGATGGGCTTTACAAGGACGTGACGTTTGAAGAAATCGAGGAAATGATGTCGGATGGCAGCACGGTGGATGTGTGCCAGAAATTATTGGCCTGCGCGCTTTCGCGCCGCTGCGCGGATAATGTGTCTGTGATTGCCGTGGATTTTGAACAGCAATGAATAATTTCAAGTTTGCCCTTGGCAAGTTTCTGACCGGCGAATTCGAGTTCGCCCAACTGGTGGCGGAGCTTGACAAGGAATTGGCCAGTCATCCTGATGCTGGTCCGGAACTGCAGCAACTTCTGAAGAATCTCTATGGAGCCGGGCGTTTGCCGCAACAGCTCTACGAGATGCTCATGCAACGCACTGTAGGCGTTGGACCGGGGCAACAGGCGGGTGGTCAGCCTGGAAGGCAGACGGGTGGAACGCCTGGTCCGCTG
Source organism: uncultured Gammaproteobacteria bacterium (assembly GCA_963823435.1). Taxonomy (GTDB): domain Bacteria; phylum Pseudomonadota; class Gammaproteobacteria; order Steroidobacterales; family BM003; genus CAKZML01. The sequence continues at coordinate 457,448 of CAWGLN010000001.1, read as the reverse complement.
CCACCCGATGACGATGACGGCAAGACCCAGCTTAGAGCTCGCCCGCCGGTCGGAACGCAGCCCGTTCCGGATAACTCTGCAACGCAGCTTCGTCCCCCGGGCGCTCAGCCCGGTCAGACCGGGCAGTTCGGCCAGCCAGGGCAGCCAGGGCAGCCGGGTCAGACCGGTCAGTTCAGATCAGCCTGGGCAGACAGGTCAGCCGGGTCAGACAGGCCAGTTCGGTCAGCCGGGTCAGACTGGTCAGTTCGGCCAGCCGGGTCAGACCGGCCAATTCGGTCAGCCGGGTCAGACTGGTCAGTTCAGCCAGCCGGGTCAGACCGGCCAGTTCGGTCAGCCGGGTCAAACCGGTCAGCCGGGTCAACCGGTCAGCCGGTCAGTCCGGTCAGCCGGGTCAGACCGGTCAGTTCAGCCAGACCGGTCAATTCAGTAATACAGGTCAGACCGGTCAAACAGGCACCGGGAGTTCCAGTTGGAGCAACCCGGATCACTGGTCAGCGGGCGAAACGGGTGGCGTGCCAACGATAGGGTCTGTGCTCAAGGGCCGATTCGTGCTCGAAAGCATCATTGGTCACGGCGGCATGGGTATTGTTTTCAAGGCCAAGGACCTTAGAAAGGAAGAGGCCCAGGATCGCAATCCCTACCTTGCGGTCAAGATTCTGAATGAAGAATTCAAGCAACATCCGGAATCCCTGAAGGCGCTGCAGAGAGAGTCTCGCAAGGCCCAGGACCTGGCGCATCCGAATATCACCACCGTATTTGATTTTGATCGCGATGGCGGCAATGTCTTCATGACCATGGAATATATGGATGGAGAGCCGCTGGATTTATTCATCAAGCGCCATGCATCCAGGGGTCTGCCACCGGACCGGGCAATTCCGCTGATCACGGACATGAGTCGCGGGCTGGCCTACGCACACGACCGTGGGATTATTCATTCGGATTTCAAGCCGGCAAACGCCTTTCTGATCAAAGACGGCACGGTAAAAGTCTTTGATTTTGGTATCGCCAGGGCCGCCAAGCGATCGGAGCATGATGGTGGGGAAAAGACCCTTTTTGACGCGGGGTCCCTGGGTGCCCTGACACCGGCTTACGCCACCGTCGCGATGATAGAGGGTGATGAACCGGATCGCAGGGACGACATCTATGCGCTCGGTTGCGTGGCCTATGAATTGTTTACCGGCGACCATCCATACAAGAAACGATCAGCGCTGAAAGCCAGAAATGCCGGCATGAAGTTGGTCCCGATCGAGTCACTGAATAGAAGACAGTGGCGAGCGATGCAAAAGGCGCTGGCGTTCGAGCGCGAAAAGCAGCCGGCGAATATTGACGAATTTATCGAAGAGCTTACGCCGAGGAAAATCAACAAGGTCCAGATGATTGTTGGCGGCGTGGCCGTGGTACTGCTGGTCGTTTTCGTAGCGAATTGGCTGCCTTCGTATTTGCGCGAGCGACACCTGGGCGCTCTGGCCACTACCATCATATCGGGCGTAGACAAGGACATTGATCTTATCTTCGATGAACTGGCAAACGACCTGAGTCCCGACGAAAAGTCCAAGGTGTATTTGCAAAACCAGGCCAGCCGACAGGCTCTGCTGGATTATTTCGAGCGAAATATTGCCGCGGCCATTGATGCAACCAGAAATGCTTACGATTACCAGAGGGCGGAGATGTTGCTCTCCCAGGCGCGGCTGCTATTCCCTGATTCAGTGTCCGTCGCTGAAATAGACGCGCGTATCGCAGAGCAGAAAGGGCAGGAAATTACCTTGCAGTCAGATCGCCTTGATGCGGCGCTGAAGAGCGATACTCTGCTGGCATCACAGGGCCAGGGCAGTGTTGAGGAAGTACTCCTGATCGTTGCTGCAGTTCAGCCTGATCATCCAATGTTGTCCGATCCTCGCCTCCCGGGTGCCTTTGCACGCCAGGCTAAGGTTGCCCTGGACAATAAAGACCTGGGCACCGCGGATTTCCTTGTAAATGCCGGTCTGCATTTCGCTCCCGATGAGGTTGCCTTGAACAATCTGCGTGTTGCCGTGGACAGTGCGGTTTCGGCACAGCGGACGGCCCAGCGTATCGGCGAACTGGAAAGAACGCTCGCTGGTTTGGGAGCAGGGTCTGCAATAGAAGACTACCAGCGGGTGGTTCCCGAAATTGGCGAGTTGCTGCAGCTGGATCCGGCCGGAAGGGTCTCCAGGGACTTGGCCAAGGGACTGCAGGCAGCGCTGTCCCAGAGAGTTTCTGCCTTGGGTCAGCAACGGGATTTTGCCGGTGCACGGGCCGCACTGGAGTCGTTTTCTGAGGTGGCTGACGCTAATTTCCTGGCTTCCCAGCAGGACGTCCTCAGTCGGACGGAAAAGCAGTTTAATGACCGCGTTGAAGAGGCCCTTTCAGAGATCCAGCGAATGGCACAGGCTGGTCAATTTTCTCCTCCCAACGAGGCTACCGCGGCGGCCAGGTTGTCCGCGCTGGAGAGCATGGGCGCAGACGAGCCGACGCTGACTATGGCCCGACAGGCTATAGCGCAGGGATACCTGCAGTCTGCCCGGGCGGCGCGTGGCGCCGAAGACTGGGACACGGCGAGAGCTTTGGTGAACCTGGGCAATCAGCAGCGCCCGGATGCCACCATGGCGGGTTTCCTGCGTCAGGAATTGGCTGACATTGACAGTGCAGAGCAGGCCAGGGCACGGGCCATGAGCGACGCCGAGGCGCAGCAGATGGCGGCAGCCCGGACGAAAGAAATTCAAACTCTGGAGACCGAATTTAGTACCGGCCTGGCTCGCTCCGACCTGACTCTGGACGACGGGCGGCAGTTGGTAAACACAGTGGATCGACTGCGTGGCCTGGGTGCTACCGGCGACATTGTCAATCAGGGTCGCGAGCGTGTGGCCGAGGCCTTGATCGGAAGGGCCCGGGGTCTGGCGGCGGCTGGAAGTTGGGACGAGGCGAAGACATTGGCTGCAGGTCTTCGTGGTTTGGTGCCGGAAAGCCGGGTCGCCAGCAATTATGCTGCGGCCCTCGAGAGCGAATTCCAGCAGTACCAGGCCAAGCAGTCGCAAAAGAGCGCCGCCGAATCCAGGTTTGAACTTAACCAGTTGATTGCACAGGACAAGGTTGACCTGGCGTGGCTGGATAAGGTAATTCAATTGCGTGACAGACAGGGAGCGGATGCTACCTCCCTGCAACAGACGACGAATGAAATTTCCGCAAAAGTGACCAGGCAGATTACGACCCTCGCCGATGCCGAGCGATTCGCTGAGGCGGATGCCTTGCTAAAACGGGCTAACGCCCTGATGCCGGGCAATCCTGCCCTGGAGTCGGCCGGTGGCAGCTTGCGCGCAGCGGTGGCTGAATTCAGCAAGCTGGAAGCGACAAGAACGGCGGCCGCTAATCTCCAGGCCCTGAAGCAGAAGGTTACCGACCAGGCAAACGCCAACGATATTCAGGCGGCCGAAGCGACGCTAAATACACTGAAAGGCCAGTTAAAACCGGGCGACGTGTTCGTTACGAAAGACGCGCCCAGGCTGTTTGCGGATGCCTATGTCAGGTTGGCGGACAACGCGGCGCGCAAGGGTGCGTTTGATTCTGCCCTGGACCTGTTGGCCAAGGGCGAGTCCTATGTGCCGGGCTATGCGCCAATAGTGCAGGCCCGGAAGAGCATCAAGGTGGATGCGGCGGCAACCAAGGAGGCTGTAGCACAGCAAGCGACAGTCGACAGCAGTCCAGCCAAGAAAAGTGTTGATGACGGCACGGCAAGTCAAACGGCGGAACGGGCGAAGTTGTTGAACGAGGCGTTAACTTCAACCTTCTCTTCGTCAACCACCCTGGATGTGGCGCGCACCCAGAGTGACCTTGCCAGCCTGAAAAATCTTTCACCCTCTGATTACGCCAAGCGCGAAGAACAGTTGGTCAAATCGGCTGTTGCCAGGCTTGATGTACTCAAGAAAACCAGCGATGCCACTGCCCGAGGTTACCTGGCTTCACTGCAACAGGTCTTTCCGCGCAGCCAGGCCATCATGTCATACAGCCTTCCCGCGCCGGCAACGGCAAAAGTGGGGGGCAAGGATGAATGTGGCAATCCGGCCCTTGCCGGACTTGGCTCTGACCGCAGGGGTACTTGCAGGGATGCCTTCGGCGCTGACAAGAATGGCCCTATCATGGTTGTGATTCCAGCGGGCGGTCCCGCGCCCAAGTCGTTTGCCATCAGCAAATACGAAATTACGATCTTTGACTACAACACGTATTGTGAGGTGAGTGGGTCCTGTACGCCACGGACCAATGAAAACAGGGCCATGCCGCTGACGAATATTTCGCTTGCCGATGCGGTTGAATATTCGAAATGGCTAAGTGCAACGACCGGGTTCGAATACCGGCTGCCCACAACGGCTGAATGGGAATATGCGGCCGAGGCACCGGGTACCACTCCCCCCAAGAAGAACGTTAATTGCAGGATCCAGAGCGGCAGTGAGTTAATCAAGGGGAAGCAGCTTGAATTGGTAAATACTGGAGAAAGTAACCAGTGGGGGCTCAAAAATTACATCGGAAATGCCCAGGAATGGGTCATGGACGGTCAAAGCATCTCGGCCAGGGGCGGTTCGTTTGAAAATAGTTATGACACTTGTGAGATCTCGCTGAAGGTTGCGCACGATGGCAGGGCCGACTCAATTACCGGATTCCGCCTGATCCGCACAGTAACCGGGGCAACATCATGAGCGATCACATCGCGACAGAGTTGGGCCGTCTGTATCGCGATTACTTCGCAGGGCGGCTACAGTTTGATGACTATCGACATCGACGTGGCTTGCTGCTTGATTCCCTGAGCACTACGCAAGAGGATGTGCTTGAGGATCTGGTGACCCAGCCCAATACCGTCAAGAGCGCGGATATTCTCGCTCAAATCGATCAGTCGAGTCAGCAGGCAAGTCAGCCGCCTGCCCGGCAAGCCCCTGCCAAAGCTGACAAGTCGGCGTTTTCCGGTCGCCTCCTTGGTCTGGCCGCGGCCGTGGTCGTATTCGCCGTGGTTGTATTTGTCTCCCTGCGGTTGATTCAGCCGGCCGACGAATCCCAGGTGCAGGTGAATCCTGCAGTCAGGGGCGTGATTACCACCGTGCCGCCCCAGGCGGCTGCCCAGGAGGCGCTTGTTCATTCACCGGGGGCGGAGCAGCTCCTGGTCGAAGAGTTCCTGAATAACGATGACTGGAGCGATGGCAGTATTTCGGCGTTTCAGAATTCCTGGACCGGATTCCCCGTGTCTGACCGGAATGCCGCGAAAGGCTCTACCTGGTTTCAGCCATTGGTGGCGGGCTTTCAAGAAAAAATTGCCGAGGCCCGGGCGTTGGCCATTGACCCGGACAACGATGAGCAACTTGGCAGGCTCTACTTGTTTGCGCTTGGCGTAGGATTGGTGGAACTGGTGCCTGCGGGTTGGACTCCTGCACTCGAGGCCGCGCCCCGCCTGGCGGCGGAAAAAGCGCCGGTGGAAAAAACGCCGGTGGAAAAAACGCCGACGAAAGACTCAAAGACCGGCGGCGCGGTCGCTGCAGGCCCGCCCACAGTGGTTGCGGCGGCTGTACCCCCGGCTGCGGTTGTGAAACCTGATGTCACGGCGCCTGCAGAAGCGACACAGGGTAACAAGGAGCCTGCGGCCGGCGAAAGCGCAGGCTCGATGGCCCGACCCGTGAGTGATTTTCCGTGTACCGCAGATTTGCTCAAGACGCGCAAACGTGGATGTTTCGATATGCTTGCGGACGGGACTCGTGGCCCCTTGTTGAGAGTGCTGCCTGCCGGCGAATTCCGTATGGGTAATGACGACTACCCGGATGAAGGGCCTGCGCACCTGGAGAATATTGCCAGCCCGTATGCAATTTCAATGTTCGAAACCACGCATTCTGAGTATGCCGAGTATTGCAAGGCCACCGCAGGCACATGCCCGGGCTCTCCCTGGCCGGGCGAAGATATGCCGGTTGTAAATGTCAGCTGGCAGGACGCCAACAAATATGCAGAGTGGTTATCCAGGGCGACCGGGCAAAAATACCGCCTGCCGACGGAGGCCGAGTGGGAGTATGCGGCCAGAGGGGGCACCACAACCCTCTACCCGTTTGGGGACGAGGTATCACCCACCCAGGCGCGTTATTCCTTCGCAGAGCCCCTGGATCGCCCTTTGCCAATGGCAGACAAGACGACCCAGAGAAACACTTTTGAACTCTGGCATGTGGTGGGCAATGTCAGGGAGTGGGTTGCGGGTGATTCAAGCGCCAATTCGCTAAAAGTGGCGCGTGGCGGCTCCTATGCGAGTCCGGCAGCCGCGCTAAGATCTTCCGCAAGGCAGCGCTTGCCAGCGCAAACAAAAGACAAAATGACCGGGTTCAGGCTTGTGCGAGAGCTGTGAAAGTGTTTTATTAGACGGCCAGACGAGAATCGGGTCGTGATGCACCTGCACAATTATTAATGTAGATAGCGGTGGTGCAAATTTGCAGCCGTGGGTCTACACTAAAAATAAATTGCGTGCCCCGGCGGCATTACGGACAACAATAAAAGGAGTTTAATGCCAGTGGCTAACTCGACCTCAATGCGCGTTTTTCAACCGTGCTTCGTGCTGCTTGCGGCAGGCTTGGCAGGACCTCAACTGCTGTTGGCTCAGGATAACGCAGGCCAGGTTGCGGTTCCCTACGCCAGGGCTTACCCGCAATTCAATCAATGGGAGCTGCGCACCCAGGAAACCGGGGACCTTTTTATTCCTCCGGCCGATGAGCGCCCCCTGGGCGAAGATCAGGGTCCGAAAATCGCCGTTAACTCGGTGAGGCTTGATATTGACCCCGGCCTGGCCAAGTTGATGGATGCCGAGCTGAATCAGTCTTTGAGCCAGACGATTACGAGTGCGGTTGCTGCTCACCAGGAGCAGGGCTTTACGATTGGGCAATTGGAGACGTTGGCTGCGGAAACCACTGACGAGCTGCGCAATGCCGGATTTATCCTGGCCTGGGCTTACTTGCCCGAGCAGACCGTCGCGGACCAGACAGTAGTCATCACGGTATTGCCGGGCAGACTCGAGTCGGTGAAGGTTGAAGGCAACGACGGCTATTCGGTGGAGCGTCTGCTTACGCCTTTTGCCACGCTAATGGCCGTGCCGGTTCAGAAATCCCAGATCGAGAACTCCATTCTGAATGTCAGAAACTACCCTGGTCTCAGCACCACGGCAGTATTCAGTCCTGGTACCACCACCGGTTCCAGTGAACTGACCCTCAGGGTCTCAGAGGATCCATTTGACATTTCCTTCGTCGCCGATAATTACGGTTCCGAATCCACCGGCGAGACCAGGCTGCGCGCCGATATGTTCTGGTACAACCCCTTCGGCCGCGCCGACTCCATCACGGCCAATGTGCTGCAGACCTTTAGTCCTTCCGACAATTTATACGGAGGGGTTCGCTATGAAACACCTCTGTTTACGCACGACTTTTTTCTTGCGCTGGCCTACTCACACAATGCCTTTGATGTGACAAGTGGTGCTTTTGCGGGAGCAGGTCTGGGTGGCGAGTCTGATATCGCGTCCATGACCCTGACCAAGAACATGCGTTACACCAGACGCTCAAAAATGGATTTGGCTTTCGATTTGTCTTCCAAGAAGTCGACCGTGAGCGATTCCGTGGTAGATCGGGTCGATGACCTGACGGTGTTGTCGCTCGAATTTGCCGTCGAAGCTGTTGACGGTATTTTCAACGGTGGCGTAAACCAGTTACAGGTTCGTTACTCGCAGGGGCTGGCGGATTTTCTTGGCTCCATGCCCGCAGACGGGGGCGGAGCTTCCTCACGCAGGGGCGGTAGCGGAGAATTCGCGGGCGGAGATTTCGGCAAAACCGAGATTCGCTACCAACGCTTGCAGAGGGTTTCCAAGAGCAATTCATTCCTGATGCGGTTGGAGGGGCAGTATTCATCAGATCTGCTGACCTCGCTTGAGCAATTCCTCATGGGTGGCCCCTACAGCGTTCGCGCCTATCCAGTTGCCGAGTTCCTGATGGACAGCGGCATATTCGGTTCAGCTGAATGGATACTCGATCTCAACAAGGCCTTCGATAGAACATCGACATCCACCACCTGGTCGGTGTCCCTGTTTGCGGATGCCGCGCGTGGCGAGTTGAATGATCCGCTGGCGTCTGAACAGCGTTTTATCAATCTTGCCGGGTATGGCATGGGCCTGTCTTTCAGCCATACCGGTGACAGCGGCAACTTGCTGGGTATGCGTGTGGACGTTTCAGCACCGTACACCGATCGTAAACCCAGTAATGACCGCGATCCGCAGGTTTACGGGCAGCTTAATTATTCATTCCGCTAGATTATTCCGTACAAGAAATCAGATGAGCAGGCAGTTGCTGGTCAGATAGCCATAACAAGGAAGAGAAATGACAACTAATTTCCTGAAGGATGCATCGAATGGGCATGCGACACCGGCTGGCGTAGCGCAGACAAGAAAAAGTGCGAACCGCCTGACCCTGGGAGGGTGCAATTTTGCACTGAGTTTGTTGCTCACGCTTGCGGCCTCCAATCCCGCAGTTGCCGGCCCGGAGGGTGGGCAGGTTGTTGGCGGAGACGCTACCATTGATCAAAATGGCCGATTGACCCAGATTTTTCAGGGGTCTGATCGGGTCGCCATTAACTGGGACACCTTCAATGTCGGTCTGGATGAAACGGTTCGGTTCATCCAGCCTTCGAGCACTTCGGTAGCTCTTAATCACATCTTTGACCAGAACGCGAGTCAGATTTTTGGCGCCATCGATGCAAACGGCGTAATTTTCCTGATCAACCCAAACGGCCTGGTATTTGGCGCCAACGCCCAGGTGAATGTTGCGAGCCTGATCGCAAGCTCCCTGAATATTTCCACAGCTGATTTTATGGCGGGTAACTACACGTTTGAAGCCGCAGCTGGTGCTGAAGGCGGACTCGTTCTGAACCAGGGCAACATCGTTGCCGCCGAAGGTGGTTTCGTTGCGCTGCTGGGTCAGGCGGTAGCGAATGAAGGCCTGATCGTCGCCGATGCGGGCACGATAAACCTTGCATCAGGTAATAAAATTGCACTGGATTTTGATGGCGGTGGCCTGTTGTTTTTCGAGGTCCAGAGTGACGTTCTCCAAAGTGCACTGGGTCAGGATTCTGCAGTCAGTAACAGCGGATCGTTGATCGCCAACGGCGGACAGGTCTTGCTCACGGCCAGGGCCGCGCAGGATGTCTATACAAATGCCATTAATAATGAGGGCCTGATTCAGGCCCAGCGTATCGATAACCAGGGCGGTGTGATTCGGCTCCTGGGTAATAGCGGAGATGTGTTGACCAGCGGCGTGTTGGATGCCAGCGGAGCTGGTTCCAGTGACACGGGTGGAACAGTCCAGGTACTGGGTGAGCGGGTTGCGGTCTACGGCGATGCGTCCATTGACGTCTCTGGTGATAACGGCGGCGGGTTGGTGCAAATCGGCGGCAGCTTCCAGGGGGCAGATTCTGACGTCCAGAGTGCTTCTCGCACCTACGTGGGCCCGAACGCCCAGATTAATGCCGATGCCCGGGTCTCGGGCGATGGCGGCGAAGTGGTCGTCTGGGCTGACCAGGTAACCCGTTATTACGGTGATATCAGCGCTCGTGGTGGAGACCAGGGCGGCAACGGCGGTTCTGTCGAAGTGTCGGGCAAGGACAACCTCATTTTTGCTGGCAACGTGGATACCAGCGCTCCCCAGGGACAGATGGGTTCTTTGCTTCTTGATCCCGCGGATATTGTCATCTCTAACGAGTTGGATGGCGATGGCGCGAATGATGGCCTGATCGGTGGCGCCGACGGCACGGTGTTATTTGCCGATGCGCCGGCTGGTACCGCGACCATCAGCCAGGGAGCCCTCGAGGCTCTGCCCAGTACTACTAATGTCTCCTTGCAGGCGACAAACTCTATTGTGATTCAAGACCTTACAAACCTGGGTGTCGCAGCCGATACCTTAACGCTGGCCGCCGATGGCACCGTGGCATTCCTGGCCGGCGCCGGCGGCTTCTCGATGAATACAGGTGACACCATCAACGTCACAGGTGGTGGGTCCCTGACGATCGACACGATCGGTACATCCAGCGGCGGAACCGGGAACGGGGCCATTACGACCGGCGCCATTCAGACTAACGGCGGGAACGTAAGCCTCAACGGAACGAATGTGAACGTCAGTGGTGCCGTTGCAACCAGCGGCGGAGACTTTTTGGCCAACAGTGGCAGCATTGCGAATTTTGATTCATCGGGTGTGTTGGTTGACACCTCAGGCGCCGACGATACGGCGGGTGGCGTTGTGTCCATTACAACCACCGCTTTGCTGACAACGGGTGGCATCACCACTTCTGGCGGTGCGGATATCGCGGATCTTGCCGGCCAGGATGCGGGAGCAGTCACCTTGACTGGCGGCACCATTACGGCGGGAGTGATCACCTCAACCGGCAGTGCAGCGACGACCGGGACCAATCCAGATGGGGCTGACGGCGCTGTGACGCTGAGTGCGACTGCCGGGTTGTCGGTTCAGGATATCAATGCAGGTAATGTTTCGCTGCGGGTTGATGCTGATGACAACAGCGCAGAGACACTTGCGCTGGCTGGCACAATCACCTCATCCGGCACCGTAACCCTCGCTGGCAGCAATACCGATGCCAACGACACTCTCAGTGCATCGAATGCAGCGAATGCATGGGTAGTGAGCTCGGCGAATACCGGAACATTGAATAGCCAGACCTTTAATGACTTTGCCAACCTGACCGGTGGCACATCGACAGACAACTTTACGGTCTCTGGAACAGGCAGTCTGACTGGCACGGCGGCCGGTGGGACCGGTGCGAACAGCCTGACGGCGAATAATACGGTGAACACCTGGGCCCTGAGCGGGACCAATGCCGGATCAGTGACCAATACCAACGGTACGGTGGCCTTCACCGGTGTGCAGAATGTCACGGGTGGCAGCGCGGCGGATAACTTTACCGTGAGCGGAACCGGCAGTCTTGCCGGCACAGCTAACGGAGCCGGTGGTGCGAACAGCCTGACCGGCGCCAATACGGCGAATACCTGGGCGCTAAATGCGGCCAATGCCGGGTCGGTGACCAACACCAACGGGACGGTAGCCTTCACCAATGTGCAGACCGTCACCGGTGGCACCCTGGTGGATACCATGACCCTGGGTACGGCGGACTATACCGGTACGGTCAACGGCGGCGATGGCAATGACGACATCACTGTCAACGTTGCCCAGACCGGCAGTGTGAATGGTGGAAATAATGATGACACCGTCAGGCTGAATGTGGCCGTTACCGGCGGTGTCACGGGTGGTGCCGGGACGGATACCATCGTGGGTAACGCGACAGCTAACGCCTTTGTGGTGAACGCGGGCAATGCAGGCACGGTAAACGCCACCACGACCTTTACCGGGGTTGAGAACCTGACCGGCGGTGCGGGTGCTGATACCTTTGCAGTGACCGGAACGGGCAGTCTGTCTGGCACGGCGGCGGGTGCCGGCGGTGCGAATAGCCTGACGGCGAATAATACGGCGAACGCCTGGGCCCTGAGCGGGAGCAATGCCGGATCAGTGACCAATACCAACGGTACGGTGGCCTTCACCGGTGTACAGAATGTCACGGGTGGCAGTGCGGCGGATAACTTCACCGTGGGCGCAGCCGGCAGTCTTGCCGGAACAGCCAACGGAGCCGGTGGTGCGAACAGCCTGACCGGCGCCAATACGGCGAATGCCTGGGCACTGAATGCGGCCAATGCCGGGTCGGTGACCAACACCAACGGGACGGTAGCCTTCACCAACGTGCAGACCGTCACCGGTGGCACCCTGGTGGATACCATGACCCTGGGTACGGCGGACTATACCGGTACGGTCAACGGCGGCGATGGCAATGACGACATCACTGTCAACATTGCCCAGACCGGCAGTGTGAATGGTGGAAATAATAATGACACCATCAGGCTGAATGCGGCCGTCACCGGCGGTGTCACGGGTGGTGCCGGGACGGATACCATCGTGGGTAATGCGACAAGTAACGCCTTCGTGGTGACCGCCTCGGGTGTGGGCACAGTGAACGCTACCACGGCCTTTACCGGGGTGGAGAATCTCACCGGTGGTGCAGGCAATGATAACTTTGCGATCAATTCAGCGACGGCCGTTGGTATCTTTGACGGTGCTGGTGGCAGTGATACGCAGACCTATGCCGGCGCTGGCGCCGGCACGCCGGTAACCGTCTCTGTGGCCAACCTGTTGAACATGGAAACGGTGATTGGTACGGGTAATGCCGGGGACACGCTGCAGGGCACCACGGGTGTGGATGCGTTTGTAACCACCGGTGCTGATGCGGGCACGGTGAATACGACGCTGGCCTACTCGTCCTTCGAGAACCTGGCGGGTCTGGGTCAAAACGATACCTTTGCGCTGTCACATGCGGTGAGCGGCACGGTTGACGGCGGCGCGGGTGATGACATTATCACCCTGAATGCCGGCGGTAGCGCGGCATCCATTATTGGTGACACTGATGCGGACACCATTGTTGCCACGAACGTTGCCGGCAATAACTTTGTGGTGACAGCCTCAAGTGTGGGTACCGTGAACGGTGGCAATGCCTTTACCGGGGTGGAGAATCTCACCGGTGGTGCAGGCAATGACAACTTTGCGATCAATTCAGCGACGGCGGCGGGTATCTTTGACGGTGCTCCGGTGGCAGTGCGACGCATACCTTCACTGTGGCGCGCAGCCGGCAGTCTGCCGGAACCGCCAACGGAGCCGGTGGTGCGAACAGCCTGACCGGCGCCGATACGGCGAATGCCTGGTGCACTGAATGCGGCTAATGCCGGGGTCGCGCTGACCAGGGCACCAACGGGTACGGTATGCCTTCAACCAACGGTGCTGACCGTCACCGGGCACCCTGGTGGATACCATGACCCTGGCCTACGGCGGACTATACCGGTACGGTCAACCGGCGGCGATGGGTCAATGACGACATTTGCACTGTCAACATTGCCCTGACCGGCAGTGTTGAATGGTGGAACGAGTAATGACATCATCAGGCCTGAATGCCGGCCGTCACCGCGGTGTCCACGGGTGGTGCCACTGGTGACGGATACCATCGTGGCCACGTACATTGCGACAAGTAACGCCTTTGTGGTGACCGCCTCGGGTGTGGGCACCGTGAACGCTACCACGGCCTTTACCGGGGTGGAGAATCTCACCGGTGGTGCAGGCAATGATAACTTTGCGATCAATTCAGTAACGGCTGTTGGTATCTTTGACGGTGCTGATGGCAGTGATACGCAGACCTATGCCGGCGCTGGCGCCGGCACGCCGGTAACCGTCTCTGTGGCCAACCTGTTGAACATGGAAACGGTGATTGGTACGGGTAATGCCGGGGACACGCTGCAGGGCACCACGGGTGTGGATGCGTTTGTAACCACCGGTGCTGATGCGGGCACGGTGAATACGACGCTGGCCTACTCGTCCTTCGAGAACCTGGCGGGTCTGGGTCAAAACGATACCTTTGCGCTGTCACATGCGGTGAGCGGCACGGTTGACGGCGGCGCGGGTGATGACATTATCACCCTGAATGCCGGCGGTAGCGCGGCAACCTTAATCGGTGGTGACGATACCGATACCATCGTCGGCCTGGCAGCGGGTAATGCCTTTGTGGTGAATGCAGCGAATGCGGGCACCGTGAATGGCGGAATATTCAACACGGTTGAGAATCTCACTGGTGGTGCGGGAACAGACACCTTTGCAGTGACCGGAACGGGCAGTCTGGCTGGCACGGCGGCGGGTGCCGGCGGTGCGAATAGCCTGACGGCGAATAATACGGCGAACGCCTGGGCCCTGAGCGGGAGCAATGCCGGATCGGTAACCAATACCAACGGTACGGTGGTCTTCACCGGTGTGCAGAATGTCACGGGTGGCAGTGCGGCGGATAATTTCACCGTGGGCGCAGCCGGCAGTCTTGCCGGAACAGCCAACGGAGCCGGTGGTGCGAACAGCCTGACCGGCGCCAATACGGCGAATGCCTGGGCACTGAATGCGGCCAATGCCGGGTCGGTGACCAACACCAACGGGACGGTAGCCTTTACCAATGTGCAGACGGTCACCGGTGGCACCCTGGTGGATACCATGACCCTGGGTACAGCGGACTACACCGGCACGGTCAACGGTGGTGCGGGTAATGACGATATCACTGTCAGTGTGGCGCAGACCGGCAGCGTAAACGGCGATGCGGGTAATGACACTATTAACCTGTCGGCCAGTGTTGCCGGCGGTGTCACCGGTGGTACCGAGACGGACACCATCGTGGGTAATGCGACGGGCAATGCCTTCGTGGTGAATGCGGGCAATGCTGGCACGGTGAATGCCACCACGGCCTTTACCGGGGTGGAGAATCTTACTGGCGGCGCGGGAACGGATACCTTTGCAGTGACCGGAACAGGCAGTCTGTCTGGCACGGCGGCGGGTGCCGGCGGTGCGAACAGCCTGACGGCGAATAACACGGTGAACACCTGGGCCTTGACCGGCACAAATGCCGGATCAGTGACCAATACCAACGGTGCGGTGGCCTTCACCGGTGTACAGAATGTCACGGGTGGCAGTGCGGCGGATAACTTCACTGTGGGCGCAGCCGGCAGTCTTGCCGGAACAGCCAACGGAGCCGGTGGTGCGAACAGCCTGACCGGCGCCGATACGGCGAATGCCTGGGCACTGAATGCGGCCAATGCCGGGTCGGTGACCAACACCAACGGGACGGTAGCCTTCACCAATGTGCAGACCGTCACAGGTGGCACGCTGGTGGACACGATGACCCTGGGTACGGCGGATTATACCGGTGCGGTCAACGGTGGTGCGGGTGATGACGACATCACTGTCAACGTTGCCCAGACCGGCAGTGTGAACGGTGGTGACAATAATGACACCGTCAGGCTGAATGCGGCCGTCACCGGCGGTGTCACGGGTGGTAACGGGACCGATACCATTGTGGGTAACGCGACAGCTAACGCCTTCGTGGTGAACGGGGGCAATACCGGTACCGTCAACGGCACCACCGCCTTCAACACGGTGGAGAACCTGACCGGCGGCGCGGGTGCTGATACCTTTGCCCTTAGCGGGGCCTTGAGTGGAAACGCGTCGGGCGAGGGTGGTAATGACACTTTCACTCTGAATGCGGGTGGCAGTGCCGGGACCATCGCTGGTGGCAATGACACCGATACCATCGTGGGTCTTGCTGCAGGTAACGCCTTTGTAGTGAGCGCAGCGAATGCAGGCACCGTGAATGGTGATGCCTTCAACACCGTGGAGAACCTCACCGGTGGTGCGGGTGTTGATACCTTTGCCCTTAACGCCGCGTTGAGCGGGACAGCCTCCGGTGCGGCCGGTGACGACACGTTCACTATAAACACAGGCGGTAGTGCCAATTTGATTATCGGCGGTTCAAACGGTGCAAATGGTGATCGGATCATCGGGGCTGCAACCACCAACACCTTTGTGGTGAACGGCCTGGGCGATGAGGGTACCGCGAACAGCACGACCTTTACCGGTGTGGAGAACCTGACCGGGGGCGCGGCGGACGACAGCTTTACCTTCAACGCCGAACTCAGTGGACTGGCAGACGGGGCTGGCGGCAACGACACCTTCAGTTTGAGTACTGGCGTAAGCGCCGGGACGATTGATGGCGGGGCCGGCACGGCTGACCTCATTGTAGGTGCGGCTTCAACAAATACCTTTGTGGTGAACGGCGCGGGCGATGCAGGCACGGTGAATACCATTGGGTTTAGCAATGTGGAGAACCTGACCGGCGGTGCCGCTGCGGATACCTTTACCTTTACGGCGGCGCTGAGCGGGACCGCATCCGGTGCGGGCGGCAACGACACCTTCAATGTGAACACCGGCGGCAGTGCCGGCACATTTGACGGTGGCGCTGACATTGACACCCAGACCTATGCAGCTAACGCGGGTCCGGTAACGGTTAATTTCAGCGACTCCGTCAACGTGGAGAATTTCGTTGGATCGGCTGGTGATGACACCTTTAATATGGATGGCGACATCGGTAATGGAGTGACGGTTAATGGTGGTGGTGGCGCCAACGACGCATTTGTCGTGACTGAAGCCAGCGCCGTAAGCGGTGATCTTACGGTTAACAACATGGACACGATTGCTGTTGACCAAAGTCTCGGCGCCCAGAATATTCTGCTGGATGCTTCCGGGAACATTACCGTCGCTGCGAATGCTGACCTCACAGCCGCCACCAACCTGACGATTACATCGGGCGGATCGATTACCCAGGCTGACGGGACCGGGGTTGTGTCGGCACAGTCCCTTGACGCTTCTTCTGTCACAGGGCAGACATTTGCCAATACTACGGTTGGAATCTATCGGGCGCTGAACACCGGAAGTGGTGGAATCGAGATCCACAACGACGGCGATCTGACGCTTGATTTCCTGTGTGCGGGTTCAGGCGCCGGTTGCCAAACTGGTACTGAAGCCGGAACAGGGCCGGTGATTGTGGAGGCGACAGGCAATTTGTTTGCTGAAGTTCATGAAGGTGCAGAAGCTGGACAAGCTAATATTATTGGCAGCACGGCCTCGTTGTTTGCCGGTGGTGAGATGGGGACGGCAGCTGCGCCGATCACGTTCAGAGGTTTCCCTGAGACCGGTTTCCCCATTGATCTTCACGTTTCCAGTACAGCGATAGTGCCGCAAATTGATGCCTATGCGGCCTCAACTGCGGTGGCTGATTACGCCGGTGGCACGGGTGGCACCGTGGCCGTGCAGAACGTAAAGATCTCCCAGAAAGCTGCCGCAAGTGCAGCCCTGGCCGCTGCGATCAAGGAAGACACGGACGTTGATTGGGCAGCCTATTCGGAAGACATTACGGTCTACGAAATCAGCAATGAAGGCGTGCAATTGCCCGCGCAGCAGCAGTTTGACGAGTTCTCCAAACTGGATAACGAAGAGGAACTGGTACCGCTGGCAAGAAACGTCCAGCATTGAGTAGTGACTGAATAGACACCGCCTCAGAGCAGCAGCACTGCGACCTCTGCGGCGGTGTTTTCTATTCTACTCCGCCACTTTGCTCAGCATCGCCAACGGCTCCCCCTCACTTACCGGTGGGGTACCCACCACGTAGTTCACAACGCCTGCAAACGGAGCGCGTATCTCCATGACCGGTCTGCCGAACAGGTCCAGCAACTCACCCAGCAGGCTGCCCTCGGCAACCAGGTATCCGTCACGCACCGCTGCACGGAACACACCGGTGACCGGGCTGCGTATCACCTGGTAGTCTTCCAGCCAGACGACCCCCTGGTTGATGATTTCTTTTTCCTGCAGCATCTCCAGGTGGCGTAGCAGGTTCCGCACGCCATTTTCGGCAAGCTCCACCCAGTAGTCGTCGTTGGAACCCATCTGGCCGGTCTCGGTGGTGATGGACGGGACTCCACGCGTGAGTCCGGTCTGGTCGGTGAACACCGATGTCTCGGGATCGGCCAGCCGTCCCCGGTCGATCACGATGTGGTCCAGACCGAAAGCCAGCGCCATGCCGCGAACCTTCGCATCCAGCTTCTCATCACCGGTGACGGGCATATAGATATACGGCCTGAGTGCCTCGTTGCCATCCCCACCGTGCATGTCCACCAGGTAGTCGGCCCGCTCGATCACTTCCCGAGTGATGGCGTAGGCGATACGTTCGCTGACTGTTCCGTCTGCCTTGCCCGGGTAAACCCGGTTAAGGTTTTTGCCGTCCACCGGGCTGGTATAGATGGTGCGGCCCAGGAAAGAGGGTGGGTTGGCCACGTGCACCAGGATGACCGTGCCGTACAAGGCAGCCGGGTCCAGTGATCCACGTAGTTTTTGCAGGGCCGTGATAGGTGGGTATTCGTAGCCATGGGTACCCGCAATCAGGGCCAGCACAGGGCCGGCGTGTGCCCCGTGAATGACCGAAACCGGTATCCGGGTGGCTGAATCGATTCCGGCCGGAACCTCCAGGTAAGCGGAGACCGTGGTTCCCGGTTGGGCTTCAATAGGGCCCAGCGTGTAGCTGGAAACGGCGGAATCCGCCCGGGTTGCAGCGGGCAGGCACAGACACAGCAGCGCCAGCGGCACAATTAGAAACTTGTTCATCAGGTGACCTCGGTTGACTGCCCGGGCGACGACCGCCCGGATAGAGATATCCATGATACTCAAAGACCAGAGTACGTACCCGCTGTGATGGAGGCGCGGTACAGGGAGTTGCCTGGCATGAATTCAGCCCGTGAATACCGACCGGGTCATCTAACCGAAGTTGAGGGGAAAGGATTAAGAGCCATGGCAAAGGCGGTTGGCTAAGATCAATGTCCTCGAAACGTCCCCGGATATACGGGTAGTTGAGGTTACTGTCCCCTTGAGTGCACCCAAAAAAAAGGCCGGATCCTTGCGGATCCGGCCCTTCTCAACTCACGTCCTGATTAGAAACGCTGGCTGAATCGGATACCATACGAACGTGGCCGATTGGTGTAGGTCCTGGTGTCCAGGGCGCTCGGATAGCCCGGGTCAAGAACATCAATCTGCGCGCGTTCATCGGTCAGGTTGCTGCCAAACAGTTCCAGAGACCAGGTTTCCTTATTTATACCCACCGCCGCATTTACGATCGTGTAGGCATCCATGAGGGTCCGTACGTCGTTGGTTGTGTCCAGTTCATTCCAGCGTTCGCCGGTGTAGGCGAAGGCCAGCTGGGCATAGGCCGGTAAGCTGGCCACGTCAAAATGGTAGCGGCCAACGCCGGTGAACTGCCACTCGGGCACGTAGGGCATGGGTGTTCCGGCAGGTGAACGCGGTATCCCCGTGGCCTCTTCATCAGAGTTGCGGTAGTAAGGATCCTTCAGTTCGGCCTTGTTGTAGGAGCCCGCGAAAGACAGCGTCAGGTCATCGGTAGCCGCAAAGGTCAGGTCAAACTCTGTACCGATAGTCTCGGCCTGGCCCACATTGCCGATGATGGTCAGGTTGGACACGGTGAAATCGAGGAAGCCGTATTGGAAGTCTTCCCAGTTCAGGTAATAGACCGCACCGTTGAAGCGCAGGCGTCCATCCATCCAGGTGGTTTTCCAGCCAGCCTCGTAGTTGTATACCCAGTCGGGTTTGTACTTGGGAATTCCTTCCACCCTGGCGCGGTTCACACCGCCTGCGCGGAAGCCTTCCGAATACGTGACGTACACCATTTTACTGTCATTGATGGTGTAGTTGACGTTCACCTTCATGGTGTTGCCGTCGCCCTCGGCCACGTCGTCCAGGATACGTGTGTCAAAGCAGGGATACTGGACCTCGCCGTTTTCCCGGTCTTCCACAAAATCCCCGTTCGCGTCGTAAAAGCCGGTGCAATGACCCTGGAAACCGTTGAAGCCGTACAGCGAGTTCTCGTACTCGAAGAAACGCATACCAAAGGTCGCCGACAGTTTCTCGGTGAAGTCGTAGGTAATCTCGCCGAACAGTGCCAGGTCGCGGTCCTTGCGAATCTGGTAGGTCTGCCAGGTGGTATCGCCGTTCTCAATAACCGAGTTGGCAGGATCCATGGCCGGTACATTCCAGCGCAGGTCGAAATCGTGCAGCTGCTGCTGGGAGAAGAAGCCGGCAATCCAGCGCAGACGCTTGTCCTGGCTGGACTGTACGCGGAGCTCGTTACTTACCCGGGTAAATTTCTCAATACCAGCCACGTACTGTGACGGGTCCACGCAGTCATTTCCGGCCGCATTGTAGTAAGAGCAGTAGTAACCGCTGCCATAATAATCGTGATAATACTGAGTCAGGTAGTCAATGTACTCCGCATAACCGGTGTAGTCGTACAGGCTATCCAGGTTGCGGTCCAGGTAGGAACCCGCGTACACCACGTCGAGACCGCCTACGGTCCCTTCCAGGGTCAGGGTAGCCTGGTACCAGTCTTCATCGCTGGAGTCCTCGAAGAAACGCGTGGCCTTCAGGTCACCCGCATCCTCGGGATCATGGGCCCAGGTGCCATTGGTTTCCTGAACCTGGGCCATGATGCCGGGCGTCACGCTCCAGTTGTCATTCAGGTCGATCTTCAGCAATGCACGACCACCCGTCGTGGTGGCATCGTTAAAGTTGTCCTCTATCTTGGCTACGGGTTGTCCGGGATAGGAAGCTGTGTTGTCCCGGCTGACGTCGCCCGAGATGGAGTTTGTGCTGTTCCATGGATAATTTATAGTGGCAGGAATGTTATCGATGTAGCCACCGTCATATTCGGTCCAGCCCACCATACGCAGGGCCATCTTGTCGGAAAGCGGAATGTTTACAAAGCCTTCCACACCGTAGCCGGGATCGCCACCATCCACAGTATTCAAGGCAACGTCATAACCGGCCTCGAACCCCTTGGTGTCGGGCTTGTTGGTGATGATGCGCAGGGTGCCGGCCTGGCTGCCCTGGCCGTACAAGGTGCCCTGGGGACCAGCAAGGGTCTCGATACGGGCGACGTCATAAATGTGCACATCCAGAATCTGGTTAATGGTGGTTACCGGTTGTTCATCCAGGTAGACACCTACGCTGGGCATGGATCCCGAGTGGACCCCATCGCCGCCACTGGCGATGCCGCGCATATACACCTGCCCATAACCGGGCCCGGCATACGTGAACGAAACGGTGGGCAGGAATTGGACGTAATCTTCAAAGCTGTTGAGATTCAGTTCTTCCAGTTCCTTGGCGCCAAGCACTTGGACCGACAGGGGCACGTCCTGGAGATTTTCCTGGCGCTTTTGCGCGGTTACTACGATTTCCTCAAGCACTGCAGCATAAGCTGGAACAGCGATTGCCGTGGCGATGACCGACCCGGTCAGGGCGGCAGAAACAGCCCTTGCGAGTGGACGCTTTCTGAATTGACTCATATTGATAAATCCCCCATGTACATATTTTTAGCTAGCTGTCGGCCAGGGATGACAAGGGATCGATTCCAGAACTTCGCATGCGATGGAATTGACGTTATCATCGACCGAGGATCAGTCTCCCTCGTTTGTTGATATCAGTCAACGTGTTATCCACGCAAAGACTCGTGTTGGCTGGTATTCGGGCGTTTGAAATGCCCGATGCGGGAAATTACACCTAGGGGATTATCCGTTGTTGGGAATGGTTCCCAACCCGAAAACCACACCGAAATCAGGTATTGCAGCTGGCATGACTACAGAAAATCTGACAACCGGGCCGAACGTTAATTCCGCGATATCCCAGGCAGCGCGGTTGCTTCGGCAGGATCCCGCGCTGGCCCGGGTGAGGGCGACGGAAATCCTGCAAGTATATCCAGACCTCGCCGCAGCGCAGCAGATAGTGGGTGTTGCCTATCGCTTGCAAGGTGATACAGAAAAGGCCCTTTCAATACTGGAACCCCTGGCAGGCGCTCACTCCGACTCCGCGGATTTGCTGCATGAACTGGGTCTTACGCTCGGGGCGATCGGGAGGGGAGCCGATGCCATTGATGTTCTGCGCCGGGCAGTGCAAATTAATCCGCGCCACGGCGGCGCATGGCGCAGCCTGGGCGACCAGCTCAGCGTTGCAGGTGACGAAACTGGTAGTGAGGAGGCCTTCGAAAGACACCTGGAAGTGTCTACACCGCATCCCGAACTCGTGGAGGCCGCGGATTTATTTCGCAAGGGCAAGGTGGCAAAGGCGGAGCGACTGACTCGGGAGGTGCTCAAGCAGGATCCGACAGATGTTGTGGCAATTAGTTTGCTGGGAAATATTGGCATCAAGCTGGGGCAATATGCGGATGCCAAGAACCTCTTGCAACGCTGCCTGGAACTGGCGCCGGATTTTCACATGGCGAGACACAGTTTTGCGATGGCTCTGTTCAAGAGCCAGGAACTGGAAGCTGCGCTTGAGCAGCTGGAATTGCTGCTAAAAGCGGTTCCAAAGCATCCGAACTACCTGATTCTCAAGGCGAGTATATTGGTGCAAAAGGGAGATCACCTGGAAGCCCTTGAGCTATACGAGCGCCTGCTCAAGGACTATCCGAACCAGGCGGGACCCAGCATGAATTACGGACACACCCTGAAGACCGTGGGCAGGCTGGATGATGCGATCCGTGCGTACAAGAGGAGCATTGAGCTGAGTCCCGGTATTGGCGAGCCTTACTGGAGCCTGGCCAACCTGAAGACTTTCAGGTTTAGCGATGAGGATATTGCACAGATGCTGGCTCAGGTGGTTGATGACGGCGGTAAGCAGGAAGAGCAGGCCCACCTGGCCTTTGCTCTCGGTAAGGCCTACGAGGACCGCAAGGACTACGACCTGTCGTTTCAATTTTATGAGCGTGGCAACATGATACGCGCCAAGCAGCATCCCTATAGCGCGAAGAAAAACGTGTTCGATGCTGCGCGCCAGATCAAGGCCCTGGATGCCGAGTTTTTTGCGGCAAGGCAGGGCCAGGGTCACTCAGCACCTGATCCTGTTTTTATCGTCGGCCTGCCAAGGGCGGGCTCGACCTTGCTGGAACAAATCCTGGCCAGTCATTCCCAGGTGCAGGGTACAGCAGAGCTGCCGGACATTATTGGTATTGCCCGAGCGTCTCGCTCAAAAGACCCGTCGAGCAACCTGCAGGAAAATACCCTGAAATCCTGGCAGAGTTGACTCCCGATCAGTTCAGGGAACTGGGTGAGGGATACATCGAATCAACCAGGATTCAACGCGGTGATTTGCCGTATTTTATCGACAAGATGCCGAATAACTTCCGTCATGTCGGCCTGATTCACCTGATCCTGCCCAATGCGAAAATCATCGACGCCAGGCGTCATCCTATGGCCGGATGTTTCTCGGGCTACAAGCAGTTATTTGCCAAGGGCCAGACCTTCACTTACAGCCTGACCGATATCGGCACGTACTATCGCGATTACGTCACCCTGATGGATCACTGGGATGCAGTGCTGCCGGGCCGCGTTCTGCGGGTGCAGTACGAGGACATGGTGGCGGATACCGAGAACCAGGTCCGTCGCCTGCTGGATTACTGCGGTCTGGAGTTTGAGGAGCAGTGCCTGCGGTTTTACGAAACCAAGCGGGCCATTCGCACACCCAGTTCCGAGCAGGTGCGCCAACCGGTGTATACCGAAGGCCTGGACCAATGGCGCAACTATGAAAAGCACCTGGACCCATTGAAGAAAGCCCTGGGCCCGGTGCTGGATCGTTATCCGGTTTAGGGATATCTGAAGGTCTGCCCATCAATTCGCAGTGGGGGTTCAAAATACCCGGCTTCTGTGCGATGGCAAACTCAGACAGGTTTCACCGGGGTGGCGGCAGGCCGACCGACGCTGTCACGGGAATAAATCAGAGGTTCCTTAGCATAGCCAACAACTGCTGGCGGTGGATCTTGCCAGCCACAGTCCGAGGCAGTTCGGCCATACAAATGAACTCGGCCGGGATCTTGAAGCCGGCAAGTTGCTGGCGACACCAGTTGCCCAGCCCCTCGGGGTCGCAGTCCGTGCCCTGGACAAAGGCCACGGGCACCTGTCCCAGGCGAGGATCGGTTCGGGGAAGTACTACTGCCTCCGTCACACCCGGATGCCCGCACAGAACTTTTTCGATCTCGGCGGGATGTATGTTCTCTCCGCCACGAATGATTACCTCGTCATTGCGACCAAGAATCCGCACCCGACCGGTGGCGGTGATTTCGCCAAGGTCGTCGGTGACCAGGCGACCCGCAGCGACCGGGCCCTCGACCACCAATCGGCCTTGCTCATTCACACTCACACGGGTGTGGGGCAGGGGTGGCAGGCCGTCCTCAAGCGGTGACAAGTCCCCGGGCTCCCGCGTGGCAACCTGGGACGCGGTCTCAGTCATCCCCCAGGTCAGGGAAACAGGAAGCCTGGCGATTCGACAACGTTCCAGCAGTGACTGGCTGCAGGCTGCGCCGCCCAGCAGGATCACACGGAGAAATTCCGGAAAGGCCTGCTCGCCACGGTAATCCAGGACGTCGCTCAACATGGACGGCACCAGGGACACCAGGCTGACCTCACCACTGTCCAGTCTGTCAGCCACCACGGCGGCATCAAAACAGGTATGCAATTCCAGGCAAACCTGGTTGTGCAGACAGCGATATATGGCCGCCAGTGCGCCGACATGAGTGACCGGCAGACAAACCAGCCAGCGATCCTGTGGGTCGTGCCCAAGTCGGGACTTTGAGGCCTCGGCGCCAAAATGCAACTGGGAGGCGAGTAACTCCACACAGCGAGGTGCGCCTGTGGAACCGGAGGTGCTTACCCTCAGCAGGGGATGTTCCAGATTCCACGGGGCGGGCTGGAAGTCACCGGAGTTGGGTTCCGACTGGAGCAAGGTTTCCTCCGGCGTCCAGTGCAGTTGGCAAGCCATGACCCTGGCGGCATGCTCGCGTTCGATCCTTGTGGAACGATGATTCAGGGGCGCAGCGATCGCCCCCAGACGCCAGCAGCCAAAAAGCGCTGCCAGCCACGCCAATCCCGGCTCACCCTCCAGACCCACCACGCAACCTGCGCCTGCGCCAAGTTGTTCGAGCCTGGCTGCGGCGGCGGAGGCGGCCAGGTCGAGTTGCCGGGCGCTTAAGCTTTCTCCGCTCACGGTCACCACCGCAGTCAGCTCCGGACGTGTTGCGGCAAAACCGGCCAGGGGATCGAGCGCCTGCGTGCTCATGCAGCGGGGCCCCAGGGTTTGAGCAGTTCTTCTCGAAGATCGGTCCAGCCCAGTCCGGGTTCAGTGGGCATTCTTATCTCATCGGGCTTACGTTCCGGCTCCCGGGCCAGCCTCGGCAAGCCCGGCGCATACAGTCCGTGGGGCCTATCCGAGCCCACTGCAGCCGCCACGTGCATGGCGGCAAGTCTGCCCAGGGTGCCCTCCATGGAATGCGTCACGCACACGCCCAGTCCAAGTGATTTCGCAGTTCCTGCCAGCTCCAGGGCGCCGGCCAGGCCCCGGAACATGGGCTTGAGTACGATAAGGTCGGCGGCCTCAAGCCTGGCAATATCCTCAATTGTTTGTGTTGAGGTTACGCCCTCGTCGATGCCGATGTGTACCCCCAGCCGGTCTTTCAAGCGTCGGCAGTTATCCAGATCACCAATCGGGAAGGGTTGCTCCAGGTAGTCCAGGTTCTCCAGCGGGACCTGGCCGAGCAATTCAACGGTGAGGTCGGGGGTCCAGCTGCCATTGGCATCGACCCGTATACGGGCCTGGCCGTCCGTGGCCTCGACCAGGGTATGAAACAAAAGCAGCCAGTCGGCTGACTTGCCGGCGGCCTTTAGTTTGAAATTGCGGTTTCCCGCCTCGGTCACACGTCGCGCCTGGGCCTCGTCTTCCACCAGCATGCTGTTGACGAGGGACTTGCGACCCGGGTAACCCAGCCAGCTGGTCAGGTCCTGGCCGGCCCGCCGTGAGGCCAGGTCGTATAAAGCCGTTTCGGCAGCAAACAGGGCTTCCACCGGCACGCCGTTGTCAGCCGGTCGTGGCTGAATGTGGCCGGATTGAGCCATGTCGTTTTGCAGCGTGTGCAGCAGTCCATCCATACGAACATGATCGGACAGGAAGGCGTTCAGTGCCGCCTGCCCCGAGCCATATCCGTCTATGGTTCTGGCCTCACCCAGACCGACATGGCCATCGTCACCCGTCACCCTCAGGACAAAGCCCTCCTGAGCCGGGTGCCCCGCCAGGTAACGAAGCAGCTCCCAGCGGGCGATCACGTCAATATGATTCCTGCGCAGAGCAGGATTGAGAAAGCGAGTTCGGCAACGGCAGTTTTTTTCAGCAGGGAGTTCAGGTCACGTCCATCCAGACGGAAAACGTCGCGGGTCAGTTGTACCAGCCAGGGTGCCAGGGCCAGGGGCGCCAGCCAACCGGGGCCGGCCCCGGGTACGAAGATGGCGACCAACAGGACCATCAATGCGGGAGCAGTAATCAACAGGGCGAATTGGTTCCTGGCAAAAGCCTCCCCGTAGCGTACTGCCAGGGTCTTTTTCCCGGCATTCCGATCACCCTTCCTGTCGCGCAGGTTATTCACTGCAAGTACCGCGGTAGCCAGGCAACCCAGTATGGCGCCGCCGAATACAGCGGTTATGGAAAGGCTGCCGGTGAGCACGAAAAAGGTGCCGCCCACGGCGACCAGTCCGAAAAACACGAACACGAAAAAGTCCGCGATGCCCACGTAGGACAAGGGCCAGGGGCCGCCGGTATAGGCCAGCCCGCAAGCCAGGCTGGCGATGCCTATGACCAGGATGGGCCAGCCAGCCGCCATGACAAGGTACAGACCCGCCGCGATGGCAATGGCGAAGACGACCCAGACCGCGATCAGAACATGGTTCGGCTCCAGCCAACCGCTGGCACAGGCCCTGGCAGGTCCCAGCCTGTCAGCACCGTCAGTGCCTTTTTTGAAGTCGGCGTAATCGTTGAACAGGTTGGTGCCTATTTGTATGCATATGGCGCCAATCAGCGTGGCGATAAGTAGCGGAACCTGCAAACGGGTAACCTCTGCAGCCAGCGCCGCACCCAGCAGCACGGGCGCTACCGCGACGGTCAGTGTTTGCGGTCTGGAGGCTGCGACCCAGGCTTTCAGGGCAGAGGGTTTCACGGTACTCGCTTGAACTTTCTGAAGTTGGGTTTGCGCTTTTCCAGGAAAGCGTTTTTGCCTTCCTGGCCTTCTTCGGTCATGTAATAAAGCATGGTGGCGTTGCCTGCCAGTTCCTGGATTCCGGTCTGACCGTCGCAATCGGCATTGAACGAGGCTTTCAGGAAGCGCAGGGCTATTGGCGACATGTCCAGCATCTCCCTGCACCACTGGACGGTCTCGGATTCCAGTTGATCCAGCGGCACCACCTTGTTCACCAGACCCATCTGGTAGGCTTCCTCCGCGCTGTATTGACGGCATAAATACCAGATTTCCCGGGCCCGCTTCTGACCCACGTGGCGAGCCAGGTAGCCGGCGCCAAAACCGCCATCGAAGCTGCCGACCTTGGGACCGGTCTGCCCGAATTTCGCATTGTCCGCGGCGATGGTGAGGTCGCAAACCACGTGCAGCACGTGGCCACCACCGATCGCATAGCCGGCCACCATGGCCACCACCGGTTTGGGCAGAGTACGAATCTGGCGCTGCAAGTCCAGCACATTCAGTCTTTGCACGCCCTTGGGGTCGATGTAGCCGGCATCGCCGCGGATACGCTGGTCGCCACCGGAGCAGAACGCCCGCCCGCCGTTGCCGGTCAGGACGATGACCCCCACATCGGGATCCTCGTGTGCCAACTCAAAAGCCTCGCGCAATTCGAACAGGGTTTGCGGCCGGAAAGCGTTGTGCACCTCGGGCCGGTTGATTGCGATTTTCGCTATCCCTTCCGGGGAAGTGAAATATTCAATGTCTTGATATTCTTTGACCCGGTTCCAGATCACCGCCGGTGTCTGCACATCCTTCTCCATCAATCTGCTCCAGTGAAAATTCATTATTGAGCCTGGCAATTGCCGCCGACCCGATTTGTCTATGCATGGTAACGTTGTTTTCGCGGTCAACCATGACTTCCGTTAGCCGGCACCCGGGTCTGGAGTCTGACAGCATCAATGCCAGTTCATCAATCGACGCGCAACGACAGGATGCGACACCGAAGCTCGCGCTGACTGCTGAAATATTTAGACCCTGTGGGGCCAGAAAGAACTGCTCGAATTTGTCCGTGGTTTTACGAATCGGCAGGAATTCGAAAATTCCGCCGCCGCCATTGTTGATCACCACGATATCGAGATTGGGCAGGGCGGCGGCCAGTACCAGTGAACTCATGTCGTGCTGAAAGGCCAGGTCACCAAGCACCAGCCGGACCCGTCTGCCGCGATCCGCTGCCGCCACACCCGCGGCGGTGGCGATCAGGCCGTCAATGCCATTGACCCCCCGGTTGACCAGGCATTCACTGCCCGGCGCCAGCGTGGTGGCATAGGAATCCACGTCCCTTACCGTCATACCGGAAGCCAGCACCAGACGCGAATCTCGCGGCAGTCGGCTGGCGGTAAACGCGATTGCGCCCTCCCACAAGCCGGCGTCACGGGTTTGCTCGGCGACCACCTCTTGTGCGGCATTTTCGGCCCGCCGCCAGGGCGTCATCCAGGAGGACTCAGTCGGCTCCGGGCCGCTGACTGCCTGGCAATAGGCTTCCAGCCGGGACCAGGTGGTCTGGAATACTTTTGGGTTCCTGGCCAGGGTGTGTGCCTGGCCGTCACTGCCCAGGTGCCACACCCTGGTGCCCTGGTCTTCCAGTTCCTGCATCCAGCTAAACAAGGTCTTGGAAGTGGGCATGCGGCCGATGTGCAGGACAAATTCCGGTTGCAGCGCCGCCCTGGCTTCTCTTGATCTGAGGAGCAGGTCGTAATGATTGACCAGGACCCCGGCGTATACCGGATGTTGTCTCAAGTTCGACGCGATATCCGCCAGCACCGGCCAGCCCAGGCGCCGGGCGAGATCGGCTGCCGCCCGCGTCGCTGCACCCGCCTGCGGATGGGCTTCCTGCACCGGGCCGATAATCACCAGGCCACGGCTGACCCCTGGAAATTGCGGAAGCTCATCCAGGTCATCCATATCAGCGGCTACTGAGTTTGAGTGGCCAACCGGGAGCAGGTGCGTGGTTGCCTGCCACAATGGTTCGCGGAAACCGATATTCACGTGTATGGGGCCGGGTTTGCCGCGGGTTGCAATCTCTGCCAGTTGCTCCAGCTCCGCCAGTTGCTCCTGGGCACCCGGATCATCCGCGGCCCCAATGCCGAGATAGCCCTTGGTATGCCTGGAATAAAATCCTTCCTGGATAGTGGTCTGGGGGGCGCCGATGTTCTGGTGTTCGGTCGGTCGATCGGCGGTCAAGGCCATCAGGGGTACACCCGATTCCCATGCCTCGATGATGGCCGGCAGGTAATGCGCCCCGGCGCTGCCAGAGGTACAAATAAGGGCTATGGGCGCCTTGGCAGCCTTCGCCCAGCCGAGAGCGAAAAAACCGGCACTGCGCTCGTCCAGGATGACTTCTACCGGGACCGAAGTATTTGCTGCGGCCATGACCAGAGGCGTATTGCGTGAGCCGGGCGAGACCACGAAACCCACGCAGCCCGCAGCCAGCACGCGCGCAATTACCTGCTGGCCGAACAAGGCGTTGCGGCTGGCGAGGTTGTCAGTGGACATTGGACTGGCTTCGAAGCATGGGGCACCGGTGTTGTGGGCGGTGAGTACAGGACACACTGGCAAGCGAATCATTGCCAGGAAGGGCTCCAATATAACCCGCTTGTACAGGGACTGAAAATGCCGCGCGATGTCTCGCGGCCAGTAGAAAACCCTGGCTCCATACCCGATGGACCCAGGGGGAGGTTTCTGGCCTTGTGGGCAAGGCCGGCTTTTTACCCATATTTTTCTTCATTGATCGCCGGGTTGTCGCGTGACGCAAGGTATTTTCTTTTGTAGTTTCAACGAGTTCGTAACCCGGGGATATTCGCCCGAAGGGGCGCAGGCGCCAATCGCGAGATGTACTTACCGGTGTCCGCCCCCGATCCCCTTGGCCGTCACCTACTTCTGATCATCGTCAGGTGGTAGCAAGCCGCGCAGGAGCGCGCGTCGTGACATTCGCCGTCGTAGCCCACTTTTGTTCATTTCAGTTTCCACGGGAGTGGCCTGCGTGGGGTCATCGGTTTCTTGGTACAGGCGCCGTAAGATTTCCCCGGCCACGCTGCGCGCCGTGTCCTGACTATCAAATTCTTTTACTGTGTTGAACAGCGGCAAACTCAGGTGAGGCGGTATGCCTTCAGGCGTACTCATCAAGCAAAGATATTCACCTGCCGGAAACGAAACCTTGAGGCTTTCGCCAGACGCCATCCCGGACCAATCGTCATTTTCAGCCGGCAATAACACCAGGTTCATGAACCAGGGAGTAAGCAGTATCCCGCACGGGCGACCCTCGTGTTCACGAAAGCCAACCGCCTCTACCCGTAGTTCCGGGTTGTACATGGGCAGCGTCTGCATGCGTGGTTGCACAAGGTCGCGGTAAACGGTGACCAGCATGTCCACGGCGGGAAACATGTAGGGAGCCTCTGATCTATTCATGAACTTGCATCTTGTGGCTAAAAAACCCAGCTTCTGTGTTGCCAATCTTCGCGAGTCGCCCCGCTACTACGTGCGATTGGCGCCTTGAATCTGACTCTTTTCGCTGCCAATCTGCTATGCCCAGAATAAATCAGAGGCTCCCTAGCTGTCCGCAAGTGGCAAGAATTTGTCTTTACCGGCGTCACATTGTGGGCAACGCCAGTGTTCTGGCAAATGCAGTGAACGGTGTCCCCGGCGGAATCTGCTCCACCTCGTCGCCGACCGCCGGATCGTACACATACCAGCAGATACGACATTCAAGAGACGTGTGGCCTGGACCCGGGTGGAGTCCTCCAGCGGAGCTCATCCCAGTTCGGTCCAGTACGGCTCCAGCAGTTCATGAAACCGCTTTCGCGAATCATCGAGATCTTCCTGGGCGGCACAAGCCACCGCCGGAATATCGGTGGTTTCCAGGGTATCCAGAATCGGCGTGCCCATGGAGTTGGTATACCGCACCCACCAGATACCCGGATACGCCGTGCTCGTAATCTTGCAGTCTCCGTAGCCACGCGACAGGGTCTGGACGGGTCCCGTTCCCAGTATTTCCACCAGAAAATCCATATCGCCTTCCGACAATGGCAGCAGCGTCAGGTTGATGACGCCTGCCGGGTCACCGGGTTTCCAGTTGCTGACCTGGTCCTGCAGTTCAACCAGCAGGGGCAGGGCGTTCATGACACCCCCGGGTCCGCTATCCCGCGGAAGTGCGGATGCCTTTTCGGTGTCCGGGACGCGCCGCGCCAGCACGGGTACATCACACACTTCAACGAGATCACGCGTAATACGGCCCGCCGGGTCAAGATAGAAAGTGCGCCAGATGCCGGCCAGTACCGACTCCTGCATACGTACCTGCATGTCGCCGTCGCTATAGATCAGGCTGACCTCACCTTCACCTAAAATCTGATTTACCAGGTCACGGTTTTCCTTATCCAGGCTCGAAATGTCGGCGATCAGCGATTCACCGCCGACCCGATAGTCGCGAAAGTGCCTTGGCCAGCCAGTCCGTGACGGCCTTTGCGCCCTGCAAGTGCTGCACCTTATCCGGCTCGGGTATGTCTGGCGCGCGGTAGCTGTCCATCTCCTTGGGCATGGAAATAAACTCGAGGTGGGTATCATCCGGCTCCGGCGGTTGGCTGCCGGGCCCGGTGACTGTCACTGGGATATCGCGTAGTTTCATTGTAATGTTCCTGTCTTTGGTCAGGCGCTTACTACCGGTATCTTGAATCCCCGGGGTTTTTTAATTTCGCCATGCATCAGTTCACGAATGTCGCGCAGATATTCTGACCAATTCTGGATACCGGTGATAGTCCCCAGGTAACCGCCATCACGCAGGAACACCAGTGCAGGCCAGGCGCCGAAACCATAGAGCCGTTGCAGGTCCTTCTCCGCAGCTGCCGCCACCACGCCGGGGATCAGCTCACCCTGGAATGTCTTGACAAGTTCCGGCAGCACCACGGCCACATCGGTGACATCTTTAAAGCTATTTGGGTCGCCGGCGAAAAACAACACGGTAACCCCGGGCTGACTGATGAAGCCCTGGTGCGAATCCTGCGTCACCTCAGGATAGTCGTACTCGTCGCACAAGCGTTGAATGAGCGGATGCGTCACCGGGGGCGCCCCAGTTCATAACTGGCTATTTCCAGCTCCCCGGGGCCGACAAGGTCAACCGTCGCCAGTGGCTCCTCCCGTTCACGGAACCCGACTCCCCATTTGCGTAGCACGGCACACGCGTGGTCGACCGCCTCGGGTATGCGTTCACGAACGACCTTGCGCAAACTCCCGCCATAATCGTCCAGCAATTCCGGTTGCACGCCGATCAGCGCCAGTTGGTGCGGCCGGTCATTCAACAGGCGCGCCGACATCAGGACTTCCTGAAAACCGGTCTGGTGCATGCTCATCTTCTTGGCGCCCATGTAACGGGGCACCTCGTGATCACGCATGATCCGGAGCTCACCGGGGGCAAGGCCAAAATCGATGGCATCGAAAATCAGCAGACGGGAGACGTTGCTGACCCAGGGCAGCAAAAACATGCCCTGGGTCCCGCCATCCATGAGACGGACATTGCTATCAAAGTCAAAACGGGCGTTCAGCGTTTCGACACAACGCACCCCGAATCCTTCGTCGGCCCAAAGAACATTGCCGATGCCCAGGATCAGGGTGTCGATTTCACCGTCGATTTCACCTTCCTGCACCATCCGACCTATTCGTCCCTGAACAGACGCCAGCCGCCGATGATGGCGCTGATGCTGCTCTTGCGACCCATGATGTCCGCCCGCGCCGCCATGTACATATGCACGATGGCGAACGTGAGCATGATCCACATCCCCATGATGTGCCAGTTACGCACCGCCTGGCCACCACCCAGCAGCGGAATGATCCAGCCAAATACCCGGTCGGCCCAGCTGCCGTCACCAAGACCCTGGCCGTAAAGCGCAAACCCCGTGCCTATCATGAAAAAGGTGAACAGCGTATTCATGAAAAACATGGCTGTTTGCGCCAACGGGTTGTGGCCCAGCGTATGGTCCTTGTCCGTGTCAGGAACAGGTAGAACTTGATTTCGAAGAGCAGTTCCTTCCACCACTCGGCCTTCCAGATCGGCAGATAGAATATCTCGCGTGAGTATTCATTGCCGACAAATGCCCAGTAGATACGCACCGCGAATCCGATGGCAAAGA
Organism: uncultured Gammaproteobacteria bacterium; assembly: GCA_963823435.1. Lineage (GTDB taxonomy): Bacteria > Pseudomonadota > Gammaproteobacteria > Steroidobacterales > BM003 > CAKZML01. The sequence goes on along the minus strand of CAWGLN010000001.1, from coordinate 424,689 downwards.
CATAGGCCGAGATGAAATGGATCAGGCGAAGATTGCCCATGAGAAAATGATCGCTGGCCTCTCCTATCGGCGATGGCAGTGGATGAGCAATCAGATACCCTGTCGCCGCCAGTATCAGGAAGCTGAAAGTGTGCAGCCAGTGCCACAGGCGCACTGGGGCTTCGAACACGTATACGGCCTCTTGTCTGGCCGGATCGCGTGGCCCACTTGCCACATTGCTGTTCATGTCGCTGTCCTCCTTCTAGCGGACCTTGACCGATACCAGTTCCTGGCCATCCGGTGCGATAACGTGAGTTGCGCAGGCCAGGCAGGGATCGAAACTGTGAACGGTACGCAGGATTTCCAGTGGCTGCTCGGGATTGGCCATCGGCGTCCCCAGCAGTGCCGCCTCATAGGCCCCGATGTTGCCCGCCGCATCACGCGGTGAAGCGTTCCAGGTAGTCGGTACGATGGCCTGGTAGCTGGCAATCTTGGTGTCCTTGATGTGTACCCAGTGCCCCAAAGAACCGCGCGGCGCCTCGACCATACCTACGCCCTTGACGTCCTTGGGCCAGGTCTTGGGTTCCCACAGATCCATGTTTGAAGTGGCGGTATCACCGGCCTTCAGGTTGGCCATCATGCTGTCGAACACGTAACGCATCTTGTGCGCCGCCCAGGAGCATTCCAGGCCTCGCGCCGCGGTGCGTCCAAGGGTCGAGAAGAGCGCCGTAAGCGGCAGACCGAGGTCGGACAGCAGACCGTCGACCTGAGCCTTGATTTCCTCGTCGCCACGCACATAGGCCACGACGTAACGTGCCAGGGGACCTACTTCCATGGCGTTGCCACGCCAGCGCGGTGCCTTGACGAAGGAATACTTGGCGCCCTCGTCGATCTCCTGGATATCGGTCTTGCTGCCCTTGGTATTCGGACCCAGTTCGAAGTTCGGTTCCGTCATGCCATCCCAGGGATGCAGTCCCTTGCTCTCATCCGGATATTTGTACCAGGAATGAGTAACAAACTCCTGCACCTGCTCGGGGTCGCGTACATCCACTTCATGCACCTTGCTCAGGTCACCGTTGATGATGGCGCCACCCGGCATGTGCATATTTTCCTGCGACCAGTCATTGGCAACCTTGGGGAAATCGCCATAGGACAGTAGATTCGTGCTTGAAAGACCGCCTCCGTAGGTGGTCCATTCAGGGTAGAAGGAAGCAATCGCCTTCAGGTCGGGAATGTATACCTTGTCAATAAACTCGATGGAACGGTCAATGATGGATGACACCAGGTTGAGCCATTCCATGTTGATACCGCCCGTCGCGTCCAGGCTGAACGAGCACGGCATGCCGCCGACCACCCAGTTCGGATGCGGATTACGACCGCCGAAGACGGTGTGAATCTTGACGATCTCACGCTGGAAATCCAGTGCCTCGAGATAATGGGTGACCGCCATCAGGTTGGCTTCAGCCGGCAGTTTGTAAGCGGGGCTGCCCCAGTAAGCGTTGGCGAACGGTCCCAGTTGACCGGATTCAACGAAGCGCTTCAGACGCGCCTGTACATCGCGGAAATAACCTGGTGAGGACTTCGACCAGCTCGAAATACTTTGTTGCAGGGCCGAGGTCGCCTTGGGATCGGCGCTCAGCGCGCTGACCACATCGACCCAATCGAGGGCGTGCAGGTGATAAAAATGCACCAGGTGGTCCTGGGTGTACTGGGCCAGCATCATGAGGTTGCGAATGTGGTTGGCATTCTCGGGGATCTTGATGCCCAGGGCATCTTCGACCGCGCGCACTGATGTCAGCGCGTGCACGCCGGTGCAGACACCGCAGATTCTTTCGACAAAGGCCCAGGCATCTCGAGGGTCGCGTCCCTTGAGGATAACTTCCAGACCACGCCACATGGTGCCGGTTGATACGGCGTTACGGATCACGTTATCTGAATCGAGATTGACCTCGATGCGCAGATGTCCCTCGATGCGGCAGATCGGGTCGACTACCACGCGCTGTCCGCCGGTATCCAGTTTGAAACCGTTGGCTGTAAGCGTCTCAGTCATGGCTAGACCCTCCCTTGGTATTATCCCTTGAATGGCTGATTATGGATGCCGCAGCATGAGCGGCGACGCCTATGGCGGCCGCACCGGCAAGGACGCCGCCAACCTGGTCGGCGGTAGACTCAACACCTCCGGCTACATTGAGGTCGTTGACTGCACTGTAGAAGGACCCGCGGTCCCAGAAATTATCCTCGGAGCAACCCAGGCAACCGTGTCCGGATTTAACCGGCCATGACAGACCGCCGTTCCATTCAATGGTGGAACAGGCGTTATAGGTGGTTGGTCCCTTGCAGCCCATCTTGTACAGGCAATAGCCCTTGCGTGCGCCCTCGTCGTCGAAACGCTCAACGAACTGACCGGCGTCGAAATGTGCCCGTCGGTAGCACTTGTCATGATTACGCTGGCTGTAGAACATTTTTGGCCGCCCCTGTCTGTCCAACTCGGGGAAGCGATCGAATGTCAGCATGTAGGCGATGACGCCAGTCATCACTTCGGCAATGGGCGGGCAGCCCGGCACCTTGATGATCGGCTTGTCGGTAATCACCTTGTGTATCGGCACGGCCTGGGTGGGATTCGGATGGGCGGCCTGCACGCAACCCCAGGAGGCGCAGGATCCCCAGGCGATGATCGCCTTGCAGTGACTTGCCATACGGCGCAGTTTTTCCACGTAGGGCTTGCCGCCCTGGAAGCAATACATGCCGTCTTCATTCAGGGGTGGGTTGCCTTCACAGGCAAGGATGAAGTTGCCGTCGTACTTGGCAATCGTCTGCTCCAGAAGTTCTTCCGCCTGGTGACCGGCGGCGGCCATCAGCGTGTCGTCATAATCCAGCGAGATCATGGACAGGACAACATCGGCGGCCAGCGGGTGGCCCGAGCGAATGAAGGATTCTGTACAACATGTGCACTCCAGACCGTGCAGCCAGATCACCGGTGTGCGTGGTTTTGTCTCCAGGGCATGTGCAATAGTGCCTGCAAACTCGGGTGCCAGGCCCAGTCCGGCTGCGGTCAGGCTGCAAAACTTGAGAAAGCTGCGCCGCGTAATTCCGTGCTCACGCATGGCCTCGTAAAACGTTTTTTGTGTACCCATAACGACGTTACTCCTCCGAACTGCTGCTGTGCTGTGCCTGGGTTGTTAATGCACTACCCACAAGCTGTCATGACTCGATAGTTCGTCCATGAGCCATGGTTCAGCTCATTCCTTCTAAACGGCCCCGAGACAGCGGGGAATCGGTTTTGATCTGTGTTGTGTTCCAGGCGCCTTGGCAGGTGCCTGCATCGCCGCGATGCCGGCCAGGCCCGGGTTCCGGCACGCACACAGGGGCGCGCCGGATCTCGTGCAGGACCGGTTTGATGTGTTTTGCTTGATGTGTTTTGCCAGGGTGGTTGCCAGGTGCTGCTGGCGGGCAGGGGTTGCCGTGCCTCCGGTTGAAATACCCGGTCGCAGAATCCCCCACCCACTGGTTTGCGGGGAAGGGATCTTCTACATCAAGTACAACAACTGTTACCAACTGGTGACCCTCGTCTGGCCAGCGGCGGCTGCGTTATGTTTTTTATCGGTCCTGGCCACTTGGGCCATGGCACTCAACAGGCAACGACTCCTGCTCAGCGAAACCATACACCGGCCCTCAAGCGTACAGGTATCAGGGTATCTACTTAGACCTAATCTGCTCAGGATGGCTATAGTTAGACTCAGGAAAAGTTTTTTTACAGGTGGTCTTGATCATGTGCCTGGCAGTACCAATGCAAGTGCGGTCTGTGGATGGTTTCAACGCCAGCTGTGAGGCCATGGGTGTGCACCGTGATGTGAGCCTGTTCATGCTCCAGGGAGAGAGTGTCGAGCCGGGCGATCATTTGCTGGTGCATGTGGGCTACGCTATTAAAAAGGTATCCGCCGAGGATGCCCGGGAGGCCTGGAAGTTGTTCGACGAGATCCTGGCCAGCGATGCATGAACTATCCATATGTTATGCCCTGGTGGAACAGGCCGAAGCCATAGCGCGTGAGCGAAAGGCCCGGGTGGTCAGGCTCCTGTTGCATATCGGTCCCCTTTCGGGGGCGGAGGCGGGGCTGTTGCGCAGGGCATTTCCACTGGCCAGCGCCGGAAGTGCGTGTGAGGGTGCCACGCTGGATATCGAGGATGCGCCGGTGTCGGTATATTGTCCGGAATGCGAAACGACATCTCCGGTCGCAGCCAACAAACTGATTTGCCCGGTGTGTGGCAACTGGCGCACCAATCTTGAATCGGGCGACGAGATGGTCTTGCAAAGCGTGGAACTGGAAGCCTGGGTTGACAGCGAGGGCGCGTTAGTCAGCCCCGCCTGAGGATTAAAGGAGCCTACAACTAATGTGTGATACCTGTGGATGCAACGTAACACCGGGAAACCGGCACCTGGTGCAGCCCGGTGGCAAGCTTTCCCATAGTGCGTCCGGGCGTGAGTCGGTCGAGGTGCTCCGGGGCCTGTTGTCTGAGAACGACCACCAGGCCAGTCACAATCGCCAGCATTTCGCCCGGCACCAGGTGCTGGCAATCAATTTGATGTCCTCGCCAGGCGCGGGCAAGACCAGCCTTTTGGAAGCCACGATCAAGGCCTTGAAGGGCGAGCTCAACATTGCCGTGATCGAGGGCGACCTGGAAACCGAGAATGATGCCAGGCGCATACGTGATTGTGGTGTGCCGGCGGTGCAGATTACCACCGGCAGCGCCTGCCATCTTGACGCGCACATGGTGCATGATGCCCTGCACCAGCTAGCCCTTGCGGACGTAGACATTCTGTTTATCGAAAACGTGGGCAACCTGGTTTGCCCGGCCAGTTTCGACCTGGGCCAGCACAGGAATATTGCGCTGTTGTCTGTTCCCGAGGGGGATGATAAACCGGCCAAGTACCCGGTGATGTTCCGTTCGGCTGATGTGGTGCTGATAACCAAGACGGACTTGTTGCAGGTCTTGCCGGAGTTTTCGGTGACCCGAGCCGAGACGGCCCTGCGTGGACTGGCCAGTCATGCGCCCTTGTTGTCGGTGCATACCCGCATCGCCAGCGGCATACAACCCTGGCTGGACTGGCTGCACCAGCAGTTGGCCGAGCTCAAGGAAAGTCGGGAAAGGGGTGATCTGGGCAATTTCTCTGCGGTGCCCGAGCATAGCCACGTGTTGATGCATGCTCATCTGCACCAGGTGCATCCCCGGGATGACGAGGTATGAGCGATCGGGCTCGCCGCTTGCTGGAGGCCATTCGGGTCCTGGATCTGCCCCGCAAGGTCAAGATCATGAATGTCTGTGGCGGGCATGAGAGGACGATTTCTCACGCCGGAATTCGTGGGGTGCTACCGCCGGGGATAGAAATGATCCCGGGACCGGGTTGCCCGGTGTGTATCTGCCCCGAGGAGGACGTGTACGAGGCCATTCAGTTGGCAATGCACGAGCCGATTACCCTGGTCGCCTTCGGCGACATGCTCAGGGTGCCGGTAAATGCTCCGCGCAAGCAGCCGCGCTCGCTGGAGCAGGCCAGGGCGGCCGGGGCAGATATCCGACCCATTGCCACCCCCATGGAAGCGGTGCGTATCGCCCGCGACCAACCAGACCGGCAGGTCGTGTTTTTTGCCGCAGGATTTGAGACCACCATTGCGCCGGTGGCGGCCATGTTGGCCGAGGGTGTGCCTGACAATCTACTGGTGCTGCTCTCGGGAAGACTCACCTGGCCCGCGGTTGCGCTCTTGCTCGACTCAGGCACGCCGGGCTTTGATGCATTGATCGCGCCGGGGCACGTGGCCACCGTCATGGGTCCTGAAGAATGGGCCTTTGTCGCTGACACCCACGGTATTCCCGTCGCGGTGGCCGGCTTCGAAAGCGAATCCATGCTGGCCGCCCTGCATTCGGTGCTGCGTCAGTTCAGGGACGGCACGCCGAAACTGGAAAACTGTTACCCAGCCGTGGTCCGGCCCGGTGGCAACCCGGTAGCGAGGGCCATACTCAAGCGGGTGTTGAATGTGGTCGACGCCAACTGGCGAGGCATAGGCACGATCGCCGGTTCGGGCTTCGCCTTGAGTCCGGAGTTCCGCTCGCACGACGCCAGGGTGCAGTTACCTTCTTACCAGGACGATGCGCGCAAGCGCGTGGGGCAGATGCCGCCTGGCTGTGACTGTGCAAGCGTGGTCCTGGGAAAGATCTATCCGAACGAGTGCCGGCTTTTCGGAAATCCCTGTATGCCCCGCAGACCCGTAGGCCCGTGCATGGTGTCGGACGAAGGGGCCTGCCGGATCTGGTGGTCATCCGGTCTGCGCGACAACAAGGCGGAGGATCGGCCACTGCACCCGGAGGCGGGTTAGTCCATGTCGACGTCCGGGCGCAGCACATCTTCGCCCGGGAGCGATAGTTCCTGTCTGTTAGTGCGTGTGAGCGGCCATGTGCAGGGCGTTGGTTTTCGCCCCCATGTGTATCGCCTGGCGCAGCGGATGGGGCTATCCGGCTGGGTGCGTAATGCGCTCGGGCAGGTTGAAATAACTGTGCAGGGAGCATCGCCGGAGCTGGAAGAATTTGTGCGCGCGCTGATACAGGAGGCGCCGCCGCTGGCTCGGCCCAGGCTGGATTCGCAGCAAACGCTGGCGTGCCAGGCTTTCACGGGCTTCGAAATACTGGCCAGTGAATCGGGTAATGCGCCCAGGGTATTCATCCCACCGGATTATTTTTGTTGCGGCGAGTGTATTGAGGACATCAACACACCGGGTAACCGGCGTTACCGATACCCCTTTACAAATTGCACCCAGTGTGGACCTCGCTACACCCTGATTCGTGCCCTTCCGTATGATCGCGCCAACACGTCCATGGCCGCATTCCCGCTTTGTGAGCGTTGTAACGAGGAATACCTGGATCCCCTGGACCGGCGCTTCCACGCCGAACCTGTAGCGTGTCCAGAGTGTGGCCCGTCACTGAGGTTTACGCTGGCCGGTCAGGCACCGGCGAGGGCTGAGGACGCGTTGGCCATGGCGGTGGCGGCCCTGGCGGGCGGGAAAATCCTGGCGGTAAAGGGTGTGGGTGGTTACCACCTCATGTGTGATGCCAGGGATGAACAAGCCGTGCAGCGGCTGCGGCGGCGCAAGCAGCGGCCGGACAAGCCGCTGGCCGTGATGTTTCCCCAATCGGGTATGGATGGGCTGGACGCGCTACGGGAGCAGACCACCCTGGAGCCTGTGACCGCGACAGTGGTTGCCGGACCGGAAAGACCCATTGTGCTTGTGCCGCGGCGAGCGGGCTGCGACCTGGCACCCGGGGTGGCTCCGGGTTTGTCGGAGGTAGGCGTGTTCCTGCCCTACAGTCCACTGCATCACCTGTTGCTGTCTGACTTCGGCGGGCCGCTCGTCGCCACCTCGGGTAACCTGAGCGGTGAGCCGGTGTTGACCTCGGTGGCCGAGGCGGAGGCCGGCCTGGGAAAGGTGGCCGATGGATTCCTGCATCATGACCGGCCCATCGTGCGGCCGGCAGACGACCCGGTATGGCGACTTATCGACGGTCGTATGCGACCCATGCGTTTGGGACGTGGCTGTGCGCCGTTGGAACTGGACCTGCCGGGCCGCTTGCAAGAGCCGGTGTTGGCACTGGGTGGGCAGATGAAAAACACCCTGGCCCTGGCCTGGGATGATCGTCTTGTGATCTCGCCCCATATCGGAGAGATGTCCAGCGCCAGGAGCCTGCAGGTATTTGAACAAGTGGCGGGCGACCTGCAGAATCTTTATGGCGTTGAGGCCAGGCGCCTGCTGGTGGATGCACACCCCGCCTATACCACCCATCGCTGGGCCCGGGCCCGGGGTCTGCCCCTTACCCCGTGCTTTCATCATCACGCGCATGCCTCGGCCCTGGTCCTGGATAACGACTACCTGGAGCGCTGCCTGGTTTTTGCCTGGGACGGTGTGGGTTATGGCGAGGACGGCAGCCTGTGGGGCGGCGAGGCCTTCCTTGGTCGAGCCTGGTCAATGGCGCCGGGTCGCCAGCTTCCGACCCTTCAGACTTCCCGGTGGCGAGCTTGCGGCCCGCTCGCCCTGGCGAAGCGCAGCGGGGCTTTGCTGGGAGGCGGGCATTGAGTGGGAGGGCTCACCTGCGCCCGACCTGGTGCGCCAGGCATGGGAGCGTGGTCTGAATTCGCCCTATACCAGCGCCGTGGGGCGCTTGTTTGACGGTGCGGCAGGTTTGCTCGGCTTGCATGAGACCAGCTTTGAAGGCCAGGGCCCGATGCAACTGGAGGCCCAATCAGTTGCCTGCGAAGATTACGTGGACCTGCCGTTGCTGCTCGGAGAGGGCGGCGTGCTGCGAGTCGGACTGGGAGCCCCTGGTGCGCCAGCTGGTCGCCGAAGACGCCGGCATCGTTGAGGCTGCGTCTTTGTTGCACGAGAGCCTGGCGCGGTGTCTGGTAAAACAGGCGCAGGCCGTGCGTGCCGATCAAGGGATACAGGTCGTGGGCCTGTGCGGAGGCGTTTTCCAGAATGCCCTGCTGGCAGCGCGTAGCAGAACCCTGCTAGAAGAGTGCGGCTTTCATGTATTGCAGGCCCGCAACATACCCTGCAACGATGCCGGTATCAGTGCCGGGCAGGTGATGCAGGTGCTGGGCAGCGCCTGAGGCAGGGTTGCTCCCTGTCGCGATCATGCTGTTTTTGGAGTGGCTTCCGGAGCGCGGCCACGGAGAGCAAGCGCCATGCGGGTGATCGAGAGTCTTTTCACCTCACTAGTCAGGCATGAGTACGCCCGATCGATGACCTTCGGACCCATCAGCGAGTGCGGTGGTCTTCCGATAGCGCGCCCGGGCGCCGTCTACCAGTTATATGTACACATCCCTTTTTGCCCCGTGCTATGCCCGTTTTGCTCCTTTCATCGTGTGCAGTATCAGCCGCAAATGGCGGCCCGCTATTTCAAATCTCTGAGGAGCGAAATCAGGCGCTATCACGAACAGGGTTTCGTTTTTGATGACCTGTATGTGGGTGGCGGCACGCCCACGGTTGACGAGGATGAGTTATTACGCACGCTGGATTTGTGCAACGAGTTATTTCCCCTGGGCGCCATCTCGGTAGAGACAAATCCCAGTGACCTGCGTCCGGATTTACTGCACGCCTTGCGCCGACGCGGCGTAAAACGACTGTCCGTGGGCGTCCAGAGTTTTGATGATGAATTGCTCAAGTCCATGGATCGTTACGAAAAGTACGGCAGCGCAGAGGCCATATGCCGGTCCCTGGAAGGAGCGCGGGGAATTTTTCCAACCCTGAATGTGGACATGATCTTTAATCTGCCAGGGCAGACCGAAGACTCCCTGGCGCATGACCTGCGCACCCTGGTGGCATTACGTCCCGAACAGGTTTCCTATTATCCGTTGATGGTTGCCGACTCCGCCAGGCGTCGGGTAACCGGAAGCATGGGGCCATTGCACAAGTCCGACAGCAGGCGCATGTTCGAGCAAATCGTGGCGGCGTTGTCACCGGATTACCACCGTTCCACCGCCTGGTGTTTCTCCACACGCGGCGTGTCGATCGATGAATACATCGTCGGCAGGGATGAATACATTGGCGCTGGGTCGGGTGCGTTCAGCTACATAAACGGTGTCATTCATGCCACCAGCTTTTCCATCAACGGGTATTGCAAGCGGGTCGACTCGGGCATCAGCGCGATTACCCGCAGCAAGCAACTGGGTCGGCGTGAGCAGATGCGTTATGACTTCGTGATGAAGTTGTTTGGACTCAGCCTGGACAAGAGCTGGCTGCAGCATCGTTACGGTAAGGTATTTTACCTGCGCATGGCTTTTGAGCTACTGGGTATGTGGATGCTGGGGGCGCTGAAAATTTCCCGACCATCCTTGTTGGTAACTGCCCGGGGAGAGTATTACTGGGTAATACTCATGAGAGAATTTTTCAACAACGTGAATGTGTTCCGGGACGAGATGCGCAGACAGATACGCAGCGAGTACGATGACCTGGCGCCGCGGGTCAGGGCGACCGCGGCCGTGAACCCGGAGCCCGGCAAACTGGAACACGCAGACTAGGGGGGAGACGCATGGAAGACCGATATATCAGCCTGGCCCACGGAAATGGCGGGCGCTTCATGCGTGAACTGATCAAAGAAGTTTTCGCGGCTCATCTTGCCAACCCGTCGCTGGACACCCGGCTGGACGCGGTCACCTTGCCCTGGGATAACCAGCAACTGGTAATGAGCACCGATGGATTCACCGTGCAGCCGCTGGAGTTTCCGGGTGGCAATATAGGCAGCCTGGCCGTGCATGGCACCTGCAATGACCTGGCCGTTGCCGGCGCTACACCGGTCTTCCTCACCCTCAATGCCTTTATCGAGGAGGGTTTTGATGTAGAAGTACTGGATCGTCTCATCGCAAGTCTGGCCAGGACTGCCCGGGACATGGAGGTGGTCGTGGTGGCCGGCGATACCAAGGTCCTGCCGCGTGGCCAGGGTGGGGGGCTTTACCTGGCCACCACGGGTGTCGGGCGACTTGACCCCCGGGCCCGACTTTCGCTGGATGGACTGAAGGACGGCGATCGGTTGCTGGTCAGTGGCCCCGTAGGGGATCATGGCATCGCGGTCATGCTGGCGCGGGAACAATTCGGTCTTAGCGGCTCATTGCGATCGGATGCTGCCAGCGTCCTCCTCTTTACCCGGGCCCTGCTGGATTTGCCCGGACTGCGTTTTATGCGTGACCCCACCCGCGGAGGCCTGGTGACGGTATGTCACGAGCTTTGCCACGCATCCGGTTTGGGCGTGCACCTGAAGGAGGAGGCGATTCCGGTAAGGGAACAGGTGATTTCGGTGTGCAAGATGCTTGGCTACGATCCCTATTACCTGGCCTGTGAGGGGCGGGTGGTGGCGGTGCTGGACGAAGCGTAATGCAGACGAGGCGCTGGAGCGATGGAGGGCTCTGCCGGGAGGTGAGGAGGCCGCGCTGATAGGTACGCTGGTATCGGGTAGCCCGCGGGTTCAGCTGGAAACCCGTATCGGTGGGAGTCGCTTGTTGGAAGAACTGGAAGACGATCCCTTACCGCGAATTTGCTGAGGGGCTTCGAGGTTTATTCTGCGCAGACCGGTGCGTAAAACGCACCTTGCGGTGAAAACTGGCAACCCGGAAGTAGGTTGCACTTTGTGCACCGTTCTCAGATTATAGACGCCGATCGCACGGCATAGCCCGACACGCACAGGGTGCATTCCGTGCACTGGCCGCCACGGTGCGTAGAACGCACCCTACTGCGAAGATCGGCAACCCGGAAGTAGGGTGCACTCTGTGCACCATGGTGCGTAAAACGCACCCTACTTAGAACCCAACCAGCATGAATACGCCACAAAGACTTATGGCGGTTCCTGTCAAGACGTGGACATACCGATCCCAGTGACCCTGCTTGATCCTGGCCAGGCCTCGTACCCCCAGGGCCACAATGGCTATCATGGTGGCGATAGTGGTTATCCCGAACACCAGAACGACCCAGGCCAGGCCGGCGTAATTATGCGCAGCTGCCGGATACATAAGGATTGGTATCAGGGCCTCGCAAGGGCCCAGCACGAAAATAATGAATATCGCCCAGGGGCCCAGTGCGCCACCGTTTTCGAGGTGGGGGTGCGCATGCTCGGACTGGTGAGAATGCACATGCAGGTGTGCCTTGCCGTTGCTGTGCACGTGCACATGCTTGTGCTCGCGTTTGCGCCAGAGCTGTCTTACGCTCCACGCGGTGTATACCAGCCCGAAAGACAGCATGGCCCAACTGGCGAGTTGCCCACGCAGGCTTTCCAGTTCCACCAACTGATTCAGGGCGGCGCCCGCCGCCAGGCCCAGCAACCGATCAGCACCGAACCCAGCACATGCCCAAGTCCGCAGAATCCGGTGACTGCAAGCGTCCGTGCGAGGCTCCAGCGCCGGGCACGGGACAAGGCAATGAAGGGCAGGTAGTGGTCCGGGCCAAGCACAGTGTGCACCAGCCCGACAACCATGGCCGTCCATGCCAGGGCCTGAATCTGTGGGGTTAACCATTCCATAGGCGCTCACCGCCAGTGTCGGGGACCTTCGACCGATACTGACGCCAGCAACCGGATGCGGGGAATCCGTGCTAGTACCTAGGGTGTCTCTAATCTGGTCCGAAACTGGCAACCTCGGGTCCATAGGGCCCGGGGTAGTTGCGGTTCATGTGCGATTTTGGACGGTGCAACGAATGCACCCTGTGGGACATCGGGGTTTCATGCATTGCCGGCAGTACAAACCATGGCTTGTCGCGGGTTAAATGTATTCCCGGGGTCCGAGAGGCGGTGCTTGTCTCCGGGTCAGGACTTCGGGAAGTCACGCATGCCTACCATGCGCTGTAACCAGATGGCGTGAGGCGGCAGCTTTTTCGGTGCCGCCCGCAGGCGTTCAACGATTTGTCTCAATATCAGCGTTTGTGACCGATTTTTTCCAAACTGCTCATCGCACTCGTCCCTCAGAAAATCCATGCCAAACAGGATGGCTTCGTAACTTTCGTGATTCCACAGACCTGCGGTGTCGACAGGGCAGCGATAATCGCCCGCCATCATGCCGGGCGACAGGGGTGTGTCCGCTTGTCCGGGGAGAAACTGGTCCTGGAAATCCGCGGCGGAAGGGGGCTTGAGTTTCCAGTACGCCAGCTTTGCGCGCAGGCGTTCGTTGATGCGTTCGGGCTTCTGCACTTCCTGCCAGTACACGGTGTCATTGCGCCGGGTCAGGCAGTAATGCATGTTGATAAAGTCCAGGATTTCGTAAAAGCGATTGGTCATGATGCGATTGAAGCGCATCGCCAGGTTCGGTTTCGGTCCGTTGTGCGCCTTGCATGGGCCCAGGGGACGAGCCTTGGCCATTCACATGCCGATTGTTTCGTAGCAAAACCGGGTGAGGTGGTTCTTCGCGGGCGGGTGCGTACAGGGTCAGGAATGTTGCATAGATCCTGATTTCCTGAGTAATTTCACCTGCATATGGCAATTATTGTTCGAAAAAGACCATATCAGGCACCCATGCTTCTAACTATTAAATTAAGTCCAGTTTAGATTTGACTCTCAAGGGCTTGATTAATATAGGCATCTGAGACTTGTTTCACATAATCGCTTTTTTGGCTTGGTTAGGATGCCCACCAAGCTCACGGGCTCATGACAAGCAGCGTGAGATGGTCCGACACCCTGGCGAGTGCGGGCCAGCAGGCCAGGGGATCTCCTGGGGCTGCCGAGAAAGGCAAACCCGTCGCGAGGCGGGGACGCAATGCTACAGATCTCCGGGTGGAGATGGCTGGGCCGCCGACGACCTAGGTTATTTACTATTTTGAGGATTTGAATATGACTTCGATTAAAAAAGCTTCTAGCAAGACCCTTGCCTTCGCAATCGTAGCCAGCCTGGCCGGCGTATCATCTGCCGTCCAGGCTGATGACTACGGGTACCCTGCTGGTTTCGGCCCAGGTTGCACCCGTTTGTGAAATCGTAACCACGGCACCGGTCGCATTTGGCACGCTGGATCCCACGATTGATAACGATACTGCTGGATCCATCACCTGGCAGTGCACTACCGGCACCAATACGGAAATCACCCTCGATGGAGGCTTGCTTGGCAGCGCGGATGGGGCTACCCGTCTGATGGGTGATGGTGGCTCGAACACCCTGCCTTACCAGCTTTACACTGATACCGGCCGCAGCAACCCGTGGCTGAACACTGCTGGCGGCGGCGTGCCGGTGGCAGGTGTCGGCTATTTGGGTGGCGATACCATCAGTGTCTATGGTCGTGTAACTCAGGCGGTGGCCGCCGCAGCGATCAACGCTGCGTATAACGATTCCGTAACCGTCACGATCACGTTCTAGAATGACTTCCCGAAGTAACCTCAGGGGAGCGGCATCAGCCGCTCCCTTCCTCGGGCTCCTGCTATGGCTTTGGAGTGGCTGGACCATGGCGGCGGCGGTCGATGTCAATCCCGTGCGACTGGACTTGCACCGGGTTGGTGTGTCGGCTGAGCTACGCATACGTAATGAAGACACGATGCCCGTTTCAATGGATGTCGTCGCGATGCTTTGGTCCCAAAACGATCTAGGGGAAAATCAACTTGCAGAGACAGACCAGATCCTGGCAGTACCCCCCATTTTCACCATCCAGCCCGGCAGTCAGCAAATCGTGCGTGTCGCGTTCCTTGGTAATCCGGATGCGGATGCGGAACAGACATTTCGTTTGCTGATCACCGAACTTGCTCCACCAGCGGGTCCCCAGGGCACCGCCGTCACCATGCGTCTCCAGGTCAGCCTGCCAGTGTTCGTTACGGCGCCAGGACTGGACGTTCAACCCAATATTGAACTGGCGTCCGCCCACAAGACGGAGCAGGGCACCTACGTGAGTCTGCACAATGCAGGCAACGCTCACGTGAAACTCAGGTCTGTGGAAGTCACCGGCGCTACCGGCACCATGCCCGAAAAGGACAAAACACCCGTCGGACAGGCGCGTTACCTGCTGCCTGGCTCCAGGGTTGAATTCCTGGTTCCCGGAGATCCTGGCGTACTAAAGCACGTGAATATTACATCCGAACAGGGCAGGGGCTGGGAGCATGCCGTGGCCACCCCCGAATAAGAGAGTCCATGTATTGCTCACCCTGGCGGCCCTGTGCGCCATGCAGGTGAGTCTTGGCGATACTCCTGTTGAACAGGCGAGCGAAGAGACCTCTCTCGCCTCAGTGTCTGCTGACTTATCTGAAAAAGCCCGTTTTCGCCAATAGCGCCGAATTGACCGTCAGAGCCTGGACAGACAGGCTTGACTCGGTGCAGGGAGGCGATATGCACGACACTGCCCCTGCGAGCACTAAGGTATCCGTCCAGTTTGACCAAGGCAGTCGCTCAGGTCGCGATGTCTCGGTGCTCCAGCCCAAGCGTTCTCCCGCAAAGGGAGACTATGCTGTCCCCGAGACGTCTGACCTGATGGCTTCAAACTCACTTCTACCCGACGCGCCGACTCCACGCTCCCAAGAGCCGATCAAGGACGTCCGTGATGACCAGTTGCTGTTGCTGGATATGACCGTCAATGGCACACATCGTGGGTCGGTGCTGATGATGGTGGATGCGCAAGGCAACCTGTACGCTGAGCCTGATACCCTGGCCCAGTGGGGCATGACCCGAGCCATCCCGGAAGTGGTGGAACACGCTGGTCGCACCTTTAGCAACTTCGACGCCTTGCCAGGTGTTCATACACAGGTAGACACCCCGAGCATGAGCGGATCAGCACAGATTCCTGCCGAGTACATGGCTGACATTACGCGCTCATTATCCTGGAATTCAGGTATAACACCCAGCGCCGATAACGGTGCCTTCATGGACTACGATCTTGCCTATATCGATGATCCCGGGCTGGCGGCGAGCCAGGTGTCAGGTCTTTTCAACCCAACGGTTTTCACTACTCGGGGGAACCTGTCTGCCGGACTGTTGTATCGCAACCAGGATGGACCGCTTGGGTCACAGCCCGATGAACTGGTCCGGCTGGACACGACCTGGACCCGGGATTTTCCGGACAGGCTAAGCAGTCTGCGTATCGGTGATGCACTGACCCCGTCCAACAGCTGGTCGCGCTCCCTGCGCTTCGCGGGTATACAACTGGCAACTAATTTCGCCACCCAACCCACCTTGATTACCTTCCCCCAGCCGTCAATCAACGGGAGCGCCGCGGTGCCCACGGCGCTGGACATATTTCGTCAACGGCAGCCTGCGCTCCAGCCAGGAACTGCCTGACGGAACCTTTCGCATCGACGATATTCCGGTGGTCACCGGAGCCGGGCAGATCCAGGTGGTCACCCGCGACCTGCTGGGCCGGGAGCAGCTGGTTATCCAGGACTTTTACGCCTCGCATGATTTGCTGCGGCCGGGATTGTCGGACTATGCGGTGAGCGTGGGCGCGTTGCGGCGGAATTACTCCCTGGAAAGTAACAATTATTCAGAGATGATGGTGTCGGCCATGTTGCGCAGGGGCCTGACGAGCAATCTTACCCTGGAGGGGCGCCTCGACGGCACGGGTGACGTCCAGGTGGCCGGCGCTTCCGCCAACTTCGCCATGACGCGCCTGGGTGTTTTTTCTGCCGCCCTCGCATTCAGTCACCAGGACAATATCGGCGCCCTGTGGCAAGTGGGTCACCAGTACCAGGGACGCGATTTTCGTTTTGACCTGAGGTTTCAGGGCACTAGCGCAGATTTTGTTCAACCGGGTTCCGATGTGCCCAACGATTTTCCCCGTCTGCAATCCCTGGTATCGGCGGGCACCAGCCTGGGTGACCATGGATCTGTGGGTATGTCGCTTGTCGATGAACGCTTTGATGACGCACGCCTGAATCGCAAACTCGTCACCCTGAACTATTCACGGCCCCTTCCGTACAGTCTGTCCCTGAGCCTGAGCGGCAGCTATATCCAACAGACCGACAACGATTTGCAGGCGAGCCTGCTGGTGATGAAGTACTTTGGCGGGCGACGCAGTGCCTCGGCGAACATGCAGCGGACCAGGGACTCGCAGAACCTGCGCATGGAGTACAGGAGTGATGCTCCCACGGGTCCGGGCTTCGGCTACCGAGCCGCCGCCTACACCGGGAGCAGCACTGCCATGGAGGCAGAAACCACCTGGAATACTGACTACAACAGCGTGCAGGCCGAGAGTACGCAGTCTTGATGGACAGACCGGATGGCGGGCCCAGGCAAACGGATCGATAGCCTGGCTGGGTAACGATATATATGCCAACCGGCAAATCAGGGATGGCTTCGCGGTCGTGGATGCGGGTGGTTTCGAAGGCGTCAGGGTTTACCTGGAGAATCGCGAAATGGGAGTCACCGACAGCAATGGCCGGCTGATGATCCCGGGGCTGCTGCCTTACCAGGCGAACCGTATCAGTATCGATTCCCGGGACCTGCCGATGACCGTACAGGTCATCGACACGGGCGAGTCTGTGGCCCCGTATTATCCGCTCGGGTACGCTGGTGGAGTTCGATGTCAGGGATACCCGGGGCGTATTGCTACGCGTCCTGTGGCCCGACGGGACGCCGGTGCCAGAGGGATCCCAGGCGCGGATTGACGGCTATCCGGAGGTGTATCCTGTGGGGCGCAACGGCCGCTTGTATCTGCAGGGAATAGCGGACAAAACGCGGGTTCTGGTCAGGAACCACGGATGGCAATGCCATCTGGATCTTCCCGGTTTAGCTGGTCTTGAGGACAATGTAATTCCCAACCTGGGTGAATTCACATGCGTGAGGGAAGTCACGGCGAGCCTGCCGGAAGTTACCGGCGACCCTGCCGGACGGTGAGTAGGCATATCAGTGCTATCCTCGGCAAACACATGGATATGATCAGCTCAATTCCCGCAAGGATATCCAGAGCGCGTATTGCCGAATGGGGCAGTGTGGTTTTGCTTATGCTCATGCTGGTTTCCGGCAATGTGCAGGCAGCGAATTGCAGGGTCACCGTCACGCCCCTGGATTTCGGTATTTACAATCCGGGCTCGGCGGCGCCCCTGGATGTTGCGGGTAATCTTGATGTTCGCTGCGTGGGTGGTGCCGGCTCGTTTATCGTGACCATTTCCCAGGGTGCCAACGGGAGTTTCTTTCCTCGTCAGCTCGCCTCGGGACCCTATCTGATGCAATACAATCTGTATGTCGATCCCGCGCGGTCGCTGATCTGGGGAGACGGCGCCGGGGGCACCTCGGTAAATTCCGGTAGCAAGCCGAGTTCGGGGCGGCCGTTGTCGTTTTCGTTTCCGATATATGGACGAATTTTCGCCCGGCAAAGCGTGGCCGCGGGTGTGTACACGGATTCGCTGCTGGTCACGTCCGTTTTTTAAGGATTATCAGACCGGCCTAAGGCCGGTCACCCGGTCCGGCCGCTCACGATGATGTCGGTGTGGCCGCATCCGGAAGGTCCCGCGCACGCTCTCAAGGGACTCAAGCCCGAACCGTGAGGGGCGCGGGATCTCGTTTCCGCCAAAGCGGTCTTTGGTGAGCCATGCTGGCAAGTAATTCGAAGAATCAGTAAATTCTATGGCTCCCCGCAGCGTCGGGTGGCCTGGAGATGTTGTGCCTGAAGAAAAACTTTATACGACACGAGAGCTTGCAGATCTTGTCGGCGTATCCGGCAGGACCATTCGCTTATGGGCCGCAGCGGGCGTAGTCGCAGCCTGGAAAACGCCCGGCGGTCACAGGCGCTTTCCTGAAGTCGAGGTGCGGAGACTCCAGAACCAACTTGCTGTAGCGTCAGCGACCGGCCGATCCAGGATTCTCGTGGTGGAAGACGAGCCTGACTCGCAGATGCTCTATCGCCTGAGTATCGAAAGCTGGAATCTACCCGTGGACGTGTTGACCGCCTCGGACGCATACGAAGGCTTGCTGAAAACGGGCCTCTACACGCCGGCGGTCATTATTTTCGATGTAAAAATGTCTCAATCTGACGGGTTCAGAATGCTGGAGGTGGTGACGGCAGCGGACCCACTGCGAGATTCCCTGGTGATCGTGGTTTCTGATATGTCCCGGGAAGAAATCGGGTCGCGGGCAACCCTCGCTGAGTCGGTCAGTGTCTACTCCAGGCCCATTCCGTTTGGTGTCATACGGGAGCAGGTGATCGCGCACCTGGCAAACAGCTAGCGCATACATCTTGACGCCCGCGTAAGGCATTTTACTTGCGGCTGCTGTTGCCGATAAAGACAGCGCGGCAAAAATCCGACGGCTTTCGGGCGCGCCATAGACCATCTGTGTACCATCCCGCGCCGCAGGCGTCCCGGTGATTGGCTGATTAATTCACGCAGGCGCGAAAATCTGACGAGCTTGCCGCATGTAGTCTGGTGAGAACGGTGTAAGCTTGTAAGTGACCGTGTTGCGGCGGGGCGGGTGAAACTTGACCGAGCAAGGAGTGACTGACTGGATGGCGCCGACTGTGCACAAGGGCAGGGCCTTAGCCACGCTGGTGTTGATAGCGATGATGGTATGCATGCCTGCTCTGGCCCGGGTGGGTCATTCGCAGGATTCCGAGGTAGCAGCCCAGGTTGCAGCCGATGTTTCTCGTGAGCAGGAAACGCAGGAGGCGGGCAACCACGACATTGTTCCGGCGGACGCGGACTCGGGGCCCGAAGCGCAGGGTGCCGGGGACATGCCTGCAGCCGAGCCTGCTTCGGATACCCAACATACCGACCTGGTGCAATCCGCTGCATCGGAGGCCGGGCAGACAGCCGAGCCTGTGGATAAGCGACCCGATCCTTGCGACGAACTCGATGCAGAACAGGATAAGTGGCTGGATCGGGCTCAAAACCGCCTTTATGTCAGTACTTGTGGTGCAGCGTCGTGGTTTGACGGTTTCTTTGGGAGCCCCAGACACGACGCGAACAGCGAAGAGACCTACGGCCGCCTGGGTATGTCAGCCTTATGGGACCAGCGTGACGCGTTCGATCAAAAGGTTCGGTTCAGGGCGCGTTACGCCCTGCCGGCAATGAGAGAAAAGAGTTACTTTTTCTTCGGCAGGGGTGACGAAAAGGAAGTGATCGAAGAAAGCCGGGGTCCGGATATTGATTCTTTACCGACCACCTTCAATGCGCAGGAAGATGATTCGTTCCTGTTTGGCTTGGGCTATGGCAAGGGCGGCCTGGATCGTGGTGTGCGTTTCCAGCTGGGGGCCGTGCTGGGCTTCCCGGTGAGCCCTTTCGTAAAACTCAGCTACCGACGCGCCTGGGCGCTGTCCGAAAAAGACCTGCTACGGGTCAGGCCGATGACCTACTGGCGAGCGGATGAGGGACTGGGAGCCAGCCTTAATATAGATGTGGATCACCTGTTTGCCGATAACCTGCTGCTGCGTTTTGGGAACTGGGGCAATGTCTCCCAAACAGACGAAATCCAGGGGATGTCCTGGGGTTCCTCGCTCGCGCTTTTCCAGGGGTTTTCTGACCGCAGAGCCCTGACCTACAAGGTGCTGATCCAGGGCGAGACCCTGGCGGAAGTGAGGGTCCAGAATTACGGCTTTGAGCTACGCTACCGACAGCGAGTGCTGCGCAAGTGGCTGTTTATGGAAGTTGCTTCCAGCGTCACCTGGCCAAAGGAATTCTCGGTTGAGGAACGCAATGTCAATTGGGGAGCCAGCATTGGCCTGGAAATGTATTTTGGCCCGGTCCCTGATGCCCAGATGCGTTGACCGGATGTTGGCCGGCGATGGCCCGGGGCAAGAACAGAAGGCAGGAACATTGCTTATTGAACGACTCGACCGTGCGATGGGTCGTTCCGGGCCAAAACGGACCGCGCACTCTGCTCCCTGGCGCATTTAACACCACTCGTTTGGAATCAGTCCGGCCAGCCGGGCTATAATGCCCGGCCAAGCCAGGGCCCGTCCTATGACCGTCAATGCCATTCCCGCCCCCTCCACCGAACTGTTCGGCCACCCAAAGTACTGGGCCGAGTGTTTCGGTGAAGCGCCGTTTCTGCCCATGAGTCGGGTGGAAATGGAGACGCTTGGCTGGGATTCCTGCGACATCATCATTGTCACTGGTGACGCCTATGTGGATCATCCCTCCTTCGGTATGGCCATAGTTGGCCGTCTGCTGGAGGCCCAGGGCTTTCGGGTGGGCATCATCGCACAGCCTGACTGGCATTCGGCAGAGCCGTTCAAGGCCCTGGGCAAGCCAAATCTGTTTTTTGGCGTGGCGGCCGGGAATATGGACTCCATGATCAATCGCTACACGGCCGACCGTAAGCCGCGTTCCGATGATGCCTACACGCCCGGCGGGATGGGCGGCAAACGGCCGGATCGTTGTTCCCTGGTGTATAGCCAGCGTTGCAAGGAAGCCTGGTCGGATGTGCCGGTCATCCTGGGAGGAATCGAGGCTTCGCTCAGGCGTATCGCCCATTACGACTACTGGCAGGACAGTGTGCGCCGATCCATATTGGTAGACGCCACGGCCGACTTGTTAGTGTACGGCAACGCCGAGCGGGCGATTGTCGAGGTGGCCCACCGCTTGGCCCGCGGTGAGGATGTTGCCGGGATTACCAATGTGCGTGGCACGGCCTTTGTACGCAAGGATACGCCGGAGGACTTCTGGGAAATTGACTCTACGCGTATTGACCGACCGGGCAAGATAGACCGGGTCGTGAATCCCTACGTCAATGTTCGCGAGATGGAGGACTGCGAAAAGCAGCGCCGGGACGATGCGATGTACGGCGTGGCGGACCCTGCGCTGGGCGAACAACCGGTACAGTTCAATCCCCATCCCCGGCGGGATCGTGATCGCACGGTGATTCGCCTGCCGTCGTTCGAGAAGGTCCGCAACGACGCGGTACTGTACGCGCACGCAAATCGCGTCCTGCACCTGGAAACCAATCCCGGAAATGCCAGGGCCCTGGTACAAAAGCACGGGGACGTGGATCTGTGGCTGAACGCGCCGCCTATACCCCTGTCCACCGAAGAAATGGATTACGTCTTCAGCATGCCTTTTGCCCGGGTGCCTCATCCCGGCTATGAAGGAGCGAAAATTCCCGCCTACGAAATGATTCGTTTCTCGGTCAATATCATGCGCGGTTGTTTCGGAGGATGTACTTTCTGCTCCATCACCGAGCACGAGGGACGCATTATCCAGAATCGCTCTGAAGAATCGATACTCAACGAAGTGCAACAGATACGCGACAAGGTTCCCGGCTTTACCGGTGTGATCTCGGACCTGGGCGGACCCACCGCGAACATGTATCGCATAGCCTGCAAGAGCAAGGAAATCGAGGCGGCTTGTCGCAAGCCCAGTTGCGTGTATCCCGGGATTTGTCCCAACCTGAATACCGATCACTCGTCACTCACGCAGTTGTATCGCAAGGCCCGCGCGCTACCGGGTGTGAAGAAGGTGCTGATCGCATCGGGTCTGCGCTATGACCTGGCCGTCGAAGATCCCGAGTATGTGAAGGAACTGGTCACGCACCACGTGGGCGGGTATCTGAAAATCGCTCCCGAACATACCGAGAGCGGCCCGCTGTCGAAAATGATGAAACCCGGTATCGGCAGCTATGACAAGTTCAAGAGACTGTTTGAGAAATACTCGAAAGAGGCGGGCAAGGAACAGTATTTGATTCCCTACTTCATCGCGGCCCATCCGGGCACCACGGATGAGGACATGATCAACCTGGCCCTGTGGCTGAAGCGCAATGATTTCAGGGCCGACCAGGTGCAGGCCTTCTACCCTTCACCCATGGCCACGGCGACGGCCATGTACCATTCGGGCAAGAACCCCCTGCGCAAGGTGAGCTACAAGTCTGATGACGTGGCATAGGGTCAAAGATCCGGAGCAGCGCAAGTTGCACAAGGCGCTGCTGAGGTATCACGACCCGAACAACTGGACCACGATTCGGGAGGCCCTGAGGAAAATGGGCAGGGCCGATTTGATCGGTGACGGGGAGCGGCACCTGATTCCCGCGACCCAGCCAGAGATCGGCCACGATTATCGCGCGCCACGCAGGAAAAACTCGGCCCAGGCCCACCAGCGGCGTACCGGCAAGAACAAGGTTCTCACGCAGCACACGGGTCTGCCGCCACGTGATGACGGCGGCAGCAGACCGAAAAGGGCGGGCAAGCAACCACGCAAACGGGGTCCGCAAGGGTAATTCGGGGTTTCCGAACACATGCAGCCGCCGCAACCACTGAAGCAATTAGCTGACAGGGCATGCGTGTCTGGAGCGCGGACCTGAAAAACGGCGACCAGAGCGAGTTACCTCTGGTCTGTCTATTATTTCCGCAAACCAAGCGCGTAACGAAGATTTTCCATTCCGGTCTTGAGCAGGACCGTCAATTTCCTGGCGCTGCGGTGCAGGCGGGTACCCAGGGTCTTGGGATAGCGACCCCGGCGGTTTCCGATATAAGAGTTCACTGCGATATCCGATGCGGTGGCGGAATAAGGTTTCAAGCCAAACAACGGCACCTTGTGGTACCAGAAATTTCGCACGAACACGTCCACCGGGTAATCAAAAGTCTGACTGTGCGCCACGAAGGTGCTGGCCACAGACGGTGATATGGCGTAGCACAGCGCGCCCTGTGGAGCCTTGAGGAATTTCACCAGGGTGAATCCGTCCTGCGTGAATACCGAGCTGGCAGGTTTGTCACCGGTGGTCTCCAGACGGATGTAGCCTTGTGTGTTGATGTGTTGTTCGCACACCTCCAGCGCACCCATGAATCTGTCCAGTGGCTTGAAGTCATCCTCCAGCACGAGCACCGGTACACCAAGTTCAATACAGCGTTGCCACGCCAGGTAATGGCTGGCGTAACAACCGAGCTCTCCGGGGAGTGCGGGACGCCCGTAGTTGAGGATAAATTCTTTTTCCCGGTAGCGCTCCAGTAAAGGATCACGCGATGTGTTGCCATTGATGCCGTCAATGAACTCGAAAGACAGTCCCAGGGCGGTCAGCTTACCGGTGGCAGAATGTCTTCTTTCTGCCGATTCCGGGAGGCTTATTACCAGGACTTTCATAGCTTGGGTCCCTGACCGGGCGCCAGCGCCCGGTCAGCACAGCGTGAGTTAGACGCCTTGGGCATCGTTCGACATGGTGCGTAAAACGCTCTCTAGTCTACAAAGATCGTTGCAGGATGCTCCAGATATTCTTTCAGCGCCTGCACCATGGCCGCCGCATCGTAACCGTCCACGAAACGGTGATCGAAGGAAGTGGACAGGTTCATGATGCGCCGAATGGTAATCGCGCCGTTGGCAACAACCGGTCGTTCCACCGCCTTGTTGACGCCGATAATGCCCAGCTCCGGTGCATTGATGATAGGCGTCGATGCGATACCGCCCAGCCTGCCGAGGCTGGTGATGGTAATGGTCGAACCGCCAAGCTCGGCCTTGCTGGCCGTGCCGTCGCGCGCGGCCTCCGAAACCCTGCGAATTTCGTCAGCCGCCTGCCACAGGGAAAGGGACTCCATGTGTCTGACCACCGGGACTTTCAGCCCGTCCGGTGTCTGCGTAGCTACACCAACGTGCACGCCCTGGTGACGGATGATGACACCGCGTTCTTCGTCGTACAATGCATTGCATTGGGGAAAGTTCTTGAGCACTCGTGCCAGCGCCAGCGCCAGGAATGGCAGATAAGTGAGGCTGGGCTTGTCCTTGCCTTCACGAGCATTCAAGTACTTGCGCAGGGCCTCCAGTTCGGTCACGTCCACTTCCTCCACATAGGAGAAATGCGGAATGTTACGCGTGGCTTCCGCCATGCGCTTGGCGATTACGCGGCGTATGCCGATGACCTTGATTTCCTCGATGCCGGTGGCCGGCTGACGTGCAGCGGGCGCGGAGTCCCGGCTTCCCGTCGGCAGTACATTGCCATCCAGGAACGCCTCAATATCCGCCCGCGAAATTCGACCCTTGGCGCCGGAGCCGGGCACCTTGGCCAGGTCCACCCCGGCCTCCCTGGCGCGGCGTCGGATCGCCGGTGACGCCAGGGCTTTTTCCCCTGCCGGTCTTGCCACGGCGGGTTTTGCCGGGCGCGCAACGGCCGCCACGCTTTCAGGGATGGCGGCTGGTTCTGTCGTGTCGGCTTGCGCTGCCGTCGCGGCCGCCACCTCGCCCTCTGTTTCAAATACGATCAGCTCGGAACCCACGGCCACCATGTCGCCAGCCTCGCCGTTAAGGGCAAGAATGCGTCCGCTGACCGGCGACGGAATTTCAACCGCAGCCTTGTCGGTCATCATGTCGACGATGACCTGGTCCTCGCTGACCGTGTCGCCGACCTTTACATGCCATTCGGCAATTTCGGCCTCGACCGTACCTTCACCCAGATCCGGGAGCTTGAAAATATAACGACTCATTTCAAGCCTCCATCACGGTTCGCAGGGCATTCATGATGCGTTTCTGGCCAGGGAAGTATTCCCACTCGAAAGCGTGCGGGTAGGGTGTGTCCCAACCCGTTACGCGTTGTATTGGCGCCTCAAGGTGCCAGAAACACTCTTCCTGGATGGTGGCGGAAAGCTCAGCGCCATAACCGCTGAAACGCGTGGCTTCATGCACGATCACGCAGCGACCGGTTTTTTCCACCGAGGCTCGCAGGGTGGCGACATCCAGCGGGGCCATGCTACGTACATCAATAATTTCAGCATCAATACCGCTTTTTTCGGTGGCTGCTTCCGCTACGTGCACCATGGTGCCGTAGGTAACAATGGTGACGTCACCGCCGGTGCGCACGATATCCGCCTTGCCCAGGGGCACCGTGTAGTGCCCTTCCGGGACCTCACCCTTGGGGTGGGTGGTCCATGGCCTGGCCGGTTTGTCCGGGTCACCGTCAAAGGGTCCGTTATAGATACGTTTGGGCTCGAAAAATACTACCGGATCGTCGTCCTCAATGGCGCTTAGCAGCATGCCCTTGGCGTCGTAGGGATTGGACGGCATGACCACCTTGATACCGCAGACATGCGTGAAGATCCCTTCCGGGCTCTGGGAGTGGGTCTGGCCACCGCGGATTCCACCGCCGCATGGAGAGCGGATGGTGATGGGCGCAAAAAAGTCCCCGGCGCTGCGGTGACGCAAACGGGCAAGCTCGGAAACGATCTGGTCGAAAGCCGGATAGATATAGTCGGCAAACTGTATCTCGGCCACCGGACGCATGCCGTTGACACCCATACCAATCGCCGTGCCCACGATGCCACCTTCGGAAATCGGGGTATCCAGTACGCGGTGATCACCGTGCTTTCTTTGCAGTCCGTCGGTGCAGCGAAACACGCCGCCGAAATAGCCAACATCCTCACCCATGATGACGACTCTGGGGTCCTTGCTCAAGGCAATATCCATGGCTGAATTCAGGGCCTGGATCATGTTCATCTGTGCCATGATTATTTGCCCCCCTCAGCCAGCATCATGTCCCTTTGTTTCTTGAGATGCTCCGGCATTTCCTTGTAAACATCCTCAAACATATCAACCGGGTCCAGGCTGGGACCCTCACTCATGGTTCCGAAGGTAACGGCTTCCTTCCAGCTGTCTGCCGCGTGCTTTTCGAGTTCCGCTTCAAGCGCCTTGTGTTGCTCGTCGGTCCATACGCCAAGTTGGACCAGGTACTGCTTGAGACGCTTGATAGGGTCGCCCAGGGGCCAGGACTCGGAGTCTTCCTTGGGGCGATAGCGGGACGGATCGTCACTGGTGGAGTGCGCTGAGGCCCGATAGGTCACGTGCTCGATCAATGTCGGCCCGGCGCCTGTCCTGGCCCGCTCAGCCGCCCACTCGGTGACTGCGTAAACCGCCAGGAAATCATTACCGTCCACCCGAATACCGGGAATGCCATATCCCAGACCGCGGGCGGCGAAGGGTTCGCGCCCACCACCGGCAAATGCCTGGAAGGTCGAGATGGCCCACTGGTTGTTGACCACGTTGAGAATCACCGGTGCCTGGTATACCGAGGCAAAGGTCAGGGCATGGTGAAAATCCGGTTCCGCTGTGCTGCCATCCCCGATCCAGGACGCCGCCAGGTTGTCCTCGCCCTTCATGGCTGCGGCCATCGCCCAGCCTACCGCCTGGGGATACTGGGTGGTCAAGTTCCCGGAAATGGAAAACAGATTGGCTTCCCGGCTGTGATACATGATGGGCATCTGGCGACCCTTGCACATGTCCCGGGTGTTGGACAGGCATTGGCACATCAGGTCGACCAGCTTGCGGCCGCGAACAATCTGCAGCCCCTGCTGCCGATAAGAGGGAAAGAGCATGTCGCCGGGACGCAGCGCCATGCACTGGGCCACCGAGACGGCTTCTTCACCTGTGGACTTGATATAGAAAGAAATCTTGCCCTGGCGCTGGACGCGTTGCATACGATCGTCGAAGGCGCGGGTCAGCATCATGTGGCGCAGGCCAACCTGCAACACCTCGGGTTCCAGGTGAGGGTTCCATGGCCCGGTGGTCTTGTCGTCGTCCTTGAGTACCCTGACCATGCTGTGCGCCAGGTCGGCCATGTCCATGGCCTTGGTATTCACATCGGGACGGGGTACTTCACCCGGCTCGGAAATTTTCACGTAACTGAAGTCCGGAGCCTCTCCCGGTCTTGCCGGTGGATGGGGAATGTGCAAACGGGATTTCTGGATCATGTCTGGCTCAACCTTGGTATTGAGTTAAGAAACCTCTGCTTCCTTAGGTGCGATTTGCAGCACTGAATCCGCCTGAGAGTGGGGCATATTTTACATGGCTGGGAGAATTGGTGTGTGCATGCTACACAGTTTCTCCATTACCCGGTGTATTACAGCTGAAATCAGCGCTTATGCTGCATCGCACCACGGCAATTCACACAACCCGTTTGCGCAGCGAATTTGACCTCCTGCGCCGTTTGAGGACTATACTGAGTCACGTTATTGCACTATCACAATTACCGGTAGGGGTCGGCAGCATGGTTTGGCAGCCTCACTTGCGTCGTTTACTGAGCGTTGCTGTGTACGTGGCGGTGGCGGTACTGCTGCTTTACCCCGGTCTTGTCCTGGCCCAGTTGGACCTGATCAATTCAAAGATCCTGTTTCCGGTGCTGGCGCTGATGTTTTTATTGTCTTCACCTGCGGCATTGATGAGGCATTAACGGTAAGGATATTGCCAGCCTCGTCGAGGTCTATTGCCATGATGCCGCCTTTACGCATCACCGCCAGTTGTTCCGAGCCCACGGCAAAGTGCAGCATCAGGTCCTGGTCGCTGACTGGCGGGATGAATCGTCTTTTCTCATTGTCACGAAAGCGACGTCGATTGCTGTTGGACCAGGCGGCGATAATCACAAAAATCAATCCGATGCTGATGCCGTACCAACGGGCAACGCTCAGCAGGCCTTCCCAACCACCATTCTCCACCATGGTTTCATACGCAATATCCAGACCGGTCCACCAGGCCGCCAGGCTCAGCAGCGGTGTCCACAGGTAGGCGTAAAGGGTCCACATCAAACCGGTGATGGCGCGCTCCCGCAACCGTCTGCGTCTGGACAGCAGGTGCGGGGCGTTGATGATTGGGGGGTGGTAGGAATCGACCATGCGCGTACCTATTCCGACCTGATACCGCGATCCGGGCTGACCCAGATGGCGCGACGGTTGGCAGGCTTCCTGAGTGCCTTGGGCAGGGCCACAAGCGTGGCCGCTGTTTGAATGGTCCAGTAAACCATGGGATACCAGATCATCCAGTAGTAGTAACGACCCAGGCGTGGCTCATAGCGACTGTCTATACCCAGCGAAATACCGAATTGCAGCAGGCAGGTAGTCCCGAGCACCACACCCGACCAGCCCGGCAGAAAAGCGGCGCCGCGCAAAAAGGGAGGCAGGTCCACGACCAGGCCTACCGCCGCTACCAGGAAAATCAGGGCAATCAAATGGGCCCAGGCGGTACTCACCACGAGTTCAAGAGCCACCAGCCAGATACGCCGCTTGTTCCACTGCATCAGGGAGGACCGGTAACGCAGAAAAACCTCCAGGCCTCCCTGGGCCCAGCGCACACGCTGACGCCATAGCCCGCGCAGGGTCTCAGGCATCAATATCCAGCACAGGGCATTCGGCTC
Source organism: uncultured Gammaproteobacteria bacterium (assembly GCA_963823435.1). Lineage (GTDB taxonomy): Bacteria > Pseudomonadota > Gammaproteobacteria > Steroidobacterales > BM003 > CAKZML01. The sequence goes on along the minus strand of CAWGLN010000001.1, from coordinate 396,200 downwards.
GTAGCGAACATCCCAGAAATTGGACTGCAGTCTCCAGCTGATATCGATGTCCTCGGTAACCATGTTCAGGTCCCAGTAGCCGACTTTCTGCAGGGCTGCCTTGCGAAAGGCAGCAACCACACCGGATACCGTGAACACCCGGCCATAAATCCGCTGGGCACGCTTGATCATGCCGATAATGGAGGAGAACTCGCCGACCTGGATTTTGCCCAGCAGGGAAGTGCGATTGCGGATGCGCGGATTGCCGGTTACCGCACCCACGCGTGGTCCATCGTTGAAGTGACGCACGATCCAGCGTGTTGCATGGCGGTCCAGCAGGGCGTCACCGTCCAGGCAGATCAGGATTTCGTTCCGGGATGCCAGTGCGCCCATACGCAGACCCATGGCCTTGCCCTGGTTCGTCGAGAAGTGGATGACCCGCACCCGCGAGTCCAGATTGGCCATGTCATCGAGAATGGCGGCCGTGCCATCGCTGCTGCAGTCATTTATCGCGATAATTTCAAATTCGGGGTAGTCCTGGTCCAGCAAGGCCTGGATGGTCTCGCGGGCGTTGTCACCTTCGTTGTGGCAGGGAACCAGGTAGCTGACCGGGGGTGTATGGGTGAGGGCAGGCGGGTCATTAAAGAGACGGTGATCCGAATTCTCACGATAGTAGAAGTAATACACCGCACCTATCATCCAGACATATGTCATGAACAACGGGTAATAGAAGGCGAACTCCAGCAGGCCTTTGACTACGCCCTCGACGCTCATGGCTGACCTCTCACCGGGTATTCAGCCAGAGAGATGCCCTGGCGCAGTTCACCCAGGTCTGGCTGATTTTTCAGGAAATCATCCGGGTAGTAAGCCAGGTTACGAACTCCCATGGACTGCAACAGGCGAAGGGTCTGCTTCAGTTGCTCGGCGGGAACAGGGCGCTTCTGCCGCCAGTCCACGGTTTGAAGCTGAAAAATGGTGCGACCCAGGAAGGGGTCCTGCCGGCGCGCCTTGTCCGCCAGGTCGCGGTAGAAAGACGGGTTGTTTTCCGGTTCGTCCACCCCTTCCAGGTAGGGCATTGCCATCACAGTGACAAAGTCGTAGCTGGCCAGGAAGCGGCCATAGTCCTGCGCCAGCAGGCGGGCGCCGTCCTGTCCGGACAAGGCCGGTGCGAACAGGTTGCGAGAGGACTTCAGACGCGGGTGGTAGCGGCGCACAAGGGTCGTGAGTTCGTCGGTCAGATCGATCAGGGCCTGGGTTTTCATGCTGGCCCAGCGCTGGTCGGCGACCGGGTTATCCTTCAGGGCCAGCAGGTCGAGGTTTTCGCCGTACAGGTCGTGATAGGCTTTTAGCGCCGCGGCGCTGGCATCCTCTCGTTCATTCAGCCGGCCGTCGTCATGGAAATGCAGACCCTCGATGTGTGCATGTGCGGCCAGGTCCTCATAGATGCCCCGAATAAGGGCGCGGGCGTCCGGGTGGAACGGCGACAGGCGAGGCTCCCCTCTCGGATCCGGGCTGGCTCCCTCCGCCGCGGCTTGCAAGACACGCCAGGACGGGTCTACCGCCGCTCCGGAAAAACTCAGTATGGGCATCCACGCATACACCAGGACACCGGCCCGGGTCCTGAGTTGCCAGGCAGCCCGGTTGAACAGGTCGGCCCGCATGGGCAGAAAGCGATTCGGAAAATACAGGGCCTCGGCGCCGCCATTTCCGTCCGGATCTGAAAAAGCCTGCAAGAACACATGGCTGATCTGCAGCCTGCTCATGCGCTCCACCAGTTGGTCCAGGTTGCGCTCCTGTTGTTCAGGGTCCTCGTCGTATACGTAATCCAGGTCCACCTGGGCGGCCCTGACCAGCGGTGGCCCCGGTGGTTTCAGCAGGGCAATGGAGAATTCCCGGATACCGGGATTATTCTGGATAAGGTGTCGGTGCAGCACGCGGGTGCCCGCAGGGTTGCCGAAATTAGGGTCCAGGGTCAGCGACCAGTACAGGCCAAGCTGGCGAGCGATTTCAATCGTGAGGTGGTTGTATGCCCCGTAAGGCCAGGTGATTACCCGGGGCGTCTTTCCTGAATTGCGGCTGATAATGTCAACACTGCTGCGCAGGTCCTGACGCAGGCGCTCCAGGTACTCATCGGCAGTTTCATAAACGCCGTCGGTGTATAGCAGCGAGGTCGCCGCCGGTTCGGTGTTGCCCTGTGGGTTGGCGATGATGCCCTGGTGCAGGGCGTGACTGTGAGAGGCGATTTCCACCAGCCCGGACGCCTGCATTTCGCGAACTTGCGCCCAGCTAAGGAAAGAATCGTAACCACGCTCTCGTCCGGCATAGCGCACGTTCTGGTCGCCTTCTATCCAGCCGGTTACCAGGCTGACCACCGCCGGGTAGCGAAACAGCTTGAGTAGCGGGTAGACATGGGTATACACACTCAACAGGCCGTCATCGAAACTCAGCAACACCGGTTTTTTGGGCAAGGGGGCGCCGCCGTTATCGGCCTCCTGGATCTGCTCAATGCTCACCGGCTGGAAACCCTGATCACGTAACCAACGGAAATGTGCGACCAGGTTGCTGGCGGAGACAGCCATACCATCGCGCTCCAGACCAGGCGAATCGTCCTCGCTTACATCGTGATAGGTGATGACCTGCAGTGGAGCGGACTGGGCAAACACCAGCCCGCCCGACAGCAGCAATACGGTGGCCAGCAGATGGCGGAAAATCACAGCCGTCCCTCCAGTCCCAGCAACAAGGTATCGCTGTATTCAGCGTCTCCGTCGTAGGCATGCCTGGCTCGCTGTATACCTACGCGCATGGACCAGCTGTCGTTGAAGCGCATACCGAATTCGTAGTCCAGGCTCCACAAATAGTTACTGCTGTAAGATTCCTGGTAATAACTTCCGACCTGGGGATGCAACCGGTGGTACAGGCTGCGACTATTTCCCAGGGGACGGGTCCAGCGCATGTCTGCGCCGGCAGCGACGGTGCGATCCTGGCTGGGATTGTAGTAGCTCGCGGTGTCGAGACTGTTGCGTGAGGCGCCCAGCGTGCCGGTGGCATCGAGCTTGAAGCGAGGCTGATTCATTATGCGCTGACGTCCGTAGGCATAGATGCTGCGACGGTTGTTGCCATCGTCAAAGTTGGCCAGGGCAAGGGTGCCACCCAGCGACAGCATTTCGTTCGCGTGAAATCCGGCGCGCAACGCAAGCTGGTTGCTGGAGACATCGTTCTGGTACGCCCTTAGGGGAGTGTCGTAGCTATTGAGTTCGGCGATCGCCGCAAATGACCAATGGTCGTTCATACGCCAGTCGATTTCACCGTATAAGCCCGCCTCGCCACCCCAGCGCCGGGCGCTGATTTCACTGCGCGCGGCCCAGTCCGATCGGCGGTACTCCACGCCGGCAGCGATACGCGGGCGTTTCACGTCGCCTTCCGGCAGTTCGGCGAAACCATCGAAACTATGGGCATAGACGCGAAACCAGTCCTGTATCGGGGGCGTATACCACCAGGCTTGCGCGCTGTGCTGGCGACTGCCGAAAGTGTCGCCGGTACTGTTGCCGGCGGCAGCGTCTACAATCAATTCGCTTTTCTCATGCAGACTCCAGCGTCGCGCCAGTTGCTGTACCGCTCGATTGTCCGGATAGTCCTTTTGCAGCTCGCTGATCTGCTGGCCTGCCTGACGAAATTCCTGGCGGACCATTTGCGTAACTGTCCAACCGTTGAGAGCGCCCATGTGCTCCGGATACATGGTCAATACCTGTTGATACTGGTCCAGGGCACGGTCGGGCCATCCCCTCCACAGGTAGACGGTGGCAAGCTCCTGGCGGGCGCTGACATTGTTGGGCGACTCGCGGGTGATGAGCTCCAGCTCCTTCTGGGATTCTTCCAGCCTGTCCGCATAGGAGCGGGCAAGTGCGGCACGCAGGCGAGCCTCCGTGTAAAGGGGGTTGGGTTGCAAGGTCTGCTTGTCGAACTGAAGCTGCTCGGCGAGCATCGCATCGGCGGAAGCAATAGCCTCCTCCAGTCGTCCCAGCTCCAGCAAGGCGTAATAATGTTCCACCCGGTAATCCAGGTAGCCCGGGTTCTCATCCAGGCATTGCTCTAACAGCACCCGGGCGGTTTCGGCCTGGCCGGTGGCAAGGTAAGCCTGGGCGGCGGCAAACCGCAGGTTGACAGGTGGCCGGGTTCCCTCGGCAAACAAAAATTCGTACTCCGCCACCGCCTCCGGCATACGGCCCGCATCCACCAGTGCCACCAGCCTGTCGGTATGCAGACGCCGCCACAAGGTGCTGCCCGGTTCAACGGTTTCCAGATAGCTGTCCAGTTTTGCCAGAGATTGTTCACTGTTGCGCCACTCCATACCCTGCGCTGAATAGGTCTGGGCAGCGCTACGAATTGACAGGGCGACCAGGTCAACCTGCAAGGCCTGTGTTTCCTCGGCGTTGAGAATTCCCGGATACCTTTGGCCCAGTTCAAGGGCGTATTCCGGAAGGAGCATTTCCCGGAACAGCAGCGCCTTGAATCTCAAGGTGACCAGGTTGTCCGGATCTTGCTCAAGCATGGCGTCATAAAGAGCCAGGCGCTCGATTGTTCGTCCCTGTCGTTGCAGCAGGTATAACTCCACCTGCAGCGGGGCCGGTCCGGGTATGCGCGCCAGCTCGGCCCGGGCTTCATCGTAACGGTTGTCATCGGCAAGGGTCATGGCGAGGCCGAGCCGGGCATCCCGGTCATCGGGCTGTCTTCGCAACACATCCTGGTACCACTGGATGGCGACCGGGTACTGCTTCAGGTTTCGGTAGGCCTTGGCCACGACTGCCAGCACCTGCACAGGGTCGCTGGCAGGATCAAGAAGAGGGGCGTTATCCACCACCTGTTGATCCAGGTTCGCCCAGGCCAACACGAGGGTATGGTCGATCAGCAGGGTCCGCGCCTGCGGGTAGTCCCTGCGCAGCCTTTGCAGCGCGGCGAGGGCTGTGTCGAATTGGCCGCTGCGTGCGGCCAGGATTGCGGCCTCCTGTTCGTGGTGAAAAGGGTCTCCGGGCGCCGCCTGCACGGGTGAACCCGTCCACGGCAAAATCAGTAGTGCCGGCCAGCAGCAAACCGGTAGCCCGGATGACCAGGGCAGCACAGGCGGTCGCAACCACACGGCCGCAGTCGGCGTGCGGTCTCTGGCAGTTTGCACTGTGGCGAAGTTGTTGGCTCGGGGTTCATTAGCGGAGGCGAAAATATTCAGGTGCGCGCACAGTAGCACTGCCGGCCCGAAAAGGGTCCGTATCTGCGTCACACTTCCCGCGGTTTTGCTCGGAAAAGCGGCAATTTTCAGCTGGAACGGCGTGATTGTCGCCGACCCGGGCAAAGTTGAGGCATTGGTGTGGATAGCCCTGTGAGGTGCCGGTATCATCGACCCACCCTGTCACCGGGCGCCTGGCCGCCTGCTAACGCTGAATTACCGAGATCTTATGAAAATTCTTACCCTACCCCGACTTTTTTTCCTTGCTGTCCTGACACTGGCGGCCTGCGCCACCAGGCAAGATGATCCTTATCTCTGGCTGGAGGAGGTCGAGGGAGAAAAGAGCCTGGCCTGGGTTGAGACAGAGAATGCCCGTAGCAAGGCAATACTGGAAGCGGTCCCTGCATTTTCAGCCATGCACCGGGAAGCCCGGGAAATTCTGAATTCGAGTGAGCGCATCCCCCTGGTCACTATTCATGGTGACCACGTTTACAACCATTGGCAGGACCCCGGTCATGTACGCGGCCTGTGGCGCAGGGCGACCCTGGCAAGCTTTGGATCGGGCCAGCCCGAGTGGGAAGTGTTGCTGGATGTGGATGCCCTGGCCGCCAGCGAGGGTGAAAACTGGATCTTCTCAAGTGCCGACACCTGCCTGCCCCCGGAATACGAGCGATGCATGGTTGGCCTGTCCCGCGGGGGTAAGGACGCGACGGTCTACCGGGAATTCTCGGTCCCCGACAAGGCTTTCGTGGAGGGTGGTTTCATGATCCCGGAGGCCAAGAGCGCGATGGCCTGGGAGAATGAAAACACCCTGCTTGTGGGTACCGACTGGGGTCCTGGCAGTCTCACCGAGTCCGGTTACCCGGCCGTCATCAAGCGCTGGGCCCGGGGCAGTGAATTGTCCTCGGCCGGTGAAGTCTTTGCCAGCCCGGTCACCGATGTTCGACCCGCAGTGACGGTGATGCTGGATGGCGATACCCGGCATACTCTGATTACCCGTGCGGTGACGTTTTTCGAAAGACAGTATCTATTGTTGCAGGGGCAGGTGATCCGCCAGGTACCGCTGCCAGCCCATGCCTATGTGTACGGCATGCTCCAGGGTCAGTTGGTGGCCCGGGTAGATGACGATTGGCAGCACGACGGCAAGAGCTATACCCAGGGTTCGGTGGTCGCGATTGATCCGACAGATTTTTCGATGGAACTGATGTACCAGCCCGCCAGGGGTGAGGCGGTAAGCGAGATCCTGTTGGGGGACAAAATGGTCCACTTGCAGGTCCTGGACAATGTCATTGGTCGCGCCAGGCAGCTGCAAAAGACAGATAACGTTTGGGTAACCCGTACCCTGGACCTTCCGGATAACGGTGTGGTCAATCTTGTGTCAGTCAGCGGTGTGGATGACAGTCTGCTGGTGAGTTTCGAAAGCCTGACCGTACCGGACACGCTTTACCTGGCCGATTCTGACGGTGTCTTGAAACAGGCCTTTGCCCTGCCGGCTTTCTACGACGCAACGGACGTGGAGGTCTCACAACGTTTTGCAGTAAGCAAGGACGGCACCCGGGTTCCTTACTTTGTGATGGGACGCAAAGACGTGCTGGCCAGGGGCAATGCGCCGACCGTCCAGTACGGTTACGGCGGGTTCCTGGTTCCTATCCTGCCCGAATATTACGATGAAAACGCGAGACCCCAGCATGGAGCCCTGGCAGGCCGGTTGTGGGTGGCTCGTGGCGGTGTGCTGGTGCTGTCCAATATTCGTGGTGGGGGTGAATACGGTCCCGCCTGGCACCAGGCGGCGCTAAAGGAAAATCGTCACCTGGGCTTCGAGGATTTTTTTGCCATCGGTGAAGACCTGGTAGCGACAGGGGTGACCACCCCTGAAAAACTGGGGGCTATAGGGCGTTCCAACGGGGGTCTTCTGATGGGTGCGGTGCTTACCCAGCGCCCCGAGTTGTATGCGGCCATTGATTGCGGTGTGCCCCTGCTGGATATGCTGCGCTATCACCGCTTGCTTGCGGGCGCGAGCTGGATGGGCGAGTACGGCAATCCAGATTTACCGGAAGAGCGCGCCTTCCTGGAAGCGTACTCGCCTTACCAGGCGCTTAAATCGGGCGTGAAATACCCGGAGGTATTGTTTTACACCTCGACCAAGGATGACAGGGTACATCCAGGTCATGCCCGCAAGATGGCTGCCCGGATGCGTGAGATGGGTAACAGTTTTTTGTTGTATGAGAATACCGAAGGCGGTCATGGCGGCGCGGCGAACCAGGATCAGCTGGCCTACCGGGCAGCCCTGGAGTACGCCTATTTCGATCTGAAGTTGATGAACTAGCCCGGTTGGTGGTCGGCTTGATTGCTTGTATCCAGGCGCCATTGATGGTGTGGGGTGTATAGGGTGTTGAAAAGTGCAGGGATACGCGCCTGGTTGTGGTGTTGCCTGGGGCTGTTGGCAGTTTCGAATGTTGCCTGGGCAGAGACCTATCGTTTTCAGGGCGTAGAACGCCTTGTTGCAGTGGCTGATTCTCATGGCGCCTACGAACAGTTCTCCAGCCTGTTGCGTGAAACGGGGGTGGTGGACGAGCAACTGCATTGGTCGGGTGGCAAGACCCACTTCGTAAACCTGGGAGATTTCACGGACCGCGGTCCGGGCTCACGCAAGATCATGGATCTGTTGATGCGTTTGCAGACCCAGGCCGGGCAGAGCGGCGGGCGGGTGCATGTGTTGCTCGGCAATCACGAGCTGATGAACCTGACCGGTGACCTTCGCTACGTCAGTGATGAGGAGTACCTGTCCTATGCCGACCTGGAGGATACAGACGAACGTCGGATAGCCCGTGAGCACTTCGAGGCCCTGCCGGAGGATGCGCGCAGCCGCTCATTTGACGAGGCCTATCCACCGGGTTTCTTCGGGCACAGGCAAGCGTTTTCACCCACCGGGAAATATGGCAGGTGGCTGCGGTCCCTGCCCTTTATGATTGTCGTGAACTCTACCGTGTTTACCCATGGTGGTTTGCCCCGGCTGGTGGCCTACCTGGGGCTGGAAGGTACCAACCGGTCCCTTGCCAATGACCTTGCCAACTATGAATTGATGTGGGCGCAAATTGAGCAGGACCTCGGTCTTGTATTGCCAACGACCTTTCGACAAAGACCGCGCCTCGCCAGGTCATCTTCTCTGCCGATTGTCGATAAATTCAAGCAGCAGTACTGGAAGCCACTGTTTTCGCCCGAGGGTCCCTTGTGGGCAAGGGAAGACAGCATGTGCCTGCCGCTTGCGGTTGAAAAAGACCTTGATAAGGCGCTGGCAAGGCTCGACGCAGATACGCTGGTTGTCGGACACACGGTTACCTTCAACAAACAGATTTCCAGCCGCCTGGGTGGCAAGGTCATCATGCTGGACACCGGGATGCTCGCCAGTTCCTACCCGGGTGGAGTGGCCTCGGCGCTGGTAGTGGAAAAGGGCGTCCTGTCTGCCACCTACCTTGGCCAGGGTTCGGGGCACGAAATCCTGCCCGAGTTGCGGCGTGTAGGGCCCCGGCCCGGCCAAATGAGTGATGACCAGCTGGAGGAGTTTCTGACCAACGCGGAAGTCGTCAAGATCGAAACTCTCGGCAGTGGCGTTACCCGGCCCAAGCGGGTGACCCTGGAACGCGACGGAGTGCGTGTGAGGGGGGTTTTCAAAGGCGTCAGTCACAACGAACAGCGCATGGGCAACACCGTGGTCGAATATGCTGATCATTGGCATAACGAAATCGCGGCCTACCGGCTTGATCGACTTTTGGACCTGCAAGTGGTGCCGGTAACGGTAGAGCGTGAAATCGACGGCAGGCGGGGGTCGCTGCAATTCTGGGTGGATGGCCTGATTAACTGGCGCATTGTTACAGAACAGGGTCTTGAGCCGGGCGACTGGTGCGCCATGGAGCCCCAGTACCAGTTGCTCAAGGTGTTCGATGCGCTGATTCACAACCTGGACCGCACCCAGGAAAATCTGACGTTTGAGAAGTCCGAGTGGATACTGGTCCTGATTGATCATTCACGTGCGTTTGCCGCCAAGCCACGTATTTCGCAAAAGAACCAGTCCGATTACCTGCGGGTTACTCCGACCATGGCGCGACGGCTGCAAGGTCTTGGGCGAGAGCAACTGACGACCGCCCTGCATCCCTATCTTTCGCTGAGCCAGATTCGGGGTCTGCTGACCAGGCGCGACATATTGGTGCGGGACTACATGGAACAGCCGCCCGCCCTTGAGTCAGAGTTTGACCAGGGACAGGCTGACAATATGTGAACCGCCAGATCGCGAAGATTGGCATCACGAAAGCGTGGTGTTTTAGCCGCAAGACACCGGCTAATGACCAGGGTCAGAGGCGTCCTGTTCCCTTTGCGTGAACCCGGAATCGGACACTTTGCGTGCGTACGCCCTGCCTGCAATTATCGCGATGACCAGCATCAGCAGCGCTCCCACCGTGTCAAAAATCAGAAATTCCACGTGACCCCAGCCCAGGATGTTTGCACCCAGGTAAACCGTACCGGCCGCTGCCAGGTCGCCACAGCGAAAGAAGAACGTGTCGATCGCGGTCTTGGCCTCGTACTTGGCGGCCCGGCTGGTCGGCAATAAAAGGGCGTTTCGGCAGGTGTTAAGCAGGGAATAATCCAGGCTCTTTATTGCTATCACTCCCCACTTCATTACCCAGAGAACGGGTAGTAGCGTCATCCCCAGAAATGCGGCTGCGAAAACGAAGGGCGGAATGGCGACAGCAATTTTTACGCCAAAAATAATGATAATCCGGGATACCAGCAACAATTGAAAACCGGTACTCAAGATAGTGATCCAGGCGAACAAATCACCCATGAAGGCGGCGATCATGGCTTGTCGCTGATCTTCTGGCAGGGCCAGGGACAAATTCACTACGTAGTCCGACATGACGTATTCGCCGGTGGTGGCGATCCAGTTCAGCAGCAATACCAGCACCGCAAGCGTGACCAGGTACCTGTCTCTGAATACCATACCCAGGCCACCGAGCGGGAACCGGGCAGACTCCGGACCGGGCTCAGGTGCCTTGGCCCTGGCGTCGGGAGGGATGCTGTTTTTCGCCAGCCGACTCAGCGGCAGTGAGGCCACGAACAAAGTGGCGGATAGCAGCATCAGACCGCCCGGACCCAGCATCGGAAACAGCAGCTTGGCGAGTTGCGCTCCCAGCAGGCCACCCACACTGATGCCAATGGCGATGATGCCAAACAGGCGTTGTCCGGCGTTAACGTTTAAAAGATCGGTGGCGAAGGCCCAGAACTGGGAGGTCGCCATCACGCCCACGATGCCCGCGTAAACATAAAACGGGAAACCTACCAGGATGCCGAGATGCCTGAGCAGGAAAAACATCACCAGCCCGATAGCCAGCAGTAAATATACTCGCTGGATCAGCAGGGACTTTTCCTTCATACGGAACAGCATGCTGTAGAAGGGCAGAATAGCAATCAACAGCAGCGCCTGTGCTCCGGTTGCATAGGTTCGCAAGGCGGCGCCACCTTCAGTGAGGATAAGCGCCTCACGCACCGGCTTGAGCAAGTAGTAGGCCAGCATGATCACCGTGGCGTTCAGACACAGCCAGGCTATCGCCCGGCCTTCACCACCGCGGACGCGTGTGAAAAGCGAGAGCAGTCGTTCGCCGGGTGACAACGGTAGAGCAGATTCAGTCATTCAGGTTTCTATCCTGGCGGGTACGCACCTCAAGAAGGGACGAATCCTAGCAGTTCAGGCAGGGATTCCCCAAAAGGAATCTCTGATTTATGCATGCACCAGGATCTTGCGATCAGAAATCCGTCTCTGTGTTGTCAATCCTTGCGAGTTCTGCGACTGCGAGCGATAGGCATACTGGATCTGTGTATATTCGATCACACTGTGCTTCGTCGGGAACTAATTCAGAGGTCCTCTACCTGAATTCGTGGCACAAGATGGACATTTTTCGCCTCCCGGCGAATTTCTGACTACACTACTTACCGGGTGCCGGTGACTGCGAGTGGCAAGCTGGCGACCGCCTGCGCAACCAGTGGAGAGCGAAAAATGATGTATCGCCTGCGAGCATGGCTGATTTTGTGTTTTCTTGGGCTGGCTTTGCCGGCCCTCGCCCAGGAAGAGGTATATCGATTTTCCGGGGTCAAGCGAATGTTGGTCGTGGGGGATGCTCATGGCGCCTACCAGGATTTTTTCGGCCTGTTGCGCCAGTCTGGCGTGGTGGATGCTGAGGGGGCGTGGACAGGTGACCGGACTCACCTGGTAAGTCTCGGGGATATCCTGGATCGTGGTGCTGACTCCCGCAAGATCATGGATCTTCTGATGCAATTGCAGAAGCAGGCTCCGGCCGTTGGTGGGCGTGTACATGTTCTCGTGGGTAACCATGAACTCATGAATCTCACCGGCGACCTGCGCAATGTGAGCAAGGCCGAGTTTCGCAGTTACCAGGATCTCGAGATGCCGGAGCGAAGAGAAGACGCCAGGGCGCGCTACGAGAGTCTGCCTGCAGAGAGTCGTGGCATGAGTTTTGACGAAAAATATCCACCGGGATTTTTCGGTCATCGCCAGGCTTTTGCACCTTCGGGTGTCTACGGTACCTGGCTGCGTGAGCAGCCCTATATGATAGTGATTAACGACATCGCCCTGGTCCACGGGGGCTTGCCCGAAATGGTTGCGCGACATGGACTGGAAGGCACCAACCGTCAGTTGGACAGCATGTTGGCGAGTTACGAGAGTGGCTGGCAGGACTTGATGACCGCAACGGCGGTTGGGCCGGAACTGGACTTCGACGAACGGATGCAACTGGCGGAGAGTCTGCCCGAAGGGCAGGGTGCTGCATTTGTCGAAGCCGCCAGCGTTGACTTGTTTTCGCCGGACGGTCCGCTGTGGACGAGAGAGGACAGCTTGTGCGTGCCGGTGACCGTCGAAGATACCTTGTTGTCGGCGTTGGATAAATTGGCGGCGACGAAAGTCGTCGTGGGTCATACCGTGACGCCGGATCACCGGATTGAAACCCGCATGGAAGGCAGGGTGGTCATGGTGGATACCGGCATGCTGTCCAGTGTCTACACCGGCGGTCGTGCCTCGGCCTTGCTGGTCGAGGATGGCCGGATGTCCGCCTATTACCTGGGTGAAGAGGGACGCTTCGATGTGCAGGAACAAGCGCGGCGTATTGGTCCAAGACCCGCTGACCTGACCGATGATGAACTGGAGGACTTTCTTGCCACGGCAGACATCGTGTCTATCGAGGAAGTGGGTGTGGGCGTCACCACCCCGAGAAAGGTCTATCTGGAAAAAGACGGGATTAGTCTGCAAGCCGTATTCAAGGACGTTAATTTCAAAGAGAAGCGCAGACGCGGCGCCATGGAAATTGGAGACCTCTGGCGATACGAGGTCGCGGCCTACAAGGTGGACAGGCTGCTGGGAATTGGCCTGGTGCCGGCTACAGTTGAACGCAAAATAGGCGATGTCACGGGTTCCCTGCAGTTCTGGGTGGACGGTTTGATCAACTGGGTCGAAGTGCTCGACCAGCAGATCGCCTATGGCAACTGGTGTCCCATGAGGCCCCAGTTTGAGTTGTTGAAAGTTTTTGATGGCTTGATTTACAACCAGGACAGAACCCAGCAAAACCTGACCTTTCTTCAAGAAAACTGGACCCTGGTATTGATCGATCACTCCCGTTCATTTGAACCGGACTGGAAGTTCCCGCCCCAGGTTGAGAACCACGAATTCCTGGTGGTTTCACCGGCTCTCGCCAGACGCCTGGAGAAGCTCACACAGGAAAATGTCCAGGCGGCGGTTGGCAGTTACCTGAAGCCGCGTCAAGTCAAAGCGCTGATCAAGCGGCGTGATCGCTTGCTGAAGAACCATCTCGCCGTGCCGGAATAAATATTGCTTGGGAGTCTCTGATATATTCATGAACTTGAATCTTGGGGCCAAACAATCCAGCTTCTGTGTTGCCAATTTTCATGATAGCGCCACTATCGCGTGCGATTGGCGCCTTGAATCTGGCTTTTTTCGCTCCCCATCTGCCAAGCCCGGAATAAATCAGAGACTCCCTTTTCCTGGTCATTAGCAACGCTGGCGTCTGGTACCCAGTTGGCTGTCCCGTGGCGCCAGATCCCCTTCAAGTCTAATCCAGGCAGCAATCAGCCGGTTGCGGTGTGGGCGGGGCCTTACTCGTCCACGATGGTTAGTTCAAAGATCTGGCTGACGGTGAGACCGTCGTAATCAGTCGCTACGATCCTGATGAGGAGGGTCTCGCGGTGGCCTGGCGGCGGGTGCGCCTCGATCGTGTGTTGATGGCGATTCAGACGCACCCAGGGTGGCAGGGCGGCGCCGTTTACCTGCTGCGCACGAAGCGTGAGGACATCCCCGGCGTCCGCATCCATAAATGCATCATGCGGGATATCGTGGTGTGTCCGGGTACCCGCGCTAACCGTCGCGTCGAGTATCTGTCTGCCTACCACGGGAGCACTGTTGAAAGCCGGCAATGCCGCCTTTTGTGCGTATGCCCTGCCTATGACGACTGCGACGCCGAGCATGCACAGGGACAGGCAGATGTTGAGCAAAACAAATCGTTCGTGACCCCAGCCCAGGAATTCCACTCCAATCAACACGGTAAATGCCGAGAGCAAATCCCCGAAGCGGAAAAACAGGGTATCGATTGCCGTTTTCCCCTCGTATTTCACGGCACGGTCGGCAGGAAGCAGCAAGGCGTTTCGGCAGGTATTCAACAAGCTGTAATCCAGGCTCTTTATGGCAATGACAGCCCACTGCACAACCAGCAGCAGCGGAATGGCGGCCATGGCGAGGTAGCCAAGCACAAAAACGACGGGTGTGATGACCACCGCAATGCGGACACCGAACTTGAGGATGATCCTGGAGACCAGCAAGAGCTGGAAGGTCGCGCTGAGCAGGGTTACCCAGAACATGATGTTCGCCTGGAACGCCCCTATCCAGCCTTCCCTGTCGTGCTCGGGAAGAGCCATGGAGGCGGTCTTTATGTAGTCATTCAGAATATATTCGCCGGTTGCCTCGGACCAGTTCAGCAGGACCACCAGGGCCGCGATAAGTATGAGATAAGGATCCTTGATGACCAGCGCCAGTCCACCAAAGACTTTCTCTGCAGCGTCAGATTTGTGTTCTATGGTGGGGGGGCGATTTGCATCGGGCACCGCGTCACTCGACAGGCGTGACAGGGGCATAGTGGAGAGAAAAAAAGCGGACGATGCCAACAGCAAGCCATCCGCACCAATGTATCCGATCAGGTTCTTCGCAAGCAGGGCGCCGCACAGGGCCCCCAGGCTGATGCCAATACCGATGACTGCAAACAGTCGCTGCCCGGTTTTCAGGTTGAAAAGGTCGGTGGCGAAGGCCCAGAACTGGGAAGTCACCATGACAGCCAGAATGCCGCTCCAGATAAACAGGGGAAACCCGATGTGAAGCGACATCTGGTGTGCGATATAGAAGGGAATCAGGCTCAGGCCGAGTATCAGGTTGATACGTTGGATGATCAAGGACCTGTCCGGGAGACGGAAAAGCATGCCGTAGAGAGGCAGCATAAATATCAACAAGGCCGCCTGTATACCGGAGGCATAGCTGCGCAAAGCCGCAGTGCCTTCGGTAAGGATGAAGGTTTCCCTTGAGGTGCGGGCAAGATAGTAGGCGCACATCAACAGGAATGCATGCAGCAGCAACCAGGCTACGCTACGCCCCTCGCCAGGACGGATCCGGGTGAACAGGCTGATAAGCTTTTCGAACGGCGAAAGCTCACTTTGATTGATAATCACAAAAACACCCCGGCGAGGCCCGCGTCGCAGCCCGAATTGGCACGATGCCGACAGAATCTAATGCCGTTGAAAATTCCGCCTACTCCTGAGACCACGCCGTGAGGCACTTGTTCCGCTAGTGTCGAACCTTAGCATAGGCCACAGCCTTGGTGCTGCAGGGATTCCGCGTCCACGAGGCCCTGTTCTTCCGTGTCCCTGGCTCCGCCGGATAATCGTAAGTCTACCCATCGCCGGGGGGGCAAAACGGCTGGGGT
Organism: uncultured Gammaproteobacteria bacterium; assembly: GCA_963823435.1. Classification (GTDB taxonomy): domain Bacteria; phylum Pseudomonadota; class Gammaproteobacteria; order Steroidobacterales; family BM003; genus CAKZML01. The sequence continues at coordinate 380,957 of CAWGLN010000001.1, read as the reverse complement.
ATTTCTGATTGTGCATCGGAAACAGGGACACGCTGACACCGGTCCCGGTGCAGGCTGATTTGTCGTTTCCATGAAATTGCCTAGAGGTGCGACTATACTGCTGCAAGGGCATGGTCTATGCTTTGCCTTTAATTTCGTGTTTTGACGAGAGTCTCATGGTCAGAACCTTTCCTTCAACCCACATAGCAGGTCAAGACAATGTCGAAAGAACTTTCCGCGCTGGAACGCGCCTTCAAAAATGCAGAACGTGAATTTCACCGCGTGTCGCAGAAGACTTTGAAGTCCCTGGATCGGGAAACAAAGAAAGCGACCCGTGAGTTGCAGCAAGCCAGGAAAAAAGCCGAGCGTTACAAGAATGACTTGGTAAAGAAATCAGAGAAACTGGCCAAGACTACTGCTGCCAATGCCAAGAGGCAGTTGCGCACGCAAATCAACAAGCTGGACAAACTGTTGAATGCAGCCATGGATGAGGTCGAGTCACACAGAATTAACCTGGCTCCCCTGCGTGAGCAATTAAAACATGCCCGTGCCTATGCCATGAAAGCAACCCGCATCAGCAAGGCCGTAGGCAAGACAGAGCAGGAGCTTGAGAAGAAGGCCGGCGGCAAGAAGAAGGTCAGCAAGAAGAAGGCAGCCAGCAAGAAGAAAGTCAGCAAGAAGAAGGTGGCCAGCAAGAAGAAAGTCAGCAAGAAGAAGGTAGCCAGCAAGAAGAAGGTAGCCGGCAAGAAGAAGGTAGCCAGCAAGAAGAAGGTAGCCGGCAAGAAGAAGGCAGCGCAGCAAGAAGAAGGTAGCCAGCAAGAAGAAGGCCAGCGTAAAAAAGGCAAGTGCGTAAGGCCAGGCTCTGAAGAGATCGAATGGGAAACCGGCCATCGGCCGGTTCCTTTTATCCGCTGCGCCCGGGATCAGGTGTCGCCTTCGGTAATCCTGCGATGTTGACCAGGGACATGCCTGGTAATCCTGGTCCCGATACCCGGGAAAGGAGAAGACGGATGGGTAAGAGAATAGTCGGATTGATCGTCCTGGTTTTGCTCGGCCTGACAGCCTGCAAGGATTTGCACAAGAGCATCGACTATGAGCGGCACAAGTACAGCGGTCTGCGCACGTCCATGAATGACAGTGATGTGATGGTTTTTGAGGCCAAGACCACGGCGGAGGCGCCAGGGGACACAGAGGCCGGCGAGGCCATCAGGATGGAGTGGCTGAAAGGCTGGCTGGCCCAGAGAAAAATGTGCGCGTCCGGTTTTGAAATACTTGAGCGTCGCGATTACACACGCAATGACGCCAATCCCTATTCCTATAACCTCCGGTACGAGGTCCGTTGCGCGGCGCCGCCCGAAAACGGGACATAGAGCCCGATGACGTTTGCGTCGGACGGGACGGACTAACCGGTCATGCTGCCGCTGCTCGTCGCCTTGCTGGTGCTGGGTGTGATATTCGGGTTGCCTTCGTATTGGGTCCGGCGGGTAATGCGGAAATACAGCGTACCTGCGGATCGATACCCCGGGACCGGTGGGGAGCTGGCTCGTCACATGCTGGACCAGTTACAGCTAGCGGACGTACTCACGGAAATAACCGAGACGGGTGATCATTACGATCCCGAGAGCAGGGCGGTGCGTCTGAGCAAGGACAATTTTAACGGTTGTTCTTTGACGGCGGTCACCGTGGCGGCACATGAAGTGGGTCACGCCTTGCAGCATCGTGATGAATTTCCACCCTTCATGTTGAGACAAAGGCTGGTGAAAGGGGCGGTGGTGGCGCAAAAGTTCGCCGGTGTGATGTTGTTGCTTACCCCGTTACTGATGCTGCTGCTTCGTTCCCCCAGGCTGGCCGTTCTCACCTTGCTGGCGGGCGCACTCAGCATGTTTGCTTCCTGCCTGGTGCACCTGGCGACACTGCCCACGGAGCTGGATGCGAGCTTCGGGCGTGCCTTGCCCATCATGCAGCAAGCCGGGTTCCTGAAATCAGAAGATGAGCCGCACGCACGCAAGGTGCTGCGGGCGGCGGCCCTGACCTATGTGGCCGCGTCCCTGTTCAGTGTACTCAATCTGTCCCGCTGGCTGGTGCTTTTGCGGCGCTAGGGAGCACGCGCTGCAGCACAGCCTGGCCTGGGGCCAGACCCAGTTTCTTGCTGATGCCCGCATTGATTTCCAGTACGCCAATTGCGGGTTTGCCGGAGCTGATCGTTGCCAGGGAGTGGGGTACGGTATCGCTGGCAATGGTAAGAATTCGCCCGTTCTCTCCGATAAAGATCATGTCCAGCGGGATATAGGTGTTTTTCATCCACATGCCGATCACGGTCGGACGCTCGTAGACAAACAGCATCCCCACGTCATCCGGCATCTTGCGCACATACATCAGTCCCTGTGACCGTTCCGATGCCGACACGGCGAGATGTATTCTGAATTCATGCTGCACGCTATCGGACACCTGGATGACCAGGTGTTCATTCGGCGAATCTATGGGACGGGATGCGGTCGCGGGCGTCGCCGCCAGGCCCAGTGTTATGAGCACAGCGAGGGTTGGTACAGGACCGAAGCGTCGTTGCGGAAATCCATACACGGTCATATTCACAGTTCCGGTGTGAAGTTGGTTTCCTGGTGCCGGCCATAAATCAGGCGCCGGGCAGATATGTTTGCGCGAAATCGGGTGGCGATGTCATCACCTGGAGATACACTGGGTACCATGATAGAGCATCGGGATTATCAAAGAATAGCGTTAGCTATAGAGTTCATGGCGGCGCACTGGCGTGAGCACCCCTCGCCGGAGAGGGTAGCGGCCGAGGTGTGTCTCAGCGAGGCGCATTTTACCCGCCTGTTCACCCGCTGGGCCGGCCTGTCTCCAAAGCAATACCTGCGGTCGCTGACCCTGGAGCAAGCCAAGCTTGATCTGCGCCGCGGGCAGGATTTGTTGACCGCCAGCCAGTCACTGGGTTTGTCGGGACCTGGGCGCCTGCATGACCTGTTCGTGGATATAGAGGCGGTAACCCCCGGGCAGTTCAAGAGCGGTGGAGAGGGTGTGCTGATTCGACACGCCTGGGCTGACACCCATTTTGGTCTGTGTCACGTAGCTGTCACCGAGAGAGGCTTGTGTAGCCTCAGTTTCCAGGACGAGGTAAATGCAGGGCCCTTGCAATCCCTGGGGGCAGACTGGCCCGCTGCAAGCCTGGTTGAGGATGACGCGGCGGTTGTGCCCGTGACCCGAACCTTTTCCGCCCTGGCGGACGGAGCCAGGCCGGAAAGACTCCGGGTGCTGGTGCGTGGCACAAATTTTCAGGTCCAGGTATGGCGGGCCTTGCTGCGTATTCCCCCGGGCAAGACCCTGTCCTATGGTGACCTTTCCCGGCAGCTTGGTCGGGAATCCGCAGCGCGGGCTGTTGGCGCCGCGGTGGGGGCCAACCGAATTGGATACTTGATACCTTGCCACCGGGTATTACGCGCCGGTGGTGGATTGGGTGGCTACCGTTGGGGTGAGACCCGAAAGCGCGCCATGCTTGCGTGGGAAAAAGGGCGGTTCGACGCGGAGTTGACCCGGTCGGAGCAGCCATAATCCGACTTCCCGGGGAGCGCCTTGTTCGTCTGCAGTTTAACGGGGCGGTCGAATGGGCTAAGGTGGACGATCTGTAAAGGTCATTTCAGGGTAGTCGATTGCGTAAACATATTCTTGCTTCGCTGCTGGTCCTCCTGGCGCTTTCCGCCACCATCGTCCATGGTCAATCCAAGGGCTTGCGTGCGCCGCCGGGCGAGCAACCGGTCCTGCATGAAATTGTCCAGCAAATATCTCCTGATCGGCTGGAATCAGATGTGCGCACATTGGTCGGTTTTGGAACCCGGCATAGTTTGTCCCAGACCAATTCCAAAACTCGGGGTATCGGTGCGGCCCGCGACTGGATTCAGTCCCAGTTTGAACAAATCTCGCGTGACTGCGGCACCTGTCTGGAGGTGAAAAAACAGACCATGGTGGTTGAGGGCGAGAAACGTATTCCCGATCCCACGGAAATAGTCAACATCCTGGCGATTCAAAGAGGTGCGACCGACCCTGATCGTTACGTGATTATCACCGGCGATATCGATTCCCGCGTCACGGACCCGATGAACGCGAGTTCGGATGCGCCGGGCGCCAATGACAACGCTTCGGGGGTCGCTGCGGTGCTTGAAGCAGCGCGTGTCCTGTCACAGTACAAGTTCTCGGCCAGCATCGTGTATGCGGCCCTGTCTGGCGAGGAGCAGGGCTTGTTTGGCGGCAAGGCAATGGCCAGTAAGGCCGTGGCGGATGGCTGGCGTATAGACGCGGTTCTCAACAACGACATGATAGGGAACATCGAGGGCATCAACGGTGTCATCGATAATACGCATGCCCGGATATTTTCCGAGGGCACGCGCGTGGTAGAGACTCCCGAGGAAGCCGTGCTGCGACGATTCCAGGGCGGCGAAGTGGATTCCGCCTCGCGCAATCTGGCACGTTACGTGGATCAATTGGCCGACAAATATGTGCCGAACCTGGATACCTTGCTGATCTATCGCCTTGACCGGTTTTCACGTGGCGGACATCACCGGCCGTTCAATGAAATGGGGTTTCCGGCCGTGCGTATCATGGAGGCCAACGAGAATTACAATCGCCAGCACCAGGATGTACGGGTAGAAAACGGCGTCAGTTATGGTGACGTGATTTCAGGGGTCGATTTTCAATATGCAGCGAAAATCACCGCGCTGAATGCGATCAGCCTGGCGTCTTTGGCCTGGGCCCCGCCGGCCCCCACCGGCGTGACGATCTCCGGCGCGGTCAGCGCCGACACGAGCTTGAGTTGGGAAAGCCCCGCCCGACGCATTGCTCCTCACCTGGCCGGTTACCGCATCTACTGGCGGCTTACGGATTCTCCCGTATGGACTCACAGTGTGTACGCGGGTAGCGTGAACTCGTTCGTGCTGAAGAACCTGGTTATCGACAACTATTTTTTTGGCGTTGCCGCGGTTAGTCAGACGGGTTTTGAAAGTCCCGTGGTATTCCCGGGACCTGCTGGTGCGTTTGGAAATACAGCCGGGGAATAATGAATAAAAATGCGATTCGCAAATGGTTGTTAGCGCTGCTGGCAACGGCAGTCCTTGTAATCGCATTCATCTACATCTCGCGTCCCGGGCTGATACAGGTTGCCCTGGTCGAGGTGGGTAGCGGGGAGGTCCGGGCCAGCGTGGCGAATACCCGGGCTGGTACGGTCAAGGCCTGCAGGAGAGCCCGTTTGTCCCCGGCTATGGGGGGCCAGATTGCGGCCTTGCCCGCACGCGAGGGCAGCCTGGTGAAGCGCGGCGAGATTCTCCTCGAACTCTGGAATGAAGACCTCAAGGCCCAACTATCGTTAACCCGTAGTGATACACAGGCATCCCGAGCCAGGGCCGAGGAAGCATGCACCAGCGCCGAGGTGGCCGAAAAGGAGTCCCGGCGCTTGCTGAGCTTGCGTGACAAGGGCCTGGCCTCTGAGGAGGCAGTCGAAACCTCGGTCGGAAAGGCCAGTTCCAGCGCATCGGCCTGTCGTGCGGTAACCGCGCTGGTCCGGGTTAGCCTGGCAAGGGAAAAAGTGGCCGAGGCGGCACTGGAGCGAACCTTGTTGCGTGCTCCTTTCGATGGAGCAGTGGCAGAGGTAAATGGTGAACTGGGCGAGTTTGTGACGCCCTCGCCCGTGGGCATACCGACGCCGCCTGCAGTGGACCTGATAGACAACAGCTGTCTGTACGTGACTGCCCCCATCGATGAAGTCGACGCACCGTCAATCCGCGCCGGCATGCCCGCGCGAATAAGTCTTGACGCCTTCCCCCGGGAGAATTTCAAGGGTGTGGTCAGACGGGTTGCGCCCTATGTGCTGGAGCTGGAGAAGCAGGCCAGGACGGTCGAAATCGAGGTGGAAGTGGAACAGCTGGAGCAGCTGAATCTGCTCGCCGGGTACAGTGCCGATGTGGAAGTGATCCTTGAGGTTCGTGAGCAAGTGCTGCGTGTGCCTACCCAGGCCTTGCTCGAAGATTCCACCGTGCTGTTGTACCGGGAGATTGATGGCGTGCTGGAATCCCGTCCGGTGCAGACCGGGGTCAGCAACTGGGAATACACGGAAATTCTGTCTGGCCTCAATTCAGGTGACCGGATCGTGCTTTCGGTGGACCGGGAGGGTGTGGGCGAGGGTATCCAGGTTCAAGCTGAGCAATGATTATCCTGGAGGGCATCAACCGGATTTTCCAGGTTGGCGACCAACAGGTGCATGCCCTCGACAATATTGACCTGGCAATCCAGCCTGGTGAATACCTCTCCCTGATGGGACCCTCCGGATCTGGAAAATCCACCTTGCTGAATATACTGGGCTTGCTGGATAAGCCCACCACCGGTCGGTATGTGTTGGATGACCGGGAGGTCACCAGTCTGAGCGACGACGAACAAGCGACGGTGCGTGGCGAGAGGATCGGTTTCGTCTTCCAGTTTTTCCACCTGGTGCCCCGCATGAGCGCTTTTGAAAACGTGGAACTGCCCCTGGTGCTGGCGGGTAGGCCACCGGCGCAGCGCCGGGAACAGGTTGGAAAAATCCTGGAGCAACTGGGTCTGACCGACCGTGCCCATCACCGGCCTGATCAACTCTCCGGCGGCCAGTGCCAGAGAATCGCGATCGCCAGGGCCACCATCATGCAACCCACCTTGCTGCTGGCTGACGAGCCCACAGGGAACCTGGACAGCAAGTCCGGGACGGACGTTGTGCAGGTGCTGGAGCAGCTCAACGCGGGCGGTATCACCCTTATCGTGGTCACCCACGATGCCGAGGTGGGCAAGCGTGCCAGACGCCGTTTGCGCATGGTGGATGGGCGCATCGTGCAGGATGAGAGCGGATGAGAGCCGGTGACCTGGTACGTTTTGCCGCCGCATCCCTGGTGCGGGCGCCGGGGCGAACCTTCCTTATGCTGCTCGCCATGTCCATAGGCGTGTCCGCAGTGGTCATTCTGACCGGTCTTGGAGAGGGCGCCAGGCGCTATATCACCGGCGAGTTCGCCTCGCTGGGAACCAATCTGGTGATTGTTTTGCCCGGGCGTTCCGAGACCACCGGTGGTGCGCCCGCGATTATGGCGGGAGAGACGCCACGGGATTTGACCATCGAGGATTATCTCGCCCTTACCCGCAATTCCCTGGTCAAGCAGGCGGCCCCGATCATGGTGGGTGCGGCCGGCGCAGCCTATGGACGACTGGAGCGGGAGATCACCGTGGTGGGCACGACCAGCGAGTACATAAAAATCCGGCACATGCTAGTGGATCGCGGCAAGTTTCTGCCACCCGGAGACCCATCGCGAGCCGTTAATGTTTGCGTGATAGGGGAGAAGATCAGACAGGAGTTGTTTGGCAACGAGCCGGCCCTGGGAGAGTGGCTGAGACTGGGAGACCGGCGCTTCCGTGTCATAGGCATACTCGGGTCCAGTGGCAGATCCCTGGGTGTCGACTTGCAGGAACTGGTGATCATTCCCGTCGCTTCCGCCCAGGCCCTGTTCAACTCCCCCGGGTTGTTTCGCATCCTGGTCGAGGCGCGCAGCCGGGATTCAGTACACAGGCTGCAGGAGCAGATTCGCAAGACAGTGGCCCGTCGTCACCAGGGTGAGGAAGATATCACGGTGGTGACACAGGATGCGGTGCTGGCCACCTTCGACAATATTTTGCGGGCGCTTGACCTTTACCGTAGGTGGTATTGGGGCCATCAGCCTCGGGGTGGCTGGCATACTGATCATGAACATCATGCTGGTGGCGGTCAGCCAGCGTATCCGGGAAATCGGATTATTGAAGGCGGTGGGTGCCAGTAAAGGCCAGGTAACCCTGATATTTCTCAGCGAGGCGGTGCTGCTGGCGTTCCTGGGAGGTCTGCTGGGTCTTTTGCTTGGGTACCTGGGAAGCCAGGCCATACACGGCGCCTACCCGGACCTCGACAGCCGGGCGCCGGTCTGGGCGGTGGTGGCCGCACTGGGCGTGTCATCACTGACCGGCCTGGTGTTTGGCATTATGCCGGCCCGGCGGGCAGCGGCCATGGAACCTGTCGAGGCACTCAGGGGATGAGAAGCGTGGGTGAACAGCGACGGAGGAAAGCCTGATGCTAGGTCGGGACTTCCTTCACTTCGCCGCTTCCTCAGTGCTGGCGCATCGCGCCCGCAGTGCACTGACGACCCTGGGTATCGCCGTCGGTATTGCCGCAGTGGTGCTGCTGACCTCGATAGGTGAAGGTGTAAATCGATATGTAATGGCCGAGTTCACCCAGTTTGGCACCAATATCGTGGCCATCAATCCCGGCAAGTCGACCACCCTGGGTACACCCACCGGAATCTTCAACACCGTGAGGCCGCTTTCTCTGGACGATGCAGCATCCCTGGCCCGGATACCCCATGTGGAGTCGGTGGTGCCGGTGGTACAGGGTAACGCCGAGGTGGAGGGATCAGGGCGCCAGCGACGCACCATGATCTATGGCGTGGGCGCCCAGTTCGCCGAAGCCTTCAAATTCCAGGTGGCCGCCGGTGACTTTCTGCCTGATGACGATCCCAGGGCGCCCCGGGCCTATGCCGTACTCGGTTCAAAACTGAAAAAGGAGTTGTTCGGGGAAGCCAGGGTGCTGGGCGAGCGTATTCGTGTGGGCGGCGATCGTTACCGGGTAATTGGCTACATGCAGTCCAAGGGGCAGGTGCTGGGTTTTGATCTTGACGACACGGTGTATATCCCCGCCGCCCGGGCCCTGGACCTGTTTGGACGCGAAGGTCTTATGGAAATCGACTTGCTGTATGCCGAGGGCGCTCCTGCCGAGGAGGTGGTGGCGGGAGTCAAGAGGGTGTTGATCAGCCGGCATGGAGGCGAAGACTTTACCGTCACCACTCAGCAACAAATGCTGGATGTGTTGGGCTCGGTGCTGGGCGTGCTGACCTTTGCGGTGGGCGCGTTGGGAGGGATTTCACTGCTGGTGGGTGGCGTAGGCATTCTGACTATCATGATTATTGCCGTGCGCGAGCGTACCGGTGAGATAGGTCTTCTGCGAGCGTTGGGTGCGACCCGGCAGCAGATTCTCCGAGTATTCCTGGGCGAGGCCGTAATCCTCTCGGCCATGGGTGGCGTAATGGGTCTGCTGATGGGTGTCGGTGGAGCCTGGCTGTTGCACCTGGCCATACCCGCCATGCCGGTGCACACCCCGCTGAGCTATATTCTGATGGCCGAAGCGATGGCGGTCGTTATAGGTCTGCTGGCCGGGGTGGCGCCGGCCCGCCGGGCTGCGGCGATGGAACCTCTCGAGGCCTTGCGGACCGAGTAACTGGGCCAGTTTCGCCTCGCCTGATTCGGCTATGGCCAGGGGGTAGAGCAACAACCCTGATCCCCGGGCGGTAAGATAAGCTATAAAGCAAGCTCCCATCGGGTTATCCTTTGCACTTTCCTGCCGGTGTGTACGGCCTGGCATTAATCAAATCAATGGCGAATGGAGCGCAGACCCCATCGTCAGGATGCAGAAAGCTGGACCCTGCCCAGGGTCTGAGGGGAGTATTTTGAAGCCTACCGACACTAATGAGCCGGACTATTTCCATCGCGTGGTTGACTGCCAGTGGGCCTGTCCCGCGCATACCGATGTGCCCGAGTACATCCGCCTGATCTCACAAGGGCGGTTTACTGACGCCTACATGGAGAATCGCAAATCCAATGTGTTTCCCGGCATTCTTGGCCGGGTATGTGACCGGCCATGCGAACCGGCTTGCAGACGCGGGCGGGTGGAAGACAAGCCGGTTGCAATTTGTCGTCTCAAGCGAGTTGCCGCAGATCACCGCAGTGATGTCAGTGATCGATTGCCCAGGGCGCCGGAAAAAAGTAATGGCAAGCGCGTGGCATTGATCGGTGCCGGCTGCGCCAGTTTGGCGGTATGTAATGACCTGGTGCCGCTGGGCTACGAATGCACGGTGTTTGAGGCGCTGGATCGGCCCGGCGGGTTGATGCGTACAAATATTCCGTCTTTCCGCCTGCCCGCAAAAATACTGGACGAGGAGATCGGTTACATCATTGATATGGGTGTCGACCTGCGTCTCAATTCTCCGGTGAAGAGCATGAAAGCCCTGCTGGATGAGGGTTACGACGCGGTGTTCGTGGGCAGCGGGGCGCCCAAGGGGAAGGATCTGGAAATTCCCGGGCGCTGGGACAGCGATCGCATTCACATCGGCATCGAGTGGCTGGAATCCGTGGCCTTCGAACACATTGAACAAATCGGCAAGAATGTGTTGATCATCGGGGTGGGCAATACCGCCATGGATTGTTGCCGTACCTCCCTGCGCTTGGGTGCGGATAACGTAAAGGTAATGGCCCGCCGACCACGCCAGTTTTTCAAGGCGTCAGCCTGGGAATTGGAGGATGCCGAAGAGGAACATATCGAAATAGTCGTAAATCATTCACCCCGGTCGTTCGTGCTGGAGGATGGCCTGCTGACGGGCATGTGGTTCGATCTCATGGAATACGACATTGACCACAGCGGCCGGGTTACCGAGAGCCGGGTGGTGGGTGAGAAACTGATCCCATGTGATGACGTGGTGCTGGCCATAGGCCAGGAGAATGCCTTCCCCTGGATTGAACGCGACCTGGGTATCGAATTTGATCAGTGGGATGTACCGAAGATCGGCGAGAAGACATTCGAGTCCTCCCGTCCCGGTGTATTTTTTGGCGGCGACTCTGCTTTTGGACCCAAAAATATTATCTGGGCGGTTGAGCACGGTCACCAGGCGGCCATTTCCATCCACCTGCATTGCCAGGGCGAGGATGTCAGCCAGCGTTTGCAATCCGGGATGCAACTGGCGGCTACCAAGATGGGTCCACACGAGTGGAGTTACTCAAATCGCTGGGACGGCTCGGAGCGGCGTATCGTGCCCAGCGTGGACCTGGTGAGCCGTTTCAAAAACCTCAACGTTGAAGTCGAGCTGGGCTTCAGTGTCGAGCAGGTGGCAACCGAGGTAGAACGTTGCCTGAATTGCGATGCGCAAACGGTATTTACCGATAATTTGTGTATCGAATGTGACGCCTGTATCGACATCTGCCCGGTGGATTGCCTGGGTATGCTGCCGGCGGCGGAGGAAGATGTGCTGCGCGCGGGTCTGAAGGTCCCGGCCAGCAACCTGCAGCAGCCGCTTTTTGTATCGGGTCCGCTAAAGCACACGGCCAGGCTGATGGTGAAGGACGAAAATATTTGCGTGCATTGCGGTCTGTGTGCCGAGCGCTGTCCGACCGGGGCCTGGGACATGCAGAAATCCAGGATAAAAATTCCATATGCCGCGGATCATTCGGGCAAAGCAGGGTGTCAGGCAAAAACATGAGTCAGATAAACGATTTTGTTATCAAGCTCGCCAACGTGAATGGCACCGGATCGGCCAGCGCCAACGGCCTGGTCATGAAAACCATTTTCAGAATGGGCGTACCGGTGGTGGGGAAGAATATTTTCCCTTCCAATATCCAGGGCCTGCCTACCTGGTTTGAAATACGCCTGTCGCGCCAGGGCTATCTTGCCCGCTCGGGCGAGGTGGACGTGATGGTGGCCATGAATGCGCAGACCTTTGAGCGTGACTTGAACGAGGTCAGCCCGGGTGGCGTGCTGGTTTACGATAGCACCTGGCCACGCGAGCGTGACATCACGCGCACGGACGTGACCGTGCTTGGAGCCCCCCTGGCCAGGATGTGTAACGAGACTTTTGCCAATCCGCGCGCCCGCATCCTGATGAAGAATATGACCTATGTAGGTGTCCTGGCTGCCCTGCTGGACCTGGATATGTCGATCCTGCACGGTCTGGTTGAGGAGCAATTCGCAACCAAGAAGAAATTGATTGGCGCGAATATTCAGGCAATTGGACTGGGCTTTGATTACGCTCGCGAACACTTCAAGTGCCCGCTGGCATCCAGGGTTGAACCCATGGACAAGACCGCCGGTCACATCATGATCGATGGCAACACCGCAGCCGCATTAGGCTGTGTATATGCGGGCGCGACAGTGGGCGCCTGGTACCCGATTACTCCTTCCACTTCCCTGATGGATGCTTTCAGGAGTTTCTCCGAGCTTACCCGCATGAATCCGGAAACCGGGGAAAAGAATTTCTGCATTGTCCAGGCCGAAGATGAACTGGCGGCGGTGGGTATGGCGATTGGTGCCAATTGGGCCGGAGCCCGGTCTTTTACTCCAACCAGCGGGCCTGGCGTGTCTCTGATGAGTGAGTTCATCGGTTTCGCCTATTACGCTGAAATTCCGCTGGTGCTGTTCAATATCCAGCGGTCCGGTCCCTCCACCGGGATGCCCACGCGAACCCAGCAATCCGACCTGACCCTTTGCGCCTACGCCTCCCATGGCGATACCCGGCATGTGTTGTTGATCCCGGACGATCCCCGGGAATGCTTTGATATGGCGGTGCAGGCCTTCGACCTCTCCGATCGGCTGCAGACTCCGGTAATGGTGTTGTCGGACCTGGACATCGGTATGAACGACTGGATGGTGCCGGAGCTCACCTGGGACGACAGTTATCGTCCCGATCGTGGCAAGGTGCTGGATGACGAAGGCCTTGCAAAGATGGAAAAGTTCTATCGTTACCTGGACACCGACAAGGACGGTATTACCTATCGAACCTACCCCGGTGGCGACCCCAAGGGTGCTTACTTTGTACGCGGATCAAGTCACAACAAGTATGGCGCCTATACCGAAAGCTCTGCCGAGTACCAGGAAGTACTGGATCGGCTGCTGCTGAAATGGGATACCGCCAAGACGCTGGTCCCGGATCCGGTAATCAGGATTGCCGGCGAATCCAGTAACGTCGCTATCGTAACCATGGGAAGTTGCGCTGCTGCCTGCCGCGAGGCCAATCACAAGCTGGCGGCCAAGGGCATACACCTGGACTATATGCGGGTCAGGGCGTTCCCCTTCAATGAAAAGGTTGAAGAGTTCCTTGAGAAGTACGATCACATTATCGTGGTGGAGCAGAATCGGGATGCCCAGTTGCGTTCCTTGCTGCTTACAGAAACCCGTGTGGCCAAGGACAAGTTGCACTCTATCCTGCATTACGACGGCCAGCCGCTGGATTATCGCAGCGTGGTGACCGGGGTTGAGAAATTCCTGAGCCAGGGAGAGTTGGCATGAGCTTCATTTCCAAACCCAAGATAGTTCACAAGACCCAGAAGCGGAATGGTCTGGGTCTGACGGTACGCGATTACGAGGGCGTGAGTTCGACCCTGTGTGCCGGTTGTGGACACGATTCGGTGACCGCCGCCCTGGTGCAGGCATTCTGGGAGCTGGATATACCGGCACAGCAAGTTGCCAAGATGAGCGGCATCGGGTGCTCGTCCAAGACCACCAGCTATTTCCTGAGCGCCGCTCACGGTGTGAATTCGGTACACGGTCGCATGCCCTCGATTACCACCGGCGCCAATGCGGCGCGTCGGGATCTTACCTATATCGGTATTTCAGGTGACGGCGACTCCTTGTCCATAGGGCTGGGTCAGTTTGCCCATGCCATACGACGCAACCTGGACATGCTGTACGTGATTGAGAACAACGGCGTGTATGGTCTCACCAAGGGCCAGTTTTCGGCCTCCGCGGATCTCGGCAGCCAGACCAAGAAGGGTGAGGCAAATCTGCAGCCACCCATTGATCCGGTAAAGGCCGGCCTGGCCATGGGCGCCAGTTTCATTGGCAGGGCTTTCTCCGGTGACAAGAACCAGTTGGTGCCCCTGATCAAGGCGGGTCTGAGGCACAAGGGCTTCGCCTTGCTGGATGTACTCTCGCCCTGCGTGACCTTTAATGATCACGAGAACTCCACCAAGAGCTATGCTCACACGCGTGAGTTCTATCATCCCGCCATACATGCGGATTTCGTCCCCCCGAGTAAGGAAATTATGGTCGAATACGACCAGGGCGAAGTCATGGAAGTGGCGCTGCATGATGGCAGCAGGGTGCGCTTGCGCAAGGTCGCCAGGGATTATGATCCCACTGACCGCGGGCGCTCCTTTAGTTACCTTATGGATGCCCAGAACCGTGGTGAAGTGGTGACAGGCCTTCTGTACATTGATCCGAAGGGTGCAGACATGCACCAGCGTAGCGGTACTGCCCAAAAGCCGCTGGGCCGCATGGGTCATGAAGAACTGTGTCCCGGGTCGGCTGTCTTGAAGGAACTGCAGAAAGTCTACCGTTAGCCCCAGCTATTGGCCTCGGCGTCAAAGTCCTCGCTGAAGGCGCGCACTACGCAGAAGCGATGCCCGGTGGGCGCCTCCATCACCATCCAGCTATGCACCTGGCCAATGCGGCGGGCGCCGAGCTTTTCCAGGCGACTCACTTCGGCCTCGACATCGTCCGTCTCAATGTCCAGGTGTACCCGGCTGGTATGGTCCACCGTCTGGATTTCCAGGGCCAGGCCGCGGGTCTTGCCGGTCAGGGCCCGGTATTTGGCTTCCTCTGAACGCGGATCCCGTTTTGCTGCCAGACCCAGCGCGGAGGCCCAGAATGCGGCGGCCTCGTCCAGGTCGGCATTCTGGCAATCGATGATGAAACCGGCCAATCGGCTCTTGTGCATGGGTTTACTCCTGTTCCGATATCGAATCGCCGGGGCGAATGGTGCCACCTTTGATGATGCAGGCGCGCAGCCCGCCGCGGTCAACCATGTTCCTGACGACCTGGGCCTGGGAAACCTGCCCGCCGGCGTGCAATGCGCCCAGCCCGGCACAGGGCTGGCATAGTTCCACCCCCTCCAGCACGGTATCTCCTACCCGGAAACGCTTGCCCGCCAGTTGATTCAGATTCACACCGCGGGTGACCAGGTTACGCCTCGTCATACCTGGCTGCATGGCAAGCCCTGTCTGCCGGTTGAACTCGGCGACTTTTTCCTCCTCGATCAACGTGATCTGGCGGGCTGGCGCCGCGCCCTCATGACGGTAATTCCGGTCTCCTTCTATGCCTTTCCCGGCTATCAGCACGGCCTCATTCAGTTGCACCAGCGGACCACCGGATTCGCTGGCGATGTGGATGGAAATAACGCTGGCTGTCATGTTTTCTCCGTATCGAGTAGCTTCCTGTCACGCACCGGCTTTACCGAACCATTACCCCGGGGGCCTGTACTCATCCTGCCGGGAGACCGGCCAGCAACTTGTCCAGATGTGACGCAAAGGCCATTTTTTCCGCTTGACCCAGGGGGCTCGGACCGCCGCTTTGTACGCCGCTGGCTCGCATGGTGTCCAGGAAATCACGCATGTTCAATCGGGCGCCGATAGTGTCGACAGAAAATAGCTCTCCGCGTGGGCTAAGGACGGTGGCGCCTTTTCCCATGGCTTCCGAGGCCAGGGGGATGTCGCTGGTAATCACCAGGTCACCGCTGGCAAGCATACGTACGATTTCATTGTCGGCCACGTCGAAACCCTGCGACACCTGCATGCTGCGTACGAATGCAGAAGGCGGCGTAGCCAGGTAGTGGTTCGCAACCAGGATTAACTGGACGCGGCAGCGCTGTGCGGCCCTGAACAGAATCTGCTTGATGGGTACGGGGCAGGCGTCGGCATCCACCCAGATCTGCATTGGTCTCGATTCAGCCATGTGCCGGCTCCCTTGACTCAGGACGGCTCCGGTTTTTTGCGTGGCAAGTGGCCATAGGGCTGGTCTTGCTCAAACACAAATTCGTGGTCATTCAGGTTTGCTCCCAGCATGCGCTGGTATTCGGCGCTGAAGAATTCCATGGCCTTGGCCTTGTCGGCCCTGAAATGTTCGAGGTCACGGGCGTTGCTGGCTACCACGAACGCATTGAATCGGGCCGCTGCATACAGCAGGGCCATACCCACGTTCTCGCGATTCATCTTTTCCAGGTGGGTGTTGGCTACTCCGATGAAGGAATCGGCCACCTGCCGGAATTGCTTGTCCAGATCCTCGTCACTCATATCGACGTTCTCGTTGTGAAGCTTGGATCGTCATTGTGCCGGTGGGCTGCCGGGAATGCATCCCCGGGTAATTTTCAGGCAAAAAAAACGGCCGGGTTACACCGGCCGTGCGCCAATCTGGCGCAGAGGGAGTCGGGAGGGGAGCCCGATATCCATGAGTTGTCGCGTGGAAAAACCTGGGTCGCCCCCTAGCCCAGCTTCAGGGCTACGAAGCGTTGTGAATCACCGCGCCTGACCAGGGCCAGTACGCTCTCGCTACCCTGCCTGGAAGCGGATTCCACTGCCGTGGCCAGGCCCTGGGGCGTGTCTACCCTGGATTGACCGATACGCAGGATCACGTCACCCGGGCGCAGACCTTGTTTGGCCGCTGTGGAGTTGGGCGCAACCCCCGTGACCAGTACGCCCTGCACCGAATCATCCAGGCTCAGTCGCTCCCGTGCCTGCTGGTCCAGTGGCGCGACCTTCAGACCCAGTTTGCCGGTATCGCTGTCAGGCTGGTTGGCAGCCAGCACTTCTTGCTCGGGGTCCTGCAGGGTGCCCAGTTTGACTTTCAGCGTTTGTTTTTTGCCTTCACGCCAGACGGTTACGGGTACCTTCCGGTCAGGCTTGGCGCTGCCAACCAGACGCACCAGGCTCCGGCTGTCGGTAATGGCCTGGCCGTCAAAGTCCAGGATCACATCGGTGACCTCCAGCCCTGCCTTGTCCGCCGGGCTGTCCGCGCTTACGTCGGCCACCAGCGCGCCCTGGGTGTTTTCCAGTCCCAGGCTGCTCTTGATCTCCTCGGTTACCGGTTGAATTTGCACACCCAGCCAGCCACGCGTTACATGACCGTCCTCGATCATCTGTTTAATGGCCGGCTGCGCCTGGGATGCGGGGATGGCGAAACCGATTCCGACGCTGCCGCCGTTGGGTGAGAAAATTGCGGTGTTGATGCCTATCACCCTGCCGTGGGTATCAAATACCGGGCCACCTGAGTTTCCGCGGTTAATGGGAGCATCGATCTGGAGGTAATCATCATACGGACCGGACTGGATATCCCGTCCCCGGGCCGAGATGATGCCGGCAGTGGCTGTACCGCCCAGGCCGAAAGGGTTGCCGATGGCAATCACCCATTCACCCACGCGAGCCGAGTCGGAATCGCCAAACTGTACCGCCGGCAGGGGCTTGTCGCTTTCCACCTTCAGCACGGCAAGATCGGAACGAGGGTCTGTGCCCACGACCCGGGCAGATAGCGTGGTGCCGTCTTCGAGTACCACCTCTACCTGCTCCGCGCCCTCTATCACGTGGTTGTTGGTTACGATATAGCCGTTGGTGTCGACGACAAAGCCCGAGCCCAATGCGTTGGCGGATTGCGGGGGTTGGTTTTGCTGCGGGTGCCCCGGGGGCATTCCGGGACCGAAAAAGCGACGTAACATCTCCTCCATCCTGGGATCCATGCCGCGTGTCCGGGAGGGTTGCGTAGCCGATTGGCGGGCCACGACGTTTACCACAGAAGGCTGGACCTGCTGGATGATGTCTGCCAGCTGGAATTGGCCACCGGCTACGACCTGGGGAGCTTGGTCATCGTTGTGCGCCTGACCCAGACTCGCAACTCCCATGCCTGTTGCCAGGATTGCTGCCACGGCCGCGGTCAGTAATGCCTTGCGCCTTTTGCTGGCGACGGGTTTTGGGCTTTGGGTCGAGATTGCTTGCATAGAGGTCTCCGGCGTACTGACGGTAATTAAATGCCCGGGATCTTTGCCCGGACTGATCGATACCTTACTATCTGGGTCCTAAAGAGCGCCTGTCGGGCGAATTAATTTTTCGCAAGATTTGGCCGGCCTCGCAGCTGCGCGAAGATGAAAAAAACGTAATGTTCAGACAAGGCTGCAGACAGCCTGCCTGAGGCAAGATGCAACTGTGCTAAGCGAATCCGTCTCCCCGGGCGGATAGCAAGAGAAGAAACCGAAGGGCGGCAAGGAAGTTTCCCTTTAGTAGTTACCATCGGCAGCCCCATCCCTCCTCCCCCCGGGGCTGCCGATTTCTCCTTCCTCGGTTATGATCCCTTCATGCGAATCCTGGTAATAGAAGATGACGCCACGGTTGCCGACTACATTGTCAGCGGTCTGGCTGAGAGCGGGCATACCGTAGACCATGCTGCAGACGGGCGTGAGGGCCTAATGATGGCCACCACCGAGAGCTATGACGCCATCATCGCCGACCGCATGTTGCCCGGTATCGATGGCCTTACCATCGTGCGCACCCTCAGGGCTTCCGAGAATCACACGCCTATCCTGGTGCTCAGCGCCCTGGGCGAGGTTGATGACCGGGTAAAGGGTCTGAAGGCCGGTGCGGATGACTACCTGGCCAAGCCATTTGCGTTTAGTGAGTTACTGGCCCGTTTGGAGGCCTTGCGTCGCAGGGGTCAGCACGAGGCTGTTCCGGTGACGCGTTTGCAGGTCGGGGACCTGGAAATGGACCTGCTGTCACGCAGTGCGCTACGAGGTGGCCAGGTCATAGACCTGCAACCGAGAGAATTTCGCTTGCTGGAATACCTGATGCGGCACGCGGGCCAGGTCGTGACCCGCACCATGTTGCTTGAAGCGGTCTGGGACTACCATTTTGATCCGCAGACCAACGTGATAGACGTACATATCTCGCGTTTGCGGGCCAAGATCGACAAGGGATTCGAACAGCCTTTGCTGCACACGGTGCGCGGGGCGGGGTACAGGCTAGGGAGCCTCTGATTCATTCATGAACTTGCATCTTGCGGCCAAAAAACCCAGCTCCTGTGTTGCCGATCTTCGCAGTAGTCCCACTACTCCGTGCAATCGGCGCCTTGGATCTGGCTTTTTTAGCTCCCAATCTGGCAAGCCCGGAACAAAACAGAGGCTCCCTGGTGCACTCTGATTCATTCATGAACTCACATCTTGCGGCCAAAAAACCCAGCTCCTGTGTTGCCGATCTTCGCAGTAACCCCACTACTCCTTGCGATCGGCGCCGTGGATCCGGCTCTTTTGGCTCCCAATCTGCCAAGCCAGGAACAAACCAGAGGTTCCCCAGGTGAACGCTCTCAGGCTGCTAAAAACATCCACCTTCCAACTGGCTGCGGTGTACATGGGGCTGTTTGCGGTCTCCGCGCTGGTGATGCTCGCCTTCGTTTACTGGTCCACCGTCGGTTACATGTCCAGTCAGACAGACTCGACCATTGAGGCGGAAATCAAGGGCCTGGCGGACACCTACCGGCGTGGGGGGCTGAAAAGTCTTGCCGGCCTGGTGAATGAGCGCATGGCGAATGACCCCGAAAGGAACATGCTCTACCTGTTCGCCACAAACGAATACAAACCCCTGGGAGGCAACCTGCCAGGCTGGCCGGAGGCCGTTCCCACCGGGGACGGGTGGGTGAATTTCACCCTGCAGGAAAATGGCGCCACCTCGACAGCCAGGGGCCGGATTTTCGGGGTGAGGGGTAACCTGCGCTTGCTGGTGGCCATGGATATTGCCGCCCTGCAGGCCACCGAATCCCTGCTGCTGAAGGCCTACGTCTGGGGCATGGCCCTGGCCCTGGTTCTGGCCCTGCTGGGCGGCGTCTTGATGAGCGCCAGCGTCACCCGGCGGATCGAGACCATCAACCAGACCAGTCGGGAAATCATGAGCGGGCGTCTGCACCGACGTATGCCCCTGCGCGGCACCAACGATGAGTTTGACCAGCTTGCCGCCAATCTCAACGCCATGTTGGAGCAGATCGACCTGCTGGTGGAATCAGTGCGCAACGTGGCCGATGGCGTGGCGCATGACCTGCGTACACCGCTGACTCGTCTGCGCAGCAAGCTCGAGCGCCTGGCTATCGGACCGGGCCTGGATGCGAATGTGCGGGGAGAACTGGACCATTGCATCGACGAGGCAGACGGATTGTTGCAGACGTTTTCCGCGCTGCTGCGGATTGCCCGAATTGAGTCGGGTCGCCACGAGGCCAGCATGGTCGAGGTGGACCTGCTGGAGCTTGCCTGCGATGCCTGTGAACTGTACCAGGCGCATGCCGAGGAGGAGGGAGTCGTCCTGAATTGCGAAGGCACGCCGGTGACCTTGCGCGCAGACCGGGATCTGTTATTCCAGGCCCTGATAAACCTCATCGACAATGCGCTTAAATATGGAGGCCAGGGACAGGTGACCCTGACAGTGGGCAGTGATATCCAGGGTGATTTCCTCAGCGTCAGGGATCACGGGCCGGGTCTTGCTGAGGAAGACCGGGTTCGAGTGACCGGTCGGTTTTTCAGGGCTGCGGAATCGGCCAAGATCGCCGGTAGCGGTCTCGGTCTGTCCCTGGTGCAGGCTGTGGCGGGTATGCACGGAGCCAGGCTGGAGCTGGAAAACGCCGATCCGGGTTTGCGGGTCAGCCTGCGTTTCCCCCGGGCTGTAGTGCCGGCCTAGACGTCTGTACCGAATTTATAGGCCCGCTCGACCCGTGCGATTCTCAGGCTATAGCCTGCGTACCAATCTTCCCGTCCCCTGCGCTGCGCCTCGGCGTGCTCCGCCTGGAGTTTCCATGCCCGGATAGCTTCCTCGGACTCCCAGTAAGACACCGTGATACCCACGCCGTCGCTGTGAGCGCCGTCCACGCCGAGGAACCCCGGTTGCCTGGCTGCGAGTGTCAACATGCGTTGCGGCAGTCTCCTGATAGGCCTGTTCGTCTGCCTGGCGGCGCACGCTGGTGAAAATTACCGCGTAGTAGGGTGGCTTCGGGGTTTGGGCAAGTACGCTCATTGGAATCCCGATTATTTTGATTACGGCTGGTGTCAACGCCGAGTATCACGCGGATGGCCTGTAGCGGGCCAACAGGCGGCACAATGCTGTACCCGCCCGGCATGCGCTCAAGCACAGGGCGGGTGTATATCGGCATGTCGTGACCCAAGGTTTGGTCCAGGTTATGGCGAGACGATGGATGGCCGGCGACACCTTTCGAGCCTGAGCCGGTTGGATAAAAACACCACCACGGACTCAACTTCCCGCGCCGGCCGTGGCAAAATCGCGCACCTCGAACAGGAGTATCCAGTCTTGACCGCTACACGCCGCATTGTCACAGCGCTCATCCAGCACCTTTAAAAAGCTGCAGGCCAGTCTGCGCGGACAGGTGGGCAAGGCCATTGAAGACTACAAGATGATCGGCGATGGCGATCGGGTCATGGTTTGTTTATCCGGTGGCAAGGACTCCTACACCATGCTGGATATCCTGATGTCGCTGCAACGCAGTGCGCCGGTGAAATTCGATCTTATTGCAGTCAACCTGGATCAGAAGCAGCCCGGTTTTCCGGAACACATACTTCCCGACTACCTGCAGAGCCTCGGTGTGGACTACCACATCATCGAGCAGGACACCTACAGCGTAGTGAAGCGTGTCATTCCCGAGGGCAAGACCACCTGTAGCCTGTGTTCGCGTCTGCGTCGCGGTTCTCTTTACACCTGGGCGGCAGCCAACGGCATCACCCGGATCGCCCTTGGGCATCACCGGGACGACATCATTGAGACGCTGTTCCTGAACCTGTTCCACGGCGGACACCTCAAGGCGATGCCGCCCAAGCTGCGCTCGGATGACGGTCGCCACGTGGTGATTCGGCCGCTCGCCTACTGCGCGGAAGGGGAGATCAGCCGTTATGCCAATGCCCGGCAATTCCCCATCATTCCCTGTGACCTGTGCGGTTCCCAGCCCAACCTGCAACGAACCTTGATCAAAAAGATGCTGGCGCAGTGGGAGCAGGAAAGTCCGGGACGCATGGAAACTATTTTCAGCGCCATTCGTAACGTGGCGCCCTCCCAGTTGGCCGACATGAACCTGTTTGATTTCGCCTCGCTGGAGCAGATCGCGGATACGACCGGAGAGCCGGCGGCCTAAACACGGCAAGACTAATAAACCGGCCCGGGTGCAGGTACACTGGCGGCTGCAATTCAGCGGAGCCCATCCATGTCTTCTATCGTTCGACCAGTCCTTTCCTGCATCCTGGCCCTGTCGTTACTGGCTTGTGGAAACCCGGACAAGCAGGCGGGGACGGCCACCCTTGCCCAACCCCTCCGCCCCGTTTTTCAGCTCAAGCAGGTGCCCGGATTTGATCCGGCCAGCATCCCCGCCTATGACGGTGATCACGCCGAGGTCTATCGCCATATCGATGAGCACCTGGACGAGCACCTGGCCCAGCTGCAGCGCTGGCTGCGTCAACCCTCCATCAGCGCGGAAAACAACGGTGTTGTAGAGATGGCCGAATTGCTGCGGCAGGACCTGCTGGATATGGGCTTTGCCGAGGCCGAACTGGTACCAACCGACGGTCATCCCGGGGTCTGGGGTTACTATGATGCGGGCGCCGAGAAGACCCTGATGTTGTACATGATGTATGACGTCCAGCCGGTCAATCCGGATGATTGGCAGGTGCCGCCTTTTGCCGGTGCGCTGGTAGATCATGAACTGGGCAGCGTACTCATGGCTCGCGGCGCCACTAACCAGAAAGGCCCGCAGCGCGCCTTGCTAAACGCGCTGCAGTCGATAATAGATGTGCACGGGAATCTGCCGGTGAACATCATGCTGGCGGCGGAAGGCGAGGAGGAACTGGGCTCACCTCATTACCCCCAGATAATCGACAAATACGAGGAGCGTCTGAAACAGGCTGACGGGGTGCTGTTTCCGTTCAACTCCCAGGACAAAGACGGCGGTATGACCATGTCCCTGGGTGTGAAGGGGATTATCTATTTCGAGCTCGAGGCCCGCGGAAACGAGCACGGCGGCCCGATGAGGAACGAAATACACGGTTCCTACAAGGCCATGGTGGATGCGCCGGCGTGGCGCCTGACGCAGGCCCTGGCCAGCCTGACCACCGCCGACGGCAACACCATCAGGGTGCCGGGCTATTACGATGACATACGCCCGCCCAGTGACGAGGAATACAGTCTGATCAACGGTATGCTCGGCTCGTGGGATGAGGCCCAGATAAAGAAACAGCTTGGCGTGGAACGCTGGGTGGATGGAAAGACCGGCGCGGATGCCCTGATGGAATATTTGTACATGCCGACGCTGAACATCGATGGCATGTGGTCCGGTTATACCGGCGAAGGTGTGAAGACCATCCTGCCGCACGTAGCCACTGCAAAAGTCGATTCGCGGCTTCCGCCGGGTATTGATCCCGAACAAGCGCTGGCGAGTATTCGCAGCTACCTGGATGCCCAGGGTTTTACGGATATCGAGATGCGCAGGAAATCGGCGTATCCGGCGGCCCAGACCTCCATTGAGGCGCCATTCGTGCGCGCGGCTATCGGCGTGTTTAATCGTCACCAGGCAACCGTGCGGGTGCAGCCCAGGCTGGCAGGGAGCGCGCCTTTTTACCAGTTCACCGAGAGGCTGAAGCTACCCCTGGTGTTCACCGGGCTGGGCCTGGGTACGGGCGCCCACGGTCCAAACGAGTACATGCTGATCAAGCCGGCCGAGGGCGTGAAGGCCGCCGGACTGGCGGAGATAGAAAAGGGCTATGTCGACCTGGTCTACGCGCTTTCGCGCTAGGCACGGGTCAGGGGCGGGCAATAGATATCGTGCAGGGTCTGGATTATCCGGGTCGCGTTATCGTCACCCAGGCGGTAATAAACCACTTGTGATTCCCTGCGGGTCGCGACAATCCCGTTTTTTCGTAGCACTGCCAGGTGCTGTGACAGGGCGGATTGGCTCAGGTCCAGGTGCTTGTTCAGTTCTCCCACCGACATTTCACCCTCGCACAGCAGGCACAGAATGCTCATACGCATTTCGTTGGCCAGGGTTTTCAGAAGGACGGTGGCGTCCCCGGCATGCTCGCGCATTTGCGCCAGTTGTTTCTGGCTGACCTTAATACCGCTCATAATTTTCTTGTTCTTGTCGCAAACCTGCTAGTAATTTAGCACTAACTAAGGTAACTTGCGCCAATATTAGCATTAACTAATTAATAGTTTCCCCTTTGATTGAAGCGTAATGCGTATCAGCCA
This sequence comes from uncultured Gammaproteobacteria bacterium, assembly GCA_963823435.1. Classification (GTDB taxonomy): domain Bacteria; phylum Pseudomonadota; class Gammaproteobacteria; order Steroidobacterales; family BM003; genus CAKZML01. The sequence continues at coordinate 357,074 of CAWGLN010000001.1, read as the reverse complement.
GGGGAAAACAGGAGGTTCTGTTCATGTCTTTGGAAAAAATAGTAATGGCCTTTGCCGGTTTCATGGTGCTGTTATCGGTGCTGCTGACCCAGTTCGTCCACCCTGCCTTTATGTGGCTGACGGTGTTCGTGGGCGCAAACCTGTTCCAGCAGTCCTTCACCGGGTTTTGTCCCGCCGCGATGATATTCCGGAAGCTGGGTGCCCGCAGCGAGCGCGAGTTGCAATTAGGGGGACAGTAACCCTAACTCTTCAATTGGGGACAGTAACCCTAACTCTCGCAATTAGGGGGACAGTAACCCTAACTCTTTCGCAATTAGGGGGACAGTAACCCTAACTATTTCGTGCGGCCCGGAATCAGCGGGTTGGAACCCGCATAGGGTGGATGCCTCCAGCAAGATCACGAGGTCTGGTGGGAGATAAGGTTACTGTCCCCATAACCTCGATGGGAATTAAGGTTGCTGTCCCCATAACCGTTGCTGTCCCCATAACCTCAGTGGGTGGGTTCCTCGCCCAGGGCCACCGGCAGGGTGGTGTCGGTAATCCACTCGCTCCAGGAACCGGGGTAGAGACGGGCGCCTGGCAAGCCGGCCACTTCCATGGCCAACAGGCCGTGGCAGGCGGTCACGCCCGAACCGCACATGAAACAGATTTGCTTACCCGGATGGGCCTTGCGAAGTTTTTCGTACTTGTGTGCAAGATTCAATGGCAGTTGGAAACGGCCCTCCTGGTCCAGGTTTTCCTCGTACGGCACGTTGATTGCTCCGGGAACATGCCCGGCCACCTTGTCCAGCGGCTCGTCGTCACCGAGGTAGCGGGGTCTTGCCCGGACATCGATCAATAGCAGGGTGCCCGCGGCCAAGGCATCGACGACTTGTGACCGGTCCATGATCATCCCCGGCCGGGGCGCTGGTTCGAACCGGGCCCCCGCATTGGCATGGATTCCGCTGACCGTCGCTCCTCCCAATGCTGTCCAGGCGGCGTATCCACCGTCCAGCACCGCCACTTGCGAGTGACCCAGCCAGCGCAGCATCCACCACAGCCTGGCCGCGATGGCGCCGGGACCACCGTCATACACCACCACCTGGCTGTGTCGATCTATACCCCAGCCACCCAGGATGTCGGCAAATACCGCGGGGTCGGGCAGGGGATGCCGCCCGGTACCCGGTGTGACTGCTGCAGCAAGATCCTCATCCAGGTGGGCATACACGGCGCCGGGCAGGTGGCCCGCGGCATAGACCCTGCGTCCGGCCTGCCTGTCCGCCAGGTCAAAGCGGCAGTCAACCAGCCGCAGCCGCGGGTGGTCGAGCAAGGACGCCAGCTTCGCAGCGGAAATCAGGGTGCCTGAGCTGAGCATGGGTTGTTTACAGGTCTCTGTCGGTGACCGCACCCAGCGAAGCACTGGATACAAGTTTCGCGTACTTGGCCAGCGTTCCCCGGGTGGGAACCTTGTTTTCTGCGTCGCCAGCCCTTTCGGCGCAAGGCCAGCGTCGCCTCGTCCACCTGCAGGTTGATTTCCCGCCCGGCCGCATCGATGTGGATGATGTCGCCGTCCTCGACCAGACCGATGGGGCCACCGGTTGCGGCCTCAGGTGTAACATGGCCGACCACGAATCCGTGGCTGCCACCGGAGAATCGACCGTCCGTAATCAGGGCGACCTTGTTTCCCAGGCCCTTGCCCATGATGGCCGAGGTGGGAGACAGCATTTCCCGCATACCCGGCCCGCCACGTGGTCCCTCGTAACGGATCACCAGGACGTCGCCGGCTACCACGGTACCGCCCAGTATGGCTTCCAGGGCCTGTTCCTCGGAGTGAAAGACCCTGGCCTTGCCGGTGAACGACAGGCCTTCCTTGCCGGTGATTTTGGCCACCGCCCCTTCCGGGGCCAGGTTACCCTTGAGCACCACCAGGTGACTGTCCGGTTTGATCGGCCTGGACAGGGGCCGAATGATGTCCTGGCCTTCGGGGTAGGGTTTCACGTCGGCCAGGTTCTCGGCCAGCGTCTGGCCGGTGACGGTCAGGCAATCACCGTGCAACAGACCTGCATCCAGCAGGGTTTTCATCAGCGGCTGGATACCGCCGATCGCGATCAACTCGGACATCAGGTACTTGCCGCTGGGTTTGACATCGGCCAGCACCGGAACCCGTTCCCCAATCAGGTTGAAATCATCGAGAGTCAGTTCCACGCCTGCTGACCAGGCCATGGCCAGCAAGTGGAGAACGGCATTGGTCGAGCCGGCCAGGGCGATAACCACGGTAATGGCGTTCTCAAACGCCTCCCGGGTCAGGATATGACTGGGCCGGATGTCTTTTTCGATCAACGCCATCACCGCGACGCCGGCGCGGTAACAGTCATCCAGTTTCTCGCCCGACACCGCTTCCTGGGCGGAGCTGTTGGGCAGGGACATCCCCAGCGCCTCGATCGCCGAGGCCATGGTATTGGCGGTATACATGCCGCCACACGATCCCGGACCGGGAATGGCGGTGCGCTCGATCTCCAACAACCTGGCGTCATCGATGGTGCCTGCGGAACGTGCGCCCACGGCCTCGAACACCGAGACGATGTCACGATTGTTCACCCCCGGACGTATGGTTCCGCCATAGACGAACACCGAGGGCCGGTCCAGCCTGGCCATGGCGATGATGCATGCCGGCATGTTCTTGTCACAGCCACCCACGGCCACCAGACCGTCAAAGCCCTCGCCACCGGTGACGGTTTCGATGGAGTCCGCAATAACCTCGCGGGACACCAGCGAATAACACATGCCACGGGTGCCCATGGAAATGCCGTCGGAAATGGTGATGGTGTTGAAAATAACGCTCTTGCCGCCGCTGGCATCCACGCCCTGGCCCGCACGCTCGGCCAGCTGTGTTGATGTGCATATTGCAGGGCGTGACCATGCTCCAGGTCGAGGCGATACCCACTTGTGATTTCCTGAAATCCCCGTCCGTAAATCCCACCGCCCTGAGCATGGCCCTGCTGGGAGCCTGTTTAATGCCATCTACTACCTGGCCGGAGTATTTGCGGCGATCATGGTCCGACATTGGGTATTCCTCGATAAACCTGGGAACCTATGCTCTATTCATGAATTCGTGTCTTGCGTCTAAAAAATCCATCTTCTGTGTTGCCAATCTTCGCAATAGCCCCACTATTACGTGCGATTGGCGCCTCGAACCTGAATCTTTTCGCTCACAATCCACGTCGCCCGGAATAAATCAGAGGCTCCCGAATGCGATACAAAGACGTATCAATCCTGCGAACTATTGTAGCGCAGGGTTTCTGGTGCAGGTTCAAACTTATTGACATATTTGTGCACTTGCAACAGTATCGTTCGCATGTTTTTTGAGCGCTCAATTTTTGCCCACGCCGCTGGCCCCCGGTCGCCAGGGGCGGTGCATGGTCAGCTGCTAGGCCTGCTGCGTCTTTTGCTGCTACTGGACAGCGGCGGGACTTCGGCCTGAATTAAACACAGGACACACGAAAGCCCCGCACCGGTCACACGCTGCGGGGCTTTTTCATTTTGAAGCTTTGATAATCGACCGTATGAAAAGGAGTTGGAAGATGCAGATTTACACCGAGAAGGATGTGGACGTCAGTGCCTTGAAGGGCGCCCGCGTAGCCGTGATTGGTTATGGCAGCCAGGGCAGGGCCCATGCCCTGAACCTGAGAGACAGCGGTTTTGACGTGGTGGTGGGTCTGCGCAAGGGCGGCAAGAGCTGGGCCAAGGCCGAGCAGGATGGCGTCGCGTTGATGAACCCGGAAGACGCGGTCAAGGGTGCCGACCTGATCTGTATGCTGGTTCCCGACATTGCCCAGAAGCCTGTGTACGAGGCGGCCGAGGCAAATATCAAGCCCGGCGCAGCCGTGTCATTCGCACATGGCTTCAATATTCATTTTGACCAGATTCATCCCAAGGCCGGTATCGATTGCATCCTGGTTGCGCCCAAGGGTCCCGGAGACCTGGTGCGCCGGCAATTTGAAGAAGGTCGCGGCGTACCCTGCCTGATTGCGGTGGCACAGGACGCCACCGGCAAGGCCCGGGACAAGGCCCTGGCCTATGCCCATGCCATTGGCGGTACCCGTGGCGGTGTGCTGGAAACTACCTTTGCCGAAGAGACCGAGACCGACCTGTTTGGCGAACAGGCCGTGTTGTGTGGCGGCGCCACCGAACTGGTGCTCAAGGGTTTCGAGACCCTGGTCGAGGCGGGCTACCAGCCCGAGGTGGCTTATTTTGAGTGTCTGCATGAACTCAAGCTGATCGTTGACCTGCTCAATGAAGGCGGGCTGGCGAAGATGCACGAGTTCATCAGCGAGACGGCCAAGTATGGCGACCTGACCCGTGGACCCAGGGTGATCGACGATCACGTCAAGGCGACCATGAAACAGGTGCTCACGGAAGTGCAGGACGGCACCTTTGCCCGCCAGTGGATCGAGGAGAACAAGAAGGGTCTGCCCGAATACAACCGCCTGATGAAGGAAGACATGCAGCATCCCATAGAAGAAGTGGGGCGCAAGCTGCGTGCGCGCATGAGCTGGTTGCAGAAGTAGACCGCAGGTTTTCACCGGGTATCCAGGAGGGAGAGGCAGATGCCGAAACAGGACCGCTTGATCATATTTGACACCACCTTGCGTGATGGCGAGCAGTCGCCCGGCTGCAGCATGAATCTACAGGAAAAGTTGAGGATTGCCCGTGCCCTGGCCGACCTGGGTGTCGATGTAATCGAGGCAGGTTTCCCGGCTGCCTCGCCCGGTGATTTCGAGGCTGTCTCGGAAGTGGCCAGGCAAATCAAGGGTCCGATTATCTGTGGTCTGGCGCGCTGCAATCAGGGTGACATCGATGCGGTATGGAAGGCGCTGGAGCCTGCCGAGCGCAAACGCATACACGTGTTCGTCGCCACCAGTGCGATTCATCGGCAGTACAAGCTGAAAATGGCCAAGGAAGAGATCCTTAAAACGGCGGTGGACGGTGTACGCTGGGCGCGCGCCTATTGTGACGACGTGGAATTCTCGGCCGAGGACGCCGCCCGCACGGAGTGGGGGTTTCTCAAGGAAATCGTCACGGCGGTGATCGCGGCGGGCGCCACCACGGTGAATATTCCCGATACCGTGGGCTATACGGTGCCGGGCGAATTTGCCGCCCTGATCGAGTACCTGCGCAAGGAAGTGCCCGGGATAGAAAACATCGTGCTCAGCGTGCATTGTCACGACGATCTCGGCATGGCGGTGGCCAATTCACTGGCAGCGGTCAAGGCCGGGGCCAGGCAGATTGAGTGCACCATCAACGGCATAGGCGAGCGGGCGGGTAACGCGTCCCTGGAAGAAGTGGTGATGGCGGCACACACGCGTAGCGCTTTCTTTGAGCTGGAAACCGGAATAAAGACCACGCGTCTGTTTCCGACCTGTCGCCTGGTGTCTTCCATTACCGGTATGCCGATACCCCGCAACAAGGCCATAGTCGGTGGCAATGCGTTTGCGCACGAGGCGGGGATACACCAGCACGGCGTGCTCCAGCATGCGGCCACCTACGAGATCATGCGACCGGAAGACGTCGGGGTTTCGGAGAATTCGCTGGTGCTGGGCAAGCACAGCGGGCGGCATGCCTTTCGTGATCGTCTGAATACCCTGGGCTTCGTGCTTGAGGAGGCGGAGCTGGACAATGCCTTTCGTAAATTCAAGCGTCTTGCCGATCAGAAGAAAGAAATTTTTGACGCCGACCTGGAAGCCATCGTGTTGCAGCTGGATACAGCGATGGCCGGACCCTGGGTCTTGCGTGACATGCAGATCGTGACCCGTTTCGGGGGCAGCGCCTCGGCGGAGTTGTGGCTGCAAAATGATGAGCAGGACCTGGTCAGTGAAAAGGCGGAAGGTGACGGACCTATCGATGCCGCGTTCAAGGCTATCCTGGCGGCCACCGGGGTGGACGCCACGCTCAAGGATTTTGAAGTGCGCAGCCTGACCGTGGGCCAGGACGCCCAGGGCGAGGTGGCGGTGTTGCTCAAGACCAGCGGACGGGATTGCCGCGGCACGGGTGTGAGCACCGACATTATCGAGGCGGGCGCGAGGGCCCTGGTGGACGCGGTCAATCGCATCGTTCGGGCGCGCGACGCCGGCTTCGTCGAGCGCTCGCGGGCAGCGGCCTCGGTCTAGGCAGGGAGTAACTATGACTGCCAAGTCCATGCTGGAGAAAATCTGGGAGCGCCACGTGGTGGTTCCGGAGTCACACCAGACCCCGGCCATCCTGTACATTGATTTGCATCTTGTGCACGAGGTCACCACGCCCCAGGCTTTTTCGCTGCTGAAAGAACGCGGTATTGCCGTGCGCCGACCGGACCGGACCCTGGCCACCCTGGATCACTCCATACCCACCCGGCCTGACCTTGTGGCCAGGGGCTATGAAGGCATGCAAGCGGCAGCCGGCAGGCAAGTCCGGCAGATGGTGGAGAACTGCGAGGAATTCGGTATCACCCTGCGCGGTCCGGGCAATCGTGAGCAGGGCATCGTGCATGTGATCGGCCCCGAGTTGGGTGCGAGCCAGCCGGGTATGACCATCGTCTGCGGCGACAGTCACACGGCGACCCATGGCGCGCTGGGCGCACTGGCCTTTGGCATTGGCACCACCGAGGTTGGCCATGTACTGGCCACCCAGTGCCTGCTGCAACGCAAGCCACGCAGCATGGCCATCAACATCGAGGGTGAACTGGCCCTGGGTGTGACCGCGAAGGATCTTATCCTGACCATCATCAACAAGATCGGGGTCTCCGGTGGTACTGGTCACGTGATCGAGTACCGTGGCAGCACGGTCAGCGCCCTGTCCATGGATGAGCGCATGACCATCTGCAATATGTCCATCGAGGCCGGTGCCCGTGCGGGCATGATGGCGCCGGACGAGGTGACCATTGAGTATCTGAAGGGGCGGCCCATGGCCCCGACCGGCGCCGCCTGGGACAAGGCGGTGAAGGACTGGCGGGGCCTGGCCAGTGACCCGGGCGCGAGTTTTGATAAAGAAGTGTTTATCAATGCGGCCGAAATTCAGCCCATGATCACTTTCGGCACCAATCCGGCAGCCGGCATAGGCGTGCGTGAGGACATCCCCCAGCCCACGGATGCCGCTTCCCGCAAGGCGCTTGAATACATGGGTCTCAAGCCGGGCCGGCCATTGTTCGGTCATCGTGTGGACATGGTGTTTGTGGGCAGTTGCACCAACTCGCGTTTGAGCGATCTGCAGGCGGCTGCGTCCGTGCTACAGGGACGCAAGGTCAAGACCGGGATACGTATGCTGGTAGTGCCCGGCTCCAACAAGATCAAGACCGAAGCCGAGAAGCTGGGGCTGGACAAGATTTTTACCGCAGCCGGCGCTGAATGGCATGAAGCGGGTTGCTCAATGTGCCTGGGTATGAACGGCGATATCGCCGCACCCGGTCAGTACGTGGTCAGTACCAGCAACCGTAATTTCGAGGGACGCCAGGGACCCGGGGCCAGGACCATGCTCGCCAGTCCCGTGACCGCCGCTGCCTGCGCCGTTGCCGGTGCGGTAGCGGATCCGCGTAATTTTATGGATGACGACTCGGTCTGAGGATGGTTGGCAATGCAAGCGATGAAACAGATAGTGTCTCAAACCGTGGTCCTGCCCCAGGCCGATATTGATACCGACCAGATCATACCGGCCCGTTACCTGACCACCACCTCGCGCCAGGGTATATCCGACGGTTTGTTTTACGACTGGCGTTACAACTCGGATGGCAGCGAAAACCCGGATTTTCCCTTGAACCATCCTGGCAACAAGGATGCCCGGGTACTGGTGGCCGGTGATAATTTTGGCTGCGGCTCGTCACGCGAGCACGCGCCATGGGCGCTCAAGGACTACGGTATTGATGCGGTGGTCAGCACACGTTTCGCGGATATCTTCCGCAGCAATTCGCTGAAGAACGGTCTGCTGCCGGTGGTGGTGGAGCCGGCGGTCCACCAGTGGTTGCTGGAACACCCGGGTGCACGGATCAGCATAGACGTGGAGGCCGCTACGCTGAGCGCGGATGACGGACCCAGCGTCAGTTTTGAGATCGAGCCCTTCGCCCAGTATTGCCTGGTGCACGGTACCGATCAGCTGGGGTTCCTGATGGAGCATCTGGATACGGTAGTCGAGTTCGAAAGGCGGCGGGCATGAAGTTAACGATTGCCGTGTTGGCGGGGGACGGTATTGGTCCCGAGATCACCCGTGAAGCCTGTCGCGTGCTGAAGGCTGTGGCGAAGCGCTACGATCACACGCTGACCCTGGAGCATGGCCTGATCGGCGGCGCCGCCATCGATGCGACGGGCGAAGCCCTGCCGCGAGAAACCATCGCCCTGTGTCGTAAGTCCCAGGCGATACTTTTGGGTGCGGTAGGCGGCCCGAAATGGTCTCATCCTGATGCGCCGGTGCGCCCGGAACAGGGCTTGCTGGCCCTGCGCAAGACCTTCGGCCTGTTCGCCAACCTGCGACCGGTCAAGCCTGACCCGCACGTGCTCAAGTATTCTCCCATCAAGGAAGAATACCTGCAGAATGTGGACCTGCTGGTGGTGAGAGAACTGACCGGTGGTATCTATTTTGGTGACAAGCATCGGGACGCGGAGTCGGCCACCGATGTGTGCCGCTACAGCGTGCAGGAAATCGAGAGAGTGGTGAGGCTGGCCGGCAGACTCGCCATGGGGCGCCGGCGCAAGCTGGTGTCCGTGGACAAGGCCAATGTGCTTGAAACCTCGCGCCTGTGGCGTGCGACGGCCCAGCGCATACTGTCCAACGAATTTCCAAAAGTGACATTCGAGCACATGCTGGTGGATGCAGCGGCCATGCATTTGATCAATCGCCCGGCGGATTTTGACGTGATGGTCACCGAAAACATGTTCGGTGACATTCTCACCGACGAAGCCTCGATGCTGGCAGGCTCACTCGGTATGTTGCCCTCGGCCTCGCTGGGCGAGAGCGGCTCTGATTGCCCCTTTGGATTATATGAACCGATACACGGATCGGCGCCGGACATTGCTGGCAAGGGTATCGCCAATCCCTACGCCACCATCCTCAGCGTGGCGCTGATGCTGCGTTATTCCTTCGGCCTGGAATCCGAGGCAGTTGCGATTGAGAAGGCGGTTGCAGCGGCGGTGAAGGATGGCGTGCTCACCCCGGACCTGGAACGCGGCACCGGGGTTCCGGCAAACACCGTCCAGGCGACTGACGCGGTGCTGGAGCGGCTGTAGCCTTCAAGTCGAGCCGAGTTCTTCGATAATGAGGAACGACAGCGCCGAACAGCCAATTAATTGCAGTTCGACTCTGTTTTTACTTGCCCTGAGTCCGGATATTGTGACTGAAACACTAAGTGGTCTTCGGCGTATTCACCAAGAACCCAATGGCGTACTAACCTATGAAATTATTGGTCCGTAATCTTGCCCGCAGTACTACTGAAGAGGAATTAAAAATCCTCTTCCGCGAATATGGAGCCGTGCAGTCTTGTAATTTGGTTTTGGACAAGATCACCGGCGAGTCCAAAGGTTTTGCTTTTGTTGAAATGCCAAAATCAGGAGAGGCCAAAGCAGCGATGAAAAGCTTGAATAACTCGTCTGTTGCGGAAAACAAAATCCGCGTTAAAAAAGCAGAAGACAAATAGGCGTAGACTTCAGGTGCCGGTGTTACCTTATTGCCTTTTTTGGGTCCAAGATTAGGTCAATAAGCTAACACCGGCACCGCTATACTTTAACACCGGCACTGCTAGACTCTTTAAAACGGAGAATACAATGAGCAGGAAAGAACTGTATAAGCAGAAGATGCAGGCCCAGTTGGACGTATGGGAAGCAGAAGTCGACAAGTTCAAGGCTAAGGCGTCTGGAGCCAGTGCCGATGCACAACTGGAGCTGAACAAGGAGATCAACGCACTGAAAGGCAAGATTAAGAAGGGAAAGACTATGCTTGCTGATATTGCGGACGCTAGCGAAGATGCATGGGAATCCGTCAAAAAGGATGTGGATTCTACGTGGGATTCGCTGAAATCTGCCGTCAGTGACGCAAAAAGGAAGTTCAAAAGGTAGTCTCTGTCTAACAATGTAAATCAACCAGACGCTGCAATAGGCTAACACCGGCACCGTAATCGGGCGCCGCGAATCGGGACCGTAAATCTCAATCTGCGAGGTAGGCCAGAGTCTGGTCGGTGAACGCTCTCGGCTTGCGGCCAATGAGCGACTCGATCTGATCCGGGCTTGCCGTGTTGCCCTCCGTCAGCATAGTGAGTTGATCCCTCGTGACGGGGAACTGCGGCAGCCTGTCCAGGGCAGCGGCCCCGAGCTTCATGAGTTGCACCGGAAATGGAATGATCAATTTTCTGCGTCCCGTGGCATTCGCTATTCGCTTGATCATCTCCTGCCAGGAGAGGATTTCCGGCCCTCCCAGGGCATAGACCCGGCCTACCGTGGAGGTGTCTGAAAGGGCCCTGGTAAAGGCCTGGGCCACGTCCTCGATGTGCACCGGCGACATCAGAATTTGCCCTTCCCCGGGACGCAGGCCGCTGAAGAATCCCACCGCAGGTAGTGGTGAGGCCACCATGTCCTGGTAAAGCTGGGTGGCGAATTCCATGGTCCCCCTGGGGTCGCCGAAAATAACTGAGGGCCTGAATACAGTGGCTTGCAGTGAGCTTTGCAAGGCATATTGCTCAGCTCGATACTTGGTGTCCTGGTAGGCAGTGCCGGATGCCTTCACGCCATTGGCGCTCATAAGGAGGAGTCTGTTTACTCCCATTTCCCGGGCGGCATCCACTACTCGCACGAGACCCTGGAACTGCAGTTTCTCAAAGGTAATGCCGAGCCTTGGGAATTCCCTGAGGATACCGATGTTATAAATCACCGCATCGCTGGATTCGAGGGTAGTCTTGATGGCCTCGACGGACTCGATCTGTCCAGCGACAAGGCGGCAGTCGCCTGATGACCTGACTTTTCCCTCGCTACCCGGACGAACCAGAACGGTCGGCTCATGGCCTGCCTTGACCAGCGCTTCCAGCAGGTAGCCACCTACAAAGCCGGTACCCCCGAATACAGCAACACGCATTCTCGTCCCTCCCCGGGGAAACTGATTAATCATCGCTCTGCCTTTCCGCTCAGAGCCTTCCTGCCCAATGAATTACGCTCAACTCCCGGAAAGCCTCTTGGAGTGATACTCCAGCAATTCCAGCAGCAGATCCACCTGTTCGCGGTGAGTCCGAAAATGCAGCACGGCCAGGCGTAGGACGAAGTGGCCGTTGATCACGGTGGAGCTGACAAATACCCTACCATCGTCATGGATGGCTTGGACTATTTTCCGGTTGAATTCGTCCGGGTCGCCGGAGCGGGGAAGGTAGCGGTAGGTCACCACCGACAGCTCCGGTTCCGGGCCTACTTCCCAGCCGGGCAGGGCGGACAGCTTGCGGTGGAAATACCGGGCCAGCAGTAATTTCTCATCCAGCGCGGCACGAAACGGCGCCAGCCCGCACAACATCAACGGCAGCCACATACGCAGACCGCGAAAAGGCCGGCTTAACTCCGGAGACAGGTCCGCCGGAGAGAGATCCTGTTCGTCGGCGCGGGCATCCTGCATGTAATTGGCGTCGTAGTAATGCGCCTTGTGCAGGGCGGCGCCGTCCCGGACCAGGATGGCACCGGAGCCATAGGGCAGGAACAGACCCTTGTGGGGATCGATCACCACCGAGTCACTTTGCTCGATACCCTTGAGTGCGTCCTTCGAGTGTTCCGAGAGCATGAAGAAACCGCCGTAGGCGGCATCCACATGAAACCAGATACCGTGGAATGCGGCGATGTCCGCGATTTCAGCCAGCGGATCAACGGACCCGGTATCGGTCGTGCCGGCCGAGCCGACAATCAGCCAGGGCTTGAGACCGGCATTGCGGTCTTTCTGGATGGTCGCCGCCAGCGCCTCGGTGTCCATCCGAAAACCCGCATCCATGGGGATCATTCGGCGCGGGCATTCACCCAGGCCGGCGATGCGTATCGCCTTGTCCACGCAGTGGTGGGTCTGGGCGGTCAGGTAGATGGGACTGTTCTCCAACTGACGGCCCTTGAGCTCGGCGGCCTCGCGTGCCGCGACCACGCCCATCAGGTTGGCCATGCTGCCACCGGAGGTCAGGTCACCTGCCGCACCGGCCGGGTAACCCACCATGTCGGCCATCCAGCGCAACAGGGATTTTTCCAGTTGCACGGCACCGGGTGAGGCATAGGCCACGCCCGAATAGCGATTGAATACATCCGCAAGATAATCACCCAGCGCTGCGTAATACTGACCGCCGCCGGGTATATAGCCCAGGTGCCCACCCGAGGCCGGGTTGATGCCGGGAGTATCCACATCGGTTGCCAGGGTCTGCAGGACCTGCTCCATGGCGTAGGGCTGCTCGGTCACGGGCATGGCATTCAGCAGTTCGCCACCTACGCCCGGTCGAAAGGTTTTCAGACCGGGCAGTGTTTCCAGGAAGGCATTGGCGTAGTCCAGGACCTGCTCGTTATATTTTTTTCTTAGCCCGGCGTCGGGCTCAAGCTGACGAGCGATAAGCTCAAGTCCCGCCAGTTGCGATTCGAGTTCCTGCATGTACGGTTCTGACCTTGTTCAGCGGCAGCGGCAAAGCATAGCACCGCCCCGCAACCAGGTGGGACTAATGCCGGTCAGTCTTTCCCGGCGGGCACATCCGGCATGTCGATATCGAGTATCGTGGCCGCGTAGTCCAGGGCCTCGAGCAGTTCCTGGTAGCGCTCCACGTCGCGAATCAGATCCAGCACACCCAGCAGGGCGAACTTGCGCGCCACGGTGATGTTCAAACCCACCAGGATAACCGTGTGGTTGTCGTCTCTTGCGATGTTGATGATGTTTTCCAGGGCCATGATGGCGCTGGAGTCTGCACTGGGGACATCGCGCAGGTCGAGTATCAACACCTTGTATCGTTCGTAGCCGGCCAGGCGGCGGTGCAGTCGATTGGCTGCGCCGAAACTCATCGGACCCGACAGGCGAATGACCAGGGCCTGGCCGGCAAGCCGGTCCACGGCCAGGGCTTCTTCCTCACTGAGGGAGTTCTCACCCGCCGTGTTATCGAAGGTCTTGACCGCTTCGAGTTCGACATCGGCCATGCGCTTGACGAACAACAGGCTGGCCGCAACCACGCCTACTGCAACGGCCAGCACCAGGTTGAAAATCACCGTCAGGGCCATCACCGTGAACATCAGCGCGAGACCGGTGCGCGGTGCGGTGCGTGTGCGGCGCAGGTAACGCCAGTCGATGATGTCCAGGGCGACCTTGATCAGGATGCCCGAGAGTACCGCCACGGGTATGCGCTCCAGCAGCAGACCGCAAAGCAACAAGGTGAGCAACAAGACGCCGGAGCACACCATGCCCGAGAGTCGGGTGCGGCCGCCCCAGTGAATATTGGTCATGGTGCGCACTGTGGCGCCGGCACCGGGTACTGCGCCCAGCAATCCCGCCACCAGGTTGCCCAGGCCCTGGCCCACAAGTTCACGGTCCGAATTGTGATAGGTGTGGGTCTTCGCGTCCGCCGTCATCGACGCCAACAGGGAATCGATGCTGCCCAGCAAGGCGATACTCAGGGCTGCGAACAGCATGGTGTTCATGTCAGCCTGGGACACGCTGAATGCCTGCAGTGTCGGCAAGATGGATTCGATCGGCCCCAGGGTGGGCGCATTGGTAAACACCAGGCCGCCCGCAAGGGTGCCCAGCAGCAGCGCCAGCAAATGCGGTGGCAACAGGTGCTTGAACCTGGCGGGTACCGAGTAGGTCAGCGCCAGCGACAACAGGCCCAGCGCCAGGGCATCGGCGTTGAAGTGCTGCAGGTCTCCGGACAGGTGCATGAGCGCCTGCGTGGGATGTGACATGGGCGGCAGTCCCAGCAGGGGTGCAAGCTGCATGATGATGATGACGGTGCCGATACCGCTGGCCCAGCCTGAAATCACCGGGTAGGGCAACAAGTAGGCGTACTTGCCCAGGCCCAGGGCGCCAAACAGCATCTGTGCAAATCCGGCCAGCATTACCACGGTAAATACTTTTTCCGGGGCACCCGGAAAACTCGCAATCACGGCGGCCAGCACCAGGGCCGTGGGGCCGGTTGGGCCCGAGATCTGGGCCTGGGTGCCACCCACCATGGCGGCGAGAAAGCCCACGCAAATTGCACCGTAGAACCCGGCGATCGGACCGGCGCCCGATAATATGCCGAAAGCAAGGGCCAGCGGCAGGGACAGGGCCGCAGCCTGCAGGCCGCCGCGAATGTCGCCGCGTCGTTGCTCCCCCGACAGGGAGGCACGCAGATTTTGCACCGTGAGCCTCATGATCGGGAATAATAGCCGAAGCGATACAAGAATGGGTTCGCGCGCGTCTGTTACACTCGCGTGTCAGTAAATCCGTGGAGAAAAGAAAGCATGCCCCAGCAAAAACTCGGACTGGATGAATCTGCCTACCGTCCCCTGAAGGAAGGGGAGGTGTACCAGCCTTACGTAAGCGGTGAGACGGAATCCTTGCCCGAGTTCACCGTAAAGGCGGTGGTGCTTGGTATCCTGTTCGGGATAATTTTTGGCGCGGCAAACGCCTACCTGGGTCTGCGGGCCGGCCTGACCATCAGCACCTCCATCCCGGTCGCGGTGATGACGGTTGCGGTGTTTCGCGCGCTGGAATCTGCCGGTCGAGGCGGCACCATCCTGGAGGCAAACCTCGCCCAGACCACGGGTTCTGCATCCTCGTCGCTGGCAAGCGGCGTGATCTTCACCCTGCCCGCGTTGTTCATGTGGGGCGTGGCGCCAGGCCTGGTGCAAATGACGATGCTGGCGATGACCGGCGGTCTGCTGGGCATACTGTTCATGATCCCCCTGCGTCGCTTCCTGATCCAGCGCGAACACGGCAATCTGCCCTACCCGGAAGGTACCGCCTGTGCCGAGGTGCTGGTGGCCAACGAGGTGGGCGGCAGCAAGGCGCGCTATGTGTTCTATGGTCTGGCCGGCGGTGCGGCGTTCAAGTTTTTGACTTCCTGGTTGCGGGCCATTCCGGATGATGTGCATGCAAAAATCCCGTTCCTGAAAAAAGGTGAGCTGGGTATGGACCTGTCGCCCGCGCTCTTCGGTGTGGGATATATCCTGGGCCCGCGGGTGGCGGCCATCATGGTGGGCGGTGGCTTGCTCGCCTGGCTGGTGATTATTCCGGCCATCGCGTATTGGGGGGAGGCTCGGTTGTTGCCGCTGTTTCCGGAAGCCCAGCTACTGATAAAAGACATGTCACCGGGACAGATCTGGACCCGTTACGTGAGATATATCGGCGCAGGTGCGGTGGCCACGGCGGGCATTATTACCCTGATGCGGTCACTGCCGGTCATGATTCAGAGCATCAGGATTGGTGCGAGTCAATTGGCCCAGGACAGGGGTGCGGGCGGCCCGGCCAAGATGCCGCGCACCGACACCGATCTGTCGCTGAAATTTGTCGGCATCGGTCTTATCGTGCTGTTCCTGGTCCTGGCGATCCCGACGATCGCCTTTCCCGTGCTGGGCGGATTGTTCCCGCGTCTACTCGCCGCTTTTTGCGTGGTGGTGTTTTCCTTTTTGTTTGTGACCGTCGCGTCACGCATTGTTGGCCTGGTCGGGGTGACTTCGAATCCCACCAGCGGTATGACCATCGCAACCCTGCTGGGTACGGCCGGGGTATTCCTGGCGATGGGATGGACCGATCTCAACGGCAAGGTGGCAGCCCTCACGGTGGGTTGTGTCGTGGCGATTGCCGCGTCTATCGCAGGCGATACCTCGCAGGACCTGAAAACCGGCTTCCTGCTTGGGGCGACACCACGTCGCCAGCAGACCGCTGAATTGATCGGCGTGCTGAGTTCAGCCACCTTCGTCTGTCTGTCGGTAATGCTGCTGGCAGAGACTTTCGGTTTCGGCAGCGCAGAATTGCCCGCGCCCCAGGCCACCTTGATGAAGATCGTGATTGACGGGGTCCTGGACCAGTCGTTGCCCTGGACCCTGGTGGGTATCGGTGCCGGTATTGCCCTGGTCTGCGAGGTGCTGCGAATTCCCTCGCTGCCCTTCGCGGTTGGCGTGTATCTGCCGGTAGCCACCATGACGCCGGTGTTTCTGGGCGGCCTGCTGCGCGGTCTGCTGGAACGCTCATCGAAATCGGAAGAGCAGACCACCGATCGACGTGAAAAAGGCATTTTGCTGGGCAGTGGGTTCGTCGGTGGCGAGGGTCTGCTTGGCGTGGGTATCGCCGCGGTGGCCTTTATTTACGGCAGCAAGCCCGAGGGAATAGGTACGGCCTGGATGGGCTCGGAGCTGGCCATTGCACTGGGCGGGGCAGCGGCTTTTGCGTTGTTCGTCGCCGGCTTCGTCTGGTTGGTGAAACGACGCCAGGAGTGATCAGGCAGCAAGTCCGCAACAGGCGTGGCGCCAACCGTGTAACCCGGCGCGCATTGGAGAGCTACGCAGAAATCTGCTTAAAGGCGGGAACATTGCGTGAACACGGCGGGAGAATTGCGCCGGCCTTTATGCGGATTTGCTTCGCCTGAGCGGATTGGGATCAATCGCACCTTGAATGGGGTGACGACCGTTCCTTGCTCGCGGACAATCCGCGCCTGAGAACTAGCCGGAGGCGGTTTTTGGCAACCCCGCCAGCTTGATGATACCCAGGCCCATGATCACCAGCAGGGGCAGGCAGGTGAGCATCAGGCTTTCCCATCCCATGATATACACGATGCGGCCGGCCAGCAGGGATCCCAGCGCCGAGGAGCCGAACACCATCACATCGTTGGTGGCCTGCACCTTGAAGCGCTCGCTCGAGTGGTATTGACGGGTCAACAAGGTGGTGCCCGAGACAAACAGGAAGTTCCAGCCCACGCCCAGGCTCACCAGGGCCAGCCAGTAGCTGTGTACGTGGTGACCCGAGAGACCGGCGACCACCGTCGCTCCCAGTAGCAGGACACCGCCTGACATCATCACGGGTATGCCCAGTCTGGCGATCAGCCACCCGCTGACCAGCGAGGGCAGGTACATGGCCATCACGTGGGACTGGATCACCAGGGCGGTGTCCTCGATAGAGTGTCCGTGCAGTACGTGCATGCTGATGGGTGTGGCGGTCATGACCAGGTTCATGACGCCATAACCGACTGCCGCGGCCAATATGGCGATTATCAGTGCCGGTTGTCTCAGGAGGGTCGATATCGGACGTTCCTCGCCGCTCCCGGAAAACTCGCGGCTGCCCGGTTCCCTGATACACAGCAGCACCAGCGTGCCCATCAGGAGGCAGCCCGCCAGCAGCAGGAAAGAACCTGCGTATTCGACGTCTGCGACCAGCCAGCGAGCCTTCGCAGCCAGTTCCGGACCGGCCCAGGCCGCAAGCACAGTCCCCAGGAGCACGCCCGAGATAGCGCGGCTGATCTGGTGCAGGGGCACGCTCTCGGCGGCGGCGAATCGATACTGCATGGCGAAAGAACCGTTGGCGCCCATCAGCATGGTGCCGACGCAGAAGAGCACGAAGCTTTGCCGATACAGCGCCAGGGCCACAACCAGTGCCCCGGTTGCCCCCAGTAAAGACGCACCGGCAAACCCCTTGCGGCGACCCACACGGCGCATCAACAAGGAGGCGGGGATGGCGCCTGCGGCCAGGGTGACGATCATCAGCGACATGGGCAGGGTGGACCATCCCTGGGGCGCCAGGCGGGTGCCGATAATGCCACCCAACAGTGTCACCACCAGGGGTGCACAGGTGCTAAGGGCCTGGGCCAGCCCGAGCAACACCACATTGCCCACTGCCCGGCCGGGGCTCATTACCGTCTGGGTGACACCGGTTTCCACCGCGGCAGTGTTCCTTGGGCAGGCTGCTGTTTGAAACGTGAAAAGGCCGGCATTACGCCGGCCTTTTTCAGCTCGTCGCCGTTACTTGTAAGGCGTGAACGTGAACTTCTGCCCGCTGATGGAAGCCTCGAACATCAGCCCGCCCTTGGCGATCGTGAACACCGCCACGCCGCCGTTGTAGCTGGTATCGGCAGAGGCTCCTGCCGTGGCTGCTACCGCGGACACCTGGGCGCCCATTTCGTAGTTGCCGCGCTTGAAGTCATCCAGCGCCACCTTGTCCTTGAAAAAGATAATCTCGCTGTATGCCTGTCCACCCAGCTGGAAGCCAATGCTTACCTGGCTCAGTGTGGAGGCCCCGATGGGCTGGTCTTTCTCGAATACTATGCCCTTGCCGTAGGCGCCACCGACGACGATGCCACCCTTGCCTACCGAGGGGAACACCGCATAGCCATGGGCGTTTTCAAAGAACCGGGTCATGCTCGGGTCGTGTTTCTTGAATGACGCGATGGCCTTTGCCGTATTCAGTTCGTCCGGGTTGTCCGTGTCTGGCTGCCACGCCGCCAGGCTTTGCATGCCAAAAGCCAGGGCGCCTAGCGCAACCAATCCGGTCATCATGTTTTTCAGTTTCATAACGTGGCCTCCGATGCCGCGTGAAATCTACAAAATCGTGTTGCAGGTTTGCGGGAAGTCAGGATCGTACTGCCTGATAATCCAGTTACCGCAAGTTTACAGGTTTTACGCCTGCAGTGGTGAAAGCTCCATTGCCGCTGGCTCACGCTGCAGCTAAGCTCAGGCTGTCGCAGGAGGATACATGGCAGGACCCAAAATAGCATTAAGCAGCAAGTTGCCAGGGGTAGGAACCACCATATTCACGCTGATGTCCCAGTTGGCAAGCGAGTCCGGTGCGCTGAACCTGTCCCAGGGTTTTCCGGAGTTCGATGCGCCACAGGCCCTGCGTGACGCCTTGAGCCGGCATGTGAACAATGGCCACAACCAATACGCGCCCATGACTGGTGTCGCGGTCCTGCGACAGCAGGTCACGCGCAAGATTTCCCTGCAACATGGTCGCAACCTGTGCCCCGAGCGTGAGGTGACCATCACCCACGGCGCCACCGAGGCTTTGTACGTGGCCATCCAGGCCGTGGTGGCCGCGGGTGACGAGGTCATCGTGTTTGATCCGGCCTACGACAGTTATGAGCCCGCGGTAAATCTGGCCGGTGGACGAACGGTGCACCTGCCTCTGCAGGAACCGGATTTCAGCGTGGACTGGGACAGGGTCGAAAAAGCGATAACTTCCCGCACCCGCCTGATTATTCTGAATACGCCACACAACCCCACCGGCGCCATCCTTGATAGGGCCGACCTGGATCGGCTGGCAGAGATTGTTCGTTCCCATCGGCTGTGGATCGTCTCCGACGAGGTATACGAACACATGGTTTTTGATGGCCAGGAGCACTGCAGTGTGTTGGCCCACGATGAACTGTTCCAGCGCAGCTTCGTGATTTCATCTTTTGGAAAAACCCTGCACGCAACGGGCTGGAAGATCGGTTTCTGCGCCGCGCCGAAAGAGTTGATGGCGGAGTTCAGGAAGATCCACCAGTTCGTGTGCTTTTGCATTGCCACGCCGATGCAAATGGCCATTGCGGATTTCCTGGACGAGCATGCAGAGCATTGGAAACAATTGTCGGATTTCTACCAGGTCAAGCGTGATCTTTTCTGCGGTCATTTGCAGGACTCCAGGTTTCGCTTGATGCCGACCAGCGGTAGTTATTTTCAGCTGCTTGAGTACAGTGAGATTTCGGATTTGGGTGATGTGGCCTATGCCGAGGCGCTGATCGGCGAAATCGGCGTAGCGTCGATACCCGTATCCGTGTTTTCCAAAACGCCCCTTCGCGGGCGCTACCTGCGTTTTTGCTTTGCCAAGAACGACACCACCCTGATCGAGGCAGCCAGGCGTCTATGTCAACTTTGAATATCAGCCTGGTGCAGGCAGATCTTGCCTGGCATCAGCCTCGGGAAAATCGTGAACATTTGCAGTTCATGCTCGACGAGGTATCTCCGGAATCAGACCTCGTGATTCTGCCTGAAATGTTTACCACCGGTTTTACCATGCAGGCCGGAGAATTTGCCGAGGGCATGGACGGGCCCGGCGTCAGCTGGATGCAGGCACGTGCCGCACAGCTGGATGCCGCCGTGTGTGGCAGCCTGATAATTGCCGAGAGCGGAGCCTTTGTGAACCGGTTTGTCCTGGCTGAGCCTGACGGCACCTTGCACCACTACGACAAGCGTCACTTGTTTGGCATGGCCGGCGAGGACGGCAGCTATGTTCCGGGTCAGTCCCGATCGGTATTCGAATTCAGGGGCTGGCGCATATGTCCGATGATCTGCTATGACTTGCGCTTCCCGGTATGGAGTCGGAACGACCTGGACTACGACCTGCTTGTATATGTGGCCAACTGGCCGAGCAGGCGGCGTGTGCACTGGCAAGTCCTGGCCAGGGCCAGGGCGATAGAGAATCAATGCTATGTCGCCGCGGTCAACCGGGTCGGCACTGATGCCAAGGGTCTGGAATACCTGGGAGACAGCTGCCTGGTGGATTTTGCCGGCGAGGTGAAGTGGTCTTGTGAAGGTCTGCAGCAGGTGCACAATGCCAGCCTCGATCGCGAGGCGCTGATGACCTATCGGGAACGTTTTCCATTCCTGGCAGATCGTGACGAGTTCATTGTGAAGTGAGCCGCCTGCCTGCCCTGGCGCGTCGCGCAGACCAGCGTCAACCCGGCTCAGGCTTTCTTGGCGCTGGCCTTGTCCAGGGCGGTATCAGCGCCATTCAGGCCGGGAAATTTTTCCTGCAGTTTCTGGTAACGCTGATGCCAGGCCTCGGCCTCCTGGGTTAGCTCCGCAATTGTTTGTTCACGTTTGCGCACGGCAACGGAAAGCGCACCAATCGCTTTTTCCCGGTCATTGAAAGCCTGCTTGAGCTCAATCATCTCCGGGGTCTCGATTCCCGGTGCGGTCAGCATCTTGATGCGTGCCAATTCGGTCTCGGCTTCGCGTAACTGGCGCTTGGTCTTGCGCAATTCATTGCTGTCCAATTGCAGGGACTCAATCAGCTTGTCCCGGGTTTCCACCAACTTCAGGGTTTCCGCCAGTTCCGCTTCCTTGCTGCGCAGATCAGCGCGTACGCCACGTACCTTGGCGGTATCCTTCTCCATGTTGGCGATCAATTCCTTTTGCGCCGCCAGGGTCGCTTCCTGGGACTGGTAAAGCCCCTTGCCTTCCTTCAGTTTCAGGTCCAGATCTTCAGCTTTCTTGTCGCTGATCTCGCTGCGGGCATGGGCTTTCTCCAGCTCATCTTCCAGCCGGCTGACTGTGGTCTGCAATGAGTCGGCCCTGGCGCTTTGTTCCTGGAGCCGGCTCTGTAGATCGCCAAACTCCTTGTTACGCTGGGTCAGTTGGCCTTTAAGCGTAGCAAGCTGGCTTTCCATGTTACCGATCGTCTTGCGCGCAGCGCCTTGCTCGGCATCATGCCGGGAATTCAAGGTCAGGGACGCCTGCAGCGCGTCTTCACTTTCACCAAGCCGCGCCTGAACCTCATTCAGTTGTTCCTGCAACCCGGTAGCCAGCACAATTTTCTCGTGCAGGGAGGCTTCCTTTGTGAACATCTCTGCTTTCAGGGCATCCAGTTCTTCCTGACTTTGTTGCAGACGACTCTTGTATTCGTCCAGGGAGGCGATTTTCGAAGGCAGTCGTTGCCTGAGATCGTCAAGCTCCTGTTCCTGCACGGCCATCAGTTCGACCTTGGCGCCGATCACAGCCTCAAGATTGCTGACGGTATGCTCACGGTCGGCGAGATGTTTTTGGGCTTCGCCGTAGCGATCCTGCCACTCCTGGAGTTCCTTCTGCAGACCATCCATGCGCTCCGATCCTTCTTCAGCCGCGGCCGCAATCCGGGCTAGTTCAGCATCGCGACCGGCAAGCCGGTCCGTCATCGCATTCAGTTCCGCTTCCTTGGCATCCAGCGCAAGCTTCAGTTCCTCTTGCTGACGGGTGCGTGTCTTGATCTTTTTACTCAGGTCGGTAATTTGGTCGGGACTTGGCTTGAGCGACTTGATCGTGACGGTTTCCGTCTCACTGGCACCCGCATCCGCCCGGGTCTTCAGGCTGGCTATTTCCTGGTCCCGTTCATTCAGCGTGGCCTGCAAGGCCGCAACCTTGTCTTCCCACTCGTCCAGGGCACTGTTAAGTAGTGCAAAGGCCCGATCTTTGGGGGACTCGGTGGTCATTTTTTCGTTCCGTCCATTATTCCAAACTCACTTTCGGAGTCATGCAAACACTGCCCGACGTCGGAGCAGTCCGCCCTGCGGCCAGAATCTGCCCGTATCCATGTGCATATTTACCACCAAAGGGCCTGATAATAAACAACGATCTGGTCACATTTTCCGAGTTTACCCCCATATTTATCAATAAATTAGGGGGTTTCTGTAGATTCCAGCCCAGGTTGAACCGGAATTCCGGTGCCGGCACCCAGTCTGGCTGCCTGGACCATGGCGGCCACATCAGCTAACAATTCCTGCGCATCGAAGACAATTCCATCCTTGATCGTATAGCGCACTCCGTCGGTTCTGACTGCACGGTTGTTCTCGTCCACACGCAAGGCGCCGGTGCCGTAAAGGACCTTGAAGTTGTGCAGGGGGTTTTCCCGGACCACCACGAGATCGGCCAGTTTGCCAACTTCAATCGAGCCAATATCCTTGTCCATACCCAGGGCCTGGGCACCGTTCAAGGTGGCGGCACGAACGACCTCCAACGGGTGGAAGCCGGCCTCCTGAAGCAATTCCAGTTCCTGTATATAGCCGAAACCGTACAGTTTATAGATGTAGCCCGAGTCTGATCCGGTGGTGATGCGGCCGCCATGATTCTTGTAGTCATTCAGGAACAGCATCCACTTTCTGTAATTCTCCTTCCAGGCGATTTCGTCTGCCGTGGTCCAGTCATACCAGTACGAGCCATGTGCGTTCCTGCTCGGGTGAAAAAATTCCCACAGGGAGGGCAGGGTATAGGTATCGTGCCATTCGGCACGGCGTTGGCTCATCAGGTCCCGACTGGCCTCGTAAATAGTGAGGGTTGGGTCGATGGTGAAATCCAGTTCGATCAGGCGATCACGCACCTCGCGCCAGCGTCTGGAGCCCGGTTCGGCCGCCTGGGCCCATAATCGACCCGCTTCGGCGAAACGGTGCTGTTCATTGTTGTAGTTATAGTCCGCCGGATAGTCCTGGACGGTACGGTCTTCAAACAAGGCCTCGGGCAGACCGTACCAATGCTCCATGCTGGTCAGGCCCCATGCGGCCGTATCCATGACGTTGGCGCGCGCCACTTCCAGCTGGGCATGATGCATCGCGCTGCGTAGCCCACGCTTGCGCGCCTCCTCCAGGGCAGCCTTGAGCACCTCCGGTGGTGCGCCGAAGAACTTGATCCCGTCTGCTCCCTTGCGCGCCACATCCGCGACCCAGCGTCGGGCTTGTTCGGGGGTGGTGATCGGCTTGTCTGCGCCTTGTCCGAAGTAGGTGTAGGCTCGAATCCTGGGCGCGCTGATGGTATTACGTTCACTGCTCTTTTTTTGCCCCAGCACCCACTCCAGCGAGTTGAAAGTGCCAGGATCCCGGATAGTGGTGATGCCGTGGGCCATCCACAACTTGAATACGTATTCCGCCGGGGTGCCTTGATCCTTGCCGCCTATGTGGCCGTGCATATCCACAAAGCCCGGCAGTACATACATGCCGGACAGGTCCATTTCGATATCCCCTGGCAGAGCCTTGGGTCGCGCGGTCGGGTCAATGGGTACACCCGGGTTGCCAACGCTACGCACTTCGGCGATCCGCTTGCCCACGATCACAATGTCCATGGGCCCCTGGGGCGGGGCTCCCGTACTGTTAATTACCGTGACACCGCGGAGTATCAGTCGAGGGTAGGGGCCTTCGCCGCGATTGCGCGGAGGCGCCTCGGGTATCGACTCCGTTGCAGGCCATGCCGGTGCTGCAGACAGACACAGGGATATCAGGAGTAGGGCATGGTGCAGACGCATATTTCCTCGCTAACGGTGTTCCTCAGTGCTTCACCTGGAGGTGAAGTTCGAGACAGATCCGGCGGTAGGCTCCAGGGAGCCCTTGATTTACTTTGGACGCAAGAATCGAGTTCATGAGTAGTTCAGAGCGGGCCATTTTCCCAGGGACCCGTTATCGCGAAAGTGACCCCGGGTACCTGTATGTTCGCAAACAGCCAGTTATCGTGAAAGCAGGCGCCAGCCCACTCGGAGGCCCTGTAGTCGCCTTTGCCTATCGGTATCTCGCCATTCAATACGACCTTGTTGCGAGCGAAAGGAAACAATCCGCCGTTGCTGGACATACCCACCATCTGCTGCTCGGGACGGCTGCCGTCCTCGCACAAGAGCAGGCCACCGCGAGGACTGGCCGCCAGGTTGTCAGGGTGATTCAGCTCTCCCGAGTCGGGTGATTCCAGTACCAGTTCGATGGACTGCTGTGCCAGGTCGTAGGCCCAGACCTGCCCCATCCCGTTTCGTCCACCGGTGGTGCAGACAAACAGGATTTTGCCG
Source organism: uncultured Gammaproteobacteria bacterium (assembly GCA_963823435.1). Taxonomy (GTDB): domain Bacteria; phylum Pseudomonadota; class Gammaproteobacteria; order Steroidobacterales; family BM003; genus CAKZML01. The sequence goes on along the minus strand of CAWGLN010000001.1, from coordinate 332,633 downwards.
GCCGTGTAGATACAGCCTTCGCCGCGCCGGAACACGGCCCCGCCCTGCCGGTAACCCTGCATGAAAACGCCTATGCCATTGTTTGTTCCCCGCTGGTGGGCTGTATCGGGTTTATCGATGGGCACCCATTCCGCTTCGAATATGCTTCCAGGCGGCAACTCTTCGGTGCGCAGGCTCTTCCTGCCGCGTACCTTGAGCATTTGTAACTCCCCACCGGCGTGGAGTTTGCCCGGGGTGTCAGGCAGGTATCGATAAAAACCGGAGGTATCGTTGTCCTCGGTCATGTACACATAGCCGCTCTCGGGATCCACCGCGCAGGCCTCGTGCAGGAATCGGCCCATTTCCTTGATGGGGTCGGCCCGGGTCTGACCCAGGCCATCCACTTCAAAAACGTAACCATGGTTGCGGCGTAATTTGCTACCGGGGCCTGGTGAAATCAGGTCTTCTTCGCAGCTGAGCCAGCTGCCCCAGGGCGTGGGACCGCCGGCGCAATTAGTCATGGTTCCGCCCAGGGCCGCTTCAGCGTCCAGCCACTTTCCTTGCCTGGCGTCGAAGCGCAGGCGGGTCACGCCGCCGCCGGCGTATCTGTCATAGGTGAGATTGGGAGGAGCAAAACTCCGGGTCTCGTTCCAGACCTCGTGATTACGCAGCAAGGTGAGTATACCGTCCTGCTCCAGCACTACCGCCATACCGTCATGCCGGGCCGGCGTGGGCTTGCCATCCGCCATCACCTCTGTAGTCCAGCCAAAGCTGATGTAACTAAAGCCCTCGGGAAGGTCTATCAGGTGCAGCCCGGTAGCGTGATCCAGGGCGGGCTGTAATGGCCCGTAACCTGCCGATTCAGGCGGGGTTACACCCGGCAAGGCAAGCGCCACACGCTGGCCGAACATCCCGAGGGTCGCCGCCGCACCGAGTCCCAGGAAGTCCCTGCGATTGAGCATTGCCGGCTGTGCGCGCTGGCCTTTGCGAGGAGCAGTTCCTTTGAAATTCTTTGCCATCAGCTTCTGTGTACCGTTTAGCCAAACCGATCAGTTGACGATAGAATCTGCCCGGGTTCATCTGTTTATACAAGTACGGAACGCAATGTGCGCTACCTGATTACCTCCATTTGCCTGCTGGTTATTTCCGCTTGCGGTCAGCCTGCAAGCCTGCTGCCCTACGAGTTGGATGTTCCCATGCAGGTGCTTAGCGTGTCCGGGACTCCGCCTGTAAGTGACGGCCGGGCCCGGTTTCGGGAGTTATTCTGCGCCGAATTGGCCGTGGATTCCGAGTTCGCCGACGAGGATTGCAACAGCTATCTGCATAGATTGGCTGATGAGCCTGTATCGCCTGGCAAGGTTCCGCAGCCGGCACATGATCTGGGCCTGAAGATGGTGGTGGTGCCTGGTCTGTTCAGCGATTGCCTGGAGGACTTTACTCGAGCGTTTCAGACCAGTGGCGAAGCCCTGGCACTGGCCGGGGTGGAAATGGAATACCTGCGGGTCAGTGGTCGCTCCGGCAGTGAGGCCAATGCCGTGACCATCGCCGAATACATCGGCGCCCTTGAATTGAAACCCGGTCAGAGCCTGGTGCTGGTGGGTCACTCCAAGGGCGCCGTGGATATTTTGCAATTCCTGGTGTCCTATCCCGACCTGGCCAGGCGGGTCAGTGCGGTGCTTAGTGTCGCCGGTGCGATCAACGGCTCGCCCCGGGCTGATGATGCCTACGAGGATTATCAGAACTGGCTGGCGGATGTGGAACTGGATGCGTGCCCGGTCGGTGACGCCCTGGCGATGGACAGATCTTACCCGCCGTTACCGCATGAATTGGCTGGCCAACAATCCGCTCCCGGAGTTCGTGCGTTATTACTCGATGTCGGCATTTGTGAACCAGGAAAAGGTGGGTCTGAATTCCATGCGTGGTTACCGCGCGCTGGCCAGAATTGACCCGAGAAACGATGGGGAACTGTTGTTTTATGACCAGGTGATCCCGGGGGCGGTGTTATTGGCTTATTTGAACGCTAATCACTGGAGTGTTGCCGTGCCGGTTACCGAAACCCATCCCATGGTGGCGAGTACGGTGATTACCAATAACAGGTTTCCCCGTAGCAGCATGCTGAAGGCGGCGCTGAATTATATTGCTCAGGATCTTGCGCAGACGGGAGCCTTCGCGGGCGAGGCACAAACCCGGTAAGATCATTGCTTCACGTCGGTGACACGGGTTGCCGATGCCGATACTAGCGGGAGATTGTCGGTGAATGCATTACGCCTGGTAACCAGTCTGGTTCTGTTTCTGGCAGCCCTTCCGGTTGCACATGCCGAGACAGTGTATGTGACCGATGAGCTCACCTTACGCCTGCAGGCCGAGCCTGCGGAGGCGTCAGCAGTGGTGGCTACATTGCGTAGCGGAGACCAACTGGAAATGTTGGACAGGGCTGGTTTTTTTGCGCTCGTGAAGACCGTTGATGGAAAGAAAGGGTGGGCCAAGGCAGGCTACCTGATCACGGAAAAACCGGCGCGGGCCCGGCTGCAAGAGATGGAAACCGAGCTGCAGGCATTGCGGGTCGTGGCTGAGCCTGCACAGGCTGAAATGGCCAAGGCAAGGGAACAGGCTGCAGACCTGACTCAGAAATTGCAGCAAAGCCAGCTGGAGTTGAGTGCGCGCGGGGCCACGATCGAGCAACTGGAGTGGGACATTGCCGAGTATAAGCAACAGCTTGGGATTGGCGATTGGAAGGTGCCCTGGCGCTGGGCGGCGGCAGCCGTGTTCCTGGCCTTGTTCGGAGGCGTGGTCCTGGGGATGTGGTGGCTCGATTCCCGGAGTCGGAAGCGTCACGGCGGCTTCAGGATTTACTAGACAGGCACGGGACCAGACATGCGGATTCTATCTTTAGCCCTGCTGTTGATGTGCTCAGGGCAAACCTGGGCGCTGGAGTTTGAAGCCCATTCATTGGATACACGCATGCGTTTGGACCAGCCGGCGCGGGTGGCCAGGTTGGCAGGTGAGCCACGCCTGTTGCTGGTGGGCAAGACCCCTGAGGGTGAGCAGCAGTTACAGATTTATCGTTTGCACCACGGCGCAGAGCCTGAATTGCAACTGTCGATGGACTTGCCTGGGGAGCTGCTGGCCATGGACGTAGCGCGTAACCAGGATGGCGAGACCCTGTGTTTCCTGGATCCGGAAGGTGCGCTTTGCCTGGATTTTCTCTCAGGTGATCTGCGGCGGGTGTTGAGCTTTTCCAGCCTGTTTCGTTTGCCGCGCAGCGGTTCGATTGCTGACCTGGACTTCTTGCAAGACCTGAATGGTGACGAACTGGACGATCTGCTGGTTCCCGATTTCGGTGGCCTGGTGTTTGCTCTGCAGAAGGCAGATGGCAGTTTTGCGTCTGCGACCGACTTGCTGGCGAATCCGGACATGACGCTGGGCAAGACGGTCGTTCGATATCGCTTGCCCAGGACCTCCCTGGCGGATGCCAATTTTGACGGGCGTATGGACGTGCTGCTGCTGGAGGACCGCAGCCTGCGGGTGTACGCGGCAAACGCCGAAGGGGGCTATGACCACCAGGGCACCTTGCTCAGCCTGGGTCTGGACATCGCCTCAAAAGCCCAGTTGCAGGAATGGGAAAGCGATCGTGGAGATATGGACCAGAGTGACATGAGCATCCGGGTTATCGAGCGGGTGGCCGACCTGGATGGAGACGGCGCGCCGGATGTGCTTACGGAAGCCACGCATAGTCGGGGGGTGTTCGACAAGAGCAGTGATTTTGCAGTCCACCTGGGTCGCAATCAGGATGGCTGGGTATACCACACCGATCCTCCTGACAGTGTCATGGTATCCAAGGGTATGCAATTTGACCTGGTGGTGGAGGACCTGGATGGAGACGGTCGCAAGGACCTGATCATCCCGTCGATACGACTCGGCCTGGGACGCGTGATCAAGGCGCTGTTCTCGGGAAGCATGTCAATGGATCTTGATTTTTACCGGGCCGACGAGCGGGGTCATTACCCCGCCGAGCCAAATTTCAGTGCCTCGACCAAGGTCAGGATAGACATGAAAAAAGGACACGCTGATGTCCCGGCGGTGCTGGCGGCCGATTTCAGTGGCGACGGGGTCAAGGACTTGCTGCTTCAGTTGAACAAGGATGAGCTGAAAATCACACTGGGTGACGGTAGCCCAAGCCTGTTTGCCGGCCGAAGCTTCAAGATCAGCGCCAGCCTGCCGAGAAACGGGGACCGGATCCAGCCGCTTGATGTTGACGCCGACGGTTTGAGTGACCTGGTAATCCAGTACGGTGATTCGGACGGTCCCGAGTTGGCCGGTAGGCTCAGTGTTTTTCTTGCCAGGCACGACGCGGGCGAGCTTTCACAGTAGAGCTTCCTTCAAGCGCTCCGATCGCCACCCTGTGGTCTGTTGAGTGAGTCCTGGCCAGGGGCGATGGCAGACCACGACCTCGACCTGACCGGTGCCTGGAATCGATGATCCCGGGGCCGCATTCTGATCCCGATTAGGTGCCTGCGAAATTCGAACCACCGTGCGGGAATATCATGGATTGTGTCCATGCCACGGAAAAAGACCTGCTGCCACGGGAGGTTACCGGCAGGCATAGTCGTGAGGTTTTGCGCGGGCGTGACCCCACCCTTCAAAAACAACGTCCTTTGGTTCATAGTTCGGACCTGATTCGGGGGGATGACCACCGAAAAACCATCAATATTCAGGATTGGAGCAAGGATGACTGCGGTGGATAAGAAACCTGCGGCCAAGTTTGGCACGGTATTTTGCAAGCAGATGGGTGTGGCCAATTTGAAGGGCGGCCAGTGGGGCGAGTTTGTCGTGCAGCCTACCCAGCCGATTGCCCTGAATCCCGCGGCCCACGTACTGCATTACGCCAGTTCGATTTTCGAGGGATTGAAAGCCTACCGCTGGGCTGACGGTGGCGTGCGTATTTTCCGCCTGGATCGTCATCTTGAGCGCATGCGCCAGAGCGCGGAGTCGATGTGCCTGCCGTTTCCGGGTGTGGACATGCTGCGTGACGCCATCGTCAAGACCGTGAAGGCGGTGCATGACGAGATTCCCCAATTGCCCGAGTCGCTGTATATCAGACCTTGCCTGATAGGCACATCGCCCGACATCGGCGCCGCCGCTCTGCCAAGTTCGGACGCCTGCCTGTTTGTATTGCTGTCCCCGGTAGGAGATTACTTTGCCGGGGGCCTGAGACCCCTGCGACTGTTGGTAGCCGATGACATTATGCGCACCACTATCCAGATGGGCAGGGTGAAGACTGGCGGCAATTACGCGGCGGCCCTGCGTCTTACCATGCAGGCGCGCAAGGAACATGCGGTGGACCAGGTGCTGTTCTGCCCCGGCGGTGATGTGCAGGAGACCGGTGCAGCCAATTTCATGCTGATGGATGACAAGCGCGTACTCACCAAGGCGCTGGATCCGACGTTCCTGCATGGTGTGACCCGCGACAGCCTGCTGACCCTGGCGCGCGACATGGGCTACGAAGTCGAGGAGCGAGCGTTCACAGTGGACGAATTGCTGGAGCGGGCGAGTTCCAGCGAGGCAGCGCTGACCGGTACTGCTGCAGTCCTGTCACCGGTGGGTGAACTGGTGTTTCACGGCAAGACCTATCAGGTTGGCAGCGGCGAGGTCGGACCCAACGCCCTGAAATTCCGCAAGGCCCTGACCGACATCCAGGGTGGCCTGGCCGAGGATCGTCACGGCTGGGTGACCAGGGTCTAGGGAGTCTCTGGTCCTCGCGTTGGTGCGTATCTTGAATCCAGGAATGGTTCGCCCACCTCGTGTGCATGGGCGGTCCTGTATCCCGGCTAGCCGCCCACTATCGTAAAACAGGGTTTGTATTCTGTGGTTGGCAGGCGCATGCGTTTTTGGCTTACGAAGGCCTTGAGCAAGTCCGATATCTGGTGTGCAAACTCTGGCTCACCAATGATCTCAAGCGGACCCTGCTCCTCCACCATGCGTATCCCGTGTTCCTTGACGTTGCCGGTCACGATGCCTGAAAACGCCTTGCGCAGGTTGCAAGCCAGGATGTGTGACGGCAGTTCCCGGTGCAGGGAGAGCGAGCGCATGGACTGGTGGTCGACACGAAACGGGTGCTGGAAGTCCGCGTCTACGCTCAGCATCCAGTTGAAGAAATAGGCATCATTTTGCTGTTGCCGATATTCCTTCACCGCCTGGGCGCCCTGGTGGGCCAGGTGCGCCGTGCGGGCCGGATCATCCACCACGATCTCATAGCGGTTTGCGATGCCTTCACCCAGCATGAATTTCAGAAACCGGTCGATTTGCTTGAAATAGTCTGTGGCGCTGGCGGGGCCGCTGAAAATCAGCGGGAAGGGCAGATCGGCGTTGCCCGGGTGCAATAGAATCCCGAGCAGATAGAGAATTTCCTCCGCCGTGCCCACGCCGCCCGGGAAAACAATAAAACTGTGTCCGACCCGTACGAAAGCCTCCAGGCGTTTTTCGATATCCGGCAGTATTACCAGTTCATTGACAATCGCATTGGGTGGTTCCGCCGCGATGATTCCCGGCTCGGTGAGTCCCAGGTAGCGGCCTCCGACAATACGTTGCTTGGCATGCGCGATGGTTGCGCCCTTCATCGGGCCCTTCATGGCCCCCGGACCGCAGCCGGTGCAGATGTTCATACCCGCGCAGCCCAAGCTGGTAGCCGACTTTCTTGGTGTAATCGTATTCCTCACGGTTGATGGCATGACCGCCCCAGCACACGGCAATATTTGGGTCTCCATTGCTGTGCAGGATGCCTGCATGACGCAAGGCGTGAAATACACTGTTGGTGATACCGGCGGAACTTTCGGGGTCGAAAACGCTGGTGTCGGCCAGCACCGTGCGCATGTAAACAACGTCCCGGAGCACGGCAAACAGGTGTTCGCGCAATCCCCGTATCATCCTGCCATCAACGAAAGCCTGCTCGGGGGCGTTGGTGACTTTCAGGCGAATTCCGCGATCTTGCTGGAGTAATTCGATATCAAAGTTTTTGTGTTGATCGAATACCAGCCTCGCATCGTCAACCTCGCTGCCCGAATTCAGTACCGCCAGGCAACAGCGACGAAACAACTCGTGCATGCCGCCTTCACCCAGGTAGCGCAAGTGTTGCACTTCCTGTTGTGAGAGAACTTCCAGGCTTCCTTCGGGAGTGACCGTTGCATCCATTATTGTGCTCGTGTTGTTTATCCGGGGATAAGCTCCGCCCGTGCAGGAACCTGATCCTGCATACCTGGCGTGAGAACCCGCCTCGAGGCCGGGTCAGGCAATCTATTCGGCGCCGGCCAGGTGCTGATCGACGAGAAGCCGTCCTCGCTCCTTGGCCGCGTGCAAGGCGGCCAGGTCAGATGCGAAGCCGTCACCGGTTTCCCTGGCAATGACTGTCGAGTCATCCCCGTCATGACTGATGACCGACAACGTGTACGTCCATTTACCGGTTCCCGGTGTTGTCTCGGCCACTATCTCGTGCTTTTTGTAATGCTCGAGTGCACGCTTTACCGCCATTTCCGTCTCCTGTGCGAGCTGGTGGTCAAGCCTGATAATACCACTGTGCGGGGTCACCGGGGCGGATACAAATGGCTTTCGGAGGCACCTGCCTGGCGGTGGATAGGTCTCTGTTTTGGGGCCCTATACGATACCGTCCCACAGCACCTTGGCCAGGGCCAGGGGGGCCACAAAGCGCAACAGGAACTGCCATGCCTTGAACAGGAGTCCATCGGGCAGCCCCAGTTCCTCGCGGGTACTGTCGGAACTCAAGACCCAGCCGGTAAACAGGGCTATCAGGATGCCGCCTACAGGCAACAGCACGTTGCTGGTGATGAAATCCAGCAGGTCAAACAGGGTCTTTCCTTCCAGCGGGCCGAAGGGCAGGGGCTTGAAATCCGCCAGTACGTTGAAGGACAGCACACTGGCCAGACCGACCAGCCAGACGGCGAGACCTATGGCTGCAGCGACGGTGCTACGCCTCAACTGCCGGTTATCCTGGGCCCACGCCACTACCGGTTCCATCAGCGCAATCGCCGAGGTCAGGGCGGCAAATACTAACAGCACAAAGAACAGTGAGCCGAACAGCCAACCCAGCGGCATATTTCCAAAGGCGATGGGCAGTGTGACAAATATCAGCCCCGGGCCCTCGGCCGGGTCCAGGTGGTTGCCGAAAACCAGCGGAAAAATGGCAAGGCCTGCCAGGATGGCGACAAAGGTATCGGCGAAGGCGATGATGACCGCGTTGCGCGGAATGTTTACCGTCTCGGGCAGGTAGGCACCGTAGGCGATGAGCAGACCCATGGACACGCTGACAGAGAAGAAGGCCTGCCCGACGGCATTGAGCACCACCGCGCCATCGACCTTGCTGAAGTCCACCGTGAACAGAAAATCTACGGCTCGCTCGAAGTCGCCCGCAATGGCGCCATAGAACACCATCATGAGCAATATGGCAAACAGTGCGGGCATCAGGATTTTCACCGCCCACTCAATACCCCGCTGCACGCCGCGGGCGACGATCACCACGCTTAGCACCATGAATACGGTGTGCCAAAGAACCAGGGACCATGGGGATGCGAGAAGGCTCTGAAACTGGCCGGTGGTTACGGCGGCGTCTGCGCCGGTAAATACGCCGCTCGCCAGTTTTGGTACGTAGGCTACTGCCCAACCTGCAATTACGCTGTAAAAGCTGAGAATGAGGAAGGCAGCAGTCAGGTTGATCCAGCCCGTGATTTGCCAGCCGGTACTTGCCCCGGCCTCGCGCGCAAGCTTGATGAAGGCGGCCACCGGACTGCGCCTGGCACGCCGGCCGATGAGCAGTTCAGCCATCACGATAGGAATGGCGATGGCTATCACCGCCCCGGCGTAGACCAGCACGAATGCGCCACCGCCGCTGACCCCGGCCGTGTAGGGAAATTTCCAGATATTGCCCAGGCCCACGGCGGCCCCGATGGCCGCGAGCAGGAATACCATGCGGGAGGACCAGTTTTTCTGAACGTCTCCGGTATGCACGGGGGCGCTCCTTATAGTTTTGGTTGGCGCAAGTAATGACTGGCCCCGATTATAACCAGACATTGAGTGCAAGATGGGGCTTGAGTTTATCGGCGGGGCCCCCAACACTAGTCAATACCGAGAATTCTGGAGGTTCCAACTGCCATGCAGGGCCGATACGACAAGACTGTGATGCCGCAACCCGACAAGGCTTTGCCCGGACGTGACGAGGCCATGGCGGTGCCCGAGAGGCATTATGTGAACGGGCATGCGCTCAAGGGCCCGTTTCCGGAAAATATGCAACAGGCCATGTTCGGTATGGGTTGCTTCTGGGGCGCCGAACGCCTGTTCTGGAAGATGGAAGGCGTGTATAGCACGGCGGTGGGTTACGCCGGTGGTCATACACCGAATCCCACCTACCAGGAAGTCTGTTCCGGCGGCACCGGCCACGATGAAGTGGTGCGGGTGGTGTTTGACCCGGCCGTGATCAGTTACCAGGATCTGTTGCAGGTGTTTTGGGAATCGCATAACCCCACCCAGGGTATGCGCCAGGGGAATGACACCGGCACCCAGTATCGCTCCGCAATTTTTACCTTTGGCCCGGAGCAACTGTCCCAGGCCCTGACCTCGCGCGAGGCCTATGCCGATGCCTTACGCAAGGCCGGCCACAATCCGGTCACCACCGAGGTGCAGGCCGCTCCTGTATTCTATTTCGCCGAGGACTATCACCAGCAGTACCTGGCCAAGAATCCCGAGGGTTACTGTGGCATCGGTGGTTGTGGCGTTGCCTTTGACCCCAAACAATCGGGGCCCAGTCCGAAGACCTGACGGGCATGGTCTCGCTTACCGCGGTGGACCACGTCAATTGCTAGGGTTCCGTGGGCAGCACCATCCGTTTCGGATCGATATGGTAAGTCCACGGCACGCCGGAATTTTTCCACCCGTTCACCAGGCGCTGACCTTTATACACGCTGTTCGGGTCCTTCACATCGTCCCCTTCCACGCCATCGGTAATATTGAAGACGTTCGTGTAGCCGGCCTTGGCGAGCAGATTGACGGCAAGAGCGCTGCGGCCCCCGGACCGGCACATGACCAGCACCGTATCACCGGGTTTGGCGACGGTCTGTACACGGGCAACAAAGTCCGGGAGCAGGCTCATCGGAAACTGACCCTTTTCGGCGTCCCACTGGTATGACTGGGACGCGACGGGAATATTCCAGGCCATGTCTGCGTGACCGACAAACATGTATTCCTCAGGCGTACGCACGTCGAGGATCAGCACCTTGTCAGGCGCCGCCTTCCATTTTTCGTAGGCCTCCCTGGACGTCACATACAACCCCAGGGTCGTCTGCTTGGCAGTGGGCAACGAACTCGCATCCCCGCTTGCGCCCACCGGGCCTGCAAGGGCAAGCATGGCAACCGCGCAGAAAGCCAACACGCCCCGATACGGCATGAAACAATCTCGAAACTGCCCTGCGTCAAAATGAAACATATGTAACTCCTGTATTCGTTCAGGTCCGTGTATCACTCATCGGGATAGAAAACCACCGCAACCCGATTATCCACCAACCAGCCTGCATGCGCCGAACTACCAGCGGAATATTACACCCAGCATCGGGCCATTGATGTTCATGTCGTTGATCTTCTCGCCTGATTTGAGCTGGTATTCCAGATAGCGCCAGGCGACGCCCACGTCACCCCAGCTGAAGCCATAGGTCAGGCCGAGCGCCGCCTGCCAGGTCAGGTCGGAATCGCCGGTGCCGACGTCGGCGTAATAGGGCACGGACCAGGCGCTGTCCGCGCCCAAAGCGTAGCGCCCCTTGATACCGACGATCGCGTCCCAGTTGCTGCGACGACACGGACGGTTTGGCCAGTCAATGGCGGTGGCGTAATCAGGTCCGAAATCCCCGCTGAAATTCCAGCCCAGCGTCATTGCTCGGCGTCGAATAGCCGCACGCCCGCGAGCACATCCAGATGTCGCAACCGGAGTTGCCTGCAAACGATAGCTTCCGGCCAGGTCCAGATCGTGGTTGGTGACGTCAAGATTCAGATCTGCAGTGACAGACGCGGGCAGTTCCTGACCGCCCAGCGTGAAATCACGGGTTCCCGATTTCGACGCAGCTACGTCCAGGTATACCAGGTCGGTGAACGCACCCCAGCGACCTTTCTGCACAGCGAATGATCCCTGGATTGTGAGTTCAAGGTTATCGAGTATGGTGCCGATATCGACGCCGAAATCGCGCCCGTCACCAACCCCGAATGCCGTGGTACCGGCGATATCCGGGAACCATCCATTGATGCTGGCCTGGAATTGCCAGTCGTCAGAGAGTTCCTCAGCAACAAGCGGCGCTGACGCCAATGCAGCGATACCCAGCCAGCACCATGCGAAGAGTTTGTGTGATTTCATGGAATATATGTTCCTTTGACATTGTTGCGTTCTGCCTAGTCTTGCAGCCCACCCCGGCGGAAAACATCTGACACTTGGGTAGCACGAATTGTAGTCCACATGGAAGAAAGGGGAACTGGTATTTGTAGCGACCGCGTACCTCAAAACACGAGTATCACCGGGTCATCATGCACACCATGTGTTGCCTTTTACGCTTGGCGTTTGGATGTTGGGAACCTCATGTTCGTCACGCTATTTTGTCTGCAGTCTGAAAAAGATGCCAGGCGACTTTGACCATAAGTGTGTATGTATTGGCAAGTACTGTGTATCACTCACAGCGGGGCAGGTTTTTTCGCGCCTGGCCTGCGGTTGTTTATTTAGAGCACGTTAGCGCGGAACCTCAGCTAGCCCGGGCGCCACCACGGCGAGTTGCCCGCCATTTGGCGGGCGTAGTTGCGCTCCAACGCCGGAACGCCCGAATAAAAGTGCTCGCGCGCGAGTAGCCCAGGGAAGAAGCGATCTGGTCTACTTTTAGCGCGGTGTTTTCAAGCATCTGCCGGGCGATTTCGAAACGGGATTCGTCAACAAGCGCATGAAAACTCGTGCCAAACGTTGCCAGTCGTCGACTCAGAGTGCGACTGGACATTGAGAAGAGCGTGGCAATCTGGTCCTCGGAGCAATGACCGGTCATCAGCGCGGAGCGCAGCACAAGCCGCACCTGTTCCGGGAACTCGAAACTCTGTTTGGCCTCGAGTGCGTCGATCTGCTTCCGCAGCAGTTGCAGGAATTCCGCATCGGCGTGGGGAAGGGGAGCCTGCAGCCAGTCAGGCGTAAATGCCAAAGAATAACGCTCGGCATCAAAGTATAAGGGAGCCTTGAAGAACTGGCGAAAAGGCCCGACGTCCGCAGGTTTGCGGTGCGCGAACGAGGCCTCGATGGGCTTGAAATCCGAGCCGCACAGGGTGCGCATGACGTTGAGCATCATAGCGACCGCGCCATCACCGGTCTGGTCGGTTGCCTCCACCCCTGGTTGCAATGCCTCATAAGCTCAGTACGGCCAGCTCCGGTCGATTTCCAGCGTCGTCAATGCGCCCTGGGAATGCAGATGACAGGGAGCTGACGAGGGCACCTAGCGCAGCTCCTGCATCCGTCTGGCTTCTCATCAGCAAGCCCAGAAGACCAAGCGAGTGCAGGTTCATTCGTTGGCCGACCAGCAGGCCGAAATGCTGGCAGCCGGTTTTGCTTACGCAATGTTTCATGAGGTGGCCCCGGGCGGCGTAGGTAATCAGATTTTCGGGGTCGTCGAACAGGTCTCGGGTTGATACCGGCCCCGGTCAGCACCTCGTCCGGATCGTGCCCCAGGCTTCTGAGCACGGCGAGAATTTCCACGGCGCCGCCGGCACGCAGCGTCCCCTGTTTCAGTGATTGCCGTGGAACTCTGGTTGCGCATTCTCGTTGGTAATCCTTCTAGTGCAGCCTGCGTGCAATACTAAGCTAGTTGGCAGAAAATGTGTATTTGATCGGCGAATGGTGTGCATCCAGGCTGAACTGTTCATGGTTAAATTCTTTCAACCTGACGATAGGGAACATACTAACTCACCAGTTTGGAGAAACCGGCCATGGCAAAGGATCTTGAAAAAAGCAGGGAAGGCGAAGCCCCCGCAAACGAAACAGCAGCAAGCGGAATGTCCAGACGTGATGTCTTGCGTGGCGCCGGAGCAGTGGCTGTCGGCGCAGCGGCGATCGCGGCTACCGGGGGAGTGGCTAATGCCCAGGCCGCGGAGGGTAGTAGCAGGGCCGTCAAGAAGGAAGTCGACGGAATAATGACGAGCACGATCAGTCTGGATTGGAAAGAGGTGTACTTCACCAACTGTCCGATGGTTTCGGCCAACAACGTCGACCAGGAACTCGGCTGGTGCAAGACGGATTTTAAGGCGATCGGGGTCGACTACTCCTTTTTCCGGAGCCGTTCCGAGACCGACTTCTACCCACACTACATTCACAATCAGGATAATCTGATTCGCTTCGGCGGCCTCTATCCGCCTATCCAGGTGCATGCCGACGGCCGCCGCACCCGGTTGCTGGGTGCGACGTGGGTCTACGAGGGCGGGTGCATGGCTGTGCGTGAAGGCGATCCGATCTACCGGATGAAAGACCTGAAAGGCAAAAGGATTGCCCTCTCGAAGAGCCTGAACACGCTCAAGAATGACTGGTGGCGCATCCAGGAGCACATGGGCATTCTGAATATGCTCATGATGAACGACATGACCATCGATGACGTTGAGATCGTCGAATTTCCATACCCCGATGACTGGTACAACGACCCGAAGATGCTGGCACCCATGATCAACCCGACCGATCTTTGGGGCACGCGCGACCACAAGCACGACCTGGCCTTCCGCCCGATGGAAGCGGCGCTATTAAACGGAAAAGTCGATGCGATCTATACCCAGAGCAAGGTGTTCCAGCACCTGCAGGAGGACACCGGGAAGATCAGGATGGTGGAGGACCTGTCCAGATACCCGGACTACAAGCTGCAGGTCGCCAATACGCCCGCAATCATCACGTGTACGGACGTGATGGCTGAGAAGCACCCGGAACTTGTCGTCACCTACATGAAGAGCATGATCAAGGTGGGGCGCTGGGCCAACGATCACAAGGAAGCCGCAGCGGTGCTCCTTGACCGTCAGACCTTTTACCGCGACGCCGAGGACACCTACCAGGGCATCAAGGATGTGGACATGGTGCCGAACCTGTCGCCCAAGAATATGGCCTGCATCAAAACTGGCAAAGACTTCATGCTTAAGCACGGCTACATCAAGAACGACTTTGATGTGGAGGAGTGGGCCGCGCCTGAATTCATGGAAGCGGCCGTGAAGGAATTGATCGAGGAACAGTGGAAGAAAACTGACTTCTTTCTTGATAAAGACCACAACTGACTATTGGAGAAACCGGCCATGGCAAAGGATCTTGAAAAAAGCAGGGAAGGCGAAGCCCCCGCTAACGAAACAGCAGCAAACGGAATGTCCAGACGTGATGTCTTGCGTGGAGCCGGAGCAGTCGCTGTCGGCGCAGCGGCGATGGCGGCTACCGGGGGAGTGGCTAATGCCCAGGCCGCGGAGGGTAGTAGCAGGGCCGTCAAGAAGGAAATTGACGGTAAAATGACGACCACGATCAGCCTTGATTGGAACGAGGTGTACTACACCAACTGTCCCCTCATCTCCGCCAGCAATGTTGACCAGGAACTGGGCTGGACTGCTGAGGAATATGGGAAAATCGGCGTCAAGTATGCCTATTTCCGCTCGGTCCCTGAGACCGACTGGTACCCCCATTACATTCACAACCAGGACAACCTGATCCGTTTCGGCGGCTTGTTCCCACCCATCCACGTTCATGCAGACTATCGCAGGACCCGAATGCTGGGTCTGACGCACGTCCCCTATGAGGGCGGCTGCATGATGGTGCGTGCCAAGGACAATCTGTTCCGGATGAGTGATCTGAAAGGCAAGAAGATCGGCATCACCAAGAGCCTCAATACGCTCAAGAACGACTGGTGGCGCATCCAGGAACACCAGGGCATCCTGGCGATGCTGATGTTGAACGGAATGACAGTAAAGGATGTCCAGCTGGTCGACTTCCCGTATCCGGACGACTGGTACGACGATCCCGCTATGCTGAAACCGATGATCAATCCGAGCTTTTGGCAGCTGAATCGTGACCACAAGCACGACCTGGCTTTCCGCCCGTTGGAAACCGCCCTGCTTGAGGGCAAGGTTGATGCAATCTATACTCCAATCCGGACCGCTTCCAGCATACTTCAGGAAGCGACGGGCGAGCTCGCTGCAATTGAAGACCTGTCCAACTACCCGGACTGGAGACTACAAGTCGCCAATATCCCCGCCATCATCACCTGCACCGATGTCATGGCCAATGAGCATCCGGAACTGGTTGTGGCGTTTATGAAAGGCATGATCCGGGTCGGTCGCTGGGCCAACGAGTACAAGCATGCTGCCGCAGCTATCCTCAACAAGCAGACGTACTACCTGGATGTCGAGGATACCTATCGGGGCATCAAGGACGTCGACATGGTCCCCAACCTGTCAGCCCAGAACATGGCCATGGTCAACATCGGCAAGAACTTCATGCTCAAACACGGCTACATCAAGAACGACTTCGATGTCGGCAAGTGGGCGGCTCCGGAGTTCTTCGAGCAAGCGGCACGAGAACTGCTTGAAGATGCAGTCAAGATGAAGAAAATGGAAAAGATTCCTACCATGCAAGGGCGGGTCGGCTAGTCAGAGAAATCAGCAGCAATGCTGCGCGGAAGGGCTCGTTACGAGCGCTTCCGCGCAGTGCTGATGTCTAAAGACTTTCCTCGTCAATCGCCGAAAAATAGGGTGCGGGGCCGAACAGGGCGAGCAACTCCCCGGTGAGGGTTTGCTATTGAGCTCTGGAGTTTGCCAGTCTCGACGACAGCCTTTGACTCACTGCGGGTGACGCAGTTTTTTCGCCATACCTCCGCAAGTTACTCAGTGCCTGGAAACCGGGGAGCCGATCCGGATCGGTCTTTGTTCGACGCTGCGCACTGATCCTGTACCGCCCGATGGTTCCAGCGATATCGCTTTATACCCTGCCCGGGTCAGATTCCTGACAGATTCAGTGGCTGGGACAAGCCGGGATAGACCTGGTCTGCCAATTGGCGAGCGGATCATGATGACAAGCACTTTTTGCGAATCGCAGCAGTGGGCGTCTCGCGAGAGGCGAGTAACTCCTGTCGTCGGTTCAGGTGACGGTCGCGCCCGGTCCTGGATGAGATGATGACGTTTACAGCGTAGTGGAAGGTAGACACTCTGCGTGCGGCGGGCCGACAAGTGCTAATGCCTTTGCTCTATAATGCTTGCAGTTCGCAGGCATAGCCTGCTTCCCCGGGAGAGCCCCATGTTGCAACACCGTTATCTCAAGCCTTGCACCGGTCTGGTCCTTGGTCTTGTGCTCGGCTCAATGCTTGTTCCGTTGGTCGCCGCCGAGGCGGTGCAGGGTCCTGCCGAGTCCAAGGGTGAACGGCCGCGCATCGGACTGGTGCTCGCCGGCGGTGGCGCCAAGGGTGGCGCGCATGTGGGCGTGCTCAAGGTTCTCGAAGAACTTCACGTGCCGATCGACTGTATCGCCGGCACCAGCATGGGCGCCCTGGTCGGTGCCGGCTACGCGTCCGGTATCCCGGCGCAGGAACTGGAGGGATTCATCACCGGGATCAACTGGAAGTCGGTAGTGGGTGGCCTGGGTCAGCGTGATCTGCAGCCGGTCGAGCAGAAACGCGCCGGTGTGACCTACAGTAACAATCTTGAAGTGGGTATCCAGGACGGGACCCTGAAGCTTCCGGGTGGCCTGGTCAATACCAGTGGTATCGAGGATTTGCTGCGTACCTATGTTGCCCGTTCCCGTATGCAGCCGAACTTCGACCGCTTGCCGATCCCCTTCCGTGCGGTCGCGACCGACATGGTTACCGGAGAAATGGTCGTGCTGGACCGTGGTGACATCGCGACCGCCATGCGTGCCAGCATGGCCATCCCCGGGGCTTTCGCGCCGGTCGTCACCGATCAGTACATACTTTCGGATGGCGGCATGGTTCGCAACATCCCGGTAGACGTGGCGCGCGAGTTGTGTGCGGACATCGTGATCGTCGTCAATCTGGTAGAGCCGGCGGTCAGAGCCCGAAAAGCTGCAGACAGCGACGCAACTCCTGGGTCGCAGCATGGACGTAATGATCCAGGCCAACGAGCAACTACAGCTGCAGTCGCTGACGGCGCGAGACATTCGTATCGACGTGCCGACTGGGCGACATCGGCACGTCGGATTTCGAACGAGTACCCGACACTATCCCGCTGGGGGAAACGGCAGCTCGCCTGATGGCCGAACGCCTGACGGCGTTGGCGCTGCCTGACGCCCAGTACCTTGCCTGGCGCGAACGGGTGACAGCCGGCCAGGAAATTGAGGCCCGCCTCGCGGATGTGCGCTACGAGGGGCTGGAGCGCGTCAACCCGCGAATTTCTCGAGCAGCGCGCGCAGGTGCGTACGGGGGACACGGTGGATGCGGCGGAGATCAGCGCCGAGGCCTTGCGCATGTCCGCCCTGCACGATTTCGAGTCAGTCGAGTACCGGCTGGAAGGCGACCCGAAGGAGCCGTCGCTCGTCTGGTTGCCCAGGGAGAAGGCCTGGGGCCCGGATTATCTCAAGATGGACCTGGGTGTGTACGCCTCGGAGGGAGGCGACCTTGGCTTTGCGGTCTACGTCAAGCACACGCGGAAGTGGGTCAACAGCCTGGGCGCCGAATGGCGCAACCAGGTACAACTCGGCTCCGAGACCCAGTTCTCGACGAGTTTCTACCAACCGCTGAATACTTCCCAGGTGTTTTTCGTTGAGCCTGCTGTGGGCTTCTACCGGACCCTGGAGGACGTGTTCCACGACGGTGAGCGCGTGGCAAGCTACGAGTTCAATAATCTCGGCGGCGGGATCGATTTTGGCGTCAACCTGAGCAACCAGGCGCAGGTCCGTGCCGGCTATATCTACCCGCAACGTGATGTCAAAGTGGATACGGGGTCACCGCTGCTGCCGGAGAAAAATGAAGACGACGCCGGCTTAATGGTCTCGGCAACCTTCGACAGTCGGGACACCCCTTTTAATGCGACCCGCGGTATGGCGCTGGCGCTGGAGTACCTGCTCAGCGACGATTCCCTGGGTGCGAGCCGTGACTGGGAGCGGGTCGAAATGGGGCTCGGCATGGCGGTCCCGGTACGTAAGGACATCGTGTGGATGACACTCGCCGGCGGCTCAAACCTGGGCAGCGACCTGCCGGCGGACCGCACCTTCATGATTGGCGGTCCGGGCAGCTTTCCGGGCTATGAACTTGGAGAACTACGGGCCGACCAGTACTGGACCGCCAGCGGCAGCTATCTCTGGCAGGTCAAGGAAATCATGTCGATTCGCGGGCAGGCGCTATACGTGGGGCTCCGGCTGCAGGCCGGCGAAACGCAGGATCGTCTCGACCTCATCGATGACGGGTGTCATCTACGGTGGTTCGGTCTACCTGACCGGCCGGACCCCGGTCGGTCCCCTGACCGTGGGGACCGGTACTACCAGCACCGATTCGTGGAGCTTGTGGATGGCGGTTGGGCGCGCCGATCGGACATGGCACCATCCTGGAGCGCGGTATTTTCAGGTAGGCGTCGGGCGCATTGCTGATTCCTCGCGGGCAGAATGAACCAGGGGCACTACGCGGACGACCCCGGTATCAATATGTCGGCTTGCTGGCGCCGGTCTGGCCTGGGGCAAAACACGCTGCAGCGCCGCCAGGTAAGAACTGGCAGTGCCCAACTGCTGCTCGCCCGTATCCATCCTTGATCAACTCTGGGACTGGAGGATCTTCCGGCTCAGGGCTCTTCCGCCACCACCACCGGCGCACCGCGTTCCAGGCCCAGCCCGTCAGCGGCGCTACGTTCTGCGCAGGCAATCTCAATGACGCCGAAGGAGTTCACCAGGGCAAGGTACTCGCCGGGCCTGACCTTCCCGTAGGTGGTGTGCAACGGGAAGGTATGGCCGCCGCTGGTCACCACCGGTTTTGAAAACGAACCCAGCAGCGCTTCGTCAATATTGCTGATCAGATTGCCAAAGGTATCGACCGTAACGATGACACCGTGCAGTTTTGCCCCCAGTCTTTCCGGCGCTTCCAGGATCGAGGGGACCAGGTCCAGGGTCAGCTCACCGGCGTCCTCGGGACGCAGGCGCCCGGCGGCCAGTTCCGCTGCCAGGGGAGCGAAAATGTCGCGTCCGTGGAAGGTGGCGCTGACCCGGGTGATGCCCATCCTGGTCAGGCAGGCAGGGCTGACTTTCCAGGCCTTCCAGTGACCCCGGTCGCGACACAAGGGCTCGAGCAGGCCGTTGTCCGGACCCAGGAAAGCGTGACCGTCCCGTATGACCAGGACCAGGTCCCTTGCCGTACCTACTCCGGGGTCGACCACCGCCACATGCACGGTACCTTCAGGGAAATAACGGTAGGCGCGGGATACCCAGAATCCGGCCTCGGCCGGCCAGTGCACAGAGCACTCGTGGCTCAGGTCGATAATACTGGCGCTGCGCAGTCTGCGCAGAATCTGACCTTTCATGGTGCCGATGAACGGACCCTTGTGGCCAAAATCGGTAGTGAGGGTCAGTACGCCGCAGGGGCTGAAGTCGTGACTGTCGCGCAGGCCGGGCATGGCTGGATCACCTCGTGCAATGGAGTCCATGATCCTATGGCGATTACCGGGACAGGGCAATGCCCGCCAGGTAAAGACCCGCCCCGGCCCTGGGGGACCGGGGTTCCGGGTATCGCGTACCTAATCCTCGCTGGTGGTGCCGCGACTCTTGAAGCTCTCCACCAGGGTGTGTTGCACGTTCGGTGGAGCCGGTTCGTAATGGCTGAACTCCATGGTGTAGGAGCCTTCGCCCGCACTGTGGGATTTGAGTTTGGCGTAATAACCTTCCATTTCGGCAAGCGGCGCCTGTCCTTCAACCACGGCCTGGTTGCCCGCCAGCACACGCTGATCGGAAATCCTCCCGCGCATACTGGACAGGTCTCCGGTTATTGCGCCGATGCTGTTGGACGGCACGTTGACGTGCAGGTTAACGATCGGCTCCAGTACGATGGCGCCCGCCTTCTCCACAGCATCCAGGAAGGCCTTGCGCCCGGCGGCCACAAACGCGATTTCCTTGGAGTCCACCGCGTGGTACTTGCCGTCATAAACGGTTACCCGCAAATCCTGCAAGGGAAAGCCCGCCACGGCGCCGCTTTCGATGGCGCTGCGTACACCTTTTTCCACGGCCGGAATGAACTGACCGGGTATGGTGCCGCCCACCACCTTGTTCTGGAACTCGAAACCCTCGCCGCGAGCCAGCGGCTCCACGTTAAGGAAGACTTCGCCAAACTGGCCTGCGCCGCCTGTTTGTTTCTTGTGCCTGTGATGCCCTTCGGCCTTGCGGGTGATGGTTTCACGGTAGGGCACGCTCGGCGGCCTGGTCTCCACCTCCACGTTCATCTGGTCCTTCATCTTGTCCAGCACCACCTTCAGGTGCAGGTCTCCCATACCGTAAAGCACGGTCTCGTTGGCCGCGGCATGATGCTCCAGACGCAATGAGGGATCCTCGGATGTAAGCTTGTGCAAGGCATCGGAAAGTTTCTGCTCATCGCCACGGTTCTTCGCGCTCAGGGCAAGGCCCAGCATGGGTGGTGTGATCTTGACCGCCTTCAGGTGGTAATTGTCTTCGTCGTGGGAATCGTGCAGCAGGGCGTCAAAGAACACCTCGTCAACCTTGTTGATGGCGCAGATGTCGCCCGGGATGCCTTGTGGTATCTCCCGCATGTCCTTGCCCTGCACGGCGAATAAATGGGACACCTTGATCGGTTTACGGTGGTCCCCGACAAACAGCTGACCGCCTGATTTCACAGTGCCCTGGTGGATTCTGAATACCCCAAGCTTACCCAGGTAGGGGTCAACCGACACCCTGAACACATGCGCAATGGCATGGGCATCGGAATCCGGATTGATTTTGACCGGCTCCACCTGCGAGCCTTCTCCCTTGACGAAAGGCGGGGGGTTGCCTTCCAGCGGGTTGGGCGCCAGCTCCGCCAGCACGTCGAGTAGCTTGGTGATCCCGATACCGGTCTCGGCTGAGGTGAAACAGACGGGAATCAGATGACCTTCCCGCAGAGCCTTCTCAAAGGCGTCATGCAGCTTTCCCGGCGCAGGCTCTTCGCCTGTCTCCAGGTAGTCTTCCATCAACGATTCGTCGACCTCTACAACCTGGTCGATTACATGCTGGTGGGCCTCGTCCACCGAGCTGACTATGGTGGGCTTGCCATGATCGTGGAAAAAGCAGTCTTCAACAGCTGCGCCGCCCTCGGTGGGGAGATTCAGCGGCAGGCACTCGCTGCCGAATACTCCCTGTATGTCTTCCAGCAATGGCTGGATGTTGGCAATGCCCTGGTCTATGCGATTGACCACGATCATGCGGCACAGCTTGGCGCGTTTGGCCGCCTCCATCATGCGTCGGGTGCCCAGCTCAATACCTTGCTGTGCGTTGATGACCAGGACGACGGTTTCTACGGCAGGCAACACACTGATTGATCGGCCAAGCAGGTCCGGGTAGCCGGGGGTGTCGAGCAGGTTGATACGGCGATTCTTGTAGTCCAGGTGACAGATGGAGGGGTTGATTGAGTGCTGTATCGCTCGTTCCTGGGGGTCGAAGTCACAGACCGTGGTGCCACGGGCCAGGTCGCCGCGCTCGGCTATCGCCCCGGCACGATGCAGCAGTGCTTCCGCCAAAGACGTCTTGCCCGATCCGGCGTGACCGACAATTGCAACGTTACGTATATCCTGGGTTTTATATTGGCTCATAAGAGGACAGCCCTTCTTGCTTGTTTCAAAACTCGCAGGCGGCGGACCGGGCATATACGTGCCAGTTTCGGTGTATCCCCGGGTTGGGGATTCCACCATTTCCGGCGGGCACATTACACAGGCTTGCCCCCTCACTGAAGTTCGAATCTAGACGTTCAACGGCGGCCGGTATAGCAGGGTAAACCGAAGTATCTCCGGGTTTAGCTGGCAGGCGCAGTGCCAAACGCTCGAACCCATGTATCTTAGCGCGAGAGAAATCCCCGGGAAAATATTTATTAAGCCGTTGATTATTAGATAGTTACCTCTGGGTATGCGAAGCACAGAATCCGCATGCGGAGTGCGGGTGGATCCGGGGCTTGACCCGGGGCCGGTCTTGAGTGCCCAATTTCCGACAGTTGCTGGAAACCGCTATGACGGGGATTTTTCTGATGTGTATACGAATGACGACCATGCTGGCGCTCTGCGCGCTCATTGCGGCCTGCGCCACGCCAAGTAGCGATCCGGATGTCTATTCTCGCAAGCAGGCCCGGCAGCCCTATGCCACGTTTTATGGCGAGGTGACTGCCGTCCGCGCGGTGACCATCGAGGGCGAGCCTTCATGGGTCGGGGGCTGGGGTGGGTATATCGTCGGGGCCCAGGTAGCGGGCGAGGCCACCCATTCCGGTGTAGGGGCTGCCCTGGGAGGTGTAGCGGGTGCCGTAGTCGGTCAATCCATTGAAAAAGCTGCGACTACGGAGACCGGCCTGGAAATCCAGGTAAAGCTGGATAATGGGGATCTGCTGACAGTGGTGCAATCCGATGCGATCAGGTTTGTGGCCGGTGACAGGGTCAAAATCTTGCGCCGTGGCAATAGCGAGGCGCGGGTCCAGCGGCCTTACTGATCCATTTCGGGGGCGACGGTCATATACATATGCTCGATCGGGCGTGGCGGCGCCAGCGTGTAGCCCTGGACAAAATCCACGCCGATTTCTTGCAGGGCCGTCAGCACCCGTTTGCTTTCCACCGATTCGGCAATGACCTCGCGCCCCAGGGCATGGCCAATCTGGGTTATCGCCCGCACAATTTCGTAGTCGCCTTTGTCATCAGCCAGTTCACGAATGTGGGTCCCGTCAATTTTCAGGTAATCCACGTTCAGGGCCTTCAAATAGGCGAATGAACTCACGCCGGTGCCAAAGTCATCCAGGGCAAACCGGCAGCCCAGCTCACGCACCGAGTTGATGGTGGCGTTGGCCTTGGTCAGGTTGGACATGGCAGACGATTCGGTGACCTCGAAGCACAGCTTGGTCGGTGAAACCCGGCTCTTCCTCATTATTGTGACCAGGGTCTCCACGAATTGGCTATCCATCAAGCTGTCTCGTGACAGGTTGATGAAGACCCTGCCGATTTCGTCCAGGTTGACCGACTCTTTGCTTAATTCGGCCAGCGTGTGTTTCAACACCCAGCTATCGAGTTGCCCCATCAGGTTGTAGCGTTCCACCGTTGGCAAGAATGCGCCGGGCGGAATCGGGCGTCCGTTTTCATCCCGCATACGGACCAGTATTTCCATGTATTTTTTGTTCCTGGCAGACACATTAACCGGAACGATGGGCTGTATGTTGAGCTGGAACTCGTCGTTCTTAAGGGCTTTTTTGACCCTCGACGCCCACTGTATCTCGCCCGTGTAATGACCCTCGGTCTGGTCATCGCGTTCGTAAATATGGAGTTGGTTCCGCCCACGGTCCTTGGCCTGGTAGCAGGCAGCATCCGCCGCCGAAAGTACATCTGTAACATTGGTGAAGGAATCATCGAAAGGGACCAGTCCGATGCTCGCTTCGACGCTGAAATGGCGTTTGCTCCAGACAAACTTGAAATCCCGGATGGCTCTCAACAGGTTCTTGCAAACATCTATGGCGTTTTCCCGGGTACAGTGGTTTAGCAATACTCCGAACTCGTCCCCGCCCAGGCGGGCGATGGTGTCGCCCTGCCGTACTCTCGCGTGCAACACGGCGCCCAGTTGCCTGAGCAGCTCGTCTCCCGCAACGTGTCCGCAGGTGTCGTTGATTATTTTGAATTTATCCAGATCGAGATAGCACACGGCGTGATCTGTCATATCGACTTTTCTGTCTTCCAGCGCACGCTCAACTCGCAGTTCGAACTCCCTGCGGTTGATGAGCCCGGTGAGCGCATCGTGACTTGCGTCGTAGGACAGGCGTTTTGATTGCTCGTGGGCCTCGGTGATATCCGTCAGCGCGCCCTGGAAATACATGACTTCGCCGGTGTGGCTGCGCACCGCCTGGGCATTCTCCAATACCACGATCTTGGTGCCGTCACGCTTGCGCAGAACCAGTTCTGAATTTCGTATTTCGCCCTGCTCAAGGATTGTCCGCGCCCAGTTATCGCGTGAGTCAGGGTACATGTAGACTTCCTTGGCGATATCCAGGCCAAGCAATTCTTCCTCGGTGTTGTAGCCCAGCAGTCGGACCATGGCCGGGTTGGCGCTCAGGAACTTGCCGTCCAGAGAGGTCTGGAAAACACCGGCGGTTACGTTCTGGAACAGCTCACGGTATTTCGCCTCAGAGGCCTTTAGCGCCATCAACGTATGCGTCCGATCGGTGGCGTAGCGCAGGGCCTTGACCAGCAGGTTGCTGACTATCTGCTGCTTCACCAGGTAGTCCAGTGCGCCTTTTTCAACAGCCAGCTGGCCGAGTTCCTCGTCGGCCTGTTGAACCAGGGCGATGATGGGAATGTTGCCAGCCTTCGGGTATAAGCGAAGGAAGGCGGAAATGCCCTGGGTATCCGGCAATATCAAGTCGATCAAAATGACGTCAATACCGCCTTTTTTGATACGCTCCAAACCCTGCGCCAGGTTGGTCGCAACATTCAGATCATAGGTGTAGAAAGCGGATTGAGCGAGCTCGCCCTTGATGAGACTCACGTCTTCGGGGTTGCCATCAATCAGCAATAACTGGTGCGCTGACTTGGACACTGGCGTCTGCCTTTATTTGGACCAGATTTGCATTGAACATTGTATGTCTTCGGATTCTGGGTCATAAGCTAACGCACTTAAAGAAAAACCGCCAGCAAATCGGATACATAGGACCTATTCTGCCAGTGAAATATTCACTCGCCGGTTGCGTTTTCCCTTTTTCTCCGTCTTGACCACCACCGCACCGATTATTTCCCCGGTCCGGCGTACGTGCGTGCCTCCGCAAGGCTGTAAATCGAGGTCTCCGATATTCAGCAATCGTATTTGCCCGGCGCCCTTCGGGGGAGATACCGAGAGGGTTCGCACGAGTTCAGGCTGGCGGTCCAGTTCCGCGCCGGTGATCCATTGGCTGGTGACCGGGTAGTCGGCACGGATCAACTCATTCAGGCTCGCAGTGACCTCGTCCTTGTCGACAGTCTCCTCCATGTCAAAATCCAGTCGGCTGCGTTGTGATCCGATATTGCCACCGGTGACACCGTGAGGAATCACCATGCCCAATAGATGCATACAGGTATGCATGCGCATATGACGGTAACGCAGATCCCAGTCCAGTCTCGCCTCGACCTCGCTGCCGGGTTCCGGCCAGGCTTGCCCGGGATCGGCGATATGCAGGATTTCCCCGTCTTCCCGGCGACGGGTGCCGGTAATTTTCAGGCGTTCGCCACCTCCCCACTCAAGCCAGCCGACATCGCCAGGTTGACCGCCACCCACCGGGTAAAACACGGTGCGGTCCAGGACGAGGCCCTCGACATCGTGCTCCATCACCCTTGCAGGGCAGTGCTTAAGATAGGCGTCTTGCTGGTACAGGGCGTCGGTCATTTTCTGGGAGCCTCTTATCTGTTCATGAACCCGGTTCTTGCGTCTGGAAATCCGGCTTCTATGTTGCCAGTCTTACCAGTAACCCGCCATTCCATGCAATTGGCATCATGGGTCTGACTCTTTTCACGCACCGCGCGATCTGTCCAGCATGGGGCAGACGCTCCCTGCCCGGTCAGGCAGGGTCTCCTGGTGGTGCACCTGTGCGTGGTCCGGCGTGGTCGGGACGCCGTTCCAGACCGTCAATGCGGGTCAGCGCCAGGGTGATTTGCGCAAAATAGAGAGTGCTTGGCAGAGCACAGAAAGAGTCCGGGCGCGCGTAGGGCATTGAATTTTCAGAACTGCTGATTCGGCATATACGAATTAACCGAGGGTCCGGGGACGGTGTGATTTGACCGCCTCGCTGGTCAGTCCTAGTGTTGGGATGCATCCCGAGAAAGACTCTGAGGAGGTAAAAGATGCCCATTGAACACCATCCTCTTGACCAGGAATTCCCCGAGTACGTACCGCTAATGCGCCAACTGCATGTCAGCGACGAGGAATTCCGGGACATGTTCGAGGAATATCACGTTCTGGATACGAAAATATACAACATCGACGAGGACATCACTCCCGCCGCTGATCACTACGCCGAAGACCTGAAGAAACGCCGTGTTTACCTGAAGGACGTGTTGTACAGGAAGCTTGTAGCCGCCCGTAGCGCCTGACGGCTACGCAGGTCGGGCGATAAAGACGGTCGTCTGCAGTCCGGCCGGGCGCCGGGCAGATACAGCCTGTGCCCCAAATAACGGAGAGCCCGATCGGGTACCCTCCATACCTTACCCAATGCCCTGGCTAATCCGGTTCCGGGGGTGCAGTCCGGCGCCAGCGTTACCTGTCTGATGGTTTGAGCAAATCTTCCATGCGCTTGCCAAGTTGCCCAGCCGCTTCTCCGGCAAGCACATATTCCCAGGGTTCCAGCCGCCGGCCATAGTCAAGCACCAGTGAAGCCTGGGCCTGGTCAGCGCCCTCCGCCAGCGAGAATGCGAAGTTCACCCAGGCTTGCTCTTCCTGGCGCAGTGTTACCGTAATTACCAGGCCACTGCCGGTAACAAACCGGCTTTGAATAACCGGCCTGCCATCGGCCTCCCCCAGGGGCCTGACGTCCCGGAAACCCAGGCGGGCGAGTGCGCCGGCAACGCCGTTGGCGACAAAATCCGCTTCGGGTTCACGACCTGGCGGCAAGTTCTGTATCAGGAAGTCGTGGCCAGTCTCGTCCTTTCGTGCGATGAGCAATTCGGCCCCGTCCGGGTGGCGAATCTCCACGCGCTGTATTTCATCCGGGCCGATGTCCAGCAAGTCCGGTATCAGCCACTTCATCGGGTTTGCTTCCAGGGCGAGGGCCTGGTTAATCAGCAGGCTGGTCGGCTCCCCGATCCTGCGCACGTAGGTGCCGCTGTTCATGGCGAGTTTGCCTATGATCAGGCTGCGCTCCTGCCCCGGTTGCACGATGGTCAGGACCAGGTTGTCGGCATCGGGGCCGGACGGATCCTCCACCCCCAGGCGGTGGTACATGTCCGGTCGGGAAGTCTTTTCTTCCAGCACCTGCGCATCGGCCAGGAGGAGCAGGACGCTGCGCAGCTTGCCTGCATCAGCCGGGTAACCCTGTTTCTCCTCAATTCCCCACAGGCCATTACTCAGCCGGATGTTTACCTGCCGACCCTGGGTGTCGCGCAAGACCAGTCCGGTGACCTGGTTGATTTGCCCCGATAGTTCGGGGAATAGTTGTCCCGAATACAGGTCTGCGGTTTGAGCCCGGTCTTGCTCCATCCACCAGGCGATCGCGAGCGCCACAAGGGCCAGCGCAAGCAGGGCTATAAATTTCGTCCTGTTCATACTGCCTTTCGGTCCCCGCGCCGCTTGCCGGCGATGGCTATCCAAAGGATCAGGGCCAGCGTGAGCGCCAGGGGAATCAGACCGATGTTGATGAATTTCAGACTGCTTCCCAGGCGGTCGATTTCCCTGTCCAGTTCCAGTCGCACCTGTCGCAACTCCTTTTGTATACGGACTTTCTCGGCCAGGAATTTTTGCAGTTCCACGCTCTGCTCGTCGCTGAGCAGTACGGCATTCTGGTCCAGGCGCTGGGATTGCAGGCGGGCGAGGCTTTCCTCGGTGGTCTTGAGTTGCCGCTCAAGTTCTTGCTCGTTCGCTTGCAGACTGGCCTCGGCTTCACGCCGCAGGGCTTCAACCCTGCTGAAGGGGCGCGTGTAGCCAGCGCGTCCCCGTATGCTGATAAGGTCTGAACTGCCCGACAGGTTGTCCAGGGCATTGACCAACAGGTCACCGTTGTTGGCAAATGCCGTGGCCAGTCGCTGGTCCAGGAAGGTCTGGACCTGTACCCAGAAGCGGTCCGTTAACAGGTCTGTGTCTGCAAACAGGATGATGGACGCATCGGTGACTGACGTCTTCAGGTGGCCTGCGTCCTCCTCGTCTGTGGCGGGGGAGCCGTTGGGGAAGGCGCTTGCCAGGGGGCCGCTCAGGCGTGCGGCGACGGTATAGACCTGGCCGGTCGGTTCGAAGCCATTTCGCAAGGCAGCGGGATCCGGCATATAGGCAAACCTGTCAGCGGTCACCGGCATGGCCCGCGGGCTGGTTTGCAGCAGGGGTGTCATGGTCAATGTCGAGTGACTCTCCAGCTCAAATACGCCGACGGTGGCCATATTCACCAGGTCCAGTTTCGCTGTGATGATGTCATCGCGATTAAATTGCCCGGGTCCGAAACCCAGGAAAGCCAGGTGTCTGACAGAGGGGCGGCCGGGGCCCATGGTGACACTTAGCGCAAGTTGTTCGTCAGCGATCACCTGGCCCGGGTCATAACGTATGCCCCAGGCGCTGAACAGCGGGCCCAGGTTCGAGCTTTGGCTGCCGGCCCTGGCTGCCATCAGGTTTCCCTGGTCCATGGCCGCCGCCTCGGACTCTGCAAAGGGGTCCACGAATATCAGCGCCCGGCCCCCACGCATGACAAACTGGTCGATGGCGTACAGGGTCTGCTCCGACAGTTTCCTTGGATGAACCAGCATCAGCAAGTCAACGTCCTCGTCCACCTGTTCCAGGTTTGCTGGCAGGGTACGCAGCTGGAATAGCTGCTCGGCCTGGTCTGCGATCACCCAGGCCTGGCGTATCTGTTGCGTGACCGGATCGAAATCCCGTTGCATCGGCAGTCCGCTAAGCACGCCGATAACCGGTCGTTCCGGATGATCAAGCGAGTAAACCAGCTTGGCCAGGTCGTACTCCAGGAAGTTTTCCTTGTCCGGGTGGAAGAACGCGATGGTGGACGCGTCATCTACCATATTGGTGCCCGCCAGTCCGAGGTAGATATTTTCGCCGGAGGTTCCAATAGGCACCGGCGTCAGCCCGAACTCGGCGGCCATTTCTTCCTCCTCCGAAAACGGCACCGGGTCAATCACACGCAGGTGTATCTTGCCGTCCGAGTTGGCGGAGAACTCCTCCAGCAGTTCCCTGACCCGGTTGGCGTAATTGCGTACAGCGGGTATGTCCCGGCTGGCGTCCGAGGAAAAGAAGAAGTACAGGTTGATCGGTTCTTCCAGGCCGCCAAGAATATTCCGGGTTCCTTGCGACATGGTGTAGAGCTGATTCTCTGTCAGGTCCCAGCGGATGTTTCGGAACAGGCTGTTGCCGGCCATGACCACGGCAACAAACAGCAGCGCCAGCAGCGGCAGGGCCCAGGCGTCGTAGGTTCTTTTACGTCCCGTCTGCATGTCTTATTCCGCCTTCTTCAGGTCGAGAACCAGCACATTGGCCGTCAGCCAGGTGATGATAACGGCCGCGAAATAGACCAGGTCACGCAAATCGATAACACCCTTTGAGATGGAGGCGAAATGCGTGAGGAAACTGAAACTCGAAACCGTGTCTACCAGTACCTGAGGCGCCCAATCCCTGAACAAGTCCAGCACCATCGGAAAGCCGCTGAGCAGGAAGCCAAAACACACGACCACGGTGATGATGAAGGCGACCACCTGGTTGCGGGTCGTGGCCGAGATGCAGGCGCCGATGGCCAGGAACGCCCCGGCCATTAACAGGCTGCCAAGATAGGCTGCCAGGATGGCGCCGTTATCCGGATCGCCCAGGTAGTTCACCGTCAGCCACATGGGAAACGTCAGCGCCAGGGCAATACCGGTAAATGCCCAGGCCGCCAGGAATTTTCCCAATACTGCCTGGTACAGCGTGACCGGCAGGGTCATCAGCAACTCGATGCTGCCGGACTTTCTCTCCTCGGCCCACAGACGCATGGACAGGGCGGGCACCAGAAACAGGTAGAGCCAGGGGTGGAAACTGAAAAATGGCGCCAGGTCCGCCTGTCCGCGCTCGTAAAAGCTCCCCAGGTAGAAGGTGAAAGAGCCTGACAACACCAGGAAAATCACCATGAAGACGTAGGCCAGGGGCGTGGCAAAATAGCTGCGCAACTCACGTCTGAACAAGATCATGACCGGGTTCATAATTGTCGTCCCCCGGTGATTTCACGAAAAACCTCGTCCAGCCGGCCACGTTCCACGTGCAGGGACTCTGGCGTCCAATCCCTGGCGGCGAGCAACTGCTGCACCTGCGCCGAGCACTGTTTTTCCTGGCTTTGCCAAAACCTTCAGGGTGGCTGCTCCATCGGCAAGCCGGACCGCGGCCACGTCCTCCATCTGTGCCAGCGCCTCGCATAAGCAACTCGCTTGCGCGTTGTCCCGCAAGCCTACGAACACCGCATTATGCAGGGGCGAGCGTGCAGCCAGGTTGTCGGGGGTGTCATCGGCCAGCAGCTTTCCCTCTGCAATAATCAAGGCGCGCGTGCATACCGCGTCGACTTCTTCAAGGATGTGGGTGGATATGATGATGATCTTGTCACTGGACATGTCACGGATCAGTTCCCGGACCTCGTGTTTTTGATTCGGGTCCAGGCCGTCGGTAGGTTCGTCCAGGATCAGTACACGGGGATCGTGCAAGACCGCCTGGGCCAGGCCCACTCGACGCTTGAAGCCCTTGGACAGGGTTTCGATATTTTGCTTTAGCACTGAACCCAGGCCCAGGCGTTCGATCACGTAATCCAGTCGTTGACGACGCAGATTACCGTGCAGGCCTCGCAGGTCGGCGATGAACGCAAGAAAGCTTGCCGGTGTCATCTCGGCGTAGCTGGGCGCACCCTCGGGCAGGTAGCCAATCTGGCGCTTGCACAGCACCGGCTCCTGCTCGACCTGGTGCCCATACACCCGGATGCTGCCTTCGCTGGGCGCAATAAATCCGGTGATCATCTTCATGGTGGTGGATTTTCCGGCTCCGTTGGGGCCCAGAAATCCCAGCACCTCGCCGGGGCTGACCGAAAAGCTCAATTGATCCACGGCAACAAGGGCGCCGAAATGTTTTGAAACAGATTGTGCTTCAATCATGCAGTCAGATCTCGATACCGGATCCCACCCGGCTGCCGGACAGGGTTGTGGTCCAATTGGAAGGAATTTTTCATCGGTCGGCGAAAAAATTCAACTCGTAGCGGGGCAGTGGAAGTTTTACCTTCTCCCGCTTGCGGGTATGCTGGATCCTTGATCAGGTCTGCGCCCGGCGAGTACCAGTATGAATTCAAAATCTCTTCACCTGTCGTTGTTGTCCCTGGTTGTGCTGGCCATGGCTGTTTCCGCCTATCAACCTTTTGATCGGGCTACATGGTATCTCGAAGTTGCCCCGGTACTTATCGCCATTCCCCTGCTCT
The DNA here is from genome assembly GCA_963823435.1 of uncultured Gammaproteobacteria bacterium. Taxonomy (GTDB): domain Bacteria; phylum Pseudomonadota; class Gammaproteobacteria; order Steroidobacterales; family BM003; genus CAKZML01. The sequence continues at coordinate 301,317 of CAWGLN010000001.1, read as the reverse complement.
GGTTCACGCGTACGCGCTTTCCGTTGACCGATTTGCTGTACGTGCTGATCGCCGCACATGCCCTGATCCTGATACTGGGCGGGCATTACACCTACGCCCGGGTCCCGCTGGGTTTCTGGGTGCAGGATGCGCTGGACCTGGCGCGCAACCATTATGACCGCCTGGGACATGTGGCACAGGGATTTATTCCGGCCATGATAGCCCGGGAGTTGTTGCTTCGCCTGACTCCCCTGCGCAGGGGGGGCTGGTTGTTTTTGCTGGTCACTTGCGTGGCCCTGGCTATTTCAGCCTTTTATGAAATGATCGAGTGGTGGGTCGCTTTGATCATGGGCGGCGAGGCCGACGAGTTCCTGGCGACCCAGGGAGATGTCTGGGACACCCAGTGGGACATGTTTCTGGCCCTGTGTGGCGCCCTGTTGGCGCAGATTAGCCTCGCCAGGGTCCAGGACAAACAACTGGCGGCCTTGAACCAGGGCTGAGTCACCCCGCCACGGTCTCACCCTGCAATGCCAGCCTGGCGATATTGCGTGTCATTCCCTTGAATAGCAGTTTGTGCAGGGGAAGCAGCGCGTACCAGTACATCAATCCAGGCAGACCGGCGGGATGAAAATAAGCGCTGGCAGTTATTTGGCGTTGCTCGCCGAGGTCTTCAATACTCAGTTCCAGCACCCCTGCGCCCGGTGCTTTCATTTCCATTTGCAGGGTCAGGCGACGCGAGGGTTCCAATCCCGTGACCCTCCACGCATCGACCAGGTCTCCGACCCGGAATTCGGCAGGATGACGTCTTGGTCGTCTGAAACTTGGCCCCCCAACCATCCAGTCCAGTGCGCGCCGGATGAACCACAATGTATCGGCGTAGAAATAGTCGTGTTTTCCGCCGATTTGGCAGATCGCCTTCCAAAGCTGTTCGCTGGTGGCCGTGGTGACACGCTGGCCCGAAGAACGCTTGGCGTAATAACTGTATTCGGTGTGAAACTCGCGACAGGCGATAGCCCCCTCAACCCAGCGTGCCACAATCGCGTGTTCCCTGTCCGCGATCAGGGCAGCCTTGGCGGATTCGCGAAAGTTCAGCAAATGTTGCGGAATTAACCCGGCCAGGGTGGTGTCGTTGGAGACGAAGTCGTGTTCCATGCCTTCGATCAGGGCCCGTGCAATGTTGACTGGCACCGAGGTCACCAGGCGCAGCCAGTAGGATGACAGGCGCGGTGTCAGCAGGGGAACGCGAAATATCCAGGGGTGCTTGTCCACCAGGTTCCCGTACTGGCGCATCATGTTCTCGTAGGTCAGGGTCTCGGGTCCGGGCGCATCGTAAATCAGGCCCGCGGTCTCGGGGAGACTGGCGACCCCCACCAGGTAGCCAAGCAAGTTGGGCAGTGCAATGGGCTGTGAGCGTGAAAGCACCCAGCGCGGGGTCACCATGACCGGAAGGTGATTGACCAGGTCCCGGATGATTTCCCAGGCGGCGGAGCCCGGACCGATAATCATGCCTGCGCGAATTTCCGTGACCGGAACCGGGCCCTGCCTGAGGAGGTCACCGGTCTGCTTTCTTGACTGTATATGCTTCGAGGCAGGTTCCTCAGGCACCGGGCCGCCCAGGTAGATGATGCGTTTTAGTTCACTGCGCGCGGCCGCCGCGGCGAAATTGGTCGCCGCCTGGTTATCCAGTTGGTCGAAATGCTTGCCCGCGGCCATTGAATGCACAAGGTAATAGGCGATATCCATACCCTGCAGGGCCTTGTCCAGGGTCTCGGGGACCAGGGCATCGGCTTTCGTGCACTCGACGCCTGGCCAGTCGCGCCCGCGCAGTATATCGGGATGCCTTGCCACGGCACGTACCTGGTGTCCTGCCAGTAGCAATTCGGGGACGAGGTGCGTGCCGATATAGCCGCTTGCGCCAAGAACAAGGATGTTCGCCATGAATCTTTCTAGCCAGTCAGTATCGAATGTGGCTGAATTCTAACCGCTTGCCTGGGCAAAAACAGGCTGTGCTGCAAATTTTCAATTATTCGTGGCTGGTGCTAGCGTGTCGGGTAGGGGTGCGGTCGACGAGGTATCTATGCAGCCGGATTTTTGGCATCAGCGCTGGGCCGAGAACCAGATTGGATTTCACGAAACCGAGGTCAACCTCTACTTGCAGAAATTCTGGGCTGACTTTGGCGGGTCGGAACCCGGTCGTGTCTTGGTGCCCATGTGTGGCAAGAGTCTGGATATGCGCTGGCTGGCGGAAACGGGCTGGTCCGTACTGGGTGTGGAGCTTAGCCAGCTGGCGGTAGAAAATTTCTTTCACGAGTGGGGTCACCAGCCGCGCGAGCAGCCGGCGGCGGAATTTCGTTGCTACAGCGCCGGGCGGGTGGAGATTCTATGCGGCGATTTTTTTCATCTTGAACCACTGCACTTGCAGGGAGTAAGCGCCGTATATGACAGGGCTTCGCTGGTTGCGTTGCCTGCCGACCTGCGCGCGGCTTATGCGGCACAGCTCAGATTCCTCCTGCCCCAGGCGCCACAGATGCTGGTGTGTGTGGATTACGACCAGCAGGCCATGAACGGGCCGCCCTTCGCGGTGGCGGAAGAAGAGGTGCGGCGGCTGTACGGCCAGGCCTTCCGGATCGAGGTGCTGACCCGTAGCGATGTGCTGGCGACCAGCCCCCGCTTTCGAGAACGCGGGCTCACTTACATGGAAGAGACCGTCTATCGTTTACTGCCCTGAGTGAAGACAGGGTCAGGCCTTGGCGCTGGGCCGGGCCGAGACCGCCTGGTGCCAGCGCTGTAAATGTTGGCAGTTCTCCGGGACGCGGATTTTGCACCAGCCGGCAAAATCGATAGTCACCTGGGTAGTGATATCGGCCACGCTGTAATGTTTACCCGCGACAAATTCATACTCGGCAAGTTGCTGATCGAAAGCCTGGAAAAATCTTTGCAGACCCGCCATTCCGCGCTCAGCCAGGGCCGGGATCTGGGGCACGCCGCCGTCCACTCCCGGCAGGGCGCGGTCGGCAAAAAACGGCAGTGTATTACGCACCACATCGGCGGCATGCATCATGCCACCCAGTTCCGCCCTGCGGCTCCACATTTCGACCATGGCTTGCTCCAGCGCGCTGTGCCCAAACAAGGCAGGTTCCGGGTGCAAGACCTCCAGGTACCGGCAAATGGCCAGTGACTCGCTGATGCAAGTGCCGTCATCAAGTTCCAGCACCGGTACCGTGTGCGATGGGATTGCGTCTTGAGAAGTCGGCATCGAACTGCGCCTGGCTGGCCAGGTCCACCTGCTCCAGGGGAATATGCAGTCCTTTCTCGGCCATAAAAATACGTACCCGCCTGGGGTTGGGGGCGCGCGGGAAGTCATACAGTTTCATGCTCACGATTCCTCGACGGTCGTAATGGTCTGTCCCGCTGCGAGACGGTCCTTGCCGACGCCATCCAAAAAGGGTTGGGCCCTGAGCAGCCCGGCCAGTGTCTTGCCATCACGAATCTTGCCGTCTACCGCCATGCTCAAGGCCACCTCCCAGGGCAGCCAGTGTACCTCCAGCAATTCGTCTTCTTCGGGCGCTCGTGCAACTGTCGTCAGATCGCGCGCCAGCCACAGGTGTATTACCTCGCAAAAGACACCTGGTGAGGAGACGACCTGCCCCAGAGAATGCCATTCCCGGGCGCTGACACCTGCCTCGTCTGCCAGTTCGCGGCGGGCGGTTTCCCGCGGCGGCTCCTGCGTGGTCGATTTTTCCTGCGGGTAATTCCCACAACCAGCCCTTGACGGCATGCCGGTATTGTCTGAGCAGACAGACAGACCCCTCCTCATCCAGTGCGACCACCGCGCTGCCCCCGGGGTGGCGAACCAGTTCCAGTTCCGTGACTACCCCGTTGGGAAGGGTGACCCGGCTGACGTCCAGCTGGACGATCTTTCCGGCATAGACTCTGCGAGTGTCCTCCCGGGGTTCATTGTGTGTGCTCATTGGCTACCAGGTGGGTTATCAGGTGGGTTTTCGGTATCAGGAGGATTCAGGTCGCTACCGCAGACCCTGCAGTACACGGCGTCAGTGTAGTGGCTGGTAATCCCGCATTGGGGGCACATTTTGCTTTGCGGCTTTTTCTGACCCATTACCTGGCCCAGTTCCGCGGCAAATATGCCGGTGGGAACCGCAATGATGCCGTAGCCCATGATCATCACCAGCGATGCGATGGCCTGGCCAAGGGGAGTCTGGGGGTAAACATCCCCATAACCGACCGTGGTCAGTGTGACAATGGCCCAGTAGACGCTGGCCGGAATACTGGTGAATCCGTGTTCCTCGCCCTCCACCAAATACATGATGGACCCGCAAACCACCACCAGGACAAACACCGCGTAGATGAAAACCATGATTTTTCGACGACTGGCGCCCAGCGCTTCCATCAAGGCATTGGCCTCTCCCACATAACGGGTGAGCTTGAGAATGCGGAAGATGCGGAGTATCCGGACGATACGGATGATCAGCAGGTAGCTGCCGCCGTGCACGATCAGTTCCAGATAAGAGGGCAGGATGGCCAGCAGGTCCACGACGCCGTAAAAACTCCGTGCATAAGTCCGCTGACTTTTTACGCAGGCCAGTGCGCAGCATGTATTCCAGGGTGAATATCAGCGTGAATCCCCATTCCAGAAGATAAAACCAGGTGGAATACCGGAAATTGAACTGATGAACCGTGCTTAACATCAGTGTCAGGACGCTAATCAGGATAGCGGCGATCAGCAGGACATCGAAGAATTTTCCCGCCTTCGTATGGTGCTTGAAAATGACCACGAACAGCCACTGCTGCCAGGCTGCGTCGCCGGCGTGGTGTTTGCCATCAGCAAGCAAATGTTCAGGATAATTTGTCATCAACTCACTCGCGTGGAAGTCCGCCCGCGCCCATGTTAACCCTTATTCGCTGACCTGGGTTCATCGGTGCCTAGCCGCTTTCGCCAGCCTTGATTTCACCGGATTCCCCGGGATCATCCGCCTCGGCCCGGGCATCTGCCTCGAACAAGCGGCGCAGGTCCTCGGCCGCTTCCCGGGCGTCCTGGATCAGTTGGTGTTCGTCATGGTGAATGGCCTGTTGCTGTACCAGCCTTTTCTCGTCGTGCTCGCGGAAACGTTCCACGGTGTCGGCCGCCCTTCCCTCGGAGTCACCCAGCCCAACCAATACCTGGCGAGCCAGCTCCAGGCTGGACAGAAAGGTATCGCGGATGAGTCCGGTCACGCCTATGTCCATCAACAGGTGTGCGTGCTGCCGATTCCTGGCCCGGGCGATAAATGGCCAGGTTGGGGAAGTGTTTCTTGCACAACTCGGCCAGCTTCAGAGAGGCTCCGCTATCATCCATGGCGATGATAATCATCCTGGCCTTTTCCGCGCCCGCCGAGCGCAACAATTCCAAACGGGTGGGATCGCCGTAATACACCCGGTTGCCGAAGCGACGCACGAAATCCACCTGGGAGACGCTGGACTCCAGCGCCGTGAAATGGATTCCGCGCATGCTCAGTATGCGTCCTATCATTTGTCCAAAGCGGCCAAAGCCCACAAGGATGACCGGGTTATCGGCTTCCTCAATTTCGTCGTACTGGGGTGGAGGGGTCTTTTCGAGCAAACGGGCCAGTGGTCCTTCGTTGAAATTCACCAGCAAGGGCGTAAACACCATCGAGAGTGTGACCACCAGGATCAGGGTGCTGCCCTGCTGTAGGGAAATTACCCCGAGCACGACCGATGCGCCGAGTATCACGAATGCGAACTCCCCGCCCTGGCTGAGCACCACTGCGAGTCGCCTGGCCCTGTGCCAGTCCAGACCGGCCAGCCGACCCAGCACGATCAGGATCAGCGCCTTGATCAACATCAGCCCGACCACCAGACCCAGAACGATAACGGGTTCCTGGATCAATACCTGGATCTGTATGGACATACCCACGGCGAGGAAAAACAGACCCAGCAGCAGGGCCTTGAAGGGTTCGATGGTGACTTCAAGTTCGTGCCTGTACTCCGAGTCGGCCAGCATGACGCCCGCAATGAAGGCGCCCATGGCCATGGACAAACCAACGTGTTCCATCAGGATGCCGGCGCCGAGCACCACCAGCAGGGCGGCGCCGGTAAAGATATCCGACAGGGGCGCCACCGCCCGAAACAATGGCCGCAGCAGGTAATGACCGACAACCAGCAGCAACACGAAGGCGCCAAGTACCATCAATATCCGGGTAACGGTACTGCCGCCGGTCGCGCTGGCCGGGCCCTCGGCAAACAGGTTGACCAGCGCCAGCATGGGTACGAAGGCCAGGTCCTGGAACAGCAGGATCGCAAATCCCATCCTGCCGTGCAGGGTAGCCAGTTGCTTGCGTTCGCCCAGTAACTGCAGGACGAAGGCGGTAGAGGACAGGGCAAGTGACAGGCCAATCAATATGGCCGGACCCGCATCCAGGCCGAATTTCCAGGCCGCGAAGCTGAGCAATGAGCCGGTGATCAGTACCTGCGCGCTACCAAGGCCAAAAATGGGTCCCCGCAACACCCACAGGCGCTTGGGCTGCAATTCAAGTCCGATGACGAACATCAGCAACACCACGCCGATTTCAGCGAAGGCAAGAATCTGGTCCACGTTGGTAAACAGCCCCAGGACTGATGGGCCGACAATCAATCCGGCCGCCAGGTAACCCAGCACCGACCCAAGGCCGAGGCGATTGAACAGCGGCACGCACACGATTGCGGCTACAAATAAAATCGCGACTTGTTCAATTGAAAACATAAGGTCTCATTTGGCTCTGAAGGTAAGTTACGACCTCGAGTATATACTGCCTTTTCGGGGTATGATTATCGCAGTATTGGCGAGCAGGAGATTGGCGTGGGTCAGGGAGACATCAGCAATATCGCGGTTTTCTGCGATTTTGAAAACGTGGCGCTGGGCGTGCGTGACGCTAAGTACGATCGATTCGATATCGGCTGCGTGCTGGAAAGACTGCTGCTCAAGGGCAGTATCGTGGTCAAGAAGGCCTATTGCGACTGGGAACGCTACCGGGATTTCAAAGTGCCCATGCACGAGGCTGCCTTTGAGTTGATCGATATTCCACATGTGCGCCAATCGGGAAAGAACTCTGCCGATATCAGGATGGTGGTGGATGCGCTGGATCTTTGCTACACCAAGGCACATGTCGATACCTTTGCCATCATCAGTGGCGATTCGGATTTCTCTCCCCTGGTAAGCAAGCTGCGGGAAAACAACAAGATCGTTATCGGTGTGGGCGTAAAGAATTCCACCTCCGATTTGCTCACGGCAAACTGTGACGAATTCATTTTTTATGATGACCTGGTAAGACCGAAGGCCAAGAAGAAAACCCGCAGCCGCGGTGGTCGGACGCCCAAGACGGTGAAGACCAAGCTGACCAAGGAAGAACAACTCATGCAGGATGCCTTCGACCTGGTATCCGAGACCATCGTCGCCCTGGCGGATGAGCGCGGTGGAGAGGGAAATATCTGGGGCTCCATGGTGAAGCAGACCCTGAAGCGCAGGAAACCGGGCTTTAACGAGTCCTATTACGGCTTCGGCACCTTCAGTGAATTGCTGGAACAGATGCAGGCCCGGGGTAGTCTGGAACTGGAACGCGACGAGCGTTCCGGTGGCTATATCGTGAAGGCATGGGGCACCGAGTAGGAGTGCGCGGCCAGGACGGACACCGGTTGCCAGGCAAGACCGGGGGTTGAGTGTGGTCACGCCGCGTATCGTGTTTGTGCCGGGCCAAAATCCCAAGCCTGAGCCAGAGCGGCACAAGCAGTTACTGTGGCGCTGTCTTCTGGAGGGGATACGCGGAATCGACAGCGAGGTCTTTCACCAGTTGAGAGCCCAGCCTGAGGTATTCTGCCTGGCCGACTGGAACAGCGATTTTTACCCGGATCAGCCGGCAGACGAACAGTCACAGGCCGCGATAGACGCTCTGCTGCGGTCCCCCGTTCAGCAGGTACCCGCCGACGAGATTCAGCAATCGAGCAGACATATGATGCTGATGTTTGCGCTGGGGGACATGTTCCCCAGCCTGGCCCGGCGAATTCCGGATCCGGCGATCAAGAACACCCTGCTTGAGGCGCTGCGCTATTTCGAAAACCACGAGGGCAGGGCCGATCAGGCGCGCGCCTGTCTCCGCCGGGTTGTACTCGGCGCCCTGGAGTCGCGGGGGCCGTTGCTGGTTATCGGTCACAGCCTGGGTGCGGTACTCGCGTTTGACGGATTGTGGGAATCGACCCACCTGTACTCCGACGCCTGGAAAGTCGACTTGTTCATGAGCCTGGGCAGTCCGCTGGGCAGCCGTTTTGTACGCCGGCGCAGGCTGGGGGCAGGCCAGACCGATGCGGCCCGTTATCCAGGCGGAATCAGGCGCTGGGTGAACATTGCTGCGGACGGGGATCACATTGCGCTGAACCGTCGTATGGGTCGGGATTACCGGCGCATGCTGGAGCTGGAGCTGGTTGAGAATATCACTGATCACTGCAGCGGTGTGCTGAACGCATTCCAGGATGAGGATGGCTGGAACCCTCACCGGTCCTATGGCTATTTGTGCAGCCCGGTCACCGGCGCAGAAATCGTGGCCTGGTTACGTGGACAGGACGGGCATTGGATGAGGAATTGATTGAATAGCGGCATGGTCGGGAAAGCTTGGGCCAACAAGCAGATAATTCGATTAGCCAAAGTGTCGAACGCGACACTGGAGTTTGCAATGATCCTGCAAGCAAAACACCTGGTCATGACGGCCATTACCACCCTGTTTGCCATGCTGGCTTTTGTCAGCGTGTCGGCGGAAGAGATTGTGGAACGCACCATCGCCATTGTCCTGGACCTTGGGGATGACACGGGCGTGCTCGACCTGGATTTCTCGCCTTTTGATATGGCCGAGGGAGACAGTCGTACGGTTACCAGCCGGGATGGCGCCACCGTGTTGCTGAGCAAGCGTAATGGTGAAACGGTGCTCACCACGAGCGATGGCAAGGAGATCGTACTGCCTGCGCCTCCGCCGGATTCCCGGTCGCATTCTGGCCATGCCATGACCTGGGTGGAGGATGGCTCACCAAATCATGATGTCGAGGTGATAATCGATCGCCCCGCCAAGGGCCTGGTAATCTCGAGTGCGCAAGATCTGGACGAGGCCACCCGCGAACGTATCCGTGTAGCGTTGAAGTCGGCCGGTATTGATGAGCCGGTCAACTTCATGGAACCGGGAATGCGCAAGGTATTTATCCATAAGAGTGACGGTGAGGGTCCGGATAGCGAGATGCACATTATTCGCGAGGAACGGGTAATTGAGATTGAGGACAAGAACTGATTCGATAGAAGTCAGGGTAAGTCCGGATTCGACTCTGGGGTCGCAGGCGTTACATTGGTGCGGGAACCTTTGATGGCGCACGCAGGGAGTCGATGGATGAGCGAGTTTCCTCATGAATACAAGGTCAGCGCCAGCGCTGGACCAGAGGGCGAGGTGATTGTCAGTGGACCGGGTCTACCGGATATCCCCAGCGGCCCGCCGCCCCAGTTCGGCGGTAGCGGCGGTCTGTGGTCGCCGGAGGACTTTATTACGGCCGCGGTCGCGGATTGCTTCATCCTGAGTTTCAGGGCGGTGGCCCGGGGCAGTCGCTTTGACTGGTCCAGGCTGGAGTGCCATGTGAAAGGCATCCTGGACAAGGTCGAGGGGGTAACGCGATTCACGCGTTTTGAAACCAGGGTAGTGCTGACCGTGCCCGAAGGAACTGATCCGGCAAAGGCCATCAGGTTGCTGGAAAAATCGGACAAGGTTTGCCTGATTACCAATTCCCTGACCTCGGAATCGCTGCTTGAAGCACAGGTGTCATTCGGCTGAGGGAAGGGCCCGGGGCGGATTCGGCGGCGACAGGCTACAGGAGTGTCATCATGCCCACTGTGTTGATTACCGGCGCCAACCGAGGTCTTGGGTTGGAGTTTGCGCTGCAATATTCCGCCTCGGGGTGGCAGGTCCACGCCTGCTGCCGTAATCCCCCGGCCGCCACCGACCTGGCCGAACTGGCCGGTGGAGCGCGGGGGAAAGTGGTCGTGCATCGACTCGATCCCACGGACGTCGCGGCGGTTGGGCGCCTGGCGGACGAACTGTCTGACACACCGATTGATGTGCTGATCAACAACGCCGGGCGCTATACGCTCGGCGGATTCGCAGCGGCCAGGCCCGAGGTGGCCTTCGGCAACAGTGACTTCAATGACTGGGAGCAGGTATTCCGTATCAACGTGTTTGCACCCATGGCGATGGCCGAGGCCTTCGCCGATCACCTTGCTTCCAGCGAGCAACGCAAATTGGTCACCATCAGCAGCAGCATGGGGTCCATCGGCCTCAATGCCAGCGGTGGCAGCTATGCCTATCGCTCCAGCAAGGCGGCTGTGAACGCGGTGATGCGTTCCCTGTCGCTGGATCTTGCCGAACGTGGAATCCTGGTGGCCCTGTTGCATCCGGGCTGGGTCAGCACTGACATGGGTGGGCCGGAGGCGGACATCACCCCGGAGGTGAGCGTGACCGGGATGCGCAAAGTCATTGAGTCGCTGCAGCCGGAAGAGTCCGGTTGCTTCAGGGACTACCGGGGCAGGAACCTGTCCTGGTAGTCGGTTGTAACCGTTATTTTGCGGCCATTTCAGCTGCCAGTTCGCAGGCTACAAAACTCTCTACCAGGCGGGCCCCGCGGGCGGACCAGTCCAGGGCTTCCGGCAGGCTGTTAACCTCGTAAACCGCCCATTGCCAGGGGCCGTCGAACAACATTTCGCCACCAGGCACCTTCGAAAAGTTGACGAACAGGAAGTCCGGGGCAAGCTCCACGGCAAGTTTGCTTGCCTGTCTATCGTAGCTGCTCAGGACCCAGCCTATGCGATAGCCGTGGTATTTACGCGCAAGCTCCAGCACGCCGGGATCGAAGGACAGCACTACGCATTGTGGCGCACGTGCACCCAAAGCCCGGTTGACCGAGTCGACGGCCAGTTCACGTCCTATCCGCTGAATTCCATCGACCTTGATTTCCACAAACATGGTGGCCCGGGGATAGCCGTCCAGCAGGGCGGCGGCGTCGGCCAGGGGTGGAGGAGGGATCAAGGTGGGCGCAGGTCCAAGCCGGCGTTCCTCGTGCACCGACACCCGGGCAAGTTCTTCGCTGTGCATTTCAAAGACCCGGCCCGGCCGGCCGGCGGTGCGCCACAGGTCGTTGTCATGAATCACGATAGCCTGGTGATCGGCACTGAAGTGCACGTCTATCTCTACCCAGTTCAGGCCGCAGCGCAGGGCGCCTTCTATGGCCGGCAAAGTATTCTCCGGGTAGGCCGCGGCTGCCCCTCTGTGGGCGATGAATTGGAGGGGCATGGTGGACGGTGGCATGCTTCTATACCTTGCTTGTGCTGAGCAGTTGTCGAGCATAACCGATGCACTTGGGTCGGTGGGATCGGCTAGAATCGGGAACATGGCCGGGCGCGTAGCATGAGAAAGATGGAAACACCGATAGAGGCGATATGCCTGGACCTGGACGACACGCTGTGGCCGATCTTGCCGGTGATCCGGCGTGCGGAACGGGTTACCCGGGAGTGGTTGGCGGAAAACTACCCCGATGTCGCAAGCCAGCTTGCACAGCAGGACATGCAGCAACGCCTGGCGTCCTATGTGGCGTCTTTTCCGCAGTACAGCCATGACATGACGCATGTGCGGCGCAGCCTGCTGAGCACCCTGGCCGAGCAGGGCGGGCATCCGGCCCATGTCGGAGAAGACGCTTTCCAGGTGTTTTTTGAGGAACGTAACCGCGTGGACCTGTACCTGGATGTGTTGCCGGCGCTCGAATGGCTGAGCGCACGCTATCCGCTGGTTGCGGTGACCAATGGCAATGCGGATCTGGGCAAGGTGGGGCTTGCCGCATTTTTCGTGGCCTCGGTACAGGCCCGGGAAGTCGGGACGGCCAAGCCGCAACAAAAAATCTTTGACGTGGCGGCGGAGAAGGCCGGTGTGCCCCACGCGCGTATTCTTCACGTAGGAGATGATCCGCGTACCGATGTCGATGGCGCCCGTGGAGCGGGTCTGCAGACGGCCTGGGTCAACCGCAGGGGAGAGAGTTGGCCGGCGGAAATCACTCCCCCGGACGTAGTCGTCAGTGACCTGGAAGAGTTGTCATTACGACTTGGTCGCGTGCCAGGGAGTGCCAGTTGATCGCATCACGCCTGGCCTTTGTGGATGTGGAAACCACCGGTACCAATGCGAACAGCAATCGCGTGACCGAAATAGGCATCGTGCGCGTGGAAAATGGTCTGCTGGTAGAGGAATGGAGCAGCCTGGTCAATCCCGAGCAAAGCATACCCCCGGCGATCGAGCGCCTGACCGGCATAAGCACCGAGATGGTCGAATCCGCGCCGACCTTTGCCCGGCTTGGAGAGGAGGTGCTGGAGCGTCTTCGTGGCCATTTGTTCGTGGCCCATAATGCACGCTTCGATTACGGTTTCTTGAAGAATGAATTTCGGCGCGCGGGGATGGCGTTCCAGGAAAAGGTTCTGTGTACGGTCAAGCTCTCACGCGCCCTGTATCCGCACTATCGTCGCCACAACCTGGATGCCATCATGCAGCGTCATGGCCTGGCTTGCCCGGAGCGGCACCGGGCCCTGGCCGATGCCAGGGTGCTGTGGGATTTCGTGCAGCTCGTGTATCGGGATGTACCCAGCGGTACCATTGAAAAAACCGTGACCGACCTGCTCAAGCGACCGGCCCTGCCCGGTGGACTGGATGCAGAGGTATTGGACCAGGTACCTACCCGGCCGGGTGTTTACCGTTTCTATGGCGAGGCCGATGCGTTGCTGTACGTGGGCAAGAGCATCAACCTGCGCTCCAGGGTCATGGCGCATTTCGCCTCCGATCACCGTTCCTCCCGGGAAATGCGTATGGCCCAGCAACTGCGTCGCCTGGAGTGGACCGAGACTGCCGGCGAGCTGGGTGCGTTGTTGCTCGAGTCCAGCCTGGTCAAGCGGCACCAGCCTGCGTTTAATCGCAAGCTCAGACGCGCAGGTACCCTGTATGCCTACGCGGTAGGTGGCGCGGGTGCGGTACAGATTGATCTGGTGGAGTTGGGTGCATGCCCTGCCCACGGCCAGCAAAGACTCTTTGGCATGTTTCGCAGTCGCAAGGAGGCACGTGCACGGCTGGAGACCGCCGCCCGGGAGCACGGATTGTGTCCGCGTTTGCTGGGACTGGAGGCGCGTCGTAGCGGGCCGTGTTTTTCCCGGCAACTGGGTCGCTGTCGCGGTGCCTGCAACGGCGAGGAAACCGTCCTCGCACACAACCTGCGTTTGATGCAGGCATTGATGAGCCAGAGCATCAGGGCCTGGCCATTTTCCGGACCGGTGGGTATACGCGAGCGTGGCCGGGGAGGACGTACCGACATTCATGTATTCGATGAATGGTGTTACCTGGGTACGGCCGTCTCACGCAGCCAGTTGTGGGACATGCTGGCGCCCGGCGGTGAGAGGATGTTCGATCCGGACTGCTACAAGATACTGGATCGATTCCTGCGTGCCGGTAAAGACCTGGACGTGCTGGACCTGACCGGCAACGATCGACCGGGCCCGGACCAACTGGAGCTGGAGGTCTGAATCCCGGGGAGCGTCCGATCTATGCACGAACGCCTGCACCCGGGTCGGCATAGCCGGCTTCTATTCTGCCTTTCTTTCGGAGGGTGCTTTTTACGCACAATTTGGCCGGTGCACAGAGTGCACCCTGGGTCCCGATCACCCGGCCTCTGTACTGCCACATTTCGTAGGGTGCGTTCTACGCACCATTTTTAACTGCCGGACTACGCAAGCCCGTCTTTCGCCCAACTGACGTCTTGAATCGGAATCCTGTCGTCGGCAATCCTCTTCGTCTGCATAGAATCCGAAATTTCCCAGGGAACCTCTGATTTATTCTGGGCGAAGTAGATCAGAGACTCCCTAGTGAATATCCGCACTGGGCTGGATACGGATGTCGATACGCCGATTGCGTTTACGGCCCTCGGGTGTTTCGTTATTGGCTACCGGCTGGGTTTCGCCATAGCCCACCGAGGTAATCAGTTCGGGATTCAGCCCCATGCTGTTTGCCAGGTAGCCACGCACTGCCGTTGCGCGCCGCTGTGACAGGACCATGTTGGTTTCGTTACTTCCGTGGGAATCGGTGTGACCTTCAACCACCATGGAGGCCTCCGGGAACACCCGCAGGGCATCCTGGACCTTGCCCAGCAGGGGGTAATTACCAGGCGCAATTTCTGCCCGACCTACCTCGAAGTTCAAGCCCAGCAGGCGAATATAAATGTCGTTGCCATCCCGGAACACCAGGCCCTCGGTTCGGGTAAACATGCCCTCCACCTGCCTGACCTGCTCGCGTACACGTTCCTGGCTGGCCAGTTGCTGGGCCAGCGCCATGCGTTCCTCGCGCGCTCCACCCAGATTCTGGTCGAGTACGGCTATTTCCTGCGTCATGGCTTCTATGCGCTGATCTTTCTCCAGCAGGTCCTGTTGCAGAGAATGTCTTTCGATACGCAGGTTCTCGATGTATTCAATGATTTGGGCGGTGGGCTTGGCATAGCCCTGGTCCAGTTCCGCCGCCAGGTCAGCGGCACCTGCAATCGCGTGTATCGGACGTTCCCATTCCAGCACCAGGTCCTCGTAGGTCAGGTCCCTGTCACGAGCCGCACGCAGGTAGGCCGCCAGGTAAATAGCATGCAGCGCTTCGTAGCGTGCTTGTCGCGCAAGGCTGCGCGGCAGGTCGGCGTCATAGCGATTTTCCTCCAGTTCCCTCTCGGCCTGTACCAGCAAGGCCTGGGCGGTGCGCAGCGTGGTGGGTGCATAACGCCCGGCGCTCTTGTCATCGGCCTCTTTCAACAGCCGGCGTGTTTCGCTCAGCATGCTGACCTTGATCGCCTGCAGTTCAGCGTCACGGAAGTCTGCCTCTGCCGCGGCCTCGCGCTTGCGCGCACCACGCAGGTCGCCCACCTCCAGTTCGATGACGGCATCCCGGAACTCGCGTTCGCCCGAATTCCATAATTCGGTCGCCATGAGTTGGGCCTGGGCGGCGAGGGCGTCATTGCGTCCCTTGATCATGCTGCCAAAGGTAACCTTGGCCAGTTCCGCCGAAGTGACCGCCTTGCGGTATTCCGCGACCGCGCTGTCCAGGTCGCGACGGATACGATCCACTTTCTGGCCCCGGGCCAGGTTCTTTTCCGCGCTTTGGTAAGACTTTCCGGCGCGCTCGAAACTGCGCGGGGCGAGCAGGGCGGCGTCAGCCTCGATAGCGGCCTGTCTGGCCTGGTCCGCATCGCCGAACAAGGTAGCGCGGATTGTATCGTTGCTGGCCTGGCCAGCCAGGCTGGCGGCCAGAAGGAGAATACCCAACAGGGCACTGAACCAATGTCTAGTCATTGCTTTATCCCAAGACTCAGAAAAATAAAGCGCAAGCATAAAGCAAGTACAGACCGAAAGTTAGCGCCCGGGTCCCGGGCCCCGCCCACCGCCGGGGCAGCAACGGGAGTCCTGTCCAGGCCGGCGCAGTCCGCGCGGTTTGCGGAGGGCTGCCGGCACAGGGTTTTGGTCCAGCTGACGTGCTATGCGACAATGCGGCAACATTTCAAGCTGCGCGGTAGTCTAATTGAGCGAGTTCAAGGGAATCCCTGTGGTCAAGGCGGGCAGCAAGTACACCAACCCGGAAACCGGTGTCACGGCCATCAAGCATGGCATGAAGACCCGTGGTGAGGACGCGGTGCTTGTGCGCCAACGCAAACCCGACTGGCTGCGCGCACCGATGCCCGCGGGCAAGGGTTTCGAGGGTGTGCGCAAGAATGTTCGCGAGCACAAACTGGCCACCGTGTGCGAAGAATCCATGTGCCCGAATATCGGCGAGTGCTGGAACGGCGGCACCGCAACCATCATGGTGATGGGTTCGGTATGCACGCGGGCCTGTCGTTTCTGCGCGGTGGATACCGGCAATCCCAGGGGCTGGCTGGATGCGCAGGAGCCCGGGAACACGGCCAGGTCGGTACAGATCATGGGTCTGAAATACGTGGTGATTACTTCGGTGGACAGGGATGATCTCCCGGATGGCGGAGCGGCCCATTACGCGGCCTGCGTGAAAGCCATCAAGCAGTTGAATCCGCAGACCGCGGTGGAGGCCCTGACACCGGATTTCAGTGGCCATCTTCCGGATGTGGAAGTGGTGGCCGATTCCGGTCTGGACGTGTTTGCACAGAACCTCGAGACAGTCCGCCGTCTGACCCACCCGGTGCGCGATGCCCGGGCCGGCTACCAGCAAACCCTGGACGTCCTGGCCCATGCCAAGACGTTCAAGCCCGGCCTCACAACCAAGACCAGCCTGATGCTGGGTCTTGGGGAAACCGAGGAAGAAATCCGCCAGGCCCTGCAAGACTGTCGTACAGCCGGGGTGGATATCGTGACCCTGGGGCAGTACCTCAGGCCAACGGCCAATCACCTTGCCGTGGAGCGTTTTGTCAGCCCTGCCGAGTTCGAGCGTTATCGGCAATGGGGTCTTGAGATGGGCTTCATGGAAGTGGTGGCGGGTCCGCTGGTGCGCTCCAGCTATCGTGCAGACCAGGTGTTCAAAAAGAACAACGTGGGCTTGCAGGACGCGGTAGCGAGACGGCGCTAGCCCTGGCCAGTGCCAGGAAGCTACAGTCCGCCAGCCTTATGCATATCCTCAATTACCGATACCCTGCCAACCCTGCTTGTTTGCGCGCTGTGCAATGGCTGTGCCGGTTGGGAACCTCCGCCTCTTGTCGACGAGCATCCCCAGATTGAACCGCCGAAATCGTCTGCGGCCGTCGTGGTCTCGGCAAAGACCGATGACGTCGAACCCCAGGTGGGTATGCAAACACCGGTTTCGCCGATGTCCGGGCTTGTCCTGGCGGAGCCTGATGAGGTCGATCCCACGGCCCGCACTCAAACACCGGTTTCACCGGTATCGGTGGCTGCTTTGGCGGAACCCGATGAAGGGTCTGTTTTGCGCGATCCGCCGCCCGGGATGGCAAAGGCGGAGATGCTGGGTGAACTGCAAAGGATCAGCGTCTATCGCGAGGACACTCTGCCGGAGATCGCCAGGGCCAACGGTCTGGGGTTTGATGAGATAAGGCAGGCCAATCCCGGGGTAGACACCTGGGTGCCGGGCGAAGGAACGGTGGTGTTACTGCCGACCCGCATGATCCTGCCGTTGCAGCGCCAGGGCCTGGTGTTGAACCTGGCAAGCCGTCGCCTGTTCTATTTTGACCAGGACGGATCGCTGATTGCGACCTACCCGATCGGGGTGGGACGCGAGGGCTGGGCAACCCCGACCGGTGCGGCGAAGGTACTGTCAAAAGCGAAGGACCCGGTGTGGTTCGTTCCTGCTTCAATTCGTGCGGAACACGCCGAGGCGGGTGATCCATTGCCTCGCCAGGTAGACCCCGGTCCGGACAACCCGCTGGGCGCCTACGCCATTTTGCTGGATTTGCCCGGCTACCTGATACACGGCACCAACAAGCCCTACGGCGTGGGCATGCGCGTCAGTCACGGTTGTGTGCGTCTGTATCCGGAAGATATCGAAAGTCTGTATCCACGGGTGCCACTGGGTACCCCGGTCACTATTATGAGTGAGCCGATCATGCTGGCGGAGGCCGATGGGTTGTTGTACCTGGAGGCGCACCCGCCCTCTGAGGACGACGAGATCTGGTCGGGTCATTGGGAGCAGGTCCAGGGACGCCTGCTGCGAGATTCCCGCCTGGCCAGTCGGGAGATCGATTGGGACCGGGTGAAGAGGATCATTGAAGAGGCACGGGGGATACCGCTGCCTGTGTCGCTGGGTAGTCCCGAACCTGAAATGGTCCTGGCGCAGATCCCCTGGGCAGAGCATGCAAGACCGTTAGTCCAGGTCAAACAGGACAGTGGCGGCGGGCCGGATATCGATGTCGACTTTGACACCGACACTGGCATGGACGCTGATACTGCTTCTGAAACCAAAACCGACAGCAGCACCGATACTGATACGGACACCCGCACGGACTCCCCGGCTGTTGCTGAGACGGCCCTGCCCTAGCGCCGAGGTTGATGTGATGCATTATTGCCAGCGCCAAGCCGGATTTCTTGCCAACTAATGTCTGGATTCAGCGATCACTTTTCAGACGTGGCCCGGAACTACCAAAGCTTCCGCCCGCACTACAGTCCCGGGATGTTTCAACTCCTGGCCGGCCTGGTTCCGGCCCGAAAAAGAGCCTGGGATTGCGGGGCAGGCGGTGGTCAGGCGGCTCGTGGCTTGCTCGATCACTTCGACCAGGTCATCGCCAGCGATGCCAGTCTTGCGCAAATACTGACCTGTCGAAACCCCGGGCTGGATCGTTTGTGCTGTCTGGCAGAGGCTGTACCGCTGGCGGATCAGAGTGTCGACCTGGTAACCGTAGCCCAGGCCTTGCACTGGTTCGACCTTGACCGGTTTTATCCAGAGGTCAGGCGCGTGCTGAGACCGGGCGGGGTGATCGCGGTGTGGACCTACCAGCTGTTAAGTATCTCGCCTGAAATGGATCCCTTGCTCAGACGACTGCACACCCGGACCCTGGGAGCTGACTGGCCGCCTGAGCGGGCCATGGTCGAGCAAGCTTATGCAGACCTGGCCTTTCCGTTCGAGGAGCTTTCATTGGCCGCGCCGACCATGTGGGCCGACTGGGATTTGAAAACCGTGATGGGGTATTTGTCTACCTGGTCGGCGGTGAGTCGCTACCGGGTGCGTGTGGGTAGGGATCCCTTGCCCGCGGTGGAGCGGGAATTGTCGGAATACTGGCCGTCGGATTCTCGAACACTACCCGTTACCTGGCAGGTGGCCATGCGAGTGGGACGGGTCTAGGGTTGAGGTGATTGTAAATGTCTGGAGTGAGAGCATGAAGGTTTGGGCACTGCTACACGTGGCGTTGTTGGTTGGGCTGGTTGCCTGCGAGTCGGGGAACCCTTCCGGTGCGGAAATTCAGTCCGGGGCCAATTCGGCGGCTCCCGTCCAGGAGCGCAGCAGCACTGAAGACAACGCGGTGCGGGACCCTTACAGCTATGCCAACGCCGAGAAAATGCGGGTGCGTCATGCCGAGTTGAATCTCACGGTGGATTTTGCCACGCAGACACTCACCGGTCAGGTCACCCTGGTCGTGGAAAGACTGGATGACCAGGCCGGTGTCCTGGTGCTGGACACGCGTGGCCTGGATATACGTCGCGTGTCCCTGAACCAGAGCGGCGCCAAGCTTCGCGATCTGCCATGGCGACTGGGTGAGGCCGATTCCATTCTGGGTGCACCGCTGATAGTGGACGTGTCCACGGCAGGCCGGCGGGGACGCTTCTCGGTTACCGTTGACTATACGACTCGCCCCGGGGCCGAGGCCCTGCAGTGGCTGGACAAGGGCATGACCTCGAACGGACGCTCGCCCTTCCTGTATTCGGTCGCCGCGTCGATCCATGCACGCAGCTGGATCCCGATACAGGATACCTCGGCCACACGCATCACTTACGGCGCGCGATTGCAGGTCCCGCCGGGTCTCACGGCCCTGATGAGTGCGCGTACCCTGTCGGCCGATATCGACACGGGTGAATATACTTTTGCAATGAATCAGGAAATTCCTGCCTACCTGATCGCCATCGCGGTGGGTGAATTGGAATACCGTGCCTTTGATCAGCGTTCCGGGGTTTGGGCAGAGCCTTCCGTGATAGAGGCTGCGGCCAGGGAGTTCGAGGATACACCGGCCATGATAGATAGCGCCGAGGCCCTCTACGGTCCCTACCGCTGGGAGCAATACGACCTGCTGGTGCTGCCGCCGGCTTTTTCGCTGGGGGGTATGGAGCATCCCAGGCTGTCGTTCATCACGCCAACCCTGATCGCGGGCGACAAGAGCCTGGTCGGCACGGTGGTGCACGAGCTGGCGCATTCCTGGTCCGGGAACCTGGTCACCAATGCCTCGTGGCAGCACATGTGGCTGAATGAGGGCTTTACCACTTACGTGGAAATGCGTGTAGTCGAGGCTCTCTACGGCAAAGCCGAGAGGAAAATGGAAGAGGTGAACGGCTACCGGAGCCTGATGTTTGAGCTTTCCGAATTGGCGCCCGAGAACCAGAGTCTGGTTCCGGCAGTGCGGCTTTTGAATCCTGACGATGGCTTCACTGCCGTGGCCTACCAGAAAGGCGCCCAGTTCCTGGTGTACCTGGAGCAGGCATACGGCAGGGAGGTCTTTGATGCCTTTCTGAAACAGTACTTTGATCACTATGCTTTCCAAAGTGTGACCACGGATGATTTCCTGGACTATCTGCAACGACACCTGGCCGGGGTCCATCCGGACAGGGTGAGCGCCTCGCAACTTGAGGCCTGGCTCCATGCTCCGGGTATGCCCGAGGACTTTGAGCCGCCGGTATCGCCGGAGCTGGAACAGATCCGGGAAGCCACCCTGGATTGGCTTGATGGCGGCATTGAACTGGCGGATATACCAGCTTCCGATTGGGGCAGCCAGCAGTGGCGGTACATGCTGGGGCACCTGCCCGGGGGGACTGACCCCGGACAACTGGCCGCCCTGGATGAACGCTTTCACCTCACCGACGGTGGCAACGCGATAGTGACCAGCAAATGGCTGGAGCTGGCGGTAAGCGCGGGTTATCAACCTGCTTACCGGCGGCTTGAGCCCTTCCTTGTCCAGGTGGGCAGGTCTTCCCTGATAAACAACGTGTACCGTGCGCTGGCTGAATCGTCGCCGCAGGGGCTGGCACTGGCCAGGGATATCTTTCACAAGGCAGGTCCGGGCTATCATCCCACGGCGCGCCCGTCTATTCAGGCCCTGCTTTATCCTGGCGAGCCTGACTGAGGAGTGGTGTTGGCCTTGCCGGCACTGGTAGCCACCATCCCGGAGGCAGTTGCGCACAGGGCGTTCCCGCTAAACAGCATGCCTTCGACAAATGCGACGTTGTCGGCAGCCTTGATGGTGGCGGCGTAGACACGTACCTGGTCACCCAGCACGGGCCGCAGAAATTTCACCGATAATTCGGCTGTGCCGCAACGCTTGCCCGGGAACTGGAGCAAGCCGGCCACACCCAGTCCGCAGTCGAACAAACCGGATATCACTGCGCCGTTCACGGCCCGGGTTCCCAGCCCGCCCCGGTGGTGCTCCCGTAAGCTCGCCAGTTCCACACACACCAGTTGTGACCCCCGTGTTGCAACGGTCGCGCCCATATAGGCAAGCCCGGCAAGCTTGTTGAAGCTCTCCAGGAAGGCTGCGAGGTGCTCGGGCGTGTAGGCGAAAACTTCCGAACGGGCAGCCAGGGCGTCCAGTTGGGACATATAGCGTTCAGCAGGCATGGTGTCTCTTCAATTGATTGGTTCAGGATTCGGGATGGATCAGCCCCGCCTTGATGGCAAATCTCACCAGGCCTGGAACGTCCCGGATTTCCAGTCTGTCCATCAAGTGGGTACGGTGGGCTTCTACGGTCTTGATGCTAAGCGACAGGCGCTCCGCTATGACGCGGGTGCTGCACCCCTCGACCACCAGTTGCAGAATCTCCCTCTGGCGAGAGGTCAGTTTGTCCAGGGCCGAGCCGCTGCTGCTGTCTCGCATGAGCTTGTTGACCGCGCTCATGGAGACTGTATCGCTGACATAAATTTCGCCGTGCATCACGGCGTGTATTGCTTGTTCCAGTTCCTTGGTCGCGGCTCCCTTGACCAGGTACCCTCGCGCGCCGGCCTTGAGGGACTGGGCGACGTATTCCTCGTCGATGTGCATCGAGAGCATCAATACCTTTACCTGGGGGTGGCTCTTGGTGATGCGGGCCGTGGCTTCCATGCCATTGAGTTCGGGCATGGAGATATCCATCAGTACGACATCCGGCTCCAGCTTGCGCACCAGCTTTAGCCCGTCACGGCCGTTGCCGGCTTCGTCAACTACCTCTATGTCGCGGACGCTGTTTAACAGAGACCGAATACCAGCCCGGACCAGGGTATGGTCCTCTACCAGCAAGACTCGAATAGCGCCCACTTTTGCTACTCCATCAGCAAGTGTTTATCAGCCTGCAAATACTTCACTCAGCGTCAGAGGCGTTTTCCCGCTGGCCTCAACTTTTCGGGTCCAGGGGTTGAAAGGGTTTTTCGAAATAGGTCTGCACGGGAAACGGTAACCTCTGATAGTTGCGTTCCATGGCTTCCGCAGGAAATTCCCGTGAGTTGTAGGTATTCCAGAACAAAATAACCTTGCCCTCGAGTTGCCCTACCAGGGAGTCGGCGATCAATGCGGCCATGGCTTTGCCCGTGTAGGTCCCCTCCAGGATAATTCCCTCCGTACTCTTGAGCAGGTTCACCGCTTCCATGCCCGCCTCGGTGTAGACTGCGTATTTTCCCCCGAATTGATCGTGGCGGAAATCGACGTTCGCATCTACCCAACGCAACTTGGGGAAATTGTTATCCAGTTTGCGTAACAAGGCGGCGGTGTTGTCGAACAATTTGTGGAAACCGTCTTCACTGCCATACGCCAAATCCACCACACGCACGGCAACCACCCTGGTGCTCAGCTCTGCCGCGGCCAGTCCCATCGACAGGCCCACCGCAGTTCCCATGGTGCCCAGCGGCAGGTATAACAAATCGGGTTCGGGCAATTCGCCACGCTTTATCTGCTCGGCCAACTCCAGACCGGCATTAACAAACCCTATGGTGCCCAACGGGGATGATCCTCCCCTGCGTATCAGGTGCGGGGCCTGCTCGCCTGCGCCCACCCGGCGTGCGGTCTGCCAGGCAGCGCCGCGCTCGGCGGAGGGCTCGCTGTTGTAGTGGTGCAACTCCGCCCCAACGTGATATCCCATCAGCAGGTTGCGACCCACAAGAGAAGTGTTGGCCTGGGGAGAGAGTATCGAAATAGCTTCCATGCCCAGCTTGCGCGCATACATGGCGGTGGCCAGACAATGGTTGGAACCGGCGGTGCCAAAGGTCATTACCGAGGTAGCCTTCCTGGCCTGGGCCTCGGCCAGGAGAAACTCCAGCTTGCGGACCTTGTTGCCGCCGTACAATTCCCCGGACAGGTCATCACGCTTGATAAACAGGTCTTCCTCGTCCAGTTCCTCGGCCAGCTTGCGCATAGGTTCCACCGGGGTTGGCAAATTGGCCAGTGGAACCCAGCCCAGCGTTTCGGCCAGGCCCGGGTAAGCCCGAAACAGGGCCAATGAATGTTGTTGAGGGTCTTGCACGTCGCGATATTTCCTTACCTGGTAGCCTGGTTCACAGCCAGCAGTTTATCAGGCCGGACGTGGTTTGCGCTTCATTCCTCCGGTGGCACAGGCCGCAGAGCCCAGGACCACCACCATGGCGCCCAGCAGGGCGAAGGCATCTATATGGTCCGGAGGCGCGATTTCCGGGGCCAGCCAGGTCAGGAACGCCATGCTGAACAGCGTAATGAGCGGCGCCATTGCGAGCACCGCGCTGACCCGGCTTGCCTGCCACTGATTGAGCGCCTCGGCAAAACAGCCATAGGCGATCAGCGTGTTTGCGCTGCAAAAAGCCAGCATGGCCCAGCCCGTTCCGCTCAGGGTGAGCACGGAGGAAATCTGCGCGGGTGGCAGAAAGATCACGGTGGAAAATATATACAGTAACAACATCACGCCCGGCGAGGAGTAAACCTGGAGCAGTTGTTTCTGGGCCAGGGCGTAGCCCGCCCAGAGAATCGCCGCCAGGATGATGATCAACACACCCGTTCCGTTGGTGCCACCCGGTGAGAACAACTCGGGCAGACGTTGATTGAAGAACACTACCAGGCCTGCACACACCGCCAGTATCCCGATCAACTGGGTCCGGTTCATTTGTTCCCGGAACAGGACGATGCCGCCAATGATCACCAGCAACGGTGCCAACTGTATGACTACCTGGGCAATACTGGGGGAGGTGAGCTCCAGACCGATCACGTACAGGAGGTAGTTGCCGCAAATGCCGGTGATGGCAATCAACATCAGCCAGCCATACCTGCTGCGCAAGGGAACCAGCGAAGGCAGGCGTCCCCTGATGGCCTGGTAGGCCCCCAGCGCCAGTGCCGAGGAGGCAAAACGGTACCAGGTGACCGTGTATACATCCATCTCGTCCAGCAGCAGGCTCATAGCGACAGGCAGGAGCCCCCACATGATCGTCGTGATCAATGAAAGAACCAGGCCGAGTTTCCAGTTGCCGGTGGCAGTGTGCACGCGATGTCCGATGCCCGAAGGCGCAAGGAGGATAAGAGTCGCAATGTTGGGGCAATGGTCCGTGCTGCGCAATGTTGCTTGCAGGCGATGCGATGTTTCGATGTTTTTGTGGTCGCAAGAACCCGCGATAATAATATTGTGTGACCCGGGCGGCGTGGCGTGTAAACTAGCCGAAAACCCTGGAGGGTTTTGTGCCGGAATTATTTTCGTCGGGCATCGACGTTGAACAGATCCCACAGCACCAGCAATTTATTGCCAGTGCCTCGACTTCAATTACTGCATTTGTAGGTCGTACCCAGCGTGGTCCGGTCAATGAGCCCGTGCGCCTGGAAAGCTTTGCCGAGTATCAAAGTGTTTTCGGTGGTCTTTGGGGATTGAGTCCCTTGAGCTTCGCCGTCGAGCAGTATTTTTTGCAGGGCGGCCGGGTGGCCATTATCGTGCGCGTGGTCAATGGGGGCAGGGGTGTGGGCTTGAGTCTGCCTGCCGGCGAGGTGTTTTTGCATTTGCGGGCAAGAAATCCCGGGACCCACGAGGCGCTGCGCGCCTCGATAGATCATGACGGTATCGATACTTCAGACCAGCTCAGTTTCAATCTTATCGTCCAGCGGCTGTTGCAGGCAGGTTCCGAGCATGTGCTGGAACAGGAAAGCTATCGACGTGTTTCTGTTTCGCCGGAGGGTGATCGTTTTATCGGCGAGATATTGGCGGATTCGCAACTGGTCAGGCTGGAAGGTGCTTTGCCCGAGTGCCGACCGGATCGCACCCCGCCCGCCACGCCGGACAAACACATCGGTTATCAGGTCGCGAGCCGCGACGGAGATGATGGTGAAACCCTGAGTGACTACGACATTATCGGTTCAGCCACCCGGTCTACCGGTCTGTTTGCCCTGTCGCGCACCAATATATTCAATCTGCTGTGTATTCCGCCGCTGGACAGAGAGCTCGATGTAGGCCTGGTGACATGGCTGGCAGCAGTACGCTATTGCAAGAAACGCCGTGCCATGCTGATCGTGGATCCGCCGAAGGAATGGACCACGGTCGACCAGGTCGTGCGCGGCATGAAGCGTATGAATTTCGCCAGCGAGGACGCGGTGATGGTGTTCCCCAGGTTAACCACCCTGGGCGGCATGTCTTCCGGGCGCTCCCTTGCACCCTGTGGAGCCTTGGCCGGTTTGCTGGCGCGTAACGATGAGCGTAGCGGCGTGTGGTCGGCGCCAAGCAGGGAGAGTGTCCACTGTAATGCGCGTATCAGACCGGTCATCCAGCTGGATAGCGCGGACGTGATTCGCCTGGCTGTTGCAGGCGTGAATGGCATTGTGGCGGGCAGACCCGGAGCACCCGCGTGGCTGGGCTCGGCGCGCACCATGGCCGCCGGCGATAGCTCTGCGCCAAGCTGGAACTACCTGGCGACGCGGCGGCTTTCCCTGATGATCCTGGAGAGCATTGATCGGGGTACGCGCTGGGCAGTGTTTGCCGGCGAGGACAAGGATCTCTGGAGGAAGCTGAAAATCCAGGTAGAGGGCTACCTTCAAGACCTGTGGAAGCAGGGCGCCCTGGTTGGCAGCACACCCTCTGAGGCGTTTTTTGTCCAGTGCGACTCGGAAACCAATGTGTATATGGATTCCGAAACGGAGGGTGTGAATTTCGTCCTGGGCGTGGCTCTGCGCAGACCCGGCGAATTCATCAGTTTCGAGGTGAGTCAACGACGCGATGGCGCTCGCATCGGACGCTCAAACGTGAATCCCAACGCCCTGTACGGCAGGTAGAGAAATGGGGTCGAACCGAGGTAGAAAAATGGGGTCGAACCGGGGTTTCCGATAACCGATTCCCCGGGTGGCAATTTAATTGCGGTTCGACCCCAGTTTTTTTTGTGGTTTTGGCGAGACGTGCATGGTGATACGCGCCCGCACCACTTCCTGACCCTCGGCGTCGGTGACGGTCACCGGGACCTCTACATCCTCCTTTCCCGGCCATGATGATTTTTCCAAAACGGCCTCGGCGCGTATATCCGAGCGGGCAGGCTTGAGGTATTCGATGTTCATGCCACGCGGCAGCCAGCGCATATCCACCGGTACCGTCGCTTCCATCAGGGTGCCGGCGGCCAGTTCACACAGATTGCCCATGGCCAGCGCGTGTATGGAGTGGATGTGATTTTCCACCGACCGACGCTTGCGCATACTCACCACCACCCTGCCGGGTTGATACACGTGGAAGCGTGGCTTGATGGTCGAAAAATACGGCGCGTTTCTGCACACCATGAAAGCAAACAGGCGTTTACCCAGGGGCAGGTTTTCCAGTTTGCGATAGATGCCAAGAACGCGATTGGAGTCAGTTTTTTTCATGACTGCATTGTAGCGTACGGGCGCTTAATCCTCTTCCCCGGGGTTTCCGTACCCACCGCCACCGGGTGTGTCGATACACAGCACATCGCCGGCCCGTAGTTCCAGGCTGACGCAGGCAGGCAGGGTCTGTTCTTCGCCATTGGCGCGAACACAGGTGTTGCTGCCAGTACTGCCGTCCTCGCCGCCGTCCAGCCCGAAAGGCGGAATACGCCGGTGACCGCTGAGCATGGAAATCTGCATGGGCTCAAGGAAACGTATTTCACGGGTCACCCCGTCACCTCCGCGGTGACGCCCGCGTCCGCCGGAATTCTTGCGGATGCAGAATCGCTCCAGACGCACGGGGAAACGCAGTTCCAGCACCTCGGGATCGGTGAGGCGCGAGTTGGTCATGTGTGTGTGTACCGCCGAGGCGCCGTCAAAATCCGGTCCCGCGCCGGCCCCGCCGCACAGGGTCTCGTAATACTGGTAGCGCTGGTTGCCGAAGCTCAGGTTGTTCATGGTGCCTTGTGCCGCGGCCATGACCCCCAGCGCACCAAACAGCGCATCGGTAATGCACTGGGAGGTTTCCACATTGCCGGCGACCACTGCCGCGGGCGGGCGCGGGTCCAGCAGGCTACCGGGTGGAATGATGATGCGCAGGGGTTTGAGACAGCCCTCGTTCATGGGAATGTCGCGGTCCACCAGGCAGCGGAACACATACAGTACTGCCGCCTTGCACACGGCAGAAGGCGCATTGAAGTTGTCAGCCGACTGGGGCGAGGTTCCGGTGAAGTCCACCGTGGCGCTGCCAGCCTCGCGGTTCACCGTCACCGCCACCTGGATCGCCAGGCCGTTATCCATTTCGTAACGGAAGCTGCCGTCATGCAGTACGCCGATGATTTCCCTCACGGCTGCCTCGGCGTTGTCCTGTACGTGACCCAGGTAAGCGCGCACCACCTCCAGTCCAAACTGCGCGCACATCTTGTACAACTCGGTTGTACCTTTCCGGTTGGCCGCCAGTTGCGCCTTCAGGTCGGCGACGTTCTGATCCGGATTGCGGGCCGGGTAGGGTTCTGCGGCAAGCGCTTCCCGCAACGCCTCCTCGCGTAACTGCCCACGTCTGACCAGGTGGAATCCGTCAAACAGGATGCCTTCTTCATCCACGCTGCGGCTATGTGCAGGCATGGAGCCGGGAGTGATACCGCCGATGTCGGCATGATGTCCGCGGGAAGCAACAAAAAACTCCAGCTGACCATCGACGAAGACCGGGCTGACCAGGGTGATATCCGGCAGGTGGGTGCCACCGTTGTAGGGCGCGTTCAGCATGAATACATCGCCCTCATGCAAGCCATCGGGATTGCTGTTGATCACCGCGCGTACGCTTTCGCCCATGGAGCCCAGGTGCACCGGCATGTGTGGCGCGTTGGCCACCAGTTCTCCGCCGGGGCCAAAGACGGCGCAGGAAAAGTCGAGGCGCTCCTTGATGTTGACCGAGTGGGCGGTGTTTTCCAGGATCACGCCCATTTGCTCGGCAATGTGCATAAACAGGTTGTTGAACACCTCCAGCAACATCGGATCCACCGAAGTGGTGTGACCGACCTGGTGATTCACCGGCGTTTGTCTCACCAGGGTAATGTGGCCGAACGCATTCATGTGCGCCGACCAGCCGCTTTCAACCACGATAGTGCCGTGGTCCTCGGCGATGATTGCGGGGCCGGCCAGCTGATTATCCGGCCGCAGCTCCTGGCGTCGGTATACCGGCGTGTCCTGCCAGCCCCCATTCAGCCAGATTCGTTTGTTGGCGACAGCGCTTGCCGGGTCGGGGTCGACAGCCAGTGCCTGCTCTCTCCCTGAGGCGGTATCGCCAATGGCTTCCACTTCGACATCCGCCACCACCAGGGCTGCCCCCGGGCTGGTGAAGCCGAAACGTTGTTGCTGGGCCTGGTCGAAGCTGCGGCGCATGCTTGGCAAGTCATCGATGGCAACCTCCAGGGAACTGTCGCTGCCGGCGTAACGCAGACGCACCCGCGAGTCGATGCGTATGTGCTCCGCAGCGATGCCTTGTTGCAGCAGTTCATCCCGACAGTTGCGGATCAAAAAGTCCCTCGTTACATACACGGCATCGAGGGCGGCCTCGTCCAGCGCTCGTTCCAGGGACTGCTGGCGTATGGCGCGCAGGTCCGCAAGACCCATGCCATAGGCCGAGAGCACACCCGCCAGCGGGTGTATGAAAATCTGCCGCATGCCAAGAGCATCGGCCACCTGGCAGGCGTGCTGTCCGCCCGCGCCGCCGAAGCAGCACAGGGCAAAGCGGCTGACGTCATAGCCTCTTTGTATGGATATTTCCTTGATGGCGGTGGCCATGCGTTGCACGGCGATTTGCAGGAAGCCCTCGGCCGCCTGCTCGACGCTGTAGCTTGCGCCTGACTCGGTGTTAATACGGTGGGTCATTTCGGCGAAGCTGGCGTGGACGGCGGCGCTATCCAGCGCCTGGTCACCGCCGGGTCCAAAAACCCGTGGGAAATACTCGGGCTGGATACGGCCAAGCAAGACGTTGATGTCGGTGACTGTCAGGGGGCCGCCGCGGCGGTAGCAGGCCGGACCGGGGTTGGCGCCGGCAGACTTGGGGCCGACCTGCATACGTCCGTCGGTGTAATGCAACACCGAACCGCCACCGGCCGCCACGGTGTGTATTTTCATCATCGGGGCGCGGATACGCACACCGGCGATGAGATTGTCCTGCGCGCGCTCGAAATCACCCTCAAACAGCGACACATCGGTGGAGGTGCCGCCCATGTCGAAACCGATCAGGCGCGCAAGACCCGCCACACCGGCAGTGCGCACCATGCCCACCACGCCACCCGCGGGGCCGGACAGGATGCTGTCACGGCCACGGAAAAAGTCCGCGCTTGCCAGACCGCCATTGGACTGCATGAACATCAGCCGGGTATCGCCAAGCTCCTGGCGCAGGCGCTGTATGTAGCGCAACAGCAAAGGGGAAAGGTAGGCATCGACCACCGTGGTATCGCCCCTGCCCACCAGGCGGATAAGGGGGATAACCTCGTGCGAGGTAGACACCTGGGTAAAGCCGGCCTTCCTTGCCAGCTTTGCGGCTTGCTCCTCGTGCTTGCGGTAACGGTAGGCGTGCATGAATACGATTGCCACTGACCGCAGACCACTGTCGTGAGCCCGGACGAGGGCGTCGCGTAGGGCGGCCTGGTCCAGCGGGCGGACCTCGATGCCGGCGGCGTCCACCCGCTCATCAGCTTCGATGACCTGGCTATACAGTTGTTCCGGCAGCCGGATATGCCGCGCAAATAACTCGGGACGGTTCTGGTAGCCGATACGCAGGGCATCTCCGAAACCGCGGGTGGTGACCAGCAGGGTAGGCTCGCCCTGGCGTTCCAGCAGCGCATTGGTGGCCACGGTAGTGCCCATTTTTACCGTGTCTATCAGCTCATGCGGTATCGGCTGTGAGCATGCGACCCCCAGGCAGCGGCGTATGCCCTCCAGCGCTGCATCCTCGTAATGTTCGGGGTCGCTGGAGAGCAGTTTCAGGGTTTGCAGGCAGCCGTCGGGCTTGCGCGCCACCAGGTCCGTGAAGGTGCCGCCGCGATCAATCCAGAATTGCCACTTTTTGTCGCTGCCCACGTATCGTTTCCGGCCCGCCCATGCTGCGGGGATTGTTTCACCTATCGTCTTGTATTGCATCTGCGTATCCGGGTTCCCGATCTGAAGTTGGTGTAGCTGCCGGGCCTTGATATGGTGTGCGGGCCACACATTGGGAGTGAACACGAATGAGTCGAGCCGAGGCGATCGGGGTAACCCTGCTGGTGTATATGGGTGCGATGCTGGCCATCGGCGTGTGGGCCAGTCGGCGCACGCGCGACGAAACGGATTTCCTGCTTGGCGGACGCAAGCTTGGTGCCTGGGTGGCGGCCCTGAGCGCCTCCGCCAGCTCATCCTCGGCCTGGACCCTGCTGGGGGTATCCGGCGCCGCCTACAACTGGGGTCTGTCGGCAGTGTGGTTGTTTCCGGCGATCTTCATGGGCTACCTGGTGAACTGGGCCTGGGTCGGGCCACGCCTGCGCAGATTGAGCCTGAAGACCGGCGCCATCACCCTGACCGAGGTGCTGGCCGGGGATCGTAAAGATCCGCTGTTTCCCCTGATCATGAAGACCGCCACGGCGATTATCGTGGTGTCTTTCATGTTCTACGTGGCGGCGCAATTACAGGCAGCGGGTCACGCCTTTGACAACAGTTTCGCCCTCGGACCGCGCACCTCACTGATCATCGGCGTCGCGGTGGTGGTCGCCTATACCTTGATGGGCGGATTCTGGGCAGTGAGTGTCACCGATACGCTCCAGGGTTTGTTGATGGTGGGTACCGCCGTGGTGTTACCCATTGCCGCCCTGACTGCAGTGGGAGGGCCGGAGCAGTTGATCATTGCGCTCCAGGCCGTGGGCACCGATCAACAACTTTCCTGGACCGGCTCCTTCAACGGAATTATGGCTGTGGCCTTCGTGGTGGGCTTGCTGGGCATAGGCGCCGGCTACCCGGGTCAGCCCCACGTTGTAAACCGGTTCATGGCCTTGCGTGACGAGCAGGCCCTGCGCAATGGCCGCATCATCGCCCTGGTCTGGTGCGTGCTTATTTACAGTGGCACCCTGCTGGTCGGACTGTGCGCCCGGGTCTTGTACACCACCATCGCCGACGGTGAAATGGTGTTTTTCGAGGTCGCCAATCGCTTGCTGTCTCCGGTGGTCGCCGGTGTGGTCGTGGCGGCCGTGCTTTCGGCCATCATGTCTACCGCCGACAGCCAGCTGCTGGTGGCCGCCTCCGCCGTGTCACATGACTGGCGACTCGCCAGGGGCAAGACCTCCGACCTGAAAATTTCACGCCAGGTGATGCTGGGTGTAAGCGTAGTGGCTACCTTGCTGGCGCTGTTTGCACCCGAGGCGATTTTTTCCAGGGTGTTGTTCGCCTGGAGCGCGGTGGGGTCGGCCTTTGCGCCACTTCTGCTGGTGCGTCTGGCCGGCTACCAGGTGACAGCCAAGTCCACCCTGTCAGCCATGACCATGGGCGCGGGGCTGACCGTGGTGCTGTATCTGATGCCGGATACGCCCGGAGACGTGGCTGAACGATTGTTGCCTTTCGTGTTGGCCCTGGGTATCAGCATCCTGGGTATACGTGGCCGCAGCGAGCCGGTGTGAGACTCAGCCAGGAAGCCCGTGCATGAACCAGGGTTCTGTTTCTCTGCAAAAGATCTGGGACACGGTCAGCGGTATTCCCCGGGGCCGGGTGGCCAGTTATGGCCAGGTGGCCCGCATGGCCGGTTTGCCGGGGCGCGCGAGGCTGGTGGGGCACGCGCTGAAACAATTGCCCAAGGGCAGCGAGGTTCCCTGGCACCGGGTGATCAATGCCAGCGGAAGAATTTCGTTTCCGCCGGGCAGCCCGGCCTGGGAGAGACAGTACCAGCGCCTGCTCGATGAGGGCGTACCGTTCCAGGGCGGACGGGTAGCCGGCGGCGCGCACCTGGCCGACGACTATTTGGATGCCTTGTTGTGGGCGCCAGATGAACTGGTTTGACCAGTGCGCCGCCCGGAGGCAGGATCGCTTACAGTGATAGAAAATGCACTGGTCGCGGACCCCGTCGGGAAGGCGTCTTGGTAGTGGAGTGAAGTCTATGCAAGTGGTGTTTTCACACGGCAAGGAGAGCGGACCCTGGGGTGGGAAAATCACCGCCCTGGCTGAAGTGGCAAGCAAGCGTGGTCTGGCGGTGGAGTCCCTGGACTACCGGGGCATGGATGACCCCGGGCGGCGGGTGAACAAGCTCCTGGAGCACCTGCGGGGCCTGGGTGAGCCGGCAATCCTGGTGGGTTCCAGTATGGGCGGTCACGTGGCCGCGGCGGCGGCCGGCAGTCAACCAACGCTGGCGGTTTTCCTGATGGCGCCGGCGTTCTATATGCCCGGATACGAGGAACACACTCCGGGCGCGCTCAATTGCCCTACCACGATCGTCCATGGATGGCATGACACCGTGGTGCCGGTGGAGAACGTCTTGCGTTACGCCCGCCTTGGCGGGTGCACGTTACACCTGCTGAATGCCGATCACCGGATGCTGGACAATCTGGATGAACTGCGCGGGCTGTTCGGGCTGTTCCTGGATAGCCTGGCGCTGGATTCTAGTGCAGCCCCGAAACGGCCCTGATGGCGATCCGGTCGATCAGCGACGGAGCGAGAATTCGTACAAAGCGACCCAGCTTACCCCTCAATGAGGTGATTAGCAGGCGCTTGCGACCGGCCATGGCCTTATAAATCCTGGCTGCGCATTGCTCAGAGGTCATTACCCTGTCGCGCGCCTCCACCCGGTTTGCGCCTATTGGCTTGCCGTCGGGACCCAGGGCTCGTTGATGGATTTCCGACTGTACGAAATCGGGGGCGATGACCGTCACCGCGACGCCGTGACCTGTCAGTTCTATACGCAGCGAATCGAAGAAGCCCATCATGGCGTGCTTGGTCGCCGAATAGACGGTGTGGGCGGGCACCCCGGTCAAGCCGGCCACACTCGCCACGGCGACGATCTGGCCGCGAGATTTCTTTAGTGCCGGCAAGGCGTAGTAAGTGCACCAGGCAGCGCTCAGGTAATTCAACCGCATGAGGCCTTCCAGTGCCGAAGTATCCTGCATCTCATCCAGGCGGGCCCACATGCTCCCGCCGGCATTGTTGATCAGCACGTCCAGGCCACCAAACCGTTCCACGGTTTTTTCCACCAGCGCGCGGCAGGCGGCCTCGTCGGTGACATCCGTAGGCAGAACCAGGCAGGTGGCGCCCAGGGATTCACAGTCGGCGGCCAGGCTCTCCAGGCGATCCAGGTTGCGTGCCGCGAGCACCAGCTTGGGTGCGTCGGTGGCCAGTTCCAGTGCCAGCGCCCGCCCGATGCCCTCGGAGGCGCCGGTCAGGATAATGGTCTTTTGCGCGTACATTGCTTACCTCCTGCGCCGGTTTGGCCCGGTATGGCCCCCGGGATTGGTCTGCCGCAGATTAGCACAGCGGCAAGGGAGCCTCTGATCTACTCGTGAACTCGTACTCCTGCGTCTAAAAAACCCAGCTTCTGTGTTGCCAATCTTCGCGAGCCTGCTAACTTACAACTGGTTGGCGTCTTGAATCTGAACCTTTTCCCTCACAATCTACTTGGTCCAGAGTAAATCAGAGGCTCCCACTTCAACTCCTGTTAAACTGTCCGACCAGCTTCGCTACGGTAGCGGGGCAACGACGAGTTGCTATTTCCATGGAATCACACATCGCGCGCATCCTGGAACCGGAGTTGATGACCGACGAGGAGCAAGCCTGCGCCTACGCCGAGGCTGACTTTTCCGAATCCAATACCCTGTTTGTGGATTTGTTCCAGCAGCACTTTCCGGAATTTGATGGCCGCAGGGCAGTGGACATGGGTTGCGGGCCGGGAGACATCGCATTGCGCATGGCGCGTCGCTATACCGGATTGCACCTGGACGCGGTGGATGGGTCGGCCGCGATGTTGAGCTTCGGTCAGCCGGCCCTGGCCGCCGCCGGTGAACCCGGCAAGCGGGTGCGCCTGGTGCATGGAATATTTCCCGGGGTGGAACTCCCGGTTGGCGAATATGATGCGGTGATCAGTAACAGTTTGCTGCATCATCTGCATCAGCCCAGGGTCATGTGGCAGGCGGTGGCCCAACTGGGTAAGCCAGGTGGGTCTGTGCTGGTAATGGATCTCAAGCGCAGCCGGGACACCGAACACGCCCGGGATATTGTGGAAACCTATGCCGGAAACGAACCCGAGGTGCTGAAACTGGACTTCTACAATTCGCTGCTGGCGGCATTTACCCCTGCCGAAGTTCGTCAGCAACTTTCGGAGGCTGGCCTGGACGGATTATCTGTCTACGAGGTTAGTGATCGCCACCTGATAGTGACCGGCCGTCTGGCTTCCTGAAACAAGCGGAATCTTGCTCATGTTGTGGTTGGGTTTGGATAATTTGATGTTTGGACTGGCGCGCCGCCTGGCGAATCCCTTCCTGCGCATCAAGCTTGTTTCCGAGCCCGTGTCCGAGATCCTGGGTCCGTCCCAGGTCCCCATTTGTTATGTGCTGGAGAAGGCCAGCTTTGCTGACCTGATTGTGCTGGACAGGGTGTGCCGTGAGCAGGGGCTGTCACGCCCGCGGGACCAGATAAAGCTGCGTGGTTACGTGCAGCGCAAGTCTGTGTTTTATGTGCGGGGAAGACGTGGCTTGTTTCGCTCCAGGGAGAGCGTCGCCCCATCCAGGTTGTTAGGCCAGATGATTGCGGCGGTGAGCGCCGACAATTCCCTGGATGTGCGCGTCGTGCCCGTGTCCGTATTTTGGGGCAGGGCGCCCAATCGGGAACAGGGGGTTTTTCGAACCCTGTTTTCCGAAGGCTGGGCCGCCACGGGGCCGCTTAGAAAGCTGTTTGTCATCCTGCTCCAGGGCCGCAATCTACTGGTGCAGGTGGCCGCACCCATCCATTTGCGCAAGGCGGTGGATGAGGATATCGGTGAGTCGCGCAGTGTCCGCAAGGTGGGCAGGGTGTTGCGTATGCACTTCCGCCTGCAGCGGGCGGCCACCATCGGCCCGGACCTGTCCCATCGCCGGACCATGGTCAATAAATTGCTCAAGAGCCGCAAGGTCAGGCGCGCCATTGATCGTGAAATGCAGTCGGCCCGCCTGGACAGGCAAAAGGCCACGGCCCGGGCCCGTCGCTATGCCAACGAAATTGCCGCCAATTTCAATACCGCGGTGGTGGATGTTGGCGCACGCATGCTGGCATGGCTGTGGCAGAAGCTCTACGACGGCATCCAGGTCAATCATTTCGACAAGGTGCGCGACGCGGCCAAGGGTAAGGAGATTATCTACGTTCCCTGCCATCGCTCGCACGTGGACTACCTGCTGCTGTCCTATGTGTTGTACCAGCGAGGTCTGGTGGTGCCGCATATTGCTGCGGGCATCAATTTGAACCTGCCGATCATTGGTCAGTTCCTGCGCGGCGGCGGCGCATTTTTTCTGCGCCGAAGCTTCCGCGGGAACCAGTTGTATTCGGCGGTGTTCCAGCAATACCTGTCCATGAATCTGAACAAGGGCGTGTCCATCGAGTATTTTATCGAAGGTGGACGCAGCCGTACCGGCAGACCCCTGGAGGCGCGCCCGGGTATGCTCAGCATGACCTTGACCAGCTACCTGGACAGTCGTCGCCGTCCACTGTTATTCGTGCCCGTGTATTTCGGCTACGAGCGGGTAATGGAGGCGAGCACCTTCATCGCGGAACTCAGCGGCAAGCCCAAGAAAAAAGAATCTATCCTGGACCTGTTGCGCTTTTTGCCCACCCTGCGGCAGAACTTTGGCAGTGTGTTTGTGAACTTCGGTGAACCACTGGAACTGGAGCCCTTCCTGGACAAGGTCGCACCGGATTGGCGTGAGCAGCCTGTTGCGGAAGAGGGGCGGCCGCGTTGGCTTTCCCCGGTTATTTCCAGCCTGGGCGAGGAAATCCTGCGCCGGGTAAACAGTGCGGCGGCGGTGGGCCCGGTAAACCTGATGGCCCTGGCGCTGTTGTCCACGCCCAGGCAGGCCATGCTTGAAAACCAGTTGGCAAGGCAGCTGGACTTGTACGCCAGGCTCCTTGCAGAACTGCAATATTCTGACCGGGTGACGGTGACCGCAATGCCGGGAGCCGAAATGATTACTTACTGCGAAAAGCTCGGGGTTGTGGAGCGACGCAGCAACAAGCTGGGCGACATGATCACCATGAACGAGCAGCAGGCGGTAATGGGCGCTTACTATCGCAACAATGTGTTGCACCTGTTCGCCCTGCCGTCCCTGGTAGCCAGTTGCTTTTTGCGCAATGAACGCATGACCGGCAGCCTGGTTACCCAGCTGGTCGCGGTAGCCTATCCCTATCTGAAGGCTGAGCTGCTCATGCGCTGGGACGATGCGGAGTTGGCAGACCGTGTGACTCAAACGGTGGATGTCCTGTGTCGCAACGGCTTACTGGCCCGGGGTCGCTTGCCCAATCGCTACTCGCGCAAGGATGACGGTAGCGGCCATGTGCGCCTGGGCTTGCTGGCGCGGGTGATAGATCAGGCCATCGAGCGATATTACGTCGTCATCGCGTTGCTGGTACGTCACGGCAGTGGCGCCATTACCGAGAAGGCGCTGGAAGAAGAGTCACAGTTAATGGCCCAGAGATTGTCCATTCTGTTCGGACTGGATTCGCCGGAGTTTTTCGATCGCAGCCTGTTCAAGAATTTCATCCGCAAGTTAAAAGCCCAGGGTGTTATCCACACCGGCGCGGATGGTCGCCTGGAGTTCGACGATGCAGTGGACCGGCTGGACCGCAATGCCCACATGCTGTTGGGCGACGAGATCCGACTTGCCGTGCGCGACCTGACGCGAGCATAAGGGAGCCTCTGCTCCATTCGTGGACTCGCATCTTGCGGCTAAAAACCCCGGCTTCGGTGTTGCCAATCTTCGCAATAGGTGCGTTCCACGCACCGTATTACATGGTGCACAGAGTGCACCCTACGCGTCTGCTTTGGCGTTTCCGGCAAGCCATTCCGTGCGATCGGCGCCTTGAATCCGGGCCTTTTTCGCTCGCACTCTACTTCATCCAGAACAGAACAGAGGCTCCCTGTCGCCCTCTGCTCCATTCGTGGACTCGCATCTTGCGGCTAAAAACCCCGGCTTCGGTGTTGCCAAGCTTCGCCGTAGGGTGCGTTCCACGCACCGTATTGCATGGTGCACAGAGTGCACCCTACGTGTCCCAAACCCCGGGCTTCTTCCGGGATACACCAGAGCGCCCCTAGTCATCGCTGGACGGCTTTCCCCTTAAGGACTTCGTCCTGGCTTGCTGACGCTTGCCTTCCAGGCGTTTGCGCCTGGCCGAATTGGGTGTGCGGGTGGGTATGCGTGGGGTGGGTTTGCTGCGCGCCTTTTCGATCAGGGCCGCCAGCCTGTTCCTGGCATCTTCCCGGTTTCGCTCCTGGCTGCGATAGCGTTGTGCAAAAATCGTGATCACACCCTGGGTGTCGGCACGGCTGCCGGCAAGATGCAACAGCTTTTCGGTGACCGGGTCGGGCAGCTGGGCCAGGCGTGTGTCAAAACGCATCTGTACTGCGGATGCGGTCTTGTTCACGTGTTGGCCGCCAGGACCCGAGGCGCGAATGAACCGTTCTTCTATGGCGTTTTCCAGCGAGGCAGGCAAAACACTGCCCGGCCGTCGCTGCGAGGGCGGGGAAGGTGGTGACCCGTTCATAACACTCAGGCGTTAAGATCCGGAATCATGTCGCTTTCAAGGTGGGTTATCTGGTCCTTGAGGCAAAGCTTGCGCTTTTTCAGCCGTTTTAGCCGCAGCTGATCTACCGCCGGGTCCTCGGACAGACGTTCTATCACATCGTCCAGGTCGCGGTGCTCTATCCGCAGCGACCGCAGCTTATCCAACTTCTCAAAAGACTTCGTGTCGACCTTGTCGCTCATATCCATCGTGTGTGTTTGCATGCTGGTATCCAGAAACTACCCCTAGCTTAGTCAAGCAGGGCCGCCAGTGCCAAGTATTTCAGCCCGGTCCCGGTCCCGGGCGGTCTTCGGGCGCAAGCCCCATGCTGTGTACACGGCCCCTGCGGAGGATCACGAAGCCCTGCTTGCGCGCGTAACCATCGGCGCTGTAGTCGAAATTATAGGTCCGCTCAAGTACCAGGCCGCCCTGGGAGTCACGGGCGATGCGCAGGCCACCCAGCGCCACCGTGCCATCCAGTAACTGCAGGTTGGCCCGGCGGCAGGTGGCGGCTACCGCTGCATTGGCATGTTCCCGGGCTTCCATGGTCCGAAACCAGATACCCGCGCCGACAATCAGCGCCAGGCCCAGGAAGCCTATTTCGGAGCCCGTCATTGCTCCAGGTACCCGGCCCAGTTACGGCTGTCGTCACCGTAAGCCAGAAAATGGGGGTTGAGGATATTTGCCTCGGCGTTGTAACGCAGGGGTTTGCCCTGCCAGTCCGTCACCTGGCCACCGGCACCCAGTACCACCGCATGGGCCGCCGCCGTGTCCCATTCCGAGGTCGGGCCCAGGCGGGGATAGACATCGGCCCTGCCTTCGGCAATCAGGCAAAATTTCAGCGAACTGCCCATGGGGACCATCTCGTGGGAACCCAGGTGATCCAGGTAGGTGACGATGTCCGGGCTGGCGTGCGAGCGACTGCCCACCACGCGCACCGGGTCCCGGGCAGGTTTGCATACACTTATCGGCGCACAGACGCCGGCCTCGCAACGGAAGGCACCCAGCCCGGGTCCGCCATAAAATTCGATGACCTGGGCCGGAACACCCACCACACCGAGCACCGGAATATGTCTATCAATCAGCGCGATATTTACCGTGAATTCGCCATTGCGCTTGACGAACTCGCGGGTCCCGTCCAGCGGGTCCACCAGCCAGTAGCGCTGCCACTGGCCACGCTCGGAAAACGGCAGCAACCCGGATTCCTCCGATAGCACAGGCACACCGGAAACCAGGTCGGCGAGCCTGGCAGCAATGATCCGGTGGGCCGCCATGTCGGCGGCGGTTACCGGAGAATCATCTTCCTTGGACCGAACTTCAAAGTCCGAGCCATAGACCGCCATGATGGCCTTGCCGGCATCCCGGACGATCTCAAGCAGGGCCGGGATCAGGCTGTTCAACGAGTCCATGAGGTACCTTGTGGTGGGGGCCGGAAGCGCCGGCGGGTTTGCGCTGCGTAGTATGATACGTGCCTATGGAAGTAACTAAAACCAAGCCCGTGTATTGGCAGGACGTCGACGTGGTCCTGCTGGACATGGACGGCACCCTGCTGGATCTGGGTTTTGACAACTATTTCTGGCGGGCTTTCGTCCCCGAGCGCTACAGCCAGCACCATGGTGTGTCGGTGGAAGAGGCGCGGGCCCGGCTGGAGGGCTGGTACCTGGAACGCCAGGGCACCTTGCAGTGGTATTGCCTGGAATACTGGCGAGATCGACTGGAAATGGACGTGGTCGCCATGAAGCGCGAGATTCGCCATCGTATCCGTGTCCTGCCGGACGTGCCGCGCTTCCTGGAGTCGGTACGCCGGGCGGGCAAGCGCCTGGTGCTGGTCACCAACGCTCATCGGGACAGCCTGCTGGTGAAGATGGAGCGCACTGCATTGCAGGTGCATTTTGATGCGGTGTACAGCTCACACGACTTCGGCCTGCCCAAGGAACACACCGATTTCTGGCTGCGTCTGCAAGAGGTGGAGGGATTTTCGGCGCCACGTACGCTGCTGGTGGATGACAGCGTCCCGGTGCTGGAGTCTGCGCGTCGTTTCGGAATTGGTCAGCTGGTCGCCATCCGCCGGCCCGAACTGGATGGGCCGGCCAGGCAGATAGACGGGTTCGACCAGGTTGATGGCGTGTCGGAGCTGATCGAACCGTAGATCCGGCGTCAGACCGGTTTCTGACCGAAATTAATGCCCGCGTGGGCGGCCACCTGTGCCACCACCCGGTCTCCTCGGACCGCCACGGCCGCCGCCGTCCTTGCGCGGACCACCCGGGCGGGGTTTGCGGGGCGGAAAATGCTCGGGTCCCGGCTTGATCAGTTTTTCCGGCAGCAATTCCCTGGGTACTGTGGCCACCGGAATCGTCTGATCGATGAATTTCTCAATTTCCGGCAGCGAGAACACGTACTGCTCGCAGCCGAAGCTGATCGCGTCGCCCCGCTCACCGGCGCGCGCGGTACGACCAATGCGGTGGACATAGTCCTCACAGTCCTGGGGCAGGTCGTAATTGATCACGTGGCTCACACCGGGAATATGCAGCCCGCGAGAAGCCACATCCGTGCCTATCAGCACCGGCAGCTCTCCTTGCTGAAACTTCTTCAGCATGGCCATGCGTTTTCGTTGAGGTACGTCACCCGAGATCGCCTTGGCCTCGATGCCGTTGACGATCAGATAGGCTTCCACCCGCTCGGCAGCGCGCTTGGTGTTTACAAACACCATGGTGCGGGTAGCGTCCTTGTGGCGCAGCAGACCTATCAGCAAGGGCAGCTTTTCCTCGTTGGAGGGGTAGTAAAGCACCTGCGTGACGCGGTCGGCAGTCACCGTCTCCGACTCGATCTGAATCAACTCGGGGCTGTTCATGTGCTCGTAGGCCAGTTCCAGAACCCTTTGTCCCAGGGTTGCCGAAAACAACATGGACAGGCGTTTTTCCGGGGCGGGCAGGCGCCGCAGTACGAAGCGGATATCCTTGATAAAGCCAAGGTCGAACATCCGGTCGGCCTCGTCCAGCACCATTACCTGAATACGATCCAGGCCGTAGATGCGCTGCTTGTAGTAATCGATGATGCGCCCCGGTGTGCCCACCAGCACATCCAGGCCGTCTGCCAGCATCTGGCGCTGGGTATCATAGCCGGTTCCGCCGAACACCACGCCGAGCTTGAGCCCGGTATGCTTGCCCAGCACCACGGCATCCTTTTCAATTTGCAGCGCCAGTTCACGGGTCGGGGCGATAATAATCGCGCGCGGATCGTTAGGCATACCGACCTCGGGCGCGGGTTCGGTCAATAATCGGTTGTACAGGGCCAGCAGGAAGGCCGCAGTTTTGCCGGTACCGGTTTGCGCCTGTCCAGCCACATCCTTGCCGCGTAGCGCCAGGGGCAGGGTCTCCGCCTGGATGGGTGTGCAGTTCACAAAACCCGCGTCCTTGATACCGCGGACCAGCGGCTCCGGCAAAGCCAGGCTGTCGAATCGCACGTCACTTAAATGGCTGTCTGTCATATATACGTATGTCCTTGCAGCTGCCTTGCGGAAAATACGTGGCAGGAAAAGCTTGCATTTATTGGGTCGGGGAGTTCAAAATACTGAACAGCACCGCGGCTCAACGCCACGCCGGCCGCCCCTCTACTAAAAGTTCCTCTTGTAGATCACGAGCGACTAGAGCGCGAGATAACCGCGACATTGTGCCTGATAGGACAGGCCGCGTCACATCTTAAAACGGCGTCGTACCCGCTTTGAGTTTCAAACCCGAGTTCTCAATCATCCCGATATACATACGGTTGTATCCGAAAGGAGTTGCAAGTGAGCGACAAAATCGTGCACACGACTGATGCACAATTCGAAACGCAGGTCATTGGTTCGGACACCCCCGTCCTGGTGGATTTCTGGGCTGAATGGTGCGGTCCATGCAAGATGATTGCGCCCATTCTTGACGAAGTTGCGGGTGAATACGCAGGTCGCTTGACGATCGCCAAGCTGAATATCGACGAGAACCAGGCCACGGCGCCGAAATACGGTATTCGCGGAATTCCGACCCTGTTGCTGTTTAAAGGCGGCCAGGTTCAAGCGCAGAAGGTGGGTGCGCTTTCCAAAACCCAGCTCAAAGAATTTTTGGACTCAAACTTGTGAGAGGCTACCTAGGTAATTCCCCCCGCGGCCGAGGCCCCAAGACCGAAGACGGTCAAGCACCGGCTGGCAACAACCCCAATGTAAGAAAGAAACGGTCGCGCCGTAGTGGTGGCGGTGGCAACACCAGCAGCGGCAACGGCCGGCGCCCAAGCGGTATTCCGGACGATCCGTCCGAGTTGGAGACGATCTCCAGCGAGGAATTGGCGCATACCAAGGAAATCATGAACCTGACTGACCTGAAGACCAAGCCGATAGGCGAGTTGGTCAACATGGCGCAGTCGCTGGG
Organism: uncultured Gammaproteobacteria bacterium; assembly: GCA_963823435.1. Lineage (GTDB taxonomy): Bacteria > Pseudomonadota > Gammaproteobacteria > Steroidobacterales > BM003 > CAKZML01. The sequence continues at coordinate 259,081 of CAWGLN010000001.1, read as the reverse complement.
TCTGGAAAACCAGGCCCGTTCGCGCAAGCAGGACATCATATTCTCCATGCTGACGGCCCACGCGGCCAACGGCGAAGACATCTACGGCGACGGCGTGCTGGAGATTTTGCAGGACGGCTTCGGCTTCCTGCGCTCCGCCGAGGGTTCCTACCTGGCCGGTCCGGATGACATTTATGTCTCTCCCAGCCAGATTCGTCGCTTTAACCTGCGCACCGGCGACACCGTTTCCGGTCTGATTCGTCCGCCCAAGGAAGGCGAGCGTTATTTCGCCCTGCTGAAGGTTGGCGAGATCAACATGGAGTCTCCCGAGGCAGCCCGCAACAAGGTGCTGTTCGAGAACCTCACGCCCCTGCACCCGAACCAGCGTATGCGTCTGGAGCGTGGTAACGGTAGCACCGAAGATCTCACCTCCCGCATTATCGACCTGGTATCGCCCATCGGTCGTGGTCAGCGTGGCCTGATTGTCTCCCCGCCCAAGGCCGGTAAGACCATCCTGCTGCAGAACATAGCCTCGGCAATCACGGCGAATCATCCCGACGTCTACCTCATGGTGCTGCTGATCGACGAGCGCCCCGAGGAAGTCACCGAGATGTCACGCACCGTGCGTGGCGAAGTCATTTCATCCACCTTCGATGAACCGGCCACCCGCCACGTGCAGGTTGCCGAGATGGTGATCGAGAAAGCCAAGCGCCTGGTCGAGCACAAGATCGACGTGGTGATCCTGCTGGATTCCATCACCCGCCTGGCTCGCGCCTACAACACCGTGGTGCCCAGCTCCGGCAAGGTGCTCACCGGTGGTGTGGATGCCAACGCCCTGCAACGTCCCAAGCGCTTCTTCGGCGCGGCACGTAACATCGAAGAGGGCGGCAGCCTGACTATCCTGGCTACCGCACTGGTGGAAACCGGTTCGCGCATGGACGATGTGATCTACGAGGAATTCAAGGGCACCGGCAACATGGAGATCCAGATGGATCGCCGTATCGCCGAGAAGCGTGTGTTCCCCGCCATCAACATCAACCGTTCAGGCACGCGTAAGGAAGAACTGCTTACCGAGCCCTCCGAGCTGCAAAAAATGTGGGTCCTGCGCAAGCTGCTCCATCCCATGGATGAACTGGCCGCGGTGGAGTTCCTGCTGGGCAAGCTCAAGGACACCAAGACCAACGCCGAGTTCTTCGATTCAATGAAGCGCTAGGTCTGCTGACCTTGAAAGAGTATGAGAGCGGCGCCTTCGGGCGCCGTTTTTTTTGGATCGCATGACTGCCGCAGGCCATGAAAGAGAATGAATTGCCGCTTCAGCAGCCCCGGGCTTTTTGTGTTCGCTTACTGTCCTGACACACCTGAATCGCCGAGCCAATGGATTCCAAAAAGACTAATTCTTGGCACGGCCAGACCCTGGCCAATTCAGTGCATACCGGGGTAAGTCCCGGCCCAAGATCATGATTAACTTGAAAACAGCCCTTTTAAAAGCGGAATATCTGGTAAATACTTACCCGATATGAGAACCCCGATAAATAGTAGTTATGCATTGAAATGGTAAATTAAATGGTAAATTGAAATGGCGGGTTATTCAGGAACACCACTGGTAAGAAAACTAGGAATTAAAGACGGCTATAAAGTTTTTTTCAAGAATCATCCCGAAAACTACGAAGAGTTGCTAGTACCGTTACCAGACAATTTAAATATCGTTAGTAGGCTCTCGAACGATATAGACTTAATTCACTTTTTCACGAAACAAAGAGCCGAGCTGGAGAAAGGGCTACATAAACAGATTACTAAAATTAACCAAAATGGCATGATTTGGGTATCTTGGCCAAAAAAGTCTTCAAAAGTAGAAACAGATATTACGGAAGACGTTATTCGTGAGGTGGCGCTACCTTTGGGACTAGTCGATGTTAAAGTCTGCGCAGTTGATGAAACATGGTCAGGCCTTAAGCTGGTAATACGCAGAGAAAATAGAAAATAATGCATAACAATCGGCTGCATACGGATATTTTGCTCTGCTTCGCGCCGCAAAATTCCGGTGAGCCGGGGTTAACCTCGGAAGCTGTCACTCGCGCAGGAGTCGCATGTTCGATCACGTCGTGTTCACCGTCAGCGACTATGCTGCGAGCAAAGCCTTCTTCTTGCAGGCTCTGGCGCCACTTGGCGTATGGGTCGCCTCTGAGGACGCCCTCGGCATCGAGATCTGTCGGCAGGGCAGTATCTCGTCGTTGTGCATTCGCCGGAGTGAAGGGACGGCAGAACTGTTCCTCCTCTTCACCTGGCTTTCACCGCCGAAACACGGCGCCAGGTGCAAGAGTTCCATCGCGCGGCACTGGAGGCTGGGGGCAAGGACAACGGGGCGCCTGGCATTCGTCCGCAATACAGCGGGAAGTACTACGCAGCGTTTGTCATTGCCCAGATGGACACAATGTTGAAGTCGTCTGTCACGAACCCGAGGCCTAACATGTCGTTCAACCGGGCGCGCTACGGCAGCGCAGTCCGGCCGCGCTACGCCCAGGCTCATCATGCTCCGCGCAGCCAGGCTACCCTGTATCCGCGCGCCGGTTAACTCTGCGTTATTCGCCTCCACGACCCCTGTGCGGGACCTGAGCCACCATCTTGACAACAGTATCAATAGTGATACTATTCCATCGTGGCATCTGTTGAGGACATTCTGGCTAATATGCGCCGAAACCCCAAAGGGGTGCGCTTCAAGGACTTATGCCGGGTTTGTGACCATTTTTTTGGAGAGCCTCGTAAGCGAGGAACCAGCCACAGGGTTTATCGAACACCGTGGCCAGGTGATCCCCGGGTCAACATTCAAGGTCACAAAGGCGAAGCAAAGGCCTATCAGGTTCGTCAGGTCCTCTTGGCAATCGATCGATTAGAGATGAGTAATGGCTAAAGACGTTGATAAATTTACCTATCGTGTCACCTGGTCCGATGAAGATCAGGAATACGTTGGCTTGTGCGCAGAGTTTCCTGGCTTAAGCTGGCTCGAAGCATCGCCTGAAAAGTCATTACAAGGTATTCGGAAACTTGTTAAGGATGTGGTTGCAGATCTGAAGCGAAGCAAAGAGGCGGTCCCCGAACCGATATCGACGCGCCCGTTCAGCGGCAAGTTCATGGTTCGCGTACCACCGGAAGTACATCGAATGCTCGCAATTCAGGCCGCCGAGTCCGGAGTCAGTATTAATCGTTTGGTTTCAAGCAAGCTCGCGTGAGAGAGGCGGATAGCATGTCGCTGCAACGGTTGCCTGGCGCCGCTGAGCGCGTGCGTTAGGCGGATGTCACTGTAAGTGCAGGTCGAACTGGGGTTGTCTCGACGTAAATCCCTCGGTCTGACCCTGGTTGCTCGACGCGTTTCACGTTGAAGTCTGCGATTACCCTTAGCGGCGCGTCTTGGACATCCGGGAGCACTGTATGCGCACACAAACAAGTCTGGCTTCGGCACTGCTATGTCTGTTTATGGTGACCAACGCGAATGCCGACCAAGCGGATCTCGACAAGTTGGGCTGGCTTGCCGGCTGTTGGGCGCCGGAGGCAGGTGAAGCCGGTTCCGTGGAACACTGGCTGCCGCTCGCGGGCGGCACAATGCTTGGGGTCGGGCGGACAGTGAAAGACGGCAAGACCGTCAGCTACGAATTCCTCCAGATCCGGGTGAGCCAGGAGGGGAAGGCCGTCTACATCGCTCGGCCATCGGGTCAGGAGGAGGCGTCATTTACCGCTTTGAATCTTACAGATGACTCGGTAACCTTCGAGAATTTGCAGCATGATTTTCCGCAGCGGATTATTTACAGATTGAGTTCGGACAACAAACTCGTTGCACGTGCCGAAGGCCTGCGTGATGGTGAACTTCGTGGAGTCGATTTTCCGATGAAGCGCGTTCCCTGTGACAAACTCGGGGATGACTGAGGGAAAGGATGCGACCGGGCTGGATTGTCTCGAAGGCCCGGAGATACACTCGGATCGGGTTCGGCTTCCATATATGCTGCATTCATCCGTGCGTCGCACGAGGCTTCAGGTGTTCTGACGACGGTGAGCGCAATCTCCAGATCGCCTTAAAACCGAAGGCGAGTAGTCGCCGTGTTTTTGGCAGGTAGCAAAATGACAAAAGATATAACGCACATTCACGGCTACTATTCGCCGAGTGATTTGTACAACAAGATCATCAATGGACTTGCCAGTCTCGGCAAGGATTTATCCAATATTACTCTCGACGATCTCCAGCCGGTGGATGAATTTCATATCCGGGGTGACACCGCAACCAGGGAACTGATCAGCCTGGCGGGGTTTACACCGGACATGCACATCCTGGATGTGGGTTGCGGCATCGGCGGTTCTACCCGCCGCTTGTCACATGTCACAGGCTGCAAGGTGACGGGTATCGATTTGAGTGATGAATATATTGATGTGGCCGAGAGATTGACACAATTGCTCAATATGCAGGAGCGGGTGGCCTTCCATGCCTGCAGTGCCCTGGAACTACCCTATGATGATGTCTCTTTCGATGGCGTCTGGTCGCTGCAGATGAACATGAATGTCGAGGATAAACTTGCGTGGCTGAAGGAGACCCGGCGCGTGCTGAAACCGGGCGGGCGCGCGGTTCTGTATGAGGTATGTGGCAATAAAAACACGCCGCAGTATTTCCCGGTGCCCTGGGCGCAAGACGATTCCATGAGCTTTTTGGTACCGCCGGATACTGTTTCGCGAGGCGATAACCTCGGCCGGTTTTGAGATTGAAGTCTGGAACGACAAGACGGATCTCGCACAGAAGGCTTTTGCCGATGCGAAGGAACCCGTGGGAGAGCCGAACCTGCCGGTTCTTGGTGTGTATCTCCTGGTGGGTAACGACATCCAGACCAAGGCCTATAACCTGCATCGCAATCTCGATGAAGAACGCGTCAGCCTGATCGAGACCGTGGCGGTAAGACCGATGGTCCGGGAGACTGGCATTTAGGGAACAATGGCATACGGACGTCTGCCCTGAAATATTGCCTGGTGTGAACCAGCGCTATTGCAACCGCCTGAAATTCTGCAAGGAAAGGGAATGAAGAATAGAAAGTGGATCTGCCTGACCTGCGAGCATCTTTCGCTTCCCGGTTTGCACGCGACTTAACCTGGTCAACGGGCTTGACAATGGTTTGCGGGAGAACTTCCGATGAAATGGCAGGGTCGCAGACGCAGCAGCAACGTAAAAGACGCACGCAGCAGCAAAGTAACTGCTGGAGGGGGCGGCCTCGGAACAATCGTGAACCTGGTGGTCCGAATGTTCGGGATCAAGGGCATTGCTGTGCTGGCAGTGGTGGGCGTCGTTGGTTGGCAACTTGGATTCTTCGACCCGGCAGCCCTGATGGGTGGCCAGCAGGTGCAAAAGGTTGATTACCGGCCGACACCTGAAGAGGAGCAGTTATTCCAGTTTGTAACGGTGGTTTTGGCCGACACCGAGGACACATGGGCGAGCGAATTCACCCGCCTCGGCAAGCGGTACACGGAACCCGAACTGGTCATCTACCGTGGTCAGTATCCGACCGGATGCGGTATCGGCGATGCCCGGATGGGACCGTTCTATTGCCCGGCTGATCAAAAAGTCTATATCGATCTTGGTTTTTATGACCAGTTGGAGCACCAATTGGACGCTCCGGGCGACTTTGCCCAGGCGTATGTCATCGCCCACGAGATCGGGCATCACGTGCAGACCCTGCTCGGCATCTCTGCCAACGTGAGCGCCATGCGCGGTCGGCCCGACTACAATCAGTATTCCGTCCGCCTGGAATTACAGGCAGACTATTTGGCAGGCGTGTGGGCTAACCACAACCAGCGTTACCTCGACCGCGGAGATATAGAAGAAGCCATGCGTGCCGCCAACCAGATCGGTGATGATGCCATTCAGGCGAGATCCCAGGGTAGGGTGACGCCACATGCGTTCACACACGGCTCCTCCGAGCAACGTATGCGCTGGTTTCTTCGGGGTCTTGAAAGCGGTCGCCTTGAGGACGGCGACACATTTGTCGGCCCCTACGAAAGCCTTTGAACAATCCAAGTCCACCCGGGAGTCGTCAAATGGGTAGTCACGATAGCTACGGGGAGAGATGTCCCGGGTGCCTGTTCTGTGAAATTCCATCTCACCGCATCATCGACTCCAATTCACTCGCTTACGCAATTAGAGATATGTACCCGGTGACAGAACTGCACACACTGGTAATATCGCGCCGGCATACGGCCAGTTATTTTGATCTGGACCAATCGGAGATAAACGCGATTACAGAACTTCTAAAAAAGATCCATGTCTCCATCAGGGAGCAGGATGCGTCAGTAGAAGCTTTTAATATTGGCATTAACGACGGGGAAGTTTCCGGCCAGACCATCTCGCATTGCCATATTCACCTAATCCCGCGCAGGAAAGGGGACGTTCGAGAGCCGCGAGGCGGCGTAAGACACACCATCCCTGGAAGGGGAAATTACTGAAATCGTCAGAACTCTCAGCCGTGTTGCGTTGATCGGTTGAGGTGATAGCGTAAACCAGGCTTTGAGCCGGTATTAGTATTCAAGAACAATGAAATCCGCAATGTGCTCCATGAGGCTGAAAACGAGCAAGGACACAACTCATATGCTGGAACAGGAAGACGTACCCGACCTGGTGCTTGATCTGGAACAACGCATCGACATGATGCAAAACATGGGTGATGAAGAACTGGGTACCTTCAACCGCCTGGACTGGATCATTCTCATCGTTTTTGCCATCGTCATTCCGGTAATCGCCATGGAACTGGCCCGATGAGCAAGCAGTCGCCGGCGGGCGAATCTGCCGGCCACGAGAGAATTCCATGGCGACCTGCTGAGCACCTACGGGCGCGAGCCCATGTTGCCCCACGAGCGCGAATACAAATTCTGGGGCGCTCACGGCACCTGTTTTGCCTATTCCATCGCCACCTGGTGTTTTCTGACCGGGGGCATCGTGGCCAATTACGTCGGCGCGATCCAGGGCATGGTCTGCCTGATCGCCGGCAACCTGATTGGCACCCTGATGGTCAGCGCCTCCCTGTCGGCGGGTTGTCATCGTTATGGCCTTGAGCAGATCGATTTCTGCAAACCGGCATTTGGCCAGAACGGCGCCCGCATCGTGCTGATTTTCTACCTGATCAACATGATCGGCTGGTCCGGCCTGATTCTCGTGATGTTCGGTAATGGCATCGTCAACATCGTCGATGCCATGGGTTATCACCCGCCCCAGTGGCTGGCGGGGGCCGGCGTGGCGCTGGGTATCTGGATTACCTACATCATCACCACCCGCGGCGTGCACCTGCTCAGCATGTTCAATAACATCATCACCCCGGGCCTGATCGTCGTCGTGTGTTTCATGTTTTACATGCTGGTCACCGCGCACGGCTGGGATGAAATCGTCGCGGCACAGCCGCTCGATCCGCTGCCCGACGCCCTGGCTGAACTACGCGGTGGCGGTCGAACTGGGCATCGCATCGGGCATTTCCTGGTGGGGCGGGATCGGCTTCCTGGCCCGCAACACCAAGACGCGTCGCAACGCGATTTACCCGGAAGTGATCCACTTCGGCCTGGTGAACGGCGCCGTGTGTTCCATTGCCCTGGTCTCCGGGCTGGTGATCGGTTCCGACGACCCGACCCGGTGGATGGTGCCGCTGGGCGGCCTGTACATGGGATGTATTGGCGCTGGTTTTCGTCGCGCTGGCGAATATTACCTCGACCTCGGTGTCGCTGTTCGCCAGCGGGCTGGCGCTGCGTCACCTGCCCGGTCTGCACAAGCGTAGCTGGAAACTGATCATCGCCCTGACCTGCGTGCCGCTGGATGTTTTTCGTCGATCTGGCCAGCGCGAACTGTTTGACCTGGGTGACACCTTCCTGGCCTACAACGGCACCATGCAGGCGCCGGTCGCCGGCATTCTGCTGGTGGACTATTTCTTTCTGAAGAAACAGTACATTCACCTGCGTTCCATTTTCGAGGCATCGCCCAGCGGGCGGTACTACTACACCAAGGGCTTCAACTTCCTGGCGCTGGGCGGGATCATCATCGGGCAATTGGCCTATTTCTGGCATCTACGACCCGTTCACCGACGAAGCGCACGACTTGTTCCGTTTCCTGCCCGCGACCGTCGCCGCGCTTTCGCCCTGCCCGCACTGGTTTACTGGGCGGGAATGAAATTCTGGCTGGAGGAGCGGTATCCGAGCAGCTTGGCGGGTCCGGATTCCTTGCCAGCCAGGCTGATCAAGCCGAACATCTGACAATTGGAGCCCTTGGCCGAGAGCGGTCACGGTGTCCCGGGCAGACTGAACCTAATCCTCGGGTCTGCCTTCGACTCGAAGCCGGTGACCAGCGAACAGGTACTTGGTGATTCGACGCTATAAGCCCGCTTCGGCATGCATTTCCTCTTTGCATCGAACCGACTTATGGTAGTCACTGAGACCTTCACGAGGAACGAGCATGAAAAATAAAAAGTGGTCCTGCCCCAAATGTGAGCACATTGAATTTAACGTCGGCGAGATCAGGGTGGCGGGTGGTTTCTGGTCAAAAATATTTGACGTCCAGGCTTCCCGATACAGTGCGCTCACCTGCGACCGATGCAGTTACACAGAGTTTTACAAGACCAGGAGCTCTACCCTGGGTAGCGTGTTTGACTTTATGACCTCATAAGGCAGGACCCGGGAGTGATACGCGATTCCAGCGAATGAAGCCGGTTTGTCGTTATTTTTGGTACATTGCCAGGATCGTCGGGAGCGATTGGCCAGCCTGGGTTAATCCTGAGACATCCTGACAGGCATTGAGGGGACTTCATGAAAACCGCTACCACTGTTTGCCTCCTGGCCTGTCTTTATGTTGGCAGCGCTTTCTGTGATGACACGAGTGTGGTTGAAATCGACCGCGATGTCTGGTCCGTAATCAGCCGGACGGTAGCAGAGGGCGACATCAAGGGGATGGCAGAGATTTATCATCCGGACGCGGTATTGGTTGGAAATGCTGGAACGGTGCCTGTTGCTGAGCAGCTGCTCAAGTGGGGCCAGGACATGGAGGCCCAAAAGCAGCTCGGAACCAGGGCAAGCGTGGCGTTTCGATTTACCAGTCGCCGTGACGATCACGTGACCGCCTTTGAGACCGGTATATTCCAATACACCGTGGCCGCGCAGACAGGCGAGGAAAAGCCTGTTTACGTCGAGTTCGAGGCGCTCCTTATAAAGAAGGACGGAACCTGGCTAATCCTGATGGAACGGCAACTCGACTCCGTAAATCTGGCGGCCTGGACAGCGCTTGGAGAGGGGGCGGGTCTTTAGAGTCCGGCTTGGTCAAGAGAGCAAAATCATGCAGAGAGTTCTGGCTGTTTTCCTTGTTACGCTGGCAATCGCAAACCTGAACGCAGGATGCAGTCGCATTGCGCAAAAAAACATCGACGGGGACACTTCCTCCATTGTCCACCCGGGGGGTGGCATGATCGTAGGCTCGGTGACGGCGCCTAAGGTCTTGCACTATCACAAGACCGCCGTGTTGCGCTATCGTGCCCTGAGCGACGATGGCAAGCCCGGCGGCGTCCTGACTTCAGGCAGAACGCCCGGCTGGCAACCCACGATCCCGAAATGTGCTCAAGACGGTCTTGAGCAGGAGTGCGGCCGTCTGTTTGCAGTCAGCCTGCCTGCGGGCAGGTACGAAATTTTCGAGGTATCGGCCATCCCGGGTAACGAGTCCTACAAGGTGATTCCTCCACTGCGGTTCACCGTCCTGGAAGGAAAGGTCGCCTATTTGGGGAATCTCCACGTCGTCTATTGCCATGGTTCATTCCACAGTATGCGTGGCGGCATTCTGGGTGGCGATATCTCGATCAGGGATGAATTGGACCGGGATGCCGCTCTTCTCAAGAGCAAATATACTCAGCTGAATGGTGTGGATATCGACAAGCGCCTGTTGCCGGTAACCTCCTCGAGTTGGAGGGTGTCCTACGAGCCATATGACTGGGGCACATGTAGAGCACCCGCCACCAACTCACTCGATCCCGATCTGGTAAAGTAACGCACTTGAACAATGAGCCTGGAGCAGATCGCATGACCACACCTTCACGCACCGCGCATATTAGTTTCCAGAGTGCTGTATCCAAAGGTGAGGCACCAGAGCGTGATTTGGCGGTCCCGATCTTCTCGCACGGTACGCTTGCGGTTGAGTTGTACATGCCGGTTGGTCATGACATGCAGACGCCACATAAACAGGACGAGGCTTATTTTGTTGTCAGGGGAAAGGGTCAGTTTTTCGACGGGGACCAGAGGTATGAAGTGGAAAAGGGCTCGTTCATATTTGTGCCTGCCGGCCAGGTGCATCGCTTTGAGTCCTTTTCATCCGACTTTGCAGTCTGGGTGGTTTTCTACGGGCCGGAGGGAGGCGAACTTGGCTCGGCAGTGACCGGTGAAGTTGCGCCACCTGCAGCGGACACTGCAACACACCAGGACTAGCTGGTGAATTGATACCTGGGCACCAGTTTACTCAACATGCATCGCCTTGAACTGAAAGCACCTCCGGTCGCAGTAACCTTGCTGCTAGCAGCGGCGATGTGGGGTGTCTCCCTGGCCACCCCGTCAATTACGCTTTCGATTTTCCTGCGCGCAGGTATTGCAGGCGCCCTGGCGCTTGCCGGGGTTGTTATCAGTGTTGCAGGTGTGGAGTCCTTTCGGCGGGCGAAAACGACCGTGAACCCAACCCGGCCAGGCTCGACCTCGACCCTGGTGACCTCGGGCATCTACAGGCTTACCAGAAATCCCATGTACCTGGGCTTTTTGCTGGTCCTGGTGGGATGGGCGGTATTTCTGTCTAATGTACCTGCGTTGTTTGGGACTCTCATATTCGTGCTCTACATGAATCGTTTCCAGATCCGGCCGGAAGAGGAGGCGATGTTGTCCATGTTTGGTGAGCAGTACCAGGTCTATAGAGCCGAAGTACGCCGGTGGCTGTGATATTTGATTCCCGCGTGCTGCCCAAGGGAATTGCCATCCCGCTCCGCGTTGCCAAGGCTGGGTTGGCCAAGGAAACCTGTAGGGCGCGGGTGAGGATGAGACCTCGTGAGTCCCCTCAGATACAGTGAGCAAGCATCACGATGCGGTTGCTGACAGGCAGGTGAACCAGGCGTATTGCCTCCGGTGGAAGGGCGGCCGGCAAAATGGCCCGAATCTTCTTCAGGACAAAGCGGCAAAGGCAAAAATGGCTATGCAAAATGTGGAAACGAGAACACTTGACGAGCAAAGGCTTGAATATCAAAAGAACCGTTTTCTGGCCATGCCATTGGCTGGGCTAATCGTCTGGTCGTGCGTAGGGATTATCGGTGCGACCCGGCCCGTATCTGAAGCCGTCTGGGCTATCTGGATTGGCGTTGGCAGCATTTTTTACCTGGGCGCCTTCATATCCAGATTTACCGGCGAAAAGTTTTTCGACAAATCCCGGAAAAAGAACACCTTCGACACCTTGTTCCTGCAGACAGCAGTCATGGCGATATTGGTGTTTTCGATTGCCATGCCGTTCGCGCACGCAGATTACACCTTGATACCCCTGTCAGTGGGAATTTTGACGGGCCTGATGTGGGTTCCTCTTTCATGGGCCATACAGCATTGGATCAGCATATTTCACGGTGTCACGCGTACCCTCCTGATAGTAGCCGCATGGTACGCCTTTCCGGAGCACAGGTTTGTCGTCATACCCGGCATAGTGGTCTTTATGTATTTGGTCACGATTCCGGTTCTGGAATCGCGCTGGCGGCGGTGCACGGATACCTGAGGGCTTGAAAGGTAAATCATTATGGAAAATCTATCTATCGAAGCGGTATTTCAGGTGGTTGAGACAATCGCGGTAACAGCCGGGATCATATTGGCGGTAGTCGGATGGAGGCAGCATAGGGAGCAGCAGGAGCGGGAATCCGCACTTGAGTTATTGCATTCATTTCAAACTCCGGACTTTGCCAAGGCCTTGCTGCTGGTATACGGACTCAATGAGGAGGGACTGTCCAAGAAGCAGATAGAACAGCGTTTCGGTGAGGATATGCATTTGGTCTATGCCTTGACTACAACCTGGGAGAGTCTTGGCGTGCTCGTCTTCAGGAGAGAAATCAAGCTCGAACTTGTCAGCGAATTCTTTAGTGGACCGATCAGAATAAGTTGGCAGAAACTGAAGCACTACTTCCTGGAAGAAAGAGCGGAGCAGAAGCGTGAGACTATCGGCGAGTGGTTTCAATGGCTGGCTGAACGACTAGGCGAACAAGAGCACGTAGTGGGTCGGGCACCGGCTCATATTGCGCATAAAAACTGGAAGCCACGATAGTTCAGCAATGTCAGCGAGGTCATTGACTGGCCTGGCCGAGCGCAGCCGAAGCTCGAACCCTGGCCTGGTGGTAGTTAACTCTTAATGCTCGTCGGGGCGCCCTGGCTGGTTGTGCGGTCGACTGTGTTAGGCTGGCGCTGACACAGACAACAAGAATAATTCGAATTATTTCGGGGAGGCTGTGCGAATGGGCATTTCCAAACATGCGTACCTGTTTAATGACGTCTACAGGGTCATTGCCAACAGATTAAGGGATCGCTACAAAATCAAAATCGATGAACACGTCGATTCCATGATAAAAATTGGTGCTCGCCCCGGCCAGGGCATTACTTTTTGGCCGGTCGATCACATCCGCTTAAAGAGTCTTTTATCGAAGGCGGCATTTACTCACGATAATCGTATGGAATTTTGCGAGGCTTTGGCCGCTTCCGCGACCCAGGGAGAAGGCTATCGGGAGTCGGGGGCGCCCAGTCTTCACTGTCAAATATCCAAAGTCAGTTGCAATATTCATCTTGATAGCTACGGATTTGTTGCGATCGGTCCGGACGGCAAGAAATACTACAACCCGGATCTTGTGCAGCATATTGTTGATGAATTGGGATGGGCCACGGTGGTCGAGTGGTTGGAGAAGAAAAGCTCTCCGCTGGGAGGATTCCTTAGCCGGGTTCACCCGATTCTGCCCAATTCCAGAAATAACTATGCGCCTGCCGTGGGCGGCAGGTTTGTCCTGAAGCAAGGGCAGGGATGGAGTATTGGGGTTAATAGCACTGTCTCAACGTCTGGTGAAAAAAAGAACGTCGTTAACCTGGAAGTTTTGAAGTGGTAGGGATGTCTGAATCCAGTTTCGGTGTGTGCCGCCGGAACCCGGTGATTCAGTATTCCGTCAATTCTGAAGCGGCGGTCACGCTGTCCCGGCGCGCCCGAGGGAACACCTGGATGTGTCGCTCAGAATCAGGACAATAGCCGACAGATTTATGGACCTTGAATGGTTATGGGTTCACCGTGCTGCCTTCGAGTTTACTGATTGCTACTGGGGCTGGGCTGATGGACATGAAAAAACTGATACTCATTGTCGCGTTTCTGGCTGCAGCCTACCTCGGAGTCATCAACAACGACCCGATGGGGCCAAGCGCTGCACACCCGGTTCCGTCGGTATCCTCCCCGCTGGCCGCGCCCAACGCCATCCTGGCCAGCGCAATCGCAGATCGCGAAAGTGGAGTCCAGGTGCAAGGTGGCGGGACCGTCACCAAAGTGCTTCCGGATGACACTAATGGGAGTCAACATCAGCGCTTCATTCTGCGCTTGTCCAGCGGGCAGACATTGCTGATCGCTCATAATATTGATCTTGCTCCCAGGGTCGCGTCGCTCCAGCCGGGAGACCAGGTGGAGTTCAACGGTGTGTTTGAATGGAACGACAGGGGCGGTGTCGTTCACTGGACCCATCACGACCCCGCTGGCCGCCATGTGCCTGGGTGGCTGAGACACGCCGGCCAAACCTACCAATGAAGTTACTACTGGTAGAGATGTCGGGGAGAAAATCAGAAACCCTCGAGCCTGCCGGCCAAGGCTGACATCGGAGTGTGATTGGCGTAAACGCGCATGAGGGAAAACAACTTGCGGCAAACTCGAAGCACTGGAGGATTGATGAGAGCAGCCCTGATCATCGTGGCACTGGCTGCACTGGGGCCGAAAATTCTGCCAGCCCAGTCCGCGGAAACCAGCCGGGTGCCCGGGATTCTGCTCGAGAATCTCACCTGGGTGGAGGCTGAGAGAGTCCTCAAACCGGATACGATTGTTGTGCTTCCGCTTGGGGCGCAAGCCAAGGAGCACGGGCCCCACCTCAAACTCAAGAACGACTGGTTGATTGCAGAGTATCTGAAGCAGCGGGTACGTGAGCGGGTAGACGTGGTGATTGCGCCTACACTCAACTACAGCTACTACCCGGCCTTTCTTGAGTATCCGGGATCCACCTCTTTGCGGCTGGAAACGGCACGTGACCTGATCGTCGATATATGTCGTAGTCTTGCCGGATACGGGCCTCGCCGCTTTTATGTGATCAACACGGGAGTGTCGACCATCAGGGCGCTCGAACCTGCCGCGGAGATCCTGGCCGCCGACGGAATTATCCTGCGTTACACCGATATCCTGAAGACTACCGGGCCGATCGAGAAAAAACTGGCCAGCCAGGAGGGTGGCACGCACGCCGACGAAATCGAAACTTCGATGATGCTGTACATTGCCCCGGACACAGTGGAGATGACCAAAGCCGTCAAGGACTTCAATCCTGACCAACCCGGGCCACTGACAAGAGATCCGGCGGGCAGGGGCGTGTACTCACCTACCGGTACCTGGGGAGACCCGACCCTGGCGACGCTGAACAAGGGCAGACAAGTCACAGAGGTCCTGGTGGAAGGTATTCTTGCGCAGATAGAGGACTTGCGCCGCAGTGCAGTTCCAGAACCTGCGCTGGGTCAATAGCGGGCGTGGCGCGTATGATTGAGGTCTGAAACCAAGGAAGCTCTGATCCATTCGTGAACTCGTTTCTTGGGGCCAAAAGATCCACCTTCTTTGTTGCCAATCCTCGCAATAGAAGCCCTATTCCGTGCGATTGGCGCCTTGAAACTGAGTTTTTTCGTTAACATTCTACTTCGCCCAGAATAAATCAGAGGCTCCTTAAGAAAAGCTGCAGTGATAGTCAGTACTTCATTCGACACCATGGGTTCGCTGGTTTGCCGCAGGATTGCCCCGGTAGATCTGGTAGTAGAACTTGCGCCTGGCATGTGCGTCTCGATGTTCAGGAGGCTGGCAAAATCCATCCCGGCAAAACGCAGGGATCTCAACCCGCACCCGTGGGCCGAGTGGTTGGCTCGGCTGGCCCCTGAATACAAGCAGCGGGCCACGCAGGCGGCGAGCAAAGTGTCGAATTGGCGGAGGTGAAAAAGCGATGATAAAAATCATGAGAAATGTATTCCTGGTCGCGGTGGCGGCGATGCTGGCTGGTTGTCTGGGGATGCCAGATACCGTTGTGCCGGTCCAGAACTTCAAGCTCGACCGCTATCTCGGAAAATGGTACGAGATTGCACGGCTGGATCATTCCTTCGAGCGGGGGCTGGAACAGGTAACCGCCGAGTATTCATTGCGAGATGATGGCGGTGTGGCCGTCAGGAATCGTGGCTTTTCTCCTGAGAAGAACCAGTGGAGTGAGGCGCTTGGCAAGGCGTTCTTTGTGCGGGATGCTGACGAAGCCTATTTGAAGGTGTCTTTCTTCGGCCCCTTTTATGGTTCCTATGTGGTGTTCGAGCTGGATCAGGACGATTATCAATATGCATTCGTGTCCGGTCCAGACACTTCCTATTTGTGGTTGCTGGCGCGTAGCCCAACTGTCGATGCAGACCTGCTGTCCCGGTTTGTTGAGCAGGCCAGGGCACTGGGTTTTGATACAGAAAAACTTGTCTATGTGAAGCAGAAGTAATGTGCCCAGTCCCGGCAGAGAACTGGCCCATGGATGCTGCTCAAGTGTGTTGGGACAGTAACCTGTAGTCGAGTTCCGGCTGGGAACCTCCGATTGGCCGGCGCTGGCTTGGCAGTGCGACGTTTATCTTATCGCCCGGTTCGCGCATTGGTTGAAGACCTTGCGCGGCTGATGCCGGCTTTGCAGCCGCAAAGGCCGGGAGTATGATCCTGATACAGAGTGCTGAGCTTTTCAGGCATGGATGCTGGCGACGCAGGGGGCAATTCAATGGAAACACTTCAGATTCGCAACGACAAGAGCGGCAAGATTTGGCAGGTAACCGATAAACTCGGCAACATCCTGGTCGACGGCTTTCACTACGTGGCGCTGTTTGCAATAGGCGGGGCCATTGTTTGGTCGGCGGTATTTGCATTTATCGAGATGTCCGAAAATGGTCACATGGCTATCGACGATATCCTGATCCTTTTTATCTATCTTGAATTTGGCGCGATGGTTGGTATTTATTTCAAAACCAATCACATGCCAGTACGCTTTCTGGTCTACGTGGCGATGACTGCCTTGACCCGCATGTTGATTGCAGATATGCCGGTCGACCATAAGCCGGGTATAGGCATTGTTTACATTACCGGTTCGATTCTCCTGCTTGCGTTGGCGAACCTGGTGGTCAGGTTCAGTTCCGCCAGGTACCCGGGGGCGGCACCCGCTGCTGCTGATAATGCACGGGGGCGGTAGGATTCGCGGTGACTGTGCGATAGTCGACCGAAACGGTAGCAACCTGGTAGCAGCGCCGGGTACGTAGTCTGGGGTCGTTGCCTACTTGCCAGGCACCGAAGTTTTACGAGAGGTCACAGATGAATATGCATGAAAAGATTAGTTACGTTGAATTTCCGTCCAGGGATATCGCTAAAACCAAGGCATTTTTCAGCACGGTTTTCGGTTGGTCATTTTCCGACTACGGCCCGGACTACGTATCGTTTTCGAATCAAGGCCTGAACGGTGGTTTCTACAAATCGGATCTGGTTGCGTCAACCCGGCGGGGGAGCGCCCTGTTAGTGTTTTTTAGCAAGACACTGGAAACAACCCAGGCAAAAATCGAAAGTGCAGGAGGATCGATCGTAAAGCCGATATTTGCCTTTCCGGGTGGTCGTCGATTCCATTTTGTCGATCCCAATGGCAACGAGTATGCGGTCTGGTCGGATGTGTAGGCCGACCTGGGCATGGCCCGGTGATATCGTGTCAGGCCGTAGTCAGGGCCGCGACGGCTGCAGCCACGAAGAAAAGGCGGCTTTTGGATGAGGGAAGTCGAGTTGTCCCGTGAACCGGTGGAACTATTCAAGATATTGAAGTTCGAAGGGTTGGTGACCAGCGGCGGAGAAGCCAAGTTGGTAATTGGCGCCGGCCAGGTGCGGGTAAATGGGGCGGTCGAGCTGCAGAAGCGCAAGAAAATCAAGTCAGGAGATGTCATCGAGTTTGCGGGCGAGCAATTCCGCGTTCGACTGACATAATCAGTGGTGTCAATAGAGGCGCCGTCGGCGTTTTGGTATATGGTGCCCGGGTGGGATATGCATAACCCTGGAACTGGGAGATAAGACAATGCCTTGGTGGGGATGGATAATTTTTGGCGCCATATTGTTCGGCTCCGAACTCATGATCGTGGACGCCGCGTTCTATCTTGTGTTTATTGGTATTGCGGCGGTGATCACCGGCCTGGTGGGCCTCCTGGGTATCGGTCTTGAACCCTGGGTTCAATGGATGATGTTTGCAGTCCTGGCGCTGGTGTCGATGGTGCTGTTTCGCGAGCGTCTGTATAAAAAGATCAGGCCGGCTGGACAGGATTATGCCAGCGGTCCCGCAGGCGAGATCATTCGCCTGCAGGCGGATTTGGCTCCGGGTGAAAGTGGTCGTCTGAACTACCGCGGCACCACCTGGACGGTCCTGAACAAGGGATCCGAGTTGATTGAAAAAGACAAAGATGTGCTGATCGACAAGGTCAGGGGCTTGACCCTGATTGTTGGCAAGCCGCAGTAGATAACCCGCCCAGGAGTAGCTTGAGATGTTTGAAAATGCAGCCTTTCTCGTCGCGGTAGTTATCGCGATCATCGCCGTTATCGTGCTGGCCAAGACGGCGGTAATCGTGCCCCAGCAAAGTGCCTATGTCATTGAGAGTCTGGGCAAATACAGTCGTACTTTGCGTGCAGGCTTTCATATCCTGGTTCCGTTTATCG
Organism: uncultured Gammaproteobacteria bacterium; assembly: GCA_963823435.1. Taxonomy (GTDB): domain Bacteria; phylum Pseudomonadota; class Gammaproteobacteria; order Steroidobacterales; family BM003; genus CAKZML01. The sequence continues at coordinate 241,086 of CAWGLN010000001.1, read as the reverse complement.
AAGTGGCCTCATACAAGCACAGCTTGAAAGAGTTGGCCATCGATATTGCGGAGCAGGTGTGTATTACCAAGGACAACGTGCAGGTTGGCGTGGACGGTGTGCTGTATTTGCAGGTGCTGGATCCGGAGCGGGCATCCTATGGCATCACCGACTACATCTTTGCCATATCCCAGCTTTGCCAGACGACACTGCGTAGTGAGATTGGCAAGATCGACCTGGATCGTACCTTCGAAGAGCGCGGTGCGATTAACAGCAACGTGGTATCCGAACTGGACAAGGCATCCGACCCCTGGGGGGTTAAGGTGTTGCGCTACGAAATCAAGAACATCAACCCGCCAAGAGACGTACTCAGCGCGATGGAAAAGCAGATGCGCGCCGAACGTGAGAAGCGGGCCGTGGTGCTGACCTCGGAAGGCGAAAGAGACGCCAGGATCAATGAAGCCGAAGGTCAGAAACAACGCGTGATCAAGGAATCAGAGGCAGTCAAGCAGCAGCAGATAAACGAGGCCGAAGGCCAGGCTGCAGCCATCCTGGCGGTGGCCACGGCGACCGCGGAAGGTCTGCGCCAGGTAGCCAGCGCCCTGAACACCGAAGGCGGTGAAGCAGCCATGAAATTGCGAATTGCAGAAGAATACGTTGAGCAGTTCGGGAAGCTGGCCAAGGCCGCCAACACACTGGTGGTGCCGGCCAACCTGGGCGATATATCTTCAATGATTGCCCTGGCCACCAGCATCGTGAAGAGTGACGGCTCGAAACCGGCTGCCAGGTAGAAATGGCTGATTACAGGCCGGTCCGCTAGCCGCAAGGACCCCCGCGACACGACCGGGGGAATCAGGCAGCGTTATAGATAGAAAGGGTGGCCCGGACGGGCCGCCCTTTTTTGTGCCCGGGTTGGACCGGCTGATGTTGCCGGTGTTGTCGGTGATTGGCCTGTGAGACCATGTGGGTGTTCTCTCATTGGCCCGATACTCGAAAGAGGTTGCTTATGAATCGTTACGCCTGGCTGCTGCTTGTCCTGACCACCGCCTCCAACCCGGTCTATTCGCAGGAACGTGCGGTCGATTTCTCGCCCGACACCGCCGAGGCAGGCTCGGTCGAGGCTATCGCGGAGTTTACCAGTGAGCCGCGCTTCCTGAGCCCCTGGGTGGCCTATGTGCCGGCATCGGACAGCGGTTCCGTCTCCGACCCGATTCCTTGGGCACGTGGTCGGCGCGGCGGGTGAACTGACCCATCTCGGCCCGTATCGTCGACTACGTACGCGAGTTGGCCGCGAGTTCTCCAAGAGTGCATGTGGAGACGCTGGGGGTGTCGGAGGAGGGCAGGGATATCGTGCTGGTGGCGATTGCCGATGAGCCGGGTATTCGCGATCTCGACAAGCTCAAGGCCGCTTCCGCCGCCCTGGCCGATCCGCGTCAAACCAGTCCGGACATGGCGGAGAAGATTATCGCCACGGCCCGCCCGGCCTACTACTTCAACTGCAACCTGCACGCGGACGAGACCGGTAGCGGTGAGATGTGCATGGAACTGGTGTACAGGCTGGCGGTTTCAGAGCAGCCGATGATCAAGGCCATACGCGAGAACGTGCTGGTGCTGGTCAACCCTGTATCGGAGCCGGACGGGCGCGGACAAGGTGACCGACTGGTTCTACCTGTACCTGAAGGGCAAGACCGATTTTGATGCGCTGCCACGTCAGAGCCCGCCGTACTGGAGCCATTATGCCTTTGTCGACATCAACCGGGATGCGCACCAGAAAAACTTTGCTGCGACCCGGGCGGTGAGCAAGATGTTTTTCGACTATCACCCGGTGGTGGTGCACGACCTGCACGAGGCGATCTCGCTGATGCTTAGCTGGAACGGCACCGGCCCCTACAACCCGCATATGGATCCCGATCGTGACCTCGCGCTGGCTGGAAATGAGCTTCCACGAAATGACCACCATGAACGCCATGGGTATGCCCGGCGTGTGGACCTGGAACTTCGGTGACGGATTCGGCCACCATTATCTCGACTCGGTGGCCATCAATCACAACGCCATCGGGCGTGGTTACGAAACCTTTGGTAACGCCACAGCCGAGACGGTCACCCGGCATGCCGACGACGACAGCCTGACCCGCGAGTGGTACCGGCCCTGGCCGCCGGAGCCGATCTTTCGCTGGTCCATGCGCGATAACGTGAATTACCAGCAAACCGGCGCCCTGGCCATCCTGGATTGGTCAGCCAGGCACGCCGAAGGAGATGCTGCGGGACTTTTACCAGACCGGCTATAACTCCTGGCGCAAGGGTGTCGAGCTTGCGCCCTATGCCTACGTGATTCCTGCCAATCAACCCGATCGTCTGCGTGTGGCGCAGATGATAAATCGGCTACGAGACCAGCGGATCGAGGTGGGAGTCCTTGCCGCTGACCTGTCGCTCGATGAGGGGAACTTTCACCAGGGTGATTACATCGTAAAGCTGGATCAGCCCTACCGGAACTACGCCCTGGACGTGCTGGAACCCCAGGGCTTTCCAGCCGATTACGAGGCGTTGCCCTATGACGATGTGTCCTGGGCCTACCCGGTGGGTTTTGACGTAACAGCGTTCGTATCGAGGATGCACGTATCAAGACAGCGCCCGGCAAGTTGCTGGCGGCAGATGTGACGTGCCAGTGGGACCGTGCGTGGTGGATGGCCCTGTCTACCTGCTACGGGAGCAGGGTCAGGAATCGCTGCTTGCTGCGCGCTTTCGCCTGGAGGCTTTCAGGGTGGACGTGGCGGAGCAATCCTTCGCCATCGGAAAAGTGGACTATCCGCCGGGGTCATGGATTATCTCGGCGTCCGACGGACGGCGGGCGGATCTCGACCGGGCCATTAAAGGCCTGAGCGCCGAGTTGGCGCTGGATTTCCAGTCCACCGGCAAAAGCCCTGAGGTGGCCAGCCATGAAGCGAAGTTGCCACGAATCGGCTTGTGGGTGCCCTGGGCCGACACCGACATGATGGGCTGGATACGCTATATTTTTGATCGTCAGGATATTCCCTATACCTACTTGCGGGACGAAGACCTGCGGGCCGGTGCGCTGAACGACAAGGTGGACGTCATTGTCTATGGGCCATTTTCACGACTGGAGCTTGCCGGACAGATTCATGGAATTGCCGCGACAGAAGGCCCTGTCCCGTTTCGCAGTTCGCCGGAGTTCCCCAGCCTGGGCAAGCCGGTGGCCTCGGACGACATCACGGGTGGCCCGGGCTACACGGGTCTCGCCAAACTCCAGGAATTTGTCGAGGCAGGTGGCGTGTTGTTGACCCTGGGTAAGGGCACGACCCTGGCGCTTGAGGGTGGCCTGGTACGCAGCGTCCCCCTGGCCGACGTGAGCAAGGTGTTTACACCGGGCGCCGAACTACGTGCCACCTTCAATCAGCCCGGACATCCCATATCCTATGGTTACGGCAAGGAGACAGCGGTATTTCGCACCAATCTCCCGGTGTACGACACACCCAGGCGCTGGCTGACCATGGCATATTGCACATCCTGTCTTTCCGGTCCCAGGGACGAACGCCATATCGTGATGAGCTGGGGCGGCGACGGCGACATGGTGGTCAGTGGTGGCATGCGGGGAGAGAGCGAGCTTGCAGGTCGCCCGGCGATCCTCGATACGCCGACCGGACGTGGTCACATCGTGAGCTACAACTTCAACGGTATTCATCGGGATATGAACCGCGGCGATTTTCGCCTGGTCTGGAACGCGATCATAAACTGGAACGCCTTGCCGGATACCGGTCATTAATATCTGATAATCACATCGGTCCAGGCAACACCGGGCCGGACAAATGTCCGGCCCGTTTCCTGAAAAAGAAAGCTACCACTTAGACACTGCCGACCAGTAAGGACAGATTACTTTAGTGGCACTGATTACCGACGATTGCCGACGAACCCACCCCGGTAAGCGTTGTATTGATCACGGTAGGGGTGAGAACAGTCTCTGAGGTCGTTTGATCTCCAACAAGAATCGTAGTATCTGATGCGACAGCGGTAGTATCACCATCGAGCCCGCAACCGAGCGCGCCATTTTCATCCAGCTTCAAGATCCAGTAGTCCAGGCCTCCTGCACCGGATGAGTTGGTGTGCGCGGCAACCACGTAGCCACCGTCAGAGGTTGACTGAATCGATGTGCCGCCATCGGTTGCCGTCCCTGCATATTTCTTCTGCCAGGTGACAGCCCCTGCCGAGTCAAGCTTCAGCGCCCAGGCATCACTGCCTGTTGTACCGAATGATTCCGTGATCCCTGTGGCGATATAACCGCCATCTGAGGTCTGCTGTATTGAGCTGAGGAAGTCGTCCCCGGTGCCGCCGATGGCCTTTGCCCATACCGCAGCACCGTCTGAGGCCAGCTTCAATACCCAGGCATCCTGGCCACCTGCGCCCATCTGTGTAAGACCTGCAAGGACATAACCGCCGTCAGTTGTCTGCTGTATGGCATAGGCGTAATCGTATACGCCCGTAGTGTAGGTTTTCAGCCAACTGACGGAACCACCTGAATCCAGTTTTAACAGCCAAACAGCAAAGGGATCGGTGGCTGAGAGGGAGGCATTGCCCAATGCGATATAGCCACCATCCGATGTTTGCTGAATAGACAGCACGGTACTTGTGTCGGTGTAAACTTTCTGCCACTCGACATTTCCTTCAGAATCTAGCTTCAATGCCATGTATTCCCTCGACCCGAGGGCCATATAGTCAACCCATCCTCCAACAATAAATCCGTCATCTGTGGTTTGTTGGATGGAGCTGGAATAACTGGTGAGAGTATTGTCGTAGGCCTTCTGCCATGCTGTGGTGCCATTTGAATTGAGCTTCAGCACCCATGCATCGGCTTCGACGCCGTGGTAACCACCGACAATATAGCCACCGTCTGTGGTTTGCTGAACCGAGTCAGCCCGATCACTCCAGATACCGCCAAAAGTCCGCTCCCACATCACGCTGCCATCGGTGTTGAGCTTCATTATCCAGGCATCTCTATCACCGGCCCCAAATGACATGGTATCTCCGGCGACAATATAACCATCATCCTGGGTTTGCCTGATGCTCCTGGGTGTATCGATGAGTGAACCACCATACGTTTTCGCCCAGGACGCAGAGGGAGTCGCGCTGACTTCAACCGACACACCGCTTTCTCCATAGGTGTTTACTGCCGTGACCACATAATAATACGTCGTCCCGTTTGTTCTTCCTGGGTGAGTGTATGGACTCGTCACACCTGTCAGTGAGAAATCGGAGCTTGTCACGCCGGGCAGGGTGTCCCAGTAGATGTTGTAGGATGTCGCCCCCGTGGAAGAAAACCAGCTGATTGTGATCTCACCGTTTCCTGCCACAGCACTGATATTGGTCGGGGGCGTCGGGGGCGTTCCTATCGCCTGGGGTGTCGCCATCGCCTCACTGGATACCATGCTCTCGCCATAGGCGTTAAGCGCGGTCACCACATAGTAGTAGGTCGTGCCGTTCGTAAGACCACTGTGCGTATAGGGACTCACCCGATCGAGGATTTGATTATCGGAAGTCGTCACCCCGGAACTGGTCGACCAGTAAATATTGTAGGAGGTTGCGCCTGCGACCGAACTCCAGCTGACACTGACTTCCTGATCCCCCGCAACGGCTGAGACAGTGGCTGGCGCATCAGGAGGTGCACCGCTTGCCTGCGGTGTCGCCTCTACCTCACTGGAAACGATGCTTTGGCCATAGGGATTGAGCGCCGTCACCACATAATAGTAAGTCGTACCGTTGGTGAGACCGCTGTGCGTATGCGGACTTGTTTGATTGAGAATCGGGTTGTCGGAGGTGCTGACACCGGGGCTGGTAGACCAGTAGATATTGTAGGAAGTTGCCCCGACAACACTACTCCAACTGATGCTGACGGCTTGATCTTCTGCCACAGCCGCAACGGCGGCCGGCGGGCCCGGAGGCGCACCGCCGCCTGCGGTGTTGCTTCGACCTCAACTGACAAGTCGCTCTGACCACAAATACTCTGGTCAAAAAACGACAGTACTCGGTAATAGTAGGTCGTACCGTTCTCAAGACCTTCGTGCACGTGTGTTAATTGGGGTAAATTTGCCCCGATCGTGTCGTCGTATACCTCAATCAAATTGTCCGATGTGGTGACGCCAGGAGTAAGTGACCAGTAAAGGATGTAAGCCATCGTGCCTGTCGCATCCCAGGTAATGGTGGCTGTTCCATTTCCGGGTATGGCAACTACATTGCGAGGGACTGTTCCCGTCTTTTGCTGCCTGTACGTTGCGCATTGTGCTGGTAGGTAGGCCAGGGGCCGGGTAACTACATCGAAGGCCCCAGGTTGAGCGCAAAAAGATAACCGTCTGTGCCACCCACATAGAGGTGCCTCCCCATAGCAGGAGAAGAGTCCCAGGCCAGAGCAGCAGCCCAGCCACCCGCTAACGCGCCAAAAGGCCCGTTTGAGGATTCGGTTTTGAAAAGGCGTGTCTGACCATCCCTCTCCGCAGAGAAGTATACCCAGCCCAAACCTGTCACAACCGGCGAAGCTAATAGGCGGCCAGATCTATATTGGTAGTCTATGTTCCCACTCGGCTGCATCTTGAAAATGTAATAATTATCACCGCTCCCCAAATATATTGTGTCGTTCCCTTGAATTCCCTTTATTACCGGCGGGGTTCGAATGGCCTCTCTGGTTTCACTTATTCCATATCCCCCGAGGGCCTCGCCGTCGGGACTGAACAACTCGAGATCACCCGTTGCGGTTCCAACGTAGATAGTGCCATCACTTCCAATCACCGGAGGAGTCCTGATTTGTCCCGCGGCGGACGACCACGTCACCTGGCCGGTTGAATCAAGAGCGTGCAAGGCGTCCTCAGATCCAACATAGATAGAGCCGTCACACGCGACAACTGGCGTGGTCAATCGATTGCCACCAAGATCCCGTGACCAATCAAATTGTCCGCTATCCGGATCAATCGCAAACAGGGTGCCGGTGTGTTCGCTGGTTATGTAGACAGTGCCGTCTCTGGCAATCGCGGGAGCCCGTATTTCAAAGTTCGGACCGAGATCGTACGACCATTTCAGTGACCCGTCGGGATTGATCGCCGCCAGGTTGCGATTCTCGTCCTCAAAATAGATAGTGTCGTCATACGCGACCGCCGGGGTGCTGCAAGTGCTCGCGGAGTCACCGGATGTCACTGCTTGTAGGACCACTTCAGAGATGCCATCCGGACTGTAGGCATGAAGCGTTGCTCCTGATTCCACATAGACGGTTTCATCATGCCCAATCGCCGGTGAGGCAGCAAATTGCTGCCCCTGTGTTGATTGTCCAGGCCGTGATTTCGTCGATATCACCGGAGATTCCACTCAAGATTTCACTTTCGTCTGGAGAAGGTTCCGAACCCAGGATGCCTGCAAGAGCCGCACAAAGCACAAGGAAAAACGTTGCAGCGGGTGATTCCCGTGTCGCCGAGCGCGCGCATCAGGCATTGCTGGATTTTGTGAATTACTACTGAGATTCCTTTCAGAGGTTTCCATGGTTATGCTCCCTTCTGGACTGGAGAATCATCACTTGCGGTGACAACTGTCCGGCCAGCATCTCTAGTGACGCCCTTGTCCTGCCCGTCGTGCTTGGGCAGCACGCACCAGGCAGCCCGCGCACCAGCGACGCAGGCGGCTAAATCGAGCCAGTCAAAAACGCCATTCAGAGGCTCCAACCCCCTACGAAGATAGCAGAGCCAAAAGCCGAATGCCTGTGATAGCTTAGGGTTTGTGACTATACTTTTCTCAGGATTGGGCACCCGCAGGTGCAGCAAAAAATGAGGTGAGCCTTATGAAACCGAACATGGGAACGATCGACCGGCTGATTCGTATCATGGCGGCTGTGTCGATCGGTATGCTTTACCTGATGGACATGATCAGCGGCACTGTCGCTATCGTACTGGGTATCGTTGCAGCGGTTTTCCTGATTACCAGTTTTATTAGCTGGTGCCCCGCCTACTTGCCTTTCGGTATTTCTACCCGGAAACGCGACAAGAAATAAGCTGCTGCCGGGTGGTTCAGGAGGCGCCTGCCGCGTCACGCGAACCAGGATCGGCACAACAGGCGGGACTACCTTGTCTGGGCACTGACTGTCCCGGATAGCGGCTTCGCAGCTTCATCGCCATTATTGCGTACTGTTTGACAGGTTTTCTGTTAGATTAAGACTCGTTCTAATAATTTGGAACGAGAAAATGCTAGCCGATTTCTGCCAATCGTGTTCCGGGACAGGTCTCGCCCTGAAGCTGTCAGTCCTGATCAGATATCCAGTAACCGGCTGATTTTTATCTATTTGTCGAAATCTTGCCCAGCAAGTTGATAGAGCCGGTTCCAATGTTGGATAAATCGACACCCAAAAGCCTGTTTCTGGAAAGCCTGGGGCGCTGTGAGCGCTCTGAGGATTTCATACCTTCTTTCTACAATCGCTTCTTGTCGACCTCTGAACAGATTAGGAGCAAGTTCAAACACACAAATTTCCGACGCCAGAACAAGGCATTGCTGCATTCACTACGACTTGCAGCGGAGGCCACCGAGGGCAATCCTTACGCGCTAAAGGAAATACAGGAGCGCGCCGTTACCCATAATCGCCACCACCTCGACATTGAGCCCCACTACTACGATCAGTGGCTGGCGGCGGTGATAGAAACGGCTGCCGAGTACGATGATCAATGGAGCGAGAAGGTTGAAAGCGCATGGCGGAGTATCCTCGGTCACGTCATCCGCCATATGACAAAGCATTACTAGGGAGCCTCTGATCTGCTCCTGAACTCGTATCTTGCGGCTAAAGGCTCCAGCTTCTGCGTTGCCAATCTTCGCAATAGCTGGCTATTCCGTGCGATTGGCGCCTTGAATCTGAATCCTTTCGCTCACAATCTACTTTGTCCGGAACAAATCAGAGGCTCCCTGGAGCACCCTGATCTGCTCCTGAACTCGTATCTTGCGGCTAAAGGCTCCAGCTTCTGCGTTGCCAATCTTCGCAATAGCTGGCTATTCCGTGCGATTGGCGCCTTGAATCTGAATCCTTTCGCTCACAATCTACTTTGTCCGGAACAAATCAGAGGCTCCCTCGCGATCCAGCAGTAGCCTGGCGCCCAGCGTCCCTGGCGGGACGACCATGCCGCTCCCGGGAGTGGCGCTTGCATGCTCGGGCCCCGCGCCAGATACTGGCGAAGAAGCAAACCGGACCGTAAGGACTCTCGCATGCCTGCCTGGCTAATTCCTGCATTGAAGGCCGTTCTTCCCCATGTAGGAACGATCGTGTCCGCTGCCTCGCCGGTGTTTACCAAGAAAGCCCCGGATGCGATAGCGGACCAGACAATATTGCTTCAGCAACAAGTCTCCGAACTGCAGGTGGCTGCCTCGGCCAATGACACGCACATCAAGGAACTGGCCGCCCAGATACGAAATACGATTGAAGTACTGGAAACAGGCGCATCGCTCGCCGAGCGGCGGCATCGGCGCACATGGATCTTGTGTATAGCAGCACTGGCCATTTCGGCGGCCTCGGTGTGTACGGTACTGCTACTGATTTTTTCTTAGGGAACCTCTGATCTATTCATGAACTCGTGTCTTGCAGCTAAAAAGTCCAGCTTCTGTGTTGCCAATCTTCGCAATAGTCCCACTATTACGTGCGATTGGCGCCTTGAAACTGTACCTTTTCGCTAACAATCTGCTTCGCCCAGAATAAATCACAGGTTACTTAGGCGATGGATCGGACAGCGGAAAGTCAGCGGCTGTTTTCGCGGTGCCAAAGAGTTCGTTGCGGAAAGAGTCCAGGGAGGTGATTCGGAATGATTATTGAAAAGGGTAACAAGGTGCACTTGACGTACAGGGCACTTTACGAGGGCTCGAACCGTAGGCACTTCCTGGGTGAAGTGATGGCCGTCGAGGGTGCTGTCTGCCGTCTGGATGGCTATGCTTTTGTCTATAATCCAAAGACCACGATGTTTGAAAAAAAGCCAGATAAGCGCACCACAATCGTGGACCTGGCCGAGAGTGGCTACATCGTCAATATTCTGGATGCCTCGCTGAGTGTCGATAAAGTCGTGTACGAATACAAAAGAGATGTCGGATTAATCGCGACGGATAATGAGAAGTTCATACTCAATATCAACGAATTTGGCGCCAGGAGTTAGTCCCGGCAGGCGAGCTTCCTGATCCGGTCGGTGCGCTGTTCGACAGAGGCCTGATAACGGTCGGCGGAAGAGGAGTACATATGTCAGCATCGGTTTCCTACCCCGTTGAAGGCGGCTGTGACTGCGGCGAGATTCGCTACCAACTTGAAAGCCCGCCCTTGTTTGTACATTGCTGTCATTGTCGTTGGTGCCAACGCGAGTCGGGTTCTGCGTTTGCCCTGAATGCGATGATTGAGGCTGACCGGGTCACCCTGCTCACGGGTGAGCCGGAGATCGTGGACACACCTACACAGAGTCGCAAGGGGCAAAAGATAGCCCGCTGCCCGCGTTGTCGCATCGCGCTGTGGAGTACATATTCGGGCGCTGGACCGTCGATGCGATTTGTGCGGGTTGGAACCCTGGATAATCCGGACAGCTTGCCACCGGATATACATATCTACATCGACTCAAAGCAGCCCTGGGTGATTCTTCCTCCAGATGTGCCCTCGGTTCCTGAATACTACAGTCGTAGTCAATACTGGCCTGCGGACAGCTTGACCCGCAGGGAAGCCGCACTGGCGAAGCTTTCTGCCGGACCAGATTCCGGCCACGTCTAGGATGTCGGGGCCAAATATCGTCGCGGCGGACATCAACGAAAGTGCATACCCTCATCGGTGCAAATACACCGCCGTGCCCAGGCTTGAAGGGTCGCCACAGGCGGCAGGCGCGCCGATATTCTGCCTGGTCGCGCACATGACCGGGGCCAAGTGATGATTTCTGGTCGGGCCAGGGATGCGCCAAGCACTGCGAACCGTCAAACGCCGCTAAATAAAAAGACCCTGGCGCAAGCCGCGGCTTTTCTGGCCATCGGGGACGCCGGTCTGGCGCAGATTCTTGAGCGCAACGGTCCTCCTCCATTGTGGTCAAGAAAGCCCGGGTTTGTCACCCTCATACGCATCATTCTGGAGCAACAGGTTTCCCTGGCCTCGGCCGATGCGATGTACCGGCGTCTCCTCGCAAGTCTCGAACCGCTGTCGCCAGAGACCGTTATTTCAGTCGGCGCGCGAGGTCTGAGATCCCTGGGCCTGACGCGCCAAAAGGCGGGTTATTTCATCAACCTTGCGAAGGCCGTTCAAACAGGCGACCTTGACCTGGTGCGCATTGCGAGGGCAGACGATGCGACCGCGATTGAAATGCTGACTTCTATCAAGGGTATCGGGCCCTGGACAGCACGAATCTATCTCCTGATGGCCTTGCGTCGGCCGGACGTGTGGCCAAGCGGTGATATTGCCCTGGCCGCTGCGGTGGGAAAAATGAGAGGGCTGCCGACACGCCCGGGCTCAGCCGAACTGAGCGTGTTGGCTGAGGTTTGGCGTCCGCATCGTGCTACGGCCGCAAGAATGCTTTGGCAGTTCTATTTGACGGGTATGCCTTCCCGGGTTCAGGAAGCGTCGGTGGATCGAAAGCGGTGATATGCCCAGGGGCCAGGACGTGTCTGAGCAACGCCTTGATTTAGAAGATTAAATTCCTTTCCTGTCAGGCCCCCCGTATTTTCCCTAATAGTCGCCGTCCGGTCTCAAGGCTAGCTTGAGTCCTGTTCGACGAGTCGTGGCGTGGGCAAGGGCCGGGAAGCCCGTCCTGCCGACCTGTGAGGGTTTGCTGTAACAGCGAGTCCTGGCGACCTGTGTAATGTGGAGAAGGATCTCCCGCGATGAGCTTTTCAAACACTGCAAGATTCAGCAACGACCGGGCTGGCTGCTGTCCTCCTCCTCCCCAAATGTGTTTCTGTTTTCGTCCCGCCGTGCACGGACGTATTGCATCTATTTGTCTGCAACCATGGAGTAGGTCATGAAGAAACAAGCATTGATCACCCCGCTTGTTACCGCTGTATTGCTGGCGGTTGCGGGCGTGGCGCTTGCCCAGGAGCCGGTGGAGCCCATTGCTCCAGTCAAGGAAGTCAATCTGGGTAAGGTCGAACTTGGCAAGAAACTGTATTTCGACCCAAGACTATCCAAATCAGGATTCATATCCTGTAATTCCTGCCACAACCTGAGCATGGGAGGGACCGATAATTTAAAAACTTCTATTGGTCATAAATGGCAGCAAGGTCCGATCAACTCTCCCACGGTGCTTAACTCGAGCCTGAGTCTGGCTCAGTTTTGGGACGGTCGTGCTGCCGATTTGAAAGCCCAGGCAGGTGGACCAATAGCCAATCCCGGCGAGATGGCATTCACCCATACCCTTGCGGTAGATATGCTGGAGACCATCCCCGAATACGTGATCGAGTTCAAGTTGGTATTTGGCAAGTCGCTGATTGATATCGACCAGGTTACTGATGCCATTGCCGAGTTCGAGAAAACGCTGGTCACGCCGAATTCACGCTTTGATCATTGGTTGCTGGGTGAAACTGGCGCGATTACCACCGAGGAGCTTGCCGGTTACAAGTTGTTCAAGAGCTCGGGCTGTGTGGCCTGCCACAATGGTTCAGCGATGGGCGGTACCTCGTTCCAGAAGATGGGCGTGGTGGAGCCCTACAAGACCGACAACACGGCTCAAGGACTGATCGGTGTGACCGGCAATGATGCGGATCGTTTCAGGTTCAAGGTTCCGACCCTGCGTAACGTTGAATTGACCTACCCTTACTTCCATGATGGCGAGGCCGCCACGCTGAGCCAGGCGGTGGACATCATGGGGCGTCTCCAGTTGGGCAGGAAATTCACACCTGAGGAAGATGCACAGATCGTGGTTTTTCTGAAAACACTGACCGGTGATCAACCCGCGTTCGACTTGCCGATCCTTCCACCCTCGACCGACAAGACGCCACGACCAACGCCATTCGACTAAACATGTGTTGCGGCCGCAGTCCCTGCAAACAAGGGACTGCGGCGGTGGGCAGGATCGAGAGCCGGGTATGTAGTGGCGGGCCTGTGGCAGTGCCCGCCCCGGGCTGGCGGGGTGATATCCGAAAGCCGCGACTCTATTGCTCACGGTAAATCGGTGCGTAGGCCTGACACGCGATAGAAAGTCGTTTTCAGGAGGTCTGGATTGGTCTTATAGTTACCGGGTGACCTGAATACAGGGGTGCGTGTTGCTCTACTACCTTGTGAAGATTGCCCTGACCGTGGGCCTGGTACTGGCGATATCGGAGATTGCCAAGCGAAGTTCATTTGCCGCGGCGATTCTGGCTTCGATTCCCCTGGTCTCGATCCTGGCTATCCTCTGGCTTTACCTGGATACCCGGGACGTGACCAGGGTGAGTGACCTGGCCAGCAGTATTTTCTGGCTGGTCTTGCCGTCACTGGCTTTATTCATCTCACTGCCGCTGCTACTGAGACACGGTGTGGGCTTTTTCCCGAGCATGACGATTTCGATAACCCTTACGGTTGGGTGCTACTGGGCATTGCTGAGCGTGCTGGGCCACTATGGTGTTAGATTGTGAAAGCCAGGGGATCGACCTAACCTTGATTTGTCTCGACCTGCTACAAATGCAGCTTCTGTGTTGCCAATCTTCGCGAGCCCCACCATTACGTGCGATTGACGCCTTGAAACTGTATCTTTTCGCTAACAATCTACTTCGCCCAGAATAAATCAGAGGTTCCCTGGATGTACACAGCACGTGAAGCACTGCAGCAACTTCGGGAAGGTAATCTTCGTTTCGTGACTGAGTTAGGCTACGCGGACGCGCAGACCAACAAGTCCCGCCGCAACAGCCTGCTCACGGGTCAGGAACCGTTTGCCATCATTCTCGGCTGTTCAGACTCCCGGGTGCCGGCTGAACTGGTGTTCGACCAGGGCCTGGGTGATCTGTTCGTAATCCGCGTAGCCGGCAATATTGTTGCCCCCTCCCAGGTGGGTAGCGTCGAGTTCGCGGCGGAACGCTTTGGAACCCGGTTGGTGATCGTCCTGGGCCACACCCAGTGCGGCGCCGTACTGGCGACACTCGAAGAACTTGAACGGCCCACTGAAAGCCGCTCGCCTAATCTGCATTCTATCGTGGACTATATCCGGCCGTCGGTGGAAACCTTGATTGAAACTGATCTCGCCAGGGATCACGAAGCTCTGGTACATCATGCGGTGCGCGCCAACATTCGCAGCTCGGCGGATCATTTGCGACATGGCTCCAGGATCCTGGAGGAGTTGATACGTACCGACGGTCTAATGGTGGTGGGTGCCGAATATTCGCTGGAGACGGGCGTGGTCGACTTTTTCGATGGACTGCCCACGTCGGACTAAGCTGTTTTTTTGGCGCCTTCCCGGAGAGAGTCGGAAATGTCCAACAGTCCGGTACGAGGGTCCAAATCGATACACCGGGACCGGGGACGACTACAAGCAACACAGGTCGGCGTGGCGAACGAACATACGCGGATAAGGCTGGATACTCTGCTGCCCGTGTGTTCTGCAATCGAATGATTCGTTTCTGCCTTTGGGGTTTCTTGTGGCCAGGGTGTCGGCCGATTCCAGCCAACACACCCGGTTCCATCGACCTGCAAGGCAGCCGCTGCTACCGTCGCGCATGACTTCACTATTTGATAGAGCCAACAGCTTGGGCAATACAGTAATATGTATTTGGTGACCGCAGTTCTTATAGTCGATTAGCATGCAATAAATTCAAATCCAACCAAGGGGACAGCTATGGAGTACTTCGACGACTTCCTGGATGCGCTCAAAAGGTATGCCGAATTTTCAGGTCGGGCCACGCGCAAGCAATTCTGGATGTATGTACTGATATATGTGGCCATAAACCTGGTCCTGGCCCTGCTGGGGGCCTATTGGCTGCAGTCAATTTTTTGCCTGGCCCTGCTCATTCCTTCCCTGAGCGTCGGTGCCAGGCGTTTGCACGATACCGGCAAGTCAGGTTGGTGGCAGTTGATCTGGCTGGTGCCGGTGCTCGGCTTGATAGTGATGATCTATTTGATGGCCCAGGAAGGTCAGGGCGACAACGAGTATGGCGTCAGCCCCGGATAGGTGAGCCCGGGGTGATACTCCGGGACGCCCCTGCCATGGTCCTGGCCGCCGGGCTTACAAGCGGGTTCGGTGCGCGGATCTAGCAGACTGCCCCGGCCGGTTTGCCCTGGGTTGCTGGTCCGATAGCTGGATTGCGCCTGGCCCTGGCGGGAGTGGATTCGTTACAGGCGCAGGATACCTACGAGGTTGAAATGGATTTTCTGATCGGAGTCACCGTGCTGTTGTCCTACCAATTACTGGGCGAAGCGCTGGTGCTGCTGCTTGAATTGCCTGTCCCCGGTCCTGTAATGGGGATGCTGTTGCTGTTTCTGACCCTGCTTGTCCGAAAGCGTACCGGCCAGGCCCTGGATTCCGCTGCCGGTTCGTTACTGGGTCACCTGTCGTTGCTGTTTGTGCCTGCGGGCGTCGGCGCCATGCTGCACTTCCAGCGTATAGGCAGTGAGTGGCTGCCCATAAGCGCCGCGCTGATTTTCGGTACCTTGCTCACCCTGGTGGTTACCGCAATGGTCATGAAAGGATTGCAGCGCCTGCTGTTGCGCAAGGGAGCAGGGCATGAATGAGGTGGATCTCAACACCCTGTGGGTGTACCTGTCCGCGTCGCCGCTGCTGGGCCTGGTGGTTACCCTGCTGGCCTACATCATCTCGTATAGACTTTACGAAATGGCTAACCGCCACCCCCTGTTAAATCCTGTAGCCCTCGCCATGGTGTTACTGATTGTGTTGTTGCTGGTCACGGACACGCCCTATAGCCGCTACTTTGAAGGCGCACAGTTCGTGCACTTCCTTCTGGGACCGGCAACCGTGGCCCTGGCCGTTCCGCTCTACCAGCAAATGTCGAAGTTGCGGTCCTTGTGGGGCGTAGTGCTGATCAGCGTCCTGGTGGGCGTGTCGTTTGCTGCCTTAAGCGCCGTGGGGATCGCCTGGTTGCTCGGCGCCAGCCCCGAGACCTTGCTGTCGCTGGCGCCGAAGTCGGTCACCACGCCGGTCGCCATGGGTATCTCCGAGACCATTGGTGGTCTGCCGTCCCTGACGGCGGTCATGGTGGTGGCCACGGGAATTATCGGGGCCGTATTCGGAACCCGGATATTTGACCTGTTGGGTGTCAAGGATGACACCGTGCGGGGTATTGCCATGGGTGTGGCAGCCCACGGTATCGGCACCGCCAGGGCTTTTCAGGTGAACTCGCAGATGGGCGCCTTTTCCGGGCTGGCCATGGCGCTGTCGGCGCTTGCCACGGCCTTGTTGTTGCCGTGGATGCTCAAGTTCACGGGATTGATCGGATAGGGACGTTATGCTGGCGGCCAGCATTCCACGGGACAAGCCACCAATATGGGTGTGGGCGGGACAGGCTGATGCTGCAATGGGTATGAACAATGCAAACAAGACCTGTGGCGACGGGTCCCGGTGAAAAGGAAGTAAGAACGATGGCGGCTGAATTGCCCCTATACACGCCAGGATTTGGACCGCCTCCCGGCAGCTTTTACGACCAGGCGGGCGCCTGATGGCCAGTCTTGAGCTAAGAGACGTTCATCGTGACGATCTTCCAATCCTGTTCGAACACCAGCGGGATCCGGTGGCCATTCGGATGGCCGGATATCGCCCCCGCAGCCTCGAGGCCTTCATGGAGCACTGGGAGAAAATTCTGCGCGATCCATCCGTGATCAAACTGGCAGTGGTCTGGAACCACGAGGTGGCAGGAAACATCGTGGTTTTCGATGTTGGCGAGAACCGGGTCGTGGGGTACTGGTTAGGCAATACCTACTGGGGCAAGGGCATCGCCACCAGTGCCCTGGCCGAACTCCTGCAGAGGGTGCTGGAAAGGCCATTGTTCGCCTATGTGGCTGCGCACAACGCTGCTCGCAACGGGTGCTGGAAAAATGCGGTTTCGTGAGCCTGGGTGGCGTGGATACGCCGGAGGGCTTTAGTCCCCTGGTCGGTGAAGAACTACTGATGAGGCTGGACTAGCACTGGTCGCCGTCTTTCCTGGACAAGGCGAAGTATTGTCCGTTCAGTAGAGCGATTGGCATGTCTTGACGTCGCTGCACTGCAATTTTCAATATCACGGCACACTGTGACCTTTGGAAGCAGACCACACTCGGTACCACTGCTCATGACTCATAGACAGGGCAACTGATTTTGCGGCCGATTGGGTTCTCTGCGCCTTGCCACTACCTAAAATTGGAAGTGGCTTCGAAGGCATTCTAATAAGCCATGCGTAAATAACCTGGTCAATCGACGTGGCCCCGATCTCACCTGCCAGTTCCTGCAACACGCTTCTTAAACGCTGCATTCTCTCAGACTTGCTGGTAAAGATTGCACCACCACCCAGACAAGACCAGGCCATGGGTCGTATTTGAATTTCCTGCAGGTATTCCAATACTCCGCTTTCAAGTACGTCAAGACTTATTGGGTTCAATTCGATCTGATTTGTGACCACTCCCTGGTCCAGGCGTGACCTCAGTAAACACAGCTGGGCAGAAGTAAAATTGGATGCGCCAAAATAGTTAACCATTCCCTGTAGTTTGAGTTGGCTAAATGCATCTGCAATTTCGTCCGCATCCATCAGAAAATCGGGTCGATGAATGAGTAATATATCCAGGTAGTCTGTACCCAGGCGCTTTAAAGATGCCTCAACCGAGGCCAGGATAGATTGCTTGCTTGAATTATAGTGAGCGGCTTTGCCGGGTCTGGCCAGCGTAATACCGCATTTTGAAACAATTTCGATTCTGTCCCGCAACGACCGGTCTATTTTTAGCGCATCCCCAAATAAACTTTCGCAGGAGGGATCCCCATAGATATGGGCATGATCCACTGTGGTAATTCCCAGTTCTACATGGCTCTTAACGAAGGAGAGACATTGCTGTGGACTCATTTTCCATTCGGCAAGTCGCCAATAGCCCTGAATGAAGCTTGAGAGCATTGGGCCTTCCGGCGCTATTTGAACTCTGGGTACAAGGGTCATAGACAATTCTTTTGAAATAATTCTGAGAAGCTAACAGCATACCCCAAGAAGCCGAGTACTTAACCAGGTTGTCGGGCGGCATTATCAAGCCGATGCCACGCTGGGAACTCGGCTCACCAAATACCTGTTGGCACATAGTTGCCGTGTGCCGTAATCTTGTACATTGCCGCATGGACCCCGAGCACCAATGCCACCATTGGCAAAAATCTTGGGAATAGATATTGGACCCATCCCACACATGAACTTCGTACGCCTGCTTCCCGCCATTCTCAGCCTGTTACTCCTGGCGGCCCATTTTTTTCGCAACGGCATGGAAATCCTGACAGGGGTTTGTGCGGCGTTGCCGTTACTCCTGTTTTTCAGGCAGCGTTGGGTGCCGCCCGTCATCCAGGCCGCCTTGATACTGGGTGCTGTGGAATGGCTGTTTACGCTATATGGCTTTGCCCAGGTTCGTATTGCCCTGGGTCAGCCCTGGACCCGCATGGCTCTCATACTTGGCACGGTAGCCTTGTTCAGCGGGTTGTCCGCCCTGGTTTTTCGCAACAGATTTATCCGCCAGCGATACAAACCCAGCCCGGATTTTATCGCCTGATCCCGATGGCAGCGCCTGAACCGACACCAATGTTTTTTCTGGAAACCGAACGTCTGCGTATTGAACATCTAAGCCAGGAGGATGCCGCTTTTATCTTGCGGCTGCTCAATGAACCCTCGTTCCTGGAAAATATCGGGGACAAGGGTGTGCGCGACCTGGAAGATGCATGCGGCTATCTTCGTGACGGGCCCATGGCCAGTTATGTGGATAACGGATTTGGTCTGTTTCGTGTATCCAACAAACATACCGGTGCGGTCTTGGGTATGTGTGGCCTGATTTCCCGTGCCGTACTCGACGATGTGGACATTGGCTATGCCTTCCTGCCGGAATTCTGCGGCCAGGGCTATGCCATCGAATCCGCCAGGGCGGTCATGGATTTCGGCCGGGAGAAACTTCACCTCGACCCTATCGTTGCAGTGGTATCACCCGGGAACACCGCATCGGTCAAGGTTCTCGCAAAGCTCGGCATGGAATTCGTGCGAAAAATACGCCTGGATAACGATCAACCGGAAATTGACTTGTACGCTTGATTCCCGGGCTTCCTTTGGCGTTACGCAGGTTGTGAATTTCCTGATCGGCTATAGTCAGGTAAGGAATTGCAGAGGAGAGGGTCGTGATCAAGGCAGCAATCGCCCAGGTGGCACCGGTGGTCCTGGACAAGGCGAGCACCATCGAAAAAGCGGTAGGAATTATTCGTGCTGCCGCGCAAGAGGGCATCGAGCTCCTGGTTTTCCCGGAGACGTTTATCCCGACCTATCCAGCCTGGGTATGGCGCTTGCGTCCGGGTACTGACTACGGCCTGAGCGAGCAACTGCACGCGCTCCTGATGGATAATTCGGTAGATATGGAAAGCAAGGACCTGGAGCCATTGCAAGCCGTTGCTGCAGAGACCAGCATGACCGTGGTGATGGGTATGAACGAACGAGACGGTCGATTCAGCCGGGGTACAATCTACAACGCCCTGGTTGTCATTGGTCCGGGTGGCACGATCCTGAACAGGCACCGCAAGCTTATGCCCACCAACCCCGAGCGTATGGTTTGGGGTATGGGCGATGCCAGTGGGCTGAAGGTAGTGGAAATGTCTTACGGGCGCCTGGGTGGGCTGATTTGCTGGGAGAATTTCATGCCTCTCGCGCGCTATGGCTTGTATGCCCAGGGTGTGGAGATTTACGTCGCGCCCACCTATGACCAGGGCGAGGGCTGGGTTGGCAGCATGCAGCATATAGCCCGGGAGGGTCGTTGCTGGGTACTCTCGGCCGGGACCCTGTTGCGCGGTAGTGACTTTCCGCCGGATTTGCCGGGCAAGGCCGAGTTATACCCCGATGACCAGGAGTGGGTGAATCCGGGTGGCTCGGTGATCGTGGCGCCGGGGGGAGAGATTGTAGCCGGCCCCATGTATCGCGAAGAAGGTCTGCTGGTCTGCGAGTTGGATGCGACGCTTAGTGTCCGCGGCAAGCGCTCGCTGGATGTGGCCGGCCATTACTCCCGTCCGGATCTGTTTGAACTGGAAATTGATGGCGACCCCGTAGAACCTGTGGAGTGGGACTGAGTTGCCCGGTCACCCGAGGGTTCCTGCGGTCCGCGGCAGGTACCCACCAGGCTCTATTCACGCTAAGCTCATAGAGCGTTCAACGCTCCGGGGTGGAGTGCCTGCATGGGGATGACCCGGAAAAGCAACCAAGAACAATATGCGGGTGTCGGCTAGCGGCGACCACGAACGCCTGGGTGCCACTGTAGCGGCCAAGACAATAATGTGCCTGGGTCATGTCGGGACCGGGTTGCCAATAACAAGATCGGGGAGCCGACACGCACATGAAAGCAGACATTGAAACGGGTGATGAACCTCTTCTGCGGCAGTTTTCGGCGGTGGCCCTTTGGCTGCTGGTGATCAACGGGATTATCGGCGCCGGGATTTTCGGTGTGCCGGCCAGGGCTGCGGAATTACTTGGCGCCTACAGTCCTATCGCGTTCGTTCTCTGCGGCTTGTTGATGGCGCCGGTCCTCCTGTGTTTTGGCGAGGTCTCGAGCTATTTCAGGGGTACCGGAGGTCCGATACTTTACGCCCGCGCGGCCTTCGGTCCGGTTGTGGGATTCCAGACGGGTTGGACCTTTTACATGGCGCGCATGATGGCCTTTGCAGCCAATATCAATTTGCTGGTCAACACGCTGGGGTATTTCATCCCCGGCGTGGACAACGGAGCCAGCCGCCTGTTTATCCTGTTTCTGATTTGCGCCTCCCTGGTGTGGGTAAACGTGATTGGCGCACGCCAGGCAATGCAGTCACTGGGTATACTGACGGTGCTGAAAATGCTGCCACTGGCCGCGTTGATCGGGGTCGGTATATGGCAGATTCCTCCCGAATTTTTGCCCGCTGCACATGAATTGATGCCGGCGGGGCAGCAGTGGGGCGCGGCCCTCATTATCCTGGTCTACGCCTTTGTTGGATTTGAGTCGGGATTGGTACCGGCGGCCGAGGCGCGAGATCCCCAGCGCGATATGCCCAGGGCGCTAATCTGGGCGCTGATTGTCTCAACCTTGTTGTATGGACTAATACAGTCGCTGGCCGTGGCGACATTGCCCGACCTGGCCAGCTCCAAGCGGCCGCTGGTAGACATGGCTGCGGTGCTGATGGGGCCTGCAGGTGCGGCCCTGGTCATGGCAGGAGTGGTGGCATCGGTGGGTGGCAACGTGGCCGGCGCCATGCTGTCCACACCGCGCGCCAGCTACATGTTGGCCCGCGAAGGATTCTTGCCGCGCTGGTTTGCCGGTGTGCATCCGGTTTACAACACGCCCAGCAGCTCGGTGATTTTCTTCGGCGTTGCCGCGTTTGTACTGGCGGCCTATGGGTCATTTGTCTGGCTCGCGAGTATGAGTGTATTGTCCCGACTCTTGATCTACTTGCTTTGCATAGGGGCCATTCCCCGCTTGCGGCGAAAGTTCGGAGAGGGTGAGGCACGTTTTCACCTGCCCGGTGGCTACCTTATCCCGATACTGGGTGCGGCTGTTTGCATCTGGTTGCTGAGCCAGGTTTCACTGGATGCGGTGCTCTCGACCGGCCTGTTCCTGGCCGTGGGTGGAGTGCTTTACCTGGTTGCTCGCAATGAAGGCGGTCGGGACTAGTCGAGGGAAAGGCGCATCGCGCTATGATGTGCGATTGAATGTCGCGGTGTTGGACCGCGCCAAAAACTGGAAATAAATTTCGGAGAGAAAAATGATTGGTTACGTGACCCTGGGTACAAATGACATCGACAGAGCGGCGAATTTTTATGACAAGTTGCTTGCGCAATTGGGCGCAAAACGC
This sequence comes from uncultured Gammaproteobacteria bacterium, assembly GCA_963823435.1. Classification (GTDB taxonomy): domain Bacteria; phylum Pseudomonadota; class Gammaproteobacteria; order Steroidobacterales; family BM003; genus CAKZML01. Next base: position 219,139 of record CAWGLN010000001.1, on the reverse strand, counting down.
TTCATGGAATCCGAGCGGTTTATTGCCTGGGGAACAACACCTGAACGTCCCATGCTATCGGTAAGCAAACCCTATGATGGCGCTGCAGCAACCCATGGCAATGGCACCATGATTGCGCTGGTGGTGGATAGCACGGCAAAGGTCGACGGCCTGTACCGGAAAGCCATGGAGCTGGGGGCTACTGATGAAGGTAAGCCGGGCGAACGAATGAAGGGTTTCTACGCCGCTTATTTTCGTGACCTGGATGGAAACAAGCTCAACTTCTTTTGTATGGGCGCTACCTAGGTACGTCGCCTCGTCGCGGTCAACCTTGGTCGGCAGCGGGATAGCGATTAGGCCTTTTCAGGGTAGAATGCAGGCATTCCTGGAGCGCGATCATTGTTTCGTTGTGCGGAGGTCCGATGAGTTCTGACATGTTCTATCCCATGTTGTTGCTGGCAGTAGTGGCTGCATCCTTTTTTGGAGGCTGGTTCGCAGTGCTGGGAACGCGCTGGTCTGCCGCCTTTGAGGTTCCCTACTGGACGGTTTTCTCTGCAACCCTGCTTGGTTACGCCGGCACCATGATAGTCGCCCTGGTCCTGTCATTGACGGGTCTGGCGACGGTCTTTGGACACTATACCCTGCTGTTTCTTCTGCCGGCGGCGTTGCTGATTATCACGGCCGTTCTCTACTCGATCATGATCCGCTATCCCCGGGGCGAAGGCGCGGTTGGTCTGTCATTGGGGGTAAGGGTCGCTATTGTTCAATTGGGTCTGACGTTGCTGACAGGCTTTGCGCTGTTGGCAGGAATTCATTTGCTGTCCTGATACCAGGCTACCCGGCCGTGAAGCCGGCGTATTTGCCCGGAGTACTTTCATGAAAAAAGTCATACTGCTGATTCTGTTAAGCGCCTGTTTCCTTTTGGCTTGCGAGCCCGAAGTAGGAAGTCCCGCCTGGTGCAAGAAGATGGACAAGACGCCCAAGGGTGACTGGACGACCAACCAGGCGGCCGATTACCTGAAATACTGCGTGCTTGAGCAAGAACGGCACTAGGGAAAAAGGCATGTTACGCGAGGCCCAGCCAGCCGATGTGGCGGTGCTTAATGCACTGCGTCTGCGGGTGAAGCAGAACATCCTGTCCCGGCCGCTCTGGCTCACCGAAGCGCGTACCCTGACCGCAATAACCGGGACAGGCCGCGGTTGGGTGTGGGAAGAAAACGGCGTGATTCTCGGCTTCAGCGTCGCCAACGCCAGCGAGCGTAATATCTGGGCGCTGTTCGTGGAGCCGGGGTACGAGGGCCGGGGTATAGGCCGTCAATTGCTCGATCAGGCCGTACAGTGGTTATGGAGTCTGTCCTCCCGCAACATCTGGTTGAGCACCGAGCGTGACACGCGGGCCGAGAGCGTTTATCGGGCTGCCGGTTGGCAAGAGGCGGGGCAACTGGAAAACGGGGACATTCGCTTTGAACTGGCCTATTGCCAGGAGTAGTGGCGGCACGGGCAACAGCTTGAGATTTTCTATACCAAGCCGATCCAGGGTAAAAGCGTTGCCGCTATAATCCGGCAGGATGTGCCCGACACATACGTTTCGTGAACAAGGGGATGAAGTCGATGAAAGAAACCATTTTCCGAGCCGCCATGCCGATCAACGAACCGATCCGGGACTACGCCCCTGGCAGCGCCGAGACAGCGTCCATCAAGACGAAGTTGCAGGACCTGGCTGGCGAGCGCATCAACATCCCCTGTGTCATCGGTGGCCGCAAGGTGGAAACAGGCAAACTGGGTCGCGCGCTGATGCCGCATGATCACCAGCATGTACTGGGCGACTTCCACCTTGCCGGTGAGCAGGAACTGGAAGCCGCGGTGCAGGCTGCCAGGCTGGCAAAGCCGGATTGGGAGAATGCCACCTGGGATGAGCGGGCTGCGGTATTTTTGCGTGCAGCCGATTTGCTGGCCGGTCCCTACAGGGATCTGCTCAATGCGGCCACCATGCTCGGGCAATCCAAGAACGTGTACCAGGCCGAGATCGATTCAGCCTGCGAGCTGATTGATTTTCTGCGGTTTAACGTCAGCTTTTACCAACAAATCATGGCTCAACAGCCAATCTCTTCACCAGGCGTAAAGAACTGGATGGAATACCGCCCGCTGGAAGGCTTTGTGTTGGCGATCACCCCGTTTAATTTCACTGCTATCGCAGGCAATTTGCCCACGGCGCCGGCATTGCTGGGAAATACGGTCATTTGGAAACCTTCCCACACGCAGATGTTTTCGGCTCACTTCCTGATGCAAATGCTGGAGGAGGCCGGTTTGCCGCCGGGCGTGATCAACATGGTCGGCGCAGAGGGTCGCAAGGCGGGTCCTGCATTGCTGTCGCAGCGGGATTTGGCCGGCGTGCATTTCACCGGCTCCACCGCAACCTTCGAATCCATATACCGGCACGTGGGCGATAACATTTCCGGCTACGACTCCTATCCGAGGATTGTCGGTGAGACAGGCGGCAAGGATTTTGTTTTCGCTCATCCCTCGGCTGATCCGGAAGCCCTGGTTACCGCACTTGTCCGTGGCGCTTTCGAATACCAGGGGCAAAAATGCTCGGCGGCGTCACGTGCGTATATTCCAGGCAGCCTGTGGCCCGGGGTAAGGGAACGGCTGGTGGATGAGATCAAGACCATCAAGATGGGTGATGTCAGGGATTTCAGTATGTTCATGAATGCGGTGATCGACGACCGCTCGTACAAGAACATCGTTGGCTACCTTGATCACGCCCAGGGCCACCCCGATGCGGAAATACTGGTGGGTGGCGGTCATGATCAGGGCACGGGGTACTTCGTTGAGCCCACCGTCATCGTGGCCAGTGATCCCGGTTATCGCAGTATGCGCGAGGAGATATTCGGCCCGGTACTCACCGTGTTTGTCTACGATGACAAGAGCCTGGAAGAAACCATCCAGATCTGTAACCAGGGTTCGACCTATGCGCTGACAGGTTCAGTGTTCGCGCGAGACAGGCTGGCTGCGGCGGATATTTCCGGCAAGCTGCGTCACGCTGCAGGCAATTTTTATATCAATGACAAACCCACCGGGGCGGTGGTTGGGCAGCAGCCGTTTGGCGGAGCCAGGAAGTCGGGTACCAATGACAAGGCTGGCAGTATGTTGAATTTGTACCGCTGGCTATCGCCGCGAACGATCAAGGAGACCTTCGTGCCGCCCACCGACTACCGGTATCCCTTCCTGGGCTAGTCTGGGGCGAGGAAGAAGGGCCGGCGATCAGGTGTATCGCGTGGCAGATCTCGGCCAGACTGCGATTGTCTAGCGTCCGGCTTTTTCCCTGGCAACTGCCCGGTGGCCGATGTCCTTGCGGAAATACATATCTTCCCAGTCCACATCGGCTACCAATCGGTAGGCGCTGGCCTGGGCCTCGCTGACGTCGTGTCCCAGGGCCACTGCACATAGCACGCGGCCGCCATGGGTAAGAACCCTGCCATTGTCCAGACGGGTTCCCGCATGAAATATTTTTTGCAAGGACTCATCGGTACTGTGCAACCCGTGAATCACCTTGCCCTTGGCGTAACCGGCGGGATAACCGCCAGCCGCGAGCACCACGCCCAGGGCAGGGCGAGGATCGAACTGGATTTCATATTCGTCCAGTTTCTGGTCCAGCGCCGCCAGGCATAGCTCTACCAGGTCAGACTGCATGCGCATCATGATGGGCTGCGCTTCCGGGTCGCCAAAACGGCAATTGAATTCCACCACGCTGGGCGCGTGGTGCTTGTCGATCATGACTCCCGCGTACAGGAAGCCGGTATAGGGTGTGCCATCCGACACCAATCCATCTACCGTCGGCCTCATCACTTCTTCCATGATGCGCCGGTGTACCTCGGCGGTGACCACCGGGGCAGGAGAATAGGCGCCCATGCCCCCCGTGTTAGGTCCGGTGTCGCCGTCATCCCGGGCCTTGTGGTCCTGGGAGGTGGCAAATGCCAGGATATTTTTTCCATCAACCATGGCAATGAAGCTGGCTTCCTCGCCGCTCAGGAACTCCTCAATCACGATGCGAGCACCGGCGGCGCCAAAAGCGCCTTCCTGAAGCATGTCACGGGCCGCTGTCTCTGCCTCCGCTACCGTTTGGCAACAACCACACCCTTGCCGGCGGCCAGTCCGTCCGCCTTGACCACGATGGGCGCACCGTGTTTGCGGATGTATTCCAGGGCGGGTTCCAGTTGCTCGAAATTCGCGTATCTTGCGGTGGGGATCTTGTGCCGGGCCAGGAAATCCTTGGAGTAGGCCTTCGAGCCTTCCAGTTGGGCCGCCGCAGCACTGGGTCCGAAACATTTCAACCCACGCTTTCTGAACAAGTCGGTAATCCCGGCTACCAGTGGGCCTTCCGGGCCGATGATGGTCAGGCCTATCCCCTCGTCCTCGGCAAATTCCGCCAGCGCCTGGATGTCCTCCACAGGGATGTCGACATTTTCCACGCCGGGCTCCAGGGCCGTGCCGGCATTGCCGGGCGCCACGTATACCAGGTCGGCCATCGGTGACTGCAGGGCCTTCCAGGCCAGCGCATGCTCCCGACCGCCGCTACCTACCACAAGAATTTTCATGCGTTTCGTTCTCCCGGCGATTTTGCGGGCAAGTCATGGTTCCTGCAGAAAAAATTAGAGAGTCTTCGATTTATTCTGCGTGTAGTAGATTATGAGCGAAACGAGTCAGATTCAAGGCATCAATCGCAGGTGGTAAGGGGGCTGCCTCGATCAATGTCTGAAGTGGCGCATCCCGGTGAATACCATGGCCAGGTTGTGCTCGTTGGCGGCCTGTATCACTTCCTCGTCACGCATGGAGCCACCGGGCTGGATTACCGCGGTGATACCGTGGACGGCGGCGGCATCAATGCCATCGCGGAAGGGGAAGAACGCGTCTGAGGCCATAACCGAGCCCTTGACCTCCAGGTTTTCGTCAGCCGCCTTGATGGCTGCGATGCGGGTGCTGTACACGCGACTCATCTGACCCGCACCCACTCCTATGGTCATCAGATCCTTGCAGAATACGATGGCGTTTGATTTGACAAACTTGGCTACGCGCCAGGCGAATAACATATCACCAAGTTCCTGAGGACTGGGCTGACGCTCCGAAACGACCGTGATCCTGTTCTCGCCTATCAATTCCTGGTCACGATCCTGAACCAGCAGACCGCCGCTGACGCGCTTGTAATCCAGACCTGTTGCCGGGTGGTCGATGTCCCACGGTCCGGTCAGTAAAACGCGCACATTGGCTTTGGTAGCGAGTACTTCCAGGGCATCGGTATCGGCGTCCGGAGCAATAATGACTTCGACAAACTGGCGCTTGACGATTTCCGCTGCCGTCCGCGCATCCAGGTCCCGGTTGAACGCGATGATGCCGCCAAAGGCCGACGTCGGGTCGGTCTGGTAGGCTCGCTCATAGGCGGCGCCAATACTGGCATCCAGCGCCACCCCGCAGGGATTGGCGTGTTTGACTATGACGCAGGCAGGCCTCCTGAATTGCTTGACGCATTCCAGCGCCGCATCCGCATCAGCGATGTTGTTGTAGGACATTTCCTTGCCCTGCTTCTGTACGGCCGTCGCCAACGAGGCCTCGCTGGCCCCAGGCTCGACATAAAATGCCGCTCGCTGGTGCGGATTTTCGCCATAGCGCAGGGTTTGCCTGCGCTTCAGATTTAGTTCGAATGTTTCACCCAGTTCTTGCTTGCCGGTTGATTCCAGCTGGCGACCGAGGTAGCGGCTGATAGCGGTATCGTAATGGGCTGTATGTGAAAAGGCTTTTACCGCCAAGCGAAAGCGGGTGTCGTGCCGCAAGCTTCCCTGGTTGTCGCGCAATTCGTCCAGGACGCCCTGGTAATCAGCGGGGTCGACCAATACGGCAACACCCGCGTGGTTCTTGGCGGCGGCACGCAACATGGCCGGACCACCTATATCGATATTTTCTATCGCATCGCCCAGGCTGCAATCGCCAGAAGCGATGGTCTTTTCGAACGGATACAGATTCACGACCAGGAGGTCGATCGGGCTGATTCCGTGCTGGTCCATGACCGGTTCATCCATACCGCGGCGTCCCAGCAGGCCGCCGTGAATTTTCGGATGCAGGGTTTTTACCCTGCCTGCCATGATCTCGGGAAATCCGGTGTGTTCCGAAACATCCGTAACCGGCAGGCCGGCCTCGCGAATCAGACTGGCGGTGCCACCCGTGGACAGCAACTCAATATCAAGACCCACCAGTGAACGGGCCAACTCTGCGACTCCGGATTTGTCGGAGACGCTTATCAGTGCGCGTCGAACTTGACTCATGAGTTCCTCGATCAGTCAATCAGGCGGTAGCCGCGGAGTTTCTTTCGCAGGGTGCCGCGATTGATGCCAAGAATGTCGGCGGCCCGACTCTGGTTGCCGCCCGTGAAATCAAGAACAACCTTGAACAGAGGCTGCTCCACCTCGCTCATGACCAGCGAGTACAAGTCTCCCGGCCGGTGGCCGTTGAGATTCTCGAAATATGCATTCAGGGCTTCATGCGTGAGATCACGCAGGGGTTTTTGCCCACTTGATTCAGCTGTGAACGCCAAATAACCGTCTTGATTTGCCACCGTTTCGAATTCCCCGATCTTGTTTTATGCAGCCTGCTTGGTGAGCTGCTCAAAGTACTTTTCTACTGCCCGCACTTGTTCACCTGAAGACTCGACGCGCGCCACTGTCTCCCAGAAGTGGTCCGCTCCGGGTTGGCTCTTGCAGTACCAGCCCAGATGCTTCCGCGCGATGCGAACACCCGTGTATTCACCATAGAAGTGATACAGATTGTCAAGGTGGCCGAGCATGATATCACGGACTTCCCGCCACGCGGGAGGGGTAAGAATATCTCCTGTAGCCAGGTAGTGATTTATTTCACGAAAAATCCATGGGCGGCCCTGGGCGGCCCTGCCAATCATCAAGCCGTCGGCACCCGTCAGGCGCAGTACTTCCCGTGCTTTTTGCGGGGAATCGATATCGCCATTGGCGATTACCGGGATGCTGACTGAGCGCTTTATTTCGGCGATCGTGGCGTACTCGGCCTGCCCCGAGAACATGCAGGCACGGGTCCGGCCATGTATCGCGATTGCCTGGATACCGGCCGCTTCAGCGATGGCCGCTATCTCCGGTCCATTGCGGGCATCTTCAGACCACCCTGTACGGGTTTTCAGTGTGACCGGAACCTGGACTGAGTCTACCGCAGCCTCAAGTATTGCCTTCACCAGCGCAACGTCCTTGAGCAGGGCCGATCCAGCTGCCTTGCGGCACACTTTCTTTGCGGGGCAACCCAGGTTGATATCGATAATATCGGCGCCGCGTTCCACGTTCAGCTTTGACGCGTTGGCAATCATTTCAGGATCACCGCCGGCAATTTGAACTATGCGTGGATGAGCCTCGCCTGCATGGTCCAGTCGCCGGCGGGATTTCTCGGTGTTCCAAAGACTGGTGTCTGACGTCACCATTTCCGAAGGAGCGAAGCCCGCGCCCAATTGCTTGCACAGATTTCGGAACGGCAAATCGGTTACGCCGGCCATGGGGGCCAGGGCAACTTTGTTGCTAAACGTGAATTTGCCTATACGCATGGTAGGTAATAAATCACCGGGAGACCGGGCATGATAACGCTTGTACCGGGCCTGGCAAGGATTCTGGCAAAAACCCCCTAGAGCTGATTGGCGCAGTCCAGGGTGCCCCCGGGCATTTCGATGCAGGCATCAACCTGGAAAGTGGTGGCGCCAGCGCCCTCCGGTTCGATAACCGCGATGTCGGTTTTTATCAATTGACCGGCGAACATCATTGCACCTGCCCCGGGCTCTGAATCGAGGTAATCTGCCGGTTTCAAGTCACGCTTGGCGATTCTCTCACCCCATCGATCCTCCAGCACCAGTCTGATTACCGGAAACGGTTGTGCGCGGTTTGCCTGGTTGCGCACACTGATACCGATTACCAGCACGCCGGGCCTGGCCGGATCCTGTATCCCACCCAGTTGTCGAATATCGTAGCGATCCAGTTCCCACTCATGGGGTAGATCTATTCCCAAGCGGGCATAGGTCTGCCTTAACATGGGACCCAAGATTGCATCTGGCAGAAGGCTGGCGCGATGGTAGTGGATCAGTTGCGTACCCAGTATCGTCACCAGCAGCAGCAAGAACAGTCCGGTGGCGGCGAGGTTCCAGCCGCTGCGTCGTTTTCTGACTATGTGTTCGAAATTCTCTGCGGTCGGCGTCTGGCCAGATTTTCCGGGTATTTCACCGGCCCCCGTGCCCACCAGCCGGGCCAGGCCTTCCAGTTCCGCCTGCACCTTTGCAAGGTCAGTGCCAGGTACCGGTTCTGATAGTCCCTCCGGGCCCTCGTCCCCGCGATTCGCCACCGCACCCTCAACTCGATCCGGACCAGCCCACGCCGGGTTCCAGGCGTCACTATCAGTGGATTCCCGGCCGGTGTCCGTGACCCTATTCGCCGCGTGTTCGATTGCCTCTGCCAACTCCGCCAGGTCCCTTTCGATCGCGTCACGGTCGGATTCCTCGACCTCGTTCGCCGGGCCGTCAATTTCCTCTGCCAATTCCGCGAAGTCAGTTTCAATTAGGTCACGCTCGCTGTCCGTGACCATGATCGCCGGGTCGCCAGGCCCCTCTGACAACCCACCCTCATCACCTTCAGCCGGCCCTTCGGTCCCGGGGCTGAGGATTTCCCAGGCGGCTTCCTTTGGCTCAGAACCGGCCTGGGCCTGCTGCGGCAATCTCACACCCATTTTCGACAGGTCCGCTTCGGTCAGGGTTGCGGCTGGATCAACCCGGATATTCTCAACCGTGGAATCCGCGACAGCCGCCGCCTGCTCCCCGGTCTCGGTGACTTCCTCCAGATCCTCCATAAGCGGGATGCCGTGTTCATCATCAAATGACATGTCGTCCCAGCTGTCGTCCCAATTCATCTGCGGTTTGGCCTTGGCAGCGTCCACCGGGTCTGGCGAGGATTCCTGCGGTTCAGGAAATTCCGGATGCTCTACCAGTCCGGGGAGCGCGGGCAGGGTGCTTGTGTTCAGCAGCTGCTCATCCAGTTTCCAAGAGTCGGTCACCGCCAGATCAAGGTCGCCGTCAAGGGTATCGTCCTCGTCGAAGGAGGCAGGCTCGGTCTTGAGTGCCTTTTCCCTCTCCTCGTTGGGGATGCCCTGTGTGGCCTCTCCTGCCCTGTCGAATACCGGTGTATAAGAGGCAAGCACGGTATTCGGGGTGTCTTCTTCTGGTCCAGGGGTGTCCCCGGCCACGTTGAAAACGGCTGTTTCTGCTTCTGGCAGGTAGTACTCGGAGTGGGGGGCGGCTGGCGGTTCGGCCAGCGGTGCGTCTTCTTCCGCTATGAAGGAGTCGTTTTGGGCCTCTGCCATATTGCCCTTGTCATTCTGCGTATCCTGGTCCGTGTCGAGGGCGGCTGTCTCCGCGCCTGCGCCGCCGTCCCCTGGCAAGGGGGAGGCTAATTCAGCATTGAGAGTGTCCTCCTCGTCTCCGGGGGCGTACTCATCCACTTTGTGGGGCACCGCTTCCATTTCGGGACCATCGCGTCCCGTATTGGAGGAAGCCGGCTCAGGATCGGGCGTATTTTCCTCGTTCCCGGGGATGTCCCGGGCAGTCTGTTCCCCTTTCGGCGGGTTGGGATCTGATTCCGCACTCTCCGACGGTGCTTCCGCTGTCGCAGGTATCAGGGCAGTTCCTGCTTCTTCACCCAGGTGTTCCAGGGCGTCGAATGTGCGCATGCACTGTCCGCACCTTACCCGTCCCCGGGCATAGGTCAGCACCTCGGGAGTTATCCGGAAGGCGGTGTCGCAATGTGTGCAGCGCGTGTGCATATTCGCCTGGATTTAAGGCCTTGCCCTGTGAACAGTCAACATAATGCCCGAAGCCGGCAACAAAATCCCGCCCCTGCTTCGGGTCGTAATGAAGTAGCTGCTGATTTGCCCTGGACCAAGTAGATTGTGAGCGAACAGGTTCAGATTCAAGGCGCCAATCGCACGCAATAGCCAGCCAAGGTGAAGACTGGCAACACGGAAGCTGGTTTGTATGGCTGCAAGAACCGAGTTCATGAGTGGATCAGCGGCTGCCTAGGTCTTTAATCGGCAGGAGAGCCGTACCCAGTCACCTTTCCGGGTTTCAATGATTTCATCGCAGGCCGCCGAATAGGCGTTGCTCACCGCTTCTGATTGCTCGGCAAGAATGCCGGACAGGACCAGGTACCCTCCCGGGCGGCAAATGCCCGTCAGGCGTCCGGCCAGGCTCGCAAGTGGACCTGCCAGGATATTGGCCAACACGACGTCATAGACATGGCCGGGCAATTGATCAGGGTCGGGAAATGCCAGCCGCTGGTCCACTCCATTTTTACGCGCATTGTCCAGGCTGGCTTCCAGCGCCTGGGGATCTATATCCACGCAATGAACTGCAGCGGCTCCCAATTTCAGTGCTGCCACCGCCAGGATGCCCGAGCCACAGCCATAATCCATGACCTGCTTGCCAGCCAGTTCGGCGGCTCCCAACCATTCCAGACAAAGCGCGGTGGTTTCGTGGGTGCCGGTGCCAAATGCCAGGCCGGGATCCAGGTAGACTACCGTTGCGTTTTTCTCGGGAACCTTTTGCTCATGGGGGCATACCCAGAGACCGTGTCCGAAATTCATGGGATGAAAATCCTTCATCCATTCCCGCTCCCAGACCCGATCGGCCAGCGGCTCCAGCTTGTGTGCAGGCAGAGGCGTTTCAAGTTGCGCTTGCAAGAAGCTGACAATTGCCTGCAGGGTATGCTCCTCGGCAAACAGGGCTGTGAACCGGGTGCTGGGCCAAAGGGGTGTTTCACCCGGCGCCGGTTCCAGGACGGGCGTATCCTTCGCGTCGCTCAAGGTAATCGACAGTGCACCTGCCGCAAACAGGGCGTTCTCCAGTTGCTCGGGGTCCAGTGGACCCAGTTCTATCCGGAATTGATTCCAGGACACGTTAAAGCCCCAGCCTTTTCTCCAGGTAGTGGATATCCGTGCCACCGGTCTTGAAGGCCGAGTGCTGGAATATTTCCCGGTGCAAGGGGATGTTTGTCTTGATTCCCTCTACCACCATTTCAGCCAGGGCATTGGACATGCGGGCGATCGCCGTCTTGCGGTTTTCACCGTAACTGATGATCTTGCCGATCATCGAGTCATAGTAAGGTGGCACTACGTAGCCGGAGTATAGATGGCTGTCCACACGGATGCCCGGACCGCCCGGTGGGTGCCACAAGGAAACCGTGCCTGGCGAGGGTACGAAGGTCTTGGCATCCTCGGCATTGATACGGCATTCGATAGAGTGTCCCCTGATAACCACATCTTCCTGCCTGATCGACAGCTTGAGACCCGAGGCGATTTCCAATTGCGCCCGCACGATATCGATGCCGGTAATCATCTCGGTCACCGGGTGTTCTACCTGCAGGCGGGTGTTCATTTCGATGAAGAAAAACTCTCCGTCCTGAAACAGGAACTCGAAGGTTCCCGCTCCCCGGTAGTTCATCTCCAGACAGGCCTTGACGCAGCGAGCGCCAATTTCCGCCCTTTGTTCGCTGGTAATTCCGGGCGCCGGCGCTTCTTCGATGACCTTTTGGTGACGGCGTTGCATGGAGCAATCGCGCTCGCCCAGGTGAATGGCATTGCCCTGGCCATCGGCCAGCACCTGGAATTCGACATGCCGCGGTCGCTCCAGAAACTTCTCCATGTAAACGACGTCGTTGTTAAAGGCCGCAAGGGCCTCTGATTTGGTCAGGGCGATTGCATTCGCCAGGGTCCCTTCGGAGTGCACGACCCGCATGCCGCGACCACCGCCACCGCCCGAGGCCTTGATGATGATCGGGTAGCCCAGGCTGCCGGCTATTTTCTGGTTTTCTTTCATGTCATCGCCGAGGGGGCCATCGGATCCGGGTACGCAGGGTACGCCGGCTGCCTTCATGGTGCGTATTGCCGAGACTTTGTCGCCCATCAGGCGAATGGTTTCAGCCTTTGGACCGACAAAAATAAAACCGCTGTTTTCCACCCTCTCGGCGAAGTCGGCGTTTTCGGACAGAAAGCCATAACCCGGGTGGATGGCCATGGAGTCGGTAACTTCCGCTGCACTGATAATGGCGGGCATATTCAAGTAGCTGTCGGTGGACCGGGGAGGTCCTATACACACGGTTTCATCGGCAAGCAGTACATGTTTCAGGGAATTGTCCGCGCTGGAGTGCACCGCCACGGTCTTGATTCCCATTTCCCGGCAGGCCCGCAATATTCGCAAGGCTATTTCCCCACGATTGGCAATGACGACTTTATCAAGCATGGATGCGCCTATTAAGAAGGTTATTCAATGATGAACAGGGGCTGACCGTATTCGACCGGTTCGCCGTTCTCTGCAAGGATGGACACCACGGTGCCGGCAGTCTCGGCTTCGATCTGGTTCATCATCTTCATGGCCTCGATGATGCAAAGGGTGTCCCCAACCTCAACCCGCGTGCCGAGTTCAACAAAGGCCTTGGCGCCCGGCGTCGGGGCGCCATAGTAGGTGCCAACCATGGGGGAGGTAACGCGATGCCCCGGGCTTGGCGGCTCTATCGCTGCGACCGGTGCGACCGGTGCGGTGGCCGCCGGCGCAGGGGCCATCATCGGCATCGCCGCCTGCATGGCGGCCGGGCCGGTTACCGGATAACGGCTGATGCGCACGGATTCTTCACCCTCGGTGATTTCTATTTCAGCGATACCGGATTCTTCCAGCAGTTCAATGAGTTTTTTTACTTTTCGAATATCCATGAGTAGGCCCTATATAGGTTCAGGCTCGGAGACTGTTACTGGGAGGCGTTTTCGATCGCCGCACTGAGTGCAAGCTCGTAACCGCGTACGCCAAAACCAACGATCACGCCACTTGCCACATCCGACAGGTAGCTGTGGTGACGGAAGGCTTCGCGGGAAAAAATATTGCTGATGTGCACTTCAATGAACGGCACACCGGAGCCCAGCAATGCATCCCTCAGGGCAATGCTGGTGTGGCCCAGGGCCGCAGGGTTGATGATTATTGTTGCCAGGTCCTGCCCGGCCGCCTGCTGAATGCGCTCAACCAGTTCATGTTCGGCGTTGCTGTGGAAACAGTCGAGATTGTGGCCATGGCCCTGGGCGGCCACCGTGAGGGCGCTTTCGATATCGGCCAGGGTGGTCGAGCCGTAGATTTCGGGCTCACGCTCACCGAGCAAATTCAGGTTGGGGCCATTGATCAGCAGGAAGTTAGCCATAATTGCTGCGCCGCGTTAATAACCATGATTTTGGCGGAGTTTACATCTTTTGGCGGCAAGATCGTATCTTTTTGTACGGGTGACGGGTCCCGGTCAGCTCCTGTCAGGGAGCATCCAGGCCAAAAAGCGCGTGATGTGGGTACGCGGCCCGAGGGAATCAGGCGTCGGCGAATGCAGGATTATGCAGATCGGGCACGGGGTGGTTGAGTGTTCGGTACCAGGGGTATTTTCGCGCCTGGATGGATGTTTATTTGGGTCAGGTCGCCGCCAACCTGGCCAAGCAGGCGCTTGTCCATAACCAGTCTCCACAAGGGTGGAAAGTAGGCCAGCAGAAACATGCCGAAGTAGCCCGAGGGCAGTGTGGGCAGTTTGTCGAAATGTCTCAGTGACTGGTAGCGCCGGTTGGCGTAGGCGTGGTGATCCGAGTGCCTCTCCAGGTGGAACAGGATCAGGTTGGAAAAAATGTGGTTGGCATTCCAGGAATGATGGGGCTGGCAACGCTCGTAATGACCATTGTCCTTTTTCTTCCGTAGCAGGCCATAGTGCTCGATGTAATTGGCGCTGGTGAGTTGCCACCAGCCAAAAGCGGCCTGTGCGATCAGGAAGGGAATCATGACCGGCCCAAAAGCTGCTGCCAGTCCGACATACAGCACGGCGCTCAGGACATACGACTGCAGAATCTGATTACGCCAGCTCCAGCCGGAATGACCCAGGCGTTGCAGCCTGCGTGTCTCCAGTTGCCATCCGCGGCGGACGCCGCCGGGTATTTCCCTGAGGGCGAAACGGTATATGTTCTCGCCGAAACGGGCGCTGGCGCAATCTTCAGGCGTGGCAACCTGTGTGTGGTGCCCGGCATTGTGCTCCACGGTAAAGTGACCGTAGACCGGTACTGCGAGCACGATCTTTGCCAGGGTCGATTCCAGGGTCGTGTTCTTGTGACCCAATTCGTGGCCGGTATTGATGGCCAGGCCGCTCAGCAAGCCGGTGGACAGGGTGACCGCCAGCAAGCCGGTCCATGACAGGTCCTGGGAGGCTACCAGCCAGGCACCGGCGACCAGGGTCAAAAAGTGCAGCGGAACCGTGAGATAGGTCAGGATCCGGTAGTAAGGATCTGATTCCAGTTCTGGGACCAGGGTTTCCGGAGGGTTGCTTTCATCCTGTCCCAGCAGCCAGTCCAGCGCCGGCACCATGGCATAGATGGTCAGCAGAGGTAGCCACAGAATCCACTCCACGCCCGTCCTCACATAGAAGGCTGCGCAAAGGATGGGCAAAATCGGAAGCATGACCGACAACGGCCACAGGTAACGCTTTTTGTCATGGTACACAGCGCTTTCGCCTGACGGCAGCAGATAGGTAAACGACTTCACTGGTCATCTCCCGATTTGGAATCAGTGCAGGTATGTACATCCTGACGTGACATGGCTGACGGCAAAAGCGTATAAAGTGACTTGAACTGGTCATTAAGTGACAGATGAATATGCCGGATAAGCCCGCCCGCCTCAACCTGCTTGTGCCTTCAACCTACCTGAACGTAATCCTGCGCACTCTGGAACCCGGCCTGGCGCAACGCGTGCTGGCGGACCTCGACCTGCCGGTGGACGGGGCCGAGGGTTTGCAGGGTACGGTAACACTGGGGCAACTGCAGGCGGTCGTGATCAAGCTGCGTGCCCTGCTTGGTGAGGACTGGCATCTGCAATTGATCCATAGGCTGAATTTGTTCGCTCACGGGTCACTGGGTGTCGCTGTGGCGACTGCCCCTGATATGGATGCCGCCTTATCGGTGCTTGAGCGTTTCATCATGATTCGAGTTCCGTTTATCAGGCTGGAGCGGCGGATAGACGAACACCGTTGCGTATTGTGCGTGGTGGAGGAGGTTGAGCTGGGCGAGACCTGGCGTGATCTGCTGGAAACGGTAGTGCTGGGTATCCAGTCCTTACTCGAGCAGGTGCGCGGTTCCCCTCTTCGGGAGGCGCAAATTGGATTTGCATTTTCACCCCCTCAATACATGCATGCATTGGAGAGGCAGATCCAGGGAAGGGCTATGTTCGGCGCACCTGAGCATTCGATCTCGCTACCGTGCTCCTGGCTGGAGCGATCAGGACCGATGTACGAGCCAGCCATGCACCAGGCTGCCTTGTCCCGGGTAGAGGCCGAGTTTGAGGCCCTGGCCAGCCGGATATCCGTGACCTGCCTGGTGGAGCGCGCCTTGCTGGCCGAGCCAGAAAACGTACCCGGGCTGAGTGAAATTGCCCGCAGCCAGCACATTGCGCCCCGCACACTCATCAGGAAACTGAAACGCGAGGGCAGTTCCTACCAGCAAATCCTCCAGCGGGTTCGCCAGCGGCGGGCCATTGAACTGCTGTCGAATTCCAGCCTGACCGTAAAGCAGGTGTCCTACCTGCTGGGCTACAAGGACCCGTCGAATTTCGGGCGTGCGTTTGCGCAGTGGATGGGTCAGTCACCCGGCGCCTTTCGCAAAGGTGCAGACCGTTCCTGAAAGGCCCCGGCAACCGCGGGTCGCCGGGGCCTGTGAAAGACCTGTTTACCAGATTTTCACTCTTTCCTCGGGCGCCAGGAACATGCCGTCGCCAGACTTGTTGGCAAAGGCATCCTGGAAGTCGTCAATATTACGCAGGGTGCCGTTGGCCCGGAATTCGCCCGGCGAATGGGGATCGACCTTGAGCAGGCGGATGGCTTCCTCCGGGCGAATCAGGGTGCGCCAGACCTGGGCCCAGCCCATGAAGAAACGCTGGTCGCCGGTCAGCCCGTCGATCACTGGCGCCGCTTTGCCGGCCAGGGACAACTGGTAGGCGCGATAAGCCATGGTTACACCGGCCAGGTCACCGATGTTCTCACCCAGGGTCAATTCGCCGTTGACGTTGTGTCCTTCCACCGGGCTGAATTCGTTGTACTGGTCCACCAGTTTCTGGGCACGCCGATTGAACTCCGTGTTGTCCTCCTCGGTCCACCAGTCACGCAGGTTGCCGTTGCCGTCGTACTTGCGACCCTTGTCATCGAAACCGTGGCTGAATTCATGCCCGATTACCGCACCGATGCCGCCATAATTAGTGGCATCGTCCGCCTCCTCATTAAAGAAAGGCGGCCTCAGGATGGCGGCTGGGAAAACGATCTCGTTCATCACCGGGTTGTAGTAGGCGTTCACAGTCTGGGGGGTCATGGCCCAGAGAGTACGGTCTATCGGGCCGCCCAGGCGGTTCATCTGATAATCATGGTCAAATTCGTTACTGCGCAGAATGTTGCCGAGCAGGTCATCTGCTTCAACCACCAGCCCGCTGTAGTCACGCCATTTTTCCGGATAGCCAATCTTGGGTGTGAATTTCGCCAGCTTGTCCTGCGCCTGGGCCCGGGTTGCCGCGCCCATCCACTCGAGCTTGTCGATGGACTGGCGGAAGGCCTCGCGCAGGTCGGCGATCATCTTGTCCATGCGTGCCTTGGACGCGGGCTTGTAATGGGCGGCCACGAACAACTCGCCGACCAATTCGCCCAGGGCGCCGTTGGTGAGTTCTACGCCGCGCTTCCAGCGCGCCCGGTTCTCCTCGGTACCGCTCAGGGTGCGACCATAAAAGTCGAAATTCAGGTCGACGAAGGAATCCGACAGGTACGGCGCGAAGGTATCCAGCGTCTTGTAGCTTAAATAGGCCTTCCAGTCGTCCAGGCTGGTGTTTTCCAGTGCCTCGCTGAACGCGGCAATGAATTCGGGCTGGTAGACGATGAATTTCTCCTCATCGCCGAAACCGGTAATACGCGCATAAGGCGCCCAGTCCATTCCCGGGAATGCTTCCTGGGCCTGGCCGAAGGTGTAGGGGTTGTAGGTAGCCACGGGGTCACGATTTTTTACCCGCTCCCACTGTGCCTCGGCCAGGGCGGTTTCCATGGCAAGTATGGCCCTGGCTCTTGCGGCCGGCTGATCCAGGCCGGCCAGGGTATTCAGGGCCGTGACATAGGCCGCGTATTTCTCGCGCTTGTCCTTGAACTGGTCTTCCAGGTAGTAGGAACGATCCGGCATGCCCAGACCGGCCTGGTAGATATAGGCAGCGTAACGGGTGGAGTCCTTCTTATCCTGGTTTACGAACACTGCCAGCGGGTTTGCAATACCCATGCGCTGCATATGGGCAAGGTGACCGATGAGTTCGCTCTTGTCGCTGATTGCAGCAATCGCCTGCAATTCTGTATCCAGCGGCCCAAGGCCCGCCGCATTTACAGCGTCCTGGTCCATGAAGCTGTTGTATAAATCGCCGATTTTACGTGCCGGGGTTCCAGCCTCGGATTCGTTTGAGGCTGCCCGCTCAATCAGTTCGCGTACGTCCAGCTCGGCTCGCTCACGCAATTGGTCGAACGCGCCATAGCGAGCCTTGTCCGTCGGGATGCTGGTGTTCTTCAGCCAGCTGCCGCTGACATGTCGGTAGGTGTCATCCTGGGGGCGCACGGTTTGATCGATATTGTCCTGGCTAAGACCGCTGCCCAGGCTGGCCTGGACGGGGGTTTCAAGGGGAGTCTGTTTCTGGCTGCACCCGCCGATCATGACCAGGGACAGGGCGGCGAGAAGGAGCTTGCGATGTTGCATGGGAAGGGTTTCCTTTGGAATCAGATGCTGGACGGTAAACAACTCCGGGTAAGATCGTCAATCAGGAATATGCCTCATTCTGACCCGGTCAGGTGCAGGCGGGGGGAGCCTGGAGCACCATGCTTGGGATATAGTAGCCGTTGAATTGGGTCCAGCAGTTGCATGGTCAAACTGGAGAAAGTTCCGTGAGTTATGACAGTGATAATATCTTCGCGCGCATTCTGCGCGGTGAAATTCCAGCGGCAACGGTGTATGAGGATGAGTACGCACTGGCCTTTATGGACGCCATGCCACAGGCCGATGGTCATACCCTGGTGATACCCAAGGTCGAGGCGGAGAATATTTTTGATATACCCGATGAAGACCTGGCGCGTCTGATTACCACCACCCGAAAAGTGGCCAGGGCGGTGCAGATCGCGTTTAACCCCGATGGGGTAATGATTTCCCAGTTAAACGGACCGGCCGCCGGGCAATCGGTATTCCATATCCACTTTCACATCATTCCCCGCTATAGCGGTACCCCGCTAAAGAGTCATGGCAGAGGTATGGCCGATCTGGAATTGCTGCAGCAACAGGCGCAAAAAGTAAGGGCTGGCCTGGCAGACTAAGACGAGGCAGGAAGATATGTTGCGAGTACCCCTGTTAGGCAAATTGCTGGCTTATGCCGGTCGCCTGCGTTTCCCTTACCTTTTTGCGTTGACCCTGGTGGTATTTCTGGTTGACGTGGGGCTCCCGGACCTGGTGCCTTTCGCAGATGAAATCCTGTTGGGTTTGCTCACCGTCCTACTGGGTGCATGGCGCAAACGCCATGATGGCGAGGAGTCGGAGAGCCCGAAAACCTAGTTAGCCTGATTCCTGTTCATGACCCGGATCATTTACGGGAAGTACCCGGCGGGGTGGTGTAAGGCTCGCGTTCGCACGCCCCGGTATGCAACGGGTAGCAGCCTATTTCCCCTGGTCAGGGATACCCGCCAGGCCGTGGGCGATTACTCTGCGGGCCATGGCCAGGTCGATATCGCCTGCACGCAGATTGTTGACTGCCTTGAATATCAGCTCTGCCTGGGGCCGGTGTATTTCCCCGATCTGCACGTGCAATACGTTGCCGCGGTGATCGGTAAAGGCGGTGAAGGGCATGCCCACGAACTCAACACCGAATCCCTCTGCAGCGTCTATGGCATCCTGTTCACCGATTAATACGGGATAGTTGACGGGTGACTCAGTCAGGTAACTCAAGACGTCCGGGCGAAAGTCCACCGCCACGCCAAGGATTTGGATATCGTCCCTGGCGTGCCGGGTTTCCAGTTCCATCAGCAGGGGCATTTCCCTGCGGCAGGGCGCGCACCAGGTGGCCCAAAAATTCACGACCAGGGCTTTGCCGTCCCACTCGTCGATTGAGCGTATAACGCCGGCGGTATCAGCCAGGCTGAAATCCGGCCTGACCTCGGCCCTGCGCATTGGGTTGGCGGTGGTATTCGACGGCCGGAAGCATGATCTGGTCCGTGTCCGGACCGGTCAGTTCAACCGTCTTGTAAAAATAGGTAAAAATCCCGGCGATCAGGCCGGCACAGGCCAGAATGGTGAGTACAGTTTTATTCATAGCAGATTGTCGCTAGCGACCCTTCAGGGCAGCTTCGAGATGTTTAGAAAATTCCGCCGCAGGCACATAGCCCACGACCCGGTAATTTTTGCGTTCCAGTCCATCGGCTCCAAAAAAGGCGATGGTCGGCGGACCAAAAATCCCGAAATGTCGGAGCAATTCCTGGTCAGCCTCATCATTGGCAGTCACGTCGGCTTGCAGTAACAGCATGGTGTCCAGGTGCATTCTCACTGCGGGATCGGGAAAAGTATATTTTTCCATCTCCTTGCAGGACACACACCAATCCGCGTAGAAGTCCAGCATCACGGGTCTGCCCATGGCTGCAGCCCCGGCTATCTCGCGCTCCAGGTCCTGCACGGTCTTGATGCGCTGGAAATGCACTTCCTGTTGTTGCCCCGCCTGGCCCGACCCCTGGCGCAGACCCTTCAGTGGCTGCAGGGGGTCAGTGTTGCCACCGGCCAGGCCGACCAGCATCAGTACACCCCAGGTCAGCAAGATCAACGCCAGCCCGGCGGCAAAAGCGCGCAGGACCACGCGTCCCTCGGACCCCCTGGCCTGACTCAGCAGGAAGGCGCCACAGGTAAGTGACAAGGCTGACCAGAGCAGGATTACTGTCCAGGCCGGCAATACCCTGTCGAGCATCCACAAGGCCACAGCCAGCAACAGGAAGCCGAAGAACGACTTCACCGCCTCCATCCAGGCGCCGGCCTTGGGCAGCAGCTTGCCCGCGGAAGCGCCAAACACAATCAATGGCGCACCCATACCCAGACTCAGGGCAAATAGCGCAGCCCCGCCCCGGAATACATCACCCACCTGGCCGATTACCGCCAGCGCTGCAACCAGGGGCGGCGCCACGCAGGCCGAAACGATCAGGGCAGACAAGGCGCCCATGATGACGGTGCCCAGATAAGAGCCGGTCTTTCCTTGGTTGCTGGCGGTCGACAGCCTGGTTTGCAGGGATGACGGTATCTGCAGTTCATACAGCCCGAACATCGACAGAGCCAGGGCCACAAACAGACCGCTGAACAACACGATGATCCACGGCTGTTGAAATACGGTTTGGGCTTGCTGGCCCACGGCGGCAAAAGCAACCCCGGCAAGCGTATAGGTCAGCGCCATGCCCGACACGTAGGCAATGGACAGGGACAGGGCCCTGCGGGTGGTAACTTTTTCACCCTGACCCACGATGATCCCGGACAGGATGGGCACCATGGGCAGTACACAGGGGGTAAACGCCAGCAACAGGCCCAGCCCAAAAAACGTGGCCAGGACCAGGGCCAGGTTTCCATCGCGTATCAGTCCTGCCAGGCGGTCCTGTTCCGAAACCATGGGTTGGTCAAGAACGACGCCCGGGGTCGGTAATCGGGCGGCAGCAGGAATTTCCAGGACCTGGCGGCGCGATGACGGCGGGTAGCAAATCCCGTCCACCGCGCAGCCCTGGAATCCCAGTTCCAATTCGATAAACAACGGGTCCGGGTTGCTGCGCACAAACGGCAGCAGAATCTCCACCTGTTCGAAATACACTTCGGTTTCACCAAAGTACTCGTCGGTCCTGGTTTCTCCGACAGGCATCTCGGGGAATCCCAGCTGTATCTCGCCGCTTGCCGGTTTGACGCTCAGCTTGTCCTTGTACAGGTAATAACCTGGCGCGATGGTCCAGCGGACCGCCAGGGTCTGTTGGTCAATTGCTTCCACGCTTGAGCGGAAAGCCTGGTCCGTAGGCAGGAAGGGCTCACCGTTGCCTGCCGGCGTTGCAAGCCAGTCAGAAATACTTTTGCCGCTGCCGCTTGACTGGGCGGTTGAGGTGGCTTTGACCTGGGACCCACCGGGAGTCGGCGAACCTGGCAGGGCGATGGTGGAAGTCCAGTCCTGGGGCGGGTAGCACAAACCCATGTCAGCACAGCCTTGCAGGCGCATGCCAAGCGCCACGCTGCGCAGCTCGGCCGGTGCTGTGTACGGGATGCGTATTACCTGTTTGCCACGGTAGATTTCCTGCTCGCCGAAAAATTCGTCGGTGTGCATCTCGCCGACAGGATAGACAGGCTCCCCAAGCGCCAGTCCGGGTGTAACCGCCTGGAACCGGAAGCGCTTCCGATACAGGTAGTAGCCGTCCTGGATATCCAGCTGCACCCGGATCTCCTGCGCATCGGCCTCCACCTTGTAAGGGTAGGCCAGTTCCGGCCGAAGCGGTTCAGCGCTCGCCGCCCACAACAAGGGCAGTAGCAAGAAAACTGTCAAGTATCTGATTTTCATAGCTTCATTCGTTTCCGCTGGCGAGCTGGGTTCAGCTGGAAGGCGAATCGTCCCCGGGCAGGCTCACACTGTCAATGATCCAATCCACATATCCGGGCAGTCCGGCATGAATTGGGACTGCCAGCACCTCCGGAAGTTCATAGGGGTGAAGTTCCAGAATCCGTTTTTCCAGCGCCGGATAGACCCGGTCAGTGGTTTTCAGAATGAGCTGTACCTCGGAATCAGTCTGAACCCCGCCCTTCCAGCGATAGGTGGAGGACATGGCCGGAATCCGGTTGGCGCAGGCGGCGAGTCGCTCCTCCACCAGGGCGCTGGCCATTTGCGCGGCGGTCGTGTCCTCGGGGCAGGTGCAGTAAACCAGCAGGACGGTTGGCATGATCTGGAGTTCCTGGATGACACCCTGGCGGGTTCAGGCCGACAGGATACCGGGGCTGTTTTTCGATGTCATTGAAAATAAATAGTTTTTATGGGCTTGAAAAATCAAAATCCGCCGCTATTATTAGCACTCACTCGAGGGGAGTGCTAACACTCCACCCCACAGAATTACTTACAAGTCGGCTGGTAATCCCCAGTTTTGAAGGAGACTGACCCATGAAGATTCGACCCCTGCACGATCGCGTGATTGTCAAACGCCAGGAAGAAGAGCGTACCTCACCCGGCGGTATCGTGATTCCTGATTCTGCCACCGAGAAGCCCATCAAGGGCAAAGTGGTTGCCGTTGGCAAAGGCAAAATCCTGGAAAACGGCGATGTTCGCCCCCTGGACGTCAAGATTGGCGATTCCGTGCTTTTCGGCAAGTACAGCGGCACCGAAGTGAAGGTGGACGGCGACGAACTGCTGGTCATGCGCGAAGAAGACATCATGGCCGTGATCGAAGGCTAACAGGCCTGCTCATATCCATATCGACAGAACTACGAATATAGAGGTTTCAAACCATGAGTGCTAAAGAAGTGAAATTTGGCGATGATGCACGCACCCTGATGGTGCGCGGCGTCAACGTGCTGGCCAATGCGGTCAAAGTGACCCTGGGTCCCAAGGGTCGAAATGTGGTACTGGAAAAGAGCTTTGGTGCTCCCACCGTCACCAAGGACGGCGTGAGCGTGGCCAAGGAAATCGAACTCAAGGACCGGTTCGAGAACATGGGTGCCCAGATGGTGAAGGAAGTTGCTTCCCAGACATCCGATATTGCCGGCGATGGCACCACCACCGCCACCGTGCTGGCACAGGCAATTCTGCGTGAGGGCCTGAAGGCCGTGGCCGCCGGTATGAACCCGATGGACCTGAAGCGCGGCATCGACAAGGCCACCGTGGGTATTGTCGCTGAGCTGAAGAAGCTGTCCAAGCCTTGTGAAGACGACAAGGCCATTGCCCAGGTTGGCGCTATTTCTGCCAATTCCGACGATTCCATCGGCACCATCATTGCCGAAGCCATGCAGAAAGTCGGTAAGGAAGGCGTGATCACCGTGGAAGAGGGCACTGCGCTGGACAACGCCCTCGACGTGGTGGAAGGCATGCAGTTTGATCGTGGCTACCTTTCCCCCTACTTCATCAACAGTCAGCAGAGCCAGGGCGTGGAAATGGACGACGCCTTGATCCTCCTGCACGACAAGAAGATTTCCAATATCCGCGAAATGCTGCCGCTGTTGGAAGCCGTGGCCAAGTCCGGTCGTCCGCTGGTGATTGTCGCCGAGGACGTGGAAGGCGAAGCCCTGGCTACCCTGGTGGTCAACAATATTCGTGGCATCGTGAAAGTGGCTGCCGTGAAGGCCCCCGGATTCGGCGATCGTCGCAAGGCGATGCTGGAAGACCTGGCCATCGTTACCGGTGGAACCGTGATTTCCGAGGAAGTCGGCCTGGCGCTTGAGAAGGCTACCCTGGATGACCTGGGTACCGCCAAGAAGATCCAGATCACCAAGGAAAACACCACGGTCATCGACGGTGGCGGTAATGTGAAGAGCATCAAGGCCCGGGTTGACCAGATTCGCGCCCAGATCGAGGATGCCACCTCCGATTACGACAAGGAGAAGCTGCAGGAACGTGTGGCCAAGTTGTCCGGCGGTGTGGCCGTGATCAAGGTCGGCGCCGCGACTGAAATCGAGATGAAAGAGAAGAAGGCCCGTGTTGAAGATGCCCTGCATGCAACCCGCGCCGCGGTGGAAGAAGGTGTTGTGCCCGGTGGTGGCGTTGCCCTGATTCGTGCCCTCAAGGGTGTGGAAAAGCTTAAGGGTGACAACCACGATCAGGATATGGGTGTTGCCATTCTGCGGCGTGCCGTGGAAGAGCCCCTGCGCCAGATCGTGCGTAATGCGGGTGAAGATGGTTCGGTCGTACTGAATGCGGTGCGCGCCAAGGCCAAGATCAACTTTGGCTACAATGCGGCCACCGGCGAGTACGGTGACATGATTGAAATGGGTATCCTGGATCCCACCAAGGTTGTTCGTACTGCGCTGCAGAACGCCGCTTCCGTGGCTGGTCTGCTGCTGACCACCGAGTGTATGGTGGCCGAGGCGCCGGCTGAAGAAGGCGCCGGCGGCATGCCCGATATGGGTGGCATGGGCGGCATGGGCGGAATGGGTGGCATGGGCGGCATGATGTAATGCTTCCCGGCTGACGCATCAATCGCGCAAGCCAGGAGCCCCGCCAATCGGCGGGGCTTTTTTTTGCCCCAACAATTCTGTTTCCGGGTCCGGTAAACTGGGCCTACTTCAAACCTGTCCCGGATTCTGTCTCCATCCATGAGTGAGCCGCTGACAAACGCTTCATTTCCCTTGCTTGGGCCTGAGCTGCAACGCGCCAGGGAGACCCTGGATCCGGTGCTTTCCCCGCAACTGGCGAAGCTGCAGGCCGACCCGGTGTTGGGGCCTCAGTTGGACAAGGTGCTTTGCTGCAGTCCGTTCTTCGTGGATTCCTGCCGCCACTATCCTGAACTGTTGAGCCAGTTGATCGAGTCGCGAGGTCTTGACCGTCCCATGCAACGGGAGGTGCTGGCGCAGGAACTGGAGGAACTTCTGGGTCAGACACCGGATGAGGCCGGCGCAATGAGCGTGCTGCGACGGCTTCGTCGCCGGGAATGGATGCGCCTCGCGTGGCGGGAGATTAGCGCCAGTGCGGATGTAATGGAAAGCCTCGCGGAACTCACGGACGCGGCGGACATCCTGATCAAGGGCGCCATCAATTTTGCCCGCCAAAGCCTGCAGGCACGCCATGGCTGCCCACGCGATGTCGAGGGTGACCTGCAGCAGATGATCGTATTGGGTATGGGCAAGTTGGGCGGCGGCGAGCTGAATTTTTCCTCGGATATCGACCTCGTCTTTCTGTACCCGGAAGCTGGCGAGACCGACGGCAATCGGAGTCTGAGCAACGAGGTTTATTTCACCCGCCTCGGTCAGGCATTGATTCGATTGCTGGATCAGAAGACCGCTGACGGGTTTGTGTTTCGCGTGGATATGCGTTTGCGACCTTTCGGTGACAGCGGTCCCCTGGTGTGCACGGAGGCCGCGTTTGAAAGCTATCTGCAACAACACGGGCGCGACTGGGAGCGTTATGCCTATGTGAAGGCTCGCGCACTTACCGGTCAGGACGAAGGCGAGATGCTGCGCAAACATGTCTTGCGGCCCTTCGTTTTTCGCAAATACCTGGACTATGGGGTGTTCGAATCACTACGCAGCATGAAGAGCATGATTGAACGCGAGGTGGAACGCAGGGAGTTGCAGAGCAACGTGAAGCTGGGGTCGGGTGGTATTCGGGAAATCGAATTTATCGCCCAGGCGTTCCAGTTGCTCAGGGGGGGCAGCGTGCCGGCGCTGCAGGAAAGATCACTGATCAAGGTGCTGACCCGCCTGGTGGATCTGGGCATGCTCAAGCCATCGCTGGGTGAAGGTTTGATGGATTCCTACCGGTTTTTGCGCAGGTTGGAAAACCTGCTGCAAGCCAGGGCCGATGAGCAGACCCACGATCTACCGGTGGATGACACAGAACGCGCCAGACTCGCCTTTGGCCTGGGTTTCAGGGACTGGGACGACCTGGCGGGGCGAATCCAGGCCCACCGTGCATTTGTGCAAGCCTGTTTCGAAACCGTTGTGCTGGGTGGTGAAGCACGTGTCGATGCCCCGGCTTCCGAGCCCCTGGAAGGTTTGTGGGACGGAAGCCTTGGGGGACGGGCGGCAACCGAGTTACTCAGTTCCATGGGTCTGCAGACCACTGATGACATTTTGCATATCCTGGCCGGGTTGCGCGGGGGAAACCTGTACAAACGACTGGATGAAACCGGCCGTCAACGCCTGGACACGCTCGTGCCCCGGGTGCTGCGAGCGGTGAGCGTGCTGGAGAACCCGGCGGAGGCGCTTGGCAGGATGGCCGATGTGTTGCAGTCGGTAGGTCGTCGATCAGCCTATTTTGCCTTGCTGAATGAGAATCCGGGAGCATTGGAGCGACTGGCGCGAGTCTGTAGCCGAAGTGACATGCTGGCCCGTCAAGTGGCGGAACACCCCTTGTTGCTGGACGAATTGCTGGATCCCAGGATTTTTGAGACACCCCTCGATCGGATGCAGATGGAGCTGGATCTGGCGCAGCGTTTTGCAGGCCAGGAGAGCGACGACGAGGAGGCCCAGGCCGAGGCCCTGCGACAATTTCAGCGGGCCGCCGTGTTTCGCATCGCGTTGGCGGACCTGGGTGGAGTTCTGCCGCTGATGAAGATAAGCGACCGCCTGACCGAGTTGGCCGAACTGATATTGGAGCGCGCCCTGTCCCTGGCATGGAAACAGATGTGTGAGCGCTATGGTCAGCCGGGATTCACCGAAGACGGTGGCCGTAAGGAAGCAGGATTCGCGGTAGTGGGTTACGGCAAGCTCGGTGGTCTGGAATTGGGTTATGGATCGGATCTGGACCTGGTATTCCTGCACGATTCCCGGGCGGAAGCACAGATCACCGATGGCAAACGCAGCATCTCCAATGACGTGTTTTTCTCGCGCCTGGCGACACGCCTGGTAAACCTGATCAGCCTTACCACTACCTCGGGAGTCCTGTACGAGGTGGACATGCGTTTGCGACCCAGTGGTAATGCCGGCCTGTTGGTTGGCAGCCTCACGGCATTCGAACGCTACCAGGTGCAGGAGGCCTGGACCTGGGAGCACCAGGCGCTGCTGCGATCCCGGGCTGTGGCGGGGATGGACAAGGTGCGTGCGGACTTCGAGCAGGTCAGAAGACGGGTGCTGACCGAGCACGTGCGGCGCGAAAATCTCCGTCAGGAAGTTGCAGACATGCGTGCCCGTATGCGGAATGAGCTTTCCGCCGGTTCGGACGAGATCCTGGATTTAAAGCAGGATCCAGGATGTATCGCCGATATCGAGTTCCTGGTCCAGTACCTGGTGCTGGCCAATGCCTGGCGCTTTCCGGACCTGCTCACTTACTCGGACAATATTCGGCAGCTGGAAGGCCTGGTCATCGCGGGAGTGATTGGTGAGGCAGATGCCCTTGGCCTGAGGCAGGCTTATCTTGCGTTCCGGGGTGCTCTGCACGAGGCCAGCCTGGCGGGACGGAAAGGCCTGGTAGATGCGGGGTTGTTTGAGACCGAGCGCGAGCTGGTCCAGCGTTGCTGGCGGCAGTTTATGACGGTTGCATAGGCGGGTGCGCCATCTCTGTCTTATAATGGCGCGGCACAAGCGCAAGCATGCAATTGAATTCAAAACCTAGAGGTATAGCATGGCCCACCCAGGTGAAACCGACAGCACCCTGCGGCAGCCGAATACGCGCAATCACTATGAGGTTTACGAGGCCGACCTGCCCCTCAGTTGCCCCATGCCCGACATGAGCCTGTGGAATTCCCATCCCAGAGTTTTTCTTCCAGTGGAACAAACAGGCGAGGCCATGTGCCCCTATTGTGGCGCTTCATTTACCCTGCGCAGACGAGGGGCGGTTTGATCTTCATTCTTGCCAGATAACCCATAAATTATGGCGCTAAGCGATATCACACCGGTCATTATTGCCCACAATGCTGAGGCCACGATCGCGCATACGCTGGACAGTCTTGAGGACTTTCCCAGGGTTGTGGTGTATGAAAATGGTTCAAGCGATCAAACCGTAGAAATCTGCCAGGGATATAAAAACGTCCACCTGGTGCGCGGTGGCTTCATCGGTTTCGGGCCAACCAAGAATCATGCGGCCGGGCTCGCCGAAACGCCGTGGGTGCTCTCGCTGGATTCGGATGAGGTCCTGACACCCACGCTGTTACACAGCCTTGCCAGTGCCGACCTGTCAGATCAGAACACGGTGTATGAGCTGGACAGGCACAACTTCTTCAAAGGTCGGCGGGTACGTTACGGTGGATGGGGAAATGACTGGCTGGTCAGGCTTTACCATCGGGGTATGCATCGATTCAACGAGGTGCAGGTGCATGAGCAGGTGATGCCGGGCAATGGCACCAGGGTCAAGCGCCTGTGCGGTGCGATTGATCATGCGGCGGTTACCGAAATCAGCCAGTTCCTGGTAAAGATTGATCGATACAGCGAATTGCGAAGGGCCGAGGGGCGGCGTAGCTACCCGGCTCTGATTATACTTCTCAAGACCTTTTGGGCGTTCTTCCACACTTACGTGATCCGGCTCGGGGTTCTTGACGGGTGGCGGGGCCTGGTGATAGCGGTATCCGATGCCAACGGCAATTTTTACAAATACATAAAGATTTACGCCGATCGCGCGCTCGAGCGTGAACGCAAGGAAGATCGCTAAATGCATCCGGCTGAAGACAGGTCGGACTCCCTTCATCCGTTTGTCTGCCACGTGAACCTTGACCGCGGATTTCGGGGTGGGGAGCGGCAAACCGAGTTACTGGTGCGACAACTTGCCGGGCGTGGGTGGAATCAGAGACTCGTGTTGAGATCCGGCGCAGTACTTGCGCAGCGCCTGTCCGATGTGCCGGGACTGGAGGTCCGCTTCTGTTCAGGGTTGTTGTCTGCACTTGTCCGGATAGGCAGACCGGACCTGGTGCATGTACACCAGGGCCGTGCGGTTTACCCCGCCTATGTTCGCAAGCTCCTTTCGGGGGTGCCTTACATTCTGACCAGAAGAGTAATGAGTCGCCCGAATGCAGGTTGGTTCACCCGTCGCGCCTACGCTGGCGCCAGCAAGATCGTGGCGATTTCCAGGGCGGTGGCCGAGGCCATGAGCGAGGCCCTTTCGATGCCGGGTGAGAGCGTCACAATAATCCCGGATGCCTTTGAATCCCTGGCCGTAAATCCCGCTGCCGCACAACAGTTGCGCGCGCAGTGGGGCGGAAAATTTATCGTTGGCAACGTGGGCGCACTGGACAACGCGCTTAAGGGGCAGGGCGATCTGATTACGGTTGCCAGGGAATTCAGCGACAGCCACCCCGCCATCCATTTTGTATTTGTCGGTTCGGGTCGGGACGAAGAGAGTTTCCGGCAGCAAGCAGCAGGGCTGGAGAATGTGCATTTTGCCGGGTTTCAGGAGCGTGTCGGAGACTATCTCGAAGCATTCGATATGTTCGCCTTTCCCTCCCTGAAAGAGGGTCTGGGGTCGGTGTTGCTGGATGTGATGGACCATGGCCTGGCGGTGGTAGCCAGTGATGTGGGGGGGATTCCCGAGGTCGTGGTGAACGGCGAGACCGGAATCCTGGTGCCGGCCTCCGATCCGGCGCAGCTTCGCCAGGGCATCCTGAGCCTGTATGAGAATGAAGACCTGCGCCGAGCCATGGGTCTGGCCGGAAAGAAGCGCAGTCGTGAGTTTACTGCCCAGATCATGGCCGCACGCTACATCCCCATTTATGAGGAAGTCCGGACCTGGGTGTGAGATGACCGCCTGGCATGGTTGCCGGGTCAGTCCGGGTGCCGGATGGGATATCATTGAACGTCAGGATCACAGGAACCGGGTCTGTGGTCCGCAACAGGTGACTGGCAGACGGTCCTGAAAATTCGCTGACCCGGTATCAAGAGAGGCTGACCAAGTGATTGTAGTGACTGGTGGCGCCGGGTTCATAGGTAGCAACCTGGTGAAAGAACTGAATCGCCGCGGGCATAGGGATATCCTGGTCGTGGACGAACTCAGCGACGGACATAAATTCGTCAACCTGGCCGATTGCGAGATCGCCGACTACCTGGACCGGGACGACTACCTGGACAAGGTGACGGGCGGCGACATGCCTGCTCCTGAAGTGTTGTTTCACCAGGGTGCCTGTTCCACCACCACCGAGTGGGACGGCCGCTATATGATGGCCAACAATTTCGAGTACTCCAGGCAATTGCTGCATTACTGCCAAGAGCATTCCGTACCCTTTATCTATGCCTCATCCGCATCGGTGTATGGCGCCGGCCCGATTTTCTCGGAGGGGCTTGAGAACGAGCAGGCGCTGAATGTCTACGGATATTCGAAATTCCTGTTTGATCAATACGTGCGTCGACGTCTGGACACTTTCTCATGCCAGGTGGCAGGGTTGCGTTATTTCAATGTATACGGGCCACGTGAGCAGCATAAAGGCAGCATGGCCAGCGTCGCTTTCCACTTCAACAACCAGATTAGGGAAAGCGGCGAACTGCGATTATTTGAAGGCTGCGACGGCTACGCTGACGGCGAGCAGCGCAGGGATTTTGTTTACGTTGGCGATGCGGTGAATGTAAACCTGTGGATGTGGGAGCATCCGCAGGTCAGCGGTGTGTTCAATTGCGGCAGTGGCCGCAGCCAGAGTTTTAACGAGATGGCCCAGGCGGTCATCAACTGGCATGGCAAGGGAAAAATCCGTTACGTAGCTTTCCCCGAGCACCTGAAGAATGTCTACCAGAGCTTTACCGAGGCCGACATGTCCCAGCTCAGACGAGTGGGATACGATCAACCGTTTCTGAGTGTGGAGCAGGGCGTGAAGGCCTACCTGGACCAATTGGCGAGGGCCTAGTACGAGGCTATCCCGACCCGGGCTGAAATGGAGTACCTGGCTTGAGCAGTGCGGAACGCATACTGGTGGTGGGACCTTCCTGGGTGGGTGACATGGTCATGGCCCAATCGTTGTTTATCAGCCTCAAGCAACGTTGGCCGGGTTGCAGCATTGACGTACTGGCGCCGGGGTGGTCGGAGCCGGTGTTGGCCCGTATGCCGCAAGTTCGGAGCGCTATCACAATGCCCCTGGGGCACGGCCGTTTTGCCTGGTCGGTGAGACGTCAACTGGGCCGCTCGCTGGCCGGACAGGATTACAGTCGCGCCATCGTATTGCCACGATCATTCAAGTCGGCGCTGGTCCCCTTTCATGCCGGTATTCCGGTGCGTACAGGCTATCTTGGCGAGCTGCGCTACGGCTTGATCAACGATGTTCGCCGTCTGAAAAAATCGGTATTGACCCAGACTGTGCAGCGGTTCGTTGCATTGGGGCAGCCTCGCGATGCGGATCAGCCACCGCATGTCCCGGCGCCGGCCTTGCTTGTGAGACCGGACAACCAGGCGAGGTTGATACAACAATTGGAGCTTGCGGACGTGGCGGTGGCGCTCCTGCCTGGCGCAGAGTACGGACCGGCCAAGTGCTGGCCACTGGAGTATTTTGCTGATGCTGCGAGGATTCTTGGAAAGCGTGGCTACCAGGTCTGGGTCATGGGGTCGCAAAAAGACGCCGCAGCCGGTGAGGTGATTGCCGCGGGCTCCGGTGGCGCGGCGGTGAACCTGTGCGGCAAGACCCGCCTGGAAGACGCTATCGATTTGCTGGCTGCCAGCCAGGCCGTGATTACCAACGATTCCGGGTTAATGCACGTGGCCGCGGCGGTGGATACCCGGGTGATTGCCCTCTATGGCTCTACTACGCCGGATTTCACGCCGCCGTTGACCCGGAAGGCGCAGGTGCATTACCTGCGTCTGGATTGCAGTCCCTGTTTCAAACGGGTCTGTCCCCTGGGTCACCTGGATTGCTTGACCAAGATTGATGTGGCGCGGGTGATTGCTGACCTGCCACCCCCAGCCTAGTCAGCGGCAGTATCCCTCTCTCCCGGGTAATTGCACCAGGTCTGGCCGGGCCACGGGTCCAGGCAAATATTGATCCCGACGAAACGGGTGCTGTCGGCCAGCGCCAGAAGCAGGATCAATAGTGCCAGGAGTCCTGCAAGGCCTTGCAGCAACCAGCGCCAGGCCGGTAAGCGACGGTGCGACCGTGTCCTGACCAGGCGCGCCCTGATACGCCAGCCCAGCAGACCGATCAGCAGAACCAGGCTGAGCAAAAACTGGATGGGATGATCAAGCATGGTTATTGCGGTGGACGTTTCCTGTGAGGATTGACCTTATAGAGCGATTCCATGCCTTCATGTTCGGGTTTGAATCTCCGGTGCACCCACAGGTACTGGTCCGGTACCTGGCGAATCCAGGATTCGATCAGGTCGTTTACCCGTTGTGTATCAGCCTCGGTATCATCGCCGGGGAAGTTCTCCAGCGCCGGGAGCAATTTTACAAGATACCCTTCAGTGCCCGGCAGACGCTGTGACAGGAAAGGCACTACCGCGGCGCCGGTCATCCTGGCCATGCGCGAGGTGGCCGTATTGGTGGCACAGGGCAGACCGAAGAAGTTGGCGATGGTGCTCATTTTTCCGCGAAAAGCCTGGTCAGGTGCATACCAGACTGCCTTGCCCCGTTTCAGGACCCGGATCATCTCCCGCACGTCTTGCTTGGCGATCTGTGGCGCGCTGCGTTCACGGCCGCGACGCATTATTTCCTGGAACAGGGGATTGCGGTGGCGCCGGTACATGGCAAAGATGTCGGGCCTGCCCTTGCACAGCATACGTCCGGTGAGCTCCAGCGTGGTGAAATGGGCAGTGAGCAAAATCACGCCCTGGCCCTTCGCCAGGGCCTGTTCAAGGTGCTCCATACCCTCCAGGTGCTGCATTGCGTGCACGCGCCGGTCGCTGGCCCACCAGCTCCAGGTGGTCTCTATTATCGACATACCCAGGGAGGCGAAAATATCTTTCACCAGCTGCTCGCGTTGTTGTGAGCCGAGCTCGGGATAGATCAACTCGATGTTGCGTTCAGCCACATAGCGGCGCTTGGGCAGCACCCGGTACATAAGCCTGCCAAGACCCCTGCCAAGTCGCATGGCCGGCGCCACAGGCAGCAGGCTGACCAGGCGCATCAGTCCCAGGCCAAGCCAGAGTAACCAGTACCTGGGGCCCAGGAAATGATGCAGGGGCATGCGACTATCGTTCAATGACCAATCTCCATGAAAAATGCATTCTATCTTTTTCCGGCCGCTGAGCCGAGTGGGCAGGAGTCGGCGGGCTGCTGTGATAACATCGCGCAAGATTTCCATGGGAATTTAAACGGGGAAGTAACAGGCCATGACCCTTAGCATTCCGGAATTTCGCCAGGCCCGGGTCCTGGTGGTTGGCGATGTCATGCTCGATCGCTACTGGTTTGGGCCCACCAACCGGATTTCTCCCGAGGCTCCGGTACCGGTAGTCCGGGTAAATGAGCGCGAGGATCGGCCGGGAGGTGCAGCCAACGTGGCCGTGAACCTTGCCAGCGTGGGTGTGCAAACCACCCTGGTGGGTCTGGTGGGTGAGGATGAAGCAGCCACCGAGTTAGCCGGGTTGTTGCAAGCCAGGAATATTCGCTGCGAATTTGAGACCGTAGCGGGTTCGCCCACGATTACCAAGTTGAGGGTGCTCAGTCGAAACCAGCAGTTGATACGCCTGGATTTCGAGGACCGCTACCCCGCAGAATGTGCGCCCGGTCTGACCAGGCGCGTGACACAGCTGCTGGATCAGACCGACCTGGTCATTTGTTCGGATTACGACAAGGGCGCGCTGCAGCAGATCCAGGATATTCTTGCGCCTGTCGCAAGCGCGGCGTTCCGGTGCTGGTCGACCCCAAGGGCCGGGACTTCGGTCGCTATGCAGGGGCCTTTGCGATTACCCCGAACCTGTCCGAATTCGAAGCCGTGGTCGGCGCATGTCCTGATGATGAAACGCTGGTTCACGAAGCCGCGGGCCTGCTTTCCGATCTCGGGCTTGAGCACATCGTGGTCACCCGCAGCGAGCGCGGCATGTCCGTGGTCTCGGCCAACCGTGAGGCGCATCATTTGCCGGCCGAGGCCCGCGAAGTATTCGATGTGACCGGCGCGGGAGACACTGTCATTGCGATGCTGGGCGCCGGCCTGGCAGCCGGACTGGAGATGGCCGATGCGGCTCGCCTGGCCAACCTGGCCGCCGGAATCGTCGTGCGCAAGATCGGTGTGGCCACCGTGTCTGTGTCTGAGTTGCGACTTGCATTGCACCAGCATGGAAAAGGGGGGCGCGCGATACCCGGGCGAGAGCAGTTACTGCTTTTCGTACGCGAGGCCCAGGCGCGTGGCGAACGCGTGGTGATGACCAACGGTTGTTTCGACATATTGCACCGGGGGCACGTGGCCTACCTGGAAGAGGCCAAGGCCCTGGGTAACCGGTTGG
This sequence comes from uncultured Gammaproteobacteria bacterium, assembly GCA_963823435.1. GTDB lineage: Bacteria > Pseudomonadota > Gammaproteobacteria > Steroidobacterales > BM003 > CAKZML01. The sequence continues at coordinate 185,026 of CAWGLN010000001.1, read as the reverse complement.
TAGTCGCGGTCAACGATGATGCCTCGGTGCGCAAGCTAAAGGGCGAAGGTCGGCCCGTGAACAACCTTGATGACCGCATGGCGGTCCTGGGTGGTCTGGCGGCAGTGGACTGGGTGGTGCCTTTCAGCGAGGACACCCCGGAAGCCCTGATCTGCGACGTGTTGCCCGATGTCCTGGTGAAGGGAGGCGACTACCTGCCCGAACAGATCGCCGGGGCCCGCTGTGTGCTGGACAATGGCGGCGAGGTGAAAGTCCTGTCTTTTCTGGAGGGCCGATCAACGTCCTCAATTATTGACGCTATCCGCAAGCCGTGAACCGTGATCTCAAGGCCGGGCTGCTGCGCTTCGCCTACGTCATCTTGTCGCTGCTCGTGGCACCGCTGGTATTCGCTTTCCTGATAAAAAAAGGATTTTCCAACCACGGTTACTGGAAAGGCCTGGACGAGCGCCTGGGCTTTGGTCGGGCGCGGACCGACAAGCCCAGTATCTGGGTACATGCTGTATCAGTCGGCGAGGTGCAGGCCGCGGCGCCTCTGATCTCGCTCCTGATGGAGCGCAAGCCGGGGGTGCCCCTGGTCATTACGACCATGACCCCCACCGGCGCGGACAGGGCGCGTGCGCTGTTTGGGGACACCGTCATGCATAGCTATGTGCCCTATGATCTGCCGGGCGCGGTGAAGAGATTCTTTAATCGCTTCAATCCTCGCCTGGCGATCATCATGGAAACCGAGATCTGGCCAAATCTTTACCATGAATGTGGTCGTCGCGGCATTCCCCTGGTCATGGCCAATGCCCGGGTTTCTGAACGGTCCGTGAAGAAGTACCGCCTACTGGTAGAGTTATTTCGCCAGACGCTGTCGCATGGAATAGTAATAGCAGCCCAGAGCAAGCAGGATGCCGAACGATTTCTTTCCATAGGCTCCAATCCTCTGCGAACCCACGTTGTGGGAAACATCAAGTTTGGCATTGAGTCAGCCGCCGACGTGGCGGAGCGGGGCAAGGCCTACCGCAAGGCCCATATGGCGGATCGATCGGTCTGGCTGGCGGCCAGCACCCACGAGGGCGAGGAAGAATTGGTGCTTGAGGCCCACAGGCGGCTCCTGGAGCATAATCCGCAGGCCCTTTTGATACTTGTACCCAGGCATCCAGAGCGATTCGACGGGGTGGCGGCCTTGGTGGAGAAAGCCGGTTTTAGCTGCCGCCGCCGCAGTCTGGGCGAGTCCCCGGAGGCGCAAACCGAGGTGCTGCTGGTGGATACCCTGGGGGAGTTGATGATGTTTTATGCGGCCTCGGATGTGGCCTTCGTGGGCGGCAGCCTGGTGTCCATCGGCGGTCACAACCTGCTGGAGCCTGCCTCCCTTGGTGTGCCGGTGGTGGTTGGCCCGCATAACTTCAATGCTGCGGATATTACCGAGTTGTTTTTGCAGGCCAGGGCCATGCGGGTTGTCGAGGGATCGCCCGGTCTTGCGGCCGAGGTCCAGGTGTTACTTGATGATCCCGCGGCGCGCGCGCAACTCGCTACCGCGGGATTGAAAGTGCTGGCCGAGAATCGGGAGACGTTGCCTCGACTGCTTGGTTTGCTGCAGCCGCTGCTCGCGGATCTTTTCCCCGACGCCTCCTAGCGCGTACTCACCGTCAAATCCAGCCATTCGTTGATTCGGGCCAGGTCTTCCTCATTGAGTATTCCCGCAGCTTGTTTCAGGCGAATGATATTCAGAATGTAGTCGTAACGGGCACGTGCGTAATTGGTTTCGGCGTCGAACAGGGTGCGGCGGGAGGCCAGTACGTCAACGGTAGTACGGGTGCCCACCTCAAATCCCGCCTCCGTAGCCTCCAGGGCCGTCTGGCTGGATTCCGTTGCACGTCTAAGCGCCTTCACCCGTGCCATCTCGGCCATGATGCCCAGGTAGGCGTCACGCGCGGTTCTTTCAGTCTCGCGCATCACCCGCTCCAGACTTTCCTTGGCGGCCCTGTGGCGGTATACGTACTCGTTGACCCGCGACGAGGTGCCGCCACCCGAGTAAATCGGAACAATAAGCTGGATGCCTATCAAATCGGAGGTAACGTTTTGGGCGGTATCAAAAGATGAGGTCACCGTTGATCCGGGTGGAGCGGTCGGATCTGGATCCGGACCGGTACTGGTGGTACTACCGGCGGAATCATCCAGGCGATAGTTGGCGATCAAATCCAGGGTGGGGTAATGACCACCGCGTTGTATCTTGATACCGTCCCTGGCGATATCTACCGAAATCTGGCTGGAAACCAGGCTCAGATTCTGCTGCAGGGCCGTATCGACCCAGGCCTGCTGGTCCTGGGGAGCCGGGATCGCGAGGGGTAAATCATCGCCCGGTTTCTGGAATTCCGAGTAATACTCACCGGTCAATTCACGCAGCAACTCAAGTGCCGTGGCCAGCTGGCGCTTGCCAGCGATTACTGCGGCGGTGGTGTTGTCGTAGGCGGCCTGGGCTTCCTTTACGTCGGTGATGGCGATCAGGCCAACCTCAAAACGCTTCTCGGCCTGTTCCAATTGCCGGGCAGTGGCCCCCAGGGCTGCTTCTGCTGCGCCCAGGGTGTCTTTGGCCGCCAGGACATTGAAATACCGCTCGGAGACCTTGAGCATCAAGCCCTGGCGGGCGATCTCGTAGTCCACATCAGCTTTCGCTACCACCTTGTCTGCCTGTTTATAGGTCTGGTACTGGTCCCAGCGGAACAGTGTCTGAGCGCAAGGAGACATCCAGATTCCAGTCATCCGAACCGGTCTCGAAAGTGTTGGGAATGGCGACCAGTCCATTTTCCGTATACTGCACCTGGTCATTGTCACCGTTCGCGGTTGCGGGTCTGGTAATTGCCGGTCAGATTGACCTGGGGCAAGAACTGGCTGCGTGCCTGGGGCTTTTGCTCATAGGCCACCATGCGATTGGCCTCTGCCTCCCGTATGGAGGGGTCACTGATCAGGGCACTCTGGTAGACATCCAGCAGGGAGGCCGCGCCCGCCTGTTGCATGGACAGCAAGGCGAAACACAGGCTCAGAAACACTCGGCAAATCTGGCGCATGGTCAAAGTTCCTTTAGATTCAATCGTTCTGTCATAGGTGTTGTGGTTAACTATAACACTAAAACACGAAAAGTCGAGACCCAGCCCGCAACCTGAATGGTACACGCTCAAGCAAGGCCCACGCTAACACTGACCACAGCCAGGCAGAATGGTTGCAAGCAATCCCGGATCAGAGTGCCCACCTGCAAGTCGGCTACCCATGATCGAGCTGCGCTAGAAACGAAAACTGTCCGGCTGCTGGCTGTTCGCCAGCGGTGGCAGGCTGGTTTCGAAGAGCACGTCGCGGACCCACTTGTCGACGCCAATACGCGTGACCAGCATGGCCTCCATGACCGCGCCCACACCGCACACCACGAACATCCGGCCGCCCGGTTTGAGCGCCTTCTCATAGTTTCCGCTGTACCTGGGCAAAGACCCGGTGACAGCGATGACGTCGTAGGTGCTCTGCTCGTCCAGCACGGTGGCATCCCGGGTCTCAAGGCGCACGTTGCGAAGGCCGAGCTGTGCAACTCGCTGCGCTGCGCGCCGCGTGAAGTCCTCATGGATGTCCAGGCTAAGCACTTTTCCCGCCAGCATGGCCAGGCAGGCGGTCAGAAAGCCGCTGCCGGTGCCCACTTCAAGCACATAATCGTCGTTGCCGATTTTCAGGGATTGCAGCAGACGCCCGATTTGCATGGGGGTCATCATGGACTCACCGTGGCCTATCGGAATTCCTGTGTCGGCATAGGCCAGGCTTCTGTATTCCGCGGGCACAAAGGACTCTCTGGGTACGCTGCGCAAGGTGTCCAGGATGCGCTCGTCCAGCACGTCCCAGGCGCGAACCTGCTGCTCTACCATTTGTTCGCGTGCGTAATTGACGTCCATCGCAGTATGTTCTCCGCAAAACGCTGTCTGAATTATCGGGCGCTCAGGGTAAGGCTTACGGGATACATGAGACAAGTCATGCCAGACGTATTATGGTGAATTGACACCGTGTTATCAGTGGCATTCGGCTATGCTTGCCCGATGCCCTAGAACAAGAGGCCGGAGCATGCCCGTGGGTGGCGAGACAATGTTACTGATAACCGCAGTTTTGCTTGTGGTGCTCGCGTATGTCTGCGTTCTTGCCTGGAAGGGGAGACGTGCCCAGAGACATTTGTTTCACCTGTCCCGGGAAGTGGATCAAATCGCCAAGAGCGCGTTGCTCCATGAGCGAGTCTCCCTCAGCGACGATGAGGATGACCTGGCGGGTCTGGAGCTTGGTATCAACCGGATTCTGGAACTCGCCCATGCCAACGAGCGTAAACTGCGCCGACAAGACGTTCTGTTCCACAATCTTGCCGACAATCTTGACCAGGCGATACTGGTGCACAAGCAAGAGATTTTGTTTGCAAATACCGGATTCGGGTCCCTGACCGGTATTCGCCAGGCGGACATCGTCGGCAGAGAGTTTTGTAGACCTACTGCACCCCGATTATCGGCAGCAGGTCGTCAGAGGCCATGAATGAGTGGCTGAAAGGGAAGCCCCAGGCAGAACCCATGGATGTGCAGGTATTGGACCGCCACGGAAATGGCATCTGGGTACGTTTGTCTTCCAAGCCTACGGAATTCCGTGAACAAACGGCCCTGCTCACCTCAATCCAGAACATCAGCACGGAAAAAGCCATGCTGGATGCGCTGGAACACGGCAAGCTGCAAACCCGGGTTACCCTGGAGTCTATTTCGGAAGGTGTGGTTACCACCGACCGCCGCGGCAATATCGACTATATGAATTCCGCTGCCGAGCACCTGATCGGTGTGCGCAGCGCCGATGCCCTGGGGCGGAACTTCGCCAGCATGGTGTCGCTGGTCGACGATTTTGACCGCAAACCGATATCCGATCCGGTGAGCATCGCGCTGGAAAACGGACAGCGGGTGAGCGTGGGCCGCCGTGCGCTGCTGGCCTCGTCGGCAAGTGACCAGGAATTTTCGGTAGATTTGAACGCTTCCCCGATCCGGGACATCTCCGGCGCTACCATCGGTGCGGTCGTGGTCCTTCACGATGTCACGGAGATTCGCGGCTTGACTCGCCAGATGTCCTACCAGGCAAGTCATGACGCCTTGACCGGTCTGATCAACCGGCGGGAATTTGAGCGCCGACTGACCGAGACATTGAGCGATGCGCGATCCAAAAACAGTGCACACATACTTTGCTATCTGGACCTGGACAGGTTCAAAGCCGTAAACGACACCTGCGGCCACACTGCGGGCGATAATTTGTTGCGGGAAATCGCCGGCATCATTCGGGACAAGGTGAGAGATTCCGACCTGGTAGGCCGCCTGGGCGGTGATGAATTCGGCATGATTTTGCTCGGATGCCCGATGGACAAGGCCCGGCAGATTTCCGACGACGTCGTGAGGGCCGTGCGCGACTATCGTTTTGTCTGGCGCGACCGCATTTTCAACATCGGTGTGAGCGTGGGCATGGTTGAAATAACCAACGAAAGCGGCAGCCTGGAGGATCTGGTCAGTGCTGCTGATTCGGCCTGCTATATAGCCAAGCAACAAGGGCGTGGACGGGTGCATGTGTATTCGGCGCGGGATGAAGCCGTGGCCCGCCACCGGGGCGAAATCATGTGGCTGCAACGCCTCCAGACTGCGCTGCGGGAGAACCGCTTCGATCTGCATGTTCAGCCGATTGTGTCGACCTTTGGGCGAGCAGTTCCCGGGCCGGCGATGGAGATCTTGCTGCGTATGCGGGACGAGGAGGGGAATGAGATTTTGCCCGGCGAATTCATGGGTGCCGCGGAGCGTTATCATCTCATGCCCTACGTGGATCGCTGGGTGGTGCAAACGGCGCTGGCGGCCCTGGGGCGGGAAACCATTCGACTTCCCGCGCATCGAAGCTGTGCCATCAATCTTTCTGGTCAAACCCTGGCGGACGATACCTTCCTGGAATTTGTCGTAGAGACCCTGGATCGTAGCGGTGTCGCACCCGCCGGTATTTGCTTCGAGGTGAGCGAGGGCGCAGTGGTGGCCAATCTGAAGCAGGCCCATCGCTTTATCAGTGTACTGCACGGCATGGGCTGCAAGTTTGCATTGGATGATTTCGGTAGTGGCATAGGTTCGCTGGCCAATCTGAAGAACCTGGCAATCGATTACTTGAAGATTGATGGCTCCTTTGTCCGCAGCCTGTCGAAAGATTATGCCAACCAGGCGCTGGTTTCGGCCATGGTCGAACTCGGCAAGAGCCTGAACTTCAAAATCATTGCCGAGGAAGTTGAGGACGACGTCAGTTTCGAGGCCGTAAAAGCCCTGGGTGTGGATTTTGTCCAGGGATATGCCATTGGGCACCCGCGGTCCCTGTATCCCCGGGATGCCATGTCGGCCTGAAGCCCCGAGGCAAGGGCGTCGGGAGGTCCCTTCGAGCTCTGATTTGAACCGGGTTAGGCAACCACCCCCGGGTGCAGATTGCTCCTTGTGCGGCCCAGGCGCCCAACTCCTGGCGCCGACTGTGGCTGATCTCGCCTGCCTGGCCCATGACGAGACAGCTGTGTTCACGAGAAGATCAGGGTATTCGGCAGACCCGGCCATCCCTGCGGCTCCGGGATCTCGCCTGTCAATAATCCGGACCAAAAAAAACGCCGCCCGAGGGCGGCGTTTTTTGCCGTGCCATCCCGTCCTAGAGCAGGGGGATGATCAGCAGGGCCACAATGTTGATGATCTTGATCAACGGGTTGATGGCCGGACCGGCGGTGTCCTTGTAGGGGTCTCCCACGGTGTCACCGGTAACAGCGGCCTTGTGGGCATCGGAACCCTTGCCGCCACAGTTGCCATCCTCAATATACTTTTTGGCGTTATCCCAGGCGCCACCACCGGTGGTCATGGATATGGCCACGAACAAACCGGTGACGATGGTACCCATGAGCAGACCACCCAGTGCTACCGGGCCAAGCAAGAGGCCGACAACTACCGGTACCAACAAGGGCAGCAGCGAAGGCACGATCATTTCCTTGATCGCCGAACGGGTCAGCAAGTCCACCGCACGGGAGTAGTCGGGCCTGGTGGTGCCTTCCATGATGCCCGGGATTTCACGGAACTGGCGGCGAACTTCGGTCACCACCGAGCCGGCCGCACGACCTACCGCTTCCATCGCCATGGCGCCGAACAGGTAGGGCACCATGCCGCCGATAAACAGGCCGATGATCACCGAGGGGTTGGACAGGTCAAAGGACAGGTCGGCATGACCGCCTTTTTCCAGGGTGTGCGTGTAGTCAGCAAACAGCACCAGTGCAGCCAGTCCCGCCGAGCCGATGGCGTAGCCCTTGGTCACGGCCTTGGTGGTGTTACCCACTGCGTCCAGCGCGTCGGTGACGTTACGTACGTCCGCCGGAAGCTCTGCCATTTCAGCGATGCCACCGGCGTTGTCGGTGATGGGGCCGAAGGCGTCCAGGGCCACGATCATACCGGTCATGGACAGCATGGAGGTGGCAGCAACTGCGATGCCATACAGGCCAGCCAGTTCGTAGGCGCCCCAGATGGACATACACACCGCGATTACCGGCAGGGCAGTGGATTTCATGGACACGCCCAGGCCGGCAATGATGTTGGTGGCATCACCGGTCAGGGAGGCTTCAGCGATTTTCTTCACCGGGCTGTACTCGGTGCCGGTGTAGTACTCGGTGATAACCACCATGGCCGCGGTCAGGGCCAGGCCAATCAGGGCCGCCCAGTAGAGGTCCATGGCCTGACCGCCTTCCGCCATCAGCGTATTGGTCACGGGATAGAAGGCTATGGCCGCCAGGATGCCGGAAACAAAGACGCCCTTGTACAGGGCCGTCATGATCTTGCCGCCCTCGCTGGCACGTACGAAGAAGGTGCCTATGACCGAGGCCACGATGGACACGGCGCCCAGCACGATCGGGTAGATTATCGCATTGGGGCCAATCTCGTTAATCATCAGTCCGCCAAGCAGCATCGTGGCGATCAGGGTCACCGCATAGGTCTCAAACAGGTCGGCAGCCATGCCGGCGCAGTCACCCACGTTGTCGCCCACGTTGTCCGCGATGACGCCCGGGTTGCGCGGATCGTCCTCGGGAATACCGGCTTCGACCTTACCCACCAGGTCAGCGCCCACGTCGGCGCCCTTGGTGAAGATGCCGCCACCCAATCGGGCGAAAATGGAAATCAGGGAGCCGCCAAAAGCCAGGCCAACCAGGGCCTCTACCGGGTGCGCAACTCCCTGGCTAATCATCAGCCAGTAGTAGCCGGCCACGCCCATCAGACCCAGGCCAACCACGAGCATGCCGGTGATGGCGCCGCCGCGGAAAGCGACCAGCAGGGCCGGACTCAGGCCTTCCCTGGCTGCTTCGGCCGTACGCACATTGGCGCGAACGGACACAAACATGCCGACATAGCCGGCCAGGGCGGAGAAGATCGCGCCTATGGCGAATCCGATGGCGGTCCAGATGCTGGGCAGGAATACCGCCAGGACCGCGAAAAGAACAACGCCCACTATGCCGATCGTGGTGTATTGGCGATTCATATAGGCATTGGCGCCTTCCTGAATCGCTCCCGCGATCTCCTGCATACGCTCATTGCCCGCACTTTTGCCGAGAATCCATTGTGCGGAAAACAGTCCGTAGACTACCGCGAGTATGGATGCACCCAACGCCAACATTAGCGCCGTCTGCTGTGACATGCTTCTCCCTCCCAAGTTAAAAATGTATCCGGTTACCGCCTTACTCAGGCAGTGACCGGGTGCTCATGTTGCAGTATCCCGGGCCTTATTAATATGACGGGTATCCGCAAAATCCTGTCGGCCTTACCCGGTCCGCCCAAGAAAGGGGCCCGGGTGGGCATTGTTGGTGCCGGAAGCCCGTGTTTATGGGCCGCTATTTCAAAAGCACGGCACTATACCACGAAGTCGGTCCCGAGCTTTTTGGCGACAGGCAGATTTTTCAGACGCACATAGCTGGGAGTACCGTTCTTGTATGGCGGATAGGCTTCGCCCACGATCAAGGGCTCCAGGTAGCGGCGTGCGGCTGCGGTAATTCCGAAGCCGTCCCGGGTGATAAAGCGCCTGGGCAGGGTTTTTTCCTTGTTGGCCACGCGGGCCAGTTTGGCCTCGCCAATACCCCAGCGATAAGGGTTTTCTGCTTTGCGAACGATGATGGGCATCACTGCATTCTTGCCCGCCAGGGCAAGTTTCACAGCCGCCTCACCCACGGCATAAGCCTGCTCCAGGTCCACCTGGGAGGCAATATGGCGGGCCGAGCGCTGCAGGTAATCGGCCACCGCGTAGTGGTACTTGTAGCCGAGCTTGTCCCGGACCATCTGGGCAACCACCGGCGCCACGCCACCCAGCTGCACATGACCGAAGGCGTCTCTGCTTCCTGCATCGGCCAGGAAGCGACCGTCGGCGTAGCGGGCACCCTCGGAGACTACGACCACGCAGTAGCTTCGGGTTTCCACGGTGTTCTTCACCTTGGCCAGGAAGGCCTCCTGGTCGAAGGCCACCTCGGGAAACAGGATGATATGTGGCGCATCGCCAGGCCCCTCGGCTGCCAGACCGCCTGCGGCAGCGATCCAGCCCGCATGCCTGCCCATGACCTCGAGCACGAATACCTTGGTGGAGGTCCGGGACATGGACAATACGTCCATGGCTGCTTCCTTGGTAGAGACGGCAATGTACTTGGCCACCGAGCCGAAACCCGGGCAGTTATCGGTGATCGGCAGGTCATTATCGACGGTTTTCGGAATACCCACACAGATTATGGGATAACCCAGGGTCTTGCCGATCTGGGATATCTTGTGGGCGGTGTCCATGGAGTCGTTGCCGCCGTTATAGAAAAAATAACCGATATCGTGGGCCTTAAAGACCTCAATAAGACGCTCGTACTGGGCACGATTCTCCTCCAGACCCTTGAGCTTGTACCGGCATGAACCAAATGCGCCACCCGGCGTGTGTTTGAGAGCGGCTATATCCCGGGCGCTTTCCTTGCTGGTATCAATCAGGTCCTCGGTGAGAGCCCCGATAATGCCGTCGCGTCCGGCGTAAACCTTGCCGATGCGGTCGCGGTTTTTGCGGGCTGTTTCGATCAGACCGCAGGCGGAGGCGTTGATAACAGCGGTGACACCGCCGGATTGGGCGTAAAAAGCATTTTTTCGAGACATTTTGGTTTCCTTGCCAGTTCCACGTAAAGGGGGTCTGGGTACCCATTGCGACGGAAAGCATAGCCGATCTGAAACGAGGGTTCACACCATTTGTGAATTGACGCTGGCAAGTGCTGGATGTAGGTTAGCCCCTGCTACGGGCGAGTGGAATTGGCTGCACGCCCCACACTTACATCTACCTCAGGAATGTTGCCATGAGAATCGTCATGCTTGGTGCCCCGGGCTCTGGAAAGGGTACCCAGTCTCAGAAACTGGTTACAAAATATGCCATTCCCCAGATTTCCACGGGTGATTTGCTGCGCGAGGCGGTAGCCTCAGGGTCGGAACTGGGTCTCCAGGCCAAGACCACCATGGACGCGGGTCAATTGGTCAGCGACCAGTTGGTGCTGGGCATAATTGAGGAAAGGCTACGGCAGCCAGACGCCAGCAAGGGATTTATCCTGGATGGTTTTCCCAGGAACCTGGCCCAGGCCCGTGCCCTCCACGGGATGCTGGAGCAGATCGGTCTGCCTTTGCAGGCAACGCTGTTGATGGATCTGGACAGCGATATCCTGATGCAAAGGCTGACCGGCAGGTTGAGTTGTGGTAGTTGCGGGGCAGTGTTCAATTACTACACCTCGCCGCCCATCCTGGAGAATGTCTGCGACAAATGTGGCAGGCGCCTGCATCGGCGCGCGGACGACACCGAGGCCACCATCGAGAATCGTCTCAAGGTCTATGAAAGTCAGACGCGACCTTTGGTTGACTACTACAGTGAGCAGGGCATTCTTTATACCGTGGATGCCGTGGGTGATTCCGAGGTCGTTTTCAAGCGATCTGCAGAAGAGTCTGAAGGCGGCCCTGGCTGAATCTGAGGCGCGCCTGCAGGCAGAAAAGGCCCTCAAGGCAGCGGTGGGTCTGGATATCGAGGAAGTGGCAAAGGAGTCGGAAGCAGAAGTTCCGGCCTTGCCCGCCAAGAAGGCTCCGGCCAAGAAGGCCCCGGCCAAGAAGGCTCCAGCCAAGAAGGCTCCAGCCAAGAAGGCTCCAGCCAAGAAGGCCCCGGCCAAGAAGGCCCCGGCCAAGAAGGCTCCAGCCAAGAAGGCTCCAGCCAAGAAGGCTCCGGCCAAGAAGGCCCCGGCCAAGAAGGCCCCGGCCAAGAAGGCTCCGGCCAAGAAGGCCCCGGCCAAGAAGGCTCCGGCCAAGAAGGCCCCGGCCAAGAAGGCTCCGGCCAAGAAGGCTCCGGCCAAGAAGGCCCCGGCCAAGAAGGCTCCGGCCAAGAAGGCTCCGGCCAAGAAGGCTCCGGCCAAGAAGGCCCCGGCCAAGAAGGCCCCGGCCAAGAAGGCCCCGGCCAAGAAGGCTCCGGCCAAGAAGGCCCCGGCCAAGAAGGCCCCGGCCAAGAAGGCCCCAGCCAAGAAGGCCCCGGCCAAGAAGGCCCCGGCCAAGAAGGCCCCGGCCAAGAAGGCTCCGGCCAAGAAGGCTCCGGCCAAGAAAAAAGCCGGCAGGAAGCGCTAGGGAGATTCTGATTCGGTCATGAATGTGTCTTGCGACATAGACCGGGCTTCTATCTTGCCGGTCCTGGCGAGCCGGCTCCGGCACTTAAGATTGGCCCCTCAAAATTGCGGTTTGCCAGCAAGCTACTTAGTCCGGGCAAGATCAGAGGCTTCCCGGAATGTCAGGCTTGCGCGTCCTCAAATACGCGCAAGCAAGTGTTTCAATCGAAGAGGTTCTCCGCCCCTTTCGGAATGGGCAATTATCGCCAGCAACAATTCCGCCGTTGCCAAGGCATCGGTCAAGGCGTTGTGCGCCCGTATCGGGCCGAGTCCATAGCGTTCGCGCACGGCGCCAAGCCTGCAGCATTCCTGGCTGGATCGGCTGGTCACGTCGATCCAACCGGGTCTTTCTCCAGGGCCATGGTGTCGATTATCGGCGTCACCAGTTTCTGGCCGCAGACCTGGATGCAGGCCTGGTTTAGAAAAGCCTGGTCCAGCGGGGCATGGTGCAGCACCAGGACCCTGCCACGAAGCTGATCCAGAAGTTCAGCCAGGGCCGATTCCATGGTCACTCCCTGGGCCACGTGGCTGTCAAAAATACCATGGATGGTGGCGCTTTGATTCATTGGTGTGCCTGATCGGACCACGATATGTTGCGCCTGGTCCAGATGTATCCGGCCTCCTGAAATAAGTACCCAGCCAAAACTGACAATGTGGTTCTGCCTGGCATCCAGTCCGGTGGTTTCGAGGTCCGCGACAAGCAGTTCCACGTCCCTCCAGAACCGCTGGCGGTCAGGCGGTTCTGAAAGCAGGAACCCGCGCATGGGCTCCCAGTTTGCGCTGGCTAAAAGCCGCTTCCTGGCCAGTCTGTCAATAAACGATCGGAGCAAGGATGTACTTCCTGGGGGGTCTCTGATTTATTCTGGGCTTAGCAGATTGCGAGCGAAAGAGCCAGATTCAAGGCGCCAATCACACGTAGTAGTGGTACTGGAAGATTGGCTACTTCGAAGATTGGCAACGCAGAAGCTGGGGCTTTTAGACGCAAGATACAGGTTCATGAATAGATCAGAGGCTCCCTAGTTCAACCCAAACCGGTTCAACAGTGCAGCCTGGGCGGTGCGTACCACATTGAAGGCGGCCTTCAGGTGTTGTCGCTGCAAGGGAGACAGGAAGCTCGGCGGGACATAGTTGCTCGGTGGCAGACCGTTTTTCATTTCTTCCCATTGGTGGTTCATGCGAACGTAGTCTATCAGTTCCAGCGCGTCTTCCAGACTACGGCCCGTGCCCTCGGTAATCTGGCCAGTCAATACGGCGGCCCGAAGCCTGCGTCGGCTGTTGACCCGGACCTCACCGCCCGCCAGGGAATAGATACGGGCCAATTCCACTATCGGTATGACGCCCCGGTGCTTCAGATCCAGGGAATCACCGTGTCCGCCACCCTTTTCCAGAACGAATTGGCGGAAAAAGCCAAGGGGAGGCTGAAATGCCATGGCATTCTTGGCCATCATTGCCAGGAAGAAATGATTTTTGCGCGCCAGGTCGGCGATATGTTCCTTGAGTTCCTTTACCAGTGCGTCATGGCCTTCAACGATCCTGAGATCGAAGAATATATTGGCGTACATGAGTGCCTTGGGCTCGGGTTCTGCTATCCAGCGTCTGAAGTAGCCTTTCCACACTTTAAGGGGTTGTCGCCACCGCGTGTTGGAGGCCATCACATCGCCCGGACAATATACGTAGCCACAAGCATCCAGTCCGTCAGAGACGAACTTGCCGAGCTGTTCAAAGTAGGCATCGTGTTCAGGCAGGAAGGAATCATCCAGCAGCAAGGCGTTGTCCTGGTCAGATTTTGCTGACTGCTCCTGGCGACCCTGGGACCCCAGTGCCAGCCAGGCGAATTTTACCGGTGGTGGGCCGAGTTTCAGTGATTGCCAGTTGGATCAATCGCTTGGTGATGGCATCGGTCACGGTGGTAACGACCTTGCCGATCTGGTCGGCCGTGGCGTCCGCGCCGATCATTCTCTGAATCAGTTCAGGCAGGCGCTTGCTCACCCTGGCGATACTTTCGGCGTCGCCTTGTTTGAGGATGTCGCCGGCCATATAAATGGGGTGTTCCGCTTCTGCGCGCAGCAGATCGGCAAGCGTGAGCATGCCGACAGGTACCTTGTCCCGAAGCACCGGAAGGTGATGGATGTTTCTCTGCATCATGATCAGCAGCGCTTCGGCCACGTTGGAGTCGTGGCTGGCGATTACCGGGTCGTGGGTCATGATGTCCCGCACCGGCGTGTCGTAGGGCAGGCGGGTGGCAACAACCCGTCGCCTCAGATCCTTGTCGGTCAGGATGCCGGCAACGGCACCACCTTCGCTCAGCAAGATTGAAGAAACGCCTTTCTCGGTCATGATTGCGGCCACGTCCGCGACCGAGGAGGCACTGTCCATTTGCACCAATTCACGCCGGGCCAGGTCGCCAAGCCGTGTTGCGGCAAGCTCACTCCGGTCCCTTGTCCCGGATCGCCATGTTCAGTCTTTCGGCAAACGCCTCGGTAAAAAAGTGATCCAGTGAAGGCGCCGCCCGCCTCAATTGCCCGAACGAATCGGCTGGCAGGTGGAAGATCAACGCGTCTTCGGCCGCCACGGCGCGGTAGCGTACCGGTTTTCCGCTGAGCAGACGAGATATAACCGAAGGATTCGCCCTCACTCATTCGGGCGACCAGGCTATTGTCACTGTCGTGAAGTTCCACCGCGCCACTGCGCACGATGTGCAGCAAGTGATTTTCCTGCCCTATTTCCAGAATCTGACCGCCTTTGGGAAAATATTCGGCTTGCAGCCCACGCAGACATTCCCTGAGTTGCTCGCGCTGCAATTGGTCAAATGGCGGGTGGGCCAGGAAAAAGTCGAGAATTTCAGTCAGTTCAATCATTGCAGATTCTTGCAGGTGAAGTCTGAAAGGAAACGGGGGACATCCCGTTCAGGATGCCCCCCGCTGTATTACACCATCAGGGTGTGATTAGTGAGCCGCTGCTCCACCAGAGCCACGCGGAATACGAATGTCTTCCACCAGGTGCTGGATGTGCTCGGGAGGCGGTGCAGTATTGTGTGATACCGCGTAAGCCACCGCGAAGTTAAGCAATGCACCCACCGCACCAAAGGCCTCGGGTGAAATACCCAGGATCCAGTTGGCAGGCGTTATTGGCCGCCATCTCGGTGCCAGGAATGAAGAACCATCCCTTGAACCAGAAGATGTACAGCAAGGTCGAGCCCAGACCGGTCAACATACCAGCCACGGCGCCGCTGCTGTTGGCGCGCTTGTCGAAGATACCCATCATCAGGGCAGGGAAAATCGACGAGGCCGCCAGACCGAAGGCCAAAGCCACCACCTGTGCCGCAAAGCCGGGTGGATTCAGACCCAGGTACCCCGCCACGACAATGGCGCCGGCCATGGCGATACGACCTGCCATCAGCTCGTTCTTCTCGGAAATATCCTTCATGAACACGCCCTTGAGCAGGTCATGAGAAATTGCCGAGGAGATGGCAAGCAACAGACCGGCCGCAGTGGACAGCGCCGCCGCAATACCGCCTGCAGCTACCAGGGCAACCACCCAGTTGGGCAGACCGGCGATTTCCGGGTTGGCCAACACCATGATGTCATTGTCCACCTTGGTCATCTCATTGCCAGCCCAGCCATAGGCCGCCGCTTTGTCACCCATACCTGCTTCATTGTAGAACTGGATACGGCCATCGCCGTTCTTGTCCTCCCAGTTCAGCAGGCCGGTAGCCTGCCAGCGACCCATCCAGTCAGGCAGTTCTGATATCAGCACATTGCCTGTGGGAGAGCCTACCGGACCGGTCTGGATAGTATTGATCAGGTTCAGGCGAGCCATGGCGCCCACGGCCGGAGCTGTGGTGTACAGGATCGCGATGAAGACCAATGCCCAGCCGGCTGACGCACGGGCGTCCCGCACCTTGGGTACGGTGAAGAAACGGATAATGACGTGGGGCAGACCCGCGGTACCGATCATCAGGGACAGTGTGTACAGGAACATGTTAAGCATATTCCCGTTGGACGATGTCGAGTATTCCCTGAAACCCAGGTCGGTCACGATCAGATCCAGCTTGTCCAACAGGTACACGCCGCTGCCATCCGCCATGGTGCTACCCAATCCCAATTGCGGGATAGGATTGCCGGTCAGCTGCAAGGAGATGAAGATCGCCGGAATCGTGTAGGCGAAAATCAACACGCAGTACTGGGCAATCTGGGTATAGGTGATGCCTTTCATACCGCCGAGCACGGCATAAATGAACACGATACCCATGCCCACCATCAGGCCGTGGGTGAAATCCACTTCCATGAATCGTGAGAACGCCACACCGATGCCTTTCATCTGCCCGATCACGTAAGTGATAGAGGCAACGATCAGGCAGATGACAGCCACGATCCTGGCGCTTTGTGAGTAATAACGCTCACCAATGAACTCCGGAACCGTGAACTTGCCGAACTTGCGCAGGTAGGGTGCGAGCAACATGGCGAGCAGCACGTAACCGCCCGTCCAGCCCATCAGGAACACCGAACCGCCGTAGCCAAGGAAGGCTATCAGGCCCGCCATGGAAATGAATGATGCTGCCGACATCCAGTCAGCTGCCGTGGCCATGCCGTTTGCTACCGGGTGAATACCCTTGCCTGCAACATAGAAATCCCCTGTGCTCTTGGCACGGGAATAAATTGCAATTGCGATGTAGAGGGCGAAAGTAGCTGCCCACGACAATAAAGGTTAATGTCTTGAGATCCATTGCTACGCCCCCCTCAGTCTTCGTGAACGTCGAATTCGCGATCCAACTTATTCATCTTGGATGCGTAGTAGAAGATCAGTACGACGAAAATGTAGAGAGATCCCTGTTGCGAAAACCAGAAACCGAGCTTATACCCGCCGATCTTGATCGCGTTCAGAGGTTCTACAAGAATAATTCCGAATACGTAGGAAACTACGAACCAGATGACCAGACAGATCGTCATCAGGCTCAGGTTTCTTTTCCAGTATTCAGCCCCTTTGCTATTTCCACTCATGGGACGCTCCCCCTCTTTTGGTGGCTATGACCCTATTTATAACGAGGATCAATCTAGCTGAGGGTCTTATGCCAGCGCAGTCCTACTTTAGTCTTAGAGGGCTGAACCGGGACCGACCGGGCGTTATTCCGTCTATCTGTAATGACCGTTTTTCTGACGATAATCGTCGGGTTGCGGCGAATGCTTCGAATCCACCCTGTGCTTGCGGGCCTTATTAGACCATGGTATTAGGGAGTCTCTGATCTGGTCATGAACTTGTATCTCGCGGCTAAAAGCTCCAGCTTCTATGTTGCCAATCTTCGCAATAGCTCGCTATTCCGTGCGATTGGCGCCTTGAACCCGAATCTTTTCGCCAGCGACCTACTTCGTCCAGACCAAATCAGAGGCTCCGTAGAATCTAGCTGCGCCTGATCAACTCAACTCAATAGGGGAGAGTTTCCACTTGCAGACAGGCATCCTGATTGCCCTGTCACTTGCCTATGTTGGATTTCTCTTTGCGATTGCCTACTGGGGCGATAGCAGGGATGCGGCAGGCAAGCGACCATTAAACGGGCCGCTGGTGTACAGCCTTTCCCTGGCAGTCTATTGCACGTCCTGGACTTTTTACGGTGCGGTGGGTACCGCGGTATCTACCGGTTGGGGCTATGTGCCGATTTACCTCGGGCCTATCCTCATGTGGGTATTTGGATGGGAGGTCTTGCGACGGATTGTAGAAGTCAGCAAGAAGCAGAATCTCACTACCATCGCGGATTTCATTGCGGCTCGCTACGGCATGTCCAGGGGTATTTCTGTGCTGGTGACCGTCAGTGCCGTGGTCGGGATCATTCCCTATATCTCCCTTCAGCTCAAAGCCGTGGCCACCTCCTTCGATGTTCTAACTGGTAGTACAGCGGCGGCCGGCGGCGGGACCCCGTCAACAGCATTCTATTTGGCGCTGTTGCTGGCGGTGTTTGCCATCCTTTTTGGTACCCGACACATAGACGCATCCGAACACCATCGCGGCATGATGCTGGCCATTGCGACCGAGTCTGTGGTCAAGTTGTTGGCCCTGGTCGCAGTGGCGGTGTTTGCCATGTACGGGGTACTTGGTGGGTACAAGGAAGCGCTTGAGACCATGGTCATTGATCGGGACATGAGTTCCTTGTTTCTTCCCCAGGAAATGCCCGGCGGGTTTTTCGCCCAGACCGTTCTGGCCATGGCGGCCATGTTTTGCCTACCCAGGCAATACCATGTTGCCGTGGTTGAATGCGCCGGAGAAAAAGACCTGCGCATGGCTCGATGGCTGTTTCCGCTTTACCTGGCCGTGGTCATGTTGGCGGTACCCCCGATCGCCATGGCTGGCTTGAAAGTGTTCGGCACCGGCCAGATCAACGCCGATACATTTGTACTGGCCTTGCCCCTGGCGCATGGAAACCAGACGCTGGGTCTGTTCGCCTTCCTGGGTGGGTTCTCTGCGGCTACCGGAATGGTAATCGTGGCCACCGTGGCCCTGGCCACGATGGTAAGCAACGATATCGTCCTGCCCTTGCTGCTCGGCGCAAAGTCTCTTGGCTTGCACTTGCGCGAGGACATGAGCCGAATTTTGCTGAATGTCAGGCGGGCAACCATTGTTGCCCTGACCCTGGCCGCCTACCTGTATTACAGATTGACCGGCCAGGGGGCTGGACTGGCTTCTATTGGCCTCCTGTCTTTTGCCGCCGTCGCCCAGTTTGCCCCGGCGATTATTGCCGGTTTGTTCTGGCGTAATGCCAGTCGACGTGGCGCCCTGCTGGGGCTGGGACTGGGTTTTGGGGCATGGGCCTATACCCTGTTGCTGCCCGGATTGGCGCGTTCCGCCGGTGGCGACCTGCAGTGGATAGCAAACGGCATATGGGGCATGCAGTGGCTCAGGCCCGAGGCCTTGTTCGGGTTGGGCGGTATGTCCCACATCACCCACGGGGTGGCCCTGTCCCTTTCGCTTAACGTGATCGGACTGGTGGTGGGTTCTGCCTTGTGGGCGCCCTCGCTGCGTGAGCAGTTGCAGGCCGTGGCATTTGTGGAGGATCCGCGCAGGCGCCCGCCGTCCTTGCCCTCTCGCTGGCAGCAGCATGCCACGGTAAGAGACTTGCAGGCCCTGGCTTCCCGCTTTGTCGGGCGCCGCCACACGCAACGCTCCTTCGAGAAGTACGAGAAAGACAAGGGTGTGGCGCTGGATCCCGGGATACTTGCCGATGGCGAAATCGTCCGCTTCACGGAGAGGTTGCTGGCGGGCGCCATCGGATCAGCCTCGGCGCGGGCCGTTCTCACGGCTGCCTTGAGAAAAACCGGCATGGCGATTGGCGACATGCTGGCTTTGCTGGATCAGACAGCCGATGCGGTGACCTTCAACCGGCGCTTGCTGGAGGCGACTCTGCACAGCATCAGCCAGGGCGTTGCCGTAGTGGATAAAGACCTGCGGATAGTGGGCTGGAATCGCCGCTACCTTGAACTACTCAATTACCCGGAAGGAATGGTCTTTGTGGGTCGGCCGGTTGAGGAATTGATTCGATTCAACGCCGAAAGAGGTCTGTGTGGTCCTGGCGAGGTGCCGGAGCACGTGGAACGGCGACTGGAACGCATGCGGGGAGGTGAAAATTACCGCTACGAGCGTCAGCGTCCGGATGGCCAGGTAATCGAGATACGCGGCAACCGAATGCCGGGTGGGGGCTATGTTTCTACCTTTACGGATATTACCGAGCACAAGCGGGTAGAGGAGGCCTTGCGTGAGAGTGAGCACAATATCCGGATGTACACGGACAATGCTCCGTTAATGCTCAGTTACCTGGACAAGGATCAATATTTCCGATTCGCCAACAAGAGTTACCTGGATTACGTGAATCTTCCTGCCGAGCAGGTGATAGGCAAGCGCGTTGACGAGGTGCTATCCGAGGGCCAGTTGCTGGAACGTTCGGAGTATCTGGAGAGGGCCTTGTCAGGTCAAAGGCAGGAATTCGATCTCGCAATACAGACCCGCTCGGGGGAGAGCGTGTATTGCATAGGGACATACATCCCGGAGTTCGACGAGCAGCAACAGGTAAGCGGTTTGTATGCCATGTTCCAGGATATTACCAGTCGTCGCAGGGCCGAGCTTGCGCTGGAGGAGGCCAAGTCCAACCTGGAGCAGCGGGTGCGAGAGCGCACCAACGAGCTTCACAAGGCCATGCATGACCTGGAGGCAGCCAAGGCCGAGGCTGAGACGGCCAACCGCAGCAAGACACGTTTCCTGGCTGCGGCGACACATGATCTCCTGCAACCTTTGAATGCGGCCCGCCTGTTTATATCAGTGCTGGCTGAGCAGGCGGAAAGCCTGCCGCAGGAGCAGGCCAAGCTGGTGGACCGGGTGGATAACAGCCTGGCCGCGGCCGAGGACTTGCTGGGTGGGCTACTGGATATTTCCAAGCTCGACAGCGGCGCCCTGGTGCCGGAGATCAGTCAGTTCCGCCTGGCTGACCTGTTACAGGTCCTGCATGAGCAGTTTTCCCCGCTGGCCCGGGCACGCGGCCTGGAAATAGAGCTGCGGGGATCTGGTATCGACTGCGTGGTGAAATCCGACAGACAGCTCTTGCGGCGCATATTGCAGAACCTGATTGCCAATGCCTTTCGCTACAGCGCAAATGGCAAGGTACTGGTTGCTGCGAGGCTAAGGGGTGATCAGGTAGAAGTGCAGGTCTGGGACCAGGGCCAGGGCATACCGGAGGAGAACCTGCAGGATATTTTTGTCGAGTTCAAGCGCCTGGAGCTGGGTCCCGGAGGCAAGGAGAAAGGTCTCGGCCTCGGACTGGCTATCGTTGATCGCGTTGCACGAATGCTTGGTCATACAGTGCTGGTGCGGTCCCAGCTTGGCAAGGGGAGTATGTTCTCCGTGAGTTTGCCGCTGGCGGTCAACCAGGTCGTGCTGGGGCAAAAAGTGGAAGCTCCCAAGATTCCGATTGGTCGTCTTGCAGGCGCCACGGTGGTTTGCGTGGATAACGAGCAGGAAATCCTGGACGGTATGCAGGCCTTGCTGCAGCGTTGGGGGTGCGAGGTCATCGGGGCCAGGTCGAGCGAAGAGTTGCTGCAACTACTGCCCGATGGTCTGGTCCCGGACGCCATGCTGGTCGATTACCGCCTGGATCAAGAGAACGGCCTGGACGTGGTGCGGATTCTTGGCGATCACCTGGGGCTGGCTGTGCCAGGTGCATTCATTACCGCTGATAATTCCGATGAAGTGAAATTGTTGATTCGCGAGGCGGGCTTCTTGATGTTGCAGAAGCCCGTGAAACCGGCGGCCTTGAGGGCGACTCTGACCAGCTTGTTACAGGGTAGGGAAAAGGCCTGACCAGGCGCCTGGTCAGGCCGGATCGTTCACGAGCTTCCTCTCCAGCGCCAGGTGTGTAGCTTCCAGAACCGCCTGGGTTCGATTGGTTACCTTGAGCTTTTTCATAACCGCCGTCACGTGCGCCTTGATGGTGGCTTCTGACACCCCAAGTTCATAGGCGATTTGCTTGTTCAGCAAACCTTCCGACAGCATGCTGAAAACCCTGAATTGCTGCGGCGTAAGTTGCGCCAGGCGGTCTGCCACTGTTTGCTCGCCCTGATCCAGGGCGGCGTCAGTGGCGTCGATGCCGGCGGGCAACCAACAGTCTCCCTCAAGCACTGCCTTCAAGGCCTCGGAGATCACGCTCACCGGTGACGACTTGGGTATGAAGCCGGCGGCGCCATGGGCGATAGCGCGACGTATCACCCAGGTCTCCTCCAGTGCCGAGATCACCACCGCAGGCAGACTCCCGTGCTTGGAACGCACGTATATCAGGCTGGAAAAACCGCTGGCGCCTGGCATATTCAAATCCAGCAGCAGAAGATCGGCATCCGCGTGCTCGTCCGTCGCCGCCTGAAGTTCCGCGAAGGTTTCAGCTTCGACGATGACTGCCCCGGGGCAGGCCTTCAAGACCGCTTCTCTTAACGCTCCCCGGAACAGGGGGTGGTCGTCAGCTATGATGATCTTTTCTGCCAGGCGCAAGGCCACTTGGTGTTCCTTATTTATTCGCGCGATTCTCGATCAACTGTTTAACCACTTCCGGGTCGGCCAGGGTAGAGGTATCACCCAGGTTTTCGAATTCGTTGGCCGCGATCTTGCGAAGGATCCTGCGCATGATTTTGCCGGAACGCGTTTTTGGAAGCCCCGGCGCCCACTGGATAAGATCCGGGGAGGCGATAGCTCCGATTTCCTTGCGCACCCAGTTGCGTAGTTCCTTCTTCAATTCATCGGTGGGCTCCGCATCCGCCACCAGGGTAACGTAAACATAAATACCCTGGCCCTTGATGTCGTGGGGATAGCCTACCACAGCCGCCTCGGCGACCTTGGGATGAGACACCAGCGCGCTTTCCACTTCGGCCGTGCCCATACGATGGCCGGAGACATTCAGGACATCGTCCACCCTGCCGGTTATCCAGTAATAACCGTCCTCGTCACGCTTGGCTCCGTCGCCGGTGAAGTAATTTCCCGGGAAGGTTGAGAAGTACGTATCTATGAAGCGTTGATGATCGCCATACACCGATCGCATCTGGCCGGGCCAGGAATCTGTGATGATGAGATTGCCTTCATTGGCTCCTTCAAGGACTCCGCCCTCGTTGTCCACCAAGGCCGGTTTGATGCCAAATAGCGGCCGGGTCGCAGAGCCGGGCTTGAGGGCCGTGGCGCCGGGCAGCGGGCTGATCAAAATACCGCCGGTCTCGGTTTGCCACCAGGTGTCTACGATGGGGCAGCGGGCGTCGCCTACCGTGTGGTAGTACCATTCCCAGGCCTCAGGGTTTATAGGTTCGCCCACGGTTCCAAGCAGACGCAGGCTTTTGCGCGAAGTCTTCTTCACCGGGTCGGCGCCCTCTCGCATCAGGGCGCGTATCGCCGTGGGCGCGGTGTAGAAGATATTCACCTTGTGCTTGTCGACCACCTCCCAGAAGCGCGAGAACGAGGGGTAGTTAGGCACGCCCTCGAACATCAGCGAGGTGGCGCCATTGGCCAGGGGTCCGTAAACGATATAACTGTGCCCGGTAACCCAGCCTACATCTGCCGTGCACCAGTAGATATCGCCGGGTTTGTAATCGAACACCAGTTCATGGGTAAGGGATGTGTATACCAGGTACCCACCGGTGGTATGCAACACACCCTTGGGTTGTCCGGTCGAACCGGAGGTGTAGAGTATGAACAGCGGATCTTCCGCGTTCATGGGTTCCGGGGGGCAATCCCCTCCCTGGTCTGCGCTCGCTTCGTGATACCAGTGATCACGGCCTTCCGTCCAGGCCACCTTGCCGCCGGTACGGCGCACCACCAGGACGGTTTTAAGTATTTCACAACCCGGAATGGCGGCCGCGGCGTCCACGTTTTTCTTCAGGGGAATGGTGCGTCCGCCACGCAGACCCTCGTCAGCGGTTATGACGATGTGTGAATCACAGTCGATGATTCTTCCTGCCAGGGAGTCCGGCGAGAAGCCGCCAAATACCACTGAATGCACGGCGCCGATACGTGAGCAGGCAAGCATCGCGTAGGCGGCTTCCGGGATCATCGGCATATAGATGGTGACCCTGTCACCTTTCTTTACGCCCAGGGATTTCAGGGTGTTGGCGAACCGGCAAACGTGCTGGTGCAATTCGCCATACGTAATATGGGCATCTTCGGCCGGATTGTCGCCTTCCCAGATAAGCGCTACCTGGTCTTTCCGGGTCGGCCAGGTGCCGGTCTATGCAGTTGGCCGATACGTTGAGAACGCCATCGTAATACCAGCGTATACGCAGGTTCTCTTTGTCAAACGAGACATCCTTGATCTTGGAGTAGGGCTTTATCCAGTCCAGGCGCTTGCCCGCTTCCGCCCAGAAATCCTCGTTATGCTCCACCGACTGCCGGTACGCTTTCTTATAGCCGGCTTCATCCATATGGGCGGATTTCGCAATTGCGCTATTGATTGGGTAGACGTGTACTTCGCTCATGGTGCCTCTCCCAGCAGTATATTTCGTGGACATAAGGGGGTCGGAGCGGGCCACTCCGTTACATCACCCAAGTGTTGCCCCCTGTTTAGTGGGGTCCAATTATACTTTCGTCGCACACCGGATGTCTGGCGGGGCATTTTTTACCCTGATCCTGGATTGAGTCCAAACAGGTCTTCAGGAACCTACGACCATTGGCTAATGGTCTGGAGGTGTGATCATCCATGATGATTCGACGAGGATTAACAGTCCTTACATCCTGTTTCGCTATTGGGGGGAAAGAAGGAATGAAAACCAAATTAATGATAAAGACCGGCAAGAGCGCATTGATTGCATCGGCCCTGCTGGTATCGGGCGTCGGTACTGCCTTGGCAGATGGCGCGGGTACAACCTATGTATTTGGCGGCTACGCCAAATTTGACGCCATGTTCAGTGACTACAGCGCAGGCGCGCCCGGTAGCGGAGACCTGGGAAGGCAGTTCTACCTGCCCAGTGCCGTTCCGGTTGGAGCAGACGTCAGTTCCGATATAGTTGCGGACTTCCAGGCTCGCGAGACCCGATTGTTCTTCAAGGCTGACACGGTCACCGAGGGTGGTGACAAGATCGGCGGTTACGTGGAACTGGATTTCTTCACCCATTCCGATGGCAATGAGCTGGTGTCGAACTCCTTTAGTCCGCGTCTGCGTCATGCCTTCCTGAAATACAACGGATGGCTGTTTGGCCAGACCTGGTCGACTTTCCAGGATGTGGCGGCATTGCCCGAGAACCTGGACTTTGTGGGTCCGGCCGAAGGCACGACCTTCGTACGTCAGGCCCAGGTGCGTTATACCACCGGAAACCTTGAACTCGCGGCTGAAAATCCAGAAACGTTCTATTCCCTTGAGGGCGGAGCGGTCAGACAGTCTTCAGGCACGGATACCATCCCCGACCTGGTGGCCCGCTATACCTTCAAGCTCAGTAACGGTGGCTACATCAAGGTTGCCGGTCTTTTTCGGCAGCTTGACGTACATAACACGGCGATGGACGTAAACGAGACGGCGCTTGCGGTAAGCGCGTCCGGCAAATTTATGTTCGGCAAAAATGATCTGCGCTGGATGGCGACCGCCGGTTCCGGTGTTGGCCGTTACCTGGGTCTGGCAGCGGGTGTGGATGCAGTGGCAACTCTCAATACGGTGGGTGACTATGATAACTTGAAGGCCCAGGATGAAGTAGGTGCCTTTGTATCCTATCGTCACCTGTGGAGCGACCAGTGGCGTTCCAACTTCACCTACGGCTTCCTGACTATCGACAATCCGGTTGAAGCTCCCAACTCAACCAAGGAAGCTTCCAGCATACACGTGAACCTGATTTACACACCGGCGCCCAAGCTGGATATCGGTGCTGAAATCTTCTACGCGACACGTGAGATGGAAAATGGTGTTGACGGCGACCTGACCCGTTTGATGATCTCGGCCAAGTACGCGTTCTAATTTGTACAAATCCGGTTTGTGCATGTGAAAGTAGAGACAAGGCCGCCGGTAGTGTTACCGGCGGCCTTTTCTTTTTCTACGATCCGATTATTCCAGCCTTGGCATGAACCAGCGGAATGCCCCGGCTCGTTCGAGTAACCGAATATTGATGCAGGAGTCTGCCATGGGTGCCTACAACGACAGCTACCGACGTTCCATGGAGGATCCGGAAGGATTCTGGGCCGAGGTCGCGGAGTCGATTCACTGGGACAGGAAGTGGGACCGGGTGCTGGATGATTCGGACGCACCCGAGTATCACTGGTTTGCCGGCGGCCGGCTCAATACCTGTTATAACGCGGTGGATCGTCACGTCGAGGCCGGGTATGGCGAGCAATTGGCCCTGGTCTATGACTCACCGGTAACCGGACAACTGCGCACCTATACCTATGCGCAATTACAGGACCAGGTCGCACGGCTCGCCGGAGTAATGGCGGGGCGGGGTGTGGTCAAGGGCGACCGGGTAATTATCTATATGCCCATGGTGCCGGAAGCGGCTATCGCCATGTTGGCCTGCGCCAGGCTGGGTGCAATACACAGCGTGGTATTTGGCGGCTTTGCACCCAGTGAATTGGCGGTGCGTATCACCGATGCCGCGCCCAAGGCGGTGCTTACCGCCTCCTGCGGTATTGAACCGGGCAGGACTGTCGACTACAAGCCCTTGCTGGACAAGGCCATCGAACTGGCAGAGTGCAAACCGGAATTTTGCCTGCTGCTGCAGCGCCCGCAGGTGACCGCGTCAATGATCCCCGGTCGCGACCTGGATTGGGCCGAATGTATGGCCGATGCCACGCCTCATCCCTGTGTGCCGGTAGAGGCGACCGATCCGCTGTACATACTCTATACCTCCGGGACCACGGGAGAACCCAAGGGCGTGGTGCGCGACAATGGCGGGCATGCCGTGGCGCTTGCCTGGAGTATGCGCAACATCTATAACGTCAAGCCCGGCGACGTTTACTGGGCTGCCTCCGATGTAGGCTGGGTAGTGGGGCATTCCTACATTGTTTACGCGCCGCTTTTCAACCGAAACACCACCATCCTGTACGAGGGTAAACCCGTCGGGACCCCGGATGCGGGGGTGTTCTGGCGAGTGATTCAGGATCACAAGGTCAATGTCCTGTTCACTGCGCCCACCGCTTTTCGTGCGATCAAGAAAGAGGATCCCACGGGCGGCTTGATCAAGCAGTACGACATATCCTCACTCAGGGCCTTGTTCCTGGCCGGTGAGCGCAGTGATCCAGCTACCCTGGAATGGGCCGAGGAGAAGTTGCAGGTGCCGGTGGTGGATCACTGGTGGCAAACCGAGACCGGCTGGGCCATTTGCGCCAACTGCCTGGGTCTGGAACAGTTTCCACCCTTGCATGGTTCAGCGGGCAAACCCGTGCCTGGCTGGAACCTGCAGGTGCTGGATGAGTCGGGCAAACAGGTTAAGCAAGGCAAGATCGGCGCCCTGGTGGTCAAGCTGCCACTGCCGCCGGGAGCTTTTCCCACGCTGTGGAATGCGCGCAAGCGCTGGCACCAGGCCTATATGGCGGAGTTCCCCGGCTACTACCTTACCGCCGACGCCGGCATGATTGATGACAATGGCTATGCCCACGTGATGTCACGTACCGACGACATCATAAACGTAGCCGGTCATCGCTTGTCCACCGGCGCCATGGAAGAGGTGCTGGCCAGTCATCCGGATGTGGCCGAATGTGCGGTGATGGGTGTTGCGGATGATATGAAGGGCCAGGTGCCGCTGGGACTGCTGGTCCTCAAGTCAGGCGTGAAGAAAGATCCGGATCAGGTAGTGGCCGAGGTCATTGCACTGGTACGCGACCGTATCGGCCCGGTGGCGGCATTCAAAAAGGCGGTGGTGGTTAACCGCCTGCCCAAGACGCGTTCCGGCAAGATTCTGCGTGGCACCATGCGCAGTATCGCCGACTCACAGCCGTGGAAAATGCCTGCGACTATTGACGACCCCGCCATTCTTGAAGAAATTGGCGAGTCGCTCCGGCAAATTGGTTATGCAGGGAAGGACGGCCCGGCTTGAGTAAGGAGTGCGGGGTACGTGGTGTTTGCGGATAGCGGCCGATCGGGGCTTGCATTTGTGCACGTGTTTGCCAGAGTATGCCCGCAAGATTCTAAGAAAAAATTCTGCGTGAGGATTCCCCTGTGAAAGAATTGACAGCCTGGTTGGATGCGGCCTCTTCCTTTATCTGGGGTCCCTATCTGCTTATACCCCTGTTGTTGACAACAGGCTTGTTCCTGACCGTAAGACTCAGGGGCATACAGTTCACTCAACTGTGGCCGGCCCTGTACACCGCCCTGATTGTCAGACGCGAGCAAGGCGCCGAGGGGGATATTTCTCACTTCCAGGCCTTGATGACGGCGCTGGCCGCGACCGTCGGTACCGGCAACATTGTCGGTGTCGCCACGGCGATTGCGCTGGGTGGTCCGGGCGCGCTGTTCTGGATGTGGATGACCGGCCTGGTGGGTATGGCGACCAAATACACCGAGGCACTGCTGTCGGTGAAATACCGAATTACGGACGAGAAGGGTGAGCAGGCGGGTGGGCCCATGTACTACCTGTCCCGGGGTATCAAGAACAAGACCCTGGGCAGGACGCTGGGCGTCTTGTTTGCCTTGTTTGCTGCTATTGCGGCTTTCGGCATAGGCAATATGGTGCAGTCCAATTCCATGGCTGCTGCAGTGAATAATGCATTTGGTATCGAGGAGTGGCTAACCGGCCTGGTAGTTGCTATCTGTCTGGCTGCCGTGGTGCTCGGTGGTATCAAGTCCATTGGACGGGTCACCGGCTTCCTGGTGCCCTTTATGATTGCCATCTACATGCTGGGCTGCGGATTTGTCCTGCTGGTGAATATGGCAACGATTCCTGATGCCATCGCCACGATTTTCCACGATGCCTTCACCGGGACCGCAGCCGCTGGCGGGTTCCTCGGATCGACCATCGCCTCGGCCATGCGTTTCGGTGTGGCACGGGGAATCTTCTCCAACGAATCGGGTTTGGGCAGTGCCGGCATTGCTGCGGCGGCAGCGCAGACCAAGGAACCGGTACGCCAGGCACTGGTATCCATGACCCAGACCTTCATTGATACCCTCGTGGTGTGTTCCTTCACCGGTATTGCGATCGTTTCCACCGGGGTTTTCGAGTCCGGCCAAAATGGCGCGGCCCTGACCCAGATGGCCTTCGCCACGGCCATGCCCGGCATGACCGGCCAGGTGGCGGTCGCCGTCTGTCTGGTGCTGTTCGCCTTTTCTACCATGCTGGGTTGGTGTTACTACGGCGGCCGCAGTGTCGAGTACCTGTTTGGTATCAAGGCAGTCATGCCTTATCAACTGATCTACATCGTAGCTGCTTTCATGGGCTCAGTTTACAGCCTGGAATTTGTGTTCCTGTTTTCGGATGTCATGAACGGTTTAATGGCGCTCCCCAATCTTGTGGGGCTGATTCTCCTGAGCGGGGTGGCGGTTAGCGAAACCAAGGATTTCCTGGCCAGGCAGAAAGCCGGGACCTTGCAGCGCTAGACGCGGCGCCGCTACAGGTTGGATTTGTGATCCGGCAGTCGCCTGGCCCTGTGACATCGTATGGTCAGTTTGCTTCCAGCGCCTCCAGAAGCAGGTCACCAATAATTTCACGGCGCCAACCCCGGGTTGCCGCTATCTGTACCTGTCCTTGCACAAGTTGCTCCAGATCCCGTCTTGGTGCCAGGAATCCGCTGGCAATCCCCACCGCCTCGGCGCGCTCGTTGAGTAGTTTTCTCAGGCGGGCAAGCATGGCCTTCTCATTTGCGGTGGGCGGTCCGGACGGGCTGGTCTCATCCTGTGCCTCCCTGGGCGCCTCCAGGGCTTTGTGCACGGCCTCGTTGATTTCGCTGCCGAAGCGGTTTATGAAAGTCTCGGGAACTTCGCTCAGCTGGGCTAGCTGGATACGGTTATGGGCCTGGCGGTTGGCTATCTGCAACAGGCCGGCATCTTTCAAGATCCACTGGCGGGGAAGGTCACGTTGGATGGCCTGCTCTTCACGCCAGGCGGCGATCCAGCGCAGTACTCTGCGTGAGTCACCCGCCAGGCTGCGCCCGCCCTTGATACGCAGGTGGGCCTGCCACGGGTCAACCGCGTACAGTCCTGGCTCGCACAGCAGGCGGCAGTCCTCTTCCATCCAGGCTATCCGTTTACAGGCAACCAGGGCTTGCTCCAGGGTCAGGAAGAGGTGCGTCAGGTAACGGACATCGTCGGCGGCATAATCCAGCTGGCGCACATCCAGGGGACGTTTCGACCAGTCGGTGCGGGTGGCGGTCTTATCCAGCTCTACCTCGCAATAGTCCCTGACCAGGGCGCTGTAGGCTACCTGGTCGCCGTGCCCAAGCAACACCGCAGCAACCTGGGTATCAAACACCCTGGCGGGTAGCTGGCCGGTAACCTGCAGCAGAATCTCCAGGTCCTGGCGGGCAGAATGCACGACGGTGGTAACCGCCGGGTTGGCCAGGTGCCTGGCCAGGGGATCCAGGCTGGGAAGCGCCAGGGCATCCAGCAGGAAAATACTGTTTTCATCAGCGAGTTGCACCAGGCACAGACGTGACTGGTAGGTGCGTTCACGAATGAATTCAGTGTCCAGCGCAAGGAAATGGGAGCCCTCCAGACGATGGAGTGCGAGGTCCAGTTCCCCGGGTGTTCTGATAATTTCCCAAGGTCTTGTTGTCATAGCAGGATCAGGTAATGTAGCGCCCGACAGGTTATCATGGTCGCACTCCCAGTTGGACGATTGGTTTTGCAGCAACTGCTCAAGATTTACATCGATATTATCGTACTGCGTCGCGGTCCCCAGGATTTGCCTGCCTCGCAGTTCCTCCTGCTTTCCGTATTAATGCTTTATCTGGCAAGTGGTCTGGCCCTTTTTCTGACCCATGTCCCCACCTTCTCGGGAGCCCTGGCTGAATTAAGTGTGGCGGCGTTGCTGGAGGCCGGTTTCTTTCTGGTCTTGCTGGCTCTTCGGGGGAAAATGGCCAGGGCCCCGCAGACCCTCAGTGCTCTCTGGGGTAGCGGGGCAATCCTGACTCTCGCAGGCCTGCCTTTGCATCTATGGATGCGGGCGCTGCCCGAGGCGGCGGCCGGTGTTGCGCTGCCCGGTATCGGCTTGTTGTTGCTGCTGATCCTGTCCTTGGTAGTGGCCGGACACATCTTGCGCGAGGCGCTGGAGATACCCCTGCCTGGAGGCATCCTGCTGGTGCTGGCGGAGTTTGCTCTTTCCGTTTTCGTCACCACCCGTTTATTTGGAGGCGCCACCTGAATGCACGTTCATATTCTCGGTGTTTGTGGAACGTTCATGGGTGGTGTCGCAGCCCTGGCCAGGGCTGCCGGTCACCGGGTGACGGGCTCGGACCAACAAGTCTATCCACCCATGTCAGATCAGTTGCGAAGCCTGGGGATAGAGCTGACCGAGGGCTATGATCCGGCGGTACTGAAGCCGGCACCCGATATGGTCGTCATCGGCAACGCACTGTCGCGGGGGAATCCCGCGGTTGAGGCCGTGCTCGATCGCGGGCTCGCCTACGAAAGCGGGCCCCGCTGGCTGGCTGAGCACGTGTTGCGTGACCGATGGGTGCTGGCGGTGTCCGGCACGCATGGCAAGACCACGACTTCCAGCATGCTGGCCTGGATTCTGGAGTATGCCGGTCTTGCACCGGGTTTTCTTATCGGGGGTGTGCCCGGTAACTTCGGGGTGACGGCACGCCTGGGCGAGGGTCCGTTTTTCGTGGTGGAGGCGGACGAGTATGACACCGCGTTTTTCGACAAGCGCTCCAAGTTTGTCCATTATCGCCCGCGTACCCTGGTGCTCAATAATCTCGAGTTTGATCACGCGGACATCTTCAAGGACCTGGCCGCGATCAAGTGGCAATTTCACCAATTGATGCGCACCGTGCCGGCAACCGGCCTGGTGGTCAGCAATGCCGGGGAACCTGAGCTCGAGGACATGCTGGGCGCCGGATGCTGGACCCCGATTCAGCGCTTTGGGACCGCAGATTGTATCGGGGCCGAATGGCAGGCCCGTGGGTTGAATGCCGATTGCAGTGAGTTTGAGGTGCTGCAGCACGGACAGGCAGTCACCCGGGTTCTGGGAACCATGCCCGGGCGGCACAATATGAGTAATTCGCTTGCGGCCATGGTGGCGGCGCGTCATGCGGGTGTGGAGTTGTCGATGGCCGCCCGTGCGCTGGCGGAATTCCAGGGCGTGAAGCGCAGGCTTGAGCTCCTGGGTCAGCCCGGCGGGATCACTGTTTACGATGATTTTGCCCACCACCCGACGGCCATCGCTGAGTCGCTTGCGGCCTTGCGCGCCAGGGTAGGTGAGCAGCGCATACTGGCGGTGCTTGAGCCTCGTTCCAACACCATGAAACTGGGCATCCACAAGGATGAGTTGGCCGAGTCACTCAGATTGGCAGACCGGATTTGGGCAATGCAGACCCCCGGGCTGGGCTGGAGTCTGCAGACCGTCGCTGGCGCCCCTGGGCGAGCGCGTCGAGGTAGCCCAGGCAGTGGATGAGCTGGTCGCACACCTTGTGGCCGAGGCGCGACCCGGGGATCATGTGCTGATTATGAGCAACGGTGGCTTCGGTGGCTTGCATGGCAAGCTCATGAGTCGGTTGCAGGAGTTGGCGACCGGCCGCGACGAGCCGTAGTGGTAGAAAGACCGGGCTGTCTGGTCGACGCAAGCGTGCAGGAGCCGGAATGGGTCATGCAGAGTAGCGACTTTCCAATTTTTCCTCTTCGCGTGGTGCTTTACCCCGGTGGGCCGCTGCCCTTGAGGATATTTGAACCTCGATACGTGGACATGGTTAGCCACTGTATGCGTAATGACTCGTGCTTCGGGGTGGTGGCTGTACAGGAGGATTCGCCGGAAGGATCCAGTCGCATTTATGGAATGGGCACTGCCGCTCGTATTGTCGACTGGGATATGGGTAGTGACGGCCTCCTGAGTATCCGCACGCTGGGCGAGCAATGTTTCCGGATAGAATCCATGAGCAAGAAAACCGATGGCCTGGACCTGGCTTGCGTAAGCTGGCTGGAGCCGGAGCCGGTCATCGTCGTCCCGGAAGCGCTTGAATATTTGTCTACCGTGGTCATGGGCTTGCTGGATGAATTCGAGCAGCTCTACGGTGATCTTCCCAGGCGGCCACAGGACGCCGCCTGGCTTGGCTACCGATTGGCCGAGCTGCTACCCCTGTCAATTGCGCAAAAGCAGTTATATCTGGAGCTTGACGATCCTGTTGCACGCCTCCAGCAATTGGCCAGGGATGTCAGCCAGCTGCGCAGCGACGCCTGAAGAAGCGCCGGTCGCCGCCTGGCAATATCCGCGAACCTGCCAATATCGCCCGAAATAGCAATGTTTTTCCCTGTGTCGGGTACGGTGAGGGCACACGGACCTCGGACGGGGAGCCTTGGCGTCCGGGTGTTGGCCCGCCCCGTTCGAAGACGGGTTAAAAAAAATGTTGTGCACACGGGTGTTTTGGATATTATGCCGCCCAATCAGACAAGCGCGGGGCCCTGTGAGGCTCCCCAACCGCCGAAGAGCGGTTCGGGTTGTTACATGACTGCTGTTCTCTGGAGAGGCTGGTATGACTATTTGTGCTGGCAGGGGTGTGATGCAAGCGCATGCAGGCCCTGGTTTTCTTGATTTTATTTCATATCCGAACTCCAGCCTGGCCCAGACCACCGGATTCCCGGCGCCGGAAAAGTCCGCTGTGTTCACCGCTGCCCGCTCGTGCGGCCCGTCAGTGATAGGATGGACGAGCAGACTGCTCGCCAACTTGAAATAGATACCATTAGTACCCTATGCCGGGAGACGAGTTCTTTCCCGCTTACGCAACGCAGTAGCAAAGGGAGGCCTGTGAGCCACCCGCTTTTATTTTGGAGGTTATAGTTAGAACGATGGAAGAGATTTCTGAAGCTGTGAATACCGCACCTGGGGTCAACGCACTGCAGGCCGGAGTCTGGACCAGGCTGGCCAAGCGTCATGGCACACCCTTGTTGGTATTGAACGTGGGGCAGGTGCGTATGCAATACCTGCGTCTCACCAATGCGCTACCCGGGGTGCAGTTATTCTATGCAGTGAAGGCGTTTCCTCATCCGGCGGTGATAACGACGCTGGCTGAGCTGGGGTGTAATTTTGACCTGGCTTCCAGCGGCGAGGTGCAACTCATGCGTGACGCCAGGGTGGAGGCCGGACGTTGTCTGCATACCCATCCGATAAAGAGCGACCGCGAGATTCGTGCCGCACTGGCTTTTGGGTGCACCACGTTTGTCGCTGACAATCCGGTGGAGATTCGCAAGCTTGCCCAGTACAAAAACAAGCTGAATATCCTGTTGCGCGTGTCCTTTCCCAACCCGGGCGCGCGTTGCGACCTGTCCAAGAAATTTGGTTGTACGCCTGCCGATGTGGGCAGCCTGCTGGAACTGGCGGCCAGCCTGAAACTGAAGGTCACCGGCTTGAGTTTTCATGCCGGATCCCAGGTGCCTGGCCCGGAGATGCACGCCCACGCCGTTAATCAATGTATCCAACTGCTGGAAACCTACCGGGAGTGGGGTAAAGGTTCATTACGCACCCTGGATATAGGTGGGGGTTTCCCTGCGGATTACGACGGGCAGGGTCCGGATATCGACGATTTCTGCAAACCCATCCGGGAGGCCTTGGCGGGCCTGCCGACGGACATACGTGTGATCGCAGAACCCGGGCGTTTCCTGGTGGCGCCTGCAGCGACTGCGCTTGCCAGCGTTATCGGCTGTGCCGAGCGCGGCGGCAAGCCCTGGTATTACCTGGACGACGGTATCTTCGGTTCCTACAACGGCATCGTTACCGAGAATGCACGCTATCCACTGGTGCCCTTGTCTGGCGAGGGCGAATTACGATCCAGCGTCCTGGCCGGCCCGACGTGTGACAGCTTCGATGTCCTGACCGAAGACCTGCAATTACCCACCCTGAAAGTGGGTGACCTGGTTGCCGGTCTGTTTATGGGCGCCTACACCTATTCGACTGCCACCAACTTCAACGGGCTGCCTACCGCCCGCGTCCTGGTTCAGGGGCTGAGTGACCTGGCCCGGCGCAAGGTTGCGGGGATCCGCTCACGCTAGGACACTGTGACGGAGCGCACGGGTGGGAATTGAGGTAGTCCAGGCTGATATCACTACCCTTGAAGTGGCGGCGATTGTCAACGCCGCCAACAGCAGTCTTGCTGGCGGTGGCGGAGTGGATGGCGCCATCCACAGGGCGGCTGGGCCCCGGCTGCTGGAGGCATGCAGGGAAATCGGTACTTGCCCCACGGGCGAGGCGAGGATTACACGCGGCTACAATCTTCCGGCGAAGTACGTGATTCATGTTGTGGGACCCGTGTGGAACGGAGGCCGCCGGGGCGAGGCTGAATTGTTACGAGCCTGTTACCGCAACGCCATGCTACTGGCATCCAGTCATGGGTGTGACAGCGTGGCTTTCCCGGCCATTAGTTGCGGTGTCTATGGATACCCTGTGGAACAGGCCGCAGGCATAGCCGTCGACGAAGTGCTGCGTGCTTCGTCACTTGCCGAAGCACCCTCGCAGATTCTCCTGGTCTGCTTTGGCGAGGCCTTGCGGAACACCTTCGCCCGGGCCCTTGCGGAGCGTCTTTCCGGCTAGAGATCCGCCATTGCCAGGGCGGCCGCCTCCAGGGTGGCCTGAATGTCGTCATCGCTGTGCCGGATAGAAACAAAGCCCGCTTCGAATGCCGATGGGGCCAGGTAGACACCGGCGGCCAGCATACCGTGGAAAAACCTGCGGAAACGATCCACGTCGCATTGCATGACCTGGTCGAAGGAATCCACCGATGTTGCGTCAGTGAAGAACATCCCGAACATACCCCCGACCGAGCGGGCGAAGACCGGAATACCCGATTTGCGGCCGACTTCTGCCAGACCCTGGGCCAGGGTAGCGGTCCTGGCGCCCAGTTCTTCGTAGAAGCCTTCACGGCTTATGCCTTTCAGGGTGGCCAGTCCGGCGGCCATCGCCACCGGATTGCCTGACAGGGTACCGGCCTGGTAGACAGGGCCGGTTGGGGCGATATGATCCATCACCTCTGCACGACCACCAAAGGCGCCTACCGGCAGGCCGCCGCCAATCACCTTGCCCAGCGTGGTGAGATCCGGCTTGACTCCGTACAGGGCCTGGGCGCCGCCGAGGGCGACCCTGAAGCCGGTCATGACTTCGTCAAAAATCAGCAGGGTGCCGTATTCGTCACACAGTTCCCGCAGGCCTGCCAGGAAACCCGGTAGCGGGGTGACCATGTTCATATTGCCCGCAACGGGCTCGACGATGATGCAGGCCAGCTGAGCGCCAATTTCTGCAAATACGGATCGGACCTGGTCCAGGTCGTTGTAGGTACAGGTGATGGTGTGCTCGGCCACCGAGGCCGGCACCCCGGCCGAAGTAGGCACACCCAGGGTCAGGGCGCCCGAGCCGGCTTTCACCAGTAGCGCGTCGGAATGTCCGTGATAGCAGCCCTCGAACTTCAGGATCTTGTCACGGCCCGTGTAGCCCCTGGCCAGGCGGATGGCGCTCATGGTGGCTTCGGTACCGGAATTCACCATGCGTATTTTCTCGATACTGGGCACCAGTTCGCACACCCTGGCCGCAAGCTCGGTCTCGCGCTGGCACGGAGCGCCAAAGCTCAGGCTGGCCTCGGCCGCATCCTGCACGGCCTTGATCACGTTCTTTTCGGCGTGACCGAGAATCATTGGCCCCCAGGAGCCAACGTAGTCGATATAACGACGACCATCGGTATCGAACAGGTAGGCGCCCTCTGCGCGGGCGATAAATACCGGTTCACCACCGACCGAGCCGAAGGCCCGAACCGGGGAGTTTACGCCGCCAGGAATATAACGTTTTGCGTCATCGAAAAGGCTCACTGCACTTCCTTCCGCCAGATTAAAAAGAGCCATTCTAACAGCAGTGTCACTCACTTCTCTGCTAAACTTGTAGGCACTTTCCACGACAGGATGCCGAACCCGGGAAAATCCGATGAAAGCCTACATGTGCGTAGTATGCGGCGGGATCTACGAGGAAGAACAGGGAGACGCCCAGTCCCATATACCCCCCATGACCCGTTGGGAGGATCTGCCCGTGACCTGGTGCTGTCCGGACTGTGGTGCGGAAAAGGCGGACTTCGAACTGGTGGAGATTTGACGGCCTGAGGCAGGCGCCGGCCCGGTTCCCGCAAACAGGTCTCATCTACAGGTAATACCCGCCACCCGGGCCAGCCAGGTTATACGTGCGGAGGACTCCAGCGCACTCGCCCACTTGTAGGCCTGGTCCAGGGAGGTGCCACACACGTAGGCTCCATGGCCGCGGACGATGGTGACCCGGTTTTCAAGCAAGGCATCGGATACCGCTTCCGGGGAATCCAGGATGTAGCGCTCATAGGGTACGTCCAGTACCGGTATGCGATTCAGAAAGTAGGACCCCTCGAAATCTTCGGGAAGGAAATCCTGTCCATCCAGGGTCAGCGCAATGGCGTGGGCGGGATGGAAATGCAGAACCGCCTGGGCCGCCGGCAGTTTCAGATAGATGGCCGCATGCAGGGGTGCGTCAAGGGATGACCCGGGTGTAGGCGGGATACCTGCGGGACAAAGCACCAGGTCGTTCAAGTCCAGGGAATCGGCGCAGGCTCCAGTGGGCGTAATCCACATTCCCCGCTCACAGCGTACCGAGGCGTTGCCACTGTGGGAGTCATTAAGACCGCTTTTTTGCAGTCTGCCGTAGCAGGTGACCAGTTCTCGTTTACTTGCCGACTCCACTGTCTGTCCCCTCCGGGTCAGGTGCTGACCCAGTGTACCCGAGTCTCAATACTGCCATCCGGGTGCAGTGCCAGGGTTCGGTATCCGGAACGACCAAGATGCATACCGAAATCATCCTGCCCGGAGACAAATTGATGGCAGGTTGATGGCGCCGACAGCAGGGTTACCCCGGCGATACGGGTCTCGAATTCCTGGTGTATGTGACCCCATACCACGCCGCGCACGTTGCCGCAGGCGTGAACCTGTTGCATGAAGGTATCGGCACCCGTCAGCCCAATACCATCCAGCCAGGCCGAACCGATATCTACCGGTTGGTGGTGGAGGCAAACCAGCACATGGCAGTCGGGGTGCCGCCTCGCCAACTCCTGCCAGCGGTCTCTCTCCGGCTCGCAAAGTACGCCTGCCGTGCGTCCCCGATCCTGGCTCGAGAGCATGATGATCAGCCAGTTACCGCCCCTGGCGGCTCCACAGAACTGGAACAGTCCCTGGTCCAGGTGAGCACGCATGAGTTCAGATCTGTCGTGGTTGCCCGGGATACTCAAAACCGGGCGCTCGAACGGACTCATCAGATTGACGAAGTCCCGGTAGGAACTTTCCGATTCGTCCTGGGAGAGGTCACCGGTGGCCAACACTGCGTGGCAGGTCTCCAGATGGGGGCGGGCGGCCTCCAGGACCTTTACCAGGCTGGCTCGGGTACAACCCCCATACATGTCGCCGTCCGGATCGGCAAACAAGTGACAATCCGTGATCTGCAACAGGCGTAGAGGTTCGTCCTGTGTGGAGGCGGTCAGTGTACGCACGGGTCCCTGTCATGGTTTGGGTTGGTGATGGAAATCATAACAGAAGCTCATTAATCGGGCTTGTACCCTGTTGGTGTGATTGCCTTGTAGTGCCCCTTGTGCTTTGGGCAACGGGCTCGCTTTTCCCCCCGGAAAGACGAATCATGATCCGGTCCCCGGTGTCGTCTCAGGCCAGGCGGGCTCGCTCCATGATGCGAATATAGTTTGCGCGTTCGTAGGCCGTGGTGTCGCGAATGTTCTGCTGACTGAGTACTCCCCGGAAGCCGGCAACCGAATCGAACTGGAGCCGCTGCATCCAGGACTCAAGGTCCCGACCCAGGGTTTCCAGGTGTTCTATTCCATGGCGATAGAGTGATGAGGCCGTCATCACCACGTCGGCGCCAGCCAACAGGTATTTCACAACTTCAGTCGCTCCCTGAACGCCACTGGTTGCCGCGAAGGAGGCATTCACCCGGCCGTGCAGGGCGGCGATCCACAGTAGCGGAAGGCGTATTTCGTCGTGCCGACTGTAGCGCAGGTCGCTGATGACCCGGAGATTCTCGATGTCAAAATCCGGTTGGTAAAAACGATTGAAAAAAACCAGGCCGTCGGCCCCCGCTTCGGCCAGCTTATGGGCCGTATTACCCATTGCACTGAAATAGGGGTTCAGCTTTATCGCCACAGGAATGCTCACGGTGGACTTCACCAGTTTCACGATATCCAGGTAGCGCTGTTCTACCTCCACGCCGGTCAGGGATATATCTGCCGGGATATAGAAAACGTTCAGCTCTATACCGTCAGCGCCCGCCTGTTCAAGTTGCCTGGCGTATTCAATCCAGCCCTCGGCTGAGGTGCCGTTCAGGCTGGCGATAACAGGCATCTCCACGCGTTCCTTGGCCCGACGGATGAGATCCAGGTACTCGGCGGTCCCGGATTGATAGTCTTCCGCCCCGGGGAAATAGTCGGCAGCTTCGGCGAAGGCGCCTTCAGTGTTTTGTATGACTTCCTGGTAGAGTGCGTTCTCCCGCCGAATTTGTTCCTCGAACAGGGAAAACAGCACAACAGCCCCCGCACCGTGATCCTCCATCTTGACGATATTCGCAACATCCTCGGAAAGCGGGCAGGCGGACACCACAATAGGTGAGCGCAGCTCCAATCCCAGGTAAGTGCTTGTCAGATTCATGTTCATTCCACTCCGGGTTTGATGTTCATTACAACACTCCGGCCAACCGCCGGACTCAGGCCACCGGTTGGAAATCCCTGGCTGTCTGGCTGGCCATTCCTTCGTAGGTTCTCCAGCGCAGATCCACCATTTCCTGGGCAAGTTGCATCAGCTTTCCAGCTTCCCCCGGATTGCTGCGCAAAAGAATTCGGTAGCGCAATTCGTTGTAGGCGTAGTCTTTCAGTTTGATGGTCGGGCGAGTCGAATCCAGAACAAAGGGATTCTTGCCCTCGGTCCGCAACACGGGGTTGTAGCGAACCAGCGGCCAGTAGCCGCTGGCGACTGCCAGCTTTTGCTGGGTCAAGCCCTGGTGCATATTGATGCCGTGAGCTATGCAATGGCTGTAAGCCAGAACCAGGGAGGGGCCGTCATAGGCTTCCGCCTCTCTCAGGGCCAGCAGTGTTTGCTGGGGGTTCGCGCCCATGGCGATCTGGGCGACATACACATTGCCGTAGGAAATGGCTTGCAGGGCCAGGTCTTTTTTACCCACTCTCTTGCCGGCCGCGGCAAATTTTGCGGTGGCTGCCGTGGGGGTTGCCTTGGACATCTGGCCGCCCGTGTTGGAGTAGACCTCGGTGTCCATTACCAGGATATTCACATTGCGTCCAAGCGCCATGACATGGTCCAGGCCGCCCGACCCGATGTCGTAGGCCCAGCCGTCTCCGCCAACCAGCCAGACACTGCGTCGCACCAGGTTGTCCGCCACCGACAACAGGCTCTTGCTGTCCGGCGTATCCAATTTGTTCAAACGGCTTTTGAGCGTGGCAATCCGTTCCCGTTGCAGGCGAATCTCGGACTCGAATACCTGGGGCGCCTGCGCGTAACTCGTCCACGAGTTCAGGACCAAGCTGGTCCCGTAACTTCAACAACAGGCTGCGTGCCAGGGCGGTGTGATTGTCGACCGTGACCCGCATCCCCAAGCCGAACTCCGCGTTGTCCTCGAACAGGGAGTTGGACCAGGCGGGACCCTTGCCCTCGGCGTTGGTTGTCCACGGCGTGGTTGGCAAATTACCGCCGTAAATGGACGAGCAACCGGTGGCGTTCGCGACAATCAGACGGTCACCAAACAACTGTGACAACAGACGCACGTAGGGCGTCTCGCCGCACCCTGCGCAAGCTCCGCTGAACTCGAACAGCGGCTCGAGGAACTGGGCGCCCTGGACCCGGGAATATTCAACCTTGCTGCGATCATTGACAGGCAGGTTCTCGTAGAATTTGAGGTGTTCCCTGCTTTGCTCCAGCAACGGCAGCTTGCGCGTCATATTGATGGCCTTGCGGCCGCGTACTTCGGGATCCACCACGGGGCAGGCCTCGACGCACAGCCGACAGCCCGTGCAATCTTCGGTGTAAACCTGCAGGGAGTACCGCGTCTCGGGAAAGCCCCGGGCGATAATATGGGACGAAGGGAAACCTGTCGGGGCTTGTCCCAGGTAGTCCTTGTGGAAGAACTTGGCACGAATCACGCTGTGGGGGCAGACGAAACTGCAGTTTCCGCATTGTATGCACAGGTCCGGGTCCCACAGTGGAACCTGGTCGGCGATGTTGCGTTTCTCCCAGCGCGTTGTGCCAACAGGGTATGTACCATCCACCGGCAGGGCGCTGACGGGCAGGTCGTCGCCCTTGCCCGCGATCATGGCGCCAGTTACCTTGCGTACGAATTCCGGGGCGGACTCCGACACCGCCAGCGGGAATTCCCTGTCGTTGTTTTCGGTTTCCGGGATCAGGACTTCATGCAGGTAATCCAGGGTTGCATCCACCGCCCGGAAATTCTTGTGTATGGCTTCGTCGCCCTTGCGAGCATAGGTTTTTTCGATCGCCTGTTTGATTTTTTCGATCGCCTCGTCCCGGGGCAGCACACCGGACAAGGCGAAGAAGCAGGTCTGCATAATCGTATTGATGCGTGTGCCCATACCGGCAGACTGGGCCACCTTCGTAGCGTCAATGACAAAGAACCTGAGTTTCTTTTTCAGGAGCGCCCGCTGCACCGGCCTGGGCATATCATTCCAGACCTGGTCCGGGCCAAGGTGGCTGTTGAGCAAGAATGTCGCGCCGGGCTTGGCATGGGCCAGCATGTCAATTTTTTGCACGAAGGCGTACTGGTGGCAGGCGACGAAATCAGCTTCGCGAATCAGGTAGGGCTTGTTGATGGGCTCTGGTCCAAAGCGCAAGTGTGAAACAGTCTGGGCACCTGATTTTTTGGAGTCATAGACGAAATAGCCCTGGGCATGCAGGTTGGTCTCCTCACCAATAATCTTGATGCTGTTCTTGTTGGCGCCGACCGTGCCATCTGCACCCAGCCCATAAAACAGGGCCTGGGTCATACCCTGGTCCGGTAGCGGGAAATCCGGTTCAAAGACCAGGCTGGTACCCGAAACGTCGTCGTTAATGCCTATGGTGAAATGGTTTTTCGGTTGTTCCTTGACCAGTTCGCCGAAAATACCGGCCACCATGCCGGGGGTGAATTCTTTGGAAGAAAGCCCGTAGCGACCGCCTGTGATCCTTGGCAAACGAGGAAACAGACCGCTGTTCACCGCTTCGACCAGACCGGTGACTACGTCCTGATACAGAGGCTCGCCGGTGGCGCCTACTTCCTTGGTCCGGTCCAATACTGCAATACGGCTGACTGTCCCGGGCAACGCCTGTACGAAGTCTTTTATGGAGAAGGGCCGGTACAGGCGAACCGTCAGTACACCCACCTTCTCCCCGCGGGTCATCAGCACGTCCACGGTTTCGCGCACCGTGTGCGACCCGGATCCCATGATAACCAGGACCCGGTCAGCGTCGCTGGCGCCGTAATAGTCGAACAGCCTGTAATGCCTTCCAGTGAGCCGACCCAGTTGATCCATCGCGTCCTGAACGATTCCGGGTGCCGCCTCGTAGTAGGGGTTCACGGTTTCCCTGGCCTGAAAATACACGTCAGGATTCTGGGCGGTGCCACGAATGAAAGGATTGTCCGGGTTCAGCGCGCGTTTGCGGTGAGCGTAAACCAGTTCATCGTCGATCATGCTACGGATTTGTTCATCGGAGAGCAGGACAATCTTGTTGACCTCATGCGAGGTCCGGAAGCCGTCGAAAAAATGCAGGAACGGGACCCTGGCCCTGAGGCAGGCGGCCTGGGCGATCAGCGCCATGTCATGGGCCTCTTGCACCGATGTCGAGGACAACAAGGCGAACCCGGTGGTGCGGGCGGCCATCACGTCGCTGTGATCACCAAAAATGGATAGCGCCTGGGCGGCCAGAGAGCGGGCGGCCACATGAAACACGGTGCTGGTCAGTTCACCAGCGATCTTGTACATGTTAGGCAGCATCAGCATCAGCCCCTGGGAGGCTGTAAAGGTGGTGGTGAGTGCGCCGGCCTGCAGGGCTCCGTGCACGGCGCCTGCGGCACCGCCCTCGGACTGCATTTCGACCACATCGGGCTGTTTGCCCCAAAGATTCTCCACACCCTTCACGACCCACTCATCGGCCAGTTCGGCCATGGTGGAGGAGGGCGTGATGGGGTATATGGCGCATACCTCGTTGACCCGGTAGGCGACGTAGGCCGCGGCTTCATTGCCATCAATGGTGGTGACGGTCTGTTCGGGGGCCATTAGCTGGTTCCTCCATCGCTGCCGCCGACACCGGTTTCCGGCACCATTTCGATGGCATGACAGGGGCATTGCTCAAAGCAGACCGCACAGCCGGTACACAACTTGTAGTCATAGCGGTAGCGTCGCCCCGGCCCCAGCTTGATCACGGCATCCTCGGGACAGGACGCATAGCAGCCGTCGCACTCGAAACAGTTGCCGCAGGAAAGACAACGCGCGGCCTCGTATACCGCTTCAGACTCATCCAGACCGGCCACAATTTCCTCAAACCCCTGGCTGGCCTCTCCCCCCGTCATTTGCGGCTGCACACTTTTTGGCGCGTTGGTCTTGTACCAGACGTGCAGACCTTCAAATCCGACCGGCGGGTTTTTCGGCGGTACGGACACGGTGCGGCCGCGCAGGTAACCGTCTATGAACTTCGCAGCCTTTTTACCGTGGCCCACGGCGATAGTGACGGTACGCTCGCTTGGAACCATGTCTCCGCCGGCGAAAATGCCA
This sequence comes from uncultured Gammaproteobacteria bacterium, assembly GCA_963823435.1. Lineage (GTDB taxonomy): Bacteria > Pseudomonadota > Gammaproteobacteria > Steroidobacterales > BM003 > CAKZML01. The sequence goes on along the minus strand of CAWGLN010000001.1, from coordinate 141,918 downwards.
TCACAACCTGTCATCATGTTGTCGCCAACCTGCACCGTGCCGTCCGGCATGAATTCAATTTCCGGCACCTTGCGCAGGAAACCGGTGTCGGTATCCTGACCCAGCGCCAGGATGAGCGAGTCAGCTTCCAGGGTTTCGAACCTTCCGGTGCCCACCGGTCGGCCGTCTCGAACTTCCATTACCTCTACCGTGAATTTGCTCTGGTCTATTTCCTTGATGGTGCGTAACCAGTTTATTTTCACGCCTTCCTCGAGTGCCTGGTCGGCCTCGAAGTCGTGCGCCGGCATGTTTTCTCTATCACGTCGGTAAATGATCAGGGCTTCGTCCACACCCAGTCGCTTGGCTGTGCGCGCCGCATCCATGGCGGTGTTGCCCCCACCATAAATTGCCACCCGGCGACCCAGTTTGACTGCGCGCCCGCTTTCCACATCCTTGAGGAAGGAAACGGCGTCCAGGATCTGCCGCGCATCCCTCGCCGGGATGTCGATCTTCTTGCCGATATGGGCGCCTACCGCGACGAAAACCGCATCGAACCCGCCGGCCTGCTTTTCCGCCAGGACGTCCTCTACCTTGTGATCAAGGACGATCTTCACACCGACGGCTTCGATGCGTTGAATTTCCTCTTTCAGTACATTTCGAGGCAGACGGTAGGCGGGAATGCCAAAATGCATCATCCCGCCCGGGACCGGGCCGGCCTCGTGTATTTCGACCTGGTGTCCGTGACGGACAAGGTGGTAGGCCGCAGACAGACCGCTGGGGCCTGCGCCGATTACCAGTACCCGTTTCCCCGATGCGCGGGCGCTGAATCGTGGCAGCCAACCATGCTGCCTCGCCATGTCACCCAGGTAGCGTTCAACCGCATGAATACTAACCGTGGCGTCTATGTGATTGCGGTTACAGCCGTCCTCGCAGGGGTGATAACAGACCCTGCCGTGGATCGCCGGCATGGGATTGTCCTGCATCAGTGTTTGCCAGGCTGCCTCGAATTGTCCCGCTTGAGCCTGGTTCAGCCAGGCCTGGATATTTTCACCTGCGGGGCAGGCGCTATTGCACGGCGGCAACAAATCCACGTAAACCGGCCGTCGCTGACGTACCGGGCCTGTGCCGGCGCCGTGGCTTAGCAGATCGGTGGGAGTAGTAAGGTCACTTTGTCGTTGGTCAGTCATTTGCACAGGCTAACCAAGACCGGCATGGCTTCCAATAGCTACAAATGCGCATGGCCCCTGCGCATTTTTCCCCACCCGCTCGCGGTATGTACGACGGGAGTGAGAATCCGGCCCCCGTCGACGGTGGGAGGGGTGGGTTACCAGAGCAAAAAAAAGCGGCCCGGGGGCCGCTTTGATCAGGGTCTGGAACGGGTTCTAGTAACGGTATTGGTCCGGTTTGTACGGTCCTTCCACCGGCACCCCGATATATTCAGCCTGTTCCGGCCGCAGCGTGGTCAGGTGTACGCCGATACGATCCAGGTGCAGCCTGGCGACTTTTTCATCCAGATGCTTGGGCAGTACGTAGACCTCGTTCGCATACTTTTCCGGGTGCTTCCACAGCTCGATCTGGGCCAGCACCTGGTTGGTGAAAGAGTTGGACATTACAAAGCTGGGGTGGCCTGTGCCGCAGCCGAGATTCACCAGGCGACCCTGCGCCAGCAGGATGATGCGCTTGCCATCCGGGAAAATAATGTGATCCACCTGGTTCTTGATGTTCTCCCACTCGTATTTTTCCACGCCGGCCACGTCGATTTCATTGTCAAAGTGTCCGATGTTGCACACGATGGCCTGGTGTTTCATACGCTGCATATGATCGTGAGTGATGACATGGTAGTTACCGGTGGCGGTGACGAATATGTCGGCCTTGTCCACCGCCTCATCCATGGTAACCACGCGGTAGCCTTCCATCGCCGCCTGCAGCGCGCAAATGGGGTCGATCTCGGTTATCCACACGGTGGCGCCCAGGCCGCGCAGGGATTGGGCGCTGCCTTTTCCGACGTCGCCAAAGCCGGCCACGATGGCGATTTTGCCTGCGACCATCACGTCGGTTGCGCGCTTGATACCGTCCACCAGTGATTCGCGGCAACCGTAGAGGTTGTCAAACTTGGACTTGGTGACCGAGTCATTCACATTGATGGCGGGGAAGGGAAGTTCACCCTTCTTCATCATCTCGTAGAGCCGGTGTACGCCGGTTGTGGTTTCCTCGGTAACACCGCGAATCTCCGCACGTATCCGCGAATAAAAGCCGGGGTCACTCTGCAGGCGCTTGCGGATGGCCGAGAACAGGGCCTTCTCTTCATGGCTACCGGGGTTGTCCAGCAGCGTGGAGTCCTTCTCGGCCTTGGAGCCCAGGATCACGAGCATGGTGGCATCGCCACCATCGTCGAGGATCATATTGGGGCAGCCGCCACCGTGCCATTCCATGATCCGGTGGGTGTATTCCCAGTACTCATCCAGGGTCTCGCCCTTGAAGGCAAATACCGGGATCCCCGAGTCAGCGATGGCCGCCGCCGCGTGATCCTGTGTGGAGTAGATATTGCATGAGGCCCAACGCACTTCGGCGCCCAGGGCTGCCAGGGTTTCGATCAGCACGGCCGTCTGGATGGTCATGTGCAGGGAACCGGCTATGCGTGCACCTTTCAGGGGCTTGTCCTGTCCGTACTCTGCACGCAGGGCCATCAGGCCCGGCATCTCGGTCTCGGCAATGGCTATTTCCTTACGCCCGAAAGCCGCCATGGATATGTCCGCCACTATGTAATCGGTAACCGGCTTTACCGCCGCTTTCTCAGTTGCCATGTTCTATGTACTCCAAAAATTCATGTATTGATTGATAAGGGTCTACAGTCCCGATTCGGCACGCAGCAACTCAGCCTTGTCCACCCTTTCCCAGGTGAAGTCGGTATCTTCCCGGCCGAAATGCCCGTAGGCGGCGGTCTTGCGATAGATCGGGCGTATCAGGTCCAGCATTTTCACGATGCCATAGGGGCGCAGGTCGAAATGCGCACGCACCAGTTCCACCAGGCGACTTTCGGGCAGCTTGCCGGTGCCGAAAGTCTCCATGCTGATGGAAGTAGGCTCGGCCACGCCAATTGCGTAAGAAACCTGGATTTCGCAGCGATCCGCCAGTCCTGCCGCGACGATATTCTTGGCCACATAGCGACAGGCGTACGCCGCCGAGCGGTCAACCTTGGATGGATCCTTGCCCGAAAACGCGCCGCCCCCATGACGAGCCATGCCACCGTAAGTATCGACGATAATCTTGCGCCCGGTCAGGCCGCAGTCACCGACCGGGCCGCCGATAACGAACCTGCCGGTTGGGTTGATGTGGTAGCGGGTGTTGGCGGTTAACCACTCCGCCGGCAACACCGGCTTGATGATCTCCTCCATTACCGCTTCCTGCAGGTCTTCCTGGCGGATGTCGGGGTGATGCTGGGTCGAAAGCACCACGGCTTCCACGCCCACGGGCTTGTTGCCCTCGTAGCGGAAGGTGACCTGGCTCTTGGCGTCCGGACGCAGCCAGGTCAGGACACCTGCCTTGCGAATGTAGGCCTGTCTTTCCACCAGTCGGTGTGCATAGGCAATAGGCGCAGGCATCAGCACATCGGTTTCATTTGATGCATAACCAAACATCAGGCCCTGGTCACCCGCACCCTGTTCCTCGGGGTCCTGGCGATCCACACCTTGCGCGATATCCGAAGACTGCTTGCCAATGGCATTGAGCACCGCGCAGGTTGAGCCGTCATAACCCACGTCCGAACTGTTGTAACCCACGTCCAGGATGGTTTGGCGAGCCAGGCCCTCGATATCCACCCAGGCGGAGGTGGTCACTTCGCCGGCTACCAGCGCCATGCCGGTTTTTACCAGGGTTTCGCAGGCAACCCTGGCCTGCGGGTCCTGTTCCAGGATAGCGTCCAGGACGGCATCAGATATCTGGTCTGCAAGCTTGTCGGGATGTCCCTCGGAGACGGACTCGGAGGTGAACAGGTAGTTTTCCGCCATGGGTAAAACATCCTAGGGTTAGGGAAAAACGACCTATTCTACCGGCATGAGCAGATTTCTGACACCCTCGCAGGGGTCAAATCTCCAATACCCGGTCTTTTGACTCTCGGCCCAGGGTGATGCCCGGATTAGCGCCAATCCTGCCGCGATCTGCAGACAGGCCGCCGGTTGGCACTCAAGAGCAATGCCGGTTTGATGTATATAGCGGCATAATTCGGGTCGTCGCCTTTTTTGTGCCCCCAGCGCCTTGCCCGACATCGCTGCATAAGCGAAAATACGCGCCTTCCCTGCCAAGTTCCCTCGCACAGTCGGATGATGTCTTATGCCCAAGAAGAAAGACCTCGCCAATGCTATACGCGCATTGAGCATGGATGCCGTTCAGGCGGCTAATTCAGGACACCCCGGTGCGCCCATGGGGATGGCGGATATTGCCGAGGTGCTTTGGAATGACTTCCTGAGGCATAACCCGGCCAATCCGCGCTGGGCAAACCGGGACCGGTTTGTATTGTCAAATGGCCACGCTTCCATGTTGCTGTATTCCCTGCTGCACCTGAGTGGCTACGATCTGCCGCTGAAGCAACTGAAGAAATTTCGCCAGTTTGGATCCCAGACGCCGGGACATCCGGAGGTTGACCTGGACATCGGCGTTGAAACCACCACCGGGCCCCTGGGGCAGGGCATCACCAACGCCGTGGGTATGGCGCTGGCGGAGAAAATCCTCGCTGCTTACTTCAATCGACCCGGCTTCCCGATTGTTGATCACTTCACCTATGTGTTCGTGGGTGATGGATGCATGATGGAGGGTATTTCCCACGAAGCCGGATCCTTGGCCGGTAACCTGGGTTTGACCAAGCTGATAGTGATTTACGACAGCAATCACATATCGATCGACGGGGACATCAAGGGTTGGTTCAAGGACGATACGGCCGATCGCTTTCGCTCCTACAAGTGGCACGTACTTCCCGATGTGGATGGCCACAGACCTGCTGCCATCCACCGTGCGATAGATGTTTCACGTCCGCGCGAGAAGCCCAGCCTGATCATTTGTGACACCACCATCGGCTTTGGCTCGCCCAATATGGCCGGTACCGCCGACACGCATGGCGCGCCCCTGGGTGCGGAGGAAATCAAGGCCACCCGCAAGAACATCAAGTGGCGCCATGCGCCCTTCCGGATTCCTCCCACGGTTGCCAAGGCCTGGGACGCCCGTGAGCGCGGTGCAGCGATGGAAGCCGAATGGAACGAAATGTTTGGACGTTACCGGAAAGAATATCCGGAGTTGGCGGCTGAATTTGAGCGGCGCATGGCGGGCGATTTGCCCGCCGACTGGATGGACAAGGCGCAGCAAGTGGTGGACAAGATTGCCGCCGAGGGTAAGAGCATGGCCACCCGCAAGGCCTCCCAGGTGGCGCTGGAGCATTTTGCTCCCTTGCTGCCCGAGTTGATCGGCGGATCGGCCGACCTGACCGGCTCAAACAATACCTGGCATTCCGGTTCAAAGGTCGTGACCGATGTGGATGCCAACGGCAATTACATCAATTACGGCGTACGCGAGTTCGGCATGGCAGCCGTCATGAACGGCCTGGCCCTGCACGGTGGTCTGAAGCCTTATGGTGCGACCTTCCTTACCTTCTCCGATTACGCCAGGAATGCCCTGCGCATGTCGGCCCTGATGGAGATGCCCGGGATATTTGTCTTCACCCATGATTCGATCGGTCTGGGCGAAGACGGGCCCACCCATCAGCCGGTAGAGCACCTGGCCAGCCTGCGTGTGATACCCAATATGATGGTGTGGCGGCCGTGCGACGTGACCGAGTCCGCCATCGCCTGGAAAGCGGCGCTGGAAAGTCGTGACCGACCCTCCTGCCTGGTCTTTACACGCCAGACCACGCCTTTCATGGAGCGGGGAACCCGGCAGATGAGTTCCATCGAAAAGGGCGGCTATGTCCTGCGTGACTGCCGTGGCACACCCGACTTGATTCTGATCGCCACGGGTTCCGAGGTGGGACTTGCCGTCGAGGCCGCCGAGCGACTCAAGGCCGAGGGTCACAAGGTCCGTGTGGTATCCATGCCATGCACCCAGGTCTTCGACGCCCAGCGCAAGGTCTATCGCGACACGGTATTGCCGCCGGAGGTGACAAGGCGTATTTCCATAGAGGCCGGGGTCACCAGTTGCTGGTGGAAATATGTCGGTACCGAGGGTCGTGTGATAGGTATTGATACCTTTGGTGCATCTGCCCCGGCAGAACAGTTGTTCGAGCATTACGGTTTCACTGTGGACCACGTCTGCAAGGTTGCCGGAGAGTTGTTGTAATACCTGGTGCGTCCGATCTTTTCGGCGGGCGTCCAGAAACAGGGGAACCTAGAAATGGCAGTTAAAATCGGTATTAATGGTTATGGGCGTATTGGGCGTAACGTGTTGCGTGCCTTGTATGAGTATGGCCGCACAGACGAGCTACAGATTGTTGCAATCAACGATTTGGGTGATGCGAAAACAAACGCCCACCTGACCCGTTACGACTCGGCGCATGGCAAGTTCCCAGGTGAAATTGTTGTCGACGGTGACTACCTGGTGGTGAACGGCGATCGTATTCGTGTGCTGGCCGAGCGTGATCCCGCCAAGTTGCCCTGGGGCGAGTTGGGTGTGGAAGTGGTGCTGGAGTGTACAGGTCTGTTCGCAAGCCGCGACAAGGCATCCGCCCACCTTCGCGGTGGCGCCAAGAAAGTAATTATCTCGGCGCCGGCGGGCAAGGATATAGACGCCACCATCGTGTACGGCGTGAATCACCAGAGTCTGAAGGCCAGTGACCAGATCATCTCCAATGCGTCGTGTACCACCAACTGCCTGGCCCCGCTGGTCCAGCCCCTGCACCAGGCCATGGGTCTGGTAAACGGACTGATGACCACGATCCATGCCTATACCAACGACCAGGTATTGACCGACGTGTATCACAGTGATCTGCGCCGCGCCCGTTCCGCCACCATGTCGATGATCCCGACCAAGACCGGCGCTGCCGCTGCGGTGGGCCTGGTACTGCCGGAGTTGGCAGGACGCCTGGACGGATACGCTGTGCGTGTGCCTACCATCAACGTATCCATGGTTGACCTGACTTTTACCGCAGGGCGTGATACCACGGTGGAAGAAGTGAACAATATCATCCGTGCTGCATCCGAGGGTCCGCTCAAGGGTGTGCTGGACTACAATGACTCGCCGCTGGTGTCCATCGACTTCAATCACAACCCCGCCTCTTCGACTTACGATGCTGCGCTGACCAAGGTTGTTGATAAGCGCCTGGTCAAGGTGTGTGCCTGGTATGACAATGAGTGGGGCTTTTCGAATCGCTTGCTGGATACGACGCTGGCGATGGTTAATGCAAAATAGCTTGATGTTGTCGGTTACGGATTTGTGCGGGGCTTAATGCCCCGCCATTCTTTTTAGCTTCGGCTTTGGGAGAGCACGCGTGAACGTCGTCCGTATGAGCGACCTGGACCTGGCAGGCAAGAGAGTCCTGATCCGGGAAGATCTGAATGCCCCCGTCAAGGATGGGGAAGTCACCAGTGACGCCCGTATAAGGGCTTCCCTGCCAACCATGAAACTGGCCCTGGATGCCGGTGCACGGGTGATGGTGATGAGTCACCTGGGCAGGCCAAAGGAGGGCTTGTTCGAACCCGAGTTTTCCCTGGAGCCGGTTGCCCGACGCTTGTCCGAGTTATTGGGAACCAGGGTAAGGTTGGCCAGCGACTGGATAGACGGTCTGGAGGTGGCGCCGGGCGAACTGGTGTTGTGTGAAAATGTTCGCTTTCTCAAGGGCGAGAAGGCCGACGACGAAGCGCTGGCGCGGAAGATGGCTGCCCTGTGTGATATTTACGTGATGGATGCGTTTGGTACGGCTCACCGCGCCCATGCAAGCACCCACGGCGTGGGGCGCTATGCCAGGGTTGCTTGTGCCGGACCCCTGCTGGTTGGTGAGCTGGAAGCCCTGACGCGGGCCCTGGATAATCCGGCGCGTCCGATGGTAGCCATCGTGGGTGGCTCCAAGGTTTCCACCAAGTTGGCGGCGCTGGAGACTCTTTCGGGGCTTGTGGACCACCTGATTGTTGGCGGTGGTATTGCCAATACCTTTATTGCCGCCGCGGGACACCAGGTGGGTAAATCGCTGTACGAAGTTGACCTGATTCCCGTGGCACGGGGCTTGATTGAAAGGGGCCAAAAGGACGGTGCGTCTATACCCATTCCTACCGACGTGGTTGTGGCCACCGAGTTCTCGGTGACGGCCGAAGCCGATATCCGGCTTGTTGACCGGGTGGGCAAGGACGAGATGATCATGGACGTGGGCCCGGATACCGCGGAGCGCCTGGCGTCCCTGGTGGCCGGTGCGGGCACCATAGTCTGGAATGGCCCTGTTGGCGTGTTCGAGTTTGATCAATTTGGCGAGGGTACCCGCTTGTTGGCCGAGGCGGTGGCCCAGAGCAAGGCATTCTCCATCGCCGGCGGTGGAGACACCCTGGCTGCACTGGAAAAATACGACTTGAGCGACAGCATTTCCTACATTTCCACAGGCGGAGGCGCTTTCCTGGAATTCCTTGAAGGCAAAACGCTGCCTGCAGTGGCCATGCTCGAGGAAAGAGCGAGGCAGTAGATAACTTTTTTCTCGTTCTCATGAGTTGGTGGTAATTGATGCGTAGTACAAAAATTATAGCGACCCTCGGACCGTCCACCGATGACCCCAAGGTTCTCGCCCGTATGTTCCAGGCAGGCGTAAACGTAGTCAGGGTAAATTTCTCTCACGGCAATGCCGAGGAGCGCAACTTCCGGGTCTCGGAGGTTCGACGGGTCAGTGCAGAACTGGGACTGGATATCGGTATCATGGGTGACCTCCAGGGACCGAAGATACGCATTGCAAAATTCGCCAACGGGCCGATTGACCTGGTGGATGGGGCGCAATTCATACTCAACCCGGACCTGGACGAACATGCGGGCGACATGGGCCAGGTAGGTACCACCTACCCCATGCTGGCGCAGGATGTATCCGCCGGTGACGTGCTGTTGCTGGATGACGGCCAGATCGAAATGAGGGTTACCGCTGTCGATGGCAGGCGTGTGATTTGCCAGGTCAGCGTGGGTGGCAGGTTGTCTGACAACAAGGGTATGAATCGACAGGGCGGAGGATTATCCGCACCCGCGCTGACCGAGAAGGACCTGGAAGACATCGTGGCGGCGGCCAAAATGGAACTGGATTTCCTCGCCGTGTCTTTTCCGCGTTGTGCAGATGACGTGGAAAACGCCCGCAGCTTGCTTCGAGATGCAGGTGGCGAGGGTCTCATCGTCGCCAAGATTGAGCGTGCGGAGGCAGTGGCCGACCTGGAAAATATCGTTGAAGCCAGTGATGCGGTCATGATTGCCAGGGGTGACCTGGGCGTGGAGGTTGGTTACGCCAGCGTGCCGGGCATCCAGAAACGCATTCTCGCCATGACCCGCAAGCGCAACAAGATTTCTATCACCGCGACCCAGATGATGGAGTCCATGATTACCCAGCCGTTACCCACCCGTGCGGAGGTGTCGGATGTGGCCAATGCGGTGCTGGACGGGACCGATGCGGTCATGCTCTCCGCCGAAACCGCGGTGGGCAGGCGCCCGGTGGCAGTGGTCAACGCCATGGCCAGGGTTTGCGAGGATGCAGAGCGTCACCAGGCCGCCGGCAGCGTGCGGCGCACAGAGCGCAAGGATAATTTCCTGGTAATTGATGAGGCGATCGCCATGGCCACCATGTATACGGCCAACCACTTGAATGTGAAGGCGATTGTAGCGTTTACGGAGTCCGGCACGACCGCCCGGTGGATGTCACGTATCCGCACGGATATCCCCATATATGCGTTTACCCGGAGGGCCTGCAACCCGCCGCAGGGTACAGATGTACCGGGGCGTTTATCCGGTGGCCTTTGATGTGGTGAAAGGCAACTCGCTGGAAACATATCTTAGAGCCTTCGGTGTATTGACCAGCAGGGCTGCGGTGGCGCCTGATGACTTTGTGATATTCACCAAGGGTGACATGAAGGGTGTTTCGGGCGGCACCAATGCCATGAAGATACTGCAAGTTCCCAGGGGCTGATATTTTCCTGCCTTTGGGTTGACCGGGCTTGGCGCAGGTCGTGGATATGCAGACCGTCTTCCCGTTCAACATCGGCGTAAAGGGTGACTATGAAACCTATCAAGCGCATCGCGCTGGCTGTTTTGATCGTTCTGCTGCTGGGGCTGGGTTCGCTGTGGATGGTGTTGCGAGCCAGCCTGCCTTTACTGGATGGATCCGTGCAGGTAACCGGCCTGTCAGCTACGGTGTTGATCGAACGCGACGATGTGGGCGCGGTTACCCTCAGCGCCGGAGACAGGGCCGACCTGGCCCAGGCCCTGGGTTTCGTGCATGCACAGGATCGTTTCTTCCAGATGGATCTATCGCGAAGAATGTCTGCCGGGGAACTGTCCGCCCTGGTGGGCCCGGCGGCGCTGGCAACTGACCAGGGCAACCGCATCCATCGTTTTCGCGATGTGGCCCGGCGCAATTGGGCCGGTATGAACCTGGAAGAACAGAGACTTCTGCAGGCCTATGCGCGGGGTGTCAACCAGGGTCTGGACAGCCTGGCTGCGCGGCCTTTCGAGTATTGGTTGCTGGCCGCCGAACCCCAACCCTGGCTGCCGGAAGACTCCATGCTGGTCCTGTACTCCATGTTCCTGCAGTTGAATGATGGTTCGGGTTCGCAAGAGGCCATGAGAATCGCCATTCGCCAATTCTATCCGGCCGCTGTGGCTGACTTTTTGCAACCTGCCGGTGGACCCTGGGACGCACCCCTGGAGGGTGAGGCGTTGTCATCCCCGCAGATTCCCGGTCCGGATTTGATGAACCTGCGCGAGTTGTCGGCTTCGAACCCGCGCCCCGGCGCTGGCCGCCTGATCGGACTTGAGCAGCAGGCAGTCGAGATACCTGGCAGCAACAACTGGGCCATAGCAGGTTGGCGTAGCGGTACCGGAAAGGCAATGCTTGCCAACGATATGCACCTCGGCATCCAGGTCCCGAATACCTGGTACCGTGCCCGCTTGCAGATCACCGGGACGCTGGATATCACCGGCGTTACCCTGCCGGGGGTGCCGGCAGTGGTGGCAGGAAGCAACGGAAAGATCGCCTGGGGTTTCACCAACAGTTATGGAGACTGGGTGGACCTGGTGGCGCTTGAGATCGATCCGCAAGACCCCGCTCGCTACCGCACCGCCCACGCCTGGAGTGCCTTCGAGTCGGTGGATGAACTCATTGAGGTAAAAGGACAGCCGGCCCAAAGCCTGCATGTCCGGGCCAGTCCCTGGGGTCCGGTGGTTGAGTATTTTGGCAACAGTTACGCACTTTCCTGGACTGCCCACGATCCGGACGCAAGCAACCTGGGTCTGCTCCAGATGGAGCAGGCAAGCAGTGTCGAGCAGGCCATGGCGATCGCCAGCCGGGCAGGCACACCGCCGCAAAACTTTGTTGCCGCGGACGACCAGGGGAATATTGGCTGGACCATCATGGGACGTATTCCACGCAGGGGTGACAAGGCCGATTGGGATGCGGCGGAGGCTACGCGGCCGGAGTCGGTTTGGCAGGGCTGGTTGGATCCGGACGAGTATCCACGCATCCTGAATCCGGAATCGGGCGTCATCTGGACGGCCAACAGCCGGGTTGTCAGCGACCGGGACCTGGCCATAATTGGTGATGGGGGCTATGCCCTGGGTGCTCGCAGCAGGCAGATTCGTGATGACCTGATGTCGCTGCACAAGCCCGTACTGGCGGACATGCTGGCCGTGCAGCTGGATGATCGAGCGCTTTTCCTTGAGCCCTGGAGGGGCTTGCTGCTGGAGCTCCTGGATGCCCAGGCAGTGGAGGGGTCGCCCGGCAGAGAGCAGTTGCGCGAACTGGTCGAGGGATGGACCGCTCGCGCCAGTGTGGATTCGGTGGGGTACCGGATAGTCCGGGCTTACCGGATGATGGTGCAGGAAGCGATATACCAGAGTCTGCTAAGGCAGTTTATCGCGGCCTATCCTGACCAGTCCGTTCGGGCTCCGTGGCAGTTTGAAGCCTCGCTGTGGCAACTGGTGACCCAGCGCCCGGTTCACTTGCTCGATTCAGCCTACGCAGACTGGCAACAGTTCCTGTTGCAGACGGTGGACGAACTGTTGGAGGCCTACTCGGAGGAATACCCCGGAGAGCTGAACGGCCACGCCTGGGGAAAATTGAATGTTATGTCGATTCGCCACCCGCTCAGTGGGTCAATTCCGTTGCTGGGTGACTTGTTGAATATGCCTGCCGAACCACTCCCGGGGGACACGAATATGCCACGGGTACAGGGGCGTAGCTTCGGGGCCTCGGAGCGTTTTGCAGTATCCCCGGGAGCCTCGCTGACAGGCTACTTCCATATGCCCGGCGGGCAGAGTGGTCATCCCTTGTCCGATTTCTACAGTCGTGGGCATGAATTGTGGGCGAAAGGCAAAATGGCGGATTTTCAACCGGCGGCCAGCCACCATGTGCTTGAGTTACAACCGGCCGGGCGCTAGCGCCCGCACAGGGAGATCAGATTAGTGCGAGAAGGACGATTTGAGGGTACCGAGAGATATATTGCGACCAAGGACCTGATGGCCGCGGTCAATGCCGGGGTCACCCTGGGACGGCCGATACTGATAAAGGGTGAACCGGGTACCGGCAAGACCCAGCTGGCAGAGGAGGTGGCGCTTGCGCTGGGTCTGCCGTTGTTCCAGTGGCATATCAAGTCCACGACCAAGGCCCAGCAAGGCTTGTACGAATATGACGCAGTGGCGCGGCTGCGTGATTCCCAGCTGGGTAATGAACGGGTTCACGAGATTGGCAATTACATCGTCAGGGGCGCCATGTGGGAGGCGTTTGATTCGGATGTACAGCCGGTGCTGTTGATCGACGAGATCGACAAGGCGGATATCGAATTCCCGAATGATTTGCTGCGCGAACTGGATCGCATGGAGTTCTTCGTTTACGAGACTCGCGAGCTGGTTAAGGCAAGGCACAGGCCGATCATCATCATTACCAGCAATAACGAGAAGGAACTGCCGGACGCATTCCTGCGACGGTGTTTCTTCCATTACATCCAGTTTCCGGACCCGGACACCATGACCAGCATTGTGGAAGTGCACCACCCGGGACTGAAGAAGAAGCTGCTTGCTGAAGCGCTGAATGCCTTCTACCAGTTAAGGGAAACGCCGGGACTGAAGAAGAAGCCCTCCACTTCGGAGCTGCTGGACTGGATCAAACTCTTGCTGGCGGAGGATGTGCCCGCGGAAGCCTTGCGCGAGGGCGACAAGCGGAGTTCCCTTCCGCCTTTTTATGGCGCCTTGCTGAAAAACGAGCAGGACGTGCACTTGTTTGAGCAGCTGATATTTCTGAATCGACGGGATGCTCGTTAAGTTTTTTTTCATGCTGCGAGAAGCCGGGTTGCGAGTGTCGCTGCCCGAGTTCCTGACCCTGCTGGATGCCCTGGATGCGGGTCTGGCCGGTTATAGCGTGGATGATTTTTATTACCTGGCCCGCAGCGCGCTGATAAAGGACGAGACCAGGTTCGATCTGTTTGACCAGGTGTTCAGCGTCCATTTCCGCGGGGTGGAGACACTGCTGGGGGAGCAGATGGGCAATGTCCCGGACGAATGGCTGCGCCGACAGCTTGAACTGACGCTCAGCGACGAAGACAAGGCCAGGATCGAGGCCATGGGCGGCTGGGACAAGCTCATGGAGACCTTGCGCAAGCGCCTGGAAGAACAAAAAGAACGTCACCAGGGTGGCAGCAAGTGGATTGGCACCGGCGGGACCTCGCCGTTTGGCGCCTATGGCTACAATCCCGAGGGCGTGCGTATTGGCCAGGCAGAAAGCCGTCATCGTCGCGCCGTGAAAGTCTGGGACAAGCGGGAATTTCGCAACCTGGACGATACCCTGGAACTGGGCACTCGCAATATGAAAGTGGCCCTGCGCAGGTTGCGGCGATTCGCCCGGCAGGGCGCTGCCGAGGAACTGGATCTGGATGACACCATTCGTTCAACCGCCAGGAACGGAGGCATGCTGGACATCAAGATGGTGCCGGAACGGCATAATTCAGTGAAGGTATTGCTGTTCCTGGATGCCGGTGGATCGATGGATGACCACGTGAGGGTATGCGAGGAGTTATTTTCCGCGGCCAGGAGTGAATTCAAGCGCCTGGAATATTTTTACTTTCATAACTGTGTCTATGAAGGTGTCTGGAAGGATAATCGCAGGCGATACAATCAACGTATGCCGACCTGGGATGTGATGCACCGCTACAGCGCCGATTACAAGGTGGTGTTCGTTGGTGACGCCACCATGAGTCCCTACGAGATCAGCTACCCGGGTGGCAGTGTCGAGCATTTGAACGAGGAAGCCGGTGCAGTCTGGATGCGGCGTCTGCTGAAAACCTATCCCAAGAGCGTCTGGTTGAATCCGGAACCCCGGTCGCGCTGGGACTACACACCGTCAATTGAAATGTTGCGTGAGTTGATGGACGACCGCATGTTTCCGCTCACCATCGATGGCCTGGGCGAAGCCATGCGTAGCCTGCTCTAGACCGGAGGCTCCCCGGCTTCGGCGCCGGGCAGTTTGGACGGCTACATCAGGCCTTGCAGGTCGGTCATGATTTGTGCCGAGTGCGTGTCCGGGTCCACCTCTTGATAGTGCCTGGCTATCACGCCGTCCGGGTTAATCAGGAAACTATGACGCTTGGCGTATATCAACACGCCCAGGTTACGCAGGGCTCCGTATTGCGCAGAGGTTTCGCCCTTTGGATCAGCCAGCAGGGAAAACGGGAGACTGTGCTTTTCCGCAAACTTCTGGTGCGATTCCACATCGTCCGTGCTTACACCCAGGATCACCACGCCCAGCTTGCGAAAGGCAAAGATGTCATCGCGAAAATTACAGGCTTCAGTAGTGCAGCCGGGGGTGTCGTCCTTGGGATAAAAATACAGGACCACCCATTTACCCTTGTAATCGTCGAGCGTATGCCAGCTACCGGTTTGATCCTGCAAGCGGAAGGCCGGAGCAAGGTCGCCCTCCGAAATCGTTTCTGCCGACCAGCAGGTCTGGAATGCCAGGGCCAGGCAGAGGGCCAGCGTGGCCAGGATAATTTCGAAGGTTCTCATCTTGTATGCTCCCGGGATATTGTCTCTGCCCCACTACGTTCCATGTGCATCTGAAACGCACCGGGCAAGGTTAGCACTAAACAGGATAGGCCTGACACAGTTTGCGACGCGAGAGGTGCGCAGGACGATGTCGGCCAGGAAGTCAGAGAGTGACGGACAGTGTCCTGGCAGGCGTTGCTCCTGGCGGGACCCATACCCGGCTGAAACTGGATCGCTCAGGTAAGCAGCAAGGCACCGAGCCCTAAAAATGTGGCGAATCCGATGACATCGGTGAGCGTTGTCAGTACGACGCTACCCGCAAGGGCTGGATCTACCCCCAGGCGACGCAACAGCAGCGGAATACCCACGCCTGAAATTGCGGCAACCACCAGGTTGATGACCAGTGCGATGGCTATTACCAAACCGATACGCCAGTCGCCGAACCAGAGAATTACCGCCACCGCGACCATGCCGGCCCACATGAGTCCATTGAGCAGGCCGACCATGATTTCCTTGTTGAATAGCCAGCCGGCGTTGGACCGTTCCACCTGGCCCAGGGCGATACCACGGATGATCAGGGTCAGGGTCTGGCTGCCGGCGATGCCCCCCATGCTGGCGACGATAGGCATGAGTACCGCCAGGATCACTACCTTCTCCAGGGTGGCCTGAAACAGACCGACAACCCAGGCGGCAAGGAACGCGGTGGCGAGGTTCACACCCAGCCAGATTGCCCGCCGGCGCGCGCTGATGAAGACCGGCGCGAACATGTCCTCGTCCTCATCCAGACCGGCCATACTCATCAGGGAGTGCTCACCCTGCTCACGAATGACGTCAACCACGTCATCAATGGTAATGCGGCCGAGGAGTAGGCCTTTTTCGTCCACCACAGCCGCAGAAAGAAGATCCCTGTTGGAGAACTGTTTTGCCACCTCCGCCTCCGGTGTGTCCGCCAGCAACACCACCGGGTCGGAATCCATCACCTCTGATACCGCCAATGACGTGTCGGCAGTCAGCAGGCTGGTGAGCGACAGGGTGCCCAGGTACAAATCATGGCGATTGACCACAAACAGGGCGTCAGTTTTGTCAGGTACCCCGCCACTCAAACGCAGGTAACGTAACACCACATCGATACTTACATCCGGCCGCACGGTTACCGTGTCCGGGTTCATCAGGCCGCCGGCACTGTCCTCGGGATAGGCAAGCACCGCCTGCAAGCGGTCCTGGTGCTGCTGGTCCATGGAGTGCATGACTTGCTGGATAATGGTTTCCGGCAGGTCGGTCAGGAAGTCGGCCAGGTCGTCGAGTTCCATGCCGTCGGTGGCGGCCACGATCTCGTGGTCGTCC
This sequence comes from uncultured Gammaproteobacteria bacterium, assembly GCA_963823435.1. Taxonomy (GTDB): domain Bacteria; phylum Pseudomonadota; class Gammaproteobacteria; order Steroidobacterales; family BM003; genus CAKZML01. Next base: position 125,415 of record CAWGLN010000001.1, on the reverse strand, counting down.
ATGGTGGCGATGATGCCGGCTCGCACCTCGTCATTGAGCTCCAGGAGTATGTCGCCCTCGTCATCCGCCGGCACAAGTTCCCAAAGAATCTGGCGTTCGGAGGGCCGCATGGATTCAATCAGGGACGCGACTTCTGCAGGGTGAAGCGCGTTGATCATTCGTTTCGCCGGGCGCAGTGCACCCTCGTCCAAAGCGTCGCGGAGTGCTTCCAGACGTGTTGACGGGATTGTTTTGGGCTCGGCTGCCGACATGCTGCTACTCTCTGTTAGCCCGCTCGCAATGGATTGAACAACGGGGCGCAGTGTAGCCTTGCAGCAATTGTGCGTCTACGTCACCAGGGTGGGGATTCGATCCTGGTCCATCAATTCCGTGTGTCTTACGCTTACCTGCGGATAGCTGACCAGAAAGTGCCTGGCCAGTTTTTCGCACAGGTACACTGACCGGTGCAAACCGCCGGTGCAGCCTACCGCAATAGTCAGAAAACTGCGGTTCTGCTGGCTTTGTGCCCGCAGGCAGGGTTCAAGAAAACTGGTAATGTTCTTTACGAAATCGTTAACCGTCTGGTGACTTTCCAGGTACTGAATAACCGCCGGATCCAGTCCGGTCAAGTCACGCAATTCGTGTTCCCAGTAGGGGTTGGGCAGGAAACGTACGTCAAAAACGTAGTCGGCATCGTGTGGCAAACCATGTTTGAATCCGAATGAAGTGAAATTCAGGGCCAGGCTTCCCGATTCATGTTCCGCTACACGTTGGCTGATTATTTTGCGAAGCTGATGCACATTGGTTCGGCTGCTGTCGATCACCAGGTCCGCGATTTCGTGTAACGGTCTGAGTACCTCCCGTTCGAATTCAATAGCACCTGCCAGGCTCAGTCCCTTGCGACTTAATGGGTGACGGCGTCGGCTTTCGGCGTAACGCTTGATAACCACGCCGTCGTCGGCATCAAGAAAAATCACGTCAACCTGCAGACCCGTGGCTCTCAGCTTGCTGATCATCTCAGGAACCTTGATCAGGTCCTCCGGCAGGTTGCGGGCATCCAGTGCGATGGCGGCGCGATGATAGGCGTGCAGACGTCCTGCTGCCGCCTGTTCCAGGAACGGTTCCACCAGTCCGGAAGGCAGGTTGTCTATGCAATAGAAGTCGAGGTCCTCAAGCATATCCAGGGCGATGCTCTTGCCTGACCCGGAAAGGCCCGTGACGATAACCAGCCTGATATCGCTGTTCGGCATCATCCCGCCTCGGCAATCCGGGATTCAGCCGCGAGGGCTTCATCCACACAGGCCAGGGCGGCGTGCAATTCCTTGCTGTTCAAAGCTGATCGCAAGGGGCATTTTCCCGTGTGGCTGGAGAGAACCTGGCTGGTCAAAGACAGCATTTCCCGGTGTTCATCTACTGCCGGATTCGGTGCAATCACGGCAATGATCAGGTCCACCGGTTCGCCATCCGGTGTTTCGTAGTCCACTGCCTGCTGCAGGGTAATCACGGCTGCAGCCAGTTGCTCTGCCTGCGGCAAAGCGCCATGCGGAAGAGCGATACCGCCCCCAAGACCGGTGCTGCCCAGTTTTTCTCTTTGGATCAGCGCCTCCATCACGATATTGGTAAGTGAAAGACGATTGTTGGACTCCGGATCCGAGGGCAAGGTTTCGGCCAGCATTTCGGACAGGATTTCCAGGGCGTGCTTTTTGCTGCGCGCCTTGACCTGTGCCATTGCACGACCCTCGGTAATCAGGTCGGATAGTTTGAATTCCATCGGCATACTTGGTGCTTGCCTGAAAAACAAGGGGGCCTGGCCCCCTTGTTGTGTGACGGTTTCCTGCACATCAGGGATGTGCTGAAAACTCTACTCGTAGACTGATTTGTCCACATCCCGGGCATGGTGATCGATGGTTTTTCCCCTGCGTTTACGGACCTGCCTGTCCAGCTTGTCAGCCAGGCCGTCGATGGCCGCATACATATCCTGTTCGATCGCATCGGCGTAGATCTTGATACCGCGCATGCTTAGCGTGGCCTCGGCTTTATGTTGGAGTTTTTCCACCGTTAATATGCAGTCTGCGTTGACCACGTAATCGCAGTGTCGCTGGATTCGTTCGAGCTTCTCGGATACATATTGGCGCAGTGGTGGGGTAACTGCGACGTGGTGCCCGGAAATGTTCAATTGCATAGTTTTCTCCTTTACGTTGATTACTAGCAGTCTGCCAGCCGCCTGCGTTCGCTCGAGGGCGGAATTGACATGGCTTCCCGGTACTTGGCGACAGTGCGCCTCGCGGCCTGGATGCCGTCGTCGGAGAGAGCCTTCGCGATCTTGTTGTCGCTTAATGGCTTTTTAGGATTTTCTTGTCCAATCATTTGCTTGATGCGAGCACGTACCTCGATGGCGGAGTGCTCACTTCCGTCATCCCCTGACACATGACTGGAAAAGAAAAAGCGAAATTCGAAGATGCCCCGGGGGGTGTGCATAAACTTGTTGGCGCTGACGCGGGAAATGGTTGACTCATGCATACCCACCTCTTCGGCCACCTCACGCAGCACCAGGGGACGCATGGCTACGTCACCATGATCCAGAAATTCGTGTTGCTTTTGCACGATACAGTGGGCCACCTTGAGCAGGGTTTCATCCCTGATTTCAAGGCTGCGTACCAGCCAGCGGGCTTCCTGCAATTGAGTCCTCAGCACTGTGTGATCGGTGCCGCGTCCTATTGCGCCGGCGTAGGTGGCGTTTACGCAAAGTCGCGGAGCTATGCTTGAGTTGACCTCGACTATCCACCGGTTGTCAATTTTTCGTACATAGACGTCGGGAATGACGTATTCCGTGCTGCCTGAACCTATTGTAGATCCGGGCCGGGGGTGGCAGGCGCGGACCAACAGGATCGCGTGATCCAGGTCATCATCTGCGCAATGCAATTTGCGCCGCAGCACGGCAAATTGCTGTTGTGCAACAAGTTCGAGGTGATCTTTTGCGATTTTTTTGGCCAGCTCAAGACCGGGCGTATCCGGATCCAGCTGACGCAGTTGCAGGCCTACGCTCTCGCTCAGGTCGCGGGCGGCCACACCGCTGGGATCAAATTTCTGTACCAGCATCAGGACTGCTTCCAGCTGGTCCATGCTCGCGTCCAGATCCGGCATCAGCGTTTCGCGTATTTCTTCAAGGCTGTCGACCAGGTAACCGTCATCGTTTATGGCGTCGATAATCGCCTGACCCATCATGTGTTTGTGTGGGTCCAGACGTTCCATTTCCAACTGCCAGGAGAGGTGCTCCCTGAGGCTGTCTCCGCTCTGGTCTTCCAGGTCCCTCTCGGGCCTGGGTTCCCCGGGGTTGTAACCCGAGTCGACGCTGGCGGTGACATTGCGGTCACTCCAGTTGGCCTCAACTTCGTTGAAATCGCGCTCGGGAGCCGGTGTCTCGTCCACTTCAACGGCATCCGGGGTTTCGTCAATTGTGGTTTCGCCCACGGGTTCTTCAACGTCAAGCATGACATTGGCTTCCAGCGCTTCCTGGATATGGGATTGCAGGTCCATTACCGGGAGCTGCAAAAGACGTATTGCCTGCTGCAACTGAGGGGTCATGGTCAGCTGTTGGCCGAGTTTGAGTTGCAGGCTGGGCTTCAGCAAGGGAACCTCTGATCTATTCCGGGCGAAGTGTATGGCGAGAGCGAAGATTCCGATTCAAGACGCCAATGGCACGCAATAGCCGGGGTCTTGCGTAGATTGGCAACACAGACGATGGAACTTTTAGACGCAAGACACGAGGCAATGAATGAATTCAGAGATTCCCAAGAGCTGTTCTTTCGACTTTGGCTGATACTGATGGCCATTCCTTTTGCGGTTACCCATACATGCTTGCGACTTACCGGCAGTTTATACCCGGAAGGCTACAGGCGGAAATCCTCTCCAAGATACACTTCACGAACATTTCGATTGGCAACAATTTCATCGGGCTTGCCCTCGGCGATCACGTTGCCGTCACTGAGAATGTAGGCGTGGCCACAAATGCCAAGGGTCTCGCGTACATTGTGATCGGTGATCAGCACGCCGATTTTTCGCTGGGTCAGGTGATGGATGATGCGCTGGATATCAATTACCGATATCGGGTCCACGCCTGCAAATGGTTCGTCCAGCAAGACGAAACGTGGGTCGGCCGCCAGGGCACGAGCAATTTCTACCCGACGACGCTCACCGCCGGACAAGGCCATTCCCGGGCTGTTGCGCAAGTGGCCGATATGCAACTCTTCCATGAGTTCTTCCTGTCGCCGCTCCCGTTCAGCCTGGTCCAGACCCTTGCGAGTCTCGAGTATGGCCATGATGTTGTCAGCCACGCTGAGGTTGCGAAAGACGGAGGCCTCCTGGGGCAGGTATCCCAGTCCCAGCCTGGCTCGCCTGTGCATGGGCAGGTTTGTCAGGTCGGCATCATCCAGCAGGATGCTTCCCTGGTCACAGGGAATCAGGCCGACAATCATATAAAAAGCGGTTGTCTTGCCAGCGCCATTGGGGCCAAGCAGGCCCACAACCTCGCCACTACGCAGCTCCAGCGAAACACTCTTGACCACCTGGCGGGCACCGAAACGCTTGGCAATACCGTTGACTTTCAAGGTGCTCATGGGTGATCAGAAGTATCCGGGACTTTCTGCTCTATCGGCTGTTCCTGTTCATCGGCAGCTTCGACCGTCTCGGACGTCTGTTCCTTTCCAGGGTTCAGGTCCATGTCCGACAGTTCCTTCACACCCTCCGGCGTTATCAGGATCCGCACACGTTCCCCGGTTTCCTCGCTGGAACTGGCGATGACACGTTCCTCGGTCATGCTATAGGTTAAAACGTTGCCGCTTATCTCTTTGCCCGATTCACTCAACCAGGCATTTTCCGAGAGACGTACGAGGCCCGGGTCTGCCTCGTATTCGAGCAGCCGACCGTGGCCCTCGGTCACACTCTGGTCAGCCTCTACCTGGCGAAACTCGGCGGGTTGGCCACGTATCACCGCGGACAAAAGGCGATAAGCTCTGAATTGCAATGTTGCCTGGTCGGCCTCTATGCTGGCCGTATTCATACGAATCTTGACCTTGCCGGTGAACAGCCATTCGCTGTTGGCGAAGTCCAGGGTTGATGCGACCGCCTCATCCGCTTCTATACCCAGGTCGCCCTGGGCAATGCTCACCCCGCGAAACACCAGGCGATCATTGCGCCGGTCAATGTCTGAGGAATCGGCATCCAGAGAAATTGGCAGCCGGGATCCGGTCAGCACAGCCCAGGCGGGCGTGACGCTCAGAATCGCCAGCAGCAGGGTTGCCTTGGACATTAGTCTAGGGAATGAAATCGCCATGTACCTTCGATTGTAGTTCGACCCTGTCTTCATTGAAATACGCGCGCATCCCAACCGCCGTCAGTTGTTGTTGGCCGTAGCGAATAACCACCTTATCGCTGGTTTCGGCGACCCTTTCTTCATTCAGCAAGCGCATGCTCTCCGATTCCAGGCTGAAGGTCGGGTCAGGTTGGTCGCGGCGTGCCCTGACCCCGCCGTTGAGCTGAATATAGGCCTGGTCCATGGGGATTACTCCCTGGTCAGCCTGGATCAGCCAGGGTGGGCCGTCCGGGTCATTCAGTTTCAGGTGAATGGTGGTCGCGTCGAAGCGGTCCTCCGGTACATTCTGGTCAATGCGGTCGGCTTGCAGGGTATATCGGGGTGAGCCATCCTCACCGGTTCCATAAAGCACGGCGTCGCGCAGGTAGAACCCCCTTTTTGCTTCGCTCCAATCACCGTTGCCGGGGACATCATCTTTTGACAAGCCGCGAGCCAGCCACCAACTCGCGGCGACCGCGGCAGACAGGGCAATGAAATAAACCAGGTTGCGCATGCCTATGGGTCCTCGTTGCCAAGCAGCATGTCGCAGAATTCCCTGACGGCCCCATGTCCGCCGGGCGCCCTGGTTATTATTTTTGCGACGGCGCGGATTTCAGGAACACCATCCGCTACGGTCACAGGCAGGCCAACACTGCAGCATGACCTCCAGGTCTGGCAGGTCGTCACCCATAAAGGCGACGTTCCGTGGAGAAATGGCCAGCCGGTCAAGTAACGACGTCAATACCGCTTGCTTGTCCTTGCAGCCCTGGAACACGTGCTCCACGCCAAGTTCTGCCATGCGATGATTTACCGCCTCGGCATTTCGGCCGGAAATTATTGCGACTTGACGTCCGGACGCCAGCAGGCGTTTCACGCCATGCCCATCCCGGGTATGGAAGGTCTTGTATTCTTCTCCTTGCGGACCCATCAGAAAGCGTCCGTCGGTGAATACCCCGTCCACGTCGAACACCACCAGGCTAATGGAGGATGGATCACTGATTTGCGACATGCCGTGTTTCCTCGCGCTTGACCGGGACTGCTCCGCTTCCGGGTCCGGAGCAGGGCTATTGTAGCGCCAGTCTGGCGCACGCTGCTGTCGTCCGCAGACGTCCTCACATCACGCCGGCGCGTAGCAGGTCATGGATGTGTAGCACCCCCACCAGTTCATCTGCTTCATCGACAACCAGCAAAGACGTGATCTTGTAGGTTTGCATCATACGCACAGCCTCTGCTGCAAGCAGATCGGGCTGTATGGTGCGACCCCTTGGCGTCATGACACCGTGCATCGGGGTGGCGCGCAGATCCAGGGATTCGTCGATGGCGCGACGCAAGTCACCGTCTGTAAACACACCCACGAGGTGATCGTGTTCATCAAAGACCGTGGTCATACCCAGGCCCTTGCGCGTCATTTCCAGCAGACCCTCACTCAGCGGACCGTCAGCACTGATACGTGGAATGCCCTCGCCGGTATGCATCAGGTCTCCGACTCGCAGCAACAAGCGACGACCCAGGCTGCCGCTCGGGTGGGAGCGGGCAAAGTCCTCTTCGGTAAATCCACGTGCCTCAAGCAGGGCCACGGCCAGGGCATCCCCAAAGGCGAGGGTGGCGGTTGTGCTGGCCGTGGGGGCGAGGTTAAGCGGACAGGCTTCCTCGGTCACACTCACATCCAGATTGACGTCGGCGACCTTGGCCAGTGTCGAGTTCGGGCTCCCGGTCATGCTGATCAGCTTCACGCCCAGGCGTTTTATCATGGGCAGAATGGTGATCAACTCCCTGGTTTCGCCAGAATTGGAAATGGCAAGCACGACGTCGGGACCTGTAATCATGCCCAGGTCGCCATGACTTGCTTCGCCGGGGTGAACAAAAAAAGCGGGGCTGCCGGTGCTGGCAAGGGTGGCAGCGATCTTGCTGCCAATGTGCCCGGATTTGCCCATACCGATTACCACGATTCGGCCAGTGCACTCCAGGCAAATCTCGCAGGCCCGGATAAAGTCCTGGTCTATCCGTTCCATCAGGGCCGTCACCGCGCCAGCTTCGACGTGCAGAACCTTGCGCGCCAGTGACTTTATGCGATCTTGATCGTTTATAGGCATTGGATAAACCCGGTATTGGAGAACGCTACTCTGTGCTGTATCTCGCTCCCGGCGCTACAGCGTGAAGGTAACGGTATAGTAATGGTAGGCTGCGAAGGCCGCCACCAGGGCGATACCTTCCCCACGATGGAGTTTGCCGCGTCCGCTGAAGTCGTAGGTCATGGCGAACAGAATCAGGGTCATGCCGATCATGACAGGCAAATGCAAGGTCAACATCCGGTTGTCCAGGACTATCGGATGAATCGCAGCCGCCGGACCGATCACCGCCAGGGTGTTGAACATGTTTGAGCCTATAACATTGCCAATGGCCAGGCCATGTTCGTTTTTCAGGGCGCTCACGATGGTGACAGCCAGTTCCGGGAGACTGGTGCCAACAGCGACGATGGTGAGGCCGATAATAACGTCACTGATGCCTATTGCCCTGGCGATTTCCTCGGCTCCCCAGACAAGCAAATTGGCGCCCACCATCAGCACGCCCAAGCCCAGTACCAGCCAGCCGACGGCCGCGCTCATCTTTACGTCAGAGGGGATTTCCTCGTCGTATTCCTTGCGAATAGGGTCGCTTGCCGCCGATCGGAATCCGATCTTGGTGATCCAGTACATCAGCAGGCTCAGGCTGCCGATGAGTACGTATCCGTCCATGGGGCTGATGTAGCCATCCATGCTCAGCATGACCAACAACAGGGTAACCGCCAGCAATGCCGGTATTTCCCTGCGCAGGGTTTCGGATTCCAGTCTGATCGGGCAGACAATGGCCGTGACACCCAGGACCAGGGCGATATTGGCTATATTGGAACCAACGGCATTACCGATAGCCAAACCGGGTGCATCCTGGAGTGAGGCGGTGATGGATACCAGGATCTCGGGAAGCGAGGTTGCAAACGCAACGATCGTCAGGCCTATCATCAGCGGTGAGATGCCCATGTTGCGTGCCGACGCACCGGCGCCGAGTACAAATCGATCAGCGCCCCAGACCAGTAACAAAAAGCCCACCAGCATGGCTGCCGAGAACATCAGCATGCTGGCGCCTTCCCTCGAATTCCGGCCGGGTAGCGCCAGTCTGCTTGTCGCGGATACAGGTTTGGTTTCGGTCTACGTTTCATCTGTTCTTATAATGGCAAGGTTATTGCTGATTTTGGCGGTTCGCCCCAATCATACACGGTAGGGAGGGGCTGTCGTGAGAGTGATTTCGTAACAGGGACCAACGGCGTCCCGGTATTTTCGTTACAATCCCGCTCCCGCCAGGCGCCCGGGCGGATTATTGGCCCACGGGACTATGGAGAGCAAGATGCAGTGTGAAGAAATAGAGACCTTGATAAGCGGGGGGCTGAAATGCGTCAGTGCAAAAGTGCTCAGCGATGATGGCACCCATTTTGAGGCGCTGGTGGTCAGTGAGGAGTTCGAGGGCCAGGCCAGGATTCGTCGGCATCAGATGATCTACGCTACGCTCGGAGCCCTGATGGGGCGAGAGATACACGCCATGTCGATCCAGGCGATGACTCCGCAGGAGTGGGCCGCTCGCGGATCCAGCAACAGGTAGGATTTACGTGACCAAACTGAAAATAATCGGCGGACGGAGGTTGGACGGCGAAGTCCTCATCTCCGGCGCGAAGAATGCCGCCCTGCCTATCCTGGCGGGTTGCCTGCTGGCCGAAACGCCGGTCCTGCTACGCAATATTCCCCACCTGCGGGACGTGACCACCACGATCGAGCTGCTGAGCCGCATGGGTGTTGAGGTCACGGTACATGACCAGATGGGTATCGAGGTGGATGCCTCGGGTGTCGACAAGCTGGAAGCACCCTATGAACTGGTGAAAACCATGCGTGCGTCCATCCTGGTCCTGGGCCCCTTGCTGGCGCGCTATGGTCGGGCAGACGTTTCGCTGCCCGGGGGTTGTGCCATTGGAGCGCGACCGGTGGACTTGCACGTGGCCGGTCTGCGTGAAATGGGCGCGGAAATACAGATCGACAACGGCTATATACGCGCCAGGGCGAGGCGTTTGCGTGGTGCCCGGCTGGTTTTGGATACGGTCACGGTAACCGGTACCGAGAACCTGTTGATGGCCGCCACCCTGGCTGATGGACAGACGACTATCGAGAATGCGGCGAGGGAGCCCGAGGTGGTCGACCTGGCCAATTTCCTGATTGGCATGGGCGCCCGAATTTCGGGCGCCGGTACGGATACCATCGTGGTTGACGGAGTCGATCGCCTGAAGGGCGCCGAGTACACGGTTTTGCCGGACCGGATAGAGGCGGGGACCTATCTGCTGGCGGCGGCGATAACCGGGGGCAGGGTGAAAGTCCGCAAGGTTCGTCCCGAGCATCTTGACGCGGTCCTGGCGAAACTGAGGCTGGCCGGCGCCACGGTAACCGTGGATGGGGACACGGTCGAAGTGGATATGCGGGGCCGCAGGCCCGACTCGGTGGATTTGAGGACAGCCCCTCATCCGGGATTCCCCACCGATATGCAGGCGCAGTTTACCGCCCTCAATGCGGTGGCTAACGGCGTTGGCGCCATCACCGAAACAGTTTTCGAGAATCGCTTCATGCATGCCCAGGAACTGCAGCGCATGGGCGCGGATATCCGGATTGAGGGCAACACGGCAATTGTAACCGGTGTCCCCCGTCTGACCGGCGCCCCGGTCATGGCCACCGATTTGCGTGCTTCAGCCAGCCTGGTGCTGGCCGGACTGGTGGCGGAAGGGGAAACTATTGTTGATCGTATTTACCATATCGACAGAGGCTACGAGCGCATCGAGGAAAAGCTCTCGGCGCTGGGTGCGACGATTCAACGTGTCCGCGACTAGCGGGCCTATTCAGGCCGCTCCACCAGCCTGGTGCTGACACGGAAACTCTGGCCATTGCGTATACCCGCAAGCTCAATGGTGGCGCCCGGCTGCAAACCCGCCACGATGTTGACCGCACTTTGTCGAACCAGGATAGGCTGGCCATTGATCTCGGTCAGCACGTCCAGGGCCTGCAAACCGGCCGCCGCCGCCGGGCTATCCTCATACACGTAACGCAACTCTATACCGCTGTGTGATTCGAGTTTCAGCTCCCTTGCGCGCGCCGGGTCCAGGTCTATGGCATCCACCCCCAGCCAGCCACGGATCACCCGACCGCTGGTCTTGAGCTGCTGCATGACACCCCTGGCCAGGTTCACCGGTATGGCAAAACCGATGCCCTCCGGCAGGCTTTGTTCCAGCGCCAGGGCCGGTTCAAGGGTCGCGATATTGATGCCCACCAGTTCACCCCTCGAGTTGATCAGCGCGCCACCCGAATTGCCCAGGTTGATGGCGGCGTCGGTCTGGATAAAGTCACCAATCAACGTCAGTCCAAGTTGCCAACGACCGGTGGCGCTGACAATGCCCTGGGTGACCGTCTGGCCGAGGCCATACGGGTTACCGATGGCGAGCACCACGTCGCCGATTTCAAGGGTGTCGGAGCGCCCCATCCTGATCGCCGGAAGACCATCCAGGGCAATCCGCAGCAAGGCCAGGTCCGTCGGTCTGTCCGTTCCAATAACCTCAGAGGAGAGGCTGCGGCCATCGGCCAGCTGGACGGTGATGGTCTCCGCTCCATCGATCACATGAAAATTGGTCAAAATATAACCGCTCGGATCCACGATAACGCCTGAGCCCAGGTTGTTACCCAGTCGCGGATTGGTATCCTCACCATCACCCGGCAAGACTGGCAGACGCCGAAGTGCATAAATATTAACCACTGCGGGGGCGGCCGACTTTACCGCGCCGGAGTAGGAGATTCCGGCGCCGCCTGGACCCTGGACAGGAAGTATGTAGCCGGGAAAGAAATAAAGAACGGCGAAGGCCACGGCAAGGCCTACGGCGGCTGATTGGAGAAGGAATCCCAAGGGGCGCAGGCTTTTCATCGTTGCCTCCCCGCCGGTCCCAACATTTTTATTCCTGATTCGGACATTCGTATACCTGTTTGCGGGATTTTCCAGCCAGAACGTACCGTAAAATCTCGCCGCCGTGTATAATGTTGCGTTTGCTGGCGAAGCCACATGCGCATTGCGTATGAAAGCGCAAGCATAAGCCGAAATTTGGATATATCCCAATCGGGGTAATTATCAGAATCAGGAGACCCATCGATGAGCGAGGGCGTTGACAAGAGCAGGCGTCACTTCTTGACTGTGGCCACCACGGTCACGGGTGTAGTTGGCGCAGGCTTTGCTGCAGTACCATTTCTTTCGTCCTGGAAACCCAGCGCCCGTGCGAAGGCCCTGGGCGCTCCTGTGGAAGTGGATATCAGCAAGCTACAGCCGGGTGAAATGCTCCGTGTGACCTGGAGAGGCCAGGCTGTCTGGGTGCTTTTCCGCACGCAGGCCATGCTCAACACTCTACCGGAAGTGTCAGACTTGCTGCGAGACCCGGAGTCGGTTCAGCCCCAGCAGCCCGGTTATGCGACCAATGACACCCGCTCCCTGAAGCCCGAGATTTTCGTGGTTATCGGTAATTGCACTCACCTGGGCTGCGCCCCGGTGGAGAGATTTGAGGTGGCGCCGGCCGACCTGGGTCCGGAATGGAAGGGTGGGTTCTATTGCCCCTGTCATGGTTCGCTATTTGACCTGGCCGGTCGGGTCTACAAGGGCGTGCCTGCTCCGTTGAACCTGAGCGTCCCCCGCCATCGTTTCCTGAGTGACAGCCTCATTCTGATAGGCGATGACACGGGGGTTGCCTGATGAGCACATCTAACAACGAACAGGGCGCAGCAAAACGCTTGTTGGCCTGGGTGGATGACCGTTTCCCGCTCACCAAGATGATGAACGAGCACGCCGCCGAGTACTACGCACCGAAAAATTTCAACTTTTGGTATTACTTTGGTGTGCTGTCCCTGGTGGTGCTGGTTATCCAGTTTGTCAGTGGAATTTTCCTGACTATGAGTTACAAGCCCTCCGCCGCGGACGCATTTGCCTCGGTGGAGTACATCATGCGTGATGTGCAGTGGGGCTGGCTGATTCGCTACATACATTCCACCGGTGCGTCGGCATTCTTCGTCGTGGTCTATCTGCATATGTTCCGCGCCTTGCTGTACGGTTCGTACAAGCGGCCCAGGGAACTGCTGTGGATTTTCGGCATGCTGATCTACCTGTTGCTAATGGCCCAGGCCTTTACGGGATACTTGTTGCCCTGGGGGCAAATGTCCTATTGGGGCGCCCAGGTTATCGTTTCCCTGTTCGGTGCTATTCCGGTCATAGGCGACGCTCTGGTGGAGTGGATTCGAGGTGATTTCTTTATCTCCGATATCACCCTGAACCGGTTCTTTGCCCTGCATGTAATCGCCTTGCCGCTGGTGCTGGTTTTCCTGGTCGTGGCCCACATCCTGGCCCTGCACGAGGTTGGTTCCAACAATCCGGACGGTGTGGAAATCAAGAATACCAAGGGTGCTGACGGCAGGCCGCTGGATGGCATTCCCTTCCACCCCTATTACAGTGTCAAGGACACCGCCGGTATGGCGATATTCCTGATGGCGTTCTGCGCGGTGGTGTTCTTTGCCCCGGATATGGGCGGCTATTTTCTGGAGCATGCCAATTTCGAGCCTGCCAACGCCATGAAGACGCCGGAGCACATTGCCCCGGTTTGGTACTTCACGCCGTTCTACGCCATCCTGCGCGCCATTCCCGACAAGCTGGGCGGTGTGGTGATGATGGGCCTGGCGATTATTCTTCTGTTCCTGTTGCCTTGGCTGGATCGCTCGCCGGTCCTTTCCATCCGTTACCGTGGCTGGATGTACAAACTGTCGCTGGCGTTGTTTACGGTGGCATTTGTTGCTCTCGGGTACCTGGGTATGCAAACCCCGACACCGACCTACACCAACCTGGCTCGCGTCGCTACTTTCATCTACTTCGCGTTCTTCTTGATCCTGCCCTGGCTACCCAGGGTGGAGAAGACCAAGCCGGTTCCTGAGAGGGTGACTTATCATGCTTAAGCACTTGTTTGTTGTCTTGCTACTGGCTATTCCCATGACCGGCATGGCTGCGTCCGGCGGCGGTCACATGGAAAAAGCCAATGTGGACGTATCCAATACTGCGTCCTTGCAGCGTGGCGCCAGAAATTTCATCAATTATTGCTCCGGGTGCCATTCCGCCAAGTACGTGCGTTTTAATCGACTGGGTGCGGACCTCGGGCTGAGTGAAGCCCAGTTACAGAAAAACCTGATGTTTGCGGCAGAGCGGCCATTCGAAACTATCCAGGTGGCCATGCCGGAAGCGGATGCAAAGCGCTGGTTCGGACAGCCGCCGCCAGATCTTTCCCTGATAGCCCGATCGCGTGGTGCAGACTGGTTGTTCACCTTCATGACGTCCTTTTACCAGGACGATACCCGGGCGACCGGTATGAATAACCTGATGTTACCCGGTGCCAGCATGCCCCATGTCCTGTGGGAGTTGCAGGGTGTGCAGCGCGCCGTGTACCGCATCGAAAACGATGCGGCAGGAAACGAGCACGAAGTCTTTGACCGCTTTGAACAGACTGCTGCCGGTAGTCTGTCCACAGAGGAGTACAAGGAATTTGTGCGTGATACCGTGACTTTCCTTGAGTACATCGGCGAGCCGATGAAGTTGCAGCGTATCCGGCTGGGTATCTGGGTAATGTTCTTCTTGCTGGTATTTTTCTTGTTCGCCTACGGGATGAAGAAAGAATTCTGGAAGGACGTACACTAGGCTCATGACGGTGCTTTTTTCTGATCTTTTGCCTGGGCTGCGACTCAGAGGAGTTTGATATGTCGAATATCGCCAACAGGCGGTCGGTGATGACCTTGTTCTCCAATCAACTATGTGCCCATAGTCACCGGGTGCGAATAGTATTGGCAGAGAAAAGCATCAACATCGATATCATTGATGTGAACGGCCCTGATTTGCCGGAAGACCTGCTGGACCTGAATCCCTATAACAGCGTTCCCACGCTGGTGGATAGAGACCTGGTGCTGTATGACTCCCGTGTCATCATTGAATACCTGGATGAGCGATTCCCGCATCCGCCATTGATGCCGGTGGACCCGGTCAGCCGGGCCCAGTTTCGCCTGGCCTTGTTCCGCCTGGAGCGGGACTGGTACAACATGGCTGAGCAGATCGAGGCGGCCGGAGAAAAGAAGCCCGCCTTGAAAGCCCGCAAGATCCTCAAGGAGAGCATCCTGTCCAGTTCGGAAGTGTTCGGCGCCAAGCCGTTCTTCCTGAGCGATGAGTTGTCCCTTGTAGACTGCACCATTGCACCGATTTTGTGGCGCTTGCCCAAGTACGGTATCGAGCTGCCCAAGGAAGCCGCAACGATTGCCAAGTACGCCCAGCGCATATTTGCCCGCCCCTCTTTCCAGCAAAGTCTGACCGAGCTGGAGCGGGAGATCAGGCAGTAGCCCGTGACCGATTCCGACCTGTCATCCCGGCGCCCCTACTTGTTGCGGGCGATGCACGAGTGGATGACTGACAATAATCAAACTCCTCACGTGGTTGTCGATGTTGGCGTCGACGGTGTGGTGGTACCCGGGCAGTACGTGAAAGACGGCAGGATTGTTCTCAATGTCAGTCATTCTGCGGTGGTTGGGCTGCAGATTGACAATGACTACATCGGCTTCCAGGCGCGCTTTGGCGGTACGCCCATGTCGGTAACCATTCCGGTCAGGGCGGTGCTGGGTATTTATGCCAGGGAATCGGGCGAAGGAATGCTGTTTGGAGACGAGGACGACGGCGGGCAACCACCGTCAGGGCCCGGCTCAAAACCTCGCGACGAGGAACCCCGGGACAGTCCTCGGGCTTCTCACCTCAAGGTAGTCAAGTAAGCAGCACGTCAGGGGCGGATCAGAGGCTCTCTAGTCCTCTACCCCCAGGAGCCTCCGGTCAATCAGGTCGCACAGGCAGTGAATGATGATGAGGTGAACTTCCTGGATGCGGGCCGTTGAGGTCGCAGGCACCCGAATCTCCACGTCGCCATCACGATAGATGCCGGCCATCTTTCCGCCATCTCTGCCGGTCAGGGCAACCACACGCACGCCGCGCTCGTGCGCGGTTTGCACTGCGCGCAGCACGTTTTCCGAATTACCCGAAGTGCTGATGGCCAGCAAGGTGTCTCCCGGTTGCCCAAGGGCCCGGACCTGCTTGCTGAAAATATCGTCATAGCAGTAATCGTTCGCGATGGAGGTGAGGGTGGAGCTGTCCGTGGTAAGCGCTATGGCCGGCAGGCCCGGGCGCTCCATTTCAAAACGATTGAGCATTTCCGCGGAAAAATGCTGGGCATCTCCTGCGGACCCGCCATTGCCACAGCTCAGTATTTTGCCATTATCAAGCAGGCAATCGGTCATCAACAGACCGGCTGCGGCGATGGCCGGAGGAAGTTGTTCCATAGCGCGATGCTTGACCTCTATGCCATCGGCAAAAAGCATTCTTATCCGGTCTTCCGCTTGCATAAAAATATCCGCCAGTGTTACGCGCCAAATGCGTTTCTGATCCAGCAACTGTCCTCTACCGTCATCCCCGACAGCGCAATTACATCAAATCTGACCGCCAGGGAGGCCAGGTCTGGTCGACTTGCCATGAAGTGTAACGCGGCCTGCCAGAGTTTGTCCTGCTTGCTTCGGGTAACGCTTTCCGCCGCCGAGCCATAGGCCGTGCTGCGACGCAAGCGAACTTCAACGAATACCAGGCTATCCGCCTCTCGCATCACCAGGTCCAGTTCACCCATACGGCAATGGTAATTAGCCTGGATAAATTCGAGTCCCCGGGTCTGCAAATAGGCTTTTGCCAGTTGTTCGGCGCGCTTTCCCTGTGTGCGCCTGTCCGCGGTCAATATTCTATGGTGACCGGGTCGGCAGGGTCCGGGACCTTGTTCTGAAGTCGGACGGGTCTGCCGTTACTGAACCGGGCCCACTGCAATTGTCTTTGCACGATGCCGTTGGCCGTCACGCTGAGCACACCCGTGGCCCCGGGCAGTCCGGAGACCTCCTGACCGGCAAACAGCCAGGGCAGTAACCGGAAAGCGTCGATACCCATGGCCACCAGCCTGGGCTGGGTTTCCTGCAAGTCGGTCAGTGAGGCGGTGACCGTGGCGTGCAGACCCGAATTATCCTGTGCCTGGCTTAGCAACCAGGGCATGTCCGTAAATATCAGCCCATCCAGATCCTTGTTCGCCGCGACATCTGGCTGGTAGATAGCCGATGTTGCATACACCGGCAGGTCGGACGCGTAATGAAATTTCAGTTGCGGGCGTATCAATCTGCCCTGCTCCGGTTGTGCCGCCACGAAGATGAAATCGACGTCCTGGCGACGGCGAGGTTCAAATTCCGGGTACATACCCAACACATCCGACAGCTTCCTGTAGCGCTCCTTGCTTTGATCCAGGTTCAATGCACGGGTAATGGCCGATGCATAATCCTGTTCGTCCGGGTCATAGGCGGCGCTGCTGAGTAATTCACCACCCTTTGCAGCGAGTTCCGCGGCAAAGCTGTCCAGCAGACGTTTGCCCCAGTTGCTGGCGGGCACCAGGGCCATGGCCCGAAAGCGTCCGTCGGCCAGTGCCCTGCGGGCCGCCTCGCGAGCCTCGTCCTCCGGGTCCAGGGAAAACTGGTAAAAAACCGGCGGTATGTAACCCCCGGCGTTGCCAAGGTTCAATGCCAGCACGGGGGCTTCACCATTGGCGCTGCCCATGAGTTGCGTCACCTCATCTTTTAACAGGGGACCGACAATCATGTCAGCACCGTCTGCAATGGCGTTGCGGTAACCGTCGGGCGCGCCCAGTTGCCGAGTGTCGTAAACCCGGACCACGGGCAACAAGGACTTGTTTGGACTTTGCAGGTAAGCGGCCAGGAAGCCGTCTCGCACGGCCTCCCCAAATGCCTGCTCTCTGCCGCTCAACGGCAACAGCAAGGCCACCTGGAGAGGGTAGTTGCCGGCCCCGCGGTATTGCTCCATCAGCCTGGCGACGATGCCGGTACTCGCCGGGTGTTGGGGAAAAGCCATGCGCCAGCTGCGTAAACCGACCAGGTAGGCGGGTCCATCAGCGGCGGTCCGGGCGCTCATACGGGCCAGTGCAATCCAGCCGTTTACCAGTTCGTCTTCCTGTGCAGGTTCTCCCAGGCCTCGCTCGCGTTCAATCGCCTCCAGTTGATCCAGCAGTCGTTGCTGGCTGGACAGGATATCGGCGGCATTGTTCAGCCAGTTCTGCTCGTCGTTGAATGCCAGGATTGCCTGGTCGATCCTGTTCAGCCGCAGCAGGATGTCGCCTTTCAAGGCGTAAAATTCAGCCGCGGTGGCCGAGGTCGGGGGAGGTGATTCTTCCAGCCTTTGTAAGGCCTCGCCGGCCTTGTCTTGATATAGCAGCAGTTGCGCGCCCAGCAAGGACCACAGGGCAAGGTTATCCCTGTCCATGGGGCCGGAGACTGAATCCAGGGCCTTGGCGGCGGCAGCCAGGTCCTGGGCGTTCAGCCATTGCCGGGCTGCCAGCAGGCGCCAGTGGTCGGCCGTGGAGCCGCTATCCTGGTCAGCAAGCTCAAGATAGATTTGCGCTGCTTCCCGGTACTGCCCGCGTTCCGTTGCCTGCTCAGCCGCAGCGACTCTGTCGCCCGAATCCGCCCATCTCACGGGTGCCTGGCAGGCAGCCATTGTTGCCAGTAGCACCAGCAGCGCCAGCTTGCGCAGGGCATTGTGGATGGGGCTTGGGTCTGTTCTCATGCGATTCATTGTCCTGGGTCATTCATGTCCCGGTGGCCATTAAAGCAATAGCCCGGGCTGTCGGCGAGCATCATTCCTGGGTCATTGTCGGATATTTGCGGAATTCTCCGCTGGGTCACAGTTTTTTTGGGGCCTCTGATTTATTCTCGACGCGTAGATTTCAGATTCAAGGCGCCAAGCGCACGTAATAGTGGTTCTGTTGCGACGATTGGCCACACAGAAGGTGCATATTTTAGCCCCAAGATACGATTCACGAATAGATCAGAGACTCCTTGCTATCCTCCCGCAAGATTAACCTTTCTGGCCCGATTATCCCATGCAACAGATTTCCCCCGGTACCCTGTATGTCGTTGCCACACCCATTGGCAACCTGGCGGATCTTTCTCCCAGGGCGGTGGACGTCCTGACTCAGGTTGACCTTGTGGTGGCAGAGGACACGCGGCACACCGCCCAACTGCTCCGGCATTTTGGCTTGAGCAGGCCGATGCAATCGCTACACGAGCACAACGAAAAACAAAAACTGGAGTCGTTGGTACAACGCTTGCAGGAGAATCAAAGTATCGCCCTGGTGTCTGATGCAGGTACGCCCCTGGTGAGTGATCCCGGTTTTCCGCTGCTGCGACGTCTGCGTGAATTGAACCTGCCGGTGATTGCCGTGCCCGGCCCCTGTGCCGCGATCGCTGCCCTGTCGGTAGCCGGATTGCCCACAGATCGCTTCGTATTCGAGGGGTTCCTGCCAGCCAGGCGGACAGCCCGGCAGGCCCGATTGCAGACCCTGGCAGCAGAGTCGCGGACGCTGGTCTTTTACGAGTCAGGCAAGCGCCTGGCGGACATGCTCGAGGATCTTTGTTTGGTTTTCGGGTCCCAGCGAGAGGCCGCGGTTGCACGCGAATTGACCAAGCTCTATGAGTCGCTTTACCGGGCGAACCTGGGTGAACTCAAGCTGCAGTCGGACAGTGATCCGGACATGAGCCGGGGCGAGCTGGTCGTGCTGGTTGAGGGTCGGGGTATTGCCGAGGAAGAGCATGACCAGGACCTGGACAGGGTGCTTTCCGTGCTACTGCCTGTGCTGCCGTTAAGTCAGGCGGTGAAGCTGGCATGCGCACTCACCGACCTGGGTCGAAACCAGGTCTACAAGCGGGCGACAGAATTACACAAAGATATTGATTTGCCTTGAATTTTAGCTCCATAGGACCTATTGTTCGCGGCGGGAGTCGGCCAGGCAACCGCGGCGGGTCTAACGATCCGCGGAGGAAAGTCCGGGCTCCATAGGGCAGGGTGCCAGGTAACGCCTGGGGGGCGTGAGCCTACGGAAAGTGCAACAGAGAGCAAACCGCCTAAGCGTCCTTCGGGACGCCGGTAAGGGTGAAACGGTGCGGTAAGAGCGCACCGCGCGAGTGGCAACATTTCGCGGCTAGGTAAACCCCACCCGGAGCAAGACCAAATAGGGGAGCGTTCGGCTTCGGCCGTAGGATGCGGCTCGCATTCGCTCCCGGGTAGGTCGCTTGAGGTACGCGGTGACGTGTATCCCAGATGAATGGTTGCCCACGACAAAACCCGGCTTATCGGCCGACTCCCACCTTTCACATAATAATTTTCTATTTAAAGGCCTTTCTAGGAAGCGGGCTTAACCTACTGATTTTGTGCCTCAAAATAGTCTGAAAATACCCCGAATCCCACTTCGAAAGCGCGTCTAAGTTACTCACAACTAAGAAATTTTTGCTGTTTTTGTGTTGACAGTGCGGCTCGCGCGTACCTATAGTGTCGGCAGGTGGGGAAAAGTGGGGAGAAATGGAACTCCAGGCTTTTTTGGAGAACCTTAAGTCATGTTTCGCGGTGCAAGCAAAATCACACTGGACGCAAAGGGGCGCATGGCCATGCCCACGCGCTATCGCGACCGGCTGTCCGAGAAAAGTGATGGTCGGCTTGTGGTTACCGTAGACCGCGATTATTGCCTGCTGATCTACCCGTTTCCGGACTGGGAAGAGATCGAGCGCAAGCTGGTGCGTCTGCCCAGCCTGAATCCCCAGGCCCGCCGGTTACAGCGGTTGATGGTGGGCTATGCGACCGAGCTGGACCTGGACGGTCATGGACGTATTTTGCTTCCACGCGAGTTGAGGGAGTTCGCGGGGTTGGACCGACAGGCCATCCTCATCGGACAGGGCAATAAATTTGAGCTTTGGGATGAGGAACGCTGGAACGCGAAACGCGACCAGTGGCTTCAGACCGAGGACGACGGGGTAGACCTGCCGGCCGAGCTCGAATCTCTCTCCTTATAGGAATCCCGGCTTTGGAACGCCATCTGCCGGTACTCCATAAGGAGGCGCTGGATGCCCTGGCCGTCAGGCCTGCAGGCAAGTACCTGGACGCCACTTTTGGGAGAGGCGGGCACGCCGGGTCAATCCTGCAGGCGCTGGGAACCGAGGGGCGGCTGATTGTGCTGGACCGGGACCCGCAGGCCATTGAAGTGGCCAGGCAACAGTTTGGCGAAGATCAACGTGTAACGATTATCAGGGGTTCGTTCGAAATGTTGGCGCAGATTGCGAGGGAACATGATATCCAGGCGTTGGACGGACTGCTGTTCGACCTTGGGGTTTCCTCACCCCAGCTGGATGCGCCCGAACGTGGCTTCAGTTTCCAGGCCGACGGCCCCCTTGATATGCGTATGGATAACGAAGAGGGAATGACCGCCGCCCAGTGGCTGGCCGTGGCCACAGAAGATGAGATCAACCAGGTTCTGTGGCGTTACGGCGAGGAAAAGCATGCCAGGCGTATCACCCGGGCTATCCTGGGCCGACGCGAGGAAAAGCCCTTTGAAAGGACCGCTGACCTGGCGGCGGTGGTGTCCTCGGCGGTTCCCCGCTCACGCGAACGCAAGCATCCCGCGACCAGGACCTTCCAGGCCATACGCATACACCTGAACCGGGAAATGCAGGCCCTGGAGTCCGGGTTGGACGCGGCGCTGGAGTTGCTCGCCCCCGGTGGCCGGCTTTGTGTGATCAGTTTCCACTCCCTCGAAGACCGCATGGTCAAGCGTTTCATACGCGGACATTCACGCCCTGATCCTGTATATGCGGGTCTTCCCGATATTCCCGAGCACGCAAAACCACGTATGCGGGTGATAGGAAAAGGTGTTGGCGCGGGCGAGGCAGAGCTGGATGCCAATCCTCGCTCGCGCAGCGCCACGCTGAGAGTGGGGGAGAAGATTCGATGAACACCTCAGCGCTGATACGTATTGTGGTTCCGGGTCTGCTGCTGCTGATCCTGCTGTCATCCCTGGCCGTGGTCTACACCACGCACGAATCCCGTCGGCAATTCACCCACCTGCAACAACTCAATAGCCAGCGAGACGAATTGGTCGTGGACTGGTGGCGTTTGCAAATAGAGGAAAGTTACTGGTCAACCCATGCGCGCATCGATCGTGAGGCGCGTGTGCGCCTGGACATGCACATCCCTCAACCTTCAGACGTGTACATCGTCAGTCAATGAGTAAATCGGCCTCTTTTGAACAGCAGTTAAAACAGATCCGGCTGCGGGTCAGTTTCGTACTGGCTCTGCTGGTGCTGGTCGGACTTGCCCTGGTGATACGGTCTCTGGACCTGCAAGTATTGAGGAATGCGTTTCTTGCCGAGCAGGGCGACGCGCGTCACCTGCGGATTGTTCCCACCGTGGCCCCGCGCGGGCCTATCACCGATCGTAACGGCGAGGCGCTGGCGATCAGCACGCCGGTGGACAGTGTCTGGGTAAATCCCCGCCTGGTTGCCGATGCGACTGACAGTCTGCCCGAGCTTGCCCGAGCCATGGAAGTCAAGCCCGATTGGCTCAAGCGCAGGATCACCTCCAACCTGAATCGGGAGTTTCTTTACCTGCAGCGGCATATGTCGCCGGAGCGAACCCAGCGCGTAGAAAAGCTGAATATTCCCGGCGTGTATTTGCAGCGGGAATACCATCGCTTCTACCCGGCCGGAGAGGTGACAGGTCATCTGCTCGGCTTTACCGATATTGACGATCGTGGCCAGGAAGGTCTTGAACTGGCGTACGACGGCTGGTTGGCCGGGGAACCGGGATTCAAGCGCGTGCTGCGTGACCGGCGTGGCAACACCATTGAAGTGGAACAGGTCGAGCCTCTCAGGGAAGGGCAGCCGCTGGAACTGAGTCTGGATCTGCGTATCCAGTACCTGGCTTACCGCGAATTAAAGCAGGCGGTGCAGGCGAACAATGCCAAGGCCGGTTCCATCGTGGTGATCGATGTGACCACGGGTGAAGTGCTGGCCATGGCAAACCAGCCCACCTTTAACCCCAATGACCGTTCGGAGTTTAGTGCCTCCCGTTATCGCAACCGCGCGGTGACGGATATTTTCGAACCCGGTTCCAGTATCAAGCCGTTTGTACTGGCCGCCGCCCTGGAAAGCGGTGGGTTCAAAAAAAACTCCTGGGTGGATACCTCGCCCGGATTTTTCAAGGTGGGTAGCAAGGTCATCCAGGACAAGCACAACCTGGGCAACATCAGCCTGGCTACCGTGCTGACCAAGTCCAGTAACGTGGGTGCCAGCAAGATTGCCATGGAACTGGAGTCGCGTTACCTGTGGAGCACTTTTGCACGCTTCGGTTTCGGCGCCCTGACGGGCAGTGGATTTCCCGCGGAGTCCGCCGGCCTGCTGGCCAATTACAACAGCTGGCGGCCCATTGCCCAGGCCACCATGGCGTATGGCTATGGCATGTCGGTGACCTTGCTGCAGCTGACCGAAGCTTACGCGACCCTGGCCAATAACGGTGTCCACCTGCCGATCAGCCTGCTGCGTCAGACCGAGGCGCCAAAAGGGGAAATCGTGGTGTCACCGGCCACCTCCCGCGCCCTGATCGAAATGCTGGAAACCGTGGTAACCGAGGGTGGCACCGGGGTCCGCGCCGCCGTCACGGGTTACCGTGTGGCGGGTAAAACCGGCACCTCCTGGAAGGCTGATGCGGGCGGCTATTCCCAGGACCGTTATGTGTCGGTATTCGCCGGCCTGGCGCCGGCAACCGCCCCGCGCCTGGCCATCGTGGTGATGATTGATGAGCCGTCCGCCGGCAAGTTCTACGGCGGTGACGTCGCGGCGCCGGTGTTTTCTTCGGTAATGTCCGGGACCTTGCGTCTGTTGGGGCTGGCGCCGGACGACATTCCCCGGCGTCGACCCGGGGAAATCGTCCAGGCCATGAGGGATGCGCCATGACGGTCGCCACGCACACCCTGGGTGATTTGCTTGGCGCCCACGTGCCTGAATCCCTGCGTGGACAGTCAGTGACGGACATTGCACTGGATGCCAGGGAGTTGGCAGCTGGCGGCATGTTCCTGGCCTGTAGCGGAACCCGGGGTCATGGTCTGGATTACCTGGACCAGGCGCGCGCGGCGGGCGCCTCGGTGATCGCCTGGGAGCCGGCAGCGGGATTGTCGGCGCCACAAGGCAGTGAGGTGAAATGTTTTCCGGTGCCGGGGCTGCGCGAGCAACTGGGTCAGCTTGCGGACCGGTTTTTCGGACAACCCTCGTCGCACATGACGGTCTCCGGTGTGACCGGCACCAATGGCAAGACGTCTTGTGCCTGGCTGCTGGCAAGCGCCTTGCAACGCCTGGGTCTGGATGGCGCCCTGATAGGCACCATAGGCTGGGGTCTGCCTGGCTCACTACACGCCGCTGAGTTAACCACTCCGGATGTGATCACGGTACATCGTCTCCTGGCCCGGCTGGCCGGGGCCGGAGCCCGACACGTGGTCATGGAGGTGTCCTCTCATGCCCTGGACCAGGGGCGTGTAGACGGCGTGCGTTTCGCCAATGCCCTGTTTACCAACCTGAGCCGCGATCACCTCGATTATCACGGCGATATGATCAGCTATGCCGAGGCCAAGGCGCGCTTGTTCAAGCGCCCGGGGCTGCGTACAGCGGTGGTGAACGTTGACGATGAATTTGGCCTGCAGCTTTTCGGCAGCCTGGACCAGGGTATGCATTGCGTAGCGGTATCTACACGTGAGCATCCGGGGCTGCGTGCGAGTCGCTGGTTGCGTGCGGCCGATATCCAGGCGCATGCGTCGGGCCTGGTGCTGAGCCTGCGCTCCAGTTGGGGCGACGCGAGTCTGGAAAGCCCGCTGCTGGGGACATTCAACGCCGCAAACCTGTTACTGGTTCTTGCGGTTCTGCTGGAGCAGGGCATCGAGTTGCCAACGGCTGTTGAGGCCCTCGGTGAAGTGACCGCTCCTGCGGGGCGCATGCAGGCACTGGCGCGAGGTCCGAACGCGCCCCTGGTCATCGTGGATTTTGCGCACAGCCCCGACGCGCTGGAAAAGGCCCTGGACGCGGCTCGAGCGCACTGCCGTGGCCGCTTGTGGTGTGTGTTTGGCGCCGGTGGCGATCGTGACAAAGGCAAGCGTCCCCTGATGGGAGAAGTGGCGGCGCGGCTGGCGGACCGACTGGTGATTACCAGTGATAATCCAAGAACCGAGACGCCCGAATTGATCATCACCGATATTCGGGCTGGTATCGGGCAGCACGAGCACGTGCTTGAACAAGCTGATCGCGCCATGGCCATCGGTCAGTGCATCGCAGAGGCTGATCCTGACGATGTGGTGCTGATTGCCGGCAAGGGTCACGAGCAATATCAACAGGTAGGCAGCCTTCGTCGGCCGTTCAGCGACCAGGCCTGCGCCATTGCGGCGCTTGAGAGGCGGGCATGATTAGCGGCTCGCTGAAAGAAATCGCCACGCATCTGCAGGCGCGCCTGGTGGGCGAGGACCGGGCCTTCCAGGGCGTGACCACCGACAGTCGCAAGGTTCAGGAAGGCTGCCTGTATGTCGCCCTGCGTGGAGAGCGCTTCGACGGCCATGATTTCGTTTCTGCGGCTGTCGGTGCAGGGGCTGCAGGCTGTGTCGTGGAGCGCCAGGTTGAGACAGGTTTCAGCCAACTGATAGTGCCGGATTGCCGCCGTGCACTCGGTGATCTGGCTCGCGCCTGGCGGCGCCGGTTTTCCCTGCCCCTGGTTGCGGTTACCGGCAGCAATGGCAAAACAACGGTCAAGGAAATGATCGCCAGCATCCTGGCTCGGCAACACAACGTTCTGGCCACGCGCGGCAATCTGAACAACGACATCGGTGTGCCGCTGACCTTGTTCGAGCTGGGCAGTGAGCACCAGGCGGCGGTGATTGAAATGGGCGCCAATCACGCAGGTGAAATCGACTACCTGGCGGGTATTGCGCTCCCGGATGTGGCGGTGGTCAATAACGCCGGTCCGGCCCATCTTGAGGGCTTCGGCGACCTGCCCGGGGTGGCCAGGGCCAAGGGCGAGTTGTTCATGCGACTCCCGGCTGATGGTACGGCGATCATCAATCGTGACGATGACTTCTATGAGCTGTGGCGGACCCTGGCCGGCGAGCGCAAGGTGCTGAGTTTTGGATTCCACGCCCAGGCCGATTTCCAGGCACGTCGTGAATCTCCGGCGGCAACCGGTGAAGAGATATTCATTCTGCATACGCCACAGGGAGACAGCCGGGTAAGGCTGAGCCTGGTCGGGCGTCACAACACCCTCAATGCGCTGGCTGCTGCCGCTGCCTGTTATGCGGAGGGCATTGACCTCGCAGATATCGTGGCCGGTCTGGAGAGGGTCGTCCCGGTGGCGGGCCGCCTGCAGTTCATGTGCGGCTTGCGTGGCGCCCTGGTATGTGACGACACCTATAACGCGAACCCATTGTCCCTGAAAGCGGCGCTGGAAGCCTTGTCCGACTTGCCGGGACCGCGATGGCTGGTGCTCGGAGATATGGGTGAACTTGGCCCGGAGGGAGAGCGCTTGCATCGCGAGGCTGGAGCCCTGGCCAGGGCATCGGGAGTTCAGCGCCTGTTCGGTCTGGGTCGCTTGTGCCAGGCGGCGGTTGAGTCGTTTGGTACAGGCGGGCAGCACTTTGCCAGGGTTGAAGATTTGTTGGCAGCGCTGCTGCCGGAGATCAGTAAGGAGCATCGCGTGCTGGTAAAAGGCTCGCGGGCCATGCGCATGGAGCGCGTCGTTCAGGCGTTGGTTGATAACGCAGATCATTCGCTCAAGACAGGAAGCTGACCATGCTGCTCTATTTGACCAAATGGCTTACCCAGTTTGACCCGAGCTTCAATTTGTTCGGCTACCTGACCATGCGCGCGATCCTGGGAGCACTGACCGCCCTGGCAATTTGTTTCGTGGTCGGGCCCTTGATGATCAAGCACCTGAGGGTTCGCCAGATAGGCGAGAAGGTGCGTGACTACGGTCCGGAAACGCATTTGCTCAAGGCCGGAACACCGACCATGGGTGGTGGCCTGATCATTATTGCCGTGGCCAGCAGCACCCTGCTATGGGCCAACCTCGACAACCATCTTGTCTGGCTGGTGATGGGCACCTTGCTGGCTTTTGGCGCGATTGGCTTTGTCGACGATTACAAAAAACTCTATGTGGACGGTTCAGAGGGATTGATGCCCCGGACCAAGTTGTTTTGGCAGAGCGTCAGCGCCCTGGTGGTTGCCATCACGCTGTACACGGGCGGTACACCCGAGGAAACCGCGCTGCTGATTCCGTACATGAAAGACATGCTTGTCCCGCTGGGTTTGTTTTATGTGCCCTTTGTCTACCTGGTCATCGTAGGCAGCAGCAACTCTGTCAATCTGACTGACGGCCTGGATGGCCTGGCTATCATGCCTACCGTATTGATTGCCGGCGCCCTGGGCGTGTTTGCCTACGCCACCAGTAACGTCAATTTTTCCGCCTACCTGGATATCCCCTACATCGCCGGAGCAGGCGAGTTGATGGTGTTCTGCGCCGCCATGTGCGGGGCAGGGCTGGGCTTTCTCTGGTTCAACACCTATCCGGCGCAGGTATTCATGGGTGATGTGGGTGCGCTGGCCCTGGGCGGCGCCCTGGGTGCGGTGGCGGTGATGGTGCGCCAGGAACTGGTGTTCATGGTGATGGCCGGGGTGTTCGTGATGGAGACCGTATCGGTCATTTTGCAGGTGGCTTCTTTCAAGCTTACCGGCAAGCGGATCTTTCGCATGGCGCCGCTGCATCACCATTTCGAACTCAAGGGCTGGCCGGAGCCCAAGGTGATAGTTCGCTTCTGGATCATCACCGTAATCCTGGTGTTGGTCGGTTTGTCTTCTCTCAAGATCCGTTAAGCAAAGGCTGTTTGAACGAATGTCGCATGACATGACAGAACAACGCACAACAGGCCAGTCTGGCATCCGCACCCTTGTCGTGGGTCTGGGCAAGACCGGCTTGTCCTGCGTCCGTTACCTGTCCGGCCTGGGGCAAAGCGTGCATGTTGTGGACACGCGTGAACAACCGCCCGGTCTGCCCCGGTTGAAGAAAGACTATCCCGCAGTGACCACCGACCTGGGTCAGATTGACGAGGCGGTGCTCGAGCAGGTTGACCAGGTCATCGTGTCTCCGGGTCTGCCCATGGATATGCCCCTGTTGCTGGCGGCACGTGCCCGCAAGCTCCCGGTCCTGAGTGATATCGATTTATTTGTTGCGGCGGCCAGGGCGAAGGTAGTCGCCATTACAGGCTCAAACGGCAAGTCCACCGTTACCTGCATGCTGAATGACATGGTACTGGCGGCAGGTCACAAGGTAAGCACCGGGGGCAATCTTGGCGTACCGGCACTGGATTTGTTGAGTGATGAGATCCCGGATTTTTACCTCCTCGAGCTATCCAGTTTCCAGCTGGAGCGATCCGGATATCTGCCCTTGCATGCGGCGGTCGTCCTCAATATTTCGCCTGATCACCAGGACCAGCATCGCAGCTACGAAGAGTACATCGAGGCCAAGGCCAGGATATTTGAGGCTTGTCAGCACCCGGTGGTCAATCGCGATGATCCGGTAGTGATGGGTATGCTCAAGGGCGAGTCGGAGTACACCGCCTTCAGCCTGTCCGAGCCGCGCGGTCAAGATCTTGGCATCACGCTGGTCGACGGTCAGCGCTGGTTAAGTCGGGGCGCCAAGGGTTTGATGCCGGCAGATCAACTGACGCTGGTTGGACGCCACAATGAGGCCAACGCCCTGGCGGCGCTGGCTGTCGGCAGTGTTATGGGTCTGGCGGATGCGCCCATGACAAGCGCCCTGCGTGCGTTCCGCGGTCTGGATCACCGCATGCAGGAAGTGCGCTGCCGTAACGGCGTGCTTTGGATTGATGACTCCAAGGGAACCAATGTGGGCGCCACGGTGGCCGCGGTACGGGGACTGGATGGTCCCCTGGTACTGATTGCCGGCGGTCTGTCCAAGCAGGCGGACTTCCGTCCGCTGGCGGCTGCCTTGACCTGGCGCACCCTTGGCATCGTGCTGATTGGCCGCGATGCCGACAGCCTGCGCCGTGATCTGGAAACGGCAGCCCCGATTCACATGGCCGGGAGTATGCAGGCGGCAGTAGACAAGGCTGAAGCGCTGGCCACACCCGGCTCAACCGTGTTGTTGTCTCCCGCCTGCGCCAGCCAGGACATGTTCGATGACTACGCCCATCGCGGGCGGGAGTTTTCTGACTGTGTAAGGAGGCTGGCATGAGCGTTGCGGCCATGACCCTGAGCAGTGGATACGCCAGGCCTCGTCGTCTGGAGGTGGACTTCCTGTTGCTCGTTGCGGTCACCGGCTTGTTGATGCTGGGCGTGATCATGGTGGCTTCAGCGTCGATGTCCATTTCCCAGCAAGAGTTTGGCACTCCTTTCCATTACCTGTTGCGTCATTGTCTGAACATAGGCCTGGGATTGTTGCTGGCGGTTATGGTGCTGGGTATTCCCGTGATGGTCTGGGAACGGATCAGTTTCCTGCTTCTGCTGGCGGCCATGGGTCTGCTCATTTTCGTCCTGGTTCCGGGCGTCGCCAGGCCGATAAATGGCGCGGTACGCTGGTTGCAACTTGGGCTGTTCAATCTGCAGGTTTCGGAACCCGCCAGGCTGTTGTTGATGATGTACCTGGCCGCCTATATGGTACGGCGAGGCGATGAATTGAGGCAGGGTTTCGGCGGCTTCCTCAAGCCCATGCTGGTGATTGCGCTGGCGTGCTTTTTACTGCTGTTGCAGCCGGATTTCGGTGCTGCAATGGTCTTGCTGTGTACCTCCATAGCGATGCTGTTTGTGGCCGGCGTAAATATTCGCTATTTCCTGCTCCTGATCAGTTTCGCCGCAGCCAGTATGGCTGGATTGGCGTTCACCTCCGAGTACCGCGTGCGTCGCCTGATGTCATTCATCGACCCCTGGGCCGATCCGTTTGGCAGCGGCTTCCAGCTGACCCAGTCTCTGATTGCGATAGGCCGTGGCGAATGGCTGGGTGTGGGTCTCGGCGCCAGTATCCAGAAGCTGTTTTATCTGCCCGAGGCCCATACCGATTTCGTGTTTGCGGTGATGGCTGAGGAGTTTGGCCTGGTCGGAGTGGTCTTCACCCTGGGTTTGTATTTGCTGCTCGTGTGGCGGGCCTTCAGGGTTGCTACCAATGCGGCCCGCGCGGAGTTGCAGTTTGGCGCCTACCTGGCGTTTGGCATCGGCTTCTGGCTGGGTTTCCAGGCCCTGATAAACATCGGCGTAAACATGGGTGCATTACCTACCAAGGGCTTGACCCTGCCGCTTATGAGTTACGGAGGCAGCAGCATCCTGATCACGCTGGCTGCCCTGGCGGTGTTGTTCCGCGTCAATCACGAGACCAATGCGGTGGGGCGGTCTGCCGTAACGGCCCCGGCGGCCGGACGGCGCGGCCGGATCACCGGGAGGCGCAGCGCATGAGCGGCACCGTCATGATCATGGCTGGCGGAACCGGCGGGCACGTGATTCCGGCCCTGGCCGTGGCACGTGCCCTGCAACAGCAGTCCAGGGATGTGGTTTGGCTGGGTACGCACAGGGGCATTGAGGCCCGTCTGGTGCCGGCCGCGAATATTGAGATGGAATGGGTGCAGATTGGCGGTCTTCGCCAGGCTGGATGGCGCAGGCGTTTACTTGCACCGCTGCAGATGCTGCGTGCCTTGTGGCAGTCCGCCAGGGCAATCCAGCGACGCAGGCCGGCCCTGGTGCTGGGTATGGGCGGGTTCGTCTCCGGTCCCGGAGGCCTGGCTGCCTGGCTGCTTCGTCGTCCCCTGGTTATCCATGAACAAAACGCAGTTCCGGGTTTGACCAACAAGTTGCTTTCGCATATCGCCAGGGATGTATACGAGGCCTTCCCCGGTACCTTCGCACCGCAGGTCAGGGCACGCCACATTGGCAATCCCGTGCGCACCGAGATCATTGAATTGGAGCCTCCGAAAAAGCGCATGGCAGGACGCGAGGGCCCGATACGTATCCTGGTGTTTGGAGGCAGCCAGGGCGCCTTGAGTCTGAACCAGGAGGTTCCAAGGGTCCTGGGCCAAATGGCGACCAGTCGACAGTTTGATGTGCGTCACCAGGCTGGCGAGAAGACATTGCCCCTGGCCCAGGAAGCTTATCGCAAGGCCGGGCTGGAAGCGCAGGTAGAGGCATATATCGAAGACATGGCTTCCGCCTACCGCTGGGCTGACCTGGTGATTTGCCGGTCAGGCGCCTTATCGGTCGCCGAAATCGCGGCTGCCGGATTGGCCTCGATACTGGTGCCTTACCCTGCGGCAGTAGACGACCACCAAACCGTCAACGCCGGATTTCTGGTGGATGCCGGTGCGGCCTGTCTATTGCCCGAGCCGGAGCTACGCGCCGGCGGCTTGCAAAGCCTGCTGATGGAACTGACCGAGTCCCGGCAGACCTTGCTGACCATGGCTATTGCTGCAAGAGACCAGGCCAAGCCTCATGCGCTGGCGGCGCTGGTATCCGCGTGCATTGCCGCAGGTAAATGGGAAGGAGCGTCATGAGCGATCGCATGCGGAAAATCAATCGCATTCACTTTGTCGGTATCGGCGGCGCGGGCATGAGCGGTATTGCCGAGGTGCTGATGAATCTCGGCTATAACGTGCAGGGATCCGATCTGAAAGAGAACACTGTCGTGCGTCGACTGCGCAGATTGGGGGCCAACATATTTATCGGCCATGACAGCGCCAACCTGGGCGAGTCTGACGTGGTGGTGGTGTCCAGCGCGGTGACCCGTGAAAATCCCGAGGTGGTAGCGGCCATGGAACGACGCGTGCCCGTGGTACAGCGCGCGGAGATGCTGGCCGAGCTGATGCGTTTCCGCTCTGGAATCGCGGTCGCGGGCACTCACGGCAAGACAACCACAACCAGCCTGGTCGCAAGCGTGATGGCCGAGGGCGGGCTGGACCCCACATTTGTTATCGGTGGTCGGCTGGCCAGTGCCGATGCCCACGCGCGCCTGGGCGCCGGAAAATACCTGGTGGCCGAAGCCGACGAAAGCGATGCCTCGTTCATGCACCTGCAGCCGATGATAGCGGTGGTGACCAACATCGATGTGGATCACCTGTCCAGCTATGAAAACGATTTCCAGAAGCTGAAGCACACCTTCGTGGAATTCCTGCATAACCTGCCTTTCTATGGGCTGGCGGTTTTGTGCATCGATGACGAGAACGTCAGGTCCATCCTGTCCGAAGTAGGTCGTCCGATCATTACTTACGGTCTTTCAGAGGACGCGGACATCAGGGCAGTTGGCCTGCGTCATGACGCTTTCAGCTCAACCTTTGAAGTACTTCGCCCCGATCGTCATCCGACCACCATCACCCTGCGTCTGCCGGGCAAGCACAATGTGCTGAATGCACTGGCGGCCATTGCTGTCGCCTACGAAATTGATCTGTCTGACGCCTCGGTGCAGAAGGCGCTTTCGGAGTTTGCCGGTATCGATCGTCGCCTGCAGCTGATAGACGAGAGGGATATCGGCGGCAAGCGCATCATGTTTGTGGATGACTACGGTCACCATCCCCGGGAGATTGACGCCACGCTACAGGGCCTGCGTGCAGGTTGGCCGAACCGTCGTGTGATCGTGGTATTCCAGCCTCATCGTTTTAGCCGTACGCATGATTTGCTGGACGATTTTGCCGAGGTCCTGTCACAGGATATGGACGTGTTGGTGTTGACCGAGGTGTATGCGGCCGGCGAGGACCCGATAGCCGGGGCCGACGGGCGCGCGCTGGCCCGTGCCATACGGGGACGCGGCCGGGTGGAGCCGGTATTTGTCGCCGAACTTGAGCAGGTTCCGGGCGTGTTGGCCGGGCTGCTGGAAGACGGTGACATCGTGATTACGCTTGGCGCCGGCAGTATTGGCGTGCTTGCACCTGAACTGCCGGACTTGCTGGCCGCAGAGGCAGGGTCATGAGCGCTCTGCACAAGGGACATGAATGGGAAAGCCGGGTGCTGCGGGATGAGCCGATGAGCAAGCACACCTCCTGGCGTGTGGGTGGTCCGGCTGACCTGTATTTTGTTCCGCGCAACGTGGAGGAACTGAGTGCCTTCCTGTCCGAGCTGGATGTGCAGACCCCGATAACCTGGGTTGGTCTGGGCAGCAATATGCTGGTGCGTGATGGCGGTATTCGTGGAGCGGTAGTCAGCGTGCTGGGGGCCCTGGTCCAGATTGAACGTTTGACCGAAACCCGTGTGCTGGTACAGGCCGGTGTAGCCTGCGCCAAGATTGCCCGTCTGTGTTCACGCTGGAAGCTGGGTCCGGCTGAATTTTTCTCCGGCATTCCCGGCACCATGGGTGGTGCCCTGACCATGAATGCCGGCGCGTTTGGCGGTGAGACCTGGCGGCAGGTTGCGCGGGTGCAGGTCATCAATCGCAAGGGAGAGCTGACCTGGCGGGGGCCCGAGGAATACCTGGTTGCCTATAGAAGTGTCAAGGGACCGGTGGAGCCCGAGTGGTTTGTTGCGGCGGAACTTGAATTTGTTCCCCAGGCAGACGCCGGTGAAGAGAAGATTCGCGAACTGCTGACACGCCGCAAGCAAACCCAGCCCATCGGGCAGCCCAGCTGTGGCTCGGTCTTCCGTAACCCGGAGGGCGATCACGCTGCACGCTTGATCGAGGCAGCCGGACTAAAGGGCTTGCGTCACGGCGGCGCCCAGGTTTCCGACAAGCACGCCAATTTCATTATCAATACCGGTGAGGCTACAGCAGCCGAAATCGAGTACTTGATAAACCATGTGCACGATACCGTGGAGAAGCGTTTTGGTGTTCGCTTGCAGCATGAAGTACGTGTCGTTGGGGAGGCAGCATGAGCATTGGCTTTCCTGAAAGACACGTGATCAACCAGCCGGGGCAATTCGGCAAGGTGGCTGTGCTGGTCGGCGGTTCTTCGGCCGAGCGGGAGGTCTCGCTGGTGACCGGGGCGGCGGTCCTGGCTGCGCTGCGCTCCAGGGGAATTGATGCGCAAGCCGTTGATCCGTCCGAGGCGCCGCTTGAAAACCTGTGTGACCAGGGTTACCAGCGTGTCTGGATAGCCCTGCACGGCCGCGGTGGCGAGGACGGCGTGACACAGGGAGCGCTGGAAAGCATGGGTCTGCCTTATACCGGCAGCGGGGTGCTCGGCTCTGCCTTGTCCATGGACAAACTCCGGTCCAAGCAGTTGTTCGTCGCGGTTGGGCTGGATACACCGCCCTACCAGTTGCTGACGACCCGGGAGGACCTGGCCGAGGCCGAGAGAAAACTGGGCTGGCCCATGATTGTCAAGCCGGCCAAGGAGGGCTCCAGCGTGGGCATGGCCCGCGCCGAGAATATGCAGCAGCTTCGCCAGGCCTGGGAACAGGCGAGGGTTTATGACGACTGTGTGCTGGCGGAAAGCTGGATAAGCGGCGGCGAATATACCGCCTCGATTTTGCAGGGTGAGGCGCTGCCCCTGATACGTATCGAAGCAGCCAGCGTGTTTTATGACTACCAGGCCAAGTACCACTCGGATGAGACCCGGTATTTTTGCCCCTGCGGCCTGGACGGGGAAAGCGAAGCCCGCTTCAGGGCATCGGCGCTGCGCGCCTTCAATGCACTGGCTGCGGGCGGCTGGGGACGTGTCGATTTCATGCTGGATGACCATGGTCGAGCCATGTTTCTCGAGGTCAACACCGTGCCCGGTATGACCAGCCACAGCCTGGTGCCCATGGCCGCCAAGGTGGCCGGGCTGAGTTTTGACGAGCTGGTCTGGCGGGTTTTGGAAACGAGTTTTAAAGAGGGTGACAAGCGTGACCCTGCGTAAAAAGACACTGATCCGAAGCAAGAACAGGCGCAAGGAAACCCGCCGTGGTTTCAGCATGCCCGTGATTCATTGGCGCCAGGTGATACTGGCCGTGATGCTTCCGGTACTCCTGGCAGGCACCGCCGTGGGTCTCATCGTTGCAGTGGATCAGCCCATCGAGCAGGTGACGCTGGAAGGTGAATTTCAACAGGTTTCACCGGCAGCGCTGGATGCTGTGCTCCGACCCTATGTTGCGGCAGGCGGATTCCTGTCGGCCAACCTGTCGGGTATGCGTGACGCCCTGCAAGCCATGCCCTGGGTAGACCAGGTTGCCATACGCAGGCAGTGGCCGGACGGCGTACTGGTCACGGTGATCGAGCAAGTACCCGCCGCCCGGTGGGGTGAGGATGGTCTGCTCAATTCTCGTGGCGAGTTGTTTGTTCGCGGCGTGGACTGGCCATCGGATGTGCTACCCAGGCTGAGTGGCCCCGAGGGTTCGGAGTTGCGAGTGGCCGCCCGTCTACAGCAAATGCGCCAGTTGCTGGCGCCTCGTGGCCTTGAAGTTGTGGCGGTGAACCAGGATGCCAGGGGCTCCTGGCAGATACGGCTGGCCGGTGGTCTCGAGGTCAAATTTGGTCGTCGCTCGGTGGATGAACGTATCGGTCGTTTTGTCGATGCACTGGATTTGATCATGTCCGAGGAGCTCACCGAAATGGCCTACATAGACATGCGCTACAGCCACGGTTTCGCCGTAGGCCGGGCAAAGAATCTGAAACGCGTTTCCAAGCACACTGACTTCAAGGCTGATTCGAATGTCTAGGAAGAGTGAAAGAAATCTAATTGTGGGACTCGACATTGGAACCTCCAAGGTCGTAGCGATTGTGGGTGAGATCACGGCCGAAGGTCGCATCGAGGTAATCGGGATCGGATCTCACCGTTCCACCGGCCTGAAAAAAGGCGTGGTGGTGAATATTGAATCCACGGTCCAGTCCATACAGCGCGCGGTGGAGGAAGCCGAGTTGATGGCGGGCTGCGAAATTCACTCGGTATTCGCAGGCATAGCCGGCAGCCATGTTCGCAGTCTGAACTCGCATGGCATCGTGGCGATACGGGACAAGGAAGTTACCGCCAGCGATGTGGATCGCGTGATTGATGCCGCCAGGGCGGTTGCGATTCCCGCTGACCAGCAAATCCTGCATATCCTGCCCCAGGAATTCATCATTGATCAGCAGGAAGGCATCAAGGAACCCATTGGCATGTCCGGCGTCCGCCTGGAGGCGAAGGTTCACATGGTGACCGGCGCCCACAGTGCGGCACAGAACATCATCAAGTGCGTGCAGCGCTGTGGTCTCCAGGTCGAGGACATCGTGCTGGAGCAACTGGCGTCGAGTCACTCGGTGCTGGAGGACGACGAGAAGGAACTGGGCGTCTGCCTGGTGGATATCGGGGGTGGCACCACCGACATCGCGGTGTTCTCGGGCGGCGCCATTCGGTATACCTCGGTGATTCCGATTGCCGGTGACCAGGTAACCAATGACATAGCCGTATCCCTGCGCACGCCCACCCAGTACGCAGAGGAAATAAAAATCAAATACGCGTGTGCGCTTTCGCAGTTGGCGAATCCCGATGAAACCATCGAGGTTCCCAGCGTGGGCGACAGACCGCCACGCAGACTGGCGCGCCAGACGTTGGCCGAAGTTGTTGAGCCACGCTACGAGGAACTGTTCACCCTGATCCGGGATGAATTGCGTCGTAGCGGGTTTGAGGAATTGATTGCCGCCGGTGTGGTACTGACCGGCGGGAGCGCAAAGATGGAAGGCGCGGTCGAGTTGGCGGAAGAAGTATTCCATGCACCGGTTCGCCTGGGAGTTCCGCAGCACGTGGAAGGCCTGGCCGACGTGGTGCGAAACCCGATTCATGCAACCGGGGTGGGTTTGTTGCTGTATGGACGAGATGCGGCGGGACGACGTTCCGCCGATGCGCCCATGGGCAGCAGTGTGAAGGAAATATGGGATCGGATGAAGGCCTGGTTCCAGGGAAATTTTTAATCGTATTCAGTCAGTGGGTCGTCAAAGGAGTATAAAAAAATGTTCGAATTAATGGACGCATACAGCCAAAACGCTGTAATCAAGGTCATCGGTGTGGGGGGTGGCGGCGGCAACGCCGTGAAGCACATGCGTCTCTCCGGCATCGACGGGTGTGGAGTTCATTTGTGTCAACACGGATTCGCAGGCGCTGCGTAATACCGACGTGAAAACGTCGATTCAGATCGGCTGCAATATCACCAAGGGTCTGGGCGCCGGGGCCGATCCCGAACTGGGCAGGCAGGCGGCCATGGAAGACCGCGACCGTATCCTGGAATCGATTCAGGGTTCCGACATGCTGTTCATCACCGCCGGAATGGGCGGTGGCACCGGCACGGGCGCGGCACCGGTGGTGGCGCAGATCGCCAAGGAACTGGGCATCCTGACCGTGGCCGTCGTCACCCGGCCCTTCGACATGGAAGGCGGCAAGCGTAATCGCATCGCCGACCAGGGTCTGGCCGAGTTGGGCAAGTACGTGGACTCTCTAATCACCATTCCCAACGAAAAACTGCTTTCGGTTCTGGGACCCAGTACCTCTTTGTTGTCGGCTTTCGGCAAGGCGAACGAAGTACTCCAGGGTGCGGTCCAGGGTATTGCCGAACTGATTACCCGTCCCGGCTTGATCAACGTCGATTTCGCTGACGTGCGCACGGTGATGTCCGAGATGGGTATGGCCATGATGGGTAGTGGCCAGGCTACCGGTGAGGGCCGGGCCAGCGAGGCGGCTGAGGCAGCCATCTCCAGTCCGCTACTTGAAGACGTCAATTTACAGGGTGCGAACGGTATCCTGGTGAACGTGACGGCAGGCGAGTCCTTGTCCATCGGTGAGTTGCAGGAAGTGGGCGAGATAGTGAAGGCCTTCGCTTCGGAGGACGCGACGGTTGTGCTGGGTACGGTAATCGATCCTGAAATGGGTGACATGTTGCGGGTGACGGTAGTGGCCACCGGATTGGGCCAGCCTGTCGCCAGGGCAGAGCAGCCCCGCATCCAGGTAGTGCGCGCAACCGGGACCGATGGCGGGACGCCAAACTACGATGAGCCGGCAATTCGCCGTCGCCAAAGACAGGGTGAAAGTGGACGTGCACCCAGCTTTGGCGGCAGCGATGAGATGCTGGACATCCCGGCTTTCCTACGTAGGCAGGCGGATTAGCCGTATTTGTCGCAAATTGACGACGCCCGGGTTTTGGAGCAGAGCAGCAAAGTCAAGGGAATCAGTTCCTTGTATGACATTTCGTGGTTATGGTAGCTTACGTGACCAATACGCCGGTTAGGGCCGCATTTGTGTGCCCGGAGACCGGTGGTGACGACCCCACTGAACGGTAACGTGAGCAGTGGCTGTCGAAATGTCAGGAGGCATTTGAATGCTCGAGACAGAGAAGTTTGAAAACCAAGATCCGGGCTACCGGCATCGGACTGCATTCGGGGCAGAAAGTCTACATGACCCTGCGTCCGGCTCCGGTGAACACGGGCATCGTATTCCGTCGCGTGGATCTTGAGTCGCCCGGTGGATTTGCCTGCCAGCGCCGAGCTGGTGGGCGATACCATGTTGGGCACCACCCTGCATAAGGACGGCGTCAAGGTTGCGACTATTGAACACCTTATGTCAGCCTTTGCCGGCCTGGGTGTTGATAATGCCTTTGTCGACCTGAGCGCCGCTGAAGTTCCCATCATGGACGGCAGTGCGGGCCCGTTTGTTTTC
This sequence comes from uncultured Gammaproteobacteria bacterium, assembly GCA_963823435.1. GTDB lineage: Bacteria > Pseudomonadota > Gammaproteobacteria > Steroidobacterales > BM003 > CAKZML01. Next base: position 87,442 of record CAWGLN010000001.1, on the reverse strand, counting down.
CTGATCCAGTCAGCAGGTATAGAAGAACAAAAAGCCCCCAAGCGCATGATCCGCATCAAGCAGACCTTGCGCGTGGAGGACGGTGACAAGTGGGCGCAGTTCGAGCCCCATAATGGGTACCAGCTCAATTTCGCGATTGAGTTTGATCATCCCGCCTTCAAGAAACTTCCCCAGCAGGCCACGCTCGATTTTTCTTCTGCGGCCTTCCTGCGAGAAATCAGTCGAGCCCGTACCTTCGGCTTCATGCGTGATATTGAAGCCCTGCGTGCAAGGAACCTGACCCTTGGCGGCACCATGGACAATGCCATCGTGCTGGATGACTACCGTATCCTCAACGAGGACGGGTTGCGCTATCAGGACGAGTTTGTGAAACACAAAATCCTGGATGCCCTGGGAGACCTTTACCTTTGCGGGCATGCGTTGATTGGCAAGTTCAGTGGATACAAGGCAGGACATGCCTTGAATGTCGCCCTGGTGAGGGAACTGTTGTCCCGGCAGGATGCCTGGGAACTGGTGACGTTCAAGAGTCCGGAAGCATCACCCCTGGCGTACACGAATCCGGTCACCGCGTACTAGACGTTTTTTTGGAATTCCCTGGGTCTTGGCTGCCCTGACTATTCGGGTCCGCGAACCTTTACCCTGACCTGTCTCAGCTTGAGCTTATAACGTTGCTCCAGTTGAGCGCACAGTTCGCCACCGGCGAAGCGCAGGCGGGTTGCCCAGGCGGCCGAGTCACTTAGCAGTATTAAGGTCTCGTCCTTCGTGTTTACCCCGATCAGGTGCGCTGGCCAGTTCCGGGTCAAGACAGGATTTAACCTGGGTTATCAATGTCTTGTGCTGTTCTGCACCGGCCACCAGTCGGCCCAGGGCAGAGCGTGGGTCGGAAAGGATATCGGCCAGGTTTCTTGGTTCGCGTGCCATCGTGGGGTGAATTGGTTCTCAGTTTTGAGCTTACATAATTGTAATTGGCTGTCCTACCTTAGGCATAGTAACAGCCTGAACAAGGGCATACCCATCGAAAGGTGGGGTCGCAAAGCCACCGATCCAGGGGTACGGTACCAGGGATAGCGGGGTTACCAGAGTGACGACAACAAGAAAATATGGTCTGCCGCTGTCGGGAATGTGTCCCGCAGGCTTACGCGTGCGTGAACGCAAGGTCTGTCGAAGCTAGCCGGTGCGGGGAGTCTGTCGCCCGATGAATATTATTTTTCTTTCCAGCCGCCACCTTCCTGCGCGACCGATCAGTTTGAAGTCCCCGCTCACCATTGCCTGTATCGGGTTGGTGCTCGGGCTTCCTGGTTTTGACCGGCCTGGGCGCCGGGTATGCGCTGGGATACCGGACCCGGACTCTTGAGCCGGTGGTTCAGCTGGAGTCCCTGCGTGAGGAATTGCAGGTTCAGAAACAGGAAGTGGTCGCTGCAAGGGACAGCAATCAGGAAGTAATAGATGCGCTGGCCATACGCATGGCCGAGGCCAACGCACATATTATTCGTCTGGACACCCTGGGCCGTCGCCTGACCAAGATGGGCAAGCTGGATGACGGTGAATTCGATTTTGATACTCCCCCGGCTCTAGGTGGGCCGGAGCCCGGCATTGATGTGCAATCGGTCCAGGTTCCGGATCTGAATCAACGTCTGCATGAGCTTGAGAGTCGTATTGCCGATCGTCAGTTGCAGCTTGGAGTGCTGGAGAACCTGTTGCTGGACCGGAACCTGAACGAACAGGTGTCGCCCCACGGTCGCCCGGTAAAATCCGGCTGGATGTCCTCGCAGTTCGGCAAGCGCACCGACCCCTTCACCGGTAAGGACGCGATGCACTGGGGCATCGATTTTGCGGGCCGCAGTGGTGCGGAAATCGTTGCTGTGGGCGCGGGCGTAGTTTCCTGGGCGGGTAACCGCCATGGCTATGGCCAGCTGGTGGAAGTCAATCACGGCAACGGATTGGTTACTCGCTACGCGCATAACAAGGAAAACAAGGTGGCCGTGGGCGATCAGGTAGACAAGGGCGAAGTCATCGCGCTGATGGGGCAATCGGGCCGCGCAACCGGCCCAAATATGCACTTCGAAGTGCTGCGGGATGGGCGCAAAGTCAATCCGCTGGAATTCATACACAGGGATAACTAGGGAGCTCTGATTTATTCTGGGCTTGGTAGATTGCGAGCGAAAAGAGTCAGATTCAAGGCGCCAATCGCACGAAATAGTGGTTCTATTGCGAAGATTGGCAACGCAGAAGCTGGATTTTTTAGCCGCAGGTGTACGAGTTCATGAATAGATCAGAGGCTCCTGGGCTTTTCAGCCGGAATGCAGGTATTTCGCCGCCCCCCCTTGAAGTTTGACCTCAATGACACCATTTCCCACACGAGAGCTTACCAACTAGAATAGCGGGTTTGCTAAGCGTCGGCTTGCCGACCTGCCTGGTCCGGACAGGCTCTGGCCTAAAGGGATGAATTCGTGCGAAAAATCTTCACCAGTATTTTCGGAAGTCGGAACCAGCGACTACTGAAAAAGTTCTCTCGCCTGGTCGCTGCGACCAATTCGCTTGAACAGCAAATGCAGGCTTTGTCCGACGACGAACTGCGAGCAAAGACGCAGGAATTCCGCGAGCGCCTGGAGCAGGGTACGACTCTGGATGACCTGTTGTCCGAGGCCTTTGCCGTGGTTCGGGAGGCATCGGTACGAACCCTGGGTATGCGTCATTTCGATGCGCAGCTCATAGGCGGTATCGTTTTGCACCAGGGCAGGATCGCAGAAATGCGCACGGGTGAGGGCAAGACCCTGATGTCCACCTTGTCGGCCTACCTGAATGGCTTGCCGGGAAATGGTGTACACATCGTAACCGTGAACGAATACCTGGCTGCACGTGATGCCCGCTGGATGGGGCCGATATTCGAATTCCTGGGATTGAAGGTGGGGGTGATCCAGTCTGGCCAGGACACGACCCAGAAGCGCGAGGCCTACGCGGCCGATATCACCTACGGAACCAACAACGAGTTTGGCTTTGACTACCTGAGAGATAATCTCGCCTTTCGACCGGATGACCGGGTACAGCGCGGCCAGGCTTTCGCGGTAGTCGACGAAGTGGATTCTATCCTGATCGATGAGGCGCGCACGCCGTTGATCATCTCCGGACCGTCGGAAGAGCGCACAGATCTGTATGTGCGGATGAATGCCATCGTGCCGCAGTTGAGCCTGCAAAAGGGTGGGCCGAGCGCCAAGCGCAACGAAGACATCATGGCGGGCAAGGTTGCGCTGCTGGATATCGATGGTTCTTCCCTGGGCGAGATGTCCGTGACTGAGGCTATGCAGAAGGCGGAAGCCGCCGGTGCCGACCTGGTGGAAATGGAGCCCACGGCCAAGCCGCCGCAAGTCCAAATCGTGCCGCCCGGAGATTTCACCGTTGACGAGAAATCCAAGCAGGCCTACCTGACCGAGGATGGTCATGCCAAGGTCGAGAGTCTGCTCGGGAAAGCGGGTTTGTTGAAAGCCGGTGAGAGTCTTTACGATGCGGGCAACATACGGCTGATGCACCATCTTACTGCCGCCCTGCGTGCCCACCACCTGTTCCGAAACGATGTCGAGTACATCGTCAAGGACGGTGAAATTGTGATCGTGGATGAATTTACCGGTCGCACCATGCCAGGCCGGCGCTGGTCCGATGGTTTGCACCAGGCGGTGGAGGCCAAGGAAGGCGTACAGGTAAAGGAGGAGAACCAGACGGTAGCCTCGATTACCTTCCAGAATTATTTCCGCATGTACGACAAGCTGGCGGGTATGACCGGCACCGCGGATACCGAGGCCTACGAATTTCAGCAGATCTATGGTCTGGAAGTGGTGGTGATTCCCACCAACAAGCCGATGATACGCGCCGACGCCCCCGATCTTGTCTACCTGACCCAGAAGGACAAGTACGAGGCCATCCTGGATGATATTCGCGATTGCCAGGCGCGCAATCAGCCCGTGCTGGTCGGCACCGCGTCCATCGAGGCTTCCGAGTACCTGGATGGGTTGATGAACAAGGCCAAGCTGCCGCACAAGGTATTGAATGCCAAGCAGCATGCCCAGGAGGCCGGTATCGTGGCCCAGGCCGGCCGACCCGGTGCCATCACCATTGCTACCAACATGGCGGGTCGCGGCACGGATATCGTGCTTGGCGGAAGCCTGGATGCGGAACTCGCCGATCTGCGCGAGGATGTTTCCGACGAGGAGCGGGCGGCTGTGCGTGAGCGCTGGGCCCGGCGTCATCAACAGGTAGTCGAGGCCGGTGGCTCTGCATATTGTCGGTACAGAGCGGCACGAGTCCCGACGCATCGATAACCAGTTAAGAGGTCGTTCCGGTCGCCAGGGCGACCCGGGCTCCAGCCGGTTCTACCTGTCCATGGAAGACAACCTGATGCGCATTTTCGGAGACCCCGAGCGCACCAAGGCCATGTTGTCGCGGGTGGGAATGCGCGAAGGCGAGGCCATCGAAAGCAAGATGCTGTCGCGACAGATCGAGCGCGCCCAGCGCAAGGTCGAGGCGCATAACTTCGACATACGTAAATCCTTGCTGGAATACGATGACGTGGCCAATGACCAGCGTCGGGTCATTTACCGTGAGCGCGCCGAACTGATGGAGGCGGAAGACATTGCCGAAAGCATCTATGGTTTGCGGCATGAAGTGATCAACGCTGAAATAGACAAGTTCATTGTGCCGGGTGGCCCCGAAGAGCAATGGGAAATCCAGGGGCTGGAGCAAGTGCTGGAGCATGACTTCGGCGCGCGCCTGGATGTGGCCGGCTGGTTACGTGAGGACAGCAGTCTGAGTGAGGACGCCCTGCGCGAGAAGGTGGTTGTCAGAACTGGACGCGCTTATACGAGCAGAAAGTAGAGTCGATTGGTGCGCCGGTGATTCGTCACTTTGAGAAGGCCATCATGCTGCAGCAGCTGGACTCGAACTGGCGCGAACACCTGGCGGCGATGGACTACCTGCGCCAGGGTATACACCTGCGCGGATACGCCCAGAAGAACCCCAAGCAGGAATACAAGCGCGAGGCATTTGAAATGTTCGCCGCCATGCTGGGGCAGGTCAAACGCGAAGTCATCAGCACCCTGTCCAGGGTGCAGTTGCGCAGCCAGGAAGATGTGGATGCGGTAGAGAAGCAGCGCCAGGCAAGCGCCGGAGGCATGGAATTCCAGCATGCCGATCCTTCCTCCGCGGGCGCGGCGCCAAGCCGCCCGGAAGAAGCCGCCGCCGCGCCATTCGTACGCGATCATCCAAAGGTGGGACGTAACAGCCCATGCCCATGCGGCTCGGGCAAAAAGTTCAAGCAGTGCCACGGCAAGCTTGATTAGGCGACACGGTGTGGCGTTGACAAGGCCCCGGATCGGCTGATGAAAATAAAGGTCGTGGCGGGCGTGCTGAGAAGTGAGGACGCGGCCGTGCTAATTGCCCAGCGGCTTCCCGGTACCCACATGGCCGGGCGCTGGGAATTTCCAGGTGGCAAGCTGGAGTCAGGTGAAAACCCTCGCGAGGGGCTGGTCAGGGAATTACGCGAGGAACTGGGTGTCGAGGTATTGGCAGCCGAACCCTTGCTGCAACTCTCGCATCAGTACAGTGACAGGCATGTACACCTGGATGTCTGGCTGGTGACCAAATACCGGGGCGTGCCGTGCAGCCTCGAGGGCCAGGCCTTGCAATGGGTGTTACCTGAACTGTTGCACGGAGTCGACCTGCTGGAGGCGGATGCGCCGATTATTGAGGCTCTCCTTCGCCGTCCAGACTGAAGCCGGACAGGGTGTCCTCATCATCCCACTGCTCGTCGGTCTGCGGTTTCGGATCAGGTATGGCGCGTTCCTCGCTGAACCAGGCCCCCAGGTCAATCATCTTGCAGCGCTCGCTGCAAAACGGCTTCCAGGCAGACTCAGGAGTCCAGTTCACCTGGGCTCCGCAGTTGGGACATTCCACTTTCATACTCATTCAGTTCGCACCACCAGGGGCCCTCAATTTATCTCGGAAGAAGCCAGGGGTTTTCTACGCGTAGGGTGCAGCTTCGTGCACCATTTGTGGCTGATTCTGCCCGGTGCGTAAAACGCACCCTACGAAGATTGGCAACACAGAAGCCGGGGCTTTTAGACGCAAGATACATGCTCATGAATAGATCGGAGGCTCCCTAGATACAACTGATTCGAAAGCCGACCGTTTCGCTGGTTTGCTGGGGCCGCGAACCGGCCGCGGCCAGACTCAGAAAGCGTACGATCACCCGATGGCTTCCACCGCTGACCTCGGGAAAAAGGTGGGTGTCCGGTGACAGGGCAATACGCACAAGTTCATAGTTGCCGGTCCGTTCCATGGTCATCTGGAATAGTCCGCCTTCGGCTTCCTTCTCGGTAAACACCGAGGTCTGGCGATTCAGCCAAAGCAATTCGGCGATGCTGTCGCACAGGGGTCTTAGCACACTCATCCAGGTCTCGAGTTTCGCCAGACGCTCCGCGTAAGGTTGGCGTAGCCAGTGACTGTACTCCGGCAGGTCAAACTCACAGGTGCCACCGGGTATGGCGCTGCGGTGCTTGATTGCGCTTAGGAATTCGTTGTCCTTCAGCGGTGACAGGTAGTGTGCGCCGCCCTCATTCAGTCGGTTACGTAATTCGCCCAGGTTCCTCAACACCGATTGCAGGCGACCGGTGTCCACACCGGGACGGGATTGCAGTTGGGTCATGGCAATCGTGTGTCGCTCCAGTTCCTTCAGTACTTCACTGCGCAGGTCTCCCCGGCCGAGAATCGCGAGTATCTCGAGTACGCCCTGCACGGCGGCCCGTGTTGCCCAGCTACCCTCGTGTTCGGCGTGGCTGATGGTCTGGTGGTACAGAAACTCCAGTCGCAGGAAGGTACGCATACGCTCGGTCAGGGGTTGCTCGTAAATTACGGGCTCCCGGGAGACGTCAGTTGATTACCCATGCTTCGCTCATCGGGCCATTTTTACCCATGCAGGGCGCATGGTGCAATTTCTTGTACTTTCAGCCCCGCGCTCGTGCCGACGTAACCGAGGTATCTGGCGTAAAGATCCTGTACCGACAGCTGCAGCATGGCCAGGCTGCCGGAGTTGTCGATGACGTCATCCGCCACAGCCAGGCGTGCCTCGCGGGTGACCTGGGCGGCCAGGATGCGCTCGGCCTGTTCCGGCGTCTCGGTGTCCCTGTCCTGCAGGCGCTCAATCTGGGTCTGCCGGGGGCAGTCGACCACCAGCACCCGATCCACCGTGGACGCCAGACCGGACTCCACCAGCAGGGGTATGACCAGTACCTGTATCGGATTATCGGAGACGTCCACCCTGCGCCAGAGTTCCTCACGGATCAGCGGATGCAGTATCGCCTCCAGTTGCGTCCTGGCCTCGGTGCTGGAAAATACCCGCTCACGCATCTTGCGCCGGTCCAGGCTGCCATCCCCGGTCGAGGATATCCGGACCAAAGGCCTCGACGATCGCCTGCAGGCCGGGCTGGCCGGCCGCCACGACGTCCCGGGCAATCTCGTCGGTATCCACAACGTTCGCGCCAAGGTCGGCCAACATGGAGGCCACGGCGCTCTTGCCGCTGGCGATACCCCCGGTCAGTCCGACGCACAATTTCCCGGCTCGAATCCGCGGTCGAGTGCCACGGTGTTTATCCCGGATAGCGTCCCGGTCGTTTTCGAATGAGTTTTCCGGTTGGCTCACTCGCCCCGGCCTGTCAGCGCATCCCTGACAGACGCAGGTAGCTATTGACGATTTGCTCGCCCCAGAGCAGGGCGATCCAGCCGGCCGCCGCAAGATAGGGGCCAAACGGTATGGGCTTGCTGGCCTGGTGACGGAGGAACACGATCATGGCGATACCGACCACGGCACCCACCAAGTGCTGACAGGATCACGATCAACGGCAGCATCTGCCAGCCCAGCCAGGCTCCCAGGGCGGCCAGCAACTTGAAGTCCCCGTACCCCATGCCTTCCTTGCCGGTGGTGAGCTTGAACAGCCAGTACACGGACCACAGGACCAGGTAGCCTGCCATCGCCCCGATGATGGCCGTGACCGGATCCAGGAACAGGGTTTGGCCGGACACCTGCCCGTGGGCCAGGGACAGGGCCAGGCCCGCCCACACCAGGGGCACCGTGATGCTGTCGGGCAGTAACTGGTGATCAATGTCGATACCGGTCAGCGCGATCAACGACCAGGTCAGGCCCAGGGCCGCGAGCATCTCCGGGGTGGCGCCGAATTTCCAGGCCACCGCCGCCGAGGCTATGCCGGTGAGTAATTCCACCGCCGGATAGCGCAGGGAAATACCCGCGCCACAGGCGCCGCACCTGCCTTTCAGTATGAGGTAGCTGAACACCGGGATATTTTGCCAGGCGTTGATTTGCACGGAGCAATGGGGGCAGCGGGATCGCGGACGTGTGAGGCTGAAGACCTCCCCGGTTTCCTCTGCGGGTTGCTCCAGCATTTCCAGGCAATCCCGACGCCATTGCCGCTGCATCATGACAGGCAGACGGTAGATCACCACGTTCAGAAAACTGCCTACCAGCAGGCCAAGCAAAAACACCGTGCCGGTCAATAACCAGGGACTGTGCGCAAGAATTTCAATCAAGACCCATACCCTCTGACGAAGTTCGCTTGTGAAAACGCCGCCCTGCAGGCGGCGTTTTCAATTAGTCAGTCTGCCTTACGTACTGCCTGGATCAGACCACGGAACCCATCATGAATATGGGCAGATACATGGCGATAACCAGACCGCCGATCAGCACACCCAGGATGGACATGATCATGGGTTCCATCAGGCTGCTCAGGTTATCCACGGCGTTGTCCACGTCTTCCTCGAAGAAATCCGCAACCTTGCTGGCCATTTCATCCAGGGAACCGGACTCCTCACCCACCGCCACCATCTGTATGACCATATTGGGGAACAGACCGGTATTCTCCATGGCCTGCATCAGACGCTGGCCGGTGGCTACCTCGTCACGCATTTTCAGCACGGCCTGCTCGTAAACGATATTGCCGGTGGCGCCGGCCACGGATTCCAGCGCCTCCACCAGGGGCACGCCGGCGGCGAAAGTGGTGGCCAGGGTACGGGCATAGCGGGCAATTGCGGACTTGACCAGGATGGGACCCAGGGCGGGAAGCTTCAGGGCCACGCGGTCCATCCAGTGTCTGAAGGCCTCGGAGCGTTTCTTCAGGGCAATGAAGCCATACACAAGGCCGCCTATTACGATAGCGATGATCCAGCCCTGCGTGCGTACAAACACCGACAGGTTGACCACCATGCGGGTAAAGGCGGGCAGGTCGGCGCCAAAGCCCCTGAATACCATTTCGAACTGCGGAATCACGAAAATCAGCAAAATGGCAGTCACAACCACGGCCACGACCACCACCGCGATGGGGTAGGTCATGGCTTTCTTGATTTTCTTCTTGATGGCCTCGGTCTTTTCCTTGTACGTGGCGATTTTTTCCAGCAGGGTTTCCAGGGCGCCGGCCTGTTCGCCTGCCGCCACCAGGTTGGTGTACAGATCGTCAAAATACAGTGGATGCTTGGCCAGGGCGCCGGCCAGCGAGGTGCCACCTTCCACATCCCCCTTGATCGCCAGCAACAATTTCTGCACCGCGGGAACCTCGTGGCCGTTACCCACGATCTCAAAGGCCTGGACCAGGGGTATGCCGGCAGTGAGCATGGTGGCCAACTGGCGGCTGAAAATGGCGATGTCGGCCGGTGTGACCTTGCCGCCACCACCGCTGAACAGGGTGCTTTGCTTGCGGATTTTGCTGGGAACCACGCCCTGGCGACGAAGCTCGGCACGCACGGCCGCCTCACTGGCAGCGACGCTCTTGCCCTTGACCAGGGCGCCACGCTTGTCCTTGCCTTCCCACTTGAACGGTATTTGTTTTACTGCAGCTTGGGCCATTGCTGATCCCTAAAGTGATTTATCGAATAAGGTGGTAACAGGCCGGCATCAGTCGATGGTGACCCGGTTGATTTCTTCCAGACCGGTCAGGCCCTGCTTGACCTTCTCCAGCCCGGCGCGGCGCAAATCCCAGACGCCTTCTCTATCGGCTTGCTCGGCCACCTGTAAGGCGTTTCCACCTTCCATGATGATTCTGCCCAGGGCGTCGGTGACCGGCATGACCTGGTAAATACCCACGCGACCCTTGTAACCGTCGTTGCACTGGCTGCAACCTACCGGTCCGAAAATCGTGATGCCGGCTTCTATGTCCTCGGGTCTGAAGCCTTCCTTGCGCAGGGCCTCGGCCGGGATATCCTTGGTTTCCTTGCAGTTATTGCAAAGACGACGGGCCAGGCGCTGGGCGATGATCAGACTCACCGTCGAGGCGATGGCATAGGGCTTCACACCCATGTCCACCAGGCGGGTCAGGGTCTTGGGGGCGTCGTTGGTATGCAGGGTGGAGAGCACGAGGTGACCCGTCTGGGCCGCCTTGATCGCGATCTCGGCGGTTTCCAGGTCACGCACCTCGCCGACCATGATCACGTCCGGATCCTGGCGCAGGAAGGCCTTCAAAGCAGAAGCAAAGGTCAGCCCCACCTTGGGATTCACGTTCACCTGGTTGATACCGGGCAGATTGATTTCGGCCGGATCCTCGGCGGTCGAGATATTCCGGAATTCGGTGTTGAGTATATTCAGACCGGTATACAGGGACACGGTCTTGCCGCTGCCGGTGGGGCCCGTGACCAGGATCATGCCATAGGGCTTGTTCAAATCCTTCATGTACAGGTCTTTCTGGAAGGGCTCATAACCCAGGGCGTCGATACCCAGCTGGGCGCTGGTCGGGTCCAGGATACGCAATACAATCTTTTCCCCAAACAGGGTGGGGCAGGTGCTGACGCGAAAATCGATGGATCGGTTCTTGGACAGCTTCATCTTGATGCGGCCGTCCTGTGGCACCCTGCGCTCGGCGATATCCAGCCGGGCCATGACCTTGAGCCTTGCCGCCACTTTCTGTGACAGGGCTACCGGTGGCAGGGCAATCTCGGTGAGCACGCCATCCAGACGGGTGCGTACCCGGAAAATCTTCTCGTAGGGTTCAAAATGCACATCCGAGGCGCCGCGCTTGATAGCATCCAGCAGCACCTTGTTGACGAAGCGCACCACCGGGGCGTCATCCACCTCGGCCCGCGTGATTTCATCACCCAGGTATTCTTCTTCGCCTGAGCTGACCTCGAGGTTGTCGAGGTCAAAGTCATCCGCATCCAGGACACCCAGGGAAGTATCCATGGCTTCCAGGGCGCGGGCCACGCGCTCGGCCAGCAGGTCTTCCTGCACCACCACGGTGTCGACACTCAGACCGGTCTGGAAACGAATCTCGTCTATGGCGAACAGGTTGGTGGGATCGGAGACCGCCAGGAACAAGCGCTTGCCGCGCCTGTACAGCGGCAGTACCCGGTGCTTGCCCAGCAGTTTTTCATCCACCAGCTTGATGATTTCGATGTCCGCCTCGAAGGCTTCCATGTCAAGCAGGGGAACACCAAATTCATGCGAGGCGACTACTGCGATGGAGCGAGCGTCGGCCAGGTTATTGGCCACCAGGTAGGAGACGATGGATACGCGCTCCTTCTTGGCCGATTCCATGGCCTGCAGCAATGCCGATTCCTCGATGATCCCGTCATCGACCAGGCGGCGCGGGAGCCCCCCAATTGAGGAATTTGTTGCTGACACTGCCATCATCTGTCCCTGCGCCTTTACCTTTGTTGATTCTAAGTCCGTTTAATCGAGCCGACACATTACATAACTCTACTGTTGAATTTGCCTCTCGTCAGTACCTGGTTCACGTTTTTTATCAATAAACCCTCTCAGGGTCTGCATTTAGCCGGTAAATAATACAACGGAATACCGCTGTTAGGGTCGTCTACGTCCGCAACCACCGGTTTGCCGACAGGTTCGGCGCCATTTCCGCAGCGCCAACCCAATCGGCCGCCCTGGTCCAGGTAAGGCGTCAGGGTCAGCTGGCTCATGGCGATGCGCTGATGGGCCTGTTTGCCAAACACCAGCACTATCCTGCCACGGGACACCCGGGCACCCTGTAGGAACTTGCTCACAGTTTCGCCGGTTCGTGGATCCAGCCCTGCGTCGGCCTCGTCCTCGGGCGCATCACCCAGGTCCAGGATATGTTTGGCCACAGCATGCTGAATGGGGAGGGAATCGTCCAGGGCCTGCTGGATCTGTTCCCGAATGGCCAGGGTCTGCATCAGTGCAATGGCGATAGACGCCAGCAGGGCGGTGACCAGCAGGGCGCCCAGCAACTCCGGCTGGGTGAAGCCCGCCTGTGTAAAGCCATTTCGAAGGGTGATGCCAGATTGGATGGGCTGGTCGCGTGTCATGGGGTGACTTCTGATTCTGAACATGAACGCACTACTATATCCCAAGCCGGGGATTCCAACAGTGAATGTGCTGCCTGGCTGGGTTGTCAGGGCGGGTCAGCGGACAGCGTGAATTCCGGTAAACATTAGCTGACGCATAAAAAAAGCCCCTCCGGAGAGGGGCTTTCTCATCCAATCGTTGAGATCAGAGTTTAACGACAGTTGGCCGGCACGTGCTTGTCAAGACCGGCGGTCGTGGTGCAAGTCCACACCAGCGGTGCTTCAGCACTGGCCTGTGTGGGGGTCAGGACGATAACAGGAGCGGCAGTCGCGCCGGTGGCCTGTGTGGTGACGGTGATCGCGCCTGTGGCATCGGTGATCGCGATAGAGGCCACATACGTGGTTGCGGCTGACACGAAACCGGTGTTTGCGGCGGTGACGTTAGCCAGGCCACCCAGGGCGGCAGCGGTCTCGGCCACGGCAGTCTTGGCTTCGGAGGCCATTACCAGGGCTTCAGAAACCTTGGAACGGATGGTGTAGTCCTGGTAAGCGGGCAGCGCGATGGCGGCCAGAATACCGATAATCGCCACAACGATCATCAGTTCGATAAGTGTAAAACCTTTTTGTACCTTGTTCATTTGATGCTCCTGAAAATCCGTTATGGATTAATGTAAAAAATTCGTTTGATACGACCGAGACGCAATGCGCCACTGCCCAGATACAAAGCAAAGGCCGTGCCAACTTTTTGAAAACACAAATAAGCTATTGAAATAAATAGTCTATTTATATTTATGAAGGAAAATCCCTGGGGCGTCAGGATGCGGGTTTGGAGACGGTTCGGGTCAGAAAGTGACGTGAATTGTCATGCGCTTGCGGTAGCACAGGAGATTCGAAGGGAGGAATTACCGGATTTTCCGGTTTGAAGCCGTTTCGCCAGTTACCGGATTCTTGCTCGACGGTGGTGGGCTCTTCCGAGGGTCTGTTGCGGCGTTTCTCTCGACGTTTTTCCCGGGTTTTCCCCAGAGTCCGGGTCAGAAGCCTATTACAAGGTCGTGAGCTTCGGCGGAATCACCAGGATTCCCGTTTTATTCCATGCCCAACTTCTTGATCCGGTAGCGCAGGGCGCGGAAGCTGATACCCAGCAGCTTGGCGGCGGCAGTCTTGTTGTAACGCGTCTGTTCCAGCGCCTTTTGAATTGCCGCGCGCTCCAGGTCTTCCATCTTGTCACCCAGGGATTCATCCCCGACCCCGGAAGGAGCATTGCCGGATTGCCTGGCAGGGGAGTCGCTCCTGGTTTCGCCGCGCAGGTGCAGATCGGCCTGGTGGATGACCCCACCGGTACACAGGGTGATGGCCCGCTCCAGGATATTCTCCAGTTCCCGCACATTGCCCGGGAAGGAATAGTCCAGCAGGGCTTTCCTGGCATTGTCGGACAGGGTCGGGGTGGTCATGTCCATGCTCCGGGCCAGGCGCTCAAGAATGCTCCCGGCGATCAGGACCGAATCCCCACCCCGCTCGCGCAGGGGCGGTACGCTGAATTCAATGACATTAATACGGTAATACAAGTCCTCCCTGAAGCGGCCCTCGGCGACTTCCCTGGCAAGGTCCTTGTGTGTGGCACTGAGTATCCGCACATCTATCGGTGTTTCCCGCGTCTCGCCTACCGGGCGCACGGAGCGTTCCTGTATCACCCGCAACAGCTTGACCTGCATGTGCAGGGGCAGGTCTGCGATCTCGTCCAGGAACAGGGTGCCGCCTTCGGCGCTGGCAAACAGACCCGCCTTATCCGCCACTGCACCGGTGAAGGATCCTTTCTTGTGACCGAAAAATTCGCTCTCCATGAGTTCCGACGGGATGGCGCCGCAGTTGACCGGCACCATCGGCTGGTCGGCCCGTGGGCCCTGCTGGTGAATCAGCCTGGCCACCAGTTCCTTGCCGGTACCGGATTCGCCACAGATATGAACCGGGGCCTGGCTGCGTGCCACCCGATCTATCATTTCCCGCACCCGGTTTATGGAGGGCGACGCGCCCAGCAGACCCTTCATGGCCAGGGTGTCACCTGCTTCCTGCACCTTGATCGCCGCACCCACCAGCTTGCGCAAGTCGCCCAGGTTGACCGGCTTGGAGACAAAATCAAACGCCCCCAGTTTCAACGCACGTACGGCGGCCTCAACGTTGCCGTGGGCGGTGATTACCGCCACCGGCACCTCGGGGACTGTCTTCTGCATCCACTCCACCAGGTCCAGGCCGTTGCCATCGGGCATTTGCATATCGGTCAGGCAGAGCTGGAACTTGTGCGCCCGCAGGGCTTGTTTTGCCTGGGCGACATTGGCCGCGGTGATCGGTTCCAGGTCCATGCGTCGCAAGGTCATGGACAACAGCTCGCGGATATCGGGTTCGTCGTCGACGACCAGTACCGTCGGTTTAGTCATTGATCTTGCCTGTCCCAGCGTTGTGGATCGGTGAAAATGATACGGAAAATACTGCCGCCGCCGTCGTTGGGCAGGTACAACAGTGTTGCCCGGTTACACTCGCACAGCTCCCGGCAGATGAAAAGGCCCAGGCCCGTGCCGGGCCGCCCGGCGGTAAAAAACGGTTCGAACAGTTGCTCCCTGGCATTCTCCGGGACCCCCATCCCACGGTCGGCAATCTCCAGGAATGGCCGGCTGCTGTGGGGCACTCGGCCGGTGCGAATTTTTAGCTCCACCCGGCCATCGGGACTGGCACCGTATTTCAGGGCGTTTTCACACAAATTCCATAGCACCTGTTCCAGGTGGGATGGGTCCATCAGGATTTCGGTCGGCACATTGACCGGCGGGATTTTCATCCAGTCGCCACCCAGTTGCATTTCGCCGGCGAAGTGTCCGGCAAATTCGGCCAACCAGTCCTCCAGGTTGATTCTTTCGGGCGTGGTCGTGTCCCGTCGTGACAGTTGCAGCACATTCTCCACGATGGTGCTCACCCGGTTGGCATTGGTATGAATAATCTCGGTCAGACGCATTTCGTCAGGTCCCAGGGCTGGAGACTCGGCCAGCAACTGGCCGGCATGACTCATGGCGCCTACCGGGTTGCGGATTTCGTGGGCGATGCTTGCACTGAGGCGGCCCAGCGAGGCGAGCTTGGATTGCTGTACCTTCTCCGCCAGCAGACCCGCGTCTTCGAGAAAAATCAGCAGTGCGCCGGAGCGGGGATTTTCGATGGCGGCAAAATGCGCATTGACCATGGTTGCGGCATCGGCCGCCAGGAAAGGCTCGCCGGGCGGATCACCCGCGCCGCGATGCCGCCAGCGGTTGGCCAGGGCCAGCAGTGGCGGGGACACCCTGGAAAGATGTAATCGACTGGCGTCGGCAGGCACGCCCAATAGACTTGCAGCCGAGTGATTCAGCAGGCGAATACTGTCGTCCTTGTCCAGCACCACGATGCTTTCGCGCAAATTCTGGATGATGTAGTGGTTCAGCTGGGACAGGTTGGCCAGGTCCATGCCCCGCTGCCGGGCCAGGGCCTCGCTGGTGCGCAGACGTACGGCCAATGGCTGGGCAACCAGTGCGATCAGAAATAACAGCAAACCCAGCAGGCCGGCCGAAATAAAACTCGAGGTAGCCGCCTGTTCGGCACTCACCAGCAGCGTCTGCTGGATCAGCACCGCAAGACTGGCGAAGGCCGCTCCAAGCAGGGCCCCGCGCAGACGCAAAATCAGGCTGGCGCCACCCACGGTCAGGATCAGCAGGTTTGCCAGACCGCTTTGCACACCGCCGCTGGCATAGGTGATCAGCACGATACAGGCCACATCGACCAGCACCTGGGCCACAGTCTGGAATCCAACCTGCGGCAAGTGTCGGTGTACCAGCAGGGCGTTTCCGGCACCGAGCAGACCCAGGGCGCCGGTGGCGACCAGAAACAGGCGACTGTCCTGTTGACCCACCAGGTGCAGGTCGGCGGCACCGAAAAAGAGCGCGATCAGCAGCAGGGATTCCAGCACCCTGAAGCCGTTGAGTAACTGCAGGACCCGCCAGGACAGGTCGAGGTCTTCGCCGAGCAACGACTGTGGCCGGACGTACACCCCCGTCTGGGCCATCAGGCTGTCGATGTTGCGGGACTTACGCATAGTGATCGATCCAGGGTTCCGGCAATCTTCGGATTGTAAGAGGCTATGGGATTGGGTACCAGAAGTGTACCTGAGCCAAAGTTTTGCCAATCACCGGGCTTTGCTCCAAAATACGCGGTCTTTGCCCCCACCCCACCCGAGGACGGCATGAACCTACACGAATATCAGTCAAAACAATTGTTTCGCGACTACCGTATCCCGGTGCCTAACGGTTACCCGGCCAGCAATCCCGAGGAGGCCGTGGAGGTCGCCAAAAAACTGGGCGGGGAATTGTGGGTAGTCAAGGCACAGGTCCACGCCGGCGGACGCGGCAAGGGCGGCGGCGTCAAGCTGGTACGCAGTCTGGACGAGGTGCGCAAGGCCACAGCCGACATGCTCGGCAAGCGCCTGGTGACACACCAGACCGGCCCTGAGGGTCTGCCGATCAATACCGTGATCGTTGAATCCGGCTCGGACATAAAGCGCGAACTGTACCTGAGCCTGCTGGTGGATCGCTCGCAGGAGCGCGTGGTGTTCATGGCCTCTGCGGCGGGTGGCATGGACATTGAAGAGGTGGCGGCCAAGACACCGGAGCAGATTTTCACTGTGGCGGTGGATCCCGCTGCCGGCCTGATGCCCTACCAGTCACGCCTGCTGGGTTTCGGCCTGGGTCTGGCCGCGGATCAACTGAAGCAGTTTGGAAAAATCACCCAGGCCTTGTATCGCCTGTTCCTGGAACAGGATGCCGGCCTGGTCGAGATCAATCCGCTGATCGTGACCGGCTCCGGCCAGGTGATGGCCCTGGACGCCAAGATCAACATTGAGGCAAACGCGCTGTTCCGTCAGCCCAAGCTGGTGGACTGGCGCGACGCCAGCCAGGAGGACGAGAAGGAGAACGAGGCCCATGAACAGGGTCTTAACTACATCTCCCTGGACGGCAATATCGCCTGTATGGTGAATGGCGCCGGGCTGGCCATGGCGACCATGGACGTGATCAAGCTGTACGGTGGTGATCCGGCCAACTTCCTCGATGTGGGTGGTGGTGCAACCGCCGAGCGCGTGGCCTTCGCCTTCAAACTTATCCTGACCAACCCCAAGGTGGAAACCATCCTGGTGAACATCTTTGGTGGCATCGTGCGCTGTGACCTGATTGCCGAGGGCATTATCTCGGCAGTGAAGGAAATCGGTGTCAAGGTACCCGTGGTCGTTCGTCTGGAAGGCACCAACGTGGATATCGGCCGCAAGCTGCTGGCGGAAAGCGGCCTGGATATTATCACTGCCGATGATCTTACCGACGCGGCCAAAAAAGCCGTGGCCGCTGCGGTTTAAAAGGACACAGTCATGAGTATTCTCGTAAACAAGAAAACCAAGGTGATCTGCCAGGGCTTTACCGGCAAGCAGGGTACCTTTCACTCCGAACAGTGCCTGGCCTACGGCACGCCGCTGGTCGGTGGCGTAACCCCCGGACGTGGTGGTGAGAAGCACCTGGGTCTGCCGGTGTTTGATACCGCCCACGACGCCATCAAGGCGACCGGCGCCGAAGTCAGCATGATCTACGTGCCTGCGGCGTTTGCCGCGGATGCCATCCTGGAGGCCGCGGATGCGGGCGCCAGCCTGGTCGTGTGTATCACGGAAGGTATCCCGGTCAACGATATGGTCAAGGTCAAGGCTGCGCTGAAGAGTTATAACTGCCGTCTGATCGGCCCCAACTGTCCCGGCATCATCACACCCGGTGAAAGCAAGATCGGCATCATGCCCGGCTTCATACACAAGCCCGGCAAGGTGGGGGTCGTGTCTCGTTCCGGCACCCTGACCTACGAGGCGGTTTTCCAGACCACCACCAACGGTCTGGGTCAGACCACCTGCGTGGGCATTGGTGGTGACCCGATACGCGGTATGGGATTTATCGATTGCCTGGCGTTATTCCAGGAAGATCCCAAGACCGAGGGCATCATCATGGTGGGCGAAATCGGCGGTAGCGACGAGGAAGCCGCGGCGCAGTTCATCAAGGAAAATGTGACCAAGCCCGTGGTGGCCTATATCGCCGGTGTCACGGCGCCTCCCGGAAAACGCATGGGTCATGCCGGCGCGATTATTTCCGGCGGAAAAGGCACGGCCGAGGAAAAGTTCGCCGCCCTGGAAGCAGCAGGTGTCGCAACGGTGCGCTCACCGGCCGACCTGGGTACGGCCATGGCCAAGGCCCTTGGGTAGGAAGCCTGACCTACCCATTACGGCCGGCTGGTTGCGTGTGTCCTCGCCATAGGGAGTACTGATGACCGGCACAGTTCGTATCGCCCTTGGTCAACTGAACCTGGTGGTAGGCGATGTGGCGGGCAATGTGCGGGCCATGGTGGCTGCGGCCGAACAGGCGAGGGACCGGTTGGGTGCGCACCTGGTGGTGTTTCCCGAGCTGGCCGTCACCGGCTATCCACCGGAAGACCTGCTTTTTCACCGCGGCTTCCAGCGCCAGGTCGAACGGGCGCTGGAGAAAATTGCCGAGGCCGCTCGCGGTATCGGCATTTTGTTTGGTTACCCGGAATTTGACGGTGAGACCATTTATAACGCCGCCCGCCTGGTGGAGGATGGTCAGGTCCTTGCCAACTACCGCAAGCGCTGTCTTCCCAACTACGGGGTGTTCGACGAGCAACGCTATTTTACCGCGGGCGCCGAAACCTGTGTTCTCGACTACAAGGGTCTGGCCATAGGCCTGGCGATTTGCGAGGACGTCTGGAAAGAGGCCCCCGCACGGGAGTCCGCCGAGGCGGGAGCTCGCGTGCTGCTGGTGATCAACGGTTCTCCCTACGACACGGGTCGACCCGACAGCCGCCTCCGGACCCTCGAACGGCACGTGGTTCCGTCTGGTCTGGCGACTTTGTACGTGAACATGGTGGGCGGCCAGGACGAACTGCTGTTTGACGGTGGGTCACTGGTGCTCGACGGGCAGGGCAAGGTGGTGCACCAGGCGCCGATGTTTGAGTCCAGCCTGAGCGTCGCCGAATTTGTCGCGGGTGAAAATTTTGCCTGTCTCCCCGGTGAAATGACGACCTTGCCGGAAGCAACCGCGGCGATCTATCAAGCTCTGGTTCTGGGTACCCGTGACTACGTGAGCAAGCACGGTTTTCCCGGCGTGGTCCTGGGCTTGTCCGGTGGCATTGATTCAGCGTTGGTGCTGAGCATCGCAGTGGACGCATTGGGCGCAGACAGGGTGCGGGCAGTCATGATGCCCACCCGCTACACCTCTGACATGAGTTTGCAGGACGCCAGGGAGCAGGCCGTCTTGCTGGGTGTCCCCTACGACGTGTTACCGATAGAGCCTATCTACGAGGCGACGGTGGGCGTTCTTGCCGAGGTCTTTCGCGGACACAAGCCGGATGTGACCGAGGAGAACATCCAGGCGCGCTCGCGCGGCATGGTCCTCATGGCAATTTCCAACAAGACCGGCGCCATGCTGCTGACCACGGGTAACAAGAGCGAGATGTCGGTGGGTTACGCCACGCTGTATGGCGATATGGCGGGTGGCTTTGCGCCAATCAAGGATTGCAGCAAGACCCTGGTTTATCGCCTGGCACGCTATCGCAACGAGCGGGCTCGAGTGATACCGGAGCGGGTGATCGAGCGTGAGCCGTCAGCCGAGTTGCGTGATGACCAGAAGGATACCGATTCGCTACCGCCCTATGATGTGCTGGATCCCATCCTGGAAGGGTTTATCGAGAAAAATCTCTCGGTGGATGAAATTGCCGCCCTGGGGTACGACCATGACACCGTGGGCAGGATTCTGGAATTGGTCAAGCGCAATGAATACAAGCGTCGCCAGGCTCCGCCGGGCATCCGCATCAGCCGGCGCGCGTTCGGACGGGACTGGCGTTACCCGATTACCTCGGGTTTTGGCCCGGGGCGGGTGCAGGACTAGGCCGGACCTGATCGGGGCTCTAGGGCTGGAGACTCTTGCTGGTCTTCTTGAGTTCCTGGTTGGCGGCCAGCAGTTTCAGGGCATCCGCCTCAAGGTCCTTCAAGCCCAACCTGGAGTAACACTGCGCCAGCAATTCTATCGCCTGGTAGGCGCTGGTTGAGCCGGAGTATTCTTCCAGCACGCTGCGCGCCCGGTGGGAAGCGGCCACGTAGGAGCCGCGACGCACATACCATTGCGCAACGTAGATCTGGTACAGGGCAAGACGGTTGCGCAGGTAGATCATCCTTTCCCTGGCATCCGGTGCATACAAGCTACCCGGGAACCGTTCAATCAAGGTGGAAAAAGCGGCGAAGGAATCGTCCAGTCCCTTCGGTGGGCGCTTGTACTTGTCTACCCGGAATAGCCTGTCAATGGAGTTCTTTTCCTTTGGAAAATTCACCAGGCCCTTGATGTAATAGGCGTAGTCCACCCTGGGGTGAGTGGGATTCTCGCGGATGAAGTTATCGGCCGCATCAATTGCCGACTCCGGTTCACCGTTCTTGTAATAGACGAACAACAGGTTCAGCTGGGCCTGCTTGGCATTTTCGCTAAACGGATAGCGGGCTCCCAACTGTTCCAGGTAAAAAATTGCTGCGCCGTAGTTGCCGATATTCATGGCATCTGTCCCCTTTTGGAACAGGGTGTCAGACGCGGCGTTCCGGTCACGCTCGTACTTGTCGCTCGAGCAGGCGCCTGCCAGCAGCACAATCAAGGCCAGCGCGCCGAATTTGACGCACAGGGCAGGTAACAATCGCAGACGTTTTTCAACAGACATGTGCAAAACTTTAGTTTCCCGATCAGCTGATGCAATTCCAGAGAATTGCCAGATTTACCGATGGCCGTATGCGGGCCTACGCAATCGCGAAGTATAACTTAGGGAGCCTCTGATCTGGCCATGAACTTGTATCTCGCGGCCAAAAGCTCCAGCTTCTGTGTTGCCAATCTTCGCCGTAGGGTGCTTTTTACGCACCATTTTGGCGGTGCACAGAGTGCACCCTACGCTACTGCTTCGCCGTTCCTGGCCAGTCAGTTCGCGTGCGATTGGCGCCCTGAATCTGAAGCTTTTCGCTTACAATCCACCTCCTTCTGAAAAATCCAGGGGCTGCCTGGGGTTTTCAGGAGCTTTGACCCCTGTCGGCGACCGCTATTCTAAAGAGTGTAGACCTCGTGAGCGAGCAACAGTTTCATACCCACGAATTGAGTATCCCCGAGGAACTCGCAGGATCACGGCTGGACCAGGCCCTGGCTGAATTGTTGCCGGAATATTCCCGTAGTCGCCTGCAAGGCTGGATAAAGGCCGGTTCGGTGAAGGTGGACGGCCGGGTATTGCGGCCACGGGACAAGGTGGCGGGTGGCGAGCAACTCAGCATTTGCGCCCCGCGTGAAGCGGAAGTGCCCATGCGACCGGAAAATATTGCGCTGAACGTGGTCTATCAGGACGAGCACTTGCTGGTCATAAACAAGCCCGCGGGTCTGGTCGTGCACCCCGGGGCCGGTAATGCGGCCTCGACCATGCAAAACGCACTGTTGCACCTGCGCCCCGGGCTGGTGGAATTGCCACGGGCCGGGATCATCCATCGCCTGGACAAGGACACTACCGGTCTAATGGTGGTGGCTGCCAGCATTGAGGCGCACACGGTCCTGACCCGGACCCTCGCGGCCCGTGAAATCTTGCGCGAATACCAGGCAATTGCCTGCGGGGTCATGACTGCCGGGGGTGATATTTCTGCACCCGTAGGCAGGGCCAGCGGTGACCGCCGCAAGATGACCGTGCGCCAGGGTGGGCGTCCGGCAGTGACACATTACCGGGTGCTGGAGCGTTTTCGTGCCCACACCCACATTCGTCTCAAGCTTGAGACCGGACGGACCCACCAAATCCGGGTGCATATGGCGCATTTGCGCTTTCCCCTGGTCGGTGACCCGGTCTATGGCGGTCGTCTCCGCATCCCGGCCAAGGCCACCGAGCCCTTGATCCAGTGCCTGCGTGGATTCCACCGCCAGGCCCTGCATGCCGCCCGGCTGGGATTTGATCACCCGGTCACCGGGGAGCCTGTGGAATGGACGGCGCCACTTCCCGAGGACATGGCGACCATGCTGGATGTGATGAGAGAGGACGCCCGGGGGCTGGAGCTGTGAATCGCCCGGTCTGTATTTTGCCGGATTGGCCTGCGCCGGCGGGCGTCAGGGCAGTCAGCACCCAACGCAACGGGGGCGTTAGCAAGGGCATGTACGAGGGTCTGAACCTGGGTGATCACGTGGGTGATGACGCTCAGGCGGTGGCCGTTAACCGGGCGTTGCTGTTGCAGCCGCCGGGGCCTGCCGCCCCGCCAAGATGGCTGGAACAGGTGCACGGATCCGTCGCCATCCCGGCCGATGACTGGTTGCCCGGTGTGCGCGCGGATGCTTGCGTATCCATGCAAGCTGGCCAGGTCTGTGCGGTGCTCACAGCGGACTGCCTGCCCGTCTTGTTCTGCGACGAGGCCGGGCGGTGCGTCGCCGCAGCCCATGCCGGCTGGCGAGGCCTGTTGTCCGGGGTGCTGGAAAATACACTGATGCTGATGTCGGTGCCGCCTTCAAGAGTGCTGGCATGGCTGGGTCCCGCGATAGGGCCGAAGGCTTTTGAAGTGGGCGAAGAGGTGAGGGCGGCATTTGTCGGTCAAGCCCAGGGTACAGAGGCGTTTTTTGAGCCCAATCCGGCGGGGCGCTGGCAGGCGGACCTGGCGGGCCTGGCGCGACATCGGCTGAATCGCCTGGGGCTGGAACGAATTTATGGAGGAGAAATTTGCACGGCGTCAGACCCCGAAAGATTTTTCTCCTATCGACGGGATGGGCAATGCGGACGCATGGCCAGCATGATCTGGCTGGATGAGTAGCCTGACCTGGTGTTCATGGACGCGCCGGGTGCATCCCGGGCGCCGTCCTGCCTGGCATGTAGAACGCACCCTGCGGCCAAGAATGGTCACGCAGAAGGGTAGGGTGCGCTCTGTGCACCTTCCACCGGGCATGTATTGCGCACCCCACTGCAAGGATTGGCACCCAGATGCCGGATTTTTCAGTCACCCTGTTTCCAATCCCGGTTGCAGGCAGTAGCATGACTGCCTTCACAATGACCACGGATACCCCGGCATGGGAACTCTAGGCTGGATTGTTTTGTTTACTGTTGCCGGGGGCGCCCTCAGCGCCCTGGCTGCGGGTGCATTCCTGCTGGCCAGGGATGCCACTCGCAACCGCCTGATTCCACACCTGGTGAGTTTTGCCACCGGTGTATTGCTGGGCGCGGCATTCATGCGGTTGCTCCCCGGCGCTTTCGAAGGTCTCGGCCCGGACAACGTGCATTCTGTGGGTCTCACGGTGTTGGCCGGGTTGCTGGTATTTTTCCTGCTCGAAAAGCTGGTCATATGGCGTCATTGCCACCACGATGATTGCGACGCGCACACCGGCACGCATGACCACAATGCCTCGGGACGCCTGATACTCATCGGCGATGCGATGCATAACCTGGTGGACGGCGTACTTATCGCCGCGGCCTTTCTGACCGACTTCCACCTGGGGGTGGCCACCAGTGTGGCAGTCATCGCCCATGAAATACCGCAGGAAGTGGGAGATCTGGCCATCCTGTTGCATGCCGGGTTTAGCCGTTTGCGCGCACTGACCCTCAACCTGCTGGTCAGCCTGACCTCGGTGCTGGGTGGCGTAGTCGGTTACCTGTGGCTGGACAGCGCCCGGGATTTTCTTCCCTACGCACTGGCGGTAGCGGCCTCGAGCTTTATTTATGTAGCGGTCGCGGACCTGATACCCGGGATGCACAAGCGCGTGGATTTCCGCAGCGCCGCCGCCCAGATCATCCTCATCATGGCCGGCATCGGCGTGATCGAAATCACCCACCGCTTTACGCATTAGGGTTGCTTCGATTTATTCCTGGCAAAGGTGATGGCAAGTGAAAATGGACGCCATGCGATCAAGAACGACAAAGCCAATACGTAGGGTGCACTCCGTGCACCGACCATAAGGCGCCTCCAGCGCACCTTGCTGCACACCGTTTAGAGATTCCAAGGATTGGCGAGACAGAAGCCGGCTTTTCTGGCTGAATGATATGAGTTCATGGATAAATCCAAAGGTATCTTTAGCCCGGGTCCAGCGCGCCGGGCTATTGAATTTAGCCGTGTAGCCCCCAAATCAGGGTCAGCTTCAGATCATTGTGAGGGCCTGCGATCATGCGCATGGACAAACTGACCAGCAAATTCCAGATGGCTTTGGCCGACGCGCAGTCCTTGGCCGTGGGCCGGGACAACCAGTTCATAGAACCCGTGCACTTGATGTTGGCCCTGCTGGATCAACAGGGCGGGACGGTTCGCCACTTGCTCGGCAAGGCCGGCGGCAACGTCAACCTGCTGCGGTCCCAGTTGGGCGATGCCCTGGATCGACTGCCGCGTATCGAGGGGACCGGTGGCGAAGTACACTTGTCGGGCGACCTTGGCAAGTTGCTGAACGTCTGTGACAAGCTGGCCCAGGGCCGCAACGATCAATACATTTCCAGCGAGCTTTTTGTGCTGGCCGCCCTGGATGACAAGGGCGCGCTGGGACACTTGTTGCGTGACACGGGCGTGGTCAAGGGTGCGGTTGAGAAAGCCATCACCGAGATGCGTGGCGGAGAGAGTGTGAATGATCCCAATGCCGAGGAAACACGGCAGGCGCTGGAGAAATTCACGATAGACCTCACCGAGCGTGCGGAGCAGGGCAAGCTGGATCCGGTCATCGGCCGGGACGACGAAATTCGGCGCACGGTGCAGGTGCTGCAACGCCGGACCAAGAACAACCCGGTATTGATCGGCGAGCCCGGTGTGGGCAAGACCGCCATCGTGGAAGGCCTGGCCTTGCGCATAGTCAATGGCGAGGTGCCCGAGAGTCTGAAGCACAAGCGCATCCTGTCCCTGGACATGGGTGCATTGATAGCCGGCGCCAAGTTCCGCGGCGAGTTCGAGGAACGCCTGAAGGGCGTGCTCAACGACCTGGCCAAGCAGGAAGGACAGGTAATCCTGTTCATCGACGAACTGCACACCATGGTGGGTGCAGGCAAGGCCGAGGGCTCCATGGATGCGGGCAATATGCTCAAGCCCGCGCTGGCCCGCGGCGAGTTGCATTGTGTGGGCGCCACCACGCTGGATGAGTATCGCCAGTACATCGAAAAAGATGCGGCGCTGGAACGCCGGTTCCAGAAAATTCTTGTGCAGGAGCCAACGGTAGAGGACACCATCGCGATCCTGCGTGGCCTGAAAGAGCGCTATGAAGTACACCACGGGGTGGATATCACCGACCCGGCCATCGTTGCGGCCGCCACCCTGTCGCATCGTTATATCAGCGACCGCCAGCTTCCTGACAAGGCCATAGACCTGATCGACGAGGCCGGCTCGCGGATTCGCATGGAAATTGACTCCAAGCCCGAGTCCATGGACAAGCTCGACCGCAGGCTGATCCAGTTAAAAATCGAGAGAGAGGCCTTGTCCAAGGAAAGCGATGAGGGATCGCGCAAACGCCTGAATATCCTGAACGAGGAAATAGACAAGCTGGAGCGTGATTACTCGGACCTGGATGAAGTCTGGAAATCGGAAAAGGCGGCCATGCAGGGCGCCACGCAAATCAAGGAAGACATCGAGCGCGCCCGCCTGGAACTTGAAACCGCCAGGCGCGCAGGTGATCTGGCCCGTATGTCAGAGCTGCAGTACGGGCGTATACCGGAACTGGAGAAGCAGTTGTCGGCGGCCACTGAAGCGGAATCCCAGGAGCGCACCCTGGTACGCAACAAGGTCACCGAGGAAGAGGTTGCTGAAGTCGTGTCCAAGTGGACCGGTATCCCCGTGAGCAAGATGCTGGAAGGCGAGAAAGACAAGCTGTTGCGCATGGAAGAGAGCCTGCAACGCCGGGTGGTTGGGCAGGCCGAGGCAGTGGCCATCGTGTCCAACGCCATCCGTCGTTCACGCGCCGGATTGTCCGATCCGAACCGTCCCAGCGGCTCATTCATGTTCCTGGGTCCCACCGGTGTGGGCAAGACCGAGTTGACCAAGGCGCTGGCGGAATTTCTGTTCGACTCGGAAGAGTCCATGGTGCGTATCGACATGTCCGAGTTCATGGAGCAACACTCGGTGGCGCGTCTGATTGGAGCGCCTCCCGGCTACGTGGGCTACGAGGAAGGCGGTCACCTGACCGAGGCGGTAAGACGCAGGCCTTATTCGGTTATCCTGCTGGACGAGATCGAAAAGGCTCATCCGGACGTATTCAACGTGTTGTTGCAGGTGCTGGACGACGGCCGCCTGACCGACGGTCATGGCCGCACCGTGAATTTCCGCAACACCGTGATCGTCATGACCTCAAACCTGGGCTCCCAGCGTATCCAGGATATGGCTGGTGAGGCCAACTACGAGCGCATGAAATCCGCCGTGATGGAAGTCGTGGCCCAGCATTTCCGGCCGGAGTTCATCAACCGGGTGGATGATACGGTGGTCTTCCACCCCCTCGGCAGGGCCGAGATTCGTCGTATCGTCGACCTCCAGGTGGGACGCCTGCGGCAACGCCTGGCGGACCGGGACTTGTTACTGAAAATCAGCGATGACGCCATGGACAGGCTGGCCGAGGCGGGATTCGATCCGGTCTACGGTGCGCGCCCGCTAAAGCGCGCAATACAGCAGCAAGTGGAGAATCCCCTGGCCCAGCAAATACTGGCGGGCGAGTTCGTACCCGGCGACACCATCGAGGTGGCGGTGGAAGCCGACCGCCTGGCATTCAAGCGGGCTGCATAAGCGGTCTCGAAAACGGTAGAATCAGTCAATTTCCTGGAGTCGGGCGTCAAGTCTGGCTTTCGGGCTCATTTTTTTACGGGAACCTGGATATGCCGATCTACGAATATCAGTGCGACAAGTGTGAGCACATTCTTGAGGCACTGCAAAAGTTCACCGAAGAGCCGCTCAAATTTTGTCCTGAGTGTGGGGCTGATGCACTCAAACGTCTGCTGTCCGCACCGCGTTTTCGTCTGAAGGGCTCGGGTTGGTACGAAACGGACTTCAAACAAGACAAGGACAAGCGCCGTAACCTTGCCGGCGACAGCGTCTCTACACCGGTCGCTGGCGCCTCCTCGGGCAGTTCGGCCAGTTCTCCGTCGGGCGGTTCGTCCAGCGCCTCATCGAGCAGTTCGTCCAGTAGCTCCTCCAGCGACTCCTCCAGCAAGGCATCGTCATGAGTATCGAAACGCCCCCGCCGGTTAAAGCCTTGCGTCGCTACCTGGTGGCCGGGCTGTTGCTGTGGGTGCCGTTGGGCATCACCTTCCTGGTGGTGCGGTTCCTGGTGCGTCTCATGGATCAGACGCTGTTGCTGATACCCATTCAATACCGCCCCGACGAGATGCTGGGTATTCACATACCTGGCCTGGGCATATTGCTGGCGTTCATCGTGTTGTTGGTCACCGGTATGCTGGCAGCCAATTTGCTGGGACGTCGATTGCTGGCCATCTGGGAAGGCATCCTGGATCGCATCCCGTTTGTGCGTACGATTTATAGTGGCGCCAAGAATTTTGCCGAGACAGTGTTGTCGGGTCAGGGCAAGGCCTTCAACAAGGTGTTGCTGGTGCAATACCCGAGGAAGGACGTCTGGAGTCTGGCCTTCAAGACCTCCGAGTACCTGGGTGAGGTGCAGGCCAAGACCGGCAAGGACGTGGTCTGTGTATTTGTACCTACGACGCCCAACCCGACCTCGGGATTTATTATCATGGTGCCCAGGGACGAGGTTATCGAACTGGATATGGAAGTGGACCAGGCCCTGAAAATGATTATTTCGCTGGGGGTTGTCGTGCCCCGGTGGAATAACCCGGAGCAGGCTCAAGACCTTGCTTCAAAGCTCCCCGGGAATTAACATTCCCGCCCTTAAATTCTCGGGGGTTCTGCGACGAACCCCATAGTCACGGATCGGTAGATCATGCGAAGCCATTACTGCGGAAATATCAATGACACCCACATCGGCCAGGAAGTGGCGGTGGCCGGCTGGATGCATCGTCGGCGCGATCACGGCGGGGTGATTTTTGTCGACCTGCGCGACCGGGCAGGCCTGGTGCAGGTGGTGTTCGATCCGGATCGAGCTGACGTGTTTGCCGGCGCAGAGCGCGTGCGTGGTGAATATGTGCTGCTTGTCAAAGGCGTGGTTCGCGCCCGTCCCGAGGGCACGGTGAACGATCGTCTGCCCAGCGGCAAGATCGAGATCCTGGCGCAGGAACTGGAAGTGCTGAACGAGTCGGAGACCCCGCCGTTCCACTACGATGAAAATGCCAGTGAAGAACTGCGGCTGAAGTATCGTTACCTGGATCTGCGCCGGGCCGATATGCAACGCAATCTGCTGATACGTCACCGGGTCACCCGTGTGCTGCGTGCCTACATGGACGAGCAGGGCTTCGTGGATGTTGAAACCCCGATGTTGACCAAGGCCACGCCGGAGGGCGCCCGCGATTACCTGGTGCCCAGTCGCACCCATGCGGGCAAGTTTTTCTCCCTGCCGCAATCGCCCCAGCTGTTCAAGCAATTGCTGATGATGGCCGGCATGGATCGTTACTACCAGATCGTACGTTGCTTCCGTGACGAGGACTTGCGCGCCGATCGGCAGCCCGAATTCACCCAGCTGGACGTGGAGACGAGCTTCATGTCAGAAGAGCAGATCATGCAGATCATGGAAAACATGATCCGCTCGCTGTTCAAGGAAGTGCTGGAGGTGAACCTCCCCGACCCATTCCCGCGCATGACCTGGCAGGAGTCGGTGGATCGTTTCGGTATCGACCGCCCCGACCTGCGCAATCCGCTGGAATTGGTGGATGTGGGCGATCTGCTCAAGGATGGCGACTTCAAGGTTTTTTCCGAACCGGCCAACGATCCCGAGGGTCGTGTGGCAGCGCTCAAGGTGCCCGGCGGCAGCAATATCAGCCGCAAGCAGATCGATGACTACACCACTTTCGTGGCACGCTATGGCGCCCGCGGCCTGGCATGGGTCAAGTGCAACGACGTGGCTGCCGGCCGTGACGGCTTGCAGGCGCCCATCCTGAAGTTCCTGACCGACGAGGCCATCAGTGGCATCCTGGAGCGCACCGGCGCCCAGTCGGGAGACATCATTTTCTTTGGTGCCGGCAGTATCAAGGTCGTGAATGACGCCCTGGGTGCGCTGCGCATCAAACTGGGTGAGGACTGCGGCCTGGTGGAGGACGCCTGGCGCCCGGTCTGGGTGGTGGACTTCCCCATGTTCGAGTGGGATGAGGACAACAAGCGCTGGTCCGCCACGCATCATCCGTTTACCGCGCCCAAGAACAACGATCCGGCAGAACTGGCTGCGCATCCGAAGGGCGCGCTGGCGCGGGCTTATGACATGGTGCTCAACGGCTCCGAAATTGGCGGTGGCTCGGTGCGTATACATCGGCAGGAGATGCAGTCGACGGTGTTCCGCCTGCTGGATATCGGTGAGGAAGAAGCACGCGAGAAGTTCGGCTTCCTGCTGGATGCCCTGAAGTTCGGCTGCCCGCCGCACGGTGGCATCGCCTTCGGTCTGGATCGACTGGTCATGCTGATGGTGGGTGCCAACAGCATCCGGGAAGTCATCGCTTTCCCGAAGACCCAGACGGCTGCCTGCCCGCTTACCGACGCACCCGGTGTGGTGAGCGAAGCCCAGCTGAAGGAACTGAATATTCGTGTGCGCCGTCAGCCAGGCAGTGACTCCGCGGAGTCCGCAGGCTAGCCCCGTACAGCCATGCATAAACCATCATCCGGCCGTGAAGCAGTGGTGCTGTTACACGGCCTGTGGATGACCCGGAACGTCATGGTGCTGCTGGGCCGACGCCTGGCCGCGGCGTCACCCGCCAGGCAAATCCATCTTTTCGGTTACCCCTCCATGCGCGCCGACCTTTCGCACAACACGGAAGCCCTGGCCGGATTCATATCCGGCCTGGACGCTGATACCGTGCACCTGGTGGGTCACAGCCTGGGCGGTGTACTTATCCTGAACATGCTTAACCGGCATACGCCTGCCCAGCCCGGGCGCGTGGTGTGCCTGGGTTCACCGTTGCGCGGCAGCGCAACCGGTAGTCGCCTGCAAAAATTACAGGGCGCCCGGGTCCTGGTGGGGGACAGCCTGGAGCAGGCGCTGGCGCAACCGCTGCCCGATTGGCAGGGTCAACGGGAAGTGGGGGTAATCGCCGGATCGCGCGGAGTCGGCCTGGGTCGCTTGCTGCAACGCATGGACGAGCCTAACGATGGCACGGTCGCCGTGAGTGAAACCCGTCTGCCTGGAATCAGCGACCACCTGGTAATGGATGTGTCCCATACCGGCCTCGTGTTGTCACGCGCGGTGGCGGTCCAGACAGATTTTTTCCTGACTCGCGGACGCTTTTTGCGCGATTAGTCGCGCGTGTCCAGCAGCCTCTTGAGTCGATACAGTTCTTCCAGTGCCTGACGTGGACTGAGCGCATCAGGATCGACCTGTTCAAGCGCCTCCAGCGCGGGATGCGCGGGTGACTCGGGCTCCGGTTCGACCGTGAACAGCGCCAGTTCGCCCTGGGCTGCAGGACCATGCTTGTCGCGCTGCGCTTCCAGGTGTTTCAGGTATTTGCGGGCGCGCGTAATTACCGTCGCGGGTACGCCTGCCAGGGCCGCCACCTGCAGACCATAGCTTTGGTTCGCGGGTCCTTCTTTCACCGCATGCAAGAACACCAGTTTGCCGCCGTGTTCGGTGGCGTCCAGGTGCACATTGGCGCAGGCTGCCAACTCTTCGGTGAGACCCGTGAGTTCAAAATAATGGGTGGCAAACAGGGTGAAGGCGCCGACCTTTTCTCCCATGTAATGCGCACAAGCCCAGGCCAGCGAGAGCCCATCGAAGGTGCTCGTGCCGCGACCGATTTCATCCATCAGGACCAGGGAATTACTGGTGGCATTGTTGAGAATGTTGGCCGCCTCGGTCATCTCCACCATGAAGGTGGACTGCCCGCCGGCCAGGTCATCGCTGGCGCCGATACGGGTAAAGATCCTGTCTACCGGACCGATGGTGGCCTCGCGGGCCGGGACGAAACTTCCAATGTGCGCCAGGATCACGATCAAGGCGCACTGGCGCATATAGGTCGACTTGCCGCCCATATTGGGACCGGTGATGACCAGCATCCGGCGCTCTTCGTCCAGCCTCAGGTCATTCGGAACAAAGGGCAGTTCCAGAACCTGCTGAACCACCGGGTGGCGCCCGGCGATCACGTTGATGACCGGTGTTTCGCTCAATGTCGGCTGCACCAGTTCCAGCTCAAACGCACGCTCCGCCAGGCAGGCCAGGACATCCAGTTCGGCCAGGGCCTCGGCCAGTTGCTGCAGTGGAGCAAGCTCTTCTATCAGTAATTCCAGCAGCGCTTCGTATAGCGCTTTCTCCCTGGTCAGCGAGCGCTCCCGGGCACTCAGCACCTTGTCCTCGAAGCTCTTGAGCTCGGGTGTGATGTAGCGTTCGGCGCCCTTCAGGGTCTGGCGCCGGATGTACTCGGCGGGGACCCTGTCGGCCTGGTTGCGGTGGATTTCCAGGTAATAGCCGTGCACGCGGTTGTAACCCAGCTTCAGGTTGGCGATACCGCTGCGTTCGCGTTCGCGCTGCTCCAGTTCGCCCAGGTAAGCATCAGCGTTCTGGCTGATATTGCGTAACTCGTCCAGTTCCTCGTCATAGCCTTCGGCCAGCACGCCGCCGTCGCGAATCAATACCGGTGGCTCCTCCACCAGGGCGCGTTTCAGCAAGACATGCGTGGCGCTGTGATCACCGCAAAGTGTGCCCAGTTGCGCCAGTCGCGGGGTGTCCAGGTCCGCTATGTGCGAACGCAGAGACGGCAACCGCCCCAGCGCCCTGCGCAGCTGTGACAGGTCCCGCGGACGCGCACTTTTCAGCGCGATACGCGCCAGAATTCGTTCCACATCGCCTATGCCTTCCAGCTGTTCCCGCAAGTCCAGGTAGCGACGGTTATCCAGCAGTGTCCCCACAGCGTGAAAGCGCCGCGTCAGCGCAGCTTGATCTCGCAAGGGTCGGTTAATCCAGCGCCGGAGCAGGCGGGCACCCATGGAGGTGACCGTGCTGTCCATGACCCCGGTCAGCGTGTACTGGTCATGACCCGAGAGACTGTATTGCAACTCCAGGTTTCGCCGGGTGGCGGCATCCATGAGCAGGGCGTCACTGCGTTGTTCCAGACGCAGACCCAGAATATGGGGCAGGGCGGTTAGCTGCGTATCCTGCACATATTGCAACAAGGCGCCGGCCGCGCTGACCGCGCAGGCCAGGTCCTCACAGCCAAAACCGGTCAGGTCGCGAGTGCCAAACTGGGTATTCAACCTCTGCCTGGCGCTGCTTTCCTCGAAGTGCCAGGGTGGCCGGCGACGCACATAGGCCCGGTCTTGCAGGCGGGAGTCGAGGTTGGCCTGCTCACTCACCAGCAGTTCCGCCGGTCGCAGGCGCTCGAGTTCGGCCATCAGGGCTTCTTTTGAATCAGCCTCCATCAGGCTGAATCGACCCGAGGACAAGTCCAGCCAGGCCAGACCCAGCCGTCCGCGAGGCCCCAGGTGGGCGGCAACCAGGAGTGCTTCCGAGCGCTCGTCCAGCAACGCGTCCTCGGTCAGGGTGCCGGGCGTGATAATGCGAACCACCTGGCGATCCACCGGTCCCTTGCTGGTGGCCGGATCGCCCACCTGCTCGCAGATCGCCACCGACTCACCCCTGGCCACTAACTTGGCCAGGTAGGTGTCGGCCGCGTGCACCGGAACGCCGGCCATGGGAATGGGTTCGCCGGCGGATTTTCCGCGACTGGTGAGGGTGATATCGATCAGCCTGGCCGCGCGCCTGGCGTCCTCGTAAAACAGCTCGTAAAAATCCCCCATCCTGTAAAACAGCAGGACGTCCGGGTGTTCGCTCTTGATGCGCAGGAATTGCTGCATCATCGGCGTATGGCTTTCGAGAGATTGTGCGCTCATGCTGACTACTGACTGGTGGAATGCGGGATGCTATCAGATTTGCGGAAGGGTTCGATGCCAATGCGACGAACTGTTAGCATTCGGGCAACATGAAAATCGTGCATATCGAATCCGGTCGTCACCTCTATGGTGGTCCCCAGCAAGTGAGATACCTGGTGCGGGGGCTGGCCGAGCGGGATGTGGAAAATGTCCTGGTGTGCCCGCCAGGCGCAGCCATCGGCCGGCAGTTGCGTGGCCTGGCCCGGGTGATCGAGGTGCCCTGCCGCGGGGACCTGGATCCGGGATATATGTGGCGACTGACTCGTTTGCTGCGTCAGGAAAAGCCGGACCTGGTGCACGTACACAGCCGTCGGGGTGCGGACTGGTGGGGCGGTCTTGCGGCTCGACTGGCCGGGGTGCCGGCGGTCTTGTCGCGGCGTGTAGATCGGCCCGAGGGTCGCCTGGCGGGGCTGAAGTATCGGCTGTACCAAAGAGTGATCGCGATTTCGCGCGCAGTCCGGGAGCAATTGCTGGAAGCGGGCGTGCCTGGGTCGAATATTGCCTATGTGCCCTCCGGGGTGCAGGCAGAGATGTTGCAGGTCGAGCGTGACCGTGGGTGGCTGGCGACGGAGCTGGGCATACCTCGCGACGCATTCCTGCTGGGTATCGTGGCCCAGTTGATCCCGCGCAAGGGTCATAGTGATTTATTCAGGGCGCTTGAAGCGATGGGCGATCCGTCCTGCTGGCTGCTGGTGCTGGGTCAGGGTAAGGAAGAACGGAGTCTGCGTGAGGAAGCCCATCGCCGCGGATTGGCAAGCCAGGTAGTGATTGCCGGCTTTCGTGAGGACGCGGCAAGGATACTGCCTTGCCTGGACGTACTGGTGCATCCGGCACACCGCGAGGGTCTTGGAGTCAGTGTGCTGGAGGCGGCCGCAACGGGTGTCCCCATTATTTCAACCAACGCGGGCGGCCTGGTGGATCTGATCATCCATGAACAGACCGGATTGCTGGTGAACCCGGGTGCACCGGACGAGATTGCGGAGGCCATCATGCTCCTCAAAAACGATAGAGAGCTGGGTCGGCAATTGGCCAATGCGGCGCGCAGAAAAGTGAGCCAGGATTTCACGGTAGAGGAAATGATAGAGGGGACCATCAGGGCGTATGAGCATGTCCTGAAGCGTCGCCGCAGGAGGTGATCCATGCTTGCGGACGAGAAGCACATTTCCAGTCTGGTTGAGGAGTTGGCGGGTCTGTTGCGGCAGTCGGGGCGCAGCCTGGCGACGGCCGAATCCTGCACGGGCGGCTGGGTTAGCAAGGCGCTGACCGACCTGGCGGGCAGCTCCGACTGGTTTGGCTTTGGCCTGGTGACCTACAGCAACCAGGCCAAGCAACGCCTGCTCGGTGTCAAGCCCGGCACCCTCGAACGATATGGGGCCGTGTCGGAGCAGGTGGTAGAGGAGATGGCCAGGGGGCTGCTGGAACTCAGTGGCGCCGACCTGGGCCTGGCAGTGAGCGGTATCGCGGGCCCGGACGGAGGCAGCGCCGACAAACCGGTAGGAACCGTGTGGTTCGCCTGGTCTTCGCGCGAGGGTGAACGAATACAGGTCCAGACGGGGCTGCAGCGATTTTCAGGCGATCGCGAGTCGGTTCGCCGGCAGGCCGTGGCGCTTGGCCTGCAGGGCTTACTGCCCCGTGCCTGAGCATTCCGTGCCCGGGGCTCCACTACGGCTGTTTTTTGCTCTATGGCCGGGCGAGACCGTGCGGGATCAGATCTGGCGGGTCTCGCGCCCCGCAGTTGCGGCCTGCAACGGTCGGCCGGTCGTCCCGGAAAACCTGCACATGACCCTGGCTTTCCTGGGCAGCGTAAACGCGGCTTTGCTACCGGAAATACGCGCGGCAGCGGCGGATATGCAGATGCCGGGGTTCGAGTTCAGTTTGGATGAAGTGGGCTTCTGGGCGCGCCCCCGGGTCGTGGTGATTCAGCCCTCGTCATTCCCCCGGGAATTACCGGAGTTGGTCAATGCCCTGTGGCAGGCGCTGGAGCCGTTGCAGTTGACCGGAAATCCCGGTGCGGGGGGTCTTTATCGGCCGCATGTCACGGTCGCACGCAAGGCTCTCCCGGCTGAACTGGTCCTGGAAACGCCGGTGCGCTGGACGGTACGGGATTTCTGCCTGGTCAGTTCGGTCACCGACCCGGCTGGCGCACGCTATGAGCCACTGGCGAGATATCATCTTATGCAACCGGGTATTCAGGCACACGAGGAGCCTGGCAACGGAGCTTAAGTAGAGTAAATTCGCGTCAGCCCGGAAATGACGGCTGCCGAGGCAGCCCAGTTATGGAATAATCCGCCCTCATGTTCGCTCTTTGATAGGGCCTCAAATCAAGTTCAGGTGATAAATGGACGACAATCGGAAAAAGGCCCTGGCCGCAGCGCTGGGACAAATCGAAAAACAGTTTGGCAAGGGTTCGGTAATGCGCCTGGGCGATGGTGGACCGACCAAGGATATCGAGGTGGTATCCAGCGGTTCGCTGGGTCTGGATATCGCGCTGGGTGTGGGCGGCTTGCCCCGTGGCCGGGTGGTGGAGATCTACGGTCCGGAGTCATCGGGTAAGACCACGCTGACCCTGCACGTGATCGCCGAAGCCCAGAAATTGGGTGGTACTTGCGCGTTTGTGGATGCCGAGCACGCACTGGATCCGCAGTATGCCGGCAAGCTGGGTGTGGATGTGGACAATCTCCTGGTCTCCCAGCCGGATACCGGCGAGCAGGCGCTTGAGATCACGGACATGCTGGTGCGCTCGGGCGCCGTGGACGTGGTGGTTGTGGACTCGGTGGCCGCACTGACGCCCAAGGCCGAAATCGAGGGCGAGATGGGCGACTCCCATATGGGCCTGCAGGCTCGTTTGATGTCCCAGGCCCTGCGCAAGCTCACTGGCAACATCAAGCGTTCCAACACCATGGTGATCTTCATCAACCAGATCCGCATGAAGATCGGTGTGATGTTCGGCAATCCCGAGACCACTACCGGCGGTAATGCGCTGAAGTTCTATGCCTCGGTTCGCCTGGACATCCGCCGCATCGGCGCGATCAAGAAGGGCGATGAGGTAATTGGCAACCAGACCCGTGTGAAAGTCGTGAAGAACAAGATTTCTCCACCCTTCAAGCAGGCTGAATTCGAGATTCTCTACGGTGAGGGTATTTCCCGCCTGGGTGAAGTCATCGACCTGGGTGTGGCCAATGGTTTCATCGACAAGTCGGGTTCCTGGTACAGCTACAAGAGTGATCGGATTGGTCAGGGCAAGGAGAACGTCCGCCAGTTCCTGAAGGAAAATCCGGCGATTGCTGTGGAAATCGAATCTGGGGTTCGAGCCAAATTGATGCCCAAAAGGCAAGAGATGGCGGAAGCGATTGATGAGGAAGCTGCCGAGGCTTGATGCCGCTTGGATTCCGTGACAGATCAGGATGAGTCGCCGTTCAGCCTGGCAGACGTCAGGCGAACTGCGATGGACTTACTGGCACGGCGTGAGCACTCGGTGCTTGAACTACGCCGGAAACTGGCCAAGCGTGGCATGTCGGGGGAGTTGGCCGATCAGGCCTTGCAGGGCCTGGTCGTCGATGGTCTGCTGCATGAGGGCAGATTTGCCGAGTGCTTCGTTTCTTCCCGTATCAGCAAGGGGCAGGGACCCGTAAGGATACGGGGTGACTTGTCCGAAAGAGGCCTCTCCGGGGAACTTATTGAGCAGACCCTGGAGTCCACCGACTGTGACTGGTTTGAGCTTGCCAGGCAGGTGCGTGCCAGGCGATTTGGCTCGCAGGCTCCTGGCGACTATCCCGAGCGGGCCCGGCAGTCCCGATTCCTGCAGTATCGTGGCTTCAGCAGCGAACAAATTCGCTTTGCTGTTGGCGACAACTAGGGAGCCTCTGATCCAGTCATGAACGGGTATCTTGCGTCTAAAAAATTCAGCTTCTGTGTTGCCAATCTTCGCAATAGACCCACTATTACCGCGATTGGCGCCTTGAATCTGAATCTTTTCGCCAGCAATCTACCTCGTCCAGACTAAATCAGAGGCTCCCTGGCGTCCTACAGGTTAAGATTGGCGTTTTGTTGTGGTGCGGCCAAGCGGTCCGCCGCCGTTTTTGAATAGTTGACCCGGAAGTAGTGAAGCCGATGAATCCAATGAAAAGCGCTGAAGTCAGACAGAAATTCCTCGAGTTCTTCCAGGCCAAGGGTCACGAAATAGTGGCTTCCAGCCCCCTGGTGCCCGGTAACGATCCGACCTTGTTGTTCACCAACGCCGGTATGGTGCAGTTCAAGGACCTGTTTCTGGGTAAGGAAAAACGCAGCTATCTGCGTGCGGTAAGTTCCCAGCGCTGTGTGCGCGCCGGCGGAAAACACAATGACCTGGAAAACGTGGGCTATACCGCCAGGCACCACACGTTTTTCGAAATGCTGGGTAACTTCAGCTTTGGCGACTACTTCAAGCATGAGGCCATTGCCTACGCCTGGGAGTTTATTACCCGGGAACTGGGCTTGCCTGCGGATCGCCTCTGGGTGACGGTTTTCCAGGACGATGACGAGGCGGCCGATATCTGGGTAAACGACATCGGAGTGGATCCGGCGCGTCTGAGCCGCCTGGGTGAAAAGGACAATTTCTGGGCCATGGGTGACACGGGCCCCTGTGGGCCGTGCTCAGAGATCTTTTACGATCACGGCCCCGGGATTGCCGGCGGCCCGCCCGGATCACCGGATGAGGACGGTGATCGCTATGTCGAAATCTGGAACCTGGTTTTCATGCAGTTCGACCGCTCTGAAGACGGGACCCTGACACCCCTGCCCAAGCCCTCGGTGGACACCGGTATGGGTCTGGAACGCGTGTCGGCGGTCATGCAGGGTGTGCACAGCAATTATCAGATCGACCTGTTTGCAAAGTTGATCGGCGCCGCCGCTGACATCGTCGGCGTAAAGCAGCGTGAGCTGCCGTCACTGAACGTGATCGCTGATCATATACGTGCCTGCAGTTTCCTGATTGTCGACGGTGTGTTGCCCTCCAACGAGGGGCGTGGCTACGTGCTGCGCAGGATTATTCGTCGCGCGATTCGTCATGGCTACAAGCTGGGGCGGAGCGAGCCCTTCTTTTCACTGCTGGTGCAACCGCTGGTGGAACAGATGGGTGAGGCGTATCCGGAGCTTGCGGCCAAGGCCGAGCACGTACGCAAGGTGCTGCTGCAGGAAGAGGAGCGCTTTGCCGAGACCCTGGAGCAGGGTATGCGCATCCTGGAAGAGTCGATTGCCGGCATGCGCGGCACGGTGATTCCCGGGCGCACGGTATTCAAGCTTTACGACACTTACGGGTTTCCCCTGGACCTGACCGAGGATATCGCCAGGGAACGCCAGTTGACGGTAGACCACGGTGGCTTCAAGCAGGAAATGGAAGCCCAACGCACACGGGCCCGCGCCAGCAGCATGTTTGGTTCGGTGGGTTCGGCCTCGGATGCGCGCCTGGTTGCCGACCTGCCTGCTACCGCTTTCACCGGTTATGACGGTTTGGAAGGCAAGGCCAGGGTCCTGGCCATCCTGCGTGATGGCGAGTCCGTTGATCGGCTGGAGGCTGGTCAGACCGGCCAGATCGTGCTGGAGAACACGCCCTTTTACGCCGAGAGCGGCGGCCAGGTCGGAGACGCCGGTACGCTTACCGGTACTGACACTCGTTTCGTTGTGGCGGACACCCAGAAACTGGATCAGGCGGTCAGTCACCAGGGTCGGCTTGAATCCGGATCCGTCACCCTGGGCGATGTGTTAAACGCCGAGGTGGACGGTGATCGGCGCCAGGCCATCGTGCTGAACCATTCCGCCACCCATCTATTGCACGCGGCCCTGCGCAAGGTGCTGGGCGAGCACGTCACCCAAAAGGGTTCGCTGGTTGCAGCGGATCGCCTGCGTTTTGACTTCTCACACTATGAGGCCGTCACAGCCGGACAACTGCGCCAGGTTGAAGACCTGGTGAATGAACAGATTCGTGCCAACGGCGTGGCGAAGACCGCCGTCATGGGCTACGACGAGGCAATCGAGGCCGGCGCCATGGCCTTGTTTGGCGAGAAATACGGCGAGCATGTTCGGGTGCTGAAGATCGGCGAGTTTTCCACCGAGTTGTGCGGTGGCACTCACGTGGCCCAGGCCGGCGACATCGGCTTGCTGCACATCGTTTCCGAGACCGGTGTGGCGTCGGGGGTGCGGCGGGTTGAAGCTCTAACCGGCACCACTGCCCTGAACTGGATTCGTGCCCAGGACTCGCAGTTGGCCGAGTTGGCCGAGTTGATGAAAAGCGCCAGGGACGACCTGGGTGACAAGGTTCGCCAGTTGATACAACGTAATCGGCTGCTGGAAAAGGAACTCGAAAAAATCAAGGGTCAGCTGGCCGGTGGGCGTAGCTCAGACCTTGCCGACCAGGCGGTAGATGTGCAGGGCGTGAAGGTCCTGGCCGCGCGTCTGGATGGTGCAGACCGCAAGACCTTGCGTGCAGCCCTGGACCAGCTCAAAGACAAGCTGGGATCTGCGGTGATTGTGCTGGGTGCCGCTACGGGTCCCGAAGAAGTGGCCCTGGTGGCCGGGGTGACCAAGGACAGCATGGGGAAGGTCAAGGCAGGCGAACTCGTTAACATGGTTGCCCAGCAGATTGGTGGCAAAGGCGGTGGTCGCCCGGACATGGCCCAGGCGGGTGGCACCGAGGTTGACGGGCTCGACGGGGCGCTGGAATCCGTGCTGGCGTGGGTGCAGGAACGCCTTGCCTGAGTCCCGGATTTTGCGCTGATGACTGATGCGCACAAGGCGGAATTTGTCGGATTTGTCTGGCCATGGACAATAATTCCCCTTTTATTTATTCGAGAATGCCTTTTCGATTCAGAAGGTTAGACTCACTCCAGACTTCAAATATAAGGGATTCCCCTATTATCGCCAGATTTTGGTTCGGTATACTCCTCGAGAGCCAGAAAACGAACTATCGAGGAGTCGAGCTATGCTCATTCTGACCAGGAGGGTCGGTGAAAGTGTAATCATCGGTGATGACGTAACTGTTACCGTTCTGGGCGTGAAAGGAAACCAGGTCCGTATTGGAGTTGATGCGCCCAAGGAAGTTGCCGTGCACCGCGAGGAGATATTTGAGCGGATTCAGCAAGAAGGCAACAATGGCAATGCTACGAACGTGGCTACATCCTAGATAAATCAAGGAAATTGAAGAAACAATGGGCCGGCGCTCTTTACGAAGGACGCCGGCCCAAGTATTATTTGCCGTCCTCTTGGCAAGCCACTCAGGCTGGCCCGAAATTGGAATGCTTTCGGAGAGGTGGCTGAGTGGTCGAAAGCGCTCCCCTGCTAAGGGAGTAAGGGTCTTAAAGCCCTTCGAGGGTTCGAATCCCTCCCTCTCCGCCATCCGACTTTTATCGGGACGTAGTCCCGGGAAAAGACGGATTGAAGTGACAGGGGTTCGAACCCGGAAAAGAGGGTTCGATCGCGAAGCGGCCGAAGGACGCTGAGCAAACGGGGGAGGGCGAAGCCCGACACCGACCCGCAGGGCGAGGAGCGGAAGCGACGAGTAATCCCTCCCTCTCCGCCATCCGACTTTTATCGGGACGTAGTCCCGGGAAAAGACGGATTGAAGTGACAGGGGTTCGAACCCGGAAAAGAGGGTTCGATCGCGAAGCGGCCGAAGGACGCTGAGCAAACGGGGGAGGGCGAAGCCCGACACCGACCCGCAGGGCGAGGAGCGGAAGCGACGAGTAATCCCTCCCTCTCCGCCATCTGACTTTTATCGGGGCAAAGTCCCGGAGAAGACTGATTGAAGTGACAGGGGTTCGAACCCGGTAAAGAGGGTTCGATCGCGAAGCGGTCCGAAGGACGCCTGAGCAAACGGGGGAGGGCGAAGCCCGACACCGACCCGCAGGGCGAGGAGCGGAAGCGACGAGTAATCCCTCCCTCTCCGCCATCCGTTTCCCTGCTGGTTCATAGGGACCAAGGGAAAAGAGGAAACAAAAGTGAAAGGGACGCAAGTAATGAATGTTCCTTACGCTTTTGCGCTGTACAATACGCAAACTTTTAGCGCCCGTAGCTCAGCTGGATAGAGTACTTGGCTACGAACCAAGGGGTCGGGAGTTCGAATCTCTCCGGGCGCGCCAAAAAATGTAGG
Source organism: uncultured Gammaproteobacteria bacterium (assembly GCA_963823435.1). GTDB lineage: Bacteria > Pseudomonadota > Gammaproteobacteria > Steroidobacterales > BM003 > CAKZML01. The sequence goes on along the minus strand of CAWGLN010000001.1, from coordinate 45,941 downwards.
GACCCATTCGGGTCCCTATTTTTTTGTGCCCGGAGTGTTCGAACTCAGTCGGCCGTCAGGACGACCAGTTCGAGCCGAGACCGTCGTCAGGCGGTCGACGACAACGCGGAGCCTGCTTGCAGGCGAGCGGCCCCCTTGAGGCGGCGAAGCCGCCTTGGCGGCTGAGTAATCTCTCCGGGCGCGCCAAAAAATGTAGGGACCCATAATGTCTCCCGTGTTTTTGTGCCCGGAGTGTTCGAACTCAGTCGGCCGTCAGGACGACCAGTTCGAGCCGAGGAGCGCGGAGCGCGACGACAGGCGTTGCCGCGCAGCGGCGACGAGGCAGTGAAGCTGCCGGCGAATCTCTCCGGGCGCGCCAAAAAATGTAGGGACCCAAAATGTTCCCGTGTTTTTGTGCCCGGAGTGTTCGAACTCAGTCGGCCGTCAGGACGACCAGTTCGAGCCGAGGAGCGCGGAGCGCGACGATCAGGCGTTGCCGCGCAGCGGCGCCCCTTGAGGGGCGAGGCCGCTTTGGCGGCTGAGTAATCTCTCCGGGCGCGGCGAGGGGTAACCAAGATGTCGGGTATTGTCCCGGAACTAAATATAGTATCGTTCTAAAAAATAATCCCGGGAGCAGGTATGTCCTTACAAACAGCATCGCTTGGCATCATGTCCGCAGATACGTTCAAGAATCGCACGAAGGCATCCAACGCAGTCGGTGGGGTTGCGTCCAAGTTCAAAAGTCGCGGCTCTGGAATGTCGGAAATTGATGCCGCCTTGAAAGCCTGGGAACGGGATTGCAACAAGCCGACAGTGGAAACTGCGCAGAAGATGTCCCGCGTCAATTCGATTGCTTACGAGTGCAACAAGTGGGCGTCAAAGAAAAGCGCCGGGGGCAAAACCACCCCTCTCAGTGATGCGCGGGCCCAGGTTGTTGCGGAAGTTCAACGCGCCGCTGTCACTGCGCTTTCCTATTTGAAGAACAAGAACAAGACGCAGGCCTCGGGGCATTCTTCACGGGGAGCCGTCAAGACCCTGGAGAAAGGTTATGCCCATGAGCGCACCAACTACACGTCCGGTGGCAAGGCATCGAATCCGTTCTCGGGTTCCGCCGTGTCGGAAGCCATGAACCATACAGGTTTCGATAACGTCAGCTATGACTCGTTCGTTAGCCAGGCCAGTGGCATGGACGAGTACAATCGTGTGGAGTTTCTGAATAGGTCGCAGCGTCTTGAGCACCTCGTGACCATCGAAAACGGGTTGTTGTGTCGAGATGGTGAGCCCCTGGATCACGCCACGGGAGACACTCTGTGGACTGACACCTACTGCCATTGATCACTACGGAAATGTGTTCAGCAAGAAGATGAAATACGGAGAACTCCTGTTTAACCATTCCAGTTACTGTGCCGGCAAGGAAGTGCTTTGTGCGGGAACCATTGGCGCGATTGGGGGAACGCTCATCTACCTGAGTAATTTGAGCGGCCACTATAAACCGCACTCGGGTTACCTTCGGCAGGCGCTGAGTCTGTTTGCCGGTGAAGGGATAAATATGGATAACGTCATGGTGGAATCCATGGACACGAAGAAGACCTTTATTGGAAGGACGTTACTCGTCTCCGGTCCAAATGTTGCCCAGGACTGGCCGCATTGGAAGACTCATTCAAAGGATGGAAATATGCCGATACCCATGCATAAGGGGACGGCTTATGACTTGCGGAATCCCAAGTAGGAAAGTCCGGACAGACGCGGCCGAGTTCCCCAGGTTCAGGGAAGAAAAGGGGTCCCGTCGGGACCCCTTTTCTCAACGTCGAGCCGTAAGGCAATCGCTGGAATAGCCGGCGACTCCGCCCCGGCCTAGTCTGCCGACCACTCCGGAATCCGGCCGGGTGTCCAAGGTGCGCCCTTGATTTCAAGCGTTGCCTCCAGTGTCCTGACATCTGCTTCCAGCAAGCGCAACGAGGCAAGCGCTCCTGCGAACTCACTGATCGCGACCTGGTAGGACTGCTCGTACGAAGCCCGCTACCTTCGACTGTGAAAAAACCAGTCCGTAGTACAAGGCCGCCACGCGCGAGGCTATCGGCATAGGCACGGGCTCGTTGCGGCTGGCGACGGTGGCGTCACCGTTGATGGCCGTTCTGATATCCGCAAGCCGGGAAGCAAGGCTGCGCAAGGACTGGCCCGCTCTGCATCACCGGCTGCGGGCGTCTGTACGAGTGCCGCCCTGATATGGGCCAGACGTTCCTCGATCTCGGTGATTGCGGAGGTGGTACCCGACACCGCGCGTTGCATCTCGGCAACCCGGAGCTGGAATGCCTGCAACGCCTTGCGATCCGAGGTGATCTCGGGACTGGCCTCAAGCGCCTTGACCGTGAATCCCTGGCTCTCTCCGACCTCCTGTAGCACGCCGTCTTTTTGCACGGCCAGCCTTGCGGTGTACTCACCGGGTAAGGCCAGCGGGCCTACGGGAGGCAATTCCCAGTATGGTCGCTCGCCATGATCGACCAGGTCGATCGGGTCAGGCGGCGGCAGGCGCAGGTCCCAGGCGCTGCGATGCAGGCCCTTGGCCGCGTCTCCGGCTACCTGTCGTACCAGCTTGCCATCGCTGTCTCGCACCATCAGGAACACTGCGGGGTCATCTTCCCGGTCTTCCTTGCGAATCGCCTCCCAGGCCGGATATGGTGTGTCGCCACCCGCTTTTTCGACCTCGATCTCCCGTTTGGCGTCGCGATGCCTTCAGGGACTCCACGCCATCCTTCAGGTAGTAGGTGAATACAGCGCCAAACGACGGGTTCGGCGAGGTGAAGAACTCGGCACCCATGGAGCCTTTTTCGCGTGCGTCCCAAAGATCGCCCTCGATGTAAAGCCAGGGGTCCCGCACGGAGAACAGCTGCATGCTGCCCAGGGCAGCTCTTTTGTACGCAATGCGCTGTAGTCGTCCAGGATATAAATGCCGCGACCGAAGGTGCCGACGACAAGATCATTTTCACGCTTCTGGATCTCGATATCGCGCACTGCAATGGTCGGGAAGTCGCTCTTGAGCGGGGTCCAGTTCGTGCCGCCATCCTGGGTGAAGAACAGACCGAACTCGGTACCGACAAACAATAAATCGGGATCCACATGATCCTCAACGATGGTGTGCGCCGAACCGCGCCCGGGAAGATTGCCATTGATCAACTTCCAGCTGCGACCGCGATCCCTGGTTTTCATCACGTAGGGCTTGTAGTCGCCACGCTTGTGATTGTCGAAGACCGCATAGGCGACATCGATGTCATGGCTGGAGGCGAGCACATCATCGATATAGGACATGTCAGGCACACCGCTGAATTTCTCGGTGCGTCGCCAGTTTGTACCGCCGTCCTCCGTGATGTTGATGACGCCGTCATCGGTGCTGACATAGATCAGGCCTTCCTTTAAAGGACTTTCGCTGATCATGATGGCGCTGCCGTAGATCGAGGTTGAGTCGTTCTTGGCGATCGTGTCGATACCCCAGACACGACCCATGACTTTCAACTGATTACGGTCCAGTTGCCGAGTCAGGTCAGGACTGATTTTTGTCCAGCTGTCGCCACGGTCATCCGAGCGGAACAGGTATTCCGCTGCGTAATACAGACGTGTCGGACTATGCGGGCTGAGCAGAAGCGGGGTGTTCCAGTTCCATTTATATTGCTTTTCACCACTTGCCGGGTGCGGCGTAATGTAGAGGCGTTCCTGGGTGCGACGATCATAGCGCGCCAGGACCCCATACTGCGCCTGGGCATAGATAATATCGGGGTTGTTGGGGTCGATCTGCGGCTCGTAGCCATCACCCCCGAGCACCATTCTCCAGTCAGAGTTGGTAATACCGTGCACCACAGTTGTGCGCGACGGTCCGCACAGGGAATTATTGTCCTGCGTGCCGCCGCATACGTTGTAGAAAGGCGCCTCGTTGTCGGGTTGTATGCGATAGAACTGGGCGATGGGCAGGTTGCGTACGTGTCGCCATGTATCGCCTCTATCCCAGGTCTCGTAAATGCCGCCATCGCCACCAATATACAGGTGCCTGGTATTGTCGGGATCTATCCACAGGGCGTGATCGTCGACGTGCCGCCACTGGGTGGATATCGGCGCAAATGTTACGCCGCCATCCTCCGACTTGTGGGTGAATGTACTGAGTGAATACAGGCGTTCCGGGCTGCGGGGGTCGACCACCAGTTCGTTGTAATACTGGGGGCTGGTGGTCATGTAGGAGGAGCGCTTGCTCCAGTTATTCCCGAAATCGGTGGTTCGATAGACGCCTTGCTCGTCATCGTTAGCCTCGATGATTGCGTAGATCATGTCGGGATCGGAAGGAGCACCGGCCAGGCCGATACGGCCCATATGATCCTTGGGCAGACCCGCTGAAATCCTTTGCCAGGTCTTGCCACCATCCCTTGTCTTGTGAATTCCGCTACCTGGACCGCCGTCGATCAGTGTCCAGACATGGCGACGCCGTTGGTAACTGGAGGCGACGATGACATCGGTATTGCGGGGATCTACAACGAACTCATTGATACCCGTGTACTTGTCGATCTCCAGGATACGATTCCAGGTCTCGCCCCCATCCAGGGTCTTGTACAGGCCACGGTCACCACCATCGCTCCACAATGGCCCTTGCGCCGCGACCAATACCTCAGAGGATTCTTCCGGGTTGATCCATATCTGGCTGATATGTCCGGAGTCCTTCAAGCCCATGTTCTTCCAACTAATGCCGCTGTCGATGGATTTGTATACTCCATCCCCGTAGGCCACGCTGCGCTGGGCGTTATTTTCACCGGTACCCACCCACACTGTTTTTGAATCAGTCGGATCCAGTTCCACGACACCGATTGCATATGAGCCTTCGTTGTCGAACAGGGGCGTCCAGGTAATGCCCGCGTTGTCTGTCTTCCACAGGTTGCCGGAAGCGACGCCGACCAAAAACTCCTGATTCTGCCCCGGGAAAAACGCGAAATCAGAAATACGCCCGGAAGTTATTGCCGGACCAATTGCCCGCAGCGGGAGGGTGGCGAGTGGATTGCCATCTTTTGCTTCCTCGGCAGCCATCGCCGTGAAAGAAAAGGTGGCAAAAATACAGCACGCAAGTGTAAAGAGTGACGACCGGGATGAAGAAGACATTGGATTCCTCGCAGATTACGGGTGTGCCGGCAGGACAATTCGGAGACCGAGATTACCACGCTGATCAGGTGCGGCATAATCGAACGCCGGTCGTGGGGAGTTGACTGATAATCGAAGAACTGGTCCTGACCACGCCTGTGCCGCGCCCGGCTGGCGATTACGGTTGTTTAGTGCAAAACAGCGCTGGTGCGCCATAGCGGACTACCACTACACCCATTCCATAAAACTTGTCGCGATGGCGAGACCGATGGATAGACTTCGCATTACTTCAAGCCTTGCGGAATCCCGGGTCGCCGGGCCACCTGCCTGATAGAATGCGGAATGACCCGCTGGCCTTTTGCCAGTGGCAAGGTAATGTTCATCATGAGTCGCGAATCCTGGAACCTGGCGCTACTCGCTCTGGCGATGCAATTTCTGGAAGCACCGGGCGGCCGCTTCAGACGGGTCGTGCTCGTGATGTTGTGCCTGACCCTGGGCGCGTGCGATAACGCTTCCCGTCCAGGCCCTGGCGGCTTCATCTTTTTCGGATCAGGCAGCTACCTGGGCAAGTTCAGCCTGGGAGACGGCAGTAGCGAGGTCGTGGCCTACGTCGGGGACGGGACCGTGACCTCCGTAGGCAATTACAGGGATGGCGAATTACTGCTCACTGTCAGGCGCCTGGTGAACGCAAGAGCACGTACAGATGGTCGTGAGATTCGATATTGCGACCAGGCATTACACGAATCTCTTTGAAGCGAATTCTGCGGTATTTCTCCGGGATGGAGAGATTACCGTTTTTGACGATGGTTTCAACCTGCAAGCCACACGTATCGTCGACAAGGACCGCAGGCTGACAAACATCTACCCGCATGATTTTGACGAGGAAATAGCCATCACACCTGTCTCGGATCATGTCCTGTTCTTCCAGGTCGCCAAAGACCGTGACTCAAGAGTGTTTCGGTATGACGTCGCTGCGGAAACGCTGGAACCGCTGGATGAATTCTCGAAGGTGTGTAACCTCGACGGGGCGCTATGGGTGATCCGAGAGCCAGCAAATGCTCTGCCACGCGCCGGGCCAGTCCCGGGCTGAATCCGAGTATCATTTCGTGGCTCCGGATGGGCAGCTGGGTGCATCATTGCCACGACCTGGAAAGAATGCGATTCGTGCCTGTCTTTACCTGCCCGAGCAGCGTGTCCTGGTGATAACGGAAGCCTGGCAGACGGCTTTTTCGGTGGCAGGCAAAAAGTCTGCGGTCTGGATTCACGATCTGGTTTCGGGCGACAGCCACCGCCTGGTCAAGGATCAATATCTCGGCGATGAAGTAGGCTACATCCCCCTTAAGTCCGCCAATCCGAGTTTCGCTGGTACGTCACCCTGAACTGTCAGGACAGCTGGCGCGTAATACCGCTGTTTGTTTCCCCGGTGAGCGCACCTTTTTTGTCTGTATGATTCCCCTGATTCAGAGCGGTGCGGTCCGGTTGACTAGCTGGCCTTGGGACGACGCAGCCAGATACTGATCTAAGGAACCTCTGATCTATTCATGAACCCGTGTTTTGCGTCTAAAAAATCCATCTTCTGTGTTGCCAATCTTCGCAATAGACCCACTCACGTGCACCTAAGATTCGCGCCTTGAATCTGAAGTTTTTCGCTCACAATCCACTTCGCCCAGAATAAATCAGAGGCTCCCCAACCTGGTGTATGACAAGTTTATATTTGGACCAATACCAAGTGCGGAACCCTGGTGGACCTGGCTGCGAAATCCCCGATAAAACAAGCACCGACTTTCGTCCCAAATGTTTCCTTTCAGGAGTAAAATATACCGGTGTCGGTTTCGAGTCGGCCTTTGCAGATTTCGATGCATTTCCACGATGCAGCTACGTAACGTGTCGCCGATTTTCGGTCCCGAAATGGATTTCGTGAGGAAAGAGAGCAGCGAGGACGGACTGATGAAAAGCTATGTATGCGGTACTTCCGACAAGCCATTGATCTATCAAACTGTCGGCGAGGCTTTCGACGAGTGCGTACAAAAATGGGGTGACCGTGAAGGACTGCGCGTGTGCCACCAGGACATACGCTGGACCTACCGCGAGCTTGGAGCCATCGTAGATCGCTTCGCTGCCGGCTTGGTCGCCCTGGGATTGCAGGCAGGTGACCGTGTCGGTATCTGGTCGCCAAATAACGCCGAGTGGGTCATCACGCAATTTGCCACCGCCAAGGCCGGACTGATTCTCGTCAACATCAATCCTGCCTACCGATTATCGGAACTGGAATATTCCCTGAACAACGTGGGCTGCCGGGCGCTGATTACCGCGAGACGTTTCAAGTCCAGCGATTATCTACACATGCTCAACAGTCTCGCGCCTGAGTTAGCGGTTGCGACGCCTGGAAAGCTGCAGGCCAAGAAACTTCCAAATCTTGAGACCGTGATTGTCATCGGCGATGAAAGCGTGCCAGGCTGTTTTAGTTTTGACCAGGTCGCGAAGATGCCGGACCCCGGGGCTATCGAGGAACTTGCAGTACGTGCTGCGGCAATGCAGCCGGACGACGCGATCAATATCCAGTTCACCAGCGGCACCACAGGCACGCCGAAGGGCGCGACGCTGACCCATTTCAATATCGTGAACAACGCGTATTTCTCCGGGCAGGGTATGAATTTCACCGAGCAGGATCGCCTGTGTATACCGGTTCCCCTGTATCACTGTTTCGGTATGGTGTTGTCCGTGCTTACCTGCGTGGTGCACGGTGCCGCCATGATTTTTCCAGACGAGGCTTTCGAACCGGAGTCGGTACTACGGGCCGTTGGCGAGGAGCGTTGCACCGCCCTGCATGGCGTCCCGACGATGTTCATCGCCGAACTGGGACATCCGAATTTTCATGCACTACGACCTCAGCAGTTTACGCACCGGTATCATGGCCGGCGCGTCCTGTCCTATCGAGATCATGAAACGTGTCGTGGATAGCATGTGTATGCCCCAGGTAACGATTTGTTACGGCATGACCGAAACAAGCCCCGTCAGTTTTCAAAGTTGTGTAGACGATCCGCTGGACAAGAGGGTGGGAACCGTTGGCCGGGTGCATCCCCATGTTCAGGTGAAGATAGTAGACGAGTTGGGCGGTGTGGTTCCCCGCGGCCAGAAAGGCGAGCTATGCACACGCGGTTACTGCCTCATGCAGGGTTACTGGGATGATGCAGAAAAGACCCGGGACGCCATAGACGATTGCGGATGGCTGCACTCGGGCGACCTCGCCGTGCTGGACGATGAGGGCTACTGCAACATCGTCGGACGCGTGAAGGACATGATTATCCGGGGTGGCGAAAATGTCTATCCCAGGGAGATAGAGGAGTTTCTGTTCAGGCATCCCAAGATCCAGGATGTCGCGGTGTTTGGAATCCCCGATGACAAGTTCGGCGAGCAGATTGCCGCCTGGATAAAATTGAAAGAAGGCCTGAAGTCTCAACCCCCGAGGAGATCAGGGAGTATTGCAAGGATCAGATCGCCTATTACAAGGTCCCGCATCGGGTCGAGTTCGTGGATCAATTTCCGATGACGGTGACCGGAAAGATCCAGAAGTTTGTCATGCGACAGGAGGTCATGGACAGGCTGAATCTTCGTGAGCGGGTGTCTGCCTGAAGCAAAGCCGACGCGGGTACTTTCCGGATGCGCTTGTACGAGGTACCCGGATTCCGGGTTCGTTACTCCGGCAGGGACGAGGTCACCGGTAGGAGGAATTAAGGTAGTATGCGGGTAGCTTGAACAGAAAGGGAGCTTACCATGGCCGGTGGCTGGGCCCGTGACGGGGCCGTACAGGATCAAATAGACGCCAGCGTCGAAGACGCCGTCCAGCGTGCGCGCAGCAAACTGCCGAGTGGCGAGAGTCTGCGAAACTGCGAGGAATGCGAAACGCGATTCCCGAAGCCCGCAGGCAGGCTGTTCCCGGTGTGCGTCTGTGTGTTACCTGCCAGGCACTGGTCGACAAGGACGAAGCCAGCGCCTCGGGCTATAACCGTCGGGGCAGCAAGGACAGCCAGCTTCGATAATCAGCGGTAGGTGAGTCAAGCTGGCAATGCCAATCCGTCTGGCTAATCACTAGTTCGCCACGACTTTCAGTTGCCATCCCTTGCTTTCAGCTATGGGCAGCGGTCCCCCGTGAGCATGTCCGAAAAGCCACCGATATTGCGCCCTGCGCAAGCTCGGAAAAGGCGCTCAAGGGATCGAGGTGGTGGTTGGCGTCATGGCCGGAATCGTGTCACGGGGCCGTGTCAAACAGCAGTATTTCGGAATCCGTACAGGCCTTTATTTCCACAACATCGATGGATTCAATTGCCGCCCCGCCCCCGGCGGAAAGTGACTGACCATTAAGCAAGATTTCTCCATGCACTAGCTGGATCCAACCACTGCGACGCCTGGAGAACGTGTGGGCAAGGGTTGTGTCTGCTTCCAAAACCGCAGCATACAGATCGACGGCCTGGTGGATCGTGAGCGAGCCCTCGCGACCGTCCTGCGATCCGATCAGGCGCAAGGTATTTTTCTTTTCTTCGCTCGAAAAATGCTTTTGTTCATATCCCGGTTCCAGGGAGTTGGTCTCGGGGAGTATCCAGATCTGCAGAAAATGCACGGCGTCGGTTTTCGAGTGATTGAACTCGCTGTGCTGGACGCCTGTGCCGGCGGTCATTCGCTGCACGTCACCCACTCGCATGATGGAACCATTACCCATGCTGTCCTTGTGTTCCAGGGCGCCCGAGATGACGTAGGAAATAATCTCCATGTCCCGATGCCCGTGGGTGCCGAAACCCTTGGCCGGTTGCACACGGTCTTCATTGATGACCCGCAGGTTTCCCACGCCCATTCTTTGGGGGTCGTAATAATTCCCGAAAGAAAACGTATGTTTGCTGTCCAGCCAGCCAAAATTGGCCGTGCCGCGATCGTCGGAACGAATTATGGAAATCATGGCGAAGCCCGTCCTGCTTGTTTCTTACTTGCCCGGAATGCTGCGGCCACCAGGCTATGCAGTTGCTGGTGCATGGCGATGTCGCTCGTCACCCCGCCCGGGCAACTTCAAGCTCGGTGGCGTCCGATGTTGCAAGCAGTCCAGCGATACGCTGGCGGGCCGCATCCATAGCATCATCGCCACGGCTGTTCAGTTGCTCGGCTGCAATGACCTCTATATCGGTAATGCCGAGGAACTTCAGTGCCTGGCGCATGTAGGGGGTTGCGAAATCCACCGGGCTGTCTACCGGTACGCCGCCCGAAGCAATGACCAGGTAGGCTTTCTTGCCTTGCAACAGACCCTCGGGACCCTTGTCTGTGTAGCGAAATGTCTTGCGTGCACGCGCGACCATGTCCACCCAGGCTTTCAGTACCGCCGGCACGCCAAAGTTATAGATTGGAACACCGATGATGAGGATGTCTGCCTGCGACCAGTTCTTCTACCAGCTGGTCCGATCTTGCAAGCTCGCCGTTGCTGCGCAAGACTTCGATCTTCAGCCGCCGTGAAATTGGCGTTTATCCAGTTCTCGGTGACGAAACCAATTCCGTCGGCCAGGTCACGGTGGGTGATCTCAAGGGGTCCGTGGCGACTTTCCAGGGCTGCAATCAGGTCCTGCGCCAGGCCGCGGCTGACCGAGCCTTCCTGGCGCCCACTCGAGTTGACCAGCAACACTTTTTGCCTTGGGACGGTTGGGGATTGTATTGCTCATGACTCTTGATCTCCTGCTGAATGCCTGGCCGCCAGGGCGGAAAAGTAACTGGTAAACACTATGTCTGTTGCAAAAGATAAGAAAAAGATCAAAATATGAATAACATTGTTCCATAAAAAGCAACAAAGGTCGATTATCTTATGGATAGGTTCGAAGATTTACAGGCGTTTGTAGCCGTCGTTGAAACAGGCAGTTTTACCGCGGCCGCCGACCGGCTGGAAATGGCGAAGTCTGCCGTCAGTCGCCGTCTTGTCCAGTCTGGAACAACGGCTCGGTGTGCAGTTGCTGCGACGAACCACACGGCGTATGAATTTGACCGACACCGGGCGCAGTTTTTATGAGCACAGCGCCAGAATCCTGGCTGACCTGGAGGAAGCTGAATCGGCTGCAACCCAGGCCCATGGAGAACTCCGTGGCCGATCTGCGTGTCGCCTTGCCATTGTCCTTCGGTTTGCGTCACATGAGCGCGCCTATCGCTGGCTTCAAGGCGCAGCATCCGCAGCTGGAATTTGACCTGGACCTGAATGACAGGCGCATAGACTTGCTGGAGGAAGGGAAGAGACGTCGCCATTCGAATAGGACGCCTGGCCGATTCAACGTTGATCGCGAGGAAGTTGTTTGAGGTCCGAAGCGTGGTGTGCGCGAGCCCCGCATATCTGGAGAAGTTCGGTGTTCCAAAACGCCCTTCGGACCTGGAAGAACACCAATGTCTGGTCTATGGAAACCTTGCGGATCCGGACCACTGGTCGTACCAGGGTGAGGACGGGGAAAGCAGACTCGTGCGGGTAAAGGTGGGACTGACAGCCAACAACGGAGAATTGTTATGCGCACTGGCCACAGCCGGACAAGGTGTGATCATGTTGCCGACATTCATCACCCACGAGGCCATCAAGCGAGGTGAGTTGTTGCCTGTACTGACCGATACCGCCTGGCCGGTGCTAACCGCCTATGCGGTGTACCCGCCGGCACGCCACCTGTCCTACCGGGTGAGGCGGTTTATCGACTTCCTGGCCGATACCTTCGCCGGCAAGCCGTACTGGGACAGACAGTGCGACGAGGTCACAGCCAGGGAATCGTCCTGATTCCCTGCTTTTTCCACCCCCGGGCAGGCAATGGAGAGGCTTTTGTTGCAACTCTGTAACACGTATCTCAGGGGCTGGAGTTAGTGGAGGCGGCTATCAGTGCGGTGAGGCGTCGCAACAGTGCGCTGTGGGCCCGTATGCGTTGTTCCATCGTTACGCTGGCGGCCGGGGTTTCGAAAACCAGTACGGTAGCGGCCCCCGGACCCTGGACTGGTCTGCCCTCCACCACGACCTGCGTGGCGCTCATTAACTCGTCGATTGAGCTATCGGTGACGGGGCCAATAATGCCATCGACAATGTCCTCGTCAAAGCGAGTCCGGCCGCTCATCTTTATGCCGATGTCGTGTTGTCGCAAGATGCTTACCGCCTCGCTTGCCAGTACATCCCGGGCGCCGTCCACGCCTTGCGAGTAAACATAGCCCTCGTGGATCAGGTTGTCCTCGTGCAGGTCGATGCTATAGCGGGGTGGGTATGTCCTGGCCAGGTCCAGGATATATCGGGTGATGGCATCGGCCTCCGGACTGGAGGGGGCGGGCGCCCTGGAGCCTGTATCGGGGCCAGGGGCCTGCAACACATGAGAGGAATCGCCAACACTCTGACCGTCTATATCCTCGGAATAGACAGGCATATTCAGGTAGCGCCAGTTCCTGGCGTAGCCGTGAGGGTTGCACAGCGGAAGGATGACCACTGGATAGGACCTTCCAAGTTCAGCAAGGGCGTCAACCGCCGCGGCCATGGCATTGGGCCCGGCGGGCTCCTCGCCGTGGATGCCGGTGAGAAACCAGGCTGCCGGGCCTGCAAGTGGTGAGCGCAGGGCGATAATCGGCAAGGCCTCGGTCGTACCTGCGGGTTTTGACTGGGTAATGATGTCCAGGTGCCAGCCTTGTTTGAGCAACAGGGCGTAAGCACCAAAAATCTGCTGGATAGGGGCCCGCCCGTCGTCATAGGTCACCAGCTCCAACGGCAGCTCAAGTTGACTGTTGTCAGCTACCGCTGTTGGTCCTGCGAGGGCGAGAAAAAGAGGGGCAAGAAACGAGTTGGCCAGGCGCAAGATATTTTCTCCGCTAACGGGGTTACGAACGCGAGACAGACGGACCCGGCAGCGAGGTTTTTCCTGGACCTGTCCCGGTGCGATGGTCTGCATACACGGTGATGTCCATCATGTTGGCTCGTAAGCTCATAGCGGTGCAATGCCGGAATAAAAAAAGGGACCCCACGGGGTCCCTTTTTCAGTACCTGAAGTCGACCGAGCGTTACTCGACGGTTACTTTGGCATCTTCCATCAAAACGGGATAGGTATAGCCGGCTCCGAAGTCCTCGGCCAGCATAATCTTGCCGGTAACCACAACAGTGTCACCCGGTGACACTTCGGCCTTGGTGGTAACCGTCAAATCGTGACTGCCGTCAGCGGCCAGCCCGGAGCCGTCCTGGATGTGCAGGAAATTCCAGCCCATGATATTCGCATTGTACTTGACGACCTTGCCGCGAAGGGTAACTTCCTTCCCACCGTAGCCGTCCTTGTTGGCATATAACTCGGCGATATTTTTGCCTTCCTCAAACGGGCTTACAGCCGTATTTTCCGCCACCGCGCGCTACCGGTTTTTTCATGGCCGGCTGGTCCTCGGCTGCGACAGGGGCAGCGTTAATCGCGACCGGGTTGGACAAGTTATCCAGACCGCTTACGAAGTACACCACACCGAAATTGCGATTGAGAGTCTTGCTCTCAAAGTCAGGCATTGCCATGCCCTCGCTTGCCTGCACCGTATCACCGACCTTCACGACGGTCTTGGGTGCAGCCAGCCATCGCTGCTCAGTGCCCAGGTCAATTTGTGTGTAGGTGTAGCTGCCGGCATCCACGGTTTCCAGGACCTTGCCCCTGACCATACCTGCCGGTACCGGGGCCGCCAGGGCGGGATTCGTCGCCGCCTTATCCTGGTCACTCTTGCTGCATCCGACCTGGCTAATCGTCACGCCCAGTGCAAGTACTGCCAATGTTACAGTTGCTATTAACGCTTTTCACTGAATACTCCATATCTTGTTAGAATCGTGTTTCCGGGTGCCAACGCGGTTCAGGTCCGCACCGCTTGCAAGGTGAGCTTTTTCTCATGCGCCGGGATAGTCCTCAATACGAGCATGTGCCTACTATCGTAGCTATTCGGCGGGTATTGTAAGGCAGTTAACGGGTTCCTGCCCGGGGTTTGCCACAGGGCGCCGCATACCGTGCAAATCGTCTGCATCGCCTGCTGCTTTTTTTCGGCTAATTAAAAGTGGAAAACCTGAATATCAGACCGGCATGGGCGGTGGGTCCGCTCAATCCCTCACCCTTCAGGGCGCTTAACCAGCCCGCGCCAAAACTGAAACTGACGCCCTCGCTGACAGGTAACTCCAGTTCCAGGTTGGCGGCGACAAGCGCGCCACCGTCCGTCTCGATACCTGCGCCGCCGCCCGCTCCGAGCAGGAGTTCACCCGATATAGCCATATTTCCCGCGACGGTCAGTTGGTAGCCGGCCCCGAGCAGCCCCATCTGGTAGCCACCGGCCTCGCCGGTGAAGGCGGTATAAGCCTGCCCGGTGAGGTAGACCTGCGGACGGGTAAAGTAATCGATTTGCACATTTAGCAAACCGGGCGCCCCGGTTTTCTCGCTGTCCGGCTTTCTCAGGTCGTTGTTATCGGCGAGGTAGGTGATCCCGGTACCGATTCTCCAATTGCCGGAAAGCTCCGGGCTGCTGGACGACTGCGTATTCGCACCAAACAATTTTGCGATTTTCAGTGATGGCGAAACGCTGGAATAATCACCGCCCGGCGCGATGTCGTAACCGATGCCGGCTTCGAGCGACAAGCTGGTGCCCACGGGAATCGCTATCCCTATATTTGCGCCGGCGATAAAGCCGCCGCCGGTGTCGACCGCTCCGCCGCCCCCGATGCCGGCTCCCAGGTCGGCATACAGGCGTAGCGAACCCAGGTCGTGATAACGGCGCATGCCGAGCAGCCATTCGGCATAGCCCTCGGCATCCCCCGCCACCACCCCGTAGGCTTGCATAAAAATGGTTTGCGAGGAGGTTCGCTGCATTTCCAGTTCCGCACCTGCCAATTGCATATCCGACAATGCCTGCCCACCGGTCTTTGTGCTGCCCCCGGGGTTGACAGTCTTGTACAGGGCCTTGACTGCCGCCAGTCTCAATTGATCGCTGCCAGGGCTTGATTTCCCGTACCCGTTTTTTTGTCCATAATGTTTTTGCAGGCCGAGCGTGAAGGCGGGGGTCGATATGTCGGATCCCGAGATATCGATCCATGCAAGCCCCGCCATCAGGTCATACGAGTCCAACTGGTAGGTGAGAGAAACGCTGGGACGTAGCATCAAGCCGTCGCCGTTGACCTGGTTTGCGCCACCGCCACCGCCCACAAAGATTTCGGTATCAAGTTGAAGTCTGTTTCCCAGCGTGAATCGCTTGCCGACCTCATAGCCGCCGGCAAAAAAACCGCCTGCACTGCCAATCGCCCCGGAGTACACGGAGCCCCCGGCGTAAAAGCCGTTGTCGAATCGATAGAGCATGGACAGCCCGATAGTGCCCTCGAGTTGGCTTTGATCACGGGTCAGGCTATCCAGGCTCAGGCGAAAATCGAGCGGTAGATCGCCGGCATGGGCAATCGGCTGCAATGAGCAAACCAACAAACAACTCACGGTGAGGACACATTTTTTTTGCATGACGATCGTCACCTGGACAGATTGATCGGACTCGCACGTCTGAATTTTGTTTGGATTTGCCAATGGGAGGCAATACTCTAGCACGGGGTCAGGGCGTTGCCGGTTCGGAGAAATAGGGATCACCTACAGTTTGCGCAGTCTTGTCGCGGTCATAGCCTCCATGGTGGTGGTTAACCTGGTGTATGGCCTGACCCTTCCCCTGCTGTCCCTGGTGCTTGATAGCCAGGGTGTCAGCAAAACCGTGATTGGTTTGAGCATCATGGCCCAGGCCTCCGGCGGCATTGCGATGGCATCGTTCACGCCGGGACTGATTGCAAGGATTGGCACGGCTCGCCTGATGCAGGCCGCTACCTTGCTGGCCGGGATTACCTTGTTGTCACTGGCCCTGTTCCCCAGCGTGGAAGCCTGGTTTCCCCTGAGATTCCTGCTGGGCGCCTCGGCGGCAATTCTCTGGTCTGCCAGCGAAGCTGTGATCAATGAAATGGCGATAGATAGCTGGCGTGGCAGGATCATTGGCCTGTACGGTGCGGCAGGGGCCGCAGGCTTTGCCCTGGGGCCATTGATACTGGTGATTACCGGCTCCGAGGGTGTGCTGCCATTTGTTGTAACGGCCTCCCTGATTCTCCTTGCAGGCTTACCCCTGTTCTGGCTCAAGGGCGGGAATCGCTACGCCGGTCAGGGTCCGCCACCGAGGTTGTGGGCGGTGTTTCGTATGGCGCCGGAAATCATGCTCCTCAATTTTACCTATGCCGCCGCGGTGGAGGCATTCCTGGCCTTCTTCCCCCTGTTCGGTTTGCATGTGGGTCTGGGAGAAGTGCGCAGCCTGGCACTGCTGACTGCATTTGGTGTCGGCGGTGTGGTGCTGCAATTGCCGCTGGGCTGGTTGGCAGATCATGTGGATCGCCGAAAAATGTTGCTGGTATGTGTCTTGTCGACCGCATTGGGATGCATCGCCTTGCCTGCCGTTATTTCGCTCAAGCCCCTGGCTCCGTTTTTCGTGTTTGGATTGGGGGGAGTGGAGGGCATGATCTACGCGATGGGTGTCATCCTGCTGGGTCAACGGTTCCGCGGGGTGGAACTGGCGACCGCCAGCGTGGTGTTCACGACCATGTGGGGCGCAGGCGCCATGGTCGGTCCCGGTTTCGTGGGGGCAGGTATGGATTTGTTCGGCGCCCAGGTCATGCCGTACCTGATCGCCGTCCTGTACGGGGTGTATCTGCCGGTTCTGTGGCTGAGCAGACGGTAATCCAGGCAGCCTTTCAGCTATTTATGGGCGTGTATCTTGCGTCCGGCAAATTCAGCTTCCTCGTTGCCGATCTTTCCTGCAGGTTGCGTTCTACCCACCCTGTAAGACAGTCCACAGAGTGCACTCCTGGCCTCTGCTTTGCCGTTCCTGGCAAGGCCAGCCCAACAGCGCCTGGCGCCTTGAATCTGACTCCGTTGGCTCACCTTCCGCCAGGCCCGGAATAAATCGGGGGCTCTTGGGTGCAATCTGGCCGGTTATCTGTTAGATTGCGCGCCTGTTTGGCCTTTTCCGGTATGCGCCAGACGATGCGACGGCCGCGTTCGTGGCTTCCGCCTGACACTTTGTCACCATTTTTTGCCTGGACCGGACGGGGCTTAATACGCCTCTACAGGTATCCCAGGAGTAAACAACTCGATGTCTTTTGAAAATCTCGGCCTTTCGGCCGACATGCTCCGTGCTGTGTCCGAAGAGGGCTACACGGTTCCTACCCCTGTGCAAATGCAGGCTATTCCTTACATTCTTCAGGGCCGCGACGTGCTGGCCGGCGCCCAGACCGGCACCGGCAAGACTGCAGCCTTCGCCCTGCCTTTGCTGCAGCGGCTTGCCAGTGCGCCCGCGCCAGCCCAGGCGCAGGGACGCCGGCCTATCCGCGCGCTGATTCTGACCCCCACACGTGAGCTCGCCGCGCAGGTGGAGGAAAGCATACGTGTGTATGGCAAACGCCTGTCATTGACCTCTGCGGTCATCTTCGGTGGTGTGAACATCAATCCCCAGTTCTCCATGCTGCGCAAGGGTGTGGATATACTGGTGGCGACCCCCGGGCGACTGCTTGACCATCTTGGCCAGGGCACCCTGGATATCACCAGGGTGGAAACCCTGATACTGGATGAAGCGGATCGCATGCTCGACATGGGTTTTATCCGTGACATTCGCCGGGTCATTGCGGTGCTGCCAAAGAAACGTCAGAACCTGATGTTCTCGGCCACCTATTCAGACGAAATTCGCACCCTGGCGGAGACCTTGCTGGTCAACCCGGCAAGTGTAGAGGTTGCCCGCAGGAACACACCGGCGGAAACCGTGGCCCAGCGTGTCATCCCGGTGGATCGCGAGCGCAAGCGCGAACTTCTGTCCTCCTTGATTAGCCAGGGTGACTGGCGGCAGGTGCTGGTATTTACCCGCACCAAGCACGGCGCCAATCGCCTGGCCAAGCAACTTGAGCAGGATGGTCTGAGCACTGCCGCAATTCATGGCAACAAGAGCCAGGCCGCACGCACCAAGGCACTGGCCGGCTTCAAGGCCGGTGAGGTCAGGATTCTGGTCGCCACCGATATCGCCGCCCGTGGCCTGGATATCGACATGCTTCCTCATGTAGTGAACTTCGAACTGCCGAACGTACCGGAGGACTATGTGCATCGTATCGGTCGCACCGGTCGTGCCGGGGCTGAAGGCGAGGCCATCTCGCTGGTGTGCGTGGATGAGGACGAGTTCATGCGCAACATCGAACGCCTGCTCAAGCGCAAGTTCGCGAGGGATGTGATTCCGGGATTCGAGCCCGATCCGAGCATCCGGGCCGAACCGATATTCAAGGCACGCGCGCCTCGCGGTCATACCTCGCCGCGTTCGGGATCAGATCGACGCCCCGGTGGACATCGGCGCGGTGGTCAAAGCCAGTCTGCCCGGCGCAAGCCCCAGGGCAGGGCCTAACGCCCTGGTTTGAATCCTTGCGATGGAAAAAGCCCGCTGCTGAGCGGGCTTTTTTTGTTGATCTACTAGCGAACCCTGCGTGCCCACATCCAGAAGCCACTGCCGGCGAGGCCGAGCAGCATAATGGCGACCAGGTCGGCTAAAAAGGGTCCGGCGGCTCCCAGGAATCGCCCGCTGTGCAGGTCGAGGAAAACCCTTTCCCAGGTCAGGATGCGGCCCCGGTAGTCCTGCAGCAGGGAATCAATTTGTGCGCCAGAGATGAGTTGGTTGCCCGACCATTCGACCGGTGTATCGTCGTCGACGCGTGTCCAGCCCAATAGTTGCTCGTCAGCCTGCCAAAGGCCGGCAGGTGTACGCACGAACAGACGCTGTTCATGGCCACCCAGGGCCTCAATTCCCGGCGGTAATCCGCCGGCGACACTCACTTGTTCCACCAGTTCAAGCTCCGCTGTCAGCAGCAATAAATCAGCCCCGACCGCCACCGCAATCACCTGTCCATTCCAGTGCGCACCCAGGAGTTCGGAGTAGGGAGCGCCAATAAATTTGTCAGCGGCGTACAGATGGTCTCCCAGCAGGGTAATCCGGATCTGGTTGACGGTTGTGACCTGGGCCTGCTCGGGCACCGCGATGCCGTACCAATCCAGAATCCAGTCCGCCTGGACATGTCGCTGGTCCAGCCGGAATTGCTCCGTGTGATTCAGGGCAATACCGCTGATGCTCAGGATGATGACAACGATTGCCAGAAACGCACCAATACGACGGTGCCAGGTCCACAAGAGTTTGTGCATGGGCGTTATGGTTTCCTGGTTAATTGCCGTTGACCCTGGGGTCGAGTAGCAGTGCTACCCGGGCCAGTTTCTCCACCGCGCGAACCGACAGCGTGGCTCCGGAAATGCCATCAATTTGCCGATCGAGCCTGCCATCTTTTGTCATGCCCGCACCCTTGAACTGGTTGGTGAAAAAGTCATGCCGCACTTCCCAGCCACGACTCTCCCTGAATACCAGTACGCGTACACGTTCAATCGCCCCGTTGTTCACAATGATACCGGTGGTTATCGGTAATTCCTTGCCGATCTCATCCAGTACCCACACTGTTTGTGCCTGTTCTTGCCAATAACGCATACGCATGCCATTTGGGGCATGGCCAAGCACCGCCTCGACTTCCTGGCGCATTTCCGGCGTAAGCCAGAGTACCTTGGGAGCAGGTGGATTGCCCCGGAACGCTTCGCTCACGAAATCCGCCGGATCCTGGTAAACGGCCGCCTGGGAAACGCCCGGGGGCAGGCTGAGCAGTATGACCAAAACGAAGGTTTTCAATGTGTTTGTCATTTTTCCTGTTGTCACCGGGCCGGGTTAGCGACCTATTTGTTTGTTGCTATCGATTGCTGGCATCTGCATTGAAAAACCTGGGCGGGTCAGGGACCCGCCCAGGTGATTTGACCAGGCGGGCAACCTAGAACTGGTAACCCATTCCCAGGTTGAACCCGTTGTCGTCACTGCCGTCTTTGTTGTCCTGGCTCTGGATATCGAACTTCAGTACCACGTTGGGGATTGGCCAGTAGTTCACACCCAGGTTGTTCTGGCGTTTCTCGGTAAAGTTGGAGGCGCCGGCATTGTTGTCCCACACGTCATAGCGATAGAAGGCGCCGAATTCACCGGGGATCTCGCCCAGGCGACCGCGTATGGAAGGCTCAATGTACCAGCCGGTTTGAAGGTCCCGTCCGTCCGCGCCGGGGTCGGACGAGGCAATCAACTCGGCATTGTCCATATCCCATCGGGCGTACAGGGCGCGCAGTCCAAAGGCGCCGCGACGTATGTCTGCATGGGCTTCAAACAGGGTGGCGCTGATGCCCATCGCACCCTGGGTAAGGTCTTCCTGGTACTGGGCTGTCATTGCGAGTTCGACACCGGGCATACCGGTCCATTTGATACGTCCCGTGTAGGCCAGGCTGTCGGCATTCGCCTCGGAGACTTTCTGGCGGCCATTACGAACCTTGAATGCGTTGCTGCCTGTTACAGGCACATCCAGACCGGATGTGACGGCGAAGTCATACCCGAACCCTGGCGCCAACTCTCCACGCAGGCCGCCACCGCCCTCCCACCAGGTGGTGGGAATAATGTTCTTCTCGACCGCGTTGCGTTCCACGCCATAAAACGTATTTGGCTCGTGGGTTTCATTCAGGATGCCCACCGGGATCAGGAACAGTCCGACCTTGGCCGCGTGGTTGGCGCCCAGGTCAAATTCGACGAAAGCCTGTTCCAACTCAACTTCGCCAGCGGCGCCATCACCCGCAATAGCATGCTCCACTTCCAGTTCGGAGAAGAAGCGCACACCGTCCTGGAATTCATGCCCAAAAAACAGGACGAAGCGGTGCAGGTCCAGCATGTCGCCGCTGTCCAGGTTGTTGTAGTGCAATTCACCGTAGCCACCGATACTGGTGCTGGAGCTTGAACTTGCGGAGCTCAAGGCCGCCTGTTCAATCATGTCGCCAGCCAACTCGACCTTTTGATCCGTTTCGGCAACCTTTACATCGATTTCATCTGTTTTTTGGCTGGTCTGGTCCAGCTGACGTTGAAGAGCCTCTATCTGCTGCTGTTGCTGCTGGATAATTTCCCACATCTGTTCGGGAGTCGGGGCCTCTGCGGCTTGTCCGGTGGAAAACACCAGCAGGGTGGCGGTCAAAGCCAGCAGCTGCCTTTTGGGTGCGAAATTCATGTCGTGTGCTCCAGTTTTCGTCGGTCCGGGAGGGATTAGGTCCCGTGGTTGATTGAATGTTAGTCATTCTAAATACAAATAACAATCATTCTCATTCGTATTTACCGATACAGTTCACATTTTGTCTATTTTATGGCGAGGCAATTGCAACCTATTGTTATTACAAGCAAATATGGGAATCCATTTGCCTTTGACTCAGGCTGAAAGAAATATTGATAGACTTCCGCGTGTGGCAGAGCCCAGAATTTGAACCGTAATACATGGCTTGCTTGAGCCACCCAGTGGGAAATATGTCCATGACCGGCGAGAAAAACGTTACCCAGGCCATAGACCCGGTTTGCGGGATGTCCGTGAACCCCCAGACCGCGAAACACGTCCTGGAGTACGAGGGGAGCACCTTTTTCTTTTGCGCTTCCCGGTGCAGGGAAAAATTTCAAAGTGACCCAAAGCGTTACCTGGCAGGCAAGCAAACGGCCGTCGTTGATGGTCACGCCGGCGATATGCAGGCCGGCAAAGCTACCGACCCTGTCTGTGGTATGTCGGTGGATCCGCAGACAGCGAAACACGTTTTCGATTACCAGGGCAGCAGGTATTATTTTTGTGCCTCGGGCTGCAAGGAAAAGTTCAAGGGTGATGCGGTCCACTATCTTGAGGGCAAGCACCGGGTCGTCGACAAATCCGATACCCGAATGTATATCTGCCCGATGCATCTTGACGTTCGTCAGGTGGGGCCGGGAAGCTGCCCCAAGTGCGGCATGGCGCTGGAACCGGAAGAAATCAGTCTTGAAGACACCGGGCCAAACCCGGAGTTGGTGGACTTTACCCGCAGGCTGAAAATAGGTGGCCCGATGGCCGCCCTGTTATTTGTGCTGGAAATGGGCGAACACCTGGGGGTCTCACTGGGTGAGTTTTTCGGCACGCAATTCATGCCCTACCTCCAGTTTCTGCTGGCGACTCCTGTTGTGCTTTGGGTGGGCGCACCGTTTTTTCAGCGTGGTTGGCAGTCTGTATTAAATCGCAGCCCCAACATGTTCACGCTCATCGCGTTGGGAACGGGAATTGCGTTTGTATACAGCCTGGTGGCTACTTTCTGGCCCGGATTGTTTCCGGCGGCCCTGAAAAATCATGCCGGCCTGATGCCGGTGTATTATGAAGCGGCTGCCATCATTATCGTGCTGGTCCTGGTGGGACAAATTCTTGAATTGCGAGCCCGGGAACGCACCGGCAATGCCATACGGGCATTAATGGATCTGGCGCCCAAGACCGCCCGGATACTCACTGACTGCGGTCACGAAAAAGACATTCCCCTGGACCAGGTGCAAGAGGGCAACCGTCTGCGGGTACGACCGGGTGAGGGCATTCCCGTAGACGGTGTGGTCCTTGAAGGTCATTCCTCAGTGGATGAGAGCATGCTTACCGGAGAGTCACTACCGGTGGAAAAAGTGGCCGGAGAACAGGTCACCGGCGGCACCCTGAATCGCAGCGGCAGTTTCATCATGCGGGCAGAGAAAGTCGGCAGCGCCACCATGTTGGCGCGTATCGTTGACATGGTAGCCAGGGCCCAGCGCAGTCGGGCGCCTATCCAGGGGTTGGCGGACCGGGTCGCCGGCTATTTTGTACCTGCGGTAGTTCTGATTGCCATGCTGGCATTTATTGCCTGGATGCTGCTGGGACCGCAACCGCCCCTGGCCTATGCGCTGGTGGCTGCGGTGTCTGTACTGATCATCGCCTGTCCCTGCGCCCTGGGGCTGGCCACGCCGATCTCCATCATGGTGGCTACCGGCCGCGGAGCCCGTGCTGGTGTGCTGATACGTGATGCCGAGGCCCTGGAGCGATTCGCATCGGTGGACACCCTGGTAGTGGACAAGACCGGCACGCTGACCGAGGGCAAGCCCGTGCTGAGCGAGGTGCTGGCCCTGACCATGGACGAGAATCAGCTGCTGGTGCTGGCGGCATCCATGGAACGGGGAAGTGAACATCCGCTGGCCGAGGCGATCGTCGGGGCGGCGCGTGAGCGGGGGCTGGCGCTTGATGAGGCCACCGAATTTGTGGCGCTAACCGGCAAGGGTGCACGAGGGTACGTAAGGGGTCGTCACGTGCTGGTAGGCAATGCCGTGCTTGATGGCCGAGGCGGAGTTGGACGTAAGCGCCGGCTCCGCCAGGGCAGATGAACTGCGGCGGCAGGGCAAGACGGTAATGTTTGTGGCCGTGGACGAGACCCTGGCCGGTCTGCTTGCGGTGACGGATCCCATCAGGGCCTCCGCCGCCCAGGCCATCAGGACGCTGCATAGCCAGGGATTGCGCATCGTCATGGCCACCGGGGATAACCTGCGTACGGCCGAGGCCGTGGCAGTCGCCCTGGGGATTGACGAGGTGCATGCGGGGGTGTTGCCGCATGAAAAAGCGGCGCTTGGTGGATGCGCTGAAAAAGAAGGGCGCCCGGGTGGCCATGGCTGGAGACGGTGTCAATGATGCGCCGGCGCTGGCCACCGCCGATGTCGGGATCGCCATGGGAACCGGGGCTGACGTCGCGGTGGAGAGCGCAGGCATCACCCTGCTCAAGGGTGACCTGAAGGGTATCGTGCGCGCACGCACGTTGGCCCGGGCGACCATACGCAACATCAGGCAGAACCTGTTTTTTGCTTTCGCCTACAACGGCGCGGGCGTGCCCGTGGCGGCAGGCGTGTTGTACCCCGTGTTTGGAGTGCTTCTGTCACCGGTGATCGCAGCGGCGGCCATGAGCTTCTCATCCGTGTCGGTGATCAGTAACGCCTTGAGGTTACACCGGTTGAAGCTGGACTAGGAGCCCTGCAAGCCTTCAGACCATATCGCTTTCGGCCTTGATGTCAGCCGAGGATTCCATAAGGGCTTCGGCCATCACATCGATGGCAGCCGACGGTGCGCGGGCGGCCAGGGTGATAATTCCCGCGTGGCTGGGCATGGCCCAGTCACGCACCTTAAGGATAATTATTTCGCCCCTGCGTTCCAGGTGGTGGGCCAGCGAATCTGGCAGTACGCTTAGACATTGCGAGCGTCGGGCAGCGCTAATCAGCGTGGTGTAACTGTCGGAGCAAATAGAGGGTTTGGTCAGCGTCGTCGCGATCTCGGCGCCGTATTTTTGCAGGAGCCAGTTACTCATATGGGTTGGTGGTGTTGGCAGCGCCAGGGGATAGGCAAGAAGATCTGCAATTGCAATATTTCTTGCTTTGGCAAGCGGATGGTTACCCGCCGCTATCCACACCAGGGATTCCTGTTCCAGGCGCTGGACCTGGAACTGCGGATTTTTGCGCGCCTCGCCGACGTCGGCAGCCACCAGGTCCAGCGCATAGTCCTCCAGTTGCTGAGACAGGGTTTCCCAGTTTCCCGGTACCACCCGAACCCGAAGACCGGGGTGGCGGATGGACAGTTTGCCCAGTGCCCGACCCATGATGTTCTGCATGACGATCGGGCCGCAGCCCACTCGCAACTCGCCAGCCTCCAGACCACGTTCCCGAGCCATATCGGCCTGTATCTCCTGGGCCTCGTCCAGCATGCGTTGGGCCCGCCGCAAGACTTTTTGTCCTGCGGAGGTCAGCAGGGGATTCCCGCGTTTTCGATCAAACAGAATGACCTGGAGTTCTTCTTCCAGGGCCTGGATTCCCTTGGTCAGGGCCGGAGCCGACACGTGCATGGCTGCGGCAGCGCGCTTGAAGCTGCCGGATCTCGCCACTTCCCTGAGAAATTCAAGTTTGCGTAATTCCATAATTAACTAGAAGTTAACAGAAAAAAGAAAATAATCAATTGAGGTTAACCAATTTTTTCTCTAGATTGCGTCTCCAGTACCGGATTCTCCGGCACCGGGGCTGCTGACCATTGCAGCTGCCGCGTGGATGAGGCCAAATTTGGCGCCCGCACACAGCAGAGGGATACGATGATCAAGATATTCTCCAGGACACTCCTGTCGATGATGGCCTGCACCCTGGTGTTGGGCGCAGCGGTGGCCGACGAACCCAAGCATTTCGATCCCAAGGGCAAGCTGCCTTCCAAGCACACCAGGGATTTCCAGGTCCAGCAGCGCCAGATACTGCCACTGTCCGACAAGACCGATTTCGACGAGCAATCCACGGGGATTTATTGCCAAGCCGGCCTACACCCAGATCATGGCGGATGCAGGAAATGTTGCCTGGGACATGGGGCGCTACGAGTTCCTGCTTGATGGCAAGGATTTCGACAGTATTCATCCTTCGCTGCAGCGACATGGCTATTTTGAACATGAATTACGGGCTCTACGAAGTGGTGCCCGGAAAGATCTACCAGGTCCGTGGATTCGATCTGTCCAACATCAGTTTCATCAAGACCGATTCAGGCTGGGTGGTGTTCGACCCCCTGACCGCCAAGGAGACTGCCCGGGCGGCCCTGGAGTTGGTCAATGAGAAACTCGGCAAGCGGCCGGTAGTCGCGGTTGTCTATTCACACTCACACGCCGATCACTTTGGTGGCGTACACGGGGTGGTGGACCAGGCCGACGTGGAAAGCGGCAAGGTGGCGATCATCGCACCTGTAGGCTTCCTCGAGCATGCGGTGTCGGAGAATGTTTACGCTGGTAACGCCATGGCCCGCAGGCTGTTCTTCCAGTACGGCGTGCTGACCCCGGCGAATCCCTATGGGCACGTGGACCAGTCCATTGGCAAGAACGTTGCGGCGGGTAGTCTTGGGTTGATTGCCCCCACGCGGACTGTCTCGGCGGCCATGGAAGAGATCACTGTCGACGGTCTGCGCATGGTGTTCCAGAACACTCCCGGCACCGAGGCGCCGGCGGAAATGAATACCTGGTTTCCCGATCTGAAGGCCTTCTGGGCTGCGGAGAACATCACCGGCACTATCCACAACATCTACACCTTGCGTGGTGCCCCGGTGCGCGATGCCCTGGCATGGTCCAAGTACATCAATGAAGCCCTGTATGAATTCGGCCAGGAAGCGGAAGTCATGTTCGCCTCTCACAGCTGGCCGCGCTTCGGTAACGCTCGTGTCCAGGAAGTGATGCGCGGACAGCGTGATCTGTACGCCCATATGAACAACCAGGTGCTGCACCTGGCCAACAACGGTGTGACCATCAACCAGGTGCAGAATGTCTACGCCCCGCCCAAGAGCCTGCAACAACAGTGGTATGCGCGTGGTTACCACGGTTCCATGGAGCACAACAGCCGGGCCGTGATCAATCGCTACCTGGGTTACTGGGATGCCAATCCCACGACCCTGATTCCCCTGTCACCGGAAGACTCAGCACCGCTTTACGTGGAGATGATGGGCGGTGCGGACAATATCCTGGCCAAGGGCCAGGAATTGTACGACCAGGGTAAATACCGCGAGGCCCAGGAAATCCTGAACAAGCTGGTCTACGCCGAACCTGGTAACCAGGCCGCCAAGGACCTGCTGGCTGACAACTTTGAGCAGTTCGGTTATCAGCAGGAAAGTCCCAGTGTCCGTAACAGCTTCCTGGCAGCGGCTTATGAACTGCGCTCGGGAATCCCCGAGGGTATTTCGCCGAAGACCCTGACCCCTGATGTGATCAACGCCATGTCGACGGAGATGTTCCTGGACTTCCTGGGTATTCTCCTGGACAGCCGAAAGGCCGAGGACTTCGGCTTCAAGATGAATCTGATTGTGCCCGACGAGAATCAGAAATTCGTGGTGGAGTTGAGCAATGCCACCCTCACCAGCATCCATGGTCGCACCGCGGATGATGCGGACCTGACCCTGACCGTGGACAAGTCTGTGCTGATGGCGGTGATGATGGGACAGGGCACGTTTGCTGATTACATCGAAAAGGGTGTGGTCAAGACCGAAGGTGACCTGCAAGTATTTGAGCACCTGAAATCGGCGCTGACCACGTTCGATCCGCTTTTCGAGCTGATGCCGGGTACGAAAATGAACTAGATTCGCGTATGCCAGATGAGAACATTGATCGGGGCTCTCGCTGAGCCCCTTTTTTTGTAGGGAACCTCTGTTTTATTCTGGACCTGCTGGATTGTTGGCGAAAAGATTCAGATTCAAGGAGCCAATCGCACCGAATAGCCAGCTGTTGCGAAGATTGGCAACACAGAAACGGAACTTTTCAGCCGCGAGATACACGTTCGTGACTGGATCATAGGCGCACTAGATTTGGATTTTGCCGGGGGGACAGGCCGTAGCGCCTGTGCCAGGACCATTTATGTAACTCCATTACCAGCAGGATAGGCAGGCTCAGGAGCGCGACGGCCAACCACAGCTGACCGGAAACAGGCTCGGTGGACAGCAATTGATTTCCCCAGGGCAGGTAGAGCATCGCGGTGTGCAGTGAGAATGCGCACAGCATTCCCACCATCAATATCGGGCTCTTTAGTGGTGACAGGCTGAATGCTGAGCGAGTCTCGGAGCGGCAGTTGAAAATATGCACGTTCTCAAACAGCACCATCAGCAACAATAAAGCGTTGCGACTGCCGGCCTCCGACCAACCGTTTTGCAGCATCCAGCGAAACAGGCCAAAGCCGATAATGCTCATCACCAGGGCCGCCGTTATCGTGCGCTCCAGCATCAGGCGATTAAATATGGGCTCGCGCGGTGATCGCGGCGGGCGCGACAGGATTTTGTTGTCCCCAGGCTCGAATGCAAGCGCCACGTCCTGGATACCGTTGGTCACCAGGTTCAACCACAGCAGTTGCACCGGCAACAGTGGAATAGGCGAACCGGTTGCCAGCGCCAGGGCCACCAGCACCACTTCTGCCGCGCCCGTGGATATCAGCAGGTAAATGACGTTACGTATGTTGTCGTAGGCAATACGGCCTTCTTCAATTCCCGCCGTAATGGTGGCGAAGTGGTCGTCACTAATGACCAGTTCCGCAGCCTCACGCGCCACATCGGTGCCCGACTTGCCCATGGCAACGCCGATATTGGCGGCACGCAGGGCAGGGGCATCGTTGACTCCATCGCCGGTAACCGCAACGAAATGACCATTCGTCCGGGCGGCGTTCACGATTTGCAGTTTTTGATGTGGCCCGACCCTGGCGAATACACGCGTTGTGTTCATGATTGCTGCCAGTTCATCGTCTGAGGCTGACAATAGTCGCTCGCCCGTAACCACCTGTGACGGATCATCCGCAAGTTCCAGCGTGCGAGCGATAGCCAGTGCGGTGACCGGGTGATCCCCGGTTACCATGATGGTGGACACGCCTGCTCCGCGGGCTGCGGCGACCGCTTCTTTCACTCCCGCCCGCAACGGATCGATCATGCCCAGCAGTCCCAGGCAGGTCAGATCGCCCGGTTCCGGCGGCAGGTCAGACCCGGAAAGCGTGTCGGGAGCATCACCTTCGGCCACGGCCAGCACCCGGAAACCTGCTGAAGCCATTTCGAGCGCCAGGCGCAGGAGCCGCTCCTGTTCCGGGACCTGCATGCGGGACATTCCGAATACTTTCTCGGGTGCGCCCTTGACCAGAACCCTGACCTGCCCATGGATCAAGTGAAAACTGGCAGCATATTGGCGCTCGGGTTCGAAAGGGATGTCGTTGACCTGTGGGTATTGCTCCAGCAGATCCTGTTTTGACAGGCCAAATTTGCAGGCCAGGGTCAACAGGGCCACGTCCGTAGGGTCGCCACGCCAGTTCCAGCCTCCGTTCCCTCTGTGCAGTTCGGCCTCGTTGCATAGCGCCACTGCACGTACCAGCGCAGCCAGGTCGGCAGTATCGGCAGGACCCGGGGGCTTGCCATCGGCCATGACCTCCCCGGTGGGAATAAAGCCCTCGCCGGTCACCTCGAAGCGGCGACCGTCGGCGAGGCAAACCCGGCGCACCGTCAACTCGTTACACGTCAGGGTTCCGGTCTTGTCGCTGGCGATCAGGGTGCAGCTGCCCAGACCTTCTACTGCAGCCAGTCGGCGTACGATAACGCCACGCCGCGCCATTCGGGTTGTGGCGATAGCCAGCACCACGGTCAACGCCACGGGCAAGCCCTCCGGTATGGCAGAAACAGCCAGGGCAACCGCGAACATGAACATTTCCTGGAGGCCGTAGCCGCCAAGTAAAACGCCGGCAAACAGGATAATTGCCGCTGCAGCCAGGACCGCGAGGGCGATGCGCCGGGTAAATTGCTCCATTCGTTCTACCAATGGAGGTTTGCCACCTTCTGCGCGCATGACATCCAGTGCCAGTTTTCCGATGACACTATGAGTCCCGGTGGCCACCACCACGCCATGACAGCGACCTCTGGCTACCATGGAGGCCGCATGCAGCATGTTGATTCGGTCGGCAATCCCTGTCAGATCGGCCCCGGTCCAGTCCGGGTCTTTGGTGACCGATATGGACTCGCCCGTTAGCAGGGATTCGTCCACCTGTAGCCCATGGGCGCCCAGCAGGCGGATATCGGCGGGTACCCGGTTGCCGGATTCCAGGTACACGATATCTCCCGGCACCACGTCCTCGGCGTCAATATCACGCAGGTGCCCGTCTCGTCGCACTGCGGTCCGGATTCGCAACAACCCCTGCAGGGCCTGGCTGGCTTGCTCAGCCCGAAATTCCTGAAAAGCGCCAATCACAGCATTGATCACAAGTACCGCCGCGATAAATCCAGCGTCGCGGTATTCCTCCAGCGCAAAGGACACCACCGCGGCAAACCCCAGCAGGTAGATCAAGGGGCTCTTGAATTGGCGCAGTACGATTTGTGCCAGGCCTGGTGGCGGCTTGTGAGGCAGCGTATTGGGCCCGCCCTGCTGCAGACGGGTGGCAGCTTCGGCTGTACTCAGACCATCCGGGCCACACTCCAGCGCACGCAGCACCTCCAGCGCTTGAAGACTATGCGGCTGGGGAGTGTTCGCGTCCGTGCCGGAAGCCCATGGCCCCGCCCTGCTGCCTTGCATCATGCCCGGCCCACCATCGTCATCGGGAAGCGTCGGCGCTTCCCCTTCCCAAGCATAGGTTTGGGAACTGTGGGTATTAATCCGCAGTTTCACCTACGGTCATAGGGTATGGCGGGTGGCACGAGCCGGGGTCAACCAGCCCGGATCACCCCATGCGGTCGAAGCGATGGAAGCGCATGGTAAAAGTGGCGCGGCCATGGCTAAGGGAACGAAGTGCGGTGGAGTAGCCGAACATACTGGCAAGCGGTGCCTGTGCTTTCAGCAAGCGCATATGCCCCCGCCAACCCACGTCCTGGATCAGGCCGCGCCGGGACTGTAAATCGCCGATCACAGAACCCACGTCCTCGTCCGGCGTCACTACCTCAATACTCATGATCGGCTCGAGTCGTACCGGACCCGCCGCCGCAACTGCCTTGCGCGCGGCTGCACTGGCGGCCGCCTGCACACCTGCCGGGGCCTCGGGTATGTCTTTGTATCCCACGCTCAGCAGAGTCACGCTGATATCCACCAGGGGGTGACCATCCGGTCCGCTGCTGGCGCCTCCCTGGAGACCTGCCATGGCCGCTTCGATCAAGCCGGCGGGCGTGCCGGCCTGTACTTCCACTTCGGACAAGAATGCCCTGCCGGCCCCGCGTTCCCGCGGCGCCACCCGGCAACTGACTTCTCCATACAACTCGGCGTCCTTGAGCTTGCGATCCACAAGTCCCTTTTCTTCGGTGCTATGGCTGATAGTCTCCCGGAAAACCACTTGCGGTCTGCCGACAGTGACGGGCAAACCAAACTCCCGACGCAAGCGCTCTACCAGCACCTCAAGATGCAATTCACCCATGCCGCTGATCAGCGTCTGGCCTGTCTCCTCGTCCACCCTCACCTGCACGGTCGGGTCCTCGTCCGCGAGCTTGGACAGGCTCAGCTCCAGCTTTTCAGCATCGGCCTTTGTGGCAGCCTCCAGCGCGAGGGACATGACCGGCTCATAACCTTGTATGTCCTCCAGCAGGATGGGGACGGTATCCGAGCACAACGTGTCTCCCGTGGTGGTGAAGCGCAGACCGGTAGCGGCAATGATGCTGCCAGGACCGGCCTGGTCCACGCGCTTGCGCTTGTGAGAGTGCATCACAAACAGCCTGGCCAGGCGTTCCTTTATCTCCAGGCGCGGGTTGTATAATTCCATGCCGGCTTTGATCTGACCGCTGAAGATTCGCAGGTAGACCAGGCGCCTGCCCTCATCCATCGCCACCTTGAACAGCAGTGCGGAAACCGATTCGCTGGCCGAAGGTTGCAGGGTAATTTTCTCCCCCGGTGAGCCGGGTAGTGATCCCGATACCGGTGGCAGGTCGGTGGGTGATGGCAGGTAGTTGACGATTCCGTCCAGAAGCAGATCCACGCCCTTGTTGCGCAGGGCGGCGCCGCAGAATACCGGCACGGCTTTTTGTGCATGACAAGCCCTGCGGATCGCCTCGAGTAGTTGCACCTCGCTGGGTTGTTGTTCTGCCAGGTATATCTCGGCCAGTGCTTCATCTACATCGGCTACGGTCTCTATCAATTGTTGCCGTGCCAGCGTGGCCTTTTCCCGCCACGGCGCATCCATCGCAATGGGTTCGCTGGCCTGCTCAAGGTCTCCCGCCATGCGGAAGGCCTGCATGGTCACGAGGTCTATCACTCCGTCAAACTGATCCTCCGACCCCATGGGTAACTGCAGTGCTGCGGGATTTGCATGCAGCAGCTTGCGCATTTGGTTCAGCACCTCGTCGAAGTCGGCACCAATCCGATCCATCTTGTTGACGAAAGCAACCCTGGGAACGCGGAATTTGTCGGCCTGGCGCCAGACGGTTTCAGATTGGGGCTCAACGCCATCCACAGCTGAAAACACCACGACCGCACCGTCGAGTACACGCAGGCTGCGTTCCACTTCCATGGTGAAGTCCACGTGCCCCGGAGTGTCGATCAGGTGTATGTCGTGGTCGCGCCAGGACAGCGCTGTGGCTGCGGCCGTAATGGTTATGCCGCGCTCTCGTTCCAGTTCCATCCAGTCCATTTCGGCGGTGCCGTCGTGAACTTCACCAACCTTGTGTAGTTCGCCGGCGTGAAACAACAGTCTCTCGGTCACCGTCGTCTTTCCCGCATCGATGTGGGCGACTATGCCGATGTTTCTGATGAGTTCGATGTTCACGTTGTTCGCCGTTGCCTGCAGACCGGCCTTCCCGCGCCGACTGAATTCAGATAGGCGTACAGCTTACACAGACGCTGTTTGGGCGACGAGGGGGAATGATACCTATCCTGATCCGCGTCTTTCGGGCCGCCGGGAGCATGATTCAGGTCACCGCTGCCTGCTCCCGGACCTCGTCTTCCGCCTCGGTTTCCTCTCGCCAGGTAACGATATTCATTTCTATGAATACGAAGGCCGTTAACCAGAGGAAGGCGTCCCAGAAGTCGATAAACGCACCCGCCCAGCCCCAATATATCGCGGCCACCAACAGGGTGGAGTACAGGACGACCTTGGAGGCGCTGCTGGCGATGAAAACCGCCCTTGAAATCCCGTCGCGTAACTGCAGCCAGACATCCACTTCGAGCATGACCACGATCAGCAGCCATGCGCCGGCGTTTATCACGTCCAACCAGGCCAGCCTGCGGGCGCCTTCAAGGGCCACCGCATCGGCCACGATGTCCGTGCCGGTCAGCTGCACAAACCCGCCCTCTGTTGGCAGTTCCATACAGTTGTCGACGGTCAGGTCCTCGAACTCATCCAGGGTGAGCAGGTAAACGGTTTGATTGTCCACCAGTTGACAGGCAGAGGAGGCTTCAACAGCCTGAACCTCGTACAGTTCGAAGGCCTTGTCCCAGTACCCATTGAATGACAACAGGATAAAGAAATAACTCAGGAACCGTACCCCGTGCAGACGCCACTTGTATTGTTGCACCTGCTGGTCGGACAACACATAGGTTTCCATTTCAAACAGCAGCAGCAAGACTACCCAGGAAGCGGTGTCGATGGTTGCGGAGAAGGCCTGGAACAGGTCACCAGGTGCTACGCCGCCCATGAACAGGTGACCCGCTGCGGTCATTTCATCGCTAAAAAAGATGAACACGTTCAGCATCAGCAGACTGTATATGCCGTATTTGAAGATCTGGAAATAAGTGAAGAATCTCGACGATGGCAAGCGCTTGCTCCTGACCCGAAATCAAAGATGGCTGATGATACCGCAGCATCGGCGCCGGGGAATACCGTCAGCGCAAGTAAATGGGGTAGTGTAGCCCGCAGGTGTGTGCGCAGGTCGGTCCGGTTTGAGGCTGCAATCGTTCACGGAGTAACCGACGGGTAAGCGGAACGAGCGGTGCCTCTGACATACTCATATAGAGGCAGCTAAGCTGTATTACGCACCGCCCTGACGTTGGCGGTGCACGATCTGCGTTGCATGGAAGCCCGGCAACCGGTGCAGGCTTGAGTATAATATGTCGGTGCAAAGACAATTACAGGGTCCGTTATAGAGCAGTGACTGCAACAGTTGGTATTTGCATGAGAGCGGAAAGAACACGAGGGGGGTGCTTGCAAAACAAAAGACACGCAGGGAACGCAGACTGGTTCGTCTACCGGTCCTGGCGCGGGGTGCACCGTAGTTGATTAAGACACTGAAGAACCTGGTTAGACCGTTGCTGGAAAGCGCCAGGGATCTGACGCCCATCGTGCTGGTCATCGGATTCTTCCAGTTCGCGGTTCTGCAGCAGCCCTTGCCCAATCCGGGAGGATTGCTGTTCGGGCTGTTGCTGGTGTTGATGGGACTGACTTTCTTCGTCCGAGGTCTGGATCTGGGTCTCTTCCCCATCGGCGAGGCCATGGCTCATGCCCTGGCCAGAAAGGGATCCCTGTTTTGGCTATTGTGCTTTGCCTTTTGCCTGGGGTTCGGCACCACCGCGGCAGAACCGGCGCTCATAGCAATCGCCGACGAGGCGTCCAGGGTTGCAGCCAAGGGGAGCGTGATCGCGGATACGCTGGATGCCCGCGACAACTATGCGCTTGGCTTGCGTCTGACCGTGGCCCTGGCAGTGGGCACGGCGATTGTGCTGGGTGTCCTGCGTATCCTGAAAGGCTGGCCTATCCACCTGATGATTGCCGGCGGCTACCTGCTGGTTGTCCTGCTTACCCTGGTGGCTCCTGCCGAGATTATCGGGCTTGCTTACGATTCGGGTGGCGTGACCACCTCGACCATTACCGTGCCACTGGTTACCGCCCTGGGTGTGGGCCTGGCCTCGTCGCTGAAGGGTAGAAGTCCCCTGCTGGACGGGTTTGGACTGATTGCTTTTGCGTCCTTGCTGCCAATCAGTTTCGTATTGATATACGGGATGGTTGTCTGATGCCAGACCCGGATCAAATGCTTGCGGTTTTGCTGAGTACGCTGCGTGATATCTTTCCCATCGCGGTGGTGCTCACTGTATTCCAGTTTTTTATCCTCAAGCGTCCTGTCCCCAATCCGCACCAGGTGTTGCTGGGTTTTGCCTATGTGGTGATAGGCCTGACCCTGTTTCTGATCGGACTTGAGCAGGCGCTGTTTCCCGTAGGCCGCATGATGGCCGGTCAGTTCACTTCGCCGGCCTTCCTGGGCGGCAACGAATTGGCAGGCGGTGAGGCACGCGACTGGATGGCCTACCTGTGGCTGTACCTGTTCGCTTTTTGCCTGGCCTTCAGTACGACCATTGCCGAGCCTGCCCTGATTGCGGTGGCGCATAAGGCACATTCCCTGTCAGGCGGAACCATCGGGGCATGGGGACTGCGCATTGCCGTTGCCATAGGCGCGGCCGTGGGTATTACCCTGGGCGTGTACCGCATTGTCGTGGGCGCGCCCGTCCATTACTTCATTATTGCCGCCTATGTCGTGGTGGTCGTGCAGACATTTTTCGCCCCCAGGGCGATCGTGCCGCTGGCCTACGATTCCGGCGGCGTTACCACGTCCACGGTGACGGTCCCGCTGGTAGCAGCCCTTGGCCTGGGTCTGGCGGAGAATATCCCGGGCCGCACCGCCCTGGTCGATGGATTTGGCCTGATTGCTTTCGTTTGTCTGTTTCCGATTATTTCTGTGATGGCCTATGCCCAGATTTCAGAGTGGCGGGTCAGGAAGAGGATGATCAAGCAAACCAAGCGTTCAGCCGACGACAACCAAGAAAACCCCGAAGGAGAATTCAAATGAGGTTCAAGTTGATCATTGCCTTTGTCGAGGATTCCAAGACACAGGCCATCATGGACGCCGCCAGGGAGGCGGGCGCGACCGGGTGCACGGTGCTGACCAATGCCCGTGGACAGGGTGTGGAGGAAAAGACGACCTTCATGGGGCTGGCGCTGGAGAGTCAGAGGGATATGGTGCTGATGCTGGTGGAAGAACACCGGGCAAGGGGAATCCTGGAAAAGGTGGCCGAGACCGGCAAGTTCGACCAGAGTCCCGGCACCGGCATTGCGTTCCAGGTGGATGTCGAAGATGCATTGGGCGTGATGCACCAGGTTGAATTGATTGCGCCCTCGCTGGAGGAGGCGGAGCTATGAGTGATAAAAGACCGACCATCATCGCGGATGTGATGAGAGATAAATTTGTCCTGGCACACGGGCTGACCACCGTGAGCGATGCGCTGGCCATCATGCGCGAGAAGGGCGTGAATTTCCTGATCGTGGACAGGCGTGACAAGCGGGATGAGTACGGAATCATGCTCGCTTCGGACATCGCCAAGCAGGTGCTGGCCAAGGATCGTTCGCCGGATAGAATCAATATCTACGAATTGATGTCCAAACCAGTGCTGTTTGTTCGGCCTGGCATGGACATTCGATACTGTGCACGCTTTTTCGATCGCTTCGAGATTTCCATGTCGCCGGTGATTTCCAAGGGTCAAATCGTGGGTATCGTCAATTACGATGACCTGGTGCTTACGGGTATGGCATTCAAGCCTGGCGAAGACGGGTAGGGTCCGCGCCTAGCCTGCGGACCCGGCTATGCGCAAGGCGAGTTCCCGGCCGTTGCGCACGCAATCGTTCATGGCGATGCCACCGTAGGCGTTGGCGCACAAGTGCAGTCCCGGGTGGGCATCCAGGCGCTCGAAAATGTCGGCCACCCGGTCCAGGTGTCCCGGCGCATAGCTGGGGATTCCCCGCTCCCAACGGCGAACAAAAATTGCGTCGGGCTTTGCATCGACACCCATGGTCTTGAGCAGACCCTCGCGGGCGATTTTCAGCAATTGCTTGTCATCCAGTGCCACCAGTTCCGGATTGCGCTGACCGCCGATCATGACGCGTACTGACTTGGCGCCATCTGGCGCCCGGTCGGGAAAGATGCTGCTGTCCCAGAGCACACCCAGTATGGGCAGACCAGCGGCGCTGGTGGTGAGCAAACCGAAGCCATCCAGCGGATGATCCAGTGACTCGTAGCCCAAGCCCACAACCGCTACGGGTGAGTAATCGATGGCGCCCAGTTTCTCGCCCAGACCGGGGTCCATGGTTGAGAGCATGTCTGCAGCCGCAAAGGCGGGTGCGCTGACAATCACCCGGTCAAAGGATTCCGAGTTGCCGTTTGCCGTTATGCGGAACCCGTTGCTGTCCTCTTGTACGCGGGTAACCGGAAAACCCAGGCGCCACTCGGCCTCGATAATCTCGGCCAGGTGGGAGATGAATGAGCCCACACCTCCTCGGAAACTGGTGAGAACACCGCCGGGGCCGGCGCCTTTTTTGCGCTTGGCCAGCATACCCCTGAACAGACCCCCGTATTCTCGCTCCAGCGCCACCACCATGGGGAAGGCCGCCTGCACGGAAACGCGATCCGGAGTCGTGGCGTAAATGCCGGCTACCATGGCATCCAGGAACACATCGGTGAATCCCTTGCCTACCCGTCGATAACCGAATTCCTGCAAGGTCTCCTCGGTTTCGCCCTCTTTTTTCGGAACAAAAAACTCACCTGCAACACGCAGTTTCTGACGCAAGGTGAGCAGACCGGACTTGAGGAACAGGGGCGGGGATTCCGGCATCCTGTGCATGCCGTTGTGGAAGATATAACGCTTGCGGGCCAGGTCGGAGCTGGGCAGCAAAAGGTGCTCCGCGCCACTGTCACGCGCCAATTGCAGGCTGTCGGGCTTGTTGGTCAAAAAGCCGTTGCCACCACCCTCGAACAGAAAGCCGCCCACATTGACCGTTTGCATGGTGCCGCCGGGTCGAGATGCGGAATCGAAAACAGTCAGGGAGCAATCGGGCAGTTGCTGTTTAAGGTAAAAGGCTGCGCTCAGACCACTGATGCCTGCACCGACAATGGCTATCTTCATATGCAACTACCAACCCGGTCTGGCCGGGCCCTGTTGGTGAATCTTGATGTTACCTGGGTGCCTTACCCTGGCGTTCCTTGAGCCGCTGTTCCCGGCCCAACTCGATGGGGTGGCCAACCTTGCGAAAACCGTCCAGTTTGTGTGCGATGGCAAGCAAAGGGTGACGCAACAACATCCGGGGCCCGGCATAGCGCATGATCTGACTGGCTAACGCTTTCTGCTCCGGTTTGTAGCAATGGATCGGGCAATTTACACAGGTGGGCTTGTCTTCGCCATAGGGACATTTTTCCAGCCGACGAGACGCGTAACCAAGGAACTCTGCGCACTTCGGGCAGACCTCTTCACCGGGTCGGTGAAACCTGGCGCAATACATGCCCACCATCTTGGTCATGGTCAGGAATTCGCGCTTTATACGCTTGTTTGCTCGTTCCATTCCTGTCGCTACCGGTTCCTGTTGCGGCCGTTTCTCCCCAGGGCCGAGTTTTCAATTAGACGCAGTCAAGTTAGCAGCTGAAGCAAGGCTATTCGATAGCGACTTTCCGAAGCAGGGGGCGGTTCCGTGCTGGCTGATGTTACTCGACGGTGACGCCTGGCAGCCCCGGCACTGCCGTTCAGGCTTTCAAGGACGCCGGAAACGAAACACAAAGCGGTCGGTCTTGCCACGCATCTCCTCGGAGAACGTGTGCATGGTGTGGTCATCCCCGGGGTTTGCCAGGACATCGCTGCTGGCCTCGAAGAGGAAACCGGCCGCCGTGATTTCCTGTAGCGCCAGCTGCGGGTCGATACGGTGCAGTGTCTCGCCGGTTTCGGGCGGGGCGCCGGCGGTCGCAGCGTGATCTATCACACCCAGCACAGCGCCGGGTTTCATGGACTGGAACAGCTGGGCCAGCATGGCGGGGCCGTCAATTTTTTCCCAGCCATTGTCCGGATCCACGTGATACACATCGTGATAGCTGAGGATCATCAGGACCGCATCGAAAGTGCCGGCAGGCAGGTCCAGCTGATTGTTTTCCGCGGTGAAGCGCTCAACATTGCTCATTATCCCTGGCTGGTAACGCGCCTTGATGGCTTCGCCTTGCCAGTTCAGGTAGGGCGTGTTGTTGTGAGCATAGACCTTGCCCTGCTCACCCACTACGCCGGACAGGAGTTGGGTGTAGTAACCGCCACCCGAATACATATCCAGCACTGTCATACCCGGTTGGATGGCGAAAAATGCAAGCACCTCGGCCGGTTTGCGTCGCTGGTCGATGACCCTGTCGGTATCCGGTCTCTGGGTGTTCGCGATGGCCGCCGTTACAGGGTCCATATTTTCAACTGTCGCTGATTGGTCGGCGGTATTAACCGGGGTGGCTGGTTCCTGGGAACAGGCCACCAGGACCAGGGTGGACAAAAGAACAATCGCTAGGTGGCGCATGGGGTTCCCCTGATTATTGTTGTGTTGAAATAGACCTGGACCCTGGCTGCGAAGCGCACGCCAATAGGCCCACAGAAATGTTACTGTACATCTGGTTTACCACGGGCCTCGAGTTCCGCCCAGCGTTCGAACACCGTTTCGAGTTCGGCGTTGGCCTGTTCCAGTTTTTTCAGGGTGGTCTGGATCAGGTCCTTGTCCTGCTGGTAGAAGCTGGCCTGGCTGATCAGTGCAGTAAGCCTGGCTTGCTCATTCTCCAGTTCCTCGATGCGACCCGGCAGACCGTCCAGTTCCCTTTGTTGTTTGTAGGACAACTTGACCGGCTTCTGAGTTCCCTGTGGTTTTGGCTCGGCCCGGGGTCGGGGTGCGGAGGTGCTTCCTGGACGGGGTCGCTGGCGCAGCCAATCCGTGTAGCCGCCAACATATTCCTCTACCCTGCCTTCACTTGTGATCACCAGGCTGCTGGTGACCACGTTGTCCAGGAATGTCCGATCATGGCTGACCAGCAGCAGGGTGCCCGGGTACTGGCTGATCAGTTCCTCGAGCAATTCCAGGGTTTCCACGTCCAGGTCGTTGGTGGGTTCGTCCATGACCAGGAGATTGGCGGGCTGGGTGAACAGCCTGGCCAGCAGCAAGCGGTTACGCTCACCGCCGGACAGGCTCTTGACCGGTGATTGCAAACGCTCGGGCGGAAACAGAAAATCCTGCAGATAGCCCGCCACATGGCGACGGTTGCCGGATATCATGACGTACTGGTTGCCGTCGGCCACGTTGTCCATGACCGATCTTTCCGGATCCAGCTGGGCCCGTTGCTGGTCGAAATAGGCGACCTCCAGCTTGGTACCCCGTGACAGGGTGCCGCTGACCGGGTTCAGTTCGCCCAGCAACAGTTTGACCAGGGTGGATTTACCGGCGCCGTTCGGCCCGATGATGCCAATCCGGTCGCCACGCATGATGCGGGTGCTGAAATCCCTGATCACCATGTTTTCGCCGTAGCCGAAATTCACGTGCTTGGCTTCAAACACGAGCTTGCCGGAACTTTCTCCGGACTCAATTTGAAATACTGCGTTGCCACCGCGTTCCCGTCGTTCCCGACGTTGTTCCCGCATGGCCTCCAGAGCCCTCACCCGACCCTCATTGCGGGTGCGCCTGGCTTTTATTCCCTGGCGTATCCAGACTTCTTCCTCGGACAGGCGCTTGTCGAACAGGGCGTTATGCCTGGCCTCGGTTTCCAGTTGCTCGGCCTTGCCCGCGAGATAGGCGTCGTAGTCGCCGGGCCAGGAGCTCAGGCGCCCGCGGTCCAGTTCAAGTATGCGGGTGGCCATACGGCGTACAAAGGCCCGGTCATGGCTGACAAAGAGTAACGCGCCGGTGTATTCCAGCAGGAATTCTTCAAGCCAGGCGATGGCCTCGATATCCAGGTGGTTGGTGGGCTCATCCAGCAGCAGGATATCCGGTTCGCTGACCAGGGCCCTGGCCAGCATGGCGCGGCGACGCCATCCCCCTGACAGGGAGCTAAAAGGCGCATCTCCATCCAGAGCCAGGCGGCTCAAAACCGTTTCAACCTGCTGTTCCAGCTGCCAACCGTTGGCCGCCTCCAGTTCATGTTGCAGTTCGGCCAGTCGGTTTACTTCTGCGGTGCCTGGATCACTCGCCATGCGCATGGCTGCGGCATGGTAGTCCGAGAGCAACCCGGCCAGTCCGGGCAGCCCCTCCGCCACCACATCGAATACCATGTCATCGCTATCCAGGTCAGCTTCCTGACTCAGTTGCGATACCCGGAGGCCCGGCCTCAGCCAGCACTTGCCATCGTCAGGCTGAACCTGCCCTGCCAGCAAGCGCATCATCGACGTTTTGCCTTCGCCATTCCTGCCGAGCAAACATACGCGTTCACCCCGGAAAATCTCCAGGTCGGCGTTTTCAAGCAGCGGCTTGTGGCCATAGGCCAGGTTTGCTTTTTCCAGTCTCAGCAGGGGCATGCGGGGTCTCGGGGGGTTGCTTGCGGCGTGCACTATACCACTGACTGGAGTCAGCCAGCGCCGATTGGTGCGCAAGCACAAGGGGCCGGTTCCTGATACTCTAGCCGTCACCTCAAATCGATTAACAGGAAGCACCGGAAACTGCCATGGTCAATCAAACAAATCAGCCTGAAACCCGTATGGACGCCAACGATCTGTATCGTGAAGAAATCATTTCAGACCGCAAGATAGGCAGTATTCAACGCCTGATTCCCCTGACCGCGGATGGTGAAGAAGACCCCTCACGCCCCGTTCGTTATATTGGCCAGGCCCAGATTTATACCCAGGCGGGTCCGTTGCCACTGAGCTTTGAGCTCAAGGCCGGGGGGCTGCGCGAGGCCATCGAAATGTTTGGACCCGCCGCTGAGCAGGCAGTCGAAGACACGATGAAGAAATTGCAGGAAATGCGTCGGGAGGCGGCGTCCTCCATCGTGGTGCCAGGCGCAGAGCGAGGCGGTATGGGCGGTATGCCCGGCGGCGGCAAGATTCAGCTGCGCTGAACGCTTTGCGATATTCTCGCCGGGC
This sequence comes from uncultured Gammaproteobacteria bacterium, assembly GCA_963823435.1. Lineage (GTDB taxonomy): Bacteria > Pseudomonadota > Gammaproteobacteria > Steroidobacterales > BM003 > CAKZML01. The sequence goes on along the minus strand of CAWGLN010000001.1, from coordinate 4,590 downwards.
GACCGTCTGACCGGTCGCAACCGGACGCCGCAGCCGAGTTGGCCAGCGTGACAGCTGGCCTGGCGGAACCTGTTTCCGTGTACCACTTATTTCGCGCTTGCGCAGGCATGCCTTCTCATGAGGGAATAATGCGGCGCGGTGATTCCCACCAGATACCAACGAATTTGCGTGCCAGCTGCGCAGGGTTGGAGCGGGGAAAGTCTCAGGCAATTTATCCAGGAGTGAAAAATGGAACAAACGACGCAACGGCCCTGGGAAGTTCTGCGCGAATTAACCGAGCTGGACCAGGCTGACAAGCTCGAGGCCTACCTCGAGACCCTGGATGCCAACGAAACCGTCAGGGCGATTTTCCGGCTGAGTCACGATGAGCAGCGCAAACTGTTGCTGACCATATCCCCCCAGTCGGCCGCCGAGTTGATGGAGGATGTACCGGACTCCCACGTGGCGGACTTGCTGGATGAATTGGAGCCCGAAGAGGCGGCCAGCATCGTCACCGAAATGGACAGCGACGATCAGGCTGACCTGTTGGCGGAACTGGATTCGGAGGATGTGGAGCGGATCCTGTTTCACATGGACAGTGAGGATGCGGCCGACGCCCGGCAACTTATCGCCTATCCGGCGGACACTGCGGGTGGCCTGATGATGACCGAGTTCATCAGCTATCCGGATGATATTACGGTCAAGGCGGTTATACAGGATTTGTCCTCCCGGCCTGAAGACTACGCCCTGTACAACGTGCAGTACTTGTATGTGCTGGGCAAGGCCGGGGATTTGCGCGGTGTGATGCGGCTGCGTGACCTGGTTTTCGGCGATCCCGACCGGCCGGTCAAAAAGGTCATGGCGACACCTGAAGCGGTATCCGTCGAAGCCTCGATGGAGGCCCTGGGCGAGTTTTTTGATGATCACGAGATGTCGGCGGTGCCGGCGGTCGACGAACACAACAAGATGGTCGGTGTGGTGCGCCGGCGGGCCGTCTATGATGCGCTGGCGGAGAAGGCGGAAGAGGACAATTTGAAAGCGCGAGGGATCGTTGGTGGCGAGGAACTGCGCTCCATGCCCATCTTTACCCGCTCCGGTCGTCGCTTGTCCTGGCTCAGCGTCAACGTACTGTTGAATATCCTTGCGGCCAGCGTGATCGCCTATTTCCAGGACACGCTGAGCGCGGTAATTGCGCTGGCGGTGTTCCTGCCCATCGTGTCCGACATGAGCGGCTGTTCGGGAAATCAGGCCGTGGCCGTGAGCATGCGTGAACTCACCCTGGGTGTTGTGAAGCCCGCCGATGCCATGCGTGTGCTGTGGCGAGAGGTACCTGTAGGGATTCTCAATGGCATTGCCCTGGGCGGACTGGTGGCATTGGCCGGCTGGATCTGGAAAGGTAATCCCTGGCTGGGTGTGGTGGTCGGTTCGGCCCTCGCGCTGAACACCGTGGTGGCGGTTGGTATAGGCGGCACGGTGCCCCTGGTCCTGAAGGGCTTCAAGGTGGATCCGGCGCTGGCCTCAGGACCGGTGTTGACCACCATCACCGATATGTGCGGCTTTTTCCTGGTGCTGGGAATCGCGACCTTGATGCTGCCGCGATTGATCGTCTAGTCGGTCGCCGGATTTGGACGGCACCAGGCTGAAGGTCATGCCGGCTTTCTCGCACAAGCGGTCTATCAGTTGCTGCCCCATGGCGATGGCCGGGGTCCAGAAACCACCGGCGAGGCCGCGAGGCTGGCTATCCCTGGCGAGGCATACAGCGCTTTCTCCCAGCATTCTGCAGGTGGCACCGTAACCCGGGTCCCTGTCTGCAGTGACCCTTGCGGTCAGGCTGATGTCGTCATTTTCCGGATGTTGGGCCACCAGCAGGATATCAAACATACCCTGTTCGCGTTCCTGCGGGCTGGGGCCCTCGCCGGGCTGTGGCAGGAAAAACCGGTTTAGCAGGCTTCGGGTCGGCGGTATGGCGGCCAGGGTCATGAAGCCCGCCAACGAGGCCGTCAGCATGGCGGCCCGGGCGAATCCTGCGGCACCCCTGCCGGTCATCATGGCTTCGCTGTATCGAAAATTCCGCCCGTACGACCAGTCGGACAAGGCGTTGGACCGGCGCACGATCTTGGTATTGATATTGGCCATGATGAAAGGCGCGATCCACGACTGCACGTCCTCATCCCAACGCGGGGCCTGGGGATCGGTTGAGGGCGGACCCTTTTGCTCACCTGCCGGATTGAGAGAATAGGGATGGGCCAGGGTTCTGCGCACGGACTTGTCGCTGGCGCCGGCTTCAAACGCTGCGAGCATACTCGCAGCAGTACCGCCGCTGAACTTGCCCTTCATCCTGCGCACCCGCAGGGCAACCTCCGAGGCCGCCACACCGTGCCGGGTCTTCATGGCGTTTTGCACAAACAGCGTTCCCAGGTCCGAGGGCAGGCTGTCGAAGCCGCAACAATTGACAATACGGGCGCCGGATTTCTTTGCCGCTTTTTCGTGGGCATCGATCATGGCGCGTATCCAGTGGGCTTCACCGGTGATATCGCAGTAGTCGGTGCCATGCTTGGCGCAGGCCGCCACGAGTTCGCTGCCGTATTTTGCGAAGGGTCCCACGGTGGAACACACCACCCTGGTGCGTTTGACCATGTTGGCCAGGGATACCCCATCGTGACTGTCGGCCAGGATAATCGGTAGCGTACCGGCGTCCTTGCCCAGCGATTTCCTGATCGCTTCCAGACGTCCCTGGTTACGACCCGCAATCGCCCAGCGCAAGTCTTTCCCCACCCCGTATTCCGAGGCCAGGTAGCCCGCGACCAAACTGCCGGTGAAGCCGGTAGCCCCCCAAATCACGACCTCAAATTCGCGTTCCTGGTGGTTGGTTTGTGTCATGCGAGTTCCTTTCAATGGTGGTCGTTGATACGACGTCCGGTACGTGTGACCTGGTTCAGCCGCTGTCCCGAATGGGCCCGATCCAGGCCTCGATAAGCAAGTCCGCCTGCGGGCTTGGCAAAGACCATGGGCGGGCGCAGCTTCCATAGCATTGTTGCGTGTCCCCGTGAGTCCGACAAAGATACCCAGCTCTTTCAAGCGGTTAATCACCCGGGCGGTTTGGTCAACCGCCGGGGTTCGCAGCTTGCGGTCGGTAACCAGCTCCACCGCATTAAACAGACCGGCGCCGCGCACATCGCCGATCAACTCATGGTGGTCCATCAATTCGCGCAGGCCCTTGCGCAGATACTCGCCCGTGACGCGGGCATGTTCCTGCAGTTGCTCCCGCTCCAGGACGCGCAGCACAGCAAGGCCCGCCGCACAGGACACCGGGTTGCCGCCGAAGGTGTTGAAATAGTGCCGTTTACGAGCGAATTCCTCGGCGATGGCCGGCGTGGTGATCACCGCGGCGATGGGGTGTCCGTTACCCATGGGTTTGCCCAGGGTGACGATATCCGGGTATGACGCCGTCATGTGAAAACCCCCACATGTGGTCACCGGTACGACCGAATCCTGACTGGACCTCGTCAGCAATGCACAGGCCCCCGGCAGCCCTGACTTTCGCGTAGGCCGCCTGGAGGTATCCGGGCGGGGGCGGGAAGACGCCCTCGCTACTGAAAATGTTGTCGAAGATTACGCTGGCAGTACCCTCACCCCGCTCGGCCAGCTTGGCGATAGCCTGGTCCAGGTGGCTGGCGTATCGGGCGACCGCATCCTCTCCCCGGTACAGGCCGCCATAGATGTCCGGGCCGGGGTACCGTTTCCAGCCAGCTCTCCCGCATGTCTGGCGGGCAATCTTCGGGCGACATCTGGAAAACGGCGGTGGTGTTTCCATGATAGGCATGGGCGGAAACGATGCATCCGCGGTTGCCACTGTTTGCGCGAGCGATCTGCAGGGCCAGGTCATTGGCCTCGCTACCGGTGCACACGAACATACACACGCTGAGGTCACCGGGCAGCGTGGCAGCAAGACGCTCGGACAACTCCACGATGTTTTCGTGCAAGTACCGGGTGTTGGTATTGAGCGTTCGGGACTGGGACGCGATGGCCGCAGCCACCTCCGGGTGCGCGTGCCCCACGTGGGCCACGTTGTTGTAGCTGTCGAGGTACCGATCGCCCTGGCTATCGAACAGCCAGGGCTCCGTCACCGCGAACCACGTGTACCGGCTTGTCGTAAAACAGCCGCATCGCCGGTCCCAGCGCCATACGACGTCGTTCCAGCAATGCCCGGTAATGTTCGGGCGATTCCTTGTCAGCAGAAATGGCGCTGCGCCCCGGGTAGCCTGCGGCCCGGCGCAGGGCCTGTACCATCTGGTCGTAATCCGTCGCAGCCAGCGCTTCCATGGCCTGCCAGGTGGAAGGGAAGTCGGCCAGGATGTAGTCGGTGTTTTCCGGGTGCTCACTCGCCCGCCACTGGGCGATGGTAGCGGACATGGCCATACGGCCTGCAATAAGACCCGGGATCAGTTCGATTTCATCCTCCTGCAGCGGATTGACGGCCTGGTAGGCCGAAAGCATGTCGCACACCGCAGCCCACGATGTCCCGGGCGCCAAAGACCTGTAGGTGGCGGCCACGGTAAGGTCGGTGACCAGTGGCGCGTGCACCATATCCCCGAAATCAATCATGCCCGC